>OZ244068.1:2642500-3006715 GCA_965215615.1 Vicinamibacteria bacterium | reverse complement strand
GCCTGAACCCGATCGCTCTCGTTCACGATCCCGGTGCGCGGCCGGTAGCCGGGGAACGCCGACAGGTGGTCGTGCCAGGGTTCGACCGCGTCCACGAAGAAGCTCACCGTGACCGCCTTCTCCTCGGTGAACGAGTGCATGCCGCGGTTCGAATCCACGAGTCCAACGAAACCGGCGTGGGAGGTTCGGAGGACCTTGGCCCAGCCCTGGTCCACGGTCAGCGGCAGGCCGAGCGCCTCCTGGTAGAAGTCGAGCAGCGGGAGGATGTCCGGGTAGTAGAGCCAGACGACCATCGCCTCGAAGCCCATCCCCGGCCCGGCGGCCGCATTGTCTCCGCCGAGCGGCTCGGCCGCGTCGAGAATCGGCATCAGATCGATGTTCTCGGGATGGGGCAGGAACCGCTCGAACTCGAGGATGTAGCCGCCCGGATCGAACACCGTGAAACCGTGGTGCGCCGCCTCCGGATCGGCGGATTCCTCGTCGAAGCGACTGCGGAAATCCGCGCCGGCTTCGTCGAGCCGCGCCTGCCAGTCGGCGAGCCGCTCGGTGACGAGCGCGAAGGCCACCGTCTTCGGCTCGTCGGCGCTGTGCATCCCCTCGGCTTCGTCCACGAGCGTCAGGTAGGCGGATTCGGCCACCTGGAACATCTTGGCGAAGCCGAAGTCGGCGGCGAGCGGCAGACCGAGAACATCGCGGTAGAACGCCTCGGCCTCCCCGAGATCGCGGTAGTAGAGGAAGGCGTTCTGGGCGAGGATCGGCGGCAGCTCGTCCGCGGCAGGCGGGGTTTCCGGGGGCGCGGAGCAGGCGGCGAGGAGGATCAGGGGAAGGGCGCGGCGCATGGGCCGGAAGGTACCACCGGGACGCGGGAAGGCAGTCGGCTACAGTCCACTCATGTCAACCACTCATGCCGACGAGAAGCGCCGGGTCACCATCCCCGATGCCACTCCAGGAGACGTTTTCGAGATCCGCAATCCGGGAAACGGGGACTTCGTCCTCCAGCGGATCTCTTCTCCAGTGCCCAAGCCCCGCCCGTCGTACGCGGAAGCCCTGAAAACGATCATCGAGAACCCCATCGAAATGCGGATGTCATGGGAGGAGCTGCGCAAGATCACCCGCGAGCCGTGATTCTCCTCGACACGAACGTCGCGATTTGCCCGATCTGAAGGAATTCGTGAAGAGCGCGTTGCAACGTCATAAGCGTCGCGTCTCAGAAGATGATTCGGGCTTGTCTTTCCTGTCACCCGAGGACTGGACTGCGCAGGACTACGCCATGGACAAGAAATACGACTCCATGGTCTTCGACCGTCGCATCGGAGGTGCCGGCGCGATGAAGCGGGTGCTCGGCATTGGCCATCCCGTGGTGGACTTCGCCATAAGCGAAGCGTTGGAACTCGATGTGCGAGTAGCGGAAGTCGCTGGATTGTCCAGCCCGCTACTCGTCGTGTCCTTTGAAGATCAAGTGACGGGAACGAACTCTCCCTCTCATCGGTTGATCCTCGGCGTTCGAGAAGTCGAAGGCGAGAGACAGGTTCTGCGGGATTGGGAACTGTTGAAGACGCTCAACGAGCGTAGAAGCCACTCGAAGAGCCGTGAAGCGGGTTCCATACTCCGGGCAGCGGCTGATCTCACCGCTTGGATAAAGGAACATCTGCGGCAGGTTGACGCGGTCGAGGTCGGAAGGTCAGCGGGAATGCGGCACCCCGCTTCGTGGCCCGAAATGCTCCTGTTGCCACCGAAACCCTCGGACGAGAGACGCGAGTAGCCGGAGCGCCAGTCCGGCCTGACGAACGGTGGAAAGGCCGCGACACCCATGACCGGTGGTCCCGCCAGGGCCCTGATGGTGCAGGGAACCGGGTCCGATGTGGGCAAGTCCCTGATCGTGGCCGCGCTGTGCCGGATCGCCCGGCGGCGCGGCATCCGGGTCGCGCCGTTCAAGCCCCAGAACATGTCGAACAACGCGGCGGCCTGCGCCGGTGGCGAGATCGGCCGCGCCCAGGCGCTTCAGGCCCGGGCCGCTGGCCTCGAGCCCGATGTGGATTTCAACCCGATCCTGCTGAAGCCGGAGACGGATCGGCGGGCGCAGGTGGTCGTGCGGGGCCAGGCGCTCGGCAGCATGGAGGCCGCCGAGTACATGGCGCGGCGCGGCAGCCGCATGGATGCGGTGCTCGCGAGCTTCGAGCGGCTGATGGACACCTGTGAGCTGATCGTCGTCGAAGGGGCCGGCAGCCCTGCCGAAGTCAACCTGCGGGAGGGCGACATCGCCAACATGGGTTTCGCCCGGCGAGCCGGGATTCCGGTGTGCCTGGTCGGCGACATCGACAAGGGCGGGGTGATCGCGAGCCTCGTCGGCACGAAGGCAGTGCTGTCCCGGCAGGATGCCGCGATGATCCGGGGCTTCGTCATCAACAAGTTCCGGGGCGATCCGTCCCTCTTCGAAGACGGTTTGACCGCGATCGAAGAACACACCGGGTGGCGCTCCTTCGGCGTGATCCCCTGGCTCGCCTGTGCCGCGGACCTTCCGGCCGAGGATTCGGTGACGCTCGACGGCGGCAGGCGGCGTGCGAGCGGCGACCTGCGGATCGTCGCGCCCATGCTCTCCCGGCTGGCCAATTTCGACGATGCCGACCCGTTACGCCTGGAACCGGGCGTCCATTTTCGCTGGATCCCGCCCGGGCGACCCCTGCCCCGGGACGCGGATGTCGTCATCCTGTTCGGCACCAAGTCCACGCTGGGCGATTTGCGATTCCTGCGTTCTCAAGGCTGGGACCACGACATCCTCGCCCACGCGCGCACCGGCGGGCGGGTGCTGGGGCTGTGCGGGGGATACCAGATGCTCGGCTCGCGGATCGAGGATGCGGAGGGCATGGATGGCCGCCCGGGTCGGGAACCCGCGCTGGGACTGCTGGATGTCCATACCGAAATGTCGGGGGCCAAGGCGGTGCGCCCGGTGGAAGGACGCTGCCTGAGCACCGGACTTCCGGTCACCGGCTACGAGATTCACGTGGGCGAGACCACCGGCAAGGACTGCGAGCGGCCCATGTTCGAACTCGCCGGCCGGGCTGACGGGGCACGTTCCGCGGATGGCCTGATCGAAGGCAGCTACGTTCATGGCGTCTTCGCCCAGGACGCATTCCGGCGCGCCTGGCTCGAGCGCGCCGGGGCCGTCGAGCGATCGGATCTCGACTATGGAGCCGCGGTGGAGGCCGCTCTGGACGATTTGGCGAACGGCATCGAGCGAGCTGTCGATGTGGATGTCCTGCTCGGGTGCGCCGCGCGCCCGTCTCTTTCGTAACGCTTTCAGACGAGCGACGACAGCAGCCTCTTGCCGACCTGGCGCGGGCCGGCAACGAACACCATCGCCTGGTGCAGGTCTTCGAGGATGGGGACGCGGAGCGTGCGAGGGATTTCCACCACACGGAAAGCGTACGGCGATTTGGAACTCCGGTGCCAATCTGCCGCGGCAGGTTGGTATCAGGGTTCCGTTTTGCCGGAGATCGTGTTCCCCGCGATCTGCTCGCCGTAGCGGACGATCGCGGCGTGGTCTTCGGCGGCGTGACCCTGCTCGACCAGCGTCCGGACGAACTGGCGGACCACGGTCGTCACCGGGACCGGGCTGCCAGTCTCCCCGGCCGCCGCGAGCGCGTTGTTCAGATCCTTCAGGTGGAGTTCGAGGCGGAAGCCGGGTGTCCAGTCACCGGCGATCATCTTTTCCGCCTTGGCGTTCAGAACCGTACTGCCGGCAAGCCCGCCCCGGATCGCTTTCACCACCACGCGGGGGTCGAGCCCGGAGCGAACCGAGAGCAGCAGCGCTTCACCCACCGCCTGGATGTTCGCCGCCACGATCATCTGGTTGGCGAGCTTCACGGTGTTCCCCGCTCCCGCCGGGCCGCAAAGTACCGCGCTCTTGCCGAGCACATCGAAGACCGGCCGGAGCGCCTCGAACGCCTCCCGGTCGCCGCCGGCCATGATCGCGAGCTCTCCGGCGATGGCACCGGGTTCGCCGCCGCTGACCGGAGCGTCCACGAACGCGATCTTTCGTCCTGTCGCCGCTTCCGCGATCTTCCGGCTGGTCTCGGGCTGGATCGAGGACATGTCGGCCACCAGCGGGGGAGGCGAATCCGCTTCGAGCACCCCGCCGGGGCCGAGCATCACCTGTTCGGAATCCGGGGAATCGGGGAGCATCAGGATCGTCGCGTCGCGGCCCGCCGAGCATTCGGCCGGAGTCTTGGCGCGGCGCGCCCCCGCGGCCACCAGTTCCTCCACCGGCCCCGATGAGCGGCTGTGGACCGTGAGGCCGAAACCGGCGGCGAGCAGGTTCCGCGCCATGGGCTTTCCCATGACACCGAGCCCGATGAACCCGAGGGAGCGGAGAGGCGGCATGGAGCGAGGCTACCATCGGTGCGGTACCTTTTCCCGATGAGCCACTACTACGAGCGACACGATCTGGCGCAGTTCGCCGACATGGGGAAGCAGGCACCGGATTTGTGGGAAAAATTCAACGACTGGTACCAGGCGACCTTCGCCGAAGGAGCGCTGACCGAGCGGGAGAAAGCCCTCATCGCGCTCGGCGTCGCCCACGCGGTGCAGTGCCCCTACTGCATCGATGCCTGGACCGAATCCTGTCTGGAGAAAGGGTCCAACATGGAGCAGATGACCGAAGCGGTCCACGTCGCGTCGGCCATCCGGGGCGGGGCTTCGCTGGTGCACGGCGTGCAGATGCGCAAGAAGAACAAGGCGTTGAGCATGTGACGGCCGAACTCGTTCCCTTCGACGACAAGCTCGCCGACCACGGACTCCACCCGCTCCGCGCCACCGGCGTCGAGATCTTCCAGATCAACGTCGGCAAGCTCTGCAACCAGACCTGCCGGCATTGCCACGTGGATGCCGGGCCGGATCGGACCGAACGCATGACCCGCGAGACCGCCGAGGCGTGCATCGCGGCGCTTCGGCGAACCGATGCTCCGACGGTGGACATCACCGGCGGTGCGCCGGAGCTGAACGAGAACTTCCGGTATCTGGTGGACACCTCGCGGGAGCTCGGGCGGCACGTCATGGACCGGTGCAACCTCACCGTCCTGATGCTTCGCTCGCAGCAGGATCTGGCCGGATTTCTGGCCGATCGGGAAGTCGAAGTGGTCGCGAGCCTCCCCTATTTTCTCGCTGACCGCACCGATGCCCAGCGCGGCGAGGGAGTTTTCGACCGGTCGGTCGAAGCACTGCGCCTCCTGAACCGACTGGGCTACGGCCAGGGCGGCAAACTGCGCCTGAACCTGGTCTATAACCCGACCGGCGCGTTCCTCCCCGGAGACCAGCAGGGGCTGGAGCGGGAGTTCAAGCGGGAGCTGGGACGGCGCTTCGACATCCGCTTCGACCAGCTCTTCACCATCACCAACCTGCCGATCAGCCGGTTTCTCGACTATCTGATCGAGAGCGGGAACCACGAGGCGTACATGGAGAAGCTGGTGAACGCCTTCAATCCGGCCGCTGCCGAGGCAGTCATGTGCCGGAACACGATTTCGGTCGGCTGGGACGGATGGCTCTACGACTGCGATTTCAACCAGATGCTCGACATCAAGGTGGGGTACGGAGCGCCTGTCCACATCTCGGAGTTCTCGGAAGAAGCGCTCGGGAGCCGGCGGATCGTCACCGGGGCGCACTGCTATGGCTGCACCGCGGGGGCGGGATCGAGCTGCGGCGGAGCCATCACGTGACCGGGACCGCGAGGGCCGCGGTTCTCGTCGCTCCGGGCCAGCCGGTCGAAATGAGGGAGTTTCCGTTGCCACGGCTCGCGCCCGGCGAAACCCTGCTGGAAACGCTCGCTTCCGAGGTCTGCGGCACCGATGTCCACCTGCGGGAAGGCCGCCTCGCCGGGGTCCCCTATCCCCTGATCCCCGGCCACGTGAGCGTCGGGCGGATCGTGGAGTCGAACCAGGTGGAGCGGGACGCTTCGGGGGTTCCGGTAGGGCCGGGGAGCGTCGTCACCTTCTTCGATGTTCATGGAGCTTGCGGGGCCTGCCATTTCTGTCTCGTGGCGCGGACCCCGAACCGGTGCCCGTCGCGCCGGGTTTACGGGATCACCGAGCCGGCGGCGGAGGGGCTGCTCGGCGGGTGGGCGGAGCGGATCTGGCTTCGCGCCGGAGTCCGGATGCTGGCGCTCCCGGAGACGCTTTCGGTGGATGACCTGATCGGCGGCGGATGCGGGCTTTTCACCGGATTCGCGGCGGTGGACCGCGCCGGAATCCGGCTCGCCGAGAGCGTCGCGGTGCAGGGAATCGGGCCGGTCGGACTCGCCGCCATCGCCTTCGCCCGGGCCGCCGGCGCGGGCTTCATCGCTGCCATCGGCGAACCCGAGGCGCGGCGGGAACTCGCGCTCCTGATGGGGGCCGACCTCGCGCTCGGACTCGACGACGACCAGCGCGTGGAAGCGGTCCGGGACCGGACGCTCGGCCACGGAGCCGATGTGGTGATCGAGGCGAGCGGCAACCCGAAAGCGGTCCCCGAAGGACTCGCCATGACCCGCGACGGCGGCCGCTACGTGGTGGTCGGCCACTACACCGACGCGGGAACGGTCGGAATCAACCCGCACACCGAAATCAACCGCAAGCACGTCGAAATCCGCGGACAGTGGGGGAGCGATTTCCACCACTGGCGGAGGGCGCTCGACCTGCTGGAACGGCGAAGCGCCGAGATGCCTTTCGCGCGAGTGATCGGGAAGCGCTACCGGCTCGAAGAAGCGGAGCAGGCGCTCGACGACATCGAGGCGCTCCGGGTCACGAAGGCGATCCTGGTCCCGGGGCAGTGACGGGGAACGCCCGTCGATCTACAGGCATGCTGCCCCGGCGAAGGAAAGCGTTACTCTCCGCGATCGTGGGTTGTCACGGGAAAACGGACGCAGTACCGCCGGCGATTTGCGGACTCTCCACCGCTGAACAAGACCCTGTCATCGCATACCCACTCGCGGGCAGATACGGACACCGCCGACCCGCACCCTGGAGCCAAATGTCATGAAGGAGTTGCGCCTCCGGAATTATCGCTGTTTCGGTGAGCTCCAGACCGCCCGGCTCGCTCCGCTCACGCTGCTGGTCGGCGAGAACAGTACGGGGAAGACTTCGTTTCTGGCGATGGTCCGGGCGCTTTGGGACATCGCCTATACCCGGGCGCAACCGGATTTTCGGGAATCGCCGTTCGACTTGGGGAGCTTCGATGACATCGCTTGCCGAAGACTCGACCACGACACACTTGCCCATGTCTTTGAGGGCGGCTTCACTCAGGAATCAACGGAAGCCTCTCGTGGTTCGTCCGGAACCAAAGACATGGACGACTTCTCGTTCGATGTCACCTTTACCAAGCAGGGTCCGCGACCCTACGCGAGCCGTTGCCGCATCGGCGCGGTGGATTGCTGGCTCGCAAGCGGGGAATCCGAGCACAATGGTCAAGGTTCCTTTGTGGGGACGTCCCGAGGACGCTGGAAGTTACGTGTATCCAAGGATCCCGACCACTGGACATCATGGGGAACAGCCTTGTGGCGGGGCGCTTCGTTCGATCTACTGCCGCGGGTCTTCGAAGAGCCCCCCAAAGAGGGGTTCAACCCTCTCGGAGATTCTCCAACCCTCTGCCGAGACGACATCGTTGCGCTGCGCGACCAGATTCTCCCCGTGTGGCACACCCTCAGGCTCCCCGCAGCGCGGCCCTTCGCTGGCGCTCCTGTGCGGGCAGAGCCCAAACGCACATACGACCCCCTGAGCGCTGAACCGGACACCGATCCATCGGGCGCACACGTGCCGACGAGTCTCGCCACTCTCTCAAAGACACCGATTCCGTGGCGACGGACCAAGCGGTATTTCGAGAAGTTCGGACAAGCATCGGGTCTGTTCGACGAGATCGAGGTAAAGCATCTCGGCGACAGCGACGGCGATCCTTTTCAGTTGCTCGTTCGGAAATTTGGAACCAGACGTGGGCGCAAGGAATCGTTCTGCAACCTGGCCGATCTCGGATATGGCGTGGGACAGGTTCTACCCGTCATCGCAAGCTTCGCATCATCTGTCTTCTCTCGACTCTATCTTCTCCAACAGCCTGAAATGCACTTGCACCCGATGGCGCAGGCTGCATTGGCTGGCCTCTTCTGTGAGGAGGCGGCGGGTGGCAACCAGCTCATCGTGGAAACCCACAGTGATTTTCTGCTCGACAGAGTTCGGATGGAAGTCCGGGATGGGAAGACAGAACTGAAAAGCGACGATGTATCTATTCTCTATTTCGAGCCACATGGCGACCAGGTTCGAATTCATTCCTTGAGTCTGGATTCAAATGGAAATGTAAGAGATGTTCCTGAGGGATATCGGAGTTTCTTCCTGTCCGAAATAGATCGTTCCCTTGGCATCGCTTGATGTGCGCCATCGTTGACGCAAACGCGGCGAACGAAGTGTTCTGGTTCGGGCAAGGACCGGATCCGCGACCCGAGGCGGGGAGGCGGTTTTTCGACTGGGCATTCGAGCCCGGAAATCGAATGCGCGCCAGTTCACGGAAACGAAGACCGCGGCTGGTGGTTGGGGGAAATCTGCTGACGGAGCTCCGGCGAACCCTGGGCCCGGAACGGATTCGGAAGATCAGGGAAGCCCAGCTTGCCGGTACCGTTGTCGTGGCGGACCCGAAGAAGGTGGAGTCCCGCGCCCGGGAAGTCGCAAAGAATGAAGCGATGCAATCGGACGATCCCCATGTGCTCGGCTTGGCGCTCGAGACGGGAGCGCGGCTCCTTTACACCAACGGCCTGCTACTCCAGAGGGACTTCAAGGATCCGGCGTTGGTCCGTCCCCGTGGCAAGGTGTACTCGGTGTACTCGACGGCGGTCCATCGCCATTTCACCGATGTGCATGAGGGTTTGCTCAAGCGACGAAACCTCTGCGGCAGGCAGGGGTGTTGAAAGAGTGAATCCTCCGTGAGCTTGAGCGCGGCGAGGCTCACGCCCACGGCCAGAATCGCGATCAAGGATGCATCCATGAAAATGAATCGTAGCCGTTTCCACGCCAGCCGAACGAACGCCGACGGCCGTCCTTGCCCGCCGTTACAGCCTCGGCGGGGTGGATGAGGGGACTCGAACCCCCAACCACCGGAACCACAATCCGGTGCTCTGCCATTGAGCTACATCCACCAGCCGGCGCGCCAGGGAGGATTTGAACCCCCGACCATCGGCTTAGAAGGCCGCCGCTCTCTCCACTGAGCTACTGGCGCGTTTGGGCGACTCCGGGCACTTTGACGGAAACCGGCCACGGGACCGGCCACTGGTCGGGGCGGGAGGATTCGAACCTCCGGCTTCCTGCTCCCAAAGCAGGCGCGCTGCCAGACTGCGCCACGCCCCGAGAAGCACCGCGGATTATAGGGACTCCGCGCGGGCGGCGGATTCGAGGAAACGAACCACCCGGCGGAGCGCCGCTCCCCGGTGGCTGATCCGTTCCTTTTCTGCGGGAGAGAGCTCCGCCATCGTGAGACCGGAAGCCGTCTCGAAGACCGGGTCGTAGCCGAACCCGCCTGACCCCCGGGGAGCGGCGGCGATCCGCCCTTCCACCACGCCGGTAGCGCGGAAGACGATCCGGCCCCGCGCTGCGACCGCCATCGCCGAGCGGTAGCGCGCCCCGCGCTCGCGGCCCTCCACCAGCTCCAGCAGGCGGCGGTTCTTTTCCTCGTAGGGCGTGTCCACTCCCAGCCAGCGCGCCGAACGGACTCCGGGGGCACCGTCGAGCGCATCCACTTCGAGGCCGGAATCCTCGGCGAGGGTGGGGAAGCTGATCCCCTCGTGGTAGCAGCGCGCCTTGATCCCGGCGTTCGCGAGGAAGCTCTCGCCGGTTTCCTCGGGATCTTCGGGCGGCTCGAAGCCGAGCGATTCGCGTGACAGGAACACGAGCCGGAAGGGCAAGGTTCCGAGCAGCCGGCGCATCTCCCGGACCTTGCCCTCGTTCCGGGTGCCGATGAGCAGCGGGACGCTCATTCCACGGGAAGCGGGATCCCGGCCAGCACCTCCCGCTGCTTTCGCGCCAGGATCTCGATTCCCGTCGCCGCCGCGTCCAGCATCTCGTTCAGGAGCGACCGGCTGAAGGGCTTGCCCTCGGCGTTTCCCTGGACTTCGATCAGGTCGCCGGAAGCCGTCTGGACCACGTTCAGATCGACTTCGGCGGCGGCATCCTCCGCGTGGTCGAGATCGAGCAGCAGCTCACCGCGGACGATCCCCACGCTCACCGCCGCGATCTGCCGACGGAGGACGGGGCCGGAAAGCAGCCGGCGACGCCGCGCATCCTCGAGCAGCAGGGCGAGGCTCACGAACCCACCGGTGATCGCCGCGGTCCGCGTCCCGCCATCCGCTTCGATCACGTCACAGTCGAGCTGAATGGTCCGCTCACCCAGGCCCTCGAGATGGAGGGCGGCGCGGAGCGACCTCCCGATCAGGCGCTGGATCTCCGCGGTACGTCCGGCGACACCGCGCCGGTCGCGGCGGATCCGCTCATCGGAAGACCGGGGAAGCATCCCGTACTCCGCGGTGAGCCAGCCCCGACCCTTGCCCTTGAGCCAGTCGGGCGCTCGTTCCTCGAAACCGGCCGCACAGAGCACCCGGGTGCCACCCTGACGCAGGAGAACCGAACCGGGAGTGCGGCGCAGGAAGCCGGACTGGATGCCGGTTTCCCGGATTTCGAGCGGCGCTCGTCCATCGGCGCGGCCGGAGGTGGGGCTCATGCGGGAATCCTTTCGATAGCCGGAAAAACGGGGCGGCTACCATCTTGTCACGGACCATCCCTTCTTCCATGCAACGAAACACCCGTCAGCGCTGGGCGATCCGCCAGGTCCTCGTGAAAGCCCGCCGTCCCCTCACGCGGGACGAGATCCTCGAACACGGCCAAAGGCTCGCGCCGTCGCTCGGGATCGCGACCGTCTATCGGAACATGAAGGCCCTCGTGGAAGAGGGATGGGCATCTGCAGTCGAATTACCGGGCCGCGTCCCGCGGTACGAACTGGCCGACCAGCCCCACCACCACCACTTCCTCTGCCACGCCTGCGACCAGGCGTTCGATATCCCCCGGTGCCCGGACGAAGTGGAGGCGCTCGCGCCCAAGGGCTTTCTGGTCGAAAGCCATGAACTGACCCTGATGGGCCGCTGCGCCGCCTGCGCCTGATGATTCCCTGAGAAGGGCCGGCGCGGGGCGCCCTTGTCGTTATTGACGAGCGACTATCATTAGCGGCTCGATGAACGGAAACGACCCCTCTTTCGAGGTTGCCATCGTCGGTGCCGGGGCGGCAGGCCTCGGCATGGGCGTGACGCTCCGCCACCTCGGCATCGAGGATTTCGTGATCCTCGACCGCGCTCGAATCGGCGCCTCCTTCCTGCGCTGGTCCGAACAAACGCACTTCATCACCCCGTCGTTCACAGGCAACCAATTCGGCCAACTGGACCTGAACGCCATCGCTCCGAACACCTCGCCCGCCTTCTCGCTCGGGGTCGAGCACCCCACCGGAGTGGAGTACGCCGGCTATCTGCATGCGGTGGCGGCGCACTTCGAATTGCCGGTCGAAACCGGGACCGATGTCTTTTCGATCTCGATGCAGGCCCGGCCCCGGCGGTTCCGGCTGGAGACGAGTCGCGGCGATATCCACGCGCGGTTCGTGATCTGGGCGGGAGGCGAAATGCAGTACCCGCGGACCGATGGTTTTCAAGGTGCCGGGCTTTGTCTGCACTACTCCCGGGTAGCTTCGTGGAGCGATCTCAACGGGGACGAAAGATGCATCATCGGCGGGGCCGAGGGCGGGATCGATGCTGCCGTCGCGCTGGCTGCCGCGGGTCGAAAGACGCGGGTGTTCGACCGCGAGGCCCCGTGGGAGGAGGAAGGCTCGGACCCCAGCCGGCAGATATCGCCCTTCACCAGGGGGCGGCTGAAATCGGCGATGGATACCGGCCGGGTGAAGCTCTCCGGGAACAGCGTCGTCACCGGTGTCCTCCGGAATGGCGACGGCTACCGGATCTCGTTCGAGGACGGCCAGGTCGTAGACTCTGCCGAAAAGCCGGTCCTGGCCAACGGATTCGTCGGTTCGGCGGGTGTCATTCGCTCGATGTTCGACTGGCGGGATGACGGCTTCCCGCTGCTGACCGAAAACGACGAGTCCACACTGGCGAAAGGGCTCTTCCTGGTCGGGCCGCAGGTGCGCCATGAGAACCTCATCTTCTGCTTCATCTACAAGTTCCGTCAGCGTTTCGCCGTGGTGGCCAACCAGATCGCCCGCCGCATGCGGGTGAGCGTCGAGCCGCTCGAGTGGTACCGCCAGCAGGGGATGTTCCTCGACGATCTGTCCTGCTGTGGTGATGAATGCGCCTGTTAGCAGGCTGTGTAGAAGCTGGCGTGAGCACCGGGACGGGTGAGGCGCCCGGCTGGCAAGGCGCGTGAGCGAGGAATAGTCGCAGCGCTATTTCGAGCAAACGCAACGAAGAGCGAGCCGGAGGTGAGTGGTTCAGACGGGATGCATCGCCTGTCGAATGCCGCGCCCGTTTCTCTACAGCCTGCTCAGGGAGGCGTGACCCGCTTTCGGCCCCTCCTGGCGCTGCTGCTGTTGCTCGCGCCCGCCTGGGTCGCGGTGGACACCGCCAACCGACTCGCGGATCGAATCGACCCCGTCGTTCGCGTCGCGTCCGGGACGTTCGCGGGGTGGCTCGCGAGCTGGCCCGAGCCGCTTCGGGAAATCCTGGCCGGGGACTACGGCTTTTTCACCATGGGGCCGCTGCTTCTCGTCTGGGCGACTCCGGTGGTCGCGCTTCACGCGCTGTTGATGAGCACGTACCGGGCGAGCGGCCTGCTGGGCCGGCTGACGAGCGCCGTGGACCCGTGGCTCGGGCCGTTCCGCATGACCGGCCACGATCTGGCGCGGGTCGTCATGGGCTTCGGCTGCAACGTGCCCGCCGTTATCAGCGCGCGCTCGGCCCCTTCCTGCTCGCGCGGAGTCTGCGTCTCGGCGATCGCTTTCGGCTCGGCCTGCTCCTACCAGCTCGGTGCCACGCTCGCCGTCTTCGCGGCAGCAGGGCGATCCGGATTGGTCGTGCTCTACCTGCTCTATCTCGGGGCCACGACCCTCGCCTACTCCCGTTTTTTCGCGCCTCAAACGGCCCGTTCCTCTTTCCTTGCGCCGTCGAGGGATTTTCGCCTGACCTGGCCCGCTCCGGGCACCGTCTGGCTCGAAGCGCGAGGTGTCATCCGGGAGTTCTTTCGCGCCGCCCTGCCGATCTTCTTCCTGATCACCGCTGTGGCTTCCACGCTCCACTGGCTGAACGCGCTCGAAACTCTTTCGGTCTTCTTCGAGCCGGCGATGGCCCTCTTCCGGCTGCCCGCCGAAGCCGCCCTCGCGGTGGTCCTCGCGAGCGTGCGCAAGGAAGGCATCCTGCTGCTCGCGGAACCGGGGGTCGCCACCAGTCTCAGCGCCGTCCAGCTCCTGACCGCCGTCTATCTGGCCGGTGTGCTCCTGCCTTGCCTCGTGACCTGCCTGACGATTGCGCGCGAACAGGGCCGCGCCTTCGCGCTGCGGCTCATGGGCCGGCAGGCGATGGCGGCCGCCGGGTTCAGCGCTCTTCTGGCGTGGGGCGGAGCGTGGATTTGAGTCTCATCGCCGATGCCCAACGCAGCGAGGGGCAGGAACTGCTGCATCGGCAATGCTGGAACTGGGGCCGGGACATCGTTCGTCCGGAAGGCAACCTCCTGCTCGAGCGGGGTTTCACGAGGGAGCGGCCGCCCGCCGGGGAAGCCGGATCGAGCTGCTACCGGCTCCTGCGGGAAGACGACGAAACCCTCATGCTGTGGGGCTTCGGCCTCTTTTTCGGAACGCCCCAACGAGGTGGCGTCTATCTGGGCCGCTTCCAGTTTCAACCCGTCTGGATGCCACTCGAGACGAGCCGGAAACCCATCTGGAGGCCGGACATGATCCCGGCGGACCAGCCGCCGCCGTCGCCCCGTTTTCCGGTCGAGCTGACCGTGGCCGCCATGCGCCGCGTCGCGGACTACGAGGAGTGGGTGCTCGCCCGCTGCGGGCTCCCGTATCGCGAAGCCGTCCTTCGGGAGTGGAAGCAACCCGCCGGACAACTGCCGCCAGCGGCCGTTCCGAAGGCCTGGCGCGCGCTCGCCGATGCCATCGAGGGCCGGCTTGTCACGAACTCTCGATCAGCCGATCCGGCGCCAGCCCGAACCTCGCGTCGAGATCCAGATGGCCGGCGAGGGTTCGTGGCGGCCGCCCTTCGACGACCAGTCGCACTTCGGCGATCGCCGGAAAACTCAGGACCAGCGAATGGCTGAGGCTGTACACCGTCAGCTCTTCGGCGAAAAGGCCGCCGGGATGGCCGGTCAGCAACTCCTCGCTGAAATTCACGACCGCAACGCCGCGGCCGCTGACGAAAACATCCAGCACCCGGGTTCCTTCCGGGAAAGCTCCTGATTCCAGGACCAGCAGGCGCGCCAGGTATTCCGCCCGTTCCTGCGTCGTCGAGCCCTCGAGAAGCTCGACTTCCCGGGGGCGCAGCTTCCCTCCCGGTCCGATCTCCGCGAGAGTTCCGATGGGAATCTCCGGCGCGGGAGGCGGGGCGGGCGTTTCCGAAGGGAAATCCGGGGAGAGGTCGGGCTCCGCCGGGACCGGCGAAAAACACGAAGCGAGCAGGAGAGCGGCGGCCAGCGCCGCGAGCAGGCGATTCATTCCGTTGCCACGATCAGGGCGCGGTACCGCATGAGCCCCGCCGCAATCGCACGCGCCGCCTCTCTCGCGAATCCGGGGCGGGTCAGGTGTGGCTCGTCCTCCGGGGAGGTCAGGAACCCCAGCTCGATCAGCGCCGCGGGCATCGCCACCCGGCCGAGAGCGAGAAGCGGCGCGCCCGCCACCTCGCGGGTCGGAACCGGCAGTTCCCCGAGCTCCGCGAAAAGCGCCTCGGCGAGGCGGCGCGATTCGGGCGAAAAGGAGAGCTGCGAGTTCTCCCAGCGAACGAACGAAGCCGGCCCCGGAGCGGCGAGACGTGCGGGCGTTCGCGGCGCGTAGTAATAGACGTAGCTTCCGGAGTTTGCGCCGCCGAGCGAAGCGTTCAGATGGATGCTCACCATCGCGTCGGCGCGGGCGGCGTTCGCGAATGCAGCCCGGTCGTCCGGTCCCACCTCGCGATCCTGTTCGCGGGTCAGGATGACCCGGAGGCCGTACTCCTCTTGCAGGATGTCCCGGAGCGCTCGGGAAACGCGAAGCGCCAGCTCCTTTTCGGTGAAGCCGGAAGAGCCGAGAACGCCCTGATCTCCGCCTCCGTGGCCGGGATCGATCACCACCGTCCGGACTTCCCTCGATACTTCTCTCGATACCGGGCGACCACGATCCCGGGGCGAAGCTGCCCCGGATGTCTGCTCGTCCGTCCCGAGATTTTCACCGGCGCGGACCGCCGCCCGGATCAAATCCAGCCGGACTCCTCCGGGGATGGCCTCCTGATCCATCCGGCTGTAGTTCGGCCCGGTCACCACCTCCACGAGGTAGTCGCGCTCGCGACGAAGGAGCCGCACTTCCTCCACGACTCCGTCGCGCGGCGCTTCGCCGCCAAAATCGGTCTCCAGGAAGGGGACCGGGATAGGAATGAGCACCCGGCCCTCGCTTTCGCCGACGAAGAGCGGGACCGGCGGATCGGTGCGAACCGTGATCCGGGTGGCACCGGGAGCGCGGGAAATCTCGACCGCGACGGTGGTGCTCGCTCCCCGAAACAGAACGCGCTCGGATGCCTGGTATTCGCTGTCGCCGGGAAGCACGTCGGGAAGAAGCCGGGCCACGAAATCGAGCGCGACGAACCACTCCCCCGAGATCACCCGGCTGGGCTCCCGGAGCACCCGCATCCGGTCTTCCACGGTGACGAAGCTGCGGTCCCGGTCGAAGCGCGCCGTCCGGTCGCCGAGCAGGAGGGTGGCGGAATCGCCTCCGGGATCCTCGCGGAGCGCACCGCCGAGCACGCTCGCCAGATCCTGGAGGCCGACCATCTCGACACCGTCTATCCGCCGGACCGGCACTTCGCGGGTCGCTTCCCCGGTCACCACGATCAGCGGCCGGGACGGCTGGAACGCGGATTCCGCCGCCCCTGCGAAGAGGCCCGGCAGCAGGAAGGCGCAAAACGCGGACCGGAAAAACACAGGGGCTGGAACGCCCATTCGGAGAGGATAACCCGCGACGAAGGCGCGCTTCACTCTCTTAGACTTCGCTCCCACATGAGCACCCAGCGTTTCGATATCGCCCCCGAGAGTGGCGGCCTGCACGTCCTCCTGCCCGGGCTCGGAGCGGTCAGCACCACATTCATCGCCGGAATCCACGCCATCCGGCGCGGGCTCGCCGCCCCCATCGGATCGGTGACCCAGATGGGCACGATCCGGCTCGGCCCCCGCACCGAGGCCCGCACCCCGCTCATCCGGGATTTCGTCCCGCTGAGTTCGCTCGACGATCTCTCGTTCGGGGCGTGGGATCTGTTTCCGGACGACGCGTGGACCGCGGCCACGAAGGCAGGCGTGCTGGAGCCCGCGCTGCTCGAAACGGTGCGCGAGGAACTCTCCGCGGTCCGGCCGATGAAGGCGGTGTTCGACCGGAACTTCGTAAAGAAGCTGGACGGCGACTACACGAAGACGGCGGCCACCAAGATGGACCTCGCGAAGATGCTGATGGACGACATCCAGCAATCGCGGGAAGCCGCCGGCGCGGCCCGCGCGGTCATGATCTGGTGCGGTTCGACCGAGACCTTTCTCGAAGAAGCCGATGTCCACCGCGATGTGGCTTCGTTCGAGCGCGGCCTCTCGGAGAACTCGGAACACATCGCGCCCAGCATGATCTACGCCTACGCGGCAATCCGTTCGGGGGTGGCTTATGCGAACGGCGCTCCGAACCTGAGCGCCGACATCCCGGCGCTCCGCCAGTTGGCTGCCGAAAACGGGGCCCCGATCGCCGGCAAGGACTTCAAGACCGGCCAGACCCTGATGAAGACCATCCTGGCACCCGGCTTCAAGGCCCGGATGCTCGGCCTCTCGGGCTGGTTCTCCACCAACATCCTCGGAAACCGGGACGGCGAGGTGCTGGACGACCCCGGCTCCTTCCGCACCAAGGAAGAGAGCAAGCTGAGTGTTCTGGAGCAGATCCTTCAGCCGGAAACATACCCGGAGCTGTATGGCGACCTCTACCACAAGGTCCGGATCAACTACTACCCGCCGCGCCGCGACAACAAGGAAGGCTGGGACAACATCGACATCGTCGGCTGGCTCGGATACGAGATGCAGATCAAGGTGGACTTCCTCTGCCGGGATTCGATCCTCGCCGCGCCGCTCGTGCTCGATCTCGCGCTTTTCCTCGACCTCGCCTCCCGCGCCGGGCTCCGGGGTATCCAGGAGTGGCTCTCCTTCTACTTCAAGAGCCCGATGAGCCCTCCCGGGGTCTATCCGGAGCACGACCTGTTCATCCAGCGGAAGAAGCTCACCAACACGCTCCGCTACCTGATGGGCGAGGAAGTGATCCATCACCTCGGCGAGTACTCGCTCCAGACTTCCGACTGACGGTGCGCATCTCCCGCGAGCGCTGCGTCGGCTGCGGAAACTGCGTCGCGGCGTGTCCGGTCTCGGCGATCCGCATCGGAGACGACGGCCGCGCGGTGGTGGATGCCGACCCATGCGTCGAGTGCTACACCTGCTACCGGATGAGCACCGAGAACCTGAACCCGCGCCTGATCCGGGGCATTCGCAAGGTGCTCGGCTGGTTCCGTCTCCGCTTCGACCCCGAGCCGGACATCTGCCCCACCTCGGCGATCGAACCCGACGAACTCGTCTGGCCGCGCGTCGTCCGGCGCGCCTTCAGCGACCCGCTGGTTTCCCATGAAACCACCGGAGTCCACGGCCGCGGGACCGAGGAAGTCAAGACCAACGACGTGACCGGGCGGGTCTCGGTCGGCGAATGCGGGATGACGGTGGAGTTCGGGAGACCGGGAGTTTCCGCCACGTTCGCGGACATGGACCGGGTCACCCGTCGGCTCGCTGCGCTCGGGGTCCGGTTCGAAGCGCGGAACCCGGTCACCGCCATGATGCCCGATCCCTCGACCGGAGCGATCCGCGAGGATCTGCTCGGCGAACGGGTGCTTTCCGCGATCGTCGAGATCAAGATCGAGATGGCGCGGGTGCGCGAGGTGCTCGCCGCGGTGGAAGAAGCGGCCCGCGAATCGGAGACGATCATCTCGGTGGGCGCGGCCACCCGCTGCGGGCCGGACGGCGAAGAGGAGCTCAGAGCGCTGCTGGCCACCGCCGGACACTTCCCGATCCGCGGCAAGACGAACCTCGGACTCGGCCGCCCTGGATAGTGGATCCGGGCCGGGTCCGGCGGCTGCTTGAGGCCGCCCGCGGAAGCCACCGCGTGACCTGGCCGTGGCTGACCGAAGATCAACCGGCTGACAAGCGGAACGCCAACAAGTTCTTCTTCGGGGCCATCCTCGACTACCAGATGCCCGCCCAGGCCGTCTGGAAGAAGGCGTGCCACTTCACCGAGGAAACCCTCGGCGACCCCCCTGACCTCTGGGTCGTTGTCGTCGGGATTTTCGACTGGAATGCCCGATTCCGGGAATACCACCTCCACCGCTTCCCGAAGGCGCACGAACGGGTCCGGCGGATCGGACAGGAGATCGTGAAGTCCTACGGCGGCGATGCCCGCAGGATCTGGAAGGGAGAACCGCCACAGCGGGTGCTGAAGCGTCTGCTGGCACTGCGGACGGGACCACAGATCGCGCGGATGATCGTGGGGGCGCTCCACGACACCGGGCAGATCACCGGGAGCGGGGAGCTCAAGGCGGATCTCCACGTCCGGAGGGTGCTGGGCCGCGTCTTCACCGGCGAATCGGTCTCCGTCGAGAAGGAGCATGAGCTCGCGAACCGCATGATTCCCGAAGGGTCCTGGAAGGTGGATGCGCCGCTCTACTTGCTCGGCAAGGCGCACCGCCGACCGACCGATCCCCGGTGTCCCGCGTGTTTTCTGGAGGAATCGTGCGCCTTCCGGGCGAAGTGAGCGCCGCGCGGGAGCTGCTCCTCGGATCTCGCCGAATCGCGGGGTTCACCGGGGCCGGCATCTCGACCGAATCCGGGGTTCCCGATTTCCGGAGCCCGGACGGGGTCTGGGCCAGGAACCGGACGGTCACCTTTCAGGAATTCGTCGGGAGCGAGGCGGGCCGGGAGGAGTACTGGCGGCAGAAGGTTGCGAGCTGGCCTTCCATGCGGGATGCCCGTCCGAACGCCGGACACCGGGCGCTCGCCGAGCTCCATCGGCAAGGACGGCTGCTCGCACTGATTACCCAGAACATCGACGGGCTGCACCAGCGGTCCGGAATCCCCGCCAAATCGGTTCTGGAGCTCCACGGAACCACCACCGAAGCGGCTTGCCTCGACTGCGGAGATCGGATCCCGATGGACGAAGCGGCGCTGCGGGTGGAAGACGGCGAACGCGCGCCGCACTGTGTTCGGTGCGGGGGGCTCCTGAAGCCCGCCACCGTCTCGTTCGGCCAGCAGTTGCCCTTCGAGGTGCTTGGGCGGGCGCAGGAAGCGGCGGAGGCATGCGACCTGTTGCTCGCGGTCGGTTCATCGCTCGTGGTCGAGCCGGCGGCCTCGATTCCGCGGGTCGCAAAGGCAAGCGGGGCGCGGCTCGTCATCGTGAACCGCGAGCCGACACCGCTCGACGGAATCGCGGACGCGGTGGTCCGCGAAGAGATCGGCGCGAGCCTGCCGGAACTGGTCAGCCTTCCCTGAGAATCCGGCAGGCGCGGGTGGTGTTGAAGATGCCGCAGGAGCAAAAGCGCGCCATCGCCTCGGCGCATTCCTCGGGCTCCCGGCGGCCGGTCCGCACCCAGTCCAGCATCCTTCGGGCGAAACCGAAGGAGAGCATTCCGTGGCCGCACATGGTGGAGAGCTGAAGGGTGGCGCGGTCGGGCAGCCGGTCGAGATTTCCGAAAAAGCCGAGGCTGTACTCGACGCTGTGCCGGGTGATCCCGGCCTTCGTCGCGAGCTCGGCGGCGCGGTCGGTGAGGCCGCTGATGTTGATGCTGATCCCGAGGTCGGCCTCCCGAATATCCACAAGAAAGGCGACCAGCGCGTCCTCGTTGTCGAACACGGCGGAGACGACGGTCGGAGCGTTCACCCCCTCGCGGATCGCTTCCCCGGCGAGCCGCCCCCGCCGCCGCCAGTGGGCGAGCGGATTCAGCCGCGAGGACCGGAAAACGCCTCCCTTGGTCGCATCGCCGAGGTTGATCGGGCCGTGCCGGAGCGCGATCTCGGTGAAGCGCCGCAGTTTTTCGGGAGCACTTTCGTCGTTGATCCCTCGCGCCGCCATGGCGAAGACGATGTAGTCATCGGCGAGGCTTTCCGCCGATCCGTATCGGTGGAGCGTGTTCGTCATCGGGATTCCTGCGAAGGATACGGGGGTCGGGTGGCCGACAAACTGCAACACGCGTCGACCACGCAGCTTCCGCCTCTTCAAGCTCCCGGCGCAAGCGAGTTGGGGCGCGCCGCGAACATGTCCTCGGCGATACGGGCGAGGTCGGCCAGAAACCGGTCGCGGTCGGGGGTTTCCCGCCACCGGATGGAATCCATGCGCTCCGGCGGAAAGCCCCGGATCAGCGTCGCGATCTCGGCGGCTTCGAGGCCGAGCTGTTTTTTTCCGGCTTCAGCCAGGACATCGCTCCAGTCGAACGCGACGCTCCTCGCAATCGTTCGCAGGTCGGCGAAGTCCTTCGGCTCCATCCGGAACACGGCCGTGACCTTGTTGGAGAGGATGTTCCGCAACGCATCTATCCGGGGAAAGAGATCTCCGCTCGTGAGGTCGCCGAATCGTGGGGTCGCATCGTTGACGAAATCCAGGCGGAGGGCCGCTGCCGCTGTGCGAACCGTGACCCGCACGAAGTCCGGAGAGCGAAGGGCATCCTCGTCGAGCCGGTAGCCACCCCGCTCCAGTGCGGCCAACGCACGCTTTACATGCTCGGAGAAGCGGTCGTCCCGGGTTACGAAAAGGTCGAGATCATCCGAATAGCGCTCCCGGAAGTAATGCCTATGGAGGGCGGTTCCACCGGTCAGCCAGAAAGGTGTCCCGGAGTGCGCGAGCACGTTCAGAACTCCATTCTGTAGCGGATACAGGGTTTCCCTGTAGAACGCTTCGTATGCGGACATAACGCTCCCTAAGGGAAGGCGGCCAGAGCCGCTCGATGACTTCCGGGGTCAGCAACAGCCGGACTTCGTCCATGCCGAGCGTCTGGACGATCCGTTGCCAGGGCAGCGACTGGAGCATCCGGAGGAAAAGCGCGGAACGGTCGAAATGGCCGACCCGTTCGCGCTCGCCGGCGAGCACCTCGGCGACCTCCTCCGGGGCGTGGTCGTAGTCCCAGACGATCTTTTCCGCGATCGCGACGAGTTCGCTGCGGGCCATCGGGCGAGTGTAGTCGGGCCCGTAGAATCGCGGCGATGGAAGCAAACGGCTGGGTCCGGGCGAGCACGGCCGGCCCTTCGGAAGACACTGCCAGTTTGAGCGCAGGCTGGCCGGCGCACCGGGAGCCGGAGGGCGGCGGAATCTGGCGGCTCCAGTTGGGAGTGGAGACGATCTCCGCGGAAGACGCGGTGATGCCGGGGGTGGCGATGGAGGATCTGCCACTCTTTCTCCAGAAGCTCGGTCCCCTGCCGGATTCCGCCCGCGCCCTGCTGCTCCCCGATTTCCACCGGGCATTTCCTTCCCGAGCTTCCAGCCGGGCCGAATCCGGAACACCGCCCGCCATCGCGACCCCGGCGTACCTGTTGGCACGCCTCAGCCAGCTCGGGGCCGGGAGCCGCCTGCTGATCGCTTCGGCGCGCGAGGAAGAGTTGCTCCGCCGCGCCCCCGACCTGCTCGGAGGACGGGGCGCAGCCTGCCAGTTCACAGTGAAGCGGGAACCCGGGCCACCGCTCGCTCCGGCAGGAATCCGGGGACCCGGAGACAGGGATCTCGAAAACGCCGGGAGCGCCGCGGAACTCCGACGGATCGCGCTCCATGCGCCGGACGGCGAGATCCGGGCGCGGGCTGCTGCCGCCGCCATCCGGGCCGAACCGGAGGATGCCTGCGGGCAGCTCCTCGCGGGGTGCGCCGCGAACGAGAGGCGCCGTCCGGCGGAGGCCGCCGATGCCTTCCGGAGGGCCATCGAGCGGGACGGTTCGCTCGCCGCCGCCCACTTCGAACTCGGGAAGACGCAGATCGTGCTGGACGACCTCGAAGGAGCGCTCGATGCCTTCCTCGCCGCCACCCGTGCCCTGCCGGAGTTCGCTTCGGCGTGGGCGAACGCGGGAGCGGCGCTCGGCGAGCTGGAGCGGGCCGACGAGGCTCTCGAACCGCTGAAGCAGGCGGTCGCACTCGATCCGCTCAACCACAGCTTCCTCTCCAATCTGGGGGTTACGCTTCGCGACCTGGGCCGGCTCCCGGAAGCCGAAGCCGCGTTCGGGAACGTTCTCGATCTCGCTCCCGACTTCGTATTCGGAAAGTACAACCTGGCGAACGTGGTCTTCCTCATGGGGCGCCACCGGGAGGCGGTGGATCTTTTCGAGGAAGCCCGCTCCCGGGATCCCTCCCGGTCCGCCCGTCAGGGGCTGCTGCTCGCCGCCGCCCGGCTCGGGGCGGGAGATGGGGAAGGGGCACTCGCCGCCTATCGCGAGGTCTTCGACTCGTTGTCCGGACAGATGCGGAAGGACATGCGGACGGTCGCCGAGTGGGATCTCAAGGGGCTCGCCCGGCGGGAGGGAGTGACACCGGGGCTTCGCCGCGCCGTCGAGCTGGTGCGGTCGGTTCAGGCCTGAGCGATGGACCGACGCGATTTCTTCAGGCTGGGCGCGGGTGCGGCGCTCGGTGCCCACCGTTCGATTCTCGAAGCGGGAGCCGGGATTCCTCAGGGCGGCATGGTCCTGCCCGAGAACCCGGGCTTCCGGACCAGACACCTCGTGACCGTGATTCTCGGAAACGGTGCCCGGACGAAGGATGTCATCGACAACCCGGAGAACGCGCCCTTCCAGACGAAAATGGCCGAGGAGGCCACCGTGTTTCTCGAGGACTACGGAGAGACCGCAAACCTCCACGGCTACATGTATTCCGAGATGCTCTGCGGAGTGGACGCTCCCGCCGAGCGGCCCCGCTATCCCACCTGGGCCGAGTACATCCGCCAGAAATCAGGCGGCAAGGCCACCGATTTCTGGACCCTTCAGGCCGCTTCCCGCTACCGGGCGTGGGCCTGGGATGTGAAGAACTTCAGCCAGCACCCCGAATACGGTGTCGGATATGGCTCGACGAACCTCACCATGAACCGGATCTTTCCTCCGGTGCAGGGGCTCACCGGCGAACGGATCGTGGACCTCCACGTCGAGCGGGGGCTCGGCCACACCGCACGGGAGCGGCGGCAGGTGGTGGATTTTCTCGACGGCGCGGTCGCCGGGAAGATGCAGGTCCCGCCCTCCACCCGCGAGCCGGTCCCCGATCGGGAGGCTCCCCGCGGCGACGCGGAGGCGCTCACTCTCGTCCCCCGAATCCTCAGGGAGTTCAAGCCGAAGTCGATCACCGTGCAGATCCTCGCTCTCGACGACGCGCACGCCGGGTTCGGGTTCTGGGACCACCGGACGGGTTACGCGGAGTACCTTCGGCACATCAGGACCACGGACGAGCTGATCGGCAACCTGTGGAGCGCGATCCGATCCGACCCCTGCCTCCGCGACCGGACGGCGCTCGTCATCCGTCCGGAGTGCGGCCGCGACGACCAGCCGGACCGCGATGGACAGCTTGGCCATCACCCGGGCAACCCCTCCGCTCACCGCGTCTGGCTGATGGCTCTGGGGCCGGATTTCCGCAAGGGCCACCGGGTCACCGAGCGGGTCCAGCGCCGGGACCTCGCGCCCACCCTCACCTATCTCATGTCCGGCCAGAGCGCGGAATACGCAACCGGCCACGTCCGCACCCAGATGTTCCGGAATGAATTCCGCCTTCCCCCGTACATCCTCCCTCCGACCGCCGAACCGAGAGTACCGGCGGTGGACTGGGAGAAGATCGTGGAAGAACGCCGGATCGCGCGGGGCTTTATGATTAGGAGTCCTGACCAGGAGACACCTCATGGATGACAACACCCGCCGCGACTTTCTCCGGGCGGCCGGGATCGCCGTAGCCGGCGTCGTCGGAACCGCTTCCTTCGCCATTGCCCAGCAGGAAGACCCGCAGAAGAAGAAGGAAGAGGAAGAAAACGAGGAGCTGGATTACGACGCGCTGTTCGCCGAGGATCCGGAAGACGAGGACACCCGGGCCTGCCCGCAGTGCGGGGCCCTCATGTACCGGCAGGGGCGCACCTGGACCTGCGAGAACTGCGGCTACAGCTACGTCGAATAGCCCCGCGGGGCGAAATCAATCGAGGCGGTCTGTTTTCGGGCCTTCCTCGAACAGGCCCCGTGCGGCAGGGAGTGGGGCTCGGTTCTGGAGCCGCTCGGCGAGTTCGTCAGGGATGGGCAGGCGCTCGAGATTGCGAGGCTCCACCTTGATCGCGCCTCCCCCATAGGACTTCCCGACCAATCGGAGGTTGGCGGTTGTCTCCGGATCGTTCAGGACTCGCCAGAACTCATCGAGATGGTCTCCGATTGGAGCTCTCGGATAGACACACAGGAAGGCTGTCAAAGGGACCACGCCGGCATCATTTCGAATGAACCGGCTGTTTCTTCTCCCAAGGTACGCGAACAAAAGCGGAGGTGTTGCCCGCTGCTCCATGCGGTACCACGGCTTTCTGGTGCGGATCAGGGCGCGTTTTGCCAATTCCAGGGATTCGCCATGTCGCAGGTAGTCCCGAACGGATGGCTGTAGCTCGTCGGCGGGTTTCGCAGGAAGAGAGAGCAGCAAGGTGGGCCGCCCTTTTTCGTCGAGGCTTTGTATATCTTCGGAGCTCAGCACATCGCCCGGCGCGTCACGCGTGCGTCCTACGGTCAGGCGCAAGAATTCCTGGGGAAGCTCAAGTCGGCCGGCCTGTGCCCGGGTCAGCAGGAAGAACGAATTCGCTCCAGTGGCGATACCGCGCCGTACTGCAGCGAAGTCTCCGAGCACGAATTTTGTAGAAGTGGAAGCTGGTGCGCGAGACATTCCCGTGCGGAGGGCCTCGTCCAAGTTGCGCTCGACTCGATCGATGGAGTCGGAGGTCTCGCTGTTCTTGTTTTTTACAAGATGAACGAGAGCCTTTGTTTCCGGCTCGCGGCAGAGCAGCCATTCGAAATCAGGACGAGGCGGCTCTTTGCGAATCATCAAGATGACAGCATTCGTATCCACACCAGGAAAAGGTGTGGCTTTTGGAATGAATGTCACGACATGGTCTATGCGGAAATTCTTCGCGATCCAGCTCCACAGCGCTTTCTGAAATACTCCCTCGCAAGTATCCGCGGGAACGATGAAGGCGAGTCGTCCATGCTTGTTCAACAGACAGAGTGCACGAATCAGGAAGAGAATATGCAGCCCCGCTCGGCCATCAATTGGACGTCCCAGTTCACGTAGTGTCAGATCCCGGAAAGCGCGCTTGACTTCGCGCGAGAGGCGGTGATGTCTGATATAAGGCGGGTTGGCAACGATGGCATCGAATGGTCCTGATGGCGGATCGAGCGCGAAATCCCGGACTTGAGTGTGGGCTTGCGGATCGCTGAAAACTGCGCCGCCCAACAGAGAGCCATCAATATCACTCCCCAGGAATCGAGTCCCGCTTGAAGGTTTCCGAATCCTTAGGAAGGCTTCGAGAAAAGCCCCATCTCCGACTGCGGGATCGTAAATATCTGCCGGGCTATTACGCATGACATAGGCCACCATCGCCTCGGCGATCCATTGCGGTGTCCAGAATTGCCCCTTTACCCGGAGCGCTTCTCGTGCTTCTCCACCGGTCGGCAGGGTTCGAGTTTCACGCATGCTCGCTCAGCGAACGCAGAACCCCGAGGGCTTCCTCCGAAAGGCTCAGCGAGCCTTCCCGAAAACGAACGTAAGGAAGGATGTGGCCGTTTCGATCCTTGATGAATTCTGCTACCAGACGTGGTGGCTGAACAGATCGTGCCAGATCGTATGCATAGTGATAATAGAAACCCCAAGTAATCTTCTTTGTAACCGTTCCTCCCGGTGCCTGATAAGTCTGTTCTCTGGGCTCGATGAGCTTCTCCTCGATGAGTTCTCCGGCGCGGGAAAGCGCGAGACCGTAGGCCCGATCGTAGAAGGCATGCCATATGTGAATCGGCTTGCCGTTTTCCTGTTCCCAGCGGAGCAAAGGGGAGCGATCTTCTTCCTTGATGATGACTGTGGGAAGAACTGCGTTCTTGGAAAGGCCTGGTTTGCCGCCCAGTCGTCTCATGGGGCGCAGCTCTTCGCCGTAGGCGGGCATCTCCTCCGCGACCCAGAGACTGTTTTCGCATTCGACTGCGAGAGCGGCAAGTCTCACCAAGTCCCGAAGCTCTTCCTCTGGCACGAAGGGAAGCTCTTCTACGCCTCCCGCTTTTTCGAGCAGATCGGGCACCTGATTTTGGTGACGTTCATGGAAGATCAACAGGTCGGGGCGCTTCACGGAGCCGAGACCGGCAGCTTCGAGCCGTTCGAAGTAGAGCTCATGTGCCCGGAGATCATCAGTGGGTGCCACGCTGCTTGGCCCGTAGGGAATCGCGAAGAAGTCGCGGACTCCGGACAGTGCTTCGATGAATCGTTTTTCCGTCCAGACTCCCTGTTGCCATCGCATCAGAAAGTCGCTGCCACGCAGACGGCGGGGATTCAGAAGGAATGAGGACCACACCAGAGGCGGCAGCAGGCGCAGGTCGAGCGTCGTTTCCACCGTCGGGACCAGGAGCTCGCGTTCCCACGCAGGCAACATGTGTCTCACGGTCGCGCTACCCGAAGTCGTCGAAGGCGATGTTCTCCGGCTCGACGCCGAGGCGGTCCAGCATCTCGAGGCAGGCCTTCAGCATCATCGGGGGACCGCACAGGTAGTACTCGGCATCTTCGGGGTTCTTGTGCCCTTTCAGGTACTCGTCGTAGAGAACCTGGTGGATGAAGCCGGTGGACCCCTCCCAGTTGTCTTCGGGGAGCGGTTCGGAGAGCGCGAGCTTCCACTCGAAGTTCGGAAAATCGGCGGCGATCCGGTCGAAGTCCTCCTGGTAAAAGGCTTCCCGGAGGCTTCGCGCTCCGTACCAGAAGGAAACCTTGCGATCCGTCTTCAACCTGCGGAACTGGTCGAAGATGTGCGAGCGCATCGGCGCCATGCCCGCGCCGCCCCCGATGAAGATCATCTCGTTGTCCGTCTCCTTCGCGAAGAAATCACCGAAGGGGCCGGAAATCGTCACCTCGTCGCCCGGCTTCAGGCTGAAGAGCCATGAGGTCATCTTTCCGGGCGGAACGCCATCCTGGCGCGGCGGCGGCGAGGCGATCCGGACGTTCAGGTAGATGACACCCCGTTCTTCCGGGTAATTCGCCATCGAATAGGCACGGACCACTTCCTCGTCCGGGCCCACCGAGGAGGTATATCTCCACATGTTGAAACGATCCCAATCGTCCCGGTATTCCTCCTCGACCTCGAAATCACGGTAGCTGAGTTCGTAGGCCGGGCATTCGATCTGGATGTATCCGCCGGCCCGGAAAGGCACCGCCTCTCCCGCCGGAAGTTCCAGCCGCAACTCCTTGATGAAGGTCGCCACGTTCTCGTTCGAGATCACCCGGCACTTCCAGCGGCGCACGCTGAACAGCTCCGGAGAGATCTCGATTTCCATGTCCTGCTTCACCTTGACCTGGCAGGACAACCGTACGCCGCATCGCTCCTCGCCCCGGGAGAGGTGGGTACGCTCGGTGGGGAGCACCGCGCCGCCGCCGTCGGTCACCCGCAGGGTGCAGACGCCGCAACTGCCCTTGCCCCCGCAGGCGGAGGGGATGAAGATCTGGTTCGCGGCGAGGGTACCCAGCAGGGTGCCGCCGGCAGCCGTCTGGATGTCTTTTTCGGCATCGCCGTTGATCCGGATGCGGACATCCCCGGTGGCGACCAGTTGCCTGCGGGCATACAGCAGGACGAGCACCAGCAGCAGGATGACTCCCGCGAAGCCGGCGACTCCGAGCAGGACGGTGGCCATCTCCGGCTACAACTGGATGCCGCCGAAGGCCATGAATCCGATGGCCATCAGGCCGGTGAGCAGGAAGGTGATCCCGAGGCCCCGGAGCCCGGCGGGAATGTGGTGGTAGCGCAGCCGCTCCCGGATTCCGGCGAGTGCGACGATCGCGAGCGCCCAGCCGACCCCCGAACCGAAACCGAAGAAGGCCGCCTCGGGCAGCGTGAGTCCGCGCTCGATCATCAGCAGGGACGCGCCGAGGATCGCGCAGTTGACCGCGATGAGCGGCAAGAACACGCCGAGCGCGGCGTGGAGGGTGGGGAAATAGCGGTCGAGCGCCATTTCCACGATCTGGACGGTGGCCGCGATGGTGCCGATGAAGGTCAAAAAGCGCAGGAACGACAAATCCTGACCCACGAGCGACGAATGCGCCCAGCCGAGCGCCCCGGGTCGCAGCAGGAAGTCGTTGATCGCGTGGTTCAGCGGGACGGTGACCGTCAGCACGAAGACGACCGCGATGCCGAGCCCGATCGCGGTGCTCACCCGCCGCGAAACCGCGAGAAACGAGCACATGCCCAGAAAGAAAGTAAGGGCCATGTTCTCGACGAAGATCGCCTTGACCACGATGCTCAGGTAGTTCTCGAGCATGGCGGTCAGTCGTTCTCCACCTGTTCCGGGCGGAATGTCCTGAGGATCCAGATCAGGAAGCCGATCACGAAGAAGGCTCCCGGTGAGAGGACCATCAGTCCGTTCGGGGTGAACCAGCCGCCCTCGGAGGCCAGCGGGAAGACCGGCTGCCCCCAGAAGGTTCCCGATCCCAGCACTTCCCGGGCAGCCCCGGTGACCATCAGCAGCGCCGCGTAGCCGAGCCCGTTGCCGATGCCGTCGAGCAGGCTGCGGAGCGGCGGGTTCTGCATGGCGAACGCCTCGGCCCGGCCCATGATGATGCAGTTGGTGATGATGAGCCCGACGAAGACACTGAGCTGCCGGGAGACTTCGTAGAGATATGCCTTGAGGATCTGGTCGGTGATGATGACCAGCGAGGCGATGATCGTGAGCTGCACGATGATCCGGATGCTGCTCGGAATCCGGTTCCGCAGCAGCGAGACCGAAAGGTTCGAAAGCGCGTTCACCGCGATGACCGCGACGCTCATCACCGCCGAGGTCTCCATGCCGGTGGTCACCGCGAGCGCCGAGCAGATGCCGAGCACCTGAAGGGCGATCGGGTTGTTGTGGATCAGCGGATCCATCAGCACCCGGCGGGCGGAGGCTTCGCTCGACATCAGCCGCTCTCCTCCCGAAGCCGCTCCAGATACGGCCCGAAACCGCCCGCGTCCAGCCAGAACCGGAGCAGGTTGGTGACACCGCGGCTCGTGATGGTGGCACCGGCGAGCCCGTCCACCCGGTGCGGGTCTTCGGCGGGCGAACCGGCGAGCCCGCGCGCCACTTCGATCACCGGATCCCCGGTGGCCGCGAAGACGCGCCGGCCCGGCCAGAGCGCCTTCCAGGCCGGGTTGTCCACTTCCCCGCCGAGCCCCGGAGTCTCCTTGTGCTCGTAGAAGGTGATGCCGCGCACCGTGTTCAGGTCGCCGTCGAGGGCGAGGAACCCGTGGAGCACCGACCAGAGGCCCTGCCCCCGGACCGGCAGCACCAGCACCTCCAGTTCACCGTCCGACTCCACCCGCCAGACAACCGAGCGGTTTTCGATCCGCCGGATGCGGGCCGGGTTGTCGGAGGCCGGCCGGGAGCGCGCCGGGTCGCCGGCCTCGATCAACGGGTTCACTTCCGCAGGGTCCACATCGGGAAGCGGTTCTCCGGTCGCGAGATCCACCACCACCGCGCGGATGCCGCGGAAACGCTCCGCCATTTCCTCGTCCGTGAGTTGTTCATCGGCCCCCGCCAGTCCGCTCGCGACCAGCACGTTGCGCTGCCGATCCCGCTCGACGTTCGCCGCCTGGCGCGACTTGAGTGCCACCGCCGAGCCGGAGACCATCACCGCGCAGACGAGGCAGACCGCCGCCGCGAACGACAGGATGTAGCGGGCGGTATTCATGCGGGCGATCCGGGGACTTCGAGCCGAGCGAGAAAGTCGGGGAATTCCAGACCGGAAAGGCCCGGCTCGCGCTGCGCGGGGTTCGCCACCACACCGATCCCCGTCATGCGATTCAGTCTAGCCGTCATGCGCCGGGCTCATGGGCGGCGGTGCGCCGTTTCATGGCACCGCGGAGCGCGAAGTGGTCGATCAGCGGCGCAAACACGTTCATCAGCAGGATGGCCAGCATCATCCCTTCCGGATAGGCCGGGTTCACGACCCGCACCAGCACCGCCAGGACGCCGATGAGAAATCCGTAGATCACCCGCCCCCGGTTCGTTCCCGGAGCGGTCACGGGCTCCGTGGCCATGAACACCGCACCGAACGCCCAGCCGCCGATCAGGAAGTGCCACCAGAAGGGGACCGCGAAGAACGGGTTGGTATCCGAGCCGATCAGGTTCAGGGCGATCCCGGTGACCGCCGTCCCGGCCGCGACCGCGAGCATGATCCGCAGCGACCCGATGCCGGTGATCGCGAGCACCGCCGCGCCGAAGAGGCAGGCGAGCACCGAGGTCTCGCCCATCGAACCGGGCAGGAAGCCGAGGAACGCGTCCCAGGGCGTGATCCCGGGCCCCCCCGCCGGATGGAACGTCGACCCGAGTGTCTCCTCGCCCGCAAGGCTCAGGCGGGCGAGCCAGGTCGCGCCGCTGACCGCATCGGGAGCGGTATCGGCAGCGATCCAGATCCGGTCTCCGGAGAGCTGGGCCGGGTAGGCGAAGAACAGGAACGCCCGCGCGGTGAGCGCCGGATTCAGGATGTTGAAGCCCGAGCCTCCGAAGATTTCCTTGCCGACCACGACCCCGAAGGTGATGCCGAGAGCGACCTGCCAGAGCGGAACGGTGGGAGGCAGGACCAGCGGAAACAGCATCCCGGTGACGAGAAATCCCTCGCTCACTTCGTGGCGACGGACCACCGCGAAAAGCATCTCCCAGGCCCCGCCCACCGCGAAGGTGACGAACAGCACCGGGATGTACCAGAGGCCGCCGTGGACCACGCAGGCGAGCAGGCTGTCCGGCGAAAAACCGGTCCCGAGCACCCCGATCAGTTCGGCGCGCCAGCCAGCGAGCGGTTCGCCGCCCAGCGAGATCGCGAGGTTCGCCTGGAGCCCGGTGTTGTAGAACGCCATCGCCACCGCGCCGGCGAGCGCGATCACCACCGTGAACATCAGGCGCTTCATGTCCAGCCGGTCGCGGACGTGAGCCGGGCCGGCGGTCGTCTTCCCCGGCGTGTAGAGGAAGGTGTCCGGGGCATCCCAGAGCGGCCACAGCCGGGCCAACCGGCCCTCCTTCGCGAAAGGAGCGCCCAGGCGGTCGAGCAGTCCTCGCAGCACCCGATCAGCCTTCCTTTTCGAGAGCGTCGAGCACCCGGCGGAGCGCGGGGGCGTAGTCGTTCTTGGCGGGGCAGACGAAGCTGAGCAGGCCCAGATCCTCTTCCACCAGTTCGAGCGCGCCCATCTCTTCGGCGCGTTCGAGGTCTTCCATCAAAAGCGCCCGCAACAGGAAGACCGGCGGGATGTCGAACGCCATCACCCGTTCATAGATCTCGATCGGCACGATGGCGCGGCGGGATCCGTGGGTGCTCGTGGTGAGCGGACGATTCCGGGTCGGAAGGAAGGCGGAAGCGAAAGCCCGGCTGGCGGAGGTCGCACCGAAACCGGGGTCGAGCCAGCCGAGGAACCGGCGACGGGAGTCTTCCTCGAGAACCGTGATCTGGCGATGATGCCGGCCGAGATACGCCAGATCGCCTTCGGCCGCCCGGCCGGAAAGCGCCGACCCGGAAACGAAGCGGGTGCTCTCGCTTGCCGGCTCGAGGCCTTCCACTCCGGCACCGATCGGTGTCCGGATGTGGCGTGGCCGGTCCACCGGGGGGCCGCTCACCGCGACGAGGCGCATCGGATCGATCTCCCCCGTGCGCAGCAACCGTCCGAGCGCGGCCAGATCCTGGGCATCGAGGTGCCAGGCTTCCCGGTCCCGCGTCGCCCGCGCCAGCAGGTGAACGTGGAGTCCGGCCGTCCCCGCGGGGTGGGGGCCGGCGAATTCCTCGTGGCGGACCCGATCCGTTTCCGGAACCGGAAGCCGCCGTCCCGGTGCCGAACAGAGAAACACCGGCCCGTCGGTGAGCCGGGTCAGCGCGCCGACTCCCCATTCGAGATCGGCCTCGCGCCCCGCAACCGCCGCCACCGGGTCGGGCGCGTGCGGCTCGGTGTCCATGGCGGTGACCAGGATCGCCCGCGGGCGCCGCTCCGGGTTCGCGACCCGGCCGAAGGGGCGGCTGCGGATCGCCGTCCACTCTCCCGATTCGAGAAGCGCCTCGCGCAGCGCGTCCTCCCGCATCGCTTCCGGGCGGCCGCCGGGAACGCGGAAGCGACGGCCCGCACCCGGGCGGCCCCCCCGCTCCCCCGAAGAGACTTCGATCGCGACCGAACGGAACGCTCGTCGCTCGCCGCGGTGGATCGCTTTCACCCGCCCTTCGACCGGGGAAACGAACCGCACTCCGGGAGTCTTCTTGTCTTCGAAAAGGGTCGCGCCCCGTTCTACTGCGTCTCCTTGTTCCACTCGCAGGGTGGGGCGCATTCCCGGATAGTCGGCTCCGAGCAGGGCGACCTCGTTCGGAATCCAGACGGAAGCCGGTCCCGCCTCCGGAGCGCCGGCGAGCGGTATATCGAGACCGCGCCGGATCCTGTGGAGACTCATGAATTTATGGTGTGCCGCTCCCGCATCTCTTCACAGGCCGCACATTCGGACCCACCAAGCCGTCGCGGAAACAGAGCGTCAATTCTTCCACAGCGCGGAAGTCTCGGGGTCAGTTTCGACTTTCCTCCGGTTCGCGCCCCAGATACGGAAAGGAAAGCCTCCCGGAGAACACCACGACCGGATGACGTTCCCGGACATCTGCCAGCAAATCGGCGACGAGCGCCTCCGCGCGCCGTTCGAGGATCGCCCGGCGGGCCAGAGGCTCCACGGCTTCGGGGCTCAGGTCTCCCGGCTCCTCGACGGCATCCACCCGAAAGATCCGGAGGCCGGCGGAGGTCTCCAGGACTCCGGTGAACTTCCCGGCCGACCGACCGCGAACCGCCGCCTCCAGGATTTCCGGAAGCTCGCCCCCGCGAAAGACACCGATCGGGTGGAATTCCACTGCCGCCGCATCCGGCTGGCTCGTGAGCGCGGCCTCCGCCCGTTCGGCTTCCGCCCGCGTCTCGAAGCGGGCTTCCGAAAGAGTCATGGTCGCCGGACCGCGGTAGAGCGGTGCGGCAGCCTGCATTTCGAGCGCAAGATCCGACTCGCTGACTTCGAGATCCCGGAAAATCACTTCATCGAGAAAGCGCTCGACGAGCAGGCGATCTCGCACTTCGCGTTCCGGCGGTGCTGCTTCGGAACCCGGCGCAGCGGCGAGTGCTTCGATTTCCGACTGGAGCTCCGCCGCCGAAACGGCAATTCCCGCCTCGAGCGCTGCGAGGACCAGCAATCGCTCGCGGACGAACTCGTCGAGCAGCGCGCTCAGGACTGCCGGCCCCGGAGACTCGAGGAACCCGCCATGCGACCGCAGGAAGGCATCGAAATCCTCCTGTCGGAATTCCTCGTCACCGATCCGGACGATCACACTCCCCAGATCGGGCAGCACGGCGCATCCGCCGAGCGTCGCCACCGCCACCGCCGCCCGGATCCAGCCGTTCATGCGGGAGAACCGGAACGGGAGATCGTTTCGATGGCCGCAAGCGCCATGGAGAGAGCTTCGAGGATCGCTTCGGGGCCCGCTTCTTCCGGAAGGGGGGTGCGGAAGCTGCGTCCTTCGGCTCCGTCGCCTCCGTCCATGACCAGGGTTCCTCCTTCGCGGCTCACCCGAGCGTAGCCCAGCGCTTCGGCGCGCACCCTGAGGCCCACGTGGCGGAACATGAGATCCACCTCCGGGGGCGGGGGCCCGAAGCGGTCCCGGAGTTCGCCACGCAGCCGGTCGATCTCCCCGCCGTCGCGCGCGATGGAGACCCGCTTGTAGAGCCACATCCGGTGACGGGGGTCGCTCAGATAGCTGTCCGGAACGCGCAACTGGAAGCGAAGCTGCATCGCGCAGCGGGCCTTCACGGAATGGCCCCGCGCTTCGGCCACGGCATCGTCCAGCAGCCGGTAGTAGAGATCGAAGCCCACCGCTTCGAGGTGGCCGTGTTGCGCAGCACCCAGCAGGTCGCCGACGCCTCGAAGCTCCATGTCGAGAGCCGCCACCCGGAAGCCCGCGCCGAGATCGCTGAATTCGCGGAGCGCGGCGAGCCGCGGCCGCGCTTTCTCGGAAAGCGATGCGCCGGCGGGAACCAGCATGTAGGCATAGGCCCGCCTCGTCGAGCGCCCCACCCGGCCGCGGAGCTGATAGAGCTGCGCCAACCCGAAAGCGTCGGCACGGTTCACGATCAGGGTGTTGACCCGCGGCAGATCCAGCCCGTTCTCCACGATCGTGGTGGAGAGCAGGACATCGGCCTCGCCATTCTGGAAACGGGAGAACGCCTGCTCCAGCGCCGACTCCGGCATCTGGCCGTGGGCATGGATCACTCGCGCTTCCGGCACGGCACGAAGAAGCAGTTCGCGCATCGCAGGGAGCGAGCGGATCCGGTTGTGCACGAAATAGATCTGGCCGGCGCGGGAAAGCTCGTAACGGATCGCCTCGGCGATGCGGGCCGGATCGAACGGGATGACGTGGGTGTGGACGGCGAGCCGGTCGCGGGGGGCGGTTTCGATGACCGACATGTCCCGGATTCCGGAAAGCGACATGTTCAGGGTCCGCGGGATGGGCGTGGCGGTCAGCGCGAGGTGGTCGGTCCGGGTGGCGAGCTGCTTGAGCCGCTCCTTGGCGGCGACCCCGAAACGCTGCTCCTCATCGATCACCAAAAGGCCCAGATCCCGGAAGGAAACATCCTTCGAGAGCAGGCGATGGGTGCCGATGACGATGTCCACGGTTCCGTCGGCGAGGCCGGCCACCACCTGCTTTCGTTCCTTCGGGGTGCGGAACCGGGAGAGCATCTCCACGACGACCGGAAACTCGCGAAACCTCGCCTGAAACAGACGCGCGTGCTGGCTCGCGAGCACCGTGGTGGGAGTCAGGACGGCGACCTGCTTGCCGTGCATCGCCGCCTTGAAGGCCGCCCGCAGCGCGACTTCCGTCTTGCCGAAACCCACGTCCCCGGCGACCAATCGATCCATCGGATGCTCCGACTCCATGTCGGCCATCACTTCGCGGATCGTCCGCGCCTGGTCTTCGGTTTCCGTCCATTCGAAGCCCGCCTCGAATTCCTCCATCCCCGGTGTGTCCCGCGGGAAGGCGAAGCCGGCCGTCTGCCTCCGCTCGGCGTAGAGCCGGATCAGGTCGCCCGCGATGTTGCGGATCGCCCGTTGCGCCCGGCCCTTGCGACTGGCCCAGGCGGTCCCTCCGAGGCGGTCGAGAGCCGGCGGCAAGGCGCCCGAAGCGGACTGGTAACGGTCGAGGAGGTCGAGCCGGTCCACCGGAACATAGAGCCGGGCACCCTTCGCGTATTCCAGTTGCACCAGGTCCGGCGCGCTCTCCTTGTCGTCCAGCCGGGTGATCCGGACGAACCTTCCGATTCCGTGATCGGCGTGGACCACCAGATCGCCCGGCTTGAGATCCCGGAAATCCGACGCAAACACCCGGGCGCGCGACTTCGAGGGAGGGCGTGGCGGCACCGAAACGAGCGCCGCGCCGGAGACGAATTCGAGGCCGGAATCCGGTACCTCGAACCCCTGGCTCAGCCGCCCTTCGTGGATCCGGACCCGCGGCGGGTGGCCCGCGCGGCCCGACCCGGAGATCCGGATGCCCGCTTCCTGCGCCTTCGCCGAAAGCGATTCCGCCGTCCTTCCGGGAGCGAACACGTGGATGTCCCACGGCGCGTCGCGTTTCGCCCGAAGCCGGTCGAGGAAGGCCGGCAAGCGCCCCCGGAAGGACTCCACCGGGCGCGACGGCAGGTCGCCTCCGCCCGGCGCTTCCAGTTCCCGCAGCAGCGTCGGCCCGTCGGGCGGCGAGTTCGCGAGAAAGTCGTCCAGGGAAGAAAGCCCGAGCAGCAATGCCTCCGGAGTGGCCGTTTTCCCGGTAGTGCCCGATTTTGCTCCCACCCGCCAGCTCATCACCCGCTCGATTTCGGACTCCGCCGCCTCCCTGACCCGCTCCGGTTCCTCCACCAGAACCTCCATTCCCCGGCAATAGTCGAAGACCGGGCTCGCGAAACCGGGGTTGCCGGGGAGCGAGAACGCCGGATGGGGCGCTTCGGGCGAAGGCGAAGCTCCGATCCACTCGGTCGCGGGGAGGATTTCGAGCGTTTCCGGCCGGTTCAGGTGTTCGCCGCTTCGCTGGGTGGCCGGCTCGAATGGACGGAGCTCTTCGATCGCCTCCCCGAACCACTCGACCCGGGTGGGCAGGGCAGCGTGCTGGGGAAAGACATCGAGAATCCCTCCCCGGCGCCCGAACTCGCCGGGCCCGGAGACCGGATCCTCGCAGCGGTACCCGGCAAGGACGAGACGCTCGGCGAGCTCTGCCGGATTCGTCTCTTCGCCGACCTTGAGGCTCACGCGCGCCTCGAGCAGCCGCTCAGGAGCGACCGTGCGGCTCATGAATCCTGCCGGCGAGGTCACGACGAGTGCCCGCCGCCCCGCCGCCAGCGAAAAAAGCGCCTCCGCTCGGAGCGCCAGCACTTCGGCGTGCGGGCTGACTCCGGCGTACGGGTTCACGGCGGTGCCCGGAAGGCGGAGCACCGGAATCCCCGCTCCGAGCGCGGCGAGCAAGGCTTCGAGATCCGCCGCGACCAGCACCGGATCGCGCGCGGTGACCATCAGGGTCGGCCCCTCGACGAGTGTCGCCCAGGCGGCTGCGACCGCGGTTCGGGCCGGGCCGTAGAGGCGGCCGATCGCGCGGCTTCTCCTCTTTCGCCGTTCGTCCACGGCCGAAAGCAGCCGCTCAAAACCCGAATCCCGGCTCATCCTCCCGATCCTTTTCCGTGTGGAGGGACGATACCCCGGACCCACCTCGCTGCCGGATGGTAGTCTGCCGGAAGGCTGCTCCCCCCGCATGAACGGAACCCAATCCGACCGCGCTCCGGAGCGGCGGGCTCGCCGGACGCGCCTTCTGGTCGAGAGAGTGTGGCCCCGGCACGTGATCCCGGGTGGACGCCTCGACATCGCCGGACGCGGCTTTCTCGTGGATGAAGCGGCGGGGCTCCGGGTGCATCTCGGCGAGACCGAGGCGCACATCCAGCGCATCTCCTCGACGCGCCTCGCGGTGCGGGTTCCCCACGAGGCCGGGGAGGAACTTCGGGTCTCGCTCGGCACCCGCGAGACCGAGCCGTTTCCGGTGACCGTCGGCCGGCCTATCGCCGAAGAGCTCCACATCGTCTCGAATCCCTGCTTCGATACGGCAGGCAACCTGTACAGCACGGTCAGCGGCCGCCGGGGCGAGGCGATCCCCGACCCCATCTACCGCATCTCGCCGGGAGACGAGCCGCCGGAGCCTCTCGGTGAGGGCATCGTGAATCCCACCGGGCTCGCCTGGGGACCGGATGATGCGCTCTATGTGTCTTCGCGGGAAGACGGTTGCGTCTATCGGATGGACGACCGCAAGAGCTTCCGGGCGTTCAGCGAAAACCTGGGGTGCCCCACCGGGATCTGCTTCGCGCCGACCGGCGACCTCATCGTCGGCGATCGCGGCGGCACCCTCTATCTCGCAACTCCCGAAGGCGAAGTCAGCGTGCTCTCGCCGATGCGGCCTTCGATCTCGGCATACCACCTGGCATGCAACACAGCCGGCAGCCTGTTCGTCTCCGGCCCGACTCTCTCCGCCCGCGACCAGATCGTGGAGTTCCAACCGGGAGGCATTCCGAGCCGGATCCACACCGGGTTCGGCCGGCCGCAGGGCATCGCCTTCGACGAACAGGGCCGCTTCCTGGTCGCCGAGGGACTCGCGGGCGATTCCGGAGTGTTCATGTTCACCGGAACCGGCGCGCGTCGCATCATCAGCGGCCCGCCGATCGTCGGGCTCGCCCTGAACGGCGAGGGTGACCTGATCGTCGCCACTTCGGACCGGCTCTTCCATTTCTTCGCCGACGAGGATCTGCTCGGCTCGGCCGAAGAGGTCTGAGCAAGCTGGACCGGCGACCGGACCACGGCCTCCGGATTCCCGGGCCGGTTTCCCTCCACCCGGAGGTCGCAGCGGCGCTTCGGCGGCCGATGATCTCCTACCGGGGCCCGGAGATGCGCCGGCTGCTCGCCGGGGTGACCACCCGTCTCTCCGAATATCTCGGGGCTTCCCGCACCCCGCTTCTTTTGACCGGCTCGGGAACGGGTGCCATGGAAGCCGCGCTCGTGAACACCCTCTCCCCCGGCGACCGGGTGATCGGCCTCGGCGGCGGCCAATTCGCGGAGCGGTTTCTCGGAGTGGCCCGGGCCCATGGTCTCGATGCGATCAGCCTCGGGACTGCGTGGAGTGAGGCAGCATCGCCGGATCGGCTACGAAGAGCGCTTCGCAAGCCGACGCGCGCCGTCCTCCTGACCCACTGCGAGACCAGCACCGGGGTGCTCCATCCGGCCTCGGACCTCCTCCGGGTCGTTCGCGAAGAAAGCGACGCGCTCGCGCTGGTGGACGCGGTTTCGAGCCTCGGAGCCGCGTCGCTCGCGGTGGATGACTGCGATGTGGTGTTCACCGGTTCCCAGAAGGCGTGGGGGCTTCCTCCGGGGATGGCGATGGTCTGGACTTCGGAGCGGGCCGAAGCCGCCGAAGCTCGCGCCCGGCTGCCCCGCTTCTATTGGGATTTCGCGGCCTACCGCGGGGAAACCATGCCCTTCACGCCCGCGGTTCCGGTTCTGTTCGCGATGGAGGCCGGCATCCGGCTGATGCTCCGCGAAGGGCGGGAACAGGTCTTCGCCCGCCACGCCGAAGCCGCCGCGCTCGTACAAGGCGAACTCGAAGCGATGGGGCTCGCGCTGGTCGCGCCGGAGGGATACCGCTCACCCACCGTCACCGCCGCCTGGCTACCCGAAGAAGTCGAGTGGGCGGAGCTTTCGCGGCGACTCGCGGAGCGGGGTGTGACCGTCGCCGGCGGGCTCGGGGAGCTCAAGGGGAAGGTGCTGCGGTTCGGCCATCTGGGGTGGATGACCGCCGGGGATCTCGAAGAGCCCCTGCGAGTTCTTGCGGATACGATCCGGAACCCATGATGTCTCCTTCCCGAGCCCTCGTCATCGGGGGGACGCGCGGGATCGGCCGCGCAGTGGCGGCGGCGCTCGCCGGGACGGGAGCACGGGTGGTCCTGACCGGAACCCGCAACGAAGCCGCGACCCGGGCCGCCCGCGAGCTGTCCCCGAACGGGACCGTTCACGGCGTGGAATGCGATGTGCGCGACGACACGAGCGTCGAGGCGGCGGTGGGGTTCGTCCGCGAGAAGTTTGGCGGCCTCGACATCCTGGTCAACAGCTCCGGGCTCGGAATCTACCGCCCCACCGGAGAGCTGAGCGTCGCCGAATTCCGTGAGGTGGTGGAGACCAACCTGATCGGAGCGTTCCGGGTGACGAAGGCGGCGCTGCCACTCCTGCTCGCCGCCGCGGAGAGCAGCACCCCGGCGACCGTGGTCCACATCGGGAGCCTCGCGGGGCGGCATCCCTTCGCCGGAGGCGTGGCCTACAACGCCTCCAAGTTCGGACTCGTCGGGATGGCGGAGGCGATGATGCTGGACCTCCGGAACGCCGGAATCCGGGTGGCCACCGTCATGCCGGGAAGCGTCGCCACCGGCTTCGCCGGCAGGTCGCCGGAAGACGGCGCGGACTGGAAGCTCGCTCCCGAAGACGTGGCCGAGGCGGTGCTCGCGATCTGCCGCCAGCGCGGGCGGGCGCTCATCAGCCGCATCGAGATGCGCCCGACCCGCCCCCCGACAGCTTCGTACAAAAATTTAAGCACACAGCGGGATGCGTCACCGCGAAGGTGACGTGACCGAAGGGCCCGCCGGGATGCCGAGAGCGATATGGACTGCGTCCCGCAGCACCGCCGCCGCCGTCGCGCCGGCATCCGCTTCGGTCGAAGCGAAGCGCTGGATTTCGAAGAGATCGGTCTCCCACTCGATCGCCATGTCCAGGGGGCCGATCCCGCCGAGGAAGCTGCTCCGGGAAACGAGCTTCGGCGCGACCCGGAGACGGAAACCCTCTCCTTCCGGTTCTGCCTCGCCCAGCAGCCGGATGGCGTGGCCCGGTATTGCCTGGGGGGCCGCTTCCACCCCGGTTCGGTCCACGTCTTCGAGGGTGGCGGGGAACCCGAGGATGGTGCGCGCCACGATCACCAGCTTGAGCGCGGTGTCCGTTCCGTTCAGGTCGTTCGTGGGGTCGGTTTCCGCGATGCCGCGCTCTTTCGCCTCGGCGACCGCCTCTTCCAGTGTCTTTCCGTCGGCCATCCGGTCGAGAACGAGGTTGCTCGTGGAGTTGAAGACTCCAGCAACCCGCAGGAACCGGGCGGCGACCGTCTCCCGGCGGCCGATGTTCACGACCGGGAGCCCGCCGCAGACGGTGGCGCTCCAGCCCATGCCCGCGCCCTTCGTCCGGGCAAGCTCTTCGAGTTCGTCGAAAGCGAGCGCGACCGCGGACTTGTTGGCGAAGACCACCGACTGGCCGCCTTCGAGCGCGAGAGTTGCGGCTTCGAGACCCGCGCCGCCTTCGAGATCCATGCTGGCGGCATCGAGCAGGATGGCATCCGGCCCCGCCCGGTCGAGCGCTTCCGCGAGCGAGACGGGTTCCGCACCGGGAATCTCGCGGAGCGAAATCCCCCGCGACTTGGCGGCGAGCATGGCTTGCGAGGACATTCCGCTGTCGTCCGGGCCGCGGATGAAACCGCTGCGGTCCGAGCAGGCGAACAACGGAAGTCGCAGGCCGTAGCGTTCTTCGAGCAGCGCCTTTCGGGACTCGAGAATCCCGAGCAGCGCCCGGTGCACGTTTCCCATCCCGAGCAGGATCAGCGGGTGGGAGCGCGACGGGGCCATGAAACCGGCATTTAGGATAGCCACCGGGCGGGCAGAACCCGCTCATGGGAGAGTGCGATGGCGGACACCCTGACGCGGGCTTTCGACCTGCTGCGTGTGTTGAGCGAAGGGGACTGGTGGTCCTACGAGGAGCTGACGGAGTACCACGGCATCGGACGGCGGACCGCGCAGCGCTGGATCGCTGCGCTGAAGGAGAGCTTTCCCGATTCGTTCGAGTCCGATACGGACGATCTGGGCCGGGTGCGGTTCCGTTTCAGCCAGCTTCCGTTCCAGTTCTTCGAAGCCCCCAGTCCGGACGAGCTGGCGGCGCTGGAATTCGCCACCGAGGTGCTGGATCGGGAGCGAATCCCCGAAAGGGAGCGCCTCAACAGCCTGCGCCAGAAGATCGAAAAGGCGAAGCGAAGCCGCCGTCATGCCGAGCATGAAGACATCGAGGCGCGTCTCGAGACTCTCGGGGTCGGGTCCCGGCCCGGCCCGCGCGTCGCGATAGACGAGGCCGTGCGTCGCAGTCTCGAAGAAGCGTTCACCAAGAGCCGGGTGGTGCAGTTCGACTACACGAGCGCGGACGGGGCGATCCGCCAGCACATCATGGAGCCTCGCGGACTTCTCTTCGGAGGGACGGTCCGGATGGTGGCGAGCCCGGAAGGTGAGGACGAGCCGCTCTATCAGTACCGGCTCGACCGGATGAGCAAGGTCGAGGTGACCGAACGCGGCTCGAGCCAGGACCCCGAGCCGTTCCGCAGGTTCGTGCGGGATCTGTTCGGGAGCTTCCAGGACAAGGATGTGATCCCGGTGGAATGGCGGTTCCGTCCCGACGCTCCCGGAGTCGGTGACTGGGAGTTCCACCCCTCCCAGAAGCGCGAGCAGAACGCCGACGGCTCCCTGACGGTGCGATTCCACGCGACCGGAAAGGAAGACATGGCACGGCACATCATCGGCTGGTGGGAGTGGATCGAGACGATCGAACCGGAGTCGCTGCGGAAGGTCGTCCTCGGGATGCGGCTCGCGGGACTCGCCCCGCTGCTCCGTGAGTTCGGTGGCGAGGACATCGCCGACCGGGTGGAGGAGCTCGCCGGAGAGTTCAGCCGGAAGGCGGTTCAGAAACCGGATTCCTGACCGGGGACCATCGGGACGAAGAAGACCTGCCCGTGGTCTTCGAACCGGATGCTTCCGGAAATTTCCCGCTCGGCGACCACGAGGCGCTGCGCTCCTCTTTCCGGACCCACCGGAGCGACCAGTCGGCCGCCGGGGCCGAGCCCTTCGAGGAGCACCTTCGGGATATCGGGCGGAGCGGCGGTCACCACGATGCGGTCGAACGGGGCTCCTTCCGGCCAGCCGGCGTATCCGTCCCCGATGCGGAAGCGGATGTTCCGGTAACCCAATGCGCGGATCGTCGCCTCGGCGGTCCCGGACAACGATGCCAGCAGCTCGATCGTGAATACCTCTGCCCCGAGGTGCGCGAGGACCGCTGCCTGGTAGCCCGACCCGGTCCCGATCTCGAGAATCCGGTCACCCGGCCGCACTTCGGCCAGTTCGGTCATCCACGCCACCACGTAGGGCTGGCTGATGGTCTGTCCCCCGGCGATCGGGAGCGCCCGATCCTCGTACGCCTGGGATCGCAAGGACTCCGGCACGAAGAGATGGCGCGGGATTTCCCGCATCGCCTCGAGCACCCGGGGATCACGGATGCCGCGGGCTTCGATCTGCTCGGTCACCATCCGGTGCCGCTCGGTCACCCGCCCGTCTTCTCCATGGGTCGCCTGTCCGGCGGAGCAGCCGAACACGAGAACGAGCAGGAGGCCCCATCCTCGCCAACTCGGCGGTTCGCCATCGCTTCCGAGCCTCGCCACCGGGAGCGATTCTAGGCCCCGCCGGTTCTGGCATAGAATTGGCCGTCGTGCCGACCGTCGCGGGAACCCTTCCGGCCCAACAGGGGTTCGGGGTCACCCGTCGCCGCGAGCCGTGGTGGATCGTCCCGCTCGTCACCTTCCTCGTTCTCTCCGGGTTCGTCATCTACGGGACCTGGGCCGCTTTCCAGAACGCCCACTACGAGCTCGGCAACTACCTCTCGCCGATGTATTCGCCGGTGCTCTTCGGCGATTCGCACCATGCCTTGTTCGGCGACAAGCCCGGCTTCTGGCCCGCCTTCCTCCCGTTCTCGCCGGCCTTCCTGATTCTCTGGGCACCCGGCGGGTTCCGCCTCACCTGCTACTACTACCGGGGGGCCTATTACAAGGCCTTCTGGGCGAGCCCGACCTCCTGCACGGTGGGCAAGCCGTGGAAGAACTACCGGGGCGAGAACAGCCTGCCGCTCATCCTCCAGAACCTCCACCGCTACTTCCTCTACCTCGCGGTGGTGTTCATCGTCATCCTCGCCTACGACGCGTGGAAGGCCATGTGGTTCCTGAATCCCGCCACCGGCGTCGAGGAGTTCGGCATCGGGGTGGGAACGCTGGTGCTGACGCTGAACGTGGTGCTGCTCGGCGGCTACACCTTCGGCTGCCACTCCTTCCGGCATCTGGCAGGCGGTGTTCTGGACCGGATCTCGGGCCACCCGGCGCGTCGCTGCGCCTACGACTGCTCCACCTGGCTGAACATCCGGCACATGAACTTCGCCTGGATGAGCCTCATCTGGGTCGCCTTCTCCGACGTGTACGTCCGGCTCTGTTCGATGGGTGTCTGGACCGACTACCGGATTCTCTGATTTGCAGACCACCGAACACGATGTCCTGGTGATCGGGGCCGGCGGTGCCGGGCTCCGCGCCGCCATCGAGGCCTCCTCCCGCGGCGCGCGGGTCGGGCTCGTCACCAAGTCGCTGCTCGGCAAGGCGCACACCGTCATGGCCGAGGGCGGCATCGCCGCGGCGCTTTCCAACGTGGACGAGCGGGACGACTGGCGCACCCATTTCGCGGACACCATGCGGGGCGGCCAGTACGTGAACAACCCGACGATGGCTGAATTCCACGCCAAGGAGGCCCCCGACCGGGTGCGCGAGCTCGAGGCTTGGGGAGCCGTTTTCGACCGCACGCCGGATGAGCGGATCATGCAGCGGAACTTCGGGGGTCATCGCTACCCCCGGCTGGCCCACGTGGGCGACCGCACCGGGCTCGAAATGATCCGCACTCTCCAGGACCACGGCATCCACACCGGAATGGATGTCTTCATGGAGTACACGGTGACCCGGCTCCTGACCGACGGCGGCCGGGTACTCGGTGCCTTCGGCTACGACCGGGAGCTGGGGCGGTTCCGCCTGTTCCGGGCTTCCGCGGTGGTGCTCGCCACCGGCGGTATCGGCCGCGCCTTCCGGGTGACTTCCAACAGTTGGGAATACACCGGGGACGGGCACGCGCTCGCCTACGAGGCGGGTGCCGAACTCATCGACATGGAGTACGTCCAGTTCCACCCGACCGGGATGGTCTGGCCTCCGAGCGTGCGCGGCATCCTCGTCACCGAAGGAGTCCGCGGCGAGGGCGGGGTTTTGCGGAACAAGGAAGGCAAGCGCTTCATGTTCGACGACATACCCGACCTCTACCGCTCGCAGACGGCGAGCGATGCGGAGGAAGGGTGGCGCTACACCCAGGGCGACAAGGAAGCCCGGCGTCCTCCGGAGCTGCTCACCCGCGACCACGTGGCCCGCTGCATCGTCCGCGAAATCCGCGAAGGGCGCGGCAGCCCCCACGGTGGCGTCTTTCTCGACATCTCCTGGATCCGCGAGAAGCTCAAGGACAGCGAAGCCCATATCCGCCGCAAGCTGCCGAGCATGTACCACCAGTTCAAGGAGCTCGCCGGTCTCGACATCACGAAGGAGCCGATGGAGGTCGGCCCCACTACCCACTATGTGATGGGGGGCGTGCGGGTGGATGGCGAGACCCAGATGTCTTCGGTGGCGGGGCTGTTCGCCGCCGGCGAATGTGCGGGCGGCCTCCACGGGGCCAACCGGCTGGGCGGCAATTCGCTCTCCGATCTGCTGGTGTTCGGCAAGCGGGCGGGGGAGTACGCCGCCGGGTTCGCTTCGGAAAACCCGCGTCCGGCGAGCGAAGGTGTGGAGAAGGAACAGGTGGAAGCCGCGAACCGCGACGCGCTCGTGCCGCTGGAGCGCCAGGGAGCCGATGGCGAGGGCCCGTACGCGATCCAGTCCGAGCTTCAGGATCTGATGCAGGCGAAGGTCGGAATCGTGCGAAGCCAGTCCGAAATCGAGGCCGGGCTCGAAGGCGTCCTCGCCCTTCGGGAGCGCGCCGGCCGGGCGCAGGTTCCCGGCAACCGCCAGTACAACCCCGGATGGCACACCGCGCTCGATCTCCCGAACCTGCTGCTGGTCTCCGAAGCGGTGGCCCGCAGCGCGGCATTGCGCAAGGAGAGCCGCGGGGCCCACTTCCGTGAGGACCATCCCGGCAAGGACGAGCGCTGGGGCAAGACCACACTCGTGGTGCGTCGCGGGAGTGACGGTGCCATGGAAGTCTCGGAAGAGCCGGTGATCGCCCCCCGCGACGAACTGCTCCAGATCATCGAGGAGAACCGCTGATGGCCGAGAGAACGTTCCGGATCCGCAGAGGCTCTTCGGACGAGTCCGGCGAGTTCGCGGAGTACCAGACCGACATCACCGAGGGAATGGTGGTGCTGGATGCGGTCCACCAGATCCAGGCCGAGTCGGCACCCGATCTCGCGGTGCGCTGGAACTGCAAGGCCGGCAAGTGCGGCTCCTGCAGCGCGGAGGTCAACGGAAATCCGCGGCTCATGTGCATGACCCGGATGAGCGACCTGCCGGAGGACAGCCCGATCACCATCGAGCCGATGCGGGCTTTCCCGCTCATCAAGGATCTGGTCACCGACGTGAGCTGGAACTACGAGGTGAAGAAGCGGATCCGGAAGTTCAGGCCGCGGCCGCCGGATGCGGAGGACGGAACCTGGCGGATGAATCAGCGGGACGTGGACCGTGTCCAGGAGTTTCGCAAGTGCATCGAGTGCTTCCTTTGCCAGGATGTCTGCCACGTGCTCCGCGATTCGCACCAGCACGAGACGTTCATCGGGCCGCGCTTTTTCGTCCATGCGGCGGCTCTCGAAATGCACCCACTCGACACCGAGGACCGGCTCGAAGAGCTGAAGACATCGCAGGGTGTCGGTTTCTGCAACATCACGAAATGCTGCACCAAGGTCTGCCCGGAGCACATCACGATCACCGACAACGCGATCATCCCGCTGAAGGAACGGGTCGCCGACCGTTTCTACGATCCGGTGCGGAACCTGTTCCGGATCATCACCGGCCGCTGAGTTTTTTCGCGACGCGAGAGCCGTGATGAACTTGGGCGCGATCGTCAAGGGCGGCATCCTCGCCGGAGTTCTCATCAACTTCAGCGAGTTCGTCCTGAACGTCATCGTCTTTCCGGTTCCCGCCGAGGCGGGCGGCTCGATGCCGTTCTGGGTCCTGTACGCCTTCGTCCTCGGGATGTTCGTTTCCTACCTCTACGCCCTGGCGCGGCCTCGTTGGGGATCCGGGCCGAAGACCGCGGTTTCGGCCGGAGTTCTGGTCTGGGCTCTCCACGCGCTGCTTCCCGCCGCCGGTCTCGCCAACATGGGCCTGGCACCCTTTCCGGCGGCGGCTCTCGGCTGGACGCTCGTGGAGATGGCGGCGGCGGGGTTGCTCGCCGGAGTGATGTACAGCGAGTAGTCGCTTCAGCGATTCGCGCCGTGGAAGTAGCCGCGGCGAGCCCGGACGCGGGCCCCGGAAACCCGGGTCGAGACCTCGAGTCGCCGCCACCCGGGAGGCGCGGCCGGGTCCGGGGCGAAGGCGAGGACGTAGCGGGATTCGAGATCGCGAAGGATCTCCTCGTAGGCGACGAGGACATCCTGCTCGCGCCGAACCGCGACCACCCGGCCACCGGTGAGTTCGGTCACCCGGCGAAGCAGGTCCAATTCCGACGGGAGGTGCTGGCCGATCCGGGACCGGAAGCGCTGGTTGGCGGCCGGGAGCAGGGTCGCCACGCTGTCCGGGGCCACGTTGCCGTTCATGCGCCGGAGGCCGATGCGGGTGCGTCGCTGGACCGAGGGAGGGATGGTGGTGATCCTGCCGCGGGGCCGGGCGCGGCCGAGTCCGGCGGATTCCGGCGGCAGGAGGGTGTAGAGGAGCGCATCGCTGGTGCGGAGAGTTTCTTCCACGAGCGGCTCGGGGAGCCAGCTCATCGTGTCCTCCCCGTCGGAGAACAGGAGAATCACCGATCGTCCGGCCGCCTGGTCGGCAAAGGCGGTCGCCGCGGCCAGCGAGTCCCAGAGCGCGGTTCCGCCGCCGGGCTCCGCCGAACCGAAGATGTCCGCCGGGAGATCCTTGCAGGGAGCGAAGTCGTGGATCAGCCAGAATTCGGCGGCGAAGACCGCGGCCGCGCAGGTGTCTTCCGCACCGAGTTGTGCGGCCACCCGCTCCGCAGCTTCGCGGAGCCGGCTCTGCCGTTCCGGCGTGACGCTGAGGCTGAGGTCCATGACGAAAAGGACGGAGAGCGAGAGGTCCGCGAGGGGCGCGATCCGGACGCTGCGCAGCGTCCCCTCGTCGAGAACTTCGAAGTCCGCCGGAGTGAGCCCGCTCACCGGCTCCTCGCCCCGCGTGACCACCACATCCACCAGCACTTCCTCCACCGTGACCCGGAACTGGGCGAGGCCGGGAGAGCAGCCCGCCAGCAGGGCGAAGAAAATCCGCGCCACCCTCATCGGTCGAGCGCCATCCCGCGGAGCCGGTCGAGCTTCCCGCTCACTTCTTCGAGACCACCCGAGAGGAAATCCCACCAGGCATCCTTTCCGTCCTCCGCCTCGCGCCGGACCCGCATCGCGTCCTCGGCGCCGGCGAGGTCGCCGCGAAGCCGTCGCGCGGTGGCGAGCGCCGTCGCCGCGGTGAAGGAGCCGATGTGGAGCGCTTGTGCCTCGGCGAGAGCGTCCTCGGCCGCTTCCAGATTTTCGAGCCAGAGGTGGGTTTCTCCCCGAATGAGCTGGATCGCAAAGCGTTGTACCGCATCCGGCCCTTCGCCGATTTCGGCCAGCCGCCGGAGCGCCACTTCCGGGTCGCCGTTTCGGAGTGCGAGGTGCGCGAGCCGGATACGCACTCCGGTCTCCTGGTCGGGTGGGAGCAGCGCCGTCTCCTCTTCCGCGAGCCCGGAGTAGAGCGACCATGCATAGCCGAAGAACCGCTCGTCGTGGATGGTCCAGCCGACCATCTCGCTGAAACGAGCGGTGAGCAGGCGCCACTCGGGCGCGTGACGGTCCTGCGCTCGCAGGTCTTCGAGAATACGCACCGCATCTCCCCAGCGCCCCATCTCCCAGTACGTTCCCACCAGCCCGAAGCGGGCCTCGGTCGCCCAGTCGCGATCCGCGCCCCGGAGAGCCTCCCAGGCGATCTCCTCGTTCTCCTCGGGTGCCCTGCCGCCGGCGGTGGCAAGGTCCAGATGGAGCATGGCGGACCCGAGCAGTTGGAGTTGACCCTCATTGCCCGAAGTGCTCCGGAAAGCCCGGGCTGCATCCTTCAGCTCATCTGTCGGGAGCGACATGGCTTGTCGCAGCGCCGGAACGAAATCACCGGATCGGTAGCGGGCCACCAGCTCTTCGTAGTCGCTTTGGGGCTCGGCAGCCAACAGCAGCGCCGGTGCGAGCGCGAGGAGCGTCCGCTTGACTCTCAAGGTTCTTCGGCTTCGACGGGGCGCGGCGGCAGGCGGTCCGTGAGAACCGTCTCGATGCGGGCGACCCGCTCCGAGAGGCCGGCGATCTCTTCGCGCACCTCGAGACGGAGATGTCCGATCTCTTCGTGCATCTCCGAGCGGAGCGCTCCGATCTCTTCGCGCATTTCCAGGCGGAGATCTCCGATTTCCAGACGGAGATCCCCGATCTCTCTCGTCATGTGCGAGCGGAATTCCCCGATCTCGCGCTGCATCTCGATCAGTTGCGAGAAGCCGAGCGCCCCGCCGCCGATCAGCGCGACCATCATGGCGAGCAGGATCTTCTCGACGCGGGTCAGCGATCCCGCCCGGCTCGGAGCGGAAGTACTCACGTCCTCGCTCCGGGCATCATGGTTCGCAGTATAGGAGCGCGTGCCCGGGTTGGGTAGCGCTTCACCTGCGCTGATTTCAGTGACCGATTGCCTCATGGAAAAAACCCTCCTCATACATTCACGTAATCGAGAGAAATTCCGCCCACGAGAGGCCGAAAATGGGGAAAACCCGGCGGCTGGTAGGATCGTGGGATTCGTGGAGGAGCCCATGCACTCAAGCCGCTTGTTGACCGTCACCGCCCTCATCGCGTTTTTCGCCGGAGGATGCGGGGCACCGCCTCCGGAGGAGCCTCCGATGGAAACGGAGGAAGAGATGATGTCGCGCGCCATGGCCATCCACGAGCGGGTGCTGACCCTCGACACTCACATCGACATCCCCTTCACCTACGCCACCGAGGAGGTGGACCCCGGAAACGTGAACCCGGACTACCAGGTGGACTACCCGCGGATGCAGGAAGGAGGTCTCGATGCCGGCTTTTTCGTCGTCTATTACGGCCAGACGGCGCGCGACGAAGAGGGGTACCAGGCGGCGAAAGACGGCGCGATGACCAAATTCGATGCCATCCGGCGCGCCACCACCGAGCACGCCGATGTCATCGAGCTGGTGGACACCGCGGATGATGTGGAGCGGGTCCACGCTTCCGGCAAGCTGGTCGCGCTGATCGGCATCGAGAACGGCTTCGTGATCGGCAGGGATCTCTCGCTGCTCGAGATGTACCGGGATCTCGGCGCCCGCTACGTCACTCTCTCCCACAACGGCCACAACGACATCTGCGACTCGACGAACCCCCGCGCCGACCTCGGCGACGAAGAGGAGGAGCACGGCGGGCTCAGCGAATTCGGCCGCGAGGTGATCCGCGAAATGAACCGGCTCGGGATGCTGGTGGATGTCTCCCACGTCTCGAAGAAATCCATGATGCAGGCGGCCGAACTCTCCGCCACGCCGATCATCGCCTCGCATTCCAGCACGAGCGCGCTCGCCGATGTCTCCCGGAACATGGACGACGAGCAGCTCCGGGCGCTCGCCGAAAACGGCGGGGTCATCCAGATCACTGCGCTCCGCGCCTTCATCCGCACCGACCCGCCGGAGAAAACCGCGATGATGGAGGAGGCGATGGCGGAATTCGGGGTTTCTTCGCTCGCTGAGGCCGCCGGGCTCGCCGAGGAGGACCGGCAGGCTCTCCGCGCCCGCATGGAGGAGATCACCGCCATGTTCCCGGTCACCGTCTCTGATTTCGTGGACCACATAGACCACGCGATCTCGGTCATCGGCCTCGATCACGTGGGGATCTCCTCCGACTTCGACGGCGGTGGCGGCGTGGACGGCTGGGATGATGCCTCCGAGACCGCGAACGTGACCCTGGAACTGGTCCGGCGCGGCTACACCGAAGAGCAGATCGCCCAGCTCTGGAGCGGCAACACCCTCAGGATTCTCCGCGAGGCGGAGCGGGTCGCCGCCGAAATGCAGGCCGCCGCTCCGTGAGGAACCAGGCGCAGTTCAACCAGGAGCTTCGGAGCTACGAACAGGTCGAAAAGCTGCAGCGCTACCGCCTTGCCGAGGGCGTGGACGAGGAGTTCGACGAGGAGTTCGTCCTCGAGACCTGCGATCTTTCGCTCCTCGCTTCCGGCCGCCCCGACGACCGGGCTGCCGGCATCCGGGCGCTCGGCGAGTCGCTCGAAGACACCGGCTTCGCCATCCTGAGCGGGCACGGCGTGGACCCGGCGCTTTACGCCGAATGCCACCGCCGGACGCGGGATTTCTTCGAAAGCCATTCGCTCGAAGACAAGATGCGCTACCGCGCCCGCCGCCACGGTTCGGTGAACCAGGGGTATTTCCCCATGCGGGAAACGACCGCCATCCATCCCGATCTCGTGGAGGGCTGGGTCTTTTGCCGACGCGCCTTCCACCTCGACCCGGGTTCCGCATGGGACGAAGCGGCGTTCTGGCCTTCGCCGGGGTGGGAGCCTTTCTTCCGGCGGGTCGTCGAGACCCACGAAAAGCTGGTCCATCCCATCATGCGGGGCATCCTCGCCTGGCTGGGCGAAGACACGGCGCTCTTCGACGAACGGCTGACCGGCGCCAACTTCGGCTTCCGGCTGAATTACTACCCGCCGATGACCGGCACTCCCGAGGGAACCACCGGGCGGATGCTCGGCCACGAGGACGTGGATCTGTTCACCATCCTCCCCGCCGCCGAGACCGAAGGCCTCCAGCTCCTCCACCGGAAGACGATGAAATGGGTCCGGGTCGCCGCGCCGCCGGGAACCATCGTGCTCAACACCGGCGATTACATGCAGCGGATCACCAACAACCGGCTGCCTTCGACCACCCATCGGGTGAGCGCTCCGCGCGACCCGGCGGCCCGCGCCCGGCCACGGACTTCCTTCCCGATGGCCGTCTATGTCTCGGAGGACGAGATTCTCGAAGTCCTGCCGAACCAGGGCGAGCCGCTGTATCCGCCCGTCCGCGCCGAGGACTTCCACACCCGCATCACGAGCAAGTACTACGGAGACAAGTACCACGCGACCGGCGAGCAGGGCGAGGTTTCCCGCCGCACCCGCTGACGGACCCGCCCCGGCGCTTTCTTCAGTCCGCCGTCCGGGGGTTGACGACCTCCACGCCCAGATGCTCGAAGCCCCGAATGTTGCAGGTCACCACGATCAGGCCCCGCGTCCGCGCAATCGCAGCAGTTTGACAGTCCGCCATCCCCGGCGAACGCCCACGGGAACGACTGGCCGCTGCGATCTTTGCGTACTCACCGGCAGCATCACGGTCGAAGGGAAGAATTCGATCCACGAAATCCTCGCGCAGGATCGCATCAACTACCAACTCGAGTACAGCTTTCCGCCGACCGGACGGCAGAAGCGCAACCCCGTACAGAAGCTCCGCCTCCCCGATCACCGAGAAATAGAGAGCGCTTGCCTCGTGGCCTCCCACCCAGCTCTCGACACCGGCGTCCGGAGAAGACCGCAAGAGTTCGGACACCAACAGAAACACCCCGCTCCTGCCTCAATCGAGAATCGGCGGCTCGCGGACGGGGTCGCGTGGCGGCGCTTCCAAATCCACGCCTCCAAGCGGCGCGAGACGGGCACGGATGGCACGCGCCAGGTTTCGAGGCGGGTGCGGGCGTCCGACAGCGTCACGAAGAATGCGCCGCGCTTCCTCTTCCATGGAGCGATGCCGCTCGGCGGCCCGCACACGAAGGCGCTCCTTGACCTCCTCTTCCAGATTTCGGATCGTGATGCTTGCCATATTTCTGCGCTCCAAGGTGTGCGGAAACACGGACGAGCATTTCGACTTCCGGGATACTCTCATCGCCTCACGATGACCCTTTCCGCCTTCGGAAGGCCCGACCCGAGAAGAAGTGGCATGTCTCCCGATGCCAAATCCTGGCTGCCGCAGAAGGTCCGACAGATCCGCGCGTCCATGGAAAAACTGGTTCGCCGCCTGATCCGCGAGGAGCGCGCCAGCACCAAAGTCCGCCCAAAGCCGTCCGAGGTGTTTGCACGTCATTTCGGCGAAGAGCACGGCGTGGACCTCCCTCCACCGGCCCCTCGAGGCTACCGGCCGATCTCGTTTCCTGACGGGATGAGCGAATAATTGGCCCCACCCGGGAGCATCTGGTGGTTCCCTTTTCGTTCGCCACACCGCCCTCCGCTCAAGGGGCGACGTGATTCGCCTCCATGTCGCCGAACTCGTGGCCGAGCCGGCCGGAACGATGACCCTCCGCTCTCTTTGACACTGCAAACGCGGGGGACACCTGCCGAGAACATCCAAACCTCCATTCCATACTTGCCATTTTTCGTTGTTCGTGCTATAAAGAAAACAGGGACGGGGGGAGGACACGATGCACTCTTGGCTGTCTGGTTCCCATTGGCGCTTCGGCGCTTTGCTCGTGGTTGGGGCTCTCGGTTGGGTCGCGTGCGGCAACGAGGCAGAATCGCCCGCTTCGCTGTCTCCTGTTTCCGCGCTCACTGATCCACGAGAGGAGGTTCCGTTGCCGCCGGTTGGGGATCCCGGCAGCCTCTTGGAACTGTATGAATCCATGCTCGGAACATACCCCGGTGCCACGGATGCCGGTGTCTTCGAGGAAGAAGTCGGACGCTGGATGAACAACCACTTGAGTGGCAAGGTCACGGACGACATCTGGGATGAGGTAGTTGCCACCATGCTCGCGAACCCCGATCTCGCTCCGGAACAGCGGAAAACTCTCGAAGCTATGCTCGCTACGTTGAAAAACGGCTACGACGGCGAGACCGGCAGCAACTGGTCGGAAACTCGGGACACCCTGCGAAACTGGTTCCAGGATCACCTGACAGATCCGGCCTTCACGGAACGAGAGGATCAGCGAAAGCTGGATCAGGAACGAATTCGCAGGGAGGTCATGGAGGACTTGCTGGGGCCGCAGCCAGAAGTAGAACAGCCCAAATTCCTATCGCGACCTCCTTCAGATTTGCGCGGGAGGGCTTCGCAGCAGCTTCCGGAAGCGACTGAATCAGAAGACGATGAAAGTTCGGAGGACGAATCTTGCGGCGTACAAGATTGGGAGGCCTGCCTCCGCAGCTATGCGACAACCTGCGCAGACCATGCCGAGGACATCGCCTCAACTTACAACCAATATGCGGATGTTGCATGTCGCCTTGCGGCTGGTGCGTGCGCAGCCGCAATCGTCGGTAGCCCCCTGTGGCCTGCCTGTGCGGCGGCTACTGCTGCCTGTCTCACTGCTCGAGCAGTAGCACGCGCCGAATATCGACACGCCCTCAGGCGGTGCCTTGATGGCTTTTGCGGACCCAGACCCTACTGCATATAGAAGGGATCGCGAACTCCCCGCCCTTGAGGAGCACGAGTTCCATGCTTGATTCGCTCGCTTCCGCCATGGATTCGTTTGTCGGGTTCGTCTTTCCAAATGGCTACGGTCCTGTAGATGCGTTGGTGGGCGCGGGGATCGCAATTCTCATTGGGTGGCTGACAAGGAAACCGAAGCCACCGGTCGAAATGCGAATTTCGGCGGCCGTCAGACCGGGGGCGGGAAGGCGAGGTGGCCGAAGATCAGCGAGAGGATGATCGCGAGCGAGAGCGCCGCGTGCTCCGCCGAGCCGCGCCGGTAGGTCCAGTAGCGGAACGCCGGGACCGATTCCCGGCCGGCGAGCATCGCCCGGGTGAAGAAGATGCGCTGGATCGCGATCAGGTTGCAGAAGAACGCGAGGAACCAGAGGCCGATGTGGAAGTTGCCGGCGAGCAGCGCGAGGAACACGACCGAGGTGCGCTCCGGGCGCTCCATGAACCCGGCGACGCACTGAGGGACCATGGTTTCGGCGCGGGCCTTGGCGTAGCTCGTCACCATCGTCCCGAGGGTGGCAAGCCCCCACAGCGTCAGATAGAGCGTCTGGGTAGGGCCGGAGAGATGCCGGAGCAGGAAGACCAGCAGGCCGAACAGCAGAAGGGCATCGGCGTAGCGGTCCATGACCGAGTCGAGATACGCCCCGAAACGGGTGACACGACCGGAAATCCGGGCCACCGCGCCGTCGAAGGTGTCGAACGCGCCGCCGAGCAACACCACGAGCCCCGCTGTCACGAGGTCGCCCTCGAGCATCGGGATGAACAGGAGCAGGAGCGCGATGGGCCCGGTCAGGGTGATGACGTTGGCCGGTATTCGCGCCCGTATGATCCCCTGCGCGATGGTCTTCCGGATCCACGAGAGACCCGCGGCCGTCACCCCTCCGAGATGCTTGAAGAAGAGGCCGGCCGCTCCCCTTCCGGAGTCTCGCTCCTCGGACTCCGCCTCTCCTTCGGGATCGGGCGGCGGGACGGCGTTCGGCATGAGGGGAGGCTTTTGTGCGACGAAGGCGGCGCGAGGAAAATCCGCCCCGTAGCATACGCGCGCGGCCACTCGTGGCCGAACTCCCGAAACCTTGCATTCCCGACCTCTCGTCCTCGCCAATCCGGCCGCCGGTAGCGGCGGAAAGAAAGGGTTTCGCCAGCTCGCCGGATATGTCATGGAGCGGCTTGGCCCCGTGGACGTTCACTGGACGAAGGGCCCGGGAGATGCCCGGGAGACGGCCTGCCGGCAGGCGCGGGACCGCACGCTCATCATCGCGGCGGGCGGGGACGGCACGATCTCCGAAGTCGCCCGCGGGCTCGTCGAAGCGGGGGAAAACACCGCCGAACTCGGCATCCTCCCGCTCGGGACCGGAAACGATTTCGCCCACGGGGTCGGAATCCCGTCGCATGAGCGGGAGGCCATTCGCCTGCTGGGAAAGGAAGCGCTTCCGACTGATCTGGGGCTCGTCACCTTTTCGGACCAGGCCCCGCGCATGTTCCTCAACAGCTTTTCGGTGGGGCTCGCGGCGGCGGTGAACCTCCGCACCCGCGACGCGAAGAGATTCGGACGAGCGTCCTACGCCGTGAATGCGGTTCGGGGGGCGCTTTCGCATCCCGCCGAGACCTTCCTCGTTGATTTCGACGAGTCGGGGGCCCGCCCGCGTGTCCTCGTGAACCTCAGCCTGCTGAACTCCGGGCGCTTCGGCGGCGGCGTTCCCCTCACGCCGGGTGCCGATGTCGGCGACGGGCTCCTCGATGCCGCGCTGATCGGCCCGCTTTCGCTTCGCGGCTGGCTGGATGCGGTGCGCCGGCTCCGCTCCGGCGAGCATTTCTCCTTGCCGCAGCTCGCGCATTACCGGATCGGGAGTGTTTCCATCCGGCCCCACTCGGGAAACGGAAAGACGCTCCTCGAGCTGGATGGAGAAGTCGCCGAGACGGTCGGGACCGTACGGGTCCGGGTGGTCGCCGGGGCGATCCGCGTGCGCCGGCCTACACCCGCTGGTCCAGCCAGCGGACCGTATCGCTCAGGGTGAGCCGCCCTTCGCGGGCTTCGTGGCCGAGCTCCCGTTCTGCCTTGACCGAGCGAAACCACCAGTAGCAGGCGGCCATCTCGCGGCTGATCCGGTCCACCGCCGGCTCGCGGCCAAGCTGGCGCGCCACTTCCTCGGTCAAGAGCGCTCCCGCGGTGTACATCCCGCGGGGAAGGCGCAGCCGGGGAGGGGCGCGATCCGTGAGCTCACCGAGGCAGGCGAAGAATTCCTCGAACGACCAGTTGGGGCCGCCGACCAGATAGCGCTCCCCGGCGCGTCCCCGGTCCATCGCGGCGATGATGGTCCGGGCGGCATCGCGAACATCCACGAAGTTCAGTCCGCCCGGCGGACAGACGCTCACCCGACCGGACAGGAAGCGCAGGATGTCACCAGTCGAAGAGAGCCGGTCGTCCTCGGGGCCGAGCAGGAGCGACGGGTGGACGATGACCAGCTCGAAGGCACCGCCGGCCCCGAGCAGGGTCCGCTCCTGAAGCCATTTGCTGCGGTAGTAGGGCCAACCGCCGATGAGCCCGACGGGGGTGGGAGTGGTTTCGTCCTGATCCGGTGCCGGGTCGCGGCTCACCGCGATGGTGCCGCTCGTGGAAACCAGCACGATCCGCCGGACGGAAGCCGCTTCCGCCGCTTCGGCGAGCCGTCTCGCGCCCTCCACGTGGACCCGGTCGAGCTCGGGCGCGGCCTCCGGATCGCGGGACACCCGCCCCGCCAGGTGGAACACGCCCGAGATTCCCTCCATCGCCTCCCGGAGGGAATCCGGCGAAGTGACATCGCCGGTCCTGACCTCGAAGCCGCGCGCTTCGAGATCGGGGGCCGGATTCCGGGCGAGAAGGCGAACCGGACCCGTCGAGGGATCCAGCCCGGACAGCAGATGCCGGCCGAGGAAGCCGGTCGCACCGGTCACCAGAACCGGAGGGCGGGGACCCGTCATTCCGGCGGCGGGCGGTTGCCGTTCCCCTGCGGCGTGGCTTCACGGATGTGCGCAACCGCTTCGTCCAGTCGGATCGGCTCGTTGCGGCCGAGGCGTTCCACGACTGTCTGGGCAAGCAGCGCCACCCGGCGCTCGGCGGAGGATCCGCGGCTTTTCCCGGCGACTTCGGCGAGCCGTTCCGGGGACAGGAAGGGGCCGATCCGGGCGGAGATCTTGCGGGCTTGAAGAGTGACCGCGCCCGGTGGAAACGCCCGCCAGGCATCGAGGCGCACCGGCAGCACCCCGACCCCGCAACGGAACGCCAGGTGGGCGAAACCGCGTCGGAACGGGGCCATTTCGCCGCTTCGTGAGCGGGTCCCCTCGGGAAAGATGAGGACGTTGTGCCCGGTCTCCAGATAAGCCGTCGCGGCTTCCAGCGAATCCCGGATCGACCCCCGGCGCTCCATCGGCACGAGACTCGTGAAGCTGCTGAAAAAGGCCCGCTTGATCCGGTTGTCGAAGAAATAATCGGCTGCCGCGAGCGTCACCAGGTTGGAAGCGGCTTCTCCGAGCGCGTGACGGACGAGCCCGGTGTCGAGGTGCGAGCCGTGGTTTGCCACCACGATGAAGTGGGTGTGGGGCGGGATGTGGGCGCGGCCGGTGACGGTCGTTTCGAGTGCCTGCTCGTAGAGCCAGCGCTGCGCTTCGCCGAGGCCAGCCCGCCCCAGTTGCCGGATCGCCTCCGGGACTTCGATTTCATCTACCGGTGCCTCCCGGCGACGACGGCCCGAAGGCGCGGCACCGGCCCCCCGGAGCCCCGGCGGCAGCTCGGCAAGGGTGGCCATGCCGGCGAGTGCTTCCGGGGCGACCGAATGACCGAACTCGGCTTCGAGTGCGCCCGCAAGCTCGTTGTACATCAGGCTGTCGAAACCGAGCTCCGCAAAGGAGGAATCGAGACGAACCGCGGAAGCCGGACGCTCGGCGACCCGCGCCACCAGCCGGATCAGCCGGTCGCCCGCCGCTGCTTCCGGTTGCTCCTCGCCCGCTGCTTCGCGCCGCCGGGCAATCAGCCAGCGGACGATTTCGGCGCGCCGCGCCTTGCGGGTGGCGGTGCGGGGGAGCGCCTCTTCGCGGAATTCCACAGTCTTGACCCGCTTCGTGATCGAAAGCGTGTTGCCGACCTCGCGGAAGTGCGCTTCGATCGCGGCCCGCGCTTCCGGCCCGCTCTCCCGCGCCACGACCACCGCCGCGACCTGCTCCGCCGCACCGTCCGGCAGCCCGACCACCACCAGCTCGCGGGCGAGCGGCGTGGCGTAGATCTCCTCGATCTCGTCCGGGTAGATGTTCTTCCCCCCGCTGTCCACGATCACTTCCTTGCGGCGGCCGACCAGGAACAGGTTCCCGTCCCCGTCGAGCCGGCCGAGGTCTCCGGTCATGAGCCAGCCTTCCGGAGTCAGCACCTCGGCGGTGGCTTTCTCGTTCCGGTAGTAGCCGGCCATGACATTCGGACCGCGGGCCATCACTTCACCGACCCCGGAAGCATCCGGCTCGTGGATGCGGAGCGAGACCCCGGGGAGCGGCTTGCCCACGCTTCCGAGCGGCGGGCGGCCGGTGGGAGAGGTCACGGTGAGCACCGGCGCGGCCTCGGTGAGTCCGTAGCCCTGCGCCATCTGGAAGCCGAGGCCCCGGAAGGTCTTCCAGGTGGATTCGGAGATGGCGGAGGCACCGCTGATGAGATAGCGGAGACGACCTCCCAGTGCGGTGTGGACCGGCAGGAAGAGCGCCGGGCCCAGATTCACGCCGGTGTCGTCCCGCAGCAGGTAGAGCGCGTCCACCAGCGCCACCATCAGATCCTCGGCCCGCGGGGAGCGATCCGCGAAGGGCGCGAGGATTCGCCGCCGAAGCAGATCCCAGAGCGCGGGCACCCCGACCATGCAGGTGGTGTGGCCCTTCTTGAGCTCGTCGCCCAGGGAGTCGGGAGTGAGCTCCTCGAGATAGGCGATCTGCGCTCCGCGCGAGAGGGGCAGGAGGAAGCCGACGGTGAACTCGAACGCGTGGTGGAGCGGCAGCACACTCAGCGCGCCGTCCTCCTCGCCGATGTCATAGACCGAGCACAGCTTGGCCACCAGGCTCGCGAAGTTCCGGTGGGTGAGCATCACCCCCTTCGGGGCGCCGGTGGTGCCCGAAGTGAAGAGGATCGAAGCGAGGGCGGTCCCCTTCGCCGGTGTGGGGAGGCCGGCGATCCGCTCGGCTTCTTCGGCTTCGTCGCCGATCACGAATATCTCCGAGAGCCGGTGCGCCGGAATTTTCGAGCCTTCGACGAGGCGCGGGCGGCTCTCCGCGAGGCCGTCGCCCACGAGGAGACCCTTCGCATCGCCCGCCTTGAGCAGCTTCGGAAGCTCGCGGGTTCCAAGATCGCGCTCGAGGGGGATCGCCACCGCGCCGATCCGCTGGATCGCGAAATACGCCATGCCCCATTCGGGCGAGTTGTCCCCGATGAGGGCGATGTGGTCTCCGGGGCCGAACCCCTGCTCCACCAGGAAAGCTGCGCCGCGGAGAACGCATTCGCGGAGGTCGGCGTAGGTGTAGCGCTCCTCGCGGCCGCCCCGGGTGATGCGCATCGCCACCCGGCCGGCGTGGTTCCGGGTGCAGGCGTCGAAGAGCTCGATGAGGGACCGGTAGGCATACACCCGCCGCGGACGCGCCCGCTCCTGTTCTTCGAGAGCCGGGAACACCCAGCGCTCGAGGCCGGGCAGATGGACATGGAGCCAGTAGTCGTACCAGTCGATTTCCTCCGGGGCGAAGTGGAGCTTTCCTTCGTGCCCCTCGAGGCGGGAGAACAGGTCGTGGGTGTTGTCGGCGCGGAAGATGTACTTCTCGCCGGCGATGAACGGCTTGAAGGTGCGGTAGTGCTTCTCGCTCTCCCCCACGAAGCGGTCGAGGTCGGAGGCCCGGCTGCGGAGGTCGCGAACCAGCCCGTCGAGCGGGCCGAGCGGCCGGTGGCCCATCTCTTCGAGAAAGCCGAGAAGCTCGGTGGTGGCCCCGCGAACCCAGCCAAGAGCGTGCTTCTCGAAGGTTTCCGCCGGGATCGCGCTGGCCTCCATGCGGGCGAGCATCTCGTTCCAGGCCTTGAACCCGGTCTCGCGTTTCTCGAAGTGCTGACGCTTGTAGAGGCCCACCAAATCCACGAGCCGGCCGACCCGCGTCGGGTTCCGGTCGCCGCTCGCCACCTGATAGACCATGCGCGGCTCGCCGACCAGCGCTTCGGCACCCACCGCGAGGGTTGCCGAGGCCACCATGTCCACCGGGACCACGTCGAGAACCACGTCCTCGTCCACCGGGAACAGGTTCTGGCCACGGAGCGTCATCCGCACGAGCGGGGCACTGGTGGTGAACCCCTCGTTCCAGCCGGGGTGGGGGAAATCGAGCGCGCTCTCGACCACCGCCGGCCGCACGATGGCGCGCGCGATGCCGTCGGCACCCGCCACCAGTTGGTCCCCGAGGCTCTTCGTGTAGGTGTAGATGTTGGGCCAGCCCCAGCCCTGGGCCTTTTCGATTCCGAGATCGCGCAGCCGGCGACGGATCCATTCCTTGCGTTCGGTGGCGAGCGCGAGTGCGAGCGCGCGGGAGTCGTTCGGGTCACGCCCCTCTTCCCGGAACCGGCGGCGGGCCGATTCCTCGAAGGCATCGAGCCGGGACTTGTCCTCCGCCTCGTCGCGGACCCGGGCCGCAAGCCTTTCACAGTCTTCGATTTCCAGGTCCACCCGGAATTCCTGATCCTCGCGGTCGCGGCGGGGGAAGTAGCCGATCACCGGCTCGTCCTCCCGGATCTCCCCGGCGCGGTTGCCGGCGACGAAGCAGGTGCTCGTGTGGATCAGCGCCGGGCGCGCCATCCGCCGTGCGAAGGCGATCACGTTGCGGGTTCCGTGGACGTTGGTGGCGAGCGCCGCCTCGAGCGGCGGGTTGAAGTTCACCCGGCCCGAGCAGTTCAGGATGAGGTCGATGTCCGCCGCCACCGCGGCCGCCCTTTCTTCCGGATACCCGAGGTTCTCGCGGGTGATGTCCCCATCCAGCACCACCACCTTTTCGGCGAGGAACGACTCGAATGCCTCCCCCCGTGCCTCGCGAAGCGGAGAAAACGCCGGCGAGCCGGTGACCATGTCCCGGAAACGCTCCTGGCTCTCCGCCTCGCCCGGCGCCCGGACCATCATGTAGATCCTGCGGATTTCCGGGAAGTGGGTGAGCAGCATCCCGAGGCAGACCTTGCCGAGGAACCCGGTGCCACCGAGCAGGAAGATGCCCTTGCCGGCGAACGCCTCGCCGGGGTGGACGCGGGGGGGCGGGGAGGTCAAGCCGGTCAGGAGACCTCGGGCACCATGATCGGCGGGACGTGCATCATGGTGATCTCGGCCCCGGGGCCGAGGTCGCTTCGGGCCATGGCGATGGCTTCGGTCACGTTCGTCGCCGATTCCCATCCGAGGATTTCCGGAACGTGCCGGTTCTTCGGCCCGGCGACGATGATCCGTCCGAGATGCTGGCGGCCGTTTTCGCCCCAGTACCACATGAAGAACGGGTGGGCACCGTGGTAGGCGTGGCCGTCACGGTACATCTGGACATACGACGGGTTGGTCGCGAACTCCTCTTCGTACTTCTCGCGAAGGACGAAGGCATCGCGGGTCTCCGGGAGCAGGCGGTGGAAGAACTCGATGTAGCTCGGGTGGAACTCGGGGTCGAATTCATCGTGGCAGGGGTGGGCGAGGATGAGTGTCCCCCCCTTGCGGACCACCGGCTTGTTGCGGAAGAGATTGAACAGGTACCCCGGACCCATGACCTGGACCAGAAGCGGGTTCAGGATCGAATTCACGTTGTAGGGCGAGATGTAGGGCACGCCGCAGAGCAGGATGTCGCACTGCCCCTTGACCGGAACCGAATACTGGTCGAAGGAGCGCTTCAGGGTCTCGTCGTGGACCGGCTCGGTCCGGCCGGCGTAGCAGCCGATGAGCTCGAAGGCTCCCGGAATGCGGTGGAAGAAGGCCCGCTTGGCCCCGCGGGGCAGGCGGGAGAGCGTGTAGCGGGTGGCCGCGAGCTTCATCCGGTCGAAATCGGTGAAGTCGTCCTCGTTCTTGCCGAGGAAGGAGAGGGAGTCGGCGTACATCCGGTTGTTCAGGACGGTCTCGATGTGGAAGACGTTCATGTGCCGGTCCACGATCTTTCCCATCCGGTCCACCTTGTGGCTGAGCGCCGAGCGGGGAGGGTCCATGTATCCGTGTGAATCGCGGATGGTCTGGGGCTCGTGGTGCGGGCGCAGGCTCTGGTAGTCGCAAAGGCCGACGGTCACCGACTTGTGGCCGCCGTCCATCGGGACCAGATTGATGTTCAGGTAGATGACGAGGTCGCTCTCCACCGCCCGCCGGTTCACCCGGACCGGCTCCCGGTGGCGGGTGCGGCCGAGTTCCACGACTCCGTCCGGATCTTCGGCATCGTGGTTGTAGTAGCGCGACGGGAAAAATTCCTTGTGGATCGCGGGGCCCACCATCCGCCGCATTTCCGGCTCGGTCATCTTCCGGTGGAGGCTGTTGGCGATGATGAGATGCACGTCGTCCACGCCGTGATCGCCGAGCATTTCGAGGACCACTTCGAGCGCGATCTGCCGGACATCCGGAGTGGCCATCGGCGGAAGCGGGAGGCTGATGTCGTCGAGCGCGATGGTGACCCGCATTCCCGGCCGGAGCTGGGCGTGGAGCGGGTCGCAGCCGAGCGGGTGGTTGATGGCGTGGCGGATCGCGCGGCGCGGGTTGGGCAGCCCCTGGATCGGAGGTGGCGGGTAGATGACCCGGGTTCCGACCGGGAGCTTCTCCTCGAGAAAGTCCTCTCCGTAGTGGAGGACCCGGGCAGCCGAATTCCGCTCGATGAAGACGATGTCGGGGTCGGTCTTGTAACGGAGAGGGGGGCTCATCGGCGGGTCCTTGGAGGCGGAGCGGGAATCAGGCGGAGTGTCGGTCCACCCGGTCGAGATCAATCACCGGCCAGTCGTGGCGGCGGGCGGTGACCCGCAGTCGGGAGTCCGGATTGGCGGCGGTCGGGTGACCGACCACGCTGAGCATCGGGAGATCGGACATGCTGTCCGCGTAGGCGTAACTGTCGTTCAGGGAGAGGCCTTCGCGCTCGGCGTATTCGCGGATCCACAGCGCCTTGCTGGCGCTCGCCATCACCGGAGGCGAGAGGCGTCCGGTGGCACGGCCGCTCTCGATTTCCAGCCGGTTGGCGGCGTATTCGGTGATCCCGAGTTCACGCAGCAACGGAAGGATCGAAACCTCGAGGGCCCCGGTGACGACCACCTGGCGGAGGCCGCGACGACGAGACTGCTCGATCAGCGCCCGGGTACCGGGGAAGATGGCCGGGCGGATCACGTTCTCGAAGAGCCCTTCGGAGAGGTAGCGAAGCCGGTCGTAGGACTGGCCCCGGTACCACTTGAAGAACAGGTCGTTGAAGACCTTGCGGCTGTAGAGATCGGTGACCATGAACAGCGGGAGCGCGGCGAGGGTCGCGGCGGTCGAGCGGAGGCTTCGGAGGAGGCCCTGATCGTTCTTCGCATAGAAGCCGAGCACGTGCACCAGATTGGTGCGGATCAGGGTGCCGTCGAGGTCGTAAAAAGCGGCCGCTTCCCGGGCAGGAGCTTGGGGGGCACCGGAGGCCATCCGTGAATTATCGCCGCGCCCGAGGGAAAACGCCGCATGGCGTACCATCCCCGACCTCGCGGCCGGTCGCCGGCCCCCGCCGAAACAGGACTGGCCCTTGATTCACATCCCCCCTCCCGCCGGTGCGCCGGTTCGCCCGGTGACCATCACCTCGGTCGGGCACTACCTGCCGGAGGGCCGGCTCACCAACGCCGATTTCGAGCGGATGGTGGATACCTCCGACGAGTGGATCGTGGAGCGGACCGGCATCCGGGAGCGTCGCGTCGCCCCCGCCGGGACCGGCTGTTCTGTCCTCGCCTCGCGGGCCGCGCAGGATGCCCTCGACCGGCGCGGGATCTCCGCCGACGAAGTGGACCTGATCATCGTGGCGACGGTGACCCCGGACATGTTCTTCCCGGCGACCGCCTGCCTCGTGCAGGACGACATCGGCGCCAGCCGGGCCTGGGGCTTCGACCTCTCGGCAGCGTGCAGCGGTTTCGTCTTCGCGGTTTCCACCGCCTGCCAGCACATCGCGAGCGGGGCCGCGAACCGGGCGCTCGTGATCGGCTCGGACGTGATGAGCACGATCACCAACTACGAGGACCGGACCACCTGCATCCTTTTCGGGGATGCCGCCGGAGCCGTCCTGCTCGAGCCCGCCGAAGGAGAGGACCGCTTCCTCGGCTTCAACAACCACGTGGACGGGGCCGGTCGGGATCTCCTCAACATGCCCGCCGGAGGAAGCCTCCGCCCGTCCTCCATCGAGACGATCGAGGCCAGAAAGCACTATCTCCACCAGCAGGGACGCCAGGTCTTCCGTTTCGCGGTGCGGCAGTCCTCGGAAGCCGCCGAGGAGTTGCTCGGCGCGCTGCAGTTCGAGACCGACGACGTGTCCTTCCTGGTCTGTCATCAGGCCAACGCGAGGATCATCGATGCCATCGGCAAGCGGCTGGGGCTCGACCCCGACCAGGTGGTCAAGACCGTCCACAAGTACGGCAACACCACCGCGGCATCCATCCCCACCGCGCTTCGTGACGCGATCGACCACGGCCGGCTGAGCCCCGGCGACCTGTTGCTGTTCAGCTCGGTGGGCGCGGGTCTGACGGTCGGGACCGCCCTGATGCGCTGGGGCGGGGAGCGGCTGGCTGGCTGAGTCGCCGGGGAGCGGCTCCGGGAACCGGCTCGGGGGCGAGACGAGCCTCTATCTCCGTCAGCACCGGGACAACCCGGTGGACTGGTGGCCGTGGGGAGACCCGGCTTTCGAGGAGGCCCGGCGGCTCGACCGGCCGGTTCTCCTTTCGATCGGGTATGCGAGCTGCCACTGGTGCCACGTGATGGCCCACGAGAGCTTCGAGAACGAGAAAATCGCCCGGATCGTGGGCGACCGGTTCGTCGCGGTGAAGGTGGACCGGGAAGAGCGGCCCGACGTGGACGAGATCTACATGGCTTTCGTCCAGATGACCACCGGCGCGGGTGGCTGGCCGCTGACCGCCTTCCTCGCCCCCGACCGCACTCCCTTTTTCGGCGGAACCTATTACCCCCCGGAGGATCGCTGGGGCCGGCCCGGTTTTCCGCGTGTCCTGCTCGGGGTTTCGCAGGCGTGGCGCGACCGGGGCCAACGGGCCGCGCTCCTCGAACAGGGAGAGGGGCTTCTCGAGCGCCAGCGCCGGATCGCGAGTCTTCCCGGCTCACCGGAAGAGCTCATCACCCGGACACCGGTGGATCGCGGAGTCCGCTCCCTGCTCGGAAGCCACGATGCCCGCTTTGGCGGCTTCGGAGCGGCCCCCAAGTTTCCGCCGAGCCGCCAGCTCGACCTGCTGCTCAAGAGCCATCTCGTCGAGCCGAACCCGGAGGCACTCCAGGCCGCATTCCGGACGCTCCGCCGGATGGCGAACGGAGGAATCCGGGACCAGATCGGCGGCGGATTCCATCGCTATTCGACCGATGCCGAATGGCTCGCGCCCCACTTCGAGAAGATGCTCTACGACAACGCGCTGCTCGTCCCGGTGTATGCGCTCGCCCATCGCATCGAGCCGGACCCACTGTTCGCGGAGGTGATCCGGAGCACGCTCGAATGGGCGCTCCGCGAGATGGAAACCCCGGAGGGAGGCTGGCGCTCGGCGATCGATGCCGATTCCGAGGGCGAGGAAGGCCGCTTCTATGTCTGGAGCCGGGAAGAGACCGACGCGCTGCTCGGGGAGGATGCCGGGCTCGGGGCGGCAGCGTGGGATATCCGTCCGGAGGGCAACTGGGAGGGCCGGGTGATCCTCCGGCGGATGCTTTCCGACGGGGAGCTCGGCCACCGGTTCGACCTCCGGCCGGAAGAATGCGGCGAACGCCTCGGTCGGGCCGCCAGAAAACTCCTGCTCGCCCGCGAGAAGCGCCCCCGGCCGGCGACCGACGACAAGGTGTTGCTCGCCTGGAACGCACTTTTCATCAGCGCGCTGACCCGCGCCCACCGGGCTCTCGGAGAAGAGGCGTGGCTCGTCGCCGCCCGGAAAACGGGCCGTTTCCTGTTGAAGCGGATGCGGAGCGAGGAAGGACTTTTCGCTGTCTGGGACGGAACCCGGGCCCGGGTCCCGGCGATGCTCGACGACCACGCGTTCCTGCTTCGGGCACTCCTCGATCTCTATCTGAGCGATTTCGACGAGGAATGGCTTGCCGCCGCGAGAAAGATCGCGGACCGGGTCCTCCGGCTCTTCCCCGCCGCCCGGGGAGGGTTCCATACGGTTCCCGTGGATCACGAGCCGCTGCCGGTCCGGACCCGCACCGGCCACGATGGAGCCCTTCCCTCGGGGAACGCGGTGGTCGCCGAGTCGCTGCTCCGGCTATGGCAACTGACCGGCGAATCAGGCTACCGCGACGAAAGCCGCGGGGTGATCGCCGCCTTTCTCCCGCAAGTGAAGGAAGCGCCTTCCGGATTTTCTTCGATGCTGACTGCCATCCTCCTCTATCTCGAAGAACCAAAACAGCTTGTGGTGGTCGGCAGCCGGAAGGACCCGGCAACCCGGGAGGCGCTCGGCCGGCTGTGGCGGGTTCCTTCCGGGGGTGCCGTGGTGCTCCTGGCCGATCCGGCGGCGGAAAGTTCGCTTCCGGCGCTTCGTTCGGTGGGGAGCGCCGGCGTTCCGGAGGGAGAGGTGTCCTTTCTCCCGTGCCGGGGCGGTGTCTGTTCGCTCCCGCTCGCCGATCTCGAGGCCGCCGTCCGCTTCCTCGGCGGGAACGACTGACAGAATCCGCGATATGAAGCGTCTGGTTTTTCGTCTGGCTTTTCTTTGGGGGGTGCTCGCCCTCGCCGGCTGCGGATCGGGAGGTGCCACCTTCGAGGTGACCTTCGGGGAGGGGCAAAGCGCCGGGCCGCTCGACGGCAGGCTGATCCTGATGCTCTCCCGGGACGACTCGGCCGAGCCGCGCTTCCAGGTCGTGGACGGCCCGGAGAGCCAGCTCGCTTTCGGGGTGGATGTGGAGAACTGGTCTCCCGGAGAGCCGGTGGTCATGGACGGGAGCGCCTTCGGCTACCCGATCCGCAGTCTCACGGAGATTCCAGCGGGGGAATACCGGGCGCAGGCGCTCCTGAACCGCTACCAGACCTACGAGCGAGCCGATGGCCACACGGTGAAGCTGCCCCCCGACCGGGGGGAGGGACAGCAGTGGAACCGGAAACCCGGGAACCTGTACTCCACCCCGCAGACGGTCGTCGTGGGCGGGGATGCCTCCATCGAAATCGCCCTCGACCAGGAAATCCCGCCGCTCCCGATGCCTCCCGAATCCGATTACGTGAAGCACGTGAAGATCGAGAGCGAGCTTTTGACCGAATTCTGGGGAACGCCCACCGAGATCGGCGCGTGGGTGCTGCTACCCCACGGCTTTGGCGACCATCCGGAGGCGCGCTACCCGATCGCGATCTTCCACGGACACTTTCCTTACACCTTCGGCGGCTGGCGGGAAGAGCCGCCCGATCCCGACCTCGAGTGCGAGTATTCGGCCCGGTTCGACCTCCCCTGCTACAACCGGGTCGAACAGGAGCACGCCTGGGAGCTCTACCGGGAGTGGACCAGCGACGACTTCCCGCGGATGCTGGTGGTGGAGATCCAGCACGCGAACCCCTATTACGACGACTCCTACGCGGTGAACTCGGAGAATCTCGGCCCGTACGGCGATGCCATCACCCACGAGCTGATCCCCGAGATCGAACGCCGCTTCCGCGGGATCGGGGAGGGCTGGTCGCGCTTCCTCTACGGTGGCTCGACCGGGGGCTGGGAAGCCATGGCGGCGCAGGTGTTCTACCCCGACGACTACAACGGTGCCTGGATCGCCTGTCCTGACCCGATCGATTTCCGGGCGTTCACGGTGGTCAACCTGTACGAGGACGAAAACGCCTACTACCTGGACAGCCCGTTCAAGCGGACCCCCCGGCCCGGACGGCGCGACGGGCGGGGACACGTCTCGGCCACTCTCGCCGAAATGAACTGGCGGGAGCTGGTCCTCGGCGACCGCACCCGCTCCGGCCAGCAATGGGATGTCTGGGAGGCGGTGTATTCCCCGGTGGGCGAGGATGGCTACCCCCGCCGCATCTGGGACAAGGTCACCGGCGAGATCGACCCGGAAGTCGCCGCCCACTGGCGGGAGAACTACGACCTGACCCACATCCTGATGCGGGACTGGGAGACGCTCGGGACGCAGCTCGCCGGGAAGCTCCACGTCTATGTCGGGGACATGGACAACTACTACCTGAACAACGCGGTGGAGCTCGCCGAGGAGTTCCTCGAATCCACGACCGACCCCCACTACGGCGGCGAAGTCGATTACGGGGACGGCGACGAACACTGCTGGAACGGCGACCACTCCCGCGAAAACGCCCATTCGCGCCTCCGCTACGTCTCGATGTTCGCGCCCCGCATCGTGGAGCGGATCGAAGCGAGCGCCCCCGAAGGAGCGGACCTCTCAAGCTGGCGCCACTGACGACACACCGGCTTCAGAAAGACCAGCTCAGGGGCTCGGAGTGGGGTCCGGGTCGTCGTTGTCGTCCGATCGCAGGTGCGCGATCAGGTAGCCGAGCGAGACGAGTTCGAGGCCGACGCCGGCCGCGAAGAGTGCCTTGGTCGGGGTGTCCCAGCCGAGCCGGTCGCCGTTCCGGTCGTAGCACTGGGCATCGTGCCACTGCTGGAAGCCCTCGTACTGGTCGGCGAACCGGTGAGCGCTCGCACCTTCGCGGCAGGGAAGCCAGCGCCAGAGCGCCGCACCGACGAAGGCGAGGGCACCGCTGAGCCCGAACGCGATCGCGCTCCGCCGCTTGTCGCCTTCGGTGATGCGGCCCATGGTGACCCCGGCGGTGTTCTGCGCCCGGGATGCTCGAAATGCGCCGCTCGCGGCCGCCGCTTCCGCGGCTTCGAGGAGCGAAACGGTGGCGCGGGGAGCCGACGCGGCGTGGACGGGCGCGGTAACGACACCGAGGGCGAGGAGGAGGGCGAGCGCCGGCTTCATGGTTGACTCCCGTGACTATTTGTCGTCGTCGTCCCGGTCGGAACGCAGGTGGGCGATGAGGTAGCCGAGCGCTACCAGCTCGAAAGCGATTCCCGCCCCGATGAGCGCCTTGGTCGGCGCTTCGAGGGGCCTCCGCTGCCCGTCTGCCTCGAAACACCTGATGTACTTGGTGTTTTCGTTGGCGTTGGTGGAGAACGCGGTGCTCACGTCCCGGCAGGGGAGCCAGCGCCAGAGGGCGGCTCCGGCGAAGGCGAGGGCACCGCTGAGGCCGTAGGCGATGGCGCTCCGCCGCTTGTCGTCCTCGGTGATCCGACCCATGGTGACCCCGGCGGTGTTCTGCGCCCGAAACGCCCCGCTCGCGGCCGCAGCTTCCGCGGCTTCGAGGAGCGAAACGGTGGCACGGGGTGCGGTCGCGGCGTGGACAGGCGCGGTGGCGACACCAAAGGCAAGGAGAAAAGCGAGCGTGTTCTTCATGAAGGGGCCTCCGTGGGGCGGGTGGGGGGGTTTTCTCAGCGGAGGATTCTGAAGACCGGATGCGTCACATGTTGTCATCTTTGTCCGGACGGAGACGGGCGGTGAAGAACCGAGTCAAATCAACTCGATCAATTCCGGATGCGGACGTTCACGTTGCCGGCGATGACCGTCTCGCCGTTTCGCTGCAGACGGAGCCAGACCCGGTAGGTTCCGGGGAGGCTGAAGCGGTGCGAATTGCTGAAGAACGTCTCGATTTCGGCATCCGGTGTCCAGGGATCGCAGTCGGGCTCATAGACCGACTCGGTATCGTCGTCCCATTCCCAGACCTCTTCGAGGCAGTAGTAATCCTCGGGGTTCTCCGCGCCTTCCAGATCTTCGAGGCGGGCGCTGACCCGCACGTCCACCGCCGGACGGCGCGCCTCGCCGGGCATCCGGGGGCGCAGGTAGAGGTTGCGCGGGGCGCGAAGGGTGAGCTTCGGCTCGGCGGCGACGCGAGACTCCTCGGCGCTCCCGGCCAGCGAGGGAAAGAAAAAGAGCGGAAGGAGAAGGGCTACGCCAGGCACCGGCTCATTGTAGGACGGACAGGATGGAACTCGCCGGGGCTCTGTCAGTCGCTTCCCGACCGTGCCTCCCCGCTGGCCACTTCGAGGCGCGTTTCGGCGCGCTTCACTGCGCGGCGCGCCCGCTCCACGTCGTAGGCGGCTCCGAACTCGGCGAGGCGCTCCCGCGCCCGCTTCAGGGCAGTTTCGGCCCGTTCGAGATCGATGTCTCCCGAGACTTCGGCAGTCTCGGCCAGCACGATGACCTCGTCGTCGAGCACTTCGACGAACCCCCAGTGGACGGCGATCTGCACTTCGCGGTCCCCTTGGAGAACTCGCAGCCGGCCGTCCACGATCTGGCTCAGGAAGGGCGCGTGGCCGGGCAGCACCCCGAAATAGCCGAGCGTCCCCGGTGCCTCCACGAAATCCACGTCGTCGCGATAGACCACGCCGCCCGGCGTGATGACTTCGAGGCGGAGGCGGGACTCTGGGGCCATCTTCGATCAGGCGGCGGCCATTTCGGCGGCGCGGCGCTCGACATCCTCGATCCCGCCCGCCATGTAGAACGCCTGCTCGGGAACCGAATCCAGCTCGCCGTCGGCGATGCGCCGGAACCCTTCGATAGTGTCCTTCAACTCCACATAGACACCCTTCGACCCCGTGAACTGCTCGGCCACGTGGAAGGGCTGGGAGAAGAAGCGCTGCATCTTGCGGGCGCGGGCGACGGTGACCTTGTCTTCCTCGCCGAGCTCGTCCATGCCGAGGATGGCGATGATGTCCTGCAGCTCCTTGTAGCGCTGGAGAACTTCCTTCACCCGTCGCGCCACCTGGTAGTGCTCGTCGCCGAGCACCCGCGGGTCCATGATCCGGGAGGTCGAAGCCAGCGGATCCACCGCCGGGTAGATGCCGAGCTCGGCGATCTGCCGGGAGAGGTTCGTGGTCGCGTCGAGGTGGGAGAAGGTGGTGGCGACGCCGGGGTCGGTGTAGTCGTCCGCCGGGACGTAGATCGCCTGGATGGAGGTGATGGACCCCTTGTCGGTGGAGGTGATCCGCTCTTCGAGCTCCCCGAGCTCCGAAGCGAGCGTCGGCTGGTAGCCCACCGCCGAAGGCATCCGGCCGAGGAGCGCCGAGACCTCCATGCCGGCGAGCGTGTAGCGGTAGATGTTGTCCACGAAGAAGAGCACGTCCTGGCCCATCTGGTCGCGGAAATGCTCGGCCACCGTCAGCGCGGTGAGCGCGACGCGCAGACGCACTCCGGGCGGCTCGTTCATCTGTCCATAGACGAGCGCCGTTTTGCCGAGCACGCCGGATTCCGACATCTCGCGCCAGAGGTCGTTCCCCTCGCGAGTCCGCTCGCCGACTCCGCCGAACACCGAAAAGCCGCCGTGCCGGGTCGCGATGTTGTTGATGAGCTCCATGATGATGACCGTCTTGCCCACTCCGGCTCCGCCGAAAAGGCCCACCTTGCCGCCCCTCATGTAGGGCTCGAGAAGGTCGATCACCTTGATCCCGGTCTCGAACATCTCGAGCTCGGTGCTCTGGCTCGTGAATTCGGGCGCGGAACGATGGATCGGTTTGCGAACATCGCACTGGATCGGCCCGAGTTCGTCCACCGGCTCGCCGAGCACGTTCATCACCCTCCCGAGGGCACCCTCGCCCACCGGAGTGCTGACCGGCTCCCCGGTGTCTTCCGCCGGGAGCCCGCGCACGACCCCGTCGGTCGGCTGCATGGCGACCGTCCGGACCCGGTTCTCTCCGAGGTGCTGCTGGACTTCGAGCACCACGTTCAACTCCACGGTGGACCTGCCGTCCGCGTCCTTGATGCGCAGCGCGTTGTGGATGGGCGGGAGACTCTCGGAGAACTCCACGTCCACCACATTTCCGATGACCTGGACGACCCGTCCGGTGTTGTTCGGCACTTTCCGCTTTCCTCCCGCGTTCGCGCGTGTCTTCAGTCGAGCGCCTCGGCGCCACTGACGATTTCGAGGATTTCCCTCGTGATCGCGGCCTGCCGGACCCGGTTCATGGTCAGGGTCAGGTCGTCGATCAAGTCCTTCGCATTCTTGGACGCATTGTCCATGGCGGTCATGCGGGCCGCCTGCTCGGCAGCCGCCGACTCGAGAAGAGCCCGCCACACCTGGTATTCCACGTGTCTCGGCAACAGGCTCTCGAAGATTTCCGCCTCCGAGGGCTCGTGCAGGAATTCGAGGAGTCCGCCCTCTTCCGGCTTGAGATCGAGCCGCGGAATCGGCAGGAGCTGCTCCACCACCACGTCCTGGCGCAGGATGTTCTTGAACTCGTTGAACACGAGATGGACGGCATCCAGCCGGTCGCTTTCCTCCACCTCGTCACCCGAATAGCGACGCATGAGAGGCCCGGCGATCCGGCGGGCGTGGTCGAAACCGAGATCCCGGAAGATGTCCTCCATCGGGTCCACCCGCCGGATCTCGCGCCGCTTCAGCCCCTCGCGTCCCTTCCGCCCCACGGTCTGGAGCAACAGGTCGCGATCCTGAAGTGAATCGAGGAGTATCTCCGTACGCTTCAACAAGTTGGTGTTGAAAGAACCGCAGAGGCCACGGTCGGAAGTGATCACGATCACCGCCACCCGGTTGGCTTCGCGCACCTGAAGCAGGGGGTGGCTTCCCGGGTTGGCGGCGGAACTGACCCGGTTCAGCACTCGCAGCATCCCGCTCGCGAAGGGGCGGGCGGAAACGATCGCCTCCTGGGCCCGCCGCAAACGGGCGGTCGCCACCATCTTCATCGCCCGGGTGATCTGCTCGGTATTCCGGACGCTGCGGGTGCGGCGGCGGAGTTCGAGAAGGGTGGGCACGGGTCTTACGCGGGGACCGCTTCTGTCTGCTCGGCGGGGACGGCGGACGAGCCGAAGTCGCGCTTGAACTCGGCGATGGCTTCGCGGAGATCGGCCTTCAGGTCGTCGCTCAGCTCCTTCTCGGAGCGAATCCTTCCGAGCAGGCCGGAATATCTCGAATCCAGGAACTCGTAGAGGCCCGCTTCGAAGGCCCGACAGGCGGCGGGTTCGATGTCGTCGAGGAAATTCTCATTGGCGGCGAACACGATCGCGACCTGCCGCTCCACCGCGAGCGGCTCGTACTGGTCCTGCTTGAGGATTTCGGTGAGGCGTTCCCCGCGGGCGAGCTGGACGCGCGTCGCGGCATCGAGGTCCGATCCGAACTGGGCGAACGCCGCCATTTCCCGGTACTGGGCGAGCTGGAGGCGCATCGCGCCGGCCACGCTCCGCATCGCCTTGATCTGGGCCGAGCCACCGACCCGGCTCACCGAATTCCCCACGTTGATGGCGGGCCGGATCCCGGCGTTGAAGAGGTCGGTCTCGAGGTAGATCTGGCCGTCGGTAATCGAGATCACGTTGGTCGGCACGTAGGCGGAAAGGTCTCCGGCCTGGGTCTCGATGAACGGGAACGCGGTCAGCGAGCCCGCTCCCCGCTCGTCAGAGAGTTTCGAGGCCCGCTCGAGCAGCCGGGAATGCAGATAGAAGACATCCCCCGGATAGGCCTCCCGGCCCGGAGGCCGCCGCAGAAGCAGCGAGATCTCGCGGTACGCAGCGGCGTGTTTCGACAGGTCGTCATAGACGCAAAGCGCGTGGCCGCCGTTTTCCATGAAGTACTCGCCCATGGCGCAACCCGCGTACGGCGCGAGGTACTGGAGCGGCGCGGGCTCGGAAGCGGTCGCGGTCACCACGATGGTGTGATCCATCGCGCCGTGTTCTTCGAGGCTCCTCACCACCTGCGCGACGGTGGACAGCTTCTGGCCGATGGCCACATAGACGCAGACGACGCCCGTGTCCTTCTGGTTGATGATGGCATCCACCGCGATCGCCGTCTTTCCGGTCTGGCGGTCTCCGATGATGAGCTCGCGCTGGCCGCGGCCGATCGGGATCATCGTGTCCACTGCCTTGACTCCGGTCTGGAGCGGCTCCTTGACCGGCTGTCGGGCGACGATTCCCGGTGCCACCCGTTCCACCGGAAGCGACTCGGTGGATTCGATCGGACCCTTGCCGTCGATCGGCCGCCCGAGGGCATCCACCACCCGGCCCTTCATCGCCTCGCCGACCGGAACCTCGAGGATCCGGCGGGTGCGACGCGCTTCGTCGCCCTCCCGGATCGCGTTCACTTCGCCGAAGAGCACGAGGCCGACCGCGCTCTCTTCGAGGTTGAGCGCGAGACCGGAGACACCGTGCGGCAGCTCGACGAGCTCGCCGTACATCACGCCTTCGAGTCCGTGGACCCGCGCGATGCCATCGCCGGAAGAGACGACGGTCCCGGTTTCGGCGATGTCCACGCCTGTTTCGTGGCCGGCGATCTGCTCCCTCAGCAGCGCCGCGATTTCATCGGCTCGAACTTTCATGATGCTCCTGTTCTTGCGGCTGAACGGTGTTCAGGACGCGTTCTCCTCGAAGCGCCGCAGCTCCCGTTCGACGCTCGCGTCGTAGATCCGGTTGCCCACCCGAGCGACGAAGCCCCCGAGAATCGCAGGATCCACTTCCCGGTGAAGGCGCGGCTCGATTCCGAGCGCTTTGCCGAGCGCGTCCGAAAGGCGCTCTGCCTCGGCTTCCGAAAGCGGATGGGCGGAAACCAGGCGGACGTCGGTGATCCCCCGGTGGGAATCCACCGCGAGGCGAAAGGCGCGGAAGGCGGAAGGCAACGAAGCACCGCGCTCCCGCGAAACCATCAGAACCACGAACCTCCGCAGGTTTTCGTTTTCGGTGTGCCGGGCGATCAGCTCGCGGGCGAGCTCCACCCGGCGATGCACGGGAAGGCCCCCGGTCTCGAAAGCCCGGAGAAGCGATGCGTTTTCCCCGAGCGTTGCGTCGAAATCGGCAAAATCGGCAACCATCCGGTCGAGATCGTCACCGGCGGCGACGGCGACATCCAGCAGGGCGCTCGCGTAGCGGCCGGCGATCTCTGCGCTGCCCTTTTCCCGCATCGCGTCAGTCCGCCCGGATGGCATCCATACCGATATCGAGCAGACGGCGACGGTCTGCGTCGTTCATTTCCTGCCGGATGCGATCCCGCGCCACCCCGGCGGCAGCCCGGGCGCTCGCCCGCCGAAGCGTTCCTTCCGCCGCCCGGACTCTCGACTCGAGCTCCCGCTGCGACTGTTCGAGAATCTGCTCCGCCTGGGCTTCCGCCTCGGCGACGATCCGGCCGGCTTCCTCGACGGCCGCCTCCCGGATCCGGCTGATGGCGGCCTCTTCTTCCCCGCTGAGGCTCGACTTGCGTTCGAGCGCCTGAGCGCGAAGCGATGCCGCTTCCTCGTTCCAGTCCTTCACCTTCTGGTTCTCAAGCCGGATCTGCTCGGTTCGGGCTTTCAGGTAGCCGGAGATCGGCTTTCTGAGAGCGAAGACCAGGATGGTCGCCAGGATGGTGAAGTTGACGAGCTTGGGGACATCCACCAGCCCCTCGGCAGCACTCGCCGGCTCGGCAAGGAAAAGCAGCAGGAGCGCCGCCGAGCCGAGGCCCCGCAGGAGACGCGCCGGGTGGTTGCGGCCTGCCGTCGTCATCCCGCTCTCCCCAGCAAACGGGCCATGAGCTGGTCCCCCAGCCCCACCACCGTCCCTTCGAGAGCGGTTTCCGCCTCGCGCACCTGCTGGTCGAGTCGTTTCTGACCGTCCGCGAGCGTTTCGGCCGCCTGACGACGAGCCGCTTCGAGTTTTTCGCCGGCTCGCCCGGCCGCCTCCCGTCGCATGGTCTCCATCTCCCGGTAGCCGCTTCGCCGGGCGTTCGCGACCGCTTCCTCTCCGAGCTGGACCGCCTGCTCGTTCTCGGTTCGCGCCGCCTCGAACCCGGTTTCAGCGGCAGCCCGCATCTCCTCGCGCCGCTCGATGATCGTGGCGAGCGGCTCGAACAGGAGTCTCTTCAGGATCGGCGCGAGGCACAGAAGGATCCCGACGATGAGGAAGGTGGTGTAGTCGGGGAAAAGAGTCATGGAGATCCGGAACGGAGCCGGCCGGCATCGCGGAGCGCGGACTCGCAACTCCCTTTCGGGATGGCGCTCCGTCTCGACCCGGCGCTCGGCGAACGGTGGCGCAGGGATGGCCGGTTCGGGCGGGGATTGTAGGCCAGAGCGAGCGTCCGCGACTACGAAGAAGGAGAGGCCGGCCCGGCTTCCGGTTTCGCGCCCACCTCGAACCGGGCACCCTCACTGTGAGCCGAAGCGTCGAGGTGCAGGCGTTCGGCCTTCATCCGGACGGCCACCAGCCTGCTTTCGGGTCGGACTTCGATGCTCTTTGCCCGGAGAAGGCCCTTGACCGTTCCCCCGTCGAGAACGATCCGATCCGCGTGGATCTCGCCCTCCACCAACCCGCCAGCCCCCACCGAGACGAGTTGCCCGGCGTGGATCTCGCCGAGGAACGTCCCGTTGACATGGAAATCTCCCGCCGTTTCGAGACGGCCCCGGATGGTGGCCCCGGTACCCAGATGCCCGCCGTGAGAGTCGTCCTGTTTCATAAGGCCTCCGCTCCTTGCTTTCGATCCTCGACCAGTCGTTCGAAGACCCGTTCGAGGTCGTTCTCGCTGAAAAATTGCACGGTGACCGTTCCTCCCTTTCCCTGACGACGGATACGGACGGGAAGCCCCATGGCGCGCTCCATGCGGCGCTCGGCATCGCGGCTGTTGGCATCGAGTTTTGGTGCCGATCGTGTCTTCCCGCGTCCGAGGCGCTTCGCCACCCGCCGCTCCACTTCGCGGACCGAAAGACCTCGACGGACGATTTCGAGGGCCATTTCGTGTTGCGGGTTCGGCGCGAGCGGCAACAGCGCCCGGGCGGCGCCGGCACCGAGCTGGCGGTGAGCGACCAGTTCGGCCACCGGAGGAGCAAGCTCCAGCAGACGGATCGCGTTGGTTACCGCCGCGCGACTTCTCCCCACTTCCGCGGCGACCTGTTCGTGGGTTCGGCCGGAGGCTGCCAGCTTCCGGAAGGCGGCCGCCTCCTCCAGCGGATTGAGTTCCTCGCGCTGGAGATTCTCGATGAGCGCCAGAAGTCCGATGTCCTCATCGGAGACTTCGCGGACCACCACCGGAACGCGGGCGAGCCCGGCCTCCTGCGCCGCACGCCAACGGCGCTCACCGGCCACGATCTCGAAGCCGGCACCCCGCGGCCGGACGAGGATCGGCTCGAGGATTCCCTGGGAGGCGATGGAATCAGCAAGAGAGGAAAGTTCTTCCCCGGCGATCCTGGAACGGGGTTGCTGCGGATTGGGTGCGAGGCGGTCCACCGGAACCTCGCGATATGCGCCGCCCTCGTCGGGCTCGCCCGGCAGGAGTGCGTCGAGTCCGCGGCCGAGGCCCCGATTGGATTTCCTGGTCATGCAGAAAGGATCTCACGCGCCAGCGCGGAATAGGCGCGGGCACCCCGGGAGCGCCGATCGTGCGCGAGAACCGGACAGCCAAACGAGGCCGCCTCGGCGATCCGGACCGAACGCGGAATCTCGGAAGACAGCACCTGGTCCCCGAAACGGTCCCGCACTTCCTGGATGACTTCCCGCGCCAGTCGGGTGCGACGATCGACCATGGTGAACACGATGCCGGCGAGGTGGAGACCTGGATTCCAGTCTCCAGCGACCCGCCGGATGGCATCCAGCAGGCGGGCGAGCCCCTGCATCGCGAAAAATTCACACTGCATGGGTGTCAGGACTCCATCCGCGGCAACCAGTGCGTTGATGGTCAACAGTCCGAGGGAGGGGGGGCAGTCCATCAGCACGAAATCGAACGAGGGGACACCCGGGTTCCGAAGCGCCTTCCGAAGGCGGGAAGCACGGGCGCGCGGCAGCGGCTCATCGGCGGCAAGCGCGAGATCCGCCGCCGAAAGCGACGGATCGGAAGGAGCGAGAACAAGGCCGGGAACCTCGGTCCGCACCAGAGCGTTCGCGACCGGTTCGCCATCCACGAGGATGTCGTAGGTGCTGAGTTCGTCTTCGGCCAACTCCACTCCAAGACTCGAAGTCAGGTTGCCCTGAGGGTCGAGATCCACCAGCAGGCACCTCTTTCCCTCCGCGGCGAGGGAGGCACCCAGATTGACGGCGGTCGTGGTCTTTCCCACGCCGCCCTTCTGGTTCGCAATCGCGAGCACTCTCATCACCCTGTCCGTCGGATTGTAGGGGCCACGTCCGCGACATGTTTCCCGTGAAACATGGGAAAGCCCGCTACCCGACGAAACCCCGCCAGACGATGCCCCGGGTCGCTGCCTCTTCCCGCTCCCGAAACAGCCGGTCGGGGATTTCCGCTCGATTTCGGCCTGCCGGGCTGGTCGGCCAGACCACCACCGCGCCCGGACGAAGAGCGGCGGCGAGGCCCGTCCATTCCCCTCGGGTCAGGCGCACGGCGCGGAGGGTGACGGCGGTGAATGGCAGGGAATCGGCCTCGCGCCCCCGGAGCCATTCGGCGAGACGGCACCGCTCCACCTCGACGCGGCCCGGAGGGAGCAGTTTCCGGGATGCCAACTCGAGAAACGCCGACGCGGTTCGCCGCGGTTCGAGAAGCGTCCAGACACCGGAACCGGCGGCCGCCAGGGGCAACGCCGGCGCACCGCCCCCGCTCCCGATATCGAGATACGGCCCCTCGGGAGGAAGGAATCCGCGGAGCTCCAGCGATTCGCGGAAATACCCGACGGCGAGTTCCTCATCACCGCGAAACCCGACAAGGCCGGCACCTTCCCACTCCCCGAGCAGCCGGAACAGGGTGGCCAGACGAAGGGCCGCTTCCTTTTCCACCGGGGGCTCAAGGCCTTCGAGCGCGGACCGCAAGGCCTTCGGAACCACGGTCAGCGTTTCGATTTCGACTGTTTGCTGCTCCGGCCCGACTTCCCGGATTTCCGGGCCGGAGACTCGATGACCTCCACCGCCGCCTCCCGACGGTCGAGGATGCGGGTCGTGAGGATCTGTTGGCCCATCGAGAGGATGTTGTTGGCGAACCAGTAGAGCACCAGTCCCGAGGGTGCCCAGGCCAGGATGATGGTGAATACCAACGGCATCAGCATCATGATCCGCGCCTGCAGCCCTTCCATCTGGGTCGTGCTCATCTTCTGCATGACGAGCTGGCTCACTCCCATCAGGATCGGCAGGATGAAGTACGGATCTTCGCGGGAAAGGTCGTTCACCCACAGGAGGAAGGGTGCCTGGCGAAGCTCCACCGAAACCACCAGCAGCCGGTAGAACGCGAAGAAGAATGGCATCAGCAGGAGCATCGGCAGGCAGCCGCCCACCGGTGACACGCCGTGCTCCCGATAGAGAGCCATCATCTCCTGGTTCATCTCGTTCCGGCGCGGATCGGTCGGCTTGAGGCTCTTGTACCGCTCCTGGATGCGCTTGATCTGCGGGCTGATCTTCTGCATCCCGCGGATGGAGACGTAGCTGTAGTGCTTGAGCGGGGCGAGCAGGAGGTTGATGAGCGCGGTGACCAGGATGATGGCCCAGCCGTAATTCCCGGTGAAGTCGTACACCCGGAGAATCGCGATGCGGATCGGAACGACCAGGAAGCGGAGCCAGCTCCCGAACTCCACGATGTCCACCCCGAGCTCTTCGAGCCGCTCCACCTGCTTCGGCCCCGAGTACATGGTGAACCGCGCGATGCCCGCCGCACCGAGCCGCGACACCATCATCGAGCGGTTTCCGCTCGCATCTTCCGGAGCCAGTCGGAAGCTCTCCCAGGGAATCGGCAGGGGATCCACCCGGCCTTCGTGGCGCTGGCCGGAATCCGCCACCAGCAACCCGGCGAAGTAGTGGGAACTGATTCCGACGGCCTGGACCGAAGGGGAAACCGCCTCGCCGTCGCGGATCTCGCCTTCCGAATAGAGAACGCTCTCGCCGCCGATCTGGAGAACGCCCTGATCCTCGCCCACATAGGTTCCTTCGGGCGGCTCCTCTCCCACTCCGGGGCCATAGAGCACTTCCTTGGGAACCTCGGCCCCGCCCCGCTGCACCGAGACTTCCACCCGGATCCGGTAGTCGTCGCCGAAGACTTCGAGGGTCTTTTGCGCTTCGAGTCCATCGACACCGGTCCACTCGAAGCGGATCTCCCGCCGCTCGCCATCCGCCAGCTCGATGTCCACCGGCCCGGTGCGAAGCGCGCCGTCCACATACACCTCGTGGAGCGCGCCCTGAAGACGCCCGGGGTTGCGCTCCGCGGGGAGGATCACGTCCAGGGGGCGAACCTCGCGCACCCGTTCGTCTCCCTGCGGGACGATTTCGTAGGGAGCTCCGGCCGAATCCCGGTGCTCCCGGAGCGAAAAGGCCATCATCCGGGCTCCCCGGTTCGTCCATTCCGCGTGAAAGAGGCGGGAATGGACCCGGATCGTCTGTTCGGCGGCGGCGGCGCGCTCCTCGACCTCGGGGATCGTGGTAACCGGCTCCGCCTCCGGTGCCTCGGGGACGGAAATCCCTGGAGCGGGAGCATCCGGGAGGTTCCGTTCAACGGTAGCGGGCGGCGGTGCTTCCTCTGGATCGGGCGCGAAGAACCTGACGAAAAGCAGGAAAACCCCGAACGAGAGGAGGAAGGCCAGAACGACCCGGCGTTCCATCGTCATCGGTGGGGGGTCATCGGCCGGGGGTCAATCCTTCGCCCGAGGGGAACCGGGGGCGGGTCATAACCCGAGCCTCCGAAGGGATGGCATCTGAGGAGGCGTTTCGTGGCGAGCAGGATGCCCCGCGCCGGGCCGTGCGAGCGAAGCGCGGCTTCGGCATACCGGGAGCAGGACGGAGTAAAACGGCAAACCCCGGCGAAAAGCCATGCTCCGAGCGTCACCTGGTAGGTACGGATGGCCCCTATCAGGAGGGCGGTGAGAAATCCCGGATGATCCTTCTTCAGATCTCCGGCAACTGACGGGGCGGGAGCGCTCATTTCGCTCGTCGTCCCCGCCCGAGCGCGCGACGCACTGCAAAGCGGTAGGCGCGGCGAAGACTCGCCCACGGCGCGTCAGCGATCCCGGCCCGCGCAAGGAGCACCAGATCCCCCGCCGGGCGCTCTCCCGACCGCCGCCAGATTTCGCGCAGACGGCGACGGGCCTGGTTACGGCGGTGGGCCTTGCCGACCTTGCGGCTCGCCACCACCCCGAGCCGCGATTCCCGGGAACCGTCCGGCCCGACGCGATGAAAGGCTACGACATATTGCGACACACCTCTTCGCCCGGTCGTCATGACCGATCGAAAATCTCCTCCCGAGCGGAGTCGCGCCGTCCGCGGCAGGCTCTCTCCGGGCGTTTTCGCGGTCACCTCGGCGCGCTCGACTTCTCGACGCGAAACGGCGCGACAGAGGTCAGCGCGAGATGCCCGGAACGAGACGACGACGCCCCCGACGCCGGCGGCGAGCCAGGACAGCTCTCCCGCCCGGAGTCTGCATCCTCGCACGGAAACCGTGCGTTTTCTTTCGTTTACGCCTGTTGGGCTGGTAGGTTCGCTTCACCGCACGTTCTCCTGTTTCCGGCCCGCTCTCAAGACCCGCGGACGGGTCACGCCTTTCCGGATTCGCGCTCAGCGGGCGTAAATCGGTCCGGTAGGGTACCCACGGAGAAAACTCACGTCAACAACTTTTTTTTGCGGGTTGGAAGCCGATATCCCGTCATGGATTTGCTTCCCGCCCCCCAGTCCATTCCCCGATCTGTTCGCCGATCTGAACTCGAAAACCGCTCGATCGGTTGGTGATTTTCAGGCTGTTTTTTGGAAACCGTTGACTCCGATAGGGAATTCGACAGTGGGTCCACAAGACCCTTTCGGGGTGCTTTTGCCGTCGCTAGGGTTCCGCCCTTCCGGGGCTCCGAGCGGCCAGAAAACCGCCCCGCCCGATGTCGTTTTTCTTCTTCGCCGAGGCACCCGCCTGCCTCTCCCACTGACTCCTGGAATCCGTCGAAATATGCCTTCTCGCGTCGCCGATCTGGAATCGGAGATGGGCCTCCTTCTCGGGGAACGGGAAGAGGCGAAGGACCCGGCCTGCTGGGAAAGCGCGCTTCGGGTTCTGAAGCATCAGGTGCCGGACACCGAATACCGGCGCTGGTTCGCCCCCACCCGATTTCTCCGCCGGGACGGGAGCTCCATCCTGGTCGGCGTGCCGCACGCAGCGTTCGCGGCCCGCTTGACAGACCGCCACCAAGCCACGGTTCGAAAGGCTCTCGAAAAGGTGGGCGCGGGGAGCGCCCGGGTCCGTTTTGTCGTGGGAACGGGTGGGGGAACGAGCGGGGAGGCCGACGACCCGGCACCGTTCCCGCGGGATTCTTCCGCCCGTTTTGCCGAAAGCGATCCGATCTCGAAGGAATCCAATTTCGAAAACTTCGTGGTAGGGGTCAGCAACCGCAGCGCGCACTCCGCCGCTCTCGCGGTCAGCGAGCCGGACAGCCACCAGCGGATCTACAACCCGCTGCTGATCTATGGCGATGTCGGAGTCGGAAAAACCCACCTGCTGCAGGCGATCGCGGGCCGCGTGCTGCGCCACAGTCCGTCCCGTCGCGTCTTCCTGACCAAGGGCGAATCCTTCACCCGCCACGTTGTCCAGGCGATCCGCTCCGCGGATCTCTATGCGTTCCGGGATCAGCTCCGGGAGGTGGACCTGCTCCTCGTGGACGACATCCAGTTCATCGCCGGGATGGAACGATTCAGCCGCAGCACTCAGGAGTTCTTCCACTCCCTCAATTTCCTGACCGAACGGGGACGGCAGATCGTTCTCACCGCCAACGCCCATCCCCAGGATCTGGTGCGCGTGGACCGGCGGGTCCGAACCCGGCTGGAAGCGGGCCTCACCACCGATGTGGGAAGCCCCGAATGGGAAACCAGGGTCGCCATCCTCCTCAAGCGGGCGACCACCGCCGGAGTGGAGCTTCCCTTGCCGGTGGCCGAAATGGTCGCTTCCCGGTTCCGCCATAACGTGCGCGAACTGGTGGGAGCGCTCAACCGAATCCTCAACACCGCCGATGCCCACGGCCTTCCCATCACCATCGAACTCGCGGCCGAGCTGCTCAACCACGGCCGGAAGCCGGTCACCATCTCCGAAGTTCTCAGTCTGACCGCGAGCGAGTTCGGCGTGCCGCTCACGCACTTGCCCGGCCCCCAGCGGCATCGAGACCTGGTCCAGGCCCGCCACGTGGCCATGTACCTGTGCCGCGAGACCGCGGGCCGCACGCTCACGGAAATCGGACGCGCCCTGCGCCGCGACCACGCCACGGTGCGGTACGGAGTGGCCCGAATCGAGGAAGAGCGCACCCGGAATCCGGGGCTGGATCGCGTCCTCGAACGGCTGCAGCGAAAGCTCCGCTGACCGGGCCCCGGCTTCCTCCGCAGGCCGACCGACGGGGACCAGTCAAACGGGAAAAGATGGGGAAAAACCGGGAAAGAGCGGGAAGAGAATCGTCCTGCGTCGCCGGACCTGCTCCGAATGACGCACAGATGACGCACCGTCCACGCCGAACCCCTCCGGTTCCAGGGGGTTTTCCTCTAGTCGGAGAATGCCGCATCTCTTTTGTTTTCATTGGTTTGAATTCGTTTTCCCCGTCTTCCCTCCCCCCTTAACTTCCCCTGGTGGGGCAGGGTATAATCCTGTCCGATCCAACCCCCTCTTTTTTCTTTCTTCACGCCCATATCCGTTCTGGTCCCGTTTGGGTCAGGGTGAGACCCGGCCTGATCGGGAGGTTTGATTCTTCCAATGGAATTCACTGCCAATCGCAAAGATCTGCTTTCCGAGCTGAGTCTCTTTTCGGGAATCGTGGATCAGCATCCCGCCGATCTCATGTCGATGTTCTCGAACGTGTGTTTCCTGTCTTCGAGCGGAAATTGCGAGATGAAAGCATCCGGCGGAGAGATCGGGCTCAGCTCTTCCCTGCCGGCGGAAACCTCGGGGGACGGGAAGCTCAGTGTTCCGGTCGTCCTCCTGAGCGAATGGCTCAAGCACGGTGCCGCCGACGAGGTCACCCTCACCGAAACCGAAAGGGGCTGGGTGCAGGTGCGCTGCGGCGACCACGAGACGCAGATACCGGGCCGCGTCGGAGAGGCACCGAGTCTCGAGTCTCCGCCAGAGACTTCGCTTTGTTCGATCTCCTCGTCACAGCTCCACGAGATCCTGAAATTCGGCTCCCATGCAGTCCCCGGCAGCGGCAGCGCCCCGCAGGCAGCCACCGCAGGTGCCCAGATCGAGGTGACCGATCAGGATGTCCGGATCGTTTCCTCGGACCACTCCCGGCTCGCGCTGGCGAGCGCTTCCGTTTCTTCCGGTTCGCTCGACGCAGGGGACCGGCAGATGTTCGGGCTAGGAGCCCGGACTCTCTCCGAGCTGATGCTGCTCTCCCGAAGCACGGATTGCGAAGTGCGTTTTCTCGAAGCGGGCAACCATCTGTTCTTCGAGTTCGGTGATCGTCTGCTCGTGAGCTCCAAGCTCGCGGAGCGGCTCCCCGATTACGAACACGTGATTCCGCGTGAATGTCCGGTCCAGGTCCAGGTCAGTCGGGGCAAGCTGCTCGCGGCGGTCCAGGCGGCGCTCCCGTTCGCAACCGGCGAGTACCACCGCGCCAAACTGAATTTGAGCGAGGAGTCGGTGGCCATCGAAGTCGCGTCGGTGCGTGGGGAGGCCCAGTGCGTGATCGAACACGCGCGTCTCGAAGGCCAGGAGCTCAGCCTGCATGTAAATCTCGGCCACGTGCGCGATTTCGCCCGGAGCATGGAGAACGAGGACGTGTCCCTCGAGTTCCAGACTGCGGAGACCGCGTACCTCCTTCGTCCGGTTGGCCAGGGCGAGGAGTATCTGTGCGTCGGGATGCCGCTGGTTTGATTTCCGGGAGAGGCCTCCCGTTCGAGGCAGGTTCCAGGCTCTCCGGGGTTCGAGGATGATCGATCAGAGGGCGGCGCCGCCACCCGACTATTCCGGCGGGGATATCAAGATCCTCGAGGGACTGGAGGCGGTGCGGGTTCGCCCCGCGATGTACATCGGCTCCACCGGCCCGGCAGGCCTCCACCACCTGGTGCGCGAGGTGGTGGACAACAGTATCGACGAGGCGATGGCCGGCTTCTGCCGGAACATCCAGGTGACGATCCACGAGGACGGGAGCGTCTCGGTCCGCGACGACGGGCGCGGGATTCCGGTGGATCCGGAGCCGAGCACCGGGCTTCCGGCGGTGGAGGTGGTCATGACCCGCCTGCACGCCGGCGGGAAGTTCGATGCCGATACCTACAAGTATTCGGCCGGGCTGCACGGGGTGGGCGTTTCGGTGGTGAATGCGCTCTCGACCTGGCTCCGGGTGGAAGTCCGTCGCGGCGGGCGGATCCACCGGCAGGCCTACGAACGCGGCGCGCCGGTGGGCCCGCTCGAGGATGCGGGTCCTTCGTCAACCGGGACGGGCGAAGAGACGGGAACCCTCGTCCACTTCCTGCCGGATCCGGAGATATTCGAGGAAACGACCGACTTCGACTTCTCCCAGATCGCCCACCGGGTGCGGGAACTCGCGTTCCTGGTGCGCGGAGTCCGCATCCGGCTTCTCGACGAGCGAGGAGAGGGCAAGTCGCGCGAGTACCACTACGAGGGCGGAATTTCCGAGTTCGTGGCCCATCTGAACCGGAACGAGCAGCCGGTTCACGAGACCGTCATCAACCTGGAGGTCGAGGCAGCCCATCCGGACAACGGGCGAAGCGACCAGCCCCATTCCTGCGAGATCGCCCTTCAGTGGAGCCGCGGCTACCGGGAGTCGGTGCATACCTTCGTCAACAACGTGAGCACCCCGGAGGGCGGAACCCACCTCTCCGGAATGCGGGCGGCGCTGACCCGGGCGATCAACACCTACGCGCCGCAGACCCGCGCCGGCAAGGATCTCAAGGGGCCGATCCAGGGAGAGGACACCCGGGTGGGGCTCACCGCGGTGGTCAGCGTGCGGGTGCCGGAGCCGCAGTTCGAAGGACAGACCAAGACCAAGCTCGGCAATGGCAGCGTCCAGGGCTTCGTGGACAGTCTCGTCTATGAAGGCCTCACCCGTTTCTTCGAGGAAAACCCCGAAGAGGCGAAATGGATCGTTACGAAGGCCGCCGATTCCTACCACGCCCGCGAGGCGGCGCGACGGGCGCGGGACATGGCCCGCCGGAAGAGCGCTCTCTCTTCGGGATCGCTCCCCGGAAAACTCGCCGACTGTCAGGAGCGGGATCCGGCCCGGTCGGAAATCTTCATCGTGGAGGGCGAGTCTGCCGGAGGCTCCGCCAAACAGGGACGGGATCGGGCTTTCCAGGCCATCCTTCCCCTCCGCGGGAAGATTCTGAACGTCGAGAAGACCCGGCTCGACCGCATGCTCCAGAACGAGGAAATCCGGGTGCTGATTTCCGCCCTCGGGACCGGCATCGATTCGGATCTCGACCTCGCGAATCTCCGGTATCACCGGGTCATCATCATGACCGATGCCGATGTGGACGGTTCCCACATCCGGACCCTCCTGCTCACCTTCTTCTATCGGCGCATGAAGCCGATGATCGATGCGGGCCGGCTGTATATCGCCGAGCCTCCGTTGTACCGGGTCGAGCATCCGCGTTCCTCCCGCATCGCGGACCGCTATTTCCTCGACGACCGCGGACTCGACAGGTATCTGCTGGAGCGTTCCGTGGTCTCCCATCGCCTGACCTGCGGAGATTTCGAGGCTTCGGGCGACCGGTTGCTGCGGCTCGTCCAGGACGCGCGGGAAGTCCGCGATCGGATTTCGCGGCTGGCGGAGCTCGGATACCCGCGCGACCTCGTCGAGTGGCTGCTCGCCGAACGGGTGGGCGAAGACGTGACTCTCGGCGAAGAGCGGATGCGGCACCTCGCCGAACGCCTCACCGAGAGCGGCAGCCCGGCGCTGGTTGCCGCCGACCCCCGCGAGCCGGGCCGGTTTTCGGTGGTGCCGGACACCGCGGCGGAAGGTTCCAGCTTCAGTCGGTCCATCGGGGCGGCTTTTTTCCGCACCGGCCAATACCAGAGGCTTCTTTCACGGCGCGATGCCGTGCGGGATCTGGACCGGGGTCCCATCCAGGTGTTCCGGCGCGATGGTGGGGACTGGGTTCCGGATTTCGAGACGAACGGCAGCGAGGCACTCCTTTCTCTCCTGCTCGACCGGGCACGCCAGGGCGTCAAGATCCAGCGCTACAAGGGGCTCGGCGAAATGGATGCCGAGGAACTTTGGGACACCACGATGAACCCGGAGATCCGGACCTTGAAGAAGGTTCGCATCGAGGATGACGTGGACGCGGCGGAACTGTTCAGCACCCTGATGGGAGACCAGGTGGAGCCGCGGCGGGCGTTCATCGAACAGAACGCGCTTCAGGTCGCCAATCTGGACATCTGAACACGTTGTGACCGAAGGCAACGGAGCAGCCAGGGAGGTCTGGGCACAGGAAGAACGGATCCGGCGCATCGAAGCCGAGATGACGCAGTCCTACATGGACTACGCCATGTCGGTCATCATCGGCCGGGCGCTCCCCGATGTCCGCGACGGCCTGAAACCCGGCCAGCGCCGGGTTCTCTATGCGATGTACCGGGAGGGTCTGCTTCCCTCCCGCTCGCACTCCAAGTGCGCGGGCATCGTCGGCGAAGTGTTGAAGAAGTACCACCCGCACGGCGACGCCTCGGTCTATGACACGCTGGTCCGGATGGCGCAGGATTTCAATCTCCGCCACCCGCTCATCGACGGCAAGGGCAATTTCGGCTCGGTGGATGGCGACCCGCCGGCGGCTTACCGGTACACCGAAGCCCGGCTCATGCCGTTCGCGGTGGCCATGATGGAGGACATGGACCGCGAAACGGTGGATTTCGCGCCGAATTTCGACGGCAAGGCGGTGGAGCCCGAAGTGTTGCCCACCGTGGTTCCGAGCCTGCTGGTGAACGGATCCGACGGAATCGCGGTGGGAATGGCCACCAAGATTCCGCCGCACAACCTGCGCGAAGTGACCGCCGCCTTCCTGCATCTGATCGAGAACCAGGAGGAGTCGGACCAGAGCCTGAACGCCCGACTGCTGGAGCTGGTACCCGGCCCCGACTTTCCCACCGGCGCGCGGATCCACGGCCGTCAGGGGGTGATGAGCGCCTATCTCACCGGCCGCGGAGTGATCCAGGTGCGGGCGGTCGCCGATTTCGAGGAAATCCGGGAGGGCCGGAACGCCATCATCGTCACCGAGATTCCCTATCAGGTGAACAAGGCCAGGCTGATCGAGAAGATCGCCGAGCTGGTCAAGGACAAGCGGCTCACCGGCATTTCCGATCTGCGCGATGAATCCGACCGGCGTGGGATGCGGGTCGTCGTGGAACTGAAGCGGGGCGAAGAGCCGCAGGTGGTCCTCAACAACCTGTATCGGCACACTCCGCTCCAGAGCGCCTTCGGGATCAACCTGCTGGCCATTTCCGACCGGCGTCCCCGTCTTTTCCCGCTCCTCGAGATGCTGCGGGCGTTCCTCCGCTTTCGCCGGCGGGTCGTCCGGCGGCGTCTCCACTTCGAGCTTCGACGGGCGGCGCGAAGGCTTCATTTGCTCGGCGGACTCGCCGCGGCGGTGGATCGGTTGGACGAGGTCATCGAATGGATCCGCAGCTCGCGGAACCCGGAAGAGGCACGCGACCGCCTCCGCCGCGAACTGAAGCCGCTGGATCTTTCGACCGATCACGAGCTGCTCCAGCGCGCCGGTGTGCCGCCAGCCGGGGAGACCCTCTCCGACGATCAGGTCAAGGCGATCCTGGAGATGCGGCTCCAGCGGCTCACCCAGATGGAGCGGGAAAAGATCCGCGAGGAGATGACGGAGCTCGAGGGCAAGATCGCCGGCCTGGTCGAGATTCTCGGCGACCCGGCCCGGATGGATGCGATCATCGCCGAAGAGGCCAGAAAGGCTGCCGAGACCCACGGAAACGACCGCCGCACCGAAGTCGTCGAAGAAACCAGCGACCTGACGATCGAGGAACTGATTCCGGTCGAGGACATCGTCGTCTCGGTCACCCAGGGTGGCTACATCAAGCGGACCGCGCTCAGCGAATACCGGGCGCAGGCCCGCGGTGGCACCGGCCACACCGGAGCCGGAATCCGCGCCGGCGACCAGATCCACAAGGTGATCATCGGGAACACCCACAGCCGTCTGCTCTTTCTCACCGACGAGGGCGTGGCCTATCGGCTCAAGGGCTACCAGATTCCGGAAGGCGGCAAGAGCGGTGCCGGGCGTGCCATCGTGAACCTGCTCAACCTGGCACCGGACCGCCAGGTCATCGCCATCTGCCCGATTCCCGATGACCCCACCGCCGAGGATGCCGGGTATCTTCTTGCTGCCACCCGGAACGGAAAGGTCAAGCGGACGAAACTCGCCGAATACCGGAACGTCCGGGCGAGCGGGCTCCGGGCGATCCGCATCGAGGCCGGGGATACCCTGCTCGCCGCCACCCTGACCAGCGGCGCGAGTGAAGTCGTCCTGACCACCCGGGGGGGGAAGGCGATCCGGTTCCGCGAGTCTGAGGTCCGTCCGATGGGACGGGTCGCGGCGGGGGTGCGGGGCATCAAGCTCCGTCAGGGTGACGAAGTGGTGAGCCTCGTGGTGGTGGAACCGGCGGATGTCCGGGAGACCTCGCTGCTCACGGTGACGAAGAACGGATTCGGAAAGATGACCGCGCTGGGTCAGTATTCGATCCAGGGGCGCGGCGGCCAGGGGCGTCTCAACATCCGTTCGACCGAGCAAAAAGGACCAGTGGTGGCGACGGTGGCGGTGGTTCCCGGAGAGGATTTGCTCGCCATCACGACCGGCGGCCAGGCGGTCCGGATCCCGGTGACCGGTTTCCGCAACCTCGGCCGGACGACGCAGGGGGTCCGGGCGATCCGGGTCCGCGAGGGCGACTCTCTCGTTTCGGTCACCCGCATCGAGGCCCCCGGCGGCCGCAATGGGGACAGCCAGGGAAACAACCAGGGAGACACCGAAGCCTCGTGATCCGCCATCCGCTCGCCTTGCTCCCCGTCCCTCTGTTGATCCCTCTGCTTTTTCTCCCGGCGTGCTCCGGTTCGCCCGAAGAAGCGCTGCTCGAAGAGTTCTTCCGCGGCGTGGCCCGAGGAGACCGGGTTCCGGCTTCAGGGGTGGCGCTCGAGGATTTCCCGGTGGAAGACATCGAGTCGTGGGAAATCGTCGAAATGGGTTCGGAGGCCGAAGGGCCGTACCGGGTTCCCGAGCTGCGGGACGAAGTCGAGGCCGCCGAAAAGGAGCGCGACGAGCAGTTCCAGGTTCTCTACGCCTTCCGGCAGGCCAACCAGGAGGAGCTCACCCGGATCGCCGACCTCCGCGAGGACGACCCGGAGCACATGCCGCGCGGGCGGCTGGGCGAGATCGCCGCCACCTGGGACGAGCACGGTGCCGAGCGCCGGCGGCTGGTGCGCTCCATCAGCGAACTCCAGATGGCGCTCGAGGACGAGCGGAGACGAACCGGGCGCAGTCTGATGCGAGAGGCCCAGGTGGACTACCTCTCCGGCCGGGTTCTCGAGCGGGAGCTCACCGTGCGGATCACGAGCCCCGTCGGGGATCGGGATTTCCACTTCCAGTTGATGCGGTACGACCTGATGAACCAGTTCGGGGCCGAAGTGCTCTCCCGCTGGATCATCGCCGGGTTCGAACCGGCCTGAACCGACGCTCGTGGACGATCGCGCCTCGCTGCTCGCGATCCTGCGACGGGAAGCCGTCCGGCGCGGCGACTTCCTGCTCGCGTCGGGAAAGCGAAGCGATGTCTATGTGGATCTGCGGCTTGCGTCGCTCCGGTCGGATGCCGCGCCGCGAATCGGCCGGCTGCTGCTCGAGGCCATGGACCGGTGTGGCTTCCGGCCGGAGGCGGTCGGGGGGATGGCCACCGGAGCGATCCCGCTTTGTGCGGCCGTGGTCCTGACGGCGGCGGAGCAGGGGAGGCAGCTCTCCGGTTTCTACGTTCGGAAAGAGAGCCGGGACCACGGGCGCAACCGGAGAGTGGAGGGGGTCGAAAACCCGACAGGCGGCGCGGTGATTCTCGAGGACACCGCTTCCACGGGTGGTTCGCTGCTTGCCGCCGTCGAAGCCTCGCGCGAGGCGGGGTTCCGGATTCTCGGAGCCCTGGCGCTCGTGGACCGGGAGATGGGAGCCTCGGAACGGCTCGCTGCCGCCGGAGTGTCGTACGAAGCCGTGTACCGTCTCTCCGAACTCACCGCTTCCTGAACCGACGCTCCGGTCGGGTACCCTGTTCTTGCGCATGACTTTTTTCCCTCGCGCCCCGGCGCTGGTCCTGACACTTCTCCTCCTTCCCGGCCTCTCGTCCGCCCAGGAGCGCGACCTCGATCTGGTTATCACCGGGGGGCGGGTCATCGACCCCGAGACCGGGCTGGATGCGACGCGGGACGTGGGGGTGATCGGCAACGAGATCGTGGCCATTTCCCGGGAGCGGCTTCCGAACCGGTTGAAGCAGGGCGGCGTGTTGCTCGATGCCGCGGGCAGGGTGGTGAGTCCCGGTTTCATCGATCTCCACGTTCATGGACAGTCGCTCGAAGCCAATCGCTTCCAGGCCATGGACGGGGTGACCACCGCGCTCGAACTCGAAGCCGGTGCCCCCCGGGTGGCGCGCTTTCTCGAAAGCCGGGAGGGCAACGCGATCCTTCACTACGGAGCTTCGGTCTCCCACGCGGGAGTGCGCATGCTCGGCATTTCGAGCGTCCGGGAACGGGTGGCCGCGATCCTCGAAGCGGAAAGCGCCGGAGTCGAACTGTCTCCCGACCAAGCGGAACTGCTGCGGGAGGCCAACTACCTCGGGGTGGACGACATGGAAGCCGTCCGGGACGCGATCCGGGCCGAGCTCCGCTCAGGCGGGCTCGGGATCGGAATGCCTCACCAGTACTACCCCGGAGCATCCCACACCGAAATCTTCCGGATCTTCGAGATGGCTGCCGATTTCAACGTTCCGATCTATACCCACGTGCGCGACATGACGGTGTCGGCGATCCAGGAGGTGCTCGCGAATGCCGCTGCCACCGGCGCGCCGCTTCACATCGTCCACCTGAACAGCTCGAGCCTCCACCACCTTCCGGTCACACTCGCGCTGATCGAGGGCGCACGGGATGCCGGACTCGATGTGACCACCGAGGCGTATCCCTATACAGCGGCCTCGACGGGGATTTCCTCGGCGATTTTCGACGAGGGCTGGCAGGAAAAACTCGGCATGACCTACGGGGATGTCCAGTGGCAGGACTCCGGGGAGAGGCTCACCGAGGAGACGTTCCGCTTCTTCCGGGAGGAGGGCGGCACGGTGATCCTGCACATGATGGATCCGGAGATGATCCGTCTCGCGATCAGGACCCCCTTCGTGATGGTGGCTTCGGACGGCATGCCCTACGCGCCCGGTGCCCACCCGCGGTCAGCGGGAACCTTTTCCCGGGTTCTCGGCCGCTATGTGCGCGACGAAGGGGTTCTCCCGTTGACCGATGCCCTCCGGCGGATGACCCTGATGCCGGCCCGTCGCCTCGAGAGCATGGCTCCGGTCATGCGACTCAAGGGGCGCATCCAGGTCGGTGCCATCGCCGACATCACCGTCTTCGATCCGGACTCCATCATCGACACCGCCAATTTCGAGGACGATCTGAGTTATTCGGAAGGGGTGACCCACGTGGTGGTGGACGGCGTTCCCGTGGTCCGCGACGGAGTCCTGATCGAGGGAGTGTTCCCTGGAAAGCCGCTGCTCGGCCGCTTCACCTCCGAGTAGCGCCGTCTCGTCGATGCCACGTCGTTTCCTCCTCCTCCAGATACGCGACCCCGGCGATCCGATGGCGGAGCACGAGCGGCAGGCGTTCTGCTCGGCGCTCGGCATCGGCAGCGACCAGCTTGAGGTTTCCGAACTCACCGAAGGCGCGCCGTCGGCCGCCCGGATCGCCGCCGCCGACATGGTGCTGATCGGGGGAAGCGGCCAGCATTCGGTGGCCGAGGGGAAAGAGGCACCGTGGCTTCCGGGGGCGCTCCGCGCGATGGAGCAGCTTCACGAGACCGGGAAGCCGACGTTCGCTTCCTGCTGGGGATTCCAGGCGATGGCCCGGGCGCTCGGCGGGCGGGTGGTCCGCGATCCGGATCTCGCCGAGCTGGGAGTCCTGCCGCTTCGTCTCACCGAAGAGGGCCTCCGGGATCCGGTGTTCTCGGAGCTTGGCGATCCCTTTCGGGCGGTCATGGGCCACGAAGACTCGGTGGTCGAACTGCCTTCCGGCGCGGTCTGCCTCGCGTTCTCGTCCCGGGTGCGGTACCTGGCGTTCCGCTTCGAGGACCGACCCATCTACGGGACGCAGTTCCACCCGGAGCTCGATCTCGAAGGCCTGCTGACCCGCATCCGGCGCTACCCGCGGTATCAGGATCTCGGCCTTCACGAATCCGGTGGCCCGAGCCCCGGCACCCTCACTCTGGTCCGCCGGGTGGCCGAGCTACTGCTGAGCCCGGGTCAGATTCGTTCGAGTTTCGCGTAGGCGAGGACGAGTCGCTTGCGGCCGGCTTGCCGGAAAAGGACAGTGACCCGCGAGCCGTCCGTCTCGACGGATTCGATCCGCCCCTCGCCGAAACGCCGGTGCCGGATGCGGTCTCCCTTCCGGAAACCGGCGACCGGAGCGGGAGCCTCCCCGGCGAGCAGCTCGCGCGGAATTTCCGAGAGGAACCGGGAGGGGCCGCCCGTGCCACGCATCCACGGGCTTCCTCCGGGGGCAACCAGCAGGTAGAGCGACTTCCGGGCGCGGGTGACGGCGACATAGAAGAGGCGCCGCTCCTCCTCGATCCCGGCTTCGTTCCCGAGAGACAGACCGTGCGGGAAAACACCCTCCCAGAGGCCGCCGACGAAGACGGTGTCGAATTCGAGGCCTTTTGCGGCGTGAACGGTCATCACCAGCACCGGGCCCCCGCCTCCGCCTTCCCCACCCTCGTTTTCCACGAGGAAGTCCTCGGCGGACAGCAGGCTCACCCGATCGACGAATCCGAGGGTGGTCGCGTCCGGCTCGTTCTCTTCGAACTCGACCGCGGCACTTTCGAGCGAGACCAGGTTCTCGTAGCGTTCGGGATCATTCGTCTCGTAGCGCGCGGCGAGCCCGGAATCCTGGATCGTCGCCCGGATGGATGCGACCGGTCCGGCTTCGATGGCTCTCCGAATCCGCTCCACACCCCCGAGAAAGTCCTTGAGTCCGGCGAGAGCCCGGGGTGGCAGGCCTTCGCCAGGAGATCCGGCGGCTTCGTGGAGGGACACCCTCTGTTCCGCCGCAAGAGCAGCGATCCGTTCGAAAGACTTGTCGCCGAAGCCGCGAGCGAGGGAATCGAGGGCCCGGCGAAAGGCGGTGTCGTCGTCCGGATTCAGGGCGAGCCGGAGGTGGGCGAGGGCATCCTGCACCTCCTTTCGTTCGTAAAAACGCAAGCCACCGATGACCCGGTGGGGAATCTGGCGGGCGAGGAAAGCCTCTTCCCAGGCGCGGGTCTGAGCGCGGGTCCGGACCAGTACCGCGGTCAGCCCGCGCTCGAGGTCGTGCCGCTCGATCTCCTCCGCCGCCCGGCGGGCGATTTCGGCCTCGCCGCCCGCGAACATCGGTTCGATGGCCCGGCCGGATCCGCTGGTCGCCCGCAGGCGCTTCCCGTGACGCTTCCGGTTCCGGCTGATGACCGCGTTGGCCGCCTCGAGAATGACCCGGGAGGACCGATAGTTGTCTTCGAGGCGGAAGATCCGCGCGCCTGGAAAATCCTTCTCGAACCGGAGGATGTTCCGGTAGTCCGCGCCGCGGAAGGAATAGATGGACTGGTCGTCGTCTCCCACCGCGAAAACGTCCCTGCCGGGCGCGAGCGCACGGATGAGCTGGTTCTGGGAAGGGCTCGTGTCCTGGTATTCGTCCACGAGCAGCACCTTGGCGCGACGGCTCACGAACCGGCGCGCCTCGGCCGAAGCCCGGAGCAATTCCAGAGGCAGCAGGATCAGGTCGTCGAAATCCACGGCACCCCGCCGGGGCAATTCCTCCCGGTACCGTTCGAAGACCGCCCGGATCGCGTGTTCTTCTTCCCGTCGCGGCGGCGGGGCTTCCCCACCGGCGTTCTTGAGGCGCGAGACCGCCGAGCGCAGTTTTCGGGGCGTGACCAGCTCCGGCTCGATCCCGAGCTCCGCGCGGATGTCGCGAAGGAGCCGTTTCGCGTCGTCCTCGCCGAGCACCGCGAACCCCTGGGGAAGCCCGATCTCCGAGCCGAACAGGCGGAGCAGCCGCAGGCCCACCGAGTGGAAGGTGCCGAGCCATGCCCGCCCGACAGACTCCACCCCGAGCGCCACGACCCGCTCTTTCATCTCCCGGGCCGCCTTGTTGGTGAAGGTGACCGCGAGGACGGAATCCGGTGCCGAGCCGGTCTCGAGGATCCGCCAGGCGATCCGGCGGGTGATGACCCGGGTCTTGCCGGAACCGGCTCCGGCGAGCACGAGCGTCGGCCCGACGGGCGCCGCCACCGCTTCGCGCTGGGGCCCGTTCAGACCCGCCAGCGCCGAAGGGTCAGTCATCCATGACCGATTTCGACAGTCCCGGCGGCGCGTCCACGTTGTGCCCCCGCGTCACCCCCTCGGACCAGGCGAGTTGCTGGATGACCGGTGCGAGCCGAAAGGCCTCGAGGCCAGGGGGAGCATCCCCTTCGAGAAGGAGAACCGGAGCGCCGGCCGCCTTCGCGGTCGCGAGCGATCGTCGCGCTACCTCGCCGAGAAACACCACCGGTGTCTGTGGAGAGAGGATCGCCGCCGGCCCGTGGGGAAGCTCCCCCGCCGGCAGGGCGAGCGCCGGAACCCCCGCTGTCTCCATCATCTTGAGCGCCGCTTCGTTGCCGAGCGGCAAAAGCGAGGTTTTCGCCATGAAGAACCACAGGGTTCGCGGCGGGAGCGGCTCGAGGAAGGACCAGATCGCTTCTCCTTCCCGAAGACCGGCTTCGATCAGCGAGGGTGCTTCCTCCGGGTCGGGAACCTTGGCACCGAGATCCCGCCCGAGCAGCAGGAGCGCAGCGAGCGCCGAAGTGAAGCTCTTGGTCGCCGGGATCGCACTTTCCTGACCGGCAGCGGTGATCCATGCGGTTTCTGCGCCACGGATCGCCGGGCTGTCCGGCTGGTTGGTCAAGACGAGACGGTGGACCCCGCGGGTCTGGCCCAGCATTCGAATGATGCTGGCGGTCGTCCCGGACTGGGTGATCGCGACCAGTGTCTGTATTCCCCGGATGTCCGCCTCTTCGGTGGCGGGCCAGGCTCGCGCCTCGATTCCGCCGGCGCGCATCCAGAGGGCCGCGAGCTCGGCAGCGTGGCGGCTCGTACCGGATCCGGCGAGGAGAACCGGCCCGCCCCCCGGAACCGGCGGACGTTTGCGGAGATCTTCCAGGGTGCGGCGCACGGCCTCCGGCTGCTCGCGAATCTCGCGGATGAGGGCTGGTTCGGTACGGCTCTGGTTCAAGAAGTCAAACCTCGTCGGCACCTTCGAAGCGGTTCCCCGCCCGATCCGGTTTGTTCACCTGCCGGCCCCGTCCGATCGCCATCGCCTCCGCCGGAACATCCTCGACGATCACCGATCCGGCCGCCACGAAGGCCCGCCGGCCGATGGTGACCGGGGCGACCAGGATGGCGTTGCTGCCGACGAAGGCACCCGGTTCGACCACCGTCCGGTGCTTGCCCCGCCCGTCGTAGTTGCAGGTGATCGTCCCGGCTCCGAGATTCACCCGGACTCCGATGTCGGCATCACCCACATACGAGAGATGGGGGACCGCGGCGTTTCGGCCGATCCGGGCGTTCTTGGTCTCGACGAACCCTCCCACATAAGCGCCCGGGTCGAGAACCGTCCCCGGCCGGATCCGGGCGAAGGGGCCGGCTTTCGCCTCCCGGCCGATGTCGGCATCGAGTACCACCGAATGGCTCTCGATCCGGGCCCCCTCGGCGACCACCGTGTTGTGGAGTCGGGTGAACCCGGCGACTTCGGCACCGGCACCGATCCGGGTGGTGCCGGTGAGTTGCACCGAAGGGCCGATGCGCGCGCCCGCCGCGATCTCGACGGTCGGGTCCGCCCAGAGGGTTGCCGGATCCTCGATCAACGCGCCCGCCGCGAGGAAGCCTTCGGCGACGCGGCGGCGGGATTCCCTGAGGGCCTCCGACCAGGTAGCGGCATCCACGATGCGCGTCGCTCCGCAGACCGGTTCGCCCGATTGTTCCGGCCCGGCCGCTGCCGCCTGGTCGAAGGAGTCGAGCGGCAGAGCTTCCACCGCCTCACCGGAAACAGCGATCGCGATCGTCTGCTTCCGTGCGTTCCCGAGAGACATCGTGCCTCCGTCGCCTTCGACCAGTTCGCGCACCGCACCTTCCGGAATCCCGACGAGACCCTCCGGAAAGATCAGCCCCCTTCCTTCGAGAGCTCCTGCTTCCGCAGGGCGGAGTGTCCGTTTTGCCCCGAGCCCGAGCGCGGCTTCCCAGCCGGCCTCGGCCACGGTCCGGTCGAGCCAGGGGAGACGGCCCACTTCGGGCTTCTCTGGAATTACGATGACGAAATCCATACCTCTTTCCATTCCCGTTGGAGATTCTACCGGCGGTCCCGCTTTCGTCGAAACGGCTCCGGCCCAACCACGATCGTGACCTCGCCGCGTGGCGGTCCGGCTTCGGCCCGTTCGGCGAGTTCGACGAGCGATCCGGACCAGTGCTCCTCGTGGATCTTGGTGATTTCGCGCGAGAGGGAAGCGGGACGCGGCCCCAGCCGCCCGGCGAGATCGCGCAACAACCGGGCAGCACGGTTCGCCGACTCGAAAAGAACCACCGATCCCGGTGCGGCCCCCATCTGATCCAGAAAACGGTTCCGGGCTGCCCCGCGCCGGGCGGGCGCGAAGCCGAGGAAGGTGAAGGCCTGGACCGGCAGCCCGGAAACGGTGAGCGCTGCGAGCGCCGCTGAAGGGCCGGGAATCGCCCGAACCGGAATCCCGGCCTCGCGCGCGGCGCGCACCAGGAGAAAACCGGGATCGGAGATCAGCGGGGCTCCGGCATCCGAGACCAGCGCCACGGATTCCCCGTCCCGCAGCCGAGCGAGAAGCGCCGGGGTCCGGGTTCGCTCGTTGTGGTCGTGGAGGGAAACGAGCGGCGCTTCGATTCCGAAGCGGCTTTTGAGCTTTCCGGTCACCCGGGTGTCCTCGCAGGCGATCACCGCAACCCCCTTCATGGTTTCGACGGCGCGCGGCGAAAGATCCTCCAGGTTTCCGATGGGGGTCGCGACCACGAAGAGCGTCCCCGGCGGCATTTCCATGTTCCCACGGTATCCGACACGGGGGAGAATGTCCGGCCCGATGCTCGACCACCGATCCCCATACGCCGGCCTCCCGGTGGTGGTCACCGGTGCCGCCGGTTTTCTCGGGAGCAACCTGGCGCTGCGTCTGCGGGAACTCGGGGCCGATGTGCGGGCGCTCGATGCTTTCCTCCCCGGAAGCGGTGCGAACCCGGCGAACCTCGACGGGATGCCGGTGCGGCGCGCCGGAATACGCGAGGCGGCGGGGGAAGTGGTCGCCGGAGCGCGGGTGGTGTTCCATCTGGCGGCGGCCGTGGGTCACCGGGCGAGCATGGACGCGCCGTTCCACGACTACGAACACGGAGTCGAAGCCTCGCTCCGCCTCATGGAGGCAGTCCGTCGATCCGCACCCGAAGCGCGGGTGGTCTTCCCGGGAACCCGGCAGAACTACGCGCTTCCGGTCCGTCTTCCGGTCGGCGAAGAGGCCCCGCTCGCCCCGCCCGACGCGCACGGAGTACACAAGGAAGCGGCGGAGCACCTGACGCGCCTTCTTGCGCCGGCGGGGTGGGCCATTCTCCGGCTGACCGGCAGTTATGGCCCCCGGCAGACTCTTCGGGGTCCGGCCGCCGGATTCACCGGGAGCGTCCTCGGACAGGCGCTTTCGGGCAGGCCGGTCACGATCCTTGGAAATCCGGATCTGCTGCGCGACTTCCATCATGTGGACGACGTGGTCGAGGCGCTGCTGCTCGCCGGGAGACCAGAGGCGAAATCGGGCATCTGGAATCTGGGGGCGGCCCCGGTGCGGCTTCGCGACTTCGCGGAAGCGGTCTGGAAGGCTCTCGGCGAGCCGCCGCGAATCCGCTCGCTGCCTTTGCCGGAATCACTTCAGCACATCGCGGTCGGAGATATCCACTCGGACTGGTCCCGGATCCGCGAGGAACTCGGCTGGCATCCGGCGGTCAGCCTCGAATCGGGCCTCGCGGCCACCGTGCGCTTCTTCCGGGCTGCCCCGGAGCGGATCCCGTGAAGATTCCGTTCGTCCGCCTTTCGATCGGGGAGCAGGATCCGGCCCGGGAAGCGGTTGCCGAGGTCCTCGGGTCGGGCCGGTTCGTGCTCGGTCCCCGGGTGGAGGCGTTCGAGCGCGCCTTCGCGGCTGAAATCGGTGTCCGTTTCGGGATCGGGGTCGCATCCGGCTCGGATGCCATCACTCTCGCGCTCCGGGCGGCCGGGGTGGTGGCGGGCGACCGGGTGCTCACCACCGCTTTTTCCGCGGGATACACCGCGGTCGGCATCCAGCGGGCCGGGGCGATTCCGGTGTTTGCCGACATCGATCCGGCAAGCCTCTGCCTTTCGGCCGAAGCGGTCCGTTCCGCCCTGCGCCAGGAGCGTTTTGCCGCGCTCCTGCCGGTGCATCTCTTCGGGCACGCCGGGGCCGACTGGCCGGACATCCTCGAGCTCGCACAGGGGCACGGAGTCCCGGTCATCGAAGATGCCGCCCAGGCGCACGGCGCGGCGTATCGAGGGAAACCGCTCGGCGCATTCGGGCGGGCATCCGCCTTCAGCTTCTACCCCACCAAGAATCTGGGCGGAGTGGGCGACGGCGGCCTCGTCGGGACCGACGATCCGGCGCTTGCGGAACGGATCCGGAGGCTTCGCTCGGGAGGACAGGGAGCTCGCCACGATCACCGGGAGCCGGGCTGGAACAGCCGCCTCGATGAGCTGCAGGCGGCCGTTCTGGGAGCACGCCTCCCGCATCTCCCGGAAGCGAATGCCCGCCGCCGGGAACGGGCGGAGCAATACGCGGAAGGCCTCGAAGGAATGCCGGTCCGGTTGGTGGCCGCCGGGGAGGGAGTGCGGAGCGCCCGCCACCTGTTCGTGATCCGCACCCCGGAGCGCGACCGTCTCCGCGATTTCCTCGCCGCCCGCGGCATCGAAACCCTGATCCACTATCCGATCCCGCTGCACCGCCAGCGGGCGTTTTCCGGGAGCCCCCGGGATTGTCCGGAAGCCGACCGGGCGGCACGGGAGGTTTTGAGCCTGCCCCTCCGGCCGGATCTGGCTCCGGAAGAAGTCGAAGCGGTGGTGTTCGCCATCCGTCGCTTCTTCGTGGCCGCCGGGGCGGTGGCACAATAGCGGGATGGCCTTCCGAAGCCGCCGCACGGGTTCCATCCTCTGCCCCGGTTGCGGCCAGCTCGTCGGGGTTCAGGACAAGGAATGCCTGATCTGCGGCCGGAAGCGGCCGGGAATGTTCGGTTTCGCCGGACTGTTCCGCTTCGAGGCAGGCCAACTGGCGACCGGGATCCTCGGCGCGAACATCGCGCTCTTTCTGGTTTCGCTGGTCATGAGTCTGGGCGAGATCGGCACTTCGGGAATGTTCGGTTTCCTGAGTCCCGACGGCCAAAGTCTTTTCCGACTCGGTGCCGCCGGAGCGATCCCGGTGTTCGGGCTCGGCAAGCCCTGGTCGATCCTGAGCGCCGGCTGGCTGCACGGCGGACTGCTCCACATAGCGTTCAACATGTACTGGATCTGGAACCTGTTCCCCGCGGTGAGCGAAGCGTTCGGCGCGGCGCGGACGCTCGTGATCTACCAGGTGGCCGCCGGAACCGGTTTCCTGCTTTCGTCGTTCATGGGAGCGTTCCTGTCTTCGCTGCCGATGTTCGGCGGAGCGCCGAGCATCACGGTCGGTGCTTCGGCTTCGCTGTGCGGGCTGCTCGGAGCACTGCTCTACTACGGCCGACGCACGAGCTCGGAAGTCGCCCGCAGCGTCTGGCGGGTCGTGATCTTCCTCGCGATTTTCGGCTTTCTGATGCCGGGAATCGATAACGCCGCCCACCTCGGCGGCTTTCTGGGTGGCTATTTCGTGGCTTCCCGCTTCGGTGCCTTCTCGCCGGAGCGCGGCAAGCACGCCATCTGGGGTGCCGGATTGCTCGGCCTCAGCGCCGCCGCGATCCTCCTGTCGCTCCTGACGAATTCCTGACCAGCCAAGGAGAAAGAACCATGGCGCAACTCGAACGCCCCGGAGACAAGCGGCTGCTGCTCGGTGTGTGCGCCGGGCTCGCGGCCTGGTGGAAGCTCGACCGCACGTTGGTACGGGTTCTGTTCGTGCTGGTGAGCGTCTGTTCGGCGGCGTTTCCGGGAATCCTCATCTATCTCATCCTCGCCATCGTGATGCCCCCGGAGGAGTGACCGGCGATTCGGCCGCGGGCGCTCCGCTGCGACTCGAAGACCGTCCTCTCCACCTTCGCGACCGGGCGGCGACCGGGCGGCTTCTGGTCCGGATCGAGCGTCGGACGCGAGTCTCGCGGCGCGACGAACTCGCGGCCCTCGCCCGGTGGTCCCGGGAGTCGCCGGTCGCGGCTGTGGTTCTTCCGGCCTCGTGGCTTCTCTATCCCGACTTTCGGGCGCTTGGCTTCGAGGATGCCGGCCCGCTTGGCCGCTACGCCGCGCCCACGGCTCCCGGGGCGATGCGCCGGGCCGCCTGGAAGCTGCTGGCACCCCGCCTTCGTGCGCCCCGGGACACGGTGGTTTATCCCGAGGCTCCCGGGCCGGAGGCCGAAGCCCGGCTTCGCGAGCGATACCGGTCCCGATTCGATGCGTTCGTCGGGGCAAGCGAGGCGAGCCACCTGTCCGGGGTGACGGTCGAGGTGCAAGGCGTTCCCGCCGCTTTCGCCCGTTTTGCTCCGGGATCAGCGGAAGCCGTGGTGAGCGACTGGTTCGCGCCACCCGGCGATCCGGACCTGGTCGGATTTTTCGCCCGCGAAACCGCAGAGCGGGCTGCCAGCCTCGGAGTTCGCCGGCTGGCGTTCGAGACGGCACACGTCCGCCTGGGCCACGGGCTCGTTCTGGGCGGGTTCCTCCCCGCCCGCGCCCGCGCCCGGGTTCTCCTGCGCGACCCCGAAGAACGGTTCGGCGCGCCACCCTCCTCCTCCGCGTTCGGTGTCACCGACTCGCTGGAAGTCGTGGGAGCAGCGGGTTGATGTGCTAGGATGGCCCGTTGCGACTTCGGTCGGGGCCGCTATCGTCTAGGGGTTAGGACGGGTGGTTCTCAGCCATCAAACCGGGGTTCGAATCCCCGTAGCGGTACCATCGACCGGGCCACGGACAGTTCGGAGTCCTCCTGTCGTCGCGCCCTTAGCTCAGCGGATAGAGCAACAGGCTACGAACCTGTAGGTCGGGTGTTCGAATCGCCCAGGGCGCGCCACGGCTTTCGGTTTTGGTCGTTCGCCGGGTGGCTATCATCGGCGGGAAATGCCTGAACGTTCTTTTCCCGCCTGCTTCCTGATTCTGTTGTTGGCCGGGGCGGGCTCCGCGCAGCCCCCCGACGGAGAACAGACGGAGGAGGAAACCTCCGCGCCCGCTCTCTCCCTCGAGGAAACGGTGGTCGTGACTCCGGAGCGCGCCGAAGAGCCGATCGTGGACTCGGTGGCGCTCGTGACCGTGCTCGATGCGGCCGCGATCACCGAATCGCCCGGGATCCTGCTCGACGAGGCGCTCGGACGGATTCCGGGTTTCGGCTTGTTCCGGCGCAACACCAGCCTCATCTCCCACCCCACCACCACCGGCGTTTCGCTGCGGGGGATCGGCCCGAGCGGTGCGAGCCGCACGCTCGTGCTTCGCGACGGGGTTCCGATGAACGATCCGTTCGGCAACTGGGTCTATTGGAACCGGCTGCCCACTCTGGCGCTCGAGCGGGTGGAGGTGGCACGGGGCGCCGCGAGCCCCCTTTACGGAAGCTCGGCGCTCGGCGGAGCGATCCAGTTGCTGACCCGTCGCCCGGCTCCGTCGGTCCTCCGCGGTCGAGCCAGCTTCGGGAACCTCGGAGTCCGCGACGGAGAGGCGCTCGTCTCCCACCGCAGTGGCGATTTCGGTTTCCTCGGCGCGGGCCGGTTCTTCAACGGGAAGGGCTATCACCGGATCCGGGAATTGCAGCGGGGGATGGTGGACGAGCCGGCCGGAGTCAACTTCCGCTCGGCGTTTGGCCGCTTCGAGGCTGACTCCGCCCATCTCTCGGTGAACTACTACACCGAAGATCGCCGCAACGGGACCCCGACCCAAGTGAACGATTCGGCGATGCTCGGACTCGATGCCGGGGTTCGCCGGGAGGACTGGGATCTGCTGGTCTTTTCGCAGACCGCCCATCTGAACAGCGATTTCTCCCGGATCCTGCCCGGCCGGGACCGGGAGATTCCAACTTCCCAGCAGATGTACGAATACGGGGGCCAGGGGGCGGTCTTCACGGCGCGGCTGCGGCGCGGTTTTCAGGTGGGTGCCGACTGGGTGCGTTCGAGCTGGGATGAGCACGCCCAGAACCGCGGCGGAGTCTTCGTCCAGAAGCGGGCGGAGATCTCGGAAGAGATCGAGCTGCTCGCCGATGGACGCCTCGATGTCTGGCAGAACGCCGGAACGAAGGTAAGCGTCAACCCGCGGATCGCGCTGCTCGCCCACCCGACCCCGCAGGCCTCGTTGCGGGCCTCGGCGTACCGCGGCTTCCGCGCTCCTTCGCTGAACGAGCTGTACCGTCCGTTTCGGGTCGGCAACGTCCGCACTGCGGCGAACGACGAACTCGGCGAAGAGACGCTCTACGGGGCGGAGATCGGGATAGACCTCTATCCGACCCGACGCATCCTGTTGCGCGGCAATGTGTTCTGGAACACCATGCGGAATGTGGTGGGGAACGTCACCCTCGAAGTGAACGACGAGGGTGTGTTCCGCGAGCGACGAAACATCGGGGAAGTGGATGTGCGGGGGGCGGAGGCCGAGCTCTGGCTCCGACTGGATGACCAACTCCACGTTTTTGCGAGCTACCTGCTCTCGGACAGCTCGGTTCCCGAGACCGGGCTGTGGCTGCCTCAGGTTCCGCTCCATCAGGGCGCGGCGGGGATCTCCTGGAGCGGCCCGGTGGAGGCCCGAGCCGATGTCCGCTTCATGAGCTCCCAGTTCGAGGACGACCGGAACGAACTGCCGATGGACGGGTTCGTGGCGCTCGGGGTTCGGGTCGCGCTTCCGGTGGGGGATTTCCTCAGCGTGTACGCCGCCGGCGAGAACCTGCTGGATGCCGAGATCGTCAGCGCGCGGACCCCGATCGAGACCCTCGGGACTCCCCGCACCGTCCATGTGGGGCTCGATTTCCGGCTGAACTGATGAACCGGGTCGTCGCCGCTCTCGGGCTGCTTGCCGGGACGGCCTGCTCCTCCCCGCCGCCGGAGCCGCGCTACGAGGACCGCTCCGGCTGGCCGGTCCGGGAACTGCGGAGCGAGCCGTTCGATGTGCTCCACTACCGGGTGGAACTGGATCTCCGGGAATCCACGAAGAGTCTCGAAGGCCGCGCCGCGATCCGGCTCGTCGCCCGCGAGCCGATCACCGCGGTCCGGCTCGATGCCGAGTCCTTCGAGGTGACCGCGGTGCGTTCCGGCGTCGCGGCTCTCGACTTCACCCACGAGGAAGGCGTGCTGGTCGTGAACCTCGGGGCGACCCTCGCCCCCGGCGACGAGACGACGCTCGAAGTGAGCTACGAAGCCACCGGCCTCGACGTGGACGCGACCCAGTTCGGAATGCCGGCGAGTTACGACCTCGGGCTCGATTTCAAGGCGGAGACCGAAGCCAACCCGCAGCTCGTCAACACCCTCTCGTTTCCGGAAGGGGCTCGCCACTGGTATCCGTCGGTGGACCACCCGGCGGACCGCGCCACCTTCGAGCTGCTGGCCACCGTCCGCGAGGACTGGAAGGTGCTCTCGAACGGTCGGCTGATCGGCATCACCGAGGGCGCGCGGCCGGGAACCCGGACGCACCACTGGAGCCTCGAGGAGCCCCATCCGACCTACCTCTCGGTGCTGGCGGCGGGCCCCTACGAAGTCATCGAGGATTTCCACGGGGAGATTTCGGTGCGCTACTGGGTCTATCCCGCGGACGTGGAGGATGCCCACCGCAGCTTCCACAAGACGCCGGCGATGATCGCGTTCTTCGAAGAGGAGTTCGGGGTCTCCTATCCCTGGAACAAATACGATCAGGTCACGATCCCCGGCATCGGCGGGGGTGCCGAAAGCACGACCGCGACGGTTCTCGGCCAGAGCACGATCCACGACGAGCGCGCTGAACAGGATTTCCCGAGCCACGGCCTCGTGGCTCACGAGGCGGCCCATCACTGGTGGGGGAACCTGGTTTCCTACCGGGACTGGGGCGAAACCTGGCTCAGCGAGAGCTTCGCCACCTGGTCGGAACACCGCTGGCACGCCGAGGAACTCGGCCCCGACGAGGCCGGGGAGAACATGCGCCGCAAGCGCGAGTCGTATTTCCGGCAGGCCGAAACGGTGCTCCGCCCGGTGGTGACCGACCAGTGGCGTCGCCCGAACGACAACTTCGATGCCCACACCTATCCCAAGGGGGCGGCGCTCATCCACCTGCTGCGCCACACCGTCGGAGTGGATGCCTTCCAGCAGGGCATCCGGCATTTCCTCTCGAAGCACGCCTACCAGCCGGTGGACACCGAGGACTTCATCGCGGCGTTCGCCGAGGCCACCGGACAGGACATCCGCTGGTTCGTGGACATGTGGCTCCGTCGTCCGGGGCATCCGGTTCTCGAAGTGGAGTCCGACTGGTCGGATGGCGAAGTGGTGATGCGGATCCGGCAGATCCAGGCTCCGGAAGCCAGCATGGGCCAGGTCCCGGATGCCTACCGTGCCCCGCTCTCGGTCCGGGTGGTGACTGAATCCGAGGCGGAGATCCACTCCTTCACGCTCGAGGGCCGCGAGCAGACGGTGCGCTTTCCGTCCGTCGAAGCCCCGCGCTACGTCCGCTTCGACGCGGATGATGTGTTGCTCGCCGAGCTCCGGACCGAAAAGCCGTCCGCCGAATGGATGGCGCAGCTCGCGGATGACGATGCCACCGGCCGCCGCCGCGCCGCGGTCGCGCTCGGGGAGACCCGGAGCGCCGAAGCCCGCGCCGCACTCCGCTTGGCCGCTGCGAACGATCCCTTCTGGGCGGTCCGTCAGGCGGCAGTGGAAGGGCTCGATCCCGAAGACCCGGCGGATGCCGACGCGCTCCGCACCGCTGCCGCGAGTGACCCGAAATCCGATGTGCGCACGGCGGCCCTCGCCCGGCTCGGTGCTTCGGCGGGAGCGGAGCTCCTGATCGAACGGTTCCGGCAGGATACGAGCTACCGCGCCCAGGCAGCGGCGGTCGCCGCGCTCGGCGAACTCCCCGGAGACGCGACCCGCGCCGTCCTCGAAGAAGCGGCGGCGATGGCCTCACCCCGCGACATCGTGGCCCGCGCCGCCACCGAAGCGCTCGCCGGCCGGTAGTTCAGAGCGCCCCGGCGCAGTTCACGATGGCGGGCCGGGCGTATTCCGCGCTCAGATCCAGCAGGTCGCGGTCTTCGGACACGAGGTAGTCCGCGTCACCATCCAGGGCGCAACGAAGGAATTTCTCGTCGTCCGGATCTCGCGGAGGAACGGGCACCGGGGAAGTCGTGACCGAAACCTTCTCGAAGTTCTCCCGGAGCCTCGAAATCATCTTCAGGACTCGGGGTTTCGGCGATCGCCGGGCCAATAATTTCCTGGAATACTCCAGAAGGATGTCCTCGCTGTACAGGCCGGTGTGGTGCGTCATCACGACACCGAGCAGGCGCAGGTGCGGATTCGGACGGGACTCGATGCGGTGCGAGACCCAACGCGAGCCGGCCCCGACGATCTCGTTGGTGTCGAGAACGCAGCGCCTACGGAGAGGGGCCAAGGGGCGCTACCCGTGTTCCAGCATGTTGATGAGCGATCGGGCGAAGTCCTCGCGGGTCCATCCTTGCTCCCGCAGCCTTTTTGCTTCCTTCTTGGACTCTTCGAGCACTTCTTGTGCGATCTCATCGATCCGGGCGTTCCGTTCGGCGATCCGCTCCCGAATCTGCGCGCCCAGCTCCTCCGGTTGCCGGCACACGAGGAAATCCCATTCTCCGGCCTGCCGCCAGGCGTTCACCGCCCGCCCCCAGCGCTTGGCGGCTTCGTGTTTCGCGGGTGTCTCGGGATGGTGCGCCGAATGCGCGGGTTTTCTGGAAATCAGCGTTGCCAAGTCTTTGCCATGATTTCGTCGTCGGCGAGGTCGAGGCAGTCCGTTTTCGTGAATGCCCGGACTTCCTCGCATTCCGTTTTCTGTCCGCTCTCGGCGAATCCCTCCCCGAGACAGTAGAGGCTCGTGGGAACGACGCGCAGCTTGCCCGGGCCGGGCCAGTCGAGAGCCGCCGGGCCGATGCTCCGGGTGGTGAGGGTGATGGATGCCTGCGGGTGGCGGCGGGCGAACTCGATGAGTCCCGTGAGTTCCCGTGGCTTTTCCGCGAACCGGTCCGACCACTTCACTTCGACCGCCTGCTCCGGCCTCCCGTCCGGCCCCAGGCGGACGAAGTCCACCTCGCCCTCGCCACCTTGCTCCTTCCAGCGCGCGTAATGGAGTTCGTCCCCCGCCGCGAAATGTTGCGAGAAGACGGCGGTCTCTGCCATCCGCCCCATCGCCTCGTCGTCCGGGCCGACCGGGTCGAAGAGAGCGCTCCGGAGCGACGGTGTCGTGAGATACGCCTTGAACTGGTTCGCCCGCCGGAAGCGCCGGCCGGAAGCCTCGACCCGGCGCACCCGCCGAATCAGGAAGGTGGCTTCCAGGTATTCGAGGTACCGGCTGAGGGTGGGTTTGCTGACTCCCGACCGTTTCGAGAGGGAGTCCATCGAGATTTCGAGTCCGGTGTTTTCTGCGAGGGTGGTGAAAAGCGCGGCGAGTTCGGAAGCGTCCTGAACTCCGTGAAGCTGGGCCAGATCTCTGGTCAGCACCTTCCGCAGCACGTCGAGCCCGATGTAGCGGCGCGGGTCGGCTCGGGCGGCGGGTGCCAGAAACGCTTCCGGGAAGCCTCCGAAGTTGAGGTATGCGACGAAGAGCCGGTTCCACCCCGTGATGTCGCGGTGCTCCGGAGGGTCCACGTTTTCGAGATCCACGAACTCGCGGAAGCCGAGAGGCGGCAGCAGGAAATCGGTGAAGCGCCCGGCCCCGGATTCCGCGCTCCGCAGCCTGAGCGCTGCCGCCGCCGAACCGGATGCGACGCAGCGGACTCCGGGATGGGTGTCCGTGAAAGCCTTCAGGTGCCGCTCCCACGCGGGGAGATAGGGAACTTCGTCGAGGACGAGGATGCGCGGCTCCGCGTGTCCTTCCGATGCCTCGTGCGCCTGCTCCACGAGCTCTTCGAGGGACAGGCGGGTGTAGAGCGGCTGGTCGAGCGAGAGATAGCAGATCTCCCGCGGCCGAAAGATGCGACGCTCCAACAGCCGGGCGATCCACTGATGGAGCAGGACCGTCTTGCCAACGCGCCGCGGCCCCATGAGCAGCACGGTTCGGCGGATCCCGGTTTCCTCGGCGAGCCGGGCGAACCGGTCGAAGAGCGCCCGCCGCTTCATGCCGGCGTAATCCGGGCGGATGGTGTCGGTCTCCCACCAAGGGTTCTCGCGTCGCATCAGCCGGAGCGTTGGCGTGGACATGGAGACCAACCTATCACAAGCAAAGAGCTCTTTGCTTGTAAAGAGTGGCCGCTGGCTGTGCTACAACGGGAGGGTTGTGGCGGAGTCGTCGAAGTCGGGCGGGGAGCGTCTTCGCGTTTTCTCTGGCGAGGGGCGAGCGCCGGTTCTTCTGGTCCACGCCGGAGCCTGGGCGATCCCGGAGGAGGAGCGGGAGGCGCATCGCGCCGGGGTGGAGGCGGCGCTTCGGGTCGGGTTCGGGGTTCTCGATTCGGGAGGTTCGGCTCTCGACGCAGTGGAGCAGGCGGTCACCGTGCTGGAGGACGATGCCGCCTTGAATGCGGGGACCGGCTCGGTTCTCGACCGGGATGGCGAGGTGTCGCTCGATGCTGGAATCATGGAGGGAGGCGATCTCGGTGCCGGAGCGGTGGCCGGGGTTCGCACCGTCCGGAACCCGGTCCGGGTGGCGCGGCGGGTTCTCGAAGCGACTTCCCACGTCCTGCTGGTGGGGTCCGGGGCGGAGCGCTTCGCCGCCCGCGAAGGGTTCCCGGAGATTGCCCCGGAAGCGCTGGTCGTCCCCCGTGAGCGGGAGCGTCTCGCCCGGCGGCGCACGGAGGAATCGCCGGCGGACACGGTGGGCGCAGTGGCGCTCGATCCCGACGGGCGGATCGCCGTTGCCGGCTCCACCGGAGGGACTCTCGGGAAGATTCCCGGTCGCGCCGGAGACACGCCGCAGGTGGGGGCCGGCTTCTACGCCGATTCCCGGGCCGGGGGAGCGGTCGCCACCGGCTGGGGCGAGGGAGCGGTCCGGCTCGGCCTCTGCCGGGCGACGATTTCGCAACTGGAGGCGGGAAGTGCGCCAGCGGAGACCGCCGCGGGTCTCCTGCTTCGGCTCGAAGCGAGGCTCTCCGGTCGTGCCGGGCTGTTGCTCCTCGCTCCGGACGGGCGGTTCGCGGGGGCGCACACCACTCCCTTCATGGCGTGGGGGCTTCTCGACGGGCGCGGGGGCCCACCGACGGTTTTCCTCCGCTCCTCGCTCCCGAAAGAAGATTGACCAGTCGGCTCCCGCAGAATATGGTTATGGTCAGAATGGTCAGACATTCCCCGCGCTACCCGATTTGGCAAGTCCAGGAAGCAAAGGCGCGCTTCAGCGCCCTGGTTCGCGATGCGGCTGAACACGGACCCCAGACGATCACGGTCCACGGGCGGCGAGCTGCCGTCGTGCTCTCTCCCGGTGACTACGACCGTCTCAAGCGGCCGGCTGAATCGTTCGCCGAATTTCTTGCCCGGTCCCCGCTGAAGGATGTCGAACTCGATCTGGAGCGTGATCGGTCTCCGTCGCGGGATGTCGAACTGTGAACTTTCTGATTGACACCTGTGTGGTCTCCGAACTCATCAAGCTTCGGCCGTCGGCATCGGTTTTCGAGTGGTTCCAGAACGCGGCTCCGGATCGGCTGTTTGTCAGCTCGCTGACGCTCGGCGAGATACGCAAGGGTGTCGAGAAGCTGGGCGATGGTCGCCGCCGGGAACGGATCGCTGGATGGCTGGAAGGCGAATTGCCAGGATGGTTCGAGGGGCGGATACTCGCGGTGGACCAGGGAGTGGCGGATGCATGGGGCCGGCTCGCTGCCCGGATTCCAGCTCTTCCCGTTGTGGATGGTCTGATTGCGGCGACCGCGCGGCATCATGGTCTTGCCGTCGTGACCCGGAACGAGGAGGACTTTGCACCCACTGGGGTCGAATTCGTGAATCCATGGAAGGGGCGACCGGGTGCGCCGCCGCTATAGTGCCCGGTTGGTTTTGAAGCACGACCCATGAGACTCTCTTTCGCAACCGCTCCGTTCAGCGGATATCTGGCATCCGGATCGCGGATCACGGCCTTCGCGGCGCTCTTGTGCGGAGTGCACTGTGCGCTCACCCCGGTTCTGGTGCTCCTGGCTCCGGCGCTTGCTCTCTCCGAAGGGCTGGAGCGGGGTGTCTGGCTCGGGACCGTGCTCGCCGGGGCGGTGATGATCGGTCTGAGCCCGGCTCGCTCCCGCCTTTCGGTGGTTTCGATTTTCCTCGCCGGTGCCACGCTTTGGGCGGCCTCGCTCGCCGGTTGGCTCGAACCGCTGCCGGAGCCCTTGACCTCGGCTGTTGGCAGTCTGACGCTTGCGGGCGGGCTCCTCCTGAGTGTCCGGGTGTGCCGGACGCATGCGTGCGAAGCCTGCGCCGACGAGGAAGAGGCCGTCTCGCAAGGCTGAGGCACCGGCGTGGAGCGGGCGCTCGTCACCGGTGCGAATCGCGGCATCGGCCTCGCGATCGCCGAGGGACTCGCCGAGCGGGGCTGCGAGGTTCTTCTCGGCGTGCGCGATCTTGGGGCGGGGAAAGCGGCCGCCCGGCGGATCGGCGGTGTCGCGGTGCTGCTGGACGTGGCGGATCCGGCCAGCATCCGGCGCGCCGTGGACGAAGCGGGGCGGGTGGACATCCTCATCAACAATGCCGGTGTCCTCGGAGCGGGCGGCGTTCTCGCCGACCCGGCGGATTTCGAGGAATCCATGGCGGTCATGGTCCGTGGCCCGTACCTGCTGATGCATCACCTGATCCCCGGCATGGCGGAGCGAGGCCACGGCCGGGTCGTCAACGTCTCGTCCGGCTGGGGCGCGTTCTCGGACGGGGTGGGAGGCCCGGGTGGCTACGGAGTCGCCAAGGCGGCGCTGAACGCCCTGACCGTTTCAGCGGCCCGCACGCTGCCGGCCTCGGTCAAGGTGGGCGCGATGTGTCCCGGATGGGTCCGCACCCGCATGGGCGGGATGGGGGCGAGCCGTTCTCCCGAAGAAAGTGCGGACACCGCGATCTGGCTTGCCACTCTCGGTGACGACGGGCCGACCGGCGGCTTTTTCCGCGATCGCAAGCCCATCCCCTGGTAGATTTTGTCACCAGTTTGTGAAACGAGGTTTCAGGTTCTATAGTCCCCCGTCGCCCCATGAGAGGGCGCGCGGGGAGGCCGCACTTGAAGGTTTTTCGGAAGGCGTTGTTCTGGGCGCATCTGGTCGTCGGGATTGCCGTGGGAATCGTCGTCCTCATCATGTCGGTGACCGGCCTGGCGCTCACCTACCAGCGTCAGACCCAGCAGTGGGCGGACGGGTACGAAGTGCGGCCGGTGGATGTGGTCGCCGGGCGACTGCCCGTCTCCGAACTCCTTCGGAAAGCGCGGGAGGAACAGGAAGCTGCTCCCACGGCGCTCCTTCTTCGGAACGATCCGGCAAAGCCGACCCGGGTTTCCTTCGGCCGGCAGTCCTTCGAGCTCGATCCCTATACCGGGGAGCGCCTCGGGGCGGGAGCAGTCGGCGTACGACAAGCGTTCCGCACGCTCATGGGCTGGCATCGCTGGCTCGGGCAGGAGGGCGAAGGCCGTGCGGTGGGCCGCGCCATCACCGGGTTTTCCAACCTCGCCTTCTTGTTCATCCTGATTTCCGGCCTCTATCTCTGGTGGCCGAAGAGCTGGCGCTGGTCGAGCCTGAAAACCGTCGTCCTCTTCCGTCGCCGCCTCGCTCCCCGGGCGCGGGATTTCAACTGGCATAACGTCATCGGGTTCTGGACCGCGCTGCCGCTGGTCGTCGTGGTGACGACCGGCTCCTTTTTCTACTTTTCGTGGCCCTCGTCGCTCGTCTATTGGGTGACCGGGGAAGAGCGGCCCGTGCGGACACCTCGCCCGGAGGCCGAAGCGCCGCCCCCGGTGGATGACTACGTGGGCGTGGATGCGGCGATGCGCCGGGCGCTCGAAGAAGAACCCGCCTGGAATCTCGCGACCCTCCGGCTCGCCCCGGATCCCGACGCGCCGCTCCGAATCACGCTCGACCGCAGTCCGTGGGGAACCCGGGTGGACCAGCGGACCACTCTCGTGATGGACCGGGCGACCGCCGGGGTCCTGCGCGAGGAGGTTCCGACCACGGCCTCGAAAGCGCGCACCTGGGTTCGCTGGCTCCACACCGGCGAGGCCTTCGGGTTCCTCGGACAGACGATCGCCGGCCTCGCCTCGCTCGGGGCCTGCTTCCTCGTCTATACCGGCTGGTCCCTCAGTTGGAGGCGGCTCCTCGCCTGGCGACGGCGACGCCACCGGGTCGCCGTTCCCGAGGGCGTGCCTCTTCCTCCGTCCCGCCCGGTCGGGGGCATCCATCCTCCCTCGCAGCCCGTCCCGGTCTATCGGTCCTCGGCGACTCGCCGCCACTGAAAATCCGCGAGATCCGTGGGCTGAACACGACCGCCCCCACCAGCAGGCTCACCGGGATGACATAGCGGATGTCCCAGAAGAGTGTCGTCCCGAGCGAGGCCGCGAGAGTGAGCCGATCTCCGAAGGACGACCGCAGGATCGTCCGGATCCGGTCGATCTCGAGCATCCGGGCGGCGACCACCAGCAGGACGGCGGCGAGCGAGGCCAGGGGGATGAAAGCGAGCGCCCCCGAAAAAAGGAGAACGAAGAGCAGGACGAAGAGCGCGTGGAAAACCCCCGCGAGCGGCGAACGTGCGCCGGAGGCGAGGCAGGTGGCGGTCCGGGCGGCGCATCCTCCGACCGGGAAGCCGCCCCAGAAGGCGGCGGCGATGTTCGAGAAGCCGAGCGCCACGAACTCCTGATTCGGCTTGTTCGGAACCCCGCGGGAGCGGCTCGCCACCCCGGCGGTCAGCAGCGACTCGGTGCTCGCGAGCAGCGCGATCGCGACCGCGTAGGGGAAAAGCTCGAACATCAGGGACGGAACGGTCGGGTGCGAGAGCCGGCCCGGCAGTTCGCCAAAGACGCTGCCGATGGTGTCCACCGGCAGGTTCGCGAAGGCGGCGAGCGCTCCGCCGACGGCGAGTCCGATCAGGTACGCGGGTACGCGCGGGAAGAGCCACCGGGCCAGAAGCGTCGTGCCGAGCGAGGCGAACCCGATGGCGGCGGTCGCCGGATCCACGCTGTCCAGCCGGTCGAACAGGCCCTCCATGATGAACAGGAAGTTGTGGGAATGGGCACTCCCGTCGTGGTCGTGCTGGTGGATGCTGCCGGCGAGTCCGAGGAACGGCGCGATCTGGCTCGTGAAGATGATGAGGCCCATGCCGGCGACGAAGCCGCTCAGGACCGCCTGTGGCAGCGATTCGACCAGGGTTCCGATGCGGGTGATCGCCATCAGCAGCAGGATCAGCCCGGCGAGCAGCGTCGCCGACATGAGCCCGGCGTAGCCCCACCGCTCGATCACGACGACCGCGATGAGGATGCAGGCTTCGGTGGGGCCGCCGATCTGGAAGCGGCTCGCCGAAAGGAGCGCGATCACGAGCCCGCCCACGATGACACCCACGAGCCCCTTCTCGGGACTTGCCCCGGCAGCGATCGCGACCACGAGGCCAAGCGGGAGCGCCACCACCGAGATGGTGAGCCCGGCCGCCAGATCGGCCCCGAGATCGGAGGCCGAGTAGCCCGCTGGAATCACCCGGCGGCCCTCCAAACGAAGCCGTTCGAAGAGACTCTGGATCAAAGGATCGTCAGATCAGCGCGACTTTCACGGAGGGGAGGAAATCACCCATCGAAGCCGCCCGGTATTCTTCGCCGGCGCGGCACGGAAGTGGTGGGGTGAGCGTGCCGGTGGTGATGATTTCTCCGGCTTCGAGAGGTTGGCCGGATGCCGCCGCCAGCTCGGCGAGCACTCCGACCGCGATGAGCGGATTCCCCATCACCAGCCGGCCCTCGCCGTCCGCGACGTGCTGTCCGTCCCGGTCCATCCGTACCGCGAGCCCGGCGAGCCTCGCCGAAGTGTCTTCCGGGTCGCCGGTCGGGATCATCGGCCCGACGGCGAGCGCGTGGTGGATGCCTCCCGCCGCGACCGTGTCGGCGGGGCGCATCTTCCAGCCGGGGTAGGGAGGATCCACCACCTCGAAACCGAGTCCGACCGCCTCGACGTGGCGGGCGACCGCCGCGCCGCGCTCTCCCTTTTCGGGAACCGATCGCAGCCGGACGACCACTTCGCACTCGATTTTCGGCTCCAACGTGCCGTCCATCCGGATCGGGTCGCCCGAAGCCACGACCGTCTCCTCATACATGCATCCCCAGACCGGGCGATCGAGACCGGCAGCCTCCCAGAGCGCCCGGTTGGTGAAGCCGATCTTGCGCCCGACGATCCCGGACCGGGCGGCCCGGCGGCAGGCGAGCATCCCGGCCACCCGGTACGCCTCGTCGAGATCGAATCCCGGGATGCGGTCGGTGAAAGGAACGAGGCGGCCTCCCGAGGCGCGGGCTTTCTCGATTTCCTCACAGATCGCGGTTTGGTCCGGCATTTGGTCTGGCAGGGGAGCACCTCCGCCGGGGAGTGTACGGCTACCCTTCGCGCCGGAGCCTCCCCGTTTGTTCAGCATCGCCGTCCGCGACCATTTCATGTGCTCGCATTCGCTCCGCGGAGACATCTTCGGGCCGGCGCAGAACCGCCACGGTGCCACCTACGTGGTCACCGTCGAATTCCGGGCCGCGGCTCTCGACCGGAACGGCATCGTCCTCGACCTCGCCTTTGCGAAGGAAGCGCTCGGCGAAGCTCTCGGCCCTCTCCGATACTCGGATCTCGACGAGCTCTTTCCCGGTGAGAACACCACCACCGAATTCCTCTGCCGACACATCCACGGCGAGGTGGCCTCGCGGCTGCCCGGATCCTTCCGGGGAGCGGTCCGGGTCCAGCTCGACGAGAACCCCCAGATGGCCGCCTCCTACGAGGCGGAAGTAATCCCATGACTTCTTCCTTCGACACCCGGGCAATCCATGAAGGTGCCCTCGAGCCCCGTCCGCTTGGAGCGATCTCGACGCCGGTCTTCCAGACGGCCAACTTCGAGTACCACGGCGAGCAGTACCACGACGTGGGCTACCTCCGCCTCTCCAACAGTCCCAACCACAAGCTGCTCCATGAACGCATCGCCTCCCTCGAAGGGGCTCCCGATTCGCTCGTCACCGGGAGCGGAATGGCGGCGATCAGCGGGGCCCTCTTCGCGTTCCTGAGCGCCGGCGACCATCTGCTGGTCCAGGATGTCGTCTATGGGGGAACGGCGAACCTGCTGCATCACGACCTGCCCCGCTTCGGGATTTCGCACACCCGGATAGATGTCCAGGATCCGGATTCCTGGGCCGGCGCGCTGACCCCCCGGACCCGTCTCATCTACGTGGAGACGCTCACCAATCCGCTGGTTCAGATGGCCGATCTCGAAGCGGTGGTTCGCTTCGCCCGCGAGCACCGGCTGATTTCGTTGATCGACAACACCTTTGCGAGCCCGGCGCTCTTCCGTCCGGCGAGCCTCGGCTTCGACCTGGTCATGGAAAGCGCCACCAAATACATGAACGGGCACAACGACATCGTCGCCGGGGCGATTTCGGGGAGTTCGGAGCGAATCCGTGCGGTCAAGCACATGCTCGACCACCTGGGGGGCTCGCTCGACCCCCACGCCTGTTTCCTGCTCGAGCGCGGCCTGAAGACCCTCGGGCTGCGGGTTCGCCGGCAGTCGGCGACCGCGCTCCGGCTCGCCCGTTTCCTCGAGGCCCGCCCGGAGGTGAGCCGGGTTCACTACCCGGGGCTTGCCTCCCACCCGCAACACGAGCGGGCCGCCCGCCTGCTGGACGGCGGCTTCGGCGGGATGATGGGGATCGAGCTCGAAGGCGGCGCGAAAGCGGCTGAGCGCCTCGAGTCGCGGCTCCGGATCCCGGCGGTGGCGGCGAGTCTCGGCGGCGTGGAGTCGCTGATCGTGCGCCCGGCGGCGGCAGTCCACAGCGCACTCTCGGCCGAAGAGCGCGCCTCGCAGGGAATCTCCGACGGCCTGCTTCGCTTTTCGACGGGAGCGGAGGCCGCCGAGGATCTGATCGCGGATTTCGAGCAGGCTCTCTGATCACCCGCTTCCGAACGGGCAGGCCACCTCGATCCCGACGGCGATCTCCCGGCCCACTTCGGCAAGCCGGGAAGGCCCGAGCCGGGCCTGGATCTCCTGGAAGAGCTCGCGCTCCTCGGTGCGGATGTGGCGCCGCAGGAGCTCCCCGAACTCCCGAAGCAGTCGTACCCGCTCTTCGCCGTCCGCTGCGGCGATCCGCTCCACCAGATCCTCGATGGCGCGGTGCTCCGCGATCAGGCGGTCCAGGGTCTTGCCGGACCCGAGGAACGGGCGCGCCGCCGGGAACAGGCTGGCTTCTTCTACCTGAAAATGACCGAAGAGCTCCCCTTCCGCGAAGCGGCGGACCTTTTCCGCGAGCTCGTCCGCCTTTCGGGACGAGGGCTCATCGCGAAGCCCGCGCTCGATCATCACGGTGAGCGCGAGGCCGTGCTGGTGCTGGTGCGAGAGCGGGATGAGGCCTGGATCGCGGCGAAGCGGCGGAGGAGAGAGGGATTTCCGGGCCATGGTTCAGGTGGCGGCGATCTGGCAGGAATCGGTGGGCGCGTGGATTCGCGAGGATTCGAGCTGGATGGTCACGTGGCGGATCCCGAAGTCCTCGCGCAGTGCGTCGGTGGCATCCCGCAGGATGGCATCGGAAGCGAACTTGCTGTCCACCTCCGCGTGGCAGGAGAGGGTGACGAACCCGCTGCTGACCGTCCAGATGTGGAGGTCGTGGATCCCGAGCACTCCGGGAACGGCTTCGAGCCGCCGGGTGACGGCCTTCGAGTCCAGGTGGGAAGGCGTGAGCAGCATGAGAACCGAGACGCTGTCGCGCAGCAGGCGGACCGCGGAACCGATCAGCAGCAGTGCGATGCCGAGCGAAGCCAGCGCATCTACCGGGGTCCAGCCAGTGAACTGGATCACCACCGCCGAAGCGATCACTCCGGCAGAACCGAGAGTGTCCCCGAGCACGTGGAGAAACGCGCCGCGGACATTGAGGCTGTGTCGATGCCCCCCGAGAAAGTGGAGCGCCATCAGATTCACCGCGAGGCCCACGATCGCGATCACGAGAACCGGCCCGGCAGCGATTTCCACGTCCTGTCCGAGCCGCGGGATCGCCCGGAGCGCGACCCAGGCCGAAATTCCGAGCAGGAGGGTCGCGTTGAAGAGCGCGGCGAGCACCTCGGCGCGCCGGAAACCGAAGCTCCGCCTCGCGGTCAGCGGTCTGGTTGCGAGCCAGGCAGCCCCGAGGGACACCGCGAGTGCCGCCGCGTCGCTGAGCATGTGTCCGGCATCGCCCTGGAGCGCCAGACTGTTCGCCCAGATCCCGCCGAGGAACTGGGCGGCCGCGATGACGAGCGTGCAGGCGAGCGCCGCCAGAAGAGCGGTGGTCGAACTCCGCCGGCTTTCGGAATGGCTCATGGAACCTGTGGTGAGGGCGGAACATACCGCAGCAGGCGAGTCCCTTCCGGATGCGGGGCATCGCTAGAATGACTCGGCATCCCCGGTTTGGGGTGCCCCGTTTCTGTTGGAGGATTTCAGATGGCGGAAGGCAAGACGATCGAATTGACCAGTTCCAATTTCGATGCCACGGTCTCCGGCGACACGCCGAGTCTCGTGGATTTCTGGGCGGAGTGGTGCGGCCCCTGCCGCATGATCGCCCCCACCATCAACGAGCTTGCGGAAGACTTCGACGGTCGGGTCAGCGTGGGCAAGCTGAACGTGGACGACGAGCCCCGGATCGCGGAGCGTTTCCGGGTCCGTTCGATCCCGACCCTGCTTCTCTTCCGCAAGGGAGAGGTCGTGGGTCAGATCGTCGGAGTGCAGTCCAAGGAGAAGCTCGCCGCCCGTCTGGAGGAACTGGTCAGCGCCTGACCGGGGTGCGTTCGTGACCCGGGTCCCCCGGGGCTTTCCCTGGCTGCCGCTCGTCGTCCTGCTGGCCGCTTGCGGCTCGTCCGATGACAGCAGCGTTGCTCCGCGGGCCCCCACCCCGCCTCCGGCGCTCGATGTTCCGTTCGAAATCCGGGACATCCGGGAAGGAACCGGGGCCCCGATGCGCTCCGGCTATCTGGCAGCCATCAGCTTCGTCGGCTTCGCCTATGACCCGAACGTTCCCGGGAACCGGGGAACGGAGCTGATTCCCTCGAACGAAGGGCGACCGGTGATGCTCCGGATCGACAGCGGCCAGGTCATTCCGGGGGTGGACCGGGCGCTCGAAGGGATGCGGGTCGGAGGCGTGCGGGAGGCGGTGATCCCGCCGGAACTCGGCTTCGGTGCCAGCGGGAGCACGAGGATCCCCGGCAACACCACCCTGTTGCTCGAAATCGAGCTGGTGGCGGGAGAGGAGGCCTCTTTCGGCTGGACCGACCTCGTGGAGGGCTCGGGGGCTGAAGCGACACCGGGCAGCGAGCTTCAGATGGTCTATCAGGGTTGGCTGTACGACCTGCTTGCCGAGGATCGTCGGGGCCTGCTGTTCGACTCGAACACCGCGGCGGACCCCTTCGAGTTCGAGCTCGGAGCCGGAGAGGTGATCCGGGGCTGGGATCTGGGTGTTCCGGGGATGCGGGTCGGCGGCAAGCGCCGGCTGGTCATTCCCCATCCGCTCGCCTACGGCGCGGACGGCATCGGCTCCTCCATTCCGGGATATGCCACGCTCCTTTTCGAAGTGGAACTGCTCGCGGCGCAAGGACCCCGCCCATGAACCGGTTGCCCCGGGACCGCTTCCGCCGACCGCTTCGGAGCCTCCGGCTTTCGGTCACCGACCGTTGCAACCTGCGATGCCAGTACTGCATGCCGGAGGCGGAGTACGTCTGGCTTCCCCGCAAGGAGCTGCTCACCTTCGAGGAGACGGCGTTTCTGGTCCGGCGTTTCGTCGCGCTCGGCGTGACCCGGCTCCGGATCACCGGAGGGGAGCCCTTGATCCGGCCGCACCTCCCCGGCCTGATCCGGCATTTGCGACAAGTGGAGGGGCTCGAAGACATCGCTCTCACCACCAACGGGATCCTGCTCGCCGGCCAGGCAGAATCCCTGAAGGTGGCGGGTCTCGACCGGGTCACGGTGAGCCTCGACACGCTCCGTGCCGATCGGTTCGAAGAGCTGGCGCAGCGACCAGGCCTCGACGAGGCGCGCGCCGGGATTGCCGCGGCGGAAGCCGCCTCGCTCGGTCCGCTCAAACTGGATACCGTGGTCCTCCGGGGAGGGAATGACGACGAGATCCCGGATCTGTTCGAGTTCGCTGCCCGTCACCGGGCCGAAGTCCGCTTCATCGAATATATGGACGTGGGCGGCGCGACCCGCTGGCGGCGCGACCGGGTCTTCGAGGCGGCGGCTATCCGGGAAGTCATGGAGCGCCGCTACGGACCCATCGAGCCGGTTCCCACCGACCCGGCGGCCCCGGCGCGCCGCTACCGGGTTCCGGATGGCCGGGTTTTCGGGATCATCGCGTCGGTGACCGAGCCTTTCTGCCGGACCTGCGACCGCAGCCGGGTCACTGCCGACGGTCGCTGGTTCCGGTGTCTCTACGCGGATTCCGGGCTCGACCTGAGAACACCGGTCCGCGAAGGGATGGCACCGGAGGAACTCGAGCGCCTCATCGCTTCCACTTGGTCCGCCCGCGAGGATCGCGGAGCCGAGGAGCGCGCCGCCCTCGAAAGCCGGACACCGATCGAGGTCGAGCGGTTACGGAAGGATCCCCACCTCGAAATGCACACCCGCGGCGGCTGATTCATTCCGGCTCGGAAGAAGCAGCTTCCGGGAGCCGCAGCTCGATGATCGCGTTCTCGCGCAGCCCTTTCACGAAGTTTTCCATTTCGGTGGCCAGCTTTTCCCCGTAGAGGCCCTCGGCGAGCTGGTTGCGGACTTCGTCCAGCGGGATCGTGGTTTCCTCGGTGCGTTCGTCCACGTTCATCAGGTAGAAGGAGTCGCCCAGCCGGATCGGTTGGGATACGCCGCCGACTTCGAGCGGTTCGACCGCTTCCCGGAGGTTCCCGTCCAGTTCCCCGATCCGGAAGAGGCCGAGAGCCCCTCCGCTCTCGCGCGAGTCGGATTCGGAGTGGACTTTCGCGACTTCCTCGAAATCGGTTCCCGATTCGATGAGGCGAAGCGCCTCCCGGATCTTCGCTTCGGCAGCGGCTTCGCCGGCTTCGCCCACGTGCACGACGATCTCCCGGAGGCGGACCTGCGGCGGCTCGACGAATTCCTCGATGCGTTCCCGGTAGCGCTGCTCGATCTCCGGCTCGCTCACCGTGACCTTCTCTTCGATGTCCTGCCTCCGGATTTCCTGGATCAGGATGCCCTCCATGAACTGTTTGCGGAGTTCGTCCATGTTGGTTCCCTGAAGCTCGACCTGCCGGATGAACTCCTCCTCGTCGGCGAGGTTCATCTCCTCGATGGTCTGCTCTTTCCACTCGTCGAAGTAGCGATCGGGGACCCGAAGGCCCCTCGATGCGGCCACCTGGAGGATCAGGGTGTTGTCCACGATCCCGTCGAGCACCTGGGAGCGCAGGTTGGCGAGCGTTTCGGGGTCGTCGGGGATTCCGAGCCGCTCCTGCTGGATGACGATCTGTCGCTCCAGTTCGCTCAGGGTGACCATCTCGCCGTTCACGAGCGCGACCACCCGGTCCACCAGCTCGACTTCGCTGCCTTCCTGCGCGAGCGCGACGGGGGCGAGAAGCGAAAGAGCGAAGATTCGGGAAGCGACGGACATACGGGAACCCCCGGGGGTCCGCGATTGTAGGCCGTTCAGGGTTCGGCGTGTCCGGCGAGCGTCCGGAAGGCCGCACCGATCTGCTCCCCGTTCCAGCCGGCCCCGAGAGCGGCCACGAGCAGCATCCGGGCCTTGAGGCCATCGAGGTCTTCTCCGGAGATCACTCCCCTTTCGCGTTCGGTTTCCGGGAGAACCACCCGGCCGCCGCCGGTCCGGGTGACGAATGCGACGAGCGCGCCACGCCCGATCGCGAACTGCACGGCTTCCACCGCTTCGGGCGGCGCGTTTCCCCTTCCGAACGCTTCCACCACGATCCCCCGGTGGCCGGCCTCTGCCAGCGCGCGGATCGCGCTCGCTCCGCCCCCGGCGGTGAGTCGGACGAGGCCCACCCGCGGTTCGACCGCCGAAGCCGGGAGGTGCAGACGGCGACGCGGCGCGCTGAAAAGCAGCAGCTCTCCTTCGTCCACCGCGCCGATGGGTCCGGTGTCCGGCGAGGCGAAGGCCTGGAGCGCGATCGCATGGGTTTTTTGGACCTCGCGGGCGGCGTGGATTTCCCCGTTCAGGACGACGAGGACACCGAGGTCCCGGGCCCGCTTCGATGCCGCCACCCGAACGGCGTCGAGCAGGTTGCGGGGCCCGTCCGAGTCCCGGTAGCGAGGCGGCCGCTGGGCGGCGGCGAAAACCACCGGGCGGCCGGCCGGGATCACGAGGTCCAGCAGGAAGGCGGTTTCTTCGAGCGAGTCGGTGCCGTGGGTCACGACCACTCCGGCGAGCTCCGGCTGCTCCGCGAAGACTTCGCCGATCCGGGTGGCGAGGCCGAATTGGAGCTCGGGATGCATCTGCGAGCTCCCGATCCGAACGAAGTCCTCGGTGGTCACCGACGCGATTTCCTCGAGACCGGGAAGCGCCGCCCGGAGCGCTGCCGCATCCAGCGGCCCGGAAGCGCCACCCGAGATGGTGCCTCCGGTTCCGATCAGGTGGACTTCGGGGAGCGTCTCGGTTCCGGCCGGAGAGGACAGGGCGAGAGCCAGCGCGGCAAGGAGGGAAGAAAGAGCCATGGAAGGAGTTCGTGCGGGAAGGAAGAGGCGGCGAGCGGAATAGAATCTCCGGCTCGGGAACAACCCGGGAGGGGTGCAAGAGTGGCTGAATTGGCCAGCTTGGAAAGCTGGTGTACCGGCAACGGTACCGTGGGTTCGAATCCCACCCCCTCCGCCACGCCGGACAGGGGGCCGGAGCACTGATGAGCCAGCGCGGACTCTTCGGTCCTCCCCCCAAGGCGGAGCCGGAGGAAGCAGTTCCCGAAGAAGCAGTCCCTGAAGAAGCAGTCCCTGAAGAAGCAACTCCCGAAGAAGCCGCGCCCGAGAAGCCCGCCCCTCCCGAGACAGCCCCGCCCCCGTCCGCTGAAAAGCCCGCCGAAAACTCCGCCGCCTCCGACGGATACCGGGTGCTCGCGCTCGCCTACCGGCCGCAGACCTTCTCCGACCTCATCGGCCAGGACGCCATCTCCCGCACCCTCCAGAACGCCATCAGGAAGGACCGTATCTGGCACGCCTTCCTGTTCGCCGGGCCGCGGGGGGTGGGGAAAACGACCACCGCCCGCATCCTCGCCAAGGCCCTCAACTGCCACGCCCAGGACGGGCCGAACCCCGAACCCTGCGGTGCCTGTCCTTCCTGTCAGGAGATCGCCGGCGGGTATTCCCGCGATGTTCCGGAGATCGACGGAGCGAGCAACAACAGCGTGGAAAAGGCCCGCGAGATCATCGAAGCGGCCCAGTACGCGCCGGCGCGGGATCGTTTCAAGATCTATCTCGTGGACGAGGTCCACATGCTGAGTTCGGGGGCGTTCAACGCGCTGCTCAAGACGCTCGAGGAACCTCCTCCGCACGTGAAGTTCATCTTCGCGACCACCGAGCTGCACAAGATTCCCGAGACCATCCTCTCGCGCTGCCAGGAGTTCGAGTTCCGTGCGGTCAGCCAGCGCCGGATCATGGAGCGGCTCGAGACCATCGTGGAGGACCAGGGTTTTTCGATCACCCGCGACGCCCTGGCCCAGATCGCCCGCTTCGGCCAGGGGAGCGTTCGCGACCCGCTCTCGGCGCTCGATCAGGTTCTCGCCGGCGCGGAGCGCGAGGTCACCCTCGAAGAAGTCAATGACGTTCTGGGGGTGCCCGACGTGTCTCTCTGCCGCCGGGCCACCGAGGCGGTGCTCGCGGGAGATCGCCGTGCCATCTTCGAGGTGGTGGATCAACTGATTCGGGACGGCCGGGATCTCCAGCACTTCGTCACCATGCTCCTCCACTACCTGCGGGATGTGGTGGTCTGTCGGGTGGCGGAGGGCGATGCCGGGCTGCTCGAATGGGCAGACGAAGCCGAATCCCTCCGCGACTTCGCAACGAAATTCAGCGAGGTGGACCTGCTCCGCAGCCTCGACAGCCTCACGCGAGTGGAAGAAGGCCTCCGGTTTGCGCCCGAACCGCGCTTCCATCTCGAGATGGCCCTGTTGCGGCTCGTGGAGATGCCGCGCCTCGCCGACTTCGACGCGCTCCTCGCCGGCCTCGACCGCCCCGCGCCGCAGACCGCTTCTCCTCCGCCAGCAAAACCCGCCCCGAAACCCGCTCCCAAACCGGCACCCGCCGACCCCCAGGCAGAAGTACCGGCCATCGCGCGCGATTACCAGGCCCGTTTTGGAGGCGATATCGTTTCGGTCCGGCCGGTGTCGGATTCCGGCGACCAACCCTGACAGGAAGGATCTTTCCCGCATGTTCTCCCAGATTTCCCAGATGACCCGCCAGGTGCGCCACCTCCGCAAGCTGAAGCGTCAGATCGAGGCTCTCGAAAGCGAGGGCTCGGCCGGCGGAGGCATGGTCCGGATCCGGGTGGGCGGCACCCGCAACGTGCGGCGGGTGTCCATCGATCCGAAGATCGTCCAGGGCGGCGACGTGGAGCTTCTCGAAGATCTGGTCAAGGCGGCGATGAACGATGCGCTGCGTCGCCTTGAAAAGCAGGCGGCGGAACATCCTGCGCTTCAGGAACTGGGGGAGCTGGCGCAGGGTTCATGAGCCTGCCGGAACCGCTCGCGCAGCTCGTCACCGAGTTCCGGAGGCTCCCGGGGATTGGAGAAAAATCCGCCGAAAGGATCGTCTTCCATCTGCTCGATGCCGATCCCGAAGCGGTCCGGTTCTTCGGGACCGCGCTCGCCATCCTCCACGAAAAGATCCGCCGCTGCCGCATCTGCTTCAACTTCGCGGATGCCGATTCCTGTCGCCTCTGTGACGATCCGGCCCGCAGCGACCGGGCGATCTGCGTCGTCGGCGCGGCGGCCGACATCGCCGCCGTGGAGCGGGCGGGTGTTTTCGATGGGCGTTACTTCGTGCTCGGCAACCCGAAGCGTGGCGGGCCGCCCGAAGAATCGCGTCTCGCGCCGCTTCTCGGTCGCATCCGCGCTGGCGGGGTCGAAGAGGTGGTTGTCGCGACCAATCCGACCCACGAAGGGGAGGGCGCAGCCGCCTGGCTGGCCCGGATCCTCAAACCCGAAGGGGTGCGGATCACCCGGATCGGCATCGGCGTTCCCATCGGAAGCGAGCTCGTCCACGCGGACACGAGCACCATGAGCGAGGCCTTTTCGCACCGCAGCCCGCTGTGAGTACTCCCGGGACACTCAGTTATGCTTCCCGGCCATCCCTCGGCCAACCCCGGGATCCACGGTAGCTCAATGGCAGAGCAGCGGACTGTTAATCCGTTGGTTGTAGGTTCAAGTCCTACCCGTGGAGCCCGGCAGAGGCGTCGCCAAAAGGAGTCGGGTGTCATGGAATTGCTTCGGGGCTCACCTCAGGTCGGTTTCCGGGTAACGCTCGCCGCCACGCTCATCTTTTCTTCTGCTCTGCCTGCTTTCGCCCGGTCGGACGAGCCCGAGACGCACTTGCGACTCCGGGGCCGGCACATCCTGAACGCCCAGACGGAGGACATCACCACCCAGCGGCTTTCCGTCTGGACCGATACCCGGATCGGAGAGCGCATCCAGATCCGCGGGGTCTGGGATGTGGGGGAAACCCGCATCCACGATCTGTGGGTGCAGTACCGGATGAACGACTGGCTGCGGGTGCGGGCCGGCCGCGCTGCGCCGCTCTGGATTCCGGAATTCACCGACGCGCCCTTCGCCTTCCAGAGGATCGGAGTCCACCCCGGAGCCGGCCTGACCCGGGTGCGCGAGACCGCTCTCATGTTCTTCGTGGATCAGGGGCGCTACACCGGGGCCTTCCATCTGGTCAACGGGACGGCGTGGGAGCCGGAAGACAACGACTTCAAGGACGTGCTCGCGAGCGTGGGCCGCTTCTTCGGGGACGGCAACGAATGGAAGCTGGATGCCGGCCACTACGAAGGCCGCGACGGAGAGGATGCCGATATCCCCCGCCGCCAGACCACCGTCCATCTCGATGGCCGACTGTCGGGCGGCACGGTTCGCGCCGTCGCCTACCGGAGCGACCTGAACGGACGGGAGCACTTCGGCGGCTTCCTGCGGGCGCGTCGTTTCCTGCCGGAATACGACCTTTGGGGGATGATCGAGGTCGGGACCGAGACGAACCACGCGGGACCGGACGGGGACACCCACCGCAGCCACGTCATCGCCGGCCTTCGCTATGAACTCCCCTGGACGCTGACCCACCTGTCCGCCGACTACCGCCGCCGCTTTGGCGCGGTGAGTGACAACACGGTGCTGGTCATGATCCAGTGGGTGCTGGATTTCCGGAGCCCGCTCCGGCAGCGATAGACCGAGGAGAAAAGCCAATGGCCAAGGCCACTCATTACATTCCGCCGCGCGCCCAGGCGGTGACACCGTATCTGATCGTGGACGACGCGCGGGCGGCACTCGACTGGTACACGAGTGTCCTCGGGGCCACCACCGATTCGGTCATGGAGGGCCCGGGCGGAATGCTGATGCACGTCGAGATCCGGATCGGGGAATCGCAGATCTACTTTTCCGGGGAGATGGAGGGGGGCCCCGGCGGGTACATCTCGCCGAAGACGCTCAAGGGCACCGCGGCCACCATCCACCTGTACGTCCCCGACGTGGATGCCGTCTTCCAAAAGGCGCTCGCTTCCGGAGCGACCGAAATCCAGCCGCCCACCGACCAGTTCTGGGGAGACCGGCACGGCGTGCTGCTGGATCCCTTCGGCCACCGCTGGGGGATCGCCACCCATACCGAGGATCTGACACCGGAAGAAATGGCCGAGCGCGAGAAGGCGGCGATGGCCGAGTTCGCGAACCAGAACGGCTGAACCGCGGCCGCGATCAGAGGGATTTCAGGTAGGCGATCAGCGCCGCGAGGTCCGATTCGGCGATTTCCACTCCGTGGCCGGGGTGGCGCGCCAGCACTTCCTCGAGCGATCGGGCGGAGGCATCGTGGAACAGGGTTCTCCGGAAGCGGACCCCGAGGAGCGAAGGCGCGTTGAAGCGCCGCTCGCCGCTCTCGTCCTCGAGACCCACGTCGTGGGCCCCCGCCGAAGTGAAGGTCGGCGCCTTGTGGCACCGGTCGCATTCGTACCGCACGAAGGCGGCGCTCCCGGCGGCGAAGGCGGCGCGGTCGGCCTGCTCCGGCTCCGGAAGCTCCAGACTCCGAAGGTAGCTCGCGAGGTCCGAGACCTCTTCTTCGGTGAGCGGGCGGCCCCGGAGCGTGGTTCGCACCGATTTCCGGATCTGGTCCTCGAGGCTCCGGACCTTGCCGCTCCAGGCGTAAGGCCGGGTCTCCCGCACCCCGAGCAGGGACAGGACCCGCTTCGGGGCACCGTAGCCGCCGTCCCCGAGGGTGTCCGAGAGCCGGTGGTTGGTGTGGCCTCCGACATGGCAGCTCGCGCAGCTCATCCAGCCGCGCAGCGACAGGGACGCGTCGTGAAAGAGGCGTTCGCCGCGCGCCACCGCATCGAGCGTCGCCTTCGGGCCGAGCGCGATTCGCACCGTCTCCCTGCCGTCTTCGAGGTCGAGAACCGAGACCGAGTCGTCCATCCGGTTGGCGACGAAGAGCCGCTCTCCGTCGGCGAGCATCGCGCCCGGACCCTCCCCGACCTCCACATGGCTCGACAGGTGAGCTGTGACGTTCCCGAATGCCACCCGTCCCACGCCGGAGAGCGAGACGGCGAAAGAGTCCTCGCCGGTCAGAACCAGATGCGCCGGGTCGCCCGAAGGAATCACGACCCCGCCCAGATCGAGGAGGCGGGTTCGCCGGGCCATCCGCGGGTCGTCCGCGATCAGGTCGTCCAGTGGGAAAAGGCTCACGCTGTTGGTGATGAAGACTCCCCAGCGGATGTCGTCCGAAGTGGTCCGCATCCCCGAGTGGAGCTGCTGGTGGGCCACCGCGACCGTCTCGCCGGCAAGAAGCGCCATGCCCCGCAACTGGTGTCCGTCGAGTTCCCACGAGTGCCGGATCGCCCCGTCCTCGAGAAGCGCGAGCCCGCCGCCGAATCCGTCGGCTACCAACAATCGGTCTTCTGCGAGAAACAGCAGATCGCGCGGTTCGAAGGGCAGCTCCACGGTCTTTTTCGGTACCCGGAGATCGCCCGCGTCCATGATTCGGACCTGCCGAGGCCAAAGGCACGAGATCGCGACATTCGATCCCGAAACGGCCGCCCGGACCGGATAGCGGCAGGTCTCGGGAGACGATTCGACCCGGATGGTGCCGTCCGGTGCTGTCCGAAGCAGGTGGAGCCGGTGCTCCGCGTGGTCCACCGCGAGCACCCTCGTACCGAGCGCCACGAGCGAAGTGATGTCGCCGCCGGCCGGAGTCTCGGAGAGGACTTCGAAATGCACCGGGTCGAGCACGCTCACCGAACCGGACCGGTTGCCCACCAGCAGGAACCCCTCGCTCAGGATGAGCGCCTGCGGACTGCGAAAGGTCTCGCCGGCGGCGTTTCCCGAGGCCAGGAAGGCTGCGATCAACACAAGACCCGGAACCCGAGACATCGGAGCGATTGTAGGTCTTGGCGCAGCGAACCGGCGAATCGCTACAATTTTGCCGCTTTTTCCCTATCGAAGGACGGCCCATGCATCCACCAACCATGATCGAGGCGAGCGGGCTCTCTCGGTATTACGGCCCGTTCGTGGCGGTCGAAGATGTGAGTTTTTCGATTCCCCGCGGGCAGATCGTTGCATTCCTGGGCCCGAACGGTGCCGGAAAGACCACCACCATGAAGATGCTCACCGGGTATCTGGCACCGAGCCGGGGCGATGCCCGGATCGCCGGCCGGGATGTCCGGGTGGACCGGATCGAGGCCTCCCGGCGTTTCGGGTACCTGCCGGAAAACGGGCCGCTCTACCCGGACATGACTCCCGCCGAATTGCTGCGCTTCTTCGGCGAGGCGCGCGAAATTCCGGCCGCCGGGCTCGACAGCCGGATCCGCGAGGTCGCCGCGCTGACCAGCCTCGAGCAGGTGATGGAGAAGCCGATCGGCAAGCTCTCGCGGGGCTTGCGGCAGCGGGTCGGGCTCTGCCAGGCGCTTCTCCACGATCCGGAGGTGCTCATCATGGACGAGCCCACCTCGGGTCTCGATCCGAACCAGATCCGTGAATTCCGCCAGAACATCCGGCGTCTCGGAGAAAAGAAGACTATGTTGATCTCGACGCACATCCTGCGGGAGGTGGAAGCGGTTGCCGACCGGGTTCTGGTGGTCCACCGGGGCAGCCTGGTTTTTGATGGAACCCCTGCCGAACTCGAGCAGGGCGGCTCTCTCGAAGCGAGCTTCTACGAGCTGACCGGCGACGAAGTCACCGGAGGAGAGAACTGATGCCCGGCCTCGTCGAGGTTCCGAAGGTCCGCCGGAACGTCGTCGGAGCGCTCATGCGCCGCGACCTGCGCATGTATTTTTCGAACCCGTCCGGTTATGTCTTCCTGACGCTTTTCATCCTGCTGAGCGCGGCGGCGGCCTTCTGGCAGGACCGCTTCTTCCTGAACAACCTGGCGAATCTCGACCAGCTCAACGCCTGGTTCCCCGGAATCCTGCTCTTCTTCGCGCCCGCGCTGACCATGGCAGTGTGGGCGGAGGAGCGGCGGCTCGGAACCGACGAATTGCTGCTCACCCTGCCGGCGACCGATGTGGAGATCGTGCTCGGCAAATACGCGGCCGCGCTCGGTGTCTATGCGGCGGCGCTCGTCCTCTCGCTGAGCCACGCGCTCGTGCTGGCGTTCCTCGGCAGCCCGGACTGGGGGCTGCTGCTTGCGAACTACCTCGGCTATTTCCTGCTGGGCGGCGCACTCGTTGCGGTGGGGGCCACGGCTTCGCTGCTGACCTCCCTTTCGACCGTCGCGTTCATCCTCGGCGCGGTCTTCTGTGCGTTGGTTCTCCTCATGGACGTGGTATTCGGAAGCCTCAGTCCGACGCTCGCCGGTTTTCTGGAGCCGATCTCCGCCACCTTCCATTTCCACCAGTTCGGACGGGGACTGGTTCCTCTGACCTCGATCCTCTATTTCGTGGCGGTGGCCGGCTTCTTCCTCTATCTGAACGTGCTCCTGATCGGCCGGCGGCACTGGCCTGCGGCTGCCGATGGCTACCGGATGTCCACCCACCATGCGATCCGCGCGGTTTCGGTGGGTCTCATCCTGCTCAGCGGGATCGTGCTGGTTTCGCGGCTCGGCTTCCGGCTCGATGTCACCGCCGAGCGGCTCCATTCGCTTTCCGGCGAGACCCGCGAGCTGCTCCGCTCGCTCCCCGACGACAGCCCGGTTTTCGTCCAGGCTTACCTGAGCGACGAGGTTCCCGAGCCGCTGGTCCAGACCCGGGCGACGCTCGAAAGCGTCATGCGGGAGATGGAGTCGGCGAGCGGAGGGCGTGTCCGGGTGCGGATCCGCGACACCGAGCCGTTCACCGAGGCGGCCCGCGAAGCCCGCGAGAAGTTCGGCGTGGTTCCGCGTCAGATTCCTGGCCTCGGCGCGGCGCGCGCCACGGTCTCGGACGTGTTCATGGGGGTGGCGTTCACCCGGGCCGCCGAAGAGCAGGTGATCCCGTTCTTCGACCGCGGTCTTCCGGTGGAATACGAGCTGGCGCGCAGCATCCGGGTGGTCGCGAACACCGAAAAGCGTCGCATCGGGGTCATCTCGAAGGAGCTCCGGATCTTCGGCGGGCTGGATTTCCAGACCATGCAGAGCTCTCCTCGATGGTCGGTGGTGGAAGAGCTCGAAAAGCAGTACGAGGTGATCCAGATCCAGCCGAACGCCGCCATCACCGAGGAACTGGACGGCCTGCTGGTGGTCCTCCCCTCGACGCTCGCCCAGGACGAGATGGACAACGTGACCGCGAGGATCCGGCAGGGAACTCCGGCGCTATTGCTCGTGGATCCGCTCCCGGTGGTCAACATCGGCCTCGCCCCCGGCGAGCCGCCCGGAGCCTCCCGGAATCCGTTCATGAACCAGGGGCAGCCGCCACCGACCCCGAAGGGCGATGTCACCGGGTTTCTCGCCGGGCTCGGGATTTCCTGGGATCCGGGCGGGGTCGTCTGGGATTCCTACAACCCGCACCCGGATCTGGGCCACCTGCCGCCGGAAGTGGTGTTCCTCGGCGAGGGGTCCGGAAACCCGGAGGCCTTTTCCGCCGAATCGGTGGCGAGCGCGGGTCTTCAGCAACTGGTGCTCATCTACCCCGGCTTCCTCGAACCGCTCGCCGGGTCGGCCAGTGATTTCGAGCCCCTGCTCACCACCGGGGACATCTCGGGGACGCTTCCCTATTTCCAGATGGTGCAGCGGACCTTCCTCGGGGCCCAGCTCAACCCGAACCTGCCGCACCGGCCCGATCCCGGAACCTACGTGGTGGCGGCCGAAGCGCGGACCTACCGGATGGAGGAGGACGACGAGGAAACCCCGACGGCGGACGCGGACAGCACCCGGGTCATCGCCGTCGCCGACCTCGACTTCATTTCCGAGCAGTTCTTCGAGATCCGCCGGGTCGGCCCGCCCAACATGAACTTCGACAACGTCTCGTTCTTCCTGAACGCCATGGACGTTCTGGTGGGAGACGAATCCTTCGTCGCGCTCCGGAATCGGCGGGTGCGCCACCGGACGCTCGAGCGGGTCGAGGCCCGGGTACGCGACTTCGTCGAGACCCGCGCCCGGGAGGAGGAGGCCGCCGAAGCGAGCGCCGACGAGGCGCTGCGGCTCGCCCAGGACCGGCTCGACCAGCGCGTCGCCGCGGTGGAGCAGCGGGACGATCTCGATGCCCAGGCCAAGCAGATCATGGCCCGCAACCTCCAGGAGGTCGAGAACCGCCGCTTCGCCGTCCTCGAAGCCAACATCAACGCCGATCGGGATGCCGAAGTCCGTGCCAGCGAGGAGCGGATGGAAGCCCAGATCCGCCGCATCCAGAGCGGGATTCGCACCGGCGCGGTCCTCCTGCCTCCCATTCCGGTGTTCCTGCTCGGGGTTTTCGTCTTCCTGCGCCGTCGCCGGGCGGAGCGCGAGGGAGCCGCCGCCGCCCGCCGGCTGCGCCAGAACGAAGGGGGCACCCGATGACCGAAACCACGAAGCAGGAGACGCGGGCCGCCGGCCCCGAGCTCCGCCGTACCCAGACCATCGCGGGGGCAGCGCTCCTGCTCACCGTGCTGGCGGGGGTGAGCGCGCCGCGCAATCCGGAGCCGAGCGACTTCCTGGATGTCGGGGAGCGCTTTTTCCCCGATTTCGAGGACCCGGAGGAAGCCGTCTCGCTCGAAGTCATCGAATTCAACGAGGAGACCGCCGAAGCGCGCCCGTTCCGGGTGCAGAACCGGAACGGGATCTGGACCATCCCGAGCCACCACGACTACCCCGCCGACGGCGCGGACCGCCTCGCCCAGACCGCCGCCGGGGTCATGCTGCTGGAAAAGGACGACTTCCGCTCCGAAAACGTGGCCGATCACCCGGCACTCGGGGTAGTGGATCCGCTCGATGCCGGTTCGGCCTCGCTCGTGGGCCGCGGCCGCCGGATCACCATCCGGGCTTCCGGCGAGCGGGTGCTGGCCGACCTCATCATCGGCCGTCAGGTGGAGGACCGCGAGGGGTACTGGTTCGTGCGGGTTCCGGGCCAGAAGCGGGTCTATGTCTCGGACCTCGGAGTCGAGATTTCTGCCCGGTTCGCGGACTGGATCGAACGCGATCTGTTGCTCATGGACCGTGACCGGGTGACCGAAGTCGTTTTGGAGGACTACTCGATCAACGAGCGCACGCTCGCGGTGGACCGGCGCGACCGTCTCGCGCTCTCGAAGGAAGAGGGAGACTGGACGGCCGAAGGGATCGGCTCGGGTCAGGAAGTGGATTCCTTCCAGATTTCCGAGGTGCTGCGCGCCGCCGACGAGCTGGAAATCGTCGGGGTCCGCCCCAAGCCGTCTGGCATCGCCGCTTCGCTGACCGGCGAGGCCGCCGCAGTCTCGAACGCGGACATCCTCTCGCTCCAGGACCGGGGCTACTACCTGACCCGGACCGGCAACCTGCTCTCGAACGAGGGAGAAGTGCGCTTCGAGGACGAAGACGGCATCCGCTACACGCTCCGTTTCGGCGAGGTGGTCTATGGCCAGGGGACCGGAATCTCGGCGGGCGGCGAAATGGAGACCGATGCCGAAGCCGGCCCCGCCGAAAACCGCTTCCTCTTCGTCACCGCCGAGTTCCTGCCCGAGCGCTTCCCGGAGCCGCCACCGCCGCCGAACCGCGACTACATCGACAAGCCTTCGGACGAGCTGACCGACGAGGACCGCGAAAACCGGAACCTGGCCCGCGACCGGGACAACTGGGAGCGGGACGTGAATGAGGGCCGCGAGCGCGAGGCGCTGCTGAACCGCCGCTTCGCCGGCTGGTACTACGTGATCTCGCAGGAGAGCTTCGAGGGCATCCGCAAGTCGCGGGAGGATTTGATCCGCGACCAGATCTGACCCGATCGGATGGCAACCGTCACGGCGCAACCAGAACCGCTGTCTTTGGCAACGGATCGGCTCTCCGAGGGCCCCTGTCTCCGGGTCGTACACGCCGACAACCTCGCCGTTCTGCGAGAGATGCCGTCCGGGTGTGTCGATCTGATCTACGTGGACCCTCCTTTCAACACGGGTAAAAAGCAGCGGCGTCGAGAGCTACGGGCCGTACAGTCGGATTCCGCAACCCGCGTGGGTTTTCAGGGACGAACCTACAAGACGGATGTCGTCGGCACCCGCGAATATCCGGACCGTTTCACGGATTACATCGCCTTTCTCGAGCCAAGAATGGCACACGCCCACCGGGTTCTGGCACCCCATGGCTCCTTGTACTTCCACGTGGATTATCGCGAAGCGCATCGGTGTCGTTTTCTTCTCGATGACATTTTCGGATCGGAAAATTTCCTGAACGAGATCATCTGGGCTTACGACTTCGGAGGACGGCCCAAAGATCGCTGGCCGGCGAAGCACGACAACATCCTGTTCTACGTGAAGAACCGCAAGAACTACACGTTCAACCGGGACGCAATTGAGCGTATTCCGTATATGGCACCCGGTCTGGTCAGCGCGGAGAAAGCCAAGCGTGGAAAGCTTCCAACAGATACGTGGTGGCACACCATCGTTCCCACGAACAGTCGGGAAAAGACGGGTTATCCAACACAAAAGCCGGCCGAAATCCTCCGCCGCATCATCTCCGCATCCTCCCGCCCCAACGACCTGATTCTGGATTTTTTCGCCGGGAGTGGAACCACGGGTGAAGTTGCTTATGAAATGAGCCGTCGCGCGATTCTGGTTGACTCCAATCCGGAGGCTATCTCGGTCATGCGCCGTCGCTTTGCGGGCAGGAAATATATGGAATGGAGATCGTTGTGAGCGCGGCTTCGGACTCGCGATTCCTAAGTATTTGCGAAAAGGCACATTTTCGCTAATATGGAGTCGCCTTCGTTTCGGAGGCGCAAACAAGGAGGCGACTGATGGCTGCGTCTCGGCCGCATGGCCGAAAAGTGCGCTGCGCGGGCGGATACCGGGCGTTCGTCCCGGAACCACTTCCGCCGCCGATCGGATGGAGCGGGACACTCGTCCGGGAACTTTCGCGGGCGGACTTTTCGCTCGGCCGTCTCGCCGGCGAGGGGCGACGGTCTCCCCATCCGCTCCTGTTTCTTCGTTCTTTCATGCGCCGGGAAGCGGTGCTGTCCAGCCGCATCGAAGGAACGCGGACGACGCTCGCGGAACTGCTTGCCGCCGAGGCGGGTTCCTCCGCCGGGACGGATGCTTCCGATCTGCGCGAGGTCCAGAACTACGTCTCGGCGCTCGACTACGGGCTGGAGCGTCTGAAGACACTGCCGCTATCGCTGCGACTGCTCCGGGAAATACACGAACGGCTGATGCGCGGGGTTCGCGGAGATGTGGCGACGCCAGGCGAATTCAGGCGTACCCAGAACTGGATCGGGCCACCGGGTTGCACCCTGAACGACGCGACGTACGTGCCGCCGCCTCCCGACGAGATGATGGCCTGCCTCGGTTCTCTGGAGCGGTTCCTCCACGACGACAGCCTGCCGCCTCTCGTCCACGCCGGATTCGCCCACGCCCAGTTCGAGGCCATCCATCCCTTTCTCGATGGGAACGGCCGGGTCGGCCGCCTGCTGATCACGCTCTTGCTGACGCACCGGGAGATTCTTCCCTCTCCGCTGCTGTATCTGAGCGCCTGGTTCGAGGCAACGCGTTCCGCGTATTACGACCATCTTCTCGCAGTCACCGAGAACGGCGCGTGGGACGACTGGCTCCTCTACTTCCTGCGTGGCGTTCGTTCGCAGGCGAGTGATGCGGCGGTTCGTATCGAGCAGATGGACCGGCTGTTCGAGGGTTGGCGAAGCGAGCTCGCCGGCACACCTTCGTCCTGCCCGGAAGAGGTGCTGCGACTGTTCGTCGAGACACCTTTCTGGAACGTGCGCAGTATCGCGGCGCGTCTTGGTGTTGCCTACACGACCGCCGCGCGGGCGGTTTCCCGGCTCATGGATGCGGGAATCGTTTCGCTCGCCCACGAGGCGAAGCGAAACCGCGTCTATTGCGCCCGTGCCGTCCTGGCAGCGCTCGAGTCGCCGCTCGACCCGGATGCCGGCGGCAAGCTCCAGGTGAACACCCGGTAGAGCAGCCGTAGCGGCGTGTTCCAGCGGGTCAGGGCGCTCGTCACCAGCACGGCGGCGCGGACGCTCCTTCGCGAGATCTTGACTTCCTCCCCGCGACGGAACCCCGGCCTGCGGTGGAGTTTCCGGAGGCTGAGCACCGCGAGCGCGAGCGGCCAGAGGCAGGAGCGACGGATGCCGGTTTCGCCCTTTGGAATCAGCAGCGTGTAGGCGAGGGCGCGGTCGAGGTATCCACGGGCGCGTCCGATCATCTCGGTCATGCCTGCCGCAAAGCCCGGCGGCGGTGCATCGGGATCGAGTTCTTCGAGGGGTGCCCCGTGGCTTTCGAAGAGGTCTGCCGGCAGCCAGCAGGCTCCCCGTTCCCGGTCCACCCAGGTGTCTTTCAGGATGTTGACGAGCTGAAGACCCTCGCCGAAAGCGCGGGAATCCGCTTCCAGCCCCTCGCGGTGTGCGGCGGTTTCGGGAGAGAACTCGCAAAAAAGAGTCGTCAGGGCTTCCCCGACCACGCCCGCCACGAAGTAGCAGTACCGGTCCACCTCATTCTGATCCTTCAGCCCTCCGGGGTTCTGCCGGCGGCCGAATTCGACCATGCCGTCCATCATGATCCGGACGCAGCGCTCCATCGCGTTCCGGGAAGCGGGGTCGAAGCGGGCAGTGATCCCGACCACCCGGCCGGTTGCGGCGACGAGTACGCGTTCTTCCTCGCGGGAAATCAGGCGCGGGGCCAGATCGCGGGCGAAGGCCTCCGGGTCCCCGGTTCCCTCTACCGCCGCGACGAACCGCTCGCCGAAATGGGCGCGCTCGTCGCCGTCGAGCGCCGGGTCGTCTTCGACGGTGTCCGCGATCCGGCAGAGCAGGTACAGGTTGACCACCTGATGCCGCAGCGCCCCCGGAAGCGGGCGGAGAGTCAGCGCGAAGGTACGGGCGACCTCGTTGAGTCTCTCCTGTTGCCACTGCGCTTCGGCAGGCGGGATCCGGTTCATGTTGGCCGCAAGGTTACCCGCGTCCCGACCTCCCGCGTACAATCGGAATGTGAGCCGCAGGACTCCGCCCCGCCCTTCTGCTCGTCGGGCCTTCCTCAAGTCCTCGGGCGCGATCGCCGTTGCGGTTTCGGCCCCGGCCGCCGCGCAGGAAGCGGCGAGAGACCGGAAGCTCGATCCGGTGCTCATCGAAGCGGTGGCGGAAGCGGTCCTCCCCGAAGAGATCGGCCCCGGTGGAGTTCAGGACGCGCTCCGGGATTTCGCTCGCTGGCTCGATGGGTTCCGGCCGGTCGCGGTCCTCCCGCACCCGTATCTTTCGTCCGATCGGGTGCGCTACGGCTCGGCGGACCCGGCCCCGATGTGGAACTCCCAGCTCGAGGCACTCGACCTGCTGGCCCGTCACCAGCACCGGCGCGGGTTCTCCGAACTCCCGGTAGCTGAACGGCGGGAAATCCTCGCCACCGAACTGGACCGCCACGCCCCCGAAGCGAGCTTGCCCGCACCGGCCACCGCCGACCACGTGGCGGTCGGGTTGTTGGCCTGGTTCGCGAGCCGCCCGGCGACCACCGACCTCGCCTACCGCGCCCGGATCGGCCGGCAGGCCTGCCGCACGCTCGCGAGCGGTGTCGAGCGCCCTTCGACTCTTCCCGTCTGATGCCGACCATCGAATCCGATGTAGTCATCCTCGGGGCGGGGGTCAGCGCCGCGATGGTTGCCGAGCGAATCGCGGAAGACACCTCGGCGAGCGTCGCGGTCCTCGAAGCCGGGGACCGGATCTTCGACTTCGAGAACCGGTTCGAGACCCGCCGCCGGATGCTCGAATACGGAGACAACCCCTACCAGCCGGACCACATCCCCGGACACTTCTGCCGGAACGGGCAGTCGCGGGCGATGTCGGTGGGCGGGCTCGCCATGCACTGGGGCGGCACGACGCCCCGCTATTCCCCGGAGGATTTCCGCCTGCGTTCGCTGTTCGGTGTCGGCCGCGACTGGCCGATCGACTACGCGACCCTCGAACCGTTCTACCAGGAAGCGGAAGAGCGCCTCGGCGTCGCCGGCGAGCCGGGGCCCGCGGAATACGACCCGCGGAGCGCCCCCTACCCGATGGATCCGCTCCCGGTCTCGTACAACCTCGGTCAGGCGCTCGCATGGGCGGCGGGATCGGGCATCCCCTTCTGGCGCAACCCGGTCGCCAAGAACTCGCGTCCCTACCGGGGACGTCGGCAGTGCGTCCGGTGTGACACCTGCTCGATCTGCCCCACCGGCGCGAAGTACAGCCCGGACTTCACCTTCCTCGATCTGCTGGGCCGGGGCCGGATCCGCCTCCACGACCGCACCATGGTCCGCCGGCTGAAGGTCGCCGCTGGCGGCAACGCCATCGAGGAAGCGGAGGCGTTCCATCGCGACCGCCCGGACGAGCCGGTGCGTATCCGCGCCCGTCACTTCGTGCTGGCCGCCGGCTACGCCTGGTCCTCGCATCTGTTGCTGCTGAGCGCGGACAGCCGTCACCCCGAAGGCGTCGCGAACCGCTCGGGGACGGTGGGGCGCTTTCTGACCGGCCACCGCTGGGTGAACGCCGTGGCTTCGGTTCCGATGCGCCTCTACCCCGGGGTCTATGGCGCGGACAGCCTCCTCTCCAAGCGTTTCCAGCACCAGGACGACGAAGCCCAGCCGGACGGCAGGTACATCCGCCACGACTTCCGGATCTGGGAATCGAGCGTCGGCCGTACCGCCCGCCTGCGGAACGACCGGGGCGAACTGCTTCTCGGGGATGCCCTGCTCGCCGACTGGCGCGACCGCATCCAGACCGGTGCGCTCCGGATGCGCAGCTACTACGACGTGATCCCCGACCGGGCGAGCGCGCTCACCCTCGAACCCGGCCGAAGGAATCGGTGGGGCGATCCACTCCCGCGCATCGATTTCGTGGACGACCCGGTTTCTGCCGAGCTTCGTGGCTACACCGAGAACAGGATCGAGGAGCGCTTCCGCTCGCTCGTGAGCTCGGGCGGCGGGGAAATCTTGGACATCCAGTACGCCTCCGACTACGACCATCCGGGCGGCGGCTGTCGCATGGGGGACGATCCGGAAGACAGTGTGGTGGACGCATGGGGCCGCGCGCACGACCATCCGAACCTCTGGGTGGCCGGAGCGCCGACCATCGTCTCCTCGGGGTGCAACAACGGCACCCTGACCTTCGCGGCGCTCTCGCTCCGGACCGCGTCCCGGTTGACGACCGAGCTGTAGGCGCGCTCCGCATCCGCGGGGTGGCCTCACCCCGCCCCCCGGTTACGATTTCCGAAACGGGGAACATGGCGAAAAACGGCGGTGCCACCACCGGCTACGAGAAAGAGCTGTGGGGGATGGCCGACGCGCTTCGCGGCGCGATGGATGCGTCCGAATACAAGCACGTCGTTCTCGGGCTGATCTTCCTGAAGTACATCTCGGATGCCTTCGAGGAGCGCCATGCGGCGGTGCTCGCGGAATGGGGAGAGGAAGCCGCCGAAGATCGGGACGAGTACCGGGCGGAGAACATCTTCTGGGTGCCGCAGCCGGCCCGCTGGTCGGTCCTGAAGAACGAAGCGCGCCAACCCACCATCGGCCAGACGGTGGATCGCGCGATGGAGGCGATCGAGCGCGAGAACCCGGCGCTCCGGGACGTGCTGCCGAAGGACTACGCCCGCCCGTCGCTCGACAAGCAGCGGCTCGGCGGCCTGATCGACCTGATCGGAAACATCCGGGTCGGGGATGCCGAGGCGCGCTCCCGCGACGTGCTCGGCCGGGTCTATGAGTACTTCCTTTCGCAGTTCGCCGGCGCGGAGGGGAAGCGGGGCGGCGAGTTCTACACGCCGCGCTGCATCGTCCGGCTGCTGGTCGGGATGCTGGAGCCGTTTCGCGGGCGGGTCTATGACCCCTGCTGCGGGTCGGCGGGGATGTTCGTCCAGTCGGTCGAGTTCCTTCGCGCCCACGCGAGCGGCAACGGGAACGGGGGCAAGGCCCGTGGCGACATTTCGATCTACGGGCAGGAGTCCAACTACACGACCTGGCGGCTCGCTCGGATGAACCTCGCGATCCGGGGGATCGAGGGGCAGATCGCCCAGGGAGACAGCTTCCACGACGACCGCCACCCGGATCTCAAGGCCGACTTCATCCTCGCCAACCCGCCCTTCAACGTCTCGGACTGGGGCGGGGAGCGGCTCCGCGAGGACAGGCGCTGGGTCCACGGCGCGCCCCCGAAAGGCAACGCCAACTTCGCGTGGGTCCAGCACATGGTCCACCACCTCGCGCCCAAGGGAGTCGCGGGTTTCGTGCTGGCGAACGGCTCGATGTCGTCGAACCAGTCCGGGGAGGGGGAGATTCGGAAGAACCTGATCGAGGCTGACCTCGTGGACTGCATGGTGGCGCTGCCCGGCCAACTCTTCTATTCGACCCAGATTCCGGCGTGCCTGTGGTTTGTCGCACGCGGCCGTCGCCGCCGGGGCGAGATCCTGTTTCTCGACGCGAGGAAGCTCGGCCGGATGGTGGACCGCACCCACCGCGAGCTGACGGACGAAGACCTGACCCGCATCGCGGAGACCTACCACGCATGGAGAAAGGGCGAGGATGGCTACGCGGACGAGCCCGGTTTCTCGAAGAGCGCGCCCCTCGCCGAAGTGAGAAAGCACGGCCACGTCCTGACTCCCGGCCGGTATGTGGGAGCAGCTCCGGTCGAGGACGACGGGGAGCCCTTCGAGGCGAAGATGAAACGTCTCGCCGGGGAATGGCGGGCGCAACAGGCGGAGGCGAAGCGGCTCGATACCGAGATCGCGAAGAATCTGGAGTTGCTCGGCTTCGGCCCGGAGTCCGGATGACCGCCTCGCTCGTCGGTCGGTATCATCGGGCGGCCAGCGCGGACCGAAACTCCACCCGCTAGGATGGCTCGTATCCAAATCCACGCAGCTTCTTGAGGGGTCGCCATGTCAGAGTCAGAACACTTGACGGTCGGAGAGTTGATTCGTTTGCTGTCCGAGTACCCGGAAGACCTGCGCGTCGTGGTGGACGGGTATGAAGGCGGTTTCGATGACCTCACCAACGATCTGATCCAGCGCTTACCCATCGGCCTCCACGTGAACAAGCCCAAATGGGAAGGCCCGCATGAAGACGCGCGATGGGGATTTTTTGAGCGAAAGGGTGCGATAGAGATTGTTGAGGCGCTGCGCCTCGGACGAAGTTCGCGGTCGGCATGAAGAACCAAGCCAGTGAGAGTTGGCGCGCCTCCACGTGGGGTGACGAGATCACGCTGGAGTATGGCAAGGCACGGCGAGGGCACGCGGAGAGTACCGGCCGATTCCGGGTCTTTGGCTCGAACGGTCCCATAGGTTGGACTGATACTCCCCTGATACCAGGACCAGGCGTGGTACTAGGCCGCAAAGGCGCGTACCGGGGAGTCGTGTATTCGCCAGCACCGTTCTTCGTCATCGATACTGCATATTCTGTTGCGTCCAAGTCCAAGCACGACATGCGTTGGCTTTTCTACGCGATAAAGCACCATGATTTGGGCTCTATAGATGATGGATCTCCGATTCCCTCCACGACTCGCGCCGCTGTCTATCCATGCGAAATCCTCGTACCTCCTCTTTCTGAGCAGCGAGCCATTGCTCGAATCCTCGGGGCGCTCGATGACAAGATCGAATTGAACCGCCGAATGAATGAGATCTTGGAGGCGATGGCGCGGGCACTTTTCAAGTCCTGGTTCGTGGACTTCGATCCGGTGCGTGCGAAGATGGAGGGGCGGGATACGGGCTTGCCGCAAGAGATCGCCGACCTGTTCCCCGACCGGCTGGTGGATTCCGATCTGGGGAAGATCCCGGAAGGTTGGAACATTACGGCCATGACTGAATGCATCGAGCTCAATCCAAGACGACTTCTTGGGAAGGGAGAAGTCGCACCATATCTGCCGATGGCCCAGATGCCCCCCCACGGACACACGCCAGATTCGGTGACCGTCCGCTCTTTCGGATCCGGAGTCCGATTCACAAATGGAGACACACTGGTCGCTCGCATCACACCGTGCCTCGAAAATGGCAAGACTGCCTATGTGGATTTCTTGGCCGATGGAGAAGTCGGTTGGGGTTCTACGGAGTACATTGTTCTTGCTTCGCGCCCCCCACTCCCGAGCCAATTCGCGTACTTCTTGGCCCGTAGTGCTCATTTTCGGGAATTCGCAATCAAAAACATGAGCGGGACGAGCGGGCGCCAGCGAGTATCGCCAGCTGCTCTGAGCGGGTATTTGTTGGCCGTTCCCCCAAGACGACTCGCCGCTTGGTTCGGAATGCACGCGGGGTCATTTCTTGAGAGAGCCCGATCCAAGTGCCTAGAGGGAAATGCTCTCGCTTATTTGCGCGACACTCTCCTTCCCAAGCTCATCTCGGGCGAGATTCGCGTTCCGAAGGCAGAAGAGCGCGTTCGAGCAGGTGGAAGTCATCCAGGGCCAAGTGCTCGAAGGCGAATGAATGAAGATTTCCACCGATTCGGTGTTCGCGCATGACAGCCGTGGAGCTAAGCCAAGCGGAAGCAGATGTCCTGCTGGCGATGGAGAAGCGGCGCGCAGATAAACACCAGCGGATCTATCCGGCACCCGGTTCGCGGCTAACGATTCCCCTGATTTCCCGTGATCGGCACGAGTCGTTCCTGCTGGATGTACGCCGGGCTCGGATCAATCTTGCCAATGGCACGTATCAGACTCGTAGTCGCCAGGTTGTCATCTTGGCACGACTCGACTTCGGTGGTGCGCCACACCGCAATCCGGACGGAGAAGAAGTTGGATCTCCTCACCTCCATGTTTACCGCGAGGGTTTCGCTGACAAGTGGGCGTTTCCACTTTCCCACGAACAGTTTCCGAAGCCCGACAATCTCTGGCATACATTCGAGGATTTCATGCGGTACTGCAACATCGCGAGCCCGCATGATATTCAGAAGGGGCTGTTCTCATGATCCACGAAGTGCAGGCGCTCCTGGACCAGTACTCGGTCTGGTTGCGAGACAAGACCACCCTCCGCGAGGAGGGAGATCGCGTGGAAGTCACGACACCGTACCTCGACCGGCACAATGACTACCTCCAGATTTACGCCAGACGGGAGAACGGTGAATTCGTGCTGACGGACGATGGATATGTGCTGGATGACCTCGACTTGTCGGGGTGCCGGCTGGATACGCCGAAGCGTCGCGACCTGTTCGAGGCCACGCTGAACGGATTCGGTGTCAGGGAAGAGGGAGGAGTGCTCGAAATCAGAGCATCGGAAGACGACTTCGCGCTTCGGAAACACAGTCTCGTTCAGGCAATGCTCGCCGTGGGCGACCTCTTCTATCTGGCTTCATCATCGGTGGAGAGCTTCTTCCACGAGGATGTCGCGGCATGGCTGGACGAATCGGAGATTCGGCATACGCCGAACATCAAACTCACCGGGAAGAGCGGCTTCGACCACCGTTTTCACTTCGTGGTCCCGAAATCGCCGAGTCAGCCCGAGCGCGTCATCCAGGTCATCAACCGCCCCGGGCGGGAGAGCGCGCAGTCCATCGCCTTCGCCTGGATGGATACGAAAGAGGCGCGCTCCCCGGAGGGGCGTGCGTATGCGTTTTTGAACGATGCGGAGCGGACAACTCCCGGGGCTGTCGAGGAGGCGATGCGCAGCTATGGACTTCACCCGATTCCGTGGTCGAAGCGCGAAGAGGTGCGGGGGGAGCTCGCCGCGTGACCACCATGACCCCTTCCCACCCGGGCGACTACATTCGCGAGGAAATCCTCCTGAACGCCAAGCGTCGGCCTGACGGGCTCGTGCTCCATTCCTGCTTCGTGGAGATTTCGCGGGACGAAGAGGCGGGCGTCTGGTACGTGTCGGGCACGGATTTCCCCGGCCTCGTAGCCGAAGCGCCGTCGGAGCGCGACCTGATGGCGAAGATCCAGGCACTGATTTCGGAGCTCTACGACCTGAATCGGCACTTCTTCGACGAACCGGCGCTCGATGCGATCTCGCTGCGGATGCGATCCGGCAGAACGGAAACGATCCCACTCCCGGATCGATGAGCCGATTCACCGAGTCGGAGGTCGAAGCCGCCGCGCTCGAATGGCTCGAAGAGCTCGGCTGGTCGGTCGCCCACGGCCCCGACACCGCTCCAGACACGCCGGGGGCGGAGCGGGCGAGCTACGGCGAGGTCGTCCTCGAACGTCGGCTGCGCGATGCTCTGTCCCGGCTCAATCCCGACTTTCCTCCGGAGGCGCTCGACGATGCGTTCCGCCGGCTCACCCGGCCCGAGGGCGCGACCCCCGAAGCCCGGAACCGAGTGTTCCATCAGATGCTGGTGGACGGAGTCACCGTCGAATATCGGACCGGAGGCGGCGCGATCCGGGGCGGGCAGGCGGCCGTCCTCGACCACGACCGGCCCGAACGGAACGACTGGCTCGCGGTCAACCAGTTCACGGTGGTCGAAGGCGAGCACAACCGGCGGCCGGACATCGTGCTCTTCGTCAACGGCCTGCCGCTCGGCCTGATCGAACTCAAGAACCCGGCGGACGATAAGGCGACCGTCTGGACGGCCTGGCAGCAGTTCCAGACCTACCGGGAGGAACTGCCGGCGCTTTTCTCGCTCGGCGGAGTGCTCATCGCTTCGGACGGAGTCGAGGCGCGAGTCGGAACCCTCACCGCCGGCCGCGAGTGGTTCAAGCGGTGGCGGACCACCACCGGCGAAGCGCTCGCCGGGCCGCATCTGCCGGAGCTTCAGGTGATGCTCGAAGGCCTCGCCGAGCGCGGCCGGTTTCTCGAACTGCTCCGGGATTTCCTCGTGTTCGAGGACGACGGCGGCGGAAAGCTGGCCAAGAAGATGGCGGGGTACCACCAGTTCCACGCGGTGCGGACCGCGGTCTCCGAGACGCTCCGCGCCGCGTCGTGGCGGGAGGCGGAACTCGCCGCCGAAGAGCGAGCGGGCTACGGGAGCGGACGGCACTCCGGTGGTGGACCGGGTGATCGGCGGATCGGGGTGGTCTGGCACACCCAGGGGTCGGGCAAGAGCCTGACCATGGCGTTTTATGCCGGGCGGATCATCCGCGAACCGGCGATGGAGAACCCGACCATCGTTGTGTTGACCGACCGGAACGACCTCGACGACCAGCTCTTCGGGACGTTCTCGCGCTGCCGGGATCTGTTGAGACAGGCACCGGCGCAGGCGCAGGACCGTGCCGATCTGCGGGAGAAGCTGGCGGTCGAATCGGGCGGCGTCGTGTTCACCACCATCCAGAAGTTCTTCCCGGAGGAGCGAGGGGATCGCCACCCCACGTTGTCGGGACGCCGGAACATCGTGGTGATCGCCGACGAGGCGCACCGCAGCCAGTACGACTTCCTCGACGGATTCGCCCGCCACTTGCGCGACGCGCTGCCGAACGCCAGCTTCATCGGATTCACCGGCACACCCATCGAGCGGGAGGACGCGAACACCCGGGCGGTCTTCGGCGACTACATCAGCATCTACGACATCGAGCGGTCGGTCGCCGACGGCGCGACGGTTCCCATCTACTACGAGAGCCGGCTCGCGAGCCTCGCGCTCGATGAGGCGGAGCGGCCAGGCATCGATCCCGACTTCGAGGAGATCACCGAAGGCGAGGAGACCGAGCGGAGGGAGCGGCTCAAGAGCAAGTGGGCCCAGCTCGAAGCGGTCACCGGGGCCGCCCCGCGTTTGCGGCTCGTGGCGCAGGACATCGTGGAACACCTGGAGCGACGCTCCGAAGTTCTGGAAGGCAAGGCGATGGTCGTCTCGATGAGCCGCCGGATCTGCGTGGACCTCTACCGGGAACTCACGGCTCTTCGTCCCGATTGGCATGACGAGGAGGACGGAGCGGGCCGGATCAAGGTGGTGATGACCGGCAGCGCCTCCGATCCTCTCGACTGGCAGCCTCACATCCGCAACAAGCCGCGCCGGGAGCAGCTCGCCCGGCGGTTCCGCGATCCCGACGATCCGTTGCGGATCGTTCTCGTGCGGGACATGTGGCTCACCGGGTTCGACGCGCCGAGCCTCCACACCATGTACCTCGACAAGCCGATGCGCGGCCACGGGCTGATGCAGGCGATCGCGCGGGTGAACCGGGTCTTCCGCGACAAGCCGGGCGGCCTCGTCGTGGACTATCTCGGGATCGCCCACGAACTGAAGCGGGCGCTCGCGACCTATACCGAGAGCGGTGGCAGAGGCCGGACGACGCTCGACCAATCCGAGGCGGTCGCGGTGATGCTCGAAAAGTACGAGGTGTGCCGCGACTTCTTCCACGGTTTCGACTATCTGGCCCGGCTCCACGGCTCCGCGAAGGATCGGGTGGGGCTGTTGCCGGCAGCGCAGGAACACATCCTCGCTCAGGAGGACGGCAAGGAGCGCTTCCTGAAGGCGGCGCGCGAGCTCTCGCAGGCGTTCGCGCTGGCCGTCCCCCACGAGGAGGCGATGCGGATCCGCGACGAAGTGGCGTTCTTCCAGGCGGTCCGGTCGGGGCTCATGAAGCGTACGCCCGGCGAAGCTCGCCCGGAGGAGGAATTGGACCAGGCGATCCGCCAGATCGTCTCGCGGGCAGTGGCCCCGGAAGGAGTGGTGGACATCTTCGCCGCCGCCGGACTCGAAAAACCCGACATATCGATCCTGTCCGAGGAGTTCCTCGCCGAGGTGCGAGGCATGAAGCAGCGCAACCTCGCGGTCGAACTGCTCCAGAAGCTGCTGCGGGGAGAAATCGCGGACCGGAAGAAGCGGAACGTCGTCCAGGCGCGATCGTTCGCCGAAATGCTGGAGCGGACGGTCCGCCGCTACGCGAACCGCGGAGTCGAGGCCGCCCAGGTCATCGAGGAACTGATCGAACTCGCCCGCGAACTGCGCGAGGCGAACGCCCGCGGAGAAGCGCTTGGCCTCTCCGAGGACGAGCTCGCCTTCTACGACGCGCTCGGAACGAACGACAGCGCGGTGCAGGTGCTCGGCGACGCGACGCTGCGGGAGATCGCCCGCGAGCTGGTCGAAACCGTCCGCAGCAACGTCACGATCGACTGGACGCTTCGTGAGAACGTCCGCGCCCACCTGCGGCGGCTCGTCAGGCGCGTCCTCCGCAAGCACGGCTACCCGCCCGACAGGCAGGAGCAGGCGACCCGGACGGTGCTCGAACAGGCGGAGGTGCTATCGGCGGGGTGGGCGGCCTGAGGCGGCGGTCCATTCAGTAACATCCTCCCATGGACGGGGCTACTGGTGGCAAGGTCGTTCTCTACGAGGCGGGGAACGGTGATCTCGCGCTGGAAGTGCGTCTCGAAATAGCAGCCGGGAGGCGGGCACTTCGCGCTACCACTACGAGCCGGGTATTCTCGAAACATGAATCGAATCCGGCTGACCTTCGCAGCGCTCTCGCTCCGGACCGCGTCCCGCCTCGCCGGGGAGCTCTGACGTCTCCTCCGTGAGCAGCTCGGGCAGGGATGCCGCGCTGCGCCTGCTTCGGCAGCAGCTCGGGGATCCGAATGCCTCGTTTCGAAGCGGGCAATGGGAAGCGATCGATGCCCTGGTATATCGCCGCACCCGGCAACTCGTGGTCGAGCGCACCGGATGGGGCAAGAGCACCGTCTATTTCATCGCTACCCGACTGCTGCGCGATGCGGGCTCCGGCCCCACTTTGATCGTGTCACCGCTCCTGGCGCTGATGCGCAACCAGGTGGAAATGGCCCGCAGACTCGGAGTCCGCGCTGCCTCCATCAACTCCACGAACACCGACGAATGGCCGGAGTTGACCCGCTCCATCGTGGACGGCCAGGTGGATGTGCTTCTCGTCTCTCCGGAACGCCTCGCCAACGAAGATTTCATGAGCGAGGTCCTGCTCCCCATTTCCGCGCAACTCGGGATGCTGGTGATCGATGAAGCGCACTGCATTTCGGACTGGGGACACGATTTTCGTCCGGACTACCGAAGACTCAACCAGATCGTTCGTCGCATGCCGCGGAATTTCCCGATATTGGCGACAACCGCCACTGCGAACGACCGGGTGGTCGCCGATGTCAGCCGGGAACTCGGTGATTTGAAGGTGCAGCGGGGGCCGATGATGCGGGATTCGCTCGAACTTGCGACCATGCGGCTCCCGACGCAGGCGGAACGCCTCGGGTGGCTCGCCGAACATCTGGCGAACCTCCCGGGTACCGGAATCATCTACGTTTTGACGAAGCGCGATGCGGAAAACGTCTCGAAGTGGTTGATCAGCAAAGGGTTCCAGGTTCGCCCGTATTACTCCGGCGTCACCGGGCCGGATTCCGGGAAGAGTGACACCCATCGGCGGCATCTGGAGCTCGCGATGGACCGCAACGAAGTCAAGGCGCTGGTGGCAACCTCCGCGCTTGGAATGGGTTACGACAAGCCCGACCTCGGCTTCGTGATCCACTTCCAGGCACCGGGATCGATCATCGCCTACTACCAACAGGTCGGCCGCGCTGGTCGCGGAATCCACCGCGCTTTCGGGATCCTGCTGACCGGAGCCGAGGATGGAGACATCCACGCGTGGTTCCGTCGCACCGCGTTTCCCGACGAAACATCGGTGAAGGCGGTTCTCGATGCCCTCTCGGAGGCTGACGGTTTATCGGTCCGGGAGATCGAAGCGCGACAAAACATCCGCAACGGCAGGATTGAGCATGTGCTGAAGGTCCTTTCGGTGGACAACCCGGCACCCGTCATCAAGGACGAGGGCAAGTGGTACCGCACTGCGGTTTCCTGGTCGCCGGATCGGGAGCGCATCCGCCGGCTGGCCTCACAGCGGGAAGCGGAGTGGCGCGAAGTTCAGGAATATGTCCGCGCTCCGGGGTGTCTGATGGAGTTCCTGGCGCGCTCTCTCGACGATCCGGAGCCTCGTCCATGCGGCAAGTGCGCCGGCTGTCGCGAGCCTTCGCCGGCGTTTCGGAGCATCTCTCGCGATCTGATCGTGGAAGCCAGTCGCTTCCTGCGCCAGAGCGAGGCACCGCTCGATCTTCCGAAACAGGTCGCTCCGGGAGCATTCCCGATATATGAATTCCGTGGCAACCTGTCCCGAGCCGAAACCGGTCGAACCCTGGCGCGGTGGAATGATGCCGGCTGGGGCGAGCTCGTTGCCGAAGACAAGAAGAGGGGCCGTTTTCGTGAAGAGCTGGTCGCGGCTTCGGCCGAGATGATCCGAAAGCGCTGGAAACCCGACCCGCCTCCACAGTGGGTCACGGCGATTCCGTCGCTCCGCCGCCCCGAACTCGTCGCCGACTTCGCGACCCGGCTCGCCAGGGAGCTGGCTTTGCCGTTTTCCCCCGCGGTTGAGAAGATTCGACCGAACGAGCCTCAGAAATTGCAGGAAAACCGCTTCCATCAGTGCCAGAACCTGGATGACGTGTTCCGGATCGTCGAGCCGGTTCGGGACGGGCCGGTGCTTCTGGTTGACGACGTTGTGGATTCGGGTTGGACGCTCGCGGTCGTTGCCGCTCTGCTGCGCCAGGCGGAAAGCGGCCCGGTGTGGCCCTTCGCGCTCGCGACGGCGAATCCCGGAGGATGATCGTGTCCATGACCGAGCGGATTCAGGCGATCCTGTTGTTGACAGCTCCGCTGGGTGAGAGGCATGCATCCGAAGCGAAGCCGCTCTCCTCCCGCGAATGGGCGAGCGTGGCGCGATGGCTCCGGAGTGAGGGGCTCGAACCCGAATCCTTCCTTGCGGAGCAGTGCGAAGAGGTGCTTTCCCGGTGGAAGGCCCGGGAAGAGGGGCCGGTGAGCGCGGACCGCCTCCGGTCGTTGCTCACGAGAAGCGCGGCTCTCGGTTTGTCCCTCGAACGATGGGAACGGGCGGGGCTTTGGGCGTTGACGCGCTCGGACCCGCGGTACCCTGGGCGGCTGAAGGATCGCCTCGGGGACCGTGCGCCGTCGGTCCTGTTCGGCTGTGGCGATCCGGATCTTCTGCGGTCCCGGGGGATTGCGGTGGTTGGTGCTCGGGATGCCGTGGAAGACGATCTCGATTTTGCGCGGGATCTGGGCTCTCGTGCCGCGGCGCAGGGATTCTCGATCATTTCAGGCGACGCGCGTGGCGTGGACCGAAGCGCGATGTCCGGCGCGCTGGAGGAAGGAGGTCCGGTAGTCGGAGTTCTGCCGGGAAACCTCCTCCGCGAGTCAGCGTCTCGAGTGCACCGGGAGCGCCTCGCCGCCGGAGGCCTGGTCCTGGTTTCCCCGTTCCCGCCGGAATCCCGATGGGAGGCGTGGCGGGCCATGGACCGGAACAAGCACATCTACTGCCTCGCCGAGGCCGGAGTGGTGGTGCGAAGCGCTATCGGAGAAGGGGGAACGTGGGCGGGTGCCATGGAAGCGATCGACGCGGGGTGGTTGCCGATCTGGCTCCACCAGAATGGCGGATCCGCTTCCGAGGATCGCGGAAGGGACTGGTGGCGTGGATGGCTCAAGCGGAGCGGGAACGTCGCCCTCGCGGAGCGTGGCGGCCACTGGCTGCCGGAGAAGCTGGAGGATCTGGACTGCCTGTTTGAGCATCCGGAAGCCCCCGTGACCATCCACTCGGAAGATTCCCGCGCATCAGCGGGGAGCAGGACTCCCTACGAAGCCTTCCTCGACCGGCTGGAGGAACTGACCCGGCAGAATCCCCTGTCGGTGGACGAAATCACGAAGAGTCTGGCCCCGCTTCGCAAGGAGCAGGCTGCGAGTTGGGTCAGAAAAGGGGTCAAGGGGGGCGCGATCCGGGAGGCGAGTCCTTCGCGCTACCGCTACGCGCCAGGTCTTCTCGAAACATGAATCGAATCCGGCTGACCGCAGCATCCCTCGCGCTGCTTCTCGCTGCGTGCGGAGCGCCTTCGCCCGTGGTGGAATCGCCCGTCGTGGAATCAAAAGACGGGATGGTGACGCTCACTGCCGACCGGGTCTTCGATGGGCGCGGCGGGGTCTTCGAGGGCTACGGGGTGACGGTGCGGGACGGCCGGATCGTCGCAGTGGGGCCGGTCGCGGAGCTGCCGGGCGGCGAGCGGCGCGACTTTCCGGGCGGCTCGCTCCTCCCCGGGTTCATAGATACCCACGTCCACCTCGACTGGCACTTCGACGAAACCGGCCGTCTCGCCCGCGGCGCGCTTCCCGAGGAGGCGGCGCTCCGGGCGCTCGAAAACGGGATCCGGATGCTGGATGCCGGCTTCACGACGGTCCAGAGCCTCGGCAGCCCGGTGGATGGAGTGGTGCGGGACGCGGTGAACCGCGGCTTGGTCCCCGGCCCGCGCATCCTGACGAGCCTCGGCCAGTTGGGTGCCGGGACCGGAGGGCCTTCCGAACTCGCCGCCGAAGTCCACCGGCTGGCGGATGCCGGGGCCGACGCGATCAAGATCTTCGCCTCCGAAAGCATCCGGGTGGGTGGCGGGCCGACGCTTTCGCTTGAGCAGCTCGAAGCGGCTTGCGGGGCGGCGACCGAGCGGGGACTCCGGACGCTGGTCCACGCCCACGGGCCGGAGAGTGCCGCCCGCGCCTCGCTGGCCGGGTGCACGACGATCGAACACGGGGCGCTGCTGGATCAGGAGAGGCTCGACCTGCTGGCGGCGAACGGAACCTTCTACGACCCGAACACCTACCTGATCTTTGCCAACTACTTCGAGAACCGCGACCGCTACCTCGGCATCGGGAACTACACCGAAGAGGGATTCGCCCAGATGGAAGCCGGACAGGTCCGGGCGATGGAAACCTTCCGGATGGCGCTTCGGACCGAGGGCCTCCAGATCGTCTTCGGAACCGACGCGGTGGCGGGTGCCCACGGCCAGAACGCCCGCGAAGCCGTGGCCCGGGTGCGGGACGGCGGCCAGCCTCCCGAAGACGTGATCATCGGCCTCACGTCGCTCGCCGCCGGGTCGCTCGGTCTTGGCGACGAGATCGGAACCCTCGCCGGGGGCTATGCGGCGGATCTCGTGGTCGTGGACGGCGACCCGGCCCAGGACATCGAGGCGCTCCTGCGGGTCCGGATGGTCATGGCCGGCGGACGAATCCGCGAACCCTGACTGGCGTTGTTATGACGTAGTGTCATAACTTATGACACCATGTTCATAACTATGCATGTGCTTTCAACTGCCGGCGGCCCTTCGGTCTGGGCGTGACCGTTTCGGACTTGAAGGATCTGATCGCGGGCGGCGAGACGCTCTCGGTCGAGTTCAAGGACGAGACGCGGAAACGCCTGGCGGACGAAGAGCTGGTGGAAGCGGTGGTTTGCCTCGCCAACCGGCCGGCTTCCGAAGCCGGGTGGCTTTTCGTCGGAGTGGATGACCGGGGCGGCGTGACCGGGGCGCAGCCGAGACATGGGAGTGACATCAACCCCCGGCGCGTTCAGGCGCTGATTGCGAACCGGACAGTCCCTTCCCTGTCCTGCCGGGTCGAGGTCGCGCGTCTGGACGGCAAGAACGTGCTGGTGATCGAAGTGCCCCGCGCCCGGGTTCCGGTCGGCACCAGTCGCGGGGTGTACACGCGCCGGGTTATCGGCCAGCGTGGGGAACCCGAATGCTTGCCGCTCCACTTCTACGAGATGCAGGCGATGGGGGTGCATGGAGGGCGGCTCGACTATTCGGCGCTGGTTCTCGAGGGCGTGTCGCTCGATGATCTGGATCCGCTGGAATTCGACAGGTATCGCCGATTCATTCGGGAAAGCGGGGGCGACCGGGCGCTGCTCGGACTTTCGGACCCGGATCTGGCTCGTGCCCTCGGCGCAGTGGAAACCCGGAGCGGGGACATCGCGATCAGGGTCCTCGGCTTGCTCCTTTTCGGGAAACCCGACGTGATCGCCGATCTGCTGCCGGCTCACGAAGTGGCGTTTCAGGCGCTTTCCGACGGGGATGTCGAGGTCAACGACTTCTTCCGATGGCCATTGCTGCGCGTGGTGGAAGAACTCGAAACCCGCTTCCGGGCGCACAACCGGGAGCAGGAGATCCAGGTTGGCCTGCTGCGGATCGCGGTGCCCGACTACGCTCCGCGGGCGTTCCGCGAAGGAATCGCGAACGCGTTGATCCATCGCGATTACTCCCGGCTGGGCCCGGTTCATGTTCAGTGGCTGGAAGACGAGCTTCAGATCACCAGTCCAGGTGCCTTTCCCGAGGGAGTGCGTCTCGACAACCTGTTGGTCATCGAGCCTCGCCCCCGGAATCCGCTCCTCGCGGACGCGCTCAAGCGGGCGGGAGTCGTGGAGCGCACCGGGCGAGGAATCGACGCGATCTTCCGGGAGCAGGTCCGCAACGGTCGTCCGGCACCGGACTACCGAGGGAGCACCGATTCATCTGTGCGCCTGACGCTTCCCGGTGGGAAGGCCAACCTCGAATTCGTGCGCCTGGTGAGTGAAGAGGCGCAAAAGGATCGGGCGCTTCCTCTCGACCAGCTCCTGATCCTGAACCACCTGCGAATGGATCGCGAAATGGACGCTGGCGAGGCCGCCAGACTGATCCAGAAGCCTGATCGCCACGCGCGGCACGCGCTGGAGCGGTTGAAGGAGAGTGGTCTCATCGAAGGCGATGGACGCCGGAGGAGGCCACGGTTCCGGCTCTCCGGACGCTTCCCCCAGCCCCGTGGGCCGATCCGCAGAGCCAGTGGCGTTGAGCGGACCCGGCAGGAACAAATGGTGATTCGCTACCTCGAAGAATCCGGCCGGATCACCAGGTCGGTCGCCGCCGAACTCTGCGGAATCGACCCGCGCATGGCGACGCAACTCCTCGGGAAGATGGTTCGCGATGGCCAGATCGAGATGCGCGGCGTGCGTCGGGGTGCCTGGTATGGCTTGCCTGGCCAGTGATTATGCACATGCGTCAAAAAGTTATGGACATATGTTCATAACTTTGACGATGCAGTCATAACTGCGGCTCGGTCTCCTCCTCTTCCTCTTTCCTCTCCGGAGGACGGGGCCGGTCGAAGCGGATCGAGGTGCCGCCGAAGAAGTCGGTCTCGATCCGCTTCACCTCGTGGTCGCCGTCGAGCAGGTACTGGAGGATGGCGCGGTTCCACGCGAGGCCGGCTGAGGCGACCGTGACCATCCAGTCGCCGCGGGCCGGTTCGTCCGGAGCCTCGGTGACTCCCGACCAGATCGTGATACGCGGGTCGTAGCCGCCGCCTCCGTCCACCCGGCGGCCCTTGATGGGCATCTCGATGTTCACCCCGTCGTGGAGGTTCATGCGGAAGACCTCGGGGTCGAACTGCATCCCGTAGCGCCGGTAGCGGTCGTAGTTCCGCTCGTTCATGGCGGCGACCACTTCGGTTTCCCGGATGGCCCTCGTGATGTAGTCGCGGATCCTGAGCTGCTCCTCCCGGTGGTGCGGGAGTTCGGGGTCGTCCACCAGGTCGAAGCCGGGCATGAACCAGCCCTTGTTGAGCCCCCAGTTCCGCTCGGTCCGTCGGCCGGCCCGGACCAGGCCGCTGAATTCGCTGAACAATTGGACCAGTTGGTGGGAGGGGTAGCCGTGGGGGTTCAGGAAGATGTCCGGCAGCCACATCCGCCAGAGGCGAGGCCGTACCGCCGCCTCCGGATAGATCGGCATCGGATCGTCCGATCCGGCGGTCGCGTCCATCCCGAGCGAGGCCCAGTACCCGGCGTGGAGGATGTGCTCCGGATTGACCTGGTGCATCTCCCACGCGAGCCGGGCGCCGTCCGGGTTCTGGATCGGGTGGATGACGATGTTCACCCGGTCCAGCTTCTTCCTTTCCTCGGGGTCGGTGAGCAGCATTTCCGCAAACCGCAGCACGTGCGACGTGGAGGAGACCTCGTTGGCGTGCTGGCGGGCGCTCAGCACGAGGGTGGGCTTGAAGAGGCTCGCCTTCTTGCGCGACCAGTGGCTCGACGGGGTCGGAGGCGCGAGGTCCATCGCCCAGACAGGCTGGCCCAGATAGCTCTCGCCGATCCGGTACGTGGTCGCTTCCGGGTACTCGGACATCCGGGCGAGGATCCCGTAGGCCTCGCCGGGCGGGATCGGCGTATCCCACTGGACGAGCCGCTCGTCATCTCCGGTTTCGCCCCGGAACGCGGTGATGTCCGGAAAGGGTGCCGCCTCTCCGTTCGCCGGCAGGGTCGCGACGCGCTCGTTCGCCGGGTCGTGATCCCAGCTCCAGGTCGCGAGCAGCTCCAGCTCTCCGAGCCCCGCGAACGCGAGCTCGTCGGAATAGAGCCCGGCGCTCCGCAGCTCGCCGAGAATCGCGAGCATCCGGGTCGCCTGCGCCGCCGAGAGGATGCGCTCGTCGGTCCGGTCTTCTCCGTGGCGCTCCACATAGTGGCTTCGTCGGTCGGCGTCCGTATCCAACTTCACCGCAAGCCGGAGCGCCGCCACGCCGGATTCTCCGGCCCGGACCCGCGCCGCGATCGCGCTGGGTCTCGTCACCTCGACCTTGGGGATGTTGCGGCGGATGCTCCCGCTCCGGCCGTCGTTCGTCCGGTAATCCACCACGATGGCGGGGCGGCTGGTCCGGAATCCGGTCAGGCGAATCTTCGCGGTCCCCGGAGCGCCGTCGGTCCTGGGCCGCATCCACGGAATGACCCGGCCCGCCCAGGTGAGTTCGGCTCCGAGCGAGTTGCGGCCGATGTGGCGGATCAGGCTGTGGGTCACGAAATAGATGTCTTCGTGGAGGGCATCGTGGGTGGATTCGATTTCCTGTTCGACCCCGAGCCGCCGTTCCGGTTCCGAGAGCGAAAGATCCACGAGAAGCTCCCCGAAAAAGGGGGCATCCGCCGGGCCTCGCGGCTTGCCCTCGTGGACCTCCATGATGTGGTCGTAGAGCCGGGCCAGAGTGTCCGACTGGTAGTGATCCCAGAACGCCTCGGCATCGGTCCGGATGCGCTCGTCCACCACCGTCCGGCCGTTCACTTCGGCGACGAGGCCTCCGGTGGTGACCCGGATCTGTTCGTAATCGGGATAGCGGTCGAAGAACGGACGGATGACCAGCCGCGGCTCGAAGGTCAGGTTCAGGAGCAGTTCCCCGTCCATGCCCTCGGCGACCACCCGGTAGGCCGGCGCGTCCTCTTCGGTTCGCAGTTCGAACCTCACGTCCGTGAGGTCGAGAGAAAGCGCTTCGGCGAGGATTTCGTCGGCGGGAAAGATCTCGTGCTGCCAGCGGAGCGGCGTATGCATCGCCTGTTGTGGCCATTCCGGCGGGGGCCGGTGTTCGCGGACCAGGAGTCGCAGCCGGGCGGGAGGGTTTCCGGCCTCCCGGAGCGCCATCAGCCGGGGGAGCACGACTCCCTCGATCCACCCGTAGCCCTGGCGGTAGGCGGAAAGGATGGTCACCTCGGCGGCTGCCCCCCGCTCCTCGATCCGCCTCGCGAGCTCTTCGCGGAGCCGGTCGCGGACCCCGGCGGGCTCGCTCAAAAGGGCGAGGACCCGGACCTCGTCCCCGCGCTCGAAGGCGGGCATGAGCCGCTCTTCCACGAGAGATCGATACGCCTCCACTTCGGAGGGAACCGCGAACTCCTCCTCGTGGAGCACAGCGGCGTTTTCGACGTTCCGGTCGTCGAGCTCCACCTCCGTCTGGCCGAGGCCGAGCCGTTCCGCGGTCGCTTCGAGAAAGGCACCGAAGCCGGGTGCCGGGTCTTTCACGGAAACCAGGATGCGGGAATCGCGGATTCCGAGATGGGCGATCTCACGGGCGATGCCTTCGAGCTTGTAGGCGGCCGCAGCGGCCTGCCCGCCCGGAGTCCGCGAGGAGAGGAACTTCCAGGCCGCGAGTTCGACCGCGTCGGTGGTCGGATGGTCGGCGGCCCGATTCACGGCATCGAGATGCGGGAGACCGACCGCGATCTGGTGGAGCGCGCGGGAAAGCCCGGCTTCGTCGCCGCCGGTCACCGCGAGCGCCGGCTTCTTGTCGAAGGCCTCCGGAACCACGCCGACATACCCCTCGCCGGGTCCGAGGTCGGGGAGCGCGAGGCTCCGAAGCAGCGGATTCCCGGCAGGGGTTCCGACGAGCACCAGCGTCGGCTCTTCTTCCGGCTCTTCGATGGCGGCGGCCGGAGCCGCCACCGGGAACACCATCCCCGCCGACTCGAGGCCGAGCCGGCTCGCGAGAGCAAGCGTTCCCTCGGCGTCCTCGCCCGAGACCGCGAGCCGTGCATCCAGCCGGTCGGGAATCCGGTCTCCATTCGAGTCACCGAGCAGACCCTCAGGCTCGTAGAGAACCGAAAGATCGAGCTCGTTCTTGGCACCGGCTCCGGGCCGTCCGGGGATGGGGCCGGGCTCGGGCGGCGGCGGCTCGTGCGCGAGGGATACCGGGGACTCTCCGGTGAAATGAGTGGCGACCACCCGCAGATCGCGCAGGTCGTCGAACTGCAGATCCTCCGCCGCGGTTTCCACCGCCCGGGTGATCCGGCGCGCATCGGCGGCATCCCCGGCCTCCACCCGGAAAGAAGCAGCGGCGAGCGTCTCCGCTCCGGCTTCCACTTCCACTCGCACCGCGCGGGCTTCCTCCACGCCGGCCGCTTCACGGATCGCCGACTCGACATCCGCGAGCGAGGCGCCGTTCGGCCGGAAGAGGCGAGGTGCCCGGCCGGCGAGCCAGTGGGCGGCAGCGAAGAGCCCGGCGCGGTCCCCGCCCCGCACCACAACGACCGTCGGATAGCCGCCGCGAAGCTCTACCGCTCCGCGCCCGGCGGGGAGCGCCCCGAGGCCCGTGATTCCGAGTTCCGCGAGCGCGTCATCCCCGACGGCGATCAGGAGCTCGGCAGACTCTGGATGCGGCAGGTCGAGTGCCAGGGTCTCGAGGCCGAGCCGGGCGGCGACCTCCGCGCCCGCCGCAACTTCCGCGGCGGTGGCGCTTTCACCGAGGACGACCCGGGCACGAAGCCGGTCGGGCACTCCGTCCCCGTTCGAGTCCTCGACCGCACCGCCGATCTCGTAGAACGAGGCGAGCGAAGTGGGCTGGGCGAAAGCCGGTGGCAGGAAGGCGAGCGTCAGAAATCCGGTGAGCCAGCGCATCCTGACGATTCTACGGGCGATCCGGCTGTTCCGCCGGGCCCAGAATCGTCACCCGCGCCGCTCCCTTCGACCAGAGCACTTCCGCTCGCACTTCGTGGACTTCGGCGAGGCGTTCGGAGGTCAGCGTCTCCTTCGGCGGCCCGTCCCCGACGATCCGTCCGCCACGCATCCAGATCAGGCGGTCGGTATAGCGGGCGGCCGTTTCGAGGTCGTGAAGGACGATGAGCGCTCCGCCGCCGCCATCCACGAAGCGGCGAATCAGTTCCATGACCTGAAGCTGGTGGAGCAGGTCGAGTGCTGCGGTCGGCTCGTCGGCGACCAGCAGCGGCGCTTCGGCAGCGAGCGCCCGCGCCACGTGCATCCGGGCGAGTTCTCCGCCGGAGAGCGCATCGGCGCTACGGTCGGCGAGGCGTTCGAGACCGGCGCTCCGAAGTGCCTTTGCGGTCGCTTCGGCATCTTTCGGGCCGAGCCGGGCCGGTGTCGCGCCGAAAGCGAAGCGGCCCATGGCCACCACATCCCGTACCCGGCTGGGCCAGGCCATGGGCCGTTGCTGGGGGAGGTAGGCCACCCGGCGGGCGCGCTCCCGAGGCTCCAGGCGAAGGGTGTCCCGGCCGTCGAGCAGGGATTCGCCGGCGCTCCGGCGGATCAGGCCGAGTGCGGCGCGCAGCAGGGTGGTCTTGCCCGCCCCGTTCGGGCCGACGAGCGCGAGGAGTTCGCCGGCTCCGAGCGTCAGACTGGCATCCGCGACGAGCGGCCGCCCCCGCGCTTCGACCCGCAGGTTCCGGATCGAAAGGCGGCTCAAGCGGCGCTCAGCCGGCCGAAGCGCCGGAAGCCGATGACCGCGATCCGCAGGAAGATCGCGGTCTCGACCGCGAGGATGGCGAGATGGAACAGGACCGGTTGTCCCTGGTCCAGGCCGATGACTTTCAGCGCCAGTTGGGCGAGGTGATACGCGGGAAAGATGTTGGCGGCGAGCTGCATGGCCTCCGGAAAGAGGTTGATGGGAAACCAGAGACCGGAAAGCACCGCCATCGGCAGGAAGATGAGGTTCACGACCGCGACCGCCGCCTGGGCCTTGACCAGCGTGCCGATCATCAGCCCGAGCGAGCACACCGGGATCACCCCGGCGAGAACCACCGCGGCGAGGCCCGCCCATTGACCGGCGGGGAGCCGGACCCCCGCTCCGAAGGCACCGAGCAGAAAGAGGCCTGCCAGGACAATCGCTCCGAAGACGAGCGCCATCGCCACCCGGGCGAAGAGATAGGCCCCGGTGGGCATCGGAGTGGTCTGTTTGAGCAGCAGCGAGCCGTTTTCCCGCTCGTTCGCAAGCCCGACCCCGAAGCCGAAGAGCGAAGGGCCGAGAAGCGCGAAGACACCGTATCCGGCCAGCATGTATGTGGGAACGCTTGCGCCTTCTCCCCGGGAGCCGAAGAGCAGGATGCCGAAGAACGCATAGAACATCAACGGGAAGACGAGCGTCGGCAGGGCGAACGCCGGCATCCGCAGCGCGTTCAGGAATTGCGAGCGGGCTTCCAGCAGGCAGATGCGGAGGATGCGATTCACTCGGTTTCTCCGGTGAGGGCGAGGAACGCCTCCTCGAGGCCGGCCCCGGTAACCGTGAGGTCCGAAAGACCGGGGTCGCGGACGAGCGCTTCCCGGAGGAGTTCTTCCGCGCTCGATGTCAGAAGCTCGAGATGCTGGCCCCGCAGCCGGATTTCGACCACGCCGGGAAGCATCCGGGCCTCTTCGGGAGGGATCCGGGTGATGGCCCGCACGAGACGCCCCCCGGTCCGCGCCTTGATTTCGGCGGGGGTTCCGTTCGCGATCACCTTTCCCCGGTGGAGCACCAGGATCCGGTCGGCGAGCGCATCCGCCTCCTCGAGATAGTGGGTGGTGAGCACCGCCGTCCGCCCCCGGTCCCGGAGCTCGCGGATTTCCCGCCAGAGCCGGCGACGTCCGTCGAGGTCCAGCCCGGCGGTGGGTTCGTCGAGAAACACGAGCTCGGGGTCGCCACAAAGCGCGAGCGCGAACATCACCCGCTGTTTCTGGCCGCCCGAGAGCTTGAGGAAGCGCCGGTCGGCGAGATCCTGAAGCCCCGCCATCCGGAGCAGCCGGTCGAGCGGGAGCGGAGCCGGGTAGTAGGCGCGGAAGAGGTCGAGGTGCTCCTGGACGGTCAGCGTCGGGAGCAGCCCGGAGATCTGGAGCATCGCGCCCCGGCGGGCGCGGACTTTCGGATGATCCGGGTTCGCCCCGAACACCCGGGCCTCGCCCTGTTGCGCCCGGAGCGCCCCCAGCAGGATGCTGATCGCGGTGGTCTTTCCCGCTCCGTTCGGGCCGAGAACCGCGAGGATTTCCTCAGGACGGACTTCGAGGTCCACCTGGTCGAGCGCGAGGACCGGGCCGTAGCGATGGCTGACTCCGGATAGGGATGCGACCGGGTCCGACATGAAGCGAGGCGCGAATCCTCGCACGCCCCGCCCTTCGTCAGGTTGTCTTTGTCAGGGAATCAGCTCGATCACGATGTTGCGGAGGGGAGCATCACCGATGTTGCGGACCACGTGGATCACCGGTGGGTTGAATTTGATGGTTCCGGGGATCTGGGTCTTGAAGACTTCCGGGCTTCCGTCCGGCCACTGCTGGAGCTCGGTTGCCCCCATGACCAGTACCACCCGCTGGGCGTGAGAGTGCCGTTCGCGGGTGTCCCCTGGTTCCAGCCGCTCCTCGAACACGAAGAAATCCTCTCTCGAATGCAGGCGGAGGTTCTTGCCGGCGGCGATGGTTTCGGCTGGTCCCATGACGGGCGGAGCGTTTGCCTTCAGGTTGACCTCGGTGTATTCCGAACCCTCGATCCGGTAGCGGGCATCCGGCTCGGCGACGAAAACTTCCGCGTAGCCGAGCTGTACGGGATCTCCCGATTCGGGATGCACGGTGATCTCCGAGAAGGCCACGACGATCCGGTGGTGGCAACCGGGGCCGGCGCTCGCGCAGGGCGCGGCGTTTCGGAATACCGTCGCCCACGGGTTGTCCAAAACCGGTTCCGGCGCTCCGCCAACCGCGATAATCAGCGCATGAATCAGGAGCATGTCTCGATTCTAAGTGTCGTTCTGTTGGCGGCGCTCGGGGCCGGCGGCGCGGCGGCGCAGGAAGGAGCTCCCGGACTGAACCGGATCGCTCTCTATCCGACTCCCGATCTCGCTCCGGCGGGCGGGACCGTCTTCCTCCGCTGGGATCCGGGGCCGTTCGGGGTTTCGGTCACCCGCGACGGCAGCCAGCGTTACCGGCTCGACCTCGAGATCGAAGACCTCCCGGAGCCAGGCACGCTCGGCGACTACCGTGCCTATGTGGCCTGGGTGACCACCCCGGTCATGGAGCCGGTGGTTCGGCTCGGGGAGGTGGCCAACGGAACGTATCGGGACTTCGGGCCGGTGGAGTTCGACAAATTCGTGATCCTGGTGAGCGCGGAGGCGACTCCCGACCCGGAAACCCGCTCCGGGAGACTGGTGCTCCGTGGCGCGTCCCCCTCCACCCGGATCCTCCCCGACAACCATCTGATGGTCCCGGTGAGCGGAGTGGGAGAGAGCGGGGCGATGTCTCACATGGACCACACCACGATGGGCCACGGCGACGGCCCGCACTGGAGCCACCCGCCGATGCTGGAGGAGACCCCGATGGTCCCCGGACTCGGCCACCTGCGCCCCGAGCCCGCGCCGTTCCTGCCGGAAACGGAGAGGGAGGTTCCGGCCGCCGTCCCCTCGCGCGTGGTCCGGCTCCGCGACGGGCAGACGCTCGACCTGATGGCGGGCCTGGTCCGTCGGGAAATCGGGGGCCGCGAGTTCCTGATGTACGGGTTCAACGGGCAATACCCCGGACCCCTGATCCACGTGGACCAGAACTCCACGATCTTCGTGAATTTCGAAAACCACACGGACTGGCCCACCGCGATCCACTGGCACGGCTTGCGGCTCGACAACCGCTACGACGGAGTCCCGCATCTGACCCAGGATCCGGTTCTCCCCGGCGGCCGCTTCGAGTACCGGCTCTTCTTCCGCGACGCCGGCCTCTACTGGTACCACCCGCATCACCGGGAGGAGGTCACCCAGGATCTCGGGCTCTACGGCAACATGCTGGTCGAAGCCCCGGCGGACGAGGGGTACGGCCCGGTTCACCGCGAAGAGATCCTGATGCTCGACGACCTGCTGATTGCGGACGACGGGAGCCTGTTTCCGTGGGGAACCGAGCGGGCCACCCACGCGCTGATGGGCCGGTTCGGCAACCTGATGCTCGTGAACGGCGAGCCGCACCACGATCTCGAAGTGGCCGAAGGAGAGGTCGTCCGGTTCTTCCTGACCAACGTCTCCAACACCCGGACCTTCAACCTGGTGTTCGGCGAGCCGGGGACGCACCGGATCAAGGCAGTGGGGTCCGATCTTTCGCCGTTCGAGCGCGAAGTCTGGGTGGACTCGGTCACCATCGCGCCCGCCGAGCGCTACATCGTCGAAGTGCGGTGGGAGGAACCGGGCGAGCACCGCATCCGGAACCAGGTCCGGGCGCTGGAGCACACCTTCGGCGGATACTTCTCGCGGCCCACCGATCTGGGGACGGTCACTGTCACCGCCGACGATCCGGTCGAAGCGATCGGGTTCGACCACCTCAAGGAAAACGTGAAGGTGGTCGCCGACGTGGACCGCTTCCGCGACCGCTTCGACGATCCGCCCGATCACGAGCTCTCGCTCACCATGGAAGTCGAGGGGATGGACCCGGCGATCATGCAGCGGATGCGGGCGGATCGGGTGTTCTTCCCGCCGGTCGAGTGGGCGGACACGATGCCGATGATGAACTCGGTGGCGACTCCCGAAGAGGTCCGCTGGGTCGTGCGGGAGCCCGCGACCGGACGCGAGAACATGGAGATCGCCTGGCGCTTCCGGGTGGGAGACACCGTCCGCATCCGGATCGCGAACGATGCGGGCGCACTCCACGCGATGCAGCACCCCTTCCACATCCACGGCCAGCGCTTCCTCGTGACCCACCGGAACGGAACCCCGGTAGGGAATCAGGTGTTCAAGGACACGATGCTGATCGCGGCCGGCGAGACGGTGGACATCCTGCTCGAGATCACGAATCCGGGGAAATGGATGGCGCACTGTCATATCGCCGAACACCTCGAAGCCGGGATGCGGTTCGTGTTCGAGGTGAACCCGTGAGAGGAACGATGCGACACCCGCTGCTTGGCCTCGCGCTTGTAGCGAGCTTGCCGCTGGCCCTGTCCTGTGGCGGGGCCGACGGAAAGCCGGTCGCGCCCACTCCTGTTCCGACTCCGATGCCTGCCCCGGAGCCTCAACCCATTCCCGCCCCGGAGCCGCCCGGTCTGGTTACCGGCATTCAGTTGGTGGAGCGCGGCGACGACTTCATCGTGTTGGCGTGGGATGGGGTGGAAGGATCAACGGGTTACCGAGGCCATGTGTATCCCGCGGGCACTCCCCCTGCCGAACGTCCACCACTCGTAGAGGTCGTGGAGCCGTCACTTCGGGCGGATGGCCTCGGTCCGGGACGCTATGGCTTCCACGTGCAGGCTGTTACGAAAAACAGCGTTGGCTCGGCTTTTGGTGATTGGTCTTTCTACGGCCCCTTCGTGAGTTTCTACGAAACGGGGACACCGAGAGAATGCACGGATGAACGCGACAAAGCGCTTCATTACACGAGAGGCAGGCGTGGGGTTGTACGGGAGTGGGATGGCACGCCTTTCCGTTTGGACTTCATAGACAACTTCCCCGCGTGTTGGGACCATGCCTATCTCGGTGATCTCCTGGTGACGATTGATCGCCTCGCTTCGCGGATCGAGGACCAGATTGGCTACCGTGTCATCGAAGCAGGCTCCATCGTTGAGCCTCCTTCGGGGTGGGATCACGGCAACAGCAAGAACCCCATTTCCCCGCGCCGCAAACCCGGGCAAATCCTCGCGTTCTTCTACCCGTTCGTCCATCCTGACAATCATGGGGCGGCGGCACCAGTATGGGACGGGGTCTTCTATTTCAGGCGAACCAAAGAGGGGATCTCACCCGTGATTCCATGCGAATCGGAGAACTGGTACACAGCACGCGTTACAGCCCACGAGTTGTTCCACGTACTGGGATTTCGACATCGGCCTCCCCGCTTTGATCCAACCTCGGGCGGAGTCGAAATGTCGCCTGTACTGGACGGCCCCCGATACTCATCGGATCCTCCGGATCTGGCGGCCTATGAGGACATAGATGCCCTGCGCTGCATCTTCCCCGAGAATCCTTGATCTCGTCGGCCTGTTCGTCGCCCGGCTGCTCGCTTTTGACAAGGGGAACCTTTCCTGCCTATCTTCCTGCCTATAAGGATCTGTGGAGGACAACACGATGCTTACCCTGTTTTCTCGCTCCTCGCAGCGCCTCTTGGTTGCGCTGTTCGCTTCCGCTCTCGTGTGGGCCGCTTGCGGTAGTGAGACGCGCTCCGTTTCGGTTCCCGACACCTCGGCGGGGGCCGTTGTCCCCGGCGCTGGAGTCGCGGCGGCCGACATCGGCTCCTTCGTTGAGCGCGGTCGTGCGGTGCTTGAAGCCGAGCTTCAGGTTTGGCGATCTCAGGGCGTTCCCGAGTGGGCCATCGCTCAGCGACTCGAAGCGGCCGAGTCGTTCTTCGCCGAGGTGACAGAGGAGGGCTGGACCTCGAGCCGGATTGAGACTGCGGCAAGACGCCTCGCGGTGTTCCGTGCGGCGACGGATCGGGCAATCGCCGACGGAAAGATCATTTCGGAACGAGGGGAAACGCTCGTGGATCAGTACCGGGACTACCTGCGCCATGGACTCCCGCGGGTCAGTTCGTCTCCGGTTCCTCCCCGTCCCTTGAATCACATCACGCCAAGAAAGGGTTGAGGACGCGAACCGCTCCGTATTCCTGGCCGTGGCTCAGGTCCTCGGTGTACAGGGTGGAAGCGCCGAGGGATTCGGCAGCGGCGAGGATGGCGCCGTCCCAGTAGTGGATCCGGTATCGCTGGCTGAGCTGGACACCACGCTGCACAACACCGATGTCCACTGGCTGACAAGGTGCCTTCGCGAATTCCTGGATCCATTCGAACGCATGGACCGGGTCGAGAGGCGGTGTCATCTTCCGAACAGCGGTCACGTAGAATTCCTGGAGCACTTGCGCCGAAATCCCGAAATCCGTGGTTTCGATGAGCGCCACGGCGCGGGCCGCCTTTTCTGCCTCTCGCGGGTCCACGGAGACCGCATAGATCAGGATGTTGGCATCCAGGAAAACCTCAGCGCTCATGCAGGTCGGCGCGCGTCCAGGTTCGGGGGCCGACGCGGGAAGTGGATTCTGCGCGCAGCTCCCGGATGCGCCGGCGCATCTGTCGCATCTGGTCCTCTCGACTCGCGATCCGCTTCAGGAATTCACGAACCAGCGCATTCACCGAGATTCCCCGTTTCGCGGCGTACACGCGCGCCTCCTTGAGGGTCGTCTCGTCCACACTCAGCGTGATGTTTTTCATCCGCACAGTTTATGTGTTCCCGCGTAATCGTTCAACTCCGGTGGCGGGCTCGGTCAGTTCGTCTCCGGCTCCGCCTCGCCCCAGAGGTGACGGGCGAACCACTCCCAGTTGTGGACCGTCGCGGCGAGGCGCTCGCGTGGTTTCGTGATCCCGTGGCCGAATCCCTTGTAGATGATGAGGCGGGTCTCGATTCCGACATCCTGTAGGCCCTGGTACAGCTCGTAGGCATTCGGGGTCGGGACACGGGCATCGAACTCGCCGTGCTGGATCAGGGTCGGGGTGCTCGCGTTCCGGATGTGGGTCATCGGCGAGGTCTTCGCGTAGATCTCCGGGTCGTCCCACGGGGTGGCTTTCAGGTACTCGCGGGTGAAGCCGTGGATGTCGGTGTTCACGTAGTAGGTCATCCAGTTGGAAATTCCGGCTCCGACCGAGATCGCCCGAAAGCGGTCGCTCGTGGTCGTGAGGAACGCCGAGATGTACCCGCCCTGGCTCCAGCCCATCGCCGCGACGCGGTCCGGGTCCGCGATGCCCTGCTCCACGAGGCTTTCGACTCCGGAGAGGACATCCCAGGCGTCGCCCACGCCCAGATTGCGGACGTTCAGAGCGCGGAAGTCGGCTCCGTACCCCGCCGAGCCGCGGTAGTTCGGCATCAGCACCAGCGCTCCTTCCTTCAGCCAGTCGAGCACCGGATAGACATAACCGCCGACCAGTTGGGGCCGCGAGGTACCGGTCGGGCCGCCGTGGATCACGACCATCAGCGGATGGGCGCGCCCCGGATCGAACCCGGGAGGCTTCCAGAGCACGCCTTCGATCGGTGCGCCGTCCTCGCTCTCCCAGCGGATCACCTCGCGGGTTCCGAGGTCGCCCCACTCGCGTACCGGGGCGGTCATGTCGGTGAGTTGTTCCGGCGTTCGCACCCCACGAGTCGTCCGGAAGATCTCGGCGACGGTCGTGCGTTCCTCCCCATGGATCGCGATCGCCGAACCGTCCCGCGAGATGTCCGCCCCCATGATGATCTCGGGGGTATCCAGCCGGAGCGCCACCTCGCCCGAAGCGGGGTCCAGCGCGAAGAGCCTTCGGGCCGTTCGTTGTGACGCGAGGAAGAAGATGCCGTCCTCGTTCCACGCCACCGGGGTTGGGTTCTCGTCGAAGTCGGCGGTCAGGATGCGCGCCTCTCCACTATCCGCGCGAATGACGGCGATTTCGGTGTTTCCGTAGTAAGGACTCGCCGTCCCCGAAGTCGTGAACAGGATGTCTCCGCCGTCCGGCGACCACATCGGCCCCCGCTGGCGTCCGGGATCGGCTACGAGGCTGCGGACCGCTCCGGTCTCCACCTCGACGACCGAGACATCCGCCTCCCGGAAGGAATCGACCTGTGGCGTGGGAGTGTGATCGAAGGCGATTTCGCGGCCGTCCGGCGACCAGGCGAAAGAGCCGACGGTGAAGCCGTCCCCCTCGGTCAGTCGCCGCGGTTTGGTGTCGTCGCCGATCTCCACGATCCAGAGGTGGGTCATGCGGAAGTCGTCGTCCTCGACCGCGAACTCGCCGTAGGTTTCCTCCCGCTCCTCGAGGCCGTCGGGATCGGTGGCGGTGAAGGCGATCTGGCTTCCATCGGGCGAGAAGCGAAAGGCGCGGATTCCGCCCTCGTGCGAAGTGAGGCGCATGGCCTCCCCGCCTCGGGGCGAGATCAGGTGGATCTGGGTGTCCGCACCCCGATCCGCGAGGAAGCCAAGCCGGCTGCCATCCGGAGACCACCGGTGGCCGGTGCTGCTCCCGTCCTCCGTGCTCGTGAGCGGGAACGGCTCGCCGTCACCGACGAGCCAGATCTCCCGATCGAACCGGTTGGCTTCCCAGTCGGCGGTGGTGACCGTGTACGCGATCAGGCTCCCATCCGGCGAGATGCGCGGGCCGCTCGCGGACGCGAGGGAGATCCGGGCGCGGAAGGAATCGGTCGGCGGCTCCGCGGCTCCGACGAGGAGTGTGGCAAGGGACAGGATCGCGAGCAGACGCATGGGCTTCCTCCAAGGAGACGAATGGCCCGATGGTAGCCGCCGCCGGTCACGGTTGGCGCGACCGGCGAAGCGGAGTAGCATCGTCGAGAGCGGCTTGCCGCGCCGCCCGCATCCCTGTTTGGAGACTGAACCGTGTCCCTCGAGAAACTGCAGCAGAGCCTTCAGGAAGGTGTCCATCGCCGTCTGCGATTGGTGGCGGAGGGCGTGGATCGGTATCGGGTGTTGACGCCCTTTCTGTTTGACGACGGGGATCACATCGAACTGCTGTTGCGGCGGGAGGTTGATGTCTTTGTTCTTTCGGACGAAGCCACCACTTACATGCGACTGAGCCATGACCTGGATGAGCGTATGGTCCACCGGGGAACGCGCCAGAAAATCATCACGAATGCTCTCTCGGGTTTCGGTGTGGAAGACCGTGACGGAGAGCTCAGGATGGAAGTGAAAGCCGACCACGTCACCTGTGCAGTCCTCTCCTTGACCCAGGCGATTCTGCGGATTGCCGATGTCTCCTACCTGTCCCGGGAGCAAGTCCAATCCGCGTTCCGCGAGGATTTCCGGATCCTCATGGAAAGCGCCCTCCCCGAGGGGCGGTGCGATTTCGACTGGCGTGACGGCGATCGCGATCCCGGTGGCGCGTACGCCGTGGATTGCCGCATCAACGGAATGTCTCGCCCGATTTTCGTCCAGGCTCTTTCGGGAGACGGAAGCACTCGCGACGCGACCATCGCGCTTCATCAGTTCGAGAAATGGGGCCTTTCTTTCCTTCCGGTAGCGGTGTTCGAGGATCAGGAGAGGATCGGCCGGAAGGTATTGGCTCGTTTCAGCGATGTCAGTGGCAAGCAGTTCTCGAACCTCACCACCAATCGGGAACGAATTTCCGAATACCTGAAGGGCCTTCTCCGCAGCGACGAAGCGGGTGGCGGATAGGGCAGCCCGCGGTCAGGGGTTTCGGAGCGCTTCGATCTCGATGCTGGCGGTTCGGACATGGCCGTCGCGCCAGGCGAGGATCAGCCGGTCGTTCTGGCGCTCCACCTGGAGCACGCCGGCATCGCGGCCCGCGGGAGCGTCGGCGATCCGGATGGATTCGCTCGGGAGCCCGTCCTGGGTCATCCGCCGCAGGCGCACTTCGCCGCCGTCGTCTCCCGTTTCGAGCCAGAGGATCGCGGCGGTGCCGTCGTCGAGCAGCACCATGTCCGCGTAGCCGTGCGGGTTCCCGTCATCGAAGCGGGTGGGCGGGGTGAAGCCCTCCGCCCCGTTGCCCGAGAAAGCGATCCGCATCTCCGGTTCGCCGGTGGCCATGGTGAACCAGGCGACCGCCACCGTGTTGCCGCTCGCGGCGATGGCGGGGCCATTCACCGGGCAGCCGTTGATCCGCCAGCCGTCGGGGTGGACCAGCCGCCCCGGCTCCCAGACCGCCCGCACCCGGCGGCGCACCGCGATGTCCCGAATGTCGTCGTTCGGGGGATCGGGCTCCCGGTCCCGATAGGCCACGAGCGGGCCGAGACCACCCGTCGCCATGCCGATCGGGCAGCAGTCGCAGACATCGTCGTCGAGCAACTGGTCGCTCAGCGGGTGGCCGTCCACGTGGAAGCGGACGATCCGGAGCGTCTTGCCTCCCTCGTGTCCGTCGCCGCCTTCGCTCCCCGGCTTCGGAGCGAGATACGCCCCGGAAAAGCCTCCGGGCTCCCGGGTGAAGGAAAGGAAGCCGGTGTAGTCGCGAGTGTTGTCGAGCCCCGCGGTGAAGACCTCGCGCCAGGTCGCGCCCCGGTCGAAGGAGTGCGCCATCCGGATTCCGTAGCCGTAGCTCCCGGCGGCCTCTTCGTTCCGGACGAGCCAGTGGGCGGCGAGCCGGTCCCCGCCGATCGCCACCATGGCCGGCCGGTCGGCCCAGTTCACGAAGAAGTCGTCGCCCTCGGCGATGGTCCGGGGCTCGCTCCAGCCGTCCTCTTCGAGCTCTGCGAAACGAAATGCGTGGCCGTCCTTCGAAGGCTCGATCCAGCTCAGCAGGATCACCCCTTCCTCCCCGGCGGCGAGGGAATACGAGCCGCTCCCTTCGCCGGCGGGGCTCGGGATGACGGCCGCTTGCTGGGCGGCTGCCACCCCGCTGGCCAGAAACAGCAAAAACAAGGAAGTCATGCGGAAGCGGGATTCTCGCATGACCTACTATCGCCTCCGCTTTCCGGAGGTTCCCCATGCTCCCCATCCCCCGCCTCGCTTTCCTTGTCGTCGCCCTCGGCTTCGCGGCCCTCGCTCCGGCGCAGACCGCTTCCGAGCTTTCGGCGAGCGTCCAGCCGTTCGTTTCGCACCCCGAGCCGGTCCTCGCGATCACCGGGGTCCAGGTGGTGGACGGGACTGGAGCCGCCGCGCGCGCCGGCCAGACGGTGGTGATCGCCGACCGGCGAATCCAGGCGGTCGGGAGGGATGGCGAGGTGGATATCCCGGCCGGGGCGCGGCAGGTGGACGGCTCGGGACACACCCTGATTCCGGGCCTCGTCGGGGTGCATAACCACACCTTCTACACGACCGCGGCGCGGCATTCCCAGATGAACACCACCTCGCCGCGCCTCTACCTCGCCGCCGGGGTGACCACCATCCGGACCACCGGGAGCTATTCCCCCTACAGCGAGATCAACATGCGGCGCGCCATCGAGGCGGGCGAGATCGCCGGGCCGCGGATGCACATCACCGGCCCCTACATCTCGGGTGCCGGCGCCGCCACCTACATGACCCAGGTGTCGAGCCCGGAGGATGCCCGTCGGGTGGTGCGCTACTGGGCGGAAGAGGGGGCGACCTGGTTCAAGGCCTACACCCGGATCTCGCGCGCCGAGCTCGGGGCGGCCATCGAGGAAGCCCATCGGCTCGGGCTTCGCTTCACCGGCCACCTCTGTTCGGTGAATTTCCGCGAGGCGGTGGACCTCGGGATCGACGGGCTCGAGCACGGCTTCTTCACGAACACCGAGTACCACCCGAACAAGGAGCCCGACGACTGTCCACCCGACTTTCGCAACTCGTTGCGCGAGATCGACATCGAGTCGGAGCCCGTACAGGACACGATCGCCCACATGATCGAAAACGAAGTCGCGCTCACCTCGACGCTCGCGGTCTATGAGATCTCGGTCCCCGGCCGGCCGCCGCTCGAAGACCGGAACCTCGATGCCCTCGCACCCGGAGCGCGGGAGGAATACCTGACCCGCCGGGAGGAAATCGCGAACGCGAGCGACGCGGTTTTCGCCGATCTCTTTCCGAAGGCCCAGGCGTTCGAGTACCAATTCTTCAAGGCGGGCGGCCTGCTCGCCGCCGGAGTCGATCCCACCGGAAACGGCGGCGCGCTCCCCGGATTCGGTGACCAGCGGAACTACGAGCTGCTGCTCGAAGCCGAGTTCACCCCTGCCGAGGCGCTTCAGGTGATGACCCTGAACGGAGCGCGGGTGCTCGGCGTGGAGGAGGAACTCGGCAGCATCGAGCCCGGCAAGATCGCTGACCTCGTGCTCATCGCGGGCGACCCGGTGGCCGATCCGTTCCAGATCCGGAACGTGGTGGTCGTCTTCAAGGACGGCGTGGGCTACGACTCGGCGAAGCTCATCGAATCGGTCCGGGGCCTCGTGGGGATCGAGTAGAACCGTAGAGCGCCCGGGCCGCGCTCTGGACCAGCGGGGCGAAGGTCGCATCCCCGATCGCTTCCAGCATCGCGAGCGCTTCTTCGCGTTCGCCGAGGAGCGCCCGGGTCGTCGCCAGGTTGTAGCGGATCGCCGCGTCGTCCACCGGGGAGCCGGGCTCCGGCTCAGCGTTCGCGAACAGCTCGGCGGCTTCCTCGAAGCTACCGCTGGCGAAGGCTTCGAGGCCCGCGAGCAACGTCTCGACGGTTTCGTTTTCGGGTCCGCCGTCCACTCGCCGCCAGAGGACCGGTCCCGCGACCGGCGAGCCCACCAGTTGGCGGGTCTCGACCACGACCGCGCCGTCACGGAGCGATGCCGGGCACCGGGTTGCGAGCGTCTCCCCTCCCCAGGAAACGCATTCCGCGTGCGCGAACCGGAACCCGGACTCGTGAGCGGTGACTCCCCGCGCTTCGCCGGCCGCCACCCCGAGAGCCCTCACCGAGCCGTCCCCGTCCAACAATCCGTGGAGCAGCACCACGCTTTCGTCTTCCCGTTCGTACTGGCGCTGGATTCCGACCCGGCCTTCCGCTACCGCGACGAGCAGCGTGCCGTCGCGCCGGGCGCGGAGGATGGCCGGATCCCGTTCGCGGGCGGCTTCGAGGAGCCGGTCCCCGATCCGTGGGATGAGCGCGTCGAGCAGGCGAAGCCGGGCGAGGTTGCCCCCGCGGATCACCGAGGTTTCGTCGAGCAGTTCGAGAGCCCGTTCAGCCGGATCCCGGGCGATGCGGAGGGCATCCCGCACCGCCGTCGCGAGCTGCTCTTCGAAGGCACCCGTCGGGTGGCCGAGCGCTTCGAACGCACGGATGGTTTCGGTGAGAGTTTCTTCGTCGGGGGAAGAAAGAGGCTCGGTCCCGCCCGGGAACGGCGGGTCGTCGAGGAAGCGGAGCAGCGGCTCGAGGATCCGGCGCACCGGCGCTTCGCCCTGCTCGGCGCGGAGGGTCAAAAAGCCCGAGCGGGCGACGACCCACAGGGTTCCGGGGGCCGCTTCCCGGAGCGCCTCCGGAAGATTTGCACGTCGGACGACGTGGGCGATGGGCCGGCCGCCGATCCGCGCGCGGGCCGAAGCCGCCTGCGGCTCCGGTTGGAAGAATCCGGCGCCGGCGAGCTCGGCGATCCGGGTGAGGAGGGGCAGATCCTCGTCACCCACCGCGACGATCGCATCCACGCCCCGCCCGCGGAGCGTCGTCTGGAGATCCTCGACGAGATCGCTGCATCGGCCGCATCCGTCATCCGCCAGCGCGAGGATCAGGATCCGTCCCTCGCGGAAGGAACGGGTGCTCGCATACACCCCGCCCCGAACCGCGAGGCTCAGCTCCGGGAACGGAACATCGCCCGTCACGACCTGCGGGGGAATCCGCAGGCGGTCCGCTTCCGGGCTCTTCAGCCGGAAGCGCTCCACCGCCGCGACCATGGCATCGGCGTGTGGAAACCCGCCGGTGGCCGCGAGCGCTTCCCGGAGGGATCCATCCCGCCGGCCGCCGGCGCTCCAGCCGAGGAGCAACGCATCCACCCGCTCGGCGAGCGGCAGGCCCGGCAGCTCCGCGATGGCGCGGTAGGCATCGGGCTGCGGGTCGAGCGCCACCGAGCGCCGGAGTTCCGCCCGCGCCCCTCGGAAATTCCCCGCCGCACCGAGCGCCCTGCCGAGAGTCGCTCGGTATCGGGCTCGCCCGGTTCGGTACCGGGCCCGCGCCGCCGCCCGGAATTCGTCGAGGACGATCCGCCCTTCCGGCGTTTCGATCCCCCAGTCCTCCGGGAGAAAGCGCCTCGACTCCTGGATCGCCTCGAAGGCGCTTTGGACGGCGCTTTCTGCTTCTCCGGCGGCCAGAAGCCGCTCGGCTTCGGCGTGGGCTTCCTGTCCCGGCGGCTCTGCGACGGCGGGCAGGCCGAGCAGCAGGAAAAAGCCCGCCGCCCGGAGCATTCGGCTCACCGGAGCCGCCGGAGTCGTTCCGCCGCCTCGCGGAGCGTCGCGAGCTCCTTGCAGAAGGTGAAACGGAGCCGTTCGCGGCCCGCGCCGCCGCTCCGGTAAAAGCTCGAGCCGGGGACCGCGGCGACCCCGATCTCCTCGACCAGATGGCGGGCGAACGCCACGTCGTCCGGGAAGCCGAACCCGGAGATGTCCGTCATGATGTAGTAGGCCCCCTCGGGGCGAAAGCAGCGGAACCCGGCAGCTTCGAGCGCTTCGAGCATCAGGTCGCGTCGTTCGCGGTACCCCTCGGCGAGATTCCGGTAGTAGGACCCGGGGAGGCGAAGCGCCACCGCTCCCGCTTCCTGGAGGGGTGCCGCGGCACCCACGGTGAGGAAGTCGTGCGTCTTGCGGATCGCCGAAGTGATCTCCGGGATCGCGATCGTCCAGCCCACCCGCCAGCCGGTCACCGAATACGACTTGGAGAGCCCGCTGATGGTGATGGTCCGGCCGCTCATGCCCGGCAGGGTGGCGAGCGGAATGTGGCGGGTGTCGTCGTAGGTGATGTATTCGTAGATCTCGTCGGTGATCGCCATCAGGTCGTTCTCGCGGCAGAGCGCGGCGATCTCGAGCAGTTCCTCGCGGGTGAACACCTTGCCGCTCGGGTTTTGCGGGGTGTTGACGATGACAGCGCGGGTGCGGGGCGAGACCGCCGCCCGAAGCTCCCCGATGTCGAGGGAAAAGTCAGGCTCACGGAGCGACACATAACGGGGCATCGCGCCGCAGAGGATCGCGTCCGGTCCGTAGTTCTCGTAGAAGGGCTCGAAGACGATCACCTCGTCGCCGGGGTCCACCACCGCGAAAAGCGACGCGATCATCGCCTCGGTGGAGCCGCAGGCGACCGTGATTTCCGTCTCCGGATCCAGCTCCATGCCGTATGCCGCCCGGTACCGATCCGCGAGGGCATCGCGCAGCGATTTCGCGCCCCAGGTGATGGCGTACTGGTTGACATCCTCCCGGATGGCGCGCGCCGCCGCTTCCTTGACCTCTTCGGGGGCCGGGAAATCGGGAAAACCCTGGGCGAGGTTGATCCCGCCGTGGCGACGGGAAAGCCGGGTCATTTCCCGGATGACCGACTCCGTGAAAAGGGAAGTCTTGTGGCTCGTCCGGGGCCGGTCGGTCACTGTCCGGTCATGACCCGGTCGAGCTCGGGGTAGAGCTTCCGGTACATCATTTCGTTGCGCATGATGAGCTTGACGTAGTTCCGCGTCTCGGTGAACGGAATCTCTTCGATCCAGACCTCGGAGGGGACCGCGAGGTTGCCGTCGCTCCAGTTGCGCACCCGGTGTGGGCCGGCGTTGTATCCGGCGAGCGCGTAATCTCCGCGCTCTCCGAATTCGTCGAGAAGTTGCCGCAGGTAGCGGGTTCCGAGCCGCATGTTCAGCGAAGGCTCATAGAGGCGGCCGGTGCTGAAGCGGACCCCTTCCCCCCGGGCGAGCGCCCTTCCGGTGGGGGGCATGATCTGCATGAGGCCGCGAGCCCCGACCGGAGATCGGGTGCGGGGGGTGAACGCCGACTCCTGACGGATGAGCGCCGCGACCAGATACGGATCGAGATTCCAGCGCTCGGCACCGGCGCGGATCCCATCCTCGTAGTCGAGCGGATAGAAGACCCGCCAGAAAGCGTCCGGCAGTTCGTCCCCGGCGATCGAGGTGTGGAAAGGCGCGGCCCGCTGCATGGCCTGGATGGCGGGCACGTTTCGCTGCCGCTGGCTCTCGAACCAGCCCTTGATCGCGTGGAAGACGGCATCGTCCGGCTCGCCGGCCCGCGCGAGCGCATCCGCGGTCGTGATCGCGTTTCCGGCAAGACCCGCCGCGTAGAGGTCTTCGACCCTTCGGACTTCCGCTTCGCGCCGCGGGCGGAACCGGTCCAGGATCAGGTCGCGGTCGAGCAACGGAGGCACGAGGTCCGCTTCGCTGCCGATTTCGCCGAGGCGCTCCTCAGCCATCCGTCCATAGAAGCTGTTGCGATAGCCGAGGAAGACTTCGCGGTAGAGCCGGGCCGCGTCCTTTTGCCGGCCTTCGGCTTCTTCAGCCCGCCCCGCGAAGTAGAGGAACTGCCCCGCCATGAACTCGCCGGGGTTTTCGCGCGCCACCTTCTCGAAAGCACCGGCGAGCCCGTCGTGATCCCCGTTGCGATACCGGTCCCACAGGACGTGCCAGATCGCGAACATATGCCGCTCCGAGCCCGGCGGCAACTCGGCGAGACGGGCCAGATACGGAACAGCACCCTCGCGATCGTGTCGGGCGAGGCGGCTGCGGGCCATGCTGTAAAGCGCCCGCGCCGCGAAGGGGTGCTCCCCCGGAAGCGCGAGCAGCCGCTCGAGCGTCTCCGTCTGGCTCGTGACCCGTTCGAGGCGGCGGAGCGCCTCTCCGCGGTAGTAGAGCGCTTCGGGGAGGAGATCCTCGCGGCGGACGCGGGCGAGCGTCCGGAGCGAAGCGCTCAGCCGGCCACGATGGAACTCGGAAACGCCGATCCGGAGCCTTACCAGCTCGCTGTCGGCCGCCTTCGAGAAACGCCTCGCGACCTCGAGATAGTTCTGGTGTGCCCGTCGGTGGTCACCGGCGCGGGCGAACCCGGCCGCACGGCGCATGGCCCGCGGGTAACGCTCCCCGTCCGGAGGAGACCTCACTCCGGGAGCGCGGTAGAGCTTCGCGAGCCGCTGGCCGGCGGAGAGCGATCCGGCGTGCTTCGGCATGTCGTAGTAGAGAACTTCGAGAGCCCGCGCCGCTTCCTCTCTCCGGCCGAGCGCTTCGAGACTCCGCGCCTTGCCGGCGAGCACGTCGCCTCGGAGGCTCTCCTGCTCCACGAGGTCGTAAGTTCGAAGCGCGTCCTCGTGGCGGCGGGAGTCCCGGAAGCGCCGCGCCAGTTCGAGACGCGCCCGATCCGCCTCGGGCCATTGCGGGTGTTCGAGGAGAAGCTGCTCCAGACGGGCGATCGCTTCCCCGGTGCGCGCCCCGGGAAGCTCCCGGCCGGCGCGCAGCAGCGCTTCCGGTGCGAGGGAAGTGGCTCCGATCGCCGGGTGATCGAGAGCCTTCAGACCCGCGGTCCAGCGGCTCCGGCCGAGTTCGATCAGCCCGAGCCGGAAGGCCGCGATACCGCGCGCCCGCTCTGGTATCTCCTCGTCCGCCACGAGCTGCTCCAGGGTGTCTCGCCGCTCCCGCTCCGGCGAGGTGGCCGCGTCCCGGACGCTCGCGAGATCTGCCGGAAGCGGGTCGAAGCCCGCCCACGGCGTGAAGCGTCGATCCGAATCCGCCTGCCCCGCGACCTGTCCCGCGACAAGGGCGGCGAGACACGCAGACACCGCCGCGAGAGCAGCGAGAGAACGCATTGACCCTCGGCTCAACATGTCTGTTAGAATAGCCGGTTCCGCTTTTCGCATCTCTGCGATTCCGGGCTCGAGGAGGGGGCGTACTGGGTTCGACGGGGGGACAGGAAGCGGCGATTGCATGACGGGGGTCCACCTCTCGCAAACGGTGGAAAAAACACAAAAGCCGACAACGATCTGGCTCTGGCGGCTTAGCGCCGTCACGTCCTCCCTGATCCCGTTCACCGGACAGGGCCGGGCGACGACTCAGGTGAACTGGCCGGCGGCTCGCCCGCTCCGTCGGTGAGATCAAGGGCTGGCTGCCGGAGCGCGATTCGCCGGGTTGATCCGGTTCGGCGGCGAGATGGCGAAGCACCTTCGGGTGCCGAGCCGGAGCAACGCGGCTAATCATGTAGAGGTCGTCGTGGAAACCTTCCGGACGCGGGTTCGATTCCCGCCGCCTCCACCACCTCGGGGGATCCGAATGAGAATCACTACCTGTTCGCTGGTCGTCGCGTTCTTCGCGGTCTCGGCATCCGCGCAACTCGGGCCTTCGCAGATCGCAGCCATGGAAACCGCGTACTACGCGCGGGATGTGGATGCCGGGAGGGAACTGCTGGAGGAGATGGAAGATGCCGAGCCGACGGTACGGGCGTGGGCGATCTGGCGGGTCGCCAACATGTATCCGATACGGGGAGTCGAGGGAAGGGTGAAACGGGACCATGAGCGCATCCGGAAACCGCTTCTCGAACGCGCCGAGAACCTGCTCGAAGAGCATCTCGAAGGCTCACCCGAAGATGTCCACGCGCTGACCCTCCTGTCCGGGGTGTTCCAGAGCCGGATCACGAGCGCGTTTTCCGGCATGAGGTTTGGCCGGCGTTCGAACGGGCTGCTGGCAAGAGCCCTCGAACAGGCTCCCGACGATCCCCGCGCCCTCTATCTCTCGGGCATGAGCCAGTTGATGGCCCCGGGGCCATGGGGTGACAGGGACGAAGGGAGGCGGAGGCTCGAGCGGGCGGTGGAGCTTTTCGAGGCTGAGATGAAAGAAAGCGGATCGGATCCCGCCTGGGGGTTTCCGGAGGCTCTGGCGTTTCTCGGCCTTGCGTTCCATGGCGAAGGCGATCTCGCTGGCGCGCGCAGCGCCTGGAAACGGGCGCTGGCCATCGAGCCGAATTTCGAGTGGGTCCGGCTCGTGCTCCTCCCGCAGGTCGGGTAGCCCGGATTTGGGGGAGATTCGGGGGAGATTCGGGGGAGTTGTTATAGACTCCGACACCGATTCGCTGCTGAAGAGGGAAGTAGCTTCTCTCTCGGCCAACCCGTAGCTCCGGGCCGGCAGGTGCCTTGGGGTTCGGGAAGCCGGTCGCCCCGCTCCTCGGGCGATTCGCAGCGGGGTTTCCTTATGTGCTCGGGTGGAAAGGAGTGCGGCACTGTTCTTCGGTGTCGTTCGTTCGGGTCGGCTCAGGAGAGGACTCGATGAAGAGGCGACTCATGTTGCTCGGGGGGGTGGCGCTCTTTGCGGCCTCGCCGGCGTTCGCTCAGGACGGCGGGCCGATCAGCGCGGTCGGGCTGGACACGATGTTCGTGCTCATGTCCGCCTTCCTGGTGTTCTTCATGCAGGCGGGTTTCGGCCTGCTGGAAGCCGGCTTCATCCGCGCCAAGAACACCTGCAACATCCTCACCAAGAACTTCCTCGACTACTGCATGGCGTCGCTCGGGTTCTTCCTGTTCGGCTACGCGCTCATGTTCTCGGAAGGGAATCCCTTCTTCGGGACGAGCGGATTCCTGCTGGTGGGTGCCGAATCCGGGTCCGACATTCCGGTATGGGCGTTCTGGCTGTTCCAGGCGGCGTTTTGCGGAGCGGCCGCCACCATCGTGGCCGGCGGCATGGCGGAACGGATGCGGTTCACGGCCTACCTCGCCTACTCTTTCATGATTTCGGCGTTCGTCTATCCGATCGTCGGGCACTGGACCTGGGGCGGCGGCTGGCTCGCCGAACTGAATTTCTTCGATTTCGCCGGGTCCACCGTGGTGCACATGACCGGCGGAGTCGCCGCTCTGGTCGGAGCCTGGATTCTCGGGCCGCGCATCGGGCGCTACAACGCGGACGGATCGATCAACTTCATCGCCGGGCACTCGGTGCCGCTCGCCTCGCTCGGTGTCTTCATCCTGTGGTTCGGCTGGTTCGGATTCAACCCGGGCTCGGCGCTTTCGGTCGGAGATGGCGAGCTGATCTCGCTGATCGCGATCAACACCAACCTGGCGGCCTCGGCGGGCGCGCTCATCACCACCCTGATCTCCTGGATCCTGTACGGCAAGCCGGACCTCTTCTTCACCATGAACGGGGCGCTCGCCGGGCTGGTTTCCATCACTGCGCCCTGCGCGGTCGTGAGTCCTGCTGCCGCCGTCTGGATCGGGCTCACGGGTGGATGCGCGGTGGTTCTGGGAGTGCGTCTCCTCGACCGGCTACGGATCGATGATCCTTGCGGCGCGTTCCCGGTCCACGGTTTCTGTGGCTTCTGGGGCACCCTGACCGTGGGGCTCTGGGGACGGGAATCGCTCGGACTCGCTTCCGAAGGTCTCTTCTACGGAGGCGGTTTCGAGCAGCTCGGCATCCAGGCCCTCGGCGGGCTGGCATCCGGTGCCTTCGTCTTCCTCTCGATGGGCTTCGTCTTCTATGCGATCGACGCCGTACTCGGTCTCCGGGTCAGCCGTGAAGAGGAGATCCGCGGCCTCGACCTCAACGAGCACGGAATGGAGTCCTACGCCGGGTTCCAGATCCTCGGTTCCTGATCCGTGGGCATCGCCTTCCATTCGACCAAGGGGTCCGCAGCATGAAACTAGTGACCGCCATCCTCCAGCCGGAAACCCTTCCCCGGGTCCAGCAGGAGCTGTTCGGCGCCCAGATCCACAAGTTCTCGGTGACCGCCGGGGTGGGCCACGGAACCCAGAAGGGTTACGAAGCGACGTTCCGGGGCGTTCAGACCCAGGTGGACATCCTCAAGCGGGTGCGCCTCGATATCGCCGTGAACGAAGACTTCGTGGAGCGCGCCATAGGTGCCATCCTGCGAGCGGCGCAGACCGGCGAGGCGGGCGACGGCAAGATCTTCATCACGGACCTGTGGGACGTCGTCCGCATTCGCACCGGCGAACGCGGGCCGCAGGCCATCGGTTGAGGAGGCTCCGTGTCGCTACGCACCGTTCGCCGGGCCATCGCTGACGGAGGCATCCGTTTCGTCGATTTCCGCTTCGTGGATCTGCTGGGAAGCTGGCGCCACATCACCTACTCCATCAATGCTTTCGAAGAGGAGATGTTCGTCAAGGGAATCGGCTTCGACGGCTCCTCGGTCCGCGGCTTCCAGGGAATCGACAAGAGCGACATGCTGCTTCGGCCGGACCCGGACACCGCGTTCGTGGATCCGTTTTTCGAATCCCCGACGCTCGCGTTCATCTGCAACGTCAAGGACCCGATCACTCTCGAGCTCTATTCGCGCGATCCCCGGAACATCGTCGAAAAGGCCACCCGCTATCTGAGCGCGTCCCGGATCGCCGATACCTGCTATTTCGGGCCCGAGGCCGAGTTCTACATCTTCGACGATGTCCGTTTCGACCAGTCGGTGAACGAAGCCTTCTACCGGGTGGATTCGGGAACCGGCGGCTGGAACAGTGGACGGGTCGAAGACCCCAACCTGGGGCACAAGCCGCGTCTGAAGCAGGGCTATTTCCGGATGCCCCCGACCGACCCCTACCAGGATGTCCGCTCCGAGATGATCACGAACCTCCGGGGTTGCGGCGTGGAAGCGGAGCTGCACCACCAGGAAGTGGGCAGCGGCGGGCAGTGCGAGATCGGCCTGAAATACGCGAACATCCTCACGATGGCGGACTCCATGATGAAGTTCAAGTACATCGTGAAGAACACCGCCCACCGGCACGGCAAGACCGCGACCTTCATGCCGAAGCCCCTCTTCGGGGACAACGGCTCGGGAATGCACTGCCACGTGAGCCTGTGGCGCGGCGGCCGCAACACCTTCTACGATTCCGAAGGGTATGCAGGTCTCAGCGAGACCGGCCGCTGGTTCATCGGCGGGATACTCCGCCACGCCGCTTCGCTCCTCGCGTTCACCTGTCCGACCATGAACTCGTACCGCCGGCTGGTTCCGGGGTACGAAGCGCCGGTCAAGCTGGTGTATTCGCAGCGCAACCGGTCGGCGGCGGTGCGGATTCCCATGTATTCGTCGAGCCCGGCGGCGAAGCGGGTGGAGTTCCGCTGTCCCGATCCGAGTGCCAACCCGTATCTGGCCTTCGCTTCCATCCTGATGGCGGGCATGGACGGTGTCCGGCAGAAGATCGAGCCTCCCGAGCCCGTGGACCGGGACATCTACGAGCTTCCCGAGGAAGAGCAGCGGAAGATCGGGGACACCCCGCATACGCTCAAGAGCGCTCTCACGGCGCTCGAGGAAGACCACGAATACCTCGTCCAGGGGGATGTCTTCACCGAGGATGTGATCGATACCTGGATTCGCTACAAGCGCTCCGAGGAGCTCGCTTACATCGACCAGCGTCCCCATCCCGCCGAGTTCGCGCTCTACTACGATGTCTGAGAAGGTGTCGCGCGTGGCTTGCGGGCGGAGCCGGATCCTCCGCTCATCGTCTTCTCTCCGGGTCAGGCAACGGAAGACCCGGCCCATGACCAGGACAGAGTCCTGGGAGATTTCTCCATGACTCCAGGAACCATCGGAATCGCCCTGGCCCTCGGGGCCGTCGCCATTTTCGCGATCATCGTCTTCATCCGCGTCCACGTGGTGGTCTGCGCTCCGAACGAAGCGGTGATCTTTTCCGGGGGGCGTCGGGGGATGCGGATCCTGCGCGGTGGCCGTGGATTTCGTCGGCCGCTCGTGGAGTCCGTCCACCGCATTTCGCTGAACACCATTCCCATCGAAGTGAAGCTCGGGAAGGCGCTCTCGGCGGGCATGATCCCGCTGAACGTGGAGGCGATCGCCACCGTCAAGATCTCCGGAAAGACGGATCAGGGACTGCCGGCCGCCGTCGAGCGGTTTCTCGGCAAGAGCAGCCACGACATCCAGACCGTTGCCCGCCAGACCCTCGAAGGGACCCTGCGGGGGGTGATCGCCACCCTGACACCGGAGGAGGCCAATGCTTCCCGGCTGAAGCTGGCCGAAGCCGCGTCGAGTGCGGCGCGTGAAGACTTCGGTCGCCTGGGCCTCGTGCTCGACACCCTCCAGATCCAGCACCTCGGCGATGGCGAGGGGTATCTCGACGCGATCGGCCGGAAGCAGAGCGCGGCGGTTCGCCGGGATGCGGTGGTCGCCGAAGCGCGTGCCGATGCCGAAGCCCGGGATGTGGCGGCGAGTGCCAAGCGGGATGCGGTGGTCGCCGAGACGGCGGCGGAAGAAGCCATCGTGGATGCCGAGCATGCGGTCCGGATGAAGCGTGCCGAGCGCGCCGAGACCTCCAACCGGGCCGAAGCGGTGGCGGAGATTGCGAACCGGATCGCCCGGGTGGAGCAGGAGCGCGACCTCGAGAACATTCGGGTAGAGCGCAATCGTCTGCGCGAGCAGGCCAACACGGTGGTTCCGGCCGAGGCCGCCGGCGCGGCTTCCGCGAAGGCCGCCGAAGGAAAGGCGGCGCAGATTCGGGAAGATGGCCGCGCCACCGCCGAAGCCATGTCGCTTCTTCGGGAGCAGTGGGAAGGCGAAGCCGCTCGCGAGATCATGCTCCTCCAGATGCTTCCGCAGCTCGTGGACAAGGTCAGCCACGTCCTCCACGACAACCTGCACGTGGAGCGTCTCACAGTGGTGGATAACGGCGACGGCAACGGAATCCCGACCCATGTGCGTGGACTCACCGGCTCGGTCGCGGCGTTCCTCGAGCAGCTCAAGACCGCCACCGGGGTGGATGTGCCGGGCCTGCTCTCTGGCGGCGAGAACGGCAACGGAGAGGCTCGGAAGGGCTGAACAAGGGAGGACGGCGTGAGCCTCCCGGGGGCAGTGCGATCCGGTTTCCCATGGCGCGAAAAGTGAAAGGGGTCGGGCTGCTGGCTCTCGCGCTCTTCTGGTCGGTTCCTCGCGCCGGGGCGCAGGAGCAGCCGCGATTCCGCCTTCAGGTGGAAGCGGTGAACCTCGGAATCGCGGTCACCGATTCGCGGGGCCGGTTCGTGTCAGGGCTGACCCAGGAGGACTTCCAGATTCTCGAGGACGGCGTTCCGCAGCAGGTCACCTTCTTCGCGAGCGAGGCGGCCCCGCTCACCATCCTGGTCCTGCTCGATGCCTCGCTCAGCATGAGAGTCAATCTCGATTACGTGAAGGAGGCCGCGGTCACCTTCGTGGACCGGTTGTGGGAGGGAGACCGGGCGATGATCGGCGAGTTCAACGACCGGGTCCGCTTTTCCACCGAGTTCACCGAGGATCGTCGCCGTCTCTCCACCAGCATCATGGCCCTGAATCCGATGGGGCCGACCGCACTCTACGATGCCACGATCTTCGCGCTGGACCGGCTCCATATCGCCGAGGGCGAGCGGAAAGCTCTTCTGATCTTCAGCGACGGCGATGACAGCCCGATGAACTTCGGGAGCGAAGCTGCTGCCGGAGACACCCTCGAAGCCGCGCGGCTGACCAACGCCTCGATCTACGCCATCGGCTTCGAAGGCAATGGAGCCCGGGTCAACAAGCGGTTCCTTCGCCGTCTGGCCGGAGAGACCGGCGGGCAGGCGCTTTTCCCCTCCCGCACCGGCGAGCTGGTCCGCAGTTTCGAACAGATCGAGCAGGATCTGCACGCGCAGTACCGCATCGCCTATGTCTCCTCGAACCCGGAACAGGACGGGGAGTGGAGAGAGATCGAGGTCCGGTTCCCTCGCCGGGACGATCTGAACGCCCGGACCCGGCGCGGCTACTACGCGATTCCTTGATTGGATTCCCTGATCGAATTCGCGATCCGATTCGCGATATGGAGGACGAATTCGCGATCCGTTCCCGATCGCGAAAAAGACCGGTCGGGAGGCGGGAATTCAGTGGAATTCGCTGAAATTCGATGGAATTTGGTGGAATTCGACGGAATTCAGGAGGCGATATCGCGAATTTCCGGTGGTTCCGAATTCGCGATCCGTTCCCGATATCGCGACTTCCCGATCCGTCAGGAATTCGCGGGGGCGAAGTCGGTTGCGGTGTGCGGGCGGGTGGCGGGGACGGCGCGCCGGGTGCGGCGGTGACGGAGCACGAAGAGGGCTCCGCCGGCGAAGAGCGCGTAGGGCATGACCAGCAGGAACAGGATGCCCCGGTTGAAGCCGGCGGCGGCTTCCGGGTTCTGTTCGAGCGCCGTGCGGCACATGGAGCACTGGGCGAGCGCCGGCTCGGGAGCCAGAATCAGTGCGAGCACGCCGAGCGCGAGCGCCACGGCGAGAAGCCGGGTGTGGGTCATTCGCCGATGCTTCGGGCGAGGATGTGGAACCCGTCGTACGCCGGAAGCACGAACATCAGGATGCTGGTCACGAACAGCCCCACCAGAACGGTGAGGATGAGCTGCATGTGCTCGAACTTCAGGTGCATGTAGTAGAAGATGATCAGCGTCGCCTTGATGGCCGAGCCGAAGAGCAGGAGGGCCACGGCGAGCGAGGAAGGCAGGGACGCGCCCTCGACCGCGATCATCAGCAGCGTGACGGCGAGCAGGATTCCCCAGAGAATCCAGTAGAACCGGTAGGGGTGCCCGGAAGAAGAGCTCATCGAAATCCCTCCTACACCAGATAGAAAAGGGCGAACACGAAGACCCAGACCAGGTCCACGAAGTGCCAGTAGAGGCCGGCGTTCTCGACACCCGCGGCGGAATATTTTCCGAGCGCGGACCGGATGGCCACGACGAGCAGGACGGTGACGCCGCTCAGAACGTGAAATCCGTGGAAGCCGGTGATGACGAAGAAGAACTGGCTGAAGGTCGGGGAGCCCCAGGGGTTGCTCGCGATCCTTCCGCCTTCCCCGATGAAGTGGGCCCACTCATAGACCTGCATGCCGAGGAAGAGGAAGCCGCCCAGGATGGTGAGCCAGACGAATCGGGCGACCACGTTCTTGCGGCCGCGTTCGGCGGCAGCCACCGCGCAGGCCATCGTCGCCGACGAGGTGATCAGCACGAAGGTCATCGCCGCGATGTAGGTGAGGCTGAAGATCTCGCTCTGCTGCGGCCAGTCGCCGGTCGCGATCCGGACGACGCCGTAGGAAACGAGCAGCCCGGCGAAGATCAGGGCATCGGTGACGATGAAGAACCACATCATCGTCTTCTGCCAGGTGGCGCCGAAGGGGCTCGCGCCTCCGCCCCAATCGGCCTCGGCGAGCACGGTCTGGCTCATGCGGCCTCCTCTTCTCCTGCGAACGGAATCATCCGAACAGGAACAGTACGGCCAGCAGATAGATCCACAGGCCGCTGACGAAATGCCAGTAGATGGCGGTAAGGGTCGGAGCGTCCGACCGTCCGGGGGCGAGCCGCCGGACAGCGGCGAGCGCGGTCACTGCCGCGAGCGCCAGCACCCCGGCCAGCAGGTGCGCCCCGTGCACCCCGGTCAGCACGAAAAAGAACGAACTCTTGGGGTGGCTTTGCAGATAGACACCCGTTTCGGCGAGCGCCCGCCAGGAAGCCAGCTGGCAAAGGAGAAAGCCGATGCCGAGCCCCGCGGTGAAGAGCATCGAATTGCGGAAGGCATCCAGCCGGCCGGCGGCGAAGGCCCGACGGGCGTGTTCGAGAGAGACCGAGCTCAGCAGGATGAGCGCGGTTCCGAGCCAGATCACCGGCGGCAGGTCGAGCGCCACCCAGTCCCCGCCGCCGCTCCGGACGATGTACGCCGAAGTAAAGGCCGCGAAGAGCATGGTGATCCCGGCCATCCCCACCAGCAAGCCGAGCCGGTTGATGAACCGGCGGTCGGCCGGCCCTCCGCCGGAAACGGCTTCGGTGTGCGCGGTGGTCATGGCCGACGAATCAGTCCTCCCACTGGGTCACGAAGTCGCGCTTCTTGCCGGGCGGGCTGTACTCGTAGGCCCAGCGTTTCACTTCGGGAACCTCGCCGGGCCAGTTTCCGTGACCGGGATAAGCCGGCGTGGACCATTCCAGCCCGACCGAATTCCACGGGTTCTCGGTGGCCGGGGCGCCGCGCCGCATGCTGACGAAATAGTTCCAGATGAACAGGAGCTGCCCCGCGAACAGCACGAACGCGAAGATGGTGATGAACAGGTTCACCGGCTGGAGCGGCTGGAGATACGTATAGACGTTCGGGTCGTAGATGCGCCGCATCATGCCCGAGACACCCAGATAGTGCATCGGGAAGAAGACGGCGTAGTAGGCGATGAACGTGACCCAGAAATGGATCTTGCCGAGCCGTTCGCTCAGCATCCTGCCGAACATCTTGGGGTACCAGTAATAGACGGCCCCGAACGCTCCGAAAAGGCCGGCCCCCGCCATGATGAAGTGGAAATGGCCGACCACGAAGTAGGTGTCGTGGAGCTGGATGTCGACGGCGTTGGTGCCGAGGAAGATGCCGGTGAGCCCGCCGGTCACGAAAAGGGAGACCACTCCGAGCGCGAACAGGGAGGCCGTCGTGAAGTGGATGCGGCCCTTCGCGATGGTGAAGAGCCAGTTGAACGCCTTGACGGCTGACGGGACGGCGATGGCCAGGGTGGTCACCACGAACAGGCTGCCGAGGAACGGGCTCATGCCGCTCACGAACATGTGGTGGCCCCAGACCAGGAAGCTGAGGGTTCCGATGGCACCGAGCGCATAGACCATCGCGCGGTAGCCGAAGATGGGCCGGCGGCAGAAGGCGGCGAGGATGTCCGAAGTGAACCCCATCGCCGGCAACATGATGATATAGACCTCGGGGTGCCCGAGGAACCAGAAGAGGTGCTGCCAGAGAAGCGGCGTCCCGCCTTCGTGGGGCATCAGGGTGTCGCCGATGTAGATGCCGGCGGGAAGGAAGAAACTGGTGCCGAGGGAGCGGTCGAAGGTCAGCAGGATGGCCCCGGCGGCGAGCGCGGGGAAAGACAGCAGGCCGAGGATTCCCACGACGAACTGCGCCCAGGTGGTGAGCGGCATCCGCATCATCCTGAGCCCCTTGGTCCTGAGGTTCAGGATGGTGACGACGAAGTTCAGCCCGCCCATCGTGAACGAGGCCACGAAGAAGATCATCCCGATCAGCCAGAGCGTCTGTCCGGCACCCGAGCCGGGGACGGCGCTTCGGATCGCGGAGAGCGGTGGGTAGGCGGTCCATCCGGCCGCCGCGGCGCCGCCTTCCACGAAGAACGAGATGATGATGATGATGGCTCCCGGCACCACCGTCCAGAAGGACAGCATGTTCAGGAACGGGAACGCCATGTCGCGCGCCCCGATCTGAAGCGGGATCAGGAAGTTGCCGAAGCCGCTGACCGGGAGCAGCGACAGCAGGAAGAAGACCATGATCGTTCCGTGCATCGTGAAGAGCGACACATAGAACTCGGGGGTCATGATCCCGCCGGCCATGCCCACCGGGAACAGGTTTTCGAGGAAGGGCCACGGCCGGGACGGGAAGCCGAGCTGCAGCCGGATCAGAACCGCGAGGATTCCGCCGATGAACCCCATGGCCATAGCGAGAGTGAAGTACTGCTTGCCGATCATCTTGTGATCGAAGCTGAAGACGTACTTGCTTATGAAGCTTTGCTGGTGGCCGTGCTCCATCGTTTTCTCCAGTGGGTCAGGCGCGGAACTCAGTTCCCCGCGGCGGGGGCGTTTTCGGCCAGCCAGGCCTCATAGTCGCTGCTTTCCATGACTTCGAGGAAAGCGCGCATTCGGTAGTGGCCGAGGCCGCAGAGCTCCGCGCAGGCGACCTCGTAGTTCCCGGTCTTGACCGGGGTGAACCAGGCTTCGGTCGTCATTCCCGGCACCAGATCCTGCTTCACGCGGAAGTTGGGCAGGAAGAAGGCGTGCTGGACATCCTTGGAGCGGAGCAGGATGCGCGCCGGGCGATCCACCGGGAGCACCAACTGGTTGGTGAGCACCCAGTCGTCCGCCGCCGCCGGGTCCGACCGGTCGAGGCCGATCTGGTTCTCGATCGAATACAGCTCGGGATCGAAGCGGCCGAACGCACCGTCCGCCCCGGGATAATGGAAGTCCCATTGGAACTGGGCTCCCACCGCCATGACGGTGACCGCGTCTTCGGGCGCCGGATCCTTGACCCGCTGCCAGTAGATGAGACCGGTCAGGACCACCGGAACCAGGATGACCGCGGTCCCGAGCATCCAGAACATTTCCAGCCGGTGGCTTTCGTGCCAGTGGCTCGACTCCGCGCCCGGACGATCTGCCCGGTACCGCCAGATCACGTAGCCGAGCGCGATCTGGTAGAGGATGAACGCCGCTCCGGTGATGCCGAGGATGATGTAGTAGAGGTTGTCCAGATACGCCCGGTCGGAAGCGAGCTCGGGGATGCCGTAACGGAAGAAATAGGCCACCGAGGCCGCGACCATCACCCACAGGAACAGCGCGAAGGCGATACCCGCGAACCCGCCGGAGGCCGCTTTCGGTTCGTCTGCCATGGGAATCTTCTCCTGAAGTTCTCTCCTGATTCCGGACCGGTTCAGCAGGCCCGCGGAACCCGGCACCGGATGCCGCGGCGAATCACCGTCATCAGCGGTCGTAGTTCATGAGGTAGGTGGCCACCGCCCGCATCTGCGCCATCGAATCTCCGTCGAGGATGTCCGGCAGCGCGGTGAGGAGGTTCCCTTCCTGATCGGTGGGCCAGAACTGGGGCATCTGGGTTCCCGGGGTGATCTCGCCCGGGTTCAGCAGCCAGTCCACGATCCAGTCGTGGGTCAGCCGCTCGCCGGAGAGCCGGAACGAGGGCGCAAGCTGCGAAGCCTCCATGGTTCCGGCCGCCGCGGCCACGTGGCACCGCTCGCACTGGAGCTGGTCGAGAAGCTGGGCCCCGACCCGCAGTTCCTCCCGGGTCGCCGGCCTCTCGTCTTCGGCATCGAACGGCTGGCCACCATCCATGGCGAGGAAGCCGGTCACGAGCGTGTTGGCCTCTTCCGCAGTGAAGTCGAAGGTCGGCATCCGGGTCTCGAGCCAGAAGCGGACCTCGGATGGCTCGCGGAGGAAGTGGTAGAGCCAGTCGGCCTGGGTGCGCGCGCCCTGGGTATTCAGGTTCGGAGGATGCATGCCCACATCCTCGATCGCCTCGTAGATGCCACCGCCGTCGCCGTCGATGACGTGGCAGCCCCGGCAGTTGTAGTCGTGGATGAGCCGGCGGGCATCCTCGGCGACCGCTTCGGCGGCGGACAGGGTTTTCACGCCCTCCATCGGGAATTCGTCGTTCACCTGGCCGAGCACGTTGCGGACCACGTGAAGCCGATCAGAATCCTCGAAATCGAACCAGGGCATCCGGAGCTTTTCGCCGGGGAGCTTCTCCTTGCCGCGGTCGTAGCTGCGCGGAGCGTTCAGCTTGTTGTCGAGCCAGGACTGGCGGGTGTGGGGGATGTCCACGTAACCGAAGTCCAGCCGGGTCACCATCTTGGAGCCCCAGGTCGAAAGATCCACCCCGATGCTCTGGGCATTCTCGAATCCCGAGATCTCGTGGCACCCGAAGCAGCCGTAGCGGAGGATGAGCCGCTCGCCGGAATAGAGGAGCTTGTCACGCTCCGACATGCCGCCGAGCTGCTCGTCGGCCACCCGCGCCGGCAGGTTGGCGCGGAGGAACTCGCTGGTGATGGTGTCGAGTTCCATCGCATCCGCCGTCGCCACGGGCTCGGAGGCGAAGTCCGCTGGAGCATCGAGCGTCATCAGCCAGGCGGTGATGTCCGCGGCTTCCCGGTTCGTGAGCCGAAGGTTCGGCATGAAGGTGTCGGCCCAGAAGCTCTTGGGGTCGAGAATCCACTGGTAGGTGAAGCCCGGGTCCAGCTTGGCACGGGTCCCGGTGAGCGCCGGGCCGCGGCGGCGGTAGATGCTGGCCTCGGCATAGTCGGTTTCGTCGGTCAGATGGCAGCCGGTGCAGCCCACCGCTTCGAAAAGCGCCTTGCCCCGCTCGGCGTTGCCTGCCGGGGGAGCGGGGAACCGGGATTCCTCCGCGGCGTGCTCGAAGATGTACTCGACGATCGCCGCGACCTCGGTGTCGTTGCGTGACTTCTGATCCGCATCGCGGTTGTTCTCCAGATCCCAGAACTTGGGCATCCAGGTGGAGCTCCGGAACGACTTGGGCTCCTTGACCCAGCGGGTCACGAAGTCGCGGTCGCTCTTGGTGGCGAGCCGGTCGAGCGAAGGCCCCCGCTTGCGAAGGTCTTCGTATCCCGCGGTGTTGTGGCAGCCGTAGCAGCCGGAGAGCTCGTAGGTCAGGCGGCTGTCGTTGAGGTCCGCAGCCCGCGGCACGAACACCTGGTCCCGGTGGCACTTGATGCAGCCGGCTTCGGTGATGTTCGCCGGGAACATCGGGCTGTCCCAGTAGTGGTCTTCCTTCCAGCCGTATTTCTCGACCCACTCGTGCTCCTGCTCGAGGTTTTGCGGAGAGTGGGTGGCCCCGGTGAAGGTGAGCCGCCGGCCGCGTCCTTCATGGCAGGAAGTGCAACCGAAGTTGTCCACCGGATGAGCCGATTCGCGGCTCACGTACATGTCGAGATTGGGGTGGGTGGTGAACGGCTGCGGCGCGTCCTCGTATTCCGGGTTGTCGATGCCGAGATGACAGGTCTGGCAGCGATCGATCCGCGGCACCTGCGCGAAGCTGAGATCCTCGGTCACGTTCCGGACCAGAACCTGCTGCACCTCGATCGAAGGATCGATGAAATCCACGAGCGGCAGGTTGCGGAAGGTGTTCGGGAAACTGGCCCGCAAGGCATCTCCCCGGCGCCTCGCGAGGGTCACCGACTGGGTGAGGTCGTCCCGCTCGCCGTTCAGCTCGGTGATCCGGGCCAGCAGCTCGCGCCGCCGGGCGCGACGGTCCGCGAGATCGAAGTCGAAACTGACCCGCTCATCGCGCGCCTTGAAGAAATTGGCCTCGAGCAGGCGGAATTCCTCCTCGGTCACCGCCTTCCCGATCGGCGTGCCCCGGGTCCTCGTCTCCTCGAAGAAGAACTTGTCCGAGTCGTAGATCGCCTTCAGCTCCCGTTCCCGGATGTCGGCCAGCGTCCGCTGCCGATCCAGGTCCGCGATCTCGGCATCGAGCGCGTCGAGCGCTTCCTGTTCGGTCGCGAGCGAGGCCTCGGCCTCGGCGAGCGCGGCCTCGACCTGCTGCAGCTCGGCCTGGTTGATGGCCTGCTGCGCCTCCTGCTCCTGGCGGGCTGCCTGCTCCCGCTCCATTCCGACGAACTGTCGCTGGTAGTCCTTCCACTCGCGCGAATAATCGGCCCACACCATCCAGAGCATCGACAGGAGCAGTGCAAGGCTCGCAAAGGCGAAGATGACGTTGAGCAGGCTGATGCTGTGGGCGTGGCCGGGAGCTACTTTCGGCAAGAGGGAAGGTTCCTAGATGTTGAAGAAAATCTCGGGGAAAGCGACGATGTATTTCAGGTTGAAGGCCCAGCGCAGGTACATCTTGATGGGGAGGCTCATCATGATCAGGAAGAGCGAAATGCCGACGTAGTAGCGAGCCGGACCCATCTTTTCGTAGTACTTGCGGAGGCTGAGCCACCGGAAGCCCCGGGGGAGCTTCTCCTTCGGCCACGACATGACCACCGGCAACACGAACAGGTAGCCGACGACCAGCAGGACACCGAGCCACTCGCGGAGCAGCGCGTTCAGGAAACCCCCGGACGGCAGGGGCATGCCGAGGAGCTTCACCCAGAAGAAGTCGGAGATGTTGACGTTCAGGAGCGGCTCCACCCGGTGGACATCCCAGTATTCGTACGGGCCGAAGAAGTTCCAGTTGGGGCCCCTGAGGAAGGTCCCCGAGATCACGAGCAGCGACCAGAGGATCAGGAAGCCGTAGAGGAAGATCGCGATCTCGACCTTCCGCTCCTTGAACGTGTAGTAGCCGTTCCCCTTCGGGTTGGTGTCGATGTAGGGAATGGCCATCAGACCCACGATGATGAGAGTCGGGAAGACCACGCCGGCGAGCCACGGGTCGAAATAGACCAGCATCTCCTGGAGCCCGAGGAAGTACCACGGAGCCTTCGACGGGTTCGGCGAATCGGCGGGGTTCGCGGGCTGCTCGAGCGGCGCGGCCAGCACGATGGACCAGACGAGCAGCACCACGCTCAGGAGGACCATGGCCAGCATCTCGGTATAGACCAGATCCGGCCACACCCAGACCTTTTCCGACTCCTCCTTTTCGAGTGGCGGTTCGCCGGCCGCCTTCCTCCGGTCGTTCTCGAGGCCCTGGTACATCGAGTACCAGGTGAAGAACAGCACCATGAACAGGACGGCGGTGATCGGGATGTTGTCGGGCTTCGCGACGATCAGCAGGAAGTTGGGATCCCACATGCTCGCCACGTAGAACACGGCGAACACCGAGAAGAAGATCTTGGCGACCGGGCGGCTCCACACGCCGGTGAAGCGGAAGGTGAGGAGCAGACCGACGGTGCAGAGGGTGAAAAGCACCGTGGGGCCGGAGGCCCAGTTCACGATGTCCCGGAAGAGATCGAGCACGTTGTCAGTCGAGGTCCTGGTTTGCGGAAAGAGTCGAAAAATGCATGGGACGGCCGGCTACATCGGGCCGGAGATGCCTCCGTCCTTGCGGACCCGCCAGAAGTGGACGGCCATCAGCACCGCGGCGGCCAGCGGGAGCCCGACGCAATGCAGCACATAGAACCGCAGGAGTGTTGGCTGTCCGACCGACTGGGCCCCGAGCAGGGCGAAGCGGGCATCGTTCCCCGAGTTGATGAGGTTGATGTCGCCGAGAGTCAGCGAGGCGCTGAGCGGTCCCTCGGTTCCGAGAAGCGGAGTGGCGCGGGCCATGTTGGCACCTACCGTGATCGCCCAGATGGCCAACTGATCCCAGGGGAGCAGGTAGCCGGTGAAGGACAGCAACAGGGTGAGGACCAGCAGGATCACGCCGATTCCCCAGTTGAACTCGCGCGGCGGCTTGTAGGAGCCGGTCATGAACACCCGGAGCATGTGCAGCCAGACGGTGATGACCATGGCGTGCGCGCCCCAGCGGTGGAGCTCCCGCATGATGCCGAGGGGAACGTGCTCCTGGAGGTCCACGATGTCCGCGTACGCGTATTCGACCGTGGGCCGGTAGTAGAACATCAGGAGCAGCCCGGTGAAAGTCAGCACCAGGAAGAGGAAGAAGGTCACTCCCCCCATGCACCAGGTGTAGCGGAGCTTGATCCCCGCCTTCCGCGACTTGACCGGGTGCAGGTGCAAGAACACGTTGCTCATCATCACGAGCGCCCGGTTCCGGTTGCTCACCGGTTTTCCGTGCCGGAAGACGGATGACCAGATCTGGCTGTCGGTGGCCTCCTTCCAGGCGGCCCCGAGGGGTTTCAGGATGCGATTCAGCACAGGGGGACGCTCCGGTCAGACCATGGGGAGGAAGGAATTCGGATCCTCCCATTGGTTGGCTTCGAACTTGTAGAGGCGGGACTTGTCGATCAGGATCTGGCCGTCGTCGGCGAGGCTCACGCCCACCCGCTCGAGCGGCCGGGGTGCCGGTCCCTCGAAGTTGATGCCGCTGATGTAGAAACCGCTTCCGTGACAGGGGCACTTGAACTTGGACTCCGCCTCGAGCCAGTTGGGAGTGCACCCCAGATGGGTACAGATCGTCGAGAGGGCGTAGATTTTTTCCTCGTCGCGGACGATCCAGACCTGGTACCGCTCCTTGAAGCGGGTGTCCACCACCCCGATCGAGAACTCGTCGGGGAATCCGGCGGTGAAGGTGGAAGGCGGCTCGGTCAGCACGTTCGGGAACATGAACCGCCCGGCGGCGGTGAGCCCGGCCCCGATCGCGGCGACGAAGAGGCTCCACGCCACGGTGAGGAACGGGAATTCGCGGCGGGTGATCTTCTCCGGCTTCGCGGCGGCCTTTTGGGCCGCGGGCTTTTCCCCGGCCGGGCGGGGCGGAGAGTCTGATTTTTCTTCTGGCATGGATTCAGCCCGCGAATTCTAATTCAAGAGCGCGGCCCGGATCACCTCCCGGATTCCGAGGGAACAGGAAAAGGGCCCTCCTCTTCCGCCGCCGCGAGCACCCGGAGCGCCACTTCGCGGGTGCGAAGGTCGGGGTCCGAATCTCCGATGTCCCGGAGCGCCGCGAGCACCGCCGGGGAGCGAAGGGTGCCAGCGGCCTGGATGGCGCTGAGCCTGCCGAGCTGGCGTTCTCCCTCGCTCATGTCGGACAGTCGGTCCCAGTAGCCGGCTTCCAGCATCCCGAGCAGGCGGTTCTCGGCGCTCGGCTCCCCGATCCGGGCCAGCGCGACCACCGCGTTCATCGCCACGTCCATCTCCGGATCCTCCATGGCGCGGCGGAGCGCCGGAGCCGCTTCCGGGTCCCCGATCGCGCCGAGCGCATAGACCGCCATCGTCCGGAGTCCGGCATCCGGCGACCCACTCGCGGTGGCGAGCGCCGAGACGGCCTCCGGGCCGCCGATCGCGCCGAGCGCCCACGCCGCATAGACCGGAACGGTGGGGTCGGCATCCGCGAGGGCATCCACGAGGGAAGCCGAAGCCTGCGGATCCCCGATCGCGCCGAGCGCGAGCGCGAGATACTGCCGCACCCACGGGTCGGAGCGCGGCGCTTCGTCGAACGCCTCGACGAGCTCGGGAGCGAGCGCCTGGAAATCTTCCGCGTTCCCGTGCTGGATCCGGTTCGCCAGCTCGAACGCGGCCTGTCGCTGCTCGCGGCTGCCGCCGGTGCGAATCCGGTTCAGGTAGTCCTCGGCGGTGGTGTCGTCGGATACGAGCCAGGCGAACCCGAGGAAGAGGCCCACTCCCACAACCACGACCCCCATCGGGATCACGAAGAACTGGAGGAGGGTCCGGGCGAAGGAAACGTTGGTGGGTGCTTCGGGAGAGGCTTCGCTCATGGATCCACCGTCAATGATGGCGCAACCGACAGCGATTCGAGTCCGCGCAAGTGGCCGAGGTCGGCGAGGATGCCTTCGAGAGTGGCGATGTCCACGGTCTGTGCGGGGTCGGTGTACGCGGTTTCCGGGTGGGTGTGCGTCTCGATGAGCAGTCCGGAAGCGCCGACCCCGATGGCGGCGCGCGCCAGGGGACGGACCCGGCTGCGGTGAGCCACCGAACGCGAAGGAGCGACCAGCACCGGCAGGTGGGAGATCTCCCGGACCACCGGAACGGCGTGGATATCCAGCATGGACCGGCCTTCCACGCCGGTGCGGATGCCCCGTTCGCAGAGCGCCACGTCGTGCTTCTCGCGGGCGAGGAGCGACTCGGCGGCCATCAGCCATTCCTCGACCGAGGCCGAGGCCGCCCGTTCGAGAATGATCGGCTTCTCGAGCCCGGCCACCACTTCGAGAAGCGGCTCGTTGCCCATGTGGCGGGCCGGAATCTGGACCGCGTCCACCTGGTCCGCCACCTTCTCCGCCGAACGGGGGTCCACCACGTCAGAGATGACCGGCAGGCCGGTTTCCTCCCGGATCCGGGCGAGGGTGTGAAGCCCTTCGTCGCCGATTCCGGCGAAGTTGTAGGGGCCGATGCGATCCGGGAAGAGCCGCGCCCGGAAGAGGTGGGCACCGGCGCGGGCCACGCTCCGGGCGATGGCGAGGGTGCGTGCTTCGGTTTCGACGCTTCCGGGGCCGGCGATCACCACCGGAGCCGGCCCCCCCACCCGCACCCCCCCAACGGAGATTTCGGTGTTCTCCGGGTGGACCTCGCGGCTGACCAGTTTCCAGGGCCTCGTGACCCGGATGCACCGGGCTACCCCCGGAAGGCGGCTCAGATAGGAATCGTCCACCGGTCCCCGGTTGCCGGTCACGCAGATCGCGGTCCGTCCGGCCCCCGGAACCCGGAGCGGCGCGTACCCCATGTCCCGGATCGCCGCCTCGACCTTCTGGCACTGGGCTTCGGTCGGCCCCGGCCGCATGATTACGAGCATGGCCCCGATCCTCCTGTCGTGAGCAGGCGGACAGCTTCGCCGAAACGGGTCGGAAGCAGCTCCGGATCGTGACCGAAGCGGCCGATGACGCGGGCGAGATGGCTGCCGACCACCGCCACCCGGGCCCCGGCATCGAAGGCTTTTTCGATCTGGGTCCGGCTCGAGATCCCGAAACCGAGACAGATGGGGGTCGGGACGCTTTCCCGGACCTCGCGGATGCGGCGCGCCACCGGATCGAACGCCTGCTCGCGGACCCCGGTGACCCCCTGGAAGCCGGCCAGATAGAGCATCACCGAAGCCCTTCCCAAACGGCGCAGGCGAGCCGGGTCGGTAAGCGGTCCGGCGAGTTCCACGTGGCCGAGTCCGGCCCGGGAGGAAGCCCGGCGGAGCGGCATCGCCTCGTCGAGAGGGATGTCGGGAACAAGCAGGGAGGAAGCTCCGGAACTCGCAGCTTCCGAACAGAACTCCCGGTAGCCGATGCGGTGCGCCAGGTTCCCGTAGATGAGCAGGTTGAGCGGAGTCCGGGGGCAGGCATCCCGGATGCGGGCGAGGATCCGGAACGCGGCGCGGGTCGAGACCCCGGCGGCGAGCGCGCGTCCGGCCGCCTCCTGAATCGCCGGTCCGTCGGCGACCGGATCCCGGTAGGGGAAGCCGAGTTCGAGCATCCCCGCTCCTTCGGCCACCGCGGCCCGCGCGAGCTCCACCGAAAGGTCCGGGCTCGGGTCGCCCACCATCAGGAACGGCGAGACCGAGGTGCGGTCCCGGAGCGTTTGCCGCAGCAGGCGAAGGCTCACTGCGCTCTCTCCGAAAGGGGGCGGTCGAGCGCGAACCAGCTTTCGAGGTCCTTGTCGCCGCGTCCGGAGAGGCCGAGCAGCACGCGGCTTCCTTCCGGGAGTTCGCCGGTTCTCACCGCGCGCATGGCGAAGGCCAGGGCGTGCGCCGGCTCGAGGGCGGGGAGGATGCCTTCCGTCCGGGAAAGCGTCTCGAAAGCCTCGATGGCCTCCTCGTCGGTGGCCGCCCGATAGATCGCCCGTCCGCTCTCCTGAAGGTGCGCGTGCTCCGGCCCCACGCCGGGGTAGTCGAGTCCGGCGGAGATGCTCTCGGCCTCCTGAATCTGCCCTTCGTCGTCCTGAAGCACCATGGTGCGGGCTCCGTGAAGCAGACCGGGCGTGCCCCGGAGCAGGGTCGCCCCGTGGCGGCCGCTTTCGAGGCCACGGCCGCCGGGTTCCACTCCGATGAGGCGGGTCCCGGAATCGGGAAGAAAAGCGCGGAAGATCCCGATGGCGTTGCTTCCGCCGCCCACGCAGGCGATCACCGCGTCCGGAAGTCCGCCCATCTGCCTCCGCCACTGCCGCTTCGCCTCGCGGCCGATGACCGACTGGAAATCCCTCACCATCTGCGGAAAGGGGAAGGGGCCCGCCGCCGTGCCGAGCAGGTAGTGGGTTGTTGCGAGCGAACGGGTCCAGTCGCGGAGCGCCTCGTTGATCGCGTCTTTCAGGGTGCGGCCGCCGGTGGTCACCGGGACGACTTCCGCTCCGAAAAGCCGCATCCTCTGGACGTTGGGTGCCTGGCGCTCCATGTCCCGCTCGCCCATGTAGATCACCGCCTGCATCCCCAGCCGGGCTGCGATCATGGCGGTCGCGGCACCGTGCTGGCCGGCTCCGGTTTCCGCGATCAGCCGCGTCTTGCCCATGCGCCGGGCCAGAAGCGCCTGCCCGAGCACGTTGTTCGCCTTGTGGGCTCCGCCGTGGAGCAGGTCTTCGCGCTTCAGGATCACCGTCAGCCCGCAAAGCCGGGAAAAGTCGGGAACCCGGGTCAGGGGAGTGGGCCGGCCGACCCATTCGCGCGCTTCGAGGTCCAGCTCTTCCCGAAACGCCGGATCCCGCAGGAACCTCCGCCGCGCCTCGTCGAGCTCGGTGAGCGCCGGAATCAGCAGGTCGGAAACGAAGCGCCCGCCGAACGAACCGAAGGCACCCCTGCGCGGCCGGTCCTCATTCATGATGCCGCCTCGGCGATCCGCTCCACGAACCGCCGCATCCGTTCCGGATCCTTGACTCCCGGCGCGGCCTCCACCCCGCTCGAGACATCCACTCCCCACGGGTGGAACCGGAGGAGTTGACCGAGGTTCTCCGGACGAAGGCCGCCCGCGATGAAGGCGCGTTCCGGGGCGCGTTCGCCGAGCATCCTCCAGTCGAAGGCCCGCCCGGTACCTCCGCCGCCGACATCGAAGACCAGCGGGCCTTCCTCGGGCCGGGCCGGCTGGAAGCGGGGGAGCCGGTCCGCGTCATCCGGAACCACCACCACCCGGTGGACCAGGAATCCGGCTTCCTGGAGCGCGTCCTCTCCGGCGGTGTCGAGCCCGTGCGGCTGGACCCGCTCGATTCCGAGAAAACGGGCATCCCGCTCCACGTCCTCGCGGCGGCGGCGGCCGGTGGCCAGCACCGGATGCACCGAAGGGTTCTCCTCGCGAGCCGCTTCGACCACCCGGCGCGCCTCGTCGAGGGTCGCGCTGCGCGGAGAGTCCGGGGCCCGCACGATCCCGATCCACCGGGCACCCAGCCGGACGGCGAGCCGGGCATCCTCGGGGCGTCGCACGCCACAGATCTTGATCTCCATGGCTACCGAAACGCTCCCGGATCGGCGGCATCCCGCATCAGGGCAGTTCCGATCAGAACCGCATCCGCCCGCCCGCGGATCGGGTCGAGGTGGGCAGGTTGCTGGTAGCCGCTTTCGGCCACCGCGATCCGGCCGGACGGGATCCGCGCGAGAAGCTCCACGGCGCGGCGGCGATCCACTTCGAGAGTGTCCAGATCCCGGTTGTTGACTCCGATGATGGCCTCCGGGAGAGCGAGCGCCCGGTCGAGCTCGGATTCCTCGTGGATCTCGACCAGCGCATCGAGTCCGAAAGCCCTCGTCGTCGCGAAAAGCTCCGTCAGTTCCCCTTCGTCGAGGCACCGCACGATCAGCAGGACGGCGGCCGCCCCCGCCGCCCGCCCGGCGTGGATCTGGGCCGGGTGGACCACGAAGTCCTTCATCAGTGCGGGCAACCCGGAGGCCCGGGTCGCCGCGGAGAGATCTTCGAGGGAGCCCCCGAAAGCGTCCGGGTCGGTCAGAACCGAAAGCGCGGCCGCTCCGGCCTTTCGGTATCCGAGGGCCTGTTCTGCCGGATCCCTGTCGGCAATCCGGCCGGCGGACGGGCTTTTCCTCTTGAATTCGGCGATCACCGAAAGGGTTTCGCGCCCGCGGATGGCATCCCGGAACGACGGCGGCCCGACCGACGGCGGTTCCGGAACCGGATCCGCAGCGAGCCGGTCGGCCCGTTTCCGGGCCGACCGAACCAGATCGGCCAGCACTCCGGAAATCACGCGCTTACCCGAGTGCTGGTCTCGATATAGCGATCCAGGGAGCGGAGCGCTTCGCCGTTCGCGAGAACGTCACGGGCGGCCTGGAGTCCGGCTTCGAGATCGGGAGCCAGATCGGCCACCATAAGGGCCGCGCCCGCGTTGAGCGCCACCACATCCCGCGGCGGCCCCTCGATCTCTCCGGAAAGAACGCCCCGGAGTATGGCCGCGTTTTCCCGGGGGTCGCCCCCCGCGAGAGCCGGGATCGGTGCTTCCTCGAGACCGAGGTCGCGGGGGTGCGCTTCGAATTCGGTGATCTTTCCGTCCGCGAGGCGGCGGCCCCGGGTCGTCCCGTGAAGGCCGAGCTCGTCGAGCCCGTCGCAGTGCACGACGAGCGCCGAAGCGCAGCCGAGTTCGCGGAGCGCTTCGGCGACGACGGCGGTGAGCGACGGGTCATAGACGCCCACGAGTTGCCGTTCGGCGAGCGCCGGATTGGCGAGCGGGCCGAGTACGTTGAACACCGTGCGGATTCCGAGCGTCCGCCGGGTGGGCGCCACGTGCGCCATGGCCGGGTGGAAGGCGGGCGCGAAGAGGAACACGAAACCGGTGGAATCGAGGACCCGCACGGCCTGCTCCGAATTCAGATGGAGCGGTGCTCCGCAGGCTTCGAGCACATCGGCGCTCCCGGTGGAGGAAGAGACGCTTCGGTTCCCGTGCTTCGCGACCGCGCCGCCGGCAGCCGCCACCACGAACGCGGCGGCAGTGGAGATGTTGAAGGTTCCGCTGCGGTCGCCGCCGGTGCCGCAGGTGTCCACCAGGGGACGGACGGCGGGGACCACCGCCTTGCGATGGCTGCGCATCACCCGGGCGCAGATGGTGAGCGTCCGGGCATCCGGCTCCCGGATGCGCAACGCCACGAGGAGCGCCGCCGTTTCGACGGCATCCCCTTCGCCGGCGAGGATCCGGTGGAGAGCTGCCTCGAGCGCCTCGGGGTCGGCGGTTTCTCCGGCGAGCAGCGATTCGAGAAGGTTGGCGATCATGGGAGGGCTTTTGGGGGAAGATCGGGACCAGGGGCCCGAACCGGCTCCCGCCTGAAGATCGGCGGAGGAGAGCCGCGAGGAAAAGTATCCGGTTCGTTCTGCCCCTCTTTTTGGGGGGGCGTGAAATACGAAGGGAACTACGGAAGGGCGGGAGGCAGGCTTCGCCATCGAAACCGGTGGGCGGACGAAAGTTCCCGGGTTCGCGGCATGGTCCGTTGGGCGCCGGGATTCTAGTTGTACGGTCCGTACAATGGGGCCATGACGAAAAGCCGTTCGATGGCTCTCGGTCTGGCGTTCCTGTCCGGCCTCTTCGCCCGGTGCGGAAGTCCTCCGGAAACCACCACCATGTCGGTCGTGGAGCTCGACATCGCCGGGATCCATCAAGGACTTCGCGAGGGCCGCTTCACCTGTTCCGGGCTCGTGGCCGCCTACCTCGCGCGCATCGAGGCGTACGACCGCGAAGGGCCGACCCTGAGCGCCATCGTGGCGGTCCATCCGGAGGCGGCCGCCGAAGCGCTTCGGGCCGACGAGCGGATCGCCGCCCAGGGGATCACCCGGCCGCTCGAATGCGTCCCGATGATCGTGAAGGACAACTACGACACCCACGACATGCCGACGACCGCGGGCTCCGCCTCCCTTCGCGAATCCCGGCCTCCCGACGATGCTTTCCAGGTCCGCCGGCTTCGGGAAGCGGGAGCCATCGTGCTCGCCAAGTCCAACATGGCCGAGTTCGCCTTCAGCCCCAACGAGACGCTCGGCTCGATCGTGCCGGGACACACCCGCAACCCGTATGACCCGCGGCGGGTTCCTGCCGGTTCGTCGGGCGGCACGGCGGCGGCGGTGGCCGCGAGCTTCGGTGCGGCGGGGCTCGGGACCGACACCGGCAACAGCATCCGGGGCCCCTCCTCGCATGGCGCGCTCGTCGGGATCCGGTCCACCATGGGGATCACGAGCCGCGACGGCATCGTGCCGCTGAACCTCTATCGGGACATCGGAGGGCCGATGGCGCGCACCGTGGAAGATGCGACCCGGATTTTCGATGTCATCGCCGGGCCGGACGCGGCGGACCCGGCCACCGCCGGATACGAGCGGGAAGCCGATTACCTGATGGCGCTCGACTCCTCGCGTCTCGACGGCATCCGGATCGGGGTCGTCCGCCAGCTTTCCGATACCGAAACCGCCGATCCGGCGATCCGGGATCTCTTCGAGGCGGCCCTCGCGGATCTGCGAGCACTCGGGGCAGAGGTCGTGGATCCCGTTTCCCTGCCGATGCTGGACGACGATGATGGGGGCCTCTGGTGCAATCCGTTCAAGGCTCATCTGGAGGCCTATCTCGCGAGTCTCGGCGAGGGAGCACCGGTCCGCACGCTCGGCGAGATCGTGGAGGGCGGCGACTTCCATCCCTCCATCCGGGGCAGGCTCGAGAACGCGCTCGAAGTGGAGGATCCACCCGAGACCGACTGCGCGGAGGCGCTCGCCCGAAGCGCCGGGCTCCGCGCCGAAGCCGGCGGCCTCTTCGAAAGCGAAGCGCTCGTTGCGATGGTCTTTCCCACCTGGAGCAATCCGCCGCGTCTCCTCGGGGATCTCGTGACTCCGGGAGGCAACAATTCGCCGCAGTTGTCGCCACCCACCGGCTTCCCGGCGGTGACGGTCCCGATGGGGTTCACCGAAAACGGCCTTCCCGCCGGGATCCAGTTTCTCGGCCCGGCGCTTGGCGAACCGGCGCTGATCCGGCTCGCTTTCGCGTACGAACAGGCCACGCTCCACCGGAAGCCGCCCGCCTCCACGCCCCCGTTGGGCGGTTTAAACTGATCCCGCATCATGCCGATCTACGAGTACCACTGCGCGGAGTGTGGCCAGAAGTTCGAAGCTCTTGAGCGGCTCAACGATCGCCCACTCGACACCTGCCGCATCTGTGGCGGCCGGGCCCGTCGCATCATCTCCTCTCCGGCCATCCAGTTCGTCGGGACCGGTTGGTATGTGACCGATTACGCCCGGAAAGGGACGGCGGAAGGGGCGGCGAAGAAGGACGGTGCCCCTTCCGGGTCTTCCGGGAAGAAAGGAAACGGGAAGAAAGGGAAAAAGGATGCTGCTGCCGCCACCGGGAAGGGCAAGGCTGAAACCGCCGCGGCTTCACCCTGAACGGGCTCTCGCGCTCTTTCTGATCGCTGCGCCCGCTGGCGCGGGGCAGCCGGCGGACTGCGAGGCGGCGGTTCAGGAGGCGGACTGGGCGCGCGCTGTCCCGGCCTGCGAGGCGGCTCTCGAAGAGCAGCCGGACTCCTTCGGACTCCGGTATTTCCTCGGTTATGCGCACCAGGCGCTCGGTGACTGGGTCGAGGCGGCATCTGCCTGGGAGACGTTTCTCGCCGCGGTGGAAGCCGAACCGGAAGCCGGGGAGCGGGCGGAGGAACAGGTGGATTTCGCCGTTCGCAGCGTCGGATTGGCTCACGCCCGGGCGGGCGACCCCGAAGCGGCGGCTTTCTGGCTCCGACGGGCGGCCGGGGAAGATCGCGAGGATCCCGAAGTGGCTTTCTGGCTGGGCGTGAGCCTTCAGGATTCCGAACCGGAAGAAGCCGAGGCGGCGTTTCGGACCGTTATCCGGGGGGCCCCGGAGATCGCCGAGGCGTACTTTCTGCTCGGACGGCTTCGGTACCGGGCTGGTGCCCATGACGAAGCGGAGCCGTGGCTCTCCCGTTACCTGGAAACCGACGGGAGCGGAGCGTTCACGCCGGAAGCGCACTGGCTGGCCGCTTCGATCGCGCTTCGCGGCGAGGGCGATGCCGAGGAGGCCGCCCTCCATTTCGCGGCGTATCTCGAAGCGGGGGGCGAAGGATCCCAGGCGGGCGCGGCTCACTATTTTCTCGGCAACCGGGCGGCCGATTCCGGAGACTGCGCCGCCGCGCTCGGGCATTTCCGCCGTTTTCTGGAGCTGCTTCCCGACGATCCGCGGAGCACCGAGGTTCGCGAGTATGTGGAAGCCGCCGAGGAAACCTGCGAGGCCGGGTAGCCCCGCGTTCCCGATGTTTCCGGTGCGGGTCCCGCGCCCGCAGTGTGCTAGTTTCTTCGGTCGCTCGGGGTGCGCCCCGGAGCGTCCCGTCGCACTGGCGAAGGAGATTTCGACCATGCCAAACCGCCTTTTCTCCCTGTCGGCGCTTTTGCTCGCCGGCGCGCTCTTCGGTTCTGCCCCGGATGCCCGGGCCCAGGATGTGGACCCCCAGAAAGCAGCAGCCTGCCTCTCGGCGGTGGACGGAGCCGACTACGACCAGGTGCTCGCGGCCTGCCCGGAAGTTCTGGAGACTCTCCCCGAAGACCACCCGTACTACGCGCACTGGTCGCAGACCGTTCAGTACGCCTACAGCCTGCAGTGCGAACCGGCGGCCCAGGCCCAGCAGTGGGACCGGGTGATCCAGTATTGCCAGATGGCGATCGAAGCCAATCCGGGTGCTTTCATCCTGAACTACTACCTCGGGCTCGCCTACCAGACGAGGGAGGACTGGACGAACGCCGGGGTGAATTTTTCGGCGTTTCTGAACGGAGTCCGCGGGAATTCGGAGGCGGCTTCGCAGCTCGCGCAGCAGATTGCGGTGGCTCAGCGTTCGGGCGGGATCGCGTATGCGCGGGTGAACGCCATGCAGGATGCGATTCCGCTCCTCCAGGCCGCTTCGGCCACCGATGGGGCCGATGTGGAAGTGCACTTCCGGCTCGGACTCGCGCTGCTCGCCACCGGGGACAGCGCCGCCGCCGAGCGGGCGCTCTCGGTCGTGATCGACAACGCTCCGAATCCGATCAGCAGCGTCCTCTTCCTGGCCGGTCAGCTCAACTACAACTCGGGTGACTACGCGAAGGCGGATGCCCGCCTGACCGCGTACCTGTCGGCGGCCCCCGGCGACCGGGGCGTTCCGGATGCCCATTACATGCTGGCCCAGGCGCTCCAGGGATCCGACGAGACCCGGACCATCACCCACTACCAGGCGTTCCTCCGGGCGGCCGCCGCGGGCGACGAGCGCATTCCGGAGGCGAGCTTCGCCCTCGGCACCATCTACTTCAACCAGGACGACTGTGCGAACGCCGAGCAGCACTACAGCCAGTTCATGGAGCTGGCTCCCGGGGATGCGCGCGCCGCCCAGGTGACGGAGATTCTGGCCTCGATCGCCGAGGCGGGCTGTCAGCCGGACTGACCGGAAATCTTCGGGAATTGCAAGCGGGAGAGCGGCGGCACCTGTGGTACCCTGCCCGCTCTTTTCTGCCGTCTCGCTGAAGTCATCAGGCTGTCCATCAAGGAGAAATTCATGACCCCTCGGAAACGAGATCGAGCCACCGGCCGGAATCCGGTCCCAAGGGCACTCGCTCTTGCGCTCGGGATCTTCGTCGGTTTGACGCTTCCCGCATTCGCCCAGGAAGAGGACGACGACCCGAACACCCCCTGCATCGAGGCGGCGGAAGCCCAGGACTGGGACGCGGTCGTCTCGATCTGTCCACCCCTGCTCGATCAGGAAACGGACGACGAAGAAGTGGTCGGGATGATCCAGGACAACGTCAACTACGCCTATCAGGCGCTTTGCACTTCGGCGGCGCAGGCTTCGGACTGGGACAAGACCCTCATGGCTTGCGGGCCCGCGCTGGAGGCGTATCCGGAGTTCTTCAGTTTCCACCTCTTCCTCGGACTCGCCAACGAGTCGAAGGAAAACCTCGAGGGAGCGACCGGGGCCTACCGGGCCTTCCTCGCAGGCGCGGACGAAAGCCCGGGGATGGCCGCCCAGCTCGGCCAGCAGATCGCCCTCGCCGAGCGCAACACGGCGCTGCTGCTTCTCCGGATGGAAGACCGGGAAGCGGCGATTCCGTACCTTCGGAGGGTTCTCGAGCGCGATCCCGAGGATGCCGAAATGCACTTCCGGCTGGGCTTCGCCCTGCTGCAGGGAGGCGACACCGAGGGAGCCGAGGAGGAGTTCTCCACGGTCATCGAACAGGCACCGGACATCCCCCAGCTCGGCCAGGTGACGTTCCTCGCCGGCCAGATCAACTACAACGCCGAGCGCTACGAGAAGGCCGCTTCCCAGCTCGGCCGGTACGTGGATCTGTATCCGGACGGCGAACAGACGGTCGAGGCGCACTGGATGCTCGGTTCGATGGCGGCTCGGAGCAGCGATGACAACGCCGCGGTGACCCATTTCCGGGCCTTCCTCGAAGCCGCTCCGAGCGGAGACCCGCGCGCGGCGCTCGCCAACTATTCGCTCGGCACCATCGCCTTCGGGCGGAACCAGTGCGACACCGCCCAGACGTACTACCGAAGGTTCCTGCGCCTCGCTCCGAACGATCCCCAGGCCGCCCAGGTCAACGAAATCCTGCTCGATATCGAAGACGGCCTCTGCGAGCCGGGCTGAGGGCCGGTCAGGCGAACGCTTCGGCGAAGGTCGGAATCTCGGTATTCACGAGGCGCTCGCGCTCGGTGGCCCACAGCCGGGCGAGCAGCACGTTCAACCGGCGGAGTTCGGCGAGCGAGTACGGCTCTTCGCTCTCCTCGTAGCGGGTGAGCCAGTGTCCGGGGAGATCCCGGGCCACCTCGTGCCAATGCTGGTCGAGGGGCTCGGTGATCATCCGCGCGGCCTCGATCATGTGGGCCACCGTGTAGAGCAGGGTTCCGGGGTCGAGAATGCGGGCCTTGGCGGCCACGCACCGCACGCCGCGCAGCAGATACACGAGGCACCAGCGGAGCTCGGGGGTCAGCGAAGCCGGATCCGCCAGCATGCGCGGTGCGAGTTCCGCCGCGCCCCCCGCGTTTTCATCCATCAGCAGCCGATGGAGTTCGGCGCGGAGGTTTTCTCTGGGCATCGCGATCCGGGCGGCCGGTCAGCGTCTTTCCCGAGGGTCGGCGGCGGTTTCGGTGGCCTGTTCTTCGGCCGGTTCGTCGAGAAAACCGTGGCGGGCTTCCGGGCCGATCCTTCTCGTGTTGTATTCGGCTCTCCAGGTGGCGAGCGCTTCGGAATCCGGATACGCCCCCTCCGGGTACGGATACGACGGCATTCCGTGGAAGGGAAGCGGCCCGACGGTGTGGGGCCGGGCCGAGTTCAGGTCCATGTCCTTGCCGAATCCGTCGGCGAAGACGAAGAACGCCCGGCTCTGCCCCGGACCGGGGTCTTCGAGGCTGCCGGCTTCGAAAAGGAGCCGGATTTCGTCGCCGTGCCGGGCGATCACGTACCGGTCATCCACCGCATCCAGCAGCGGCCCCACGTCTCCGTAGCGGGTGTATTCGCCAGCGTGCGCTCCCCAGGAATCCTGCGGACGGAGGTTCCGGTACCGGTACTCCCCCGGCGGGCGGCCTCCGGGCCGGTGCGGTTCGGGGTAGCCGGCGAAGGCGAAATCGGCTGACGCGGCATCCAGCCGGGTTACCGACACCTCGGCGAGGTTGGCCTTTTCGGCCAGCTCCACCCGGTCCCAGTAGATCCGCATGTTGGTCCGGATGCGAAGCGGCTGTCCGGATTCGAGCGGGATTCCGTCGAGATGCACGACCATCGTCTTGGGCAGCCCGGCGGGAAACCCCATCGGGTCCACCGCGGTCCGGAACCCCCCGGCTCCGTCTCCGATTTCGAGAACCGGAGGGAAGGCCACGACCCCGGCCTGGGCAGCGGAAAGGTTCGAGCTGGAATCGGCGTAGTCCACCCAGCCGTAGAGAAGCAGGACGTGATCCACGCCCTCCCGGACATCGTCGAAGCGAAGCGTGAGAGTGTGCTCCTCGGCGTACCCCTTGAACGGAAGCAGCGAGAAATCGTCCACATAGGCCCGATCCACCTCGAGCAGATCGGGGGTCCGGTCGGAAGCGACTCCGTCCGCTCCCGCCGAAAGGGCCTCGGTCGGCGGCCGGCGGTTGCGAACCGGGACCAGGCCGGGTGCGGGGTACGGCGGCCCCGGCATCAGGCGTTCATCCGGAAAGACATCCACCTCGTCCGGATGGTCGGCGACCCAGAGCGCGGCCCGGTCGTAGAAGATCACCTCCTCGAGCTGGTTCACCCACCGAAGCTCGAAATAGCCATCCCGCGGAACGAGCGGGAAGGACTCCATCTTGACCACCTCTGCGGTGTCCGGAGTGTTGAAGACTCCGGGTGCGAGCAGGTTCCCGAGCGCGCTGCCCCCGAGGAAGTCGGTCACGAACCGGATCCGCTCTCCGTCCCAGGCATAGAGCACCGGGCAGGAAGTTCCCTTCCGGTTCAACTCCTCGACGGAAGCCACCGCCGCTGCCGGCAGATCCAGCTCGATCTGCTTCACCCCTCCCGGCCAGAGGAGCCGGACGTAGTCGGCGGCGGGCGCTTCCCCGAGTCCGAAATGGACCGGAAGGTCATCCTGGGAGAGATACCCGGTGGTCGAGCGGATCTCCCGGCGCTGGCTCACGTCGCCCGCCCGGACTTCGATCTTGGTCCCGATTCCGTCCAGATTGCTCCGGAGGCCGGTGGTGCGGACCGCCATCCAGTTCCCGGTCGCGGATTCGTTGCGGAAGGCGACGAGCCGTCCCCGGTTGGTTCCCGAGAGGGCATCGAGATCCCCGTCCCCGTCCACATCGGCGAGCGCGAGCGCGCGGAGCTCTTCGCCTGGCTCGAGCGGAGCGGTCAGATCGTCCGCCCGGACGAATCCACCGGGGGTGTTGGAGAAGAGAACGAGCGCCGCTTCCGGCTCGTTCGCGACCAGCAACAGGTCGAGGTCCATGTCCTGATCCGCATCCAGCAGCGAGACGCCGTACCGGTTTCCCGGTGCCCCGGCTCCGAGGAAGAGCGGCGAGACCGTATCCGGACGAAAGCCCTCTCCGGTCTGGCGGAGCAGCATGTTCAGGGCACCGCCTTCCGCGGTGAGCGCGAGATCGAAACGGCCGTCCCGGTCGAAATCGCCGCTCACCGCGCCGCGCATCCGGCCGGCGGTCTCGATCCCCCAGGCCGAAGCCACTTCGGTGAAGGTTCCCACCCGATCGTTCGAGAACAACTGGACGGGATCCCCGTCATGCACCACCAGGAAGTCCACATCCCGGTCGTCATCCCAATCCGAGAAGATCGCGACGAGGCTCCGGCGCTCGCCGCCGCTGGTGCGGGTTTCGGCCGTCACGTCCGAGAAACTGCCGTCCCGGTTGTTCCGGAAGAGCCGGTTCCCGGTGCCCGGAATTCCCTCCGGGACCGGAACCGGGGCCTCGCCCGGCGGAAGCGAGGCGGGCGCATGGTTCAGGACGTAGATGTCGAGGTCGCCGTCGTGATCGAAATCGGCGAGAGTGGCCCCCACCGAAACCTCATCCCCTGCCACATCACCTGCCGCAGCCTCCGAGCGCTCGAACCGGTCTCCCCGATTGAGATAGAGCGCGTTGGGTCCGGCGGCGGCCACATAGAGGTCGGGAGTCCCATCGAGGTCCAGATCGCCGATCGAGACGCTCATCGCGCCCGGCACATCCACCCCGGTGTCTTCCCAGGGTTCGAAGCGTCCGTCGAGATTCCGGAAGATCAGCACCGAACCGTCGCGGACGAACACCAGATCCGGGAGTCCGTCGGCATCGAGATCCCGGAACGCGACTCCGGAGCCGAAATCGGCCAGCACATGGCGGAACATCCAGTCGGCCGAATATTCGGAAGGAAGCACGCTCGCGGGCGGCTCGGGAGGCGCGAGTGGCTCCCATCCGGAGAGGCCCCAGGCATCGGTCGCCTCGGCAAAGCTCGCGGTGCCGTCCGGAGGCGCTTCGCGTGTCTGCTGATAGAGCGATGCCGGCGGCGTTTCGACGGCCTCGGCGTAGGGGCCCAGCTCGGTGTACTGGAGACCGGCGGAAACCCCGGCCCCCGCGAAGGCTGCCTTGAGCTCCTGAAAGCGCTGGAGCTGCGCCCTGCCTTCCTCGCGCCTCCCGGCCCGCACCAGCACGTTGCCGAGGCTGAAGTGCGCGGATTCGTGCTCCGGAGTCAGCAGGATGGCGCGGCGCAGGGAGGTCTCGGCTTCTTCGAGCCGGCCCACGGTAGCCAGCAGGGAACCGAGGTAGTACCAGGTCATGGAGTCGTTCGGTGCCATCTCCGCGACCTTGCCGAAGGCGGCGAGCGCGGCCTCGGTGTTTCCCTCCAGTTTTTCGATCAGGCCCAGGTTGTAGTGGGCGTGGGTGCTCTCCGGCGCGAGCTCCCTCGCCCGGAGGAAAGAGGTGCGCGCCGCGGCGAAATCCCGCTCGTTGAACCAGGCGATGCCGAGGTTGATGTGCGCCGCCGCCGAATCGGGAGTCGCCTCCACGACTCCCTCGAACTCGGTCGCCGCCTCGGCAAAACGAAATTGTTCGAGGAGCGCGACTCCCCGGCTCATGCGGGTTGCGGCGTCGTTCGTTCCGGCGGCAGCGAAAGCGGCGGACAGGAGAAGAACCGGCGGGAGGAGCCAGCGAGGAAAGGGGCGAAAGCGGAAATCCATGAAGCGGTCATTATGACGAAGGGCGCTTAGCATTCGGGCGTTTCACATGATCCAACTGGCGGGGGCATCCAAGGCTTTCGGGAAACAGGTTCTCCTCCGGGACGCCGCCTTTCGGGTCGGAGAAGGCGACCGGGTGGGTCTCGTGGGGCCGAACGGTTCGGGGAAGACGACCCTTCTCCGGATTCTGGCCGGACAGATCGAGCTCGACTCCGGCGATCTCACTCGGGCGAAGGACCACCGGTGCGGCTACCTGCCCCAGGACGGGCTCCGCCACGAAGGACGTTCGCTTTTCGAAGAAGCAAAGAGCGCCTATGCCGATCTGCTCGAACTGCGGCGCGAACAGGAGCGGATCGGCGAGGAGCTGGAGATCCGGCCGACCGAGGCCGGGCTTCTCAGCCGGTTCGGCGAGATCGAGGACGAATGGCAGCGGCGCGGCGGATACGAGATCGGGGCCCGGGTAGGGGAAGTGCTTTCCGGGCTCGGCTTCTCGAAGGCCGACCACGAGCGGCCTACCGGGTCCTTCAGCCAGGGCTGGCAGATGCGGATCGCCCTCGCCCGGCTGCTGATCGAGGGGAACGACCTGATCCTCCTCGACGAACCCACCAACTACCTCGATATCGAAGCGCGAAGCTGGCTGCTCGGCTTCCTCTCCCGCCACCGGGGAGGACTGGTGCTCGTGGCCCACGACCGCTACTTCCTCGACTCGGTGGTGACCCGGATCACCGAAATCGGCATGGGCGGCCTCCGGGACTACCCCGGCAACTTCAGTCGCTACGAGACGAGGCGGGCCGCCGAGATCGCCGACCTCCGCAAGCGTGCCGCCGAGCAGAACGAAGAGATCGAGCGTCACAAACGCTTCATCAGCCGCTTTCGCTACCAGGCGAGCCGCGCCCGTCAGGTCCAGAGCCGCGTCAAGGCGCTCGACCGCATGGAGCGCATCGACCTGCCGCCCGAGCCGCGACGGTTTCGGCTGCGCCTTCCGCCGCCGCCCCGCTCGGGCCCGGTGCCTGTCCGGTTGACGGCCGCCGCCAAGGCATATGGGGAAACCGTGGTCTTTCGCCCGACCGATCTGGCGGTGGAGCGGGGGCAGCGGCTCGCCCTGGTCGGGCCGAACGGAGCAGGCAAGTCCACCTTGATGCGGTTGCTCGCCGGAGAGGAAAAGCCGGACAGCGGTGCCCGCGAGCTCGGCCACAACACCCGGATCGCCTACTACGGGCCGGACCGCCACGATCTCGATCCCGAGCGCACGGTGCGCGAGACGATGTCCGATGCGGCTTCGCTGGAAATGCTCCCCCGGATCCGGGACATTCTGGGAGCGTTCCTCTTCTCGGGGGATGCGGTGGACAAGCGCGCGGCGGTCCTGTCCGGCGGCGAACGAAGCCGTCTGGCGCTCGCCCGGCTGATGCTCCGCCCCGCCAACCTCCTGCTTCTCGACGAGCCGACGAACCACCTCGATCTCGACTCCAAGGCCGCCCTGCTGGACGCGCTGAAGGCGTACGGTGGCACGATCGTTTTCGTGGCTCACGACCGTCATTTCATGGACGCGCTGGCCACCCGGGTGGCGGTCATCGGTGATGGCGGCGCCCGGCTCTACTGGGGGAACTATTCGGACACCCTCGCCCGAGAGTCCGCTGTGGAAGAAACGCCCTCCCGAAGCCCGGATCCGCCGCGGAAGGAAGCGCCACGGGCACCGGGCAGCATGTCCAAGAACCGCTTGCGTCGGCTGAAGCGTTCCTGGAAGGAAGCCTTCGACCGGGTGGCGGCGACCGAGGCGGCCATCGAGGAACTCGAAGCCCGCATGTCCCGGCCCGGCTTCTTCGACGACCGCGAGATATCGAGGCAAATCACCAGGGAATACGACGAACTCAAGGCCGCGCTGCCGGCGCTCTTCGAGCGGCTCGAAGGCCTCGACAACCAGCTCGGGAACGAGGATTAGGTTTCCAGCTCGATGCCGAGGCCGCTCGCGATCCGGTTCACGTAGCAGTAATAGGCGGTGACCGCGCAGACATCGTGGATGTCGGCATCGGAGAGGCCGGCATCGCGCAGCGGATCGAGATCCGCTTTCGTCACGGCCGAAGGAGTGCGCGCCAGCCGGACCGCGTAGTGGACGATGGCGCGGAGGCGGGGTTCGAGCGGGGCCTGCTCCGGGTCGCGGACCAGTGCCTCGACGAGTTCCGAATCCCGCGTCAGCCGGAGGAGACCCCTCCGGTGGTGCTCGATTCAATAGTGGCACTCGTTGACTGCCGAGACCGCAACCGCGATCCCTTCCCGCTCCGCGAGGCTGAGCCCGGACCGGCCGCGCATGAGGTGCTCGTAGAGCGAGAGGTGGTGTTCGAGCGCCCCCGGATTCAGGCTGCTGGCGCGCAGGATGTTGTCCACTCCGCCATCCGGACGGCGATGGGCGCGGTAGAGGCGGGCGAGGGGCTCCTCGCGGGCTTCCGGGTCTTCGGGGGCGATCAATCGGATCCAGGCCATGAGTCGCAGCGAGCATATCGAAGCCCTCTACGATTAACCGCATGATTCGAGTGGCCTGCGACGGCTCCTGTCTCGGCAACCCCGGCCCGGGAGGGTGGGCCGCGATCCTCCGCTTCGAGACCGGGGAGGAGACGATCCTCACCGGAGGCGAACCCGCCACCACCAACAACCGGATGGAGCTCACCGCCGCCATTCGGGCGCTCGCGGCCTTGCCCGAAGGCCGGGAAGCCGAGATCCTGTGCGACAGCCGCTACGTCATCCAGGGAATCGAGGAGTGGATGCCGGGCTGGGTCCGGCGCGGCTGGCGCACGGCCGGGCGGAAGCCGGTCAAGAATCAGGATTTGTGGATGCTTCTCGCCGAGAAACGGGCGGCGCGCCCGGCGGCGCGTTTCCGCTGGGTTCGCGGACACGCCGGCCATCCGGACAACGAGCGCGCCGACGCGCTCGCGCTCGATGCCGCGAGGGGTCAGTCCCGATGAGCGGCGCGGGAGAGCGGCACTACGCCTTCCTCACCGCCGATGTCTTCACCGACCGGGCCTTCACCGGGAATCCGCTCGCCATCTTTCCGGAAGCGGCGGGCCTTTCCGGCGCGGAGATGCAGCAGATCGCCGCCGAGATGAACCTGTCGGAAACGGTGTTCGTCCTGCCGCCGCGCGACCCACGGGCCGTCTGCCGTTTGCGCATCTTCACTCCGCGGGAAGAGTTGCCCCTCGCCGGACACCCGGTGGTGGGGGCGTTCTTCGTGCTGGCATCCCGTGCTTCGGGTCCCGGACCCAAACTCGATCTGCCCCCGGACGGAAACCACCGGGTCCATCAGGAGTGCGGAGCGGGAGTGCTACCGGTGGATATCCGGATGCAGGAAGGCCGGCCATCGGAAGTGGTGATGACCCAGGCACCGCCGGAGTTTTTCGCACCGCCGGAGTTTTTCGGCGAGAGCACCCACCGGAAGGCGCTCGCCCGCGCTCTCGGCCTCGACGAAGCGAACCTGCTCCCCGGCGGAATTCCGGCCCAGGTAGTTTCCACCGCGGTTCCGCAGCTCATGGTCCCGGTGGACTCGCTCGCGAGCATGGAGCGCATCCGGGTGGACGGCGCGGCGGTCGAGTCGTTTCTCGAGTCGGTCGGATCGCAGTGCCTGATGGCGTTCAGCCGGGAATGCAGCCACCCCGGGAGCGCCGCTCATGCCCGGATGTTCGCGCCCGGCCTCGGAGTGCCGGAAGACCCGGCCACCGGCAGTGCCGCCGGCGCGCTCGGGGCGTATCTGGTGCACCACCGGTTGGTTCCGACCGAAGAGAATCCGGTAGTGCTCCGGATCGAGCAGGGCCACGAGATGGGCCGGCCCAGCGATCTTCGGGTGGAGGTCACCCACGAAGGAGGGCGGCCGGTCCGGGTTCAGGTGGGCGGCCGGGCAGTTCCGGTCGCGGAGGGCGTGCTCCGGCTTCCCTGATCGGCCTCGTCCAGTAACGGGCATCGCGCATCGGAGAGCGAATCCGATGGGAAAAATTGGAATCATGAACCTCTTTCGGATGTTTCTTACAGAGAAAGAAGCGGAAGAGTGGTTCGCAGCTTGCCGTTGGCCGGAGAAATGGGTTTGCTCCCAATGTGGTAACACGGATGAGCCGGGAGGGAAAGCTCCCGTCCGAACGGTGGTTATCCTGGACCAGCTAGTGCTGATGATCCAAGGACTCGCCGGAAAGGAGCTCCGCTATAAATATCTGATAAGATTGAAGCGAAGGTAGAGACTGTGAACGATCCCCAAGGCCTGCATCGATCCATCTTCTCAATGGACAACATCTATGTTCTCCGGGCCATGAACTCGCAGTCGGTGGACTTGATCTATCTGGACCCCCCGTTCAACTCGAACAAGACTTACTCGGCTCCGATAGGAAGCAAGGCGGCAGGGGCTGCGTTCAAGGATGCCTGGACACTCTCCGATGTTGACCTACTGGATCACAACCGGCTGAAGGTAGAGAATCCAGCGCTATATGCGCTGATTCACTCAGCAGGAGAAGCACATTCCAAGGGAATGTTTTCCTATTTGATGATGATGGCTCCCAGGTTGATCGAGATGCGGAGGATTCTCAAGACAACAGGAAGTATCTATTTGCATTGTGACGATACGGCGAGTCACTACTTGAAGACACTGATGGACGCTATTTTTGGAGAAAAAAATTTCCGAAATGACGTGATCTGGCGATATGGTGGCAGCGCACGGGGAGCCAAGGCGATAGCAAAACACTTCGCACGAAACAATGACAATCTTCTCTACTATGCCAAAGACAAGAAGAAGAGTGATCATAAACCGGTTTATGGTGAAAGAACATATCCGAAAAACAAATTACCGTCTCATATCAGGTTTCTGGATGGGAAGTATTTCAAAACTGCACCAAGAGGAGACTACACGGATGTCAGTATAGAAAAATTGCGAAAAGAGGGTAGAGTTTATGAGACGAAGAGCGGGAATATACGGATCAAGTATTTCCTGACATCGGATGATGCCGTGGTCAAGGAGCCAACTTTGGTTGGTAGTGTTTGGGATATTCCCGACATGATGCATGCCCCTGCCAGGGAGCGAGTAGGTTATCCAACTCAAAAACCTCTGGCTCTGTTGGAGCGTATCATCAAAGCCAGTTCCAATGAAGGCGACTTGGTGCTCGATCCGTTTTGTGGTTGTGCTACGACTTGTGTCGCGGCGGAACACCTTGGAAGAAAATGGGTTGGTATTGATCTATCGGAACTCGCAGCCAAACTGGTGGTTCAACGGATCAAAGAAAAACGAAATCTCTTTTCTTTCCAAGACATTCATCACCGGACAACTATTCCCGTCAGGACCGACATCAAGAGGAGGATGGCTAATACCCCGAAAGAGAGAAGTGAACTCAAAAGGCTTCTCTTCATTGAACAGGAAGGCCGCTGTAACTTATGCCATCACGAATTCCCCGAACTTCGGCATTTTCATATGGACCATATATTCCCCCAGGCAAAGGGTGGTCAGGATTGGGAAGACAATTTTCAACTTCTCTGTGGCTCTTGCAACGGAATCAAGATGACAGGAACCCAAGAGGAAGCCAAGGCGAGGCTTACTGAAAAACAGGGCATTGACTTCACTCCGTTTGATAGCAGAACAAAACCGCAACACGGTTCGTTTAGCGAAAAAGAAGTCGCACAGAAGGTACTGGCTACTCTTCTTGCGGGAATGAAGGGCGGAAAGTCTTTTGCCGATCTAAGTGAAGATTTGATGAGTAAGGCTGCTGAAGGCGAATTGCCTTATGGCTCAAAAAAGAAGAGAACGCAGTCTGATTAGAGAAATCCAGTGTCTAACACTGGTGTTAGTCCCGTTCGTTCAACCAGCAAACGAGCACGTGGGTGTCGAGAAGCGCCTTCACGGCTTGAGACTCTCCCCGTGATCTTCGGGGAGTACGGGTCCGATGATGTCGCCGCGCACGGTCACGGTCCCGCGAAGCTCATGTTGCGGGTATTTCGCCTTGCCGCGGGTTACCGGCCCGATCTCGGCGACCGGTTTGCCGCGTCTCAGGATGACGAGGTGTTCGCCCGTTCTGTGAATTTCGTCGAGAACGGCCAGACAGCGCGCCTTGAAGTCGGAGGCGTGGATGGTTTTCATCGTGGTGGCTCGCCCGGCTTCAGGAGGGTGGCGAGATGCGTTCGCCCGGCAGCGGGGGCGTGTGGGCCGGGGTCCGTCGCGCCCGGGTGCGCTGCTCGAAGGCGTAGCCGAGTGCGATCAGGCGCGGTTCGGTGAACGCTGCGCCGAGGAAACTGATCCCGACCGGGAGGCCCTCGCCGGTGAATCCGGCGGGAACGATCAGGTCGGGGAAGCCGCTCATGTTGGCGAGCCGGACGGGATTCCGGCCCCCGAAGCTGCCTCCTCCTCCCCCTCGCGCGATGAGCGCGGGCCGGTTCGGTGAGGTGGGATAGACGAGCGCGTCGAGTTCCTGCTCCTCGAGGATTCCGGTCAGGATGGCCCGGACCAGCGGAAGCCCGTGTTCGCGCACCGCGAGATGTTCGGCATCCGTCACCTCGCCGCTCGCATCCTCGCGCAGGAAAAGGCTCCAGCGCCCCGGATTCGGCCGGAGTCCGTCTTCCGGAGAGACGAGTTCCCGCGAGCGCTCCACCAGATCCTCGAGGGTCCGCGGCAAACCCGGCTCCAAGGTGGCGAGGTAGTCCTCGATCTGGTCGCGAAACTCGGGCCAGCGGACCGTGGTGTAGAAGTCGCTCTCGACTTCGAGAAGCCACTCCGGCAGCCGGATTTCGACGACCGCCGCGCCGGCATCCCGCATGGTTCGGACGGCCGATTCGATCACCCAATCCACTTCGGAGTCGAAGCCCGTGAAGTCGCGCATCAGGCCGATCCGCGCGCCAGCGAGAGCCTCCCGGTCGAGAAACTGCGTGTAGTCGGCGTGGTGCCGGCCTTCGCTTTTGGAAGTGACGGGATCGGCGGGATCCACCCCGGCCATCACCCCGATCGAGACCGCGATGTCGGCGACGCTTCGCGCCAGGGGCCCGGCGGTGTCGAACGAGAGCGCGAGCGGGACGATGCCGTCGCGGGAGAGCAGCCCGTGGGTGGGCTTGAGCCCCACCACTCCGTTGGCGGTGGAGGGCCCGCGCACCGAGCCTCCGGTATCGGTCCCGAGGCCGAGGAAGGCGTAGCCGGCAGCGATGGCGGCACCCGTTCCTCCCGAAGAGCCGGAAGGGCTGCGCGTCGGGTCATGGGGGTTTCGGGTGATGCCTCCGAGCGAACTCATCGCGCCCCCGGAAGCGAACTCGCTCATGTTCAGCTTCGCGAGGAGGATCGCTCCCGCGTCGCGCAGTTTCTTCACGAGGAACGCATCGTCCGGCGGCATGGAACCTTCGAGCAGGAAGGAGCCGGCGGTCGTCGGCAGGTCGGCGGTGTCGAAGTTGTCCTTGAGCGCCACCGGAATCCCGTGGAGCGGCGACCGCGGCCCGGATTCGGCGCGCTCCCGGTCGAGGCTTCGGGCGCGTTCCCGGGCGCGGGGATTCAGCAGCAGGACCGCGCCGATCCGGGGGCCGTCCTCGTCGTAGGCAGCGATCCGGGCGAGGAACAGCTCGACGAGCTGCTCGGAAGTGACGGCTCCGCTATCGAGCGCTTCGCCGATTTCGGCGATCGTGGCTTCGGTGAGCCGGAGCTCTCCGGGAGACTGGGCGGCGAGCAGCGCTGCCGCGAACAGCGGGATCAGGAGGCGGATCATCGCCCCATGCTAGCCGGCTGTAGAAAGAAAAACTGACGCGGCATTCGCCGGGTGATGCGTCCCGCCTGGCCCTCACCGGGAGAACCGGCCGCTCGCCTGACGGCTCGCTCTTCGTTGCGCTTCGCTCGAAAGAGCGCTCTGACCATGACTCGCTTACGCGCCTTGTCAGCCGGGTGCCTCACCCGTCTCGGTGCTCACGCCAGTTCCTCCACAGCCGGCAACCACCGCTCCCGAGAGAGCGGCAGCCAGCCTTCGTCAGTGGTGGGTCGCGGGCTGGATATCGAGATCGCCCTTGAGGTGGCCGAGATCCCGCCGGAGCATGCCGAGCGCCTCGTTTTCGAGCTGGCGAACCCGCTCGCGGGTGATGTGGAGCTCGCGCCCGATCTCCTCGAGGTTCGCCTCGGTTCCGCCGATCATTCCGAAACGCCGGCGCAGCACGTGCTGGAGACGTTCCGGAAGCTGGGCGATCGCCTCCCGGACGTGGCGCTGCTGTTCGGCTTCGACCACATCCTCGATGGGATTCAACTGCTTCGGGTCCGGGGTCAGCGCCACCCGGAGCGTCCCGTCAGGAACGACGGGAGCATCCAGCGAATCGATCTGGGGGACCGAACGCAGGGTGTCGTGCAGCTTCTCGGGTTCGACCCCGATCTCCTCCGCGACTTCCTCGGTGGTGGGGTTCCGGCGGTTGCCGTGGCGGGACGGATCGTTCTGGTAGCGCTGCTCCAGCTCCGTATAGACCTTGGCCGCCTTCCGATGCAGGTCCAGCTTGTTGATCGGAACCTTGATGGTGCGCGACTTCTGGGAGAGCGCTCTCCAGATGGCCTGACGGATCCACCAGGTGGCGTAGGTGGAGAACTTGAGGTTGCGCTCCGGCTCGAACTTCCGGACCGCCTGCATGAGGCCGATGTTCCCCTCCTGGATGAGGTCGCCGAGCGGGAGCCCCAGATGCCGGTACTGCTTGGCGATCGAGATCACGAGGCGCAGGTTCCCCTCGATCATCCGCCGCCGGTTGTTGAAGAAGGCATCTTCGGTGCCCGCGTCCGGGGTTTCGGAGGTTTCGAGATCGGCCGCCGCCTTGCGCATGGCGCGGCTGTACCGCTGCTCGTCGTTCTTGGTGAGCAGGCGATGCCGATGGGTCTCGCGGAGGTAGAGCCCCATGGAGTCGAGGTCGCCCGTCTGGTGGTTGTCCGGGCCGAAAGCGATCCCGTCCACTGGAGCTTCGGGCTCCTCGGACTCGGTCTCTTCCTGCTCTTCCTCTTCGTAGGCATCGTCGAGGAATTCGATGGTTTCGTATTCGGTGGTTTCCATTTCCGCGTTCCTTTGGCCGGTGGGCCATCAGGCGGCTGTCAGGTGATGGTGGCTTGGGGGGAAGCCTGGGAGAGTCGGGAAAGCCACGCAAGACGCGTGCCTTCGATCCGCACAATTCGCACAGCGAGTCCCCATCCCCGCCGGAGCAAGCGAACAGTGCAATAACGAACCGGATCCCGAAAAGGTTCCCCGGAAAGGAGAATGTGTTCCGAAAAACCGGAAAGATTTCGGGCCGGAATCAGTTTTCCGGCTCGTCGGGCAGCTCGAGACGGACTGTATCAGACTCCGCCTGGAGCTCATCCACCCAGTCGCCGATCCGCCGGTTGAGGTCTCGTTCCTCGAGAGTCCTGCGGATGAGCCCGGCGACTTCCGGGGGGGGGATGTCGGCGGCATCGTCATTCAGATCCGGGCGAAGCACGGTCCGGTAGTACTCCTCGATCTGGCTTTGCGGGACCTGGACCAGCGGCCGAAAGCGCCGTTCGAGGTAGCGGTCCACGATCAGCTCCCGTTCGATCCGCTTGCGGAGATAGTCCTCGCGTATGCCGAGGCGGAGGAGGGTGTCGCGGTAGGCGGCATCGCTCGGGAATCTCTGCCGGAGGCTCCGCAGGGTCACTTCGATCTCGTCCACCGGGATCGGGCCCATCGGATAGCGGCGGGCTTCGGCCTCCATGAGTCGCGCCTCGATCAGGGTCTCGACTGCTTCGGCGAGCTGTGGCGGTGGCGAGACCTGTGGCTGGAGGGCGATGGCTTCGACGACTTCCGAGAGGGTGATGGGCTGGCCATCCACCGCGGCGAGCACCCGGTCGCGGAGTTCTTCTCCGCCACTCCGCTCTGGCGCGGCGAGGAAAACCGCCACTGCAAGCAGCAGGAGGGCGCGAAGGGGCGACTCAGAATGCATGGCCGATGGTGAAGTGCCATTGTCCACGGGACGCATCGCCGATGTCTCCGAGCCGGAGGCCGTAGTCGAAGCGAACCGGGCCGAGCGGCGTATCCCACCTGAGCCCCATCCCGACGTTGTGGCCGATGTCTTCGAGACGGAATTCGCTGACCTGCTCGTAAACGCCGCCGTGGTCACTGAAGATCGCGCCGGCCACGCTGCCAACCAGCCGGATCCGGGCTTCGAGGTTCGCGATGACCAGCATGTTGCCGCCGAGCGGGAAGCCACTTTCGTCGAGCGGCCCGGCCCGGTCCAGACGATAGCCGCGCAGGGTGGTCGCTCCTCCCGCGAAGAATCGCTCGGTGATCGGCACCCGTTCGGGGCCATCCGAATCGAGAGTGGAGGCGAGCCCGAGCCGGGTGCCGAGCGCCAGAACCACCCGGGAAGAGACCGGGAGATACAGGAATTGCTGCGCGAGGCTCTTGACGAAAGGAGCCCGCGACCCGAGCTGCGAGGAAGACCACGCGATGTCGAAGATTCCGAAGCGGCCTTCGCGGGGGGATGCCGGGTCGTCCCGGGTGTCGGTCACGACCGATGCGGAAACCGTGGACAGCCAGAGGTTGTCGGCGAAATCCCGATCGATTTCGTTGGGGTTGATCTTCACGTCGAACAGCTCGCTGCGGGTGAAGTCGTACCGAAGGATCAGATCCCGGCCGAATACGCGCCGGGTGATCTGGATTCCCGCTCCGTAGCGCAGGAAGTCGAAGCTCTCGCGGTCCTGGGATTCGCGGTAGGCGCTCGCGAACATCGGCGCTTGCCGGTCGAGCCCTTCGGCTCCCCGGTAGGTGGTGATGAAGCGGGTTCCCCGGAGGGAGAGGCGGCCGAAGAGACTCAGGGTGTGGTTGCGGCCGAAGAGGTTGCTTCGGGTCCACTCTCCTTCGGCGCGGACCTGTTCGCGCTGGCTGTAACCCGCGCCGTATCCGATCCGGTTTCGGGGTGCTTCGACCACGCGCACGAGAACGTTGCGCTCGCCCACCGGTTCCTCCGGCGCGAGCAGCTCCACATCCACCTCGGCGAAGACGCCGGTTGCGATGATCTGCCGGCGGGTTTCGAGCAGCCCCTCGCTCGCGAGCGGGTTTCCTTCCACGAGCGCGATGCGGCTGCGGATGAAATCTTCGCGGGTCACCTCCGCGCCGGTGACGATGATCCGCCCGACGGTCAGGAGTTCGCCTTCGAGGATGCGGAATGTGACGCGGGCCTCATGGGATTCGGGGTGGACGGGTGCCTCCGCAGTCACGCTCGCGTCGAGGAAGCCGCGCTCCCGGTACCACGCCTGAAGCGTCTCCCGTGCGGCGATGACATCCTCGGTGACGAAAGGGTCTCCGGGGGCGAGAGAGACCGCGGCCTCGATTTCCTCCACCGGATAGCGGGCGTTTCCTTCGAAGGCGACGGTGGCGATCCGGGCCAGCGGGCCTGGCTCCATGCGTGCGGTCAGAACCAGTTCGCCGGCCTCCGAAGCGGGTTCGGGAGAGCCGGTGACGAGAGCCTCGTAGTACCCCTCCCGGATGAGCGCCGCTCGCATCGCGCCGAGCGCGGCGTTCCAGGAGGCTTCCCGGTAAGGCTGGCCGTCGCCCAGCGATTCGATGATCTCGCGGATCCCGGTCGGGAGCTCGGGAGGCGTTCCCGTCACCCTGACGGAGCGGACCACGAAACGCCCGCCTGGCTCGGCGACGAACCGCACGGCGAGCTGTCTTCCTTCCGGCGAAGCCTCGCGGGCGATCCCGATCCGGGCATCCCGAAACCCGTCTTCCACGAGCGGCTGCAGCAGGCTCTGGCGAGCCGCCTCCAGCGCGTCCTCATCGAGGCCGTTCTCTTCGAGCTGCCTCCGGATCTCGTCGAACAATCCGCTTCTTGCGGGGAAACCCTCGAAACCGAGTCGCACGAAGGGCCCGGTTTCGACGCGCAGCACGATTTCGAGTGTGCCGGCGGAAGAACGCAGGACTTCGTGGTCCGCCGTCGCGAGCAGATATCCCTCCCGCCGCAACAGTCGTTCGACCTCGGCGATGCCCGTCGCGAGAGCGGACGCAGACACCGGGTTCCCGGGGGTTGCGCCGAGCGCCCGCTGGAGGCGGATCGCCTGACCTTCCGATACGCCCTCGTAGCGAAAACCGCCGACCGTGTCCCGGGGGCCGGCGTTCACGACCGCCTGAACCGCGATTCCCTCCGGAACCTCCTCGGTCCGGATGTCCACGAGAGCCTCGAACCAGCCTTCGGTGCGCAGGAACTCCTCGGCCGCCCGGGCGCGGGAATCGAGATCCGGCAGACGGTCACCGATCGAAATTTCGAGAACCCGGATCAACGCCCCGGTCTGTCCGAAGGGTGTCTGCTGGACGGAAAGCGAAGCCACCCGGCGGGCAGGCACCAGCTCGAAAACCAGATGGACGGCATCCGGATCGAGGCGGGTGACGCGAACGCGGACATCTTCGAACTGATCCAGCGCGAAGATCTGCTTGATGGACTGGCGAACCCGCAGTGCGCGGTAGCGGTCGCCGGCCTCGATCGCAAGCAGCCGGCCCACCGCCTCCGGGACCGGATCCTCCCTCCCATCCGCCCATCGCACCGAAACCTCCGCCACCACCCGATCTTCGAGATCGGGCGGCTGACCCCCGGAAGCGACCGGCGCGAACAGGAGCGGGAGCGCGACGAGCCATGCCCGCCGGTTTCGGCCCGCCAGTTCAGAAGCTCCGGTGGAAGCGGACATCCACGCCGAGCGATCCGTCCTGATCGCGGGACAGAACCCACGAAACCGGCCCCTCCGGGGTGTACTCCACGATGATGATGGCCTCGTCGGTCTCCGAGAAGCTGGAGGAATACCGCACGCTGAGATCCCGCGAGACCTGCTTCCCCAGCGTGATCCGGGCGGTGGGGTCTCCGAACCGCCCGATGAGGAACGGATCCACGCTGACCCGGTCGATGCCGAACACCCGCCCGGCGCGCCGTCCGATCGAACCGCTCAGCGTCTGGGTCAGCAGGGTTGCCGCGGAAGCGGCCGCCACCTCGTCGTCGCTGCGTGCGGTCAGCAGATCCTCTTCCGGTGCGCCGGCGAGCAGGCGCAGGATGTCGGCTTCGCGGAGCGGCGGATCCGAGCTCAGGCTGGCTTCGATCTGCTCGGTGGTCCCCGAGGCGCGCAGTCGGACCCGGTAGCTGCGCACGATGGATTCCGCTTCGATTTCGAAAACCGGCTCGATGCCGCCGGGGTCCACGAAATCGGCGCGCCCGCCCACCACCGCAAAACGGTTCGCCCCGAAATAGACCTCGCCACCCACGAGGTCCGCGCGTCCGAGCACCGCCGGTGAATTCGCCGTGCCCCTCAGATCCAGATCCGCCGCCGCCTGGAGCTGGAAAATCGAGTTCTCCACTTCGAAGGGCGCATCGGTTTCCACCCGGACATCCAGCCGCAGGTTCTCGAAAGCGGTTTCCTCGCTCGGGACATCCGGCCCGGAGACGGAGCTGACATCAGAGAAGATGCTGGAAAAGAATTCGTATTCGCGGCTCCAGACCGCTTCGTCGAGGCTCACCACTCCGGAAAGCAGACGGGTCTCGGGATCCCCCACGATGCGAAGGTCGGCATCCACCCTGGCCGAAAGATCGCGCGGATAGCGGATCCGGGCATCGGTCAGCCGGACTTCGAGATCCGCTGCTCCGACATCGAATCCGTCGAGCGACACATTGCCGGAAACGATGGTCGGGCCGGAAGCGATCTCCCCGGCGAGCTCGGCGACCCGGACCGCGTTCGGGTCGAAGAAGATGTCTCCCGCGATGTCGCGGAAGGAGTGCGGAAACCCTTCGATCCCGACGTTCCCGTCGCGGATGCGCCCCCGTCCGATGACTTCAGGAGCGTCCCAGGGACCGCGGACTCCGGCTTCCACCGCGAAATCGCCGTCGAACGAAAGGCCGCTCACGAAGTTTTCGAGCACGCCCAGCGAAACGTTCCCGTCCACCCGGAAATCGAGGAGCGTGTCGTCGAGGCCGACCGTTCCCGCAAGCCGCAGTCGGTCCTGATCCCGGGCGGCTTCGAAGCCCGTGACGTGGACCCGCGCATCTTCGAGAACCACGCGGGTCGGCCCGGAGGAGACCACGTTCAGCCCCGGTGCGACCACCCGGAAACGGCTGACTTCGCCGGCTCCGGTCATCCATTCGTCATGCGGGTTTTCCAGATGGAAATCCCCGCTCCCGGCCACCACGACCTCGATGCCCCGCTCCCGGGCATCTTCGAGCAGAAGGGGCGCGACATCCACTTCGACGACTTCGAGATTCCCCTGTCCGTCCATGCCGATGGGAACCGTGCCCCAGACCTCGAAGCGGGCGTTCCCGGAGTCGAGCGCGCCCTCGCCGCGGTAGGTCTCGCCCCGCACAACCCCCTGGATATCGCCGGGGCCAAGCGAAAGCCCGAGGACTCCGGCATCCGGAACGCGCGCTCTCAGGTCCAGTTCCGGCACCAGCAGGTCGCCCCCGATGTCCAGTTCGAAGTGGGAGCGGATCGAAATCCACTCGGGCGCGAGACCCGGGGTCAGCGGGTAGTCGGTCCCCGAGACGAAGCCGTCGAGTTCCCAGGCGACGAGCCCGATCCGCATGTCTCCCGAAACGTTCCCGCCGCGGAAACTGCCCTCCATGGGCGAGAGCTCGGCTTTTTCCCCGTCGAGACGCCATTCCACCCGGAGATCGTCGAAAGGCTGCTCCATGAGCGAACCGTCGCGCCCGCGGACCAGGCCGCCGCCCGTGTAGAGCCCGTCCTTGCGGATGGTGCGGCTTTCCCCGCTGACCCTTCCTTCGGCGACCAGATCCCATTCGAGAAACGCGATGATTTCCTCGACATCCCAGTCCTCCCAGGAGGCATCGAAACTCATGTCCGGGTAGCGCTCGTCGTTCCTTGCGAACTCTCCCGAACCGGTGATGCGGCTTTCTCCGGAGCGTGCGTTCAGGCTGTCGAGACTCATGGAGTCGCGGCCCACCTCGCCGGTCGCGACCAGGGTGTCGGTCTGGATCCCCGAAAACCACATCCCCTGTCCCTCGACTTCTCCGGCCATCACCAGATCCGGCCAGCGGCCGGTGACGACTCCCTCGAACGCGCCTCCTCCGGCGACCTCCCAGGCGGTGGTTTCCGGAGATTCGCCGAAGAGCACGCGGCGGAATTCCTGTTGCGTCGCATCGGCCTCGGCGGATTCGCCGGCGAACCCGCGGATCGCGACCCTGGCACCCCGTTCCCGGTCGTAGATTCCTTCGCCCCGGGTCTGGAACGCCGACCCCGCCACCGAGAGCCCGGAGATGTTCGTCGCCTGTTCGTCCATCGCGAGCGCGACCGAAAAGCGGACCGGCAGGGTGTCCGCCACAGACTCGCCCGGGTCCGAAGGCAGGTTCGGACGGGCTCCTTCGGCGTGGATGGAGCCGGTCATGGCGAGCGGGTCGGAAAAGGGCATCCGGAGATCGGCTTCGAGATCCACTGCCGACCGCAGGCTGGTCGTGACCCCGAACAGCCCGTGGATTGCCGAAGAAAGCGAGCCGCCCTCGACATCCAGCACGATGGTGGCCGGATTGTCTTCGCGGGGCTGGATCTGGCGGAGCTGAAGAGCGGCAGCACCGCCCGCGAGAATGCCCTCGGAAGAAAGGATTTCGACGCGCTCCGGATCCCAGTGCAGCGCGCCGGCCCAATTCCGGAACGGAACCCCGAAGAAGCGACCCGAAGGCAGGGTGAAGTCCCCGTCCACGACGAAACCGACCTCTTCGAAACGGCCGGTTCCCTCGATGCCGAACCAGGGCTCGTTCTCCGTTTCGAGCCCCTCGAACTCGAACAGGAATCGCCCGAGTGCGCCGGCATCCGCCTGGCCGATCAGCCGCAGCGGCCCTTCGAAGTCGCGCTCGATATCGAGAGTGCCGTCGAGAGTCACGTCGAGGAGGTCAGATTCGAGGCTCATGCGGTCCACGTGCAGCAGGTTCTCCCGGAGTCGCAGCTCGGCTTCGACATCGAGAGCCAGATCCGGCCGCTCCCACAGGCGGATCGCGCCGATTCCGAAGCGAACGCTCGCGTCGGCACCGCCGGAATCCACGGGCCGCACCTCCATGTCGAGCTCGTCCACCCGGATTTCCCAGGGTGTCGGTCGGTTGCGGTATCCGATCGTCGTCCCTGAAATCAGCACCCGGTTCAGCGAAAAACTCATGCGATCCAGAACCCCTCCGAGCAGCGTGTCGGGCGGATTCTCGTTCTCGGGTGGCGGATTGCCGCCGTCGTCGAGTCCGCGGAGACTCACTCCCTCGATGACCAGTTCGTTCAGGTCGAAGTGCGCGGGAAGAAAGGAGCCCCAGCCGAGTTCGCCCTCGATGCGCTCGATGGCGTAGGCGGGCGGCGAGGGGCCGAACCGGGAGGGCTCGTGTCCGATCTGGAGCCCGGTTACCACGAACCGGCCGGAAAGAGGAGAAAAACGGGCATCCCAGACGGCGACCGGCATGTCGAGCGTTGTGGAAAGCCGGTCGAGGAAGAGGCCGGTGATCCGTTCGGGAGCGAGAAACGGCAGGATGCGGAGGACCACCATCAATGCTCCGGCCGCAATCGCCGCCGAGATCAGCGGGACGAACAGGAAGCGCCGGCGAAAACGTCGGCCCGGCGACGCTTCGGTTCGGGAACCCGTCACGATTCGGGCTCCACGACGAAGAGGACTTCTCCGCCTTCGAGCGGAGAGCCTTCGGTGACACTCAGTTGGGCGATGACTCCCGAAACCGGGGCGCGGATCTCGTTTTGCATCTTCATCGCTTCGTAAACGAGCACGCCTTCACCTTCTTCGACGGAGTCTCCGTTTTTTCGCAGGATTCGCGCCACCTTGCCGGGCATGGGAGGGCGAACCTCGGCGCGGCCGGTGGCTCCCGGGCGGCTCGAACCCGCTCCGCCGGGCTCTTCGTCGAACACGAACCGCGCGCCGGCGATTTCGACGATGACGGCTCCCTTTTGCCGGAAAGCCATCGCTTCCCGCGTCTTTCGTCCCTGGCTCACGAGCAGCGAACCGGCCAGCCGGCCAATCCGGAAGGGCTCCGGCTCTCCGGCGACATGGGCGGTGGTCGCTTCCTCTCCGGTTCCGGACTCGACCCGGACGGGGTGCGCTGCTCCGTCGAAATAGAGAACCCGTCGCATCTTCCGATGTCTTCCTCAGGGTCTTCCTTCGCTCTGTTCGCGGAGTCCGGCATCCCGCCACCGGGAAACGGAAGAGGAGGCGGGCGGGGGCTGGCTCTCTTCGGCCAGGTGGGCGGAGGCGGCAGCCAGAGCGAAGGGCAGCAGGTCGTCCGGGGGAGCGGAGCGCTCCTCGAGACGGGGCCATTCGGAAGCGACGAAGGAGGTGTCGAACTCGCCCGACCGGAACGAGGGGGAATCGAGCGTCCGCTCGTGAAAGGACAGGGTGGAGGCGATTCCGGTCAGCCGGGTCTCGCGGACTGCCCGCAGCGCGCGTCGCCGGGCGGTTTCCCGGTCGGGTCCGTGGGTGATGATCTTGGCCAGCAGCGGGTCGTAATGCGGAGCGACCAGCGACCCGGACACGATCCCCGAATCGCAGCGAATCCCGGGGCCGAGCGGCGGGCGGAACTCGGCGACCCGGCCGGCGACCGGCAGGAACCCCTCCCCGGGATCCTCGGCGGTGATTCGAAGCTCGATCGCGGCACCACGGGGGACGATGTCCTCCTCGGAGAAGGGGAGCGGCTCTCCGGCGGCCAGTCGGAACTGGAGGGCCGCGAGGTCGAGCCCGGTCACGCATTCGGTCACCGGGTGTTCGACCTGAAGTCGGGTGTTCATCTCGAGAAAGTAGAACCGTCCGTCGGAATCGAGCAGGAACTCCACGGTGCCGGCGTTTTCGTAGGAAGCCCGGGATGCGAGCCGGGTGGCGGCCCGGCCGAGGGCTTCGCGCAGGGTGTGGTCCACCGCGGGGGACGGACTCTCCTCGATGAGCTTCTGGTTCCGGCGCTGGATCGAACAATCCCGCTCGCCGAGGTGGACGACCTTCCCGAACCGGTCGCCCAGGATCTGCACTTCGATGTGCCTCGGCCGCTCCACCAGCCGCTCGAGAAAGACCCGGCCGTCGCCGAAAGCGGCTTCTGCCTCGGAGCGCGCCTCCGCGAGGCTTCCCGGGACTTCGTCGGGAGAACGGACGGCGCGCATTCCCATCCCGCCCCCGCCCGCCGTCGCCTTGATGAGCAGCGGAAAGCCGATCTCCCCGGCTTCGGCGCGGCCATCGGAGTCCTCCGCCAGGATTCCCGAACCGGCTGCGGTCGGAACTCCCGCTTCGGCGGCGATCTGACGGGCCGATGCCTTGTCTCCCATCTTCCGCATCGATTCCGGAGAGGGGCCGACGAACCGGAGGCCCTGTTCTTCGCACCGGGCTGCGAAGTCCGCGTTTTCCGCCAGAAATCCGTATCCCGGATGCACGGCCTCGGCACCCATGGTCCGCGCTGCTTCGAGGATCCGGTCGGCCATGAGATAGCTGTCGCGAGCCGCCGCTCCGCCGATTTCGACCGATTCGTCGGCGAGCGCCACATGCAGCGCGTCCCGGTCCGCCTCGGAGTGGACGGTAACCGGGGAGATACCGAGATCCCGGCAGGCGCGGAGAATCCGGACCGCGATTTCGCCCCGGTTGGCGATCAGCGCCCGGCGGAACATCGTCTCGTCAGTTTCGCCACCGGCGTCTAAAGCGGCATGTTGCCGTGCTTTTTGGGGTAGCTCCGCTCGCGCTTGGTTCCGAGCGAGCGGAGTGCGGAAGCGAGCCGCCGCCGCGTTTCGCGGGGGGCGATCACGGCATCCACGTACCCTCGACCCGCCGCCACATAGGGGTTCGCGAACCGCTCGCGGTACTCGGCGACCCGCTCGGCGCGCCGCGCATCCGGGTTTTCGGTCCCGGCCAGTTCACGCCGGAAAAGGATGTTCACCGCTCCCTCCGGCCCCATGACCGCGATTTCGGCGGTGGGCCAGGCGAAGCTCAGGTCGGTCCCGATGTGCTTGCTGCCCATCACTACGTAGGCACCGCCGTACGCCTTGCGGGTAATCACGGTGAGCCTCGGGACTGTCGCCTCCGCGAAGGCGTAGAGCAGCTTGGCTCCGTGACGGATGATTCCGCCCCACTCCTGGCGCGTCCCCGGAAGGAAGCCGGGAACATCCTCGAAAACCACGAGCGGGATGTTGAAGGCATCACAGAACCGCACGAAGCGGGCTCCCTTGACCGAGGCCTCGATGTCGAGGACTCCGGCGAGGACGGCCGGCTGGTTGGCGACGATGCCCACCACCGCGCCGCCGATGCGGGCGAAACCGATCACCAGGTTCCGTGCGAAGAGCTCCTGCACTTCGAAGAACCGGCCGTCGTCCACGACTTCGCCGATGACCTGCTTCATGTCGTAGGGCTGATCGGGGGCATCCGGGATGATCGCGTCGAGGGCGGGAATCTCCCGATCCGCCGGATCCGAGCCGTCGCCCGCCGGGGGGATCTCCAGATTGTTGGAAGGAAGCCAGGAGAGGAGCCGCCGGATGAGGCGCAGGCAGTCTTCGTCGTTTTCTCCGAGAAAGTGGGCGTTGCCGGAGACGGTGTTGTGCGTTTCGGCCCCGCCAAGCTGCTCCTTGCTCACCTCTTCGTGGGTCACCGTCCGGATCACGTCGGGGCCGGTCACGAACATGTAGCTCGCCTCCCGCGACATGATCGTGAAGTCGGTGATCGCCGGCGAATAGACAGCGCCACCGGCACAGGGGCCGAGAATCGCGGAGATCTGGGGGACGACTCCCGAAGCGGCCGTGTTCCGGTAGAAAATCTCTCCGTAGCCGCCGAGCGAAGCCACTCCCTCCTGGATGCGGGCACCTCCGGAATCGTTGAGGCCGATGATCGGTGCTCCCTGCCGCAGCGCCAGATCCATGACCTGGCAGATCTTGCCGGCGCAGGCTTCGCCAAGCGATCCGCCAAGCACGGTGAAGTCCTGAGCGAACAGATAGACGAGACGCCCGTCCACGCGGGCGAAACCGGTGATGACTCCGTCTCCCGGGTAGCGGTGTCCGTCGAGCCCGAAGCCGTCCCCCCGATGTTCCACGAACCTCCCGGTCTCTTCGAACGAGCCGGGGTCGGCAAGGGTCTCGATTCGCTCCCGGGCGGTCAGCAGGCCGGCTTCGCGCCGCCGGGCCACCCGCTCTTCTCCTCCCGGCGTCCCGCTGTCCCGATACCGCTGCTCCAACCCGGCAATCGCGGCTCGGGAACCCATCCTGGAGGCCGGCATGACCTCAGGAAGCCTGTGACGATTCCCAGTCTTTCAGAAACCGCTCCAGCCCGATATCGGTCAGAGGATGACGGATGAGCAGGTCGAGAACCTTGGCCGGCATGGTTGCGATATCAGCCCCCATCCGCGCCGCTTCGACGACGTGGAGGGGGTTCCGGATGCTCGCGACCAGGATCTTCGTGTCGAATGCGTAGTTGTCGTATATCTCGCGAATGTCCGAGACGAGCTGCATGCCGGGCGCGGCGATATCGTCCAGACGCCCAACGAAGGGGCTGATCATGGCCGCGCCCGCCTTGGCCGCGAACAGCGCCTGCGGCGCGCTGAAGCAAAGCGTGACGTTCACCCGGATGCCGTGTTCGGCGAGCTGGCGAACGGCCTTCAAGCCGTCCGGAGTCAGCGGGCACTTCACGACGATGTTCGGGGCGATCGCAGCGAGTTCCCGTCCTTCGCGGACCATCTCCGCAGCGTCGGTCGCGATGACTTCGGCGGAGACATCTCCGGGAACGATTCCGGCGATCCGGGCCAGGATGTCCCTGGGGTCGCCCTCTTCGCGCGCCATCAGCGACGGGTTCGTGGTGACTCCGTCCACGAGTCCCATGCTGCGGGCGTGAGCGATTTCGGAAGTGCTTGCGGTGTCGAGAAAAATTTGCATCGGTTCGGGTGGCTGCCACGCGGGAGGCCGGGGGAATTCTAGTCGTTCCCGGTGTCTGCTTTTTCTGTTCGGTCTGTTCACCAGGGCCGCGCCCGTACGGCTTCGGTGGGGGCGCTCTCGTTCGCGGGTTCGGCGGTGTCCACTGCGGTCACCCGGTAGCGGTATCCGGTTCCTTCGCCCCGATCGGAGTCCCGGAAGTCGGCTTCCGGAACCGGAAGTTCGGTCAATCGGTGAAACACCCCGTCCGGACCGGCGCGATACACGTGGTACCCGAGGAGATCGCTCGCCGAAACCGGAAGCCAGCTCAGGTTCGTGCTCTCCTCTCCGGAAACCACCCGAAGATCCTCCGGAGTGGCGGGCGCGAAGGTGTCTTGCGGAATCACGCAGACCGCCTGCGAGCGGAGCCCCGCGCTCCTGGCTCCGATTCCGGAGGATGCGACCCGCACCGGGATCGGCTCCCAGTCGGCCGTCCTGCTGGCCGCCGGCGGCTGTTCGGGAATCTCGGGGTCGAACTCCGGGCCGGGGTCTTCGATCAGACGCTCTTCCTCGTCTGCGGTCATCACGAGTCGCGCTGAATAACAGACTTCTTTCCCCCAGAGAACATCCCGGTCGCCATATGCGGGGCCGAGAGCGGTTCCGATGCGCTCGGGTGCCGCTCCCTCCTGCTGTTCCGAGGACGCTTCTTTCCGGAACACCTCGAACAGTGGCTCGGAAAAGATCGCGGCGGCCGCCACCGGCCCGGTCTCCCGCGCATCGTCCCAGCTCACCCGGACCACTCCGTCCTCCACCTGTACGGCCACGCCGGTAACCGTCGGGAGCTCGCCGGTGACATCCACAAAGAGCGGCTCGGCTGGCTCCCCGGCACCACTCGCGCTCTCGTAGTGGATGCGAAATTCCAGCCGGCTCCCTGGCCAGTCCTCGAGGATCGGCAGGCGGAGGGACATGGATTCTCCCGCGGTTTCGGAACGAATTTCCTCGAAAAGCTCGAACTCGACTTCCCCGTACTCGAGCGAGAGGGCTCGCGGTTCGGCGGCGGTTTCCTCTTCCGGGGGAGATTCGGGGTCCGGGTCGGGAGTTTCGGCGACGGTTTCCTCTTCCGGGGGAGATTCGGGGTCCGGGTCGGGCGGTTCGGCGGCGGTTTCCTCTTCCGGGGGAGGTTCGGTTTCCGGATCGGGCGGTTCGGCGACGGCTTCCTCTTCCGGGGAAGGTTCGGGGTCCGGGTCGGGAGTTTCGGCGACGGCTTCCTTTTCCGGGGGAGATTCGGGGTCCGGGTCGGGCGGTTCGGCGACGGTTTCCTCTTCCGGGAGAGATTCGGTTTCCGGATCGGGAGTTTCGGCGACGGCTTCCTCTTCCGGGGGCGGCTCGTCCGGGGCCACTGCTGCCCACGGCCGGTTTGCAGCGCGGAGAGCAGCAGCCCGCTCTTCGAGGTCCACGACCCGCCATTCGAGAACGGCCCACCTCAGACGCAGATCCCGGAGGAATCCCTCGGAATCGGCGATCGGCGCGGTCCAGCGGATCACGATCTCCCCGCCCTCCTGGAGGATCGGTTCGACGACGGGCGGCCCGGGAAGAATGCGGAGCGGCGACTGGGGCGGGCCTCGCCGCCCGCAGCCGGACGCTGCGAGCGATGCAAGGAGAAGAGCGGCGAGCGCCTTCCCTCCCGAGCGCATGAATCGCTGCCTGGGGAGTTCTCTCAGGTGATGAAGCGGGACAAATCCTCGTCCTCGACGATCCCTTCGAGCATCCCGTTCACATATTGGGCATCGATTTTCCAGTCCCGCTGCTCCAGGTCCGGTGCGTCGAAAAGGATTTCCTGAAGGACCCGCTCCAGAACCGTCTGAAGCCGGCGGGCACCGATGTCCTCCATCCGCTCGTTCATTTGTGCGGCAACTTCGGAGATCGCCCGGAGAGCCTCTTTCCGGAAGTTGATGCGGACCCCCTCGGTGTGGATCAGTGCGCAGTACTGCTTCACGATGGCCGCCTCGGGCTCGGTGAGGATGCGCTCGAGGTCGTCCACCGAGAGAGGATCCAGTTCGACCCGAACCGGAAAGCGTCCCTGGAGTTCCGGGATGAGGTCGTTCGGCCGTGCGTCCTGAAAAGCGCCGGCGGCGATGAACAGGATGTGGTCGGTACGCACTGCGCCGTAGCGGGTGTTGACCGAAGAGCCGTCGAGCAGCGGGAGCAGGTCGCGCTGCACTCCCTCGCGGGAAACCTCCGCTCCTTGTGTCTCGCCCGAGCCGGTGACCTTGTCGATCTCGTCCACGAAGATGATTCCATAGTCTTCTGCCCGCTCGACGGCAAGACGCGAGAGCTGCCGGCTGTCCACCAGGTGCTGCTCTTCCTCCTCGATCAGATGGTCGAGGGCCTGCGGCACCAGCATTTCCAGTGTGCGGAAGCGGTATCCGAATGCCGACCGCAACATCTCGGCCATGTTGACATCGAGATCGTCGCCCGGTCCGGCGATCGCCTCGAGAAAGGGCGCGGTGGGTTCGCGTATCTCCACATCCACGCTCCGCTCATCGAGTTCGCCTTTCTTCAGTTGCTTGCGGAGCTTTTCGCGGCTGCGCCGCCAGACCGCTTCTTCCCCGGGCGAAGGTTCGCTTCCGGCCTCGGCGGGCTCATCTTCCGCCCTCTCGGCGGTGTCGGGAAGGAGAAGATCCAGCAGGCGCTCCTCAGCGTTCTGTTCCGCCCGGTCGCGCACTTCATCCATCAGCTCTTCCCGGACGATCTCCACGGAGACTTCGACCAGATCCCGCACCATCGAGTCCACATCCCGGCCGACGTATCCGACTTCGGTGAATTTGGAGGCCTCCACCTTGACGAAAGGTGCCCGGGAGAGCCGGGCGAGCCGCCGCGCGATCTCGGTTTTCCCGACGCCGGTCGGGCCGATCATGATGATGTTTCGGGGCGCGATCTCGGCGGCGATTTCGGGGTCGAGATGAAGCCGTCGCACCCGGTTGCGCAGCGCCACGGCCACCGCTCGTTTGGCATCGCGCTGGCCGATAACGTAGCGGTCCAGCTCTTCGACTATCTGGCGAGGGGTGGGTTCATTGATGGGAGACGGAGGCTCCGTCCCCACTGGAAGCAGGTAGCGGACCAGCGCTGACCTCCTCGTATGCGACTTGATGATTGGTGTAAATGCACAGATCGGCGGTCGCCGACATGGCTGCCTCGGCGATCTGGCGAGACGAGAGATCCACAGAGTAGAGGGCACGGGCGGCGGCCATGGCAAACGGGCCACCGGAACCGATCGCCATGACCCCGTCTTCGGGCTGGATGACGTCCCCGTCTCCGGACAGAACATAGAGGTGCTCCGCGTCTGCAACCAGCAAAAGTGCGTCCAGACTGCGAAGCACCCGATCGGTGCGCCAGTCCTGAGCGAGCTCCACCGCCGCGCGTTCGAGATTTCCCCGATTTGCTTCCAGTTTCGTCTCGAACTTGGCGAACAGCGCGTGCGCGTCGGCGGTCGCCCCCGCGAACCCGGCGATGACCTTGCCGCCCGCCAGTCGGCGGAGCTTCTGGGCGGTGTGCTTGACGACGATGTCGCCGAGGGTCACCTGGCCGTCCGCCGCGAGGGTCGTGTGGCCATCCTTGGAGACCGCAAGAATCGTGGTTGCGCGCATGGACGCGTGGCCTGCGTCCTGCCGGGTCCGGTTGCGCAAGTATTCTCTTTCTTCCTCGACGAGGTCGGCTTCAGCGCCCTGCAAAAAATCCGAGTCGAAGGTGACATTCGGAAAAGGGTAAATGGACGTCGCGTTGCTCCCGGAACAGTATAAGGGGCAGGCGGCGAAAATGGCGAGGGGTGCGGTTGTCGCGAGGTTGCCGAAACCCTATGCTCCCGGCACGGGAGGGAATTCCGATGGACAGCCGCGACCTGATCCGACGGCTTCGCGCCTCTTCGCCGGGAGATCCTCTCTGGCAGGAATTCGTCGCGCGCTGTCGTGCGGTCATCCGGGCCGTCGTCTGGCGGCGAACGGGAGGCCAGGGGCTCGGCGAAGATGTCCGTGATGTCGAACAGGAAGTCTTCCGTCGGCTCCTCGCGCGCGATCGGCAGCGTCTCAAGGAATTCGACGGCTTGCGGAGCGAAAGTTTCGAGGGTTACGTCCGGCGGGTCGCCGATTCGGTCCTGGTGGATTGGTTCCGCCGCGAAAGGGTCGGCGAGAACCGGCTGCTTCCTCTCTCACCGGAAGTCATCAGGGGCCTCGAAAAGTCGCGCCGGAGGGTGTTCGGAGGCGAAAGCGCCATCCGGCCGGAGCACGACCTGCGGATGCGCGAGGTCGAGGAAACCGTGCGCGCTTATCTGGACACCGCGCTGACCGATCCGAGGGATCGGGCGCTGAGCCGCCGCATCTACCAGCTCCATTTCCAGGAGGGCTACAGCATCCAGCAGATCGCCCGATTGCGAGCCGTGCCGCTCAGCACCTCGGCGATTTCGAGAAGGGCGCACGCCATGCGGCTTCACCTTCAGCGCGTGCTCGATCCCGACCCCGAATCCTGATCGTCGATCCGTAGCCAGGGTCAGTCTCAGGTACTGGCGGGGCTGCGCTCTGCATGGACAGCAGAGGGTCGCAGCAACTCTTTGCTTTTCCTCGGGGCCGGGGCTAGATTCTCCGCCATGAAAGTGAACCCTCGTTTCAATATGACATCTCTGGCCCTCCTCTGCGGGGTTTTTGGCGTGCTCCCCGGAGCGGCCGCCGGCCAGTCTCCTCCCGTTCTGGCTGTCGAAGACGAGGGTGGTGGGGGCACCGTGGTCTTCTCCGAATCCGAACCAGACGAGACGGCTGGCGATACCGGGACGAGCACGAGGGAACAGGAAGGGGATGTCGCCGAACTGGAGCGTCGGGTGGAGTTGCTGGCCGAGGAACTGGAGCGGCTCCGAAGCGGGGAAGAGACGGAAATGACGCTCGAAGAGTCGCGCGCGCTGGGGCTCGCTCCCTCGGCTGCCCGCACCTATGCGATCGATTCCGGTCTCTCCATCGCCGGTTACGGTGAAATGCTGTACGAGGACTATGCCTCCGAGAAGACGACGCAATTCGACTACCTGCGGGCGATCCTCTATGCGGGGTACCGCTTCAACGACAAATTCCTCTTCAACTCCGAGATCGAGGTGGAGCACGCGAACGAGATTTTCGTCGAGTTCGCCTACGTGGATTACCGGGCCACGGAGAGCTTCGGCCTGCGCGCCGGGATGTTGCTCATCCCGATGGGGCTCGTCAACGAACTGCATGAGCCAACGGTGTTCCTCGGCGCCGAGCGGCCGGTCACCGAGCAGCGCATCATCCCGACCACCTGGAGGGAAAACGGCGGTGGGATCTACGGAACGGTGGGCGACAGGGTCGCGTACCGGGCGTACGTGGTGAACGGCCTCAACGGGTCGAAGTTCGCTTCGGGTGGTTTGCGGGGAGGACGACAGAAGGGTGCGAAAGCCAAGGCGAACAACATGGCGCTCACCGGGCGGATCGATTTCACGCCGGTACCCGGATTTTTTCTTGGCGGCAGCTTCTACACCGGCGGATCGGGCCAGGGTGACATCGAGGTGGACGGCGCGAACCACGGCGTGCGAACCACGATCTTCGATCTGCACGGCGAGTTCCGAATGCGGGGATTCGATGTCCGGGCTCTGCTGGCGCAGGCGAGGCTCGAAGACACGGCCGAACTCAACGCGGCGCTCGGATACGAAGGTGGCGGGGGTGTCGGCGAGACGCTGCGGGGTGGCTACATCCAGGTCGGCTACGACATCCTGTCCCAGATCTCCACCGCGGGCGGTGTCGGACTGAAGCCGTACCTCCGCTACGAGAGAGTGGATACGCAGGCCGCAGTAGCCTCCGGCTTCACGCGCAGCCCTTCGAACAACAACACCTTCACGACGGCGGGGCTCGAGCTGAAGCCCATTCCGAACATCGTCCTCAAGGTGGACCACATGTGGGTCACGAATGCGGCCGACAGCGGTGTCAACCAGTTCAATTTCAGCGTCGGCTATGCGTTCTGATCCCTGACTCGCTGATCGCTGACCCAAGAGGCCTCTGCAACCGAGCTCGCGGCCGGGGCGCTTCCGCCAGTATCCTGGCCGGGCTGCTGGTGCTTGGCGGCTGGGGAGCGCCCGCCCAACCGGGATCCGGTGCCCGCGAAAAGGCGCTTGCCGCGGCCTTCCCGAATGCCCGGGTCGTTGCGGATCGCGTCTATCTCACCGAAGAACAGGCTGAAGCGGTGCGGGAAATTTCGGGCGGCGATCTCCCGACACGGATCTACGCGCGATACATCGCGTTTCGCGGCAAAGAGGTGGTGGGCCGCGCCTATGTGGACACGCACATCGTGCGCACCAAGCGCGAGAGCCTGCTGATCTCGCTCGGAGCCGACGGACGGCTTCAGGACATCGCGGTGACGGCCTTTCTGGAACCGCCGGACTACCTTCCCGGCGACCTTTGGCTCGGCCAGTTCACGGGGCGGGCGCTCGATGCCGAACTCGCACCGGACCGGGCGATCCACGGGCTCACGGGAGCCACTCTCACGACGCGCGCCGTCACCGCGGCCGCACGACGGGTGCTGGCGCTCGACAAGGTGCTGGAAGCGGATGGAGCCGGGTCGCCGTGAGCCGGTGGGAGCGCCATGGCTTCCATGTGCTGCATGGGGTGGTCGTGACCACCGGTGTCGGGTACTTCGTCATGAAATACCTGATGGAAACGGATGACCCATTCTCCATCCTCAACCACCCGTGGCAGCCGGGGTTCCTCGCGGCGCACATCGTGGCAGCATCGGTTTTCGTCGCCTTCTTCGGGATGATCTTCCGGTCGCACGCCATCCCGCGCATCCGGTCGAAGGGCGCGGCTCACCGTCGAAGCGGCTGGACTTCGGTCCTTGGTTTCTCCACCATGGCGCTGAGCGGCTATCTCATCCAGGTCGTTTCCAGCCCCGCCGCCATCACAGTCTTCATCTGGCTTCACATCGCGTCCAGCGCGGTGTTCGTGGCTGGTTACGGGGTCCACCTGGTGCTCGCCTACCGACTCCCCTCCGGATGACCGGCGATGCCGATGACCAGGTCCATGACGTTCGTCCCAGTGGGGCCGGTGCGGAAGAGGTCGCCGGCGTCGCGAAGCAGGGGGTAGGTGTCGTTTCGGCGCAGGAAATCCGCGGGGTTCATCCCGAGCGAGATCGCTCGATCCCAGGACGAGCCGTCGGCAAAACCTCCCGCCGCGTCGGTGGGGCCATCGGTCCCGTCGGTTCCCGCAGCGAGCAACGCCGCCCCGGCCACTCCCCGGAGTTCGCGTCCGGCAACCACCGCGAATTCCTGACTGCGCCCGCCGCGCCCGGTGCCGGAAACTTCGAGCGTGAGCTCGCCACCGGCGACGAGCGCCGCAGGGCGGCAGGTCGCGGCGAGTTCGGTGAGGCGGCGCGAGAAGGCGGTGGCCGTCTCATGGACTCCGCCAGCCATGTCGCGGGCGAAAACCCGGGTCTCGTAGCCGAGCTTTCGGGCCGTCTCGGCGGCAGCCTGGAGCGAGTGGCGGTTGCTCGCCAGAATGGTGTGGGGGACGGTCGCTATCGGCTCGGGATGCGCCTTTTTCTCGCGCTTCGCGCCGAGGGTCAGGCGGTGCCGTACGGCGGGGGTGACGCGGTCCATCAACCGGTAGCGCTCGAGCACCCGCACCGCGTCCCCGAACGTCGTCGGATCGGGGACTGCCGGCCCGGAGCCGATGGAAGCGAGCCGGTCTCCCACCACGTCTGAAATCACGAGCGCCGCCGAGCGCCCGCCGGGCAGACGGGGGGCGAGCCGCCCGCCTTTCACCGCGGAAAGATGTTTGCGGACGGTGTTCATCTCGTGGATGTCGGCCCCCGACTGGAGAAGAAGAGCGCCGGTTGCCGCCTTGTCTTCGAGCGTCAGCCCCGATGCCGGGGCGGCGAGCAGCGCCGAAGCGCCGCCGGTCAGCAACAGCAGGACGCGGGCAGTCGGGCCCGCTCCTTCGAGATCGGCGAGCAGCCTCCCGGTGGCCGCGACCGAATTGGCATCCGGCAGCGGATGCCCCGCTTCTTCCACCGTGACTCCGGGCACCTCGGCCCGGTGCCCGTATTTCACGATCAGCCGTCCGCGGCAGGTTTCTCCCGCGAGGTGCCGGACGACCCCGCGCCCGAGAGCCGCCGCCGCCTTGCCGGCGCCGAACAGGAAAACCCGATCCTCCGCCGAGCGGCGACCCGGAAGGAGAGGCTCACCGCGGATCGTCCAGCCGGCGCGGGGGTTCCCGTCGAGATCTTTTTCGAGGATCGGCTCCGGATCCGCGGCACGCAGTCCGGCGCGAAAGATGGCGAGCAGGTCGTCGCGATCCCGGCTCACGACGCTCTCTCGGTAGAGTTAGCGGAACCGGGGCCGCTCGCGCGGCGTAACGCAATCAGAGGTGCAATCCATGGCGAACAGGCAATGGTATGTCGCGGAAGGGGGCCGGACCACGGGCCCTTTCCCGATCAGCGAAATCCAGCGGGGTGTCCAGTCCGGGCGCTGGTCGGGGACGACGCTGGTCTGCCCTCACGGCGAATCGAGCTGGGCACCGCTTTCCGGCTTCCGTGAGCTGGATTCCGGCGCGCCGGCCCCGCCGCCCTCTTCCGGCCACATGCACGAGGTGGACTACGAGATCTTCGGAGAGGAGATGCAGTTCGTCGAAGTGGAGCTGGATCCCCGCGAAGGGGCGATCGCGGAAGCCGGGGCCATGATGTTCATGTCGAACGGGATCGAGATGCAGACGATCTTCGGCGATGGCAGCCAGGAAGGGTTCATGGGGAAGCTGCTCGGTGCCGGAAAGCGGCTGCTCACCGGAGAGAGCCTGTTCATGACCGAGTTCGTGAACCAGGGACACGGCAAGCAGCGGGTGGCTTTTGCGGCACCGTACCCCGGAAAGATCATCCCGGTGGATCTCGCCCGACTCGGTGGTCGGATCGTCGCCCAGAAAGACGCCTTTCTCTGTGGTGCCAAGGGGGTTTCCATCGGGATCGCCTTCCAGAAGAAGATCGGAACCGCCCTGTTCGGGGGCGAGGGCTTCATCATGCAATCGGTGGAAGGCGACGGCCTCGCGTTTCTCCACGCCGGCGGAACGGTGGTGCGTCGGGAGCTCGGCCCGGGGGAGAACCTTCGGGTGGATACCGGCTGTCTCGTCGCCCTCGCGCCTTCGGTGGATTACGACATCCAGTTCGTCGGGGGCGTGAAGTCCGCGTTGTTCGGGGGCGAGGGCTTTTTCTTCGCGAGCCTCACCGGGCCGGGCTGGGTCTGGCTCCAGTCGCTTCCGTTCAGTCGCCTCGCGGGGCGGATCCATCAGGCGGCGCCGCAGACCGGTGGCGGCGGAAAGGGGGAAGGCTCGCTCCTCGGCAAGCTGTCCGGAGTGGGCTGGGATGGAAACTGACCCCTGGCCACCGCCCGGCGACTCTCTTTCGTTTCGCAGCCCCCGGCCTTCCGCCGAGGCGACGCGCTTTCTCCGCTCGTTCACCTGGAAGGGCTGGGAGCCCACCGAGCGGGCCACCCTGCTCTTCGTCGTGGAGGAGTCCCGCATCCTGCTGATTCGCAAGCACCGGGGGCTCGGCGAGGGGAAGCTGAACGGCCCCGGAGGACGCATCGAGGCCGGCGAAACACCGCTCGAGGCGGCTCTTCGCGAGGTGGACGAGGAGCTCGGAATCCAGGCGATCGCGCCGCGCCAGGTCGGCGAACTTCGTTTCCAGTTCCTTAGCGGCTACTCGCTCCGGGTTTTCGTGTTCCGCGCCGAGCGGTTCCTCGGCGAACCCCGGCCCACCGAGGAAGCGACCCCGATCTGGGCACCGCTCGACCGGATTCCTTTCGACGAAATGTGGCAGGACGACCGGCACTGGCTTCCCCTGCTGATCGCCGAGACACCGTTCGAGGGCCGGTTCGTCTTCGAGGACGAGGAAATGGTGGAGGGCGAGACGGTGATCCGGGAGACCGTCGCGCCCTCCGTCGGCTAGCAGGCTGTGGAAAAACTAACGCGGCATTCGACGAGCGATGCATCCCGTCTGAACGCTCGCCTGGAGGCTCGCTCTTCGTTGCGATTCGCTCGAAATAGCGCTGCTATTGCTCACTCACGCGCCTTGTCAGCCGGGCGCCTCACCCGTCTCGGTGCTCACGCCAGTTTATCCACAGCCTGCTAACGACTCTCGCGCCAGCGGTCCGGATCCACCGGAGACGCTCCGGCACCGGAAAGCTGGTCGTTCACGCCGTCGAGCGCCGGGCCGAGGATGGTGTCGAGCATTTCGAGGTGCCCGTCGAGCTCACCGGTGAGTTCCTCGTACACCGCGTAAGCACCGTCGGTCGGCTTCGCGTCGCCGGTCTCCACGCTGCGCCGTAGCGACGCGAGACGGTTGTTGAGCCGGATCGGGAAGTTCAGCGGATCCTGATTGCTCCGGTTCTTCGTCTGGTAGAGGGCCTCTTCTACCGTGGTCATGTCTTCGATCAACTTCGCGCCTTCGGCCATGAGGCCCTGGTCAGCCACCCCTTCGAGCCGCTCCTCGAGCTGCGTCCGGACATCGCGGATCCGGATCACCGCTTCGTTGGCGCGGCTCGTCTGATCGCGGATGCGGCTCGCCAGCTCGAACTGCTCTTCGAGATCGGCGGTGGTGATTCCCTTGAGCCTGGGGTCGGCCTTCCACTCGAGCTCCACGGTCTCGCTCATGCCGGCCGCCTCGATGGTGACCTGGTACGTTCCCGGAGGTGCTTTGGGGCCGCTTTCGGCGCGCGCTGACCAGAGAATCATCCCCTCGAAGCCGACGGCCCCCTGATAGCGGCCGCTCCAGACGAAGCGATTCAGCCCTCGGGCGGTGGTGGGAACCGAAGAGCGTCGCACCCGGAACCAGGAGAAATCCGGCTCCGCCTCGAACTCGGGCTCGGTCCCCTCGAAGCGGTCCACCAGCATGCCTTTGGCATCGTGGATCTCGATCACGACCCGTTCGACTTCCTCCGCGAGGTGGTACTGGATGACCGCGTCCTGCACTTCCCGCACTCCTGGGCCGGGTTCGAACACGGTGAGCGTCGCATTCAGGTGCGAGCCATCGAATTGGCGGAGCGGCTCGATGTCGTCGAGTATCCAGAAGCCGCGGCCGTGGGTTCCGAGCACCACGTCGCTTCCTTTCACGACCAGATCCCGGATGGGTGTGTCGGGCAGGTTCAACTGGAGCGACATCCAGCTCTCTCCATCGTTCAGGGACATGTACGGGCCGTGCTCGGTCCCGAGGAAGAGGAGACCCTGACGCACGGGATCCTCACGCACCGCCCGGGCGAAATGTCCGGGCGCGATGCCGTCCACGATCTTCGTCCAGGTGCTCCCGAAGTCGGTGGTCCGATACACATACGGTTCCCGGTCATCCACCTGGTAGCGGTTCGCGGCGAAAAAGGCGGTTCCCTCGCGGTGCGGGGACTCCTCGATGATGCTCACCCTGCTGTACCTCGGCAGATCGGGGGGAGTGATCTCGGTCCAGGTGGTGCCGTGGTCGCGGGTGATGTGGAGCAGGCCGTCGTCCGACCCGACCCAGATGGTGTCCGGGTCATGCATGGAGGGCGCGACTGCGAAGATGGTCGCGTAGATCTCGGGCCCGTTCATGTCCATCGTGATGAGCCCGCCGGTCTCGCCGAGAGTCTCGGGGTCCGCGAGGGTGAGGTCGGGGCTGATCTTCTCCCACGACTGGCCGTCGTTTTCGGTGATGTAGAGAAATTGCGAGCTCGTGTAGAGGCGGTTCTCGTTCAGGGGTGAGAACACGATCGGAAACGTCCACTGCCAGCGGTCGGGCAGGGCGCTTGCCGGTTCGCCGGAGAAGAACCGCGGATAGACCTGGATATCGCGGATCTGGCCGTTCGAACGGTCGTAACGGGTGAGCAGCGCTCCCTGGCTCCCGGCGTAGAAGATGTCGAGGTTCGAGGGATGCTGGGTGATGTAGCCGCTCTCGCCACCTCCGGCGGAGTAGTACCAGCGGCTCCCCGGCCCGCGGGCCTGCATGTGGTCCCAGCCCTCGCTCGGAGTGCAGACCGTGGTGTTGTCCTGCTGGGCCCCGCACACGTGGTACGGGAAGTCGTTCGTCACGTTCACGTGATAGAGCTGGGTGGTCGAGAAGTCCTGGTCGGTCCAGGTTTCTCCGCCGTTCACGCTCACGTTGCCGCCCCCGTCGTTGGCGTTGCACATGCGCATCGGGTCGTTCGGGTCGATCCAGAGGTCGTGCTGGTCGCCGTGTGGCGGGCGCAGCACGATGTCGAAGGTCTCTCCGCCATCCACCGATTTGTAGAAGCCGGTGTTCAGCCCATAGACCACGTTTTCGTCCACCGGATCGGCGTAGATGCGCGAGTAGTAGAAGGCCCGTTGCCGGAGTTTTCGCTCGTCGTTGGTGAGCCGCCAGGTGGCCCCCGCGTCTTCCGACCGGAAGACTCCGCCCTCCGGAGCTTCCACGATGGCCCACACCCGGTTCGGGTTGGCCGGGGAGACGGTGACACCGATCTTGCCGATCGGACCCTCGGGCATGCCCGGATTGCCGGTCAGTTCCGTCCAGGTGTCTCCCCCGTCTTCCGACCGGTAGAGCCCGGAATCAGGGCCTCCTCCCCACATCTTCCACGCCTTCCGATAGACCTGCCAGAGACTCGCGTAGAGCACGTCGGGGTTGGTGCGGTCGATGATCAGGTCCGCACCACCCGCCTTCGGGCTGACGAAGAGCACCCGCTCCCAGTTCGTGCCGCCGTCGGTGGAGCGGAAGATTCCACGCTCTTCGTTGTCGCCGTAGGGGTGGCCGAGCGCCGCGACGAAGACGATGTCCGGATTCACCGGGTGGATCCGGATGCGTGCGATGGCCTGGGTATCCCGAAGCCCCATATGCCTCCAGGTGGCCCCTCCGTCCACGCTCTTGTACACGCCGTCGCCCTGGGTGATGCTCCCGCGGAGCTGGGTCTCGCCGCCGCCGATGAAGACGATGTCGGGATTGGTCTCGGCTACCGCGACCGCGCCGATGGAGGAGCTCGAAATCTGGCCGTCGGTCACCGGATGCCAGTTCGTTCCGGAGTCCACGGTCTTCCAGAGTCCGCCGCCGGTTGCCCCGAAGTAGTACTCGTGACGACGCCCCGGGCTCCCGGAGCAGGAGAGCGAGCGGCCTCCTCGCAGCGGCCCGATGTCCCTCCACTCGAGCGTCTGGATATGGTGCGGTTCAAGCATTTCATCCTGGGCGGCGGCTTGTGTCAGCGCGCCGAAAATCAGTGCGAAAGAGAGAAGGCAGCGTGGCATGTCGAATTTCCTCCGGGGGGCGATCCCCGCGAAGAGGATACGACGGGCGGCTAGACTCTCCCCCGCATGGCCAACCGTTCCCGCCAGACTTTTCTCAAGCGGCGCAAGGAGAAGGAGCGGGCGGCCAAACAGCGCGCCAAGGAGCTGCGCCGTCGCGAGCGGGCCGCGGAGAAGGGCGAGGAGTCGCGGGGACCGCGGGACGGGGACCGGGATCTGGAAGGCATCGTGCCAGGTCCGCAGGAGCCGGTCTGGAAGATGGCCGGGGTGCTCACCGAAGATGAAGTCGAGGCAATCGAAGCCGAAGAGGAAGACGAAGATAGCGAAACGTCCGGCTAGAATGGCCGGTCGGTCGGCGGGGTAGCTCAGACGGCAAGAGCGAAGGACTCATAACCCTTAGGTCGGCGGTTCAAGTCCGCCCCCCGCTACCCCCTCGTCCCCGGTGCCGGAGGAGCTCTCCCCATGCAAAGGAACTTCCGAATCAAAGCGAATCGAAGCGCATCCTGCCCTTCGGTTTACGCGAACTATTGCGAAGCGACCCATTCCCCCTTCGACATCACCCTTACTTTCTGCAGCCTCACCGGGGTCCAGCCGGAGGATGTGGTGGAAGGAGAGGATGGCGGCCCCACGGTGCTGGCGGATCCGCAGATGCGGGTCACGGTGCCGGCCCGGATGGTTCCCGCGCTGATCAAGATGCTCACGCTGCAGATGCGCGCTCTCGAAGAGAACGAAGCGCCCGAAAGCGAGCAGCCGGAGCCCGAAGTCACGAATCTCCACTGATTTTCGATGGACGCCCGTTTCTCTTTGGGAGATGAATCTCCCGAGCCGCCCCGAAGCGCGAGGGAGGCGGGACTCGACCGCCTGAAGGCGGTTCGCGAAGCCGAGAGCGGCCGGTCGAACCGGATGAAACGCCTCGGAGTCGCCGCAGTGTGCGTCTGCCTCGGGGTGGGGGCCCTCCAGGGCTGGCTCGTCCTGCGGTTGCTCGCGATCCCCGCGGCCTTGCTGTTCTGGTGGCTCGACGACCGGATCTCGGTGGGCGAGGAGAAGCTCGAGCGACTCTATGAGGCCGTCCAGGCAGGAGCCGCCGAACCTCCGCTCATGGGCGAAGAGCGGGAGCTCGCCGAAGCGTTGCCGGAGGCGGGTACGAGGCCGCTGCTCCGCGTTCCGGGTGCCGGACTCCACATCATGATGCTGGCGGTCGCCGTCCTGTTCAATCTGATCTAGGGTTCCGGCGCTTCGATCCGGTCCTCGATCAGCATGATGGGGATCCCGTCGCGGATCGGGTACAGGAAACGGCCGTCCTCGCGGATCAGCGCTTCGCGTACTTCCGAAACACCGGAGATCCGTCCGTCGCGGATCGCCTGATTCACCCGTTCTTTTTCCTCTTCGGAAGCGGGGCGGACGGGCTGCCGACTCTCCGGACAGCAAAGGATTTCGAGAAGTTCGGGATGGATCACGGTCGGGGTCCGGTGCCGGAGGAGGGGGTCGAACCCTCACGATCCGGGGATCGCGGGATTTTGAGTCCCGTGCGTCTGCCATTCCGCCACTCCGGCAGGCCCGACGCGGGAAGGGCAGTGTAGCAAAGAGGGGGACGGAAGAGAGTGGCGGGCGGTGCCCCGATTCTGGTACAATGCCCCACTTTTCATTGCTTTCGGGAGAGTTGAGACGGACGCCAATGCAATCGTTCAAGACCGGAGACAAGGTCATCTATCCAAATCAGGGAATCGCAGTCATCGAGAGCGTGGCCACTTCGGATCTGGACGAAGGTGCCGAGTTCTACCGCCTCCGCCTGATCACCAAGTCCACGCTGGTGATGGTGCCGGTCACCAAGGCGGAAGAAGTCGGGTTGCGCCCGATCATGACCGAGGGCGATGTCGAAAGGGTGTTCGACATTCTCGAACGAGGCCCGGTGGACGAGCATGTGAATTGGAAGACCCGGTTCAAGGACAATTCGGACCGTATGAAGAGCGGTTCTCCGATCGAAGTGGCCGGCGTTCTCAAGGGGCTGCATTACCTCGATCAGAAAAAGAGCCTTTCGTTCCGGGAAAAGCGGATGTTCGACCGGGCTCACCAGTTGACGGTCACCGAGCTCGCGGAAGTCGCTGACGAGTCGCTCGAAGACGTGGAGCGCAAGGTCAAAGAAGCCCTGGCGCGGAGCCGGGGGCAGGATCCCGAGGCAGGGAACACCGGCTCGGGCGAGGAAGGCCGCGGCGCGACTTCGGTGAGCGCCATCTTCCCGGACCGTCGGGACCGGCGGCCTCAGGCGCGGGAATCCGGCAGCGGGCGGCGTCAGGTCAAGATTTCGATCAACCGCTACTACTGACCGAGCGAGTTTGACCGGGAGAGGCTTCGGCCACCGGGTGCGTGCCTGGGTCGGGACGCTGGCGGTTGCCATCCTGTTGCCACCCATGCTGATCGGTGGACTCCTGCTGATTCCGCTCGCCGATCGGGCCTCCGGGAAGCGCCGCTACGGATACGAACTGGGGCGGGCGATCATGGGCGCGGTCTTCCGGCTCGCCGGAGTGCGACTCGAGGTCGAAGGGCGCGAGCACATCGAGCCCCACGAGCCTCGCATCTACATGCCGAACCACGCGTCCCTGATCGATATGCCGGCGGTCATCTACGTCCTTCCCGGACCGAATTCGACCCTCATCAAGCGAGAAGCCTTTCGGGTTCCGGTCATCGGGGCCGCGTTCCGGCAGGTGGGTTTCATTCCGGTCGATCGGGATCGTCGGGCTTCGGCGCTGAAGAGCCTCGATGAGGCGATCGGGGTGGTCCGGGAGGGGCGCTCCTTCATCATCGCGCCGGAAGGCACGAGAAGTCGCGACGGCCGCGTCGGCAAATTCCGCTCCGGTGGTTTTCGCATCGCGTTCGCCGCGGACGCTCCGGTCGTCCCGGTGAGCGTGACCGGTGCAACGGAGGTTCTGGCCCCCGATTCCTTCCTGCTTTCCCCCGGCGTGATCCGGATTCGGTTCCATCCCCCGGTCCCGACGGCGGGGCGGAGTCGCGAGGAACTCGCGGATTTGACCCAGGAAGTGCGCCGGGCGGTCGTTTCCGGGGTCGAGGAGGCGAGGAATGGGTGAGGCATCGGGCGGCGGGACCCTGATCCTGATCCGCCACGGGGAGAGTCTCTGGAACCAGGCGAACCGCTTCACCGGCTGGATGGATCCACCGCTCTCCGAGGCCGGGAAAGAAGAAGCCCGAAGTGCCGGCCGGCGCATCCGGGAAGAGGGGATCCAGCCGGTTGTGGCGCACGTTTCGGTGTTGCGACGCGCCATTCACACGCTGTGGCTTCTGCTCGACGAGATGGATGCCCCCTGGCTGCCGGTCCGTTCTTCCTTTCGACTGAACGAACGGCACTACGGAGCGCTTCAGGGCGCGAACAAGGCGGAAATCGCGCGTATCCACGGAGCCGAGGCGGCGGCGCGCTGGCGGCGGAGCTTTACCGGAACCCCCCCGCCGCTCGCGACCGACCATCCGGACCACCCGCGCAAGGACCGCCGCTATCGGAACATCCCTCCCGATCAGCTCCCGTCCACCGAATCTCTTGCCGACGCACAGAAGCGGGTTCTCGCCGACTTCGAGGAGGGGATCGCGCCCCATCTCGCCGAGGGGCCGGCTCTGGTGGTGGCGCACGGAAACAGCCTCCGCGCGCTCATCATGAAACTCGAAGGAATGGATCCCGAAGCAGTCGCGGCGCTCAACGTCCCGACGGGCATCCCGCTCGTCTATGAACTGGGGCGGGATCTTCGGGTGACCGAAAAGCGCTTCCTCGCCGTGCCAGAGGAATTGGCGGGCCGCCTGGCGCTTGCCGCCCATCGGACTTAGCGCCCGTCGCTGCTAAAATCTGTCCGGAAAGGGTGGCTCGTCTGAGATTCCCGGCTCTCGCGCCCTCGTGGCCCAGCCGGTGCGAATGTCGCCCTTCTTTCTTCGCGCTGCGTTTCTGTCGCGCCCTTTCGTCCTGACCCCTTGGAGGTTGTCCGGAACATGTCCTACCGAGCTCCGCGGATTCTGCCGCTCTTCGTCATCCTTCTGGCCTTCGGGTTCGTGGCTGCCTGCGGGGGCGGTGGCGAGGAGTCCTCGATGCCCGAGATGCCCGCTGCCGCCATGGCCAACGTGGATCCGGCGACCGCCGGGAGCATCAGTGGACGGATCATGCTGGACGGCGAGGCACCTCCGGCGCAGGAGATCCAGATGGCGGCCGATCCCAACTGTGCCGCCCTCCACGAGAATGCGGTGATGACCGAGTTCGTCGTGGCCGACATGGACGGCGGGTTGATGAACGCCTTCGTCCATATCAAGAGCGGGCTCGAAGGGATGAACTTCCCGACCCCGACCGAGCCGGTCGAGCTCAATCAGGAGGGCTGTATCTACATGCCCCACGTCTTCGGCATCCAGGTTGGCCAGCCGCTCAACATCATGAACAGCGACCAGACCCTCCACAACATCCACGCCACGCCGAACAGGAACCAGGAGTTCAACATCGGCCAGCCGGTCATGGGGATGAGCACCACCCGGACATTCGACTGGCCAGAGGTCATGGTTCCCTTCAAATGCGACGTGCACCGCTGGATGAACAGCTACGTGGGCGTCATGGAGCACCCCTACTTCGCGGTCAGCGGCATGGACGGCTCGTTCATGATCGGCAACGTGCCCCCCGGCCGCTACACGGTCGGCGTATGGCACGAGCGCCTCGGCGAAATGGAAATGGATGTGACCGTCCCGGCATCCGGATCGGCGGACGCGAGCTTCACCTATTCCATGATGGAGGACGGGATGGAGGACGGCGAAGGCGACTGATTTCCTCCGGCGAGAGCGCCCGCGGCAGGAGTTCTGCGGGCGCTCCGTCCGGCCACGGCCTGCGCCGCAGTTCGTCTGCCCAATCGGCGAGAACTTCATCGGCCCCTGAGCGGCGCACCTCGAGATAGTCGGTTCCGGCCTGGCCGGATCGGCCGTCTCCGTCACGGGCGTTGCCCCGCCGGAGCAGGAGCATGGCTTCGAGCTCCGGCTCGGGCCGCTCGGCGAGCCCCTCGGTGAAAGCGGTTTCCGCCGCTTCCCAGCGCTCCTCGAAAAGCAGGCTCTCTCCGAGCCGAAGCCGTGCGAGGCCCGGGGCGACCAGGTCGTGGTTGCCGAATCCCGCCGACTGGTCGGTGAGAAACCGACTGGCGATCTCCCGCGCCTCCCGGTGGGCGCCGAGGGTGTTCAGCAGGCTGGCCTCCTCGAGAATCAGGTCCGGATTCCGGGGAAATTCCCTCCGCAGCTCCCGAATCCGGTCGAGCGCCTCGGCATCCATCCCTTCGCGCTGCAGGATCACCACCTCGCTCCAGGCAGCCCCCCAGCGGGCGCGCTCGCCGCGTTCGGCGGTGATCTTCAGGTACTCGATTCCGAGATCCCGATTTCCGCGGCGGCCGGCCAGAAAGGCGAGCATCCGCAGGACTCGCGGCAGCCTCGCGAGACTGTATTCGTAGGCCCCGACGACGGCGTAGGCATCCCAGAACTCCGGATCGAGCTCCAGAACCCGGCGGTGGTTGGCGACCGCCCCGAGCCCGGAACGAAAAGCCCGGAAATAGGAGCGCTCGACCACCATTTCCCACCCGGAGACGAGTCCGCGTGCCGCGCCCCGAAAGTAGAGAGCCGTCACATCATCGGGATTCCGCGAAAGCATCCGCTCCGCCCGAAGGAGCGCCTCTTCGGTGAACGCCCGGAATTCGGCGGCGTTTTCTTCGGAGACATCGATCTTTCTCGGCTGGGTCCAGAAACGGTCCCCCCGATGAGTGGATCCCCGCAAGGCACCGGTCCGCTGCGCGATGCGGCTCCAGAGGACCGAGGCGCGGGCGTAGGGGCCGGCCGGGTGGAGTTCGTACCGCTCGTCGAGTTCGCGGAAGGTTGCTTCCGCTTCGTCGTAGTCGTAGTTGTAGAGCTGTCTGTCCCCTTTCGCCTCCAGTTCTTCCCGGGTTGGCTGTCCGGGGAGCGCCGCGAGCAGCGCGAGGAAGAGAGCGGCCAGAGACAGCCTGCTAGCCCGTTCGACGGAGGATCTGGCCAGGGAGCGCTCCCGTGTAGCGGCCGTCCCGGGTCACCGGGGTTCCGTTGACGAAGGTCGCGCGGATGCCGCTCGCCCGGGCACGGGGAGCCGAGAGTGTCGCGTGGTCGCTGACGGTTTCCGGATCGAACAGGACGAGATCGGCGGGGAGGCCGTCCGCGATCCGTCCCCGGTCGGGCAAACCCGCGATATCGGCCGGCAGGGATGTCATGCGCCGGATCGCCTCCTCCAGCGGAAGCAGCGCCTCCTCCCGGACATAGCGGCGCAACACCCGGGGGAACGCCCCGTGGGCGGCGGGATGCGGCGCGCCCTTGCCGTAGTCGTTGGCATCGGTGATGAACGCGACGTCCGGATCGAGAGCGAGCTCCCGCAGCCCCGTTTCGCCGCTGATGTCCATGACGAACTGCCCCACGGCCCCCGCTTCCTCCAGCATGAGATCGGAAATCGCCTCGAACGGCATCCGCTCGCGCGCTTCGCCGAGTTCGGCGAGCGAGAGGCCAACCGCGTCGCGTCCCCCCGGGCTTCCGGTGCTCGCCACCTGGATTCCTTCCCAACCCACTGCCGAGACCAGGTTGTGGGGCCAGCCCCCCGGCTCCCAGGGTGGCCATTCGGGAATCTGCTCGGCGATATCCCGGCCGATCCGGGCACGCAGCTCCGGATCGGCGAGCCGCTCGAGCAGCTCTTCCGGACCGCCTTCGAGAGCCCAGGGTGGATAGATGGCGTACATCATGGTGGCCGCCACCGGATAGGGGAACATGTCAGCCGAAATCCGGACCCCGTCGGAGCGGGCAGCGCGCTCCATATCGAGAAAACGAGCGAGATTCCGCCAGTGATCCTTTCCCACTGCTTCGGCGTGGCTGTGGTGGACCCGGACCCCGGAAGCCCGGCCGATCCGGATGAGTTCCTCCACCGCCGGAAGCAGGGTCTCGCTGGAGCCCCGCACGTGCGCGGTGAACACCCCGTCGGATGCTCCGAGGAGGCGGGCGAGCTCGATCAGTTCCTCCGTGGCGCTGAACATCCCCGGCGGGTAGATGAGTCCGCAGGAGAGGCCGACCGCGCCTTCTTCGAGGCTCTGTTCGAGCGCCCGCGCCATCGCTCTCGCTTCGCCGGCATCCGGTTCGCCCGGCCGAAGCCCCATGGCCCCGAGCCGGAGCAGCCCGTGGGGGACGAGGGCCGCCACGTTCATCGGCGTTCCCCGGGTTTCCACCGCCCCGAAGTAGTCGGCGAGCGACGACCAGCGCCACCCGGTTCCTTCGGGAGTCATCCAGGCATGCACCGCGGGGGCGAGTTCCACGCCCTCGCCGAAGAGCGGGGCGGCTCCGAGGCCGCAGTTGCCGATGACCTCGGTCGTGATCCCCTGGGTCAGCCGTCCGGCGAGCAGTGCCTCGCGGTCCGGTCGTTCACCCGGCAACACCAGATCCCCGTGCGAGTGGATGTCCACGAATCCGGGTGCCGCGACGAGTCCGCCCGCATCCAGTTCGCGGAGCGCTTTGCCGGTCGCGCGAGCGAACTTCCTGCCCCGAATCCCGAGATCGACCCGGCGCGCCGGTGCCCCGGTCCCGTCCACCACGAGCGCCCCCCGGATCCGGAAGTCGAGAGGCCCGGATTCCCGAAGGCCGCAGGCGGCGAGCAGGCTGCTCCCGAGGGCGACCAGACACTCACGCCGTGATTTCACCGGACGCTCACGACCTGATCGAGCGGAAAGCGGCGAATGTCGGGGACCCGCGCTCCCGGCTTCGGATATCCGGCCACCAGCACCAGGTAGGGGACCTCGTTCGGAGGGCGGTCGAGCAGCTCGTTCAGAAAACCCATCGGGCTCGGAGTGTGGGTCAGGGTGGCGAGACCCGCGTGGTGGAGCGCCGCGATCAGGAACCCGGCAGCGATCCCCACCGATTCCGAGTGGTAGTAGTTGCGGACCCGGCTTCCGTCGGGGCCGACCGAATACCGCTGCATGAAGACGGCGATCAGGACCGGTGCCTCGGTGAGGAAAGGCTTGTTCGCATCGGTGCCGAGCGGCTCGAGCGCCCGGAGCCATTCCGGTGGGGCCTTGCCGCCGTAAAAGGCCCGCTCTTCGGCTTCGGCCGCAGACCGAAGCCGCTCCCGCACCTCCGGGTCGCGGACGATCACGAACCGCCAGGGCTGGAGGTTCGCACCGCTCGGTGCCGAAGTGGCTGCGCGGAGCGCCGCCTCGACCACGCCTTCGGGGACCGGGCGGGAGTCGAATTCCCGGACGGTGCGTCGCCGGGCCAGGTGCTCCGCGAACGTCCGGGCCCGCTCGCGCATCGTTTCGGGCGGAAAGCCGCGGAAATGGAGTTCCACGGCTTTCCACGGGTCGCGGTCGGCCACCTTAGCGGTTCCTCATGATGTGTCGCAGAACGGCTTCCCCGTGGAACCGGCCGTTCTCGATGAAGATCCGGTTGGTGCGGAGGCCCGCCGCCACCCCGCCGGCGAGATAAAGCCCCGGAACCTCGGTGGCGAAGGTTTCCGGGTCGATGACCGGAGTCCGGTCGGGTCCCTCGCTCTGGACCCCGAGCGATTCGAGGAAGGCGAAATCCGGCTGGTAGCCGATCAGCGGCAGGACGAAATCGTTGCCGATTTCCTGCTGTTCGCCGCGGGCGTTTTCGATCGTCAGCGCCTCCGGCTGGATGTGGATCACCTGGGCACCGAGATGGGCCGGGATTTCTTTCCGCTCGATCCGGTTTTCGATGTCCGGGCGCACCCAGTACTTGAGGTGGGAGGAGAGCTGCTCGCCACGGTGGATGAGCGTCACGTCCACTCCGGCCCGATAGAGATCGAGCGCTGCCTCGGCCGCCGAGTTGCCGCCGCCGATCACGGCGACCCGGGAACCGAAATAGGGGTGGGTTTCCACGTACCGGTGGGAAACCTTGTCCAGCTCCTCACCGGGGATGCCGAGGCGGTTCGGGTTTTCGAAATAGCCGATGGCGAGGACCAGGTTGCGGGCCCGGACCGGCGGCGGGTCGGGGATGCCTTGCCGTTCGCTCCGGAGTTCGAGAACGAATCCGCCGTCTTCGCGCCGGGCGCCTGCAACGCGGGTATGGAGCCGGGGTTCGAGGCCGAAATGCTGGACGACCTTCCGGTAATAGAGGAGCGCTTCGAACCGGGACGGCTTCTCCCGGTGGCAGACGAGCGGAAGGTTTCCGATTTCGAGCAGATCCGGAGTGGTGAAGAACACCATGTGCACCGGGAAGCGGCGGATGGTGTCCACGAGGCCGCCCTTGTCGAACACCTGGTAGCGGAGCCCGCCCCGCTCGCATTCGATGGCGGCGGCGAGACCCGAGGGCCCCGCGCCGACGATCGCCACGTCGAGCCAGCCGCTCACGGCACCCGCTCCACCCGTGCCCGGAGGATTTCGATCCGCTCGAGCGGTGTTTCGTCTTCGGCGGCCGGGACTCCCTCGATGGCTTCGACCGCCTCGTATCCCGCGACCACCTCGCCGAAGACCGTGTACTCCCCGTCGAGCTCGGGAGCGTCGGCAGTGACGATGAAGAAGCTGGTCATCGCACTGTCGAGAGCTTCGAGGCGGGCCATGCTGACAATGCCGGCCCGGTGGGGATGGTCGCTGAGCTCCGCCGGGATGTTGGTCACGTGTTTTTCGATGCTTTCCGGCAGCCGCGGCTCGCGGGTCTCCATCCAGCCGGCCTGGATGACGAAGCCCTCGACCACCCGGTGAAAAGCAGTGCCGTCGTAGGCACCGAGCGCCGCGAGGCGCAGGAAGTTGCGGGCGTGGATCGGCGCGATCCCGGGGAAGAGCGCAATCCGGATTTCCCCCTTCGGGGTTTCGAGGATCACCTGATGCTCCGCGAGTTCCGCGTCGGATTCGGTCGTGAAGGGCGGAGCGATCTCGGGGGGTCGGTCGCGGACGGTGGCGCTCAGGATTTCGATCCGTTCGAGCGGCATGCCCCGATCGTCGATCGCGACCTCGGAAAGCCCGGTCGCGGTCCGCATCCCTTCGACGACTTCAGCGAACACCGTGTATTGCCCGTCGAGGACCGGCTGGTCGGTGATCACGATGAAGAACTGGGCACCGGCGCTGTCCGGGTTTCCGGGAACCTGGACCGCCGACACCGCCCCCCGCAGATGGAGCCTTTCGTTCGGCTCGCGGGCGAGCCGCAGCAGGCCGCCCTTGCCGTAGCTCTCCTGCGCCTCGGGATCCCGGGTGTTCGGATCGCCGCCCTGGAGGATGCCGCGGGGGATCACCCGGTGGAAGGCGGTGCCGTCGTAGTTTCCTTCTTCCGCCTGTTTCAGGAAGAACGCGGCGTGGTTCGGGGCGGCTTCCGGCAGCACTTCGATGATGATCGTCCCCCCGGTGGTCTCGAACACCACCTGCTTCCCTGCCATCGCCTCCAGCGAACGGTCGGCGGTAAAGAGATCCTGCGCGGGAGCCACCGATCCGAGCGCCAAGGCGAACAGAATCGAGAGCTGCAATCCGATCTGTCCCAAGGGAGGGCAGTATATTCCCGCGCCGCATGGCCTCCCCGACAGAAAACCAAGCTGCCTTTTCCGTTCCCTTTCGCGCCCGGACGCTCGAAAACGGGCTCCGGGTGATCTTCCACGAGGACAGCCGCCTGCCGCTCGTCCACGTCGCGCTCTGGTACCACGTCGGGTCGAAGAACGAGCGGCCGTGGCGCACCGGGTTCGCCCACCTCTTCGAGCACCTGATGTTCGAGGGTTCGCGTCACAACAACGCGCACTTCATCCGGCTGATGGAGGAGAGTGGCGCGAGCCTTTCCTCCGGAGGAGTCAACGGCACGACGAACCACGACCGGACCAACTACTACGAGACACTCCCGCGGGAGGCGCTGGGCGTGGCGCTTTGGGCCGAATCAGACCGGATGGCGTACCTGCTCGACGTGCTCGACCAGAAGCGCCTCGACACCCAGCGCGAAGTGGTGCGGAACGAGCGGTTCCAGCGGATGGACAACGTCCCCTACGGGACGGCGTGGGAAAAGATGTTCCACGCGCTCTATCCGGCCGGCCATCCGTACTCCTGGGACGTGATCGGCGACATGGGTCACATCGAGGCGGCGAATCTCGACGAGGTTCACGACTTCTTCCGCCGGTTCTACGTCCCGAACAACGCAGTGCTGGTGATCGCCGGCGACTTCGAGGAGCGCCGGGCGCTCGAACTCGCCCGGAAGTACTTCGGGTCGATTCCGCCGGGTCCGCTCCCGGGCCGTCCGAAGATTCCCGAAAGCCGCCTCGCGGAAACCCGGCTCATCCGGGTGGAAGAGTCCGTTCCCCATCCGCGGCTCTACTGCGGGTGGTCCACCGTTCCCTTCTTCCACGAGGACCAGCCGGCGCTGGAGCTGCTCTCGGAGCTGCTCTCCGACGGGATCAACTCGCGGCTCTACCGGCGGCTGGTCTATGAGGACCGCATCGCCTCGAACGTCGGCGCTTTCCAGTACTCGCTCGAAGCCGGCGGGATCGCGGGCGCGGTCATCACCGCCCGTCCGGAAATCCCGCTCTCCCGGATCCGCGAGACGATGGACGAGGAAATCGCCCGCTTCGCGAAGGAGGGCCCCACCGAAGAGGAGCTCGAAAAGGTCAAGGCGGCGCTCTCGGTGGCCTTCGTCGCCGGACTCGAGCGGCTGGCCGGCAAGGCCGACCTCCTCGCCCGCTACGAGACCTTCCTCGGCGACGCGGGAAAGATCGGCGAGCACTGGCTTCGCTACCGGAACGTGACCGGAAAGGACATGCAGGAAGCCTGCTCCCGGTACCTCGCGGCACCTCGGGTAGAGCTTCTCTACGGTGACCCGGATGCACGCGGCGAAGCACCCGCCGGCCAGCCGGAACCGGGGCCCGACTGGACGGAGCCCCCGGCCTCGCCGCCGGAAGCGAAGCTGTCGCTTACTGCGGAGCCGGACCGGACCCGGCCTCCCCGCAAAGGTCGAAAAGGAGCCTTCCTCGCCCCGCTCCCGGAAGAAACGAGGCTCTCGAACGGGTTGCGGCTTCTGGTGGCACCCCGTCCGGAGCTGCCGTGGCTCGAAGGCATCCTGACCATGCCCGGCGGGAAGGTGGACGAAAACCGCGGGGAGGCAGGCCTCGCGTCCATGACCGCGAACCTGATGGAACGGGGGACGAAGACCCGATCCGCGAGTCGCTTCGAATCGGATGCCGACCGGATCGGCGCGGGTCTCGGCTGCTCTTCGGGAGCCGAGAACTCCCATCTCGGCTTTTCCACCCTGACCGAACATCTCGAACCCACCCTCGACCTCGTGGTGGACATGCTGGAGAACCCGGCGTTCCGCGCCGAGGAACTGGAGCGCCTGGTCCCGCTGCGCCTCGACGGCCTCCGCTCGGCGCGGGTCCGGCCGGACGCGATCCTGCGGCGGATCACGAGGCGGGCGGTCTTTTCGGATCAGCATCCCTACGGATGGCGATCCGGCGGAGACGAAGCCACCCTCGAAGCGATGCAGCCGGAAGCCATCCGTGCCTTCCACGAAGCCCGCTACCCCGCCTCCGGGGCGGCCTTGATCCTCTGCGGGGACATCCAGCCGGAAGCTGCCCACGAGTTGATGGAAGCGAGATTCGGCGGATGGAAGCCCGGCGGTCGCGAAGGGTGTCCCGCCGCGCCCCGGGTTCCGGAACCGGGGAGCGGGCTCTTCTTCCACGGGACCGCGAACCCCGCGCCCCAGGCGATGGTCGCCTGGGCGCGCCTCGGCCCTCCGATCGACTCTCCGGATCGCCTCGCGCTTCGCTTCGCGCTCCACGTGCTCGGAGGAGGCTTTTCCAGTCGGCTCAATCTCACCCTGCGGGAGGAGATGGGGGCGACCTATGGAGCGTTCGCCCGGGTCAGCCAGTTCCCGGGTGCCGGGCTGATCGCGGCTTCCTCGTCGTTCCACCTCGAAAAGGCGGGTGCCGCCATCCGGGCATTGCTCAAGGAGATCTCCGACCTCGCTTCGGGGAAACGGCGCATCCTGGCGCGGGAACTCGAAGATGCGCGCCGGGCGTTTCTCCGCTCCTACGCGCACCGGTTCGAGACCTGCGGAAGTACGGCGCAGACGATCACCTCCCACCACGATCGGGGCCGGCCGCTCTCGTGGCTGCGCGACTACCCGGACCGGGTGGCGGCGGTGGCCCGCGAGGAGGTGGTAGAGGCGGCGGCCCGTTACCTGAACCCGGAAGACGGTGCGCTCGTGGTCGTCGGGAACGCCGAACCGCTCGCCCCGGCGCTCGAAGGCCTCGGGCCGATCATCCGGGTGGACGCCGAGGGCGCGCCGATCTGAAACCGGGTTCTCCCGACGGGGATCCTTTGGGTGGACGCTCCCGATCCTCGCGAATCCACCCGACGATCTGATCGGTGGAGTCGGAAGGCAGGCGGGCGCGCAGCTCGTCCATCCGCGCCGCCGCCAGCCTTGTCGAAGTGCCCGACGGGCAGAGGCAGACGACGATGCGGCGCGCCACGCCCGGGTGGTCCTGTTTCAGGCTGCGGAGCCCCTTCACCGGAGCAAGAAGAGACGGTGATCTTCTGAACACCCGCTTTCGATTGTCGTGACATGGGAAATCTGCCGATCGCCGCGAAGCGAGCCGCTCTCGGCCTGTCGAGCTGAAGCGGTTCTCAGTAGCCGAGGGCGAGTGCTCCCGGCCGGCGCGGGTCGCCGTAGCCGTGGAACAGCCCATCCACGAACATCACGGTCTGGAGGCTCCCCATGCCGGGGCTGAAGTGAACTTCGTGGCCGCGGGCCCGAAGCGCCCGGATCACGTCGGGGCTGAAGCCGCTCTCTACCTCCAGCCGGTCCGGCTGCCACTGGTGGTGCATCCGGGGCAGCGCGGTGGCATCGGCGATGTTCATGCCGTGTTCGAGCACGTTCACGAGCAGTTGCAGGTTGGTGGTGATGATGCGGCTGCCACCCGGACTCCCGGTAAGCAGGTGCGGCCGTCCCTCGCGCAGCACGATGATCGGCGTCATGGAACTCACCGGCCGCCGGCCCGCGGTGATCTGGTTGTCTGCGCTTCCCATCAGCCCGAAGGCATCCGGGATGTCGGGCCGCAGGGTGAAGTTGCCGAGGTTGTTGTTCATCAGGATGCCGGTGCCTTCGATCACGACCCCGGAGCCGTAGGAGAACATCAGCGTATAGGTGTTCACGAGCGCGTTGCCCTCGCTGTCGAGGACCGAGTAGTGGGTGGTTTCCGGGCTTTCGTAGGGTGCGAGGTCGCCGGGGCTCACTTCCGCTGAAGGCCGGGCGCGGCTCAGCGAGATGCCTCTCGCGAGTTCCCGGGCGTATTCCTTGCTCGTGAGCGCTTCGGCCGGGAGGTCCACGTGGTCCGGATCGCCCAGATATTTGCTGCGGTCGGCGTAGGCGAGCCGCATCGCCTCGGCCATCACGTGCATGGCATCGGCGCTTCCGTAGCCCATCTCCCTCAGCGGGAAGTTCTCGAGGATGTTCAGCATCTGGACGATGTGCATCCCGCCCGAGCTGGGCGCTGACATGGCCGCGATCTCGTAGCCCCGGAAGGTTCCGCGCACCGGCTCGCGCTCGACCACCCGGTAGTTCGCGAGGTCTTCCCGCGTGATGAGGCCGCCCTGCTTCGCCATGTCGTCCGCGATGCGGTTCGCGATCTCGCCCCGGTAGAAGGCCTCCGCACCCTCTTCGGCGATCTGCTCCAGGGTCCAGGCCAGATCCGGCTGCCGGAACAGATCGCCCACCTCGTAGTCCGAGCCGTCGGGCTTTTGGAACTTGGCCCGCGAGGCGGGGTTCCTGCCGAGCCGGTCCCGGCTGCGGGCGAGGTTTTGGGCCAGATCCTCCCAGACCACGACGCCGTCCCTCGCGAGCTCGATGGCGGGCTCCGCCACTTCCTGCCAGCTCATCGTGCCGTAGTTACGGAGCAGGTGGTCGAAGCCGGCGACCGAACCGGGAATCGCCGATGACTTGTGGCTGAAGCGGTACTCGTCCTCGTCCACCTCGCCGTCCGCGCCGAAGAACATGTCGGAGCGCGCCGCCGCCGGCGCGGTCTCGCGGAAATCCACCGCGACCGTGCGGTTCTCTTCGGCGAGATGCAGCAGGATGAAGCCGCCGCCCCCCACGTTGCCCGCCCGCGGCAGGGTGACCGCGAGCGCGAGCCCTACCGCGACTCCCGCGTCGATCGCGTTGCCGCCCCGGCGCAGGATGTCCACGCCGATCCGGGTGGCCAGGAAGTTCTGGCTGGCCACCATCCCGTTCCGCCCCACGACCGGGTGGTGGATGGCGGAATAGGTGTTGATCGGATCCTGGGCGAGGGCGGTTCCGGGAAGGACGAAAACGAGGGCCGCGACCCATGCGATGCGTCGGATCATCTCAGCGACGTTCCTTGCCGAACAGGCTCTGCATGACCTCCGGATCGGGCACCGGAAGCGGGTAGTTCCCCGAGAAGCAGGCGTCGCAATAGCGGTCCTGCTCGCCATCCATCGCCTTCCACATGGCATCGAGCGGGAGGTAGGCCAGGCTGTCGGCATTCAGATATTCCCGGATCTCTTCGACACTCTGGTTGGCGGCGATGAGCTCGGACTTGCTCGGTGTGTCGATCCCGTAGTGGCAGGGGCCGGTGGTCGGGGGCGAGGAAACCCGGAAGTGGACTTCGGTGGCACCGGCGTTCCGCGCCATCTGGACCAGCTTGCGGCTGGTGGTGCCCCGGACGATCGAGTCGTCGATGAGGATCACCCGCTTCCCCTCCATGACCTCGGGCACCGGATGAAGCTTGATGCGGACCCCGAAGTTCCGGATGGACTGGCTCGGCTCGATGAACGTCCTGCCTACGTAGTGGTTGCGAATGAGCCCGAACTCCAACGGAACCCCGGCGGCCCGCGAATACCCGATCGAGGCGATCAGCCCGGAGTCCGGGACCGGAACCACGATGTCGGCGGGGACTTCGGTCTCTTCGGCGAGCGCCGCGCCGAGCGCGATCCGGGTCCGATAGACATCCCGGCCGAAGACCCGGCTGTCGGGGCGGGCGAAGTAGATGTGCTCGAAGACGCACTGCGCCGGGGTCGCCGGCTCGAACACCCGGAAGCTCTCGACACCCCGGTCGGTGATGCGGAGCAGTTCCCCCGGCTCGATGTCGCGGACGTATTCGGCATCGAGCAGATCGAGCGCGCAGGTCTCGGAGCAGACCACGTGCCCGTCACCGGCCCGCGCCAGCACCAGCGGCCGGAAGCCTCGGGGATCCCGCACTGCGTAGAGCGCATCCTTCGTCAGGAAAAGCAGCGAGAAAGCGCCTTCCGCCTGGCGGACCGCTTCGCAGACCGCTTCGAACTCGGCATCCTGCCCCGACTTCGCAAACAGGTGGAGGAGCACCTCGGTGTCGCTCGTGGTGCGGAAGATGGAGCCCCGGTCCACGAGTCGCCGGCGCAGGATGTGGGCGTTCACCAGATTCCCGTTGTGGCAGACCGCGATCTCGCCGAATTTGCACTCGATGTGGATCGGCTGGATGTTGCGCGGGCCGCTGTCCCCCGCCGTCGAATACCGGACGTGCCCGATCGCGGCCTGCCCCGGCAGCGATTCGAGCTTCGCCTGGTCGAAGACATCCACCACGTGCCCGATCCCGTTCCGGCTCTGAAGCCCTCGTCCGTTCGGATGGACCGCCACGATTCCGGCCGCTTCCTGGCCGCGATGCTGCTGCGCGTAGAGAGCGAGATAGGCGAGCCGTGCCGCTTCCGGCCGGCTCCAGATCCCGACCACCCCGCACTCGTCCCGGAAACCGTCGGGAGTCCGGGGTGCGCTCATCGCAGGTATGCCGGTCAGCCTACCCCCGTCGCGGCGCGTTCGAGGCCGTTCCGGAAGGCATCGGCGAGTTCTCCGAGCGGGAGGGCGATGGCCGGCTCCCCGTTCGCTGCGATGCGGAGCTCCTCTCCCCCGACGGTTCCGAGGGGAAGGAGCGGGACTCCGTGGCTTTCGGCGAGCGCGGCTACCGGCTCCACCTGTTCCGGGGGGACGCTCAGGAGCGCTCTTGCCACTCCTTCGCCGTAGAGGGCGCTCTCTAGCCGGGTCACCCCGTCCAAGGTCATTTCCGCGCCGAGCACCGATCCGTCCGGGGCGAAAAGGCTCTCCACCACGGCCGCCATGAGGCCCCCTTCCGAGAGATCGCGCGCCGACGCGAGGAGCCCGGCTGCCGCAAGCAGGAAGCTCGCGAGGCGGATTTCGGCTTCGAAATCGGGCTTCGGGGGGCGGCCGTCCACCCGCCCGAACCGATCCTTGAGGTAGGCGCTCGCTCCGAGTTCCTCCCCGTTTCCGGGGCCGGCGAGCAGGATCCGGTTTCCCGCGCTCCGAAAGCTCTGTCCGATGCGGCTCCCGGTGTCTTCGAGCAGCCCTACGACCCCCACTACCGGGGTCGGGAAGATCCCGGCATCGTCGGTTTCGTTGTAGAGGCTCACGTTCCCGCCGGTGATCGGGACCGAGAATGCTTCGAGCGCGGCGCTCATCCCGGCGATCGCTTCGGTGAACTGCCACATGATCTCCGGCCGCTCCGGGTTCCCGAAATTGAGGCAGTTGGTCGCCCCGATGGGAACCGCCCCCACCGCCGCCAGGTTGCGGCAGGCCTCCGAAACCGCGAGCGCCCCTCCCCGCCACGGGTCGCGGGCGGCATAGCGGCCGTTGCCGTCGAGCGTCATGGCGACCCCGAGCCGCGATCCCTTGATGCGGATCACTCCGGCGCTTCCCCCCGGCCGGATCAGGGTGTCGCTCCGCACCATGTGGTCGTACTGCTCATAGACGAAACGGCGGCTCGCAAGTTCGGGCGAGCCGGCTACCCCGAGCGCGAGCGCATTCCAGTCGGCGGGCTCGGGGAGATCCCCGGCTTCGACTTCCGGCTCGGGCCACCCGGCGGGCCGCCGCGCCGGACGGTCGAGGACCGGGGCATCGTCGGTGAGCGCCCTGCAGGGAAGCTCCACCGCCACCGCCCCCTGGTGGCGCGCCCGCAGCATCCCGTCGCCGCTGACCCTTCCGATGGCGGCGGCATCCAGATCCCACTTGCGGAAAACGCGCTCGACCTCGCTTTCGTGGCCGGGGCGAACCACCATCAGCATCCGCTCCTGCGACTCGGAGAGCAGGATCTCGTAGGCCGACATGCCCGATTCCCGCTGCGGAACCCGGCCCAGGTCCACCTCCACTCCAGCCCCCCCGCGCGAGGCCATCTCGGCGGTGGAACAGGTGACCCCCGCCGCGCCCATGTCCTGGATGGCGATCAGCGCGTCCCCGCGCATGAGTTCGAGACAGGCCTCCATGAGCAGCTTTTCGAGGAACGGATCGCCGACCTGTACGGTGGGCCGCTTCGCTTCCGCTTCCTCGTCGAAAGAAGCGGAAGCCATCGCCGCGCCATGGATTCCGTCCCGCCCGGTCTTCGCCCCCACGCACCAGATCGGACTTCCCGGCGCATCGGCCCGGGCGCGGAAGATGCGGTCGGCGGGGGCGATTCCGAGCGCGAAGGCGTTGACCAGCGGGTTCAGCGAATGGCAGTCCTCGAAGAACACCTCCCCGCCCACCGTCGGGATGCCCATGCTGTTGCCGTAGTTCGCGATCCCGGCCACCGCCCCGGTGAAGAGCGCCCGGTTCTTCGGGTTTTCGAGCGGCCCGAAGCGGAGGGAGTTCATCAGCGCCACCGGGCGGGCCCCCATCGTGAACACATCTCGCAGGATGCCTCCGACCCCGGTGGCTGCGCCCTCGAAAGGCTCGATGAAGGTCGGGTGGTTGTGCGATTCCACTTTGAAGACCGCGGCGAGCCCCTCGCCGAGCAGGACCGCCCCGGCGTTTTCACCCGGCCCTTCCAGCACCCGCGGCGACTCGGTGGGGAAGCGCGCGAGATGCCGCTTCGACGACTTGTAGGAGCAGTGCTCCGACCACATCGCCGAGAACATCCCCAACTCGTTCCGATTGGGAGGGCGTCCGAGCAGCCCGACGATCCGTTCGTACTCGCCGGCGGTCAGCCCGGCGGCCGTCGCCTGTTCGACCGAAGTGGTCACGATTCGGCGTAGCGGTGGAGGCTCTTGAATAGCAGCCTGCCGTCTTCTCCGCCGAGATCGGCCTCGTACGCCCGGTCGGGGTGGGGCATGAGCGCCGCGACGTTCCCCTGCGGGTTGCGAACCCCGGCGATTCCGTTTCGCGAGCCGTTCGGGTTGTCGCCTTCGCAGTAGCGGAAGATCACCTGTCCTTCCTCTTCGAGCCCGGCGAGGACTTCATCGTTCGCCCGGAAGTTCCCCTCGGCATGTCCCACCGGCATCCGGAGGGTCGTGCCCTCCGGAAGCCCGCAGGTGAAAGGGGATTCGCTGTTTTCGACCCGAACCCGCACCTCGCGGCAGACATAGGTCAGCGATTCGTTTTTCAGCATCGCCCCCGGCAGCAGCCCCGCCTCCTGGAGGATCTGGAACCCATTACAGATGCCGACCACCGGCCGGCCGGATTTGGCCATCGCGGCCACCGGAGTCATCACCGGCGAAAACCGGGCGAGCCCTCCGGCGCGGAGGTAGTCGCCGTGCGCGAATCCCCCGGGAATCACCGCCGCGTCGAACCCGTTGAGCGACCCTTCCTGGTGCCAGACGAGTTCTGCCGGCTGGCCGGTCACCTTCCGGATGGCGTGGAGCACGTCTTCTTCGCAGTTGGACCCCGGAAACACCACGACCGCGAAACGGGTCACGACGCAGGAACCACGCTCGCGTCTTCGAGCACCGGGTTCGCGAGAGTCGTCCGGGCGATCTCTTCCGCCAGCCGGAGCGCTTCCTCTTCCGAATCCGCCTCCACTTCCATCTCGAAGAGCTTCCCCTGCCGGATGCGGGTTATCCGCTTCTCCTCATGGGAGATCGCCCGCCGGATCGCTTCGCCCTGCGGGTCATAGACCGAAGGCCGGAGCCGGACCTCGATCTGGAACCGGAAGGTCACGCGGGCTCCTCGAAGACGCGCCCGAAGATCAGATCGAGATGGCGGAGGTGGGTGTCCAGATCGAAGGCGGCATCGAGCTCCGCTTCGCTCAGGAGCTTCGTGACCCGGCTGTCCTCGCCGAGCCGCTCCCGGAGCGAGCCCCCCTCTTCCCAGAGCCGCATCGCCGCCCCCTGCACCATCCGGTAAGCCTCCTCGCGGGAAACCCCTTTCGCTGCCAGATCCAGCAGCACCTGTCCGCTGAACACCATCCCGTTCATCCGGTCGAGGTTTTCGCGCATCGCCGCTTCGCGCACCACCAGCCGGTCGAGGATGCCGGCCATCCGCAGCAGGATGTGGTCGGCGAGCTGGAAGCTCTGCGGGATGGTCATCCGCTCCGCCGAGCTGTGCGAGATGTCCCGTTCGTTCCAGAGCGCGATGTTTTCGAGCGCCGGCAGCGCGTTCGCCCGGAGGATGCGGGCGAGGCCGCAGATCTGCTCGCAGCCGACCGGGTTCCGCTTGTGCGGCATCGCCGAGGATCCCTTCTGCCCCTTGCCGAACGGCTCTTCCAGCTCGCGGATCTCGGTCCGCTGCAGGCTCCGGATTTCGGTTGCGATCTTCTCGAGCGTTCCGCCGAGGATGGCGAGCGCGGCGGCGAGTTCGGCGTGGCGGTCCCGCTGGAGCACCTGCGTCGCGATCAGTGCCGGCTCAAGTCCGAGCGCGTCGCAGACCCGCTGCTCCACCGAGGGCGGCAGGTGGGCGAAGGAGCCGACCGCGCCGCTCAGCTTGCCCACCCGGACCGCTTCCCGGGCGGCCTGGAGGCGCCTCCGGTTCCGCCCCATCTCCGCCCACCAGAGAGCGAGCTTCATCCCGAAGGTCATCGGCTCGGCGTGGACACCGTGGGTGCGCCCCACCATCACCGTGCGCCGGTGTTCTTCGGCGCGGCGCTTCAGGATGTCGCGGATGCGCTCCACCCGCTCGAGAATCAGGTCGCACGACCGGGTCATGCGGGTGGCGAGGGCGGTGTCCACCACGTCCGAACTGGTCAGCCCGAAGTGGATCCAGCGGCCTTCCTTGCCCACGTGCTCGGCCATGGACTGGGTGAAGGCCACCACGTCGTGCTGGACGGTCTTTTCGATCTCGTGGATCCGGGCGATATCGAACCCGGCGCGCTCGCGGATCGCCTTCGCCGCTTCCTCCGGGATCAGCCCTTCGGCAGCGGTGGCTTCGGCGGCGGCCACTTCCACGTCCATCCAGGAGCGGAAGAGAGCTTCGTCGGTCCAGATCGCTCCCATTTCGGGACGGACGTAGCGCTTCGTGAGCATCAGGCGATGGCGAGCTGCGGAGCGGGGACTTCGGTCCGGACTTCCGGAGTGAGCTCGTTCCGCCGGGCGACCAGCAGATGCACGGCCGAGCGCCCGCCGGCATCGAGCGCCTCGCGAGCCACCTGGAAAGCCCGCTCGGGCGAGTTGGTGTTTTCGGAGAGGTGGGCGAGCACTACGGTCCGCACCGAGTCCGGGAGCCGCCGCCGGAAATAGGCCGCGAGTTCGCCGTTCGAGAGGTGGCCGAACCGGGAGGCGATCCGCATCCGGGTGGAGTACGGGTAGCGGCTCTCGTAGAGCTCCTGCTCGTCGTAGTTGGACTCGATGAGCAGCAGCGATGCATCCTCGATGGCCGCTTCCGTCTCCCGCGAGATGTGGCCGATGTCGGTGACCAGCACCGCGCTCGCGCCGCCGCTCACGAACCGGAATCCGACCGGCTCGGCGGCATCGTGGGGAGTGGGAAAGGGGAGGACTTCGAGTGCTCCGATCGTGACCGGCCGGGAAGGGACCAGCCGGACGAAGGGGTGGTCGTCCCCGATCCGGTTCCCTATCCGATTCCAGGTTCCGGCGGTGCAGAAGATCGGGACATCCCACCGCTTCGCGAAAGGCAGAGAACCCCGCGAGTGGTCACCGTGCTCGTGCGAAACCAGCACGGCCGCGATCTCGCCCGGAGCGCAACCGGCGGCGGCGACTCGCTTCCCGAGTTCGCGCGCCGAAAGTCCGGCCTCCACGAGGACGGTGGTTCCGCCGGAGGTGACCAGGCTGGCGTTCCCCGAGCTCCCGGAACCGAGCACGCGGAGCCGGATATCGGGGTTCAGAATGGGGGTCACGGAGGGGTCGCGCGAAGCGGCGATTCTACCAGTTCGTTTTGCGGCCATACCCCAAGATGTTGTGGGTTGGCGATCTCCAAGCCACAAGTGGTAGTGGTTTTCCCCTCCTCCTGTTTTCCGCCACGGCGCGGACCCGATCCGCTTCGTGATGCCCTGCGTTTCGCTCACTCGAATCTCCGTTCGCTGATTTCGGACCCGCGTGTATCTTGCCTGTCATGGAGAACCTTTTCGGCCGGACGCGGGCGGAGCTGGAGTCATGGGCCCGGGAGCTCGGCCTGCCTCCCTACCGGGGCCGCCAGCTCTTCCGCCACCTGTACCGGCGCGGCGCAACCGACTTCGCCGGGATGACCGACTTCGGGAAGGAACTGCGGGCACGCCTCGGCGAGCGATTCCGCATCGCCCATCCGGAGGTCGCCGCCCGCGAAAGCTCCGCCGACGGGAGCGAAAAGCTGCTGCTCCGGCTCGAAGACAGCCTGCTGGTGGAAGCGGTACGGATCCCGAGCCGCCGCTCCGCCGCCGGCGACCGCTCCGGCCGCTCGGTGGAATCCGGCGCGAACGCCGATCTCACCGTCTGCGTCTCCACCCAGGTGGGCTGCCCGCTCGCCTGCACCTTCTGCCGCTCCGGCGCGGTCCCGTTCCGTCGCAACCTGACCCCCGGCGAGATCGCGGCCCAGGTCCTGCTCGCCGGCGGTGCGGCGTCCGGAAGGCGCAACGTGGTCTTCATGGGGATGGGCGAACCGCTGCTGAACCCGGACGGGGTGCTCGGCTCGCTCGACCTCCTCACGGATCCCGAGGGGTTCGCAATCCCCGCCCGCCGGATTACCGTCTCCACCGTCGGGATTCCCGATCAGATCACCCGGATCGGCCGGGAAGCGCCCCGCGTCGGGATCGCGATCAGCCTCCACGCTCCCGACGACGAAAGCCGGGTCCGCTGGATGCCGATCGGCCGGCGGTACGGGATGGCCGCGATCTTCGAGGCGCTCGAAGACCTGCCGGCGGACCCGAAGCGCCGCCTCACCATCGAATACGTCCTGCTCGGCGGCGAAAACGACTGCGCTTCCGATGCTGCGACGCTCGTCCGCGAACTCCGCCGCCTCAAGAAGCGCGGCCTCCGCCCCACCGTCAACCTGATCGCCTTCAACCGGTGGACCGACCCGGAGCCGGGCGCGCCGCACCGACCGGGAACCGAAGCCGACGCCGAGCGCTTCCTCCGCGCGATCTCCGCCGCCGGCTTCGTCGCAACCCTCCGCCGCAGTCGCGGTGGTGATGTGAACGCCGCCTGCGGCCAACTCGCCGCAAGTTCGCCGGAGTAGGCTTCGTCAGGTTCCGGTCAACCAGCGAAGGAAGTCGCGAGTCTGGCTCTCGAACCTTTCTTTCAAGGCGGGCAACCGGTCTTCGAGATCGCGCATCCGGTCATCGCGCAGGTTCCAGCCGTAGCTGTTCCGGAACACATGCCGGAAGCGGAGAAGCTCGCCGAGTTCTTCCGCGAGCGAGGCATCTATCAGGGCTGGGCGGAGGCCCGGGACTTCAAGCGTCATGTCGGTGAGGAGCTGACGGTGCCACGAGTTGCTCTGCGGGAGTCCCCCGTTCAGCTCGTCAGCGACACGTCGAAAGATTCGCTCCATGCCACTGTAGAAGTCGTGAAGGATGGAACCCCGAGCCCGCAATCCGAGCGAGCTGTCGTTCCCGGCTGCGGAAGCCGCCTCGGTGGCGAGCTGATCGAGATTCCCGAGCTCTTCCTCGATTTCGGCGGCGAGCCGTCTCGCCAGCGCGTCTTCAGGACTCATCTTCGGGGCTCACAAGAGCACTCCCTCCCGGAGAACGTTGCTGCGCATGGAATCGGTCGCACTCTCGACCGGAACGATGTCGAGGGGAAAATCGGTCATCGTCGCGGCACGGGCGGAAACGCGGAAGAAGCGTCCTGGATCCAGTCCCTCCACTGCGAGGTCTATGTCCGAATTCGGGGTAAACCTTCTCGAAGACGTGAACGCGGAGCCGAAACCGAGAACCCGCCGCGCACCCTGCTGCCGGAGGAAACGGGCGATCCGGCGAGCATCCTGCTGAGCACGGGGGCAACCCTCGGAGGAAAAGCGGGTACGCCGAAGATGTTCCAGTACATCGCGTCGATCCACCATCGCCTTCGCAGTATAGCGACGGCCCCGATGGACTTTCTCCTTTGGACGTTCTCCTTGATCAGGCGTGCCTTTCAGTTCCTTCGGCAGGCGAACCATGCCTCGACAATCAGCGAGAGCGAGACGGGAATCAAAGCGGCAGGCGTCCGGCGGTGAACCCCGCCGGGCGCGTCCGGGCAATCACCGCTTCCCCGACGGACACACCGGCCGCCAGAACCGCCTGGATGTCCCGCAGGCTCGAAGAAACCGTGACTTCGGTTCCCTCGTCGCCGGGCTCGAGAATCAGCACTTCCTCGCCTCCGATGCCGCCATCTCTCAACAACTCGGAGCTGTGGGTGCTGAGCAGCACCTGTCGCTTGTTCCGTTTCTGGGCGCGGTAGAGAAGCGACGAGAGTCGCTCCACAACCCCCTGATGAAGGGAAAGCTCCGGCTCTTCCAGCAGAAGCGGCCCGTCGCCGTCGAGCAGCCCCAGACCAGCCCGATGAGGCGGAGCGTCCCGTCGGAGAATTCGATCTCGTTCTGCCGCCCGGCGCGGGGTCGCCAGTGCTCGTGGAGCGCCGAAAGATGCGGCCGTCCGTTGTCTGGATCCCGCTCGAACCGGATGTCCTTCAATTTGGGCGCGATCACGGTGAGAATCTGCTGAATCGTCCGCAACCTGCTTTCGCGGGTTCGTTTGTTGGTCTTCGCGACCCGTTCGAGAAGGCCCTGCGTCCACCACCCGCCCCTGGATGGAATCGGCGTGGCGCACCAATTGGGGGACGAGGTGGGCGTAGGAGATGCCCTGAAAGAAGGTTCGCAGTTCCCGGAATCTCTCGTTGTTGGTTACCTGCTCCAGATAGGTCTCTTTCCGGCGTTCCGGGTCTTCGTTCTCTCCCCGGCAGAGGAGTGATTCGCCGTCCATCCACACGTTCTCGTGCGTCAGGATCTGCCGCCGGAAACCGCGCGATTCCTGATGGAGTCCGATCTCGTATTCCCAGCGAGGCCCGTTTCCGTTCGGCGTGCTCACGGTCACTCCGATCGCAACTTCGGGGTCCTTCCGCGCCCCGAGACAGCGGATTCGGGAAAGCCCGCCCCGCCGCTGGATGGCCGCCTGCAGCCCTCCTCCCTGCTCGTTCGCCACGTCGCGCAGGAAGCGCAGTGCGTCCAGCAGGTTCGATTTGCCGGATGCGTTCGGGCCGACGAGGAACTGCCGCTGCCGGAGCGGCACGTCCACCGCCCGGAAATTGCGCCAGTTCTTCAGTTTCAGACGACTGATGAACATGGCTCGCGTTTCCCGACCGGGCCGGCGATTCTACGCGCCGGCCCCGGTTCGCATAGGATGCGCCCCCGATCCGCATGAGCAGCGCCGCCGACTTGCTCGCCGCGCTCGTCGAGCGTGGGATCGCCCGGGAAACCAAGGCCGCCCCCGGCTCGGAGCAGACGGTTCGTTCGCGCCGCCACGGCATCGAGATCGCCCGGCTCGGGGTCCGCGACCCCCGGCGACTCGCGTCGTTCTGGAAAAAGCGCAGCGCCGGGAAGAACCTCCGGTTGATCGCCGTCGCGGACAACCCGGAACAGAGCGGCGCGCTGCTGGTCTTCGGCCCGCAACCGGGCGCTCCGCTCCGTTCGCTTTCCGCGGAAGCCTTCCTCCGCGAACTCGAACGCGCCGAAGGCCTGTCTTCGGCGATGCTCGCGGTCCGGAGTCTCGCCTCCGCCTTCGCCCGCTTCGACCACGCCGAGACTCCCGGGCTCGCGGTGCGCGGCCTGCTCACCGGCCATGCCCTGACCGAGCGGTTCCTGCGGCTCCCCGCCTTCCGGCAGGACCGCGAAGATGCCTCCCGCGCCGTCCGGAACCTCCCTCGGGATTCCGATTGGGCGGACCTGCTGAAGGGTCTGGGATGGCACCTCGAACAGCTCTCGGTGGGTTTTCTGGCGCGGGATGGCGGCAAGCCGGGGCTCGTGGTTCTGCCTTTCCCTCCGGGCGAAGACTTCGCGAAGCTCGACGGCGACGGCCGTTCGAAGGAAGGCCGTCTTCTCGCGCTCGCGAAGGAACGAAACGTCCGCTACGGCCTGCTCGCGAGTGGTGGCCGTGTCCGGCTCTTCGATTCGGAATCCGAGGCGGCGGTATCCCGGTGGCTCGAACTCGACGCGGCGACGCTCGATCCGGAAGGTCGCCCGCTGCTCGCCCTTCTCGGCCCGGATTTCCTTGTTCGCGGCCGATTCGAGAAGCTCGCAACCGATGCCCGCGATTACGGCATCTCGCTCTGGAAACGGCTCGGCGACCGTATCCACGACCGCGCCCTCCCGGCGCTCGCCCGCGGATTCGACGGATGGGCGCGCAGCGAGGAGCGTGACATCACCGAAGAAGCCACCCGGCGCGACCTCCAGCACGCGAGCCTGACCCTGCTCTTCCGGCTGCTCTTCCTCTTCTACGCCGAGAGCGCCGGGTTCCTGCCGATGGGCAACGCGATCTATCGCGGCAAGTCGCTCACCGCGCTGGCTGCCGAAGCCCGTTCGACCCGGAAGAAGCTCGACCGGAAGTCCACGGCGCTCTGGCAGGGTTTCCGGAACCTCGTCCTCGCGCTTCGCTCCGGGAACTCCGCCTGGGGTGTCTCGGCCTACAACGGCGCGCTCTTCGACAAGAAGGAGCTCGAAGGGGCGGAAACCCTCGAACAGATCGAACTCGCCGACCCGGATTTCGGGGCGATCCTGATCGCCCTCGGCACCGAAGACGGCGACGACGATGAAGCGCGGGGAGTGGACTATTCGAGCCTCGAAATCGGCCACCTCGGGAACATCTACGAGTCCCTGCTCAGCCTGAATCTGGTGGTCACCGATCGCCCGACTCGCTACGACCCGGCCACCGACCGCTACCGCCATGTGGAAGGGACGGGAGACATCCCGGCCGGGATGCTTTTCTGGCAGAACCACGAAGGCGGCCGGAAGGCGGGCGGGGTCTATTACACCCCGACGACGCTGGTGCGTCACCTGGTGGACCGCGCGGTGCGCCCCGCCTACCGGGAGCACCTGGAGCGGGTCGGGAAGATCGCCGAGAAGGATCCGGAGCGAGCCGCCGGGGAACTCCTCGACTTCGCGGTGGCCGATCCCGCCTGCGGCAGCGGGCACTTCCTCGTGGCGGTGGTGGACGCGCTCGCCGACGAGGCGGCGCGCTTCCTCGCTGAGACGCCGCTGCCGGCTCTCCGCGAGCGGCTCGACGCGCTCCGGTCGGGAACGGAGTCGGACTCCGGAGGGAGCGTCGAGGATCTGGCGCTGCTGCGCCGGCTCCTCGTCAAGCACTCGGTGTTCGGCGTGGATGTGAGTCCGATGGGGGTGGAGATCGCGACGGTCTCGCTCTGGCTCGCGTCCTTCGTGCCGGGGCTCTCGCTTTCGTATCTCGGCCGGAACGTGGTGGTCGGAAACTCGCTCTTCGGGGTCGCGGACCGAGATGCGGTCATCCAGCCGAACACCTTCGAAGCCAGGGGGCTCGGCAAGTGGCTCGACCGGGCGGGCGAGGCAGTGGCGCGGGTCGCTTCCGGCGAGGACCGAACTCCGGAAGAAGTGGCCGAGAGCCAGTCGGCGAGCCGGGAAGCAGACACCGCGACTTCGGGGCTCCGGCGGGTTTTCGACCTCTGGACGGCGGAGGCGTTCGGGAACCCCGGAGGCCGCGATCTGGTGACCGGACACGGTGACAAGGTCGTGACTGGGAAACTCGACCAGAACAAGGAACGGAAAATCGAGGCCGCGCGGGAAACGTCGCTGCGGCACTTCTTCCTCCACTGGCCGCTCGAATTTCCGCGCCAGTTCCACCGGGAGGCGAGCGGCTTCGATGCGGTGGTGGGAAATCCGCCGTGGGAAAAGGTCAAGGTCGAAAAACACACCTTCCTGGCTCTTTGGTACCCGGGCCTCCTGAGCCTCGGCCCCCGTGAACGTGATCGAAAGATGGATGAACTGGCAGGGGAACATCCGGATCTCGGCGACCGGCTGCGGGCGGAGCAGGAGCGGACCCGGAAGGAACGCGAGGCGCTGCGGAAAGGCGAGTACGAGTCGGAACGGGGAGATACGGACCTCTACAAGTACTTCTGCCAGCGCTACCGGGCGCTTCTCAGGCCGGGAGGACGCCTGGGAGTCGTGTTGCCGCGCTCGGCGTTCAACGCGAAAGGTTCCACCGGTTTCCGGGAGTGGCTCCAGCGGGAGACGACGGTGCATCGGGTGGATTTCCTGTTGAATCGAAAGCGCTGGATGTTCGACACGCATCCGCAGTATTCAGTGGCGCTGGTGGCTGCCGGCAATGCTCCGCCACCGAAAGAGCACCGGATCGAGGCCGCCGGGACCGCCGACTCCGCCGCCGCCTGGGAAGAACAGGCCGCATCACCGGGGATCCGGCTGCCGGAATCCGCTTTCGGCCCGGATGGTCAGCTTCCGATGCTGCGCTCGCAGGAAGAGGCGGATCTGCTCGGGAAGCTCCGCTTGGGGACGCCGTTCCCGCTGGGAGGCGGCCGCTGGACCTGCTTCGCGGTGCAGGAACTTCACGAAACCCAGGACTCCCACGCCTGGCGTGATGCCCCCGCGGACTCACCGTTCTCCCTCTGGAAGGGGGCCAGCTTTCATCAGTACGAACCTCATGGATCCGAGAGTCGGCCCTGCGTCTCTGATGTTGCGGCGCTTCGGCGGGTGTTCAAGCCCAAACCCGGCAGTGGTCAGTACTGCAAGCACCTGCCTCTTGAGGCGCGTCGGCGGGCGCTCCTGCGCCAACTTCCGCGGGCGCGTGTCGCGTATCGCCGCGTGACCAACCGCACCAACTCCCGCACCGCCATCGCCTGCTTGGCCCCGCCGGAAACCTTCTTCACCGACAAAGCGCCGTATCTCGTCTTCATGGACGGAGGCGAGACAATCGAGGCTACGGCTCTCGGCGTGTTCAACAGCCTTTGCTTCGATTGGCAAACCCGCCGATTTGCGGAAATCCAGATGGACTACCACGTTCTGGAGTCGCTGATCGTTCCCGAAATGACGGACGAAGATTTCACGGCGATCGCCAACGCCGCCGCCCGGCTCTCCGCCGTGGACGACCGCTACGCCGACTTCGCCGCAGCGGTTGGCCTGACTTCTCTCTCTCTCTCTCTCTCTCTCTCTCGGAGCGCCAGCGCCTCCGGGTCGAGATCGATGCCCGGGTGGCGCGGGCGTGGAACCTCACCGGGGGCGATCTCGAGGTTCTTCTCGAGGATTTCACCGACCGCGCGGTTCCGCCGACCTACCGCGAGGCGTTGCGCCGCCGCTTCCGGGAGCTTTCCCGTGGGATTCCGTAAATGGCTCGCCCGGAACTCGTGGACAACCGGGGCGGCAACACCCACGCCTCCGCGCTCGCCGAGCTCTCCCGCGAACACGATCTTCACCACCCGCTCGCCGCCGCCACCGCCTACGTCAACCTCGCCGGGCTCCGCCACATCGCACGAGCCGGCTCGAACGGCCGGCCGACCCGCCTCCTGCTCGGCACAGCTCCTCCCGCCGGGCCGCCGACCGACCCCTTCGCCGCTTTTCAGCTCGTTCTCGAAGATCTCGACGCGGATAGGCGCTTCGCCGCTTTCCCGCCGAGCCGCGCCGCCGGGGAACTCGCGGAAGTTCTCGAATGGCTCCACCGGGAGGAAGTGGAAGTCCGCCGCTATCTGAGGAAATTCCTCCACGGCAAGGCCTATCTCTTCGGCGAGGCAGCGGATGCCCGGGCCGCGCTCATCACCTCCGCGAACCTGACCGCCGCCGGGTTCTCGAAGAACCTCGAATTGGGCCTCGCCGCCTACCAGCCGGTGATCGCCGAAAGCGCCATCCGCTGGTTCGACGCGCTCTGGGACGAGGGCTCGGACTACAAGGCGGAACTCATCGAGCTGCTCGGCAGCTCCCGGCTGCTTCTCGAAGAGCCGTGGACGGTTTTCCTGCGCGTCCTGCTCGAACTCTTCGGCGAGGAGGCAGGCGAAATCCCGAAACCCGGCAAGGTGCACCTCGCTCCCTTCCAGTGGGAGGGGTACCGTCGGGCGGCCCGGATCGTCGAGCGGCACCACGGGGTGATCTACGCCGACGGGGTGGGGACCGGCAAGACCGAGATCGGCCTCGCTTTCATCGAGGAATACGCGCTGCGCCGTGGCCTCCAGGCGCTGGTCGTCGCGCCCGCCCAGCTCAAGAAGAACTGGGAGGACCGAATCCGCGCGGCCGGCCTCCCCGGTCAGGTTCTGAGCTACCACGAGCTCGCGACCGACGAGCAGCTCGCTTCAAAGGACGCGGCGAACCGCGCCCGCCGCCTCTCGGTGGACAAGGATGCCTACCGGCTGGTCGTCGCCGACGAGGGCCACGCCTTCCGGAACCCGGACAACACCTGGCACCGCGCCCTTTCGCGGCTGCTCGGCGGCGAGCGGAAGGATCTGGTGCTGCTGACCGCGACCCCGATCAACAACGGCCTCTGGGACCTCTACCACCTGGTCATGGCCTTCGCCCGCCACGACCGCGCCTTCGAGAGCCATCGCATCCCTTCGCTCCGCAAGCTCTTCGAGAGTGCCGGTGCCAGCGAGCGCGACCCGCAGAACCTGAATCCCGACGAACTCTTCGCGCTCGCCGATCTGGTGAGCGTCCGGCGGGACCGGAAGTTCATCGAAGAGCGCTACCCCGGCGCGAGCTTTCTCGACGGCACTCCGGTTCGCTTCCCCACCCCGGAACTCAAGACCGACCGGTACGACCTCGACACCAGCTATCCGGGGCTCGTCAAGGAGGTGACCGCCGCGATCGAAGGGCTGACGCTGGCCCGCTATCGCCCGAGCGCGTACCGGACCACTGGGAGCGAAGAGGCGCGGGAGGTCCAGTTGGTCGGGCTGCTCCGCTCGGGAATCCTGAAGCGGTTCGAATCCTGCTGGTATGCCTGCCGCCTCACGGTCGGCCGCATGGTGAAGGCCCACGAGCTCTTCCTTGCGGCTTGGAAGGAAGGCTGGGTTCTCGGGGGCGACTCGCTCCGGGATGCCGCGAAACAGGAGATGGACGAATCGGGGCTTGCCGAATCGCTCGACGAAGGCGGGTTCGGCGAGGACCGGAAGCCGGTTTCCGATTTCCACCCCGCCTACGAGCAGGATGTCCGGAAAGACCTCGAAGCGCTGCTGCGGCTCGAAAAACGCCTGGAACTCGACCCGGCGGGAGACCCGAAGCTCGACCGGCTCGAGAGCCTGATCCAGAAGTCTCTCTCGAAGAAGGTCATCGTCTTCTCGACCTTCGCCGACACGATCCGCTACCTCGACGAGCATCTGCCGGAGAAGATGGCGGGGCGCGAGCGGATCACGGTCATCGGAAACGACACGAACCCCGACGAGCGCACGAAGATGCTCGGGAGGTTCGCCCCGAAGACGGTGATCCGGGAGGACTACCAGCCGGAGGGCGGCGAGGTGGACCTGCTGCTGAGCAACGACGTGCTCTCCGAAGGCCAGAATCTCCAGCAGGCGGGCGCGGTCATCAGCTACGACATGCCGTGGAACCCCCAGCGCGTCGTGCAGCGCTACGGTCGGGTGATCCGCCTGAAGAGCGAACACCAGAAGGTCTTCCTGACCACGATGCTCCCGGCCCCCGGAGATCTCGAGCCGATCCTCGCGCTCGAAGTCGCCATCCGGCGGAAGGTCCACGCGGCCAGCCTGTACGGGATGGAAGTGAAAGTGGACGATGCCGGCATCGAAGCCGAGGCCCGCGCTTTCGCCGACCAGATCGTCGCCGGTGACCTGGGCCTGCTCGACGAGAACGGCCCCGGAGATGCCCTGAGCGGAGAGGAACTCCGCGCCGAACTCGCCCGCTGGATCCACGACCGGGGTGTCGAGAAGCTGCGGAACCTTCCGTGGGGGACCGGGGCGGTGTTTCCCGGCCCGGAGCCCGGGTGGTTCTTCGCCTGTCGGACGAGGGCCGGCGAGCGTTACTGGCGCTTCGTCACACCGGACGGGAAGACGGACTGGGAGACGGGGCCGGAGCCCGACGCCGCGATCCTCCGCCGCATCCATCCCCGCGATGCCGTCGGGGTCGAAGCGGATCGGTACGAGCCCGGCGAAGCGATCGAGACGGCGTGGCGGGCGGCGGTGGAGGACATCGTCTCCGAACACAACGAACTGGTGGAAGCGGCCGACGAAGGCGACTCCATCGGCCCCCTCCAGGCATGGGCAGTGGGCGAAGTGTTCCAGGACCCCGATGTTGCGATCCCCGAGGGAGCGGAGGAGGCGGCGGCGCTCGCTGTCGGCCGGGGTGCGATCGTCCGCCGGGCGCTTGGTGAAGTCCGTCGCCGGGTCACGGAAGGAGCGATCACGAAGTCGCAGGCGGCGGTCGAGATCGTGGAGCTCGTGAAGTCGGAAGGGCTGCGGTCGGTGGACCCGCCCGTCCGGCTCGATCCGATCGCCGAGGAGGATGTCGGAGTGGTGTGCTGGATGGAGATCAGAAGAGGCGCGGAGTGAAATCCGGGGAGTTCACGATCCGGGCCGTTCCGCTCACCGCTTCGATATCGTCGTACGCAAAAGCGTGTACAGTCCTTGCATGGCCTACACGCTTGACACCGCCGCCGCAGCCGGGATCACGCCGGAAGCCGCTCGCGCCATTGTCACGGAAGTCGCCCAGGCCGAACAGGATCTCGCCACGCGCGCCGATCTCGCGGCCCTCCGTGCCGACCTCGAAGCTGCCATGCTCCGGTTGGAACGCCGGTTGATCTTCGCCGGTCTCGCTGGTCTCGGGATTCTGTTCGCTGCCCTCCGTTTCACCGGATAGGGCACGCATCCGACCGCGCTGGATGGAGATCAGAAGAGGCGGGGAGTGAAATCCGGGGAGTTCACGATCCGGGCCGTTCCGCTCACCGCTTCGACGAGGTAGAACCCGGTCTCTTCGGCCTGTTCCGTCGCATCCTTTATCGCGGTCAGATAGGCGAGCGCTCCGAAAACCCGCGGCCGGGCATCGTCGGGACGCCATTCCCGGAAGTCGCCCATCCGGCTGGTGAACTTGCTGACATCGGCCGGCCGCAGTTTCGTCTTGACCTCCACCACGACCGCGTCCGACTTTCCGACCCCGACCAGGTCGTACTCACGCCAGATGTCGTGGAAATAGGAGCGTCGTCTTGCCAGGTAGTACTCCACGTCCATCCCGATATCCCGGAAGAGCTTCTTGACGTTCCCTTCCACGAGTCCTTCGATCAGCGTCCCCCAACGATTGTCCCCGTCGCCCAGAATGCGGTAGATCTCCTTCTCGAAGCTCCGGTCGCGCTCGGCATCGGCCTGCTCGCGCTCTCTGCGCTCCCGCTCAAATTCCTCACGCCAAGCGGCTTCTGAGGCTTCCAGCGCGGCGCGCCGTTCGGCTGCCTCTTGTTCCAGCTTTCGGGTGTGTGCGGCGGCTTCCTGCCTGAGGCGGAAGTCGAGGCGACGACTTTCTTCGGCATGCCTCCGCCGGGCGCGTCGGGCGATCCGTGCTTCGCGGGCGGTACCGCGCAGGATGCGCCAGATCTCCTCCGGGGTTGGAGCGGGGGAGCGGCGGCGACGACGGGGCATGAACGGAAGGCTACCAGCCCTCGCCGGAGGTCAGTTCCCGGCTTCGAGTTCGTTCGAGGCGGCTTCGGCGGCGGCTGCTTTGGCGCGACGCCAGGCGAGGATCTTGTCGGCGACCGCGGGATCGCCGAGGGCGACGATCTGCGCCGCGAAGTGGGCGGCGTTCTGGGCTCCGGGCTTGCCGATCGCGACCGTGCCCACTGGAAATCCGGGGGGCATCTGGACGGTGGCGAGCAGCGCGTCGAGGCCCATCAGTGACGCGGCGAGCGGAACGCCGATCACCGGGAGGATGGTCCGGGCCGCCATCGCGCCGGCGAGATGGGCTGCCATTCCGGCCCCGGCGATGATCGCGACGATGCCTTCCTCGCGGGCGCTGTCCGCGAGCCGGGCGGCGCGCTCCGGGGTCCGGTGGGCGGAATAGACCCCCATCCGCGAGGGGATGCCGAGCGAGTCGAGAACCTTCTTCGCCTCGCTCATCACCTCGATGTCCGACGGACTTCCCATCACGATCAGAACCTTGGGTTTGGAACTCATGTGTCTCTCCCTTTGGCGCGGCTCTACGCGCCGATGTCTTCGCGGCGGCTCAGGCCGTCCCAGTGGATGCCGTCAGCGGTCCGGTAGGCCGTGCGGCGTGCCGATTCCCGGTCGGAACCGAGCCCGGTGACCGCGACCACCCGTCCGCCGGCGGTCCGGATCCCGTCCGGCCCCTTGTGGGTGCCGATTCGGGTGCCGGCGTGGAAGACGCGGGCTTCTCCGCTTTCCACCGATTCGGGGAGGCCGTGGATGAGCTCCCCCTTCCGGTACTCCCCCGGGTAGCCATCCGAAACGAGGATCACGCACACCGAAGGCTCCGGCCGGAACCGCAGCGCTTGTTCGGTGAGGCGGCCGGTCGCGGCGGCGTGGAGTACCGGTAGCAGATCGGAATCGAGCCGCGGCAGCACCGCCTGGGCTTCCGGATCGCCGAAGCGCACGTTGAACTCGAGCACCCGGGGGCCGTTCGCGGTCAGCATCAGGCCGGCGTAGAGGATGCCGCGGTAGGCGCGTCCCTCTTCCGCGAGCCCGGTGATCGTCGGTTCGAGGATGTCCCGTCGGATATGCGCGAGGAGCTCCGGATCCTCGTTTCCGGGGCTCACGCAGCCCATCCCCCCGGTGTTCGGCCCGCGGTCTCCGTCGAAACGGCGCTTGAAATCCCGGGCGGTTCCGGCGAACGCGACGTTTTCACCGTCGCTGATCGCGAAGACGCTCAGCTCGGGGCCTTCGAGTCGTTCTTCGAGAACCACCGAGTGGCCTGCCTCACCGAGCGCTCCCGCGAGCAGACGCTCCGCCTGCTGTTCGGCTTCTTCAAGGCTGTCCGGAAGGAACACGCCTTTTCCGGCGGCGAGCCCGCTCGCCTTGACCACCACCTGCTCGCCGAGTTCGCGGCTCTTCAGGACCCGCCGCGCTTCGGTGGTCTCCCGGATCACCCGGTGGCGCGCGGTCGGGATGCCGCGCCGTTCGAGGAAGTCCTTGGCGAAGGATTTGGAGGCTTCGAGTCGGGCCGCGTCGCGACGGGGGCCGAGGCAGGGAATTCCGGCCTCCTGCAACCGATCCGCAAGGCCGTCGGCGAGCGGCGCTTCCGGGCCGACCACCACGAGGTCGAACCGCTCGTAAGCTGCGAGTTCCACCAGTCGGTCGCCGTCCGAAACCGGAATCGGCGCGAGCCTCGCGAGTTTCGCGATGCCCGGATTGCCGGGCGCTGCGACCAGCTCCGAAAGCTCCGGACTTTTCGCGATCGCCCAGGCGAGGGCGTGCTCCCGCCCCCCCGAGCCGATCAGGAGAACGCGCACGGCCCGCCGATCAGCGGGTGCGACGCCGGCGCTTGCGGGCGCGCTTCCGCGCCGCTGCGCGCTTGGCCCTCAGCTTGTCACCCGGCTTCACGTAGAAGGAGTGCCGCTTGACATCCTTGATGATGTCTTCGGCCTGGACGCGACGCTTGAATCGTTTGAGCGCCGTTTCTACAGTTTCGCCTTCCTGGACAGTGATTTCCGCCAAGTGAACCTCTCTGCTGGTGGTTGGCTCCCGGACGAACCCCTGTCCGGAAGGCGGGTAACGATAGGGCGGGCACCCGAACCTGTCAATTCTTGCGCTAGCTTCCCCGACCCTATTTCTCCCTTTCCCTTCTCGAGGAACTTCCGACCATGACCCTACGCATCGGCGACCAGGCTCCCGATTTCACGGCGCGCACCACCCACGGAACGATCCGTTTCCACGAATGGATCGGCGACGGCTGGGCGATCCTCTTTTCCCACCCGAAGGATTTCACTCCGGTCTGCACCACCGAACTCGGCTACATGGCGGGTCTCGCGTCCGAGTTCCGGGAGCGGAACTGCAAGGTCATCGGGCTCAGCGTGGATCCGGTCGAAGACCACGAGCGCTGGAAATCCGACATCGAGGAAACGCAGGGGCATCCGGTGGATTACCCGCTGATCGGCGACGACGATCTCGCGGTGGCGAAGCTCTACGACATGATCCACCCGAACGCACTCGGCGGCGAGGGACGGACCGCCGCCGACAACATGACGGTGCGGTCGGTCTTCGTCGTCGGGCCGGACAAGCGGATCAAGCTGGTCCTTACCTACCCGATGACCACCGGCCGGAACTTCGACGAGGTTCTGCGGGTTCTCGATTCCATGCAACTCACTGCGGAACACCAGGTGGCCACCCCGGTCAACTGGAAGGACGGGGACGATGTCATCATCGTTCCCGCGGTCAGCGATGCCGCCGCCGCCGAGAAATATCCGGAAGGCTGGAAGACCGTCAGGCCGTATCTGAGGCTGGTCCGCCAGCCGGGGAAGTAGAGGCATCCACCCGGCGAACCGCAAGCGCCTGACGCGCGGTGATCCGGGCGAGGCGGACGATGTCCCCGGCGCTCGCCCCCCGCGAGAGATCGTTCGCGGGGGCGCGGAGCCCCTGGACGATGGGGCCGGTCGCGGTGGCTCCGGCGAGCCGCTCCACCAGCTTGTAAGCGAGGTTCGCGGCACCGAGGTCGGGGAAGATCAAGGTGTTGGCCCGCCCGGCCACCGGGCTCCCGGGTGCTTTTCGGGCCGCGATTTCCGGAACGAGAGCCGCATCCCCCTGAAGCTCGCCATCCACGAGGAGATTCGGCCGCAGCGCCCTCACCCGCTCGGCAACAGCCGCCATCCGCCGCGCCCGGGGATGGTCGGCGCTCCCCCGGGTCGAGAAGGAAACGAGCGCCAACCGGGGTTCGCCGAGCAGCGCTTCGGCGGTTGCCGCCGTTTCGAGGGTGATCTCCACCAGATCGTCCTCGGTGGGCTCGGGAATGACCGCCGAATCGGCGAACAGCAGCGGCGGCCGCCGGTCGGGAAATTCCATCAGGAAAGCGCCGGACACTTTCGAGACCCCGGGACGCTTGCCGATCGCGAGCAGGGCGGCCCGGATGACCGCTGCCGTCGGGTGTGTCACGCCGGCGAGAGAGCCTTCCGCTTCTCCGGTGGCTACGAGCAGGTTCGAGAAGATCAGGGGATCGCGGGCGAACTCCGGTGACTTTTCGGGGCGCATTCGGGAGAAGGCCGCGGTCAGCCGGTCGAGCCGGTCGCCTTCCGGCCGCAGAACCACGACTCCGGCGAGCGGCGCGCCTCCGACCAGCACCGGCCGGGCGAAGCCTTCCTGCGCGATCCGCGAAGCCGCTTCCCGGATCCGGAGGTCGGTGCTTTCGGCCAAAACGAGGGCGGGTACTTCCCTGTTGCGGCCCGCCGGGAACGTTTCTCCCGCTTGAGCGTTACACTTAGGTCGATTACACAAAGCGCTGGCGGCGAATTTCCCGGTCTTCGAGGAAGGCTGGCGGCTGCCGGCGATCCCCCGCCCGGAACCTCCGGAGTGTATGGCTTGCGAGTCGCGCATGCGGGAGGGGATCCAGGAAAGGCGGGGCCAAAACCCGGAAAAACGGGGAGGTTGGTCATGAAAATAACGGAACGGGCAGCCGGCGATGTGACGGTGCTCGATCTCGACGGACGGATCGTTCTCGGCGAGGGCGACGAAACCCTGCGGAACAAGGTGCGGGCGGTCGTTGCCGCCGGCAGCCGCAAGGTTCTGTTGAACCTTGGCCGGGTTTCGTATGTGGACAGCGCCGGCCTCGGTGAACTCGTCCGCTGCCATACCCGGCTCGCACGCGAAGGCGGAGAGATCAAACTGCTCAACCTGACCGAGCGGATGCGGGATCTGCTTCAGATCACCAAGCTGGTCACCGTCTTCGAGACCCACGAATCGGAAGAGGAAGCTCTCGCGAGTTTCTGATCGGGCGCTTCCGGCCGCGAGACGAGACCGGGCCTTGCCCATCGTCCTCGCACCCGATTCCCACCCGCCTTCGCCGTCTTCCGGCGAAGGCCACGCGGAGTGTCCGGACGCTTCCCCGAACCGTGGGCGCGTCCCGCATTCTGCGTCATCGAGGTCCCGATTACGGAAAGGGGCCACCAAGGAGATCCAAAGTGCCTACTGCAGTCCTCGATCGAGAGACAGCCAGAAAAGAGACCGGCCCGCCGGAGATACGCGAAAGCGATTCGGGAGGCAAGCCCGATGTGAAGGCCATCATGTCCGATGTCCGTCGCCGCGCCCAGCGCGAGCCGATGGATGACGGGGTCACCGAGAGGCAGTACCTCGCAAGCGTCCGCGACCGGCTGAACCGCCCGCTGGGACGCGGCTTTTCCGAAGATTTCGCGGAAAGCATGCGAACCCGCGACGGTGTTGGCTGGAATGTGGAGCTTCGGCCCGAATCCCTGCGGAGTTCGTCCTCCGCTTTCGGCCGCGGTGTCCGCTGGCTGATGAGTCCGCTCTTCCGGATGATGGTGAGTGCCGACCCGGTCCTCCGTCAGGTGGAACGACAGGCGGAGATCAACGAGTACTACCGCCGTCTGCTGGTGGCCGCCAACAAGGACCTGGAGCTCGCCCGTCTGGAGATGGACGCCATGAAGCAGGAACTCCGCAAGCTCGGAGTGCATGTGAGCTTCGCGTTCGCCGAGTCGAGGAATGGTTCGGAGCGCGGTTCGACCTCCGGACGCGGGCGTGGCGACTCCCGGCGCGGCGGCCGGTCGCGATCCCGGGGAGACGGCCGTCGGGGTGATGCCGAATCTGCTGGCAGGCGAGAGGGTGCCCGCTCCCGTCCCTCGCGCAACCGTTCGTCGCGGGCAGGCTGATCGTGCGCGTCGCCTTCGTTACGCCCCGATTCGGGACGGATGCGCCCACGGCCCCCGAGCGCCTTGCCGAAGAGCTGGCGAACGCCGGTTCGAAGCGCTGGCTTCTGAACGTGCTCACCACCGCGCGCGGCGAACGGAAGGGCCGCCCGGTCCGGGAGGGAATGCAGCAGGCCGGGAAGATCCGCATCCATCGCTTTCCGGTGGATGGCGAGCTTTCGTCGGAACATCCGGACGAACTCGCTTCCGAGGCGCTGCTCCGGCACCTCGGGGAAGAGTCCTACGATGTGGTCCTGCTCTTCGGTGCCGGTTCTGCGGTGTCCCGCGGCGCGGTCCGCGTCGTGCCGGAGCAGACCGTACTCCTGCCGTTCGCTGACGACGAGCCCGACGAAGCGGCATCCGAGGTGTTCGAACGGGCCGGTGCTTTCATCTTCGGCAACGAAACCGAAGAAGTCCGGGTGCTTCGCAAGTACGGAGTGGACCGGCGGATGCGGGAGACCATCGAAATCGGCTTCCATCTGCCGCGCGACCTCGATCCGGAGGGTTTTCGCGAATGGGCCGGGATCCGCGGCCAGCACCTGCTGTGTCCGTTTTCGGCGGAATCGAACCGGGTGGTTCAGGATTTCGTACGCCTTTTCCAGGCGTTTCGCGACTCGCACTCCCGCGCCCATCTGGACCTCGTGGTGCTCGGCCCGCCGCCCGCCGGCCCGCGTCGCCCTGACACCCGCTTCGTCGAAATCCGGAGCGACAAGGAGCGCCTCGACGCCATCGCCGGCGCTTTCGCAGTGGTGTTGCCGGAGCGGTTGACAGGCATTGCGGCCACCGTCGAGCCGTTCTCGCTCGGAGTGCCGGTCCTCGTGCACGCTTCAGCCAGCGAACTGGTGGAGGAGTGCGAGCAGTCGAACGGCGGCCTTTACTACCGGGATCACAAGGAGCTGGAGATCATCCTCGAAATGGGACTTCACGATCCCGGACTGTTCAGGCGGCTCGGAGATTCGGGCCGGGAGCACCTTTTGGCTCGCAACGACTGGAAGGCGCTCGTGGATCGCTTCGATCAGGCGTTTCGCAGTTTCTCACGGCCCTCGCGTTCGAAGGAGGAGGCTCCGCCCCATCCGCCCTCCGCACCGCCGGCCCCGGATGAAGCAGCGGCTCCGGAGGAAACCCCCGCTCCTCAACCGGACGAGAAGGATTCGGAGGAGGGGCTGCCCAGCTTCTTCCGCGGCGGCATCAGCCAGAGTTGAGGCGGCGGGCCGCCTGCCGCAGCACGCCGGCGGCCTTCTTGTGGAGGTCGAGCGCGCTCCGGATTCCCTGAGGCCGGTTGGTCATGAGCCAGACCTCCCGGAACTGCTGCCGCAGCGCGAGCTGCCGGTCGGCGAGGGAGTCGAGCTCCGCCGCATGGCCGGTGCCGTCGCGGTATCTCCGGACGGCGAGGCCCCGTTCGGCCGCAAGCAGGGAGGCATCGAGGGCGTATCGCCACTCCGCGCCGATCACCCCTTCGGGCAGGCCGTGGTGGCGGGCATCCTCCGCGAGCGTCCGAAGGGCTTCGAGCGTCCGGCAAAGTGCCGCCGCATCGGGGATACGGGCGCTGCTCTTGATCCGGGTCTCGAAGAACACCGTCTTGAGTGGAGAGTGGTTGAAATGGGCGAACCCCGCGTCGTGAAGGCGTCCCAGCCGGCTCGCGAAATCCCCGGCGAAGCCCGAGGGATCTCCGGCGACCCGTTCCGAAAACGCCCGCCGGACCTCCTGCTCGTCGGGATCTTCTTCGCCCCAGGCCGCCTCGGCCCCGAAGGCCAGCGGGTAGAGGGATCCGGAGAAGAAGTTGTAGTGCCCGCCGTCGCCCCAGTCGGTCAGGATGAAGCCGTCTCCGCCGAAACGCTTCGCGGCGCGCGCATGGCCGGTGATGTTGGGAAGCGCGGTGTCGAGGCGGGGAAACAGGCTCGTCCAGCTCGAGGTTCCGGCGACGCTCAGGAAGCTCCGTCCGTCCTCCCGGAACCGGGCGACCCGATCGAAGTCGTGGTCGGCTTCGTACCACCAGTCGGCGAGCACGATGTCTTCGTCGAGTCGTTCGAGCGCTTCGGGGTGGTCGGCGAGGACATCCGCCCAGATCATCGGCCGTTTCCCGAGCCGGCGCGCGATGGCGGCCACCCGGTTCACGTGGCCGGCGAAGAGAGCGGCGGGCCCTTCGCGACCGGCTCGTGCTTTCGAGCGGCCCTCGCCGAGGTCGATCGGCTCGTCGCAGTTCAGGTGTGCGAACTCCGAAGAAAAGCAGGGCAGGTATTCGCCAAGGAGGTCCGCGAGCAGGCGGTAGGTTCCGGGAACCTCCGGCGAAACGGACCATCGCCGGTCCGATTCGGCGAGCCGCTCGTAATGCGGCAATTCCAGAATCCGGCGCAGGTGGCCGAAGGTCTGGAGGCAGGGAACCAGATCCACGTGGCGCTCGCTCGCAAAGGCGGCGAGTTCACGCATTTCGTCGGCGGAGAAGCCGCCGGCCCCGGCCCCGATTTCGGGGTGGTTCCGAAAGCGAAAAGTGTGTTCGGTATAGAGATAGAGCTCGTTGTACCGCAGTCGGGAAAGCAGCTCGATGAGTCTCCGCAGGGTGGCGACCTGCGGCACCCTTCCCCTTGAAACGTCCAGCAGGAAGCCGCGCCGCCGGAGTGCCGGGGCATCTTCCACGCTCATCCCCGGAATGCGGCCTCCGGGTTCCGCGAGCTGCGCGAGCGCTTCGGCCCCGTAGGAAAGTCCCGCGGCCCCCGGGGAGCCGATCCGGATGCTCTCGGGAGTGATCCGGACCGAGAACCGCTCGGGGTCTCCTCGCTCCTCGCGTGCGAGCCGGATGGCTCCGGGGCCGGGAGCGCACCGGATGCCGGTTTGTTCTTCGAGGCGTCGGATCAGGTAGGAGACCGCCCCCGAATCGGCTTCACCGGCGGCGATGCGGGTCGTTCGGGAAAGCCGGAACGACCCGGGAAGCGGGGCGGCCTCCCGGGGCCGGGGAAACAGCCGGACAGGCGATGCCACGCCCGGAAATCTACCAGCCGCTACCCTTCGGCTGTTGCCCGATTCGGAAATCTTCCGCGCCGCCGCCCAATCCGTAGCTCAGTTCGTCGAAGCGGGCCAGACGGTGGGCCTTGGCACCGGTCGCGCGGCGAGCGCCTTCGTCCGCGCTCTCGGCCAGCGGGTCGCCGAAGGGCTTCGCATCCGCGGGGTTCCGACTTCCCGGGCGACCGCAAGGCTCGCCGAATCGCTCGGGATTCCGCTCACTGGCATGGACCAGGTTCAGGAGATCGCGCTCGCGGTGGACGGGGCGGACGAGGTGGACGACCGTCGGAATCTCATCAAGGGGCACGGCGGCGCTTTGGTCCGCGAGCGGGTGGTGGGCGCCGCGGCAAGACGCTTTCTGATCCTGGTGGGGCCCGAAAAGCTCTCATCCCGGCTTGGTGAGCGGATGTCGGTGCCGGTGGAAGTGATCCCGTTCGCCGCCGGGCCGGCGCTTCGTGCTCTCGAGGCGCTCGGCGCTTCGGCTGCCTTGCGGAAGGACGACTCCGGAGCGGTGTTCGTGACCGATAACGGAAATTGGATCGTGACCGCGGCGTTCGGGCCGATTTCGGCTCCGGGGCCCCTTCACCGGGAGATCCTCGGAATTCCGGGAGTGGTGGATTCCGGTCTTTTCGTCGGCATGGCCGACGAAGTGCGGGTTGCGACTATCCCCAGCGATCCGGCTCGCGACGAAGTCGGCGCTTCCCGACCAGATAGAGCGCGAAGACCCCGCTGACGGCGATTCCGGCGGCGATCAGGGCCGCGCGAAAGAAAGTCCGAAGCGTGATGGCGAGAACCGTCTGCGACTCGCTCGTCATTTCGAGAACCAGCCCGTCGGCGACCAGCCCGGACCAGACCAGCCGGTTTCCCCGGCGCGGGGCCGCTTCCTGGTTGTGGGTCAGGATGCGGCCGGTGGGCCGAAGGGTGATCTCGACCGGCCCGTCTCCCGGAATCCCTCCCGCGGGAATGGCCATCCGGAGGCTTCGGGTTCCGTCTTCCGCGGTTTCGAAGGCGCAGTCGCGGGCGAACAGCGGCGCTTCACAAAGAGATTCGAACGAGTCGAAGAGAATTCCTGCTTCGGTGATGCCGCTTCGCTCCCGGATTCGTTCGATCTCCACCCCATCGGCCTGAAGCGCGCCCGCCAGTTCGTCGGATGGCAGGATCCCGCTTTCGACGAAGAGGGCGGTCCTCCCCGAACCGTCCAGTCGGATTTCGTGCGCCTCCCGCCAGCCGTCCGACTGGCATCCGGCGAGGGCCAGCGCCGCCCCCGCCCCTAGACTTAGAGCCTTCCGATGGAACGAAAACCGGAATCGGCGAAGACCCTCCTTTTGGTGGACGGCAACAACCTGTTGTTCCGTTCGTTTTTCGCCATGCCGAAGCTCACCACCCGTGACGGCCGGCCGAGCGGCGCGCTCCACGGGTTCACGAACACCCTGAAGATGCTGATTCGGGAGGAAGCGCCGACCGCTGCGGCGATCGTGTTCGATGCGCCGGGGCCGACCTTCCGTGACCGGATGTTCCCGGAGTACAAGGCGGGCCGCTCGGAGACCCCGCCGGAACTCGTCCAGCAGATGCCGGCGGCGCGCGAAGTGGCGGGCGTGCTGGGTGTCCCCCCGGTCGAAATCCCGGGAGTGGAAGCGGACGATGTCATCGGTTCGCTCGCGGTCCTTGGCCGCAAGGCGGGATACCGGGCGCTGATCGTTTCCGGTGACAAGGATCTCCTCCAGGTCGTCGGGGACGGGATTCTGGTTCTGAGTCCGGGGGGCTCCGATGGAGCGGTCACCCGCCTCGATGCCGCAGCGGCGCACGCGAAGCTCGGAGTTCTTCCCGTGCAGGTTCCGGATTATCTCGGTCTCGTCGGCGATACGACCGACAACATCCCCGGAGTTCCGGGAATCGGCCCGAAGACCGCCGCCTCGTTGCTCGGCGAGCTGGGTGACCTCGATGCAACGCTCGAGCGGGCTGAAGAGAGCGGTGCCCGGCCGCGGATCGTGAAGCTCCTCGAAGAGCACCGCGAGCGCGCTCTCCTTTCGCGCGACCTCGCCCGGCTGCGGCTGGACGTGGGCGGCGTCCCCGACCTCGCCCAACTCGCATACCAGGGGCCGGACGTGGAAGCCGCCCGTGTTCTTTTCGAAACGCTCGACCTTCGGAGCCACGCCCGCGATCTGGCACCGCGGCCGTCTCCGCAGGCGCTTCCCGAAGTGGTCGAAGCCCGGTCCGCCGCCGATCTGGAGAGGCTCTTCGAGGAGGGCGAGAGCCCGCTCGCGGTTCACGCCGTTTTCGCCGAACCGAAGGAGCGCCGCCCGGCCCGTCTTCTCGCGCTGGGTCTGGCCCGGTCTTCCGGGGAGGCTTTGCTGGTCACGCTGGACCAGGTGGGGGAGAAGGACCTGCTTCCGGTGTTCGCTACCGGATTCGAGCGGGTTTCGGTCATCGGCCATGCCGTGCAGGGATTCGTTCGCTGGTTGATCGAGCAGGGGATCGCGCCGCCCCGGGTGGTCCACGACAGCGAGGTCGCGGTCTGGCTGCTCGAAACCACCCGGCGCGCCCGGGGCTTTCCCGAAGTGCTCCAGGATTACACCCGGCTTGCGTTGCCTGCCGGAGTGGAGCGCCAGCCCGGCCTTTTCGCCCCCGCAAGCGAGCGGTCCCGGCACGATCTCGCCATCCACGCCGCCTGGCAACACGTCCTCGCCCGCGAGTTGGAGGAGCGGCTCGATGCGAGGGGGCCGCAGCTCAAGGCGGTCTTCACCGGGATGGAGATGCCGCTGGTTCCGGTTCTGGCGCGGATGGAGCGCGCCGGAATCACGCTCGATCCGGTACCTCTCGGCACTCTCGGCGCGGAGCTCGGGGAGCGGATCCAGGAGCTCGCTGGCCGGATCCACGAGCTTTCCGGTGGCCCCTTCGATCTGAACAGCCCGAAGCAGCTCGCCCAGGTGCTTTTCGACCGGCTGATGCTGACTCCGCAGAAGAAGACGGGGCGCACCGGGCAGGCTTCGACGCGTGCCGAGGTGCTCGAAGCGCTCGCGCTCGAACACGAGGTCCCCCGGCTGGTGCTCGAATACCGCGAGCTCGCCAAGCTCAAGAACACCTACGTGGACCCGCTTCCCGGGCTGATCTCGCCCGAAACCGGAAGGCTGCATACCCGTCTTCATCAGACCGGTGCCTCCACCGGGCGGCTTTCCAGTTCGGATCCGAATCTCCAGAACATCCCGATCCGCACCGAACTTGGCCGACGGGTCCGACGGGCGTTCCTCGCGCCGCCCGGCAAGCGGCTCATCGCCGCTGACTACTCCCAGATCGAACTCCGGGTGCTCGCCCACATGAGCGAAGACCCGGGACTGATCGAGGCGTTCGGCCGCGGTGAAGACATCCATGCGCGAACGGCGGCGGCGGTCTTTTCCGGGCTCGGGCTGCCGGCGGCGGAAGCCCGACGGCGGGCCAAGATCATCAACTTCTCAATCATCTACGGGAAGACCGCCTTCACGCTGGGCCGGGAGATCGGAGTTTCGACCGGCGAGGCCGCCGATTTCATCGAGGCCTACTTCGAGCGCTACGCCGGGGTGCGGAAGTTCATCCACCAGACGATCGAGGAAGCTCGCAGGAACGGCCGGGTGAAAACGCTCTACGGACGCGAGCGTCAGATCCCGGACATAAGCGCCCAGCACCGTCAGCGCCGACTCGCTGCCGAGCGGATGGCGGTCAACGCGCCTATCCAGGGAACCGCCGCGGACCTCATCAAGTTCGCGATGATCCGGGTGGATCGGAAACTCGCGGGGACGAACGCCCGGCTGCTGCTCCAGATTCACGACGAACTGCTCGTGGAGGCGGACGAGGACCGGGCACCGGAAGTCGGCGAGCTGGTCCGACAGGAAATGGAAGCGGTCGCCGATCTCCGGGCACCGCTTCTGGCCGAGGTCACGATCGCGCCCTGGTGGAAACACTGATGGCTTCGGGAATGTTCCGGATGTCCTCGAGCAACAGATCCGGTCCGGCTTCCCGCAGCAGCGCTTCCGAGCCGTAGGCGCTCGGAACCGCGAACGTGCGCGTCCCGGCCCGTTTGCCCATCAGCACATCTTCGGGGCGATCTCCCACATAGACCGTCCGGTCGGCCGGCGTTTCGAGGAGGTCGAGAGCCCGAAGCAGCCCGTCCGGCTGCGGTTTCTGCCTCCCGGCATCTTCGAAAGCAACGAGTGCTCCGAATCGCTTTTCCATGTCCAAACGCTCGAGGTCGGCGGACAGCCGGCCGCGATCAGCGGCGGTGACCACGCCGAGCAGGAATCCCGAGGCATCGAGCCCGGCGAGGAGCTCCGGGACACCGGGAAACGGCAGCACTCCGGCGATCCGCTCCCGGTAGCGGCGCTGCCAGATGTCGTTGGCCTCGGGCCAGCGGCTTTCCGGAATGCCGACTTCGCGGTAGGTCGCATGCCAGTCCGGCTGGTAGGTCATCTGGTACCGCTCTTCGTCCATCCGGATTCCGAAATGCCGGAAGACCGCCATCGAGGCGGCGCGGGTGGCGGCGAAGCTGTCCACGAGCGTCCCGTCCCAATCGAATACGACTGCGCGAATCGGCTGCACGGCCGGGAGGGTAACCGTGAGCGCGTAGTACGATGCCCTGCTTATGTCGGAACGAATCTCCTGTGGGAGCAACATCCTGGAAACCGGGCTCCCCGCTGTCGGCGATCTGGAGCTCCTCACGACGCCTGACGGCCTGCTCGCGGTGCTTTTCCGGAGCGGCCGGCGCTCGCGCACTTCGGCGGCCTGGGTGGCGAGGAACGCCGCGATCGACATGCCGTCCGTCCCGGGTGTCGCGGATCGCGCCGCTCGCCAGCTCACCGAGTTTCTGGCTGGCCGCCGCAAGGATTTCGACCTGCCGCTCCACCGCACCGGAACCGCCTTCCAGCGGGCAGTGCTGGACGAGGTGAGCCGCATCCCCTACGGCGCAACCGTGAGCTACGGCGAAGTCGCCGCCGCGTTGGGGCGTCCGCGCGCTTTTCGGGCGGTGGGAGCCGCGAATGGGGCGAACCCGCTTCCGCTCGTGATTCCGTGCCACCGGGTAACCGGGAGTTCGGGCCGCCTCACCGGGTACGGCGGCGGTCTCTCCCTGAAACAGTGGCTCCTGAACCTGGAGTCCGGCGCGCTGCTCGCCCGGGCTTCCTGAAGCTCCCCGTCCGAGGTTCCCCGTGTTCCGAAACCCCTTCCTGCTGCTCGTTTCCGCCTGCTTCGCCCTGGCCCTCGCGGCCGGGTGCGGGGGAGGCGATGGAACCGAAAGTACCGCCCCCACGCCCCCCGAGGAAACGCCTCCCATGACTCCTTCCGAACCTGCCGCCACCGAACCTGATCCGATGGATCCCGAGGGCCCCGTCGTTTCGATGGAGACGACTCTCGGCGAAATCCGCATCCAGCTCTACCCGGAGCAAGCCCCGATCACGGTCGAGAATTTCCTCCAGTATGTCGAGGATGGCTTCTACGCCGGGACCATCTTCCACCGGGTGGTGCGCGGCTTCGTGATCCAGGGCGGCGGGCTGACCGCCGACATGCAGGAAAAGCCGAACCGCGACCCGATCCGGAACGAGGCCGACAACGGGCTGCGCAACGGACGCGGCTGGCTTTCGATGGCGCGGACCTCCGATCCACACAGCGCCACCTCCCAGTTCTTCATCAACACGGTGGACAATCCGGTTCTCGACTTCACGAGCCAGACCCCCCGGGGCTGGGGCTATGCGGTCTTCGGCCGGGTGATCTCCGGGATGGACGTGGTGGACCAGATCGAGGCATCCCCGGTAGTGAGCCGCGCCGGCTTCAACGACGTCCCCCGCGACGTGGTGGAAATCCGGTCGGCAACCGTGATCTCCCGCTAGCAGGCTGTGGATAAACTGGCGTGAGCACCGAGACGGGTGAGGCGCCCGGCTGACAAGGCGCGTGAGTGAGCAATAGCAGCGCTATTTCGAGCGAATCGCAACGAAGAGCGAGCCTCCAGGCGAGCGTTCAGACGGGATGCATCGCTCGTCGAATGCCGCGTTAGTTTTTCCACAGCCTGCTAGCGTTCACAAATCGCGAGCAGGACTTCCGGCACTCCGGAAGCGCCGTCGAGCGGGTAGGGGGCGTGGCGCGCCTCGCGTTCGACCGGTAGCCGGAGCACGTTCAGGAGCTGGTGGAGTTTCCTCCCGGCGAACGGGGAGAGCGAGCCGAGCTGGCTCGTCGGGCGGAGCAGCGGCAACGGCCAGCGGGTCTGGCCCCGCCAGCGGATCTCGCGGAAGCGGGTTCCGAGGAGCGCCGCGAACTCCGCCCGGTTGTACTCCCGGACGTGATGGGGGTTGTCGGGCCTGTCTTCGAGGGACTTGCCGGGACTGATGACTTCGCGCTCCGGAGTCGAACAGAGCAGGATTCCGCCGGGCGCGAGTACCCGGTGCGCTTCCTCGACCGCCGCCTGGTCGTCTTTCACGTGTTCGATGGTTTCGAAAGATACGTAGAGATCGAAGCTCCGGTCCGCGAACGGAAGCCGCGAAGCATCGGCGACCGTCCCGGCCAGTTCCCCGGCACCGGAACCGGGTTGTCGCGCCTCGTCGAAAGCCCCGGTTGCCCGATCCGCCGAGACCACGAGTCGAGCACCGGCTTGCCGAAGCAATCCCGAGCCGTATCCCGCGCCGCAGGCGAGATCCAGCACCCGCTTTCCGCGAGCGAACCCGGCGGCGAAGCGATAGCGGGCGAGATGCTGGTTCCGGAGCCAGGGAGAGGCGAACCGATTGAGTGCGAGACGTTCCACGGGGCGGGCGGTATTCTCCCAGTGATCGGTTCGAGCAGTGGTGGCGATGCGGGGGAGGCCCGGAGTGAGCGCCTGCTTTCCCGCGTACCACGATGCCGGGAGCATCGGCTGGGTGGTGAGCCGGGCTCGTGAAGTGCTGGTCGCATCCGGGCGGCCTTTCGAAATCCTGGTGCTCGACGACGGGAGCGAGGACTCCACTCCGGCCGCACTCGAGGCTCTCGCCGCCAGGCTCCCCGAGCTTCGCCTGCTTCGCCATGAGCGGAATCTGGGCTACGGGGCCACGCTCCGCAACCTCTTCCGGAGCGCCCGGATGCCGCTCGTCGTCTATACCGATGGAGACGGCCAGTTCGACCCGCTTGAAATCAGCCGGTTTCTCGATGCGCTGGACGATGAGACCGGCTTCGTCAACGGTTTTCGTCGGAGGCGCGCCGACAGCGCCCTGCGCCGGTGGTTCGGCCCCCGATTCCAGCGGGTGATTGCCCGCACTTTCGGCCTCCCGCCGCTCCGTGACTGGGACTGCGATTTCCGGCTGTTCCGCCGGGAACTTGCGCTCGAAGACAGCATGGGTTTCGACGACGGCACCGCGGTAGTGGAGTTTCTGGCCTCGCTCGGAGACCGGAGGGTTCCCTTCGCCGAAGTCGAGGTGAGCCACCGCCCTCGTCTCACCGGCAACAGCCAGTACTTCCGGCTCCGCTCGGTAGCCCTCGGCCACCGGAACCTCTTCCGTTTCTGGCGCCAGCGCGGCTCGCCGAGTATCCGCTTATAGACTGCGTTCATGTCAACTGGTGCGCGCGGTCCGTTTCGCCCGGGAACCGGTGCCACCCCTCCGCACCTTGCGGGAAGGGAGGCGGAGCAGGCGGATTGCCGTGGTTTTCTCGCCGAACTGGATCAGGGGATAGCGCCTGGCACGCAGCTCGTGCTCCACGGCCCGCGGGGAAACGGCAAGACGGTTCTGCTGGACTGGATCGAGGGAGAGGCCCGCTCCCGCGGCATCGCCACCCTGATACTGAGACCCGCCGAGATAGCGACCCCGGAGCAACTCGCCGAAGCGCTTGCTCCGGCATCGTGGTTTCGGCGTCTGGCCGGAGGCGGATTCACTCTCAGTGGGTTCTCGTGGAAACCGGGCGCGGCCCCGGCACCGGCGGCGGGTGACATCCTGCTCGCGCGGGTGCAAGCGGAGGCGCTGGTGGTGCTCGTGGACGAGGCCCACACGCTGCGTCCGGATGTCGGGCGCGTGTTGCTGAATGCTGCCCAGGAAGCGGGCCGCAAGCATCCCTTTCTGCTCGTACTCGCCGGAACGCCGAATCTGGAGGCGCACCTGAACGCGATGGAGGTTTCCTTCTGGGATCGGGCGCATCAGCTTCGCATCGGCCGTCTCGACGCGGGTGGGGCGGCCGAGGCGTTCCGCCGCCCGTTTGCGAGCGCCGGCCACCGGCTGGATGACGGCGTGCTGGCGGAGATGGTCGACCTGAGCCACGGATACCCCTATTTCATCCAGTTGCTCGGTGAGGCAGCGTGGGAGGAGATGGTTCGGCCGGACGGGCACCGCGAACTTACCCCGGACGGGTTCGTCCGCGCCGCAGCCCGTTTCGAGCACCGGAAGCGGGACTACTACCGGAAGCGGTACCGGGAGCTGGAGAAGGACGGCCTGCTCCCGGCCGGGCGCGCGGTGGCCGAGGCGTTCCGCCGGAAACCGCTCCTGGATACTGCCGGCCTCTGCGCCGCCATCGGAGGCACCTCGCCGGGCCGGAAATCAGCCGAAGTGGACCGTGCCCTGCGCGCCCTGATCCACCTCGGCTTCCTCTGGGAAACGAGCCCGAATCCCGGCTGGGAACCCGGAATCCCGAGTCTGCTGGATTACCTTCGAGAGCACGCCCCGGCACCGTAGCTTCGGGTCAGTCGCGGGCGCGGTTCATGGCTGCGACCCGCTCCGATACCTTGCCGAAAAGCCGGGCGAGGCCGGCGCGGGCCACCCGGGTCTCGCGGAAGGCATCGGCCGCCTGCACCGCAGCGAGCAGCCCTTCGCCTTCCGGGCGGCCTTCGAGCAACGCCTCGAGTTCACCGAGATCCATGGCGCGCTCTCCCGGGACGGCCGAAGCCCACGCCGCTTCGATGCGTGCGAGGATCTGTTCGCGGCGGCGACCGCGAAAGTGGAGCAACCGGAACGGATCTTCGTCGAAGACGGCGGCCAGCGCCCGGTGGGCAGTTGCGCCGATCTCGGCATCGTCCGTCCCGGTCTCGATGGTGTGTGCCCGGGGGATGAGCCGGATGTTCCTCGAAGCGAGCAACGGCCGTCCGGCTCCGGGCAGGTAGCCGGCGAGCAGCGCTGCGGAAAAGAGCGCCTGCTCTTCGAGGAGCCGAAAGAAAGCCTCCCATCGATCTTCGGGGAGGATCGGGGCGCGGAGGAGGACCGAGGTTCGGCGGAACCCCCGTCCTTCCACCCCCACTTCGGCGACTCCCGGCTGGATCGCCACCATCCCGCTGGAGGGGCCTTCTGCTGGCGTCCGGGTGGCGCGAAGGAAATCCTCCGCCCACCACCGGAGTGGGTCGTTCACCCGGTGACCGCCTCTTCGCCGAGCGTCATCAGTTCGCGGAATGCTTCTGTCGAGAGCGAGGCAAGCCAGCTCTCGCCGCCGCCGATCACCGAATCAGCGAGAGCCGACTTCTGCTCCAGCATGTCGGCGATCCGTTCCTCCAGGGTGCCGGCGCAAAGGAATTTGTGCACCAGGACGGGCTGGCGTTGGCCGATGCGAAAGACCCGGTCGGTAGCCTGGTTTTCGACTCCGGGGTTCCACCAGCGGTCGTAGTGGATGACGTGATTGGCGCGGGTGAGGTTCAGCCCGTACCCCCCGGTGCGGAGCGAGACCACCAGCAGGTCGGGTGCGTTCGGTGATTCCTGGAATTCGGTCACGATGGCATCCCGTTCGCGGGTGGGGACGCCTCCGTGGAGGACCGGGACCGGTGCGGAACGCATCTCGGCGAGCCAGGAAGCGAGCAGCTTCGCCATTTCGGCGAACTGGGTGAACACGAGCGCCCGCTCGCCGCATTCCCGCACCTCGTCGAGGATCGCAACGAGACGATCCAGCTTCCCCGATCTCCCTGCGAGCGCACCGCCACGGCGGAGAAAGTTTTCCGGGTGGTTGCAGATCTGCTTGAGCCGGGTGAGGGTCCGGAGTACTTCGCCACGCCGGGCGAAACCGGAGTGCTTTTCGATCCGGGCCAGACTGTCTTCCATCTCGGCCCGGTAGAGCGCCGCCTGCTCGGAGGTCAGCGTGCAATAGACCCGCGCCTGGCGGCGTTCGGGGAGGTCGCGGATCACCGTGGGATCCGTCTTGAGCCGCCGGAGGATGAACGGTCGCACCAGCCGGCGGAGAGTTGCGGTCATCTCCGGATCCTGCGCGCCCTCGATGGCGACTGCGAAGGCCCGGCGGAAGCTGCGCTCCGGCCCGAGCAGTCCCGGGTTCAGGAACTCCATGATGGACCAGAGGTCGGTGAGCCGGTTTTCGAGCGGCGTTCCGGTCAGGGCCATGCGAACCGGTGCCTCCAGCCGACGGATGGCGCGGGTCTGCTTCGCCGCCGGATTTTTCAGGTTGTGCGCTTCGTCCACGATGATCCCGGCCCAGCGGACCGACTGGAGCAGTTCGAGATCGCGGTGCGTGAGGCCGAAGGAGCAAAGCACGAGGTCGGTCCGGGCGATGGCGCTGGTGAACGCCTCGTCCCGAAGGCGGGCGGGGCCCTGGTGCGCGTGGAGGCGCAGCGAGGGAGCGAACCGCTCCGATTCCTTGCGCCAGTTGGCGATGAGCGAAGTGGGGCAGATAAGGAGGTAGGGCCGGTCCAGCCGTCCGGCCTCCTGTTCTCCGAGAAGGAAGGTGAGTGCCTGGCAGGTCTTGCCGAGCCCCATGTCGTCGGCGAGGCAGCTTCCGAGCCCGAAATCGGCAAGCAGGCGCAGCCACCGGTACCCCACCCGCTGGTAGGGGCGCAGGACGGTGCGGAGGCTTCGCGGTGGATCCAGCAGGTCGAGCTGGTTCACGCTGGTCTCGAGCGCGGCGAAGAGCCGCTCCACCCAGCCTTCGCCCTCCACCTGGGACAGCACCGACCCTTCGTCGAAGAGTCCGGGTGCTGCGCCGGTGATCGCGAGCCGCGCCCGGATCGCATCGCGGAGTTCGGGCGAGCGGCCGGCTCGCTGGCGTTGTTTCGAGGCTTCGAGCAGCAGTTCGTCCACCGTCTCGGATTCGAGGTTCACCCACTGGTCGCGCAACGGGATGAGTCGCTTCCGGCCTCGGGCCAGCTTCTGGAATTCCTGGAGCGGGATGCGCTCGTCGCCCACTGCGACGTGCCATTCGGCGGACATCAGGGAGTCGAGAGAGATGTTGCGGACTCCCTCGTCGGAGGAAGGCCGCACCGTCATGACCAGTCGGGGCTTGCGTGGCTGACCGAGAAGCTCCGCCGGAATCTCCACCACGAACCCCGCCGCTTCGAGGCGTTCGCGATCCTGGTGCAGGAACGCGTGGGCCTCGGAGGGGTCCAGCTCGGCCGAATCCGGGGCGAGGACTCCGAGGCCGCGCTCCAGCGACGGGCAGATTCGCGCCGCTCGCCCTAGCTCGCGAAGCAGGAAGATCACCGGATGGATGATGCCGAAGCGACGCAGGTTGGTGGAGGGATCGGAAGAGCTCCAGATATCGGCGAGCGGAACCGGCTGACTTCCGGAAAGCGCGCCGAAGTGGACGTGCCATCCCGTCTGTCCGTCTGGCGGTGGGGCGAGCCGGAGGAGAAGCTGCAGCGGCTTCCCCTTCTCCGGTTGTCCGTCTGCGAGCCGGAGTGCCGCTTCCGCCAGTCGCTCCGAACGGGAATCCCGCATTCGAACTTCCACCGGCCGGTCGGCGAACAGCGAGCGCAGAACATCGGCGACCGCGGTCGGATGCGCGCTCCGCCTCGAATTTCCGGCGACCGACGACCAGCCGAGACGGCGGCCGGCATCTCGCACCACCGCGTCGGAGACCGAGCCGAACCAGCCGGAAATCGCGGTCTCCGGTTTTCCGTTTGCGAGTGCCTCCTCCGGGGCAGCGAGGCAGAGCGCTTCCAGTTCACGGCGGCAGGACTGGATGTCGGCAAGCCACATCGGTGCCGTTCCGTTGCCGTGCGACGGGAAGAATTTTCCGCGAGCCAGCATCCGGAGCAGAAAGCGGTTGGCGAGCGTCCAGAAGCGGGCAGAATCCGCGAGTTCCGGGTTCGATGCGATCGAGGCGAGGGCCACCGCCGCCGGGAGCGGCGGCAGGGTCACGCCCTCGATGGCCCCGACAACCGCGATGTAGTCCGCCGGTTTGCGCTCACCCGGCCAGCGCCCGCGGGCGTGTTCCGCGATCCAGTCGCCTACTTCCCGGGCGGGGGCCCCGGATGCCCAGAAATGCATCGCGGAAGGCGAAACGAGAGTGGCTCGGAGATGCACGGTCGGGCGGGTGAAGAACCGGCCATTCTATGGCGGACCGGGTCGAAAACGCGCATCCGAAAACTGACTTTCTACGGTGAGAAGCGGAATGTCCCGATGATCGCGCAGTGGTCGGAGAGCTTGTTCCGGAGGTCAGACGGCGCGTCGTAGAGAATTTCCGCGACCGGACCCGGATCGGTGCGCGTTCCCGGCGGAGCGAATGCGAGCAGGTGGTCCACGTAGTTTGGGAAACGGCCGCCCCAGCAGGAGGGAGAGTTCCCGACCGGAGGCAGGATGACTGGCTCGAAGGGAAGGCCGGCAGCGACTTCGTCCCCGGCCCGCGAGAGCGTCCGGTTCCAGTCGCCCGCGACCACGACCGGAACTCCTTCGGCCACCGTCTCGCGGATCCATCCCTTCAGCACCGCGACCTGCATCCGCAGGAACCCGCAACGGCGGTCGTCGCGGGAGAGCGGGCCGACGTTGCAGCCGGACTGGAAGTGGATGGTGACGAACCGCACCTGCTCCGCCCCGCGGGTGAGCGTCAGGTCCACGCCGTGGCGATCCCTCCCCTGGGGCGACCATTCCACGATGTCGGGGTTGCGGCTCGCCTGCCAGCCGCTCGTCCGACGCACTGCGACGGCGGTCCGTTGCGCCCAGGCCGGGTCGGTATCGCGCTTCGAGAGGTGGAGATCCCAGACGCTCGCCGGAAAAATGCGGCGGGCCGCGGCTTCGTTCTCGATTTCCTGAAGGCCGACCACCTCCACGCCCCGGGCGACGAGCTGGTCCACCACTCCGCGAAGACGGCGGATGGCCCCTTCGTCGCGCAGATACCGGCCCCCCTCCCGGTTGCCGGTGAGCACCTGGTCGTTCACCCCGTCGCCGAACCAGGCGATGTTCCAGGTGGCGGCGACCAGCCGGGTTTCCGCCGCCACCGGAGCGGCGAGGAGAAGGATCAGGGCGGCGAGAGCGAACGGCATGGGCGGATCGTAGCGAGTATTCCCCGGTAGCCGCGACGAATTGTGACCACCACGCGCGATGCGCTTTGTTTCGAGTCGCTGGATGTGCCTTACCACCCATCTCTTGAGAGGCATTTGAGCATGGCCACCGGGAGCCGCATCGAGTGGACCGAGACGACGTGGAACCCGGTGACCGGGTGCACGAAGATCAGCGAAGGCTGCAAGAACTGCTACGCCGACCGCATGGCGCGCCGGCTTCAGGCGATGGGAGCCTCGAAGTACCGGGATGGCTTCTCGGTGGCGACGCACCCCGGAACGCTCGGCGAGCCGCTGAGGTGGCGACGTCCGAGGCTCGTTTTCGTCAACTCGATGTCGGACCTGTTTCATGAGGATGTTCCGAGCCATTTCATCGAGGCGGTCTTCCAGGTCATGGAAGCCTCGCGCCACACGTTTCAGGTGCTCACGAAACGGCCATCCCGGGTGGAAGCGCTCAGCGCACGGCTTCCCTGGCCCCCGAATGTCTGGCTGGGTGTCAGCATCGAGTCCGAGCCCTGGTTGAAGCGCCTGATTTCCCTGCGGGCCACCGGCGCTCGCACCAGGTTCCTCTCGTTGGAACCGCTTCCCGGACTGACGCTCGACGGGGTGGACTGGGTGATCGCGGGCGGAGAATCCGGGCCGGGGGCGAGGCCCATGGATCCGAACTGGGTTCGGGACATCCGCGATGCCTGCGTCGAAAGTCGGGTTCCCTTCTTCTTCAAGCAGTGGGGCGGTGTCTTCAAGAAACGGACGGGGCGCACTCTGGACGGCCGGGAGTGGAATCAGTTTCCGAAGCCGGTCGCGGAAGGGGCTCACCCCTTACCCGTGCTCTGAACCTCGCCCGGTCAGATGAGGAACCACGGTGCCACGTGGAATCCCTTCAGCATGAAGTCGGCATCGCCACCGTGAACCAGCACTCCCCCGTGATTCGGGTTGCCGGGGAGCGCGGTCCACCAGGCGAGTCCGCTCGTGGCGGCGGAGGTCACGGTCTGGCCCGACTTCACCTCCACCGGGATCAACCGCTCGCCGGTGTCGATGAGGATGTCCACTTCGTGGCCGGTGGCATCGCGCCAGAAGAAGGGGCGGTTCCCGTCTCGTTGCCGTGAATGCCTTGACGAGTTCGCTCACTTGCTTGTCTTTTTGGATCATTCTCCTTTTGGAGGATTAGGAGGATTATCAAGAATCCAGATATCCTTTTCCCCTGATCGACGAAATAAAGGAAGTTCCAAATCTTCTGGAAGCTCGCTTGTCGGCCACCCATCACGATGGGGAATGTTTATAACTAATCGAGTCTCTGCGCTCAATGGCTGAAAACTAATACTTTTCCTATCGGGTTCTTTCCAACGACTCTCATTCTCTTCCGAAGAAACAAGTTCCCAACCTTGGTTTTTCATGTGAAAAATCAGATCATCTCTATTTGTAACCCAAGGGATAGTATTTCTGTCCACGAGAACATGATATTCGGGATTGAAGTCGTTATGCGTTGTTTTTTTCATACAAACCTGCCTTGCCTCCAAAAAGTCGGCATAGTTGGACCTTACCTTATCATAGCACTAGTGGGCCGGGAACGACACCGTGATCGAGCAGAACCTCCAGCGCGCCCACGCTGTCGTTCTTGACGGCCGCGCAGGTGGGTGAGTTGCCGAATCTGCCTCTGGCGTTCCCGTTTGCGTCTCTCTGGAGAAAGGCGCGCAAGGCGTTGACATTGTTGAGTTTGGCCGCCGCATGAAGTGGCGTTCTTCCAAAGAGATTTCGGGCTTCGAGGTCCGCTCCGCTCTCCACGAGCGCCTCCACGGTTTCGACATCGTCGAGTTCCGCGGCCTCATGCAGAGGCGTATCGCCCGTGCAATCTCGAATTCGGCTGCTGGCACCGCGGTCCAGCAGGGTTCGCAGCACCTGGATGTTGCCGCGTTTGACGGCGTAGTGCAGCGGCCCACCCAGCGCACCGGCTCTCCTGCTCGGGTTGGCACCGTGGTCGAGCAGTACGGTCACCGCCTGGATGGCCGGCTTCCGCAGCCTCGCTGAGTGGAGTTCCTCCCAGGCGGTTCGGGTTTTCGATATCCGCGCCGTGGCGGAGCAGCATCTTCAGCGCTTCGACCTGGCCCTGCTCGGCCGCATCGTGCAGCACGATGTCGCCCCACCGGTCCCGGACAACCGTGTTCGCGCCCCGCTCGAGCAGCCGCTCGGCGACATCGAGGCGGTTCCGTTCGAGTGCCCGCTGAAGCGGCGTTTCCCGGTCGTGGTTTTTCGCATCGATCTCGAGACCCCGGTCGAAGAGCAGGGCGAGCGCCTCGCGGTGTCCGCACGCTGCCGCAACGTGCAGCGCGGTCCTCCCCTCTCGTCGTTCGTGCGTGGAGGTCGGCCCCGTGATCGAGAAGCAGCTCCACGACCTCGACGCGACCGACTTGCACCGCGAAGTGCGGCGGCATCCATCCATCGCGGTCGCGGATTTCGAGTCTCGCCCCTCCTGCAATGAGTTCCGCGATTTCGTTTGTGGTGGCGTTCGCCATCCACGCGGAATCCAGCAGTTTCGACGCGCCTTTGCGACCCATGATCCTCTCCTCCAGGTTGTTGGACCGCGACCGAAACGGTGGCCGCGCTCTTCCGCGTACAGATTGGCGGCAAAGAGCGACACAAAGTGTCACCCGTCAATCAGGACAGATCTGGATAGATCGTGTTCGGAGGAAAACGGTGAGACGAACCGGGATCTGTATCGAACTACGCGCCCAGCAACCGGACGAGCTCCGGCCGCCCCACGCGCTTCGCTGCCCGGGCGTCGGCAGTCAGCCAGACGGCATCCGGGAGAGCGGCGAGCGCCACATATGCGGCGTCATAACCGGACAGTTCCATCGGCCGGCGAAGTCAGCGGCCTGCGCGAGCAATTGGTGTCCGTTGCCCACCCGCGCCAAGCCGAGCGCTTCCATCAGTTCGAGAGCTTCCCGGACCCTGTCCGGCGTTGCCCCCGGAAGGCGGCAGAGCACTGCCAGCATTGCGTTCATGAAGAGCTCGGGAACCAGAAATCCTGATGGATCGCGCTCGATCTGATTGAGTACGAGCCCGGCTTCGACGACCAGCCGTTCATCTGCTACGAACCACTTGATCGCGACGGATGCGTCGAGAACGATCAAGAACGCAGATCGCGCAGCAGGTCGAGCGTCGTGCCGGATGGCGGTGAAGCGAATTCGAGTTTCTTCAGTCTGGCCACCACTCTTCGCCGTCGCTCGTCTGCTTTGCCGTCCAGAAAGCGCTCGCGATTGTTCTTGAGATTTACGAGGACCGCCACCGGGATTCGATGGCGAAGCACCGGGATAAGGTGGCCGTGGCGCTCAAGGTGATCGAGCACCCTGCCAAGTGATCGGCGGAGTTCGAGAGCGTGGACCGTCCGCATCGACTTGGCAGCGTATCCGCTGTTCAACAGTCGCCGAAATCAGCTCGGCAGCCCCCGCTCGTCGTAGCCGAGGATCTCGTCGTCGTCGCGCTCGTCGAAGACCGGCAGGGCGGCGCACTCCCGACCGATCGCAACGAGCCGGTCCGCGAGGCTTGTCGCGCCCCTCTCGCGCCGAACCCGGGCGAGCTGTTCGGCTTCCTTGTTCCGAATGTTGAGCGCCATGAATGCATCCTCACGCGGAGCATTTCCTGGTCGTCCCCCGCAGGATCGGCGGAGAGGGTGGGATTCGAACCCACGTGCCCGGCTCTTCACCGGACAAAGCGCTTTCGAGGCGCCCCCGTTACGGCCACTTCGGTACCTCTCCGGGTCACTCGTCCCTTGCTCCGCCGCGCCGCTTCCGGAAGAAGCGCTGGAGGAGCGCCCGGCCTTCGTCGGCGAGAATTCCGCCCGCCGTTTCCGGGATATGCGGAAGGCCAAGCTCCGCAAAGGACAGCCGGGATTCTACCGCTCCGAATTTGGGCTCGGGCGGGCCGTATGCGATCCGGCGGATGCGGGCGTGAGCGGCGGCCCCGGCGCACATGAGGCAGGGCTCCACCGTCACGTGGAGTTCGCAGCCGACCAGCCGGTAGTTCCCGATCCGCTCCGCTGCCTCCCGCAGTGCGCGGATCTCGGCGTGGGCCGTCGGGTCGCCGGCTGCGATGACCCGGTTTCCGGCGGCGGCGACGATTTCCCCGTCGCGGCTCACGACCGCCCCGACCGGCACTTCTCCGGTCTCCCCCGCCTTCCGCGCCTCGGCGAGTGCCGCCCGCATCAGAACCAGATCGTTCATCCCTTCCGATCGTAGCCTCGCCGAAATCCACCGGTTCGCCTTATTCTCCCCGGTTCCGCTCGCGCACCGATTTCAGGAGGCTTGACCATGCGCCGATTTTTCCTTCCCGCGACGCTGCTGATCGCAGCGGGCGCATTCGCCCAGCCCGCACCCGAACAGCTCGAAGCCATGCGTTTCCGGCACATCGGGCCGGTCGGAAACCGCACCCTCGCGGTCGCCGGCATCCCCGGCAACCGTGACATCTACTTCGCCGGGGCCGCGACCGGCGGAATCTGGAAGACGGAAAACGGCGGAACCCACTGGCGTCCGGTCTTCGACGACCAGGATGTCCACGCCATCGGCGCGCTCGCGGTTTCCGAATCCGACCCGAACATCGTCTGGGCGGGCACCGGCGAGACCTTCATCCGCGCCAACGTCTCGATCGGCATCGGGGTTTTCAAGTCCACCGACGGCGGCGAGAGCTGGGAGCACATGGGCCTCGACGAGACGGCCCGGATCGGCCGCATCGTGATCCACCCGACCAACCCGGACATCGTCTATGCGGCTTCGCTCGGCCACGCCTATTCCCCGCAGCCGGAGCGCGGCATCTACCGGACGATGGACGGCGGCGAGAGCTGGGAGCAGGTGCTGTTCGTGGACGAGAACACCGGGGCCTCCGACCTGGTCATGGACCCGAACAACCCCCGCATCCTCTTCGCCGGAATGTGGCAGCTCGACCTGAAGACCTGGAACCGGACGAGCGGCGGCCCGGGGAGCGGTCTCCACATGACCCGCGACGGCGGCGACACCTGGACCCGGCTCGAAGGGAATGGCCTGCCGCGCCTCGACGTGGGCAAGGTCGCGGTCTGCATGACGAAGGAGGACTCGCGGCGGGTCTATGCACTGATCGAGACCGCCGACGGAATCCCCTACGACGGCGCGGAAGCCGAAAGCGGCGAGCTCTGGATGAGCCGGGATGGCGGCGAAACCTGGACGATCCAGAGCCACAACCGCAATCTCGCCGGCCGAAACGCCTACTACGCCCGTTGCGGCGTCTCGCCGGACGACCCGGACGAGGCCTACTTCCTCACCGCATCCTTCGCCTCGACGCTGGATGCCGGTGTCTCCCACCGGGTCCACAGCTTCGACGAAGCGCCGGGCTGGGATCACCACGACATCTGGATCGACCCGACCGATGCCGACCGGATGGCGGTCGCCCACGACGGTGGGGTCTCCATCTCCGAAAACCGCGGCCGCTCCTGGTTCAAGATCCAGTTGCCGCTCGCCCAGATGTACCACGTCACCGTGGACAACGACATCCCCTACAACGTGCTCGGCAACCGGCAGGACGGGCCTTCCACCCGGGGGCCGAGCCGGGCGTTCATGGGCGGCTTCTTCGACACCGGCATTCCGCGCGGGATGTGGCACGGCGTGGGCGGCGGCGAGAGCGGCTTCGCCACCCCGGACCCCGAGGATCCGAACATCGTCTGGTCGAGCGCCTCCGGGGCGGGGGCCGCCGGCGGGATCGTGGTCCGCTACGACGAGCGCGCCCGCCAGTTCCGCCAGCTCGAAGTCTGGCCGGAGAGCACGCTCGGCTGGCCGGCCGAGGATCTGCGCTACCGCTTCCAGTGGGTGTTTCCACTGCTGATTTCGCCGCACGACCGGAACACCATCTACGTGGGCAGCCAGTACGTGATGCGGACGACGAACGGAGGCCAGAGCTGGGAGGAGATCAGCCCCGACCTGACCACCAACGACAAGTCCCGCCAGACGATCTCCGGCGGCCTCACTCCGGACAACATCGGGGTCGAGTACTGCTGTGTCGTGTATGCCATCGACGAGAGTCCGGTGACCGAAGGCGTGATCTGGGCCGGCACCAACGACGGCAAGATGCACCTGACCCGCGACGGTGGCGCGAACTGGACCGAGGTCACCGGGAACATCCCCGACATGCCGGTGGACGGCGTGGTCCGGAACATTGACGCCTCGAAGTGGGATGCCGGCAAGGCCTACATGACGGTCGAAGCGCACCAGGTGGGCAACTTCGCGCCCTATGTCTATCGGACCGAGGACTACGGACAGTCGTGGACGATGATCGTGAACGGGGTGAAGGACAGCCCGCTCAGCTACACCCGGAACGTCCGCGAGGACCCGGTCCGGCCGGGGCTCCTCTACCTCGGGACCGAGAATTTCCTCTATGTGAGCTTCGACGACGGTGACAACTGGCAGCGGCTCGCGAACGGGCTGCCACCGAGCCCGATGTACTGGATCCAGGTCCAGGAGCACTTCGGCGACCTGGTGGTCGGCACCTACGGCCGCGGCTTCTGGATCCTCGACGACATCTCGCCGCTCCAGCAGTGGACCGACGAAGTGGAGGCGGCGAGCGTCCATCTGTTCGAGCCGCGCGGCGTCTATCGATTCCAGCCGATGACCTCTCCCTTCGCCCAGTTCGACGACTGGTCGGCGGGCGAGAACCCGCCCTACGGCGCGCCGATCAACTTCTGGCTGGATGAAGCCGTCGAGGACGTGAGTCTCGAGATCCGGAACGCCTCCGGCGAGACGATCCGCACCCTCGAGGCCGAGGGCGAGGCCGGGCTCAACCGGGTCTGGTGGAACCTCCGCGAAGATGCTTCCACGCGGGCGGTGATGCGGACCAAGCCCCGGTTCGCCGACTGGGTGGACCTCGGGAACGACCGCACCCGCGAATCCCAGGTCGGGCGCATCTCGATCCTCGCCCCGCCCGGCGACTACACGGTGGCGTTGATGGTGGGTGACGAAGAGCAGACCGCTCCCATCGAAGTCCGGAAGGATCCGAACAGCGAGGGTTCGCTCGAAGACATCGCCGCCCAGACGGAACTGCTCCGCCTGCTGCGCGCCGATCTCGAAATGGTCGCGGGCATGGTCAACGAGATCGAATGGTTCCGCCGGCAGGTGCTCGACCTGAAGGCGCTCGCCGAGGACGCCGGCCGGGTGGAGGACATCGCCTCGCTGGTGGACGGGTTCGACGGTTCGCTGCTCGCGATCGAGGAGAACCTGATCCAGTTGCTCATCACCGGAACCGGCCAGGACCAGATCCGCTGGCCCACCCAGCTCGCCGGGAAGATCACCTATCTCGCCGGCGCGGTGGCCACCGCCGACTTCCCGCCGACCGACCAGATGCGCGAGGTCTACGAAAAGCTCCACGCGCAGGTCATGGAGCGCTCCGCCGAGTTCGACGAGGTGGTGGAGTCCGATCTTTCGGGCGTGAACGGGATGCTCGAATCCACCGGGATGCCCACCATCGTCCGGGTGGAAAAGGACGAACCGGGCTCCTGAAGAGGAGAAAAGCAGCCGCGGCTGACGCGGGGCAGAGCGCTCCCGTCAGCCGTGGCGCGCCTCGTCCTCGCGGGTCTCGATTTCCCGAGTGCGGTCCAGATTCACGCCGGGGAGCGGGCCATCTCCGCCGACGGTAACCAGCCGGAAAGGCTTCGCGCTTACGGCATCAGCGAGCGCCCGCACGACAAAGGCGCTCACACTCAGGCCACGGGCGGCAGCCTCCTGGCGCACCCGCTCCGCGAGCCGGATGCCGAACTTCGAGACTTCAGGAAGTTTCGGTGCTTACAAACAGTTCCGAGTTGTCAGAACAGTATCGACGGACTTCACGTAACCAAAGATCGTACCAATACCACGTGCCGGCAACATTCACACCGTATCCAGTCCCGGCTCTTTTCGCGTTTTTGTTCTTCCACAGTTTAGTATGGTGGTGTATTTTGAATCGAACATAGCCCTCATCATTCATTCTCCGCACAATTTGGCTTGGGAGGTGTTTTACCTTTTCCACTTCCTTGAAGATCACCTTCTCTCTGGCTTCTCCGATCATCTTTCCAAGTTCTGAATCATGGTGGACAAATTCAATTATTTCATCAGCTTGGCCACGCTTGTTAGTAATAATCGGAGTGAACAGGAACCTCCTTCGGAAGTTGGGTGACTGCATATCATCATCGGGCACTTCCGCATCAAAGGCTGTAACGTAGCGAGCCACATTTGAGGGTAATGTGGATTCGGGTTTCGGCATTGTCCCTGTCTTCTGGAAATCTCTGAATGCAATGTCAGCACAACAGAATTGCCGACCGAATATCTTTCTCCGAAAAGTCCACAAATGTAGCTCTCATAGTTGAGGCAGCATGCGAGGTATCTGCCAGCAAAATATGTAGCCGTGCCTGCGGACATGTGATGTTCAATTTCGTTTCTCAGACCGATCAGGAGGAATAGGTTATTTCTCGTTGGAGAATCTAGTGGACAATCATTCGAATTCAAACATTGCCTTAGACTCCAGTATTTGTATTGCCCCGAATGAGTCTTTTCATACCTTTTTACTTTCGATGTTCTGTTGATACACCGATATTCAACTCTTTTCATTCGATAGGAAGGTCTGAACAAGGGCCTGATTTCAGCTTGATGGCCTTCTGAGAACGTACATCGCCAAATACCGCCCTTGTTTCTTTTGAAACTTCTCCTGTGAGAGGCTGATGCGCGCCTTCGCAGAGAGTTTTGGGGTATCACTTGTAGCGTTTCTGAGTGATTTTCACCCTCCCTGCGAGGGTGGACGCACTTCTCCCTTACACGGGCAGAGCTGCCAACACTGGTCGTCGCGCCGTGTAGAGGTTGACCAGCGCGCAGACTACGCGGAGCCGATGAGCGTTCTTCGCCAATCCTCGATAGCGCACCTTCTCGAAGCCGAACTTCTTCTTCATCACCAGGAAGGGGTGTTCCACGCGAGCGCGAACCCGCGACTTCGTCCGATTCCCCCGTTTCTCCGCCTCGGTCAGCGGACGGCCACGCGCCGCCTTACGAAGGGTGAAGTCCTGTGCCCGCGCCGCCACCGAACGAATCACCTCCCGCTGACCCACATACGCCTTGTCTCCCCATATCCGGGTCTCCTCGCCGTGCAGCAACGCCCCCAATACCTGGGAGTCGTGAACATTCGCCGCCGTCGCCTCCACCGAGTGAATCTGCTTCGTCTTCGAGTCCACTCCGATGTGTGCCTTCATCCCGAAATGCCAACGGTTCCCCTTCTTCGTCGAACCCATCTCCGGATCTCGCGACCGCGCCTTGTTCTTCGTTGAAGAGGGCGCCGCCAGGATCGTCGCATCCACCATCGTCCCTTTGCACACTTGTACGCCATGCGCCTCCAAATGCTCGCGCACGATTGCCATCACCTTGCTCCCGAAGTCGTGCCGCTCCAGGAAACGCCGGAACTTGCACAGCGTCGTCTCGTCCGGCGCCCGTTCACGCCCAAGGTCAATCCCAACGAAACGTCGCATCGCATGAGAGTCATACAACGCCTCCTCCGCTGCCGGGTCCGAAAGGTCGAACCACTGCTGTAGAAAATACAACCGAAGCATCCGCTCAAGCCCTATCGGAGGACGGCCGCGCTTCCCTTTCGGGTACTTCGGCCCCAGCAGCTTGAACAGTTCATCCCACGGAACGACCCGGTCCATCTCCTCCAAAAACACATCCCGGCGCGTCTTCTTGCGATACCGGTCGAAACCAACCTCAGCAAGTGTTTGCTGTCTCATGTTCATCTCCTCTTCGCGTCATCGCGAACAAGGAAATTGTCTCACATGTTGGCCGAATAAATCAGACCTTCCGATAATACGCATGGAGTAGATAGGTCCAAGCGATAATCATCAGCACGATGAATGTCTCGGTCCTGAATACCGCGAGAGGGTTGTTGAAGCTCTGGATAGCGGTTAACGCTGCTTCCCGAGAATTTTGTAGCAGTGCCTTCTTTACTGTAGGTCCACGTTTGCCAGGCACAGGCTTCGTTTCAATTTGGGTTTGATTTGCCTCTTATCAGACAATGAAAAACGACAGCGCTCTCCATTAGTTCAACTTCCACATCCCAAGGCACTCTATTCACTCCGATCTCACATGATTCAGGAAATCAGATATTGAAAGCAAATGTTTCCGTATCGAAACATCATAGCAATCGTGAAGAGGGGCTGGAACCACCAAGCGGATACCCGAAGCAGTCATTTCATCGTATTGATCTGTGCTTATGCCTCTCTGGGTAGTCAATAAATGTTTCGTTGGAATTCGTGCTGCTTCATTGAGGACTTGCCGCCATCTATCTTTGCACGTTGTTTTGACTCCAAGCATGGTTAGTTTTTCAGCGGGAAACGATGCCTCTCGATAGGCTGACTGTGAAGGGAAGAGAAAGTCAGGGCGGCGATTGGGTTCAGATTCAACATTGTGCTGAAAATCCCGCCCTTCGACGAATCCTTCTTCTTGAAAAATTTCCTTCACATGAAGTTCAAGAGATCGACCGGCTCGTGATTTCCGGCGTTGAAGGACCGAATGCGCACAATCCCTGAATGCCTTGACTGTCGGGAATCCGTCACGGATCATGGGTTCAACGAAAAATCGCTCCAAACTCTCGAAGACGGCATATTCGCAATCGACACGCCGGGCGAGGCGGTTGTCTGGCGGCAGCCCCTTCACAGGCAGTAGTTCCAAGGATTTCCGGAAAATCTCGGCACCACTCGGAAAAGTGGTCTTCCAACCCTTGGGGATTTCATGCGGTTGCAGATCGCAATTCGATGGACTGGATTGCAGTTCGAGAGGCGTTTCGCCCTTCCTGAATGGACTCCAGACTACCGTTCGACCAGGTTCGACGACGCCGAAGCAGGATTCGGCTTCATCCTCTTCCGCTACAGATCGGCACAACCATATCGAACAGGAGGGGCCGTCCGAGGTGCGTAGAAAAGCCAGCAGGACAAGCGCACCGGTATTTGCGGGGTCGAGCATCGGAGACTTGCTGCCTCCAAACTGAGTGAGTCTGCATTCATCTCGTGTTCCGGTTCGATACCAGATTGCCCGAATGCGACGGCGGTCACCGTGTGACGCAATATACAGGTCAAGGTTTTGGTCCGGGTTGCCTTCGCTAGGTCTTTCCAATTCTGGAAGGGCTCGAAACGCTATCGGCTTCGGAAGGTAAACACCGGCTTGGTGTCCACCCGTTTCTGCCGTGTCATTTGCCGAAAGACGCTTCGCATATACGACGACACTCGAAGAGACAACCTCCTGCGACCAAGTCGTGAAATCGAGGGAAGACATGTCTAATGGTCTCCTTGGAATTGAACAGCGCGAATTTCGCTCTCGAGCCAGCATGCGAGCCGCTCCACAACTTCAGTGATTCTCCGTTCGCTCTTCCCACGTATCGCGCACTCCCATACGCAGGCGTGACGCCATCCACTCTCGCCAAGGGATCGAGCCACTTCCCGATCCCGCTCACGGGTTCGATCGATCTTTCTCTGCCACCAGTCGGTCCGCGTGCCCGGAAGTCTGAACAACGCGCAATCGTGTCCATGCCAGAAGCACCCATGCACGAAAACGGCTGCTCGATACTTGGGAAGGACGATATCTGGTTTTCCCGGAAGGTGCTTCGCATGAAGGCGGTACCGAAAGCCGCGCGCAAACAGTGCCTTCCGAATCCGGACCTCCAATCGGGTGTTCGCTCCACGGATTCCCGACATCATCTCGCTCCGCTTCTGCGGGGATACCACATCAGGAGGCATGGGAGGTCAGGAAGCGGGAAGCTCAGTGAGCATCGCCTGGCGCATGTGTCGGGCGACTGCCCGAACGACGGGAACCACCACAGCGTTGCCGAACTGCCGGTACGCCTGCGTGTCGGAAACGGGTATCTCGAACGGCGGTGATCCGTTCCCGTCGAATCCCATCAGGCGGGCGCACTCCCGGGGTGTCAGCCTCCGGGGGGTGGGGTTTCCGTTGTTGCGAATCAGAATTTCGGAGCCATCCTTGTAGTATCGAGCGGAAAGCGTCCTGGCGATGTCATCCTTCCCGACGAGCCCATAACCGAATCCGTTTCCACGCTTGCGATGTCGCTCTGCATAGTCCTGGAGGTAACCCCAGAGGTGCTCGCTCAAGGTATATCTCGGAGAAACCTTGGCATTTGGTGCTTCCGTGAAATGAGGTTCGGGTACCTCGCTCCCGTCTTCCGGGTGAAGAATCGATGCCAGCCTGGGACCAGACTCCGGCTCTGGCACAGGCATGTCAGAAAATGAGAAGAGAGTCGGATCGCGGAAGCCCACGATGAAAATTCTCTCTCTGTGTTGTGGTACCCAGGAGCGCGCATCAATGATCCGCCAGTGGACCCTGTATTCAAGATCCCGCTCAAGGGTATTCCTGATTACATCGAAGGTTCGGCCTCCATCATGACTGACGAGGTTTCGTACGTTCTCAAGGAGGAATGCCTGGGGCCGGTGGTGTCGAAGAATCCGGGCGATGTCGAAGAAGAGAGTTCCCTGGATGTCGCACTCAAATCCATGCGGCTGCCTGAGAGCGTTCTTTTTGGAGACACCGGCGATGGAAAATGGCTGACAGGGGAAGCCGGCCAAGAGGATGTCGTGCGGTGGAACCTCTTCTTCCGCTACTTCCCTGATGTCGCCAGCCATCGCGTGGTCGCAGGCATGGTTGGCCGCGTAGGTCTCCTGCGCAAACCGGTTCCACTCGCAGGTGAACACGCATTGGCCGCCCGCATCCTCAAAGCCCCGCCTCATACCGCCGATTCCGGCGAAGAGATCGACGAAGCGGAACGGTGGCCGGGAAGCTCCGTTGGAGCCTTGGACGGGAAGCTCTCGCTGCATCGTCAGCCCCGCGCCGGACAAGGAACCCCGACCTGGAGGCGGCGAGGTGAAAAGAGAGACCACTGGCATGACGGAACTCCACTTCCGGTGAGCCGGAAGCCAAAAGGCAGGGGAGTCAAGTTTTCCATCACGGCACGACAGGATGCGTCATGTCTGCCAGTGATCGCGAAAAACGCAATTGGTCTTCGCGGTGGGGAGCCGCGCGCAGCGCCGAGCGGTCTGGACGAACAGGCACGAATTCGGAGCGCGTCACGCCCGCTCATCGTAAACGATTCCGCCCGCGCTGCGGAGGCAGAAACGGGCTCGTGGTCGGGATTTTTTGGCCGATGGTGACGGGTTCTGAATAGTCGAAAAGTGAGGCAATTTGGCACATGTTTCGATTACACTCGAAATATGGAGATTCTCCGCCACCATTACCTCGACCGGTTGCGCCGATTTCTCGACGCGCCGGTGATCACCGCGGTCACCGGCATCCGGCGGGCCGGGAAGAGCGTCCTGCTGCGGCAGTTCGCCGAATCGCTCCGGGGCGAGCGGCAGGTCGTCCATGTGGACAAGGAGAGCTTCGACCACGACGCGGTCCGCACCGCCCGCGACCTGGTGGACTTCGTGGAGGCTCGTTCGAGGCGTTCGGAACCACGGGTGGTCCTCGTGGACGAAGCGCAGCAGATTGACGGGTGGGAGCGCGCCGTCGCCTCGTTGAACAGCGAACCGATGACCCAGGTGGTGGTGGCCGGATCGAATGCGACGCTGCTTTCGTCGGAGCTCGCGACCCACATCGCTGGCCGCTACGCCACGCTTCCGGTGCTCCCGCTGAGCCTTGGCGAGTTCGCCGAGCTCTACCGCAAGCGGCCGGACGGCGACCGGGACGATGCCGGGATTTTCCGGCTGTACCTGCGGACCGGGGGTCTCCCGGGTCTGCTTCACACCGATCTCAGCGACGAGATCGTGGACCAGATGCTCGCCGACGTAGTCCACGCCATCGCGGTGCGGGACGTGATCGGCCGGCGGCAGATCCGGAACGTGGCGCTCTTCGAATCCGTCCTGCGGTTCGCCGCGGACAGCGTGGGGAGCCCGCTCTCGGCGAAGCGGATCGCCGACTACCTCAAGGGCGAACGGCGGCCGACGGCGGTGGACACCGTGCTCAACTACCTCGCCTACCTCGGCGATGCCTTCCTCCTCATGCCGGCTGGCCGGTTCGATCTGCGTGGCAGACGCCTGCTCCAGACGAACCAGAAGTACTACCTCGGCGACATCGGCCTCAGAAACGGGATCGTCGGCTACCGCGAGAGCGACATTTCGGCGGCTCTCGAAAACCTGGTGTTCCTCGAGTTGCGCCGCCGCGGCTACCGGGTGACGGTGGGGATGGTAGGGAGTCGGGAGATCGATTTCGTGGCGGAAGACCGGGCGGGCCGGGTCTATATCCAGGTCGCCTACCTGCTCGAATCGCGGGCGACCCTCGACCGGGAGCTATTCGCGTTCCGCGCTCTGCGCGACGGGTATCCGCGCGTCCTGCTGTCGCTCGACCCCCACCAGCCACGGGATTTCGACGGCGTGATCCACGAGCCGCTGGATGCCTTCCTCCGCGGCGCGTCGCTCGGCCAGCCGGGGCGCGACGGCTGAAGCGTTCCGGTCAGTATTTTCCGATCGCGTTGAAGTCGAGCTCCACGGTCCGTACTCCCGGTTCTCCGGCCAGCTTCAGGAAGCCCAGCTCGACCAGCCGGTTCAGTTCCCGGAGGAAGGTTCGCCGGGTCACCTTCCGATAGACCTGCAAGACATATGGATCGGAGACCAGGTCCGGAAACCGGATTTCCCGGGACGGTTCCTTGGCGAAAGGGTCGCTCGGTTCGGTGATTCTCGTGAGGTACTCGAGCAGGCCGTACTCCCGCTGGTTGAGGACCCGGCGGCGGGGGCCGACGCGCTGGTTGTATGCCCGGGTCAGGGTGTTCCGGTACATCACCCGGTTCAGCCGGGTCTTGATGAAATTGTTGATCCCCTTCAGTTCGGCGCGGAATCCCCGCACCCCGAACGCAACGAATTCGCTCAGATCGAAGGGTTGCGTCGCCCGGCTTCTCTGGAGCAACGAGATGTATTCGTCCCGGTGGCGGTAGAAGTAGTTCGACAATCCGTAGAAGCCGTGGACGTTGTAGTTGTTCTGGAAGAGGATGCCGGCTTCCACCAGCCTTGACACCCGACCGTTTCCGTCGCCGAATGGATGGATCGTGACCAGAAAGAAATGCGCCAGTAGGGCGCGTACTACCGGGTGCTCGGCGGCGAGCCGGCGGGAACGGGAGAACCGAATGAACTGGTCCATCAGGCGCGGAAACTCCGAAAAAGGGGCACCGCGATGTACTCCGCCCATGCCCGGCGCTCCCACTCTGACTTCATGCGTCCGGAACCGGCCGGGAACGCTGTCGCGCTGGTCGGACCCCTCGGTGAGCAACCGATGCATCTCCAGGAGGTCGGAAACCCGGAGTGGGGCGCTTCCCGGGGCGAACCGCTCGCGGACCCAGTCCTGGGCCCGACCCGCGTTGATCACCTGCCGCCGTTCCAGAGAATCCGAAGGATCGGGCGCGGGAGACTCCTCCGAGCGGCGCAACTGCTCTCCGACGGCCGCCTCGGAGAGCGGATTTCCTTCCAGCGCCGTCGTTCCGTGAACGGCGCGAATCCGGTTCAACTCGTCGAGCTGCTGGCTCCAGTCAGGCGGGAGGACGAGGTGCAGCGCCGCTTCGCGATACGCCTCGATCTGAATCAGAGGACTCTGGAGGTCACCCGCGATCCGCCACTCGAAAGAAAACCGATCCCAGTCCATGGAATTTCATGACATGATATCTGACGCGTTGTTTGACACGCAATTTGACGCTTCAAGACATTGATTAACAAAGACTAGTGTTTCTTTTCCTTTCTGAATGACTTGTTATTTGGCACCCTGTTCGGCAGAATTTCTGGCCACGCACACCCACAGGTACGTCGCTTCTCCGTGCTCGCTGAAGGGGTAGTCGAGCCGCTCCGTCGAGAAGCCGGAAGCAGCGAGCAGCCGTTCCCAGGTGCGGACCGGGAAGAGGCCGGTGACGTGCCGGTCCACCTCGACCCGCAGCCGGCCGTTTTCGGGGAAGAAGAAGATGTACGCGGTCTCGATCTCGGTGTCCTCCGGGTCGGGGTCGGTCGAGTATTCGACATAGGTGAGTTCGGCCCCGTCCCGGTGGCGGGTCTCGTGGTGGATGCGAGGTGAGTGGAAGGTCTCCCGGTAGTCGTCGGGGATGAGGAGAAGCAGGCCGCCGGGGCGGAGATGGACCCGCGCCGTCTCGAAGGCAGCGCGGAGATCTGTTTCGGTCGTCAGGTAATCGATGGCATCGTGGATCAGGACGACATCGAAGTTCTCGCCGAGGCGGATCGAGCGCATGTCGCCGACCAGGTGGTTCGCTCCGGGATTGAGGCGGCGCGAGTGTTCGAGCATCGCCGCCGAGAGATCCACCGCGGTGGCTTCGCAGGTGCCGGTGAGGTGGCTCAACAAGTGCCCGCCCCCGGTTCCCAGTTCGAGCAGGCGCGCCCTGCCGGAACCGAGGCGCTGTTCGATTTCGGCTCGCAGGCGGGCCCCTTCGTCCGCGTAGTCCTCCGGCGGGCTCATCAGCGGCCAGAGGTGCGCGAGGTCTGCGTAGAGCCGGGGTGCCGGCGTGCGGGAGACGGACGTGGCCGAGTCTTCCGGCGGGCTCGCAGGCACGAACCGGATCGTAGTCCCCTTGCGGCGGCCGCGACGGGGTTCCTCAGGTCTTTCCTTATAATATGGGTTGCCGTATGAAGACAACCGTAGAACTATCCGACGACCTTGCCAGCGCAGCCAGGGAATACGCGGTGCGAAACGGCGTGACGCTGCGTTCCCTGATCGAGCGCGGGCTGCGAGCGACGCTCGTCGCGGATCGTGACCGGGAGAACTTTCGGCTCCGGGACAAGAGCGTCGGCGGACGCGGGATCCAGTCGGCCTACCAGAACGCCGACTGGTCGCGCATCCGCGAGTCCATCTACGAAGGGCGTGGCGGTTGATCGCGACGGATGCCAACATCCTGGTGTACGCCCACCGCCGGGACTCGGAATGGCATGAGACGGCCGAGGCTGCGATTCGCTCGCTGACCGAGGGGCGGGTGAGCTGGGGGTTGCCTTGGCCCGTAGTTCACGAATTCCTTGCCGTCGTGACGCATCCCCGAATCTACGATCCCCCGTCTTCGGTCGCCGAGGCTGCCGATCAGGTCGAAGCGTGGCTCGAATCCCCGGTCACCGTGCTGCTCACGGAAACAAATTCCCACTGGAACATCCTCCGGCCTCAACTTGAAGGAGGCAGGGTCAAGGGGCCCGTGGTGCACGATGCGCGCCTCGCCGCGCTCTGCCTGGCTCACGGGGTCGTGGAGTTCTGGACGGCCGACCGGGACTTCAGCAGATTTCCCCAGCTCCCCACCCGCAATCCACTGTTGGGCTGAAACGACGAAGCGCCGACGGCGCCCGGCGTTGACTCCGCTCCGAGGCTCCTCGTCTCCCCCCACGGAATCACATCTGAAAAACCCATGACCCTCATCCTTTTGCGATCTCTCGCTCTCACGGCCGCGCTGGCCGGCTTCGGAGCGGCCCAGGACGGTTCCGTGCGCTGGACCGGCTTCCGGGGCGGAAAGGAGGTGAACGTGAGCCGGGCGGCCCGGCTACCGCTGACCTGGGACGACGACAGCGTCGCCTGGCGCGTGACCACCCGGGGGTTCGGTCAGTCGAGCCCGGTGATCTGGGATGGCACCGTGTTCCTCACCTCGGTCGAGGGCGCGATGAAGGAGACGATCCACGTCACCGCGCTCGGACTTGAGGACGGAGCCGAACGCTGGAGTCGAGCCTTCGAGTCCGCGGAGAAATTCGAGTGGAACGGCTATGTCGCGAAGGCCGCCCCGACCCCGGCGGTGGACGGCGAACGGCTCTACGCCTTCTTCGACAGCGGCGACTTCCTGGCGCTGACCCACGCCGGAGAGACGGTCTGGCACCGGAAACTGGGTTCCGAATACGGGACGGTGGGAGGCAACCACGGGGTCGGCAACTCGGTGCTGCTGACGGACCGGGCCGTGGTCGTCCTGCTGGCGCGGAGGACGTACTCCTACCTGCTGGCGGTGGATCCGGCCACGGGAGAAAACCTGTGGAAAGCAGACCGTGAGCCCGGGGTGGCGTGGAGCACGCCCGTGCTGACCCCATCCGGCGACGAGATCGTGGTGAGCGCTTCGGGCCGGGTCGAGAGCTTCGATGCCAGCACCGGAGAGCGCCGGTGGGTCTTCGAGGATCTGGACGGCAACAACGTCGCGTCTCCCACGGTCACCCCCGAGCTGGTCATCGTCGGCGGCCTTTCCGTCGAAGCGAACCTCGCGATCCGGCGCGGAGGAACCGGGCCGCTCGATCCGTCGAGCGTCGCCTGGAAGGCCAGATCGGCCTCCAACTTCGGCTCCCCGTTCCTTTATCGGGACTGCGTCTATTGGGTGAACCCCGCCGGGGTCGCCCGCTGTCTGGCACCGGAATCGGGCACCGTCCGTTGGACCCACCGGCTGCCGGCTTCCACCTGGGCGACGCCGCTCGGCCACCGGAACCACGTGTATTTCTTCACCGAGGGGGGAGTGACCGAGGTGCTCGGTGCCTCCGCCGAATCGCCCGAGGTGGTTGCGACGAACTACCTTTCGGTGGACGCACCGGTCACCGGCTTCGCGGTGGTGGACGATGCCATCGTGATCCGCGCGGGAACCGAGGTGATCCGGGTCGGGCTCGGGGGCAGATCCGGTCTTACTCCTGCTCGGTGAAGCGCCCGATGCGAAACGGGGTCAGGTCGAACGGCGAAGACTTGACTTTGACGGTTTAGGCCTGATTTGACGCCGTAAGTCGTTGATATTGCCTATCCGTTTTCTGGATTCGCTGCGTAGTGTAGTATTTTGCCATATTGGTCACGATCTGCTAAGATCACCCCGTGTTCATCCGTACCGTCCCCCAGCGCAAAACCGGACATCACGCCGTTCAGGTCGTCGAGTCCTACCGCAACCAAGACGGCAAGCCCCGCCAGCGCATCCTCCGCTACCTCGGCTGCGCCCCCAAGGGCCCCGCTCTCGACGAACTCCTCCGCCTCGCCGAACACGTCCGCGCCCAACTCCGCGAAGAGCGCGCTCCCGCTCTCTTCCCTCCGGAGACTCTCGCCGAAGCCGTCATCGCAGCACGCAAGCGCAAGGGTTCTCCCGCTCCTCTCCCGGTGGCCGACATGAACGCCATCGCCGCCGAACGCCGGATCTGTCTCGGCATCCACGAGGTGTTCGGCGAGCTGTACCGCCAACTGGGCATCGACTCCATCTGGGATCGCCGCTCCCGCGTGTCGGCGCGGATCTTCCGGGCGGCGCTGTGGATGCGGATCCTCGCGCCGGGCAAGAGCAAACGCGCCCACCATCTGCTCTTGCGCGACCACGGGCTGGATCAGGTGGCGCTCGAACAGGTGTACCGGATGATGGATCGCTTGACCGACGAGCGGATCGCGGAACTGGATGCCCGGATACATCGGGAGGCATCGGGTCTGCTCGGCGGGAAGACGGAAGTGGTGTTCCTCGATGCCACCACCCTCAGTTTCGCCTCTGAAGTTCGGGACGATCTGCGCAAGAAGGGGTTCAGCAAGGACGGCAAGCACCAAAAGAGCCAGGTGGTTCTGGCTCTTTTGCAAAGTCCGGAGGGATTGCCGCTGGGCTACCGGCTGTACCCGGGGGACACCACCGATGTGAAGACCCTGGCCCCTCTGGTGCGGGAACTGCGCAAGCAGGTGCGGCTGAGTCGGGTGGTCGTCGTGGCCGATGCCGGGATGGCCAGTCGGGAGAACTTCGAGACGATGGAGGCTCTCGGCTTCGATTGGGTGGTGGCCGCCCGATTGCGCCGCCTGTCCGGGACCGAACGCGGCGCGCTGGCAAAGCCGGAGAACTGGCCGTTGGCCCACTCCGAAGAATCAGACCGGGATGCGCTGCGGCTCTCCGAACTCGTGGCGAGCCACGGCGCACTGGCCGGCCGCCGCCTGGTGCTTCGCTACAGCCCGAAGAAGGCCCGCAAGGATCGGGCGGACCGCGCCACCGCACTGCTGGCCGCCAAAAAGCGCCTCGGCGACGCAGTCAAGGGCAAGGGCCGGGCCGCCCGCTATCTCACCGTGGACAAGGGAGCCGTCAGACTGGACCCGCAGCGTGTCGCCGAGGACGCACTCTTCGATGGTCTCCACGGAGTCTGGACCAGCCTCCCCGATCCCCCCGCCGTCATTCGCGCCCACTACGCCGAACTCTGGCGGATCGAACACGGCTTCCGGGTGCTCAAGGGCTCGCTCAAGGTCCGGCCCATGTTCCACTGGACCGAGCACCGGGTTCGAGCCCACGTCGCCATCTGCTACCTCGCCTTCGCCCTGGTCCGCGTCCTCCGCTGGCGATTCCAGCACCAACATCCCGGAAAGACGCTCAGCGAGGAGCGCATCCGGGCCGCACTCTCCAACGTCAACGCGTCCCTGGTCTGCGATCCGCACACACAGAACCGCTTCCTGATCCCGGACCCCATCACCCGCGAGCAGCGGATGCTCTACGCGTCCGTCGGCCTCTCGCTGAACGCCAAAACGACCCTCGTCTCTCAAGGCCAAAAGTCCAAGGCCGCCTGAACGGCATCCCCCCGCACTACCCGAAAGTAGTGTAGTTTTGGAAACCCCAGCGTAGCTATATCAACGACTTGGCTCTCCAAACCGTCAAAGTCAAGACTACCTTTCGGTGGACGCACCGGTCACCGGCTTCGCGGTGGTGGACGATGCCATCGTGATCCGCGCGGGAACCGAGGTGATCCGGGTCGGGCTCGGGGGCAGATCCGGTCTTACTCCTGCTCGGTGAAGCGCCCGATGCGAAACGGGGTCAGGTCGAACGGCGAAGAGCGCTCGAGACAGAAGTCGGCCATGATGCGGCCGACCACGCTCGCGAACTTGAAGCCGTGGCCGGAGAAGCCGGCGGCGACGAAAACGTCTTCCTCCTCCGGGTGCTGGTCGAGGATGAAGTGGCCGTCCGGGCTGTTCGTGAACATGCACGCCGCCGTCCGACGGGTGGGGCCGTTCGCACGGGGGAAGTACGTCTCGATACCTTCGCGGAGAACCGCTTCGTCTTCGGGATGACACTCCCGGTCCAGGCGGTCCGGGTCATCCACTGGTTGGCCGAGGTGCTGGAATTTCCCGATCTTGAAACCCTCACCCCGGTCGTCGGGGAAACCGTAGAAGTTGCCAAAAGGTGATTCGAGGATGAAAACCGGAAACACGTCCGGCCGGAAATCCGCGGCGGCCTGCGGACCGGTCCAGAGCATGACCTGACGCACCGGCTGGCAGAGGGTGCGGAAGCCGGGCAGCAATCCGCCCGTCCAGCTTCCCGCGGTGACCACCAGCCTGCGGGCCCGGTGCGTCCCGGATGAAGTCCTCACCTCGAAGACACCGTTTCGTCGCTCCCAGCCTTCGACCCGGGTTCCGGTCGCGATTTCGGCACCCCGGTCGCGGGCTGCCGCCGCGAAGGCCCGGATGGCGATCTCGGAGCGGACGAACCCCGCATCCGGCTGGTGGATCGCCCGCATCTCCGACGGAAGCCGGACACCGGGGAAGCGGCGGTTCGCCTCCTCGGCGGAAAGCTCCTCGTGGGGGAGCCCGTACTCGAGGCAGGATTTCCGGGACCCGGGGACAACTCCTCCGTCTTCCGGGCCGATGTCGAGGCCGCCGGTGACTTCGAGAATGGACTCCCCGGAGACCGACTCGATCTCGCGCCAGTAGCGGTAAGCATCCCGAAGGAGCGGAACGTAGTGCGAGCCTTCGGAATAGGCGAGCCGGATGATTCGGGTCGAGCCGTGCGAGGAGCCGAACGAATGGGGGATTTCGAAGCGCTCGATCCCGAGCACCCGCGCACCGGATTCCGCGAGATGGAAGAGGGTCGCGCTGCCCATGCCGCCGACCCCGAGCACGATGGTATCGAAAGGCTGGGTCACGCCGGGAACGCTACATCGGGCCGGTTACCCGGCGAAGACGTCCGATCGCCCCGGCTCCCACCAGAACGAGCAGCCCGGCGAGCGCCGCGAGCGGAATCGCTGCCCGGGCCGCGGCATCCCGCGCCTCTTCGTCGGTGAACCGGAAAGACGGGATTTCCGGCAGCACGCTCGCCGTCATCTGCTCTCCGGCGAGGATCGCGGGGACGAAGAAGGCGCGCCACTCGTCCGCGAAGTCGCGGACCTGCGACTGGAAGTGCGCGAAGCGGGCATCGCCGGTTCCGGCGGCATCGAGGAGCGCTTCCTGGGCGAGAAGCGCCGGGGACAGGAACCGGTAGCGACGGACCAGCGTCCGCTGGGCGACGAGACGCTCGTCATGGGCACGGGTGACTTCCCGCAGCCGCTCGTTCACCGATTCGGTCGCGGCCCACGCGAGCGCCGCGCGGTTCGCCTCGTCGGCCACCACCCCTCCGGCCATCTCCGGATGGTCTTCGAGATAGCGGGCGAGCAGCTCGCTTCGCTGGTTCACCGCCTCGTTCGAAGCCTCGCGCTGGGCAGTGATCATTTCGACGCGTGACGGCAGCGGGTGGAGCAATCCTGCCGTGATGTTCACGACGGCGGGCGTGACCACCACGAGCAGCAGCCAGGCACCCACCAGCACGGTGGCATTCCAGGCGGAAGTTCGGCCGAGGCCATTCACCCACGCCGACAGGGTGAACCAGAAGAGCGCGTAGGCGGTGACCGCAGCGCACCAGAGGAGCACCCGCCCCGGCGATGCGAACCCGCCGCCAAAAGCCGCCCCGATGAGCGAGACACCGAGAGCGAGGCCGACCGCCAGAATCGCGCGGAACGCGAGCTTCGCGCCCACCACCGCGCGGACGGAAACCGGCTGGGAGAGGGTCAGGGCCAGCGTTCCCTGCTCCCGTTCGCCGGAGAGCACGTTGAAGCTCAGGGCGAGGATCAGCAACGGCAACAGATACACCAGCACGAAGGCCAGATCGAAGCGTCCCACCAGCAGGTTGAGCGGGTTTTCGATTTCGCCGTTCTGGAGAAAGCTGGATTCGTTGGTGTAGATGCTGATGTCGTAGTACCAGGGCAGCAGATCGGATTGGCCCACCGCGAGAGCGGTCAGTGGACCCGGGTCGAGCGCCACGGTTCGGGCCCCGGATGCCCCGCCGAGCACGTTCGGGGAGCGGGGATCCCGGAAGGGCGAGGACGGTTGTCCGCCGTCCGCGATCCGGGAGAGCTCCGCCTCGAGCGCCGCGGTCCGCTCGCTGTTTCCCTCGCGGGCGAGCGCCAGGGTCTCTTCCTGGAAGCTGGCCCACGCTATTCCGTTGGCGAGGGCGTAGGCGAAAAGCAGCGCGAAGACCCCGATGACGATCCCGAGAGCGCGGTCCGCAACCAGCAGGCGCCACTCGTTTCGGAGGATGGTTCGGAAGGGCATCGTCACGCCACCGCGGCCCGCCGCGCGAGAGTGCCGGCGAAAAGGAGGGAGACCACCAGCCAGACTCCGAGCATGGCGAGCGACAGTGCCCGGTTGCCCAGCACCCAGCCGAGCGAGGGAGCGTCATACCGGAACGGCGGGACCTCGGCCCAGCGGTCGGCGGTCGCGATGTAGGTCTCGCCGGTCCGGGAGTTCTCCGCGAGGTCGCCGTTCATTTCGCGCATCAGTTCGCGACGGTATTCCTCGGCGGCGGTGGCGAAATGCCGGTGCTGCTCGACGTCGGTTCCGGCGAGCCCCATGGAGAGGGTGCGGACCGCGAGCAGTGGTGCGGCTACCGAAAGCGCCTCGTGGACCAGCCCCTGTCGCTCGAACTGGTTCCACAGCGCTCCGTAGTTGCGGTCGAAGATCCGGTTGGCGAATTCCTCGCTTTCCTGGAGATAGACCCCGACCACGTTGAGCGGGAGCTCATCCACTGTCTCGACTCCGTGCTCGGCGAGCAGTCGGGCGGTGGTCTGGTCGCGGTCCGGCCGTTCGATGCCGGGGACTCCGTTGCGGATTTCGATTTCCATCGTCCGGGCGAATTCGACCGCCGACGGCGTGGGATGGAGCCACTTGGAGAGATCCACCGCGACCCGCGGGATCACGAGGCCGCCCAGCGCCCAGATGCCGAGAAGCGCGACGAGCGCCGTCCGGGCCGACCGGACCCACGCGGAAACCGCGAGCGAAAGCGCGACGAAGACTCCGAAATAGGCCAGATAGGCGAGAGCGAGCACCGTGCCGCGGGCGAAAGGTGGTGCCGAGGGTCCCGGGGCACCGAGAGTCATGGCCGCGGCACCGACGATGGCTGCCGGAACCAGCAGGACCGCGAGCGCTCCCGCCACTCCGAGCGCCTTGCCGAGGACCAGATCGCGCCGGGAAATCCCGGTGGCGAGGATCTGACGGAGGGTTCCCTGCTCGCGTTCCCCGGCCAGCGCTCCGAAAGCGAGCAGGATGATGAGCAGCGGAATCAGGTGCTGGAGGACCTGCGCGGCGGCGAGCGCGCCGAGTCGCTGGCCCGAAGTGGCATCCTGCGCCGGACGCATCAGGAAGTCGTTCTGGCGGTGGGCTTCCAGCCAGACCGAGGTTCCGGTGTAGGGATCCACTCCCTGATCGAGGAAAGAGAGCGGCAGCCGGGGCTTGAAGGCGTAGATGCCGTAGTGGGCCGCCGAGTGCGGATTTTTGTCGCCCTGGGATTCCCAGTGGTCCCGCGCCGTTTCCTGGGCGGCCATTTGCGCGGCCTCGGCTCGACGGGTCTCGACCCAGCCGCTTCCGAGCGAAACGAGAAGCAGGATGCCCACGATGGCGGCGCACCAGCGGAACCTTCCGTCGCGGAGCAGGTCGGTGAACTCTTTTCTGACGATGCGTCGGATCATGATGCGTCTCCCGCGTCACGCATGTGGTCGAGGTAGATGCGCTCGATGTCGGCGTGGCCGACCTCGTCGGTGCTCAGCTCGGTGACCAGCCGGCCTTGCCGCATGATGCCGATCCGGGAGCCCGACTCCTTGGCGCGGAAAAGGTCATGGGTCGCCATCAGGATGGCGACTCCCCGGCTTCGGAGCGTTTCGATCAGCTCCGAGAACTCCCGCGAGGCCTTGGGGTCGAGGCCGGAAGTGGGCTCGTCCAGCAGCAGCGCGTCGGCCTGCTTCGCAACCGCGATGGCGATGCCGACTTTCTGTCGCATCCCTTTCGAGTAGCCACCGACCCTGCGGGAGGCCGCCTCCTGCGGGAGGCCGACATCCACGAGAATTCCGGTCAGTTGTTCGGTCGAGAGCACCTCGCTCCCGCCAAGCGCCGAGAAGTACTCGAGGTTTTCGAGCCCGCTCAGGTTGCGGTAGAGCATGACCTGTTCGGGGACGTAGGCGAGGCGCTTTCTGGCTTCGAGCGCGTCCTGCGCGACATCGATGCCCGAAACCCGGACGCTTCCGGAATTCGGCTCGTGGAACCCGAGAAACAGGTGGATGGTGGTGGTCTTGCCGGCTCCGTTCGGACCCAGCAGGCAGTAGATTTCGCCGGAACGGACCGCGAGGTCGAGTTCCGAAACGGCTTCGAGGTCGCCGTAACGCTTGGAAAGTGAAGCGGCTTCGAGGACAGGGGCGGCAAGACCTTCGGGCGTAGTGGTTTCGCTCGAGGTCTCGGGCGCGAGGGTTGCCGAGGGGGGCATGGGATTCTTCTCCCGGATCGAGGTGTCGGTGCGCGGGGGCGCAACGACAGGTGGAACATCCGGCCCGCGGGCCGGTGGCTTCGTTCTCGAATCAGACGGGAGGTGCGCGCGGGCCGTGGGAGGTGAGCGGGATTTCGCTTGCGAACGCCTGGGCCGCGAGCGGGACGGCTTCGCTCTTGACGAACTCCGGACTGCCCGGCGCGGGGGCCGCCATCGGCGCGGCTTCGAGGCCGTGGCAGAGGACGCAGGTTTCGGCTTGGCCGTGCTGCTCCTCGTGGTGCGCGTGCGGCACCGAGGCAACCAGAACGAGCGCGAGCGTCGCGAGAGTGCCCGCCGCTGTCTGGCCGAACCTCATGGTCCGCTGATTCTGATTCGTCCCGCTGCCCGCCGTCAAATCCGCGGTGACGGCGGTAGGATGGGCGCGATGCGTCGCCGGCTGCCCCTCGGGATCCAGACCTTCCGCAAGCTGCGGGAAGAATCTGCCTACTATGTGGACAAGACTTCGTGGATCAAGTTGCTGGTGGACAGTGGGTCCTACTACTTCCTGTCGCGGCCGCGCCGGTTCGGAAAGAGCCTGCTGCTCGACACGATCAAGGAACTCTTCGAGGGGAACGAGGCGCTCTTCCGGGGGCTCGCGATCGAAGGCGACTGGGACTGGTCGGTCCGGCATCCGGTGGTCCGGCTCGACTTCGCCGGCGGCAGCTACGGAACGCCGGAGCGCCTCGATGCCAAGCTCGCTGCCCAGTTCGATCGCCTCGAAGCAGCTCACGGAGTGGAGAATCGCTACCGGACCCACCCCGAGCGCTTCGAGCATCTGATCTGGACGCTCCACCAGCAGACCGGCCAGCGGGTCGTGGTGCTGGTGGACGAATACGACAAGCCCATCCTCGACACCCTCGCAAAGCCCGAAGTAGCGATCGCGCACCGGGAAGCGCTCCGGGGACTCTACGGGGTCATCAAGGCGAGCGATGCCGCGATCCGTTTCGCCATGCTCACCGGGGTCAGCAAGTTCACCAAGGTCAGCCTCTTCTCCGAGCTGAACAACCTGACCGACATCACGCTCGACTCCCGCTACGGGGACATCTGCGGCTACCGCGAGGAAGATCTCGACACCGTCTTCGCTCCGGAACTCGAAGGACTCGACCGGGAGAAGGTCCGCGACTGGTACAACGGCTATTCGTGGGGCGGCGGGAAGCGGGTCTATAACCCCTACGGATTGCTGCGGCTCTTCGACAGCCGGAAGTTCTCGGGGCACTGGTTCGAGACCGGGACCCCGAAGTTCCTGGTGGAGACGCTGATCGAGCGGGGGGTGTCTTCGGTATCGCTCGACGGAACGCTGAGCGACGAGTCGCTGCTTTCGGTGTTCGACGTGGAGGAGATCGGGACCGAGGCGCTCCTGTTCCAGACGGGATATCTGACGATCGCGGAAGAGGAGACGGGCGAATGCGGGGTCAGTTACCGGCTCGGGTATCCGAACCGGGAGGTTCGACTTGGCCTCAACGAACACCTGCTCGCGGGATTGGTGAAAAACGCCCGGGCACAGCGAGAGAACAAAACCCGACTCGGACGGCTCCTCGGGACCCATGACTGCGCGGGACTCGAAGAGTTGTTCCACGCCTTCTTCGCCAGCATCCCGTACGAGTGGTACACGAAAAACGACATCGCCCGCTACGAGGGGTACTACGCGAGCATCTTCTACTCGTACTTCGCGGCGCTCGGGTACGAGGTCACGGTGGAGGATTCGAGCAACCAGGGAAGACTCGACATGGCGGTGCGGGCGGGGGGCCACGTGTATCTGTTCGAGTTCAAGGTCGTCGAGCAGGCATCGGCGGGCGCTGCGTTACAGCAGTTGCGGGATCGGGATTACGCGGCGAAATACCGGGGAAGCGGCGAGCCGATCCACCTCGTGGGCGTGGAGTTCAGCAGCGAAACCCGCAACATCAAGTCGTTTGAAGTCGGGGACGGCTGACCAGCGCTTCGTCGTCATCCGCGAGCAGCGCAGCGAGATCGGCGAGACCGATCGCGGTGACCCCCTCACGGATCGAATAGCGTTGTTCCCCGGAGTGGACGACGAAGGCGTGTTGGGGTTGGAGATCGGCGCACGCGATGTGGAAGCCGCGGGTCAGGCGCGGCGGGCTGCCGTATTTGACCTCGATGGCCAGAGGGCGTGAGCGTCCCGGAATTTCCAGCACCAGATCCACTTCGGCTCCCTGCGCTGTCCGGTAGAAACTCGCGCGGGTGTTCCAGGGGGCTACGGACAGGAGGGTCTCGATGGCGAAACCCTCCCAACTGGCTCCGAGCGCAGGGCTGCGGAACAACTGGTTCCGGTCGCCGATTCCCAGCAGGGCGTGCAGCAGGCCGCTGTCCCGCAGATAGATCTTCGGAGCCTTGACCAGACGCTTCCCCAGGTTTGCGCGAAACGGGCTCAGCTTTCTGACCAGCAGGAGGTCCACCAGCAGATCGAGATGGCGTCCGATCGTCGTCGTACTCATCTCGAGCCCCGCCGCCAGTCGGGCGCGATGGAAGAGCGCTCCGTGGCTGTGCGCGATCATCGTCCAGAGCCGGTCCATGGTTTCGATGGCGAGCCGTGGCGCAAAGTGGGGAATGTCGCGCGCGAGATAGGTTTCGATCAGGCCGCGGCGGATCCGCAGACTGTCCTGGTCGGTCTCCGCCAACAGGCTGCGTGGCAATCCGCCCCGAAACCAGAGCGTGACGAGGGATGCGGCATCCGAGGCTTCGAGCAGATCGAGCGGTCCGAGGGGAACGTGGAGGATGCGTCCGGCCAGGCTTTCCGATTGGCGAAGGAGCGCGACGGATGCCGATCCCAGCATCAGGAAGCGCCCTGTGCCCCGTCCGCGTCGCCGGCCGTCGTCAATGAGCCCGCGAAGCTCGGGAAACAGTTCGGGTGCGCGGTGCACCTCGTCGAGAACGACCAGCCGGTCCTCGTTCGCCTCGACGAACTGCTTCGGATACCTCAGGGCCGCGCGGTCCTCGCGGCGTTCCAGATCCAGATAGACCGACAGCCGCGATGCCGCGATCTGGTGAGCCAGCGTCGTCTTCCCGACCTGCCGCGGCCCGAGAAGTCCCACCGCCGCCTCGATGCGAAGGTTGGCCTCAACTTCCGCAGCTGCCCGGCGAGGGATCATCATTCCATGAAAATCATACTCCAGACGTTCGTTTTACATGGAATATGACTGCTTGACCAGGGCAAGCCGACTACTCGAGGAGCGCGCGGGCGGCGTGACGGCGACCCCAGTCACCGACGAGCTCCTGGAGCTCTTCTCCGAAAAGGATCTCAACGCCGTCTGCCTTCGCTGCTTCCACCGCTTCCGGGTTCTCGCTCCTCGCAGCCCGGGTGAAGATCACGACCTTCTGGATGACCTTGATCCCTTTCATATTCCAGTGGTCCGCCTTGCCGATCTGCCGGATCCCGCTTGTATCCACGTGCCCTTCGTGGTCCTTCACCTGAACCGCGATTGCCCATCGCAAATCTCCCGTGATGTTCGGCAACCGCACCAGAATGTCCGTCCCGTGATGTGCCTCGGAGCGACCCTGGACGATATCCACTCCCGCACTTGGGTAGCGCATGCGAAGGACGGCCTGAAGCGCGTGCTCCCAATCCTTTCCTTCGAGATCGTGGTTCAACCTCTTGAACATCTCCTCGTCAAAGTCACGCAGCAATTCCTGAGAGACCTCGGTGGCGATGTTCTCCGTTCGGTCCGCGGGAGAACTCCATGAGCACAAGTAGTCTTCCGTGCTGTGAAGTCTCCGGATGTCGCTGAGCAGATGGTCGATGTTCCAGAACCGACTCGGGGTTCGGAGGGTTGCCCGAATCGCCCCGCTGACGTGTTCGTTTCCTCGGACGAAGGAATTGAGGAACTTCGCCGGAAAGATGTGTCCGTGGTCCCCGTGCTCCGGAATCTCGAATGAATAGCCGTCGCACCAGTCTTTCGTGGCCTCGACGATGGAGACCTGGCCCCAATCGGGCAGTCGGGGAACGAGAAGCAGGTGTCCCTTCTTGACCTCGTGAAACATGCGCTCGTTCCGCCTTGCTCCTTTTCTGTTCAAGGTCTTTTTTCGAAGATCCTGCCCTGGATCGAAACCCCATCCCTGACGCAGTCTTCCGTTTTGGATCTCCTTCCAGAAAAACGGAATGTAGTGAGTGTCGATTCGATATCCCCAGCACCGAGGTTCGCTGTTCTGCATCGCCTTCAGACTCCTTCGTGGCGATCACCGCCACCTATCTCAAACCCTACCCCCCCCCCCCCCCCCCCCCGAAAAATCAACCTCGATTTCACGCCTACGCCATGGGGGCGGCCAGCTCCCGGAACCGGCAGAAGGCGTTCGCGAGTCGCATCTGGTGCGGGCTGTGGCACTCGGGGAAGAGGAGCTCCGGGCTCGCCACCACCACCGCGAGGCAGCGGGCGCGGGAGGTCGCGACGTTCAGCCGGTTGAGCGAGTAAAGAAAGTCCATCCCGCGCGGGGCTTCTTCCGAAGTCGAGGTGGCCATCGAGTAGAAGACCGCCGCCGCCTCCTGGCCCTGGAACTTGTCCACCGTGCCCACGCGGGCATTCTCGCCAAGCACCTCCTGGAGCCGTTCCACCTGGGCGTTGTAGGGGGCGACGATCAGGATGTCTTCCGGGGTGAGCGGGCGGGTGGTTCCTTTCGCATCGGTCCACTTTGCATGGGCGAGCATTCCGGAGATCAGCTCCTGGATTTGCCGGGCCTCTTCCGCGGATTCGCGGGTGTTTCCCTGGTGTTCCACCGGAACGAAACGAAGCCCGGCACCCGGGAGCGGCCCGCCGGTGATCTCCTGTCGCTCAAGTCCGGGCCGAACCCCGAGCCGGCCTTCGTAGAACAGCTCGGAAGTGAACCGGCAAATCTCGGGGTGCATTCGCCACGTCTCGGAGAGGAAGAGGCCGCGGCCGGGCGCGAGAGTCCTTTCTCCACCCAGCAGATGGCCGAGCGCCGAAGCCTCGGAGCCCTCCGGGTGAATCGCCTGGGTGACCTGGTCGAGCTGGCGCGGATCCCCGAGAAGCACGAGACTTTGAGCCGCCTGCGCGCACCCGAGCGCGTTTGCGAGCGGGAACTGCCCCGCCTCGTCCACGAGCAACACGTCCACACTGTCAGCCATCCCTTTCCGGGTCCAGACCCAGGAGGTTCCGCCGAGGATCCGGACTTCCGGATCGGCGCTCTCGGCACCGCCGGAACCGGCAAGCACCTCGATGCGGGAGTCCTGGCAACCCTCTTCATTCGTGATCTGGATGCCACGGAAGGAGACTCCTTCCTCGTCAGCGGCCCGCGCCACCGCATCCAGCAGGTTGGTGATGACCCGGTGGCTCTGGGCGGTCACCCCCACCCGCTTCCCGGCGGCCAGCAGCGCGGTCGCAATGCGGGCCCCGAGCCACGTCTTGCCACTTCCCGGTGGCCCCTGTACTGCCAGAACCTCCCGGTCCAGACGGAGCGCGATCCGGCGGGCGGCGGCGACCGTGTCCTCCCCGGGCAGCACCCGGGCCCCGCCTCGGGGCGGCGTTCTCCGCAACAGATCGAAGGCGGCGCGGCGGGGGCTGGCATCGGCGAATCCGCTCTCGGCAACCGTCTCGCCGAGCCGGAACAGGGAATCCCGGAGGCTTGAGCTGGGTATCACCCCATGGAACACGAGCGCCCGTGGGTGGGGTTGCTTTCCCACCTTCGGTCCCCGTTTCAGCACCAGGCTGCTCTCGGAAACCTCGGCCACCTCGCCGGGCGATTGCCTGGTCTCGGGATCCACGACCTGCTGGCCGGCCCGGACTCCGTGCTCCTGCGACGGGAAGCGGTAGCGATAGAGCTTGGAGCGTTTTTCCTGCCCGATCTCTCCCTCGTATTCGAGGCCACCGAGCGCCGAGCGGTCCTCGATCAGCTCCTCGGCATCGAGATCGCACAGCCGGAAGTACTCCCACCAGCCGGACTTGTCCTCGCGCCGGTGGTAGTCGAGCAGGAACCCGAGTAGTTGCCGGGTTGGATTCTCCGGGTCGCCCGCGATGATCTGCTCCGCGAGATTCTCGACCCGGGCGGCGGCTTCCGAACGCTGCTCCTCCTTTTCTGCCGAGATCTCCACTTCCGGGCGCGGCTGGGGCCCGGTTTCCGCGCTCAACTCCGCCCGCTCGGTTTCGAGCCAGTCGTGGAGGCGGAGGGTCGCGAGGCAGTCCTCCCGGTTGTAGCGGCGGATGATCTCCCGATCTTCTGCGTCGGGCTTCCCGCTTTCGAGCGCCACATCCCAACGGGCGCGCGCCTGGTTGGCCTCGACGAGCGGCTGCTCCCGCACGAATCCGAAGAACGGCTCCATGCTCTTCAGCGAATAGCTCTCGACGGAGGCGACGATCCCCTGCTTCACCACCTGGAGCAGATCCACGAAGACCTGTTGGCGGAGCAGGACATCCATCGAGTCCTCCCGGGTCGCGTAACGGCTCATCAGCCGCTTCAGCGCGCCGGTTTCGTACCCGCCGTAGTGGTAGATGTGGAGATCCGGAAACCGCTCGCGTCGCTCGGCGACCATGTCCATGAAGCGCTCGAACATCCGGCGCTCCTCGTCGCGATCCAGAGCCCAGAGCGCGTCGTACGTTCCCTCTCGATCCACGGTGCCGAACAGGTATTCGAGCGCTCCGTCGGGGCCAGGGCGCGTTGCCTCGATGTCGAAGAAGAGATCCCCCGGCGACGGTTCGGGAAGGGCGAGGAGGCCGCGGTTCTCTTCCGCCGGAATGCGTTCGTGGTAGGGCACCCCCCGCTCTCGACCTTCGAGCTGCACCGCCGCCTGCCGGTGGATGCGCGCGAAAGTGGTGGGGTGGACTCCGTCGAGCGGCGGATCGAGAGGAAGCGGCAGCCGGGCCAGTCCGGCGAGGGTGGTGATCCCCCGCTCGGTGAGCCGATGTCGCTGGTGTCGCGCTGCGCCCGCGACGAACGAGAGGTGATCGTCCTGCCGCAACCGGTTCTGGCAATCCCCGCTCCAGTGGCACCAGCCGCAGAACGGGACCGGCTCCGGGTAGGGCGCTCCGGGATCCGCGTAGTGCTCCACGAAACGTTGCCGGAGGGTTCGCTCGAACGCGGCGAAATCGGCCACCCGGAACGTTTCCCGGGTTCCGTCGCCGAGGCGGAGGTGCATCTGTTCGGGTTCCGCGCCCTGGGCCGCTTCGAGCAGCCACGAATAGACGGCGACCTGGAGGACCGCGTCTGCCCGTGATGCGAGCGCCAGCTTGGCATCCTCTACTTCGTACGACCAGCCGCCCAGCCGGCTCTCGCGCTCCACGCGGAGCAGGAAGTCGGGGTACCCGACGAAGTCGCTTCCGATGAACCTGCCCTGATGGATGACCTCCACCCCGTGGCGCATGGCTTCGAGCGTTTGCGTCTCCTGGTCCGGCCCCTCGATGGTCAGGACGGCGCCTCCGTATTCCTTCCGCACCGCCTCCTCGTGCTCGCGACCGGCCTCGCGAGCCGCATCCCGGTGCGGATCGGGATACACCGGCGGGGCCGGCATTTTCCCGAGCGTCACGTTCCGCGACAGGCTGGTCAGCCGCCGGCAGGCGAGGAAACGGCCGAGGTCGGTCGGCGCGAAGCCGAGCCTTCCGTTATGAAGCCGCACTGAGTTTCACGGGCAAGGCTTCGATCTTCTGAAGCCAGGAGCCGAAACGCGGGCACTCAGCGCGCATTCGATCGAGTCCGATCCGATTGGCGATGAGCGGGCCGTGAATTCGCTTGTCGTAGCGCGGGAAAGCGCGCTGCAATCGCCTGGAGGGTGCCGTATGGATATCCCAGGCTTTCCTGAGTGACGAGGTGGCGGATGTATTGTGGAACTGGTAGTGAGAACAGTCCCGTAATGAATGGATGACGGTTCGGGCAGTGACGGGATTCACACCCGGACGCTCGGACTGCGCCGCTTCCACGATGGCGGCTTCGCGGCCCCCGACGGGGAGAATCTGCCATTGCGCTTTCCCGGATGATCCGTTGCGAGCGAAGCGAAAAGCCTCTTCATCGAAGACGAGCCCGTCCTGCGAAGCATGAGCAAGCCCGAACCGGTATTCGTGGACCCCTCGATCCGTATCGATCCGGATCTCGGCCCGCAGGCGTTCGGTGGTTTCACTCCCGCCGAAGAGCTGGTCGCTCCCGCCACCGTGGCGACCCACGAACAGCGCGAGCTGTCGTGATTTCAACATCCAGCCCAGCATCTCGAAGAAGCGGATGAGATTGGATTTGCCGGAACCGTTCGCCCCGATCAGGGCCGCAACGCCCGGCAGATCGTCAATCCGTGCGTCTTCGAGCGAACGAAATCCCTGGATATGGACGCGGGAGATACGGCCCGAAGAGCGCGGTGCGGGAGTCATGCCAACCGAAGCCCGATGGTACGCCACGATGCGGCGCGACGATTCACAGCAAGCCGAGTTTCAGCTTCGCCGCCTCTCCCATCATGTCCGGGGTCCACTGCGGCTCCCAGACCAGATCGACCTTCACCGACGAGACCCCGGCGACCCGGCCGATCTTCTGCTCCACTTCGGGAGGCAGGGTTCCGGCGACCGGGCAGGCGGGACTGGTCAGCGTCATCTGGACCGCGACGCTCGCATCGTCGGCCACATCCACCTTGTAGACGAGGCCGAGTTCATAGATGTCCACCGGGATTTCCGGGTCGTAGCAGGTCTTCAGGACATCCACCACATCGGCGTGGATGCGTTCCGGGTTCGGTGTTTCCTTCGCGGCTTCGGTCACGGGGGGGCTCCTCTATTCGGTGCGGACGGTCTCGTCGCGTTGCTCCACGGCGGCGGCGAGGGTGTGCCAGGCGAGGGTCGCGCACTTGACGCGGGTGGGGTAATCGCGGACGCCGGCGAAGACCATCAGCTTCCCGAGCTCTTCTTCGTCGGGCGTGGACTCTCCGGAGACCATCCGGCGGAATTCCTCCACGAGTTTGAGGGCTTCCGCTTCCGGGAGTCCTTTTGCGGCTTCGGTGAGCAACGAGGCGGAGGCGGTCGAGATCGCGCAGCCATTCCCGACGAAGGAAGCCTGTTGGACGCGGCCATCCTCGACCGTCAGATAGAGCTTGAGCCGGTCGCCACAGAGCGGGTTGAACCCCTCCGCTTCGCGGTTCGAGTCTTCGAGCGGCCCGAAGTTCCGGGGGCTGCGGCTGTGGTCGAGGATGACCTCGCGGTAGAGGTCGCGAACCGAATCGGCGAGATCGCTCATCGGCCTGTTATCCCCGGAAAATCCCGATCGCTTCCCGGAGGCCTTCGGCCAGCCGCTCCACTTCTTCTTCGGTGTTGTAGAGCGCGAAGGAAGCGCGGACGGTGGCCGGGACACGGAAGCGCTCCATGAGCGGCTGGGTGCAGTGGTGGCCGGTGCGAACCGCGATCCCCTGCTGGTCCAGCAGGGTTCCGAGGTCGTGCGGATGGACATCCTCGACCACGAAGCTGACGACCGCGGCCTTCTCCGGCGCGGTCCCGATCAGGCGCACTCCCGGGATCTCGCCCAGCAGTTCTTCGGCGCGCTCGCGAAGTCGGTCCTCGTGGGCGGCGATCGCCGGGAGACCCACGGCTTCGAGGTAGTCGGCGGCAGCGGCAAGCCCCGCCGGACCCGCGATGTTCGGGGTTCCCGCTTCGAAACGCGCCGGCGGGTCCGCAAAGCTCGTCCCCTCGAAGCGGACGCTCCGGATCATCTCGCCGCCCCCCTGATAGGGAGGCATCCTTGCGAGCAGCTCCCGCTTCCCCCAGAGCACGCCGATCCCGGAGGGGCCGTACATCTTGTGCCCGGAGATCGCGTAGAAATCGCAGCCGAGCGCCGGGAGGTCGAGCGGGACGTGGGGGGCCGCCTGGGCACCGTCGAGCACGAGAAACGCGCCCTGCTCCTTCGCCATCCGGGCCACCTGTTCCACCGGATTGATGGTTCCGAGGGCGTTCGAGACGTGGACCATCGAAACGATCCGGGTGCGGGCGTTCAGCTTCCGGGCGAAGCCGCCCATGTCCAGCTCGCCGGAATCGGTGATCGGGACCACCTCGATCCGGGCACCGGTGCGCTCGGCGACCAGTTGCCACGGGACGATGTTGGAGTGGTGCTCCATCCCGGTGAGCAGGATCTCGTCGCCTTCGCCGAGCGTCATCCCGCCGAGCGAGGAGGCCACCAGGTTGAGCCCCTCGGTGGCTCCGCGGACGAAGATGATTTCGTCGGGATCGGAAACACCGACGAAGCGGGCCATCCGCTTGCGGGCCGATTCGTAGCTTCGGGTGGCCCGTTCGGAGAGCAGGTGCACACCTCGGTGCACGTTGGCGTAGCCGTGCCGATACACCTCTTCGACCGCCTCCAGCACCTGGGTCGGTTTCTGGGAGCTGGCGGCGTTGTCCAGATAAGCGAGTGGCTTTCCGTGGACGGATTCGCTCAGGATCGGGAAGTCGGCCCGGGTCCGCGCGAGGTCGTAACTGCTCATGCTGTCCCGAAACTCGCGCTCGCCCGGACCCGCTGGAGGCCCTGGGCGGCGAGTGTCCGGATCGTCTCGGCGGGGATCTTTTCGACCACTTCGCCGGCGAAGCCGCGGACCAGGATCTCCCGCGAGTCCATCCGGCCGAGGCCGCGGGAGCGGAGGTAGAAAAGCGCGTCTTCGTCCAGCTTGCCGATCGCCGCCCCGTGGGCGCAGGTCACGTCGTCGGCGTTGATTTCAAGCCGCGGCCGGGTGTGGATCTGGGCCTTCTTCGAGAGCAGCAGATTCCGGTTGGACTGGCTGGCATCGGTTCCGATCGCCCCGTTTTCCACGAGCACCTTGCCGTCGAAGACCGCGCTCGCTTCGTCGGTGAGCACGTTCTTGAAAAGCTGCCGGCTCGCGGTGTGGCGGGCGGCATGGATCGCGAGGGTGTGCTGGTCGGCCTTGGCGGCTCCCACTCCGAGGAAAAGTCCTTCGAGGTCGATCTCGGCACCTTCGGCGGCGAGGACCGCGGCGGTGTCGGTGCGGGAGACCCCGCCGGTCAGCGAGAGCACCGTCGAGTGGACGCGGGCGTTCCGCTCCAGCCGGAACGTGACCCGCCCGGTGTGCGACATCTTCCCGGTCTCGAGATCGACCCGGACATAGCGAAGATGGGCATCCTCTCCCACCCGGCAGAGCGTCGTCGGGTTGGTCCAGCCGGGATCCTCTGCGTGGCCGTCGTGCGCTTCGATCACCGTGAGCGAAGACCCCGGCCCGAGCTCGACGACCGAACGCGGGTGGAGCATCGCGGTATCGCCGCCGCTGCGACGCGAGTAGAGAAGGATCGGCCCGGCCTCGCGCCCCTTTTCAAGCCGCACCCGGAAGCCGCAGTCGAAGAGCCCGGCGTTCAGCGCTTCGAGCGGATTGCGGGAAGAAGAGTCCTCCCAGGCTTCGGAAGAGGCCGCTCCGAAATCCAGCCCGTTCGCGGGAGCCCCCGCGACCTCCGGGGCCCCGTCGGCGAGCAGAACCCGGCTCTCGAAGTCGTTCGTCCAGGAAGGTGCTTCTCCGGGCCGGACAACCGGCCTTTGCCAGGCGGTCTTCTTCAGGCCGTCGAGATCGGAGAACCGCCAGTCCTCGAGCGCCGAGGTCGGGAAGCCTCCGCCCGCAAAGAAATCCTGGACGGCGGCGCGGCGGCTGTCCCCCTCGGGGAGAAGGCCGAAATAGTGCTCTTCCACGGATTCAGGCGGCGGATTTCCCGTAGCCCTCGGATTCGATCCGGAGCGCGAGCTCGCGGTCGCCGGACTCGACGATCCGGCCATCCTGGAGGACGTGTACCCGGTCGGGCTCGATGTGGTTCAGAAGCCGCTGGTAGTGGGTGATGACGAGGAAGCCACGCTCCTTCGAGCGCATGCGGTTCACCCCGTCGGCGACGATCCGGAGCGCGTCGATGTCGAGGCCGGAATCAGTCTCGTCGAGTACCGCGAGCGTCGGCTCCAACACCGTCATCTGGAGGATCTCGTTGCGCTTTTTCTCGCCGCCGGAGAAGCCCTCGTTGACCGGCCGCTTGATGAGGTCGGCGCTGAGGTCGAGGAGCTTCACCCTCTCGCGCATCAGGCTCAGGAACTCCACCGCATCGAGCTCCGACTGGCCCCGGTGCTTGCGCACCTCGTTCACGGCCGCCTTCAGGAAGTAGGTGTTGTTCACCCCCGGAATCTCCACCGGGTACTGGAAGGCGAGGAAGATTCCCTTTCGGGCGCGCTCTTCGGGTTCGAGTTCCGCGATGTCCTCGCCCTGATAGAGGATGCGGCCGCCGGTGATGTCGTAGCCCTCGCGGCCTGCGATCACGCACGCGAGCGTGCTCTTGCCGGAGCCGTTCGGCCCCATGACCGCGTGGGTTTCGCCGGCAGGGAGTTCGAGATCGAGCCCCTGAAGGATCTTGCGTCCCTCCACTTCGACGTGGAGTCCCTGGATTTCCAGCAGGCTCATCCCACCGCTCCTTCGAGGCTCACGCCCAGCAGCTTCTGCGCTTCCACCGCGAACTCCATCGGGAGTTCGGAGAGGACGTCGCGGGCGAACCCGTTCACGATCAGCGACACCGCTTCTTCCGGGTCGATGCCACGCTGGCGGCAGTAGAAGAGCTGGTCCTCGCCGATCCGCGAGGTCGAGGCTTCGTGCTCGAGCTGCGCCTCGGGGTTCGCGACATCGATGTAGGGAACGGTGTGCGCTCCGGAATCGGGGCCGATGAGCAGCGAATCGCACTGCGAAAAGTTCCGGGCATTCGAAGCTCCGGGCATCACTTTCACCTGGCCACGGTAGGTGTTCTGGCCGTGGCCTGCGGAGATGCCCTTCGAGATGATGGTGCTCTTCGTGTTCTTCCCGATGTGGATCATCTTGGTTCCGGTGTCGGCCTGCTGGCGGTTCGCGGTGATTGCGATCGAATAGAACTCGCCCACCGTGTCATCGCCGAGCAGGATGCAGCTCGGGTACTTCCAGGTGATGGCCGAGCCGGTTTCCACCTGGGTCCAGGAGATGTGCGAGCGGTTGCCGAGACATTTGCCCCGCTTGGTCACGAAGTTGTAGATGCCGCCCTTGCCGTCCTTGTCTCCCGGATACCAATTCTGGACGGTCGAATACTTGATTCGGGCATCGTCGAGCGCCACGAGCTCCACAACCGCCGCGTGGAGCTGGTTTTCGTCGCGCATCGGCGCAGTGCAGCCCTCGAGATAGCTCACGTAGCTGCCTTCGTCGGCCACGATCAGCGTCCGCTCGAACTGGCCGGTGTCCGACGCGTTGATGCGGAAGTAGGTGGAGAGCTCCATCGGGCAGCGGACACCTTTCGGGACATAGACGAAAGAGCCGTCCGAGAAGACCGCCGAGTTGAGACAGGCGAAGAAGTTGTCCGAATGGGGTACCACCGAGCCGAGGTACTTGCGGACGAGGTCCGGGTGCTCCTTCACCGCTTCCGAGAAGCTGCAGAAGATGACCCCCATCTCGGCGAGTTTCTCCTTGAAGGTGGTGGCCACCGAGACACTGTCGAAGACCGCGTCCACCGCCACCCCGGCGAGCCGCTGTTGCTCGACCAGCGGGATACCGAGCTTCTCGTAGGTGCGACGGAGCTCGGGGTCTATGTCGTCGAGGCTCTTCGGGCCGTCTTTCACCGCGCTCTTCGGTGCCGCGTAGTAGGTGATGGCGTTGTAGTCGATCGGTGGATAGGAGACCTTGGCCCATTCGGGCTCCTTCATTTCCTTCCAGATCGCATACGCCTTGAGCCGCCAGTCGAGCATCCAGGCGGGCTCTTCCTTTTTTTCCGAAATCAGCCGGATGATGTCTTCGGAGAGTCCCGGAGGGGCTTTTTCCGTCTCGATGTCGGTGACGAAACCGTAGGCGTACTCGCGTTCGACGAGCTGTTCGACTTCGGCGGCACCAAGGGATCGTGGTTGTTCGGGCATGGTTATTGAAGGACGGGGAGTTCGGGGCCGGTGGGCCGGTGGCTGGCTGGTGCCACGTCCGCCAGGATTTCGGCGAGTGTCAGATCGGCGAGTGTTGCGAGGACGCGCTCGTGGACGCGGGTCAGCGGGGTCCGCACCGAGCAGGTGGAAGTGAGCAGGCAGGAGCTGTCGTCCAGCATGCATTCCACGAGGGCGAGCGGCCCCTCCACCGATTCGATGACATCGGTGATGCGGACCTCTGCTGGCGGCCGGGTGAGCCGGTAGCCGCCCCGGATTCCCTGCCGGGTGGAGACGATTCCGCTCTTCTTGAGCCCCTGAAGCACCTTGGCGACGAGTTCCGGCGGCAGGTTGTGGTCTTCCGCCACTCGCCGCGCGCTCCGGGTCTCCCCTTCGGGCAGCAAGGCGAGGTCAGCGAGAGCCATGAGGGCGTAGTCGGTGCTTCGGGAGAGGCGAATCATGGTGGAAAAGCCGGACCCGGTGTCTTGCGCTCCCCTAGCGGAGAGCGTTTCCCCATCAGTCAGCGAAGAGACGAAATCCGACGAATTCAGTCGGACATTCTATCACCTTCCGCCGCCAAGGCTTTCCCGGGAATCCTCGGGGAGCGCCGGCCCCGTGGGGTCGTCGCACACCTCAAGGTAGGGTGCGCGGGTCGTCTGCTTGTGATTCGTATCCCCATCCGTCACGAAGCGACACCCATCATGGAACGGATCGTTCGACTGCATACCGTCAGGTTGCCCGAAGGGGTCTATCTCGCGACTTCGGAAGACATCCAGGGGCTGCTGGCGCAAGGGCGGACCGTCGCCGAAACCGTGGAGATCGCCCGCGACGTGGCCCGGAAACTCCTCGAGATGGAGCGCGGCGACGACAACCGCTTACGCTGAGTCGGTCGCGATGCGTTCGCGTGGGTCGGCAGCTTCGTCTGCCCAGCCCGCGGCGACGGTGTCGTTCCTTGCCTCGACGGAAAGGGGCCGCTGCCGGCCCAGGTGCTCCAGTCGACCGAACCACGATGCCATGGGCGGGGCCCCTCGTGGGGATCGAGTTGCACTTCGCCCTTGGGAGGCCAATTCATCTTCACGCGGTCCCCCTTGCGGATGCCCAGGTGTTCGAGAACCCGCCTGAGCAGTGTGATCTGCCCCTTCACGGCGGACAGCATGCGTGAACCTCCTTGTCGTGGGCGAGGCGCGATAGCCGTTCGCCACACCCGTGGCGCAGAAATCCGGGCGGTGGTGGGGTTTTGACAGGCCGGGCGAAGACGCTGCTACGATGGGTATCCGGGAGCACAAGTCGCGTGCGAACAACCAGACGCTGGCGAGGCCGGAGTTTCTGGCCTGAAGGCGATGTCGTGCGGAGCTGATCTTGCCTCGCTCCCCTGCTCCGGTGTCGCGTCGCCGACGGAGGCCGGCTCTTTACGGAAAGAAGCCCCCGGGCCGGCGACCGAGGCCGCGGTCCCGGAAGCATCCGTACGGGAAGCCTCCAGACGAGACGACGCGTCGGATCGTCAGGGACCGGACGCGGGAATCTCTCGATTTTCCCGTGCCGCTGTGTCGCCTCGGGAGAAGGCGGGTGCGGGCGTTCCGGGTTTGGTGCCTGCTGATCCACCTCTACCGCCGTCGGCGGGCGTTCGATCAGAACTGGCCGCCACGTCGTCGCCGCCGTCCGGCCGCCGTGCCCGGTTGCTGGCGCTTTTGCCGCGTCGCGGAGTGGAAATTCACCGATACAGAGCGCTGAGCCGGGGCGCGGCCGCTGCTACACTGAAGTCAATCCACACGCGCCGCAGGGCGCGTTCCCGTGAGCCGCATCAAAACGAGCCGGGAGCTGACATCTTGCCAAACCACCAAGGGGTAGAAAGATGCTCGACTCCCTCGCCACCGCGCGCCGGTTGAGCGAAGCCGGGGTGGATCGCGCGCAGGCCGAAGCACTTGCGGACGTGTTCGGTGACTTCGGGCAGAACATGGTCACGCCGCAGATGCTGAGCAGCGAGATCGCGACGCTGCGGACGGAACTCCGGACGGAGATCGCGACGCTGCGGGCCGAGATGTACCGCGCGTTGCTGCTGCAGACGATCGCGATCCTCGGCGCGATGTTCGCGATGCTTCAGTTGATGCGTTGATGATGCGCTGATCGGGCCCGGGGAGCACCCCTTCCGCCGGGAGCGCGAGGGTTGCGTTACGGATCAGTTGCGGGAGGAGCCGCGTTCGGCCGCTTCGACCTGGTCGAGCGCTTCGCGTACCTGGGGCTGCTCCGCATCCATCGAAAGCGAGCGTTCGAAGGCTTCGCGTGCCCCGGCGAAATCCGAAACCTGGTAGCGGGCGAGCCCAAGCATGTTGAGTCCGTCGGTGTCCGGGTTCTGGACCTCGACGGCGCGACCCAGCAGCACTTCGGCATCCTCGAAACGCTCCAGCCGGAAGTACGCCTCGCCGAGCACGCGCAACACCTGGTAGCGATCCGGAACCTCTGCATACACGGGTTCGAGCAGTTCCACCACCCGGGCCAGATTTCCGGATTCGGCCTCGAGCCCGGCGAGGAGTTCGCGAGCCCGTCCCAGCCGGGGGGCTACTGCGACCGCGTGTTCGAGGACGGCGCGCGCCGACGGCTTGCGGTCGAGCGCGACGAGCTGCTCCCCGATCGAAAGGCTGGTGAGACCGGGGTTTTCGGGGCCAAAGGGGAGGAGCATTCCCCGGAACCCGGCATCCGCCAGATCGCCCCGCGGAGAAACCGAGAACGCGGCGCGCCGGGAGTCGAGCGGGTCGCCGGAGGCATCGAGCAAAACCGCTTCCAGTTCGTAGCGGGCGGCGACCAGGTCGAGCAGCGGGAACTCCAGCGCGACCATCCCGCGGGACGACTCGATCCGGGCGGGAAGAACTTCCTCGCGCATCACTTCGCCGTCGGTGAGCGGCTCCCGGCTGAGGATCCGGAACCGGATGCTGGCACCGTCCGGCGCGTTCCGTGGAACCAGCCCGGCGACGAACGGGTCGCCGATGGCGAAGACTGCCTGGGGGTTCGGGGTCACCCCTTCCGAACCCAGCCGGAACGGGCGGTACACCGGCTGCGCCGACTCGAAGCGCTTTCCGAGCACCAGATCGGAAACACCCGGTCCGTCAGCCCTGCCGGGAACCAGAACATCGCCCTCGACGAGGGTGTAGCTCTTCGCGCAGTCGGATTCGTCGCGGGAAGCGCAGGCCCGGTTCCGGAGGACGATGCGAACCGTGTGCTCTCCGGGAACGAGCGGCAGCAATCCGGACCAGGCGAACGGGCGGAAAAGCGCGCCCTCCTCCGAAGGGGAAAGCGAAACGAACGATTCCTGCCGGAACTCGGTGACCACCGTTTCCGGATCATCCCGAAGCACGACTTCCACCGTGCCGATGTACGCGGTGTCGTGGGTTCCCCGATCTTCGTTGCGCACGAAGCTGTTGTACTGCGCCTCGACTTCGATGATCCAGTGGAGGAAAGAGGCACCCTCCGGCCCCGGAAGGACCGCCATCGCCCCGCTCCCCGGTACGTAGGTGAACAGGTAGTCCGCCTCGATGGCACCCCGCTCGAAATCGAGCCGGTCGGCATAGCTGTCGTCGAGCCCGACGAAGGGGACTTCGTGGATGTCCTGAAGCAGGGCCAGGCTGCCGAAGGGGACCGCCTGGAAGCGGGTGATGTCCTGCTCGTCGGTGCGGAAGGACATCGCCGCGTTCGCGATCTCCGGGTCGAACTCGTAGAGGATTTCGTAGGCGCGCTCCACCTCGTCGCGGAAGTCGCGCCGCTCCGGCTGGTAGCCGGTGAGAAGCGCCGGCGGGCCGTCGGCGATCGGGTCGTAAAGCTGGAGCTCGCCGATCCCGTGGCGCCGCCAGAAGAGGAGGTAGAAGAAGGCGGGAAGGCCGAACCGCTTCAGTTCCGAGTTGTTGTAGAACCAGAGCTCGGTCGGGTAGATCTCGTCGCGGGCTTCGTAGTTCTGGATCGTGCGGGGAGCGCCGAGCAGGATGTAGAAGCGCCCGCGGTCGGTCTCCCACCCCTCCCGGAAGGTGTCACGCCCGAACCAGTTGTTGACGTAATCCAGCCGTGCGTAGTGCTCGGTCCGGAATTCGTTTTCTGGTGTCGAGGGGTTGTCGTCGCGCTTGCGCCAGAACGAATCCACGAAGGCTTCGCGCTGGACCTCCGAAGTCAGCGAGAGGAAGACCCGCTTCTCGCGGTCGGTGATGATGTACGGCACCTCTTCTTCGAACCAGATGCGGTGCTTCTCGGGCAGGCGTTCGATCAGTTCTTCCTCGTCCGGTTCTTCCTGGGAAAAGCCCGGAGCGCCCACGAGCAGGGCCAGCAAACCGAGGGCGATGAGGCGCAGGGACATCAGGTGGGTGATGGTAGCGAATCGGCGATACTGCCCCGGCACGGATGAACCTTCGAAACGTGGTCCCGGCGGCCGTTGTGGCGCTCTTCGGAGCCACGGCTGTCGCGCAGCCGATGCGGCTCGCGCAGGAACTCCTGGACCAGGGCCGGATCGAGGAAGCCATCCCGCATCTCGAAGAAGCGACGAAGGGCGATCCCGACGACCCGGCCCCGATCTGGATGCTCGCAGTGGCGCATCTCCAGCTCGGGGACTTCGCTGCCGCTGCCGAGCTCGGAAGCCGTTTCGGCAGCCTCGCGCCCGAAAATCCGAACGGGCCGCGGCTCGTGGGAAGTGCGCTCGTCGCCGCCGGGAGGCTCGAAGAAGCCGAGGACGCTTTCCGCAGCGCCGTTGCGCTCGATCCCGAAAACCCCGTCACCCGTCTGGATCTGGCGCTTCTTCTGGCCCGCATGGGAGAAACCGGCGAGGCGCGGGCCAGCCTCGAATCGCTCGCCGCCGCGTTTCCGGGGCGGGCGGAAGTCCTGGGCCCGCTCGGGGCGCTCCACGCCCGGGAGGGTCGGCGAGCGGAGGCGCTTCAGGTGCTCGTCGCCGCGGTTCGGGCCGAGCCGGGTTCGGCCGAAGCGAACCACCATCTCGGCGCTCTCTATTCGGATCTCGGCCGTCTGGGGCTCGCGGAGCGGCATCTCGGGCGCGCTCTCGAACAGAACCCGGAAAATCCCGCCTCGCTGTCGGAGCTTTGTCTGCTGCGTTCGCGCCAGGACCGGCTGGAAGAAGCTCGCGGTGTCTGTTCCCGGGCTGCCGAAGTCGCCCCGGAGGACGCGGAGACCTGGTTCCGGTTGGCAGATGTGCTTCAGTACCTTCAGGACGACAGCGCGGAGCCGGCGCACCGCCGCGCGCTCGGACTCGATCCGGGGCATCGGCTCGCCCGGTTCCGCCTCGGGCTGCTGCTCTGGGAACAGAACCGCAGCGAAGAAGCGATCGAGGTGCTGACTCCGGCGGTGGAAGCCACCACCCCGCCGGTGACAGCTTCGGATCTCGCCACCGGCCTCCAGACCCTCGGGCTCGCCCACCGGAGCGCCGGAGACATCGAAGAGGCGCGCTTGCGGCTGGAACAGGCGATCCGCAGCGCGCCGACGCTCCCCGAGCCCCATCTCCACCTCGGCAATCTGCTGGCCCGCAGCGCTGACCCTTCGGTTGCGGCTCTCGGACGCGAGCGCCTCGCGCGGTTTCGGGAGGTCAAGTCCTTCGACGACCGGGTTCGCAGTCTGAAGGCGGCGGTGAACGCCGATCCTGCTGCCCCCGGACCGAAGCGGGATCTCGTGCGTGGTCTCATGGAAGGAGGCGCGCTGGATCGGGCGCTCGACGAAGCGGGGTTGCTGTTCGTGCTTTCCCGCGATGAGCCGGTCCACCACGAGCTGCTCGCGGCCGCGCTTCTCGGGCTGGGTCGGGAGGACGAGGCGGCGGAAGTCCTGGACTCCGCCCTCGAACGGTGGCCGGACCGCCGGGAGCTGCGGGAGCTCCGGGCGCGGATCCGGTCGTGATCCTCGCGCTGGCCCTGCTCGGCCAGATCCTCCTCGCCGATGTGACCGCCGGGAGCGGGGTGGACTACCGCAACCTGAGCGGCGACCCGGAGAAGCGATTCATCGTTTCCTCGCTGGGCAGCGGGGCGGGGCTTCTCGATTACGACCAGGACGGGGATCTCGACCTCTACCTCGTCAACGGCGCTCCGCTCTCCGGCCGCGAGCCCGGCGAGGGGCTTCCGAACCAGCTCTACCGCAACGACGGGGGATTCCGGTTCACCGAGGTGACCGAGGCGGCGGGCGTGGGCGACACCGGCTGGGGATTCGGGGTTGCCGTCGGGGACTTCGACAACGATGGCTTCCCCGATCTCTATGTGGCCAATCTGGGGCCGAACGCGTTCTACCGGAACCGGGGTGACGGGACCTTCGTCCGGCTCCCGGATGCCGCCGGCGCCGATCACCCGGTCTTTTCCACTTCCGTCGCGGCCTTCGACGGTGACGGTGACGGCTTCCTCGATGTGTTCGTGCTGGGATACACCCGCGACCGGATCGCCGATCTGCCACCCCCTGGCGCTGGGGCCAGTTGTGTCTGGTTCTCGCTTCCGGTCTTCTGTGGCCCCGCCGGGCTCTTGCCGGAAAAGGATGGCTTCTTTCGCAACCGTGGCGACGGAACCTTCGAGGACGCGACCGAAGCGTTCGGTTTCGATGCCGCCGAGTCGGCTTACGGGCTCGGGGTGGTGGCGGCCGATCTCGACGGCGACCGCGATGCGGATCTCTATGTGGCGAACGATTCGGTCCCGAACCACTTGTGGATCAACGAGGGAGGCAGCTTCCGGGAAGAAGGACTGATCGCTGGAACCGCCTACAACGTGGACGGGCTGGCCCAGGCCGGAATGGGGGTGGATGCCGGGGACTTCGACGGAGACGGCCAGCTCGACCTCTTCGTGACCAATTTTTCGCACGACACCAACACCGCCTACCGCAACATGGGGGGCGGCTTCTTCGAGGACAGCACCACCCGGAACGCGCTCCGCACTCCCGGCTGGTTCTGGCTGGGGTGGGGGACCCGGTTCACCGATCTGGACAGCGACGGGCGGCTCGATCTCTTCGTCGCGAATGGCCACGTTTATCCGACCGCCGCCGAAGCCGGGAGCAACACCCGCTACGCGATGCCGAACCAGATTTTCCGCAACGAGGACCGCGGAGTCTTCGTCGAGGTCGCGTGGGACGGCGGGTTGCGTTCCAGCCGGGGGGCCGCCTTCGGAGATCTGGACGGGGACGGCCGGCCGGACGTGGTGGTCGTCAACGTGGACGATCGCGCCACCCTGCTCCAGAACCGCAGCGAGCAGAGGGGAGCGATGCTGCGGCTCGTGGGAGTCCGCGCTCCTCGGGACGGCACTGGCAGCCGGACGAGGTTTCTGAGCGGTGGTGCCATGCGGATCCGGGAGTCGCGCCGGAGTGGCAGCTATCTCTCGTCGAATGACCCCCGGCTCCACCTGCCGGGGGAGGCAGGCTCGGTGGAAATCGAATGGGCGTCGGGTGCCTCCGAGACCCTCGGGGAGATCCCGACAGGAATGCTCGTGGTCCGTGAGGGTGCGGGGGGGGTCAGCCCGCGCTGACTACCGCCCGTTTCCTCGGCGGATCGAAGAACGGCAGCGGCGCCACCCGCGAGCGGGCCCGGTGTCTCGTGTACTCCACGGTCACCTCGATGTCGAGCGGTGTTCCCGGCTTCTCGAAGCCCCGGTTCACGGTGGCGAGCGCGATCTGGCGCTTGAGCAACGGGGACCAGCAGACGCTCGTCGCCCGACCCACCTGCTCGCCTCCCGAATACACGGGGGCACCCAGCCGGCACACTTCGTCGGAAACCTCGGCGGCGAGCCCGTCGAGGGCGAACAGGCGGGCGATCTCCCGGATGCTGGTTTCGATCCCGACGAAAAAACGCTCCGGTCCGTGTTCCCGCTCCGTCATCAGCGCCTGCTGGCCGATGAACGGCCCCTTCCGCGGGCTCACCGCCCAGCCGAGCCCCATCTCATAGGGGGTGGACTTCTGCGCCTCGGTGAGCGCGGCGTCCGCGTTCCAGAAATCCACGTCGATCAGCGGAAAGCCGGCCTCCATCCGCGCCCGGTCGAGCGCCAGCATCCCCGCCGGCAGCATCCCGGCGCGATCTCCCGCTTCCATCAGCAGATCCCAGAGCGGAAGGGCCGCGTCGCGCTCCACCCAGACTTCGTAGCCGAGGTCTCCGGTGTAGCCGGTCCGGGTCACGACCACCGGCAGCCCGCCGAGGCGAACCTCCCGCAGCCGAAAGAACCCGAGATCCGAGAGGTCGTGGTCGGTGAGCGCATTCAGGATCCAGCCGGAGGACGGGCCCTGGAGCGCGAGGATGCCGTACCGGTCGGAGACATCCCGGATATCCACGTCCATGCCGGCGGCGACCCGCTCGAACCAGACGAGCGAGGGGTCCACCGCCGTCGCCCGGACATGGTCGCTCGCGAGCCGCTGGAAGCAGCCGTCCTGGAGCAGCTTCCCGCGTTCGTCGCACCAGCCCGAATACAGAACCTGTCCGACCTCCGACCGCACGACATCGCGGGTCAGGAGCCGGTCGGTGAGTGCGGTGGCATCGGGTCCGTGGAAGTCGTACTTGTAGAGGGGGGAGACATCGAACAGCGCCGCACCGAAGCGCACCGCGTGGTACTCCGGGTCGTGGAACCGGTCGAAGGCATCCACGACGTGATGGCCGGCCCACTCTTTCCAGCGCATGCTGGAGCAAAGCGCCTCGGTCCGTTCGTGGAAGGGGGTGCCGCGCGGCATGGGAGGAAGAAAGGATACCGACGGGCGACGTTCACGCCATGGGGATAGCATCCCGCCCCGCCGGGCGGCCCGCCCGCTACTCCCCGTATGAAGCGCTACGACTCCATCGTGATCGGCGGTGGTCACAACGGCCTCACCGCCGCCGCCTATCTGGCGCGGGCCGGGCAGAGTGTGCTGGTCGTCGAGAAGAACGAACGGGTGGGCGGTGCCACTCTGAGCGAGGAGATCCTGCCGGGGTTCACCGTGTCGGTCTTCTCCTATGTGCTCAGCCTGATGCGGCCGGAAATCATCGACGACCTCGACCTCGCGCGCCACGGTCTGCTGCTCCAGGCTCTCGATGGCACCTTTACCCCGATGCGCGACGGCCGGGCGCTCATGCGCTGGCACGATCCGGCGCTGACCCGCGAGTCGCTCGCCCGGTTTTCGCTTCGGGATGCCGAAAACTACCCGCGCTTCGGTCTCCGTATGCATCACCTGGCGCAGGCGGTCCGCGACCTGCTGATGATGCGGCCGCCGAAGCTCGGCTCGGCGCATCCCCGCGACCTCCGCGGATTACTCGATCTCGGGCGTCACTTCTCCCGGCTGGAAGACTGGCGGTTCCACGAGCTCGCGCGGCTGATGACGGCGAGTTCCCGCGACTACCTCGATCGCTGGTTCGAGACCGATGCCCTCAAGGCGACCATGGCGGCGAGCGGGATCATCGGCAGTTTCCTCGGGATCAGTTCTCCGGGGACCGCCTACGTGCTCCTTCACCACTACGCCGGAGAACTCGATGGCGCTTCGAGGTCCTGGGGCTTCCAGCGGGGCGGCATGGGCGCGGTGGCGGATGCAATCGCGAGTTCGGCCCGGAGCTTCGGAGCCGAAATCCGAACGAGTGTCGGGGTGGAGCGGATCCTGACTTCCGGCGGCCGGGCCGCCGGGGTGGTTCTCGAAGGCGGCGAAGAGATCTTCGCCGACCGGATCGGATCGAGCGTGGATCCTCGACGTACCTTCCTCGAGATGCTGGCCCCGGAGGAGCTTCCCGATGATTTCCTCCGTGACATCCGGCGCTTCCGCTTCCAGGGCTCGTCCGGGAAAGTCAATCTGGCGCTCGACGCGCTCCCGGATTTCACCGCGCTTCCCGGCCCCGGCCCGCACCTCCGGGGCGCCATCTCGATCAGCCCCGATACCGAGACGCTGGAGCGGGCCTACGACGATGCCAAGTACGGCCGCTTCTCGCGGGTTCCCTACGTGGACATCTGCATCCCGTCGCTGCTCGATCCCGGGATGGCCCCGCCGGGCAAGCACGTCATGTCCATCTTCGTCCAGTACGCGCCCTACCATCTGGCGGAGGGAGCCCCCGACTGGGATGCCCAGCGCGATGCCTTCGGCGACACGGTGATCCGGACCATCGCGGAGTACGCGCCGAACCTCCCGGACATCATCCTCGAAAAACAGGTGCTCACCCCGCTCGACATCGAGCGGCGAACCGGTCTTTCCGAGGGCAACATCTTCCAGGGCGAGCTGGCGCTGGAGCAGCTTTTCTTCCTGCGGCCGGCGGCCGGTTGGGCGCAGTTCCACACCCCGGTTCGCGGGCTCTTCCTGTGCGGCTCGGGTGCCCATCCGGGGGGCGGGGTGATGGGCGCTCCTGGCAAGCTGGGAGCGGAGGCGATGCTCGGGAGCTCCGGCGCGTGAGAGGCCGCTACGACGTCTGCGCGATCGGCGGCGGGCCGGATGCCTTGGTTGCCGCCGCGTATCTGGCGGCTTCCGGCCGCTCGGTGCTGGTGGTGGGAGAGCAGGGGCAGCCGGGTGGAATCGCAGCGAGCGTCGAGATCGCTCCCGGTTTCGCCTTTTCGGTGGCACCGGAGACTCTCCCCGCTCCCGATCCGGTGGTGGTCAGGGATCTCGACCTCGAACGCCACGGCCTCCACCTCCTCGAACCGGACCCGGTGCTGACCGTTTTCGGTGACGGGGAGCCTTTTTGCCTGCCGCGCGATCCGGCCGGGGCGCTTTCCGGCGAGGACCGGAAGCGCTATCCGGAGTTCGCGGCCGAGCTGCGCTCGCTCGCCGGCTTCCACCGCAAGCTGATCGGGCGGCCGCCGCTCCAGTTGGATTCCTCGCTCCCGGATGCTCTTCCCACGGCCTTCGCGGCGCTCGGGCTCGGCGGCCGACGGTTGAACGAGGCGCTTCGCACGCTCCCCATGGCGCTTGCCGACTACCTGGACAACTGGTTCGAGAGCCGTCCGCTGAAGGCGGCGCTCGCCGGCCCGACGCTCACCGGGATCCGCCTTGGCCCGCGAGCTGCCGGTTCGGCGGGACTCTTCCAGCTCTTCCACGGATTCGGAAGCGCGGCACTACTCGGCTGGATCCGCCCGCCGCGAGGCGGTGCGGCCTCGGTGGGGCGGGCGCTGCGGGAAGCTGCGCGGGTGGCCGGCGCGCATCTCGATTCCGAATCGGGAGGGGTTCGCCGGATCACCGCCGAAAGCTCCGGCCGGCTCGCCGTCGAACTCCAGGACGGCCGCTCGGTCCGGTGCGGGGCCATCGTCTCCGATGCCGCCCCCGGAACCACCCTGCTGCGCTGGGTCGGCGAGCGAAACCTCTCTCCCGATTTCGCCGCCGAAGCGCGCCATATCCGTTACCGGGGGACGGCGGCGCGAGTCGGATTCGCGCTGTCCGCCAGGCCCCGGCTCGTGGATTCCGATGCCCCCGAGGATGCCCGTCTCGACGGCATCCTCCAGATTGGCGGTTCCCTCGAAGCCCTCGAACGGGCTGCCGATGCCTTCAAGTACCGCGAAATCGCCGCCGAACCGCTGGTTCTCGCCGCTCTCACGCCCTCGGAAGCGAAAGGGGCGACGCTCGCCGCGACCGTCCAGTCCGTCCCCGGAGATGCGGACGAGAGCGTGGTGGCGGAGCGGGCGCTCGCCCGGCTCGAATGCGCCTTCCCCGGAATCCGGGAGATAGTGACCGCTTCCCGGGTTCTCGTTCCGGGGGCGCTGGAGCGGGGTTTCGGTCTTCTCGAAGGCAGCTTCCACCAGGGCGAGCCGACTCTGGACCAGTTCTATTCGCTCCGGCCGATCCCCGGATTCGCCCGCTACCGCGCACCGGTCCCCGGCCTTTACCTCGCCGGCCCCGGAACATGGCCCGGCGGCGGACTCCACGGCATCTCCGGCCGGGGCGCAGCGCAGGCGGTGATGGAGGACGGCCGGTAAGCCAGCAGGCTGTAGAAAAATGAACGCGGCGTTCGACTGGCGATGCATCCCGTCTGAACCACTCGCCTGGCGGCTCGCCCTTCGTTGCGCTTCGCTCGAAATAGCGCTCTGACCATGACTTGCTCACGCGTCTTGTCAGCCGGGCGCCTCACGCCAGTTTCTCCACAGCCTGCCCCTACCGAAGGGGCCGCCACTTCCCGCGCATCCGGTTCGGGAACGAAGCGCGCCTGGATCACCTCGGCCTCGCGGGCACCGGGCAGGTGGTCGGTCGGGCGCGGAGAGAAGGGCCCGGTCAATCCTCCCATTCCCAGCGTTCCGCCGCCCGGATGGAATCACGCCTCGCCAGGTAGTAGGCGAGCGCGAGGCAGACACCGAGAAAAAGCCCGATCGCGTGAGCGCGATAACTGACCTCGGGACGGATCGAGGTGGGCAGGAGCACGACCAGAAAGAACCCCACCGCCCGGATCAACCGCTTCACGATGCCCAGGCGACGCTCGACCAGCGTGAACAGCGTCAGGTAGGCCCCGGCGAGCGCATAGACCATCCCGGATGCGCCGACCAGCCGGATTCCCGGCGCATATCCCTCGATGGTGACGGCGAGCGCCAGCGCCGAGACCGGGACCACCGACAACGGGAAGAGGCTCGGGCCGAACGCTCCGTAACAGACGTAGACGAGCCAGGTCAGGAAGACCGAATTGGAGAGCAGGTGGAGCGCGTCGGCGTGGGCCGCCATCGCGGTCAGAAGACGCCAGGTCTCCCCCTGTTCGAGCACCGTCTCCCCGCTCGCCGGCAGCAACTCCGTGATTTCGATCGGGCCGAACCAGTAGATCAGGCTGACTGTCAGCAGGATTCCGAGCGTCCAGGCCACCGCGGCGCGGGCACCGGGGCGCGGCTTTGCGGAAAGGAGGGTCCCGACCACCCTGCGCCCGTAGATCGGATCTCCGGGGGTTTCCTCCCCGGTTTCCGGGATCATCGTGAACTCGGGATGCTCCTCCTCTTCTTCGCGGGGGACTTCGGGATCGGTGGTCACGGGGCGGCTATTCTCCGCGCTCCATGAAAAAACGCATTGCCCTCGCCTATTCCGGCGGGCTGGATACGTCCTGCGCGATCCCCTGGCTCAAGGATAAGTACGACGCGGAAGTCCTCGCGGTCATCGCCGATGTCGGCCAGGACGAGGATCTCGACGCGGCGGCCTCGAAGGCGGTCGCTTCCGGGGCTTCGGCGGTCTTCGTCGAGGATCTGCGCGACGAATTCGTCCGCGATTACGTGTTCCCGGCGATCCGCGCCGGCGCGGTCTATGAAGGACGCTACCTGCTCGGTACTTCGCTCGCACGTCCGGTCATCGCGAAGCGTCAGGTGGAGATCGCGCTCCGCGAGGGCGCGGGGGCACTCGCCCACGGGTGTACCGGAAAGGGCAACGATCAGGTCCGCTTCGAGCTTGCGTTCGCGGCGCTCGCCCCCGACCTCGAAGTGATCGCGCCGTGGCGGCTTTGGGATATCCGCTCCCGCGAGGATGCGCTCGCCTACGCGGCCCGCCACCGGGTTCCGGTCGAGCAGAAGACCGGCGATCTCTACAGCCGGGACCAGAACCTCTTCCATCTGAGCCACGAGGGCGAGGATCTCGAAGATCCGTGGAACGCCCCGCTCGCGGAGCTCTACCGGATCACCCGCAATCCGGACCAGGTGGAGTCTGTGCCCGAGTCGGTGGTGGTCGGTTTCGAGAGCGGGATTCCGGTCTCGGTGGACGGCGAGCGTCTCGCTCCGGCCGAGCTCCTGACCCGGTTGAACGAATCCGGTGCCCGCCACGGGGTCGGACGGGTGGACATCGTCGAGAACCGGCTGGTGGGGATGAAGTCGCGCGGGGTCTATGAGACTCCCGGCGGGACGATCCTCCACGAGGCGAAGGCGGCGCTCCAGACTCTCACTCTCGATCGGGCCACCGACCACTTCGCCGCTTCCGCCGCGCTCAGCTATGCGGATCTGGTCTATGACGGGAAGTGGTTCTCGGCGCTTCGGGAAGCGCTCGATGCCTTCTTCGCCGAGGCGCATCGGAAGACGACCGGCGAAACACGAGTGGAGCTCTTCCGGGGGACGGCCCGCGCCACCGGCCGCCGGAGTCCCGAGACCCTCTACCGGGAGGATTTCGCCACCTTCGGGGCCGATCAGGTCTATCGGCAGGCCGACGCCGAAGGCTTCATCCGCCTCTTCGGGCTTCCGGAGCGCATCCGGACTCTCTCCCGGCCCCCGGAGAAACCGTGAAGCTCTGGGGAGGCCGCTTTGCCGCCCCCCCGGCGGATGCGCTCGACCGGCTCGGGGTATCCATCGCCTTCGACCGCCGCCTCCACGCCGAGGAAATCCGGGTGAACAAGGCCTACGCCCGCGCTCTCGCGGAGGTTTCGGTGCTGGCCGAAAGCGAGCTCGAGCGGATGTTGAAGGGACTCGACCGGGTGGGAGAGCGGCTCGCCGCCGATCCGCCTCTCGAAGACGAGGACATCCACACCGCAGTCGAGCGGCTGCTCTTCGAGGAGATCGGCGAGCTGGCGCGGAAGCTCCCCACCGGCAGGAGTCGGAACGACCTGTCCCAGACCGGCTTCCGGCTCTATCTGGTGGATGCCATCCCGTCGCTGGTCGAAGCGCTCGACGGCCTGCGGGAAGCACTCCTGCTGCGGGGAGAGGAGGCGGCCGATGTGCTCTGTCCGGGATATACCCACCTGCAGCGGGCCCAGCCGGTGGTGTTCGGGCACCTGCTTCTCTCGCACTTCTGGCCTTTGACCCGGGATCGTGACCGGCTGCGGGCGGTGGCCGACCGGGCGGCGGTTTCCCCGATGGGGTCGGGGGCGCTCGCCGGGAACCCGTATCCGGTGAACCGGATGGCGATCGCCGGTGAACTCGGATTCCCCGCCGTCCATGAAAACAGCGTGGACGGTGTCGGAACCCGCGACTACGCGATGGAGTTCCTCGCCGCCGGCGCGATTCTCGGGGTCCATCTCTCCCGGCTCGCCGAGGACATGGTGCTCTGGTCGTCCTCCGAATTCGGCTTCCTCCGGCTCGACGATGCCTGGTCCACCGGCTCCAGCCTGATGCCGCAGAAGCGGAATCCGGACGGCTTCGAGCTCATCCGCGGCAAGTCGGGCCGGCTGACCGGCAACCTGGTCGCCCTGCTCACCGTGGGGAAAGGCCTCGCGACCGGCTACCAGCGCGATCTCCAGGAAGACAAGGAGCCCTGCTTCGACACTCTGGACACGCTCCACCTCGCGTTACCGGTGGCGGCGGGCGCGATCCGGACGATGCGACTCCGGCCCGAGCGGATGCGGGAGGCGCTTTCCTGGGATCTGCTGGCTACCGATCTCGCCGAGTATCTGGTGGAGCGCGGGGTCAGCTTCCGCGATGCCCACCGGGTTTCCGGCGAAGTCTTCGCCCACGCCGAGGCGACGGGAACCGAGCCGCCGGACATCGCTCTCGAAACGCTGCGGGGCTTCTCGGAGGCGTTCGACGAGGACGCGCGCGAGGTGTGGGATTTCGCCCGCTCGGCGGCCCGGCGGAGTTCGCGGGGTGGAACTGCGGAGATCGCGGTGCGCGCCCAGATCGAGGCGGCGAAACAGACCTTCGGGTAAGTGGTGCTGTTCCTCCACGCAGGGGTGAATGGAGGAAATCGTGCCGCATCGAGAATCCCGAGACCTACCGGCTGACCCTCCTGCCGCAGTTCGTGATCGGCTCGCCCGACGGGAGAGGCCGGTGCTTCGGGAAGCGTCGCAATCCTCGCTGTCCCACTGTCTGTTCGGATTCCCCCGTAGGTATCCAGGGAGAGAATCCAACCATGCATGAATTGGCGGTCGCTCGTTCTGGCGGTCCTCTTGTCTCTCGTCGCCGTGATTGCGATGCGGTTCGGCAAGGCTCCCCACCAGATCCCGGTGCGTGGGTATGCGTTGGTGTTTCTGTTCGGCTCCTGGTTGACGGTGGTGCTGCCGCGCCACGGATTCGGGGTGGCTCTTGCCGTTGCGGTGATCGTCTGGATCCTCGGAAGTGTTCCTGCTTTTTCGTTTCTCCTGCGGAGCCGCTGCGGCGGACACCCCGCTACTCCGCGAGCGCCTCCCGGAAGCGCTCCACCGCCTCCGGATCGTCCGCGAACCGGCTGAGTCCCCGGCGGAGCACCCGGACTGCATCCCTTTGACTCCCCGCCGCCCGCCATATTCGGGCGAGGAGCAGGTGGCGCTCGAAATCGTCCGGGCGCTCGACGAGGAACCGTTGCGAAGCCCGGAGCGCCAGCCCGTTGTTTCCGGTTTCGAGTGCGTGGAGCGTGAAAGCCGAGGCGGCTGCGAAGTCGTCGGGCCGGAATTCGGCATCGGCGAGGAGTCGCGCCGATTCGTCGGCGATCCGCTTCCGCTGTTCGAACCCGGCGAGCAGTCGCTCCGCCTCCTCGCGATCGCCTGAGCGGGCCAGCAGCCGGCCGAGCCCCATCCGGGCTTCGTTCTGGTCGTGCTCGATCGCGCTTCGGTAGGCATCCGTCGCCTCCCGGAGCCGGCCGGTTTCTTCGCGGGACCGGGCGAGGAGAAGCCAGGCTTCGCCGTTCGTCGGTGCTTCTTCGAGGACCGTTTCGAGCAGGCCGGCCGCCTCTTCCGGCTCTCCTCCGCGAAGGAGAATGTGGGCGAGCCGCATCCCCGCCGGGCTGGCTCCGCCCTGTCGCGCGACGAGGTCGCGGAGCCGCGCGAGCGCTTCGTCTTCCCGTCCGGAGCTATCGAGCAATTCCGCCCGCAGAAGTGCTCCGGCGACGTTTCCGGGGTCTTCGGCGAGCAGCGTTTCCACCTCCCCGAAGGCTTCTTCGGTTCGCCCCGCTCTTGCGAAGAGGGATGCGCGGCCATAGTGAACCGCGGGGTTCGAGGGAGCCCGCGCGAACCGGGCGAGCGCGAGGTCGTCGAGCCGCAACTCGGCGAGGAGCCAGCCCGCCTCGATCAGGGCCGCCGGGTGACCGGATGCCCGGTCGAACGCTTCGAGCGCGTCCAGCGGCCGGAGAGCGCGGCGCAGGAGGACTCCGGCGGCCACCGGTCCGTCCGGGCCGAGCCGGTCCGCGGCTCCGGCCACCGCGTCCACGAGCACGGGCTCCGGCGGGGCGGTCCGTGCGAGCCGCCAGAGCCGTTCCCCGGCCTCCGCCGACTGCGGATCGCGGGCGAACGCTGCGGCCAGATTCTCGACCACCGCTTCCTGTACGGAACCGGTGAGCGCGATCAGAAGGGCGGCGATTTTCATCCGGATTCTTGAATCTCCACTTCAGGGTTCCGTATCCAGTTTCTGAGCTTCACTGTCCAATATCAAGAAAAACAGTGAGTTATAGAAGTTGCTTCAAGGCGTCCCCTGTTCCGGAAAGCCGGGCACGTCACTTGCTGTATCATCCTCGATCCAAGCCGGCTGTGCGCTGATAAGGGCACCATCACGAGGCGGTGGCCCTTTCCGAGGCGCGTGGCGAGGAAGTCGCGGTCGCGACCCCTCACGGTGTCCACCACGCCTCGTGAGGAGGTTTTCATGCGCAAGTTCGCAGTGCTGTTCGCAGCTCTCGCGCTTCTCGGCGGGCACGCGATGGCCCAGCAGACCGGAACCATCGCGGGGTCGGTCTCCGACGAACAGGGCGCGATCCTGCCGGGCGTCACGGTCACGCTGGAGAGCCCGGCGCTGATCGGCTCCCGCACCGCGGTGACCGGTGGCGGAGGCGGATTCAGCATTCCGTCCCTGCCTCCCGGCGAATACTCGGCGACGTTCTCGCTCTCCGGGTTCCAGACCGTCATCCAGGAAGGTATCCGGGTCACGGTGGCTGGCAACGTCACACTCGACATCCAGCTCGGGATTTCGGGCGTGGAAGAGACGATCACGGTCACCGGTGACGCTCCGGTCGTGGATGTCCGCAGCGCCACCGTCTCGACCAACATCGAACGCGAACTGCTCGAAGCGGTGCCGACTGGCCGGAACCCGTGGGTCATGGCCGGCATGGTTCCCGGCATGGTGACCGGGCGCCTCGACGTGGGCGGCAGCAACGGCATGCAGCAGTACGGCATGGAGATATTCGGCTCCGCGACCTCGCAGCAGAGCTTCAACGTGGATGGTCTCAAGGTGAACTGGCCGGGCGGTTCCGGTGGCTTCACCATGCAGTACTACGGCTTCAGCATGTACGAGGAGTTCAACTTCCAGACTTCCACGCACTCCGCCGAAGCGGATGTGGCCGGCGTGTACATGAACATGGTGACCAAGTCGGGCGGTAACGAATTCAGCGGCGACGCGGTCGCGTTCTATACCAACGAGGACCTCCAGGGCGGTGCCGAAGAGCAGGGTGCGAACCCGATCAAGAGCGCGCTCGACATCAACGGAACCCTCGGCGGCCCGATCGTCCGCGACCAGGCGTGGTTCTTCGGTGCCTACCGGCATTGGATCCACGACCAGTACATCGGAACTCCGGACGACTTCGAAGGCGAGGTTCCGCTCGACGACAACCGGATCCGCAACCTGATGGGCAAGATCACCTGGCAGGCCACCGACAACGACCGGATTTCGTTCACCGCGCAGCGGAACTGGAAGCAGCGCTTCCACCGCCGCGACGCTCCTTACACAGCCGTCCCGGACAACCTGGCCCGCTTCCAGGACCAGTGGGCCGACAACTTCATCGGTGCCTACAACCGGGTGCTCGGTGATGCGGCCATCCTCGACCTGCGCCTCGGCCGGATGGCGGGCACCACTCCGTACATCCTCTACTCCGAGTATTGCGGCATCCCGGTGGAGCAGTACCCCGATGCCGGCCCTTGCACCGAGAACGACATCTCGGTCATCGACCCGGTGCGGGCCGAGCAGTTCAACGCCGATCGCCGGGGCGAGTACTGGAACCCGAACTACCGGAACCAGTTCAACGGTTCGCTGACCTACTTCCTCGACACCGCGAGCGGCTCGCACAACTTCAAGATCGGTGCCCAGGCTTCCCGCGAAGGCATGGACATCCAGACCTTCAAGAGTGGCGACACCTACGGCGAGCTGAACGACGGCGTCCCGAGCCGGATCAACATCTCGAACACCCCGACTTCCTCGATGGAGCGGACCAACACCTGGGCTGCCTACGCGCAGGATGCCTGGACCATCGGCAATCGCCTGACCCTGAACCTAGGAGTCCGCCTCGATGGAATCTACGGTTATGTCCCGGCTCAGAGCAGCCCGGACGGAACCTGGTCCGATCTCTCCCGCCGGCTCAGCGGCGGAGTGGACCCCTTCGCGGTTCCCCAGGACATCGAGGGCGTGCCCGACTGGCCGATGAACATCGGACCGCGGCTCAGCTTCGCGTATGACCTCTTCGGCGATGGCCGCGCTGCCCTGAAGGGTGGCTGGGGCCGCTACTACTCGCAGATCGGCACCCAGCTTTCGGCGGGTGCCAATCCGAACGGCGGCTCCGGTGCCTGGGTCGGCTGGAACGACCTCGACGGTGACAAGCTGGTGGACCTCGGCCCCTCGGGGACTGTGGCTGACAGCCCGGAAGTGGATCTGAGCGCCTTCGAGGGTTTCACCGGCGGCTCCTCCACGGTCTATGACCGCGATGCGAACCGTCCGTACAGCGACGACGCTTCGGTGGGCGTGGATATGACGCTCGGCCGCGATATCTCGGTGAGTGCCACCTACCACCGGCGCATCCACCGCGACGCGCTCGGCGTGCTGAACCAGGCGCGGCCGGCTTCGGCCTACGACATGGTGACCATGGACGCGCCGGCGAACTCGCCACAGCCCAGCTATCCGGTCTATGTCCTCAAGGACGAATTCCGGGGCGCGCAGCAGCGGGTAATCACGAGCATCGACCGGCTCCAGAGCACCTACAACGGCGTGGCCTTCGAAATCCAGAAGCGGTTCTCGAACCGCTGGCAGGTGCTCGGCGGCGCGACCATTTCGAGTCACCGGGGTGTTCAGCACAACACCCCGTACGACGGCAGCGACTGGAACAACCCGAACATTTACACCAACCGCGAGGACGGTGCGGTGTTCACTGACGTTCCGTGGGTCGTGAACTTCGCGGGTAGCTACCTGTTCCCCTACGACGTTCTCGTCGGCTGGAACTACCGCGCCCGCGCCGGCGACCCGATCGTCCCGTCCGTCCGCTTCACCGGCCTGCCCCAGGGCACCCAGACCGTCTGGGCCGAGGAGCGCGGCACCAACCGGACCGATTCGGTCACCGAGCTTTTCGACCTGAGTCTTTCCAAGAACTTCAGCATCGACCAGGCCCAGCTCCAGCTCCGCGTGGACGGTGCCAACCTGCTGAACCACCAGCCGGCCCGCGGTGTCAATGCCACCCTGGGTTCGCGGTTCCTGCAGGCCACCCGGCGGCTCAACCCGAGAGTGGTCCGGTTCTCGGTCAAGCTGCTCTTCTAGTCTCGCCTGACCATCCCGGCGGGAGGCCTCATGCGTCTCCCGCCGGAACCCCATGCCGGCGGTGTTCAGGCACCGCCGGCATTCGCGTGTCCGGGGGAAAGTAGAGTAGGCGGCATGGCCGGGGGTGCGCGTCTTCTCCTGGCCACCCTGCTGGTCGTACCGCTGGCACCGGCGCAGACCGACTACGCGCTTCGCCCGGATTTCCTTCCGGTTCGGAACCACGCCGGGGAACTTCCCAAGGCGACCATCGCCGAGACGGTGGGCTCGGGTGTCTGCGTTCTCGACTATGACGCGGATGGACTTCCCGACCTCTATTTTGCGGATGGCGGCGACGCTGCGGCTGCGCTCGAAGGCCGGCCGCCTGAACCGGGGACACTCGGGAACCGCCTTTTTCGCAATCGGGGCGGGCTCCGTTTCGAGGATGTGACCGAGACTTCGGGAGTGGGGGACCGCGGATATGCCGGTGCCTGCGCGGCCGCCGATTTCGATAACGACGGGGACACCGATCTGCTGGTGGTCAACCTCGGCCCCAATGTCTTTTTCGAGAACCGGGGCGACGGGACGTTTCGCCGCGCCACCTCCGAGTTCGGGCTCGCCCACGACGGCTTCGGAGTGGGCGCGGCTTTTTCCGACCTCGACGGCGATGGCTGGCCCGATCTCTACGTCGTCAACTACGTGGACCGGTTCCGGGCCGACCTCAGGAGTCGCTGTCCCTACTTCGGCCTCGAAGTGTTCTGCGGGCCGAACGGCCTTCCCGCCGAGCCGGATGTCCTCTACCGGAATCAGGGAGGCCGTTTCTTCGAGGACGTGACCCGGATGGCCGGTGTCCATGCTCCGGATGCCCGCAGCTTCAGTGTCCTGCTGACCGATCTCGACGGCGACCTGCTTCCCGAGATCCGGGTGGCCGCCGACGCGACCCGCGATCTCCTTTTCCGGAACCGGGGCGGCATGGGGTTCGAGGATGTCTCGCTGCTTTCCGGGGCGGCGTACAGCGGCTCCGGGATGGAACAGTCGGGCATGGGTTCCGCCGCCGGGGATTTCGACGGCGACGGCGACACCGATCTCGTGGTCACGAACTTCCAGCGCGACTACAACACCTTCTTCCGGAACCGCGGAGCTCCGGGAGGCCCGCTCCGTTTCACCGATGACACTGCCGAAGCCGGCCTCAGCCTCACGACCCTCGCCTTTCTCGGATGGGCGGTGCTGCCGCTCGATCTCGACCACGACGGCGACCTGGATCTGTTTTTCGCGAACGGCCACATCTACCCCGAGCTCCGCGTCCATCCCGAGCTCGGCGAGCCCTACGAGCAGTCCAACCAGTTCTTCCGAAACGACGGGACCGGCTTCTTCGCGCCCGAGCGGATCGAGGGGCCGCTTCGGTCGAGCCGGGGCGGAGCGCTTGCCGATCTGGATTCCGACGGCGATCTCGATCTCGTGGTCACCAATCTGGACGCTTCTCCCGACCTCCTGCTCGGCGAACCCGCCTCGCCGGCGGTCCGGCTCCGCCTGGTCGGGACGGCGAGCAGCCGCGAAGGGTGGGGAGCCCGCATCGAAGCCAACCGCGAGACGGACCGGGTGATGGTTCGAGAGCTGCGTGGCAGCGACGGATTTCTGGGAAGCAACGAGCTGCTGGTCCTGCTCGGCCTCGGGGAAGCGAGCCACTTTCCGCAGATCCGGGTCTTCTGGCCGTCGGGCACCGTCTCGACCCTCCGGGAGGTGCGCCCGGAAACGTTTCTCCTGAAAGAGGACGGAGAAAGCCCGCAATAGACTGGATGCTGTCTCCGATGCGGCTTCTCGCGCTCTCCGACCTGCACCTGTCGTTCCGGGAGAACCGGCGCGCCCTCGAAGAGCTGCCCGCGTGTCCGGACGACTGGCTGATTCTGGCCGGGGATGTCACCGATGGAGACATCCACCTCGACTGGTGCCTCCACCTGCTCAGGGCGCGGTTTCGTCAACTGGTCTGGATTCCTGGGAATCATGAACTCTGGACCACCCGGAACGGACTCCGCGGCGAATCGCTCTACCGCCATCTGGTGGAGGTCGCGCGATCCCACGGGGCGATCACCCCCGAGGATCCCTATCCGGTGTTTCCGCATCGGGATGGGGACGTACTGCTCGCACCCCTGTTCCTGCTCTACGACTACAGCTTCCGGCCTCCCGAGGTTCCGGCGGACGGGGTTGTCGCCTGGGCTCGCGAGCAGCGTTCGGTCTGTTCCGACGAGTTCTTCCTCCACCCCGATCCGTGGCCGGGGCGCGCCGCGTGGTGCGCCGCCCGGTGTGCGGAAGCCGAAGCCCGGCTGAGCGCGGCTCCGAAACTCCCGAAGGTGCTCATCAACCACTTCCCGCTCGAGGAGGAGCACGCCGTCCTGCCACGGATTCCGCGTTTCCGGCCTTGGTGCGGCACCCGTCGGACCCGTAACTGGCATCTCCGGCACGATGCCTGCGCCGTGGTCTATGGCCACCTCCACATCCGGAACACGATCTGGCGGGACGGCATCCCTTTCCAGGAGGTTTCGCTCGGTTATCCGCGCCAGTGGGACCAAAGCCTCGGCATGGGCGCGTACCTCCGGGAAGTGGTCCTGGCCCCGCGTTCATGACCGACCTGCCCTATTCGTCCGACTGGCGCAGGGTCGGCCCGGTGAGCATCCTCGAAGTCGATCTCGCGCCCAATTCCGTCTGGGATGCGTCTGCCTGGTCGTGGCTCGATACCTCGGAGCGCGCCCGCGCCGAACGGTTCGTCGTGGAACGCGCCCGGAGACAATTCCTTCGCTGTCGCTCGGCTCTTCGCGTCCATCTTTGCGAACGGCTGGGATGCGAGAACCCGGACCTTCGTTTCGGCTACGGGGAACACGGAAAGCCCCATGTTCTCGGAGAGCGGAGCGGTCCCTCGTTCAATGTCAGCCACAGCGGCGCGCACGGCCTCATCGCGTTCGCTCCCTCGGGCCGGCTCGGAGTGGACCTCGAGGCGAGAAAGCCGCGCGAGAACTTCGATGGCCTGGGCGCGAGGGTCTATGGTGCCCGGGAGATGGCGGCGCTCCGGAACGCGTCCGGAAGCGAAAAGGCCGAGGTGTTCTATCGCCTCTGGGCCTTGAAAGAGGCGCTCATCAAGGCTCTCGGAACCGGATTTTCCTTGAGTCCGTCCCGCTTCGAGGTCCCCGTGCCGATGATCGAGGGAGCACCGGACGGCGAGTTCCACTTCCCGCATCTCCCCGAGGTCCGGTGGCGGCTCGTGAACCTCGAAGAGTCCCGGTTCGCGGCGGCGGTCGCCTGTGAGATCGCATCGTGAATCTTCTTCTGGTTCTGGCGCTCGTTCAGGCGGACGTGCTGCTCGAAGCCCGACGGCTTGCGGAAGATGGTCGTTCGGCCGAGGCGATCGAACTGCTCGGCGACGATTCGGGCCGGGATCCTCGCCGCCTCGCGCTGCTGGCCGAGCTTCTCACGCGCGAAGACCGGATCCCGGAGGCGGAGAAGGCTCTCGAGCGTGCGCTTCATCTCGCGCCGGATCAAGCCGGGCTCGCGGTGACCCGCGCTTCGCTGCTTTTCCGGTTGAGCCGCTACGACGAGGCGCGGGGCGTTCTCGGCCCGGTTCTGGGCCGCCATCCGGATCATCCGTTCGCTCACTATTTCCTCGGAGCGATCCTTCTGCGGGTTGGCGATCCGCAAGAGGCCGTCCGCCACGCCCGGCGGGCGACGGAGGCTACGGGCGACGAAGCCCCACCCCGCGCCGAGGCGCTCCATCTGCTCGGAGAGGCGCTGCTCGCGGTGGGCGAGGACGCAGCGGGCGAGGCGGCGCTTCGGGAGGCGCTCGCTGTTGCTCCCTGGCACCCCGGCCCCGCTTATCTTCTCGGGCGGCTGTTGCTCCGCACCGGCCGGGATGCGGAGGGTGCGCGGCTGCTGGACCGTTTTTCCCGAGCCCGGCGGGCGGCGGAGGCGGTCGAGATCGGAATCCAGCTTCTCGCCCGGGATCCGGCCGCCGCCCGGGCGCAGTTTCAGGAGGCGCTCCGCATTTTTCCGGGCCATCCGGAGGCAGCTCGTCAGCTCGCCCGCGCCCCGCAATAAAATTTCCCCCATGTCTCCCGAAGCGCTCGATTACCGCTCGACCGGCGTGGACATCGCCGCCGCCGACCGGGCCCTCGATCGCATCCGCCCTCTCGTCGCTTCCACTTCCCGGCCCGAAGTGCTCGGTTCGGTGGGGAACTTCGGCGGGCTGTTCCGACTCGATGCCTCGCGGCACGAGCGGCCAGTTCTCGTTGCCTCGACCGACGGGGTGGGCACCAAGCTCAAGGTGGCGCGCGAAGCGGGCCGGCACGAAGCCCCGGGGTACGACCTGGTCTCGCACTGCATCAACGACATCCTGGTTCAGGGTGCCGAACCGCTCTTCTTTCTCGACTACCTGGCGATGGGCCGGCTCGACGGCGACGTGGTCGAAGGGGTGGTTCGGGGGATCGCCGCCGCCTGCCGCGAATTCGGCGTGGCGCTGCTCGGAGGAGAAACCGCCGAAATGCCCGGGTTCTACCCCGGAGGAGAGTACGATCTCGCGGGGACCATCGTCGGGCTCGTGGAGGAGGAACGGATCGTGGACGGTGCCCGGGTGACTCCCGGCGACGCGCTCATCGGTCTCCCTTCGACCGGGCTTCACACGAACGGCTATTCGCTCGCCCGCGCGATCGTTTTCGACCGGCTGGCTCTCGCACTCGACGATCCGCTGCCCGGAGTGGATGCGACGGCCGCCGATGCCCTGCTCGCGCCCCATCGCTGTTATCTCCCGGCGATTCGCCCGCTGCTCGCCGAAGGGCGCGTCAAGGCGCTCGCCCACATTACCGGGGGCGGCCTCCCCGGCAACCTGCCGCGGGTGCTCCCGAAGGGCGTTTCGGTCGATCTGGATCTCGAGGGCTGGTGCCTTCCGCCTCTCTTCCGCTTCCTCCAGGAAGCCGGGAATCTGGCGAGTGAGGAAATGCTCCGCGCTTTCAACTGCGGCGTTGGCATGGTGGTCATCGTGGCTGCCGCCGATGTCGCCGCCACGCTCTCCTTGCTTCCCGACGGGTTCCCGATCGGCAAGGTGACACCGGGGGCGGATTCCCCTCGCGTCCGGTATCGCGGCCGGCTCTCGTGATGCGGAATCCTCCTGTTTGCTTCCGCGGCTGATTGCGCGCCGCAGATTTCTTCCGATGCCAAAGATTCGAACCATCCAGCCTCCCTCCGGCCGCCGTCTCGGCGTGCTGATTTCCGGAAAGGGTTCCAACCTCAAGGCGATCCTCGACGAGATCGCCGCCGGAAACCTCAACGCCGAAGTGGCGCTCGTGCTCAGCAACCGGAAGAAGGCGGGCGGCCTCGAACTCGCCCGAAAAGCCGGGATTCCGACCGTGGTCCTCTCGCACCGTCCGTTTCCCGACCGCGAGTCGTACGACCGGGCGGTTCTCGAGATCCTGCGGGAACACCGGGTGGATCTGGTCTGCCTCGCCGGATTCATGCGGATCCTCTCGCGGGTCATCGTGGATGCCTATCCGGATTGCGTCGTGAACATCCATCCGTCGCTGTTGCCGGCCTTTCGCGGCCTCGATGCCCCGCGCCAGGCGCTGGATTACGGAGCCCGGATCGCCGGCTGCACCGCACACTTCGTGAACGAAGAGCTGGATCGTGGCCCCATCATCCTCCAGGCGGGGGTTCGAATTCGGGCCTACGACACCCACGGCAGTCTCACCGAGCGGATCCTGGAGCTCGAGCACGACATCTTTCCCCGGGCGATCGGCATGGTTCTCGATGGCGGACTGCGGGTCGTCGGGCGGCGGATCCTCAACACTCCCGACGCGGTGATTTCCTACGGTTCGGACAGATTGAGACCCACCTATGTCCAGTGAACTCGAGAGTCAGGTGGCGCTTCTCGAAAAGGGAGCGGACCGGATCGAGCCGCGCGGGGAGCTGCGGCAGCGGGTAGCCGGTTCGCTCGCTTCCAGGGCGCCGTTGCGGGTGAAGGTGGGTTTCGACCCTTCGGCTCCGGATCTGCACCTCGGGCACACCGTGGTGATGCGGAAGATGAAGCACTTCCAGGCTCTCGGCCATCAAGTCTGGTTCGTGATCGGCGATTTCACCGGGATGATCGGAGATCCGACCGGCCGGTCGAAGACCCGTCCGCAGCTTACGCCCGCCGAGATCACGAAGAACGCCGAAACCTACCGGGAGCAGGTGTTCCGTATCCTGGATGAAGAGAAGACCGTCGTCGCGTTCAACAGCAAATGGTTGACCGAGCTTGGCGCGGAGGGGCTGATCCGTCTCGCGTCCCGTCACACGGTGGCGCGGATGCTGGAGCGCGACGACTTCGAGAAGCGTTTTCGCGGCGGGCAGCCGATAGCGATTCACGAATTCCTGTATCCGCTGGCCCAGGCCTACGACTCGGTTGCCTTGAAAGCAGACTTCGAGCTGGGTGGGACCGACCAGCTCTTCAACCTGCTGGTGGGCCGCCACATCATGCGCGAGTACGGGCTCAGGCCGCAGGTCGCGCTGACCATGCCGCTGCTCGAAGGTCTCGACGGCGTGGAAAAGATGTCCAAGAGCCTCGGAAATGCCGTTGGGGTGCAGGATCCGCCCGACGACATGTTCGGCAAGCTGATGTCCATCAGCGACGAACTGATGTTCCGGTACCTCGAACTGTTGACCGACCGGACACCCTCCGAGATCGCCCGTTTGCGGGAGTCCATCGAGTCCGGATCGGTCCATCCGAAGCAGGCGAAACTGGATCTCGCCGGGGCCATCGTCTCGGATTTTCACGGGCAGGGAGCGGCGCGGGCTGCCGCGGAGCGGTTCGAGGCCATCTTTTCCCGGGGATCGCTCCCGGAGGACATGGACAGCGTCCGGGTCCAGTCGCC
>OZ244068.1:0-2637500 GCA_965215615.1 Vicinamibacteria bacterium | reverse complement strand
ATGGGAAACCAGGGCTTAGTGATCCGGCGGTCCCGTGTGGAAGGGCCGTCGCTCAAAGGATAAAAGGTACTCCGGGGATAACAGGCTTATCTAGCCCAAGAGTTCATATCGACGGCTAGGTTTGGCACCTCGATGTCGGCTCATCGCATCCTGGAGCTGGAGCAGGTTCCAAGGGTTGGGCTGTTCGCCCATTAAAGCGGTACGCGAGCTGGGTTCAGAACGTCGTGAGACAGTTCGGTCCTCATCTGTCGTGGGCGCAGGAGATTTGAGGGATGCTGGCCCTAGTACGAGAGGACCGGGCTGGACGAACCTCTGATGTACGAGTTGTCCCGCCTCGGGGCATCGCTCGGTAGTCACGTTCGGACGAGATAAGCGCTGAAAGCATCTAAGTGCGAAGCTCTGCCCAAGATGAGATCTCCCCGGGTCCTCGAGACCCCTGAAGGCCCCTGGAAGACCACCAGGTTGATAGGCCCGAGGTGCAAGGCGAGTAATCGTCTCAGCTGACGGGTACTAATCGGCCGTGAGACTTGACCACGCCGGTCCATGCCGACCGGAGCAATACCACCTGCCGGACGCTTCCAACTTTTTCCGATACGGAACACTTTGTCCCGGTGACTCTGGCGGAGGGGCCACACCCGTTCCCATCCCGAACACGGCAGTAAAGTCCTCCAGCGCCGATGGTACTGCAGCGGCAGCGCTGTGGGAGAGTAGGTCGTCGCCGGGACTCCCTTCCGGATTCGCTCCGGTGCCTCTTGTTGCGGGCCGGGGTGTCGATCGTCGGGGCGTGTCGTCCAGGTCCGGCGCATAGAATGGGCCGGTTCATGAGCCGCGCCCGCGCCAAAACCGCGTCGCTCCCGACATTTTTTTCCGTCGTTTTCCTGATCCTCGGATCATGGTTCGCCGGCTTCCCGGCTGCTGGCCAGACGCTTCCCCAGACGTTTCCCGCAACCTTCGCGGTGGAGGCTCCCCGCGTCGTCCTGACCGGTGTTCCCTTCGACGTGGTCGCGACACCGCAGGATGCGGCCGGGGAGAGCATCCCCAACCACGGAGGCGCGCCGGTTCTCGAAGGAGCCACGACCACCGGCTCCCCGGATCGCCGGGCGGACGGAGCGTTCGTCTTCTCCGGCGTCACCGCGGGAAGCGCGGGGGTGCTCTCCCTCCGGGTTTCCGCCGGATCCGTTTCCGGAGAGGCCCGGACACGGGCGGTTCCCGGCGTCGTTTCCCTGCTTCCCCCGGTTCTCGCGATCGTCCTCGCCATCCTGTTCCGCCAGGTAGTGATCGCGCTCGCCTGCGGAATCTGGTCCGGCGCGCTGCTTCTCTACGACTTCAACCCGATTACCGGTTTTTTCGTCGGTGGCGGGCGCTTCATCATGGATGCGGTGACCGATCCGGACCGGGCACACATCATCGTTTTCAGCCTCATGTTCGGGGGCCTCGCGGGGATTCTTTCCCGCAGCGGTGGTGCCCGCGGATTCGCACAGCTCATCACCCGCTTCGCGAAAACCAGACAGCGCGGACAGGTCAGCTCCATGCTCATGGCGTTCGTCGTCTTCTTCGACGATTACGCGAACGTGATCATCCGCGGCAACCTGATGCGGCCGATCACCGACGGCTTGCGGATTTCGCGGGAGAAGCTGGCGTTCCTCACTGACACTGGCGCAGCTTCGGTGGCGAGCACCGTGATCGTTTCGACCTGGGTGGGATACGAGGTGGGTCTGATCGACCAGGGACTCGATCTCATTTCGCACCCGGAGGACGGGTATTCCGTCTTCATCCGCACCATCCCGTACCGGTTCTATCCGATCTTCTCCTTCACCCTGGCACTGGCCATCGGCTTCCTCGGCCGGGATTTCGGGCCGATGCGCAAGGCAGAGCTTCGGGCGCTTCAGAAGAACCAGCCCCTCAGACCGGGTTCCGAACCCGCCACCGAGACCCTGGACGAAGAAGTCACGGTCCAGGGTGTTTCCGACGGGATCTGGATCCAGGGTCTTTTTCCGATCCTCGCCGTTTTGGGCGTTGCCGGCGCGGGCATCTGGTTCACCGGCGTGGAAGCCCTCGTCGCTGACGGGCGGACGAGCTACGGGCTTCGCGACATCGTTATCAGTTCGGATGCCTACCGCTCGCTTCTCTGGGCTTCGATCGCCGGCTGCGTGGTCGGCATCCTGCTCGCGGTCCTGCGTGGATTGCTCACCCTCACCGTGGCTCTCGGAGCCTGGATAGACGGCCTCAAGTCCATGGTCCTCGCCATCGTGATCCTGGTGCTCGCCTGGAGCATCGGCGACGTCACGAGCGAGCTGCGCGCCGCCGACTATCTGGTGCAGATTCTCCAGAACGTCCTCAGCCCGGCGCTTCTCCCCACCCTCACCTTCGTCGTTGCCGGGATCATGGCCTTCGCCACCGGAACGAGCTGGGCGACGATGGCCATCCTCATGCCGCTCGTGATCCCCCTCAGCGCCGCGCTCGCCACCGGTTCCGGGCTTGCTTCGGCAGTGGCCGATCCGCTGCTGATGGGAGTGATCGGAGCGGTGCTCGCCGGCGCAGTCTTCGGCGACCACTGCTCGCCGATCTCGGACACGACGGTACTGAGCTCCATGGCTTCCGCCTGCGACCACCTCGACCACGTCCGCACCCAGTTGCCCTATGCGCTCACCGCCGGGGGCATCGCGATCGTGCTTGGCATCCTCCCGTCGAGCTACGGCGCGCCCGCCTGGGTCGGCCTCCTCGCCGGGATCGCGGCTTCGGTGGTCGTCGTCCGCATCGTCGGCAAACGCATCGCATCGGATTCTTCCCCATGAACACGACCCGTCTCGGCGCGACCGGGCTCGAAGTCAGCCGGGTATGCCTCGGCTGCATGACCTACGGGGATCCGGGCTGGCGCTCCTGGATCCTCGACGAACCGGAGGCCCGCCCGCACTTCCGCCGGGCCGTGGACCTCGGCATCAACTTCTTCGACACCGCGAACATGTACTCGAACGGAGTCAGCGAGGAAGTCACCGGAAAGCTCCTCCGCGAGATGCTCCCCCGCGAGGACTACGTGCTCGCCACCAAGGTCTTCTTTCCGATCACCAGGGGAACCAACCACAAGGGGCTTTCGCGCAAGCACATCCTCGCCTCCTGCGACGCTTCCCTGAAAAGGCTCGGCCTCGACTACATAGACCTCTACCAGATCCACCGCTTCGATCACGAAACTCCGGTCGAGGAGACGATCTCGGCGCTCGACCATCTGGTGGAGGCGGGCAAGGTCCGCTACCTCGGCGCGAGCAGCATGGCCGCGTGGGAGTTCGCCATGATGCTCGCTACGGCCGACGCGATGGGCGCGGAGCGGTTCGTGTCCATGCAGAACCACCTGAACCTGATCTACCGCGAGGAGGAGCGGGAAATGCTGCCGCTCTGCCTCGACCAGGGAGTCGGCGTGATCCCGTGGAGTCCGCTCGCACGCGGTTTCCTCGCCGGAAACCGAACCCGGGAGCACCGGGACTCCACCCCCCGGGCCAAGGACGATCCTTTCGCGGATCGCCTCTACTACGAAGAAGCGGATTTCCAGGTCCTCGACACCCTCCTGAAGGTGGCGAAAAGACTCGACGAGCCGCCCGCCAAGGTGGCCTTCGCCTGGTTGCTCTCGGTTCCCGGCGTGGACTCTCCGGTCGTCGGCACGACCCGCCTCCCGCAGCTCGAGGAAATCGCCGCCGCCACCGACCTCGAACTCGACGACGAGACGATCGCCGAGCTCGAAGCCCCCTATGTTCCCCACCCGGTTCTCGGGCACGAGCAACCGCGGCTCAGGGGAACCGGGAAGCCGGAATAGGCTGCTATCGTGACCTCCCATGATCCAGATTCGCGCTCTTCTCCTCTCGCTCCTGCTGTCTCCGGCGGCTCTTTTCGCCCAGGAAGACGAAACCAGGCCGCGCTGGGAGACCAGTCACTCCATCGTCATCGAGGACGAGACGATCGAATACGACGCGGTGGTCGCGAGCACCACGCTCACGAACCGCGAAGGTAAGGACGCCGCGGAACTCTTCTACACCGCCTACTTCCGCACCGACGGGGCGCCCGCAGGCGAGCGGCCGATCGTCTTCTCCTTCAACGGCGGCCCCGGCTCCGCCTCCTTCTGGCTCCACATGGGGATCATGGGGCCGCGCCGGGTCGTGACCCCCGAGGTCGGGCCGCAGGGAGCGCCTCCCTACCCGCTCGAAGATAACCAGTACGCCCTGCTCGACATCGCCGACATCGTCATGGTGGACCCGATCGGGACCGGGTTCAGTCATACGCTCGAAAGCACGGACGGGTCGGAGTACTGGGGCATCGACGAGGATGCCCGTTCGCTCACCCAGTTCATCCGCCGCTTCCTGAGTGAGTACAACCGCTGGAATTCGCCGCGGTATCTGCTCGGCGAAAGCTACGGCACCACTCGCGCCGCGGTGATGGCCGGACACCTCCAGCGGGCCAACGTGGACCTCAACGGCATCATCCTGGTTTCGGTGGTGCTTCAGTTCAACACCATCCAGTTCGCGCCCGGCGACGACCTCCCGTACATCGTCAACTTTCCTTCCTACGCGATCACTTCCCGATATCTGAACCGTCTCCCCGGCGGCTCGCCCGACGATCTCGAAGCCTTCATGGCCGAAGTGGAGGCGTGGTCGCTCGGCGAATACGCGACTGCGCTCCTCGCCGCCGGAAACCTCGACCTGGAGGAGCGCTCCCGGATCATCGAGCAGATGCACCGCTACACCGGGCTCAGCCGCGACTTCCTCGACAAGTCCGACCTCCGCGTCACCGCGCCGGCCTTCGAGGCGGAGCTGCTGCGGGACGAGGGCCTCATCGTGGGCCGGCTCGATGCCCGCTTCACCGGCCCCGCCGGCAACGCGCTGGCCCAGCGGCCGTCGCACGATCCCCAGTCCACCGCGATCAGCTCCGCATATACCTCGGCCTTCAACAGCTACCTGCGGAGCGAGCTCGGCTACGACGGAGACCGGGAATACGTGCCGAGCGGCGGCACCCGGAACTGGAACTGGGGCCGCCTCGGCGGTGCCGGGGCCTTCGTCCGCGGCGGCGGGACTCCCAACGTCGCCCCCGACCTCGCCCGCGCCATGCAGCGCAACCCGGAGCTCAAGGTGCTGCTGGTCAACGGGATCTACGACCTCGCGACCCCGTACTTCGCCGCGGTCTGGACGATCGACCGCATGGGGCTCTCCCCGGAGCTGCGCCAGAACGTGGAGCGGTCCGACTTCGCCGCCGGCCACATGATGTACGTGGACCAGGCGCTTCTCCCGCAGTGGCGGGAGGATGTCGGGGAATTCATCCGCCGCACCTCTTCCCGATAGCTCATGTGACCGCGATCACCGACGAACTCCTCGGCCGCATGGCGCGGCGCATCGTGGATGCCGTGGACCCGGAGCAGGTGATCCTGTTCGGTTCCCGGGCGCGGGGCGACCACCGGGATCGTTCGGACGTGGACCTGATCGTCATCGAAGCCGAGCCGTTCGGGCCGGAGCGCAGCCGCCACGGCGAGATGCTCCGGCTCTACGAAGCCCTGCGCGGTTTCCGGATCCCCACCGATCTGCTCGTCTATTCACAGGAGGACGTGGACTACTGGCGCGACTCGCGGAACCACGTCCTGGCCCGCGCGCTGCGAGAAGGCAAAGTGCTCTATGAGCGACCGTAAATGCGCCCGGATGCTTTTCGAAGCGGCCATGCGCGACCTCGAGGCTCTCGAAATCATGGATTGCCGGGGGTCCGATGAAGTCTTCGGTTTCCATGTGCAGCAGGCCGCGGAAAAAGGCTTGAAGGCCTGGATCGCTTTCCTCGGCGGAACCTATCCGCTCACCCACGACCTTGCGGATCTCATGGATGTACTTGTCGAGAACGGAGCGAATCCGGAATCCCATCGCCCGCTCGTCGCCTTCACGCCGTATGCGGTGACGTTCCGCTACGAAGGGGTGACCGACGAGAAGTCGTTGTCGCGTTCCGACACCCTCGCAAGGGTTGGCGCCTTGTTGGAGGAGGTTGGCGGTCTCTTCAGGTAGCGATCAGCCGAAGAGATCTCGCACCCGCTCCGCGACCAGCACGTCGAGCCCGTCACCGAGCATCCACATCGAGATTCGGAGCTGGCCTTCGCCGGTCCGCGAAACCGCGATCGGCGGGTCGCCCTCCCGCAGTTTTTCGACCGCCTCCCGCGAAGTGAGGCTCCGCTCGCCCTCGCTCCAGTTCACGAAGACGTGGGGCACGTGGTTCGCGATCTCCGGAACCACCGTCTCGCACGTGAGCCCTGCTCCTTCGAGCACGCTCCGAACCCGCTCGGCGCGCGTATCCAGTTCGCGCCGCTCCGCCTCGTGGTCGAGCGACAGGTAGCGCTCCACGGCCGCGACCAGCCCCATCACTTCTTCCTTGCCGACTTTCATCCCGCGCCCGATGCCGGGGAACGGACTGATCGCCTTGCGGGCGGCCTGAACCAGGTCGGCCCGGCCGAGCAGGAGGCCGGAAGCCTGCGGTCCCATCAACCCCTTGCCGCCGGAGAAGACCACCATGTCGAAGCCTTCTTCGACATAGGTGCGAAGTCGCTCGGGGGGCGGCACGTCCGCCGCCGCGTCGTTCATGGTGGGCACGCCGTGAGCGCGAGCGACCTCGATCCACTCCTCCCGGCCGATTTCGCCCCGCGGCTCGGCGAAGTTCAGGAAGAACATCATGGCCGTCCGTTCGCTGATGGCCGCTTCCAGTTCGGCGCGGGTTTCGACCCAGACCACCTTCGCCCCCACGAGCTCCATCTGCGCCTGGTACCCGGTCCGGTGGGTGCGCTGCTGGACGACTTCGTTCTTCATCCCGGTCGTATCGGGGAGCATCCGCAGTTTTTCGTCATCTCCGCCGGTGACCGCCGCCGCCGTCCCGCAGGTGATCGCGGAAGCCGCGCCGCAGGAGATCATCGCCGCCGGCACCCCGATCAGGCCGGCGAGGTGGTCCCCCGCCCGTTCCAGCAGTTCGGGCAGGGGCACGAAATTCTGCGCGGCGGCGACCATCGCGTCCGTGACTTCCCGTGGCATCAGCGAGCCGCCGAGAACGGTCACCGTGCCGACCCCGTTGATGACCGGCTCGATTCCGAGCCGCCGGTACACGTCTCCCGGATCCGGTGCCGGGCCGTCGCTCCCGGATTCGCCAGCCGGATCGCAGCCGGCCGCCCCGAGTGCAGCAACCGCCGCGCTGCCCCGCAGCACCCGCCGCCGGGTCATCTTTCCGGTCATCGCTGTCGGAAGAGGATGCCGTCCCAGCGCGAATCGCCCTGCTCGCCGTAGTCGTGCGGCAGCTCGCGCCAGTCCCGTCGGGCTCGTCCGTTCCGGTCCCACACGAGCCTGCCGTCCTTCACGGTCATCTCCGCGGTCAGCCGCTCGGTGCCGTCGTGGCGGGCACCGAAGCTGTCCACGAAGCCGAAGTTCCCGGTTTCCTTCGCGAGCACCGCGATGTCCGCGATTCCGCCGACCGAGAGGTGTCCGATCTCTTCGCGCCCGACGGCGAGTGCCGGCTTCCAGGTGGACTGCGCGATCACGTCCTCGAGCGATTCCCCGAGCGCGAGGAACTTGCTCATGGTAGTGATCTGGTCGTGCATCCCGGTGTTCATGGAGCCGATGTGGAGGTCTGTCGAGATCGCGTCCGGCGGGAAACCGGCTTCGAGGCAGCGCGCCGCGACGCTGAAGCGGAAGCTGCGGCCGCCGTGCCCCACGTCGAAGAGCACGCCCCGGTCGCGTCCAGCGAAGAGCCCGGGATTCGGAGTTCCGTCCTCGAGCAGCTCCCGCCGATTCCCGGCGTAGCAGTGCGTGTAGATGTCTCCCCGGCGGAGTTTCTCGCCGAGAAGGGCTTCGAGCGGACGCTCCGGGTGGTCGTCCCCGAAGTCCACCATCAGGGGTAGCCCCGCCGCCTCGCCGGCGCGAAGCGATTCATCCACCGCGAACCAATCTGGAGCGGCGTAGTGGGCGGTCTTGATCCCGACGACGATGTCGGAATGGTCCCGCGCCAGCGCCGCGGTCGGCGCGGCCTCCATGTCCGACCGATCCTGTTCGAGCGACGCGCCCCGCATCCCGTGGCCGATGATGTTGACGAGCGCCAGCACCCGGGTCCGGGCACGGCTGATGACCGTTTCCCGGAAGGTCTCGAAGTTCCGCCAGCCGGCGCACCCGGCATCGAGGACGGTGGTGACGCCGGAGCGGAAGGAGTGGCCGTCCGGATAGAGGCTGCTGTCCCCGACGAGCGACCGCGGCTGGTTGGTCCCGGCGAACACGTGGACGTGCATGTCGAAGAGTCCGGGCGTGACATGGAGGCCGCCGCAGTCCACGACCTTGAACGCCCGTCCGGGGTCGAGCGCCTCCCCGACCGCCGCCACCCGGCCCTCGTGGACCGCAACGTCGCGGACGGCGCTCAGGTCGTTCCGGGGGTCAATGAGGTGTCCACCCTTGAGCAGCAGATCGAACTCGGGTTCGTCGGCGGAGCGTGCCATGCATCCGAGCGGAAAAGCGGCGGCTCCAGCGAGGAATGCGCGTCTGCTCACCACGGTTGCCTGAAACGGATTATGCCCTTCTTCGTCGCGACCGCAACTGTCTTTTCGGGATTCCGGTACCGTACGGGCTCGCCATGAACGTTCGCGATCTCGCCAAATGGGCCACCGCCGGAGAGTCCGAGACTCTGGAGTTCAAGGAGACCCCGGGCCTGCGGCACTGGGAAGATGAAGCGGCCTCCGGCTGGACGGTGGCCGACCTGGACGAGGAGCGCATCGCCGCCACCGTGGAAGAAGCGGTGCGCCGCGGCAGTTCCTGGGGAATGCCTTCGAGGTTCTGGGGACGGCGCAGCGGTTCCTGGTCGAGAGCCTGCCGATCGCCGGACGGATCGAACCCGGTCTTTTCGCACGCGTGGACGACCCGTTGTACCCCCCGGCGCTGCGTGAAGCGCTGGCCAATGCCATCTGCCACCGTGACTACGGGGCTGGCGGTGGTTCCATCGGTGTCGGCATCTACGACGATCGCCTGGAAATCTCCTCCACCGGGTCCCTGCATTTCGCCCTGACCCCCGAGGCGCTGTTCGAGCCCCACGAATCGCGACCGTGGAACCCCTTGATCGCCCGTGCTTTCTATCGGGCGGGCATCATCGAAAGCTGGGGACGCGGCACGATCAAGATGGCGGAACTCACCGAACAGGCAGGATTGCCCCGCCCGGAAATCGAGGAAAGCGCCGGCGCGGTCATCGTCCGGTTTCGTCCCGGCCGCTATGTTCCGCCCCAGCGCGTCCAGCGCGCGCTGACACCCCGCCAGCGCGGCATCTTCGCGGTTCTCGACGAAGCGGCCCCTGGCGCGGCGCTCCGCGACATCCTGCTTCGCCTGACGAATGGCGCAACGGCCCGCCAGATGCGCGACGACCTGCGGGTACTGCGGATGCTCGACCTCGCGGAGTTGGCGGGCCGGGGCCGGGGAGCGCGCTGGCGACGGCGGGAATTGGCCGTCCCATTCCGGCTGATTCCGCGCAGCGTTCCGAAAAGCCCATGGGAACGCCCTATGGCCCCAGCGCTCCGATGGGAATCACTTGTACCCCGTCTTCGCGGGTGTAGCCGTAGCCGCTGCTCACGATCACTCCGAGCGCTCGCGGCTCACCCATGCGCTCGGTATCCACTCGCCGCGCCAGCGCGAGCAGGTTGCGGGCGGCCTCGTCCACTCTGGCCTCCCCCAGCTTGATTTCGAACGCGGCCCAGTGGCCAGCCCTCGCCTCGACGATGGCATCCACTTCGAGGCCACCCTTTTCCCGGTAGTGAAAAACTTCGGCGTCGGTTGCCTGGGCGTAGATGCGCAGGTCGCGCACCACCAGCGATTCGAAGAGCAGACTCAGGAACTCGGGCTCCCGGAGGAGCCGGTCGGGGGTCGCCCGAACCGCCGCCACCGCCAGGGAGGGGTCCGCAAGATGCCGGACCGGTTTGCTCCGCAGCACGGATCGGGACCGGAGATGGGTGGGCCACGCCGGCTGGTTCTCCAGGATCATGATCCGCTCCAGCGCATTCAGGTACTCGGCGACCGTGTGTTCCTTGATGGCGGATACGCCTTCGCCGGTGTCGGCGGCGAGGGTTGCGGCGGCGACGGGTGTCGCGACGTTGCGGGCGAGAGACCGGAGAAGCAGGCCCACCCTCGTGGGGTCACGCCGCTTGCCGTCTCCGTTCGTGATGTCCAGCCGCCGGATCTCGTCGAGATGATCCCGATTTGCCCGCAAGGCGCGCGGAGTGCTTTTTTCCAGGTTGCCCGGCCATCCGCCAACGGCGATCCATTCCGACAAAGTATCGAGAGCGATCACCGTTTTGCCTGCCACGGCGCGATGTCCGTCGAGGAGGCTCGCCAGCGAGATCTCACCGGATGAGCGTCCCGATTCGAACAGCGACAGAGGGCGCATGCGGATCCGGCTGAACCGTCCGGCTCCCGAGTGTCGGGTCGCGTCGTCGGCAGGGGAAGCGGATCCGGTCAGGATGAACTGGCCTGGACGCCGTCGGCCGTCCACCGCCCTCCGCACGTGGTTCCAGACCGCCGGTACCAGTTGCCATTCGTCAAGGAGTCGCGGGGTGTCGCCTCGAAGGATGTGGGGGGGGCTCGATGCGGGCAAGATTGCGCGCCGCTTCGTCCACGTCCAGCCGCGCTTCGCTCGCGGCGGCCTGTCGGGCCGTCGTCGTCTTCCCGCAGGCCCGGGGCCCTTCGATCACGACCGCTCCGCTGGCCGCGAGGCATTCGGCAAGCTCCCGGTCCACGATCCTGGGGCGATAGGTCACGGGGATATCACTGGGTTGGCATCTGTTGTATCTGAAGGCAGATTCAGCACCAAGATAACGGCAGAAACGGACACATTGTAGCGGCAGAAAAAGAGCCGCCTCCCGTCAAGGGATGCGCCGGTCCTGCCAGTCCGTAGTTCGCGTATCATCGATCCCCAGGCGAGAGCAGGTGTCGAAATGAGCAACCCGGAGCAGGCGCTACGCGGTTGGGACAGTTCGTTCCGCGACTTCACCGGAACGGGGAAGTCGCGGATTCTCGATGCGCTGCGAGCCAGCTATCCGCGTTCCGGTTCCTCCGAGGTGCGTTCGTGGCAGATCAACGTCCCGCTCCTTCAGCGAGAGGTGCGGGAATCGCTCGACGCGGACGAGTCGGCCGAGGGGTGTACCGCCGTCCTCGAATATCAGTTGCCGATGGAGTTTCGGCGTCCGGATGCCGTCCTGCTGATTCGCGGTGCCGTCGTCGTCCTCGAGCTCAAGGGCGAAGCGGAAGCTACGGATGCTTCGATAGACCAGGCCCACGCATACGCGAGAGATCTCAGGAATTACCACCGGAGTTGCCACCATCGGAACGTCCGCCCGGTCGTCGTGCCGACGCGCATGACGGGATGGGCGCGGGTCGAACGCGGGGTGCACGTCTGTCCCCCGGCGCGGCTGGACGGACTGATCCAGGAGTTCGACGGGCAGGAAGGAGATGCGATTCCTCCCGATGATTTTCTCGCCGCCGAGGCGTACAAGCCACTGCCGTCGCTCGTGGTAGCGGCGCGGAAACTGTTCTTCGAGAGGAAGCCACCGCAGCTCTGGCGATCCATCGCGAACACGGACGACGCCGTGGATACCGCATTACGGATCATCCGCGAAGCGCGGGAGACGCGAACCAGAAGGCTGATCCTGCTGACCGGCGTTCCCGGTGCGGGGAAGACGCTCGTCGGGTTGCGGGTGGCTCACGCTCCCGAGCTGCATCCGGAGGGAGAAAGCGCGGACACTCCCGCCGCCGTTTTCCTTTCCGGCAACGGCCCCCTCGTGGATGTTCTGCAGCATGTGCTGGAAAGCAAGGCCTTCGTCCGCCCGGTGAAGGCGTATGTGAACCGCTACAAGAGGCGGCCGGCGCTGGTTCCGACCGAGAACGTCCTCATCTTCGACGAAGCCCAGCGCGCCCACGACGAGGCCCGTGTCCGAGAGGTACATCGCGACCCCGGGGCGCGATCGGAACCGGAACTCTTCGTGGACTTCGCGGAGCGTCGTCAAGACTGGGCGGTCGTAGTCGGGCTCATCGGCAGCGGTCAGGAAATCCACACCGGCGAGGAAGGAGGGATGGGGCTCTGGATGCGGGCACTCAAGGCCGGTGCCGGGCCCGCTTCCTGGCAGATCCACGGACCGCCAGAGCTCGCGAAGTCATTTTCCGGACTTCGTTTTCGGGTCGAGCCAACCCTCAGCCTCGAACAGACCGTCCGCTCGCACCTCGCAACGGAGCTCCACGGATTCGTGGCGCATCTCCTCCGGCCGAAACCCGCGAGTCCGGAGGTCATGCGACCCGTGGCGGAGCGCCTCGAACGGGAAGGGCATGACCTGCGTATCACCCGGTGCCTCGACACCGCGAAGGCGTACCTCTGGGAGCGTTATGGATCGGACCCGCGAGCCCGCTACGGCCTCGTTGCTTCGAGCCGCGACCGGGATCTCGAACCTGGGTTTGGTGTGCCGAACGGTTTTCAGGCCACCAAGAGGGTTCGATATGGCCCCTGGTACAACGAAGACGAGCATGACCCCGGTGGCAAGTCCTGCCGGCGGCTCGTGGACTGCGTCACCGAGTTCGGGGCGCAGGGGCTCGAGCTGGATGCGGTGCTACTCGCCTGGGGGACGGACTTCATCCTGAGCGGCGGCGCATGGTCCAACGAGCGGGCGCGAAACTACCGGCCACCGGCCCCGAAGGATCCGTGGCAATTGCGCGCCAACGCGTACCGCGTCCTCCTCACGAGAGGCCGGGATGCCCACGTCGTCTTCCTCCCGGAGATGGACTGCCTCGATGAGACCTGCCGCTATCTCGTGGCGTGCGGTTTCCGCGAACTGAAATCCGGCTGACTACGCCCACCACACCTCCTCTGGTCGCCCCAGAAAGGGGGACATTTTCGAAGCTCATTGACAAGGGCGAGCAGCATCCGCCCCGTCCCATTCCGGCCAATTCCGAGCGATCGTGTTTCAGCGCGGACCACCGGGCGATCGTGGGCTACGATCCTGGCGATGCGACGAGCAGCGCTTGTTGACCGGGACTCGGTGGCCGCGCTGGACTTCGTGGGTTGCGATCCCGTTCCCGCGACCGGAGCCGAGATTCTGGGTCCGGGATGGGAGGGGCGGAGGGTGGAGTACTGGCACGCCGCGACGGAAACGGCGTGGGTGGTCCGGGAACCGACCACCGCGTACCATGAGGGACCAGCGGCCCGGCTCGCGGCGTTGGTCCGGCAGATCTGTTTGGCGCGGGGTTCGGACGCACGCTGCCTCGGGGCGACCGATCTGTGGTTCCGGCGGGAAGACGGAACGCTCGGTGCCATCATGCAGGCGGATCAGATCGTGTATCTGCATCCGGACCGGGCAAACCTGCCGCACGGCCGGGTGATCGTCGGGGAAGACCCGCTCCCGGATGTGATGCTGGAGGTGGACCACACGACGGACGTGCGGCGTGGCAAGCTGCTCGAGTATGCCGCCTGGGGTCTCCCCGAAGTCTGGGTGGAGGTTCCGGAGGAAGGCACGGCGCGGCGTCCACGGAGCCGGCGGCCCGGGTTGCTCATCCATCGGCTCGAAGGTGACGCATACCGGGAGTCGGCCGAGAGTCAGGCGTTTCCGGGCTGGCGTGCCGATGAAATCCACCGGGCGCTCGGCGAGCGAAGGATGAGCGAGACGACCACCGAAATTCTGTGGCGGGTGGGCCGGGTGCTCGGCGAGCGAGAGGGGACCACGTGGCGCGACGACCCGCTGCTCGCCCAGGTGGATCGGACGAGCCGCGAACGGGGAGTTGCCGAGGGCCGCGCCCAGGGACTCGCCGAGGCGCACGCCACGATTGCGGAGACTCTCCTGCGACGGCGAGGTATCCAGATTCCGCCGGACTTCCCTGCCGATCTGGCTCACTTGCCCCCGGATCGACTGGCCGACGCTGCCGCCGTCACCGACGCCGCCGAGAACGCCGAGTCCGCGACCGACTTCCTCATCCGGCTCCGTCGGTAGGAATTACCGGCGACCCCGGTTGCTGCGGGGCCAACTCCCCGGCGCTCTTGATCGATGCGCCTCGGCATGCTGGGATCCGCCGCATGAGCGAATCTGACTACAAAATCATCGGTGTGGACCTCGCCGCCCAACCGAAGGCCACAGGGGTCTGCGTGATCCACGTGAAGAACGGCAAAATTTCTGCAGCGATCCCTTCGCTACCCGCCGGGCATGAAAAATGGACCGATGATGCCCTGTTGCAGAAATTCGCGGAGGAGGGTGTCCGGCGGATCGCGATTGACGCGCCCTTCGACTGGCCAAGCGCGTTCGTTGACGCGCTCATGACGTACATCGGGCTCAAACAAGACTCGTGAGGTGGACCCCATCCTTTGGACAGTTTTCCCGGTCCGGATAACGAACAATTCGGGCTCGCAAGGAGGCAGACATGTCCAGAAGGCTTCGGCGGAACCACTCGCCGGCATTCAAGATGAAGGTAGCGCTGGCGGCGGTACGTCAGGAGGGAACGCTTGCGGAGTTGTCGCAGCGTTTCGACGTTCATCCGGCTCAGGTCGTGGACTGGAAGAAGCGGTTCCTGGAGGCCGCGACGGCGAGCTTTGCCAGTCCGCGGCGTCCAGCGGCACCTGCGCCTCAGGACGACCCCGCGCGCCTGCGGGAGAAGATCGGGGAGCTGACGATGGAGCGGGATTTTTTAGCCAAAGCGCTCGGTCCCGCTCGTTGAGGGAGCGCCGAGCGCAAGTGATTTCCGGGGGACCGTTGTCGGTAGCGCACCAGTGCCGCCTGCTGGAAGTGCCGCGCTCCTCGTTCTATTACCGGCCGACACCGGTACCCGGAGAGGATCTCGACATGATGCGGAAGATCGATGCGATCCACATCGAGCGTCCGTTCCTGGGGAGCCGTCGGATTCAGGATGAGCTGGAGTGGGCGGGGCTGCGGGTGAACCGGAAGAGGATCCAACGGCTGATGCGGACGATGGGGCATCAAGACCAACCGCAACGGCAGAAGCTATAAAAAGGACGCTGAAGTGTGCGCGGATGTGGCAGGCGATCTGTTGAATCGCACCGAGGCACGGGATCTCAAAAGACAGGCTCTCAGGAGCGACCATGTCGTGGATGCGCTTGCCTCCGCATTGGTTGCGCTCATGGTGGACGAGAAACTCGTCGAGCCGATTCCGGACGGCATGGAAGATGCCGCTGAGCGGGAAGGTTGGATCGCGTTGCCTACGGGATCACTCGAGAAGCTGGCAAAAAAGTTCTCAGGCAGTTGATCGGGTGCGCCCCCCGATGATCTGGCGGTCGTGAGCGAGGCCTACGCCCGCCACGGATACGGCGGCCGCCGCCGGTGCCAGTCGGTCTCGCGCTGGAAGGCCATCCCGAAGTCCAGCACCGCCTGGTCGTCCATGGGCGAGCCGACGATCTGGAGCGAGAGCGGGAGGCCGTCCTCGTCGAAGCCGCAGGGGATCGCGAGTCCGGGGTGGCCGACGAGGTTCGCGATGTAGTTGAGGCGCGGCGTGCTTTCGCTCACTTCGCCCGGCGGCTCCCATTCGTTGCGGGCCGGGATCGGCCAGCCGTCCCGGACTTCCCGGAGCGCCGCGCCGTTCGGCCAGGTGGGCGCGATCACCGCGTCGTAGCGCGAGAGGATCGCATCTGCCTCTCTCACGAGCTGGTTTCGGATGCGCTGGGCGGTCAGGTAATCGGCGGCGGGCAGCATCCGCCCCGCCATCCAGCCGGCGCGCCGGTCCTCGTTGAACGAGAACATCCGCGCGGCGCTGCCGTCATCGAAGAGCGACTTGAAGTTGGTCCCACTCTCGACGGTCACGATGGTCGTGAAAAGTGCCCCGGTGGGGAAGAGCGGCAACTCGATGTCCTCGACTTCGATGCCCATCCGGGCGAAGACATCGAGCGCTTCCTCGAATGCCAGGCGGGTGGCCTCCGACTGCGAGAGCAGGAACTCGGCGCGATGGACCCCGAGGCGACGCCCCCGCATCGAACCGGGATCGGCCCGGAAAACGAACGGCTCCCCGGCGGTCGAAGTGTCCTGTGGGTCCGGTCCCGCGATCTGTTCGAGGATGTGGCCGCAGTCCTCGGCGGAGCGGCCCACCGGCCCGATCTTGTCGAGGCTCCACGAAAGCGCCATGCAGCCGAACCGGCTCACCCGGCCGAAGGTGGGACGAAGCCCCGAAGCACCCACCGCTGAAGCCGGAAAGACGATGGAACCGCCGGTCTCGGTGCCGATTCCGAAGCCCATCAGGCCCGCCACCGCGGCCGCAACGGTCCCGCTCGAAGAGCCGAAGCTGGTGCGGTCGAGCTTCCACGGGTTGAGCGCCGAACTCGTGTTGCCGCCGGCGAACTCCCCGAGACTGTTCTTGGCCATCAGCACCGCGCCGGCTGCTTCCAGCCGCTCGACCACGGCCGCATCGCGCTCGGGGATCCGGTCGCGGAAGATCCCCGATCCCCAGGTGGTGCGGATGCCTCTCGTATCCAGCAGATCCTTCACTCCGTAGGGGATGCCGTGGAGGAGGCTCCGCGTGTTTCCCGAGGCGCGTTCCCGGTCGGCGCGTTCGGCCGTCTCAAGCGCGTGGTCCCGGGCGATCGTAACCATGGTGGCGAGCTTGCCGCCGTGGTCCTCGCGTGGCTCGCTCGGCAGCTCGAAGGGAGGCGGGTCCAGCTCCTCCGCCCGGTCGAGGTACGCCTCGGTGAGTTCGACCGAAGTGAAATCCCCTCTCTCCAGGCCGGCCGCAAGCTCGGCGACCGTGAGGAAGAAGGTGTTTTCGTCCACCGGTTCAGCCGCGCCGGAAGATGGTCACCGGCGGTTCGTCCGGGTCGAGGGGAAACTCCCGGAGCGTCCGCTGGACTTCCACCATGCTGGCGATGGCGCGGCGCAGGCGATCGAGTTCCGCCGGGTCTTCGTAGATGCCACGAGGGCCCTGGTGGTCGAGCAGGGTGCGGGCGGTTTCAGGGGAAACCTGACCCGATTCCTCCACCTCCGCGCACGCCTGCTGCCAGAGCGCACCTGCCGTCGTCGCAGCAGCCAGTGCGGCGAACTCGCGGCGGCGCATCGCGAGCGTTACAGGGCGTTCACGGCTTCGGCGATGTTGTCGAGGGCCATTCGGATGACCTGCCGGGAGGTGCCGAGGTTCATCCGTATGTGGTTCTCGCCGCCCGGCCCGTAGCTCGATCCGGAGTTCGTATAGACCCCGGCGTTCTCCACGAGCCAGCGAGTGATCATGCGCTCGGGAGTGTGCGGGACCACCGCATCCGGTTCCTCCTCCATGGCCTTCTCCCATCTCCCCCTGGCATCGATCGCGTCGGCGAGGCCGGCCACGTCCAGCCAGGCGAGGTAGGTGCCCTGCGCCTTGGTGTACTTGATTTTCGGGATGTTCTCCCGGATGTACTGCTCGACGAAATCGTGGTTGCCGTCGAGATAGACGAGCAACTGGTCGAGCCAGTCGGCACCGCCCCGGAGCGCGGCGTGGGTGGCGACGACTCCCAGGGTGTTGGTCTGCTCCATGTGCTGTTCCTGGGTCTTCTCGAAGAACTCGGGGTTCGTCGTGTGGAACCAGGCGATCTTCATGGCAGCCAGGCTGAAGGTCTTGCTCGCCGACTGGAAGGTCATGCTGTTCCGCACCACATCCTCATCGGGCAGAGTCGCGAACGGGGTGTACTTGTTCCCCCTGGTCACGAAGTCGCAGTGGATTTCGTCGGCCAGTACCACCACCCGCCGTTCCAGACAGAGCTGCCCCAGCCGCATCAGATCCTCCGGCGACCAGCAGTTACCGGTCGGGTTCTGTGGATTGCAGAGGATCAGCGCGTCGGTGTCGTGCGAAATCCGCGACGCGATGTCGTCGAAGTCGAACCGATGCACCCCGTTCTCGACGATGAGGGGGCTCTCCTCGGCCAGCGTGCTGGATTCCCGCAGGTCGGTGTAGAAACCGCTGTAGGTGGAGGTGGTGAGCAGGATCTTGCTGCCGGGCCGGGTGAGCGCCTTGAGAGCCGCGATCAGCGCCGGATGGACACCGTCCGAGAGCGCCATCAGGTCGGGGTTGATTTCGAGCCCGTGGCGGGTCCGGTTCCAGTCCTGGATCGCCGGGAAGAAGTCCTTCGGCATGTGGAGGTAGCCCCAGTTCTCGTGAGCGACCCGCTTCTGAAGCGCCTCGGTGATGGCCGGAGCACACTTGAAGTCCATGTCAGCCACGCCCATCGCGAACTGGAGCTTGTCCCGGCCGTAGGTTTCCCCGATGAGATCCCACTTGTTGCTGTCGGTATCCCAGCGGTCGTACGGCGTGTCGAAATCGAACATCCCGCCGCCACCCTGGGGCGGAGCCGCCGGCCGCGCGAACGAAGCGCCGCCGGTCACGGCACCGGTAAGCGCGGTCGCGCCGGCACCCTTCAAGAACATCCTGCGGTTGAACCACATGTTTTTTGGCATCTGTCCTCTCCTTGACTCGCGCACGAAGGCGGAACCGCCGACTATATGCGGAAGGCCGAGAATCCGACAAATCGTCAGGCCGTTTCGAGGGGTGTCGCAAGTTGACACGGGCTGTCCCTAGTCTTCCCTCTCATGAAACAGAAACACGGAAGAAACGCCTACGACCACTACCTCTCCCGCCGGTATTTCCGGAACGCGCTGGTGGCGGCCCGGAACGACGGGCCCCTCGCGGCCGCGCTTCTCGACTGGATCAATAGCAACTTTGACGAGACCAAGGATATCGGGGCCGGAAGCTGGGAGAAGCGCTTCGAGAAGAAGTTCGGCCCGCGCCGCGAGCGGGACGGCTTCCCCAGGGGGCGCGCCCGGGCGTTTCTGAAGACCATGCGGGAGGAGGTCGAGGCCTCACTCCGGCCGGCACCTCCGGCGAGCCGCGAAGCCGAAGCCACCGGAGTGGTGGCGCGCCGGTTTCGTCTCGATGAGTCGTGCCACGCCCTGCTGGAACTGGCCCGCATCTATCGCCGTCGCGGTCCGGTCGAGACGTTTTGGGATGCCGTCCAGGAGTCCCACGGCAACGGGCTGGATGCCACCGCGACCGTTCTCGGGATCTCCCGGACCGCTGTGGAGAAGGGGCTTCGCCGCCTCTCGGCTCTCGGTCTTGCCGACGCTTCGGCATGGGGAGCGGAGGGCGCCGAGCCGCGCAACTACACCGACGACTGGCTGGATCGGATCTATGAGCCGCCGGTCCGCGATGAGGACGAGCTGGGAACCCGTATCGCGCCTCTCGCTTCCGAGCCGCTTCTCGAGCTGGAGGACTTCGACCATCTCGGCGAACGGGAGGACGCCTTCCGCCTGCTGTCGGCTGCCGTCGAGAAGCGCGAGAGCGCCCGCATCCTGCTCTACGGGCGGGCGGGAACCGGAAAGACCCAGTTCTCGAAGGCACTTGCCAAGGCAGCCTCGGGGCGCGCCCATGACATCAGCGGCGGAGATGACCCCCGCGAGCGGCGGGAAGAGTCCACCTCGCGGGACTCCGATAGCCCGGCCGCGTACCGCAATCGCCTTCGCGCTGCCGATGTCCTGCTCCGGAGCGATCCGGAGGCGGTGATTCTCTGCGACGAGGCCGAGGATCTTCTCCAGACCAGCGAGGGCCGCCGTCGCCACAGTCTCCAGCTTCTCGAGGAACTCTCGGTCCCGGCGATCTTCACGGTGAACAGTCTCGAGGACTTCGACGAAGCGCTGTTGCGGCGGTTCGATCTGACCATCCGCTTCAAGGCGCACAGCCCGTCCCGACGGCGGAGCGTCGCGCTCAGCATGGTGCGGAAGAGCGGTCTCGATTCGCTCGACGAATCGTCCGCCGAGAGTCTCGCCGGCTTTCTCGCCGACGATCTCGAGTGTCCTCCGGGTCTCATCGAACCGGCGATCCGGTCCTCCCGTCTGATCGGGGGTTCGGCGGAGGACATCCGCCGGTTCGCCGAGCGCCACGAGCGCACCGTGTCCTGCCAGATCGCCCGGCCCCGTCTCGGCCCCCCGGTTCGGGCGCAACTTCCGTGGAAGGCCTTCGGGCACCTGGGCGACCCGGGTAAGGACGTTCTCGGGGTGTTCCGGAACGCGCTGGATGCGCGCCGCCGGGGAGATGCCGCCGCGGTGCGGGGGGTGAGCTTTCTCGCCTATGGGCCGCCCGGTTGCGGCAAGACCGAGTTCTGCCACTCGCTGGCCGCCGAGGCGGGAGCGACTCTCTACTCGGTGGGAAAGCGCGAGCAGGGCACCGATGCCCGTCTCACCGTTGCTCGGCCGGTGAGTCTTCGTTTCGCCTGCGAGGCACTTGCCGACGAACCGGGTGCCTTCCTTCTCTTCGACGAACTCGAAGAGATTCTCGATGAATCCAAGCAGTGGCTGAACGATCTGCTGGAGCAGGCTCCGGTGCCGATCCTGTTCACCGCCAACGAGATCGAGGTTCTCCGCATGGTGTTTCCCCAGTTGCTGGACCGGTTCACCCTGTCTCTCGAATTCCGGAACCTGTCCGCCGCCACCCGCGAGGAGATGTTCCGGGGGATTCTCACCGAGAAGAGCGGGGTTCCGTCCCCGGAATTCGTCCGCGAACTGGCGGCGAACCCGCGGATCACCCCCCGGCAGGTCGGAAACGCGGCCCGGGTCGCGGCCTTCACCGGCGGAGGAGAAGACGCACTCCGGCGCTCGGTCGAGCAGAAATCCCGCCTTCGCCGCGGGTCGCGGGTGGCGGAAGCGAAACCGGTCGAGAACTACGACTTCTCGCTGGTGAGCGCCGATCGGGATCTGGCCGATCTCGCGGACCGGGTCGTGGCTCTCGGCCCCCGCCGGATGGGCATCCTGCTGGACGGCCCCTCGGGAACCGGGAAATCCGAGTTCGCGAAGCAACTGGCGAAGCGGATGGGGATGGATCCCATGGTCCGGCGTGCCTCCGACCTTCTCAGCAAGTGGGTGGGCGAGAACGAGCAGAACATCGCCAGGATGTTCGCCGAAGCCCGGGAGCGGCGTGCGTTCCTGATTCTCGACGAGGCCGATTCGCTGCTTGGGGATCGGCGGGATCATGTTCGTTCGTGGGAAACGAGCCAGGCGAACGAACTGTTGAGCCAACTGGAGGTCCACGATCTGCCGTACGTGTTCACCACCAACCTGCGAGACCATCTCGATCCGGCGGTGGCGCGCCGGTTCCTGTTCCACGCGACCTTCGATTATCTGGACCGCCCTCGGGTGGCGCGGGCCTGGGAGGTGTTCTTCGGGGGTGAGGCTCCGCCCGTGATTCTCGATTCCGGGCGACTGACCCCCGCCGATTTCGCCCTCGTTCGGGAGCGGGCCGAAGTGCTCGGCTTCCTCGAGGATCGGGACCGGCTCGCTGGGGAGCTGGCGACCCAGACCGCAGGGCGCGAATCGAAGAAGCGGCCCGGCTTCGCGGGCTACGATGCCGGGCTTGAGCGGCCGGGCGATTCTCCGGCCGGAACCGGAGATCGCACTTGCACCACCTCGAAACCGAACACCTCGGATTTGCGCCCAGTCGCCATGGGCTCTCGCTCGCCGGAATTCGCTATCCCCGCCGGGTTCACTGGAATCTCTCCACCCCGGCGCTGACCCAGGAGGCGGTCTTCCGCGGGGAGGCGATCCTCGCCCACGGCGGCCCTATCGTGGTCCGCACCGGGGAGTTCACCGGCCGCTCGCCCCAGGACAAGTACGTGGTGGGCGGCCCGGAGACCGACCCCGAAGTGTGGTGGGGAACACACAACCGGCCGTTCTCCCGCGAGCGGTATGAGCGGCTCCGCTGGCGGCTCACGGCCTACCTCCAGAACCGGGAGCTCTTCGTCCAGGACTGCCACGTCGGGGCCCATCCGGACTACCAGCTCCCGATCCGGGTGATCACCACCACCGCCTGGCAGAACCTCTTCGCGCGCAACATGTTCGTGCGGACCCGGAAATCGGAGGCCCTCGAAGAGCACCATCCGGAGTTCACGGTGATCGCGGCACCCCAGTTCCGGGCCGCTCCCGACCAGGACGGCACCCGCTCCGAGGTCTTCGTGGTGGTCAACTTCGAGCGGCGGGAGATCCTCATCGGGGGAACCGCTTACGCCGGCGAGATCAAGAAATCGGTGTTCTCGGTGATGAACTGGCTGATGCCGGAGCGCGACGTGCTGCCGATGCACTGCGCCGCGAACCACGGCGAAGATCCCGATGATCTGGCGATCTTCTTCGGGCTCTCGGGAACCGGCAAGACGACGCTCTCGGCCGACCCGCACCGTACCCTGGTCGGGGACGACGAGCACGGCTGGGGACCGGAGGGAGTCTTCAACTTCGAGGGTGGCTGCTATGCCAAGGTCATCCGGCTCTCGCGTACCGGCGAGCCGGAGATCTACGCCACCACCCGCCGCTTCGGGACGATCCTCGAGAACGTGGTGGTCCGGGGCGAGACCCGCCGGCTGGATCTGGACAGCGCCGAGTTCACCGAGAACACCCGCGCTTCCTACCCGGTCACCCACATCCCGAGCGCCTCTCGAACGGGCACCGGAGGCCACCCCCGGGTGGTGCTGATGCTCACCGCCGACGCTTTCGGGGTGCTGCCGCCGATCTCCCGGCTGACTCCGGAGCAGGCGATGCATCACTTCCTGTCCGGCTACACCGCGAAGGTGGCCGGAACCGAGCGCGGCATCGAAGAGCCGCAGGCGACCTTCAGCCCCTGTTTCGGCGCGCCGTTCATGACCCGCCGCCCGGAGGTCTATGCCGAGCTGCTCGGAAAACGCATCCGCGAGAACGACGTCCGCTGCTACCTCGTCAACACGGGATGGAGCGGCGGCCCCGCCGGCGTCGCCGACCGGATGCCGCTCGGGCTCACCCGGGCGCTTGTGAGCGCCGCCCTCGATGGCAGCGTGGATGATTCCGGATACGCCCCGGACCCGGTCTTCGGGCTGGGAGTTCCCCGCGCCTGTCCCGGAGTCCCCGCCGAGGTTCTCGATCCGCGCGGGACGTGGGAAGACCCGGAGGCCTACGACAGGAAGGCCCGGCAACTCCAGGGGATGTTCGAGGCAAACCTCGAAAAGCTCGCGTCCCCGGCCCTCGCCTGACCCGCCTGCTCCGGCAGCGCGTCACGAGGGGATGACGCGCTCTGACGCACCGGTTCCCTACTCTCCGCAACACCGTTGACGGAGCGGGAAGGATTCGATGTACACCAGCTACTACTTTGATGCTCATGGCGGAGACATCCGTGGATACGGTTCTCGAATTGCCAACCGGGGACACAGAATCGAGGCACGGGATCGTGGTGGACCGGCTGCGGGCCACACTGAAGGACCGCGAAACGACCCAAGACCCGCTGGCTGTCTGATCGCGCCGGTCCGGTCAGTCGCCCCGCCCGCTTCCTTCGCCTGCGAGCGCGCTCTCCACCTCCGTATGGACGAAATCGTTGCCCTTGAAGAGGAGGGGGAGCCCTCGGTCGCGCGCGAGAAGGTAGGCGAACATGTCCCCGAAGTTCAGGCCTGCCGGGTGGTGTCCCTTGCCCCAGCTCGAAAAGCCATCGGCAGCTCGATCGGCTTGTGCCGCCGTGACCGGCTCGATCCGCACGAACGGCAGACGCAGAAAGTCCTTGGCTTCTTCGCGAAGGCTCCCGGGTCTGGCGGTGACCATTGCGGCGAGCTCCACGGCAGTGCCCGCGGAGACCAGCGCCACTCCGGCTTCCGCAATGGCGCGTCGAAAGCGAGGAGCTTCGGGCTCTCGCTGGAGGATCGCGAGGATCGCCGATGTGTCCACGACGATCACTTCGGCAAGCCCTGCTCGTCGTAGAGCGCATCCTGGAGGGTTTGGGAGAGCGGTTTCGCGTGATCGAGATCCGGATCTCCGGCCAACTCTTCGGTCACCCGTGCCGCATCGCGGCCAAAGGCTTCGAGCGACTCCACGATCTCCTCTGGAGACATGCGCGGCATCTCCTCTTCGAGCGCGGAAAGGGCTCTTTCGATGATCGCGGTCTTGCGGCCTCGTCCGTTCATTCCGAACCGGGAGGCCAATCGCTCGATGCGCTCTTCGAGGTCCGGCCGGTGGGTGAGGTTGATCGCCATATCGCCTTCATTGTAGTAAAAATGTAGTACGCAAGGGTCGCTGGGCCGGGCGCTCGTCTCGGAGTGATCCACGGGTCAGGTTGCGAGCAGGTCCGAGAGAGACAAATGGAAGGGTGTCCTCATATGTCACGCTTCATGCGTGGTATGCAATCCATGAAAGGAATTCTGATGTTCAAGAAATTGTGGCAGTTGCTGAACCGCGGCGTGGTCCTCCTCCCACTCCTGTGGACGCTGGTGGCGATCGGTTGTCTCATGGATGGCGAGCCGCAAAACGCTGTCCTTTTCTTCATCTTCGCCGAGTTGACATCCTGGCACCAGACGTGGGAAAGAGGGATCGAACAGTAAAGAGACCCTGGAAACTCGTGCGGCGGCTCTTCAAGCTGCGCCGGTTCCAGGAGGAAAAACTGGATCTGCTTCACCAGGAGATGCCGCATTGCGCTGCGATGGCCCCGGCGAGTCGCTCGAAGTCGTCGTAGCAGTCCTGCACCGCATAGGTATGTGCGCCGAGGGCGCCATCGGCGGGAGTGAGATGGAACATCGGTTTGCGCGCGTCTTGTGCCATCGGCATGAGGCTTCGGTAGTGCTTCAGGGTAGAGAGCCGATGGGCGTCGGTCTCCGAGGCCTGCTCGGAAGAAGATGTCCCGAGTATCTCCTTCTGGTACACGCCTGGGATGCGATGCATCCACTTTTCGTAAGCCTGGACCGGTCGGCCAAGCCGGATCGCGTGCTGCATCACGACGTAACCTGCGGGAGCGATCTCGCCACGCGGAAGCCTCAATCCATTCGGCGCACGCTCAAGGCGGTCCTTCCACTCGAGTCGCCAGGAAGCCAGGGTGGGGCCAAGGTTTTCGAGCCCCTGTAGCGAAAACAGATCGGGTGCCAGCGGAAAGACGACGTAGTCCGCCGCGAGGATGGCGGCCCGGTTGACCGCCCCGAGATTCGGGCCGATGTCCATGAGCACCATGTCCGCCTGCCGCCGGAGCGCCGCATCCTGGATCATCCGGTAGAACGCTGATTCCACGCGGAACGCCGCTTCCTCTCCACTCATGCATTCGGGCCACGCGGACGAGAGCCGTGATTCGAAACGGGAGAGCCCCAGGTCGCCGGCGATCAGTCCCAGTCGAGGCGAGAGCTCCTGGATGGTTGCTTCGCCAATATCGCCCATCCCTTTCAGAATGGGAGAAATCACCCCCAGGATGCTGTCCCGATGCTCGCCTTCGGGCCATATCTCTTCCAGACGATTTTCCGGGAGAGACATGGATGTCAGGTTCGCCTGGGGATCCAGATCGGCGGCGATCACGCTGGCCCCGAGCTCCGCGTACATGTGGGACAGATGGTGGACGAGGGAAGTCTTGCCGACACCGCCCTTGTTGTTGAAGAACGCGACGGTCTTCATGATGTCTTGCGCAGCGTCACGAGAACGTGTCCGGGATCGAAAGCGAACTCGGCCGGAGGATTCCCGTTCTCTGTCAGCGCCTGCTGCGCTCGTATGACTCCGCGCCCGAAACGGTTGACGTATCCGAGGTTGGCCATCGCTTCCGCCAGTACCGGATTGCGGTAGTCGGTCTGTCGCGGAAAATTCTCCCGAGATGCCATGCCGTAAAGCCCGCCCGGGCTCTGGATTTCGATGTGATCCCGGAACCAGTTGAATCGCACCGGGGCGTTCGATTCGTAAGTGCGATGCATGATCGCGTTGAGCAGGAGTTCCCGGATTGCCGTGTGCGGATAGTCGGTCAGATCGTGCTCGCCCAGTGTTGTGGCCGCGACGGGCCGCGGACGAGTCGGGAGGGAAACGAAGTTGTCCAGATCGCGCAACAAGGACAGCAGGTCCCCGCGAAAACGTCGCTCCCAATCCGGCTCACTCGCCATGGTGTCACCGGTCCAGCGCACCATGTGCAGATAGGCACCCGGTAGCCAGAGCAAGGGGTCCTTGGCAAAAAGCAGCAAGCCGGCATGGGTCGGCGAACGGGTCTCGATGTCGTAGAAGCGAAGAGAAGCCAGTTGCTCGGTCAAATCCCGGTCGTTCTCGAGGAGTACGTCGCGGGTCACGGCACGAGGCAGGTAGGTGACCCGGAACAGATCCGTCACCAGGTCGTCGAGCGTTGCTTCGGGCCGAGGCAGCAAATCGAAAGGCTTTTGCCAGCCGGTGCGCTTTTCGACCAGGGTCCGCTCTTCCTGCCGATTCGCCTGCCGGCGGGAGGGGCCGATCCGAATCCAGATACGCCCCTTGTAGCGGACCGGAGGAAGATCGGAGGGCGTGACTTCCACGACGGCCACGTCGCCTTCCGGCAGCGAAGCCTTGCGGACCGTGATGGCGGGGATGGGCTCCAGATTCACGTTGGAGCGCAGGTCGGACAGGGAACGGAGAAGCTGATCGGTGATTGCGAGTCCGGTGGCTCTTCCGTTGTCGTCCACGCCGACCAGCAGGTATCCGGGTTGCCGGTGGTTCGGGAAGTCGTTCGCGAACGCGCAGACAGCTTCTCCGAACTTGTCGGTGTTCTTCGTGGAGGTCGTCATCTCCACGCGATCCGACTCTTCGGCCAACAGGGCCCCGAGTTCGGCCTCCGTCAGCATCAGGGGGCCAGCACCCGGCCGGTGATCCCGAGTTCCTCTGCGTGGGGGCGGAGCGCGCCGATGATGAAGTCGATGTGCTCGCCGATCTCCACTCCCAGCAGTTCGGCACCGAACCGGCACTCGTGGCGCTCCACCTTGGCGGCGAACGCCTTGTCCTTGAGCTTCTTCTTCACGCTGCGCGCTCCGAGCGTCGAAACGCCCTCGGGTCGCACGAGGCAGCAGGCCACGATGAACCCGGTGAGTTCGTCGCAGGCGAGGAGCGCCTTGTCCATTTGCGACTTCAGCGGGACGTTCCACTTGGTGTAGTGCCCCGAGATCGCGTAGGCGAGTTCCTCTTCGCCGCGCTCGCGCAGCCAGGCGACGATGCGGTTCGGATGGTCCTCCGGCCACTTCTCGTAGTCGGCATCGTGGAGCATCCCGGCGATTCCCCAGACCTCCGGGTCGTCGTCGGGGCCGCCGTAGCGCGAGGCGGCGGCGCGCATCACGATCTCTACCGAGCGGGCGTGCTTCCGGAGCGAATCGGTCTCGCACCAGGCGGTCAGGTGCGCCCAGGCCTCGTCGCGGGTCATGTTCGGGATTCCATCTGCGGGTTTCCGGAACGCCCGGCGGTGAAGGCACGGTCGAGCTTCTCGAGAATCGCGAGCCCTTCCTCTTTGGACCCGCGCACGGCCAAGGCCCTGAAGCGCATCTCGGCATCGTGCTGGGTAACGGCAATCACGCTCAGTTCCTCCATCAGGCGGTTCACGCTCATGCCGCGGTGGCGCGCCAGATTCTTGACGCGCGCGTGGGTGTCGTCGGGGATTCGGACGGTCAAGGTCGCCATGTTGAGTTCTCCGTGATCAGCGTGGTGGGAGTCACGATCCGTACCTGTGGAAACAGCAGATCGCCGCCCCGAAAGTCGGCTGTGTTGTAGGTGATGATCGCTTGGGCCCCACCCGCCAGCGCCAATTCCATGATGTGGTCGTCTCCTTCGTCGGGCAGGTTCGGACGCCAGAGGTAGCGCACTCGAATCCACTCGCAGCGGCTCGCCAAGGCTGCCCAGAGGGCGTTGCGCTCCGCTGGCGAGGCTCTGGATTTGGCGAAGGGCTCCTCCCGTCGGAGTACGGATTCGTACTCCCAGAAGAGAGTCTCTCCGATGAGCGGGGCATAGGAACCATGAAGGCAGCGTCGGAGAACTTCGCGACTGGCACCGTCAGGGCTTCCCAACGCGGCAACGATGACGTTCGTGTCCACGACGACTCTCATGCCGAAATGATAGCGTATGCGATGTCACTTCGATGCCCAAATGTGGTCTGTCGCCACGGCTTTCGTTTCTGGTTCGGTTAGCTTTTTTTCCTCGGAGCGCAGCAGGCCTCGAGGCTCCACTTGCCGGAGCCGCCGGTGGCGAGCAGCAGGAACACGAAGGAATACACCATCGCCAGTTCGCCGCCGTTCTGGATCGGGAGCAGGCCGTCCGGCTGGTGCGCGTAGAAATAGGCCACCGCCATGGTTCCGGACGCGAGGAAGGCGGCCGGTCGCGTCAGGCACCCCACCATGACCAGCAGGCCGGTCACGAGCTCGATGATCCCGGCGGAGTTGTAGAGCCACGCCGGGGAGTACGGAGTTCCCTCGCCCAGCAGGAAGCTGACGGCCACGACTCCGTGGCAAACGAATCCGAAGCCGGCGACGATGCGGAGCAGCGCGTACGCCGATTCGCGCTGTTGGATCAGGAACTGTTTCATGGGGCGAAGCCTATTCCGGAGTCTGTTCGGGCAGCGCGAGGGCGACGAACTCGCCCGGACGGCCGGGAGCGCCCACCGCGACGACGACGAACTGGCGGCCGTCCACCAGGTAACTCATCGGGGTTCCGGACTGGTTCGCGGGCAGCTCGAACTCCCAGAGGATCTCGCCGGTGGCCTTGTCGTGGGCGCGGAACATGGGGCCGCCGGAGCCATAGGCGGCGAACATGCCGCTGCCTTCGCCGGCGAAGAGGAGTGTTTTCGTCACCAGCAGGCCGCCGCGGTCGGGTTGGCCGGTGCGCCCGAGTTCGATGCCTTCGAGCGCGGGGTGCTCCCGCACCCACTCCGGAGTGTCGCTGTTTTCGATCTGCCAGAGGATCTCGCCCCGGTTCAGGTCGAGCGCGGTGATCTGGCCCCACGGCGGCTTCAGCAGCGGCAGTCCCTGGGGGCCGCCGCCGCGCGGAAGGCGGATCGCCCGGCGCGAGCCCTGGACGTAATCCATGGTGGAGCGGTCCGGGTCGTGTTCGAGGCCGAGGATGTTCACGTCGAGCCCGGTGGAGACATAGAGGATGCCGGTCTCCGGGTCGGCGGCCACGCTCGGCCAGTTCGCTCCGCCGAGCGCGCCGGGCACCGTGATCGTGCCCCGGTTGCCGCGCTCCACCATCAGCGTCGGCGGGGTGAAGAGCGGCCCGAGCGTGTAGAACCTGGAGATGGCGAGCGCCTCCTCGCGGAGTTCGGGCGTGAAGTCCAGCAGGTCGTCCTCGCTGACTCCCTGACGATGGAACGGCGGCGGCCGGGTCGGGAACGGCTGGGTCGGGGCAGTCCGTTCACCCGGAACCTCGCTCGCCGGGACCGGGCGTTCCTCGATCGGCCAGACCGGTTCGCCGGTCCGGCGGTCGAAGACGAAGGTGAACCCCTGCTTCGTGACCTGCGCCAGCGCCGGAATCTCCTCGCCGTCCACCGTCAGGTCCAGCAGCACCGGCGCGGTCGGGAGGTCGTAGTCCCAGATCGGGTGGTGGACCGTCTGGTAGTGCCACTTCCGCTCGCCGGTGCGCACGTCGAGCGCGACGATGCTCTGGCTGAACAGGTTGTCGCCGGGCCGGTGCCCCCCGTAGTAGTCCCCGGTGGGCGCTTCTGTGGGCAGATAGACGAGGCCGAGTTCGGGGTCGGCGCTCATCCACGCCCAGACCCCGGTGTTCCCGGTGAAGCGCCAACTGTCGTTCTCCCAGGTGTCGTTCCCGAATTCACCCTCGCGGGGGATCGTGTGGAAGGTCCAGAGGAGCTCGCCGCTGCGGGCGTCGTAGCCCCGGACCGGAGCCGGCGCATTCTCCGGCGAGGGCGGAGCGCTGCCACTCACGAGCGCCGCGCCCACCACGATCACGTCCCCGACGACCGTGGGTGGCGAACCGGCTCCGATCCGCGCCGTCTCGAGGTCCACCTCGCGCCCGAGATCACGCCGGAGATCCACCATGCCGTCGAGCCCGAAGCCCGGGATCGGCTTCCCGGTGGCGGCATCGAGGGCGGCGAGCTGGTAGGCGGGAGTCACCAGAAAAGCCCTGGCCGCTTCTCCGTCGCTCCAGAAGGCGAGCCCCCGGCCCGAAGTGGCGCGGGGTGCCGATTCGCCGCGCTTGCCCTCATCCAGCCGGAAGCTCCAGAGCGTCTCCCCGGTGGCCGCATCGATCGCGATGGCCGCCCGCCGGGAACCTGCGGTCACATAGAGCACCCCGTCCAGCATGATCGGCGTGGTGCGGAGGTTCGAATCCACCCGCGGCCCGTAGTTGCGCGAGTTCCACCGCCAGACGATCCCGAGCTCATGGACGTTGCCGGCGTGGATCTGGTCCAGCGGCGAATAGCGGGTGGACGCGAGATCGGCGGCGTAGTGCGGCCACTCACCGGGGGCGCGGTCCTGGGCGACGGCGGGTCCTGCGATGCCGAGGAGGACCGTGAGCCAGCCCAAAAGTGGCCACCGAGTAGAGGAGAACAAAGAAGTCAGTCGTCCATTTCCTCCTTGAGCCGATTCGGATCCCAAACCTTGGCTGCCAACTGCCGGTACAGCTCTTGCCGGGCATCAAGGTCTTCTCGCCCAAAATTCTTGTGATGTCGAAATTCCAATCCGGTCCGCTCGATGAATTTCAGGAAACCTGGATCTCGTTCGTATGCCTTCTCATGGAGACTCTGTGCGAGCAGATTGTGCTTTAAGTAGTGATCCCGTTTCTTATCGTATGGAAGATCTCCGTAGCTTGCATTGAAACTCTTGGGAAGAAGAAGCAAGCCTCCAATTCGGTTTCGATATTCGGCAAATTCGCTAGAGTGTCGAAACTCGTTCTTGTGGAGATCCGCATGATCGGCCCAAATGTGTTCGATTTCGTAGCCACCATGCCCACGTCGTGCGTATTCGGCATAGCGTGATTGCTGACCGGAGGCGGTTTCGACATAATCTGTCATTCTTGCCAAGAGGCGGTGGATTCGCGGGCCATTAGTTCCATGAAGTCCAAAACTAGCGTTCCAATCACTCTTCGCGAATGTTTCTTTTTCCTCATCTAATCTTTGACCAAGAACCAGAAGTAGTTCCTCGATAGATTTCGCACGAATCTTCTTCATGACAGAGAACATCGCATACTGCATGGTCGAATAATCGATTGATCTCCAATTCCATATTCTCCTACAGATAAAGATATCAAGGAAAGATGCTACGATGCGAACTTTACGAAGCGCATCGCATTCATCGTCACTCAGTCTGATCGGTGAAAGAAGAAGCGGATACTGAAGGGTAAATCTATGCTGAGCGTTGAAATGCACACACTCCAAGCCCTCAGTGAGGGTATCTCCAGCACGTCGGAGTCTTTCGTACCAGCTTCCGTAGTATTCGAATTCTCGTGTGATGAAAAGAAAAAAATCATCGTTGACTCGTAGGCCGATGTGATCCTTCTGGCGCCGGACCCATCGATGAAATTCTGTACCGATGAGGTCAAAGTCTCGAGGCTCTGCGTTGCTCTTCCGCTCCCGAATCGTCAACGCATATTGGCTCCGCAACAGTGCTTTGACCGCCTCCGCTCCTTCTCCTTTCCCGAGTTCTCCAAGTCGTCGAAAGCGAGATCGCCATGCGTTATTGGCTTCTATTCTTTTTTCGATGTCGATACTCTTTAAGAGATAGCCCTTCAGCATTTCGGAGGGTGTCAATGATAGGCCACGGTCGTTCATGGTTTCGAAAATGGTATATGCATCGGCATCCGAGTACGTCACGATTTCGATCATGTGTACGTTATCGAGGAGCCAGTCTACGAACAGAGGAAGAGATTCATGGAGTAAGTTGTCAGGGAACAACTCGGTCAGATCCTGATATCGAGCCAAAATATTCTCCACTGAATCCGAAGGTGGCGGATCTGGGTGTGGAGTTTGGTCAAAAAGAGCTTCCATGCAAGGTGTCCGTTCGTCAACATTCAGATTGAATGAACGCACACCGGCGACTCTGGACCGGATTAGCGGATCGAGTTCTCCCTTATCTTCGGCTTCTTCGAGTGCATGCCTCAGAAAAATGAGAAGAAGCGTTAGGGTCGTGATTCTTTGTTGACCATCAACAAGAAATTTCTTCTGATTTATTCCGCATACGATGATAGACCCAAGAAAGTAGTGGTCATAATTTTTGTGCGAACCTCGTGGGTTACCCGCGATGTGGCTCTCCCTAAATTTGTTGACTAGATCGGCGAGTAGTTCGTCAATGTGCTTGGTTTCCCATCTGTATTCACGCTGGTAGTAGTCAACGGAATATTTGGCTTCACTCAAGAGCGCACGAATACTGCGCGGTTCGCCGTCAATGGGCTTCAGAGGAGGAGCGGAGTGGGTCATCGGATCGTTCCTTGTTTGAGGATTGAGGAAAATAGAATGAGAATGGCGAAGGCTGTCACTCCCCGGGGTACCAGATCCGGTAGATCACGTCCGCGCGGTCGTCGGATACCAGGATCTCGCCGTTCGGGAGTTCGAGCACGTCCACCGGGCGGCCCCAGGCGCGTTCTTCGGGTGCGCCAATCCAGCCGGTGACGAAGTCCTCGTAGCCGGTGGCTACCCCGTTCTCGGTGGTGACCAGGGTGAGGCGGTAGCCGATGCGCTCGGTGCGGTTCCACGAGCCGTGTTCCGCGACGATGGCCTGGCCGTGGTACTTCTCGGGGAACTGGTCGCCCTGGTAGAAGAGCATCCCGAGGGCGGCGACGTGGGGGCCGAGCTCCTGGGTCGGGGGTTCGTAGTCGTCGCACGCGCCGTCCTGCTGGTACCACGGGTCGGGGCTGTTCATGGCGTGGCAGTAGGGGTAGCCGAAGTGCTGGCCTTCCTCGGTGAGGATGTTCATCTCGCCGGGCGGGTTGTCGTCGCCGAGCCAGTCGGCGTTGTTGTCGGTGAACCAGAGATGGCCAGTTTCCGGGTGCCAGGCGAAGCCGACCGAGTTCCGGACGCCGAGCGCCACCGGTTCGATTCCGGTTCCGTCCGCGTTCATGCGGGTGATCGAGGCGAAGAGCGGGTCGCGCGAGTCGCAGCGGTTACAGGGAGCGCCGATGTTGAAGTAGAGCTTGCCGTCGGGGCCGAAGGCGAGGTACTTCCAGCCGTGGTGGCGCATGTCGGGAAGTTCGTCCGTGACCACCACCGGCTCGCCCGGGTCGGCGAGGCGCGACTCGATGTCGTCGAAGCGGAGGATGCGGTTCACCTCGGCCACGTAGAGCGCCCCGCCCTGTACCGCGATCCCGTTCGGCATGAACAGGTCCTCGTCGAGGGTGTGGAGCTCGTCCGCTTCGCCGTCGCCGTCGTTGTCGCGGAGCGCATAGACGCTCCCCTCGGCGCTGCGGGTGCCGATGAAGATGGTCCCGTTCTCGCCGCGGGCAAGGGAGCGGGCACCGGGGATGCGGCCCCAGATCGAGATCTCGAATCCGGGGGGCAGGGTGAGCGCTTCGAGCGGGAGGGTGTCCGCCGCCTGAAGCGGTTGGGAGCCGCCGCCGAGCAGGGCGGAGAGGAAGGCGAAGGTTGCTGTTTTCTTCATGTCAGTTGGTGTTCTCCGGAATGGCCTCGACCAGGAGGCCAAGCGCGTTCTGAAGGGCGCGGTTCGCGCTCCCGTCGAGCGAACCCTGGTAAAGCCCGAGCCGGGCGATGACCATGTCGTGTTCGGGAACGATGATGGTGCTCTGGCCGCCCGCGCCGGCGAAGCTGTAACTGCTGTTCGGCAGCGCCGGGAAGCGCTTCTCCCCGCCGCGCGGCGGGTTGTTGATCCAGATCAGGCCGCCGTAGATCGGCCGTCCGTCGTTCTCCCACGAAGGGGCCACCGAAGTCGCGAACCGGACGAACTCCTCGGAGAGCACCCGCTCGCCGTTCGGGGCCATGCCGCCGTCGAGGTAGAGCTGGCCGAGCCGCGCCCAGGCCCGTCCGCTGCCGAAGCCGTAGCCGTTCAGCAGGAAGTTGCCGTAGGGGTCGGCTTCGGCGACGAACCGGGCCACGCCGATCCTGTCGAACAGGTGGGTCTGCGCGAACTGGTGGTAGTTCTCGTTCCGGCCTTCGACGCCCATCCGCACGATGTGGTTGGTGAGCACCGGGTCGCAGTTGCGGTAGCGGCCGATCACGCCCGGTGGCCACTGCGCCGGCCGCTCGGTGGCCCAGATGTGCGAATCCACCGTCCCGGTGTAGAGATAGAGGTGGTCCGGGTAGCCGTGCGCGGCCTCGTCGTATTCCGGATCGCCGGCGTTCACGCAGCGGAGGCCGCTCGACATGTTCAGGATGTCGCGGATGCGGATGGTCCCGCGCACGTCCTCCGGATCTTCGTGCCACGAAGCGATCGGGGCGGGCTGGTCGAGGCTATAGACCCCCTGCTGGATGAGGATGCCGAGCAGCGTCGCCGAGAGGCTCTTGTTCATGGACCAGCTTTCGAGCGGGGTGTCCTTGGTGATGCCGCTCTCCTCCCGGTAGCGCTCGGCGACGAGCCGCCCGCGGTGGAGCACCACGAAGGCGAGGGTCATGGCATCCGGCTCGAAGGCCGCGTCCAGCGCCGCTTCGAGCATTTCCGCGTCCACGTCCTCGGGGAGCGGCTCGTCCGGGAGCATGTCTCCCATCGGCCACGGGGCATCCATGTCCACCATCGAGGTCACCGGAACCGTCTCGTAGAACGGCGCGTCCTCGCCCTTCGGCAGGCTCACGCAGCCCTGGTCGCCGTGGAGCATGGCGGTGCGGGTCACCCCGGTGTCGGTCGTGATGTGGATCCGCTGGTTCTCCATATCGATCTCGCGCCCGGTGAGCCGGTCGCGGTAGGCGTAGCGGGAGGTGAATCCGCCGATCTGCTCCTGCGCGTCCTCGAACTCGAGTCCGGTCAGGAACACCGCCGAACAGAGCACCTTGGCGAAGCCGGCAGCCTCGTGCTCGATCCAGAGGTCGGGGTCCATCCCGCCGGGCGGCGGAACGCGCTCGGTCGGGATCTCGTATTGGGCCGCCCGGAAGACGAGGCATTCGTTCAGGCTCATGCCCTCTCCGCAGGGTTGCTCCTCGAACGGCTCCTCTCCGCCTCCGCAAGCGGCGAGGAGCGCCGTCAGAACGGCGAGTCCGATGGTGGTTGTGCGCCGCATGGCTGTACCTCCCGGCTGCCGGGATTGTATGGACGAGGGGGAGGCGGGATGCTAGTTTCGGAGGTATGGAATCGGAGAACGCGCCGCACGTCGTACTGGTCGGCGGCGGGCACTCGCACGTCCAGGTGCTGCGGGGAATGATGATGCGCCCCTGGCGCGAGGCCCGGGTGACGGTCGTTCTCGATGTTCCGGTTGCCGTCTATTCGGGGATGGTTCCCGGGTTCGTCGCCGGGCAATACCGGGCTTCCGAACTCGAAATAGACGTGGTCCCGCTCGCGGCTCTCGCCGGGGCGGAGGTGATCCTCTGCCCGGCGACCGGGGTGGATCCGGTTCGCCGGCGGGTGCTCTTCGAGAATCGGGCACCGCTCGCCTACGACTTCGTGAGCTTCGATGTCGGGAGCACGGTGGCGGGGCTCGATCTGCCGGGGATCCGCGAACACGCGGTCGCGACCCGGCCGATCTCGCGGCTGGTGCGTGAGATCGAGACGCTTTCGCACAACTACCTTTCCGGCAAGAAGGAGCCTTTCGAGGTGGTGATCGCCGGTGGTGGTGCCGGGGGAGTGGAGCTCGCGTTCACGATCCGCGAGCGGCTTCTTCGGGAGGGGGATCTGCCGCTCCGGGTCACCCTGCTCCAGGCGCTCCCGGAGATCCTTCCCGGGTTTCCCGCGTCGCTCGCGAAGCGCGCCCGGCGGGCGGCGGAGGCGCGTGGCATCCGGATTCGCACCGGGGTCGAGGTGCGCCGCGCCACCGGGACGGCCGTGGAGCTTCGGGGGGGTGAGGAAATCCCGGCAGACACCCTCGTCTGGGCGGTGGGGGCGGGGAGTCACGGCCTTTTCGAGGGCTCGGGACTGCCGCTCGACGGGCGCGGCTTCGTGCTCACCCGGCCGACGCTCCAGACGAAGGGCGACGACCACATCTTCGCGGTGGGCGACTGCGCGACGCTCGAGGACTGGCCGAAGACCCCGAAGGCGGGGGTCTATGCGGTGCGCCAGGGGCCCTTCGTCGCCGAAAACCTGCGGCGGATCGTCGCCGGAAAGCCGCTCCGCAGCTACCGGCCGCAGAGCGATTTCCTGACGCTGCTGAACCTCGGAGATGGAACTGCACTCGGGGCCAAGTGGGGCCTTTCGTTCGGCGGAACCCGGATCATGCGGCTCAAGGACCGGATCGACCGGAAGTTCATGGAGAAATTCCAGGTTCTCGACGAGGCGGGCGAACCCGCTGGCGAGTTCGCGGCGATGGATCGGTCGGAAATGGCCTCGATGGTCTGCGGAGGCTGCGCGGCGAAGGCCGGCCAGACCACCCTCGACCGGGCGCTCTCGCGTCTTTCGGAGGAAATCGGGCCGGGTGCGTCTGTCGGAGTGGAGCTCGGTCTCGACGCTCCGGACGATGCGGCGGCGTTCCGGACTCCGAAGGGCGACCTGGTGGTCACGAGCGTGGACTGGTTCCGGGCGTTCCGCGGCGACCGCTGGCTGATGGGGCGGGCTGCGGCGGCGAACGCGCTTTCCGATCTCTTTGCGACCGGCGCGGAACCCCGCTACGCGAATGCGCTCGTCAACCTTCCCGCCGACGAGACTCCGGAGCAGCAGGAGGAGACGCTCTTTCAAGTCCTCGCCGGGGCGCGTTCGCTCTTCGATTCGCTCGGGGTGGCGCTGCTCGGCGGGCACACCACGGTGGGGCCGGAGCTCACCGTGGGCTTTTCGGTGGAAGGCCATCCCATCGGGGATCGGCTCCTGACCCTCGGCGGCCTTCGTCCCGGCGACGGCCTCTACCTGACCAAGCGCCTCGGGACCGGGGTCGTACTGCGCGGCATCATGCTGGGGCAGGGGCGCGGGGCGTGGCTCTCCGCTGCGACTTCGCAGATGGAGGATCCGAACGCCGTCGCCGCCCGCACCGCCGTGGATGCCGGACTCGCCGCCGCGACCGATGTCACCGGGTTCGGGCTGATGAACCATCTGGCCGAGATGCTCCGGGCGAGCGAAGTTTCGGCGGAGATCGAAGCCGGCGCGCTTCCCGCGCTTCCGGGCGCGGAGGCGCTGCTCGCGGGCGGTCTCCGGAGCACCGCCCACCCGCAAAACCGCAAGGTGATCCGTGCGATCACCGCGGAAGGTGGAGCGGAAAAGCATCCCCGCTTCGAGCTGCTCTTCGATCCCCAGACTGCCGGCGGCCTGCTGGTCGGCGCATCGGGCGAGGCGGAGACGCGGTATCTCGGGGCGCTCGAAGCCGCCGGAGTCCCGGTGGCCCGCATCGGGACGGTGATCCCCCGGGAAGAGGCCGTAGCCAGGATTCGACCATGAACCAGATTCGCTTCGTGAAGATGCAGGGGGCGGGGAACGACTTCGTCCTCGTGGACAACCGCGAGGGGGTTCTCACCGAGCCGGCAAAGGCGGATTTCGCCCGGCGGGTGACCCGGCGGAAGCTGGATATCGGGGCCGACGGGCTGATCCTGATCGAACCCGGCGAGGGCTCCGCGGACTACCGGATGCGGTACTACAACGCCGACGGGAGCGAGGGCGAGCTCTGCGGCAACGGAACCCGCTGCGCGGCGGTGTTCGCCCGGGAGATCGGCGCGGCTCACGACCGGCAGCGGCTCGTGACTCCGGCCGGGGTGCTTTCCGCCGAGGTGCTTTCGGGTGGTGCTTCGGCGCGGGTGGTGATGGCGCAGCCGACCCCGGTGCGCCGGGTCCGCCTCTCCGGAATCCCCGGTGGCGAAGCGGATCTCTTCGCGCTGGAGGTGGGGGTTCCCCACGCCATCGAGGTGGTGGAGTCGGTCCGGGAGGTGGATGTGATCGCTCGCGGCCGGGCGATCCGCCGCGACCCGGCGTTTCCGAAGGGGGCGAACGCGAACTTCATCGCGCTCGACGAAGCGGCCGGGGAGATTCGGCTCCGGACCTACGAGCGCGGTGTCGAAGCCGAGTGTCTCGCCTGCGGAACCGGGGCGACCGCGGTGGTGACGGTGGCCCACCAGTTCTTCGGCTGGCCCGAAGCGGTCCTGGTCCGGATGGAGAGCGGCGAACTCGTCCACATAGACCTCTCGGGCGATGCCCCGGTCATGGAGGGGCCGGTCACCCGGGTGTTCGACGGGTTTCTCGCGCTCGCCTGACTCAGTCCGCTTCCCGGAGCCAGCGGGTCAGAGCCTTCTTCGGGTCGGCCAGTTCGGCAACCGATTCGTACCAGAAATCCCGCCAATCGCGCTCCGGAAGCCCGGTGAAGAGCATCAGGTTCAGCGGGTATTCCTCGCTGTCGGTGGAGCGCCGGAAGTCGTCGCGGAACAGGAAGACCGGCTTCTCCCAGGCGATCGCCATGCCCAGCTCGACCATCACTCCCTCGTCGGGCGGGCAGCCGTTCACCACCGCGAAGATGCCGTCGGCATCGCGGACATCGCGGAGATCCGCCCGGCCGATCCGGTAGGCCCAGCCGGACTCTGCCCGGTTGATCTGGTTGTTGCGGGCGAAGGGCTCCCAGACCTCCGCCCCGAGTGCCTCGAGTGCCCGGACCAGCTCCGGGAGCGGCCCGGCCCGCTGCTGTCCGGAGAACCCGTAGGGATTCGCGAGGTAGAGCGTCTTCAAGATGCTGTTTCCGATTCCGGCGGCGGGGGGAATCCGTTTTCGCTGAAGTGCCGGTCGTAGGCGAACGCGTGATGGATTCGTTCGGAGCGCATCACCTCGAAGGAGAGGCAGTCCACGAAGGAGAATTTCCTCCGGGATTCGGCGAGGAACGCCGCCCGGGCCCGTTCGTGGAGTTCTTCGGTGATCCAGACGATCCGCACCACCGGCAGGAGTTTCTCGAAGAGATCCCGCTGGGCCTCGAAGCCGAACCGGCGGGCCAGCAAGGCGCTCGATTTCGCGACCACCTCGTGATGCGTGACGAGGTCCCGGGTGCTGATGACGGAGCCCCTCACCAGTTGCCGCCAGGTTCGGCGAGCCTCCTCGTGCCGCTCGTCCTCCTTGTCGAAGAGACTCATGAGCGCGGACGCGTCCACGAATACCGGAAGCGTCACTTCCACCGCTCCTCGATTGCCAGCGCGTATTCCTCGTCGTGGTTCTCGGCGAGGTTGCCGCCGCCTCCGGCATACCCCTTGACTTTCATCGCCCGTTCGGCCATTTCCCGAGTGATCCGGGGGCGCGTGTAGGCGTTCAGCATCTCGTCGAGCAGCGTTTCGGGGGTCATGCCGCGCGCCTCGGCGGCCGCGCGGAGACGGTCGGTGGCTGAGGTTTCGTTCCCGGAGTCCGCCATGGGTTCCTGGACACGGTCGGCGGTGGGCTCGGGAACCGGAACCAGCCGGGCCACCGGGCGGCCCCACTTGGTGATGACGACCGGTTTTCGATCAGTCGCGACCTGGTCGAGGGTCTTCAGGCAGGTGTCCTTGAACTTTCCGGCGGGGACGGTGCGCATCCGCTAATTGTAGCCATAGCCACAGATTTTTGTTAGTCCTCCGTCAAAACCATGTCGTCCACGCTCCACCTCCCGCTGCCCTTCATCGCGATGAAGAAGAACAGGAAGCAATAGACCAGGGCGAGTTCGCCGCCGCTGCCGACCCCCTCCACGCGCTGGAGCGGCCAGAGACCGGTCGGGAAGTGCACCATGAAATACGCCACCGCCATCATGCCGGACGAAAGGAACGCGGCGATGCCGGTGAAGAGGCCGATGAGGATCGCCGCTCCGGCGACGATCTCGATGAGGCCGGCGATCCCGATGAGCGAGGCGATGTTCGCGGGGACGCGATCCCCGATCCAGCCGAATTTCTGGGCACCGTGCAGAAAGAACAGGAAGCCGGCCACGATGCGTAGGAGCGCATACGAATAGTCCGAATACTGGCTGAGAATCTGTTTCATGGTCGTTTTCTCCCGGCCCCGGAAGATATCACCCGCCTTTCGCGAGGATCCGGCCGAGCGCTGCGCGATATCCGGCCAGAGCCGCGAGCGTCTGCGGGCCGGGCCGGCCGCTCCCGACCGGAGCCCGGATGCCGTCGCCGGATGTCCACCAGGCGATCGGGAGCACCTCGCGTGACGACGAGGTCAGGAACGCTTCGTCAGCGGAAGCAAGAGCATCTCCCGGGAGATCCGTTTCTTCGCAGGGGATCGCGAGTTCGTCGAGGACGTTCAGGGTGAGTTCGCGGGTGATGCCGGGGAGGAGGTCCCCCTCGGCGGCGGGAGTGCGAACTGTTCCGCCGGAAACGAGAAAAAGGTTCGAGGTGGCTCCTTCGGCGAGTCGTCCGCGGGTGTCGCGGAGGATGGCTTCTTCGGCCCCGAGAGCCTTTGCTTCGCGGACCGCGCGTTGCCCTCCGAGCAGGTTCGTCGTCTTCACATGCGCCGGGATCCCGAAAGGGGTCGCCCGAATCCAGTCGGAGAGCAACACGCCCACTCCTTCCCGGAACGCCTCCGGGGACGGCGACGCGAGCCGCCGGACCAGGATCACGAGCGACGGGCCGCCTTCGGGCGGGCCGGCGGTCAGGATCAGCCGGAGCGAGACATCGTCCCCGTCCTCCACGGCATCCCGGGTCTTCCGGATGCGCTCGGCGATCTCCCCGTCGGATGCCGGGATTTCGACCCCGAGGAAGGCCGCCGAACGGCGGAGCCGCTCCAGGTGCCGGCCCAGCAGAAAAGGTTTGCCCCCATAGGTCCGGAGGTTTTCGTACACCGCCTCCCCATAGAGGAAACCGCGATCCGTCGGCCGGATCCACGCCCCGGAAGCCGGCCCGATCTGCCCGTCCACGTTGACGAGAGTTCGAATCATGGCCGCCCCCCGCTACCGCACCTCCGGCCCGCCCCGGCGGTCGTCGCGGACGAAGCGGTCGCGGGCCGGCATGACGATCCGGGGCAGGGAGTCCTGGTCGAGAACGTCCCCGGCCGACAGGATTCCGTTCAGATGGAGGATGAAGGCGGTCAGCGCATAGACATCCTGAGCGGGGAGCGTCCCCGGTGCAGCCTGCGGCATGGCGCGCCGGATATAGTCGAAAAGCGTCGTCGCGTAGGGCCAGTAGCTGCCTACCGTGATCGGCCAGCGCCGATCCTCAGAAAAGGGGAATCGGTCTTCCGGAGTTCTGCCGGCCAGCGCTTCGAACTCCGCCCCCTCGCCGCGGAGCCCGTGGCACTGGACGCACTGCAGCCGGTAGAGATCCTGGCCGCGTTCGACGCTTCCCGAACCGGGGGGCAGCCCGGTGCCATCGGGGCCGATCTCGATATCCCAGAGCGCGATCCGTTCCGGGGTCGCCGGTTCGCCGAAGCCGAATTCGGGGACCCCGGCGAGCGAGTCGAGCGCCCGCTTCCGGCTTTCGTCGAGCGCGGCCCGCTCCCCGGCAGTCAAAAGTCCGGGCATCGCCGGGTGGAGTGCCGGCTCGGGGAGCGTTCTCCGCGGCGGAGGCTCTTCTTCGGTGGCCTCCGGTGCTCCCGAGCAGGCGATCAGCAGCAGGACCAGCGACGGTGCCGACCTACCCGACAAAGAAGACCTGCCCGTCCGGCTCCACCCGCCAGGGCCGGAGCTGGTTGTAGTGGTAGCGGGGATAGTCACCCCGCGCTGCGTGGAGTTCGGCCCGGGTGGGTTGCCGGTAGCCGGTCTCGTCGGTGGCGCGACTCACGAGCGTCGCCTGCTCGCCACGCCAGTTCCACATCTTCCGGAAGCGCACGTGGCACTTCGGCAGCACCGGCTCCTGGAGATCGGCATCCTCCCAGGTCTCTCCGCCGTCTGTCGAGATTTCGACCCGGGTGATCCGGCCCCGCCCCGTCCAGGCCAGTCCGCGAATCTCCCGCCAACCGGGACCGCCGAGCCGCTCGGGCCAGGCGGGCGACGTGATGAGGGATTTCGCGTCCATGGTGAAGCTGAACATGCGCGCCTTGCCGCCGGGGAGCGGGTCGGTGTACTTCGAGGTCTCTTCCCGGGTCATGAAAGGCCGGTCGGAAAGCTCGAGCCGTCGTAGCCATTTCACCGAGGCGTTCCCCTCCCAGCCGGGCAGGAACAGCCGGACCGGGTATCCCTGCTCGGGGCGCAGCGGTTCGCCGTTCTGGCCGTAAGCGAGAATCGCGTCGTCCCAGGCCTTCTCCATGGGGATCGAGCGGGTCATCACCGCTGCATCCATGGCCTCCGCGAGAAACCAGGTCGCTTCCGGGAGCGCCCCCACTTCCCGGAAGATCAGCTTGAGCGGAACGCCGGTCCACTCGCTGGTGCTGGTGAGGCCGTCCATTTGTTGCGGGCTCATGCCGCGTCGCCGGCCCCGGTTCTGGTAGGCCGTCCCGCCGTTTCCGGAGCACTCGAGAAACCGGAGCTGCGATTCGGCCGGAAACCGCTTCAGATCCTCGAGCCGGAAGGTGGTCGGCCTTTCCACCATCCCGTGGATGAGAAGCTCCCAGCGCTCCGGATCGATGTTCGGGACACCGCCGTGGTGGCGCTCGAAATGGAGATCGGCCGGAGTCACGACTCCCTGGAGATAGGAAAGCGGCGTGCGCGAGGCGGACGACGGTTCGAGACTGCCCACCAGCCGCTCCGGGGTTTCGAACGAAGACCTCGTGCCGACCGGGCTCGGAACCCGGCCCTGCATCTTCGTGGGATCCTCCGGTGCTCGCGGACGAGGTTGCCCACCGGCGATTTTGGCGATTCCCGCTCCGGCGATTCCGGCCAGAACCTCCCGGCGACCCCGTGCCATAGGCGGCTTGTCTCCCATGGGGTCCATTATCGCGGAATCCGGTCGCCTATACTGCGGTTCGTTCCGGCGTCCGACGCGTCGGGCTGCGATTTTCGGGGCGCTGCGCGTCCCGCAAACACGAGGGAGACACATGGCCAGTCTGAAGGGATCGAAAACCCACCAGAATCTGAAGGACGCCTTCTCGGGCGAGTCCCAGGCGAACCGCCGCTACCTGTATTTCGCACGGCAGGCCGACGTGGAGGGGTATCCCGACGTCGCCGGGAATTTCCGCGAGACTGCGGAAGGAGAGACCGGGCACGCCCACGGCCACCTCGATTACCTTCGCAAGGTGGGGGATCCGGCGACCGATCTCCCGATCGGCGACACCGTCGAAAATCTGGCGGCAGCGGTAGCCGGCGAGACCTACGAGTACACCGACATGTACCCCGGCATGGCGAAGACCGCCCGCGAAGAGGGGTTCGAAGAGATCGCCGACTGGTTCGAGACCCTTGCCAAGGCCGAGAAGTCGCACGCCGGGCGCTTCCAGCGCTTCCTCGACGAGATCAGCTGATTCGGTGGGTGTCTCCGGCGGCCCCCGAAAAGGTGCGCCGCCCTCGGTGTTGCCCGGCCCGGATCTGAGTTACGACCCGCTCGATCCGGTCTATTTCGACCCCGGGAGCCTGCGCCGGGAGATGGACCGGGCCTTCGACATCTGCCACGGGTGTCGGATGTGCTTCAAGTACTGCGACTCGTTCCGCGACCTCTTCCAGATCATCGACGAGAACCGGGAGGGCGAGGCCCGTGACCTGTCCGAAGGCGAGCAGAACCAGGTCATGGCGGGCTGCTTCCAGTGCAAGCAGTGCGAGTTCACCTGCCCGTACACGCCGGGGAAGGGTCACGAGTTCCAGCTCGATTTTCCGAAGCTGGTCCATCGCCACGCCGCTATCCGCCGCCGCGAGTCACCGCCGCGAGGGCGGGACGGCCTTCGGGACGCGCTGCTGACCGACCCGGATCGCGCCGGGAAGATGCAGCGGCGGCTTCCGGTGGCCCTGACCGTTCTCCAGAACACTCCCCCGGCCCGCTACTGCATGGAAAAGCTGGCGGGGATCCACCGCGAAAAGCAGATGCCTCCGTTCGCGCGGGAGTGTTTCGACGACTGGGCTGCCCGGAGTCGCCCCGCCCCGAGGCCTCCCGGAGAACAGGAAGCGGTGCTTTTCCCCACTTGCTACGTGCAGAACAACGAGCCGGAGATCGGCCTGGACACCCTCGAAGTGTTGGACCGGAACCAGGTTTCGGTGGACTGCGTCCCCGGCCTTTCGTGCTGCGGCATGCCGGGGTGGGAGGCGGGCGATCTCGACCGGGTTCGGGCATCGGCGCGCCAGAATCTCGATCTCCTCACTCCCTATGTGGAGGCCGGTGCCCGGGTGCTGGCGGTGAACCCCACCTGCTCGATGCTGATGCGCAAGGAATATCCGACGCTCGTGGATCGCCCGGATCGGGAGCGCGCAGCCCGCCTCGCGGACGCGGTCCGCGATCCCTCGGAGCACCTGTGGAGCCTCCGCCGCGAGCCTCGCTTCGATACCGGCTTCCGATCCACTCCCGGCGGGCGGGTCGCCTACCACGCTCCCTGCCACCTGCGGGCGCAGGGGTCGGGGTTCCGGGCGCGGGACCTGATCCGCAAGATCCCCGGAGTCACCCCGGTCGCCACCATGGAGTGTTCGGGCCACGACGGCACCTGGGCGATGAAGGTCGAGGGCTTCGAAGCCTCGCGGCGGGCCGGACAGAAGGCTTTCGACTCGATGCAGGAAGCGGAGGCGGACTACTGGGCCACCGACTGTCCGCTCGCCGCCATCCAGTTCGAGCAGCACGCCGGCAAGCGCCCGATGCACCCGATGACCCTGCTGGCGCGGGCCTACCGCGAGGATGGGTTCCCGACGAAGCTGGACCCACCCGCGAGCCCGGAATCCGAATGACCGAAGCCCGTTTCCCGGTGCGCCGGGACGAGATTCTCGATTTCGAGACCTACGCCGACCAGCGGGACCGCATCCGCGCCTCGGCGATGGCCGCGAAGAACCGCCGGCGGGTGCACCTCGGGGAGCACCTCACCTTCCTCTTCGAGAATCACGAGACGATTCGCTACCAGGTGCTCGAAATGGTGCGCGCCGAACGGATCGTACGGGAAGCGGACATCCAGCACGAACTCGCGACCTACAACGAGCTTCTCGGCCGCGCCGGCGGGCTCGGTGCCACCCTGCTCATCGAGATCGCCGATGTGGCGGCGCGGGACCGGCTGCTCCGCGAGTGGAAGGGGATCGTCGGGAGGCTCTACGTCCGGCTCCCCGACGGGAGTCGTCGCCCCGCTGAATACGACCCGCGCCAGGTCGGGGAAGACCGCGTCTCCTCGGTGCAGTACCTCCGCTTCGACACCGGAGGCGCGGTTCCGGCGGCGGTCGGCTGCGATCTGCCCGGACTGGAGCAGGAAGCGGGGCTCACGCCCGACCAGCGGGCGGCACTTGGCGAGGACCTGGCGGAGGGAAGCTGAAGGAGGCGCGAGGAGCCGTAGCGCCCGCGCTTACAGGGCGGCGACGATCCGCTCCGCTGCTACCGCGGTGTCAAGCGTGCAGGCCACGCTGCGGACGATACCGGAAATCGGCGGCGAGGCGGTAGAATCCGCGGTTCGGATTCCGTCGAGAGCACCGGAGGATTGCTTGTCGTGTCTCACCATTGCCTGAAACGTTCGCGGCGGGTTTTTCCCCTCCTGACGCTCGCCCTCCTGCTCGCCGCTCCGGCTCTCGCCCAGCGCAGTGCCGTGCGCGGCCAGATCACCGACCCGGAAGGGCAGCCGCTCGAAGGTGTCGAGGTGACTCTCGAAATGGCCGACGGCGGAGGCGGTCGCACGAGCGCCACCACGAACCAGGACGGGCGCTTCACGCGTGCCGGAGTGCGGCTCGGCAACTACCGGGTCAGCTTCGAGCTCGAAGGCTACGAACCGCTCCAGGTGTTCGTCACCGTGGGGGGCGCGCCGGCGCTCATCAACCAGACCATGACCCCGTTGCCGGAAGGGGTGCTCAGCCAGCAACAGGCGGCGGAGGCCGACTTCCACCTCCAGGAAGCGCAGGCCGCCTTTGGCGAACAGGACTACGACCGCGCCGCGGAAGGATTCCGGGCGTTTCTCGAGCTGGTTCCCGATTCCGGCCCCGCCTGGTTCAACCTCGCTTCCGCCTACCAGCAGGGCGGGAATTCCCTCGAAGCCATCGATGCCTACCAGAAAGCGGCGGAACTCGACCCCTCGATGCGCGAAGGGCTCCTTTCGGTAGCCGCCATGTACGGGAACATGCAGGAGTGGGAGCAGGCGATGGCCACCTACGACCAGGTGATGGACCTCATCGAGAACGATGCGGTCACCCTTTTCAACTACGCCGTCTTCGCGAGCAACTCGGAAAACGACGAATCCGCCGAGCAGTTCTTCTTGAAGGCCACCGAGGTGGACCCCGATTTTGCCGCCGCGTACTTCCAGCTCGGAATGCTGAACGCCCGGCTCGAGGACAACGAAGCTGCGGTTGCCGCGTTCGAGCGGTTCCTGGAGCTGGATCCGGAGAACGCGCAGGCGGGCACTGTCATGGAGCTCCTCGAGCAGCTCCGCCCCGGCAACTGACCGGGTCAAAGGGAGGGAATCATGTTTCGCAAATCGTTCCATAAATCGCTCATCGCCCTCGCTCTCGCGGCCTCGTTCGGCGCTCATGCCTTCGCCGAGGAGGAGACCGCGACCGATCTCATGGTCCCGCTCCACGAGCGGCTCGGAGAAGTGGAGTACCCGGTGAGCGGGATTTCGGAGATGGGGCAAAAGTACTTCGATCAGGGGCTCCGGCTCGTGTACGCGTTCTGGATGGCGGAAGCCCGTCGCTCCTTCGACGAGGCGGCCCGTCTCGATCCGGACGTGCCGATGGTCCACTGGGGCCGGGCGCTCGCCTACGGTCCCTACCTGAACCAGGGTTCGCCGCCGGAGGATCAGCTCCGGACCGCCTGGGAGGCGATCGACCGGGCGCAGGAACTGGCCGGTTCCGCCACCCCGAAAGAGCAGGCGATGATCGAGACGCTCGCCGCGCGCTACGCCGAGGATCCTGCTTCGGAGCGCGACCCGCTCGACAAGGCGTACTACGAGAAAGCCCGCGCTCTGGCCGAAGCCTGGCCGGACGACCTGGACATCCAGGTGCTGGCCGCCGCCGCGTTCATGAACACGACGCGCTGGGACTACTGGGATGACGAAGGGAAGCCGCTTACCGACGGGACCGACTGGCTGGTCGGCCAGCTCGAGCGCGCTCTCGACATGGACCCCACCCATCCGGGCGCGATCCACTACTACATCCACGCGGTGGAGGCATCCGACGACGTGGGCCGGGCGGTTTCGTACGCCCGCCGCCTTCCCGGGACCATGCCGGGCGCGGCCCATCTCGTCCACATGGGTTCGCACATCCTGATCCAGACCGGGAACTACGACGAGGCGGCGGATTTCAACCTCGATGCCGCGGCTGTGGATGAGCTCTACATCGGGATGCCGGACCAGGAAGGTCGGTATCCGGTCGGCTCGTATCAGCACAACGTCCACTTCGCGTGGTCGGCCGCCCAGTTCGAGGGACGGAGCGCCGTCGCCCTGCAACAGGCCTACAAGCTCCGCGACAAGGTGCGCGTCCAGTCGAACCCGAACCGGATCGAGAGTTCCTCGCGTCCCCAGTTCTTCCTTTCCATCCCGCTGTTCGCGGAGGCCCGTTTCGGCAACTGGGACAACATCCTGAACGAGCCGGCCCCACGTGCCGAATACCTCTTCGAGACCGCCATCTGGCACTACGCGAGGGGGCTCGCGCATTCGGCCACCGGGAATCCGGAGGCTGCCGAAGAGCACCGCAAGTCGGTGGCGGCGATCGCCGCCGACGAAAATCTGCCGGGGATGGGCCGGGTTTCCGCCGCGGACATGCTGCGGCTCGCGGCGGTCGCGCTGGAGGCCGATATCGCCCGGCGGTCCGGAGATCCGGAGGGCGCGATCCCGCTGATCGAGGAAGCCATCCACATCCAGGACAACCTCGCCTACTCCGAGCCTCCGCCCTGGTACATGCCGATGCGGCAGGCGCTCGGTGCGGCGTTTCTCGAGGCGGGCCACCCGGATCACGCCGAAGTGGCGTTCCGCGAGGATCTCGCCCGCTGGCCGGAGAACGGCTGGTCGCTCTACGGCCTGCTGCAGTCGCTCCGGGAACAGGGTCGCATAGACGAAGCGGAGCGGGTCGAGCGCCGCTTTCTGCGCGCCTGGGCGCGGGCCGATGTGGTTCTCACGAGCCCGACCTTCTGAGTCGAAGCCCCGCTCCGGGAGAGCGCTTCAGAACCTGTTTTGACTTGGTAGGTCACCATGTCCATCTCCGAATGGAAGGCGAACCTCTCACGATATGTGCGCCGGGTGCAGTGCGGCGACGAGATCCAGGTGCTTCACCGGGGCGCTCCGGTGGCGCGGCTTGTGCCACCGGCCCCCAATCGGGATGACGTGCGGCGGCGGCTGATCGCGGAAGGGCTTCTGAAGCGAGGGAAAGGGAGCATGGCGGAATTCCTCAGCCTGCCTCCTCTGGATATTCCTGGGGCGAACCTGTCGCAAGCCATCACCGAAGATCGCAAGGACCGCGTGTGAGGTACCGGGATTCGTCGGCGCTCGTCGCGTTGTCACCTGGATCTGGACACGGGTAGAGATCACGAGCGCTGTTGAGCGCCGCTCGCGAGAAGGAACCCTCACTCGCGAAGATCGGCGCACGATGCTGCAGCGGCTCGACTCGCTGGCCAGCGCATGGGACGAAGTTGGCGATGTCCCGGGTGTGCGCCTGCGGGCGGAGTTGCTGCTTGCCAGGCATCCGTTGCGCGCTGCTGTCTCGCTATCCAGAATCAGATCGGAGGCCACCTCGTGTTCGTTTCTCTGGATCGGAACCTGTCTCTTGCGGCAGAACGCGAAGGATTTCAGGTGCTCGGCGCCGGGATTTGGTCGCGGCCGACGGCGGCCTTCTGACGGCGAATCAGCCCTCCGCCGCCGGCTGCTCCCCCGCTTCTCCGGATTCGTCCTTGGTCGCGGCCAGTCGGGAGTGGGTCGGTAGCGTCACGACGAACTCGGCACCTTCTCCGACGGTGGAGTTCACCGTCAGGGTCCCGCCGTGGCTGCGGATGATGTCGTGGGAAAGCGACAGGCCGAGGCCGGTGCCCTTGTCGGTGTCCTTGGTGGTGAAGAACGGCTCGAAAACCTTTGCGAGAGCGTCTTCGGGGATGCCCGGGCCGTTGTCCCGTATCCGCACTTCCACGTTCCCGTTTTCGCGCCGGCTGCTGACACGCAGGAGCGGCTGGTAGCTCGGCGGGGCACCCGGCGCGAGTTGCCGCTCGAAAGTGGCCTGGCAGGCGTTCGTGACGATGTTCAGGAACACCCGGCTCAGATCCTGCGGCACTGCCTCGACTTCGCCCACGTCCTCCGCGAGTTCCTTGTCGATGGTCATCTGGAACCGGGTGTCCACGGCGCGCATCGAATGGAAAGCGAGGGCCACGTATTCCTCCAGCATGGCGTTGATGTCGGTGGGCCGCATCGCGCCCGCTTCCTTCCGGGAGTGTTCGAGCATCCCGTACACGATCGAGCTGGCACGCTTGCCGTGATGGTTGATCCGCTCCAGGTTGCTCGACAGATCCTCACGGATGGAGGCGATCTCTTCCCGCGTTTCTTCCGGAACCAGCTCCCTGACCGTGTCCAGTTCTTCGTTGAGGTCTTCGAGCAGCCCGCCGGACAGCTCCGCGAAGTTGTTGACGAAGTTGAGCGGGTTCTTGATCTCGTGAGCGATGCCGGCGGTGAGCTGGCCGAGCGAAGCCAGCTTCTCCTGCATGACCATCTGGTCCTGCGCCTTTTCGAGGTCGCCGAGCGTCTTCTCGAGCTCGTGCTTCTGTTTTTCCTCCCGGGCGAGCAGCTCTTCGACCAGGTTGAGCCGCTGCACCTCCAGCGCGTTCTGGCGGAACACTTCGAGCGCCTCCGCCATCTTCCCGATCTCGTCCTGCCCCCGGACCCGGACCTTCGTTTCGAGATCTCCCCCGGCCATGCGCCGCATGACCCGTGACAGGTTGTTCAGCCTTCGCACCAAGAACCTTCCGATGAACAGCCAGAGGATGAGCGCCGAGCTCGTGATCACCAGAACGTTCAACGCGAGCAGGAGGGTCCGGCCCAGATCGAGCGCCGCCTCCGAGGCTTCGGTCGCGACCAGGGCATCGTTCTCGAGCCCGGTGGTGAGCGCCGCGACGACACCCTCCAGCGATTCGGTGACCTCCTGGTTCCGCAGCAGATAGGCCTGCTGGGAGCGGAGTTCGGCGAGGTAGCGGCGGCGAATTTCGAAAACACCGTTCTCTCCTTCGCCGAGATCGAGGACAGCCTGGTGGATCGAGCGCAGCCGGTCGAGGTCATCGGTATCCCCGATCACGTCGAAAGCGCTCCCCGCTTCGGTCGTCGCGGCCCAGAACCGCTCTTCGACCGTGGAGATCAGTTGGGGGTCGGGCTGGACGACTGCGTCGCTGATCAGCCCGAGCGCGACATTGCCGCGGGACTCCAGCGTGCTCAGTGCCTGCAGTCGGACGAGTTCGGCCTCCGCTCCGCGCTGGAAGAGGGGTGCCGGAGAGTCGTCGAGATTCCGAAGGCCGGTGGCCATGTAGAAGATCTGGTCGTCGAGTGGCGGGCGGACTTCTTCATTCCACTGGCGCGCCAGAAGCGCGTTCTGCTCCTGGATTTCACGAAGCGATTCCTGGAGAGCGATGCTCTCGTTGACCGAGAACTGGATGTTGCGCAGGTTGTCGGCGAGATCTTCGACGAAGGAGAAGAGGCCGGCGCTGCGCTCGTTCTGGGGAAGCTGGCTCGAGATTTCGATCATCCGGGCCGCCGACTCCATGAGATCGAGTTCCACCGGGGCATCCGACGGGTTCATGGTTTCGACTTGTCCGGCGATGTTCGCGGCCTGCGCTTCCACCACGAGACGCGGCGCGGCCCCGGCGAGCGTCGTGACTTCCTGCGCCACGTGCACCGCAGTGGTCAGGGCAGGCACGTACTCCTCGTTGATTTCCCGCTGAAGCGAGCCGACCCGGAAGAATCCGAACCAGGCAACCGCGCTTGCCGCCACGGTCATGGCGACCGCGGAGCCGAACCCAAGCGAAATCTGGAACCCGACCCGCCGCCGGATCGGGAGCCGGTGTTCGTCGTCGTCTTCTTCGTGTACCTCGTCCTCGAAGTCGTCCTCGTCCCCGAAACCTTCCTCTTCTTCCTCGAAATCCTCCTCTTCGGGGTTGTCCGCGGTTTTCGCTTTCTCTTCCTTCATCTCCTCAGGCTCGTCGGGAGCCAGGTCGCGGGTCATCGGGTTCCTTGTCGGTGCTTCACCGGAGCCGGCTCAGGGCGGCCAGCGTCCCGTTGGCTTCGATCCGGGTGAGAAAGACCCGATCGGAGCCCTGGTTGTCTTCCGTCCCGTACCGGAGGGTGAACCCCCCCAGATTGAAGCGGCTCACCGAGACCACTTCGGCGAGAAAGCGGGATGGAGTCAGGTCTTCGCCGCACGCTTCGAGCACTTCCGCCACCAGCCGTCCCGCGAGGTAGCCCTCGAGAGAGACCAGATCTCCGGCTTCGTCCGAATCCACCCGCTCGAGAGCGCTCTTGTACTGACGGGTCAGCGAGAACTCGGTGTCGGAAGGCAGGGGAACCACCTGGGTGATGAGGATGCCCCGTCCATCCGGCCCCAGCCGGTCGGCGAGCGCCGCGCTGCCCACGAAGGAAATCGTCAGGAAAGTCGGCTCGAACCCGATGCGCCGCGACCACTGGACGAACGCCCCCACCGGGTCGTAGGCACCGATCATGATGACCGCCTCCGGCCGGGCGCGGCGAAGCGTCACGAGCGCCGTCTTGACCGAGGTCGAGTTTCGCGGAAAGGATGCCTTCGCGACGAGGGCGAGCCCGTTGCGGGTCAGCGCCCGCTCGACACCGGTCAGGCCGGCGCGCCCGAACGAATCGTTCTGGTAGAGGACCGCAAAACGGGAGTAGCCCAGATCGCCGATGAGCCGATCCACCGCCTCGCCGGTCTCCTGGTAGTAGGAGGCGCGGACGTTCACCGTGGTCCTCGCGAGATCGGAGTCGCGGAGGAACTCGGCACCGGTGAACGGCGCGATGTACGGGATACCGGCTTCGGCCGCCGCCGGCTCGGCAGCGAGCGAGGTCGGCGTCCCCACCGGCCCGATCAGCGCGAAGACCTCTTCTTCCTGGATGAGCTGCCGGGTGTTTTCGAGCGCACGTTCCGGCTGGTAGCCGTCGTCCAGCGAGACGAGCTCCAGCCGTCTCCCGGCGATTCCGCCGCTCCGGTTCACTTCTTCGAAAGCAGCGCGGATGCCGAGTCGCATCCCTTGTCCAAGCGCCGAAGCCGGCCCGCTGAGCGCCGCCGACTGGCCGAAGAGGATTCGTTCGGCGTTCACCCCGCGCGCGCCCGGCTCCTGTCCCGCGACGCTCCCTGGCAGGAAGCCGGCGAACAGGAGGAGTCCGGCCGCCTTTCGGATCACCGGTCGCCCCGGTAAGCAAGCGTCAGGCAGGTGATGTCGTCCGACTGATGTTCGCCACCGGTGAACTCCCGGACGGCCTCGACGACAGCGCTGTTGACCCCCTCGGGGCTCGCATCGCCGACTCCGGCCAGAGCCTCGCGCAGCCGGTCTTCCTCGAACAGGGAGTTATCGGGACGCTCGGCTTCCGGCACTCCGTCCGTGTACAGGAACAGCCGGTCTCCCGGTTCGAGCTGCACCGTGTCGAGCGAGTAGGACAGGCCGGGTACGACACCGAGGGCCACGCCGGAGGTCAGGGGCAGCGGACGGGGATCCTTTCCCTGATGCATGAGGAAAGGCGGACAGTGGCCGGCGTTCGCAAAGGTGAACAGGCCGTCCGCGTCCACCACTCCGTAGAGCAGGGTGACGAACATCTGGGATTCGTTGTCTTCGCTGAGTCCGTTGTTCACCTGTTCGAGTACCCGCGCCGGATCGAGGCCTCCGATGGCGTGCCCCTTCAGGAGGGTCCGGCTCACCATCATGAAGAGCGCCGCCGGGACTCCCTTTCCGGAGACATCGGCGATCACGACACCGATCCGGTCTTCGGGAAGCGGGAAGACATCGTAGAAATCCCCGCCCACGTCCTGGGCCGGAGTCATGACCGCGTGGGTGAGGCAGGTATCGGTCTTCGGGAAGTTCTGCGGAAGGATGGACAGTTGCATCTTGCGCGCGACCCGCAGCTCCTCGTGGATCGCCGAGAGCCGTTTGCGGTGGGCCACCGCCTCGCTGAGCATCGCAACGTGCCGGAGGCTTTTTTCCAGCGTGAGTTCGAGATCCTGGAAGTCGATCGGCTTGGTGATGAAATCGAACGCCCCCCGGTTCATCGCCGTGCGGATGTTCCTCATGTCGCCGTAGGCGGAAACCACGACCGCACGCACCCGCGGCCGGCCTTTCAGTTCGTCCAGCAGGGTCAGCCCATCCATGCGCGGCATGTTGATGTCCGTCATGATGAGCTGGATTTCCTCGTGCTGTTCGAGCGCTTCGAGCGCCTGGATTCCGTCCTGTGCGAACACGAACCGCAGACGCTCCCGGCGTATGTCCCGGCGGAAGCGCTGACGGATCAGGAATTCGAGATCCGGCTCGTCGTCCACGACGAGAATGGTGGGGGTTTCGTCCATGGTGGGGGAAGTATGACAGTCGCGGCCGCGATCCGGGACGACAACCGTTTTCGGATCAGCCCCCGAATCAATTCCCGAAACCGGGCGGCCGGCGCTCGTGGAAATCAGTGGCCTGCTGGTAGGCGTGGGCGAGTGTCAGGATTTCGGTGTCTCCGTAGAGCCGGCCGGTCAGGCGCAGACTGGTCGGCGATCCCTCGTGGTAGCCGTTCGGCAGGGATATCTCCGGGTGACCGGTCAGGTTGGTGAGCCCGAGCCGCGAGCCGATCACCACGTCGAAATCTCCGAGCACTTCGTCGAACTGCTGCATGATCCGGGTGCGGATCCGCATCGCCTGGATGTATTCGACGGCGGGGACGAAGCGGTGCTGCCGGAAGCTGTCCGGCCAACTGCTCTCTTCGGGCGACTCCTTCATCATCAGGTCGTCGCCGCTGAGGGTGAGTGCGTCGTGGGCAGCGGCCGATTCGGTGACCAGCACGAAATCGAGATGCTCCGAGCCGAAGTTCGAAAGGTCGAGCGGAACGGGAGAGACCCCGAACCCGCGAAGTACCTCGATGGCGGCCCGGGTGTTGGCCTGGCTCGCCCGCCTCGCTGCGACCCGCCCGGGAGCGTCGGGGTCGTCCTCGATCCCGTCTTCGACCTGCTCCCGGTCGTAGGCGACCCGGAGCGCGGTGGGGTCGGCTTGTGCGTCCCAGGAAAAGCCGGGGTCGCGAACCGCGCGGTCGAGGCCGTCTTCTCCACGAATCGCGTCGAGTACCAGAGCGCAGTCCTCGGCGCTCCGGCACATCGGGCCGATCTTGTCCATCGTCCAGGAGAGCGTCATCGCCCCCGCCCGACTCACCCGCCCGAAGGTCGGGCGGAGTCCGGTCACTCCGTTCCGGGTCGAAGGGGAGATGATGGAGCCGCGGGTCTCGGTGCCGATCGCAAATCCGACGAGGCCTGCCGCCGTCGCCGAACCGGATCCGGCCGAAGAGCCGCTCGAACCCTGCTCGGGGTTCCACGGGTTGCGGGTCCGTCCGCCGAACCAGCGGTCGCCCTGGGCCAGCGCTCCCATCGTGAGCTTCGCGACCAGCACCGCTCCGGCCTCGGTCAGCTTCCGGAAGACGGTGGCATCTTCGTCGATTTCCCGCTCCCGGTAGGGCGAAGCGCCCCAGGTGGTCTTCGTGCCCCGCACCGCGAGCAGATCCTTCGCTCCCCACGGGATCCCGTGAAGGGGGCCGCGGTAGTCGCCGGCGGCGATCTCTTCGTCCGCCTGCGCCGCCTGCCGCAGCGCGATCTCCTCGGTCAACTGGACGACGCAGTGAAGCTCCGGATCGAAGCGCCGGAGGCGATCCAGATAGATGCGGGTCAGCTCGGTGGAGGTCACCTCGCGTTTTTCGATCAGCCGGGCGAGGTGGGTCACCGGCAGGTAGGCGAGATCCTCGTCGGTGGCCGGCCGGGGTTCTTCGGGCCGCGAAGGACGTATCCCGGCCCGGGTCGCCGGCACCGTCTTCCCCGGAGGCAGCGGGTCGAAAACGAACGACGGAGGTTCGTGGTTCCCGAGCTCGGGAACCCGGTTCGCCCGGAAACTGTCCACGAAGCTGGTTTCCCGGTTCAGCCGTTCGAGGACCGGGGCGAGCTCTTCGTCGGTGAACGAGAGCCCGGCGAGCGACTGCGCCTTCCGGAGCATGTCCATCGTGACTTCGGAAGCTTCCCCGGCGCAGGCGGTGAGCGTTCCGGGAAGCAGGGTGGAGCCGAGCCCGAGCGCCGAGAGCCCGGCGAGGAAGCGGCGGCGATTGGAGGCGAGTCGGGAGGTTTCGGTTGGGGTCATGCGGGCATTCTGCCGGAAACCGGCACCGGATACCCTTCGCCCGATCGGGCATGACGGTTCTCAGGGTTCACTTGGCGAGCGACGCTTCCGAGTCGAGACACTACAAACTGGATCGCGCCCGGTTCGAGGCCGTCGGGCGCGAGTTTCCGGAGACCTTCGAGCGCCTCGTCCCCTCGTTCTCCGATGGCGAGGATGGATTCCTCCGCGGGGTCCGCGATGCCGAAGTGCTCATCGGCTGGAAATTTCCGCGACCGGATCTCGAAACCCGGGCTCCCCGTCTCCGATGGATCCAGCTCATCGGGGCCGGTGTGGATCATCTGTATCCGCTCGACTGGCTTCCTCCCGGAGTGCGGCTCACGAACGCGAGCGGGGTCCACACCGGTAAATCCTTCGAATACACGCTGATGGCGCTCGTCGCCCTCTTCACGAAGCTGCCGCGCTTGATCGAGTATCAGCGGGAGCGGAAGTGGGCGAAGATCCAGACGGGAACCCTGCCGGGACGGACAGCCCTCGTCGTCGGCCTCGGCGCGGTCGGGACCGGCGCGGCCCGCGCCGCAAAAACACTGGGGATGCGGGTGCTGGGAGTGCGGCGAACGCTGCGCCCTCACCGTCTGGCGGATCGGGTACACGCCTTCCCGGAACTCCGCGCCGTGCTTCCGGAAGCCGACTTCGTGATCCTCGCCGCGCCGCTCACCGCCGAGACCGAAGGGCTTCTCGGTGCGGCGGAGATCGCGCTGCTGCCGCGGGGAGCCGGGGTGGTGAATCTGGGCCGCGGCCGGCTCATCGCGCAGCCGGCGCTCGTCGAGGCGCTCCGCTCCGGCCAACTGGGGGGCGCGTTCCTCGACGTGGCATGGCCGGAGCCGCACCCTCCGGAGGGCCCGCTCTGGGACGCGCCGAACCTGATTCTGACCCCCCACGTGGGAGCCGATGACATCGAGAACTACGTCCCGCTGGTGTTCCGGATCGCGTTCGGGAACCTGGCCCGCTACCTCGCCGGGAAGCCGCTCCGGAACCGGGTCCGGACGAAGCTCGGCTACTGAATCGCGTCTCGTTCTGCCACCACGCCGTTCGCGAGCACTCCGATTCCCTCGATCTCCACTTCCACCCGGTCACCCGGCCGCAGGAATACCTGCGGGTCGCGGGCGACTCCCACCCCGGACGGAGTCCCGGTCGCGATCACGTCTCCGGTCTGAAGCGGAGTGATTCGCGAGAGGTAGGCGATGAGTTCGCGAACCGTCCAGGTCATCCGGCTGGTGTGGCTTTGCTGCATGACCTCGCCGTTCAACCGGGTCTCGATGGCGAGCGTCTGCGGGTCCGGGATTTCGTCGGCGGTCACGAGCCAGGGACCAAAAGCGCCGGTGCGCCAGAAGTTCTTTCCCGGCCCGAACTGGCTGCTGTGCGACTGGAAATCCCGGACAGAGGCATCGTTGAAACAGGCATATCCCGCCACGTGGTCGAGTGCTTTGGCCTCCTCGATGTGGCGGCCGGGCTTCCCGATGACGACCGCGAGTTCTCCCTCGTAGTCCAGTTGCTCCGAGGCCTCGGGCGCGACCAGTTTTTCCCGGTGCCCGACGAGGCAGACCGGGAACCGGGTGAAAAGGGTCGGCCAGTCGGCCTTGGCACGGCCGGTTTCGAGGCGGTGGTCCTCGTAGTTCAGGCCCACGCACCAGATCGCCCCCGGCCGGGGGATCAGCGGGGCGAAGCGGAAACCCTCCACCGGGTCGCGGCCCGCCCCGGGTCGCTCTCCTTTTGCGAGCAGCGCAGCGAGATCGCCCCCGAAGGACGGGTCGAGCAGCCGGAAGGAGCCGTCGCTGCCCGCTTCGGCGAGAGCACGGCCGTCCGCAAGTTCGAGAGTGGTGAGTCGCATGGGCGCGGGATGCTACCGGCTCACCCGCCGCAGCGCTTCCGCGAAAGCCGGGGGATCCCCGTTCCAGTCGCCCTCCGGTTTCGGCTCGAATCCCGGAGGCGGAGGCCCCGGGTGGACGTAGAGGTCGAGCGGCGTCTCACCCCCTTCGGGCATCACTGTGACCCGGCGGTAGCCGAAACGCCCTTCGAAGCGGTCGAGCGCTTCGAGCAGCGGCCGGTCCACCAGGTAGATTTCGACGAAGAGCGGATGGATCTCCGCACTCGGTGTGAGCATCGGGTATTCACGGTTTCCGTGGAGCCGGTAAGGCGCGTGGACCTTCGTGCCACCCACGAAGCGCGCCCCGCGGAGGAGCCGCGCGTTCGCTTCTCCCCGCTTGAGGGTTCCATAGACCCCGATCCGCGTCACGGTTCCGCAAGGTACCGGATCTCGCTCCCGACGATCGTCATCCACACCGTCGTTCCGGGGATCTCTTCCTCCGGGATGGTCATGATGTCCCGGCTGAGGACCGTAATGTCGGCATATTTTCCGGGGGTCAGGCTGCCCTTCACGTCTTCCTCGAAAGCGGCGAAGGCGTTCGCCATCGTGTACGAATACAGGGCTTCTTCCCGGGAAAGCGCCTGTTCCGGATAGAACTGGCTCCCGTCGGCGAGGCGGCGGGCGACCGTCGCGTGGAAGCTCGGGATCGGGTCCACATCCTCGACCGGAGCGTCGGTTCCGTTCGCGACCACCGCCCCCGTGTCGAGCAGCGACCGCCAGACGTAGGCTCCGCTCGCAGCCCGCTCTTCCCCGAGTTTTTCCGGAACCCACGGGCCGTCGGAAGTGGCGTGCACCGCCTGCATCGAAGCGATCACCCCGAGCTCCCCGAAGCGCGGGATGTCGTCGGGGTGGATGTGCTGGGAGTGCTCGATCCGGAACCGCAGATCGCGGCCGATGGCCCCCTCCTGTCCGAAAGCGCGTTCGTAGAGGTCCAATACTTCCCGGTTGCCCCGGTCGCCGATCGCGTGGGTGGCCACCTGGAAACCGTGCCGGATGGCGATCCGGGCGGTCTCCTCGATCTCTTCGACCTCGTCGATCACGAGCCCGACGCTCTCCGGCATGTCGTCATAGGGTTCGAGCAGCCAGGCACCGTGGGCACCGAGGGCCCCGTCCATGAACCGCTTGATGGACCGCACGGTGAGGTGCCCGTCCGCTCCGTTCGCCATGAGGTAGTCGGGAAGCCGCCGGTCCAGCTCTTCGTTGGATTCTCCCCCCACCATGACGTAGAGCCGGACCGGCAGCTCGCCTGCTTCCGCCGTCTCCCGGAAGAAGTCGATGAGGGCGAAGCTGGATCCGGCATCGTGGAAGCTGGTGATCCCCTTGCGGAGCGACTCCTCCGCCGCGAGCTGGAGCTGAAGCTCTCTCTCCGCCCGTATCTCCGCTTCGCTCCGCTCCGCCATGGCCCGGTTCCGGGCGCGCGCGACCAGTCCCTGCGCGGTCTCGCGGAGCGCACCGGTCGGATTGCCGTCCGCGTCCCGCACGATCGTGCCTCCCGGCGGATCGGGAGTATCCGGCCCGATGCCCGCCAGCTCCATCGCGAGCGCGTTGGCGAACGCCGCATGGCCGCTCGCGTGGCCGAGCAGCACCGGGTGTTCCGGCGAGATTTCGGAGAGGCCCAGATGGTGCGGCATCCCGTCCACCGCGCCGCCCGGCAGTTCGTCCCATTTCTCCTGGTGCCAGCCGCGTCCTTCGATCCAGCTTCCCGCCGGCGCCTCGGCGGCTGCCTCCGCCACCATCTCCACGATCCCGTTCCAGTTGGCGGCTTCGCCCAGTTTCAGGATCATTTGCGCCCGGCCGATGCCCATGAAGTGCCCGTGTCCCTCGATGAGCCCGGGGATCGCGAGCCGACCTTCGAGGTCCACCACCTCGGTGTCCGGGCCGATGTAGTCCTCGATTTCCCGATCCTCGCCGACGGCCACGATCCGCCCGCCACGGGCGGCCAGCGCTTCGGCCTCCGGGCGCTCCGGATCCACGGTGACCACCTTGCCGGAGAGCAGGACCAGGTCGGCGGGCTCCGGTGCGGGCCCGGAACAGCCGGCGGCGACCAGAAGCAACAAGGGGAAAAGGGCTCGCATCATCAGGGGCAACCTCCGGGCGGGCAGCGTATCGCGGAGGATGCAGCGGAATCCGCTACCATCGCCGCATGGCTGGAGTGGTGGCGGTAGTGGACGCGGCGGTGGTTCCCGAAAGGGCGCGTCGCCGTTCGCGCTGGTCGTCCGTTTCGGAGCTGGAGTTCGCGGGTTGCGTGTCGCAGCGGATGACGCTCGCCGAGTACGACGCGCTCCCGGAAGACGACCGCAAGATCGAGTTCTTCGACTCGGAGTCGGGTCTCGCCTGGATGGCAGAGGATGGGCCGAGCCTCACCCACGAGCAGCCGGGAGTGCGTCTCGCCGTCCTCGCGCAACAGATCGCGATGGTGCGGGGTGCTCCCATGGCCTTCGGCGGCTCGGGCCAGCTCCGGGTGCGGAACCCGGGAACCGGTTTCGTGCGCGTCATGTGCCCCGATCAGTTGATCTTCCTGGATCCTTCGCGAGTGTCCGGGAACGGGAGGTTTCTGAGCGTCGGGAGGGATCCGTATCCGGACGTGGTGCTGGAGGTGGACATCACCCGGGACACCCGTCGCGACAAGGCGAAGCTGTACGAGGAGTGGGGCTTTCCGGAGCTTTGGGTGGAAGTTCCGGATGCGGAGTTCCCGCGGCGGCGCTCGGGACTCCGGCCGGAGCTTCGGATCTATCTCTTGGAGGAGGGCCAGTTCGTCCAATCGAAAGCGAGCCGGGCGTTTCCGGGCTGGACGGCGATCGAAATCCACCGCGCCCTGAACGAGAAGACGATCTCGGCGACCACGACCGAAGTGCTGCGACGGGTGGGGCGGATGCTCGGCGACCGCGAGGGAACCCGCTCCGAGGACGATCCGCTGCTCGGCGTGACGCTCGCGGAAGGGTTCGCGAAAGGACGCACGGAAGGGTTCGTAGAAGGGCGTGCGGCGCTGGTGCGGACGATGCTGGCTTCGCGGAACATCGGGGTTTCGTCGGCTGGCTGGTCGGCAGACCTGATGAGAGATCTCGCCGCCGCTTCCGACGAAGCCGTCGTGGCCGCGGCCACCGGTGCCACGAGCGAGGCGGACTTCTTCCTGAGGCTCCGGTAGCGATGGAGACGGCCGTAGCTCCACAAAAGGCCCCCCAAAGGGCCTCCAAGCGGGCGCGTCGCCGTTCGCGCTGGTCGTCCGTTTCGGAGCTGGAGTTCGCGGGTTGCGTGTCGCAGCGGATGACGCTCGCCGAGTACGACGCGCTCCCGGAAGACGACCGCAAGATCGAGTTCTTCGATTCGGAGTCGGGTCTCGCCTGGATGGCAGAGGATGGGCCGAGCCTCACCCACGAGCAGCCGGGAGTGCGTCTCGCCGTCCTCGCGCAACAGATCGCGATGGTGCGGGGTGCTCCCATGGCCTTCGGCGGCTCGGGCCAGCTCCGGGTGCGGAACCCGGCAACCGGTTTCGTGCGCGTCATGTGCCCCGATCAGTTGATCTTCCTGGATCCTTCGCGAGTGTCCGGGAACGGGAGGTTTCTGAGCGTCGGGAGGGATCCGTATCCGGACGTGGTGCTGGAGGTGGACATCACCCGGGACACCCGGCGCGACAAGGCGAAGCTGTACGAGGAGTGGGGCTTTCCGGAGCTTTGGGTGGAAGTTCCGGATGCGGAGTTCCCGCGGCGGCGCTCGGGACTCCGGCCGGAGCTACGGATATATCTCTTGGAGGAAGGCCATTTCGTCCAATCGAAAGCGAGCCGGGCGTTTCCGGGCTGGACGGCGATCGAAATCCACCGCGCCCTGAACGAGAAGACGATCTCGGCGACCACGACCGAAGTGCTGCGACGGGTGGGTCGGGTGCTCGGTGACCGCGAGGGAACCCGCTCCGAGGACGATCCGCTGCTCGGCGCGACGCTCGCGGAAGGGCGTGCGAAAGGGCGTGCGGCGCTGGTGCGGACGATGCTGGCTTCCCGGAACATCGAGATTTCGTCGGCTGGCTGGCCGGCGGAGCGCATGAAGGACCTCGCCGCCGCTTCCGACGAAGCCGTGGTTGCCGCGGCCACCGCGGCCACGAGCGAAACGGACTTCTTCTCGAGGCTCCGGTAGCGATGGAGACGGCCGTAGCTCCACAAAAGGCCCCCCAAAGGGCCTCCAAGCGAGCGCGTCGCCGTTCGCGCTGGTCGTCCGTTTCGGAGCTGGAGTTCGCGGGTTGCGTGTCGCAGCGGATGACGCTCGCCGAGTACGACGCGCTCCCGGAAGACGACCGCAAGATCGAGTTCTTCGATTCGGAGTCGGGTCTCGCCTGGATGGCAGAGGATGGGCCGAGCCTCACCCACGAGCAACCGGGAGTGCGTCTCGCCGTCCTCGCGGAGAGGATCGCGATGGTGCGGGGTGCTCCGATGGCCTTCGGCGGCTCGGGCCAGCTCCGGGTGCGGAACCCGGCAACCGGTTTCGTGCGCGTCATGTGCCCCGATCAGTTGATCTTCCTGGGTCCTTCGCGAGTGTCCGGGAACGGGAGGTTTCTGAGCGTCGGGAGGGATCCGTATCCGGACGTGGTGCTGGAGGTGGACATCACCCGGGACACCCGTCGCGACAAGGCGAAGCTGTACGAGGAGTGGGGCTTTCCGGAGCTTTGGGTGGAAGTTCCGGATGCGGAGTTCCCGCGGCGGCGCTCGGGACTCCGGCCGGAGCTTCGGATCTACCTGCTGGAGGAGGGCCAGTTCGTCCAATCGAAAGCGAGCCGGGCGTTTCCGGGCTGGACGGCGACCGAAATCCACCGCGCCCTGAACGAGAAGACGATCTCGGCGACCACGACCGAAGTGCTGCGACGGGTGGGTCGGATGCTCGGCGACCGCGAGGGAACCCGCTCCGAGGACGATCCGCTGCTCGGCGTGACGCTCGCGGAAGGGTTCGCGAAAGGACGCACGGAAGGGTTCGTAGAAGGACGCACGGAAGGGTTCGTAGAAGGGCGTGCGGCGCTGGTGCGGACGATGCTGGCTTCCCGGAACATCGAGATTTCGTCGGCTGGCTGGCCGGCGGAGCGCATGAAGGACCTCGCCGCCGCTTCCGACGAAGCCGTGGTTGCCGCGGCCACCGAGGCCACGAGCGAGACGGACTTCTTCTCGAAGCTCCTGTGTACTGCCCCGCGCCGAGGTTGACACGGGGCGATCCACCGGATACAACCATGCCTCACGCACTTCGATTCGGACTTCAATTCGGACAGGGAGGTCGGAAATGACAGCACCGCCGGACGATTTTTCCGGCCGGGTTCCGACTGGCTAGAGGGCCTGAAAAAGGTTCCGGGCCTTTCGGAATCCGGTCTTTCGGACCAGTTCCCGGGGTTCCGACCAGAAAACGGCGGTGCGAGCCGTCATGAGGCTGATCCGGTCTCGAAGGAACTCCGGGACTTTTTCATGCGCCGCGCCCGCTCCCTCTTCCCGTTCCTGTTGCTGGCCCTCGTCGCCTGCGATGCCCGGCTCCACCTCTACATCCACGGCGGCCGGGAGACCCTGATCCCCGGCAGGGCGTACGGCGACGCGCTCGTGACCCAGGGGATCATCGCTTCCGTGCCTCCGGGACGTGGGTTGCCGCCCGGCGAGCCGCCGCGTCGCTTCGTGCTCCGCCATCCCCTGCGTCCACCGGACTGGAATGGCACGCTGGTCATCGGGGCGCATCGCGGCCTCGGCGGCATCCGTCGCGGCGAAGGCGGCGCGGACCTCGGAACCGGGGAGACCGAGCTGGATGACCTGATCGGCTGGTGGGCGCTCGACCAGGGTTTCGCCTGGGCCAGTGTGGACCGCGCCGGGCTCGGAGCAAGCCCGGATGCCTACCGGCTCACCGAAGCGTTCGCGCGTCTGATGTTCGATCAGATCTTTCCCCGGCTAACCCGTGACCCCGACCGCACCCTGCTCTTCGGCTATGCCGAGGGAGGAGGGCTCGCACGCTACGCGGCGGCCGCCGAAGACGAGACCTTCGACGGAGTCGTTCTGTTGTCGGCGGATCTCGGCGACCCGGAGGCGGCGGCCCGGCGGCGCACTGCCCGCACCGAGGCCGGGGATCGCGATGCATCCGGGTACCTTCGCGCGGTCAGCATGGGGCCGGAGGGCCGCCGCTTCTGGTCCTGGCACGACGCGGTCGCCGGGTTCCCGGTGCCCTTGTCGCCCGCCCCTTCGACGACGCTCTTCCGTCCGGTTATCGAAGTCGTGGGCTCGCTCGACGATCTGGTGCTTCCGGAGGTGCTCTCCTACCGGGACCGGATCCAGTCCGACAGCGCGTCGGATCTCCACGAACTCCGCATCGTGGAAGGGGCGTGGCGGATCGGGCCGGATGACGACGCTCTCGACGAGATCCGGGCCCAGGCCGCCGGGCTCGGCCTCCCGGCGAGCGAAATCGAGGAGCTCGGCAGCGGAGCGAGCCTTGCGCCGGCGGCACGAAAGGCTCTCACCGATCTCGACGACCGCCTCCGGAATTGACCGGATTGGAACCTTCGCTGCGCCCGGCGCGCGCCTTCCTCACGCTGCTCGGCGCGGCAGCGATGGGCGCGACCGCCTACCTGCTCATCATCATCTCGATCCCGATCGTCTCCGCCTGGTACCTGGCCGATTCGCTCTGGATCGGCGGCCCGGGCGCGCTCCTGATCTTCGGAGTCGCTGCCGGCGCGCCGCTTTTGTCGCTGTGGATCCCGCGAATCGGTCGGCCGGACACCCTCGCCTGCGGGTTCGCCTTCGCCGCCGTCGGAGCGCTCGCCTCCGGTTTCGCCGCTTTCCGGGGCGATGCGTTCCTCCTGTATCTGATCGCCACTCTGATGGTCGGATGCGGTCACGCCGCGTACCACCTCACCCGCTATGCGGCCGCCGCGCTGGTCCCGCCCCACCGAAGCGGCCGCGCCATCGGCCTCGTGGTCTGGGTGGCGGTTGCGGGCAGTTTCGGTGCGCCGGCGATCTTCGGTGGCATCGAGCTGGCGATCGGCCCCGGGAATCCGGACGCGATTCCGCTCGCCTACCTGCTCGCCGGGCTGCTCTTCGGAAGCGCCAGCCTGCTCCTGTTCCGAAGCCGCGCGCTCAAGGCGCAGCGTTCGCTCCGCCGCGCCCGCCCGCAAACCTCCGTCGTCCGCTTTGCCCCGGAAGCGAACCGGTCGCGCTACCGGCTCGCGATCCTGGCGCTGGTTGCGGCCCAGGCCTCGATGGTGCTGCTGATGAGCATGACCCCGCTGCACGTGGTGGATACCGGCGGCTCGCTCTCCGGGCTCGGCGCGGTCATGGGTGCTCACACGCTCGGCATGTTCCTGCTGTCTCCGCTGGTCGGGATGCTCTGCGACCGCTTCACCGAGCGCCCGGTGATCGCCGCGGGCGGTTTCCTGCTGCTCGCCTCCGGCCTCGTCGCCGCTTCCGCGCCCGAAATCGGCTGGCTGCTCGGTGCGGCCCTCTACCTGCTCGGGCTCGGATGGTGCCTCGCCTTCGTGGCTTCGAGCGCGCTGCTCTCCGAAGGAAAGGATCCGCAGCGGAAGATCCGCCGCCAGGCAGTCGCCGAAACCTGGAACTGGACTTCCGCCGGAGCGGCGAGCATCGCCGCCGGGGCGCTCATCATCCGCTTCGACTACGTGACGCTCGCCCTCGCCTGCGCCGCGGTGGGCGCGGTCTCGCTCGTGGCCGCGATCCGGATTCCCCGGACGGCCCTCACATCCCCCAGACGGTGATCGTCTTCCCCTCGTAATCCTCGTCGCACCGGTAGATCTTCTCTTCCCACGACTTCTCCGGATCCCGGTCGAAGACCACCAGGTGCCCGATCCGGGAACCCAGCCGCTCGAGATAGCCCGCCGTCTGGCGCAATCCCTCCGCGATCGCGTGGTCCTTTCCCCTGTGCGCTCTCTTGTCCGCCATCTTGCATTCCACGACGAACTGGTCCTCCTCCTTGCCCCGCGGCCACGCGATCAAAAGGTCCATCCGCCCCCGCCCGATCCCGTACTCCCGCTCCAATCGGCCGCCACCGTTCACGATCCGATGCACGAACCCCTGAAGGATCAACTGCGGACCCGCTTCCGCGTAGTCGAACCGCCCCGCCCAGTGCTCGCTGTGCTCCCGGAAGAACTCCTGAAACGCCCCCATCAGCTTCTCCAGCAGCAACCCACCATCCGGGTCCGCATACCACGCCGTGTCCTCCGTCAGCCCCTCTTCCATCGCGTTCGTGAGTTCCCGGGGGATCACTTCCGCGTAGATCGGGTTGGCGATCCGGATCGGCGCGTCCCGGGCGATGAGCCCCAGATCCCGCGTGTATTCGATGTCCTGGCTCGTCGCGTCGTATCCCGCCGTCCCGCTCAGGATCGGCTCAATCACCCGGCGCACCCGGCCCTCGCGGAGCTTCACCGCCAACTGCCCGAGGTGCGTCTCCCGCCGCCGGATCAGCCGCTCGCGGGCATCCCGGATGTCGGCTGCGGTGATCGTCCGCGAGCGGTCCCGCCCCGGCTTGTGCCGGAAGCAGGCGTCATGGGCCAAGGCGTTCACGAGCCACGGCTGGCCCTGGGTATGGCTCCACACCAGTTCCAGCGCTTCTTCGTCGAAGCGCTGGCCGGTCTCCGCCGTGTGCTGGCCGAGCAGCTCCCGGACTTCCGCTTCGTCGAAGTCGCCGAGCCGCAACGACTCCGCCTTGATGTTGAACGGGCTTCCCGCCACTCCGGGTGCCCGGTAATCCCGCACATCGCGAAGACCGCACAGGACCACGGACTGCGGGAAGCGTTTCGGGCGCTGCTCGTAACCGAGCCGCAACTGGCTTAACAGGCTGTGGAGAAACTGGCGTGAGCACCGAGACGGGTGAAGCGCCCGTCTGACAAGGCGCGTGAGGGAGCCATAGCAGCGCTATTTCGACCGAAACGCAACGAAGAGCGAGCCTCTAGGCGAGCGTTCAGACGGGATGCATCGCTCGTCGAATGCCGCGTTAGTTTTTCCACAGCCTGTTAACAGCGAAAGGAGCGCGTTCCCCGTGAGGGTGTCCACTTCGTCCAGGAAGAGCACAAGGGGACTCGGAGCGGCTGCCGCCCAGCGCCCCAGGACCGCCCGCAGCGCACGATCCGGACCCGCAGTAGCCAGGGTTTCCGGCCAGGAACGCTCTACCAGCTCGTCGCCCAGGGTGTCTTCCGCCCGTACCCCGATCTCGCCGAGGACACTCCGCATCGCCCGCTCCACGTCCCCGTTCCGACCAGCTTCGAGGCTCGCGTACACGCAGCGGAAATCCCCGACGGAACCCGAGTTCAGCAGGTCGCGGAGCGCGAGCAGCGTGGAAGTCTTTCCGGTCTGTCGCGGCGCGTGGAGGACGAAGTACTTCTCGCCACGAATCAGCCCGAGAACCTCTTCCAGCTCCAGCCGATCCAGCGGCGAGATGCAGTAGTGCTCCCCCGGCTCGACCGGGCCCGTCGTGTTGAAGGACCGTATCGCACCGGAGTATTGCACTCACAGATACCGGGTTTCGAGCTCGCGCCGGTGGTGGATGGCGTGCCCCACCGTCATGTAGCAAAGCGCCCGCACCGTGAAGCGGGAGCCGCTCGCCTCCCCGTTGTGATCGAGCTCCTCCGGGCGGAGCGGGCGCATGAGGCTCACGGTCGCGCTCCGCACGGCCCGAAGCTCTTCGACCAGCGACGCGAGCGGGCGTTCGCCGTGACGGGCGATGCGGGCGTAGTCGTCCTGCTCCATCGAGGGAAGGGGGGACCGGTCCCCGCGAGCGAACGCGAGCGCCCGGAACGCCATCACCCGTTCGGTGTCGGCGACGTGTCCCACGACTTCGCGGATGGACCACTTGCCCGGCGCGTAGCCACGGCGGGAATCCTCTTCGGCGATTCCGGCGAGGAGTGCCGACAGCGCGTCCATCTCGGCGAGCGCGAGGTCCGGAAGCGGCCCGTCGGGAACGAGCCGGATCATGTCCAGATAGTAGGGAGCGCACTCGTCGGTGCCGGGTTGGGTCCACATGACCCGGTAGTATCCCGCCATGCGCAAAGGTCTGCTTTTCCTCCCGTTCGCCGCTCTCCTCTCCTGCGGCGCGCCTCCCCCGGAACCCGAGGAAGTGGTCATCGCCCAGGGGCCGGAAAAGACCCGCCTCAGCGGCCGCATCCCTCCGGTCGGCCCCTATTCGGCGGGCGTGGATGTGGGTGGCTTCGTCTTCCTCGCCGGCCAGATCGCCCTCGACCACGAGGGGGAGGGGCTCGTTCCGGGCGGAATCACCGAGCAGACCCACCAGGTCATGCAGAACCTCGGGGCGCTGCTGGCGGAGGCCGGGCTCGGCTTCGAGGACGTGGTGCGGGCCGGAGTCTTCCTCGTGGACGTGAACGATTTCGCGGCGATGAACGAGGTCTATGCCACCTACTTTCCGGAAGGCGCGATCCCGCCGGCGCGGACCACGGTGGCGGTCAGGGACATCCCGCTCGGAGCGCTGCTCGAAATCGACATGATCGCGGCGCGCTGAGCTCCGCGAAACCGTGACCGGAGGAGGTGGGGGCGGGCGCTCCGGCCTTTCCATCTGGACCGCCGCCATGTTCGTGGTGGCGAACATGATCGGGACCGGGGTATTCACGAGCCTCGGCTTCCAGGTGGCCGCCGTTCCCTCCGCCTTCCCGGCGCTCCTGCTGTGGGTGGTGGGCGGTCTGGTGGCCCTTTCCGGGGCGCTCGTTTACGGCGAACTCGGGGCTGCGCTTCCCCGCTCCGGCGGCGAATACGCCCTGCTCCGCCGAACCTTCCACCCGGCCGCCGGTTTCGCGGCCGGCTGCCTCTCCTCGACGATGGGCTTCGCCGCGCCCACCGCACTCGCCGCGATGGCGATGGCCACCTATCTCCAGCCGGTTTTCCCCGGACTTCCGGCCGTCCACTTCGCCGCCGGCTCGGTCCTCCTCTTCACGGTCGCCCACTCCTTCCCGGTCCGTTTCGGCAGCGGCCTGAACAACCTGCTCACCGCGATCAAGATCGTCCTGGTCGCGGCCTTCTGCTTTCTGGGAGTGCTGGCTTCGGGGGCCGCCCGGAGCGTCGCTCCGCTGCCGGGCGATGCCGCGCTGCTCCTCACTCCCGGCTTCGCGGTGTCCCTCGTCTATGTGTCCTACGCGTACACCGGCTGGAACGCCGCCGTCTATATCGTCGGGGATCTGAAGCGTCCGGAACGCCTCGCGCGAGCGCTCGTCGGGGGAACCCTGCTGGTCACCGTCCTCTATCTGCTGGTGAATCTCGTCATCCTGCGGGCGGTCCCCATCGAAGAACTCGCCGGAAGGATCGAAGTCGGTTATCTCGCCGCCGAGCGGATCCTCGGCCCCGCCGCCGGACGGGCGATGTCCGGGGTGCTGGCGCTGGTGCTCGCCTCCACGGTAAGCGCGATGGTCTTCCTCGGCCCGCGGGTGGTGCGGGCGATGGGAGAAGACCAGCCGCTCCTCCGCTCGCTCGGCGAAACGGGCCGGAACGGTGTCCCGCACCGGGCTCTTTTTCTCCAGTCCGGCCTCACTCTCGTCCTGATCTACTCCGGAACCTTCGAGCAGATCCTGCTCTACGCCGGGTTCGTGCTCGGGCTCTGTACCGCCGCCACCGTGGCCGGAGTGTTCGTCCTGCGCCGAAACCGGGTGGAAGGCGCGATCCCCGGCCGCTTCCGGACGCCGCTCTATCCTTGGGTTCCGCTGTTCTTCCTCGCGGCGAGCGGCTGGACTCTCGGCTACACGCTCCTGGAGCGTCCGGTCGAATCCACCCTCGGGCTCCTCACCGCCGGGGCAGGGGTCCTGCTCTATCTGGCGCTGGAGCGCCGCCGCTCGCACTGATGCCTTCCATGCTGATGCCATGCGGCTTACGGTTCGGCTGGACGAGGCCGCGAGTCTCGGAATCAGCCTGGAGGCGTTGATCGAGGATGCCCCACGGGAGCGGATGGCCCGTCTCCGTCGCTCCATGGCACCGAGGCGGCTCAACACCCGTGGCCGGGGTCTTCAGCCCGGCGTGGATCTCGACGATACCGCCGGTTTGCTGGACTTGATGGACGAGTAACGCTCCCCTTACCTGGCCCTGGCGAGCAGGCCCTCGTTCTCGCGGCAGTAGCGCTCCAGCTTTTCGACGAGGTCGCCGGCAGCGAACTGGAGGTGCGAAAACCCCACCTCGCGGGTGTCGAAGCCGGTCAACCGCTCCGTCTGCTCGGCGATGATCGCGACTCCCTCGACCGCGTGGATGCGCTCCGTCTCGATGGCCCCGGCGTAGAGGCCCGGCCGCGCGCGGTCGATGTCGTACCGGATGAGGCGGAGGCCCACATCGAACCCGTTGCCGGTATCCACCAACCGGAACCAGCGGTCGCGCCCGTCCACTGCCTCGCGCACGGTGGCGAGTGCCTCGTGGAGCCGGGCCGCTTCCGCTTCCTCCTCGACCGGAGCCGCATATACATACACCCGAAGCGGCTTGGACGGAGTGCGGGCGGAGCAGCCGGCGAGAAGAACCCCGAGGACGAGGCAGCCGGCAGTTCGATACCGGCTCATCTTCACAGACGGCGACGCGGGTTGATCATCGTCCGCCACATGTGCGCGGTCGGGCTGTTGTCGTAACCGAGCCCTTCCCTTGGCTGCTTGAAGTGTCGGCCGATGATGTCCACGAACGGATCGATCGAGACCTCGACATCCCGCTCGAAGCTGTAGTCATCGTGGAGCGTGATGGAACGCGCCTCCATGTACCACTTGTGGTTCCTCGCGTATTCGTGGGCCGCCTTGAGGTACGGCTCCGGCTCGTAGTCGGCCCCGAACATCCGCGCGTACATCTCCGGATACTCGTAGCCCACCGAAGGGTCCGGGAAGAACCGCAGCGCCTGGTGGTAGCGGATCGCCCACGCCACTTTCTCGGAGACGTAGGGCTCGATCATCTGCGCGCACCACCAGCCGTGGTCGGCCCGCACCAGATTGGTGACCGAGATGTCGTGGAGCAGGCAGGCGAGGATGATCTCTTCGCTCATGCCGAACTTCCGGGCGCGGGTGGCGCTTTGGAGCACGTGGGAAGCCGGGGCGAAACGGTGCTCGAAGAAATCCACGAGCGTCGGCCGCTCTGGCATGACGGAGAGCGCGTCCTCGCCTTCCGCCTTCGCGAGCGGGGGCCGCTCCGGCGCTTCGAGAAGCCGCATCATCTCGTGTTCGAGCGCTTCCGCCCGATCGTTCACGCCGACGACACCGGCGGCACTCACCGCGGCGCTTGCCTTCAGGAACAATCTGCGATCCATGCCGTGAACCTCCTCGAAAGGGAAGGCACCTAGTATAGGGAACCCACGCCGATGCCTCCGATCTCTCGCCGCGGCGCGCTCGCCGCGTTTCCCGGACTCGTCGCCGCCTGCGCCGGGAGGCCGGCCCCCGCGACCCGACCCGCTCCGGACTTCCGTCTTCCCCCGGTTCGGGTTTCCCCGGATCGGGTCATCCGCACGGTGGCGGGGCTCCGCCCGTATCGTCCATCCGGCTTCCGGGTGGAGCGCGAAGATCTGGGCGGCGGCCGCCTGCTGGTCCACAACTATGGCCACGGAGGAGGGGGAGTCAGTCTGTCCTGGGGCAGCGCCTTTCTCGCGGTGGAGGAGTTGCTCCGGGACGGCCCGCTCCCCGCCCGCGCTGCCGTCATCGGCTGCGGCGCGGTGGGACTCGCGACCGCCCGTCTTCTTCAGGATCGCGGCGTGGCGGTCACCATCCACGCGAAAGACCTGCCGCCCCGCACCACCTCGAACGTGGCCTGTGCCCAGTGGGGACCCTATTCGGTCTCCGATGCCCGGGTCCATACCGCCGCCTTCGAAGCCCGCTTCGAGCGGGCGGCCCGCATCTCCCAGCGCATGTTCCAGGACATGGTGGGAAGCCGCTACGGGGTGTACTGGTTACCGAACTACGCGCTGAGCGAAGTCGCTTTCGGCGGCAGCACCCGCCCCGATCCGCTGGCCGACCTCTTCCCCGATTCCCGCGAATTGGCCCCGGGAACCCATCCCTTTCCGTCCCGGTTCGCCCGCCAGTACACGACGATGATGATCGAGCCCCCGGTCTATCTTGGCGCGGTGATGCGGGATTTCCAGCTTGCCGGCGGCCGGATCCGCATCCGTGACTTCCGGTCTCTCGACGAGGTCGCCTCGCTCGCCGAACGCCATGTCGTGAACTGCACCGGAATCGGGGCCCGCGATCTGGTGGGCGACGAGGAGCTCGTTCCGCTGAAGGGCCAGCTCACCGTGCTGCTGCCCCAGCCGGAGGTGCGATACATCGCCCTGATGGGAGGCCTCTACATGATGCCCCGCGCCGACGGAATCCTCCTCGGCGGAACCCGCGAACCCGGCGAATGGTCCCTCGAACCGAACCGCGAGGCCGAGGAACGGATCCTCGCGGGCCACGCCGACTACTTCTCCCGGATGGCGAATCAGACTGCCTCCTCCATACGGTGATCGCGTTCCCCGTCGCGATCGAAGACGAGGCGCGTCACTCTTCGTCGAGAATGGTCTGCACGATGCTCCGGGGTCAGCCCGTTCCTGCGTCCATTGAGGTGGATCCCATCGGTTGGACAAAATTCGGATCCGGTCAGGTGGACCGGCAGCCGCGTCTGGAATTCCAGGAGGAGTCCCCGGCATCCCGCATATTCCTCCAGTTTTGTCAGCAAGCCTCGCAAGACAAGGTTCAATCTTTGCCTGACACAAAATCCGCCGGGCTGAGGATCTCGATTCCGGAAGTGGGGGGCGAAATCGGCTTCCGGAGTTCGGGAAGATGCCCGGGGCGACTCCCCGCATCCCCCAGGCGGTGATCGTCCGCGAGCGGTCGCGCCCCGGCTTGTGTCAATGGGAATTCGAAAAAGTGGACAGAAATGGGATATGAAAAGTTGACACTTCCGGGGCGCTTTCCGGGTTGATCGTGCCGGCCCCGGCTGGAGGGAGCGGCGGGAGCGAAGCGACCAGAGCGACCGGAGCAGGTTTTCCACATTTTTCGGGAAATTTCGGCCACGACGCACCAAAACCCTCCGTTTTTGCGTCTTGATTTGCATGGCCAACCATGCAACCCACTCCGAACCCACCCTGGCGGAAACGCCTTTGCCCGGAACCCGCTCCGGCCCCTATACTGACATCGGCGAAGGACGAACAGTGAGAAGCGGAAAACCCGGTCTGATGGCGAGACACCGGGACACGCTGCTTGTGACGGCTCTCATGGCGGCTCTCGTGACGACCTTCGCCGCCGTGATCGGCGCGGCCGCCCTCAGCTTCATCTCGGTCAACCAGAGCCTGCTCACCGTGCGAGGGGAGATCGGCGACCTCCGAGCCGAGATGCATGAGGAGATCGGCTCGCTCCGAACCGAGATGCATGAGGAGATCGGCTCGCTCCGAACCGAGATGCATGAGGAGATCGGCGCGCTCCGAACCGAGATGCATGAGGAGATCGGCGCGCTCCGAACCGAGATGCATGAGGAGATCGGCGCGCTCCGAACAGAGATGCATGAGGAGATCGGTCAACTCTCCGAGCGGGTCACCCGGATCGAGGAGCGACTCACCGGGATCGAAGCCACCTTGGCCATCCTGCTGGATCGGCTGCCGCCCCGCGACGAGGCGGCAGCGCCCGCGGGCTCCTGAACCGGCTCCACACTGCTGGCAAACCCGGGCGGGGCTTCCTACCGTGCTTTTGCGTCAGGGTTCGTAGGTGAAGGCATCGAGCAGGGTGACCCGCATCCCCCAGGCAGAGGTGGACCCCATCGGTTGGACAAAATTCGGCTCCGGTTAACAGGCTGTGGATAAACTGGCGTGAGCACCGAGACGGGTGAGGCGCCCGGCTGACAAGGCGCGTGAGTGAGCAATAGCAGCGCTATTTCGAGCGAATCGCAACGAAGAGCGAGCCTCCAGGCGAGCGTTCAGACGGGATGCATCGCTCGTCGAATGCCGCGTTAGTTTTTCCACAGCCTGTTAAGTGGACCGGCAGCCGCACCTGGAGTTCCAGGAGGAGTCCCCGATGCCCCGTCGCCCCCGACGTAATCACTCAGCGGCCTTCAAGGCCAAGGTAGCGCTCGCCGCGCTCCGCCAGGACCGGACGATGGCCGATCTGTCGCAGCAGTTCGAGGTCCATCCGAGCCAGATTCAGGACTGGAAGCGGCGCCTGTTGCGACACGCCTCGGATGTCTTCGGGGAGAAGGAGGCCGCGGTGGATCCGCAGAGCGATCCGGAGGGGCTGCGAGCCAAGATCGGCCAGTTGGTCATGGAGAACGGAAGGTCTGAACAAGGGCCTGATTTCAGCTTGATGGCCTTCTGAGAACGTACATCGCCAAATACCGCCCTTGTTTCTGTTTGAAACTTCTCCTGTGAGAGGCTGATGCGCGCCTTCGCAGAGAGTTTTGGGGTATCACTTGTAGCGTTTCTGAGTGATTTTCACCCTCCCTGCGAGGGTGGACGCACTTCTCCCTTACACGGGCAGAGCTGCCAACACTGGTCGTCGCGCCGTGTAGAGGTTGACCAGCGCGCAGACTACGCGGAGCCGATGAGCGTTCTTCGCCAATCCTCGATAGCGCACCTTCTCGAAGCCGAACTTCTTCTTCATCACCAGGAAGGGGTGTTCCACGCGAGCGCGAACCCGCGACTTCGTCCGATTCCCCCGTTTCTCCGCCTCGGTCAGCGGACGGCCACGCGCCGCCTTGCGAAGGGTGAAGTCCTGTGCCCGCGCCGCCACCGAACGAATCACCTCCCGCTGACCCACATACGCCTTGTCTCCCCATATCCGGGTCTCCTCGCCGTGCAGCAACGCCCCCAATACCTGGGAGTCGTGAACATTCGCCGCCGTCGCCTCCACCGAGTGAATCTGCTTCGTCTTCGAGTCCACTCCGATGTGTGCCTTCATCCCGAAATGCCAACGGTTCCCCTTCTTCGTCGAACCCATCTCCGGATCTCGCGACCGCGCCTTGTTCTTCGTTGAAGAGGGCGCCGCCAGGATCGTCGCATCCACCATCGTCCCTTTGCACACTTGTACGCCATGCGCCTCCAAATGCTCGCGCACGATTGCCATCACCTTGCTCCCGAAGTCGTGCCGCTCCAGGAAACGCCGGAACTTGCACAGCGTCGTCTCGTCCGGCGCCCGTTCACGCCCAAGGTCAATCCCAACGAAACGTCGCATCGCATGAGAGTCATACAACGCCTCCTCCGCTGCCGGGTCCGAAAGGTCGAACCACTGCTGTAGAAAATACAACCGAAGCATCCGCTCAAGCCCTATCGGAGGACGGCCGCGCTTCCCTTTCGGGTACTTCGGCCCCAGCAGCTTGAACAGTTCATCCCACGGAACGACCCGGTCCATCTCCTCCAAAAACACATCCCGGCGCGTCTTCTTGCGATACCGGTCGAAACCAACCTCAGCAAGTGTTTGCTGTCTCATGTTCATCTCCTCTTCGCGTCATCGCGAACAAGGAAATTGTCTCACATGTTGGCCGAATAAATCAGACCTTTCATGGGAGAACTGATGACGGAGCAGTCGGTGCTGCTGTCATCCGCTCCCCGTTCCGGCAAGGAAGCACCCTCGGACCCGGAGAAGCAGAATCGCGTCGATCCCGCGAACCAGGCGCTGTTCCTGCTGCATCTGCTGGCTTACCAGGTGCTGCATGTCGGGCGACGATTGATGGAGCGATCCACCCGGCGCGGATGGAGCATCCGGCGTTTCCGGGAACGGGTGCTGAAGGTACCGGCCCGAGTGGTGACGCACGGCAGAAGAATCACCTTCGTCATCTCTCGTGACATGGCCGACGACTGGAACCGCTTCCTCTCTCTGCTTCCCAGACTCGATTGGGAATGCGGTTGACACCGTTTTTGGAAGAAAACGCCACAGTTCACCGGGCGAGGTGTCCGTTACGCCGATTCTCTCGATCTCTCCGAACCAAATCCTCCCGTTGACCACTCGAAAACCCCAGCGCAAGCCGGATCAGCGACGTAAAAACCTACCCCGCATCAGCTCTCACCCCATCATCTCGCCTCTTCAGCTATCTCTGTCTTTATTGAATGCCTCTCATGAATAATCCGGGATGAGGGGCGATGGAGCCGGGCAACTCCGCCCCCAAGTGGCCATATGTGATCGTCCGCTTTTTGCGAGCACAGGCTTCGAGAATTTCGCAGATGCGTTTCTTGGCTTCCGGAGAGATCATTTCTCCTCCTCAATCTTACGAGAGATTCACACGTAGCTCCCACAAAAAAAAGAACCCCGGGGCCGGTTGGCCCCGGGGTTCTCGCTCTACTGGTGAGCGTCTGGAGGGAAGTGCCTCAACTCACCGTGCAGTGGACAAAGTTATCGGCATCACTTTGGGTCAAGGAAGTGGGCCGTGTACTGCCGATCGTGCCGGCCTTCCGTCCGCCGCTCGAGTCCCACTGGCAGGTGAGCGTGTAGGTACGCTCCACGGCGCACTCGAAGCCCATCCCGTCGGTGAAGGTGATGGATGTCTCGATCTCGACGTCCTCCGCGTCACACAGAGTGCCGTCGCCGTCTGAAAGCGCCTTCGCGGCGATGCCGGTGCCCTGGTTGGTGGTCGAGGTTTTTTCGCCACCATCGTCAGCGGAACACTTCATGGCATCGCTGTTACCGAGGTAGTTATCGGCCCGGTCGTCACCGCCGTACGCGGCCGGGCTATTGGCGGTCCGGGTATCTACGGTCGGAGCCACAGTCCGGTCGGTGTTGCCTCGACCCACGAGCTCGGTCGTGCCGAAAGCATCAACCTTGCCGAGGTCGCCGTACATCGGGTCTCCGTCATCGTCGTTGATCTTGACCCATACACGGTGTTCATCATTACCAGTCGTGGGATTGGTATAGCCATTTACCCGCCCCCGCTGGTTGATGTCGTCGGTGTCCCCTCCCTCGCGGATGGGCGTTTTGTCGTACAGATCGTTCGTGTCTTTTGCAGGGGGTGTCGTGGTGTCGTAGTAGTTGAGCGCTGTCCACCGGTTCTGGTTGATGGGAAGAACCAGATCGAAACCCGCCAGCCGACTGCCGTCCACACCGTTCGCACCGTCGCCGGAGGTAACTCCAACCACCGGCACAACGCTCATTTCGCCGCTGATCTCGTCCACTTCCGCCTCCAGGAGTTCGCACACGTCAAGCTGTTCGCTGGCGACGAACGTCTTCGCCTCGCACTTCAGCTCCTTGAAGGCATCCCAGGCGATCTCGCCCCAAGAGACTCCGGCATCCTTGGGAGTCAGTTCGACGCTGTATTGGCTCAGATAGTCAGCCTCTGAACTCAGGCGGAAACAGTTGTCCGGATGATTCAGATCGCTGACCGCGCCACCGTAGAGATCGAAACCCGCCGCATTACGCATTGCGTCGCCACAACCATCTTCGTCAATCACGACTCGTGTGCCATCTACGATGTCCCGTCGTCTCTCCGTTCCCGCGCGAGGCGACCGTCCGGCAGGCAACGCCTGGTCGGATCCCTTGGCAACTTCGCCACCGGACTGGTCGAACACGCCGAAGTCGTGCTTGACGGTGAACTTCGTGTTCGCTGTGTAAACCCAACCGAGGTCAAAACCCTTGGAGATCGAGTTATCGCCATCAAGCATCGCACCGTCGGGATCAATGACACCTACCATGAGTTCCAGGCTGGTGGAATCCCAGCCTTCGCAGGCGGCCGAATTGGCGATAGTGGATTCAGGAGCGGAAGGCGGTGTCACCGCCGCATCCGAGCACGCGAACGGGCCACAGGTGATGTACATGATTTCACCCGTCGGCTCCATTTCCTGCCCTGCGCCGATGGTCACCCGGTGAGCTACGAAAGTTACACCGTCCCCCACGACAATGGACTGCTTCGCATGCCACTCCACGTTCATGAACGGATGATTGGTTTCGCCAGCCATGACACCAACTCCGTTTGCGCCTTCAATCCAATGCGGAGAGATGATCGCCGCATGAGAGCTGTTGACCACCATGTGCTCGTTCGGCCACGCCATGGCGGTCTCCTTATCGTCACCCTTATCCGGGCACATCGCGTAGCCGTGGCAATCCTCGTCGTCGTCCGCCATCGGAGGAGTCATGGAAATCACGAACGGCTCGGGTTCGGGCTCGGGCTCCGGCGGAGGAGCGGGAGGCTCAGGCTCGGGCTCCGGTTCGGGAGCGGGGGGAGCAGGCGCAGGAGCGGGGGCAGGCGCAGGGGCCGGAGCGGGAGCCGGATCGTCGTCATCATCGCCGCACCCGGAGAGCACGAGACCGGCACCCAGGACAAGGGCAAGATGGAAAGCCTGACGATGCAGCGGAGGATGGCCGGCCCGACGGGCGGCATTTGTCCCACAATCCTTTAGCAGTCAAGGAAATCAAAATTCGTGGCGGCGAGAGGCCACTTCTGGAACAGATGCCGGAATTCGGCGCGTCGCGGCTCTCCGTGTTGATTTCCGTGTTGATTCCTATTGCGGCGTGTCAGACTGCCGCGCCCTCATGAGCCCTCCGAGCGGTAAACGCGTCGCCAAGGTCAAAAAACGCCTCGGCAAGCGCCAGGTGGAGACGCTGCGCCCCCGCGCCAAGCCCTGGATCGCCTGGGACGACCGGCTGCCCGGCTTCGGCGTGCGCGTCCAGCCGTCGGGTTGCAAGTCGTTCATTGTCAACTACCGACCGGGAAATGGCGGGCGCAACGCACCCAACCGGCGCATCGTGATCGGCCGGTACGGAGCGGTCGAACCGGTGCGGGCGCGAAAGCTCGCGCGCGAGCTGCTCGGACGGGTGGCCGCTGGCGAGGATCCGGCGGAGGAGCGTGCCGAGGCGCGACGGATACCCACGCTCAACCAGGCGTTCGCCGATTACCTCGCGGCCAATCCCAACCGCAAGCCCAGCACCGAATCGCTCTACCGGGGGCAGATGGGCTATTGCTTCAGCGACTGGCTTTCCCGGCCGCTCAGCGCCATCGAGCGCAAGGACGTGGAGGGCCGCTTCTTCCGGATCACCGAGCGGCATGGCCGGGCGGTGGCCAACCACGCGATCTCGCTGTTGCGATCGGTCTATCGCCGCCCGTGCGTGGATCACGCGAGCCTCCGCAACCCGGTGGAACAGTGGATCGATGGAGGTGGCCGTTACCACCCTCCGGTGCGGCGCAAGATCGCCGCGCCGTCTGAAGTGCTTCCCCGCTGGCGCGCCGCCATCGAGGCGGAAGTCCACAAACCGTCCACCCGGGACATCTTCTGGATCGCGCTTTACACCGGGATGCGCCGCGGCGAAATCATGAGCCTCGGTTGGGATCGGCTGGACTTCGAAAACGGCAGATTGCGGGTCGAAGACACCAAATCGGGAGCGCCGCTCGTGCTTCCCTTCACCCGTCAGCTCGCCGCGATCCTCCAGCGGCGGGCGGCCGCACGCGGCCCGGACGAGTGGGTCTTTCCCTCCTCGACGAGCGCATCGGGCCACATGGAGCAGCTCCAGCACCTCCACTTCCGGATCGAACAGACAGCAGGAATCCGGTTCTGGTTCCACGGGCTCCGGAACTGCTTCATCTCGGTGGCCGAGCGCGAACTGATGCTGCCCCGGCCCCTGACCAAGCGACTCGTGGGGCACAGCAGCCGGGGCGACGTGACCGAGGGATACGCGGCGGAGTGGACCCTGGAGCAGCTTCGAGAGCCGGCGCAGCAGATCGCCGACCGGATCGACGAACTCAGCTTCCCGCAAGCATCCTGACTGCACCGAATTGTTTCGGCGGTGTTGGCATCGTGTTGAATGGGAGGTCGAATTTCGCGAAATGACCCGAGTTCCGGGTGAAATGACCTGAGCTCCGGGCGCGGGAGGGGGAGCCGTTTTTCCGGGCTCTGCTTCCCATGGAAATCGGGATCGAGGGCACCGCTCCAGGTCGGGAATGGACCTGAGTTCAGATCGAATTGACCCGAGCTGGCTCAGGTCATTCCGCGCCGGGCATCGGTCGGTCGCGCTCGTGGTCCACGACGCAGAAGAAGCCGAACGGCTCTTCGGTCTCGTTTCGCAACTGGTGGGCCTCCAGCGGACGAACCGAAGCGACATCGAGATGGCGGAGCGGCATGCGCTGCCCTCCGAGCACCAGCACCCCCTCGCCGCGCGCGCCGATCACGATGTGGGTGTGGACGTGCCGCTCCAGGCTGGTGTAGCCGCCGGGAGCCACCTCGAAGTATCGGAGATCGCACCGGGTGCGCTCGCCGAACCGGCCGACCAGCTCCACTCGGCGCACATCGCGGAAATTGCGACGAGACGCGTCCCCGGAGTCCGAGCTCTTGTAGGGCGAACTTTCCCGCGCTTCCCAGCTCCAGTCCCGAAAGGCCAGACGACGCGGCCCGGATGCTTCCGTTTCCGCTCGGGGAGGGGGCGGCAGCCGGACTTCGGCGAACCCCTCGCGCAACCGGTCGAGCAGCTTGCGGGTGGCCTGCTCGACACCCGTCGGTTCGGCGAGCAGCGAGCCGCCGATCAGCAGCACCGAATCCGCGCCGTATTTCCGGGCGACCTGGTCCACCTCCCCGAAAGCCATGCCGCCGGCGGCGGAAGGCCACGCGGGAAGCAGGTCGCCGAGGGGCTCGCGGAGGCGGCGGGTGATCCCGGCGCAGGCGGCTTCCGGATAGCCGAAGCGGCCCCCGCTGTCCGGGAAGATGGAAATGTCCGCGCCAGCGAGACGGAAGAGCGTGCCGAGCAGGACACCGTGGTCCACGCCCTGGTCTTCGCCGTGGGTCAGCGCGCCGGTGAGCGACGGGTGCGTCATGAAGATGAGCGGCGAATTCGCGGCCAGCCGGCGCACCGTGTCGAGACCAGCCAGCATGGGGCAGACGAGCACTCCGGGAAGGCCCGATTCGGCGACGAACTCCACCCGGCGCTCGAGCTCCTCGGCGGGGCCGCCCACGTGGGGGAAATACAGGCATCCACCGCCGGTTTCCTGGTTTGCCCGGTCCACCGCCGCTGCCGAAGCCAGAACCCGCTCGCGGAACACTTCGAAGGAATCCACGAGGTTCTGGTCGTCCTTCACGATGTCGCCGCCCCCCCGCGCGAAGGCGAAGGCGGTTTCGGCCAGTTCCTCGTGACTCGATCCGCGTGGCTTCAGCGCGGTGGCGAGGAGCGGACGGCCCAGCACTCCGGCCCGGCGACGGAGCCCCTCGATCCCGTGCGACGGCCCGCGGAGCGAATCCAGCAGGGCGCGGGAAGGTTCGAGATCCATGAGCCGGACACCCGGATACAGGGAGGCATTGCCGAAAGCGACGCTCAGCAGGCAGAAGAGATCCTCCGCCAGTTCCGGGGCGTAGCTGACGGCGGCGAGACAGTGGCCCTCCGCTTCCTCCACCGATTCCACCCGCCCCACGAAGCGCTCGCGGATTTCCTGCGGGATGATCGCGTCCGGGATCTCGACCGTCTGTTCGATGGCGATGGCGCGAGCGAGCTCCCCGGATTCGGCGAGTCCGTGCTTCAGGCGATACACTGCGCGGGCCCGGTCGTGTTTACGGGTCATAAGGGATAATAGAAGATACGGTCTTGGGGAAAAGCTCCCGGAGGGCGCTGCGCTTGAAAACCACGAAATCGAACGGCTTCTCGAAGGGGTTGTACCGAGTGATTAGCCTTACCCCCCCCCCCCCCCCCCCGAAAAATGCGCGGTGTAAGGGGCTGGTTTCGTGGGCGGGGGATCCCTCCACTTAAAAGCCTACGGGGCATTCCGGCCGCCGCGCTGTTCGCCCTGCCGCTGCTGGCCATCCTCACCACCGGCGTAGAGGCGCAAACGACGCGGCTGCTGGTGGGCAATATCGACAACGCACTTACTGTGTCTACTAGCTTAAGTGACAGACCAGTCCGTGCCATTGCCTTCACCACTGGTACCAACAGTGACGGCTACAACGTCGCCAGCCTTCAGGTTAGATACGCGAGCCAGGTAACCGCCTCACACTTGAACAACCTGACGGTCACCATCCGGAACTTCAGCGGCCAGGACCCGGGCAACACGGTGCTCGGCACCTTCACCAACCCCAGTCCCTCCGCCGCCGGGGTGCTCACCTTCACCGCTCCGGGCGGCGGCATCGACCTCTCGGCCAGCACGACCTACTTCGTCCAGTTCGCTGTCGCGTCAGGCGGGGCGGCGGCAAGCCTCTCGATTCGGAGTGGCACAAACGAAGGAGACGAGGATGGCGGCTCCCTGACCGGCTGGACGATCGCTGACTCACCGCGCGAGAGGTTTGGAACAACTTGGGTATCGGGAAGCGCCATACCTCAGATCGCCCTCCGCGGCACGGTGAAGACGGCCGGTCCGGCGGCCCCCATGAACCTGCAGGCGGTGGTGAGCAGCGGCCAGGTGGAGTTGACGTGGGATGACCCGTCGGACGACACGATCACGAAGTACCAGTACCAGCAGCGGACGCCTCCCAGCACCGGCACCTGGGGTACGTGGACGGACATTTCGAACAGCGACGAGGACACCACCGATCACACGGTGACGGGGTTGACGAACGGCACGGAGTACGAGTTCGGGGTGCGTGCGGTGGCGGGGAGCACGAACGGCACGGCGGCCACGGTGAGCGCGACCCCCGTCCCCCTGCCGGCGGCCCCGATGGGCCTGACGGCCACGGCGGGCAACCAGCAGGTGGTCCTGCGCTGGACGGATCCGTCGAACGCGAGCATCACCGGGTATGCGTACCAGCAGCGTACAGCGGGTTCGAGCACCTGGGGGAACGAGACGGCCATCACCCCGAGCGGTGCCACCACGACCACCCACACGGTGACGGGTCTGACGAACTACACGGAATACGAGTTCCGGCTGCGGGCGATCAACCCGGCCGGGGGCACGAATTCGGATGCCGTGTCGGCGACGCCGCGCCCGGCGAACGCGCCGGGGCCGCCGACGAACTTCACGGCGGTGGCGGGTCCGGGCGGCGGGCAGGTGACGCTGAGCTGGACGCGTCCGAGCGGCACGATCACGAGGTACGAGTACCGGTCCCGCAGACCGGGCGCGAGCTGGTTCGGCTGGGCGGACATAAGGGGCAATAACCGCACCACCTTCGTCGCATCCGTTGGCAACGAGCCGCTGGAATTTCAGATGCGGGCGCGCAACGGCAGCGTTTTCGGCGTGTTGTCGGCCATCGTGCCGGCGACGGCGGTAGCGGCACCGGCCGCCCCGACGGGCGTGACGGCGACGGCGGGCAACGCCCAGGTCACGCTGAGCTGGGGCGACCCGTCGAACAGCGACATCACGAAGTACCAGTACCGCCAGAAGTTGAGCAGCTCCAGTACCTGGGGGAGCTGGACGGACTTCACGGGCGGCACCACCGCGACCTCGACGGGCGGCACGGTGACGGGCCTGACGAACGGCACGGCGTACGACTTCGAGGTGCGCGCGACGGCCGCGACGGGCGGGACGGTGCTGGGCGCGGCCTCGGCCTCGGTGTCGGCGACGCCGGCCGCGGTGACCGGCCCGGCTGCCCCGACGGGTTTCACGATCGACACGGGCGACACCGAGATCACCCTGAAATGGACCGACCCGAATAACGATGCCATCACGAAGTACCAGTACCGGCAGGGCACGGGCCCGGTGGGCAGCATCTCCTGGGGAGAGTGGACGGACATTCCGGCGAGCGACGAGGACACCACCGAGTACACGGTGACCGGGCTGACCAACGGCACGAGGTACTACTTCGAGGTGCGCGCGGTGGCGGGGACGGTGAACGGCACGGCCACGGATGGCAATGCGATCACCCCCGTTGCCAAACCGGCGGCGCCGACGGGCCTGAGGGCCACGGGGGGCGCCACCCAGGTCACGCTGAACTGGGCCGACCCGGGCAACGCCACGATCACGAAGTACCAGGTGCGTTACGGCGCGGGCCTGTCCACCGATTCGGGCTTCAGTTGGGGGACGTGGGCGGATGTTTCGAGCAGTAGCGCGACCACCACGAGTGCCACGGTGACGGGGCTGACGAACGGCACGGAATACACCTTCGGGGTCCGCGCCGTCGGCCTTTCGGGGGATGGCGCGGAGGCGACGGTGACCGCGACGCCTTTGGCGGCGGGCGCGGCGGCCGCGCCGACGGGCTTCACGGCGACGGCGGGGAGCGGTCAGGTCGCTCTGGCATGGACGGCCCCGAGCGGCACGATCACGAAGTACCAGGTCCGTCAGGGAACGGGCGATCCGGTCGTGTGGGGTGCGTGGACGGACATCACGGGCACCACGAGCCACACGGTGACGGACCTGACCGGCGGTACGGCGTACAGCTTCCAGGTGCGTGCGGTGACCGGGACTTCGGTGCTGGGTGCGATGTCGGATACGGCGAGCGCGACACCCACCGCTCCCCCGCCGGGGGTGCCGGGGAACGTGGCAGCGGCGGCGGGCGATACCCAGGTCACGCTGAGCTGGACCGCTCCGGGCGGGACGATCACCGGGTATGAATACCAGCAACGGGTGGAGGGCACCCTCTGGCCGGACGGCTGGACGAGCATCGAGAACAGCGCGAGTCTCACCGAGTACGCGGTCACCGGCCTGACGAACGGGACGACCTATGAGTTCCATCTCGCGGCGGTGAACACATCGGGGTCGGGCGCGCCGTCGGCTGCGGTGTCGGCGACGCCTTTGGCCTCGGGTGCCCCGGTGGCGCCGACGGGCCTGACGGCGACGGCGGGCGGTAGCAGCGTCACCCTGAGCTGGACCGCTCCGGGCGGGACGATCACCGGGTACGAGATCCGGCAGGGCACGGGCGATCCGGTCGACTGGGGGGCGTGGGGGGCCATCTCCGGCAGCGATGCGAACACGACCAGCACCACGGTGAGCAGCCTGACGGTCGGCACGGCATACAGCTTCCAGATCCGCGCGGTCAACAACGCGGTGAAGGGGGCGATGTCGGACACGGTGAGCGCGACGCCGGCCGCCGCCACGGTGGGGTTCAAGAACGCCATCCTGACTTCCACGGAAAACAAGAACCTGACCGTGACCCTGGTGCTGTCCCAGGCCGTGAGCGCGGACGTGGACATCTATCTCACGAGCACCGACTTTACCGCCACCAAGGGGAGCGACTACGCGGCCGGCAACGTCACCTCCCCCGACAGCACCACCGGCACCTACGAGGTGACGATCACGGCCGGCCAGACCGAGGGTTCGACCACCATCGCCATCACCGACGACACGATCCCGGAGGTGAACGAGCTGTTCCAGCTGGGCATCCACGAGATCGCGAGCACCGTCGCGATCGCGCGCGGCACCCCCACCACCCTGGAAGTCATCATCCGTGGCGACACGGACACGGCCATCGCGCTCCCGGACCCGGCGACGCTGACGGTCACCGAAGCGTCGGGCAGCACGCGAACGGGCACTTACAACGTGGCGCTCCAGGTCGAGCCCAACGCGACCGAGACCGTGACCGTGGCCGTGGCCTCGCAGGACGCGAGCGTGGCCACGGTGACCCCCGCGAGCCTGACCTTCACCGCCGACGACTGGAACACCGGCCAGACCGTCACGGTCACCGGGGTGGACGACGAGATCGACCAGGACACCGACCGCACCGTCGCGATCCGGCACACGGCCACCTCCGACAGCATGAATTCCCTTTACACGGGCCGCGACTCGGCGGACCTGATCGTCACCGTCACCGACGACGACGTGACCGCGCCGGGGGTGACGATCTCGGTGACGGACGCGTCGGTGAGCGAGGCGGACCGGACGGACACGGCGACCTTCACGGTGGTGCTGAACACGGAGCCGTCGTCGGGGCTGGTGGTCGTGAGCGTGGATGCAAGCGGAGCCCCCGGGCTGGAGCTCGACGGCCCGGACGCCCCCACTGCGTTCAGCAACGCCGAGGTCCTGACGTTCACCACCACGAACTGGAACAGCCCGCGGACGATCAGGGTGCGCGCCACTTCCGAGGCCACGGACAACCCGAGCGGCCGGGAGGAGACGATCACCTGGACCGCGACTGCGACCGCGGATACCGACTACCAGAACCTGACCGGGGATGCGGCGACGGTCACGGTGGTGGACAACGACCCGACGACGGTGACGCTCGCGGGCGCGGCGGGAGATGTGGCCGAGGGGGCGACGAAGACCTTCACGGTGACTCTGGGGCGCGGTCTGGTGGACGGCGAGACGCTCGGGGTGCCGCTGGCCTTCACCGGTACCGCGACGCGGGGCACGGACTACATGACGGCGTGCCCGACGACACTTCCGACCGGGGTGACCTGTAACGACCTCGACGACACGAGCCTGACCCCGACGGTGACCTTCACGGGGCCGACCTCGGGGGCGACGGCGCGGACGGTGACGCTGACGCTGAGTGCGGCGAGCGACAACACGACCGAAACGGGCGGCGAGACGGTGATCATCGGCTTCGGCACGCTGACGGCCACCGGTCTGGAGGGTGGCACGAGCACCACCGACAGCCTGGCGGACTTCAAGATCACCGACCCGGACGCGAGTGTGCCGACGGTTGCGATCACCGGGATCCCGGCGAAGATCAACAACACGAACGCGCTGACGGCGACCTTCACCTTCTCGGAGGCGGTGACGGGCTTCGAGAAGGCCGACATCGCGGTGACGGGCGGCACGGTGGGCACGTTCTCGGCGACGAGCACGACGGTCTATACGCTCGGGATCACTCCCGACGGCGATGCGAACGTGGTGGTGACGGTGGCGGCGAACAGCGCGACCGACGGCACGAACATGGGCCCGGCGAGCGCGGAGAGTGCGACGGCCGTGTGGGACGAGACGGCGCCGACGGTCGAGATCACCGGGGTACCCGGCAAGATCAGCAACCGCGATGCGTTCACCGCGACCTTCAGCTTCTCGGAGACGGTGACGGGCTTCGACACGGACGATGTCAGCGTCACGAACGGCGACAAGAGCGCGTTCTCGGGCAGCGGCAGCAGCTATACGGTGGTGGTGACCCCGAATGCCGACGCGGACGTGACGGTGACGGTGGCCGCGGGCGGCGCAACCGACGGGTTGAACACCGGCCCGGCGAACGCGGTGAGCGCGACGGCCGTGTGGGACGAGACGGCGCCGACGGTGGATATCACCGGGATACCGGCGAAGATCAACAACACGAACGCCCTCACCGCGACCTTCACCTTCTCGGAGACGGTGACGGACTTCGTGAAGAACGACATCACGGTGACGGGCGGCACGGCGGGGGCGTTCGGGGGCAGCGGCACCACCTATACGCTCGCGATCACCCCGACGAGCGGTTCGAACGTGGTGGTAACGGTGGCGGCGAACAGCGCGACCGACGGCACGAACATGGGCCCGGCGAGCGCGGAGACGGCGACGGCCACCTGGGATGCGAGCGTGCCGACGGTCGGGATCACCGGGGTGCCGGCGCGGATCAGCGGCACGAGCGACCTGACGGCGACGTTCACCTTCTCGGAGGATGTCACGGGCTTCGCGAAGAGCGACATCACGGTGACGGGCGGCACGGCGGGCACGTTCACGGCGACGAGTGCGAGGGTCTATACGCTCGTGATCACCCCCGACGGCGACGCGAACGTGGTGGTGACGGTGACGGCGGACAGCGCGACCGACGGGTTGAACATGGGCCCGGCGAGCGCGGAGACGGCGACGGCGGTGTGGACCGCCCTGGTCTTCAACCCGGCGGCGGTGACCGTGGTCGAGGAGGCGAGCGCGACCTACACGGTGGAACTCTCGAGCCAGCCCGATGGGAACGTCACGGTGACGGTCTCGGGGGCGAGCGGGGAGGTGACGTTCGACACCGACTCCACGACGCCGGGCACCCAGACGACGGCGCTGACCTTCACGACGACCACCTGGGACGATGCGCAGACGGTGACGGTGTTGGCGGCGGCCGACGGCGACACGGCGAACGACAGCGCGACGCTGACGCACACCGCGTCGGGCGGCGGGTACGGCTCGGTGACCGGGGATGTGGAGGTGACGGTGACCGACAACGACACGCCGGGTCTCGTCCTCGATCCGACTTCGCTGACGGTGGCGGAGGGCGGCAGCGGCACCTACACGGTGGCGCTCGCGACCCAGCCGACGGCGAGCGTGACGGTGACGGTCGCGGGGGCGAGCGGCGAGGTGACGTTCGACACCGACGGCGACACGGGCGGCAACCAGAACACGCTGACCTTCACGACGAGCGACTGGGGCACGGCGCAAACGGTGACGGTGTCGGCGGGTCAGGACAACGATGCCGACGACGACAGCGCGACGCTGACGCACAGCGCGTCGGGTGGCGGCTACGGCTCGGTGAGCGGGAGCGTGGCGGTGACGGTGACCGACGACGACACGGCGAGCGTGGTCACGACAGAACCCGACGCGACGGCGACCGAGGGCAGCACCACGGACGAGGCGACCTTCACGGTGGCGCTGAACACCCGGCCGTCGAGCGATGTCACGGTGACGGTGACCGCGCCGACGGGTCTGACGCTCGACGGCCCGGACAGCGCCACCACGTTCACGAGCAGCGAGGGCCTCACCTTCACCAGCACGAACTGGAGCACGGCGCAGACGGTGACGGTGCGCGCGACCGACGACAACGATGACAGCCCGATCGGTCGGGAACTGACGGTCACCTACGCCGTGACTTCGTCGGACAGTGGCTACAGCGGCCTGAGCGGGGATGCGGCGACGGTCACGGTGGTGGACAACGACCCGACCACGGTGACGCTCGCGGGCACTGCCGGGGATGTCGTGGAGGGCGGGACGAAGACCTTCACGATCACGCTGAACCGGGGCCTCGAGAACGGCGAGACGTTGCCGGTGCCGCTGACCTTCGGCGGCGACGCGACGCGGAACACGGACTACACGACGGCGTGCCCGACATCGCTTCCGACGGGGGTGACCTGCAACGACCTGAACACGGAAACGACCCCGACGGTGACCTTCACGGGGCCGAGCACGGGGGCGACGGTGACGACGGTGACGCTGACCCTGACGGCGACGACGGACAACACCGCGGAGGCGAGCGGCGAGTCGGTGGTCATCGGCCTCGGCACGCTGGACGCGAGTTCGGGGACCGGTCTCGGGGGCGGCGCGAGCGGCACCGACAGCCTGGCGGACTTCGACATCACCGACCCGGACGCGAGCGCGCCGACGCTCGAGATCAGCGGGGTACCGAAGAGGATCACGACCCGCGCCGCGTTCACGGTGACGTTCACCTTCTCGGAGTCGGTGACGGACTTCGTCACCGGCGATGTCACGGTCACGAACGGCGACAAGAGCTCGTTCACGGGCAGCGGCAGCAGCTATACGGTGGTGGTGACCCCGAATGCCGACGCGGACGTGACGGTGACGGTGGATGCGGACTCGGCGACGGACGGCACGAACACCGGCCCGCCGGCCGATGTGGTCGCGACCGCGGTGTTCGGCGCGCCGGCGGCGCCGGCCAGTCTCTCCGCCACGGCGGGCAACGCCGAGGTCACCCTGAGCTGGACCGACCCGATGGACGACACGATCACCGGGTACGAGTACCGCCAGGGTGTCCAGAGTTCGCCCGTCACCTGGGGCAGCTGGACGCCCATCACGAACAGCGACAAGGACACCACCTCCCACACGGTGACGGGTTTGACCGACGGCACGGAGTACTACTTCCAGGTCCGCGCGGTGTCCGATGCGGTGATGGGCGAGCCCTCGGCCGAGGAGAACCGGGACGCGGTGGTAACACCGGTGGCGGTGAACGCGCCGGCGGCGCCGACGGGCCTCGGGGCGACGGCGGGCAACGGCCAGGTGGCCTTGAGCTGGACGGCCTCGAGCAGCAACGGCATCACGAAGCACCAGGTGCGCAGCGGATCGGGCGATCCGCTCGTCTGGGGGAGTTGGACGGACATCGCGAACAGCGCCAGTATCACGAGCCACACGGTGACGGGTCTGACGAACGGGACGGAGTACAGCTTCCAGGTGCGCGCGGTGGCGACGGCGGTGCTGGGTGTGACGTCGGACACGGCGGTCGCGACCCCGAGGGGTGCCGCGGGCGTGACGACGGCGACGACCGACGACACGGCGACCGAGGGCAGCACTTCGGACACGGCGACCTTCACGGTGGTGCTGAACACCCAGCCGTCGGACAACGTCGCGGTCACCGTCACCGCCCCCGCCGGACTGAAGCTCGCCGGCCCGGGCGGCAGCACGTTCAGCGGCAGCGCGCTGATCGCTTTCACCGCCTCGACCTGGGGCACGGCGCAGACGGTGACGGTGCGGGCCACCGACGACAACACGGACAGCCCGATCGGTCGGGAACTGTCCGTCACCTACAGCACATCCTCCCGGGACAACAACTATCACAGCCTGAGCGGGGATGCGGCGACGGTCACGGTGGTGGACGACGACGCGACCACGGTGACGCTCGCGGGGAGCGCCGGGAACATCGAGGAGGGCGAGACGAAGACCTTCACGGTCACCCTGGGCCGCGGTCTCGTGAACGGCGAGACGTTGCCGGTGCCGCTGACCTTCACCGGCGGCGCGACGCGAGGCACGGACTACACGACGGCGTGTCAGGCGACTCTGCCGACCGGGGTGACCTGCGCGAATCTGGACTCCGGGAATGCGATGGTGACCTTCACCGGGCCGAGCACGGGGACGACGTCGCGGACGGTGACGTTGACGCTGAGTGCGGCGACGGACAACACGGCCGAGACGGGCGGCGAGACGGTGATGATCGGCCTCGGCACGCTGAGCGCGAGTTCGGGCACCGGTCTCGGCGGCGGAGCGAGCGGCACGGGCAGTCTGAGCTTCAGCATCACCGACCCGTCGGCGACGGACACGACGGTACCGACGCTCACGATCTCGGGAGTACCGGGGACGATCAGCACGAGGGCGGCGTTCACGGCGAACTTCACCTTCAGCGAGTCGGTGACGGACTTCGATACGAACGACATCACGGTGACCGGCGGGAGCAAGGGCACGCTCTCGGGCAGCGGGAGGAGCTACCGGATGCAGATCACGCCGACCGGCGGGGTGAACGTGGTGGTGACGGTGCGTCGAAATGCGGCGACCGACGGGACGAACCGGGGCCCGGCGGCGGCGGTGTCGCGGACCGCGACCTGGCGTGCCCCGAGCCCGCCGCCGCAGCAGCCGCCAGCGGAGGAAGACGACGACGACGATCCGCCTTCTTCCGGTGGTGGCGGCGGTGGTGGGGGTAGTACCCCGTCCCTCCCCTCGGCTTCTCTGTCCGCCGTCTCGGTGAGCGCGGGGCAGATGGTGATCGAGGGCGGCGAGGCGCTGTTCCGGATCACCGCGAGTCCGGTGCCGAGCGACGAGATCACGGTGCGGGTGCGGGTGTCGGCGACGGGCGACTTCGTGGACGGGGTGCAGCTCGGCGAGCGGCTCGTCACGCTCTCGGCTTCGGCGCCCACGGCGAGTCTGCGGGTAGCCACCATCGATGACCGCCGGAACGAGGCGGACGGGACGGTGACGGTGACGGTGCTTTCGGGCGAGGACTACCGCCTGTCGCAGGCCTCGGCCTCGCTCGCGGTCACGGACGACGACACGCCCGCGCTGGTCCTGACCCCGGAGACGCTGACGGTGGACGAGGGCGGCAGCGGGAACTACCGGGTGGCGCTCGCCACCGAACCCGCCGGCGATGTGACGGTGAGCATCGCGGGCACGGGTGAGGTGACGACGGCGCAGAACACGCTGACCTTCACCGCGGGGAACTGGAACGTGGCGCAACCGGTGACAGTGTCGGCGGGGCAGGACGCGGATGCGGCGGACGACCGGGCGAGACTGGATCACCGCGCGAGCGGCGGCGGCTACGACTCGGTGACCGGCAGCGTGGCGGTGACCGTCATGGACGACGACACGCCGGGCCTGATCCTGACTCCGGCGGCGCTGACGCTGGCGGAAGGCGCGAGCGCGAGCTACACGGTGGCACTCGCCACCGAGCCGACGGGGAACGTAACGGTGAGCATCGCGGGCACGGGCGATGTGACGGTGGACCGGAGCACGCTGAGCTTCACCGCCCGGAACTGGAGCGCGGCGCAGACGGTGACGGCCTTCGCGGCGCGGGACGAGGATGTGGCGAACGACAGCGCGACATTGGCGCACCACGCACGGGGCGGTGACTACTCATCGGTCACCGGCAGCGTGGAGGTGACGGTGACGGATGCGGGCGCGGCGGTGGTGTCGGCGCATCTGGCACGGTTCGGCCGGACGGTGGCGGAGCAGGCGCTCGACGGGATCGCGGGAAGGCTGCGGGCGCCGCGCACGGCGGGGATGCAGAAGACGCTCGCAGGTCCCCGCCTGAACGTTCCGCGCGAAGGAGATACGGCGCAGGGCACGATGCACGCCGAGGCGCGGAGGACCGGCTTCGAGAACGAGTACGAGAGCCAAAGCCGCGACCTGCTGCACCTCCCGAACGCCCGGGAAATGCTGCTCGGGTCGAGCTTCACGCTCACGACCCAGGAGGCGGAGGGAACCGGGGGCAGCTTCGCCTTCTGGGGCCGGGCGAGCGCGAACCGCTTCGACGGCGCCACGAACGACGGAGCCACGGCGATCGGCCTCGACGGCGAGGTGCTGACGGGTCTCGTGGGCGCGGACTACGCGCGGGGCGACTGGCTCTTCGGCCTGGCGCTGACCCACAGCCTCTCCGAGGGGGGCTACACCAGCGAGGGTGCCAGCGGCGGCAAGGTGGATGCGTCGCTGACGGCGGCGCTGCCGTATGCGTCGATCCAGGCCAACCCGCGGCTGAAGCTCTGGGGTGCGGGCGGCTACGGCATCGGCGAGGTGACGCTCAAGACCGGGGGCGCGAGCTACCGGGCGGACACCGACTGGACGATGGCGGCGGCGGGCGTGCGGGGAGACCTGCTCGATGCTGCCGGCAACCGGCCGGCGGTGGCGGTGATCGGCGACGGGCTGTGGATGCGGAGCACATCGGATGAGATCGCCGCGCTTTCGACGGCGGATACCTTCGTGACCCGGCTGCGGCTCGGGGTGGAGGCCAGCTACGACTTCAACTTCGACGGCATGGGCGATCTCACGCCGCGGGTGGAAGCGGGCGCCCGCCACGACGGGGGCGATGCGGAGACCGGGGCCGGGATGGATCTCGGTGTCGGAATCAACTGGAAGGCACCGGTCTTCGGATTGAGCCTCGATGTCGCGGGACGGATGCTGATCCTCCACGAGAACGAGGACTTCGCGGACCGGGGGATTTCGGCGGCGGTGGTCTTCGACCCGAGTCCGGAGAGCGAGCGGGGGCCGTCGCTTTCGCTGCGCCAGGCGATCGGCGGGAGCGCCGACGGGGGGATCGAGGCGCTGTTCGCGACGACGACCCCACTCGGCGACGGCGGGAACATCGGGAGCGGAGCGGGAATGCGACGGACGCTTGAGACCGCGTACGGCTTCTCCGCCTTCGGGGGCCGCTTCACGGCGAGTCCGCACGCCGAGGTGGACTTCACGGAGCGGGCGCGGGACTACGCGCTCGGCTGGCGGTTCGTGCCGCACAAGCTGGCATCGGACCTCGCCTTCGGCATCAAGGCCACCCGCCGGGAAGCCGAGACCCTGGCCCCGGTGCACGTCTTCGGGGTCGAGGCCACCGTGCGCTGGTGACAGTTTTCCACATTCTGGCCCCCGGGCGGGACAAAACGGGCGCTGTTGCGTCAATGTAAGTGTGTTCCCCGATCGAATCAGGCGTGACGGTGCGGGGTAGGTGGATGCGGCTACACTGAATCACGGACCCGTTCGATGACCGACGAAAAAATGACCGACGCAGAACTGAAAGCGCTGGTTGCTGGCCTGGCCACGGCGCAGGACCGCACCGATGCCCAGATCGACCGGCTGTCGGACAAGATCGAAGAGCTGGCGGACCGGTTGGCGGAGACCGAGGCCCTGCTGAAGGAAAACGCCGCGCAGCAGGCGAAAACCGATGCCAAGATCGACCGGCTGTCGGACAAGATCGAAGAGCTGGCGGACCGGCAGGCGAAGACCGATGCCCAGATGGCGGCAAACGCCGTCCAGCAGGCGGAGACCGATGCCAAGATCGACCGGCTGTCGGACAAGATCGAAGAGCTGGCGGACCGGTTGGCGAAGACCGATGCCCAGATGGCGGCAAACGCCGTCCAGATGGCGAAGACCGATGCCAAGATCGACCGGCTGTCGGACCGAATTGCGGAGACCGAGGTCCTGGTGAGGGAAACCTTCGTCGAAATCAAAACGCTGGGGAAAATGTACGGCGGTGCCAGCAACAACCTGGGCGCGGCGGTCGAGGAGTTCTTCTACAACAGCCTCAAGGCCCATCCGGTTCTCGGTGGGGTGCGCTTCGAATCCGTCGAAAGGAACGTCCCGGGCCGCGACGACAAAACCGGCCAGAAGGACGAGTTCGACCTGCTGCTCGTGAACGGCAGCGAGGTGTTCGTCGTGGAGGTGAAGCACAGGGCGCACAAGGACGACCTGAAGGACCTGCTGGACGAGAAGGCACCGAAATTCCGCCGGATGTTCCCGAAGTACGCCGGCCACCGGCACCGATTCGCTCTCGCCACGTTCCACATCCATGACGAGCTGAAGGAGTCGGCCCTGGAGAAGGGGGTGACCGTGCTGCAGCGCAAGGGCGATGTGATCGAAACCTCCCCGGCCTGAAGCGGGGCGAACGGCGCTCGGCAGGCTCTTCGGGGGGGGAGCTCAGCCTCCCTCCGCGCCCCGGTACCGGGATGAATCTCGGTGTGGACTGGAATGCCCCGGTGTTCGGTCTGAGCCTCGATGTCTCGGGGCGGATGCTCTCGTCCGACCTCGCGTTCGGGGTCAAGGCCACCCGCCGGGAAGCCGAAACCCTGGCCCCGGTGCACGTCTTCGGGGGTGGAGGCCACCGTGCGCTGGTGACGACGCGGGCAGGTCGCGGTGGCCGAGGAGAGTTCTTCTTCAACAGCCTTTTAACCGGGCGTAGCAGAATACGGGCGAAGACACCACGGCAGCCGGCCGTGGGAGGAGGCTCTCCCGTGCGATTCCTGATTCTGCTGGTCGTTCTCTCGGTGCCCGCGCTGCCGGCACTCGGCTCCGAAGTGGTAGGAGAAATCGAGGGCCCCGATGGAACGGGCGTTGCCGGAGCGAGCGTTCTCCTGACCCTTCAGGACGGAGACATCCGCGAAACAGTCAGCGATGGCGCGGGATCTTTCCGCTTCGATGCGCTTCCCGAAGGCGAACACCGGCTCACGGTGACGCAGCCGGGGTTCGGCAGCCGGACGGTGAGCATCCTGGTGGAGTCCGGCGGACAGGTGCGGATCCGCATCCCGCTCTCGCTCGCCTTCGCGGAAAGCGTGCGGGTCACCGGTCAGCATGTCCGGCGCTCCCGGTTCGAGGAGAACACGAGTGTCGCGGTGGTGGGCGGTGCCCGGCTCGACGGCGGTACCGACACCGACCTCTACCGGCTGGTCGCGATGACCCCGAACGTGGATTCGTCGTCCGACCGGCGCGGGTTTTCGATTCGCGGGATCCGCCAGTCCGGCTTCGGGGGCGGCGGGGGCCTGCTGGTGAGTCTTCGGGTGGACGGAGCGCCGGTGGAGGGGTACCAAGCGACCTTTTTCGGCCCGTTCAGCACTTGGGATCTGGACCGCGTGGAGGTGCTTCGCGGGCCGCAATCCACCCAGCAGGGCCGGAACTCGCTCGCCGGTGCCATCGTGATGCGAAGCGCCGATCCGGTCTATCGGAACGAAGTACGGGGCCGGGTTCGCTACGGCGACAACCGCCAGGCCTCCGCGGCGGTGAACGTTCCGTTCGCCGGGAAGGCCGCGATCCGCATTTCCGCCGATGTCCAGGAAAGCGACGGGTTCGTCAACAACCCGACCCGGGGCGAGGAGAACTACGACGGGCGCGAAGCGCGGAACGTCCGCGCCAAGTTTCGCTTCGATCCCACCGAACGGTTTCGGGCGCTCGTGACCCTTTCGGCCACCGAAAACCGTGGCGGAGACGGAACGGTCCTGGTCGCGCGCTTTCCGGACGAGCGGATGAACCTCTCCGATCAGGAAGCCGAGGATGGCTCGCTCCACCGGACCGCCACCGTGGAGCTCGGCCTCGATCTCGGCGCGGTGAGCCTCGAATCCACCACCAGCGTCTATGACCACGAGTACTACCGGCTGGAGGATCTGGACCAGACCCCGCAGCCGGCGGGTCTCCTCGACTACACGACCGACGACCGCTGGTTCAGCCAGGAACTGCTGGCCCGGTATCGCGGAGCGCGTCATCGGGGGGTCTTCGGTCTCTATTTCGCCGATCTCGCCGACAGTTTCCGGGTGGATGCGGCGGGGCCGGGTGAACTCGCCGGGCTTCCTCCGGGCTTCACCCTCACCTCCTATTTCCTGACCGACGAGGAGACCCGGAACACCGCGCTCTTCGGCGAGTTCGATCTGGAGCTCGCCCGGGACTGGACGCTGACCCTCGGCAGCCGTTTCGATCGGGAAACCCGGGACACGATCAACATCCAGGGGCTCTCGGCGGAGCCGGCGGCCCCCGGGCTTCCGGTGGGCGAACAGCCGCCCGAGAACCTCGCGGCGGAGTATTCGGCGTTCCTGCCCAAGGTGGGTGTCCGTCGGGACTGGAGCGACAGCTTCTCCACTTCGGTCTCCTGGCAGCGTGGCTACCGGGCGGGTGGACAGTCGGTGGCACCCCTGAGTCGGCAGATCAGTAACTACGACCCCGAGTTCACCGAAAACTTCGAGTTCGCGCTGCGGGCCGAGACTCCGGATCGGAGGTGGTTCCTCGGTGCCAACGCGTTCTATACCGACTGGAACGACCAGCAGGTCCGGGTGCAGAGCGAACTCGGCCTGCCGGTGGACACCCTGACCGTCAATGCCGGCGAATCCACGGTCTTCGGAGCGGAGGCGGAAGCCACCTACTGGATCAGCCGAAAGCTCCAGATCTTCGGCTCGGCAGGCATGCTTCGCACCCGTTTCGACGACTTCCTGGACGAGAATCGGGATTTCACCGGAAACGAATTCCCCCAGGCTCCGCGCTGGTCACTGATGAGCGGAGTCTCTTTCCGGCCATCGGACTGGGCATCGGGGACGGTCGAGCTGGCTTCCCAGGGAAGTGCCTTTTCCGAGGCCGGGAACGAGCCGGACCTTCGGCTCGACGGCCGGACGCTCCTGAACGCCCGGTTCGGGGTCGAGCGCATGGGACTCGGGGCCTGGTTCTACGGGAGGAACCTGCTGGACGAGTCGTACCTGACCTTTGTCTGGCGCTCGCAGATTCCGGGGCTCGGGCACCTCGGCTACGCCGGGGAGCCGCGGACGATCGGGGTCGAGATCAGCTACCGGTACTGACGCGACCGGCGCGGGCCCGACTCGCCGAGACGCAGCTCGGTGTTCGCGGTCAGATCGCGGGATGCCCGCTCGCCGCGGCGAAGGGCCAGGTGACCGGCGGCGGCGATCATCGCCGCGTTATCGGTCGAAAGCGCGATGCTCGGATAGTGGACGGGAAGCCCCGCCTCCTCGCCGAGCCGCCGGAACCGCTCGCGGAGCGCCGAGTTGGCGGCGACCCCGCCCGAAAGCAGGATCGAGCGGGCTCCGGATTCGGGAAGGGCGCGGGTGACCGAGCGGGCGAGCGCCCGCACCACCGCGGACTGGAAACTCGCGGCGAGATCGAGAAGGTCGGAACGCTCGAACGGATCCTCTCCCGGCCGGAGCGGTTCGATCCGCTCGGTCTCGATGAGCCGCAGCACCTGGGTCTTGAGCCCGGAAAAACTGAAGTCGTGGCGCGATCCGTCGGAAAAGAACGGCAAGGAGAAGACGTGGCGCTTCGGGTTCCCCCGCTGGGCCATCCGGTCCAGGATCGGGCCACCCGGATAGCCGAGTCCGAGCCGTTTCGCGACCTTGTCGTAGGCCTCGCCGGCGGCATCGTCGCGGGTCTTGCCCATCAGTCGGTACGCCCCCTCCGACTCCATCAGGAACAGGTTGGTGTGCCCGCCGGAAACCACGAGCGCGAGCGACGGATGGAGGATTTCCGGGGCCTCCAGATAACAGGCGCGGATGTGGCCTTCGATGTGATCCACTCCGACCAGCGGGATGCCGCGGGCGAACGCGAACGCCTTGGCGAAACTGACCCCGGTGAGGAGTGCCCCCATCAGTCCCGGCCCCTGGGTCACCGCCACCGCGTCGAGATCGCCGGACTCGATGTTCGCATCCTCGAGAGCGCGCTCCACCACCGGGCGGAGGTGGATCAGGTGCTGACGCGAAGCGATCTCCGGGACCACCCCGCCGAACGGAGCGTGCTGCTCCTGGGAGGAAACGACGTTCGAGAGGATGCGACGCCCGTCCTCGACCACCGCCGCCGAGGTTTCGTCGCAGGAGGTCTCGATTCCGAGGATCAGCATGAGACCCACAGCATAATCGCCGCTAGAATCGGGCCGGGTTTCGCAGCAGTTCGTTCCGGGCAGCTTCCGATCCTGGATTCCTCTTCATGACCCCCACTGCACTCCGTGTGCCGAGCCTCCTCGTCCGGAATTTTCGGGGATTTTCGGGAGTTGCGGATCGGGCATCCTGGCCGGGATGAGTCGACCCCAGCGGGCGCAGTTGTCGGAACCTGTCCCCGGGTCGGCATCTGGGTGATGCCGGACAACGGCTCGGCTGGCGAGGTGGAGGACTTCGTGGCGGCCATGGTTCCCGATGACGACCCCGTCTGGCCTCTGGCCGAGCAGTTCATTGCCGGGATCCCCGCTGCGTTGCGGGAATACACCGAAAGGAAGCCGACTCACGCCTGGCTCGCAACCCGGCGCAAAGCCGGTCGCATGGCGACTGCGATCCGGGATGGGGAACTCGAAGGGAAAGCGCCTCTGCCGACTGCCTGCGCCGCGTGGCTGCGGCGACGATTCGAGAAGTGCTGACAAGCCGGTGGTGACGCCGCTCCGCTTCGATGAGCGAGAGCGGGCGCTCTTCCTGTTGGACCAGCGCCTGCTGCCCGCTGAAGAGCGGTGGATCATCTGCCGCCGCCCGGAGGAAGTCGCGGAGGCAATTCGGGACATGGTGGTGCGGGGTGCTCCGGCGATCGGAATCGCCGCCGCCTGGGGAGTGGTCCTCGGCTTCCGGGCAGGAGAGACGATCTCGCCGGAGCGCTTCGAATCCATCGCGGCGGAGTTGATGGCCACCCGGCCGACCGCTTACAACCTCGAAGCCGCCCTCCTTCGGATGCGGAGTGCGGTCGCGGGAGGGATTGCCGCGCTCGAAGCGGCGGCGGCCGCCATCCAGCGGGAAGACCTCGAGGCCAACCGGGCGATGGGGCGGCTCGGGGCCGGTCTTCTCCCCGGGCGGACGACACCCGTCCGGCTGCTGACCCACTGCAACGCCGGCGCGCTCGCGACCGCCGGGTACGGAACCGCGCTCGGGGTGGCGCGGGCGCTCGCCGAAGCCGGACGCCCGGTGGAAGTCTTCGCCCCCGAGACCCGCCCCTTCCTTCAGGGCGCGCGGCTGACCGCGTGGGAGCTCGAACGGGACCGGATCCCGGTGACCGTCATCACCGACGGAATGGTGGGAGCGCTGCTCGCTTCCGGGCGGGTGGATGCGGTCGTGGTGGGGGCCGACCGGGTCGCCGGGAACGGCGACGTTGCGAACAAGATCGGCACCTACCAGGCGGCGGTCCTCGCCCGCGAGCACGCCGTCGCGTTCCTGGTGGTTGCTCCCCGCTCGACGGTGGATCGCGAGACACCGGATGGTGCTTCGATCCCGATCGAGGAGCGCCACCCAGACGAGGTGACCCGCTTTCAGGGAGCGGAAATCGCCCCGGAGGGAGTGAACGCCTGGAACCCGGCGTTCGACGTGACCCCGGCCCGGCTCGTCACCGCGATCGTCACCGAAGCCGGGGTAGCGAAGCCCCCCTACCGGGAATCCCTCGGGAGGCTTCTCTCAGGAAATCAGGTGTTCCAGACGACGAAGAAGATGATGAGCGAGGTGACGAAGGCGTAGATGACCAGGCTCTCGATGAGCACGAGGCCGAGCAGCAGCGAGAACCGGATCTGAGGGGCTGCTCCGGGGTTCCGGGCGAGGCTTTCACAGGCACCGACGACCGCGCGGCTCTGGGAAAAGGCACCGAGCGCGGCGGCGATGGCGATCGCTCCCGCTCCGGCGATCAGGGCCCACTTGGTGACCATCGGGTCCCAGGAACCCTGGGCGAACGCCGGAGAGGCGAAGACCACGCCGGCGGCGACAAGAAGGGCGGTCCGCAGTTTCATGGACACGTTCTTTGTTCTCCTTGGTGGAAAAGTCGGTTTCCGGCCGGATCGGCGGAACCGGTCAGTGCTCTTCCGCGACGACCGCGCCGCCGAGATAGATGACGGTGAGCATGGTGAATACGAAGGCCTGGAGGAAGCTCCCGAACACGCCGAAGAGCATCATCGGCACCGGAACGACGAACGGGACGATCACTCCCAGAACGAGGATGACCAGTTTCTCGCCGAAGATGTTCCCGAAGAGCCGCACCGAAAGCGAGAGCATCCGGCTCAGGTGGCTGATGATCTCGATGGGGAGCATCACCACCGCGAGGGGAAGGCTCGGCCCGAGGAAATGGGCGAAGTACTTTCCCGCGCCCTGCGCCCGGATTCCCTGGATGTTGTAATAGAGAAACGCGACGATGGCGCAGCCGACCGGCATGTTGATGCTCACGGTCGGAGACGAGAGGAAGGGCACGAGCCCGGCGAGGTTGCTGACCAGGATGAAGAGCCCGATGGCACCCACCATACCGAGGAACGGACGCCCCTTCGGCCCGACATTTTCCTTGAGCAGCGCGAGGAGGCCGGTCACCAGCAATTCGAGCAGAAGCTGCAGCCTCCCCGGTTTTTCGAGCGAAATCCGGCTCCGGAACCACAGCGAGAAAACCACGAGGCCACCCGCCCCGATGAGCGCCATCACCACATGATCGGGCGGATGGACATGCGTCCACAGCTCGATCAGCTTGGAGAAGAGTGACGGGTGATGAAGTTCCATGAACAGGTGGTCGGGAAGACGGGGATTCAGTCTCCGGGCGGGGCTGAGCGGTCAGGATCCGTTTTCGGAAGCCCGGAATCCGGGCTCTGCCGCTGCTGCGAGAGCCTCCGACCTTCGCCGATCAACTCGAGGGCAACCGCTCCAAGGGGCGCTCCCAAGCCGAGGATCACGCCGAGGACGCTCGCCTTCCAGACGGCAATTATGACGAACAGCAACGCTCCTAGCAAGGCGTACCGGAGTCCGGTGAGAGCGGCGGCGATCAGCGCTCCACGAGCACCCACCACCCCGGTGGCACCTACCGCGATCGTCTTCAGCACCCGCAGGTTCAGGACCGAAATGGCAGCGCCGGCAAGAACCGAGAGCCCTTCGCGCGGGCCGAAGGCGAAGGCGATGAGCGTGGCACCGAGACCGATCAGGACTCCATGGCGAACGAGGCGGGACTCGCGCGGCGGCGAAGAGCTCATTCGTCTTCAGCGGAGGCCGAAGCCGCGCGGAGCAGGTTCAGGAAACCGGCGGCGATGCCGCAGACGAGGCCGACCGCGGCAAGCCAGGGGCCGATGCCGAAGCGTTGGCCGAGGAGCCAGCCGCCTCCGGCACCGATCAGGATGGCGATGGGAAGCGAAAAGCCGACGCTGAGCAGGTTCAGCAGCCGGGCGGCGGGGGGCGTGGTCTTCAGTCGTCGCTCGCGGACTCCGGAGAATCGTCAGCTTCAACCGGGACGGGAGGCGGATGGTTTTCGGCGGTCGCCTCCGGCGAGAGTCGCTCCACGATCGCCGCCACCGGAACCGCCAGCTTGTCGAGGAAGGGCTTCGGATAGACACCGATGAAGACGCAAAGCACCACGATCGGGATCAGCGTCGCGCTCTCCCGGGGCGAGACATCGAGGAGCTTCCGGTTTTCTTCCTTGTCCAGCTCACCGAACATGAGTCGCTGGTAGAGCCACAGCAGGTAGGCGGCACCGAGCACGATTCCGGAGACCGCGAAGGCGGCATAGACCCAGTTCACCTGGAAGATGCCCTGGAGGATCAGGAACTCGCCGATGAAGCCGTTGAGCATCGGCAGCCCCATGGAGGCGAGCGCGATCACGAGGAACATCGCCGCATAGACCGGAACCACCTTGGCGATGCCGCCGTAGGCTGCGATCTCGCGGGTGTGCCGCTGCTCGTACATGATCCCGACCAGCAGGAAGAGCCCGCCGGTGGAGAGGCCGTGGTTGATCATCTGGAGGATGCCGCCCTCGAGCCCGAGGGTGTTCAGGGCGAAGATCCCGAGCATCACGAAGCCGAGGTGGCTCACCGAGCTGTAAGCGACGAGGCTCTTCCAGTCCTTCTGGACCAGCGCAACGAGCGCCCCGTAGATGATGCCGATGATGGCGAGCGTCGCGACCCACCAGACCGCCTCCCGGCTCGCGTCCGGGAGTAGCGGGATGGAGAAGCGGACGAACCCGTAGGTTCCCATCTTCAGCAGGACTCCCGCCAGAATGACCGACCCCGCGGTCGGTGCCTGGACGTGGGCATCCGGCAGCCAGGTGTGGAACGGGAACATCGGCACCTTGATGGCGAACCCGATGAAGAACGCGAGGAACACCCAGAACTGAAGCCCGGAGGCGTAGTCGGTCCCGAGCAACCGCACCAGATCGAACGTGTACTCGCCGGTGGCGGCTTGGTGCGCGAAGTAGATGGCGAGGATCCCGAGCAGCATCAGGACGCTTCCCACCAGCGTGTAGAGGAAGAATTTGATGGCGGCGTAAAGCTTTCGGGCACCGCCCCAGACACCGATGAGGAAGTACATCGGCACCAGCATCACTTCCCAGAACACATAGAACAGGAAGAAGTCGAGCGCGACGAAGACCCCGAGCATCCCGGTCTGCAGGAACAGCAGGAACACGTAGTACTGCTTCACCCGGTCGGTGACCGCCCGCCACGAGGAGAGGATCGCGATGAATCCGAGCAGGGTGGTCATGAGGATCAGCAGCAGGCTGATCCCGTCCATCGCGATGTTGTACTCGACGCCGATGCTCGGAATCCATTCGTAGCGCTCGCCGAACTGGAACTGCGGCCCGGTGGCATCGAAGCCGAACCAGAGCGGCAGCGAGATCAGGAAACCGACGAACGCCGCGATGTTCGCCAGCCAGCGGATCTGGTTTTCCTTCGTCTTGTCCACGAAGAAGAGGATGCCGAGAGCCGCGAGCGCCGGAAAGAACACCACCAGCGAGAGGATCGGGAATTGGAAGGGGTTGTTCTCGAACATTCCTGCTAGCCCCAGAGGAAGAAGGCCCCGGCCAGCACCACCAGGGCGAGCAGCATGAGAAGGGCGTAGTTCTGAAAGAGTCCGGTCTGGATCGCCCGGGCGCGCCCGGAAAGACTGTGGAGGATCTCGGCGACCAGGTTCACCGCCCGGTCCACCAGATGCTGATCCGAAAGATCGGACAGGTCTGCACCGAGGCGGGTTACCGAGGCGGTGCCGTTCACCGCGCCGTCCACCACCCGGTTATCGAAGCGGCTCAGACCCTCGGCTCCCCGCAGCGTGCCGGAAACTGCGGTCGCGCCGTAGATCTCGTCCACGTAGTACTTGCCCGAAAGCAGCCGGTAGGCAGGGTTCGCGGCGAGCGACGCATCGCGGGTCGGGGTCTTGAAATAGCGCCGGTAGGCGAAGAAGACACCGCCGAGGGCGATCGCCACCGAAAGCCCCATCAAGGCGTACTCGACGGCGTAGGAGGCGTGATGGGGAGCAGGCGGGGCCTCTCCTCCGGCGAAGATGGCCGGCTCGAGGAATTTCTGGAGGCGGTAGGAGCCGCCGAGCGCCGACGGGATGCCGACCAGCCCGGCGAGCACCGATCCTCCGGCCAGCGCGATCAGCGGGATGGTCATGGAGGGAGACGACTCGTGGAGGTGCTTCTCCATCGCCGCACCGCCCCGGAAGTCACCCCAGAAGGTCATGAACACCTGCCGGCTCATGTAGAAGGCGGTCATCGCGGCGGCGGCGGCGGCGAGCCCCCAGAGCGCGAAGTGGCCGCCCTCGAAGGTCTTCCAGAGGATCTCGTCCTTGCTGAAGAACCCGGCCAGCGGCGGGATGCCGGCGATCGCGACGGTGGCGATCATGAAGGTCCAGGCGGTGCGGGGCATGTGGTGGCGAAGCCCGCCCATGTTCCGCATGTCCTGCATTTCGGTGTAGTGGCGGTGGCCGCCGGAAGCGTGCTCGGCGTGCTCCATCGCGTGGATGACGCTGCCCGATCCGAGGAAGAGGCACGCCTTGAAGAAGGCGTGGGTCATCAGGTGGAAGATCGCGGCCCCGAAGGCCCCCACTCCGGCCCCGAGAAACATGTAGCCGAGCTGGGAAACCGTCGAATACGCCAGAACCTTCTTGATGTCGTTCTGGAAGAGGGCGATGGAGGCGGCGAAGATGGCGGTCAGCGCCCCGACCGTCGCGACGAGGGCGAGCGCCGCCGGCGCGTGGGTGAACAGGACACCGCTGCGGGCCACCATATAGACACCAGCGGTCACCATCGTCGCGGCGTGGATCAACGCGGAGACCGGGGTCGGCCCCTCCATGGCATCCGGCAGCCAGACGTAGAGCGGGATCTGCGCCGACTTGCCGGCAGCTCCCACGAACAGCAGGATGCCGATCGCGGTCAACGCGCCGCCGGTGGTGCCCGCCTCGCTGATCTGCCCCATCACCCCGTAGAAATCGAGGGTGCCGAAGGTGACGAAGGTGAGCATCACCGCGAGGATGAATCCGGCATCTCCGATCCGGTTGACCACGAAGGCCTTCTTTCCCGCCTGCGCCGCCGCGTGCCGGTCGAACCAGAACCCGATCAGCAGGTAGGAGCAGAGCCCGACACCCTCCCAGCCGATGAACATCATCAAGAAGTTGGCCCCGAGGACCAGGTTCAGCATGAAGAAGGTGAACAGGTTCAGGTACGCGAAGAAGCGCGGGAAGCCGGGGTCGTGGCTCATGTACCCGAGCGAATAGACGTGGATCAGGAAGCCGATCCCGGTGACGACCAGCGTCATCACCATCGAGAGCGAATCCAGCCGGTACGCCCAGTCCACTCCCATGCTCGGGATCCAGGAGAACAGGGATTGCTCGATCCGCGCGGTGGCACCGCCCTCGGCGAGGAAGGTCGTCACGAAGATCGAGGCGGCCAGCAGGAACGACGCGCCCACCGTGGCGCAGGCCAGATACCCAGCGAGCGGCTTCCCGAGACGCCGGCCGAAGAGCCCGTTCACCAACGCACCGACACCGGGAAGCGCCGGGAGGAGCCAGAGGAGCGAGTTCAATGCAATGAATGGTTGCCGGCAGGAGCGAACTTCAGTCCAGGACGGATACCCCGACGGGTCCTCTCACGCTCCCCGGAACGCCGGGACGGTAACGGATCGGGCCTCCCGAAGTCAACGCGGAAGAGCGTGGGAGAGGTTACTTTTTCCATTTTCATATGAAGATATAGTCCAGAATTCAATGTTTTCATCCATGCAATAAGCTGATTTCCATGAAACAAGGCCAGCTTCAGCAACTCCTCGCAGCCACGAACGGATGGAGACGCGACCCCGTCGGATGGGCCCGGGAGGATCCCGACCTCGTCGGCGTGGCCGGAGCGCCCTTCCGCTACGACGCGGGAGTGCTTCGCGATCTGGCTCCCGGGGCCATCCATTCGCTCCGCGGCCCGCGTCGGGTGGGGAAATCCGTGGTAATGAAGCGCGCCATCGAATCGCTCCTCGCGGACGGGGTCGCGCCGAACCGGATCACCCACTTCGCTCTGGACGGCTGGCGCGCCGACGAGCTCCGGGGGCTGATCCGGGCAACGCGCGCCTGGCTTCCCGAAGAAGGGCCGCGATACTGGTTTCTCGACGAGATCACCGGCGTTCGGGGGTGGGCGGAGGAAATCAAGTGGCTTCGGGACAACGATCTCCGGTTCCGCGCCGACACGGTGGTTCTCACCGGATCCTCGGCCGCCGACCTGACCGCGTCCATCGGAACGCTCGCCGGACGCCGCGGACCGGCAACCTATCCGGATCGGACCCTGTTGCCGATGGGTTTCGCATCCTTCGCGCAGCTCGTCCTTGGCGACGAAGCCCCTCCCCGACCGGATGTTCCGGATACCCTCGCACTGGACCGGCTCAAGGCTCTCGCGGTGGATGTCTCACCCTGGCTCGAAACCCTCGTTTTCGCCTGGGAGAACTATTTGCGCGTCGGAGGGTTTCCGCGAGCGGTCTGGTCGTGGGTCGAGAATCGTTCGCTGGAATCGCCGGTGACTCGCGAACTGACGGAGCAGCTTCACGGCCGGGCGTTTCGATCGGGAGAATGGTCCCGACTCCAGAGCGATGCCCTGCTCGCCCGCATTGCGCAGGGGCTCGGCTCCCCTTCGAACGTGGCCGCCATCGCGCGCGACCTCGGTGTCCTCGGCGCAACTGCTCGCCGACGACTGGATGATCTTCGTGACTCCTTCGCCATCTGGCCCTGTTTCCGGGAGCGGGCGCTCAGGCCCATGCTTCGGGCGCAGGAAAAGCTCTATTTCACCGACCCGGCGTTTGCCGGGCTCATGACGGGGCCTCCCCCGGAAGTGACCCGTCTCAGCGAACAACAGCTCGGAATGGTGCTCGGGAGACGGGCCGAACGGCAGACCCCGGGTTCCTTCCCCGCCTCCGACCAGGTCCTGCACCACCGCGACCCCGGGGGCCTCGAAATCGACTTCGTGGCCCCGGGACTCGGCGACTTCGCATTCGAGTCGAAGTACGTGGACACCGGTGCGCGCCGCGAGCTCCAGCGACGCCGGAATCTGGCCTGGCCGGTAGTCATCGCGACCCGGGGCGAACTCAACCTCGACGCCCCGCAGCTCCCCGCCATCCCGACCGGGATCCTCGCCTGGCTGCTGGATACATGAAGGGCCTCGACGGGGACGTTGGTAGGCTCCCCACGCGATGCGCCTCACGCAGTTCACCCTCCACAACTGGCGGAATTTCCGGGAAGCGGATTTCGAACTCCAGGACCGCGTGTTCGTCGTGGGCGCAAACGCCTCGGGCAAGTCGAATCTCCTCGACGCTCTCCGGTTCCTGCGCGATATCGCCTCTCCGGGAGGAGGATTTCAGCACGCGGTGGCGAGCCGTGGCGGATTGGCCCGGGTGCGATGCCTCGCCGCTCGAAATCACCAAAGGGGCCACGTCGCGATGGGCTTCGCCATCGGTGACGAGGAGATACCCCGGCAGTGGTGCTACGAACTGAGGTTCACTCGGGAACCCCATGGCCAGCATCGCCCGATCCTCGTCGGCGAACGGGTAGAGCGGGATGGACGGACCCTGTTGCGCCGTCCGGATGACGCGGACCGAAGCGATCCGGAGCGGATGACGCAGACCCACCTGGAGCAGGTGGGTGCCAACCGGGATTTCCGTGAGGTCGCGGAGTTCCTCCGGTCCATCAAATACCTGCATCTGGTGCCGCAGCTTCTCCGCAATCCCGAGCGCGCCGGCGACGGCCGGGGCGATCCGTATGGCGCGGATTTGCTGCTCCGCATCGCCGAAAAGCCGGAAAAAACGCGCGACCGGCTCTTGAAGCGGATCGGGGAGGCGTTGCGCTCGGCCGTACCCCAACTCGCCGATCTGAAACTGGTTCAGGACAAGGTCGGAAATTGGCATCTGGAGGCGCGCCATGAACATTGGCGGCCCCGCCCTGCCCGCCAGAACGAACAGGATTTTTCCGATGGAACCTTGCGTCTGATCGGCCTTCTCTGGTCCCTCGTCGAAACACCCGGGAAAGGAACCCGCGGCCCGCTGCTTCTCGAAGAACCCGAACTCTCGCTTCACGAGGCGGTGGTCCGCCAGTTGCCCACGATCCTCAGCCGGGTACGGGGCGCGGGAGGGCCGCAAGTCGTCCTCACGACGCACGCACCGGAGGTGCTGCGGGATCCCGGTATCGGGATGGACGAGGTCGTGCTGTTGACTCCGGGCGCGGAAGGCACCGAGGCGAAAACCCTGAACTCGCTTCCCGACGTGAAGCCCCTCCTGGATGCGGATCTGAGCCTCGCGGAGATCCTCGCGCCGAAGACCGAGCCGAAGGAGGTCCGGCTGCTTCCTTTCCGCCTCACCGGGAAATGACCTTCGTCCGGCTGGCAGTGGAAGGAGAGACGGACCGGCCGGTCGCGGAACGCATCCTTCGATCCGTCGGGATCGAGCCGATCGATCCGGTCGTGACACGCGGCAAGGCGAGGCTCGATGCTCTGGCTCCCGGCCTGAACCAGGCCGCTCGGGGAATGAACTGGTGGCTCCTCCGCGATCTTGACCACGATGCGCCGTGTCCCTCGGCGCTGATCCACTCCCTGTTGGCCGGAAGGCCTCTGGCGAAACGGCTGAGTATCCGCATCGCGGTGCGGGCAGCAGAGAGCTGGCTCCTGGCGGACGAGGAGGCCTTTCGAACCGAATTTTCGGTGCCGCCGAAGCATGTGCCTCGGAACCCGGATGAACTCCCGGATCCCAAGCAGGCACTCGTCCGGGCCTGTTCTCGTTCGAGACGGCTCGCCATTCGCCACGCCATGACCCCGCGTCCCGGAAGCGGCCTGAGGATTGGCCCCGAGTACCAGAGCCGCATCATCCACTTCGCGGCAACCCGCTGGGAGCCGGAACGCGCCGCAGCCCGATCCCCGAGTCTGAAGCGGGCGCTCCGGGCGTTCGACCGCCTCCGCATGGAAGGCGACTGGTCGTAGCGGGGAGTTTCCGTCCGGTCAGGTCACGCTGCGGACGTGGCCGCCATCCACCGCCAGTACCGTCCCGGTGACATAGCTCGCCCGCTCGGAGGCGAGGAAGGCGGCGACCGCGCCGAACTCCTCGGGCTCGCCGACCCGGCCGAGCGGGATATCCGCCGCCCACTCGCGATAGATCTCGGGTTCCGGGATGTTTCGGCGCTTCGCGATGTGCTCCGCGATCTCCACCAGTCGGTCCGTCCGGGTATAGCCGGGACAGAGCACGTTGGCGAGCACCCCGAAGGGCGCGACCTCGTCCGCCACCGACTTGATGAACCCGGCGATTCCGGCGCGGGCGGTGTTGGAGAGGATGATGTCGGGGACCGGCTGCTTCACCGAGACCGAGGCGATCGCGAGGATGCGACCCCAGCGCCGCTCGCACATGCCAGGCGTGGCGGCCCGCACCAGGTGCACCGTGGAGAGCAGGATCTGGTCGAGCGCTTCCCGCCAGAGTTCGGGAGTGGTCGAAGGAAGCCGCATCGGTGGCGGGCCACCGGTGTTGGTGACCAGGATGTCCACCTTCCCGAACCGCTCCTCGGCGGCGTGGACGAAACCCCGGGCGGCGGCAGGATCTCCGACATCCACCGGGTGAGCCAGCACTTCCACCCCGAACCGGTCGGAGAGGGAAATCGCGGTCTCCTCGAGCCGCTTTCGGTCACGGGCACCGAGCGCCAGATGGACTCCTTCGGCAGCGAGCGCCTCGGCGACCGCCCTGCCGAGACCCCGGCTCGAGGCCGCGACGACCGCGACCCGGCCGGCTATCCCGAGATCCAACTCCGTTCAGCGGTACTGGCGTTCCTTGCAGGGGACGCACACCCGCGTCCAGGGCACCGCCTCGAGCCGGGCCCGGGGAATCTCCTCGTCGCATTCGGAACACATCCCGTAATCGCCGGTGTGGATGCGGCCGAGCGCCTTTTCGATCGCGCGCAGCAGCTTGGCATCGTTCTGCTGAAGCTGGATCGCGATCTCGTCATCGGTAGCGGCGAGCGAGCGGTCGCCGTCGTCACCGCGAGAGGGAGAACCGGAGAAGGCGCGGGTCGGAACCTGGCTCTCGATCTCGGATTTCTTCGCGAGCAGCCGCTCTTCGTGCTGGGCGAGTTCTTCGGGAGTCATGGCGGGCGAAAAAGGTAGCGGGCGATTCTAGCAACGACGGTTCGCCGGGGCGTGGCGGGTGTCTCCGGCCAGCAGTTGGAGCGCGTGAGACAGGGTCGGGGCAAGCGTCCGGATGCCGCTCTCGACGGCGCGCGGGCTGCCGGGAAGCGCCACCACCAGCGTCGCGCCCATCGCACCGGCGAAGCTCCGCGAGAGCACCGACATCGGGGTGTCCGAGAGCCCCGCGGCGCGCAGCAACTCTCCGTAGCCTGGCAGTTCCCGGTCCAGCAGGGGCCGAATCGCTTCCGGGGTGCGGTCGCGAGGCCCGAGACCGGTACCGCCGGTGGAGACGATCAGCCGGATGCCGGCTGCCGCCCATCCCCGGATCCGCTCACGCACCGGCTCGATCTCGTCGGGGACGATGGCCTCGGCCTCGACCTCGAAACCGAGCTCGCGAAGCCGCTCGCCCAGGAGTTCCCCGGAACGGTCGGGAACCGCCCCCGCGGCGCACCCGTCGCTCACCGTCAGTACGGCGGCCGAAAGGGAGTGCGCAGTCACGGGAAGGAACGATGGGGCAGAATAAACGAGCGATGCGGGGAAAGCGGGCCGGAGGTCGGGTGACGGCGGCAGCGGTCGCTCTCGCGCTTTCTCTCGGAATCACCGCGATCGCCCAGCAGACCTACCAGTTTCGGGTCACGGTGGACCTGATCTCGCTCAACGTCACCGTCACCGATACCCGCGACCGCTTCATCACCGAGCTGCGCCAGGAGGATTTCTCGGTGTACGAGGACGGGATCCTCCAGGAAATCGAAGCCTTCTCCCGCGAGGATCTGCCGATCCGGATGGTGCTGCTGCTCGACACCTCGGCCAGCATGCAGGACAAGATGCAGTTCGCCCAGGAGGCGGCGATCCGCTTCACCCGCACCCTGCGGGTCGAGGATCTCGCCCAGGTGACCGAGTTCGGAAGCCACGCGAACATCCTGCAGTCGTTCACGAGCGATCACGCCGAGCTGGAGCGGGCCATCCGGATGACCCAGCCCGGCGGGACCACCAAGCTCCACAACGCGATCTACATCTCGCTGCACGCGCTCTCGCGGCGGCGCACCGAGCCGCGCCGGCAGGCGATCGTCCTGCTCTCCGACGGCCACGACACCAGTTCGCTCGTCACCTTCGACCAGGTACTCGACCTGACCAAGGACACCGACGTGGTCATCTACACCATTTCCCTCCAGAACACCAGCCGACGACGCGGCAGGCGCTTTTCGGAGGCGGAGCACGTCCTGAAGAACCTCGCGGAGGAAACCGGCGGGCAGTGGTTCTTCCCGACCGCAATCGAGGAGCTGGAGTCGGTCTATGACCGCATCGCGGAAGAGCTGAAGAGCCAGTACAACATCGGCTACATCTCGAACAACAGCCGGCAGGACGGTGCCTGGCGCCGGATCGTGGTGCAGACCTCCTACCCGGACTCCCGCGTACGGACCAAGCTCGGCTATTTCGCTCCGGGCTAGCGGTTGTCGCTGCATCCGCTGGCGCGACGAAGCGCCACTTCCGCTGGCCGTCGCTACCCGGAAAAGTCGCACCCGTTCCGCACCGAATACCAGCGGGACCGCGACCGGATCGTGCATTCGAGCGCGTTCCGCCGGCTGCAGGGGAAGACCCAGGTCTTCGTGACCGACTACGCCGATCACCCCCGGACCCGGCTCACCCACACCCTCGAAGTCGCCCAGATCGCCCGCACCCTGGCCCGCGAGCTCGGGCTCAACGAGGATCTGACCGAAGCGATCGCGCTGGCTCACGACCTCGGCCACCCGCCGTTCGGACACGCCGGGGAGGACGAACTGGACCGGCTGATGCGGGACCACGGCGGCTTCGAGCACAACATCCAGTCCTACCGCATCGTGGACGACCTCGAGCGGGCGTATGTCGGCTTTCGCGGACTCAACCTGACCCGGGAAACCCGGCTCGGGGTGTTCGCCCACTCTCCGCGATCCGGCTGGAAGCCGCCGGACCTGGTCGGATTGAGCCAGCCGCCGCTCGAAGGCCAGCTCGCCGACCTCGCCGACGAGATCGCCTACACCGCTCACGACATGGAAGATGGCTTCGGTGCCGGGCTCCTCCGGCCGGCAGATCTCGAACCCTCTCCGCTTTTTCGTCGTCACTGGAAACCGGAGGAATCCGAGGGATCCCGCCGGGTCCTGACCCGCCGTCTGGTTCGCGGCGTGATCGAGGAGCTCGGAATCGCCACGATCCGGGAAACCCGCTCCCGCCTCGCGGAATCCGGCCTCGATGATGCCGAGGACGTGCTCCGTCTTCCCGGGCCGCTGGTCGGCCTCCGCGAGGATGCCGCCCGCGATCTCGCGGAGCTCAAGGGGCTTTTGAGCCAAAAGCTCTACCGGTGTGCGGCAGTGGTACGCGCCACCCGCCGGAGGACCCGGGTGCTTCCCGCGCTCTTTGCCTGGTACCGCGAGAATCCGGCCGGGATGCCTCCGCACGTCACCGGGCGCATCGGGCGGGCTTCGCTGGAGCGGGTGGTCTGCGACTACATCGCGGGCATGACCGATCGCTTCACGATGCGTTGCCACCGGGCGATCCGGGCCGGCAAGGTACCTCCTTCCCGGCAGGATTTCGCTACCGCGCCGGTTCGGGTATCGGAATCGCCCGCTGACGGGGATTGATTTCGTAGAGCGGCTCTTCTTCGTCCTGCTCGAGGTACTTCTCGATCCCCGGCGGCCCCAGTCGGCGGAGAGCGACGATCCGGCCCTGCGGGGTGTAGTTCGAGGAGCCCACCCGGAGGAACACTTCGACCTCGACATCCTCCCAGAGCGGGTTGTCGAACATCCGCTCGGGAGTGGCTTTCGACAGGTAGTTCGAATCGGAGTAGATGGTCACTTCTTCGGTGGCTTCGCCGGGGAGAAGCTCTTCCTCCGAAACCGAATGCAGATACCCGGTTCCCCAGGCCTCCTCGGGAGCGGATGTCCGACGAAATGTCCCGTGCGCCTGGATGTACCGCACCGGCTCCTCTCCGGCGTTCCGGATCCGGAAGCGGACCGCCGGGCGGATGTAGCTGAAGCCCTCGCTGTCCTCTCCGAGAACTCCCCAGTAAGCCACGAGGTTCTCCACTTCGAGCGCCGCCACCGCCTCGGCAGAGCCGCGATCCACGCAGCCGGCGACCGGAAAAACCAGGAGCGGGAGGACGAAGAGGGAAGCGGGAAAACGCATCGGAACCGGGGGGTAGCGATAACTATACTGACGGCCCGGCGCTCTTCCGCCCTTTCGATCATCGCGTTTCCATGCCTCCGGTAGTCCAGGTGGACCGGGTGTCCAAGCGATACGGCACCACGCTCGCGGTGGATGGCCTCAGCTTCGCCATCGAGAGCGGCGAAGTGCTCGGTTTCCTCGGCCCGAACGGCGCGGGGAAAACGACGACGATGCGCCTCATCACCGGCTTCATGCCGCCCACCGAGGGCCGGGTGCTGATCGCCGGAAGGGACATCTCGGAAGCCCCGGTGGCCGCCAAGCGGGACATCGGTTACCTGCCCGAGCAGCCGCCGCTCTACCCGGAGATGGAGGTCTTCGCCTATCTGGAGTTCGCTGCGCGCCTTCGTCACACGCCACGGGCGCGGCTCGCTGCCGCTGTCGAACAAGCGATCGAGCAGGCGGCGCTCGGCGAAGTCCGCCACCGGATCACGGGCACGCTCAGCAAGGGCTACCGGCAGCGCGTCGGGCTCGCGCAGGCGCTGATCCACGACCCCGAACTGCTGGTGCTGGACGAGCCCACCGCCGGCCTCGATCCGCGGCAGATCCACGAGACGAGAGAGCTCATCCGGAACCTGGCCGGAGAGCGGACGGTCATCCTCTCGACCCACATCCTCCCCGAGGTGTCGGCGACCTGTGACCGGGTGGCGATCATCCACCGCGGACGGCTGCTCGCTGAGGACACCCCCGCCAGGCTCGGCGCGGGGCTTGCCGGCCAGGTCATCGAAATCGAAAGCGCCGGAGATCCGGACCGCATCGCGGAGATCCTCGGCGGGGTTCCCGGCATCTCCCGGGTGACCACGGAGGAAGACGGCCGGTTTCACCTCGAAACCGACAGCGAAACCGACAGCGAAAACGATGTGGGGAGCGAGGCCGCCCGTGCCCTCCTCGATGCCGGGTTCCCGCTGCTCGGCCTGAAGCGGCGTGGCGCGAGTCTCGAAGAGGTCTTCTTGCATCTCACCACCAACGAGCCGGCGGAGTGAGAATCGCCTTCGCCATCGCCCGCCGGGAAATCTCCGGCTGGTTCGCCTCTCCGATCGCCTTCGTGCTCCTCGGGGCCTTCGCCTTCCTCCACGGGTATTTCTTCAGCGACTACCTCCGCAGCTTCGTCGAAGCCGGGATGCGGATGACGCAGATGGGGGGCTTTTCCGGCGGCGTGCTCAACGTGAACGCCGACCTGATCCGCTGGCTGATGGCGAGTGTCGCTGTGCTCCTCGTCTTCCTGACCCCGCTCGTGACCATGCGCAGCGTGGCATCCGAGCTGCGCTCGGGGACGGTGGAGCTGCTTTTGACCGCGCCGGTCACCGATGGCCAGATCGTTCTCGGGAAATTCTTCGCGGTGTTCGCGCTTTTCGCCGCCATGCTCGGGATCACCGGTTTCCACACCGGCATCCTGTTCTGGCATTCGGCACCGGAGATCGCGCCGGTGCTCGCCGCCTATCTGGGCCTCCTGCTGCTCGGTGCGGCGTTCTGCTCGCTCGGGCTTTTCTTTTCGAGCCTCACGAAAAGCCAGCTCGTCGCCGGGATCCTGACCCTGGTCTCGCTGCTGGTTCTCTGGCTTCTCGAATTCACCGGACCCGAGTGGGGCGATACCGGGAGGGTGCTCGCTTACCTTTCGGTGACCGGCCACGTCGCCGACTTCACCCGCGGGGTCATCTCGACCCGCGACATCGTCTTCTATCTCTCCTTCACCGCCTTCTGGCTCTTTCTCACCCGGGAATCGGTGCGATCCCGGCGCTGGCGGGGGTGATCCCGATGTTCGGGAGACGAAGCGCCCGCGAAGGAGCGAACACGACGCTGACCGCGCTCCTGCTGCTCGGGGCGATGGTGGGCCTGAACGTGGTGGCGGACCGGCGCAACGTCTCGTGGGATCTGACGGCTTCCCGGCTCTTCAGCCTCGCTCCCCAGTCGGCCCGGATTCTCGAGGGACTCGATCAGGATCTCCGCCTCGTCGTGCTGGATCAGCCGCGGGCCGCCGGCCCCACGGTGGACCTTTTCGAGCTCTACGCCGGCGAGAGTCCGCTCGTGACCTGGGAGGTTCTCGACCAGGAAGCCGAGCCGGCGCGGGCCCGGGCCTTTCTCGCCGAGGGCGAGGAAAGCATCCCCTTCGGGACGGTGGTGGTCGTCCTCGGGGACCGCAAGGAGCGGGTTTCGGTCGCGAGCGAGCAGGAGATCACGAACGCGATCGCCCGGCTGCTCCAGGGTCGGGTCCGGAAGGTGCGGTTTCTCACCGGACACGGCGAACTCGCGCTCGACGACTCGGGTGCCGGCGGCCTTTCCGCGATCCGGGCCCGGCTCGAGGAATCGAACTACGAAGTGGAAGGGCTTTCGCTGCTACAGCAGGTTCGGGACGGTCGGGTGGTCGCGCCGGAGGATGTCGATGCTCTGGTGCTCGCCGGCCCGAGGCGCGACCTGCTCCCCGCCGAGGCGGAGGCGCTCGCCGGGCATCTTCGCGGAGGCGGCAGGCTCCTCGCGATGATGGACCCGCCGGACTTCGGGCAGCCAGGAGCACTCGAAGCGGATGCCCGCGAACAGCTCGTGAACCTGCTGGAGGATTTCGGGATTTCTCCGTCCGGGGACGTGGTGCTCGACGGCAGCGGCGTGGGGCAGCTCTTCGGCTTCGGGATCGAGGTTCCGCTGGCCGCTTCCTACGGCTTCCACCCGATCACCCGCGGGTTCGAGACCGCGGCGGCCGTGTTTCCGCTCGCGACCAGCCTGATCGGTGCGGAGCCGGACACGAGGCCCGCGGGCATCACGATGACGGAGCTCATTCTCTCTTCGGACGTGAGCTGGGGCGAGCGAGACACCGAGGAGCTTTTGAGCGGGGAGGTCACGCCGGGGGACGACGAGCCGACGGGGCCGCTCGCGCTCGCCTTCGCGGTGAGCGTGGAACCCGAGGCCTCGTCCGAGGAAACGGAAGCGGTGCTTCCCGAGGGGCGGCTGATCGTGGTCGGAGATTCCGATTTCATCGGCAACAACCTGGTGCTGTCGCCACTTGGCAACGCCGACCTGTTCCTGAACATGGTCGCCTGGCTCACCGAGGACGAGGACCTCATCGCCATCCGGCCGCGCGACCCGGAGGATCGCCGCATCACCATGACCACCTCCCGGATGCGGAACGTGACGCTGCTGAGCCTCGTCTTCCTCCCCGGATTCTTCCTGCTCTGGGGAGTGGCTTCCTTCTGGTCGCGCCGCTAAAAAAACGGAATTGAAGCGAAGCACTCTCCTCGCTCTCCTCTTCGCCGCCGCGGTCGGTGGCTGGATCCTGCTTTTCGAGCAAGGCGACCCCGAAGCGGAAGAAGCCGACCGGGTGTTCGGTATCGAAGTCGAGACGATCGAGGAAGTGACCCTCGCCCGTCCGGGCTTTCCCGAAGTCCGGCTCGCCCGTAGCGAGGACGGATTCACGGTCGCCGGGGGAAACGGGAACCCGGCTCCCGCGGACGAAACCGAGGCGGATCTCCTGCTTCAGAACGTGGCTTCGCTCGCCTTCGAGAGAAGACTCGACCGGAGCGATTCCACCGATTTCGGGCTCGATCCGGCTGCGCTCGTCATCACGGTCCGGGGAGGAGGCCAGACCCGGACCGCCCTCCTCGGCGACGAGACGCTGGCCGGCGGCAACCGGTACCTCGGTTTCGAGGATCAGGTGCTGGTCGTTCCTGCCCGTGCTTACCAGAACTTCGACCGCAGCGCCTGGGATCTCCGCGATCTGCGGGTGTTCCGGGGTGCTCCCGAAGTGCGGGAACTCCGGCTGATCGCGGACGACAACGAAGTGGCCCTGAGCCGGTCCGGAGGCGATTGGACCATCACCGCGCCGTTTCGTCTCGCCGCGGACCCGTTTTCGGCGGCGCAACTGGCGGGACAGCTCGCCGACCTCCGGATGACCGCGCTTGCCGGGGGCGAGGGGGATGGTTTCGAGAACCCGCGTCTGCGCGCCGAAGTCACGCTCGACCGGGGAGGCGAGATCGAAACCCGCACGGTCGTTTTCGGCGACGACCGCCCGCCCGGTGTCTTCGCCCGGATCGAGGGCGACCCGCTCGCGTTCGTGGTGGCGGAGGCACCGGTGGAAGAGCTGGAAGAGGCGGCGCGGACCGGACTCGAAACGATCCGGTCGCTGCGACTGTTCGACTTCCCGGTCTGGCTCGTGAACGAGGCGGGCTTCGAGGGGCCGGACGGCGAGATCCTCTTCCGCCGGAGCGACGACGAAGAAGCGACCCACTGGACCCTCGACGGCGACCCCGAGCCACTCGCTGGCGCGGGAGTCGAGGATCTGCTCTACCGGCTCATCTCGACCGACGCGGAGGGAGTGGGCGGCGAACCGCCGGTAGCAGACGAACCCGACTGGACCATCCGGGTGCGCGAAGAAGACGCGAGCCAGCCCGGGACGGTCCGCTTCTGGACGGGCGGCGGCGACGAGGTCGAGGCGCTCCGGGAAGGCGACGAGCGGGTTCTCCGCCTCCCCCGCGAGGCGTGGGACGAAATCCGGGCACTGCTCGACGCGGCGGCCACGCCTCCGGAGGCAGGCCGGGAATGAAGCGAAAGGAGAACTCCATGAACAACCGGTGGCCGGTCCAGGCCGCGAAGGCGCGGTTCCGCGAACTGCTGGAAAAGACCCTTGCCGAGGGGCTGGAGGTCATCACGCGAAGAGGCGTGGAGACGGCGGTGATCGTACCGGTGGCGCAGTGGGAGACCCTGCGGCGAGCGGCCAGGCCGAACCTGAAGGAACTGCCGCTCGCGATCCGCCCGGCATCGCCCCCGACCTGTGCCCTCACCCGTACTCGACGACGGTGAGGTCGAACCAGATGCCGCCCATGGGCTCGAAGTCCTTCCTGTCCGTAGTCAGGAGGGTGGCTTTCGCAAGATGGGCGGTGGCCGCGACCCACAGGTCGTTCTTGCCCATCGTTCGGGAAGGACTCACCGGCGGTTCGCCACCGGGCCCTGCCTGCTTGCCCTCGGACCACGCATCCATGTCGGCGTAAGCCCGGAGCAGATCCTGCGAGGCGACCGGGACCGCCTGAATCGCATCGAGCACGCTCCGCACCCGCATGAGCTTCGCATCTCCCCAACGCCTCTTGCGCGCCAGGGCCAGGAGTTCGCCGTGGCAGACGATGGATGTCAGGCGAATCGCGTGTGTTTCTGTCACGCCCGTTGCGTCGAGCTCTGGCCACGGCGGTCGAGGACCAATCCCGGCAGAATGCCGGTATCGAGTACGAACCGCAACGCGAATCAGTCGAGATCGGCAACGAGTTCCGGAAGAGTCTCGGCTCCCGGCCATTCTTCCTCGAATCGGGGCAAGGGGTTGGAGCGGCGAAGAGGGAGCCTGCCGGGCACCAACGGTGATCGCCCGCCTTTCCCGTTCCCGGTGGGAAGCGAGCGGAATACCACGTCCCCCGCGTGAGGCGCGGCAATGCGGTGGGCTTCGATCCGCCTCGGCGTAGCGTTCAGCTTGAAATGAACCGTGCCGGTCACTGTCGCTTCGTGCCCCCATAGACCGCGAAGCGACTCCACTTCCACCGCGTCCCGGACGATTTTTCCGCGGAGAACCGAGCCGGAATCCATCTCCAACCGGAACTCTCCCCGCCGGTGGCCGATTTCGTCGAGCCGCCCGGAAACGACTCGGGTCTGGGGGTCGGGGATCTCCGCGAGCCGACGCTCCATCGTTTCTCTGGCGGTGTCGCTGATCGTGAGCAAAGGCCGCTGCGCCGAATCCCGAGTGCTCAGCTTCCAGCGGGCTCCTTCGTCGGGGAGGGCGGTTGCGAGACGTTTCGCCGCGTCGAGCACGGCATCATCAAAGAGATCGCCCGAAGCGTTCGTCCCCACGATTTCACGGACCGCACGGGAAGCCAGATCGAGCGCCGTGTCATCGAGATCGGGAGGCTCGGTCCAGAGCGACCGGGAGCCAAACCGATCAGGAGCGGCAAAACCCAGGGTCGGTGCCGCCAACTCGATGACCGTGGAGCCCTCGCGGATTCCCGTGACTTCCATGTCCACGAGAGCCCGGAGCCAGCCCGGAACTGCTCCCCGGCCCGATCCGGAAACCGGTGACGACCAATCGAGCCGCTCGCTCGGCAGTGGTCCGGAGCGCCGCAACCAGCCGGACGAGATCCTCCCAACGGATGGTTCCCGGTGCCTGCGCCAGCCCCTCGATCTCGAGCGCGTACCGTGTAGTTGTTCGGCTCATCCTGACGCTGTCCTCGTCGCGGGGGAGCCTACCAACTCGGCGAAGGCATCCGGAGACCACTCGAAAAGTCCCTCGGACGCAGCATCGCTTCCGCTTCCGAAGCGAAGAAAGCCGCGCGTTCTACGGCATCACCGACATCTCGACGATCGTGTCCTCGCCGAGGAAGCTGTCGTCGCTGTGGAAATACCAGCGGCGGCTTTCGGGGAGGCGGAGTCCGCCGTTTTCGGCCTCGCCCGCGAGGTGGATGTACTCGCCGTCGTTCGCGCTCTCGTCGTGGTAGAAACGGTAGCCGATGAGCCGCGCGGTCTCCGGGTGGAAATAGAAATACCAGGTGTCCCCGCCGTCGTAGGCCACCTGTAGTTCGAGCGCCTCCTGATCGTCGAAGGTCGCGGCGGCCGGGGCCTCCGCTACCATCGCGCCGGGATCGCGGAGCTTCATCGGCAGCCCGTAGAGGTACAGGTAGTAGTTCCGGAGCCGCATCACCTGCGACTCGCCGAGCCCGGCTGCTTCGAGCGCCTCTTCGGAGAGGCCGGAGTCGCCGTCCACGGAGCGGGATGTCACCTGCTCTCCGGTCACTTCGATCCGGAGCGTTCCCTCGTCGGTCTCCCGCGAGACTTCCATCATCCCGCCGCCGCGGCCGAACCGGACGTCGGTGAACCGGTCGCCGTTCGGGCGGGATTCCCGGAGGCGAAGCGCGATCTCGGCGCTGCCCCAGACTCCGCCGGGGTCGTGGTAGGCGATGGCGCGTTCGATGAGTGCCTCTCCCTCGGACATCGCGGGCACGGCCGGCTCCTCGGCCGGCGGCGGGCTGCCTCCGCAGGCCGCAAGGAGGATCAGGATCGGAAACAGGTGGCGAAAACGCATGGTGGGAACTCCTCAGCCGAACTCGATCCCTTGTGCCAGCGGGAGATCGTTCGACCAGTTGATGGTGTTGGTCTGGCGGCGCATGTAGGTCTTCCAGGCATCGGAGCCCGATTCACGGCCGCCTCCGGTGTCTTTCTCGCCGCCGAAAGCGCCGCCGATCTCGGCCCCGGAAGTGCCGATGTTCACGTTCGCGATCCCGCAGTCGGAGCCCTTCGCCGAGAGGAAGGTCTCGGCCTCGCGAAGGCTGTCGGTGAAAATCGCCGAGGAGAGTCCTTGCGGAACATCGTTGTGGAGGGCGATGGCCTGCTCCAGCGAATCGGTTTCGAGGACGTAGAGGATGGGGGCGAAGGTCTCCTCGCAGACGAGTTCGTTCTGTCCGGGCATGCGGATGATGGCCGGCTCCACGTGATGCGGGCCGATGTCCGGCCGGCGGCCGCCGCCACAGACCAGCGTCCCCCCGGCAGCGGTCGCCCGCTGGATCGCCTCTTCCATCTGGCGGACCGCGGCTTCCGAGACCAGCGGCCCCATGAGCGTCGCGTCGTCGAGGGGATCCCCGATCGGGATCTGGCGATAGGCATCCGCGAGGCGGGACACCAGCGGATCCGCGATCTTCCGATCCACGAGGATGCGGCGGGTGGTGGTGCACCGCTGTCCGGTGGTCCCCACTGCCCCGAACACGATGGCGCGGACCGCGAGGTCGAGATCGGCGTTCGCGGTGACCACGATGGCGTTGTTTCCGCCGAGCTCCAAAAGACAGCGTCCCAGGCGTCCGGCGACCTCGGTCGCCACCTTGCGCCCCACAGCGGTCGAGCCGGTGAACGAAATGAGCGGCAGCCGTCGGTCGGAAGCGAGGGCGGCACCCAAATCTCCGCCACCGACCAGCAGGTTGAACACGCCGCTCATCCCGTGATCGGCCATTACCCGACCGGCGATCCGCTGGACCGCGACCGAGGTGAGCGGTGTCGCTTCCGAAGGCTTCCAGATCACCGGATCGCCACAGACGGCGGCGATCGCGGCGTTCCACGACCAGACCGCGGTCGGGAAGTTGAAGGCGGTGATCACCCCGATCGGCCCGAGCGGATGCCACTGCTCGAACATCCGGTGGCCGGGACGTTCCGAGGCCATCGTCAGCCCGTAGAGCTGGCGCGAGAGGCCCACCGCGAAGTCACAGATATCGATCATCTCCTGGACCTCGCCGTGGCCTTCGGCGCGGATCTTCCCCATCTCGAGCGAAATCAGGTCGCCGAGCGGTTCCTTGTCCTCGCGGAGCGCTTCGCCCAGATCCCGGACCATCTCGCCGCGCTTCGGTGCCGGGAGCTCCCGGAAACTCAGGAAACTCTCGCTCGCGGCGGCGACCACCTTTTCGAGTGCGTCCGCATCCCCGGGGACCACGCTCGCGATCGGCTCGCCGGTCGTCGGGTTCAAGGAGACGAGCGGCGCTTCGCCGGTGAGAATCCAGGAATCGGGGCCGTGGCTGACGCCGGGAGCGCCGTCTCCGAGACCGAGGCGATCGAGAAGGGTGTCGGACATGGCCCGGAATTGTAGGAGACGCGATAATCGGGGGCCGGCCCGTCGGCCGGAAAGGAGAGGAACCCATGAAGACTGCCTGGCCCTCCACTTTCATCCTGCTTGCCGCAATCGGTTGCGGCCCTTCTGACCAAAGGGAGCCCATGTCGGAAAACCCCTTCCTCGCCGAAAGCGCTCTTCCCTATGCGATGCCGCCGTTCGACCGCATCGAGGACGACCACTACCTCCCGGCGTTCGAGCAGGGAATGGCCGAAGAGCTCGCCGAAATGGAGCGGGTCGCCGGTCTCGCCGACCCGCCGACCTTCGAGAACACCATCCTTCCGATGGAGAACGCCTCGCCGCTGCTGGCCCGCGTCTCCCGCGTCTTTTTCGGCCTTTCCTCCGCGCATACGAACGACCGGATGAACGCGATCCGGGAAGAGATCTCCCCGAAGCTCGCGGCCCACGCCGACCGGATCCTGCTGAACCCGGATCTGTTCGCGCGGGTCGAAGCGGTCCATGATGGACGCCACGACAGCGGGCTCGATGCCGAACAGATCCGGCTGGTCGAGCGCTACCGCCGCAACTTCATCCGGGCCGGCGCGAGGCTGTCTGAAGAGCAAAAAGACCGGATGCGCGAAATCAACTCCCGGCTCGCCACTCTCGGTGCCACCTTCACGAGGAACGTGCTTGACGAGGTGAACGCCTCCGCAGTGGTGGTCGAGAGCGAAGCGGAACTCGCCGGGCTCGACGAAGGGGCCATCGCGTCGGCGGCGGAAGCAGCGAAGGCGCGGGACATGGAGGGCCGGTTCGTGATTCCGCTGCTCAACACGAGCGGCCAGCCGGCGCTCGCGAGCCTCACCAACCGGGCTCTTCGCGAACAGATCATGCGCGCCTCGCTCGTCCGTGGCAGCCAGGGCGGCGAGTTCGACAACCGCGAGGTCATCACCGAAATCGCCCGGCTGCGGGCCGAGCGGGCCGCCATGCTCGGCTACCCGCACCACGCGGCGTTCGTTCTCGAGGAGCAGACCGCGGGCGCGGTGGAGGCGGTCCACGAGCGTCTTGCGGCGCTCGCCCCGGTGGCGGTCGAAAACGCCCGGCGCGAGGCGGCCGAGCTCGAGCGGGTGGCTCGAAGCGAAGGCGAGGACATCGAGATCGCCGCGTGGGACTGGCAGATCTACACCGAGAAGCTGCGCGCCGAGCTCTTCGATTTCGATGCCTCGGCGCTCCGGCCGTATTTCGAGCTGAACAGCGTGCTGGAGAACGGGGTGTTCTACGCGGCGACCCGGCTCTACGGGCTGACCTTCGAGGAGCGGCCCGAACTGCCGGTCTATCAGGAGGACGTGCGGATCTGGGAGGTTTTCGATCACGACGGCTCACCCCTCGGTCTCTTCATCGGCGATTTCTACGCCCGGCCCTCGAAGCGGGGCGGGGCGTGGATGAACGCCTACGTGCCGCAATCCGGGATTCTCGGGACGAAGCCGGTGGTGGCGAACCATCTGAACATTCCGGAGCCGCCGGAAGGCGAACCCACCCTGATGACCTTCGACGAGGTCATCACCATGTTCCACGAGTTCGGGCACGCGCTCCACGGCCTCTTCTCCGAGGTGCGCTACCCGACGTTCTCGGGGACTTCGGTGCCGCGCGACTTCGTGGAGTTCCCCTCGCAGGTGAACGAAATGTGGGCCACCTGGCCCGAGGTGCTCGAGAACTACGCGATCCATAACGAGACCGGCGAGCCGATTCCCGCCGACCTGCTGGAGCGGGTGCTCGCGAGCCAGACCTTCAATCAGGGCTTCGCCACCACCGAATACCTGGCGGCCACCCTGCTCGATCTCGCCTGGCATGAACTGGATGCGTCCGAAGCTCCCACCGCCGACCAGGCGATCGCCTTCGAGGAGAACGCCCTCGAAGCCGCCGGGGTCGCCTTCCCGCCGGTCCCCCCCCGCTACCGGAGCACCTACTTCTCCCACATCTGGGGGAGCGGCTACTCCGCCGGGTATTACTCCTACATCTGGAGCGAGGTGCTCGATGCCGACAGCGTCGAATGGTTCCGCGAGAACGGCGGCCTCCTCCGCGAGAACGGCGACCACTTCCGCGCCACCCTGCTCTCCCGTGGCGGGTCGGTGGAGGCGATGGAGCTCTTCCGGAACTTCCGCGGCCGCGATGCCGAGATCGGCCCGCTGCTGAAGCGCCGGGGTCTCGAATAGGCGGCCGGTATGGAGGGGCGGAGACGACGTGAACCAGACCGACCTTCGGGAAGCGATCCGCAACGGCGAGGACTCCACCATGGAGTTCAAGCGGGACGGTGTTGCGAACCACGACTTCGCGAAGGAACTGGTCGCCTTTCTGAACCTGGAGGGCGGCACGGTTCTTCTTGGCGTTGAGGACGACGGAAACATCTCCGGTGTGGAGCGCGAGCGCGCCGAAGAGTGGGTCACCGAGATGTGTCGCGTGAAGATCGAGCCCCGGGTGATCCCCGTGCTGGTTTGGGTTCGGGACGTTGCGGAGACGGCAGGGATGTCCTCGCGATCACGGTTGCACGGGGGCCGGACAAGCCCTACGCCCGGGTCCACGATGACCGGCGAACGTACTTCGTGCGGGTGGGCAGCACGTCCCGCGAAGCGAGTCGGGAGGAGCTTCAGCGGATGTATCAGGCGGCGGGTGACCTCCAGTACGGGTTGAAACCCGTGCCCGGAGCCACGCTGGACGCGCTCGATTCCCGGCGTCTCGGTCATTACCTCGAGGAAATCCTCGAAGGCTCCGCGCCCGACGAGGACGGCGATACGGAATGGGAGCGCCAGCTCACGATTCTGGACCTGATGACGACCTCCGCGGGCCAGGTTGTCGCGAACGCGAGCGGTGTCCTCCTCTTCAGCGAACAGCCGAACCGCTTCCTTCCGCAGGCCGGCATCCGCGCCATCTGCTACCCCGGCGAAGATGCGGGATACGCGACGCGAGCCGATGAAGACCTGCGCGGCCCCCTCACACCCTTGAGATCCTCCCGGGGAGCGCTCATCGAGCCGGGACTGGTCGAGCAGGCGCTGGATTTCGTCCGGCGCAATACGCAACCCACGTCAACTCTCGATGGTGCACGCCGGGTGGACCGCTGGGAATATCCTCTGGATGTCGTGCGGGAAGCCGTCCTGAATGCGCTCGTTCACCGCGATGACACGATCACCGGAGCGGACATCACGCTCACGATCTTCAGCAACCGAATGGAGATTCGGAGCCCGGGCCTGCTGCCCAACACGGTGACCATCCCCGGAATGCTGGCCGGTGTCCGCTACGCCAGAAACCAGACCCTGGTCAACGTGATGCGTGACTACGACTATGTGGAGGCGCGGGGCATGGGCATTCGCAACAAGATCGTGCCCGGGATGCGACAGCACAACGGCACCGAGCCGGACCTGATCGAGGAACACCACGGCTTCACCGTCCGCCTCTGGAACGCTCGGACTTCTTCGGAACAGGCTGACATGTCACGAATCGGATTCCGTCCTGCAGGCGAGAGCGGTTCGTGATCACCCGCCACGATCGGGCGCTGGCGGAGCTGGTTCTCTTCCGGGAACACGAAACCGAAAAGATTCGTGGCGTGATCGAGGGTCTTGTGGAATTCCAGCGCAACGTCCTTTGCGTGACAGGAACCGGCTCCTCCAAAAGCACCGCCACGGCGACCGAGGCATCGAGAACGACCACCTCAGAACCGGCATCCCTCGTCGCGTGCCGCGAAGATTTCCTCCGCTGTCATTCTTATCGGTGGTAAATGCGCGATGGCCGACGAAATCGCGCCACTCCGGCCCGACATGCTTCCTGTTCCACATCATCCGCCGGCACCAGGAAGGCGACCACCGTTCCGTTCCTGCTCACGGCAATCCGCTGCCCGTTTTCTGCAGCCCGTAGGAACTCGGCGAGTCGGGCCTTCATTTCGACCATCCTTGTGGAGGAGGCCGGGTCACTTGAAGCACTTCGTGACCGGTCATTCTGACCATCCTTGATTCGGTAGCAGGTTCCATCAGGCCGGGTCAGGCATTCGCCTCGGCGAGCATCGGTTCGAATTTCACCGGGAGGGTTGCGGGTGTTGAGCGCGGAGGGTTTGGAGGAAGGCGGCGGAGGCCTATTCGATCCGGCGTTGACGCAGGAGAACATCGGCGAGGGCGATATGGTTCGCGGAGGCGGATGCGGGCGAGATCGCGAAAACCTGATCCACTGCCATGCAACGATCATTCTGGCCGAAAGCGCGGAACGCTGCCGACCATTCTCTGTACGCTACGCTGCAGTGTGTTCGAAGACGGCCGTTTTTGCCCCTTCGACACGACGACTGAGCCCGATGCCTTACTCCTCCGCCGCCCTCGCCAACCGTTTTCTGGCAATTGCCGAACCAACCGGTGAGTTGGTTCAGCCGATGAAGCTCCAGAAATTGGTTTACTTCGCCCACGGCTGGCACCTCGGATTGACACAGCGCCCGCTGTGCTCCGAGTTCGTCCAGGCTTGGACGTGGGGGCCCGTTTTCCCGGAGCTCTACCACCAGGTAAAAAAGTGGGGTAGAGAGGCGGTCACGGGGCGGGTGCAGGCGTTGGAGGTCCTCCCTTCGGGAGTCCAATTCACACAGCCCGACATTCCTGCTGAAGACACGTATCCACACGGCCTGTGCGATCGAATCTGGAGTGTGTACGGCGAGATGTCCGGCTTGAAACTCTCGGTCCTCACCCACGAACCCGGTAGCCCCTGGCATCAGATCCGGGCCGCGAGCAAGGGAGCCCGCGATCAGGTGATCCCGAACGACCTCATCGCCAGACACTTTGCCGAAAAAATCGATCGGAACAGAGCTGCGCGGGCCTGAAGATTTCGACCTCGTCTGGGATACCAATCCCGGCGAGCCCGATCCGGATGCCCCGGAGGTTCGTCTGTACGGCGACGAAGAGAAAGCGTTGGTCACCGCCCAGCTTCGGCTGGGAAACGATCTCCTGCAACAGGGAGTCGAGAATCTTCACCAGGACCGGGAAGAGCGGCGCAAGTACAGCGGCCGAATCTTCTGGCTGGTCATCGGCTATCTTCTGGTCGCCGGTCTGTTGATTTTCATGGCCGGCCTCGATCAAGTCCGATTTCGGCTTGCCGATTCGGTCCTCATGGTATTGATCGGCTCAACCACAGCCTCGGTGATCGGGCTATTCGCGATAGTCACCAACTACCTGTTCCCGCGGCGAGGATGAAAGTACGGCTCCGCCGCCGAGCGCAAGAAAAATGGCTTGAGCCGTGGCGGAAGAGCGCGTCTGTTGAATAGGAGACAGCGCGCTGCTGAACGGCGGTCAGCTGTCGGGTTCCGGGCGGCGCTCCCGGAGGGCTTCGAGGAAGGCGGCGGGGGGTTCTTCGCCGGCGGCGCGGGCTTCGGTCACGGCTTCCCATGCTTCGTCGAAGCGTTCGAGTTCGGCGAGGGCGGCGGCGCGGCGGACGTGGATGGTTCCGTCGTCCGGATCGAGATCGCTCGCACGGTCGAGAGCGGCGAGACCCTCTTCGATCCGGCGCTGGCGCAGGAGAACATCGGCGAGGGCGACGTGGGTTGCGGGATCGCCCATCCGCTTTTCGAGGGCGGCGCGGAAGTGGAATTCAGCGGCGGGAAGGTCCCCGGCAGCGGCCCGGATCACGCCGAGGCCGAAGCGGGCGAGCGGCTGCTCCGGATCGAGCGCGATCGCGTCCCGGTAGAACGGTTCGGCTTCTTCGGGTTTCGAGCGGGAGTGGAGCACCGCGCCGAACTCGGCGAGGACCAGCGGGTCGCGGGGGCGGATTTGGGCGAGGTCGCGGAACCAGTTTTCGGCCTCTTCGAGACGGCCGGCCTCGCGGGCTTCGCGGGCGCGCTCGAGGATACGGGGCGAGGAGATATCCCGGTCGGTCATCCGGAAGTGGATCGGGTCGCCGATCCCCGGAAGGCTGGTGTTCTCCGCAGTATTTCCTGTCCCGGCATCGCGAAGAACCTCGCGAGCCCGCTCGCGATCTCCGGCGGCGTTCCACGCCTGGGCCAGCGTCGCGCGAATGGCGCCGGCTTCCGGCTCCCGCTGGAGGGCGCGCTCCAGAAGATCCACCGCCTCGCGGGCGCGTCCGGAGCGGAGCTCGAGCGAACCCAGCCGGAAGAGCGCGAGGGCGGAACCGGATTCAGCCGCGAGCGCCGCCCGGTACGCCTCGGCGGCTGATTCGAACTCCCCGAGCTCCTCGCGGATTTCGCCGAGCAGAACGAGTGCCGCCGGGTAGCCGGGCCGCTCGTTGACCGCGAGGGCCAACTCTTCGGCCGCCTGCCGGGGAGCGCTGGTCCGGATTGCGTGGGCGAGCAGGTAGCGGGCCTGGAACGCGAGCGAGCCCTGCGCCGGAGCAAGCCGGATGACTTCGCGATAGCCGGCGACGGCATCCTCGGTCAGCCCGTGGGCGTGGAGGGCTTCGGCGTATTCCAGCCACCGGGCGGGGTCCGAACCCGTTCGTCCGGCGAGTTCGGTCAGGCGTGCCTCGACCTGCGGCTCTTGACGCGGGATTACGGCCTGCGTCGAATCGGATTGTGTCCCGCCACCCGAGGCCTGGACGAAGCACACGGCACTCGCGACAACGCCGGCTCGGAATGCGTTCACGGCACTTGCCCCGTATCAACAGGATCGACGAAGAGACGGAAACGGGAGTCACTGCGGATGGGCAGAAACCGTATCCGGGTGTCCTGTTCAGGCATCGGTGCCGGCGAAGGGATTCATCACCCGAACGCCGTCGTAGTCCTGGCCGGCATTCAGGTCTTCGGTGTACACCGTTCGGCAGCCGGCGATGCGTGCCGCGGCGAGGATCGCGGCATCCCAGTAACTGATCTGGAATCGCTCCCGAAGCGCCATGGCAGCTGCAGGACCTGGATCGTCACGGGCTGGACCCGAAAACGCTCAAGACTTCGAACGAACAGTTCCGCTTCCTCATGGGACATGCCCCACTGGCCTCTGGAGCTGGTTACCTGAGAATAAAACTGCCTGAAGCACCTGGACGGACAGGGTCAAGTCGGCCGTCGTCGCGAGAAGGTTCGTTGCACACTGCCTCTTTGCGGTCTCTTCGGGTACCAGGCTCACCGCGTAGAGCAGCACATTCGTGTCAACGAAGTGCATGAGCCTTGCGGTGTTCCTGCTCTTCCCGACGACGTGCGGCGCGGTCGTGGAGTTCCTCGCGCGGCAGCCGGTCGGCGGCCGAGAATTTCGAGCCCCGGGCCATCATGGATTCGCGGATCTCGTCCAGGGTGCGGAGCCATTGCTGACCCGGCCTCTCGGTGGCACGATGCGAAGCGATCTCTTCAAGTGCGCCGCGCACCAGAGCAGAGACCGAGGTGCCCCGCTCCGCGGCGGCGATGCACGCGGCCCGATACGTTTCTTCGTCCACGGATACGGTGATGTTCTTCATTCGTCACAGCGTAACAGGATCACAGTTTCACTTTTTAACAGGCCACGAGCCATGCTCGAAAGTGGGTGCGCGGAGCCATGACGAGGCGGTGGTGGCTCGAAACGCAAGCAAATCCCCGGAGGGAACGAGCCAAATCACTTTGCGGTAGCCGGAGGCGGCGAGTTTGGGTCAGGCGTGCCTCGACCTGTGCGGCTCTCTGTCAGGGACACCTGGCTGCGCGAGGGGGGGCGCACGCTCATCCGCCTATCCCCGAGCACAAAAAAACCGCCGCCCGGAAGCGGAGGCTCCCGGACGGCGGCCGAAGGATTCGCCGTGGAGAACCCTAGAAGGTGATCTTCCCCATGAACTGGAAGGTGCGGGGGAAGCCCCGGGTGCCCGGAATGCTTCCGAAGTTGCCTGCACCGAACTCGGTGCGCGGACCGCGCCAGTTCACATGGTTGAACAGGTCGATGAACTCGAACCGCAGGGTCAGGTTCGCGTCGGCGAAGACGCGGGTGGTCTTCTCCAGCGAGACATCCCAATTGATCAGCACCGGACTCCGCACCGAGTCGGTGGTGTGCGGGGCGTTGCTGAGCTGGAGACCTTCGGTCAGCGAGATCCCATCTCCGGTCACATAGGTATCGGTGTTCCCGTCAGGGTTCCCCCCACCCGAAAGATTCGCGCTGGTGGGACGCTGATGGTTGAAGCCGTAGGAACTGAGCGGGTTGGTGTTCTGGGTCACGACCAGCGGGAAACCACTCCGCATGATCGTCACCGCCGAAAGCGCCCAGCCGCCGAAAATCGGATTATCGCCGGGGGTCCGATAGGTCAGGTTCAGGTTGACCTGGTGAGGAACGTGGATTCGCGACGGGCCGTAGTCGCTGTCGTCGAGAACCGCACATTCCCCGGTCGCGCACGAATCCGGCGTGTTGTAGATAGTGCCGGTCTCGCTCTCGAGGAGAGTGTTGGACTCGTAGATGTTGTCCTCGTGCTGGGTCAGCGTGTAGTTGACCCGAGCGCCCCAGTTGCCCCGGAAGCGCTTCTCGAACTCCACGCGCAGGGAGTTGTAAAGCGACTTGCCGGAAGTCACGTGGCGGGCCAGCACATTCCGGAAGTGCGGGTACGGGCGCAGCAACTGTCCAAGCGGCAGGGTCTCCTGTCCGGCGAAGGCACCGAACTGGGAATTGCCGTAGAACGGGTTGGGGTACTGCTCGTTCAAGCGATCACCAAGCGAGAGGTACTGGTCCGGCAACTGGTTGATGTTGACGACCGAATTGTTGGTACCCCCGACCGGAAGATCCACGCCGGAGCTTCCCACGTAGCCGAGCTTGAACGCCAGGTCGTTTCCGATATCCCGCTGGAAGTCGAGCGACCACTTGTGGACATACGGAGAGGCACGGAACTGTTCATTGAAGTAGACGTTGCCGCCGATGTTCTGGAAGCGACCGTTGCCGTTTCCGACCGGGTCGCCGATGTTGTCGGGGAACGGGTTGGAAGCCGTCGCCGCCGGAGGAGTGACTCCGTCCGTGCTCGTCTGCAGGCTGGTGACTGCGGTGTATCCATAGGAGCCGATGTGTGAGGCACCGGTGCCCGAGGGAATGGCATAAGGTGCCCAGAAGACGGCGTATCCGCCACGCAGTACCGTTTCGGGATTCAGCGTGTAAGCGAAGCCGACGCGTGGCCCGAACTTGATCGCAGGCGGATTCCACTGGTGGGTCGGGTTGCCGTCCACACCGGCGTACATCAATCCGCCACGCAGCGGGAAGCCGGGAAGGGTGCCTTCAAGACTCGGATCGAGGGAGACCTGGGTCGGGAAGGGGTTGGTGCGATCCCAGCCGACCGCAAAGCCATCGTTTTCTTCGTTGAGACCAGTCTCGTGCTCCAAACGGAGCCCGATGTTCAGGACCAGATTCTCACTGGGCCGCCAGTCGTCCTGAACGAATCCGCCGAAATAGTCGATGAAGACATATGCCGGCTGCACGATGGTGGCACTGCCACCGCTCGGGATACCGAGCAGCAGGTCGGCGAGCGCGTCGCCGGAGCCGGAATCGGGAGCGGTCGGGCTCGGTCCCTGGGTGAAGTTTTGCTGGAAATCGAGCGCGAAGCCGTTTCCGAAAGACGCCGAGTTGAGACCCATTCGCCGCCACTGGCCACCGTACTTGAGGGTGTGGTTGCCGATGAACTGCGAATAGGTGCCGCTGACCTCGCGGGAGGTCCACTGGACGTCGGTGTTCTCCCAAGAGCCGAACGCTGCTCCGCTGTCCCCGTAGTTCGAGATATCTACCAGTGGGAACTGGCCGATATAGCCATCCTGGGCGTAGATCTTGTCGAGGAAGCCACCCTGGATGCCGAGCTCGCTCCGGATTTGGTCCATTCCGTACTCGGGGTTGGTCACCGAGTCGTTGAAGTAGGTCTGGCCGTAGCGAAGGGTCATGACCGAGGCATCGCCCACGATGAAGGTGTTGTTGAAGGCCACCGCATGGACATCACGTCCCAGGGAGGCCGCGCCGATTCCGTAGGCCGGATGCGAGTCGGCGTTGAGCAGATCCTTGTAGTGACCGAAAGCAGGCTCCTCAGAGGTGTAGTACATGTAGGTCAGCGACGACTGCCAGGCATCCGAGAAGGTGTGAGCGGCGTTCCCGGTGATCTGGAGCGCTTCCACCCGCTGGGTGCCCGACGTGGAGACATCGCCGCCGGGACCGAGGTTGGTCAGAAGCCGTGCGAATGCCGAACCGGCAGGGTCGATCATGTCAGCCGGGATTACGTTGCCCGGGAAGGGACGACGGTTGCCATTCGCGTCGAGATCGTAGGGGTTGTAGATGGTCGTTCCGCTCTGCGAGAAATCGCCTGAGGCCTGGGCCGGGGTCGGAACGGTGACGGTCGTGTTGTCGATCGCATCATCGGCGTAGCCCTCGGCGGACAACCAGAAGAAGGTGCGGTCGCGAAGGACTGGGCCGCCGAAGGAGCCGCCGAAAAGGTTGTACGGTGCCTCGTTGATGTCCTCGTCCTTGAGGGCACCGGAATCCACATCCTGCTGCTGGAAGTAGGCGAGCTTCCGCCAGAAGGTGTTCAGCTTTCCGGGGCGGAACTGGTAGAGACCACTGCCTCCCCAGTTATTGGTACCGGAGCGGTGGATCACGTTGAAAACACCGCCGCCGGTGCGCCCCATCTCGGCATCGTAGGAGTTGGTCTGGACTCTCATCTCCTGGACCGCTTCGAATACCGGGATGATCACCGAGCGGTTCCGGAGGTCGGTGGTGGAAACGCCGTCCACTGTGTAGTTGTTGCCGCGGAGCGGTCCGCCACCGAGGGAGAGCAGTGAGGAGTTGGTCTGGTCGGACTGCTTCACCCAGACCGGGTTGCCGGTGTGAACCACGTTCGGGGTGCCCACCGACATGATGAAGACGTTGCGTCCTGGAGTGGGGAGAACTTCGAGTTCGGCGCGGCTGACAGACGAAGCCACCGAAGCGCTCGCCGCTTCGATCAGCGGGGTTTCCCCGGTGACAGTGATGGTCTCTTCGATGCCGCCGACCGCGAGGGTCGCGTCCACTACGAGGGCGGCCGAAACGCCGACGATCAGCCCCTCGCTCACGAAAGGAGCGAAGCCGCTGAGCTCGGCGCGGAGGTCATAGGTGGCCGGCTGCACGTTGGCGAACACGTATTCGCCAACCGAGTTGGCCACTGCGGTGCGGATGGCACCGGTGTCAGCGTTCTCCAGGGAGATCGTGACTCCCGGGAGGACACCGCCATCGGTGTCGCGCACGACACCACGGACGCTGCCCTGGAACGTCTGGGCGAAAGCGCCCGCAGCGAGTCCCAGGACCGCGAGCGTGGCGGTCGTCCTAAAGAAAAGCGATCTCATGAATCCCTCCTGGATCGATGACAGAGAAGCCACCGGGGATGGCTTTCTGCCGAACCCCTGCGAAAGAAAAAACCGAAAGCGGGCGGACCGCACCGGATTTCCGGGCCGAACCCTATACCACGGATGGGCCGCACGCAAGGGAAGTGGGGCAAATAGCGGGCCGATGGAGCCGAGAGTTCTCTTTGTTCTTTTCTTTCAAGGATTTGACTTCCCTTCGCTCCGTGTCTTGGTGCCTGAATACCCAACCGTTTGGATGCAGGATTCGGGAGGGTGGACCAGACTTGAGCATTGCGTCCGCTTCGTCATGGGCCGTTAACAGGCTGTGGAAAAACTAACGCGGCATTCGACGAGCGATGCATCCCGTCTGAACGCTCGCCTGGAGGCTCGCTCTTCGTTGCGATTCGTTCGAAATAGCGCTGCTATTGCTCACTCACGCGCCTTGTCAGCCGGGCGCCTCACCCGTCTCGGTGCTCACGCCAGTTTATCCACAGCCCGTTAAGCTCCGGGCTCCGGTTTTCCCCGTGCGTTTTTTCGTCAAGGTTCTCCTCAAGGCTTTGGCCCTCGTCCTGTTGCTCGGGGGCGGGTTCGGGGCCGGTTGGCTCGCTTCCGGCATCGGCGTTGGCCGGGCGGTTCCGGACACCTCGCTCGAAGATCGGGAGCGGGCCTTCGTCGCCCGGATGGAAAACGTGACGCTCGACGGCAACTTCACGGTGGCGTGGCCCGAGCCGCGGGACGGGACGTTCCGGGACCGCTACGACATCGCGGGGGTGATCCCGCTGGAGGGCGGCCGCTGGCGGTTCGCGGTCCGCATCCGCTACGGGAGCGTGGACGCGACGCTCCCGGTGGTGGTTCCCGTCCGGTGGGCCGGGGACGTGCCGATGATCCATCTGGTGGATGCCGACATCCCGGGCCTAGGCGAGGATTTCGGTGCCACCGTGCTCTTCCTCGGAGATCGCTACTCCGGTGTGTGGAATCACGGGGCGGTGGGCGGCTTCATGTGGGGAACCATCGGCCCGAATCGGGACGGTGATTGAGTGCGGCTGGTGCTGGCCGCCCTGCTCTTCTTCGCGCCTCTCGCGTTCGCGCAGCCGGAGCTGGTCGAGGTGACCCGGGATGCCGGCGTGGATTTCGTCCACGATCCGGGCCGACTCGACGGCTTTCCGCTGCCCGCGATCATGGGGGGCGGCGCGGCGCTCTTCGACGCGGACGGCGACGGGGCGCTCGACCTCTATCTGATCCAGTCCGCTGACCGGAGAAACCGGCTCTACTTCGGGAACGGGGACGGGAGCTTTCGCGACCGCACCGACGAGAGCGGGCTCGGGGACGATGCCTACGGCCTCGGGGTCGCGGTGGGGGATGTGGACGGCGATGGCGATCTGGATGTCTTCCTCTCGAATCTGGGCGCGGATGCGCTCTACCTCGGGGAGGACGGCCGGTACGCACGCGCCGCCTTTCCCGCCGGCGGCCGCTTCTCGACTTCCGCCGCCTTCTGCGATTACGACGGCGATTCCGATCTCGATCTCTATGTGGGCGGGTACGTGGTGGACGACCCGGGCCGGGGATGCGTCTCGGCATCCGGCGAGCCGGATTTCTGCGAGCCGGCGAGCCTGCCCTACGAGCAGGATTCGCTCTACCGGAACCTCGGAAACGGCGTATTCGAGGATGTCTCCGCCGAGGTCGGAATCCTCGCCCGGAGGCTCCCGGCGCTCGGGGTGCTCTGCCACGACTTCACCGGGGACGGCCGTCCCGATTTCTTCGTTGCGAACGACGGAGAGCCCAACCTGCTCTGGGAGCAACTCCCGGACGGCGGATTCGAGGACAGCGCCCTGCTCATGGGGGTCGCGCTGAACGGCCAGGGCCGCGCCGAAGCCAGCATGGGTGTCGTGCTCGGCGATTTCGACCAGGATGCCGACCTGGATCTCTTCATGACCCACCTCCGGTCCCAGACCAACACCCTCTACCGCAACCAGGGGAACGTCTTCGTGGATGACACCGTCGCGATCGGACTCGGGGTTCCGAGCCTTCCCTGGACCGGGTTCGGGACCGCTTTCTTCGACCTCGAACACGACGGCGATGCCGACCTGTTGGTGGTGAATGGAGCGGTCGCCCGGGCCTCCGGCGCGCCGGTGGAAGCGGATCTCGCAAACTACCGGGAGCCGGCCCAGGCGTTCCTCGCGGATGGGAACGGCCGGTTCGCGCCCGCCGGGGTTGGCGATTTCACCGAACGGACCATCGTCGGCCGCGGGCTCGCCACCGGGGACTGGGACGGCGACGGCGATCTGGACCTGGTGGTGACCGCGGTGAGCGAGCCGGCGCGTCTTTTCGAAAACCGCTCGGAAAAGGTCGGGGGTTTCGTGATTCTCGAACCACGTGAGTTCTCGCGCCCGAGCCACGGGGCGGTCGTGACCCTGGAATTCGGCGACCGGAATCTCGTTCGGGCGGTCCATCCGGAGTCCGGCTACCTGACGAGCAGCGAGCCGGTGGCGCACTTCGGGCTTCCTCCCGGCCGGGTTCCGACCGGGGTGCGGGTGCGCTGGCCGGATGGCTCGGAAGAGGAGTTCCCGGCACCGACTCCGGGGACCCGGGTCCGGCTGCTCCGCTCCCGCTAGGGTTCCCGCCCGATCGGGGTCGAAAGGGTTCCGATGCCCTCGATCTCGATGTGGACGGTCTGCCCCGGACGGAGGTATTCGGGGGGGTTCCGCGCGGTCCCCACTCCCTCGGGGGTTCCGGTTGCGATCACGTCCCCCGGATGCAGCGTCAGGATGGAGCTGGCGTAGGCCACCAGATGCCGGACGCTGTGGATCATGGCGGAGGTGTGTCCGTCCTGGACCACCCGGTCGTCCACGCGGGTCACGATCCGGAGTGCCTGCGGGTCGGGAAGGAAGGCGGCGGGAGTCACCACCGGGCCCATCGGGGCTGCCCGGTCGCCGCCCTTGCCCGAGAACCAGTCGGGCCCCGGAAGCATGGGGTTTTGCCGGAAGCGGCCACCGCGGTCGCTCACGTCGAAAACCACGGTGTATCCGAAGACGTGGTCGAGCGCGTCTTCCGGGGTCACATGGCGCGCCGACTTCCCGATCACCACGCCCAGCTCGCCTTCCCAGTCGATGTTTTCCCTGCCCGGCGGAATCCGGTATTCCTCTCCGGGGCCGATGATCCCGGAGCGGGGCGACTTGAAGAAGAGGTAGGGCGCATCGCGGTCGGGGTCCACCGGCTGCTCCACATCCATTTCGGCGGCGTGCGAGCGGTAGTTCGCCGCCACCGCGATCAGGTGGGCCGGGTACCGGAGCGGGGCGGCCAGCCGGTGCGGCTCCACCCGGAAACGAAGGCCGGCGGCCCGCTCGCCGAAGTGGTTCGCGATCTGGTTGAGCCGGCGCACCGCGGGGTCGCCCTGTTCGAGGATCCCGATCAGGCCGGCTGCGAAACCGCCGCTTTCCGCTCCGGTCTCGCTGACGAAAAGCGCGTCTGCCGCCAGCAGATCGAGGATGTCTCCCCCGATCACGATCGCGGCTCGGGGCGATCCGTCTCCGGCATCGGAAGCCCGATAGGTCGCGAGCTGGTACGGAGTGTCCGCAGCGTCGGGCACCACGACCTCGGGAGGGTTGCCGAGGCACCCGGCCAGCAGCAATCCCGAAAGGGCGAGACGGGTCATTCCGGATAGCCTACGCGAGCCCCCTCGGAGGAAGTTCCATGATCCGACTTGTCGCTCCCCTCGCCGTCTGCCTGCTGGTCGGCTTCGTGGCCGGAACCGCGTACAGCGGTGGTCAGGAAGAAAAGAGCCGCCGCATCCCCCAGTTCGAGAACGAACACCTCAAGGTCTGGAAGACGATCATCGTCCCCAACCAGCCGCTTTCCATGCACCGTCACGATTTCGGACGGGCCATCGTGGCGCTTCGCGGGGGCACGCTCCACGTGGTCACCGAGGAGGGTGAAGAGAAACCCATGCATTGGGAGACCGGGAGCGCCTACTGGCTCGGGCCGGATCCGCCGGGTGAGTTGCACGGGGACGTGAACCGCGGGGACGAGCCGATCGAGGTGATGGTCGTCGAACTGAAGAATTGAATCCGCTACGGTCCCGCTCTCCGAAAAAGAGCGTCTGCGCATGCTCGAGGTTCTGGCTCGCCTGCGTGCGGAATCGCCGCCGCGGCTACCCGCGGCTACGTGGCACGGCGGAGGAAGAGATCGAGGAGATTCGCGCGGTTCGCCGGTTGGCCGGGCGGCGGCGTTCCGGGTAGCGCGGCTACTCCGCATCCACCGCGAGGACCACTCGCCGCAGAAGCTCCACGCCGGCGGCGCAGTCCTCGGGGCTGGTCCATTCGCGTGGGGAGTGGCTGATCCCGCCCCGGCTCGGCACGAAGACCATCGCGGTCGGGATTCCGTGCCGGGCCAGGTTCTGGGAGTCGTGTCCGGCCCGGCTCGGCAGCGCCATCGGCTCGTGGCCGGCTTCCCGCGCCACCCGGGCGATCATCTCCCGGAGCCCCGGGTCCATCGTCGCCGCCGGTTCGCGGAGAGCCCTCCGGATCGTCGTCCGGCACCCGGAGGCCCGGTCGAGCCTTCGGGCCCGTTCCTCGATCCGGGCGATCAGCCGGTCCACCACCTGGTCGTCGAGATCCCGCAGTTCGATCGGAAAGCGCACCCGTCCGGGAACCACGTTCGCGGCATCGGGGGTCACCGCGAGCTGGCCGACGTTCCCCACCTGGCCGCCTCTCGGGGCGCGAATCTCCTCGTGCGTCGCGACGATCAGCCGGGCGGCCGCGAGCATCGCGTCCCGCCGCTCGTCCATCGGCGTGGTCCCGGCGTGGTTCTGGAAACCGTCGATCCGCGCCTCGAACCGGTGGATCCCGACGATGCCCTCGACTACCCCGATCCGGCAGCCAGCTTTCTCCAGCACGCCGCCCTGTTCGATGTGGAGTTCGAGAGCCGCGTGGATGCCTTGCGGGTCGAGCGCCGCCTGCTCGAGCGCATCCGGTTCGAGCGCGTAGCGAACCATCCAGTCGTGGAGGCTGCGGCCCTCCCCGTCGGTGCGGTGGAGTTCCTCTTCGGAGACTCCCGAGGTGGCGGCCCGGCTCCCGAACAGCCCGTTTCCGAAATGGGCCCCTTCCTCGTCGCACCAGACGACCAGCTCCAGCGGGTGACGGGTCTCGACGCGCTGCTCTCCCAAGGCGCGCAGGACTTCGAGAGCCCCGAGCACGCCGAGCGTTCCGTCGTAGTGTCCGCCCTGCGGGACGGTGTCGAGGTGCGATCCGAAGAGGATCACCGGCAGGTCCTCCTTGCCGGCGCGCCTCCCGAAGAGGTTCCCGGCGGCATCGGTCCGGACTTCGAGCCCCGCTCCCCGCATTTCGCCGGCGAGCCACTGCCTCGCCGCGAGTTCCTCCCGGCTGAACGCGATGCGCCGCGCGCCACCCTCCGGATGGCGGCCGAATTCGGCGAGCCGTTCGAGCGAAGCCTTGAGGCGTCCGGCAGCGATTCCGCTCACCATCAGGTATGTCCCCACGCCCGTCGGCGGATGGCGATCCAGATGAAGGCCGGTGCCCCGATGAGCGCTGCCGCCACCCCGAGGTTCAGCTCGAACGGAGTCGGGATCATGCGGACACCGATGTCCGCGAAGACGAGCGCCGTCCCGGCGAGCAGTCCGGCGGGGGCGAGGCTTCGGGCCGGGTCGTGCCCGACGAAGGGGCGGACGATGTGGGGGGCGACGACGCCGACGAAGCCGATCACCCCGGCGAGCGAAACAGCCGCGCCGGCGGCGAGCCCGGCCCCCGCCACCACGATGCCGCGATGGCGGGCGAGATCGAGCCCCACGCCGCTCGCTGCTTCCTCTCCGAGGGTCAGGACCGAGAGCCCGCGCCGGGAGCGAAACAGGAGGATCACCCCGAGCGCCATCAGCGGCACGGCGAGGAGCAGGTCGTCGTAGCTGCGGTTCGCGACCGAGCCGAGGGTCCAGTTGATCATCTCGGCGAGCGAAAAGGGGTTGGGAGCGAGGTTCACCACGAGCGACATGACCGCCCCGGCGAGGCTCGAAAGGCCCACCCCGATCAGGATCAGGGTGACCACCGACCGGATCCGGAGCGCCGCGAAAGCGAGCAACGCGGTCGCAGCGAGCGCACCGGTCACCGCGGCCGTCGGAATCGCCCAGATCCAGGCGCTCGCGAGTCCGTAGTAGATGACCACCGTCGCTCCGAGGGCGGCGCTCGCCGAGACACCGAGGATTCCCGGCTCGGCGAGCGGGTTCCGGAAGAGACCCTGGAGCGCTGCGCCGCTCACGCCGAGAGCCGCCCCCACCGAAAAGGCGGCGAGCGCCCGCGGCAGGCGGATTTCCTGCACCACGATCCGGTCACCGGGACTGCCACCGCCGATGAGCGCCGCGGCCACCTCGCCGGGAGTGAGCGGGGTGGTCCCGAGCAGGCAGGCCGCGAAGAGGCCGAGCACTCCCGCTCCGGCGAGCAGGAACAGGAGCCGGCGGTCGTTCATTCCGCCGCCGCCAGCGCCTCGATGGCATGCAGCAGGAACCAGCTTCCGCAGGCGGTCCAGGCCCCGGAGAGGGGAGTCGTGGGAACGCCCCGCAACTGCTTTCGGGCCACCGGGTGCCTCCCGGCACCCCATGGTTCCATCCGGCCCGGATCGCGATCGGCGAACCCGGCCGCGACCTGATCCGGCTTCTCGTACGCGAGCCGTTCGAGCGGCAGGGGATGCCAGCCGGGTTTTTCGTGGAAGTTCCGGAATCCGGCCAGCCGCATCATCTCGTCGGCCAGGGAACCCGGCCCGGTGGTGTAGCCGGACGCGGTCAGGTAGAGCATCGTTTCCTCGCCCGAGCGTTCGGGGAGCGCCGCTTCCCGGGCCTCCATCTCCCGGACCAGTTCCGCGCCCCGCTCCGGCTCGCCGAGAGCCGCCGCCATGTCCAGCAGCACCTGCTTCCCTTCTTCGAGATTCGAAGCGAACCCCACTTCCACGACCGGAACGCCGGCCCGCTCGAGAAACGGCCGCATCTTCGGCCCCCCGGCGTAGGAACGGACCACGAGATCGGGGTCGAGCGGCAGCACCTCTTCGGCGCGCGGACGGACCTGCCGGATCCCCTCCGCGGCATCGCGCATGAACGAGAAGCTCTTCCTGGCATCAGGAGACACGGCGAGGATCCGCTCGCGATCCACCAGCTTGAGGACGAACTGGTCCGAGCAGTAGTCGAGGCTGATGATCCGCCCGGGCTCCCCGGCCTCGATCCGGGAGGCGAGCAGGGCGACGAAGATCGCGACGGGGACGCGCACGCCCGGCATTTTGTATCCTCCCGGAGAAGCCATGTTTTTCTTCGACCCTCTCTACTTCATCATCCTCGCGCCCGGACTCGCGATCACCATCTGGGCGACCATCAAGGTCAAGCGCACCTTCAGGCGCTACAACCAGGTTCCGGTCGCGAGCGGCCGGAGCGGCCGGGAAACCGCTGAGGCCCTGCTCTCGCGGCTCGGGATCCGGATCCCGGTGGAAGAGCACCCGGGGGAGCTCTCCGACCATTACGACCCGCGGGTCCGGGTGCTGCGGCTTTCTCCCGAGGTGTATCGCGGGCGAACCGTCGGAGCGGTGGCGGTGGCCGCGCACGAGGTGGGACACGCCATGCAGCACGCTTCCGGCTACCAGCCGCTGATGTTCCGCCAGTCGCTCGCGCCGGCGGCCGGGTTCGCGTCGAGCGCTTCCTGGATCATCATCATGGGCGGCTTCCTGTTCAGCACGGTCAGCCTGGTGGAGGTCGGAGTCGCGCTCTTCGCGCTGGTGGTGCTCTTCCAGTTGGTCACCCTGCCGGTGGAGCTGAATGCGTCGAAACGGGCGAAGCAGCTCGTCTGGGAAACCGGGATCGTCACCCCCGACGAACGGCCGGGAGTCAGCCGGGTGCTGAGCGCGGCGGCGATGACCTATGTGGCGGCGGCGCTGACCGGCGTGCTGACGCTCGTCTATTACCTGCTGCGGCTCGGCGTGCTGGGCGGCGGGGACGAGTGATCCGGCCGGCCGGAGCGCCCGAAAGCGCCCCGGCCACGGATGCCGTTACTGCTGCTGGTCGGTTGCCTGGTCGCCCACCGCGCTGAGCGCATCGGCCAGCCCGGGAAGATCGGGGCCGCGCTCCGGGGTATCGAGGAGCTTGCGGTAGTAGCGGCCGGCCATCTCCTCTTCGCCGAGCTCGCTCGCCGCCTGCGCCGCGCCGTGGAGCGAACGGGCGCGTCCGGCCGTCCGCATCAACGAAACCTCGAAGGTTTCGAGAGCCGCCTCGGCATCGCCCGAAGCGAGCAGCAGCTCCCCGAGGAGCTCGTGGGGCGGCTGGATCGGTGCGTCGATCGGGGATTCCCCTGGCGGCCCGGACGGCGGCTCCATGCCCTCCGCCACCTCGACGGCTTCCCGGAACGCCGCGAGGGCAGCCTCGGTGTCGCCTTCGGCCTGGGCCACGCGGCCCGCCATCTGGTGCGCCATCGCGAGCGCCTGCTCGGCGCCCCGGGGGTTCTCCGAGTTCGCGAGCATGTCGTGGATCTGCATCAGGCCTTCCCTTGCTCTCCGCGCAGTGGCGGTGTCTCCGGTTCCGGCGGCGCTCGCGCCCCGGGCGTAGAGGACCGCTCCCGCGGTGCGGTGGCCGATCTCCGGCTCTTCGGCATCGATCTGGGCGATGATCTCTTCGACCGGGGCCGGCTTCCAGTTGCGGGTTTCGACGGTGTTCAGCGCCTCCATCCGCATCAGGGTCTCCTTCATGCCGCCGGTGACCTCGTCCTGTTCGGTCAGCTTTCGGAAGTCGGCCAGAACCTGGGCTCCTTCGTCGTAGCGGCCTTCCTGCAAATACGCATAGAGCAGCCAGTAGAGGGCGTGGTACGAGTAGCGCGCCGGAGGGAGGCCCTTCCGCTCTGCCCGGTCGATCGAGGCTTGGTAGGAGCGGTGGTTGAGCTCGCGGACCTGGTCCCACATCCCGTGCTGCAAGAAGATGTGGGAGGGCATGTGGAGGGCGTGGACCGCCGCCGGAGCGATGTCCGCGTACTTTTCGGCGGCGTAGAGCGCGACCGGCGCGTGCACCGGATCGTCGTAGGCGTGGATCACGTAGTGCGCTGCGCCCGGATGGTCCGGGTTCTCGCGGAACACCCGCTGCGCGATCGCGCCGGCCTGCATGTCCACGCGGCGGCTCTCCTCGCCTCGCACCCGGGTCCGCATCAGCGCGAGCGAGTGGAAGGCGGCCGCTTCGAGATCGTCGGGATAGAGCGCCGAGAGTTCGGCGAGCGCCTGTTCGTAGGCCTCGGAGCGCTCCTTCAGATCTCCGGGGCCGTAGAGGATGTGGATCGAATCGAGGTAGCGCTTCTCGCGGTCGGTGGGCGCTTTTTCGAGCCTCTCCGCCCGGGTCCGCCCCAGCTTGCGGAGCGCGTCACGCGCCTCGGACATGTCCTGTCCCGGGGGATAGTGGTGTCCGCCGGTGTGGCTCAGCGCCTCACCCCAGTAGGCGAGCGCGAAGTCCGGGTCGGCGGCCTGGGCGCGCTGGAAGGCTTCGGCGGCATCCTCCCACTCGAAGCTGTGGAGCAGGCGCACTCCGTCGAGAAAGTCCTTCTGGGCGGCTTCGTTGCCTGAGTTCGGAAAGTGGATGGTGCCGAGCGCGCTGCCCTGGGCCAGGGCGAGCCCGGCCGACATACAGATCGCGAAGGTGGCGAGCGCCACGCGGGGGAGAGAACGAATCATGGAAAGGGCTCCTTGAAGAACGGAAGAGAAGGGGATTGCACATTTGTATCAGATTCGCCGATTTGCGGCAACGATGCCTTCCCCGAAGGGAATTCGTCACTCGTTGATGGTTCCCAAATTCATGGGCAGATGCCCCGGAAGGGAAAGGGTGGTGTCTGTTCTGACGAGCTGTGTGTAAGCTTTCTGTTTATAGACAGCATGAAAATTTTTCCATCTTGAAGCCATCCGGACCCGATTCACGTTCTCTCTCCGGAGCCCTTTCAGGGTGTTGGAATCGGATTTGATCCGGTTGCATGGAGAGCAGAGAAGAATCCGGTTCGCAAGAAGGCTGGAACCGCCCAGACTCTTCGGATGATTGTGATCCAGTTCGAAATAGAGAATGTCATCGAATTCCCGAAGACAGCCCTGGCATATCGGGCCGAAGTCCTTGACCAGCAATTCCACCTTCTGCTTTCGGGTGTAGGGGTCACGCTCTTTTTTCGTTTTCTCGATAGTCACCAGATACGGGGTGGCCTCGTGTCCTTCATCGGAGCGGACCGGAGGCTCCCTGCGGTAATGAACTTCGCCGTTCGTCAGGAGCTTTCCCGTTGCCGCCTTGCCTTCCGCGACCAGTCCTTCCTTGCGGAATCGGTCCAACACGATTCCGTGGGACTTTTCCCAGATATCGACCCCAACCCACTGCCGGTTCAACCTCTCGGCTGCCACGGGAGTCGTGGCGCAGCCGCAAAAGGGATCCAGCACCCAGGCATCCTTGGCCGTGGAAGCCAGGATCATCCGTTCGTACAGCTCCAGTGGCTTTTGCGTGGGATACCCCGTTCGTTCCTTCGACGAGGACGAGAGTATCGGCATGGACCATACATCCGAGATTGCCTTGCCTTCCTCCATGATGACACTCAGCTTCTTCATCTTGTTTTTGCTGTGGCCCTTGCCCCCGGGCATCCAGATCGCTTCATCCCCATCTTCATCCACATGGATTTTCTGTTTCCGTGTTCTGATGATTTCCTCCCTCGTCCAGGGTTCTTTCGGCATGTTGAAGACCGAATTTGCCTCCTTGGCATAGAACAGAATGACATCGTGTTTTCGATTGAAGAATCTGGGTAGATCCATCAACCGGAACGTGTAATCCCAGATGATTTCGTTGCGGAAATTTTCCCTCCCGAAGATCGCATCCATGAGTTCTTTCAAGTAGTGAGATGCGGTCGGGTCACAGTGGAGGTAGATGCTCCCCGTTTCTTTCAGTACTCGCTTCATTTCGGTCAGACGGACCGCCATGAAGCACAGGAACGCACCCATGTCGTCCCCATAGCTGTTCCGGGAACCCTGAATCACGTTGTGGACTTTTGGCCATTCATCCTGGAGCTGGTCCACCCATTCCTCGTGGACATCCCGCTCCCACGACCATCGGTCCTGGAATTTCGCCCCGGATGCCAGTGAGTCCGGGGTAGCGTGGAAATCCCTTCCCTTGTTGAAAGGAGGGTCGGTGGCGATCAGGTCCACCGTCCCGGAGTTCATGCCCCGGAGAACCGGCAGGTTGTCACAGTGAAAAAGGGTGCGATTCTGGAAATTTCGTTCCGTCATGTTCTCGCTTCAGCGGGTGCGGACCCGCAGATCCAGCGTTCCGGCGCGGGAAGCCGATTCGGGGAAGCGCCAGTCACCGACGATCCCGAGCACCCGGGGAACCACTTCCGGAAGGGTGGTCTCTCTCACCTCGATGTGTTCCGGCGCACCTTCTTCGTCGAGCGTCAGGTCGAGCCGGACCGTCCCTGGTAGGAGCGGTGGTTGAGCTCGCGGACCAAGTCCCACATCCCGTGCTGCAAGAAGATGTGGGAGGGCATGTGGAGGGCGTGGACCGCCGCCGGAGCGATGTCCGCGTACTTTTCGGCGGCGTAGAGCGCGACCGGCGCGTGCACCGGATCGTCGTAGGCGTGGATCACGTAGTGCGCTGCGCCCGGATGGTCCGGGTTCTCGCGGAACACCCGCTGCGCGATCGCGCCGGCCTGCATGTCCACGCGGCGGCTCTCCTCGCCTCGCACCCGGGTCCGCATCAGCGCGAGCGAGTGGAAGGCGGCCGCTTCGAGATCGTCGGGATAGAGCGCCGAGAGTTCGGCGAGCGCCTGTTCGCAGGCCTCGGAGCGCTCCTTCAGATCTCCGGGGCCGTAGAGGATGTGGATCGAATCGAGGTAGCGCTTCTCGCGGTCGGTGGGCGCTTTTTCGAGCCTCTCCGCCCGGGTCCGCCCCAGCTTGCGGAGCGCGTCACGCGCCTCGGACATGTCCTGTCCCGGGGGATAGTGGTGTCCGCCGGTGTGGCTCAGCGCCTCACCCCAGTAGGCGAGCGCGAAGTCCGGGTCGGCGGCCTGGGCGCGCTGGAAGGCTTCGGCGGCATCCTCCCACTCGAAGCTGTGGAGCAGGCGCACTCCGTCGAGAAAGTCCTTCTGGGCGGCTTCGTTGCCTGAGTTCGGAAAGTGGATGGTGCCGAGCGCGCTGCCCTGGGCCAGGGCGAGCCCGGCCGACATACAGATCGCGAAGGTGGCGAGCGCCACGCGGGGGAGAGAACGAATCATGGAAGTTTCCGGGGCGATGAGCTTTGGGATCCGGCCCGGATTTCGTCTGAAAAAGCGTTCGGCGCGGGGTCGAGGCATCCCGGCCTTATCCGGTAAGCCGGAGGACGGCAAAGAGGATTCCGGCTGTTCCGAGGGCGATCCCGACTCCCCACTTCACGAGACGGACTTCGAGGGCGAACAGGTCGGCCTTCGTAGCGAGATCGTCGCGGCGGCCATCATCGGCGCGGGCGACTTCCGAGACGATCGCACGGGCGACTTCCGGGCTGACCCCGGCGGATGCGATCCGCTCGGCTGCGGCAGCAGTGTCGAGGGTGTAGGCCATGCAGCAGACTCTACACGCTCCGCCGCCGGACTACCGGGAAGGCTTGGGCCGAACATCCCGGACGCTCCGTGCGCGGAACGCCGAGGCCCTCAACAGGCTGTGGATAAACTGGCGTGAGCACCGAGACGGGTGAGGCGCCCGGCTGACAAGGCGCGTGAGTGAGCAATAGCAGCGCTATTTCGAGCGAATCGCAACGAAGAGCGAGCCTCCAGGCGAGCGTTCAGACGGGATGCATCGCTCGTCGAATGCCGCGTTAGTTTTTCCACAGCCTGTCAAACCTTGCCGGAGATGTTCTTTCTTCAGCGGGTGCGGACCCGCAGATCCAGCGTTCCGGCGCGGGAAGCCGATTCGGGGAAGCGCCAGTCACCGACGATCCCGAGCACCCGGGGAACCACTTCCGGAAGGGTGGTCTCTCTCACCTCGATGTGTTCCGGCGCACCTTCTTCGTCGAGCGTCAGGGCGAGCCGGGCCGACATACAGATCGCGAAGGTGGCGAGCGCCACGCGGGGGAGAGAACGAATCATGGAAGTTTCCGGGGTGATGAGCTTTGGGATCCGGCCCGGATTTCGTCTGAAAAAGCGTTCGGCGCGGGGTCGAGGCATCCCGGCCTTATCCGGTAAGCCGGAGGACGGCAAAGAGGATTCCGGCTGTTCCGAGGGCGATCCCGACTCCCCACTTCACGAGACGGACTTCGAGGGCGAGCAGGTCGGCCTTATGGCGGCCTTCGAGGGCGAGCAGGTCGGCCTTATGGCGGCCTTCGAGGGCGAGCAGGTCGGCCTTCGTAGCGAGATCGTCGCGGCGGCCATCATCGGCGCGGGCGACTTCCGAGACGATCGCACGGGCGACTTCCGGGCTGACCCCGGCGGATGCGATCCGCTCGGCTGCGGCAGCAGTGTCGAGGGTGTAGGCCATGCAGCAGACTCTACACGCTCCGCCGCCGGACTACCGGGAAGGCTTGGGCCGAACATCCCGGACGCTCCGTGCGCGGAACGCCGAGGCCCTCAACAGGCTGTGGATAAACTGGCGTGAGCACCGAGACGGGTGAGGCGCCCGGCTGACAAGGCGCGTGAGTGAGCAATAGCAGCGCTATTTCGAGCGAATCGCAACGAAGAGCGAGCCTCCAGGCGAGCGTTCAGACGGGATGCATCGCTCGTCGAATGCCGCGTTAGTTTTTCCACAGCCTGTCAAACCTTGCCGGAGATGTTCTTTCTTCAGCGGGTGCGGACCCGCAGATCCAGCGTTCCGGCGCGGGAAGCCGATTCGGGGAAGCGCCAGTCACCGACGATCCCGAGCACCCGGGGAACCACTTCCGGAAGGGTGGTCTCTCTCACCTCGATGTGTTCCGGCGCACCTTCTTCGTCGAGCGTCAGGGCGAGCCGGACCGTCCCTTCGGCGGCACCGATGAGCGGGCTTTCGAGGGCGAGCAGTCTCGCGGCTTCCGGCGGATCGAGCCGGACCGGCGGTTCGGCCTCTCTTCCGGGAGTCCGGAGGGTCACTCCAACGGCGAGGAAGATGGTCCGGTCGCGGAGCCTTTCGTAGAGTGCCTCCCGTTCGGCGAGGTTCCCTGTCTCCCGGAACCACGAGAGGTACCGGCTGGGGGAGAGCTCGAAATCCCTCCCCGAGAGCATCACTGTCGCCCCACGCGGAACTTCGATGTCCCGCCGCATTTCCTGCTCGGCCTGCCCGTCCCGCAGGAGCTTCACTTCCACCGCCAGCGGCCCGGTCTCCTGCTGGCGGACCCGGACCGCGACCCGGCGACGGCCTCGAAGGAGGGCGTGCTCGCCCGCCCCGCCCTCGAACCGGAGAGTGGCGAGTTGAGCGAGATAGGCATCGGGCACCCGGCGCGCGAGGGTCGCGAGCCACTCGGAAAGCCGCACGCCCACCCCGTCGGTACGGACCAGAAAGCTGAGTCCCTCCACCGGCGAGAAATCGGAAGTCACCCTCCGTATCTCGAAGATCCGGACATCCGCCGCCACCGGATCCCGGGCATCCACCGGCAGGGCGACCAGAGAGAGCCCGAGGGCCAGCAGGGCTCCCCGGCGACGCATCGGGGGGAGTCTATGGCCTCGCCGGAGACTGGTACCCTCCGCCGCCCATGGCGAACTCCCAGCCCAGCCGTTTCCCGACTCCCGCGCCCGAAGAAGTGCGCGCCATTCTCGGCCGCAACCTGCTGGTGGACGGCCTCGACCTGGTGCTGGACCTCGAACGAAGCCGCGGCCCCTTCGTCCATTGCGCGAAGAGCGGGCGCGATTACTTCGATGTCTTCTCCTACTTCGCGACCAACCCGGTGGGCCACAACCATCCGGGACTGCTCGATCCGGATTTCCGCGAGCGACTCGGCCGGGTGGCGATCCACAAACCGTCGAATTCGGATTTCTACACCGTGGAGATGGCGCGCTTCGTGGACACCTTCTCGAAGCTCGCCATCCCGCCGGAGCTCCCCCACGCCTTCTTCGTGGCGGGCGGCTCGGTGGCGGTCGAGAACGCGCTCAAGGTCGCGTTCGACTGGAAGGCCCGCCGGAATCTGGCGGCCGGGCGCGGGGAGATCGGAAGCCGGGTCCTCCATCTGCGCGATGCGTTTCACGGCCGCACCGGCTACACGCTTTCGCTCACCAACACCGAGCCGATGAAGGTGGCCCACTTTCCGAAGTTCGACTGGCCACGCATCGAAAACCCGATGATCCGCTACCCGCACCCGGAGCGGGAGGCGGAGACGGAAGCTGCCGAAGACCTTGCGATCGCCGAAATCGAGGCGGCAGTCCGGGCCCATGGACACGACATCGCGGCGCTCATCCTCGAGCCGATCCAGGGAGAGGGCGGGGACAACCACTTCCGTCCGCGCTTTTTCGAGGAGCTGCGCCGGCTGGCCGACGAGCACGAGTTCCTGCTGATCTTCGACGAAGTGCAGACCGGTGTCGGAATGACCGGGAAGATGTGGTGCTTCCAGCATTTCGGCATCGCGCCCGATGTCCTCGCCTTCGGCAAGAAGACACAGGTCTGCGGGGTGCTCGCCGGCCCCCGGATCGACGAAGTGGAGGACAACGTCTTCCGGCTCTCCTCGCGCATCAACTCCACCTGGGGAGGGAATCTGGTGGATATGGTCCGGTTCGGGCGGCACCTCGAAATCATCGAGGAGGAAGGCCTCGTCGAAAACGCTGCCCGGGTGGGGAAAGTCCTGCTCGCCGAGCTCCGCGGGCTCATGAAGGATTTCCCGGAAACGGTCACTTCGACGCGGGGGCGGGGGCTGATGTGCGCCTTCGACCTGCCCGACCGGGAAGCCCGGGACCGGTTTCTCGGGCGCGCCTACCAGAACGGCCTGCTGATCCTCGGCTGCGGCCCCCGGTCGGTGCGGTTCCGGCCGACGCTCAGCTTCACCGAGGGGGATGTCGCAACCGCGATGAAGCTGGTGCGTCAGTCTCTCTGACTTTCGGGGTTGCGGATCGAGTAGAGGCGTTCGCGGGTGCGGATCAGCAGCCGGTCGCCCGCGATGGCCGGCGAGGCCAGGGTCCAGTCGGAGAGCGGATTGACCCGGACGAGCCGGTACGTGTCTCCCGCTTCGATCACGAAGGTCTCGCCCTCCTCGCCGAGCGCGAAGATGTACCCGCCGTAGGCCCACGGCGAAGAGGTGAAGGCGGCGGCACCCGGTGCGATCCGCGAGCGCCAGACGCGCTCTCCGGTGTCCACATCGTGTCGGGAGAGGATCCCGCGGGAGTAGAGGACGTAGAGAGCCCCGTCGTAGATGAGGGGAGTGGGGAGGTAGGTTCCGCCGGCGATCCGCTCGAACCAGGCCACGTGCTCACCGGTGGTTTCGCCTTCGGGCGGGGTGATGTCTCCGGTGCCCCCCGGCCGGATGGATACGAGCGGCCGCGTTTCGCCGCCGGTGGCTCCGGAAGCGACGAAAAGGCGACCTCCCCAGGCGAACGGACTCTGGATCGGCGATCCGCTCACCCGGGTGAACCGCCAGAGCGGCTCCCCGTCGAGGCCGTAGCTGATGAGGACTCCGGGGCCCGAGGTCACGATCTCGTCGCGGATTTCGTTTTCCCAGACGAACGGGGTGGACCACCCGGTCTTGCGGCCGGCGCTGATCTCCCGCTTCGCCCGCCAGATCTCTTCGCCGGTCCGCCGGTCGAACGCCGCCAGAAAGCCGGCCTGCTCGTTGTCGTTCAGCACGTAGAGCCGGTCGCCGTGAAGGGCGGGGGAAGCGCCGGTGCCGAAGTCCCGCACCGTCGGCAGGGTTTCGAGCGGCGCGTTCCAGAGCGGTTCTCCATCCATGCTGAAGGCGAAGAGTCCGTGATGGGTGAAGTAGGCATACACCGCTTCCCCGTCGGTGACCGGAGTCTCGGAGGCATAGCTGTTCTTGCGGTGCCGGCCGCCGAGCGGTGGCCCGCGGTAGATCTCGCGCTCCCACAGGGGATCCCCGGTCTCGAGATCGAGGGCGTGGACTGTCAGGCGGATGACCACCTCGTCCGGCATTTCGCGGTCGCGGGCGAAGAGCCGCCGGTTGATTTCTTCCGGCGGCAGGCCCTCGGCCCGCAGTTCGGCGAGGTAGTCGTTGCTGAAGTCGGTCCCGAGCGAAGGCCCTTTCATCTCCTGCTCGCTGCTCGCCGAGGTCAGGAAGACGCGATTCCCGGAGACGATCGGCGAGGACCACCCCACGCCGGGGATTTCGGTCGCCCACTCGATGTTCTCGGTGGTGGACCAGCGGGTGGGCAGGTTCGGGTGCGTCCCCACCGGGTTCGAGTCGGGTCCGCGAAACCGCGGCCAGTCGTCCGGCTCTTCGGCACCGGCGAGGAGCGCAAGGGCGGCCAGGAGCGGGATCATTCGGGGATCCCCGAGGGGGGCATCCCGGTCGGCTTGCTGCCGCCGTCCTTCCAGGCGTCGTAGCGAAGGCGGAGGGTGAGGACCGGGTTGGCGTTTTCGTGTGGCTGGATGTTCTCGTCGGTCACGCTCAGGTAAGCGTAATGGTCGCCGTCGTTATGCGAGCCGCCCGGTGGATCGTCGCGGTTCGCGATCGCGAGGTAGGCGACGTGCGAAGTCTTGCCGTCGCAGGGAGCGGCCGGCCGGGGCTCTTCCTCGCAGGTGCAGCGCCGGTCGCCGCCCGCCCGGTCGGCGGACTCCATGGCGGCCATGACCCGGTCGGCGAGGGTTCCCTTCGCCCGGGTGAAGGCGAGCACCGCATCCTCGACCACGTCGTCGTCGAAGAGGACGTTGCCCTGGACCTGAACGAAGATGTTCTCCCCCACCTGACCGAACAGATGGAGCGAGGCCGGGCTGTTGTCGCTGCCTTCGAATCCGGCGTGGCGTCCTTCGAGATCGAGGATGCCGAACTGCCGCCGCTCCATCAGCGACTCCGGCTTCCGGCTTTCCTGTTCGCGCAGCATCTCGAGAATCCGCTCCGGGTCGGTTCCCTTCCGAAGCTCCTCGTGGACGAGCATCTGGTTGGCGCGGGTGTTGTCCACCCCGGCCTGACAGGCCGCGACCCCGATTCCGGGAACGATCACCGCCTGGATGTCCATCAGATCCCGGGCGGGGAAGGAAGCGAAGCGCGACTGCCGCACGCGGTGGCCGAGGCGATGATGACCTGTCCGGAGCTGCGGTCCACCGCGATCACCGACCAGGTGGCGAGCGCTGGCGCGGGGACCAGCAGGGCGAGAAGGAGAGCGAGGTGTTTCATGGGTGTCGTCAGCCGATGCCGAGGGCGGCTTCGCTGATGCGAAGCAGCAGGTAGAGGATGCCGGCGGTCCCGAGCGGGACGGTCAGGTTGTCGCTTCCGAAGGGACTGATCGCTTCCAGTCCGGCGGCGGCGGTGCCGATCACGAGCCCGAACGCGGCGGCCGGATGCGGGGAGAGAGCCCCGGTCGCGACGAGCGTTCCCGCGATCGCCGCGCCTGCGACGAGGAACATGGCGAGGCTGCCCTCCATGGTGCGGGATGCCCCCAGAATCGTGAACCGGCGGGTGCCGTAGCGCCTGCCGCAGAGCGCGGCGGCGGTATCGCCGAGAGCCATCGCGAGGACACCGGCCACCGCGATGTGCGAAAGGTCGTCGGGCGAGCCGGGGCGGAAGAAGAGGGCGAGGAGCACCACGAAGGAGACCGGATGGAAGACCGCTCCCGGATTCGTCGGGTCGTCGCTCAGGCTCGGAAGCAGCCGGTAGCGGTAGATGACGAAGTTCGCCGCCGCGAGGATGAGTGGCGGGATGACGGCCATCCGCCAATCCGGGAACATCCAAACGATCGGGAGCACCAGCAGCCCGGTTCCCGCGTGGATGACGGCCCGGGCGGATTCGGTCGAGAGCGTCTTTTGGTGTCTGAGGAGTTCGGCGGCCGTTACCACCAAAGCCAGGTAGCCGCAGGCGAAGAGAACGGGCGCGAAAGGCATCACCCGATTCCGTTCGGGGGCAGGGAAATCCCGATCCGCGCCGCGAGCCGGATGAGGAGTTCCACCGGCAGCCCCACGACGTTCGTGAACGATCCGTGGATCGAGGCCACGAGCGCCGCCCCCTTTCCCTGGAGCGCGTAGCCGCCCGCCTTGTCCCGGCTCTCGCCGGAGGCCACGTACCAGGCGATCTCCCGTTCGCTCAGGTCGCGGAACCGGACCTCCGTCTGACCCACATCGGCGACGGTCTCCCGGCCTGCGACGAGCGCGATTCCGGTGCTCACGAAGTGGGTGCGCCCGGAGAGCAGTCGCAGCATGGCGGCCCACTCGGCATCGGAGCCGGGCTTGCCGAGAATCCGGCCTTCTACCGATACGACGGTGTCCGCTCCGAGCACGACGGCCTCCGGATGGCGGGCGGCGACCGTTTCCGCCTTGAGCCGGGCGAGCCGCTCGGTGAGCGCCGCGGGGGTCTCTCCCGGCACCCGGGTCTCGTCCACTCCCGGCGGGTCCACGAGATGGGCGACCCCGATTCCGTCGAGGAGTGCGGTGCGCCGCGGGGACGAAGAGGCGAGAACCCACGGCCTGCTCGTCGCGGAGGGAATGTCGGGCACGGGGGTCACGGGGAGAGTACCGGAGGCGCAGGTTTGGCAAGAAGGATTTTCATACTTGAAAATCAAAAGCACAACTTATGATTTTCAAGTATCATCCCTCGATGATCCTTCGCCGGGAGCATGAGGCGCAGATCCGGGAACTGCTTGAGGAGTTTCCGGTTGTCGGGATCCTCGGGGCTCGCCAGGTGGGAAAGACGACGCTCGCCCGTAGTCTGGCAGCCACACTGCCCGGTCCGGTGACCGTATTCGATCTCGAGGATCCGGCTCACGAGCGGCGACTCGAGGATCCCCGGCTCGCTCTCGCTCCGCTCCGCGGCCTGGCCATCCTCGACGAGGTGCAGCGCCACGAGGGCATCTTTCGCCTGTTGCGAGTGCTGGTGGATCGCCCGGACAACCCGGCCCGCTTCCTCGTCCTGGGAAGCGCGGGTCCGGCGTTGCTGCGTCAGACCTCCGAGAGTCTTGCCGGACGCATCGCGTACCACGAACTCCCGCCGTTTCAGGCCGGCGAGGTGGGGATCGGAGCCGATGTCCTGGATCGGCTCTGGCTCCGTGGTGGATTTCCGCGCTCGTTCCTCGCCGGGGATGACCGAAGGAGCTTGCGCTGGCGTTCTACCTTCATTCGGACCTTTCTGGAACGGGATCTGCCACAACTGGGAATCCGGGTCCCGGCGGCCACCATGCGCCGTTTCTGGACGATGATGGCGCATGGTCACGGGAACGTCTGGAATCACGCTGTGATGGCTCGCGCGCTCGGAGTCACCGCACCGACCGTGACGAGCTACCTCGATGTCCTGGTGGATGCCCTCGTGGTACGGCGGCTTCCGCCCTGGTTCGAAAACCTGAAGAAAAGACAGGTCAAGGCACCGAAGGTCTATTTCGCCGATTCCGGCCTGCTGCACGCGCTGCTCGGCATCGAGTCGTCCGAAGACCTGCTCGGTCACCCGAAATCGGGTTTCTCGTGGGAAGGTTTCGCGCTCCACGAGGTCGTGCGCTGGCTCGGATGGGCGTGGGAGGATTGCTACTACTGGGCGACGCACGGTGGCGCGGAACTGGATCTGCTGGTGTTCACCGGCGGCCGTCGCATCGGATTCGAGTTCAAGCGCAGTAGCGCGCCCGGCATGACGCGCTCCATGCACGCGGCGCTTGCCGACCTGAAGCTCGACCGCCTTTTCGTCGTCTTTCCTGGCGACGATCGTTTCCCGCTGCGCGAAGGCGTGGAGGCCGTCGGTCTGGGACGGCTGCTGGCCGAAGGTCTCTGACGGGTTCCGGTACTACGGGGCGGTTCGGCGACGGCGAAACCAGCTGCGCAGCTCGTCCACGAAGCTGCGGAAGGAGGGATCGTTCTTGCCGGCGAGATAGAGGTCCATGTCGGCCGCCAGCTCCCCTGCGAACGCGGTTCCGTCGAGGGGCCCCTCGTGTCCCGCCTCGCGGATCGTGTCGTACAGGAGCTTCTTGTACACGCTGCGTTCACACTTGTCGCGAGGCAGATCCGCTGTTGCCCCGATCACCCTCCGCACATTTCCGGGATCCGCCAGATACCACTTCTCGACATGGGGGTCCGGACAGGCAGGGATGAGTCTGTCCGGCGAGAGCTGCGGTGCCCGTTGCCGGATTTCTTCGCGTTTGCGTGCGAATGTGGTGCAGTTGCTCCACGAAGGCTCGCCCGGCCCGATCTTCACAAAACAGGACGATCCGGGGCGCGTCAGGCATCCGCGAGTCCGCGCATCAGAAGGCTCTGGAACCGGGTGTGCTCCGCGGGCAGTTCCAGGCCTTCCAGCGACTCGGCGCTCCGGAAGAGGGAGCCGAGAGCCCGGATGGCGGTTCCTTTCGGAGTGGCCTTGACATGCATGACTTCGAGTGTCGGGGGATCAGGAAGCTCGCGAACTTCACGCAGGACCGCATCCACGAACAGCGGCGAATGCGTGGTCAGGAGCACCTGCCGATCCTGGGCGAGCCCCGCGACCAACCTGCCGATCCGATCGAGATAGAGCGGATCCAGGCCGCTCTCGGGTTCCTCGATGGCGAGAAAGGACGGCCGCCACGGATTCACCGCTGCCGCGCAGAGTCCGAGCGCCCGCAGCGTCCCTTCCGAAAGGATGCGGGAGGACACTTCCATTCCATACTGGCGAACAGACAGCCTCAGAACTCCGCGTTTCGTGTCGAGCTCCACTCGGGGATCCGTCACGGCTGGCAGTGCCGCCTTCAACAGACGCGCGACGTTCCGGTAGCTCCGTGGGTGCTCGGCCTGGAGCCGGTAGAGGAACGGAGCGAGGTACTCGCCCTGGCTGCCGATGTCGGAAACGGCCGCAGGAGCCCATTCCGAGCGCATGGCGACTCGTGGCTCCAGGGCGTAGCAGCGCCATTTCGTGAATTCCTGCCGGACCGCGTCCAGTCCCTCGTAGCCAGATCCGCTGAGGCTCCCGTCCGACAGGAGGGAGTGGTTCTGGCCCACCTCCTCCACTCGGGGGCGCGATCCCTTGCCCTTGCGCCGGATGTGAAGGGTGCCGTTCACCCGCTCGATGGCAGGACGTCCACGCGGGTCGCCGTTCCGTGTCAACCGGGCCAGGTACTCGTCACCCACGGTGAGCGCGCCGCTCTGATAGTGGATCCGTGGCTCGATTCGATAGCGGTAGAGCACTCCCTCCGTCTCGACATCGGCTTCGAGGCGAAAGCTGCCGTGGCCGTTTGCGAACATGGCCTCGTATCCGGCGGGATCCAGCGCAAACGCCTCGAAGGCCTGTCCCCGCACGGGAATCGGCCCGCTGAGCGCCTCGAAGAGCGTGCGCACGTTGCCCATCCAGGCGAGCGCCTGCACCGCTTCGAGGAGATTCGATTTTCCCGATGCGTTCGCGCCGTAGAGGATGCCGAGTCGAGGCAGGGCGACGGTGACATCGTGAAGGGACTTGAACCCCCGGACGCTGAGGCGGCAGAGCACGGGGTGATCCTATCCACCGGTGCGGAGGCGGAGGTACTCGTCCCAGTGGTCCACGTCCATGAGTTCGCGGGCTTCGGCCTCCACGAGCGCCATCCGCTTCCGGTGTCTTCGGAGGAGGGCGGCGGCACCCCGGTCGCTGCCGGGATTCGCTCGCAGCTCCATGAGTTCCGGCAGCAGCTCGCGGGAGAGCGCCACCGGATGCCCCCAGGCACCCCGCTGCTCCCTCTCGGGGGTCGCGGGTGCCGCCGCCACCGTTTCCGGGGTGAGGGCCGCGAGCACCCGGCGGATCAGATCCACCGAAAGAAAGGGCTGGTCCACTGGGGCTACCACGAACCACCGGGCGGGCGAAAGCCGGGCCGCCTCCCGCGCTCCGAGCCGGAGCGAGCCGAGCATCCCCTCGCGCCAGGCCGGGTTCACCACAGTCCGGACCCCGGAGATGCCGCCGAGCTCCGGGGCGATCTCCCGACTCAGGTGCCCGAGCACCACGACCACCGGATCGAGGCCGGCTTCCGCGAGCGTCCCGGCGGCCACCCGCACCATCGAGCGCGAGGAGTCGCCGGGGTGCGGAAGGAGCGCCTTGGGACGGCCGCCCATCCGTCGCGACTCGCCGGCGGCGAGCAGGATCGCCGCCGCGACCGTCCTGTCAGTGCTCGCCTTCGCCCTCCACGACGAAACCCAGAACGAGCCCGTCCGGCCACGGCCAGCCGAGCGCATGGCCGCCGGCATCATCCGCGAAGATCAAGGGTTCGGTGATGCCCTCGTAATTGGGGGCGAGGCTCATGACCGCCGGATGTCCGACTCCGGTCGCGGCGAAGCTCTTCACGTTGAGCGCCGCCTGACCCCACCCCGCATCGAGAGTCGTGTCGTCCGCAACCGGAACCAGCAGGACGAAATCGAGGTGCACCGAAACGCCCATGTGGTTCCCGTCTTCGGGGCGGGTTCCGTAGCGCATGGTGAAGATGCCCGGCGAGACCGGGTTCCCCTTGTAGTCGCTCCACGGGCCGTCGATGCGAACCACGCCGACCAGATCACCCACCCCGAGCTCGGGGAAGGTCGCGCCGGGCCTTGCGCCGCCGCTGCCCGGCTGCTCGGCCCGCATCCAGAAATCGAGGTTCACCCCGGATTCGAGGGTGGCCCGGACCCCTTCGCCATGGAGCGTGTCCCGGATTTCGGCCGCAACTTCTTCGGGAGGCCCCCCGTCCGCCACCCCGAGCGAGGGCTCGGCGGCGAGCGCCGGGGCGGCCAGCAGGGAGGCCGCCGCGATCAGGAAGGAGAGGCGGCGCATGGAACCGCGATCAACGAGAGAACGCACCGACGAACGCCGAGCGCTTGAGCGGGCAGCTCCAGGTGGCGTTGAAGTCGTCTCCCTTGAAGGCGTGCTTTTCGGTGTAGGCCGGAACCGCGCCCTCGATCTCGGTCAGCGGGTCGTAATAGACGAACTCGCTGCCGCAAAGATGGTCCTCGTGGGTGATGGCGCGGGTCTCCAGCTCGACGAGTTCGCCGGCCCGAAGCGAGGCGTAACCGGGCCGCGAGTCGAACTCGGCTTCCACCGTCTCGTCATGGATTCCCTGGACCCGGTCGAGGAGGTCGCCGCCCATTTCCTTCGCGAACTGGATGAGCGCCGCCCGCTGGTCGGCATCCGCGTTCCGGTCCACGATCAGGACGGAATCGGCCGGATGGGGCGAGGCGTGCGGGTCACCGAGCGTCGCCTTCGCCTTGACGACCGCCACCACGCTGAGGCCGCCGAGCGGGACACCTTCGTAGCTGCCGTCTTCGATGTTCCAGGCCAGGATCGCCTCCCGGCCGGTGAGCCCGACTTCGCTGTTCGCGAAGCAGTGCCCGGCATAGACATCGGCGGTGCGTGCCTCGAGATAGAGGCCTTCGAGCGCGGGTTCCGCGTCGTTCGCGGAAGCGATGCCGCCGAAGAGCAGCACCGGGAAACCGAGACTGACGAGCTTCCTGACCATGACCTGCCTCCCTTTCGTGAGTTGCGGGCGGAAGCGCCGCCCGGACGACTTCGGAATTTAGCGCAGGGTTTTCACCAGGCGCGCTCGAAGCAGGCGCGGCCGGCACCCTCCTGGCAGCGGTCGCGATCGGCCACCCGGCCATCCGGCCCGAGGCAATTCTGGGTGTGGGTGCACCAGAAGTAGCCGTCGCCGGGAACGCCGCCCGGCACGGTCGGGTCGTACTCCACATCCATGTACATGGCCTTGGAGCGCAGCCGGTGGCACAGCGAAAGAGCGGCGCGACCGGCGGCACCGGGAATCGCGGTCTTCGAGGAAGAGGTGGAACTGGCCATCGTCTAGCCCTCCATGGCTTTGAGCGCGGCGCGCTTCACCGCCACCCGCGTCAACTGGATCTTGTAGCGGTTGCCGGAAAGCGCCATCGCGCCCGAAACCGCGGCATCCCCGGCGGCGGCGGCACTCGCCTCGCTGATGCCGGAAGCGAGCGCGTCGCCGGCCCCGGTTGCGATCCACGGGGTCGGGGCCGCCTGCCCGATGACTACCCGGGCACCGGAATCGCCGGCGGCCACGCTCGCGGTCGCGAGCGGCCAGTCGAACCCCTGGCGGTTCTTGACCGCGTAGGTCGCGTTCCGGCTCGACCGCATCGGAACCGTGATCGCGGTGACGATCTCGGCGGCGGCGAGGGTGAATTCGCTCTCGTCGCTCGTGGCCGGCGTCCGGTAGAGTTCCTCGAGCGGCATGGATCGCTCGCCGTCCGGCCCGAGCACCGAGACCGAAGCGCCGAGCGCGATCAGCGGCGGTGCGACGATCGAAGGGCTCACGAAGACCGCTGCGCCGTCGTTGCCGAAGATCGCGTGGTAGCGGTTGTCGCCCTTCTTCGCCATGGATTCGCCTTCGTGCATGGGGACGAGGCCGAATCCGGCGCGGAAGTACCAGCAGCGGGGCCGGTGACAGAGATCGCCACCGACCGTGCGAACCGAGAGGGCCTGCGGGCTGCCGATGCTTCGGATGGCCTGCGAGAGAGCCGGAAACCGCGATTCGACCGCGCTCGATTCGGCCAGCGGGCCGAGGCGGGTGGCGGCACCGATCCGGAACCCGTCCCCGGTCTCCCTCGCGCCTGCGAGGTCCGCGATCCCCTTGAGGTTCACGAGCCGGGAGGGCGCGACCGCGCCGTCCTTCATCAGGCTCAGCAGATCGCTGCCGCCGGCAAGCGGCATCGCGCCGGGAACCGCCAGCATCGAGACCGCCTCTTCCGCGGTCCGGGGACTGGTGTATTCGAAGGCTCGCATCAGGCTCTTCCTCCCGCCTCGATGGCGGCGAGCACCCTCTCGGGAGTCATCGGCATTTCGTTGATGGGGACACCCACCGCGTTGCTGGCCGCATTGGCGATGGCGGCACCGGGCGCGATCACCGGCGGCTCGCCAAGGCCGATGACGCCCCGCTCGTCGTAGCCGGGCCCGGTCATCATGTGGACGACCATCTCGCCCACGTCGGCGATGCCCGCCAGCTTGTAGAACTCCATTTCGGCGTTCAGCATGCGGCCGGTGATCGGATCGAAAATCCGTTCTTCGGTGAGTGCGTAGGTGACCCCCATGATGAGCGCGCCATAGACCTGGCTTTCGGCGGTCTTCATGTCGAGGATCAGCCCGCAGTCCTGGACGGCCACCAGCCGGTTGATGGACACCACGCCGGTTTCGGTGTCCACGCTCACGTCGGCCATCTGGATTCCCCCGACACCGCTGTCGGTGAGCTGGCCCGGCCCCGGGTTCGCGCCGGTGGCGGAAACCGGGTTCACCCCGACCATCGCCGCCGCCTGCCGCCACGGCATGGCCGGACTCGAACCGTCCGCGAAGTGGAGCTGTCCGTCGCGGAGCGAGAGATTCGCGGGGTCGGTGCCGAGGCCGGGGGCGATCCGCTCGAAGAGCGCGTCCACCGCGTTCAGCGCCGCCCGCCGGGTCGCCCCGCTCACTCCGCCGACCGTGGTGCTGCCGCCGGATGCGCCCGATGCCGGAAGCACGCTGCGGCCCATGGTGACCTTCACCTGATGGATATCGAGGCCGAAGGTCTCGGCCAGCACGATCCCGATGATGGTCCGCGTCCCGGTCCCGAGATCCTGGCTGCCGATCCGGGCTTCCACCAGCCCGTCGCGATAGACCAGCACCTCGCAGTTGCTCCGATGCCCCCTTCCGCCCCAGGTGTGGAGCGCGAGGCCGAGCCCGGATTTCACGATCCCGCTCCCCGAGCCGCGGGGACGCCAGCGGTCGCGCCAGCCGATCAGTTCGGCACCCTTCTCGAGCTCGTCCACGTAGGTCCGGGACCGCTCGCCGGTCAGGGCGATGTTCTTCAGGAAGAAATCGAGCGGGTCCATGCCCGTCGCGTGCGCGAGGTCATCGAGCGCCCGCATGGTGACGAAACACGCCTGCGGGTGGTTCGGCGCCCGCCAGGCGCGCGCCGGCCCGGTGTTCGTCGGGACCGAGGTGTGCGCGTGGGTCTGGTTCGGGAACTCGAAGACATACGGAATCGGAGGCGAGCCGGCCCCGGCGGGACCACCGGAACCCCAACTCTTCGAGCTCCAGGCCACCACGTTGCCGTCCGCATCGGCGCCGAGCCGGACTTCGGAATGGGTCGAGGGCCGGGCACCGGCGACCGAGACCTCCTGGTCCCGGTCGAGCATCAGCTTCACCGGGCGGCCGGTCATCCGGGCCAGCTCCACGCCGACCACTCCCCAGCGGTCGGCGCTGAACTTGCTCCCGAAGCCGCCTCCCATGTACTGGGTCTCGACGTGGACGTTCGAAGCCGGAATCCCGATCGCCTCGCCGAGCTGGGACGCGACACCGCTGATCGCCTGGGTGGAAGCCCAGACGGTCACCGCCTCTTCGTCTTCCCATTCGGCGACCTGGCCGTGCGATTCGAGCGAACAGTGGGCGATCTGGGCGGCGTGGTACGAGCCGCTCGCCGTCGTCACCGCGCTCTGAAGCGCCGATTCCGGGTCTCCGCTGGTCTCGGCCTGGGCCTCCTGGGCATCCGGCGCTTCGTCGAGGTTCCGCTCGGTCACGAAGTGCGGCAGAACCTCGTATTCGACGACGACCGCCGCCGCGCCGTCCCGCGCCGCCTCTTCGGAAGTGGCCGCCACCGCCACGATCTCGTCGTGCGCCCACTGGATTTCGGTTCCCACGTCCTGAATGACATGCACCCTGACGACACCGGGCATCGCCTCGGCGGCCGAGGTGTCGATCCGGGTGATCCGCGCGTGGGCGTGGGGCGAGCAGACCATGATGGCCCACAGCATCGCGAGCCGGTTCCTGTCGTAGGCGTACTTCGCGTGTCCGGTCGCCTTGACCGGCCCGTCCACCCGGTTGAGGCGGGAGCCGATGAGACGCCGGTCGGCAGCTTCGGGCCAGATGTACTCAGCCATTTGTCATTCCTCCCTCCGACATTTGGGCGACTGCCGCCCGGATCCCGGCGTAGGTGCCGCAGCGGCACAGGTTGCCGCCGAGCTCCCGGTGGGTGGTTTCGAGGTCCGGGTTCGGATGGCGATCGAGGAGCGCGGCGCAGGCGACCACGAAGCCGGGCGTGCAGAAGCCGCACTGCTGGGCATCGTGATCCACGAACGCCTGCTGCAGCGGATGCATCTCCTCCGGCGAGCCGAGCCCTTCGACGGTGGTGATCTCGTGGCCCTGCGCTTCGATCGCGAGAATCGAGCATGCATAGACCGGAGCACCGTCCATGAGAACCGTGCAGGCACCGCAGGTTCCGCGATCGCAGACCTTCTTGGAGCCGGTCAGATCCAGATGGTTCCGCAGCGCATCGAGCAGCGTCACCCGCGGTTCGAGGGTCGCCACATGGGCCTCGCCGTTGATCCGGAAGGCCATGTCCACCGGGTCCGGGCCCACGACGGCCGGCCCGTCCTCGCCCTCTGCCGATCCGCCGAGGCCGGAAAGCACTCCGGCGGAGGCCGCCCCGGCCGCTGCGCTCCCTCTCAGGAACGTCCGGCGGGAAAAGGGCCCGGAGGAGACGGATTCCGATCCGTCCTGCGGGAGGTCAGGATTCTTGGCTTCGGCCATCGATTTTCCTCCAGTCGCCGAAAGGCTCGACAACCGCGTGACTATACCAGCGGGGGGTACCATGCCGGGGAATGGCGACCTTTTCTCCCGGCCCGAAATCGCGGCGCGAACCGGTGTGGGTTGGCGACCTGGTCAGCGAGGCGCTGCCGGCCGGCCTCCAGCGGCGGGTGCTCGGGATGGAACTCTTGCGGGAGGCGTGGCGCGAGGCGGCCCCGGACGATTTGCTGCTCGACTTCGAGCCGGTCTCGTTCGGCCGTTCGGTGCTCACCGTGCGGGCACCCGACCGCGCCCGGGCGGATCGGGCGCGAAAGGAGTCGCGTCCCCTGGCGGCGAGCCTTCTCCGGGCCGCCGGACTCCCCGGGGCCACGCTCCGCATCCGTTTCGTGGTGGAAGCGTGAGCGACGCTCCCCCGGTCTGGATCACGAGTGCAGTCCGCACTCCGATCGGCCGGTTTCTCGGAGGCCTCGCGGGGGTTTCGGCGACCCGGCTCGGTGCCCGGGTGACAGCCGAGGCGGTCCGCCGCGCCGGTCTGGCCCCGCACCAGGTGGACGAGGTCGTTCTGGGCAACGTGCTGGGTGCCGGGCTCGGCCAGAATCCGGCCCGCCAGGCGGCGCTCGGGGCCGGGCTGCCACCGGAGGTTTCGGCGTTTTCGGTGAACAAGGTCTGCGGCTCCGGCCTCAAGGCGGTGATGCTGGCCCGTCACGCGATCCTCGCCGGAGATGCCGAGGTCGTGGTCGCGGGCGGGATGGAGTCCATGTCACGGGCACCGCACCTGGTTTCGCGCCTCCGCGAGGGCCGGAAGATGGGGAACCTCGACCTCGTGGATTCCGCCGTTTTCGACGGCCTCACCGATGCCGGCTCGGGAATCCACATGGGAGAGACCGCCGAGAAGGTGGCGGATCGCTACGGAGTCACCCGCGAGGAAATGGACGAAGCAGCCCTTCTGAGTCATGCGCGGGCGGCCGCGGCGCGCGCCTCGGGGAAATTCGAGGCGGAGATCGCGCCGGTGGAGGTGAAGCGCTCCCCGGTGGTGGAGCAGGATGAATCCATCCGGGAAGATGTCTCGATGGAGTCCCTCGCCCGCCTGCGCCCGGTTTTCCGGAAGGAGGGGCGGGTCACCGCCGGCAACGCGCCGGGGCTTTCCGATGGTGCCGCGGCGCTGGTCATCGCCTCCGACCGCGCCGTCCGCGCCCACCGACTGCCCCGCCTGGCGCGGCTTTGTGGACAGGCTGTCTCGGGCCTTGCACCGGAGTGGGTGATGATGACCCCGGTCCCCGCGGTGCGGAAGCTGCTCGAGCGTCTCGACTGGACCGTGGATTCGGTGGCTGGCTTCGAGATAGGCGAAGCGTTCGCGGCGCAGGCCGTCGCGGTGCTTCGGGAACTCGGCCTGCCTTCGGAACGGGTGAACGCTCACGGAGGAGCGGTCGCGCTCGGCCACCCGATCGGGGCGAGCGGGGCGCGGGTGCTGGTCACGCTCGTCCATCGTCTCCCGGTCGGCGGGCGTGGGGTCGCGAGTCTTTGTCTCGGAGGCGGAAACGGCGTGGCCGTGGGAGTGGAAAGATGACGGAAACCGGATCTCGCGTCACCGTCCTCGGAGCGGGGACCATGGGCGCGGGAATCGCCCAGGTGTTCGCCATGAGCGGCTTTGGGGTGGATTTGCTGGATCTTTCGGAGGAAGTCGCGGCGAAGGGGATGGAGGCCATCCGGCGGAGCCTCGGGCGCATGGCGAAAAAGGGGCGGGTCTCCGGTCCGGATGCCGAATCGGCGCTTGCCCGGATCGAGCCCGGAACTTCGCTCGCCCCGATCTCCCGCTCCTTTTTCGTGGTGGAGGCGGTGGTCGAGCGCGAGTCGGTCAAGTGCGAGATCTACGAGCGGATCACGGGTCTCATGGACGAATCCGCCATCCTCGCGACCAACACCTCCTCGATTTCGATCACCCGTCTCGGGCGCGCTTCCGGCCGGCCGGACCGCTTCCTCGGGATGCACTTCATGAACCCGGTTCCGGTCATGCAGCTCGTGGAGGTGATCCGCGGCTTCGAGACCTCGGACGAGACGGTGGAGCTCACCACCGGGCTCGCGAAAAAGCTCGGAAAGACCCCGGCGGTGGTCCGGGACGCTCCCGGCTTCGTCTCCAACCGGGTTCTCATCCCGATGATCAACGAGGCGATCGGCGCGCTGGCCGAAGGGGTCGGGGAAGCGGAGGACATAGACCGGATCCTGAAGCTCGGCATGGGACACCCCATGGGGCCGCTCGCGCTTGCCGACCTGATCGGCCTCGACGTGGTTCTCGACATCCTCCGGGTTCTTCAGTCCGGCTTCGGCGACCCCCGGTATCGCCCCGCTCCCCTGCTCGTCCGGATGGTGGATGCCGGCCGGCTGGGTCGGAAGAGTGGCCGGGGTTTTTACGAGTATCCGGAATGATCCGGTCCGGTTTTCCCCATTTCGAAAGTCCTGCGGGACAAAACCGGTTTCCGTGCGTCCTTGTATATGGGGGCCGGATCCGGGCCCTGTTCACCGGTTGATTCCAACCGTCCAACCACTCGGGAGAGTTTTCCCATGCCAAACACGAGGCCAGACACCCCGACGGATGCCGCCGGGGGACAGCGGGGCCGGGCGCTCGACATCGCCCTCGAACAGATCACCAAGCGTCACGGGAAGGGGGCCATCATGCGGCTCGGTGCCCACGCGCTGGATGTCTCCTCGATCCCGACCGGGATCCTCTCGGTGGACGCGGCGCTCGGAGTGGGCGGCTTCCCCCGCGGAAGGGTGGTCGAGATCTTCGGGCCGGAATCTTCCGGCAAGACCACCCTCGCCCTCACCGTCACCGCCGCCGCCCAGGCGGCCGGAGGAGTGGCCGCCTTCGTGGATGCCGAGCACGCGCTCGATCCGGAGTACTCGCGCGCCCTCGGCGTGAATACCGACGACCTGCTGGTCTCGCAGCCCGACGACGGCGAACAGGCGCTCGAAATCACCGAGACCCTGGTCCGCAGCGGTTCGGTGGATGTGGTGGTGGTGGATTCGGTGGCGGCGCTCGTCCCCCGCTCGGAGCTCGACGGCGAGATGGGAGACGCGCAGGTCGGCCTTCAGGCGCGGCTGATGTCGAAGGCGCTCCGCAAGCTCACCGGCATCGTCTCCAAGTCGCGCACCTGTCTCGTCTTCATCAACCAGCTTCGCGAGAAGATCGGGGTCATGTTCGGCAACCCGGAGACCACCACCGGAGGACGGGCCCTCAAGTTCTACTCCTCGGTCCGGGTGGACATCCGCCGCATCGGGGCGATCAAGGACGGGGATGCCGTGGTGGGCAACCGGACCCGGGTCAAGATCGTCAAGAACAAGGTGGCGCCGCCCTTCCGGCAGGCCGAGTTCGATGTTCTCTACGGGCGCGGCATCTCGCGGGCCGGCGACCTCCTCGATCTGGCGGTGCGCGAGCGGATCATCGAAAAGAGCGGTGCCTGGTACAGCTTCGACGGCGAGCAGGTCGGGCAGGGCCGGGAGCGCGCCCGCCACACGCTCGAAGAGGACGGAGACATCCGCTCCGAGGTGGAAGCCCGGGTGCGGAAGGCGCTCGGAATGGACGGCGAGCCGGCGGAGGCCCCCGAAACCGGAGACTGAAGCCATGGTCAAACGCGGAAAACCATGGTCAATTCGTGGAAAACCATGGTCAAACGCGGAAAACCATGCCCGAACCATAGTCAACCCGGCGAAATTCGGGCTTTCCCGCGATTTCGCCCGAACCAGTGATTCCGGGGCGAAACCAGTCGGATTTCAGCCAGAAACCAGCTTTCCGGGTCCCGAAAACGCCGGAAATCACTGGAGCGGGCCTTCTGGATCCGTTTGCGAATGGAGCCATGGTCAAACCACCGGAAGCCATGGTCAAATGCCGAAGAGCCATGGTCAAGCAACTCATGAGCATCACGATTCGCAATCTCGACGATGACGTGAAAGCCCGTCTTCGCGTGCGGGCCGCCGAGCGTCATCGCTCGATGGAGGAGGAAGTCCGCATCATCCTGCGCGATGCCGTGAACGGCGGACAATCGGGTCCCCGGAATCTGGCGAAGTTCACGCGCGAGTGCTTCGCGCTCACAGGTGGCGTGGAACTCGAATTTCCCCCGCATGGCCCGATGCGCGAGCCGCCGCGATTTCGTCCGAACCGGTGATTCCGGGGCGAAACCAGCCGGATTCGCGCCCGGAACCATGGTCAACGCGCTTTCCCGATCTGTGCGAAACTACCCGGCCCGCGATGCCGAGGTAGCTCAGTCGGTAGAGCAGAGGACTGAAAATCCTTGTGTCGGCGGTTCAAATCCGCCCCTCGGCACCACTGGTGGGATGCCGGTTCGTTACCTTCTGCCGCTCGTCGTCTGTGTCACTTCCTGGCCGAGCGTCCGCACATAGTCGCGGATTCCCTGGCTCACGGCATCGGCGAGCCGGTCCCGGTACTGGTCCTGGCGGAGCAGCCGGGCTTCCTCCCGGTTGGAAACGAAGCCGAGCTCCAGCAGGATCGCCGGCATCCGCGCGCCGAGCAGCACGTGGAAGCCTGCGGTCTTGACACCCCGGTTCCTCGAGTTCTTCGGGTTTTCGAGGAGTTCATCGACCATCGCGTCCTGCACCGCGTTCGCGAGCGCCCGCGATTCCTCCAGCCGGTTGTTGTTCAGGATCTGCTGGACCAGCCGGGGCACATCCGCCACCCGCACCCCGCCGGCCGATGCGTTCTCCCGCGCCGCCACCTCCTCGGCATCCGGCGAAGTGGCGAAGTTCAGGTAGTAGGTCTCGAGTCCCCGCGCGTTCCGGTTGCGCGCCGCGTTCACGTGGACGGAGACGAAGATGTCGGCCTCGCTGTCGTTCGCGAGGAATGCGCGCTTTTCGAGCGGGAGGAACACGTCGGTGTCGCGGGTCATCACCACCTCGAAGCCGTCCTCTGCGAGCTGGTCGCGGATCCGCTTCGTCACGTCGAGGGCGATGTCCTTTTCGAGCAGTTCGCCGCTGGTGGTCCCCGGGTCCTTCCCGCCGTGCCCCGCATCGAGAACGATGCGACGGACGCCTGCGCCGAACTGCCGGGCGATGGAATATCCGTCCTCCGTCGGTTCCGGGGCGTTCGGATCGCCGCTCGCCCGGTCTTCGGCGACCGTCTCCACCGGCCGCCGCCCCTCGCTGTCCACCACGACCCGGTAGGGGTCCGGAAGCACGAACACGTTGGACTTGGTCACGCTGCCGAAGTCGAGAACGACCCTCGCCACGTTCCCTTCCCGGTTGCCGACCCGGATCCGGGTCAGGTGCGACCCCTCGATCGGAAAGACGCGCGTTTCGAGTTCTTCGGAAAGCCTTGCGCCGTGGAAATCGAGAAAGATGCGTTCGGGAGCCGAGAGCCGTCCCTCGGTGTGCGGAACCGCCCCGTCGAGGTCGATGACCACCCGGGTGTGGGATTCGCCCACCCAGTGCCGCACGTCGAGGATCGAACGTCCCGTGTTCGCCGTCGGCTGGACGGGTGGTTCATCCGGAGCATCCAGCAGGGAAATCGCCTGCTCGGCGACCGCGGTTCCGGGTGCGAGTCGGCTCAGCCGTTCGCTTGCCTGCCGGGCCCCGGACGGGTCATCCAGCGGGCCGAGATGGAGCCCGACCAGTTCGAGCAGCGCCGCCGGTGCCCACTTGCTCGCGGGGTAGCCGTCCACGAGCAGGGTGAAAGCATCCGCCGCCGCGGTCGCGAGGCCGCGATGTTCGAACCGCTCCGCCGCCTCCCGAAGCAGAAGGCCCCGGTGCTTCAGGGCATCGTCGCAGTAGCCGCTCCGGGGCCAGTTGCGGACGACGGCCTGGTAGCGGTCCGCAGCCCGCGACCACTCGTTCCGGGATGCCATCAGCGCTTCGGAGTGGCGGAGCCGCATCTCGGCGGCCCGTGCCTGGTCGTAGAGCTCCTTCGCCGTCGGGCTCGCGCCGGCAAGGGCCGCGAGGAGCAGGGCGGCTGCCGCGATTCCCGCGTTGCGGAGGAAGCTCATGGCTGCACCAGGACTTCCCGGGGTCGTGCGCCCCGCTCCGGTCCGATCACGCCCTCTTTCTCGAGCGCGATGACGATCCGCCGGGAGCGCTGGTAGCCGAGCTTGAACTCGCTCTGGAGCGAAGAGGTGGAAGCCTTCTGCTCCCTGATGACGAATTCCCGCGCCGCCGCAAGCATCGCGTCCGCTTTCTGGCTCCCCGGTGCGCCGGCGCGGACGGATCCGTTCGTCGCTGCCGGAGCTTCCGCGCTCTCGAGCATCGCGTCGTCGAAAACCGGCTCCCCGGCCGAAGACCAGTAGCGGGCGAGCTGTTCGACCTCCTTTTCGGTCACGAAAGCGCCCTGGGCCCTCGGCATGTCGGCCCCGGCCCGCATCAGCAGCATGTCGCCCTTGCCGAGCAGCAGCTCCGCCCCGCCCCGGTCCAGAATGACCTTGGAGTCCACCTGGGTCGCCACCCGGAAGGCGATCCGGGTGGGCAGGTTGGCCTTCAGGGTTCCGCTGATGATGTCGGTCGAGGGGCGCTGGGTGGCGAGCACCAGATGGATTCCCTCGGCGCGCCCGAGAGCCAGAAGGCGCTGGATCGCCGGCGTGACTTCGGCGCGGGCGTGGAGAAAGAGGTCGGCCAGCTCGTCGATCACGATCACGAGGTGGGGCATGAGCGACGGCAGTTCCTCCTGCTTCCCGCGCCGTTTCGAAGAGCTTTCGCGGAGACTCTGCACGTAGCGGTTGTATCCGGTGATGTTCCGGACACCGTGCTCTTCGAGCAGGCGGGTCCGTCGGTCCAGCTCGCGACAGGCCTGCTGGAGCACGATCTTCGATTTTTCGGGGTCGAGGACCACCGGAGTCAGCAGGTGGGGAATCTTCCGGTAGGGACGCAGTTCCACCCGCTTCGGGTCGATCAGGATCAGCCGCAACTGGTCCGGCGTGCGCCGGGTCAGCAGCGAGCAGAGCAGGGTGTTGATGAGGACCGACTTGCCGGCTCCGGTGGCACCCGCCACCAGCAGGTGCGGCATCTCGCCGAGATCCTTGACGAGCGGAGTCCCGTCCACCAGCCGCCCGATGGCCACCGGGAGCGCGCCTTTTTCCTCGCGGAAGCACGGATCCTCGAGCAGCTCCCGGAGCCCCACCACCGCGGGCTCCTGGTTGGGAATCTCGATGCCGACCACATCCCGTCCCCGCACCCGCTCGACCCGGATGGTGGTGGCGCTGAGCGCCATGCAGATCTCCTCGCGCAGGCTCTTCAGGCGATTCAGCGCCTGCCCCTCTCCGAGGCGATACTCGAAGGTGGTCACCACCGGCCCCGGCTGGATCCGGACCACCTCTCCCTGGATCCGGTGCTGCCGGCACGCCTCCTCGAGAACCTTGCGCCGCGATTCGAGAACCCGCCTGGCAGGTCCGGGCTGGGTGGAGCGGCGGGTGAATATCTGGAGCGAAGGCAGCTCCCAGTCGCCGGTTTCCACCGCGGCAGGAGAGGACGGCTTGCGGAAAGGAAGGGTCCGGGCGATCGTCGGTTTCGGTGCCGGGCGGGCCCGCTCCGCTGCGGGAGCAGGGGTGGCCCCCCGGCTTCGCTTCTGGACCCGGGCGACGAAACGCCGCGCCGTCGCCCGCCGTTCCCGACGCCGCCTCAGGGCACCGAGGCTTCGCCGGGTCCAGGCGATCGGTCGCACATGGAAGGCTTCCTGGCCGTGCTCGGAGCTCGCAACATCCCGGGTTCCGAAGCCCCGGATGGCTCCGGTGGCAACGAGTGCGAAAGCGGCGAGGGTGATCCCGGTCCCGACCGGCCCCAGAGCGCTCGAAAGCCCCGCTTCGAGAAGTGCACCGAGATAGCCGCCCCACGGGATGCGCGTCACCTCGACATCCTGGAAAGCGGGCTGGACCAGGCCGAGCAACCCGGCGGCGCTGACCCCGAGGCTCGCAACCAGAACCGTCCGCACTCCCCGGACCGGCTCCCGGCTCGGATCGGGGGGCCGGAACCGCCTCAGGCCGCCGAGGATCATCAGGGCGGGAGCCGCGAACGCCACCAGGCCGACCAACTGGAAAGCGATCTCCGCAACCACCGCTCCCACCGGCCCGAGCAGGTTCGAGGTGCGGTCGCTCCCGGAGCTCAAAAGCGGCACCGGGTCGTCCGGCACGTACGAGAGGAGCGCGAGACCGAGGAGCAGGCCGCCGGCGGTCAGTCCGACTGCCGCTCCGAAGCGGTGTCCGAAGGCTCCTCTAACCGCTTGCCAGACCAATTCCGGTCCCTCCCGCCGCGAGGCAGTACCAGCCGAACGCGTGGAAACGCGCCCGGGTGAGAGCCGTGAAGACCAGGCGGAGCGCGATCCAACCGAAGACGAAAGCGGCGGCGAAACCCGCCCCGAGCTCGACCAAATGCGGATCGGAGCCGCCCATGGGCGCGCTCCGGAAGGCGTGCGTGGTTTCGAGGAGGGCCGCCCCGAGGATCACCGGCGCCGAGAGCAGAAAGCTGAAGCGGGCGGCATCCCGGGCGGTGAGCCCGAGGAGCTTTCCGGCCACGATGGTGGCCCCCGACCGCGAGACACCGGGAAAGAGCGCGACCGCCTGCGCCGTCCCGATCAGCAAGGCATCGCGGAATCCCCCCGGGAGCCGCGGAAGCTCCGCAGCGTCCGTTTCCTCCTCGCCCCGTTTCCCGGCGACGAGCAGCAGCGCGCCGGTGAGCAGCAGCCCGAACCCCGCGAATCCCGGGTCGGCGAAGTGGGTCCGGATGATCCCGGCAACCGCGAGGCCGACGAGTACGGCAGGCACCGAAGCCACGGCGATCCGCAGCAGGAGCTTTCGCCCCTCCACCGAACCCGAGGGACCGAGACTGCGCCCGAGCGTTCCGACCTCCTGGCGGAGCCAGAGGAGAGCCGCCGCGAGGGTTCCGAGGTGGACCACCACTTCGAAAAGGATGCCCGGAGTGGAGAGCGCTTCTTCGGGCAGCAGGGCTTCGGCGAGCGCGAGGTGTCCCGAACTCGAAATCGGCAGGAATTCGGTCAGTCCCTGGAGTGCGCCCAGCATCAGCGCGGTGAGGAATTCCATGGCGCGTTTGTCCCGGTTTGGTAAGAGTTTACGCTACCAAACCTAAAGTGCAGCCGCAAGGATGCGGCGGGCACGCGCTACCCGTACACACAGCCCTCCGCGAGATCCGGCAGGATGATCGGCGGCGGTGGCGCCGAACGGTCCCGGTCGCGCGAGCCGATCGCTTCCACGGTCTGTCTCCACCAGTCGGTCGAGAACCGGATGGTGGTCGGCGCTCGGCAGGGCGTTCGCGGCCGAAGCAGATACGCCGCGACCACGATCGAAGAGGCGACGATTCCGGATGCCAGCAGAACCGTGGAGCGGGAGAGCCCCCCGGTCGGGACGGTCGTGTCCTCCGCTTCCACGACCGGGAAGTTCAGGGTCCGCCCTGCCGCCTGCGCGCGGGCGAGGAGCGACGGGCCCGATTCCCCGTTACCGGGAAGGGTCTGTCCTTCTGCCGCGACGGGGAGTGTCGGGCAGGCCAGGAAAAAACCAGGAAGTTCCGTGCTTCATCGTGCTGCCTCCGGATGCTCGCCCGCAGTCTGTCTGCATGTTTCCCGGATCGCAAACGACCCCCGCTCTCTATCGTTACGGGGGAGCGGAACATGAGCCAGGCGGAAGGGGGCGCGGAGACTCCGTTCTTCCCCACCCGCGCCAGGGGGCAGAACTTCCTCCACGACCGGGGGGTGGCGCGCCGGTTCGCCGCCGCGGCACTCGCCGGAGAAGAACCCGGTGCGGTCGTCGAGATCGGCCCGGGCAAGGGAGCGCTGACCCTGCCGCTTCTCGAAGCGGGCGCGCGGGTTCTGGCCATCGAACTGGATCCCCGGCTCGGCCGGGTGGTCGAGGAAAAGGCAGACCGCCTCGGCCTCGCTTCCCGCCTCCGGGTGGTCACGGGAGACGTTCTCCGGCTCGATCTCGCCGCCACGCTCGAAGAAGCGGAGGTTCCCGCCCCGGTACCGCTCGTCGGGAACCTGCCGTTTTCGGTGGCTTCGGTCCTGCTCCTGCGGCTGCTCCCGGATGGGGACCCCCTCTTCCGCCCGATGACCCTCGGTTTCCAGCGGGAAGTCGCCGCCCGGGTGCTCGCCCGCCCCGGCGACCCGGATTACGGCGCGCTCGGCGTGGTGGTCGGCCAGTGTCTCGAGGCCGAGTCCTGTTTCCGGATCCACCCCGCCGCCTTTCGCCCCCGTCCGCGGGTGGTCGCGGAAGTGGTGCGCCTGACTCCCCGGAAAGACCCCCCGCCGGTGGGCGACCCCGACCACTTCCGCCGGCTGGTCCGCGGCCTCTTCGCCCATCGGCGGAAGACGCTCGGGAACTGCATCCAGCGCTTGCCCGACCAGACGCTCGCCGGGCGGGTCGAGGCGGCGCGGGAGGAGCTTCGGATCGCTCCCGGACTCCGTCCCGGTGAGCTCCGGGTGGAGGATTTCGCCGCGATTTCGCGAATCACAGCCGGCTCATGACCCCGTGCTAGTCTCCGGCCGCCCATGCCCGCGGAAACCGCTTCGCGCATTCTCATCGTGGGCAGCGGCCCGGCGGGCTACACCGCCGCGCTTTACGCCTCCCGCGCCGAACTGAAGCCGGTGCTGCTCTCGGGGTCCGGGCTCGATCCGGATATCGGCCTCCCCGGCGGCCAGCTCATGCTCACCACCGATGTGGAGAACTACCCCGGGTTTCCCGACGGCATCACCGGGGTCGAGTTGATGGACCTGTTCCGCCGCCAGGCGGAGCGCTTCGGCACCGAAATCCACCAGATAGACGCGACCGCGGTGGATCTCTCGTCGCGGCCTTTCCGGGTCGAGGCCGGAGACCGGGCGTTTTTCGGCGAGGCGCTGATCGTCGCCACCGGTGCCCGGGCCCGTTGGCTCGGCCTTCCCTCCGAGCAGGAGTTCCTGAACCGGGGCGTTTCGGCCTGCGCCACCTGCGACGGCGCGCTCTACCGCGGCCGCGAGATCGCGGTGGTGGGAGGAGGCGACACCGCGATGGAGGAGGCGCTCTTCCTGACCCGGTTCGCCACGGCTGTCCACATCATCCACCGTCGCGACGAGCTCCGGGCCTCCCGGATCATGGCCCGGCGGGCGATGGACCACCCGAAGATCCGTTTCCTCTGGGACACGGTGGTCGAAGAAGTGCTCGGCGACGACGACGGGGTGACCGGGCTGCGGCTCCGGGGTGTCCGGAACGGCGCGGAATCCCGTCTCGCGGTGGGGGCGCTTTTCCTCGCGATCGGCCACGTCCCGAACACCGAGCTCTTCCGCGGCCAGCTCGACCTGGACCCGGTCGGATACATCCGGGTGGACCCCGGTGCCACCACCACCTCGGTCGAAGGGGTGCATGCCTGCGGCGATGTCATGGATCCGACCTACCGGCAGGCGGTCACCGCCGCCGGAACCGGATGCATGGCGGCCATCGCCTGCGAGCGCTGGCTCGCGGAGCAGGACTCGTCCGCGTGAGATTCGCCTTCGTCCTGCTGCTGTCCGGTCTTGCTCTCACGGGGGCGCAGCCGCGCGGTGTGATCGGGGAGCCCGCGCCGGAAATCGCTCTCCCGAATCTCGACGGCGAAGCGGTTTCGGTCAGCGACTTCCCCGGCAAGGTGGTCCTCTACGACTTCTGGGCGGTGTGGTGCGGTCCCTGCGTGGAGTCGCTGCCGTTCTATCAGGAGCTTCAGGACCGGTACCGCGAAGAGGGCCTGGTGGTGGTGGGCCTCCACGTGGATGACCGCACTCCGCCGATCGAAGAGGTGCGCGCCTATCTCGAGGACCGCGGGGTGAGTTACCTCAACCTCCTCTCGACCGCCGAAGCCGACGAGGCGTTTCGCATCTTCGCCATGCCGACGACCTACATCACGGATCGCGACGGGGTGATCCGGACCCGCCACATCGGTTTCAATCCGGAGCGGACGCCCGGGCGGCTCGAAGAAGAAGTCCGCGGCCTGCTCGGCCTCGAATAGGCCTCTTTGGGTCCGGTCGCGAAGGAAACGGCGTGCCCGGCCTCGCTGTCGTCGGAACCCAGTGGGGGGACGAGGGCAAGGGCAAGTTCGTGGACCTGCTCGCGCCCCGCTTCCACAGCGTGGTCCGCTTCGGCGGGGGACACAACGCCGGCCACACGGTGGTCGTTTCCGGGCGCTCGGTCATCCTTCATCTCCTTCCTTCCGCGGTGCTCCACGAAGGGGTCCGCTCCATCGTCGGCAACGGGTGCGTCGTGGACCCCCGGGCGCTTCTCGACGAGATGGCGAAACTCGAAGCTGCCGGCCTCGATCCGGCCCGCGATCTGGTGCTCTCCGACCGGGCGCAGATCATCCTGCCGATCCACCGCGCCGTCGAGGCCGAGGAAGAGTCGCGGCTTGCCGGACGCCGCATCGGGACCACCGGGCGCGGCATCGGCCCGGCCTACGAAGACAAGGTGGGCCGCCGGGGACTTCGCCTCGGCGACCTTCGCTACCCGGACAACCGGGACCAAAGGCTCCGCCACCTGATCGGGATGCGCTCCCGGCTGCTCGGCTGGGACGAGACGCGGGAAGCAGTCGAAGTTGCGGAAACCCGTGCCCTGCTGGACGGCTTCGCCGGCCGGATCCTGCCGCTCGTCCGCGACACCTCGCTGCTCATCCACGAGACGCTTGAGGCGGGGGAGTCGGTGCTTTTCGAGGGGGCCCAGGCGGCGCTTCTCGATGTGGATCACGGCACCTATCCGTTCGTCACCTCCTCGAGCGCGGTGGCGGCGGCAGCGGCGGTCGGGGCCGGAGTCGGCCCCCAGGCGATCGGCCGGGTTCTCGGAGTGGCGAAGGCCTACCAGACCCGGGTGGGAGAAGGCCCGCTTCCCACCGCGATGGACAAGGGCATCGGCCAGGCGATCCGGAAGCGGGGACGGGAATTCGGAGCCTCCACCGGCCGTCCGCGCCGCTGCGGCTGGTTCGACAGCGTGGTGCTCCGCTACGCCCGCCGGGTCAACGGGATCGACGAGATCGCCCTCACCAAGCTGGACGTGCTCGACGGCCTCGATCAGGTCCTCGTCGGGGTGGGTTACCGGCTCGATGGCGAAAGGATCACCGACTTTCCCGGCGAACCGGACGCGCTCGCCCGCTGCGAGCCGGAGTTCCGCTCGCTGCCCGGCTGGGATCGTCCCACCCGGGGCATCCGCCGGCTCGCCGACCTGCCCCCTGCCGCCCGCCGCTATCTCGATGTCCTCGAAGAACTCTCCGGAATCCCGATCACCATGGTCTCCACCGGACCCGACCGGGAGGATTCGATCCTTCTCGCCGCCTGAGGCCGTCCCGCGATCGCCGGCTCCTCCCGGTTGCGTGGGCTCCTGGGCTTGAGATAACCTTCTCTCCGACTGGCGGTGTCGGGTCTCTATGCTTGGGGGTGTGGCCAAAAGAGAGAGGCATTGAGCAGAATGAGGCGTTCGGGCGGCTTGCGCGTCGCGGGGCGGCTTGCTAGCGCCAGCATTACCCCCCCCCCCCCCCCCCCCGAAAATGGGGCGGGCTGAGAGCCTTGTTCTCGCGTCTGGCGGGCGGTCCGTCGACTCCGATGGGGTGCCGGTTCCGTGCGTTTTTGCTGCTGCCGCTGCTGCTGATTCCGGCGGCGGTGGCGGAGGCGCAGTCAGCGCCGGCCAAACCGACGGGCCTGACGGCCACGGCGGGCAACCGGCAGGTCACCCTGAGCTGGACCGATCCGAAAAACAGCGACATCACGAAGTACCAGTACCGCCAGGGGACGGGCGATCCCGTGAGCTGGGGGGGATGGACGGATTTCGCGACGAGCGATGCCACCACTACGACTAGGGCCATCGACGGACTCACGAACGGCACCGAGTACAGCTTCCAGATCCGTGCGGTGGCCGGGACGATGTTCGGCGCGATGTCGGACACGGTGAGCGAGACACCGAACCGCCCACCGGCCAGGCCGACGGGGTTGACGGCCACGACGGGCGACGCGAGCGGCGAGGTTGATCTGAGCTGGACCGATCCGGACGACGACACCATCACCTCCTACTCATACCAATTCCGTGTAGGCGGCGGCCTTTGGATGTCAGACCCTATTCCCGCAAGCGATGCCGACACCACCAGCTACACGGTGACGGGCCTGACCGACGGCACGGAATACGAATTCCGGATCGTCGCCCTGGTCGGGAGTATCGTCAGCTCCGCATCGGCCTCCGCGACCGCGACGCCGCTGAACCCGGCCGGCCCCGCCAAACCGACGGGCCTGACGGCCACGGCGGGCAACCAGCTGGTCACCCTGAGCTGGACCGATCCGAAAAACAGCGACATCACGAAGTACCAGTACCGCCAGGGGACGGGCGATCCCGTGAGCTGGGGGGGATGGACGGATTTCGCGACGAGCGATGCCACCACTACGACTAGGGCCATCGACGGACTCACGAACGGCACCGAGTACAGCTTCCAGATCCGTGCGGTGGCCGGGACGGAGTTCGGCGCGATGTCGGACACGGTGAGCGAGTCGCCGAACCGCCCACCGGCCAGACCGACGGGTTTGACGGCCACGACGGGCGACGCGAGCGGCGAGGTTGATCTGAGCTGGACCGATCCGGACGACGACACCATCACCTCCTACGAATACCTAATCCGCTCAGGCGGCACTTGGACGTCGGTCCCTATTCCCGGAAGCGATGCCGACACCACCAGCTACACGGTGACGGGCCTGACCGACGGCACGGAATACACCTTCCAGATCAGGGCCCGGGTCGGGAGTATCCAAAGCTTCGCATCGGCCTCCGCGACCGCGACGCCGCTGAACCCGGCCGGCCCCGCCAAGCCGACGGGCCTGACGGCGACGGCGGGCAACCAGCTGGTCACCCTGAGCTGGACCGATCCGAAAAACAGCGACATCACGAAGTACCAGTACCGCCAGGGGACGGGCGATCCCGTGAGCTGGGGGGGATGGACGGATTTCGCGACGAGCGATGCCACCACTACGACTAGGGCCATCGACGGACTCACGAACGGCACCGAGTACAGCTTCCAGATCCGTGCGGTGGCCGGGACGGAGTTCGGCGCGATGTCGGACACGGTGAGCGAGTCGCCGAACCGCCCACCGGCCAGACCGACGGGTTTGACGGCCACGACGGGCGACGCGAGCGGCGAGGTTGATCTGAGCTGGACCGATCCGGACGACGACACCATCACCTCCTACGAATACCTAATCCGCTCAGGCGGCACTTGGACGTCGGTCCCTATTCCCGGAAGCGATGCCGACACCACCAGCTACACGGTGACGGGCCTGACCGACGGCACGGAATACACCTTCCAGATCAGGGCCCGGGTCGGGAGTATCCAAAGCTTCGCATCGGCCTCCGCGACCGCGACGCCGCTGAACCCGGCCGGCCCCGCCGCGCCGACGGGCCTGACGGCGACGGCGGGCAACACCCGGGTTGATTTGAGCTGGACCGCCCCGAGCGGCACGATCACCGGGTACGAGGTGCGCCGGGGGACGGGTTCGCCCGTCGTCTGGGGGGCGTGGGCGGCGACCGGCAGCACCACCGCGAGCTATGCGGTGACGGGGTTGACGAACGGCACGGCCTACAGTTTCCAGGTCCGCGCGGTCAACAACACGGTGCTGGGCGCGATGTCGGACACGGTGTCCGCGACCCCGGCCCCCCCGGAGGTGTCGGTGGCGATCGTGCGGGGCGAGAGCCTGTCGGTGACTCCGGGCGGGGCGCTGCTTTTGGCCGAGGATGTGGCCCTCGGCACGATTCCGGTGCAGTTCCGGGTATCGGCCTCGCCGACGCCGGCGACGGACCTGACGGTGTGCGTGAGCATCGCGGAGACCGGGGTGGACCGGGTGGCGGCATCCGCCGAGGGTGCGAAGACGGTGACGATCACCGGCGGCAACGCGACCGTGGACTACCCGGCGATCAGTTGGACGGACAACAACGTGGACGACCGCAACAGCCTGGTGACGATGACGGTGGTGGCACCGTCGGATTCGAGTTGTTCGCAGACGGGCTACACGGTGTCTTCGTCGGCCTCTTCGGGCAGCTTCCTGATCGAGGACAACGAGCGCACGTCGCTGGCGTTGAGCTCGACGGATATGTCGATGACCGAGGAAGACACGTCGGATACGGCGGTGGCGGCGGTGACGCTGGGCCGGCGGCTGTACGCTGGGGAGACGCTGGTCTATGGGGTGGGCCTGAGCACGACGACGGGCGCGCGTCTGCCGGACGGGGACGCTTCGACGCCGGAAGACTTCACGGTGGCGGTGTCGGGCACCGGGGTGACGGCGACCGGTCTGGACACGGCATCGCCGGTGGTGACGTTCACGGGGCACGACACGAACACGGTGCAGGTGGCGACGCTGACCTTCACGCCGACTGCGGGGACGGACACCGACGGCGCGGATGAGGCGGTGCGGGTCGGTTTCGGGTCGCCGGGGAGCGCGACGAACGTGGGCGGCGGAGCTGCGGGCACCGGGAACGTGGACCTGACGATCGACGACTCGGTCGGACTGGTATTGAGCGCGACCACGCTGACGGTGGCCGAGGGCGGCAGCGGGACGTACACGGTGGCGCTGGCATCGCAGCCGACGGCCACGGTGACGGTGACGGTCGGGGGGGCGAGCGGCGATGTGACGGTGGACACCGACACCAGCACGCCCAACGACCAGAACACGCTGACCTTCACCACCGGCGACTGGAACACGGCGCAGACGGTGACGGTGTCGGCGGATGAGGACGGCGACACGACGAACGACAGCGCGACGCTGACACACAGCGCGTCGGGCGGCGACTACGCCGGGCTCACCGGCGACAACGTGGTGGTGACGGTGACCGACGACGATGCGCCGGGCCTGGTGTTCGATCCGACCGCGCTGACGGTGATGGAAGGCGGCAGCGGCACCTACACGGTGCGGCTCGCGACCCTGCCGACGGGGAACGTGACGGTGACGGTCACGGGCACGAGCAGTACCGATGTGACGGTGGACACCAACTCCACCATGCCCGGCAACCAGAGCACGTTGAGCTTCACGACCACCACCTGGAGCACGGCGCAGACGGTGACGGTGACGGCGGGCGAGGACAACGACGGGGTGAACGACGAGGTGACGCTGACGCACACCGCGGCGGGCGGCGGCTACGGCTCGGTGACCGGGAACGTGGTGGTGACGGTGACCGACAACGACACGCCGGGCCTGACCTTGAACCCGACGAGTCTGACGGTGACGGAGGGCGGCAGCGGCACCTACACGGTGCGGCTCGCGACCGAGCCGAGCGCGAGCGTCACGGTGACGGTCGCGGGGGCGAGCGGCGATGTGACGGTGGACACCGACCCCGACAACGATGGCGACCAGACCACGTTGAGCTTCACGACGGGCGACTGGAACACGGCGCAGACGGTGACGGTGTCGGCGGACGAGGACGACGACACCGCGAACGACAGCGCGACGCTGACGCACAGCGCGTCGGGCGGCGGCTACGGCTCGGTGACCGGGAACGTGGAGGTGACGGTGACCGACAACGACACGCCGGGCCTGACCTTGAACCCGACGAGTCTGACGGTGACGGAGGGCGGCAGCGGCACCTACACGGTGCGGCTCGCGACCGAGCCGAGCGCGAGCGTCACGGTGACGGTCGCGGGGGCGAGCGGCGATGTGACGGTGGACACCGACCCCGACAACGATGGCGACCAGACCACGTTGACCTTCACGACGGGCGACTGGAACACGGCGCAGACGGTGACGGTGTCGGCGGGGAACGACGGCGACACGACGAACGACAGCGCGACGCTGACGCACACCGCGTCGGGCGGCGGCTACGGCTCGGTGACCGGAAACGTTGTGGTGACGGTGGAGGACGACGACACGGTGGGCGTGACGACGGCGACGACCGACGACACGGCGACCGAGGGCAGCACTTCGGACACGGCGACCTTCACGGTGGTGCTGAACACCCAGCCGTCGGACAACGTCGCGGTCACCGTCACCGCCCCCGCCGGACTGGAGCTCGCCGGCCCGGGCAGCAACACGTTCAGCGGCAGCGCGCAGCTCGCTTTCACCGCCTCGACCTGGAGCGCAGCGCAGACGGTGACGGTGCGGGCCACCGACGACAACACGGACAGCCCGATCGGTCGGGAACTGTCCGTCACCTACAGCACATCCTCCCGGGACAACAACTATCACAGCCTGAGCGGGGATGCGGCGACGGTCACGGTGGTGGACGACGACGCGACCACGGTGACGGTCGCGGGGAGCGCCGGGAACATCGAGGAGGGCGAGACGAAGACTTTCACCGTCACCCTGGGCCGCGGCCTCGTGAACGGCGAGACGTTGCCGGTGCCGCTGACCTTCACCGGCGGCGCGACGCGAGGCACGGACTACACGACGGCGTGTCCCACGACGCTGCCGACGGGGGTGACCTGCGCGAACCTGGACTCCGGGAACGCGATGGTGACCTTCACCGGGCCGAGCACGGGGACGACGTCGCGGACGGTGACGCTGACGCTGACGGCGGCGACGGACAACACGGCCGAGACGGGCGGCGAGACGGTGATGATCGGCCTCGGCACGCTGAGCGCGAGTTCGGGCACCGGTCTCGGCGGCGGAGCGAGCGGCACGGGCAGTCTGAGCTTCAGCATCACCGACCCGTCGGCGACGGACACGACGGTACCGACGCTTTCGATCTCGGGAGTACCGGGGACGATCAGCACGAGGGCGGCGTTCACGGCGAACTTCACCTTCAGCGAGTCGGTGACGGACTTCGATACGAACGACATCACGGTGACCGGCGGGAGCAAGGGCACGCTCTCGGGCAGCGGGAGGAGCTACCGGATGCAGATCACGCCGACCGGCGGGGTGAACGTGGTGGTGACGGTGCGTCGAAACGCGGCGACCGACGGGACGAACCGGGGCCCGGCGGCGGCGGTGTCGCGGACCGCGACCTGGCGTGCCCCGAGCCCGCCGCCGCAGCAGCCGCCAGCGGAGGAGGACGACGACGATCCGCCTTCTTCCGGTGGTGGCGGCGGTGGTGGGGGTAGTACCCCGTCCCTCCCCTCGGCTTCTCTGTCCGCCGTCTCGGTGAGCGCGGGGCAGATGGTGATCGAGGGCGGCGAGGCGCTGTTCCGGATCACCGCGAGTCCGGTGCCGAGCGACGAGATCACGGTGCGGGTGCGGGTGTCGGCGACCGGCGACTTCGTGGATGGGGCGCTGCTCGGCGAGCGGCTCGTCACGCTCTCGGCTTCTGCGCCCACGGCGAGCCTGCGGGTAACCACCACCGACGACAAGGTGAACGAGGCCGACGGGACGGTGACGGTGACGGTGCTTGCGGGCGGTGGCTACACGCTGTCGCAGACTTCGGCATCGCTCGCGGTCACGGACGACGACACGCCCGCGCTGGTGCTGACTCCGGAGACGCTGACGGTGGACGAGGGCGACAGCGGGAACTACCGGGTGGCGCTCGCCACCGAACCCGCCGGCGATGTGACGGTGAGCATCGCGGGCACGGGTGAGGTGACGACGGCGCAGAACACGCTGACCTTCACCGCGGAGAACTGGAGCACGGCGCAGCCGGTGACAGTGTCGGCGGGGCAGGACGCGGATGCGGCGGACGACCGGGCGAGGTTGGATCACCGCGCGAGCGGCGGCGGCTACGACTCGGTGACCGGCAGCGTGACGGTGACCGTCACAGACGACGACACGCCGGGCCTGATCCTGACTCCGGCGGCGCTGACGCTGGCGGAAGGCGCGAGCGCGAGCTACACGGTGGCACTCGCCACCGAGCCGACCGGGAACGTGACGGTGAGCATCGCGGGCACGGGCGATGTGACGGTGGACCGGAGCACGCTGAGCTTCACCGCCCGGAACTGGAGCGCGGCGCAGACGGTGACGGCCTTCGCGGCGCGGGACGAGGATGTGGCGAACGACAGCGCGACATTGGCGCACCACGCACGGGGCGGTGACTACTCATCGGTCACCGGCAGCGTGGAGGTGACGGTGACGGATGCGGGCGCGGCGGTGGTGTCGGCGCATCTGGCACGGTTCGGCCGGACGGTGGCGGAGCAGGCGCTCGACGGGATCGCGGGACGGCTGCGGGCGCCGCGCACGGCGGGGATGCAGAAGACGCTCGCAGGCCCCCGCCTGAACGTTCCGCGCGAAGGAGATACGGCGCAGGGCACGATGCACGCCGAGGCGCGGAGGACCGGCTTCGAGAACGAGTACGAGAGCCAAAGCCGCGACCTGCTGCACCTCCCGAACGCCCGGGAAATGCTGCTCGGGTCGAGCTTCACGCTCACGACCCAGGAGGCGGAGGGGACCGGGGGCAGCTTCGCCTTCTGGGGCCGGGCGAGCGCGAACCGCTTCGACGGCGCCACGAACGACGGAGCCACGGCGATCGGCCTCGACGGCGAGGTGCTGACGGGTCTCGTGGGCGCGGACTACGCGCGGGGCGACTGGCTCTTCGGTCTGGCGCTGACCCACAGCCTCTCCGAGGGGGGCTACACCAGCGAAGGAGCCAATGCCGGCAAGGTGGATGCGTCGCTGACGGCGGCGCTGCCGTATCTGTCGCTCCAGGCCAACCCGCGACTGAAGCTCTGGGGCGCGGGCGGCTACGGCATCGGCGAGGTGACGCTCAAGACCGGGGGCGCGAGCTACCGGGCGGACACCGACTGGACGATGGCGGCGGCGGGCGTGCGGGGAGACCTGCTCGATGCTGCCGGCAACCGGCCGGCGGTGGCGGTGATCGGCGACGGGCTGTGGATGCGGAGCACATCGGATGAGATCGCCGCGCTTTCGACGGCGGATACCTTCGTGACCCGGCTGCGGCTGGGGGTGGAGGCCAGCTACGACTTCTCCTTCGACGGCATGGGCGATCTCACGCCGCGGGTGGAAGCGGGCGCCCGCCACGACGGGGGCGATGCGGAGACCGGGGCCGGGATGGATCTCGGTGTCGGAATCAACTGGAAGGCACCGGTCTTCGGATTGAGCCTCGATGTCGCGGGACGGATGCTGATCCTCCACGAGAACGAGGACTTCGCGGACCGGGGGATTTCGGCGGCGGTGGTCTTCGACCCGAGTCCGGAGAGCGAGCGGGGGCCGTCGCTTTCGCTGCGCCAGGCGATCGGCGGGAGCGCCGACGGGGGGATCGAGGCGCTGTTCGCGACGACGACCCCGCTCGGCGACGGCGGCCAAATCGGGAGCGGAGCGGGAATGCGGCGGACGCTGGAGACCGCGTACGGCTTTTCCGCCTTCGGGGGCCGCTTCACGGCGAGTCCGCACGCCGAGGTGGACTTCACGGAGCGGGCGCGGGACTACGCGCTCGGCTGGCGGTTCGTGCCGCACAAGCTGGCATCGGACCTCGCCTTCGGCATCAAGGCCACCCGCCGGGAAGGCGAGACCCTGGCCCCGGTGCACGTCTTCGGGGTCGAGGCCACCGTGCGCTGGTAACAGTTTTCCACATTCTGGCCCCCAGGCGGGACAAAACGGGCGCTATTGCGTCAATGTATGTATGTTCTCCGATCGAATCAGGCGTGACGGTGCGGGGCAGGTGGATGCGGCTACACTGAACCACGGACCCGTTCGATGACCGACGAAAAAATGACCGACGAAGAGCTGAAAGCGCTGGTTGCTGGCCTGGCCACGGCGCAGGACCGCACCGATGCCCAGATGGCGGCAAACGCCGCGCAGCAGGCGAAGACCGATGCCAAGATCGACCGGCTGTCGGACCGAATTGCGGAGACCGAGGCCCTGCTGAAGGAAAACGCCGCGCAGCAGGCGAAGACCGATGCGCAGTTGAAGGAAAACGCCGCGCAGCAGGCGGAGACCGATGCCAAGATCGACCGGCTGTCGGACCGAATTGCGGAGACCGAGGCCCTGCTGAAGGAAAACGCCGCGCAGCAGGCGAAGACCGATGCGCAGTTGAAGGAAAACGCCGCGCAGCAGGCGGAGACCGATGCCAAGATCGACCGGCTGGCGGACCGGTTGGCGGAGACCGAGGCCCTGCTGAAGGAAAACGCCGCGCAGCAGGCGAAAACCGATGCGCAGTTGAAGGAAAACGCCGCGCAGCAGGCGGAGACCGAGGCCAAGATCGACCGGCTGTCGGACCAAATTGCGGAGACCGAGGCCAAGATCGACCGGCTGGTGGACCGAATTGCGGAGACCGAGGTCCTGGTGAGGGAAACCTCCGTCGAAATCAAAGAGCTGTCGAAAATGTACGGCGGTGCCAGCAACAACCTGGGTGCGGCGGTCGAGGAGTTCTTCTACAACAGCCTCAAAGCCCATCCGGTTCTCGGTGGGGTGCGCTTCGAATCCGTCGAAAGGAACGTCCCGGGCGAGGATGGCGACCTGAAGGACGAGTTCGACCTGCTGCTCGTGAACGGCAGCGAGGTGTTCGTCGTGGAGGTGAAGCACAGGGCGCACAAGGACGACCTGAAGGACCTGCTGGACGAGAAGGCACCGAACTTCCGGCGGATGTTCCCGAAGTACGCCGGCCACCGGCACCGGTTCGCTCTCGCCACGTTCCACATCCATGACGAGCTGAAGGAGTCGGCCCTGGAGAAGGGGGTGACCGTGCTGCAGCGCAAGGGCGATGTGATCGAAACCTCCCCGGCCTGAAGCGGGAGCCCTCGCGCTCCCGGGCGTATCCTCGGCATCAAGGCCGATTCCCGAGGGTTTCATTGCCTCGTTGCCACGGGCTGCTAGCAGGCTGTGGATAAACTGGCGTGAGCACCGAGACGGGTGAGGCGCCCGGCTGACAAGGCGCGTGAGTGAGCAATAGCAGCGCTATTTCGAGCGAATCGCAACGAAGAGCGAGCCTCCAGGCGAGCGTTCAGACGGGATGCATCGCTCGTCGAATGCCGCGTTGGTTTTTCCACAGCCTGCTAAACTCCCGCGCTCGCCGGGCCGTTAGCTCAGTAGGCAGAGCGCTCGCCTTTTAAGCGAGATGTCGCAGGTTCGAAGCCTGCACGGCCTACCCTTTGGGTCCCCATCGTCTAGCGGCCCAGGACGTCGCCCTTTCACGGCGAAAACACGGGTTCGAGTCCCGTTGGGGACGCGGCCATCCATTCCCGGCTCTGGATTCCCCCTCGCCTTGAAGCTGCCCCTCAAGCTGCCTTGACGTTCCTTCGGCCCGCCCGCCCCAAAGGTGAAATCCCCGCTGCCGAGGCGGAGATCGCCCGTTTCTGGAGCGAGCGCCGCATCTTCGAGCGCAGCATCGCCGCCCGGTCGGGAAGCCCTTCCTGGGTCTGGCACGACGGCCCGCCGACCGCCAACGGCCGCCCCCACAACGGCCACGTACTGACCCGGGTGTTCAAGGACGTGTTCCCGCGGTACCAGACGATGCGCGGCCGGTTCGCCGAGCGGATCGCCGGGTGGGATACCCACGGCCTCCCGGTCGAGGTCGAGGTGGAGCGGGAGCTCGGGATCCACGGCCGGGAAGAGATCGAAGAGCACGGAGTGGGCCGCTTCGTGGAGCGGTGCATGGCGAGTGTGTTCCGCTACATCCGCGACTGGGAGGAGATGACCACCCGGATCGGGCACTGGGTGGACCTCGAAAAGGCCTATGTGACCTATCGGCGGAGCTATGTCGAAAGCGTCTGGTGGGCGCTTTCCGAACTCCACCGCAAGGATCTCCTCTACCGCGGCGAGAAGGTGGTCTGGTGGTGGGCCCAGGGAGGCACCGCACTTTCCTCGGCGGAAGTCGGCCTCGGCTACCGCGAGGTGGAGGATCCGGCGGTCCATGTGGCGCTGCCGCTCGAAGACGATCCGGGCGCGGCGCTCGTCGTCTGGACCACCACTCCCTGGACGCTGCCCTCGAATCTCTATGCCGCGGTCCGCCCCGGAGTCGCCTACGCCGAGGTCGAGGACACGCACGAAGGCGGGAACCCGCGCCGCCTGATCCTCGCCGACGCGCTGGTCGGAAATCTGGAGCAGCGGCTCGGGCGTCCGCTTCCGAAGCGCCGCACCCTGGCCGCCGAGGAACTCGTCGGACGCCGCTACCGGCCGCCTTTCGACGACTACCGCCGTCGTTACGGGGACCTGAAGGGGATTCTCGCGGATGGTTCGGAGGTTCCGGCGTTCTGGCGGGTGCTTGCCGCCGATTTCGTGGAGCTCGACCAAGGGACCGGTCTCGTCCACGAGGCGCCGGCCTTTGGCGAAGTGGATCACGATCTGCATCGCCGGACGGTGGCCGCCTACCGGAACGCCGACGAGATTCCGCTGCCCTCGGCGGTAGGGCCGGATGGCCGCTTCACCGCGGATGTTCCGATGCTCGAGGGGCAGTGGGTCAAGGAAGCCGACCGGGAGATCATCCGCTACCTCGGCGATCAGGGCCTGCTCGTCCACCGGGAGACCATTCGCCATGAATATCCGTTCTGCTGGCGCGCCGACGAGGATCCGCTGATCCAGTACGCGCGTCCCGCCTGGTTCATCCGCACCACCCGGAGGAAGGACGCGGCGCTCGAAAACAGCGGGTCGGTGGACTGGCGGCCGGAACACATCCGCGACGGCCGTTTCGGCGACTTCCTGCGCAACAACGTGGACTGGGCACTTTCCCGCGAGCGCTTCTGGGGCACGCCGCTGAACATCTGGATCAACGACGAGACCGGGGAGATCGAAACGCCGGCCTCGGTCGCCGAAATCGAGAAAAAGAACCCCGATGCGTTCCGGGCTTTCCACGAGGAGCGGAAAAAACGCCCCGATCTCGCCCCCGACCTCATGGTTCACAAGCCCTGGGTGGACCAGGTGACCTGGACCCGGCCGGGCGAGCCGGGGGTCTTCCGCCGGGTTCCCGAGGTGATCGACTGCTGGTTCGATTCGGGGGCGATGCCGTTCGCCCAGTGGGGGTTCCCGCACCAGAACCGGGACCGCTTCCTCGCGTCGTTTCCCGCCGACTACATCACCGAGGCGATCGACCAGACGCGCGGCTGGTTCTACTCGCTGCTGATGATCTCGACCCTGCTGTTCGACGAGGAAACCTGCGGCCGGCTGGATATCCCGAAGCCCGAAGGACCGCACCCCTTCCGGTCGTGCCTCGTCCTCGGCCACGTCACCGACCCCGAAGGCAGGAAGGAGTCCAAGTCCCGCGGCAACTACACCCCGCCGGAGGAGACGCTCGGCGAGGCGGGGGCGGATGCCTTCCGCTGGTTCTTCCTCGCCGGGGCGACCCCCTGGGGGAACAAGCGGCACAGCCTCGAAAACGTCCGCGCTTCGGCCCGCGAGTTTCCCCTCCGGGTTCGCAACGTGTTCTCGTTCTTCACGATCTATGCCGGGATCGACCGGTTCGACCCCCGCGAACATCCGGGTCGGCCGGTTGCGGAGCGCCGCCCGCTGGATCGCTGGATCCTCTCGTACCTCGAAGAGACGACCGTCACGGTGGGCGAGAGTCTCGAGACGATCCGCGCCTACGAGGCGGCCCGCGCGCTTGCCGCGTTCACCGAATCGCTTTCCAACTGGTGGTTGCGCCGCAGCCGCCGCCGTTTCTGGGAAACAGGGTTCGGGGCGGACAAGGCGGATGCCTACCGGACCCTCTACGACGTGCTGGTCCGCCTCTCGCGGCTCGCCGCGCCGTTCACTCCGTTTCTCGCCGAGGAGATGCACCAGAGCCTGATTCCGGGGCCGGATCCGGAAAGCGTCCACCTGACCGACTGGCCGGTCGCCGAGTTCCCGCTCGATGCCGGCCTCAACGAGGAGATGCATCTCGTGCGCGAAGCCGCCTCGCTCGGTCTCCGGGTTCGGAAGGAGCAAGGCATCCGGGTGCGCCAGCCGCTTGGCGCGGCGAAGGTCGCCGGCCCCCGGGAGCGGCTCGTCGCCCACCGCGAGCTGCTTGCCGACGAGTTGAACGTGCGCGAGGTCGAGTTCGTCGAAGATGCCGGGCAGGCGATGGACATCTCGGTGAAACCCCGGTTCCGGCGGCTGGGCCCGCGGCTCGGGCGCGACATGGCGGCGGTGGCGGGGCTGGTCGCCCGGATTCCCGGCGCGGATGTCCAGCGGCAGCTCGAGCGCGACGGCTGCCTCCGGATCCATCTCGAAAGCGGCCGGGTGGTCCCTCTCGAAGCCGACGACCTCGAAATCGCCTCCGTCCCCCGGAAGGGACTCGCGCTCGCGAGCGACAGCCGGCTCGGCCTCTCGGTCGCCCTCGACATCGAGCTCACCGACGAGCTCCGCGAAGAAGGAAGGTACCGGGAGCTGCTGAACCGGGTCCAGGGCCTCCGCAAGGATCTCGACCTCGCCTACGACGCCCGGATCCGGGTGTCCCTCTCCGGATCGGCCGCCTTGATCGCGTTGATCCGCGAGCGGGAAGAGCACTTTTGCGCCGAGACCCTCGCGGTGGATTTCACCGGGGAGGAGCTTCCCGGTGGTACCCGCCGCGAAATCGAGGTGGAAGAGGAGCGGGCGATTCTCGTGCTCGAAGCGGTCGAGTCGGAGTAAGTTCGGGAATGCGGTTTTCGGATGTCGTCGGACGGCTTGGGGGCGGCTCGGCGATCAGCGACATCCTTCGGCTGGCCGAAAGCCCGGATGTCCTCTCGCTCGCCGGGGGGATGCCCGATCCGGCGGTCTTCCGCATCGAGGACACCGCCGAAGCGATGGACACGGCGCTCAGCCGCAGCGGGGCTTCGGCGCTGGGCTACTCGCCGAATCCGGGAGTGACCGCGCTCCGGGAATATCTGGCCGAACGCAGCGGCCGCCTCTTCGGAATCCCGGCCGGCACCGAAAACATCATGATCTCGAGCGGGGGGCTCGAAGGCATCCGCCTTGCTCTCGTCGCGCTGCTGAACCCGGGCGATGTCCTGCTCACCGAGAACCCGACCTACATGGCGGCCCTCCACCTCTGTCGCGAGCTCGGCCTCCGTCCGATCGGCGTTCCGACCGACCGCGACGGCCCGCTTCCCGACGGTCTCGAAGCCCGCATTCGCGAGCTGAAGGCGGAAGGAGCCGCTCCCCGCGTCTTCTACGCCATTCCCTCCTTCCAGAACCCGACCGGAAGGACCTGGAGCCTCGAACGCCGTCGCGAGACGCTTCGGGTTCTCGAAGAACACGATCTGCTGGTCGTGGAAGACCACGCCTACGCCGAGCTTTGCTACGACGGCGACCCTCTCCCGCCGCTCAAGGCGCTTGCTCCCGAGCGGACGGTGCTGGTCCACACCTTCTCCAAGATCTTCGGGCCCGGCCTCCGTCTCGGGTTCGTCATGACCGACCCGGCGCTCGTCGGGAAGCTGGGCCTCGTGAAACTCGGAACCGACCAGTGCTCGGGGGCGCTGGTCCAGCAGATCGCCCTCGCCTACGCGAAGAGCGGCGCGCTGGAGAGGCAGATCGGGAGCGCCCGCGACCTCTACCGGGGCAAGCGGGACGCGATGCTCGCCGCCCTTCGGGAGACATTCCCCGAGGGGCCGTCCCCCGACCATCCCGCCGGCGGTTTCTTCGCGTGGCTGGAATTCGAAGAGGGCTCGCTTTCGGAAGACACCACCACCCTGCTCCGGCGGGCGGTGGAGGGCCACCGGGTGGCCTGGGTGGGCGGGTCGTGCTTTTTCGCCGATCCGGAGGATCCGGTGGGCAAGCGGTCGCTGCGGCTCTCGTTCAGTTTCCTCCCTCCGACCCGGCTCGCGGAAGGAGTCCGGAGGCTGGGGGCGGCGATCCACGGCGCGTCCTGATGCCGCGCCGTCTCTTCGTGGTCTCGGGCCCCTCCGGGGTGGGCAAATCCACGATCCTGCGGCAGGTCGTTGCGGCCGACCCGGAGCTCGGGTTCGCGATCTCCCACACCACCCGCGCCCCGCGCGACGGCGAAGTGGACGGACGCGACTACCACTTCGTGGACGATGCGACCTTCGACCGGATGATCGAGGCAGACGGGTTCGTGGAGTTTGCGGTGGTCCATGGCAACCGCTACGGAACCAGCCGGGCGGCGATCGAAAGCGAGGGGCGTGGGGATCTCCTCATCGAGGTGGATGTCCAGGGCGCGGAGGCGCTCCGCTCCTTGCCGGGTGTCATCACCGTCTTCATCACCCCCCCCTCGTTCGACGATCTCGGGGCCCGGTTGCGGAGGCGCGGCCGGGACGAGGATGCCGCGATCCGGGGCCGCCTCGAAGCGGCATCCGGCGAGATGGAGCAGGAAGGACGCTACGACCACGTGGTCGTGAACCGGGAACTCCCCGAAGCGGTCGCCGAAGTGGCCGGGATCATCGCGGCTTCCCGCGAGAGCTGACCGGGAGGACCGGACCCTCGACTCCGCCCCTGCCGGACCTTTACGGAGCGACGGATGGAAAACGAATCGGAACCTTTGTCGAACGTGACTTCAGGGGCTGGCTCGCCCGCCGGTACGGGTATGAAAAGGGCCATGCGGCATCAGGTCTTGATTTCCCCGGCCTTTCGGTGGATCTGAAAGTCACGAGCTCCAGCCAGCCGCAGTCTTCGTGTCCCTTCCGCAACGCCCGGCAGAAGATATACGGCCTGGGTTACAGCCTTCTGATCTTCGTCTATGACAAGACCGATGACGATGCAAAACGGGTAGCCCGGTTGCGGATCCGGAGTGCCGTATTCGTGAAATCGGAATGCGCAGCGGACTATCAGACCACGCGGGGCTTGCGTGACATCCTGGACCGGGGTGGCAACGCGGATGATGTTGCCGCTTTTCTTCAGGATCGAAATCTTCCCGTCGATGAAATCGGAGCTCGTGATCTTGCCGAAGAAATCATGAAGCGCCCCCCGGCGATCGGATATCTCACCATATCGAATGCGTTGCAGTGGCGGCTTCAGTTTGGAAGAGTGCTTCAGGAAGCCGGCAACATTTCGGGAATCGAGAGGATTCGATAGAAATCACCTTGCGCTCTACTGCCCGGAACCAGCGCCTGGAATTCGGCGATTTTCAGACACCGCTTTCTCTGGCTCGAAGGGTTGTGGCGGTGCTGCGCTCCTTCATTCCGAAGCCAGCTTCCATCGTCGAGCCGACCTGCGGCCGCGGCAGCTTCCTGTTGGCAGCCAGAGAAGGTTTTCCCGAGGCGAGACAATTCGTCGGGGCTGACATCAACGCCGCACATCTCGAACGGTGCCGCCACTTTCTCGATGGCACTCCGGGTGATGGAGCGGTTCGACTTCTGGAAGGAAACTTTTTCTCTCTCGATTGGGAATGCGAGCTGGCGGCTCTCGCAGGTCCAGTGCTGGTCGTCGGCAATCCTCCCTGGGTGACCAGTTCGGAACTCGGACGGCTCGGCAGCTCCCACCTTCCGCCGAAAAGTGGACAGCGCGATCACCGGGGCCTCGACGCCGTCACCGGCAAGAGCAATTTCGATGTCTCCGAATCCATGCTGTTCCGCCAGTTGAGCTGGTTGGACCACCGGCCGGGCACGGTGGCCGCGCTCTTGAAGGAGTCGGTGGCGAGGAAAGTGCTCGCTCGGGCGTGGCGGGAAGAGCTCCGGATGTCCAGGGTGCGCCTCTATCGTTTTGATGCCACCGCATCCTTCGGAGTGTCGGTAACAGCCTGTCTGTTGGTCGTGGTTCGCGATGGCGGCGGAGCATCTTCGTCGTGCGAGGTCTTCGAGACGCTGTCAGCAGACATTCCCGCCGGAAATTTGGGCTTCGCAGATAACCAGGTGGTAAGCAATTTCGACGCATACCAGCGTTATCGACACCTCAGAGGGAAGGACGGGAACTATGTCTGGCGATCCGGACTGAAGCACGACTGCGCCAGAGTGATGGAGCTGACCGAAGTGGGCGAAGAGCTTCGCAACGGGCTCGGGGAACGCGTGGACATCGAAAGGGATGCCGTCTATCCGCTCTACAAGAGTGCGGACATCGCAAACGGAAAGAAAGCGCGATTCCGCAAATTCGTCGTCGTCACGCAGAAACATTTGCGGGAAGACACGAAAAACCTTCGGGAAACCCTGCCGAGGACCTGGCGCTACCTGAACGCCCACCGTGAGGCGTTTTCCCGGAGATCCAGTGCGATCTACCAGGGACGGCCGGATTTTTCCATGTTTGGAGTGGGGGATTACAGCTTCGCCCCCTGGAAGGTCGCCGTTCCCGGGCTCTATCAGGTCGGCCCCCCGAGAATCCTGCCCCCGGTGGCGGGCCGACCAGCCATGCTGGATGACACGGCGTACTTTCTTCCCTGCGCCAGCGAGCGGGAAGCACAATTTCTGGCCGATCTTCTATCGTCCGAACCGGCCTTGCATTTCTTCCGCTCATTGGTCTTCTCCACCGACAAACGGCCCTTGAACGCCGGGATACTGAAACAGCTTCACATCGGCAAGCTCGCCCGTGAGCGGAAACAGGAACGTGAGTACGCCCGGTGGACGGCCGCCCGGTCCGCTCAGTCCGGCTGGGGAGATCCCGGCCGCCGACTCTTCGAAAGCTGAACGAATTCCGGATTCGGCCCGGCCGCTCAGTACTCGGCGAGGTCGGTCATCTCCCGGATCAGGTCATCCACCTGGGGGAGGGTCGCCTCTTCGAGCGCCGGGTTGTAGGCGATCCAGGTGTCCTTCGCCGCCACCCGTCGCACCGGCGCATCGAGATCCTCGAACAGTTCGTCGGCGATGCGGGCCGCGATCTCGGCTCCGTAACCGAAGCTCCGGGTGTCCTCGTAGGCCACCAGGACGCGGCTGGTCTTCCCGACGCTCTCGCGGATGGCTTCCCAGTCGTAGGGAAGCAGCGAGCGCAGGTCGAGGATCTCCACCGAGATTCCTTCGTCGGCCAGCGCCTTCTTCGCCGCGAGCTCGGCCCGGTGGACGAGAGCTCCGAAGGTCACTACCGTCAGATCGGTCCCCGGCCGGACGACCTTCGCCTTCCCGAACGGGATCATGAACTCCGGGCCGGGGTCGGGGCTCTTGTTGTAGGTCTGCCGGTAGAGGTGCTTGTGTTCGAGGAACATCACCGGGTCGTCGCAGCGGATCGCGGTCCGAAGCAGTCCGGCGGCATCGAGCGCGGTGGAAGGCATCACCACCCGCAGTCCCGGCAGGTGGGTGAAGAGCGCCTCCGCCGACTGGCTGTGATAAACGGCTCCCCCGGTGAGATACCCGCCGACCGGAACCCGGATCACCGAAGGCGCTTCGTAGGCCCCCGCCGAACGCCAGCGCACGCTCGCCAATTCGTTCCGGATCTGCATGTAGGCGGGCCAGATGTAATCGAGGAACTGGATCTCCGCTACCGGGCGGATGCCGGTGAGCGCCATCCCGCAGGCGGTCCCGACGATCGTGGCCTCGGCGAGCGGCGTGTTGAAGACGCGCTCGGCACCGAACTCCCGCTGGAGTCCGTGGCTCACCTTGAAGACCCCGCCCTTGCCCTTGACCTCGGCGAGGTTCTCCTCCCGGCTCAGGTCGGCCACGTCCTGGCCGAACAGCACCACCCGCGGGTCGCGCGCCATCTCCTGACGCAGGGTGGAATTGATGAGATCCACCATGGTGCCCGGCCGGGCCCCCTCTTCGAACCGGGGCTCGCTGGCGAAGGCATCGGAGCGGGGGTCCACTGTGCTGTACAGGTGGTCGGTGATGGTGTCCGGTGCTGCCCACGGCAGGGCGAGCGCCGCGTTCGCGGCTTCGGCCACTTCTTCCCGGATCTGCTCATGCAGCCCGTCGAGTTCCTCTTCGGAGGCCGCTCCCATTTCCATCAGCCGCCGCCGGGTCAGCAGGATCGGATCCCGTTCGCGTTCCTGTTCGAGCTCGCTTTCGGTCTTGTAGTCGCGCTCGTCGTCCGAAAGGGAGTGCGAGAGGAACCGCACCACCGATGCCTGGACGAGCGCCGGCCCCGCGCCCGAGCGGGCGTGGTCGAAGGCATCCGCCATGACGCGGTGCGCGTCCTCGTAGTCGCATCCGTCGCAGGTGAGCACCTTCAGGTTGGGATAGCCGCCCACCAGGCGGGAGATCGAACCGCCGGCGGTCTGGTGCTCCACCGGCACCGAGATCGCATATCCGTTGTCCTCGATCAGGAAGACGACCGGGAGCGCCCGCAGGCAGGCGCTGTTCAGCGCTTCCCAGAACTCTCCCTCGCTCGTCGCGCCGTCCCCGGCGGTGACCAGCACCAGCCCGTCCGGGTGCTTTCGCTGGAGGCGCAGGCCGTGAGCAGCACCCACCGCGTGGAGAAACTGGGTTCCGACGCAGCTCGAGTGAACGGCCAGCCCCAGTTCCCGCTTGGAGAAATGCGAAGGCATCTGCCGCCCGCCCGAAGAGGGGTCGGCGGCCGCCCCCGAGGCACCCGCCAGATGTTCGGTCGCGGTCATCCCGAGACGGAGCGCGAGAGCGCGGTCCCGGTAGTAGGCGAAGACCCAGTCGGTCGCGGGTCGGAGGAGCGCTCCGGTGGCCGCTCCGATCGCCTCATGGCCGGCGGAGCTGATCTGGAAGAAGGCCTTGTTCTGCCGCTTCAGGGTGATTTCGCGGACATCCACCTCCCGCGAAACCATCATCACCCGCAGGGCATCGAGCAGCTCCTTCGCGGAAACCGCCTCCCCGTCCCGCGCCTCTCCGTTGGCCCTGGTTTCTTCCCCGTTGAGCCGGACTTCAGATTCGACTGGGGCTTCGACCGGCTCGCTTGTTCCCGTCTCCCCGTTCACGCGGGCAAGGTCGGGATCAGTCAAGAGCGGGATGGGTTGGGTAAGGCCGCCTGTTCGGGGGGACCGGGAAGTATAAGGGAAACGACGGCGGACCGCTCCGCAGCCTTCCTGACCGGGTCGGCTAGCGGGCCAGCGCCTCGCCCGCCTTCTTCTGGTACTGCCGGTACTCGTAGCTGCGATCGCCCTCTTCGGCGAGCCGCATCCCCTCGTCGTAGGGATGCATGTGGACCGCGTCGTAGTCCGGCGGGCAGAACTTGGCGCAGAGCTGGCAGCCGATGCAGGTCTCCACGTTGACGATGCAGACCTCGCCCACCGCCTTCGGTTCGGGGTCGGGGGTCAGCGTGATGCAGTCCTTGACCGGGCAGACGGCGATGCACATTTCGCACCCCCGGCCGAAACACTTCCCGGCGTCCACATACGCGAGGATTTTGGGTTGCCGCTTGCGGGGGCCGGTGATCAATACGTCCTGCATTTCCCGGTGAGGGTACCATTAGGAGGCCATGAGCGCGTCTTCCCAGGCAAACTTTCCGGAACCGGCCCCCGGAACCCACTACCGTCGCGGCCTCGGGCTCCACAGCGAAATCATCGGCTCGGTCGTCGAGGATTATTCCGGGAACCTGGTGCGTTTCGCGCGGGATCACGACTACCGCTTCCGCGCCGGCGACATCCAGTTCCGCTTAGCACGCGAGTTCGGGTTCTGCTACGGGGTGGACCGGGCCATCGAGTACGCCTACGAAGCGCGTCGCCGCTTCCCGGATCGCCGCATCTTCATCACCGGCGAGATCATCCACAACCCGTACGTCAACGGAAAGCTCACCGAGAAGGGGGTCCGGTTCCTCAAGGGAGCGCCCTCGACGGAAGCGAAATTCGAAGACATTGGCCCCGAGGACGTGGTTCTGCTCCCGGCTTTCGGGGTGGATACCGTGGAGCTCGAAATCCTCCGCCGCCGGCGGGCGGTTCTGGTGGACACCACCTGCGGCTCGGTGATGAACGTCTGGAAGAACGTGGAGCGCTACAAGCGCGATGACCGTACCGCGGTGGTCCACGGAAAGGCGAAACACGAAGAGACCCTCGCCACCATCTCGCGGGCCGGGAAGTTCCTCGTGGTGCTCGACCTCGAAGAGGCCGGAATCGTCTCGAGCTACATCTGTCAGGATGCCGACGCGATCTCCCGGGAAGCGTTTCTGACCCGCTTCGCCGGAGCGATTTCACCCGGCTTCGATCCGGACCGGGATCTGATGCGGATCGGCCTCGCCAACCAGACCACCATGCTCTCCGGCGAATCGCTCGAGATCGCCCGGATGCTCGGAGAGGCCATCGAGGCCCGGTACGGCACCGAGGCTCTCGAAGATCGCTTCCGCTCCTTCGACACCATCTGCAGCGCCACCCAGGATCGCCAGGACGCGGTCCGGGAGCTGCTGCGCGAGGTGGAGATGGACCTGGTGCTGGTGGTGGGCGGGTTCAACTCCTCCAACACCACCCACCTCGCCGAGATGTGCGCCGAACAGCTCCCCGCGCACCACGTTTCCGGCCCCGAGAGCCTCGTCTCCGACCGGGTGATCCTCCGGCAGTGGAACGGTTCCGCGGATTACCACTACGAGTGGCTTCCGGACGGGCCGGTGCGGATCGGGCTCACTTCGGGTGCCTCCACGCCGGACATCAAGCTCCACGAAACGATCCTCCGGGTGCTCGAACTGCGGGGCCTGGGCGTTCGTGACATCGTCCCGGACTGAAGTCCGGTGAGGGTCGAAGGGCCCGCGGAACGGGGCGCTCCCCACGCGCGGCCCGGCATCCCCGGACCGATCGCGTCGCGGCCGTTCCGGGTCGAAAGCCCTTTCGAACCGGCGGGCGACCAGACGGCGGCCATCGAGGCCCTGGTTCGCGGGCTCGAACGCGGCGACCCGCATCAGGTCCTGCTCGGGGTCACCGGGTCCGGCAAGACCTACACGGTGGCCAAGGTCATCGAGGCGGTGAACCGTCCGGCGCTGGTCATCGCCCACAACAAGACGCTCGCCGCCCAGCTCTATCAGGAGTTCCGCCAGTTCTTCCCGGACAACGCGGTCGAGTACTTCGTCAGCTACTACGACTACTACCAGCCCGAGGCCTACGTCCCGGCGAGCGACACCTACATCGAGAAGGAAGCCACGATCAACGACGAAATCGACCGGCTCCGCCTCTCCGCGACCCGCTCCCTCTTCGAGCGGAACGATGTCCTGATCGTGGCGAGCGTCTCGTGCATCTACGGCCTCGGCTCTCCGGAGGCCTACTACGGAATGCTGGTGGTCTTCGAGGAAGGTGCCGAGTTCCCTTCGCGCCGGGCGCTCCTCGCCAAACTCGTGGAGATGCAGTACGTCCGCAATGATGTCGCGCTCGATCGCGGGCGCTTCCGGGTGCGGGGGGACACCCTCGAAATCGTGCCCGGTTACGAGGATGTCGGCCTCCGCATCCGCCTGTTCGGTGACGAGGTGGAGCGGATCGCCCGTTTCGACCCGCTCACCGGCCGGGAGCTCTCGCAGGAGAGCCGGGCGACGCTGTTCCCCCGGACGCACTACGTGGCGGCCGAGGAAGATCTGCGCCGCGCTCTCGTCACCATCCGCGCCGAACTCGACGAGCGCCACCCGGAGCTGCTCGGGCTCGAAAAACGCCTCGAAGCGCAGCGGCTGATGCAGCGAACCCTGTTCGATCTGGACATGCTGGCCGAGACCGGCCACTGCCACGGCATCGAGAACTATTCCCGCCACTTCACCGGCCGCGCTCCCGGCGAGCCGCCTCCCACCCTGATGGACTACCTGCCGCGGAACACGGTCATCGTGGTGGACGAAAGCCACCAGACCCATCCGCAGATTCGCGGCATGTTCGCGGGCGACCAGGCGAGGAAGCGGGTGCTGGTGGAGCATGGTTTCCGGCTTCCCTCCGCCCTCGACAACCGGCCGCTCAACTTCGAGGAATGGGAGCGGCGCATCGGGCAGGTGATCGCGGTGTCCGCGACTCCCGGCCCCCACGAACTCGAGGCTTCCGGCGGCGAAGTGGTGGAGCAGATCATCCGGCCCACCGGGCTCCTCGATCCGGAAGTGGAGATCCGGCCCGCCGGCAACCAGGTGGACGACCTGCTCGAAGAGATCCGGATCACGGTGGAAAAGGGGGAGCGGGTGCTCGTGACCACGCTTACCAAGCGGATGGCGGAGGATCTGGCCGAATACCTCCACGAGCTCGGCATCCGCTGCCGCTACCTGCACTCGGACATCGATACGCTCGAGCGCGTCCAGCTCCTGCGTTCGCTGCGGCTCGGCGAGTTCGATGTGCTGGTCGGGATCAACCTGCTGCGCGAGGGACTCGACCTTCCCGAGGTTTCGCTGGTTGCGATCCTCGACGCGGACCGCGAGGGGTACCTGCGCTCCGAGGGCGCCCTCATCCAGACCATCGGCCGCGCCGCCCGGAACGTCGCCGGCCGCGCCATCCTGTACGCCGACCAGGTCACCGGATCCATGGATCGCGCGGTTACCGAGACCCGTCGCCGCCGCGCCCTTCAGGAGCAGCACAACCAGGAGCACGGCATCACTCCGCGCACCGTCGTCAAGGACATCACGAGCCATCTGGTCGGCTCGGCCGGGGATCAGCAGGACGGCGACGAAGAGGACTGGGCGCGCGCCGTGGGCCTCCTCGAAGATCCTTCGGACTCCCCGGAGGAAATCGAAAAGACCGTGATCCGCCTCCGCAAGGAGATGAAGAAGGCATCCCGCGAACTCGAATTCGAGCGGGCGGCCCGGATCCGGGATCACATCAGGGATCTGCAGCAGGTCGCGCTGCTTCGTTAGGAGATTGTTTCGCCGTGCCCGAAGACACCTTGGCCGACTCCATCAGAAAGCGCCACGAGCGCTACGTCCTGCCGGCGGTCCAGACCTTCTACGACGAGCCGATGCCGGTCGTGAAGGGCGAGGGCAAGCACGTGTGGGATGCCGACGGCAACCGCTATCTCGATTTCTTCGGCGGCATCGTCACCATCGGCCTCGGCCACTGCCATCCCGAAGTGGGCACCGCGATCAAGGAGCAGGTGGACACCCTCCAGCACTGCTCCACACTCCTGCCCAACCAGCCGATGGTGGAGGTGGCGGAGCGGCTCGCGGAGATCGCTCCCGGCGACTGCGACCGCAGTTTCTTCACCAACTCGGGGACCGAGGCCAACGAGATGGCCATCCTGCTGGCCGAGCTCCACACCGGAAGCTCCGAACTCATCACGCTCCGCCACGGGTACGCCGGACGGAGCCTGATGACCATGAGCGCCACCGGACAGGCACCCTGGCGGCTCGGCGGCTCGCATGTCCCCGGAATGAAGGTCGCGGCGAACGCCTACTGCTACCGGTGCCCCTTCGGTCTCGAATATCCGTCCTGCGACCTCCGCTGCGCCCGCGACATCGAGGAAGTCATCCGCACTTCGACCTCGGGGCGGGTGGCCGGGTTCCTCGCCGAGCCGATTCAGGGTGTCGGCGGCTTCATCACCCCGCCGCCCGGCTACTTCGAGGTGGCGTGCGAGATCATCCGTCGCTACGGCGGGGTCTTCATCTGCGACGAGATCCAGACCGGCTGGGGCCGGACCGGAACCTTGAACGGCATCGAACACTGGGAGGTGGCTCCGGACATCGTCACCTACGCCAAGGCGCTCGGAAACGGAACGCCGGTGGGCGCAACCGTCGCGAGCAGCGAGATCGCCTCCTCGGTTCGCGGCAGGACGCTCTCCACCTTCGGCGGGAATCCGGTGAGCATGGCCGCCGCCCGCGCGGTGATCGACATCGTGCGCCGCGACCGGCTCGCCGAGAACGCCGAGCGGGTGGGCGCGTATTTCCGGGAGGGACTGGACGACCTTGAGACCGTCCACCCGGTCATCGGTGAAGTCCGGGGGAAGGGGTTGATGCTCGCTCTCGAATTGGTCGAGGACCGGGAGTCGCGGGCACCGGCCACCGCGTTCACCGACCGGCTGCTCCAGGCGGCCCGCGACGAGGGCCTGCTGATCGGCAAGGCCGGCCTCGAAGGCAACTGCGTGCGCCTGTCTCCCCCGCTGAACATCACCCGCTCCGACGTGGACGAGGCCCTGCGTCTGCTGGACCGGGCGCTCCGGGCGGCCCGCAACCCATGAGTTCCGGGCCCCTCGCGGGAGTCCGCGTTCTCGACCTGTCGCGGGTTCTCGCCGGCCCCTACGCCACCATGATGCTGGCCGACTTCGGGGCCGAGATCATCAAGATCGAGTCTCCGCAGGGAGACGACACCCGCAACTGGGGCCCCCCCTTCGTCGCCGGGGAGAGCGCCTATTTCCTCGCGGTCAACCGGGGCAAGAAGAGCGTCACGCTGGATCTCAAGACCGGCTCCGGCCGCGAGAATCTCGAGCGGCTTTTGGTCCGGAGCGATGTCCTGGTCGAGAACTTTCGTCCGGGAACCCTGGCGCGGCTCGGTTTCGATCCGGAGCAGGTTCTGGCCCGCCAGCCGGAGCTGATCTGGTGTTCGGTGTCCGCCTACGGCCAGTACGGCCCCTTTTCGGCGAAGCCGGGGTACGACGCGATCATGCAGGGCGAGGCGGGCTGGATGAGCCTCACCGGCCCGCCCGAAGGCCCCCCGACCAAGCTCGGTGCCTCGCTCGCCGACATCACCGCCGGCCTGATGGCGAGCTCGGGGATTCTCGCCGCGCTGTTCGCCCGCGAGCGGGACGGAAAGGGGCGCCGGGTGGATATCGCTCTTTTCGATTCGGTGGTGGCGACGCTCTGCTACCAGGCGCAGGGATATCTGCTGAACGGAGAGGCCCCGGTTCGCAGCGGTAACAGCCACCCCGCCCTCACGCCCTACGAGAGTTTCGAGGCCGAGGACGGCCACCTGATCGTGGGGGTGGGCAACGATGCCGCCTGGAAGCGCTTCTGTGCGGTCGCCGGCTCCGAATTGGACCGGCCCGAATTCAGGAAAAACCCGGACCGGGTACGTCTCCGCGAGGAACTGCGCGCCCTGCTGGAGCCGGTTTTCCGCGCCCGCCCGGTGGCCGCCTGGGAGCAGTCGCTCGGGGATGCCGGGGTGCCGGCCGGCCGGGTCCGGAGCGTCGCCGAGATCCTGGAAAGCCCGCAGCTCCGGGCGCGCGGGATGCTCGTCGAGCGCGACCATCCGGCGGTCGGCAAGCTGCGCCTCGTCGGCAATCCGATTCAGTTCGGAGACCGGAGCCACACCGCCGTCCTCCCACCGCCACTGCGGGGCGAGCACACCGAAGAGGTTCTCGCGACCCTCACTCCTGCCCGACGAACTGATTGAGCCAGCGGATCGTCCGAACCGGTCGGGCACCCGAATGGCGGAGCGCCCGCGCGAGGTCGTGGAGGGGAATCCCTTCGAGGTGCGCCAGATCGCGGTACTCGGGAAACCGCATGGAGGCGAACAGGTTGTAGAGGAGGGTGCGCTGACGCGGGTCCGGGCGCGACGCGCCGAGAGCGAGAGCGAGCTCCTCCGGCGTGGGGCGGTCGGCGAAGCCCGCGAAATGACGGCCGATCAGGCTCTTCAGCGTGGAGAGCGGCGGGCCGGCTTTCCCGAGCGGAGCGCGGAGAGCCGGGCGGTCGAAGTGGTGCTGCGGGGCGAGTTCCACCCGGGTCCGCTTCCGCGGGTTATCCGGTTTCATGGCGTAGCTGTCTCGCAGAGGCTCACGACCCGGTCACGAATTTCCTCGGTGGTCCAGGGGAATTCCGGACGAAGGAGCATCCCGCCGAGGTGCGGAAGCGTTCCGAGTTCCCTCACGACCTGCTGGAGCCTTCGCGGGGACTCCCTCGAAAGCGCCTTTTCGAGCGCCTCCGGGTCCCGCAACCCGGCCACGGCTAGATCGTAGAGATCCCGGATCAGGTACGCCCCTTCGCCGAGCATCCGGAGCCGGATTTTCTTGCTCAGGATCTCGGCCGGACTTTCCGCTCTCACGTCACTCTTTCCGACGCGCGGAGCACCGGGGTCTTCGGGATGGATGCGTGCGACGGGAAGCATCGTCACCTCGCCGCCGTCCACCGAAAGATGGATGTTCTCCGGTTCCACCCAGCTCCGCTCCGGTGCGATGCCCGGCACCGAGGCGACGAGTTCCGCCTCCATCCGGGGGCCGTCTGCGGAGACGACCGTCTCGAAATGAGCCGGATCGGCGAAAAGATCCACGTCGGTGGAGTGCCGATGTCGCCAGAGCCCCGCCAGCACCGTCCCGCCGCCGATGCGATATCCCTCGGGGGTGAAGTAACGACTCAGAACCGGCTCCACCGCCGCGAAAAGCTCCCGCGGCCCTTCGGGCAGCCCCAGAAGGGTCGGGTACTCGTCGCGGCCTTGGGAGTTCACAGCCTGCTAGCATAGGTTTTCGGGCGCAGGAGGTTGTCCGGCAATGGAGACCCGAGCCCGTGCCCCGAAACATGTCCCGGAAAGTGCAGCGGGCCGCCTGCTCGTCGGGCTGAGTGCCGGCGGTGCCGGTGCCTTCACCGTATCGGCCTGGAAGCAGGGATCGATCGCGATTTCCCTCGCGTTCCACTTGAGCCTCGGCGCTTTCGCGTTGCTCCCGGGGTTCGCGGCGTTCCTGGATTCGGACGATGCCCCGATGAGCACGCGTCGCTTCGAGTTCGATGTCGCCGGTGGCGAAGGGCTCGGCGGGGGCGGCGGAGGCGGCGGCAGCGGGGGAAACCGCATCACCGCCTACATCCCGGAACGGGTCGAACCCGCTCCCGAGCCCGAGGCCGAATCGGAGCGGCAGGCACCCATCGCACCGCGGAAGCCGCGTCCCCTTCGTTTCGAGGATCTCGAAAACCTCGAAGACGACCCGGACCAGACCGCCTCGCTTCTCGGGAACGTGTTCTCCCCGCAGGCGGTGGATGCCCCCGGTCTCTCGCTCACCGACTTCGAGGACTACGGCGGCCGCGACACCGAGCGGAGTGCGGGAACGGGCGGCGGCATCGGCGGCGGCGAGGGCATCGGAGTCGGCGAGGGCCGGGGCTGGGGAGTCGGCCCCGGATACGGCGGGGGTTCGGGCGGCGGCGCCTACAGCCCGGGCGGCTACGACATCGAGCCCCGGATCATCTTCGAGCCGGATGAGCCGCCCTACCCCGACGCGGCCCGCCGCCGCCGGATCACCGCCGAGGTGATGCTCCAGATTCTGGTCAAGCTGGACGGCAGCACCGAGGTGCTCGGAGTCATCAAGTCGGGGTGCCGCGTCTGCGTCGAGACGGCGCGCGAGCACGCCCGCAAGTATCGGTGGAAGCCGGCCCTCAAGGGGGGACGTCCGGTGGAAGCGCTCGGCGTCATCACGGTCAGATTCGGCCGTGATCGGGTTTCCTGAAGCGGCTTTGGGAAATCGTCCGGCGGAATTCATCTCCGCCGAGGCCATCCGGGAGCGGGTCGCCGAACTGGCCCGGGAGATCGCCGCGACGATTCCGGGGCCGGATCTCCACCTGCTGGTGGTCCTGCGCGGCGCGTTCATCTTTGCCGCCGATCTCGCACGGGCGCTTTCGCGGGCCGGCTTCGAACCCACTTTCGACTTCTGCCGGGTCATTTCCTACCGGGAAGGGATCGAACCCGGCCCCCCCGAAGTCCAGGGGCTTCGCATCGAGGGACTGGTCGGCCGGGACGTGCTGATCGTGGAGGACATCCTCGATACCGGCGGGTCGCTCCGCGCCCTGACGGCGGCCATCCCGCCGGATGCGCCCCGTTCCCTGCGGACGGTCGCCCTGCTCGAAAAACCGTCGCGTCGCCGCGACCCGGTAGAAGCCGATTTCGTCGGGTTCGTGATTCCGGACCGCTTCGTGGTCGGCTACGGACTCGACTTCGCCGAAGGAAGCCGCCACCTTCCGTACGTGGGGGTCATCGAGGAGTCCTGACTCCCGCACCGAATTCCGGCTCCCGGGCGATCTCGACGAGCAGCCGGGCGAGCCGGGGACTCGCCTTTTTCCCCTCTTCCTCCACGTGGGCGGGATCGAGCTCCGCCTCTCCCATGCCGGCGGCCAGGTTGGATACGAACCCGAGCCCGGCGATCCGCATTCCGGCGTGCCGCGCGGCGATCGCCTCGAGGACGACCGACATGCCCACCACATCCCCGCCGAGCGCCCGCAACATGCGGATCTCCGCCGGGGTCTCGAACTGGGGCCCCCGCACTCCGGCATAGACCCCGACCGGCAGGGGCATGCCGATCCGCTCTCCCGCGCGGCCCACCGCCGCCGCGAGCTCCGGATCCCACATCCGGGTCATGTCGGGAAACCGGTCTTCCGGCCCCGGTTCCGGGCCGGTCAGCGGGCTCGCTCCGGTCAGGTTCAACTGATCCCGGATCCGGAGGAAGTCTCCCACGGCGAGCTCCGGGGCGATCCCCCCGGTAGCCGCGGTAAGCAGCACCTTCTTCACTCCGAGCGCGGCCAGCAGGCGGATGGTGAAGACCGCCTCGTCGGGAGTGTGTCCTTCGTACAGATGATGCCGGCCGAGCAACAGGGCCACCGGCAGGGATTCGATCTCTCCGAGCAGCAGCCGGCTGCGGTGGCCCGGTGCCGAACAGAGCGGGCATCCGGGAATCTGGTGGAACGGAAGGAACCGGGGTTCGCGCACCCGCCCCGCCGCCGCGGCGAGTCCGGATCCGAGCACGATGCCGAATCCGGGGAAGTCGCGGCCCGCCCATTCGCGAACCATCCGGGCGGCCGCCGCGACCCGGGTCCGGACATCCTGCTTCATGAGTTCGTGAAAAGCATCCCGGCGAGCGTCGCGGTCAGCAGGGTAGCGAGGGTTCCCCCGACGAGGGCGCGCATCCCGAGCCGGGCCAGATCGCTCTTGCGCTCCGGGGCGAGCGCCCCGATACCGCCGATCTGGATACCCACCGACCCGAGGTTGGCGAAACCGCAGAGCGCGAAGGTGGCCATCAGCTCGGTTCGCGGAGACAGGGTGCCCTCGCGGATCAGCCCGGCGAGGTCGAGGTACGCGACGAATTCGTTCAGGATGAGTTTCTTGCCGATCAGGCTGGCCAGCACCCCCGCCTCCGCCGGAGGAGCCCCCATCAGGAGCGCGATCGGGGTGAAGACCCAGCCCATGATCCCGGTGAGCGAGAGCCCGAGGAGTCCGAGCGGCAGGTCGATGAGCGCCACCAGGCTCAAAAAGGCGATCACCATCGCGATCACGTTGATGACCAGCCGGATCCCGTCCCCCGCGCCGCGCGCCGCCGCGTCGATCACGTTGGCATCCTTGCCGCCCGCGTGTTCGGAGCGCTCTCCGAGCATCTTCCGGGAGATCCGTCCCGCGGTTTTGGGTGTGCCGGTCTCCGGGACGATGATCTTGGCCATCATCAGCGCCGCCGGCGCGTTGACGAGACTCGCCGCCAGCAGAAAGCGGGAATCCACTCCGAGCGCCACATAGGCGGCGAGCATTCCTCCGGAAACCGTCGCCATCCCCGAAACCATGATCGAGTGGAGTTCGGAACGGGTCATCGGGGTCAGGTAGGGGCGGATCACGAGCGGCGCCTCGGTCTGCCCCATGAACACGTTGGCGGCGGCCCCGAGCGTTTCCGCGCCGCTCGTGCCGAGCGTGCGAACCATCACCCGGGCGAGCAGCGCCACGATCGCCTGGAGGATGCCGAGGTAGTAGAGGACCGAAAAGACCGACGCGATATAGACGATGGCCGGCAGGGCGGAGACCGCGAGGATCACCCCGAAGCGCTCCCGGTCGGCGAGCGGCCCGAACAGCAGCTCGATTCCGGCATTCGCCTGCGAGAGCGCGAGATCCACGAAGCCCGCGGCTGCAGCGAGCGCTCCCGCTCCCACCGAGGTCCGCAGCACGAGGAAGGCGAACGCCACCTGGAGCCCGAGCCCCCAGAAGACGAGCCGCCAGGGAAAGCGTTTCCGGTCCGTCGAGATCGCCCAGCCGATGGCGATCAGGACCGCGATGCCGACCGGAGGGAGCAGATGGGACAACGGATCAGCGATACAGCAGGTACAGCAACCAGCCCACGCCCAGCCCGCTGCCCATCAGCGCCGCGAACGTGAAGAGTCCGAAGCGGAGCCTTTCGGAGACCCCTTCGCGCATCAGGCAGGCGAACGCCGGCGAGACGAGCGCCGCGAACAGCGTCATCGCGAGGAAGTGGTGCATCACCCGCCTTCCTTCGCTCCGCGCGCGATGTCCCAGGCATCGAGGACGACCAGCAGGTTGAGGAGTCCCGCCGAGATCAGGAAGGCGTATCCGTATTCGTAGGCCGGGGCCGCCGGGCTTCCCTGTCCGAGGCCGAGAAGGCTCGCGAGAACGTAGGGAACGCCGATCCCCATCTCCGCGAGCCCGGCGAGCAGGGTCAGCGGGGCCGCCTCGTTCACCGGAAAGAACTCGCCTTCCATGAAGAGCCCGCTCACGAAAAGCAGCCCGATCGAGGCGAGGAAGACGAGCCCGGTCCGCACCCGCCCGAGGACCATGTGTCCGAGCCCCGGCAGCACGAACGAAAGCGCGGCAGGAACCACCGGGTTGCCGGCGGGAGGCGAGGCGGCGGACACGGGGGGCGAAGTGTATCCACGGGCAGGTCGGGAGAGTCCCCGCTGCTACGCTTGCCGCTCCCGATGTCCGACACCCGAAACGCCGCCGCTCCCGAAGGAATCTTCGTTCTCGAAGGCGCACGCACCGCCATGACCACCTTTCTCGGAGAACTCTCCGGGAGGACCGCAGTGGAACTCGGTGCCCACGCCGCCGCTTCCGCCCTCGAACGCTCGGGGGTCGAGCCTCGGGAAGTGGGCCACGTGGTCTTCGGCAACGCACAGCAGACGAGCGCCGACGGGATCTACGGTGCCCGCCACGTGGGAATCCGGTCCGGGGTTCCGGTGGAGGTTCCGGCGCTCACCGTGAACCGGCTGTGCGGCTCGGGGATCCAGGCGGCGATCTCGGCTTCCCAGATGCTGCTGCTCGGCGAGGCCGATCTCGTGCTCGCTGGCGGCATGGAGTCCATGAGCGAAGCACCCTTCGTGATCCGCGGCGCGAGGAAGGGGCTGCGGCTCGGCAACGGAGTCCTCGAGGACAGCCTGGTGGCGGCACTCACCGACGGCACGTGCGGACTCTCCATGTCGGATACCGCGGAGCGGGTCGCCGCAAGGACCGGTGTCTCCCGCGAGGATGCGGACGAGTTCGCCCTGATGAGCCAGCAGCGGGCCGCCGCTTCCGCGGAGTTTCGGGCCGAAGAGATCGCTCCCCTGACGGTGAAGAGCCGAAAGGGAGACATCCGGGTGGCGGCCGACACCCACCCCCGGCCCGACACCACTCTCGAAAAGCTCTCGGGCCTCCGCCCCGCCTTCCGCCCTGACGGGATGATCACCGCCGGTAACGCGAGCGGTGTCGCCGACGGGGCCGCCGCGCTCGTCATCGCCCACGAGCGGAGCTCGCTCGCGAAAAAGCGCAAACCGCTCGGACGGATCGTCTCGTGGGCTACCGCCGGAGTTCCCCCCGAAGTCATGGGGCTCGGGCCGGTCCCGGCGAGCCGTGCCGCGCTCGAAGCGGCCGGTCTCGCGCTCGCAGACATGGATCGCATCGAAGTGAACGAAGCCTTCGCGCCCCAGGTGGTCGGCGTGGAGCGGGAGCTCGGTCTCGACCGGGACCGGCTCAACGTGGGCGGGGGAGCCATCGCCCTCGGCCACCCACTCGGGGCGAGCGGCGCACGCCTGCTGCTGACCCTGCTTTACGGGCTTCGCCGTTCCGGCGGCCGTTACGGTCTCGCCACCGCCTGTATCGGCGGCGGCCAGGGAATCGCCATGATCGTCGAGTGCGGCGGGTGACGTGTCCGAAACCGAACCCTCCCTCCCGGACCTGACCGGATTCCGGGTCGCCGTCGTCTTCTCGGAGCGCGACGAGCCCTCCGCCCGGCTCGCCGGAGCGGCAGCGAACCTGCTCCGCCAGGCCGGAGTCGAAGTGGGGCGCTGGCCGGCTCCCGCGGCGTTCGAGGTGGCCCAGCTCGCCGCCTGGATCGCCTACCGGGGCGAAGTGGACGGGATCGTCGCCTGCGCCACCATCATCCGCGGCGAGACCTCCCATGACCACCATCTCGCCGCCTCGGTGACGAACGGGCTGCTCGACATCGCCATGCGCCACCGGATTCCGGTGGGGAATGCGGTACTCACCGTGAACGACCGGAAGCAGGCGGATGCCCGCTCCGGCGAAGGCGACTCGGGAAATCGCGGCGAAGACGCGGCTCGCGCGGTCGCCTTCATGCTGCGGTACCAAAAGAAGCCGGCGGGCCGCGATCTCGGCCCGAACCGGTGACTTCATGCATTCCAAGGTCGCTCTCGTCCGCCGCAAGGGGCGTCAGCTCGCCGTTCAGATGCTCGCCTCCTGGGCGGTCAACCCGGACTCCCCGGATGCCACCATCGCCCGGGTTCACCAGTTGACCCGGTCCAACCCGAAGAGCCTCGCTTTCGCCGAACGCCTCGCCCGCGGGGTCTGGGGCCGCCTCGACGAGATCGATGCCCGGGTCGGGGGAGTCGTCACCCCCTACTGGCGGGAGAACATGGGCCTCGTGGAGCGGAGCGTCCTGCGGGTGGCGGTGGCCGAATTGCTGCTCGGTGCCGTCCCTCCCCGGGTGGTGGTGACCGAGTTCATCGAGGTGGGGCGCGCACTGGCCGGAGAGCCGGCGGCTCCCTTCATCAACGGCATCCTCGACAGCATCCTGAAGGAACTCCCCGAGCCTTCCCCCGAACTTTCCCCGGATCCGTCCGCATGACCCGCGACGAAGAAAACCGCCGCCGCAAGCTGGACGGGATCGAGGAGCTCGGTTTCGCCCGCTGGCCGAACCGGTTCCCGGTAACCCATCGCCTCGCCGAAGTGCGGGCACGGTTCGACGAAAGCGACGGGGAGACGCTCGAAGCCATGCCGGAATCCGGGCGCCTGGTCCGGGTGGGGGGACGACTGACCGCGCTCCGGTCTTTCGGAAAGGCGGCTTTCGGCCGGCTGGCCGAGGGAGGGGAGGATCTCCAGACGCACCTGCGACGCGATGTTCTCGAAGAGCGCGAGTTCGCCCTCCTGCGGCTTCTCGATCTCGGCGACTGGATCGGTGTCGAGGGGCCGGTGTTCCGCACCCGCGCCGGGGAGCTCACCGTGCGCGCCGACCGGCTCACCCCGCTCGCCAAGGCGCTCCGCCCGCTGCCGGAAAAGTGGCACGGCCTGACGGATCGGGAGAGCCGCTACCGGAAGCGCTACCTGGATCTGCTCGCCAACCCGGAGACCGGGCGGGTGTTCGAGCGGCGCGCCGCGATGATCCGGGCGATGCGCCGTTTCATGGAGGAAGAGGGCTTTCTCGAAGTCGAAACCCCCATGCTCCAGCTCCTCGCCACCGGCGCGGCCGCCCGCCCCTTCCGCACCCACCACCAGGCCCTCGGTCTCGACATGTACCTCCGGGTGGCCCCCGAGCTCTACCTCAAGCGGCTGGTGGTCGGAGGCTTCCCGCGGGTCTTCGAGATCAACCGCAACTTCCGCAACGAAGGACTCTCCATCCGCCACAACCCCGAGTTCACCATGCTCGAGGCCTATCGCGCCTTCGCCGACTGCGAAGACACCATGGATCTCACCGAACGGCTGCTCGCCCACGCGGCGCGGGAGGTTCTCGGGGATCGGCCGGCGGTTTTCGGCGGCGAGGAGATCTCCTTCGCGCTTCCCTTCCGTCGCCTGGATCTGGCGGAAAGCGTCGCCCGGGCGCTCGAGGGACGCGGCCTCGAACCCCGGATGGAGGACCGGGACTTCCTGCTCGAAGCCCACCGCCGGCTGGACCTCGTGCTTCCGGAGGGCGAAGACCCGGGCAAGCTCCTCATGAGCCTCTTCGAAGCGCTCGTGGAGCGGACGCTGATCCAGCCGGCGTTCGTCACCGGATATCCGACCTCGGTCTCCCCGCTCTCGAAAGCCCGCCCCGACGATCCTTCGACCACCGAACGCTTCGAGCTGTTCGTCGGCGGCCTCGAGATCGCGAACGGCTTTTCCGAGCTGAACGACCCCGACGAGCAGGCGGCGCGTTTCGGCGAACAGCTCGCGAAGCGGCAACAGGGGGAAAGGCACGCCATGGATCGCGACTACATCGAAGCCCTGCTCCACGGCCTGCCGCCCACCGGCGGGGTCGGAGTGGGCGTGGATCGGGTGGCGATGCTGCTCACCGACTCCGCCGCGATCCGCGACGTGATCCTGTTCCCCCACCTGCGTCCCCGCGTGGACTCGTGAAGCGCCCGAACTTCTTTCTCGATTTCCTCGAACGGAGGCTGCCGTTCGAGCTCCAGATCGCGCTTCGCTACCTCTCGCTGCGGCGGGCCGGTCTTTTCGTCTCCATCCTCTCGGCGATCTCGGCCATCGGGGTCGTTCTCGGGGTGGCGATCCTGCTGGTGGCGCTCGCCATCATGAACGGCTTCCAGGGTGAGCTGCGGTCGCGCATCCTCGGAGCTCTCTCCCATCTCGTCGTCCAGGACGTTTCCACCGCGGGGTTCGCCGACTATCCCGAGACCATCCGCGATCTCGAAGCGGTGGAGGGGGTCGCGGCGGCGGCCCCGGTCATCTACGGCAGCGCGCTCGCCATCGGCCGGCGCGAGGCCCTCGTCACTCTCAAGGGGGTGGACCCGGAGCGCGAGCCCCGGGTGAGCGAGTTCGCCTCCCGGATGACCGCCGGAGATTTCGACGCGCTCGCCCGGCAGGATCCGGAAGCCGATCCGCCGGTCCTCCTCGGCGAGGAGCTGGCTCTCTCGATGGGCGTGACGCTCGGCGACCCGATCCGCCTGCTCACTCCCGAGGGCCGCCTGAGCCCGCTCGGAGCCATCCCGCAGAGCCGCCGGTTCGAAGTGGCCGGCACCTTCCGGCTCGGGCTTTTCGAGTACGACAACTCGTGGGCGCTGATCCCGCTCACCGCTGCCCGCCGCCTCACCGGAGTCACCGGGGAGGCGAGCCACCTCGAAGTCCGGCTGGACGACATGTTCGCCGTCCGCGAAGTCGAAGCCGCCGCCCGCGACCGGCTCGGGGGCGGGTACGCGCTCCTCAACTGGATCGACATGAACACCACCCTCTTTTCGGCTTTCTGGCTCGAAAAGCTCGCCACCGCGATCTTCGTGGGGTTCATCATCGGGGTGGCTGCGCTCAACATCGTCGCCGGCCAGATCGTGACGGTCACCGAGAAGACCCGCGACATCGCGGTCCTCCGCGCCATGGGGGCCACGAGGCGCAGCATCCTGATGCTGTTCCTGTCCCAGGGGGCGATCATCGGAATCGCCGGAACCGGACTCGGAGCGGCCTTGGGCGTGCTCGTCACCCGGCTGCTCGACGGCCGCATCCGGATCCCCGAAGACGTGTACCAGATCACCGCGGTCCCCTTCACCCTGCTGCCCGCCGACCTCGTGCTCGTGTGCGTCTTCGCCCCGGTGGTCTGCTTCGCCGCCACGATCCTGCCGGCGCGCCGCGCCGCCCGGCTGGTGGTGACCGACGCGCTCCGTTTCCAATGAGCAGCCTCGCGGTGCGGGCCCGCGGACTCGTCCGCGGCTTCTCCACTCCGGCGGGCACCATCGGGGTCCTCCGGGATCTGGATCTGGATGTCCGCTCTGGCGAGATGGTGGCGATCGTGGGGCGGAGCGGGGTGGGAAAGACCACGCTGCTCCACCTCCTCGGCGCGCTCGAGTTTCCGGAAAGCGGGGATCTGCGCCTGCTCGGAGAGTCGCTCGTCGCCCTGTCCGAGCCGGAGGCGGCCCGTTTCCGGAACCTCCACATCGGCTTCGTCTTCCAGCACCACCGTCTGCTCCCGGAGTTCACCGCCGCCGAGAACGTGGCCATGCCGCTGCGTATCCGCCGGATTTCCCGGGCCGGGACCGAGCGGCGGGCGGCCGACCTGCTCGGGGAACTGGGACTCGGAGCGCGGATCCACCATCGCCCGGAAGAACTCAGCGGGGGCGAGCAGCAGCGGTGGCGGTCGCCCGCGCCCTCGCCGCCGGCCCTTCGCTGTTGCTTGCCGACGAACCCACCGGAAACCTCGACGACGAGGCGAGCGGAATCCTGGTGGATATGCTCGCGGAACAGCATGCGTCCCGCTCCCTGACCTCGATCATCGCGACCCACAACCCGGCGGTGGCGGCGCGCTGCGACCGGGTGCTGCGTCTCGAAGCCGGACGGCTTTGCCCCGCAAATTGAGATCGCGCCGCGACCCAGGCTGCTAAATTTTCACGAAGGCTTCTGGCCGGAATGTTTGAGAGATACACCGAACGCGCGAAGAGGGTCATCTTCTTTGCCCGTTACGAGGCCGCCCAGCTCGGAGCGGAGGCCATCGAGTCCGAGCACCTGCTGCTCGGCCTGCTGCGGGACGGCAAGGGTCTCTGCGGCCGGATCTTCAAGCGCGCCGAGCTGACTTCCGAGGCGGTGCGCCGCGAAGTCGTGAACCAGGCGCTGCTCCGCGACCGGATCGCGGCTTCGGTCGAAATCCCGCTCTCGGCGGAGTGCCGGCGCATCCTCCACCACGCCGAGGACGAAGCCGAGCGGCTGGGGCACCCCACCATCGGCACCGAGCACATCCTGCTCGGCATCCTCCGGGAGGCGAGCTCGTCGGCCGCCCGCATCCTGGCGCGCCAGGGCATCCGGGCCGCCGTGATCCGCGAGGCCTTTTCCTCCGAATCCCGCAAGCCGCGAAGCGCGGAGCCGGCTTCGGGAACCCCGTTGCTCGCCGAGTATTCCCGCGACCTGACCGAAGCGGCTGCCGAAGGGAATCTCGACCCGCTCATCGGCCGCGAGAGCGAGCTGGACCGGGTCATCCAGATCCTGTGCCGCCGCGCGAAGAACAACCCGGTGCTCATCGGAGAGCCGGGGGTCGGCAAGACCGCGATCGTGGAGGGGCTCTCGAATCGCATCGCCACGGGAGCCTGTCCGATCTTTCTCGAGGGGCGGCGCATCCTTTCGCTGGATCTCTCGCTGGTGGTGGCGGGAACCAAGTACCGGGGCCAGTTCGAGGAGCGGCTCAAGGCGATCATCCGCGAGCTCGAGGAATCCCCGGAGTGCATCATCTTCGTGGACGAGCTCCACACCCTGGTGGGAGCCGGTTCCGCCGAAGGTTCGCTCGATGCCGCGAACATCCTGAAGCCGGCCCTCTCCCGCGACGGGATCCAGTGCATCGGGGCGACCACTCCCGCCGAATACCGGCGCCACATCGAGCGCGACCGCAGCCTCGAGCGGCGGTTCCAGGCGGTTCTCGTGAAGCCGCCCGGCGAGGACGAGACCCTCGAGATCCTCCGGGGGATCCGCGAACGGTACGAGCGCTTCCACCACGTCCGGTATGCGGATGACGCTCTCGAAGCCTCGGTGCGCCAGGCCGAGCGCTACATCACCGACCGCTTCCTCCCCGACAAGTCGGTGGACCTGCTGGACGAGGCCGGCTCGCGGGTCAAGCTCCGGGACAACCCGCATTCCTCCGAATTCCGCGACATCCGCCGGCGCATCCGGGAGATCCGCCTGCGGAAGGATGCGGCGCTCGCCGGCGACGACCTCGAACGCGCCTCGCTCGCCCAGGATGAGGAAAACGCCGAGCGGCAGAGCCTCGGAAACGTCGTGAACCGGTTCGAGGCGCGCGATGAAGCACCGGCGCTCGTGGTCCGCAGCGACATCGACCGGGTCGTTTCCGATTGGACCGGCATTCCGCTCGCCTCCATCGAAGAGGAAGAGAGCCAGAAGCTGTTGCGCGTCGAAGATGTCCTCCACGAGCGGATCGTCGGGCAGGATACCGCCGTCTCGGAGGTCTCCCGCGCCATCCGCCGCGCCCGCGCCGGCATCAAGAGCCCGCGCCGGCCGGGAGGTGTCTTCTTGTTCCTCGGCCCCACCGGAGTGGGAAAGACCGAAGTGGCGCGGACGCTCGCCGAGTTTCTGCTGGGAACCGAGAATGCGCTCGTGCGTTTCGACATGAGCGAATACATGGAGCGTCATTCGGTGTCCCGGTTCATCGGCTCGCCCCCGGGGTATGTGGGCCACGAGGAAGGCGGCCACCTGACCGAGCGGGTCCGCCGGAACGCCTACTGTGTCGTGCTGCTCGACGAGATCGAAAAGGCCCACCCCGATGTCTGGAACCTGCTGCTGCAGGTTTTCGAGGACGGCCGGCTGACCGACGGTCTCGGCAATACGGTGGACTTCCGCAACGCGATCATCATCATGACCTCCAACCTCGGCGCCCGGATCATCCAGAAGGAGACGGCGCTCGGATTCGGCGCGGTGGACCAGGAGGCGAACTGGAAGGCGACCCGGGAGTTGATCCGGGGCGAAGTGCGCCGCGCGTTCACCCCCGAGTTCACGGGCCGGCTCGATGCCACCGTCATCTTCGATGCCTTGACCGATGCCGATCTCACCGAGATCCTCCGCCGGATGATCGCCCGGCTGAACCGGGATCTCGTCCATCGCGATCTCACCGTCGTCCTCACTCCCGAGGTGGAGGCGTTCCTGATCGAAAAGACGCAGCGCGAGCGGATCTTCGGTGCCCGTCCGCTCCGGCGGGCGCTCCAGCGGCATGTGGAGGATCCGCTCTCGGAGGCGTTGCTCAAGGGCCAGGTCGGCCCTTCCGGGCGGGTCGAAATCGTCCTCGAGGAGGGAGTGCCCTCGGTGCGACAATGGGAGGAGGCTCTCGTCTGATGCGTTTCATCGTTCTGGCAGCGGTTCTGCTTTCTTCCGCCCTCGCTTCGGCCCAGACCGGGGAAACGGTCGAGGAGATCCGGATCGAGGGCAACGATCTCATCGCGGATGATGCCTGGATCGCCCATCTGACGGTCGAAGCCGGGGATCCGGTGGACCGCGAAGCGCTCCGCGCCGAGTTCCGGAATCTCTGGGCGACCGGTTTCGCCGACGACCTGCGGCTCGAACTGCGTCCGGGAGACCGCGGCGGCAAGGTGGTGGTCTTCGTGGTCCGCGAGCGGCCGCGGGTGGCCTCGCTGGAATTCCGCGGCTCCGAAGAGCTCGAAGATGACGACATCCTCGAGAAACTGGAAGAGGAGGATGCCCTGATCCAGGTGGGTGCTCCCTACAACCCGGAGCTGGTGGTCCGGGCCCGCGACATCATCGAGACGATGCTGGTGGACAAGGGCCGCGCCGAGGGAGCGGTCACGAGCGATATCGAGGAGGCGGAGAGCGGGGTGCGGATCGCCTTCGACATCCGCGACGAACAGCAGATCCGCATTCGCCGGGTCCGGTTCGACGGTATCGAGGCGCTCGACGACTGGACGCTTCGCTGGGCCATGAAGAAAACGCGGGAGAGTCACACGCTCGGGTCCATCCTCGGCGGCGCCAACTACGCCGCCGAGACCTACGCCGAGGACATCGAGGCGGTGCGCCAGGAGTACCTGAAGAAGGGCTACCTGGACGTTTCCTTCGGCCCGCCGGAGTTCGAGTACGAGGACGGCACCGCGCGCACCTTCTTCTTCTGGGAGCGCGACCGGCGCTGGATGGATATCACCATCCCGGTTTTCGAGGGAGAGCCCTACCAGGTCGGCGAGGTCACGGTCGAGGGTGCCGAGGTCTTTCCGGCGGAATTCCTGCGCGGCTTCTTCGACCTGCATGACGGAGACACCTACGACGAGTCGAAAGTCACCGACGGTCTCGATTCGCTCCGCGAGATCTACGGAGCGCGGGGTTATGTGCAGTTCACCGGGTTCCCCACCTGGCGACGCCGGCCCGAGGAGCGGATCGTGGATGTCACGGTCAACCTCGCCGAAGAGGACCAGTTTCTCGTCAACCGGATCGAGTTTCGTGGCAACTCCACCACCAAGGACCGGGTGATCCGCCGCGAGATGTGGCTCAACGAGCAGGACACCATGAACATGGAGTTGCTCAAGGCCTCCATCCAGCGGATCAACCAGCTCGGCTACTTCCGGCCCATCGAGCAGCCCGACATCCAGCCGAGCGAGGCGGACCCGACCCGGCTCGACATCACCCTCGATCTCGTCGAGGAGAACCGTAACCAGCTCACCTTCGGTGCCGGCGTTTCGGGACTCGAAGGGTTCTTCGGCAACGCCAGTTTCGGCACCACCAACTTCCTCGGCCGCGGCGAAACCGCGAACTTCACCATCCAGTACGGCCAGCGCACCCAGAACTACCAGATCGCGATCACCGATCCGTACTTCCTCGACAAGCCGGTCACCCTCGGGTTCGACGTGTTCAGCCGGGTTCTGAAACTCCCCGAGTTCACCCGCGAGGACATCGGCGGCCGGCTGATCTTCGGGCTTCCGGTGGGTCGCTGGTCGCGGGCGTTCTTCAACTACGGGTACTCGATCATCACCATCGGCGAGCCGGACCCCAACCTGAACCTCACGATCTACGACCTCTACTACAACAGCGCCTACCTGGACCCGCGCTTCTACGGCCTTTCGGGCAATTTCCGCGAGAGCAAGGTCAGCCCCTCCTTCGTCTATAACACGGTGAACCACCCGATCTTTCCGAGTTCGGGGCGGAAGCTGACCGCCGGCCTCGACGTGGCGGGTGGCTTGCTCGGGGGCAACGTCCACTACTACAAGCCCACCGTGGAGGCGGTCTTCCACACCGAGGTGATCGGCGCGACCTCCTTCGGGATGCGGGTCATGGGCAGCTACCTGCACGGCTACGGGGGAATCGATCCTCCGGATGGCGGGCCCATCGACATCTTCGACGTGGAGCAGACCGGAGTCCCCTACTACAACCGGTTCTTCCTCGGTGGCGAGTACCAGATCCGCGGCTACTACATCCGCTCGGTGGGGCCGCGCAACGCGAGCGGACAGCTCCTCGGCGGCAACAAGATGCTGCTGTTCAACGCCGAATACGCGATTCCGCTGGCCGGGCCACTGCGCGCCATCCTCTTCTTCGATGCCGGCAACGCCTTCGCGGAGGAAACGGACTGGAGCTTCTCCATGATCAACCAGTTCCGCACGTCCACCGGAATCGAGATGCGAGTGTTCATCCCGATGCTCAACGTGCCCTTCCGGCTCATCTTCGCCTACAATCCCCACCGCGACTACTACCACCGGCCCACTGCCTTCGTTTTCGGCATCGGAACCACCTTCTAGTCCCGGAGAGGACGCGGTCCCTCGGTTGGCCTGGCCGGAACCGCAATTCACGGAGCGATACATCCATGAGTTCTCGAACCCGCCGCCTGTTGTGCGGCGTATTGGCGGTGGCGGCCTTCGCCCCGCTCTCCGCGTTCGCCCAAACCACCCCGCGGATCGCCGTCATCGACATCGACCGCATCGCGCAGGAGTCCCAGCAGGGACAGGACCTGATCGCCGAGCTTCAGTCGCTTCAGGAAGAAGTCGGGCGCGAGCGCCAGACGCGGGAGCAGGAGATCGCCGATCTCACCAACCGGGCGCAGTCGCAGCTTCTTTCCGCCGAAGCGCGCGCCGATCTGGCTCGCGAACTCGAAAGGAAACAGACCGACATCCAGCGCTGGCTCGAGGATCAGCAGCGGGATTTCAACGAACGCCAGACCCAGGGCTTCGCCGCGCTCGAGGCGCAGTTGGGACCGGTGGTGGAAGAGGTGGCGACCGAGCAGCAGATCCAGCTCATCCTGCGCGTCACTCCCGGCCTCACCTTCATCATGGATCCCGCGCTCGACATCTCCGACGAGGTCATCGAGCGATTCAACGCCCGGGCGGACAGCGGGGGAGAACCCCAATAAACAGGGCGGCCCTCCTCGACGAAGTCCGGGAACTCGATCCGGGAGAGTCCCGAAGGCCAGCCCGGATCGTCGCCTCCCGCTCGTTCCCCGCGGAGGAGGCGTTCTTCGCCGGACATTTCCCCGGCATGCCGGTGGTCCCCGGTGTCCTGAGTCTCGAGGCGCTCTTCGAAGCGGCCCGCCGCCTGCTCGCCGCAACCTATCCCGGAAAATCCGGCTGGCGGGTCGTCCGGGTGGAGAGCGTCCGGTTCCGGAAAGCGGCAACCCCCGGCGCGAACCTCGAGTTCGAGGTGACGGCGAAAGAGCCTCCGCACTGCTTCGCGGGAGTGGCCCTTCTCGACGGGAGGCCGGCGGTCGAGGCGGATTTCGAGCTCCGCGCATTCGGGTAAGGTACGGGGCTTGCCTCGGGTGGGATATCCGTGAAGCCTGAAGATCTCGGCCTGAACCCCCTGAAGCCGGAACCACCACGGCGATCGGTGCCGCCCTTCCGTCGCCGTCGCCGCGGTTCGCTCCCCGTCGCCGCGGTAGCAGCGCACGGTTTCGACGGCTTGAGCGCCGGCGGTGCCGCGGAGGATCTGGCGGGAATCCATCGCGGCCGTCGACTGCGGGTCACGGCGATCTCTTTCGCGCTCCACCTGCTGCTCCTTTTGGTCATGATCGGCGGCGCGTTGCCGGTTTCGTCCGGGGAAACCGAGCCGCTTGCCGTCGCCGAAGAAGAACGCCCGCTCCTCACCTTCGAGGCTCCTCCGATCGAGGAGGAGCCGCTGCTCGCGGAAGTGGTTCCCGTCGAACCGGCCCCCATCGAACCCGTCCTCGAAGAACCCGTCCCCGAAGAACCCGTCCCCGAAGAACCCGTCCCCGTTGAACCAACCCCGGAGCCACCGGAATCCGTCGCGCTCGCCATCCCGAAAGCGATGATCGAAGCACCTTCGACCGGGTTCCAGAACGACCTCCCCTTTTCCGACGGCCAGGACGAGGAGTTCTATTTCGACGAGCCGACGGGCGAGAACGAAGAGATCCCCGAGGTTTCGGCCCCGGTTCCGCCCCCCTCCGAGCCCGATCCGGTCCTCGCTTCTCCCGAGCCGGAACTCCTCGCGGACGCGGGGACCGGCCCGCCGGAAGACGCTTCGCGGCTCGACTTCGATTCCGACGCGTTCCGCGAACGGATCTCGGATCCGGCCGCCGATGCCCGCCGACGCGCCGACGAACTCGCCCGTCGCGAGGCCCGCGCCCGCGCCGAAGAGGCGGATCGTCGCAGTCGCGGAACCCCCACCGACATCTGGCGGTTCCTCGAAGGCAAGCGCTTCCGGAACCCGGAAGGCGGCCTCGTTTCGGACCGCAACAACACCCTCTACTACGACGACCGGGGTGCCAACATGGTCCCCTGGATCGGCCGGCTGATCGCCGAGGTCCGGCGGAACTGGTACGTCCCCTACGCAGCGGCCTACCAGGCGGGGCACGTGGCGATCGCGATCAGCGTCCTGCGAAGCGGAGCCCTCGAATGGATGCAGGTGGTGATCCCCTCCGGCGCTCCGGGGTTCGACAACGCCGCGGTGGGCGCATTGCGCGGTGCCGAACTGCTCCCGCTGCCGGATGACTACCCGGGCCGCAACTTCGAGATCATGCTGGTCTTCTGGTACAACGAGCAGCCCTACGACCTGTTCGGCCCCGACCAGTGACCGCCGCCGGGCTCCTGGCCCTCGCGCTCGCCGGAGCCGCCCTTCAGCCTCCGCCGGAGAAGATCGGGGACATCCGGATCGGGCTCGCCGACGAAGCGCCCGCCGCCCGCATCTCGGCCGCGAGCCCCTTCACCCTGCGGGCCGGGGAACTCCGGATCGAAGCACGCGAGATTCTGGTGAGCCCAGAGACCGCTCCGGGCGTTCCGGTGCTCGCGCTCGGTTCCTACCCGAGCCGCGAGGCCGCCCGCGAAGCCGAGCGTCTGCTGCGCGGAGAATCCCGGGAATCTCCCACCCGTCCCCCCGCCCCGCTCGCCGACCGCGAGCAAAGGACCGCTCCCACGCGAATCCGTCGGGATCCCGAGACCGGCCGCTACCTGGTCATCCTCGGCGACCCCGCCGATGCGAGAGCCCTCCGGGCTGCCGGGTTCCTTCAGGCCGGCTCCTACCCGCTCCCGACCCCCGAGGGCGAGGCGCTCATCGCGCGGCCGACCGGCGGGCTGCCCATCCGCATCCCCGCCGGCACCCGTCTCGAAATCACCCCCGGAGCCGGTTTTCTGGAGTGGGAAGGAGATCCCTATCGAGGAACCTTCACCATCTTTCGCGCCGGCGAAGGAGTGACGGTCGTCAACCGGCTCCCGCTCGAGGAATACCTGCGGGGGGTCGTGCCCCGCGAGCTTCCTCCCGATCTCTTCCCCGAGCCGGAAGCCCTGAAGGCACAGGCACTCGTGGCCCGCACCTACGCGCTCCGCCCGCGGCCGGTCTGGCAGGAGCGGGGGTACGACCTCTGCGCCGGGCCCCGTTGTCAGGTCTATGGCGGTGTCGCCGCCGAGCATCCGGCGACCTCCGCCGCCATTTCCGCGACCGCCGGCGAAGTGCTCACCCATGGGGGCCGGCTCGCGGATGCCCTCTACACCGCCGCCTGCGGAGGCCACACCGAGAACGCCGAGAACGTCTTCACGACACCGACCCCCTATCTGGTGGCGCGCGACGGCTTCCGGAAAGCGGACGGCCTGGACCTCGAATCCTCGCTACCTCTCGTTCCCTGGGACGCCGCGCTCGCCGCGCTCGCCGGAGCGCTCCCGCCGGACTGGGCCCTCTCGCTCGACGAGCCGGCGGCCCCGGAGGAGGCGGCCGAAGCACTGGCCGCCACGCTCGACTGGCTGGGGTTCCCGGTTTGCGCCGCCGAGCCTTCCGGGCCGCGGCTCGACCAGTATGCCGGGCTCGTGGCCGATCTCCGGTGCCGTCCGGGAGACCGGGTCCGTTTTCGCTCGTCGGCGCTCGACCGCCTGCTGGGCGAGGGGCTGCTGGATGCTTCCGAAAAGGGCGCGAACCCCGCCCGGCCGGTCACCCGGCGCGAGGTGATCTCGACCGCCGGGGCGCTGATCGGCCGGGAGAGTGCCCTGCTCGTCCGGGGTCAGGTCAGGAAATTCGACGGGGAGGAAATCGTGATCGAGCCCGACCGGCCCGCTTCGGAAGACATCCGGCTCCGTCCGGCGACCGGGCTGCGGCTCTTCCGCGAGGTCCGGCCCCTCCGGATTCCCGGCCGCCCGGACCCTGCGGTCCCCCCCATCCCCGAAAGGGGCTTGCGGCTCCGTCCGGGTGATTTCGTCCGCCACCGGCCGGTCTCCGAAGAGGGGGCGGTTTTCGACCTGCTGGTCCTCGAAGACCGGGGCGAGACCTGGGATCGCTTCTCCCCCCAGTCGGCCTGGCTCGTGCCGCGGGACAACGCCGATCTCTCCCGCTCGCTCCGCGACCGCTATCCCGACGAGGAGATCGGCGAGGTGGTGGCTCTCGATCCTCTCGAACGGGGAGCTTCCGGGCGGATCAGCCGGCTTCGCATCCGCGGCGACCGCGGGTCGCTCGAAGTGCGGGGGCTCGAAGTGCGCCGCGCGCTCGGGCTCGCCGACACCCTCTTCTACGCCGAGCCCCGGCGCGACCGGAACGGGCGGGTGAAGTCCTGGTGGTTCACCGGACGCGGCTGGGGCCACGGCCTCGGGCTCTGCCAGGCCGGCGCGTACGGCATGGCCGCCCACGGCTTCGACTACCGCGAGATCCTCGCCCACTCCTATCCCGAGACCCGGGTCGAGACCATCCGCTGAACGAGCCGGGTCCTTTCGCTTTCACGCGCGGCCAGATTTTCGCGGGGGCTTTCGTGGTGGCGGCACTGGCGGCGCTCGCGCTCTGCCGGGCTGCCGGATAGCCGCCCTTGTCCCTCGTGCTCGGGCTGGTCGGCCCCACCGCCTCCGGCAAGTCCGAACTCGCCGTCCGGCTGGCGCGGGCGCTGCCCGGCGCGGTGGAGATCGTCTCCTGCGACGCGGTCCAGGTCTATCGCGGGCTCGACATCGGTTCGGGCAAGCTGCCGCCGCGGCTCCGGGGCGGAATCCCCCACCACCTGCTGGATGTCCTCGACCCGGAGGATGCCTGCACAGCCGGACGGTACGCCGCGCTCGCCGCCGCCGCGATCCGCGAAATCCGGGCACGCGGCGCGCTGCCGATGGTGGTCGGGGGAAGCGGGCTCTACTTCCGGGCGCTCCGAAGCGGGCTCTTCCCGGACCCGACCCCGAGCTCGAAGGAGATGCGCGAGCGGCTCAAGCGGTTGTATGCCCACCCCCGCGGAGCGCGCTGGCTCGACCACCTGCTCGCCCGCCACGACCCCGAAGCCGCCGCCCGCATCCCCCCGAAGGATTTCGTACGCCGGATCCGGGCTCTCGAAGTGGCCCTGCTCGCCGGACACCCGATCAGCCGGCTATGGGAGCGGGAAGCTCCGCCGCTGCCGGATGCCGACTGGCGGATCGCCTGGCTGGACCCGCCGCGCGAGAGCGACGGCCCCCGCATCGCGGCCCGGGTCCGGCGGATGTTCGAGCAGGGCCTGCCCGAGGAAACCGAACGCCTCGAAAACCGCCACGGCGACCGGTGGCACGCCCGCCGGGCGATCGGCTACCGGGAAATCCTCGCCGGGCTGCCGGATCCCGAGACGGCGATCGTCGCCGCCACCCGTCGTTATGCGAAGCGCCAGCGGACCTGGTTCCGCGCCGAGGCCGGGCTCCGCCGCCATCCGGTATCCGCCGGGGAAGCCGAGGCCGCCATCCTCGATCAGTTCACAGCTCCTCCACCGTGAGGCGGCCCGAAAGCTCGGGAAGGCCCAGATAGCCCCGGAGACGCTTTCGGAGCGCCGGAACCGCCGTCGGCGGCGCTTTCACGAGCAGCCGGAACCGGGCGAATCCCCCCACCTGATCCTGGGGGGCGATGGCGGGCCCCATCACCTCCAGATCATCGAGCACCCGGGCGAGCGTCTCCGCGGTGCCGGAAGCCCGCTCCCGGTTGCGATCGGCCACCGTGAGCCCCATCAGCCGGACGAACGGCGGGTAGCGGAACCGCCGGCGCATCCGTTCTTCCTCTTCGCGGAAGCGCCCGAAATCCTGGGCTGCCGCCGCCGCCACCGCGTAGTGGTCCGGATTCGCGGCCTGGACGATGACCCGTCCCGGCCGGGCTCCGCGGCCGGCCCTCCCCGCCACCTGGGTCAACAGTTGGAAGGTCCGCTCCGCCGCCCGAAAATCCGGAACGCCGAGCCCGGCATCCGCCGCCACCACGCCCACCAGGGTCACCGCCGGGAAATCGTGCCCCTTGGCGAGCATCTGGGTTCCGACGAGCACCTGGATGCGGCCCTCCTGAAAAGCGCCCAGGATTTCCTGATGGCTGCCCCGGGAGCGGGTGGCATCCCGGTCGAAGCGACCGACCGAAACGCCGGGAAGCAGCCGGCCCAGTTCCTCCTCGATCCGCTCCGTCCCGAATCCTTCCGACCGGAGGACATCTCCCTCGCAGGCGGGACAGGCTTCCGGAGTGGGTGCGCCGAACCCGCACCCGTGGCAGAGCATGAGGTGCCCCCGCCGGTGGAGGGTCAGCGCCGTCCCGCACGACCCGCACTCGACAACCCGCCCGCAGCGAAGGCAGAGGAGCCGCCCCCCGTACCCCCGCCGGTTCAGCAGGACCATCGCCTGCCCGCCCGCCGCCGTCGTTTCCCGAAGCGCCCGGACGAGCGCCGGAGCGAGGATCAGCGGCCCGCGCTCCCCCCGGCGCAGGTGGTCCCGAAGCGCCGGACGCATGTCCACGAGTTCCACCCGCGGCAGTGGCCGCCCCATGACCCGCTTCGGCAGCCGCAGGAGCGAGAGATGGCCGGCCTCCACCGCGTGCGCCGCTTCGAGCGAGGGAGTGGCCGACCCCAGCACCAGCACTCCACCGCTCGTCCGGGCGCGTTTCCAGCAGGTCGGGCGCACGTGGTAGCGCGGCGCTTCTTCCTGCCGGTACGCGCCGTCGTGCTCTTCGTCCACGATCACAAGGCCGAGGTTCGGGATCGGCGCGAGAACGGCGGACCGCGCCCCGAGCACGACCGGTGCCTTCCCGAGCCGCGTCCGCCAGAAGGCATCCCGCCGTTCCGCCCCGGTCAGCCCGCTGTGAAGGACCGCGACCTCGTCGCCGAAGCGGGCCCGGAGCAGGGGTTCGAGCCGCATCGCGAGCGCGATTTCCGGTGCGAGCAGGAGAGCGCTCCGCCCTTCGGCGCGGCAGGCGGCGATCGCCGCCAGATAGACCTCGGTCTTCCCGCTCCCGGTCACTCCTTCCAGCAGGAACCCGCCGAAACGCCGCGCCGCGAGCGCTTTCCCGATCCGCTCCGCCGCCTGCTGCTGAAGCCGGTTCAGCTCCGGGGCCGGCTTCCGGGCCACCGGGGGGATGTCCGGCTCCGGTCGCGCATCGAAGATCGCGAGCAACCCCTCCCGTTCGAGCCGCCGGAAGGATCGGGAGGGGGAGAGATCGAGTTCCCGGCGGATTCGGGCGAGCGGGACACCAGCCTCTCCGGGGGATACCGCCAGCAGACTGAGCGCGCGCCGGTCGTCGGCGGAAAGCCGGGGCTGGATTTCGCGGTCGCCCCGTTTCAGCCGGTCGGCACCCTCGGCGGTGATCCGGGCACACTGCGCGCTTCGGCCGGGCAGCCCGCCGGAGGGGGTCATCGCCTTCAGGACCAGGCCGATCGGACAGACCGTCGCCTCTTCGAGCCAGCGGGCGAGGTCCAGCAGATCTTCCGGAATCGCAGTCGCCGGGTCCGGCTCCTTCCGGAGGACCGCCTTGTCGTTCGGGCTCCCGGGGCCCGGATGCGGCCCGGTCACCACCCCGGTGACTTCCCGGCCACCGAAGGGGACCACCACCCGGCTGCCGGGCGGCAGCGCCTCGTCGGCCCGGTAGCGAAACTCGCGGAACACCGGTCTCGGCACCGCGACCGAAACCAGCATCGGCTGCTTCAGGAGAGGAACCGCTTCGCGACCGCGAAGTCGGAAAGAACCTGCCCTCGTTTCTGTTCCGCTTCCTCGCCGGAAAGCCGCAACAGGAACGCCGGGTGGAAGGTGGGAACGACCGGAATCCCTTCGAAATCGAGAGTCCGCCCCCGCATCGCCCCGATGCCGGAGGCGCCGGGAATCAGCGCGCGGAGCGCCACCCGTCCGAGCACCACGAGGACTCCCGGCCGCACCGCGGCGATCTGGCGCTTCAGGAACGGCAGACACTCGCCCACCTCTTCCGGGAGCGGATCGCGGTTGCCTTCGGGCCGGCATTTCACCACGTTGGCGATATAGACCTCATCGCGGGGAATCCCGAAGCCGTCGCGGAGCAGCCCGTTCAGCGCCTCTCCGGCGCGGCCCGCGAACGGCTCGCCGATCCGGTCTTCTTCGGCCCCCGGTGCCTCCCCGACGAACATCAGCCGGGCGCGCGGGTTCCCCGCGCCGAACACCAGGTTGCGCCTCCCCGAAGAAAGCGGGCAGCGGACGCAGTCCCCGAGGTCGGACCGGATTTCCCCGAGTGTCTCCCGATCGCTCACGAAATCGGTGAGCCGCCGCAGGAGCCGCAGCCTGCCGACCACCTGTTCGCGGAAGTCCGGATCCATCGGCTCGCTACTCGCCGCCCGAAAGCCGGCGCGCCACCGCGTCCCAGAGCGCATCCGCCACCTCGCGCTTCGTCTTTTCTCCCAGCCGAAGCACCCGGCCCTCCGCTTCCACGAGCACCGCCTCGATCCGGTCCGTCCCGAATCCCACGCCGTTCCCCACCCGGTTCCCGACGATCAGGTCGGCCCCTTTCGCCGAGAGCTTGCGGAGCGCTTCCGGGGTCGGATCGTCGTCGGTCTCGGCGGCGAATCCCGCGAGCACCTGCGGGCCGTTCCCGCGTTCGGCCCCGAGCTCGGCGAGGATGTCCGGGTTCCGGATCAGCCGGAGCGAAAGCGTCTTTCGTTCGCCCCGCTTCCGCTTTTCGGGCTTGGCCGTCGGTCGGAAATCGGCGACCGCCGCCGCCATCACCACCGCGTCGGCATCCCGCCGGCGAAGCACTGCCTCGCGCATCGAGACAGCGCTTTCCACCCGCTCCACTTCGCACCCGGAAGGCGGCTCCGCTTCCACCGGGCCGAGCACCAGCTCGACGCTCGCGCCGCGTGCCATCGCCCGTTCGGCAAGCGCGAACCCCATCTTTCCCGACGACCGGTTGGTGAGGTACCGCACCGGGTCGAGCGGTTCCCGGGTGGGGCCGGCCGCCACCACCACCCGTCGTCCGGCGAGATCGCCCGACGAGGGACGCATCGCGCCGAGCACCGCCTCCACGATCTCGTCGAGCGACGCGAGCCGGCCGGGGCCGAACCAGCCGCAGGCGAGTTCCCCGGCTCCCGGCTCGATGATCGTCACCCCCCGGCTTTCGAGCGTGGCGAGGTGGGCCCGGGTCGCCGGATGTTCCAGCATGTTGGTATTCATCGCCGGCGCAACCAGCATGGGTGCCCGGGTGGCGAGATGGAAGGTGGTCAGGAAGTCATCGGCGAGCCCGAGCGCCATCCGCGCAATCGCGTGAGCGGTGGCGGGGGCCACGAGGAAGGCGGCCGCCTCCGAGGTCAGCGAGATGTGCCGGATGTCTCCTCCCGCCGCTTCCTCCTGCTCGAAGAGGCCTTCGAGAACCGGCGCGCCGGACACGGTGGCGAGCGCCAGCGGGGACACGAACTCCCGCGCCGCCCGGGTCAGGATCACTTGTGTCCGGAGGCCGTGGCGCAGCAGCTCGCGCACCAGTTCGGGGGCCTTGTAGGCACCGATGCACCCGGTCACCCCGAGCACCACCAGTGGTTTGTCGCCCGCGCTTCCGTCTCCGACTTCCTGCGTTATGGTTGCCCGATTCATGACACTCGTCCTTCCGTTCCCCGGATGAGTGGATTATCTCCCCGCGGCGCGACGGGAAGTGCCGCCCTCCGGTAACAGGCTCTCCATCATGGTCAAGGAAGATCTCATCCAGCGCTGTCTCGCCGCGACCCACCGCCCGTCGGACACGCGTCCGGCAGCGGTGGACCGGGCAAGGATCAAGAAGGCGGTGGAGACGATTTTCGCATCGCTCTCCGACACCCTGGCCACCGGGGGCCGGGTGGAAATCCGCCGGTTCGGGATCTTCGCGGTCCGCCCCCGGAAGACCGGAGTGGCCCGGAACCCGCGCACCAACCAGGAAGTGAACATTCCTCCCGGCCGGGTGGTCCGCTTCCGTCGCGGCAAGGAACTGGCCGACTGAACCGCGCCCGGCCGGGGGACGCACCGGCGCGGCGGCTGGTGACCCTCTTCGGCCGTCCCAACGTCGGCAAATCCACCCTCTTCAACCGGATCCTCGGAGGGCGGTCGGCCATCGTCCACTCGCGTCCAGGCGCGACCCGCGACGGGCGGCTGGATTCCGTCGAATGGGGCGGGGTCCGGTTCGACCTCCAGGACACCGGAGGTGCCGGCCCTGGCGATGCCGGGCCCTTCGCGGCCGAAGTCCGGGCGCTCGCCGAGCGCGCCGCCGGCCAGAGCGATGTCGTCGTCTTCATGGTGGATGCCCGCTCCGGCCTCACTCATGCCGACGGCCTGCTCGCCGAGGAACTTCGCCGGCGACCCGGCGATCACCACTCCCGCGTCCTGCTCGTCGCGAACAAAGCGGAGGGACATCACGAAGCGGCCGCCGCCGAATTCCACGAGCTGGGGCTCGGCTCGCCGCTCCCGATCTCCGCCGAGCACGGGCTCGGAGTGGGAGACCTGCTGGACCGGATCACCGGCCTGCTCGCCGAATCTCCGGGGCCGGCGATCGAAGAGAAGTCGCCGTCCACCATCCGGGTGGCGATCGTGGGCCGTCCGAACGTGGGGAAATCCACCCTGCTCAACCGGCTCACCGGCCGGGATCGCGCGCTCGTTTCTCCGGTGGCGGGAACCACCCGCGACCCGGTGGACGAGCGGCTGACGGTTGCGGGGCGGGATATCCTGCTGGTCGATACCGCGGGCATTCGCCGGGGCCTCCACAACCGGATGAAGGACATCGAGCCGCCGGACCGGGTGGCGATGCGCCTCGGTGAGCGTGCCCTCGAACGGGCCCAGATCGCGCTTTTGGTCACCGATGCCCGCGAAGGGCCGACCGCGCTCGACGCAGCGATCGCTCGCCTGGCCCTCGATGCCGGCTGCGGTGTGGTGACACTGCTGAACCGCTGGGACGAGATCGAGGAGCGGCAGGCGCGCTTTCGCGAGCTCCGGGGAGAGGTGAAGGAGCGCCTCCGTCATCTGCCCGATCCCCCGGTGCTTCGTATTTCCGCCCTCACCGGGCTCGGCGTGGAGGCCATCTGGCAGTCGGTTTTCGCTCTTCGCCGACGCTTGGCCCAGCGGGTGGCGACCCCGGAGCTGAACCGCTTTCTGGCCGAGACCGCACAGCGCTTCACGCCCCGCTCGCGCCACGGAAAGCAGGTGAAGGTGCTCTACGGCTACCAGTCGGGCGTGCTGCCTCCCCGCTTCCGGGTTTTCCTCAACTGCCCGCCGAAGGATCTGGCGGCGACCTGGCCAGCCTTTCTCGTGGGCCGGATCCGCAAGCGCTACGGATTCGAGGGCGCTCCGGTCCGGGTCCAGCTCGAGGAGCGCCGTCGTCGGGAGCATAGAATCGGCGAGCCGGGGCCGCCTTCCTCGCGGGAACGCGGTCCGGATTCCGCATGAGTCATGAGCACTGACGCTCCCCCACGCCGCCCTCCACTCCCGAACAAGCTCTTCTTCCGGATCGGAGAGGTGGCCGAGTACACCGGCATCCAGCCGTACACGCTGCGCTACTGGGAGAAGGAATTTCCCACCCTGCGGCCGAAGAAGAACGAAGCCGGCCAGCGCTCCTACCGGGTCGAGGACATCGAGATGGTCCTCGAGATCGAGCGGCTCCTGATCAAGGATCGCTACACCGCCGCCGGCGCCCGTCGCCAGCTCGAGAGCCAAAGGGGGGAGCCGGCCAGGGCCCGGAAAGAGCCTCCCGCGCCGTTGCTGATGCCGCAACCCGAATCCCCCGCGCCCGAATCCCGGCTCTCCGAAAGGAAACCATCCGGGGCGACGAACACCCCGAAGCAGCTCGTGGCCCAGGCGCTCGCGCTCATGGAGGAGACCGACGCGGCCCTCGCCCGTCTGGGTGTCCTTCCCGAGGAACCGGGGAAATGAGAGCGCCGTCGGGACGGCCGGATTTGAACCGGCGACCTCTTGCACCCCAAGCAAGCACGCTACCAGGCTGCGCCACGTCCCGATGGGCCGGAGATTCTACAGCGGCCCCGGGCGTGCTCGAGCGGGTCCCGCCGCCGGCTGCTAGAATCGCCGCCGCGCCGACGGGGCGTGGCTCAGTCTGGCAGAGCACCTGGTTCGGGATCAGGGGGTCGCAGGTTCAAATCCTGCCGCCCCGACGGCGGTCGCGCTCATGCGGTTCCGCCCGCGGTTCCGCTTGCCGGGCGATCTTCCGATATGCTCCACGCCTCGCCTCGCGGGCACGCTCCGCGTCCCGCTAGCGTGCTACTCTTCCTTTTGTTCCTTGACATTCGGGTTTTTCCTGTGATGGACTACCGCTCCATGTCCGCTCCGAGCCGAGATTTTCTCTCCGCGCCCCGGAGTGGCTTGTCTCCACTTTGTCGGTCGCATATACTCCGCGGCCCAGCAAGGGGAACGACGGGTTCACGCCCGGCTTCCCCGTCCTACTGATATTTGGAGGTAGGAATGCAAACCACGAGACGGCGCTCCGCGCTGTCCCCCCACGCCCTACAGGAGGTAGGCGAAATGAAGCAGATCACAAGGAGGCTGGCACCCCTGCGTGGGCTGGCTTTCCATCTTGCCCTTGTCCTGGGTGCCGGTCTCGTGCTCTCCGGATGCGGCGATGATGACGACGATCCGGCTCCCGCTCCGGCCCCTGCGCCTGCCCCCGCTCCTGCGCCTGCTCCCCCCGCTCCCGAACCGGAGCCCGAGCCTGAGCCTCCCGCTCCTCCGCCGGAGCCCGAGCCCGAACCCGAGCCGTTCGTGATTTCCATGACTCCTCCGATGGCGGACGAGAAAAGCAAGGATGGCGCTTGCGGAGTGAACGGTTATGCCTTCTGTGCTGACGACAACTCGGACGCAGCGAAGGCGATGGCTCATGTGAACCAGAAGATGCATGTCTCCAGTTCGCACCAGGCGTTGATCTACCCGATGTGGATCGAGGGTGCGACCCCGGTGGGCGTGCACGCTGGCGCGGACAGCATGCCTTTCGAGAACGTGACCTGGAACGGCCCGCAGACGGTGATCGCGACCGCCGGGGCGACCTTCCGCGCGGTCCGGGTGACCGTCGGAGCCAACCAGGAGGTCACCCAGACGAGCGACGTGATGCACATCACTTGTGGCCCGTTCCGGTGCTCGGAGGCCGAGGTCGGTCGTCCGGACGCTCCCGAAATCACCATTGCTGACTCGGCGGTTTGCGAAGCGTGGGATCCGAGTCTCGATGTGCATTTCGGGTATGTGGACAACGACGTGATCGTGGCCAGCGACACGGACGGTGTCGAGATCGGAGTCGTGACCTCCTCGACTGCGCCGATGACCGTGAAGCACCACTTCACCGCCACTGGTGATGACGAGGTCACCCAGAGCTTCGTCGCGACCGGCCCGAACGCCGCGATGGGCAACAACAAGCCGCTCGCAACGACTCGGGCGATGGCTACGGGAGTGACCGCGATCGTCGCCGGCAACACTCCTACTGCTCCGTACATGGGTGCCATCGTTCATGGTTGTGCGGATGGATCTGGTGCGAACCAGAACCCCGCGGGTCGGTATGGTTCGTCTGCCGGTGCGCCGCAGAAGCCGGACAACTGCTTCCGCGTCACGACCGCCAACTCGGCTTCCGATGCGACCAACAACAAGAACTACCTCGACAACTACCGGATCGAGCTCGCCGCCACTGATGCCTCCACCATGTGGGGTGATAGCGCGGTGAACTGGTCCAAGGTCGAGGGCAACCCGTTCGTGAATGCCAAGGGTGAGTCGCTGCTGAAGTGCGAGTCCATGGTGTTCGATGTGGCTGACCACCTCGACATCTGCGAATACTTCGAGCACGAGGTGGACATGGCGCTCGCCGAGGGCTCTTTCGCGGAAGGAGACTACCAGCCACTGACACTTGAAAATGCGCGTCGGAACAACGGCCCGAACTCTCCTGTGAGTTTCGTTTTCACTCCCGGAAACGGCCATCACATGCGGTTCAAGACGGTCTGGTTTGACCACGATGGCAACGGCAAGATCACCGATGACACTAGGGCCGGCAAGGATGAGAGAACCCCGCAGGCGGATATTTACGCTTCCAGCGGTGACAGCAACCTGGAACTCCTGATCAACACCCGTGACAAGGACGGTGACTCAATCTACGGCGACTTCGGCAAGGTGGATGTCACGGGTGCAACTCCCGATGGCCCCAATGGCGTGGAGGACGGCGTGAATGAGAACTCCCCTGCTGACCTCGCATGCACCACGGCGGACAACAGCGACAAGCAGACGGGGGCTGCCAACAAGTGCGACGCGACCTTCGAGGAGACTCTGGATGTCCTGTTCGTGCCCGGCTCCAACCTCGGCTGCTCGTACAGGAAGCCGATCACCATCAAGTGCACCTGGGACGCGAATCATGCAACAGAGGCGATGCGGGACAAGTGCACGATCGACATGAAGCAGTTCTGATTCGCTAGCCGAATCGGTTCCACCATGAACCCCGGGGCCAGCCGGCCCCGGGGTTCTTCGCGTTTGTGGGACACGCGCAGGCACCGAACCCCGACGCGTCCAGGGGAGGAGTGGATCTACGCGGTGCTCACAGGAATGCCTGCCCTTGACTCAACTCTCCCGCGTCTGCTTCCACTCCATCTCCTCCGATTTCAATCGAAGCATCAGAGTGGCAGGTGTGGTCCGATGTACCCGATCTTGACTTCGCGCTCCCCGGAAAACTCGAAAAACGGGGTAATCGTGCGTCTTTCCATTCCACGACTTCCCCGGGTCGTGTGATCCTTCGCACCATGCCCCGTCGGGAGCCGGTTTTCCACATTTTTCGGGAAATTTCGGCCACCACGCACCAAAACCCTCCGTTTTTGCGTCTTGACTTGCATGGCGAACCATGCAATCCAACCCGAATCCACCCTGGCGGAAACGCCTTTGCCCGGAACCCGCTCCGGCCCCTATACTGAAGCCAGCGAAGGGCGAGCAGTGAAAAGCGCGGAAACCCCGGTCTGATGGCGAGACACCGGGACACGCTGCTTGTGGCGGCTCTCGTGACGACCTTCGCCGCTGTGATCGGCGCGTCCGCCTACGGCTTCATCTCGGTCAACCAGAGTCTGCTCACCATGGAGGAGCGGATCGGGGGTCTTCGAGCCGAGATGCATGAGGAGATCGGTCAAGTCTCCGAGCGGGTCACCCGGCTCGAGGAACGGTTCACTCATATCGAGGCGCGAGTCACCCATGTCGAAGAGCGGCTCACCCGAGTCGAGGAGCGGCTCATCGGAATCGAAGCCACTCTGGCCATCCTGCTGGATCGGCTGCCGCCCCGAGACGAAGCGGCTGCACCCGCGAGTCCCTGAACCGGCTCCGCATGGCCGACAAGTCTCGTCGAGAGCCTGCGCTTCTCCCCGCAGCCGCGTAGAGGGAGTTCCGGGCAACCGCAATGCACATGAGCTGTCCATCAGCCCCGTGCGATGAGGGCTGGGCCGATTACTGGCAGTCCCTCCAGCGGTGCGATGCCTTCTGGGAAGAAGGCCCGTACCGGTTCTCGGTCTTTCCGCCGGGCCATAGCTGGGTCGGCGTGATCCGGAAGCTCCGTCCGCTCCTTCGCGAGGACTGGTCCACTTTCGACAAGGAACAACAAAGGCGCCTGCTCGGGTGCGCCAGGAAACGCGACGAGAACTGGGCGCTCCTCGGCAACACGTACCACACCGCGCCCAAGGCCGTCTTCGGAAACCCGGGTATCCGCGACCAGATCGAGAGCACCGTCAAGTCGGTCATCCATGCGGAAGACGACGGCTTCCTCGAAGTCGCCGCCGCCGCCTACGCGGGGCTCACCGCCCTCCCCGGAATCGCGGCGGCCCGCGCTACCCGCCTGCTGGCCCTCGCCCGCCCCGACCGGTGTGTTTCGGTGAACGGCGCTTCGGAATGGGCGCTCGCTGGCTACGCCGTCCCGGTGTCCGACGATCCTCCCGGCGAAAACTCCTACGGGAAGCTGCTTCGGGGCATCCACCGGCAGTGCTGGTTCTCCGAATGCCCGCCCGAATTCGGCAGCGATCTCGAAGAGGAGGCCTGGGGGATGCGGGTCGCCCTGCTCGATGCCTTTCTCTACAAGCCTCGACGAAAGCCACGGTAGGGCTTCTGACCAGACTCGCCGGCCGTGCGGAGCCGGCTCAGGAACTCGCGGGCGCAGCCGCTTCGCCACGGGGCGGCAGTCGATCCAGCAGGATGTCCTCGATCCTGGTAAGTCGCTCTTCGATCCTGGTAAGTCGCTCTTCAACCCGGCTAACCCGCTCCTCGATCCGATTGACCCGCTCCTCGATCCGATTGACCCGCTCCTCGATCCGATTGACCCGCTCGGAGAGTTGACCGACCTCCTCGCGCATCTCGGCCCGGAGCTTTCCGACCTCCGAGTTGATGGTTCGAAGCATCCCGGCTTCGAGGTCCCCGATCTGGTCCTTCATGGCGAGCAAGCTCTGGTTGACCGAGTTGAAGTTGTAAGCGACTGTGCCGAGGGTGGCGGTGAAGATCGTCACGAGAGCCGTCACGAGGGCCACGAGCAGCGCGTCCCGGTGTCTCGCCATCAGACCGGGGCTCTCGCTTCCGGTTTCCACGCTTTTCACTGTTCGTCCTTCGCCGGTGTCAGTATAGGAGCCGGAGCGGGTTCCGGACAAAGGCGTTTCCGTCAGGGTGGATTCGGAGTGGGTTGCATGATTGGCCATGCAAGTTAAGACGCAGAAACGGAGGGTTTTGGTGCGTCGTGACCGAAATTTCTCGAAAATGTGGAAAACCGGTTCTTCCGGTCACTGTGACGAGGGGCTTCGCATGGTGCGATACTCCGGCGCGATGCGGTCTTTCAACACGGTGGGCCCGGTCGAGCCGGGGGAGCACTACTGCATCTCGCCGCTGGATCGGCTGGAGCTGGAAGAGGTTCTCGGGCTGATTCGGGGCAAGAAGTACTTCATTCTCCACGCGCCGCGACAGACCGGAAAGACTTCCACGCTGCTCGCGCTCCGCGACCTGCTGAACTCGGGTTCCGTCGGGGATTTCCGCTGCGTGTACGCGAGCCTCGAAGCTGGTCGGACCGCGAACGGGGACGTGGAGCGGGCGATGCGGAGTGTCCTCGGCGAGATCGGGGTACGGGCGGAAGACACCCTGGGCGACGAGCTGGTAGAGCGTTCCTGGCCGGAAACCCTGGCTACTGCGGGTCCGGATCGTGCGCTGCGGGCGGTCCTGGGGCGCTGGGCGGCAGCCGCTCCGAGTCCCCTTGTGCTCTTCCTGGACGAAGTGGACACCCTCACGGGGAACGCGCTCCTTTCGCTGTTGAGCCAGTTGCGGCTCGGTTACGAGCAGCGCCCGAAACGCTTCCCGCAGTCCGTGGTCCTGTGCGGTCTTCGCGATGTGCGGGATTACCGGGCACCCGGAGTGGCGGGAAGCCCGTTCAACATCAAGGCGGAGTCGTTGCGGCTCGGCGACTTCGACGAAGCGGAAGTCCGGGAGCTGCTCGGCCAGCACACGGAGGAGACCGGCCAGCGCTTCGACGAAGAAGCACTGGAAATGGTGTGGAGCCATACCCAGGGCCAGCCGTGGCTCGTGAACGCCTTGGCCCATGACGCCTGCTTCCGGCACAAGCCGGGGCGGGATCGCTCGCGGACGATCACCGCAGCCGACATCCGGGATGCCCGCGAGCGGCTGATCCGGCGGCGGGAGACGCATCTCGGGCAGTTGGCGGTAAAGCTCCGCGAGGGCTGGGTGCGCCGGGTGATCGAGCCGATCCTGAGCGGGACGGCGGGATACGACGCGACGAGCCAGGACATCGAATACACGCGGGATCTGGGGCTCATCGCCCGGGACGCGCCGATCCGGATCGCCAACCCGATCTACGCGGAAGTGATCCCCCGGGAACTCACGAACGCGATGGAAGAGGGGCTGACGGAGGACACGGCGTGGTACGTGGGTCCGGATGGTGGGTTGCTGCTGGAGAAGCTGATGGGATCATTCCAGGAGTTCTTCCGGGAGCACAGCGAGCACTGGGCGGGGCGGTTCGACTACGCGGAAGCGGGTCCGCAGTTGATCCTTCAGGGGTTCCTGCACCGAATCGTGAACGGTGGCGGCCGGCTGGAGCGGGAGTACGGGATCGGGCGGGGGCGGATGGACCTTTTGATCGCGTGGCCGCGGGGCGAGGCGGAGGACCGGTTCGTCGTGGAATGCAAGGTCGCGGACAAGAGAGCGCACAGGGGAAAGGACCACGCGATCGCGGAGGGCTTGCGCCAGACGGCGGGCTATCTCGAGCGGCTGGGTTCCCGGATCGGGCACCTGGTGGTCTTCGACCGGGATCCGGAGAAGTCGTGGGAAGAGAAGATCTACCGGTGCGACGAGGATTACGAGGGGAAGACGATCACCGTCTGGGGGATGTAGGCCGTCAACCGGGAGCCCTGTCAGGTGTCGAGCAGACGTTCGATGTGCTCCTCGTTCTCCGGGAGAAAAGGGTTCAGGAACTGCACACCATGGAGCGAGCGGCCATCCTGAAAGTCCTCGCTGAGGATGGCCGAACAGCCAGCTCTCCGGACTGTGGCCCAGAGCATCGCTTCCCAAAAGGAAATCGGAAAACGCTCCCGCGCTTCCATGGCATCCACGAGATCCTCCGCGGCATTCGGAACGACGGGAAACACGGCGAGCCAGTCGCCAACGAAGGCGCTCGCATCCTCAGGCCGCAGCAGGCGTTTCCGCGTGGTCGCGGCGAAGAATTCGGCAAGGGACTGCAGGGTCAGAACACAGTCCGACATCGCCGCTCGCGCCATGAGTGCGAGCGCGAGCCCCCGCCGGTTCGCATTCGCATCCCGGTCCACGGCATACACGAGAACGTTGGAATCCAGGGAAAAGCGCCGATCCACGCTCTTCGGAATCACTTCGTCTCGAAGGGCTCGCGGCCGTGAAGCTCATCGCGTTCTTCGATTTTCAGGCCGCCGAGTGGCGCTCCCTCGCGAAGCCTCGCGTTCATTCGTTCGAAGGCTGCGATCCACCGTGGATTCCGCGTCCGTGCCTCGTCGTTCGGCAGGATCCGTGCAACCGGGCGGCCGCGACGGGTGACCACGAACCCCTTGCCGAGCTCCGCTTCCCTGATGAGGCGGGAAAAATTCTGATTCGCCTCCTGAAGCGAGACGGGGTGAAGCACGGTTTGAGGAGACATCCTGCTACTCTACTACTTTCATCCCCGGAGTCGTAGCTCGCGGATCGTGCGATGGGTAGTTGACACCCGGAGGCGTGCGAGCCTAGAATCCTCCGTCCGATCCGGCGCTTGCCGTTCCGGTTTCTTCCCGTATTGCCGCGTCGGCCCCGCCGGGGTCGAGTGATTCCTGCCGTTCCCGAAGGCTTGCCTCCCGGGGGTTCTGGTTCGGGTGTCTGCTGCGCGGGAATCGTTTTCCCCTTCGCTTTCTTCCCAAAGACCGAGTTTTCCCGCTTCATGCCCACGATCCACCAGCTTGTCCGCAAGGGACGGAAGCGGCTTGCCGCCGGCAGCGATTCGCCGGCGTTGATGAAGTGTCCGCAGCGGCGCGGGGTATGCGTCCGGGTGTTCACCGTCAACCCGAAGAAGCCCAACTCGGCGCTCCGCAAGGTGGCCCGCGTGCGGCTGACGACCGGGATCGAAGTGACCACCTACATCCCCGGGGTGGGTCACTCGCTTCAGGAGCACTCGATCGTGCTCATTCGGGGCGGCCGGGTCAAGGATCTACCCGGTGTCCGCTACCACGTGGTCCGCGGCAACCAGGACGCTCACGGAGTGGAAGGGCGAAGGAACGCCCGTTCCAAATACGGCGCGAAGCGCCCTGACAAATGATCGCGCATCAAGGGTTGAGAGAAGGATCGAGTCATGTCTCGCCGTCGTGATGTCAAGAAGCGCCAGCCGGCCCCGGATCCCCGTCACCAGAGCGTCCTCGTCTCCTCGTTCGTGAACAAGGTGATGCTGGACGGCAAGAAGGCGCGGGCCGAGAACATCGTCTATGGAGCCTTCGACCGCATCAAGGAACGGACCGACAGCGAGCCGCTCGCCGTCTTCCGGCGCGCGGTCGAAAACGTGCAGCCCACCCTGGAAGTCAAGAGCAGGCGCAAGGGAGGTACGAACGTCCAGGTGCCGTTCGAGGTGCGCCCCGAGCGGCGTACGTCCCTCTCGCTCCGCTGGATCGTGAGCTACGCCCGAAGGCGCACGGAAAAAACGATGGCCGAAAAACTGGCGGGCGAGCTCCTCGACGCGTACCACAACCGTGGCGGCGCGGTGAAGAAACGGGAAGACACCCACAAGATGGCCGAGGCGAACAAGGCGTTCGCCCATCACCGCTGGTAGGAGGGTCGAGTCACGAGAAACGTCAACAGCGGCCGGGTTTTCGTGGCTTGCCACCGAAGCTCTTCCCCCACCGCCGACAACTGAATCGAGTGTCCTTCCGCAGCCATGCCCCGCAAAGTCCCCCTGGCCCGCACCCGGAATATCGGGATCATGGCGCACATCGATGCCGGGAAGACGACGACCACCGAGCGCATCCTCTACTACACGGGCATCACCTACAAGCTCGGCGAGGTGCATGAAGGTACCGCCACGATGGACTGGATGGAGCAGGAGCAGGAGCGCGGCATCACGATCACTTCGGCTGCCACCACCTGTTTCTGGAACGACTACCGGATCAACATCATCGACACACCGGGTCACGTGGACTTCACCGCCGAGGTGGAGCGCTCGCTCCGGGTGCTCGACGGCGCGGTGGCGGTCTTCTGCGCGGTCGGCGGGGTCGAGCCGCAGTCGGAAACGGTGTGGCGCCAGGCGGACCGGTACGAGGCGCCGCGGATCGCCTTCGTGAACAAGATGGACCGGGTCGGTGCCAACTTCGATCAGGTGGTGGCGGAAATCCACGACCGGCTCGGAGCCTGCCCGGCACCCGTCCAGTTGCCGATCGGCAGCGAGGGCGATTTCGAAGGTGTCGTGGATCTGGTGGAGATGAAGGAAGTCCGCTACCAGGGAGACGCTCTCGGGGCGAGTTTCGAGGTCACCGAAGTCAGCGAACCGCTCCGGGCGACGGCCGAGGCGGCGCGGGAGCAGCTCGTCGAGACAGTTTGCGAGCACGACCTCTCCTCGCTCGAAACCTGGGACGAATCCGGCGGCCTCACCGCGGAGCAGCTCCGCGAAGGATTGCGGCGAGCCACCCTTTCGCTGAGCGTGACGCCGGTCCTTTGCGGAACCGCATTCCGCAACAAGGGCGTGCAGCCGTTGCTCGATGCCGTGGTCGCCTACCTGCCGTCGCCGAGCGACGTGGCAGCAGTGCGCGGCCCCCGCTCGTCGGAAAGCGAGGCCGAGGAAATCCGCAAGGCCGAGGATGACGCACCGTTTTCCGCGCTCATCTTCAAGGTGATGGCGGATCCGTTCGTGGGCCAGCTCTCCTTCTTCCGGGTCTATTCCGGCTTCCTCAAGTCCGGGTCCACGGTGCTGAATCCGGGCCGCGGCCAGAAGTCGCGGATCGGGCGCCTGCTCAAGGTGCACGCCAACAAGCGCGAGGAAATCCAGGAGGTCTATGCCGGCGACATCGCGGCGGCGGTGGGTCTCAAGAACTCGCGAACCGGCGAGACCATCTGCGAGCCATCCGCACCCATCCTGCTCGAGGCCATGGAGTTCCCCGAGCCGGTGATCTCCCGGGTCATCGAGCCCGCGACCAAGGCAGACCAGAAGAAGCTGTCGGACGCACTCGCCAAACTCACCCACGAAGATCCCACCTTCCGCGTCGAAAGCGACGAAGAGACGGCCCAGACCATCATCAGCGGCATGGGGGAGCTTCACCTCGAAATCATCGTGGACCGCCTGCTGCGCGAGTTCCAGGTGGGTGCCGCAGTGGGTCAGCCACGGGTGGCCTACCGGGAGGCGATCCGCGATTCCGCAAAGGCGGAGGGCCGCTATGTGCGCCAGAGTGGCGGGCGGGGTCAGTTCGGCCACGTGCGGATCGAGATCGCTCCCTCCGAGCAGCCTTTCGAGTTCGTGAACGCCATCGTGGGCGGCTCCATCCCCCGGGAGTTCATCCCGGCCGTGGAGGAAGGCGCGCGCCAGGCGCTCGAAAGCGGCCCGCTCGCCGGGTATCCGGTCACCGGAGTCACGGTGCGGCTCTACGACGGGTCGTTCCACGCGGTGGACAGCTCCGAGATCGCCTTCCGCATCGCCGGGTCCATGGCGGTTCGCGAAGCGGTCCGCAAGTCTTCGCCGGTGATCCTCGAGCCGGTGATGAAGGTGGAAGTGGTCACTCCCGACCAGTACACCGGAGACATCATCGGGGATCTCGGCTCCCGCCGGGCGCGAATCGGCGGGATGAACATGCGCGGCAACGCGACGGTGATCGATGCCCGGGTTCCGCTCGCCGGGATGTTCGGTTACGCAACCGACATCCGTTCGGCGACGCAGGGCCGGGCAACCTACACGATGCATTTCGGCTCCTACGAAGAGGCGCCGGAAGGGGTCATGGCGGAAGTCATGGCCAATGTCTGAAGGCAGGCGACGGAGAAAAACCACGATGCAGACGGCGCACCCACGGACGCGAACGGGAAAGCGGGAGCGCGCCGCATGAGCGAGAAGATCCGGATTCGGCTCAAGGCGTTCGACCATCGCCTGCTGGACCAGTCGGTCTCCGAGATCGTGGAGACCGCGCGGCGAACCGGGGCGACGGTGGCCGGCCCGATTCCCCTGCCCACGATGAAGAACCGCTATACGGTGTTGCGATCTCCGCACGTGGACAAGAAGTCCCGCGAGCAGTTCGAGATGCGCACCCACAAGCGCCTGCTCGACATTCTGGGTTCGACACCTACCACCGTGGATGCGCTCTCCCGTCTGGACTTGCCTTCCGGTGTCCACGTGGAGATCAAGGCGATGGTGGGCGAAGAAGCGGGGCCTTCCGGGAAGTAGGGCGAAGGGGGATTCCATGAACGGCTTGCTGGGAGTGAAGCTGGGGATGTCCCAGCACTTCGCCGACGACGGAAAGGTGGTTCCGGTGACCGTGATCCGGGTGGGCCCCTGCGTCGTCCTTCAGCAGAAGACGAAGGAACGGGACGGTTACCGGGCGGTTCTGGTCGGCCTCGAGCAGACCGGGCGCCCCACGCGCCGCGGTCGCGCCAACATCCGCCGCTCTTCCGCCGGGGTCGCGGCGTATCCGCTTCGCGAGTTCCTGCCCGCCGAAGACGAGGATTTCGAGGTGGGTGCCCGGCTGGGCGCGGATCTCTTTTTGCCGGAGGAACGGGTGCGGGTGAGCGGAGTCAGCAAGGGAAAGGGATTCGCGGGAGTCATGCGCCGCCATGGTTTCGGCGGCGGCCCCGGCTCCCATGGCTCCAAGTTCCACCGCGCTCCCGGTGCGATCGGCATGTGCGCGACCCCGTCGCGGGTACTTCCGGGAACCCGGTTGCCGGGCCACATGGGCGATGCCCGGGTCACGGTCCGGAACCTTCGGGTGGTTCGCGTGGATTCCGAGCAGAACCTCCTGCTGGTGCGCGGCGCGGTCCCCGGACCCCGCGGCGGCTATGTCGAGGTGAGGAAGTCGTGAGCGAAGCCCAACCGAAGCCCGATCCGGTGGTCGCCCCTTCCGTGGAGTCAGGAGGCGAGCAGGTGGAGCTCGATCCGGGCGTGTTCGGCGTTCCGGTGAATCCGGCGCTTCACTACGATGCGGTCCGCCAGTACATGGCCTCGCGTCGGGCAGGCACCCACTCCACCCGGAACCGGGCCCGGGTCGCCGGCGGCGGCCGCAAGCCCTGGCGTCAGAAAGGCACCGGCAACGCCCGGGTGGGAAGCCGGCGCAATCCGCTTTGGCGCGGTGGCGGGACGGTGTTCGGCCCGACTCCCCGGGACTACGGATACCGGTTGCCGGGGCGCATGCAGCGCGGTGCGGGCCGGTCGGCGCTTTCGCTCCGGGCGACCGCCGGCGCGGTGCGGGTGACCCGTGAACTCGCTTTCGAGCGCCCTTCCACCCGGGACCTCAGGAAGCGGATCGAAAGCTGGGGGCTCGGCGCGCAGCGGGTCCTGATCGTGGACGAGTCGCCGTCCCGCGAGCTCGAGCTCTCGGCGCGCAACCTCGAGCGGGTCGAAGTGGCTTCGGTCCGTCGCCTCCACTGCTACGACATCCTGCGGGCGGAGGCGGTGGTGATCCACGTTTCCGCGCTCGAGGCACTTTCCCGGAAATACCGGGAGTCGGGAGCTCGCGATGCAGCCTGACCGGGTGATCCTCGGCCCCCTCACCACCGAAAAGGCGGACCGCCTTCAGGAGACCCGGAACACGTTCTGTTTCCGGGTGGATCCGGGTGCCAACAAGGTCCAGATACGCCAGGCCATCGAGAGCCTCTTCGATGTCCGGGTGACCGGCGTGCGAACCGCCAACCGGATCGGCAAGTTCAAGCGATGGGGAAGGTTCCGGGGAGCGCGTCCGGCTTGGAAAAAGGCGTTCGTCACCCTCCGGGAAGGCGATGCCATCTCTCTTTTCAAGGGTGTCTAGCAGGGGCGTATAGCGATGGCGATCCGGCAATCCCGGCCGACTTCCCCCGGCCGACGCTTCCATACGGTGCAGACCTTCGAGGAGCTGACCACCGACCGCCCCGAAAAATCACTCACTCGCGGAAAGAGCAGAAGTGGCGGGCGGAACGGCAAGGGGCGGATCACGGTTCGCTTCCGGGGGGGCGGCCACAAGCGCCGGCTGCGCGAGGTGGATTTCCGGCGGAACAAGCCGGAGATTCCCGCCCGGGTCGCGACCATCGAGTACGACCCCAACCGTTCGGCCCGGATCGCGCTCCTGCACTACCGGGATGGCGAAAAGCGCTACGTGCTCCACGCGGTGGGCATGAAGGTCGGGGACACGGTGCTCGCGAGCGATTCGGCGGAAATCCTCCCCGGGAACACGCTCCGGATCGACCGGATTCCGCTTGGTGCCACGATCCACAACGTCGAACTCCGGCCGGGCGGCGGCGGCAAGCTGGCCCGCAGCGCCGGAGCCTTCGTGCAGCTCGTCGCCAAGGAAGGCCGCTACGCCCAGTTGCGGATGCCCTCCGGCGAGATCCGCCGGATCCTTCGGGAGTGTCGGGCCACCATCGGCCAGGTCTCGAATGTGGAGCATCTGAACGTGAAGCTCGGCAAGGCCGGGCGGAAGCGCTGGCTGGGCCGGCGTCCGCACAACCGCGGGGTCACCATGAACCCGGTGGACCACCCCCACGGGGGCGGCGAGGGGAAGAGCTCGGGCGGCCGGCATCCGGTGAGCCCCTGGGGTGTCCCCACCAAGGGGTACAAGACCCGCAACAACAAGCGCACCGATTCGATGATCGTCCGCTCCCGCAACAAGCGGCGCAGAAAGTAGGGAGGTTCCATGCCGCGCTCGGTCAAGAAGGGTCCCTTCATCGAGGAGAGCCTCATCCAGAAGGTGGAAAACGCTTCCTCGGCGCGTCGCCAGTCGGTCATCAAGACCTGGTCGCGGCGATCCACGATCCTTCCGGAGATGGTGGGCATGACGTTCGCCGTCCACAACGGAAAGAAGTTCATCCCGGTCTATGTGACCGACAACATGGTGGGCCACAAGCTCGGCGAGTTCTCCCCCACGAGGACGTTCCGCGGGCACAAGGTCAAGACCGACAAGGCCGCGGCACGCCGCTGATGTCCTGTCCATCCGGAGGCCGAAGGTGATCGAAGCGGTGGCGCGCGCCCGGGGATGTCCCGGGTCGGCGCGGAAAGGACGCCTGGTGCTGGACCTGATCCGGAGACGGCCTGCCGCCCAGGCCATCGCCATCCTTCGCAACACGAACCGGGCGGCAGCGAAGGTGATCGAACAGGTGCTCCGGGCAGCGGTCGCCGGCGCCCAGAACCGGGCTCTCGAGGAGGCGCGACGGCTGGATGAGGATCAGCTCATCGTGGCCGAAGCGTTCGCCGACGAAGGGCCGGCCCGAACCATCGGTCGCAGCGGGCGACGGGCCCGCATCCGGCGCATCCGCCGTCGGACGACTCATTACACCATCCGCGTCGAGGCACCGGAAGCAGGAGGAGAGTAGGCATGGGCCAGAAGGTACATCCGCTGGGTTTCCGGCTCGGGTACACGAAGACCTGGAGGTCGCGCTGGTACGCGTCCGGAAACTACCGGGACACCCTTCAGGAAGATCTGGAGCTCCGGAAGTTGCTGAAGCGCCGGCTGTACCACGCCGGAATTTCCCGGGTGGAGATCGAACGTCCCGGCAACAAGCTGAACATCTACATCCACACCTCCCGCCCCGGCATCATCATCGGACGCAAGGGCACCGAGGTCGAGAAGTTGACGAGGGAGCTTCGGCGGCGCACCGGCAAGGAAGTCCATATCCGGCCTCTCGAGGTCATCAAGCCGGAGCTGGATCCCCAGCTCGTCGCGGAATCCATCGCGTTGCAGCTCGAAAAGCGAATCGCGTTCCGGCGGGCCATGCGCAAGGCCGTCGAGAACACGATACGGAACGGTGCGAAGGGGGTCCGGATTCGTTGCGCCGGCCGCCTGAACGGTGCCGACATCGCTCGCGCCGAGTGGTATCTCGAGGGCCAGCTCCCCCTTCACACGCTCAAGGCGAACATCGACTACGGCCTCGCCGAGGCGCGCACCACCTACGGCCAGATCGGGGTGAAGTGCTGGGTCTATCGCGGCCCGGGCGAGATGAGTGATTCGGTCTCCCGCTCTGAGCCGCCCCCGCGCCGCTCCGGCTCTCCCGTGCCTTCCACGAGCTGAGGAACAGCCATGCTCTCCCCCAAGAAGACCCGGTACCGCAAGCAACAGCGCGGTCGCATGCGCGGCAAGTCCTGGACCGGGCAGACCGTTGCCTTTGGTGACTACGGCCTCAAGACGCTCGAGCCCGGCTGGATCACCAGCAGGCAGATCGAGTCCGCCCGCGTCGCCATCACCCGGTCGGTGAAGCGCAGCGGGCGGGTCTGGATCCGGATTTTTCCGGACAAGCCCTTCACCAAGAAGCCGCAGGAGACCCGGATGGGGAAGGGGAAGGGCTCTCCCGAGGGCTGGGTCGCGCCGGTGCGCCCGGGACGGGTTCTCTTCGAGCTCGAGGGAGTGAGCCGCGAGCACGCCGCCGAGGCCATGCGTCTCGCGAGCTACAAGCTGCCGGTCAAGACCGCGTTCCTCGGCCGGTTCGAGGAGGAGCCGTCGTGAAGGCTTCCGAAATTCGCGAACTTCCCTATGAGGAGCTGCTCGCCAAGCGCGAGGAGATCACGCGGGAGCTCTTCGATGCCCGGGTCGAAGCCGCGACCGGGCAATCCGGCCAGACGCACCGGGTGCGGACGCTGCGGCGCACGGTGGCGCGGATTCGCACCATCGCCCGGGAGCGTGAGCTCGGGGTCCGGGAATCCGGCTCATGAGGATGAAAGAGAGTCATGCCTAAGTTGATTCGGGTCGGAACCGTCGTTTCCGATCGCGCCGAAAAGACGATCACCGTTCGGGTGGATCGCCTGGTGGAGCATCCGCTCTACAAGCGTCGCTACAAGAAGACCTCCCGTTTCTCGGTCCACGACGAGCGGAACGAGGGGAAGGTCGGCGACCGGGTCCAGATCGAGGAGTGCCGGCCGATGTCGCGCTCCAAGCGCTTCCGCCTGCTGCGGGTCGTGGAGCGCGCCTCGTGATCCAGATGCAGTCGGTCCTGCAGGTGGCCGACAACTCCGGTGCCCGCCGGGTGACCTGCATCCTGCCGCTCGGCGGCGGCGTGGGGAAGATCGCCCGCCTCGGCGACGTGATCACCGCTTCGGTCCGGGAGGCCGCGCCCGGCGGGGCGGTGAAGAAGGGAGCGGTGGTGCGCGCGGTCATCGTCCGCACGAAGAAGGAGCACCGTCGCCCGGACGGCTCCTACATCCGTTTCGGGGACAACGCGGTCGTCCTGATCAACGAACAGCGGGAACCGACCGGAACCCGCGTCTTCGGCCCGGTGGCCCGCGAACTTCGCGAGCGGCAGTTCATGCGGATCGTTTCGCTCGCCCCGGAGGTGCTCTAGCTCATGCCCGGGAAGCCGCGGATGGAGAAACCGCGTCCGAAGAAGCTCCACGTCAAGAAGGACGATCTGGTCCAGATCATGGCCGGCAAGGATCTGGGCAAGCGGGGGAAGGTACTCCGCACGTTTCCTGAAACCGGTCGGGTGATCGTGGAGGGAATCCATATCATCAAGCGTCACACCCGGCCGAATCCGCGCCAGAACATCAAGGGGGGCGTGGTGGAACGCGAGGCCGCCATCCACGTGAGCAACGTGATGCTGGTGGACCCGGAATCCAACCTGCCCACCCGGATCCGGCGCAGCCGCCTCACCGACGGCCGCAAGGTCCGGGTGAGCGTTCGCTCCGAAGGGGTCATCGACAAGTGAGCCGCCTCCAGACGCTCTACCGGGAGAAAGTCGTCCCGGATCTCCGCGAGCGGCTCGCCATCGCGAGCATCCACCAGGTCCCGAAGCTGACCCGGATCGTGGTCAACATCGGGGTGGGGGAAGGCTCCCGCGAGCACAAGTTCATCGAGGCGGCGGTCGCCGACCTCACGCTCATTTCCGGGCAGAAGCCGGTGGTCACCCGCGCCCGCAAGTCGATCGCCAACTTCAAGATCCGCGAAGGCATGCCGGTCGGTGTCCGGGTCACGCTGCGAGGCGTCCGGATGTACGAATTCATGGACCGGCTCATCAACATCGCGCTGCCTCGCGTGCACGATTTCCGGGGTGTCCCGGAGCGGTCGTTCGATGGTCGCGGGAACTACACGCTCGGGCTCACCGACCAGTCGGTCTTTCCGGAGATCGACTACTCGAAGATCGAGAAGACCCGGGGCATGAACATCACTTTTTGCACGACGGCGACCCGCGATGCGGACGCGAAGGAATTGCTCCGGACGTTCGGCATGCCGTTCGTTCGTCCGGACGCCTGAGGAAACACCCATTGGCAAAGAAGTCACTGATCGCAAAAGCCCGATCGAAGCCGAAGTATTCCGCCCGCAAGTACAACCGCTGCGTCCTGTGCGGCCGCCCGCGGGCGTACATCCGGAAATTCGGGCTCTGCCGGATGTGTTTCCGGCAACTGGCGCTCGCCGGGGAGATCCCCGGGGTCATCAAGGCGAGCTGGTAGGAGGTTCCGGGGAAATGTGGTCCGATCCGATCGCCGACATGCTGACCCGTCTGCGCAACGCCAATCTGGCGCGACACGACGTGGTCGAGATGCCGGCCTCCCGAATCAAGCAGGAAATTGCCCGGATCCTCGCCCAGGAGGGGTACATCACCGGCTGGGAAGTCGTGCCGCGTGACCCCCAGGACGTGGTCCGGATCCGGCTTCGCCGTTTGCCCGGCAACCGGGCGGCGCTCACCGGACTCCAGCGGGTTTCGCGTCCGGGAACCCGGGTCTATGTCCCCAGGGAGTCCATTCCGAAAGTCCAGGGCGGCCTCGGTGTCGCGGTCCTCTCCACTTCCCGGGGAGTCCTGACCGGGCGCGAGGCCCGCGAACACGGGGTGGGCGGCGAAGTGCTGCTCAAGGTGTGGTGATCCGGTGTCCCGCATAGGCGCGAAACCCATCCAGGTTCCCACCGGGGTGGGTCTGTCCATCGGGGATCGCGAAGTCCAGGTCAAGGGGCCGAAGGGCTCTCTCTCCACGCCGATCCCTCCGGGCGTTGAGGTACGCGAGGAAAACGGGGTGGTGACCGTCAGCCTGACGGACGAAAAGGGGAACCGCGCGTACTGGGGGCTCGCGAGAGCGCTCCTCCAGAATGCGGTGACCGGCGTTTCGACGGGCTTCACGAAGGAGCTCGACATCGTGGGTGTCGGGTACCGGGCGAAGGTCGAGGGGCGGGAGGTCGAGTTCCTGCTCGGCTACTCGCATCCGATCCGGGTTCCGCTGCCGGCGGGAATCGAAGTGGATGTCGAAAAGAACACCCACGTGGTGGTGCGCGGTTTCGACAAGCAGCTCGTGGGCGAAGTGGCGGCGCGGATGCGTGCGCTTCGCAAGCCGGACCCCTACAAGCAGAAGGGTGTCCGCTACACCGGCGAGCGGCTCATCAAGAAGGCCGGCAAGAAGACCGGTTGACGGGGAGGGGAGCCGCCATGCGCAACATGACCCGCCGGAAGGCCCGGGAGCGGATCCACGCACGGATTCGCAGGAAGGTCTCCGGAACGCCGGACCGGCCGCGCCTCGCGGTGTTTCGGTCCCTCAAGCACATCTACGCCCAGGTGATCGACGACGTGAACGGGCGCACTCTGGCCGCTGCCTCCAGCCGCGAGAAGGACATGTCGGGCGGCGGAAACGCCTCCGGTGCCACGCAGGTGGGTGTCGCCATCGCCGGGCGGCTGGTTTCTGCCGGGGTGACCCAGGTGGTTTTCGACCGGGGAGGACATCGGTACCACGGTCGGGTCAAGGCTCTTGCGGACGCAGTCCGTGAAGGAGGAATCCGGTGTTGAGCATGGAGAGCGGAGGCGGACGCCCCCCGCGCGGTCCCCGTAACACCCAGTTGGAGCGGACCGGGGATCCGGAACTCAAGGACAAGGTGGTCTTCATCAACCGCGTGACCAAGGTGGTCAAGGGCGGCAAGAACCTGTCCTTTTCGGTTCTGGTGGTCGTCGGAAACGAGAACGGAAAGGTCGGCTTCGGGCTCGGCAAGGCCCGCGAGGTGCCGGCGGCGATCAAGAAGGGGATCGAGATCGCCAAGAAGAACCTGCGGCCCATTCCGCGGGTGGGAGCGACCATCGCCCACGAGGTGGTCGGTGTCTTCGGTGCCGGTCGCGTGCTTCTGAAGCCTGCCTCCGAAGGGACCGGGGTGATCGCCGGCGGGGCGGTTCGCGCGGTCATCGAGCTCGCCGGTATCAAGGACATCCTGACCAAGTCGCTCGGCACCACCAACCCCAAGAACGTGGTGGAAGCCACGATGCAGGGCCTCCTCTCGCTCCGTTCCGTTCAAAGTGTCGCGGAACTGCGCGGCAAGGATGCGAGCGAGATCGAATCCGAGGTGCGGGCGTGAGCGGCGAGGCCCGGGCCATGCTCACCGTCTGTCTGGCTCGCGGGCTCGCGGGCTCGACGCGGCACCAGCGCGAAGTGGTTCGCGGACTGGGGCTCCGCCGGGTGGGCTCGAAGGTCGTCCGCCCCGACAACCCCATGACCCGCGGGATGCTTCGCAAGGTGGCTCACCTGGTGCGCGTCGTCGCGGAAGGAGATGCCCGATGAGCCTCCACGAGCTCAGCCCGCCGGAGGGCGCGACACGTCCCCGCAAGCGCGTCGGACGCGGGCCCGGGTCGGGAACCGGGAAGACCTGCGGCCGGGGCCACAAGGGCGCGAAGTCGCGCTCCGGCTATTCGCTCCGTCGCGGTTTCGAGGGGGGCCAGATGCCGCTCATCCGGCGGGTGCCGAAGCGCGGCTTCCACAACCTGTTCCGTCGCGAGTACGTCGCCCTGCATGTGGCGGATCTGAACCGGTTCGAGGCGGGATCGACGGTTTCCGCCGCCGACCTGATCCGCGAGCGGCTCATCCGGGTGGCGCGGGTCCGGGGCGAAAGGATCGAATCCTCGCGCCCGTTCCGGTACAAGATTCTCGGAGACGGCGAAATCGAGCATGGCCTCACCGTCGAAGCCCATGCCTTCAGCGCGTCGGCGCGCCGGAAGATCGAGGCCGCGGGGGGAACCGCGGTGGTGATCGACAGCTAGCGCTTCAGGACCGTGATCGATAGCCTCCGCCGCATCGCGCGCATTCCGGATCTCCGGAACCGGATCCTGTTCACTCTCGGGATCCTTGCGGTCTATCGGCTCGGGAACCACATCCCGACTCCGGGTGTCGATCCGCTCGCGCTCACCGAGTTCTTCGAGCAGAACCGGGGCACCTGGTTCGGCTTCGCCGACATGTTTTCCGGGGGCAACCTCTCGCGGGTGACGGTCTTCGCGCTCGGCATCATGCCGTACATCAGCGCCTCCATCATCCTGCAGTTGCTGACCCTCGTCTGGCCCTATCTCGAGCGGCTCAGCAAGGAAGGCGATCTCGGCCGGAAGAAGATCACCCAGTACACCCGCTACGGCACGGTGATCCTCGCGGTCATCCAGTCCGCCGGGATTGCGGTCTTCCTCCAGACCCAGTCGCTCGGCGAGGGGCTCGCGCTCGTGCCGAACCCCGGCGTCGTCTTCACCCTGATGACGGTCCTGACCATGACCGCCGGCACCGTGTTCGTGATGTGGCTCGGCGAGCAGATCACCGAGCGAGGCATCGGAAACGGCATGTCGCTCCTGATCTTCGCGGGGATCGTGGTGATGTTCCCGTCGGCGATCCTCACCACGTTCAGCGAAGTCAGCCTGGGCCAGCGTTCGATCCTCGCGGTCCTGCTGCTCATCGTGTTCATGGTGGCGGTGCTCGCCTTCATCGTCCTGGTCGAGCGCGGCCAGCGGCGGATCCCGGTCCAGTACGCGAAGCGCTTCGTGGGACGACGGATGTACCAGGGGCAGGCGACCCACATCCCGCTCAAGATCAACACCGGCGGAGTGATCCCGGTGATCTTCGCCAGCTCGATCATCGCGCTGCCCCAGACCTTCGCCTCGGCGTTCCAGAACAGCCGCTGGATGTCCGCCATCGTCCAGCAGCTCAGCTTCGGGATGCCGCTTTACACGCTGCTTTACGTAACCGCCATCATCTTCTTCTGCTACTTCTACACCGCCATCGTCTTCAAGCCCGACGACGTGGCGGACAACATGCGCAAGAGTGGCGGTTACATCCCGGGAATCCGGCCGGGCCGCAAGACGGCGCAGTACCTCGATCTCGTGCTCACCCGGCTCACCTTCGTCGGTGCGCTCTATTTGGCGGCGGTTTCGGTGCTGCCCGAGTTCCTGATCGGCGGGTTCAACGTCGGGCCGCTGCCGGTGATCGGCCCCTGGCTCGAATCCATGCTTCCCACCTTCGTCACCGAAGGGTTCGGGATCACCTTCTACTTCGGGGGAACCTCCCTTCTGATCGTGGTGGGAGTGGCGATGGACACCGCCCAACAGGTCGAAAGCCAGCTCATCATGCGGAACTACGACGGCTTCTTGCAGCGTGGTCGGGTCCGGGGGCGACGCTGAGATGCAGGCGATCCTCCTCCTCGGCCCTCCCGGTGCCGGCAAGGGAACCCAGGCCGCCGAACTTTCGGCGAAGCTCGGGATCCCCCACATCTCCACCGGAGCGATCCTGCGCGAGGCGGCCGAAGGAGATTCCGAACTGGGCCGCCGCGCCCGCGAGATCATGGCCGCCGGCCGTCTCGTGGACGACCGGACCATGCTCGGTATCGTGGAGGAGCGGCTCGCCGCCCCTGACTGCCGGAGCGGCTTCCTCCTCGACGGATATCCCCGCAACCGGGCACAGGCGGTCGCGCTCGAAGCCGTGCTCGGCCGTCTCGGTGCCCGGATGTCGATCGTGAACATCCGGGTTCCGCAGGAGGAGCTGCTGCGGAGGATCCGGGGACGCCGCCTCGAAGAGGGTCGCCAGGACGATTCCGAGGCCGCTTTCCGCGAGCGACTCGGGATTTATGAGGCGGAGACCCGGCCGCTTCTCGACCACTACCGTGACGATCTCTCCGAGATAGACGGCGTGGGGTCCCCCGCCGAGATCGCGGACCGGCTGCTCGCCGCCCTTCCGGAAGTGGGAGCGTTCGCGTGATCTCCCGCACCGATGCCGAGCTGGACAAGCTCCACCAGGCGAACGCCATCACCGTGGAAACCCTCGAACTCCTGCGACGGCGGGTCGAGCCGGGGATGAGCACCGCCGAGCTGGACCGCATCGCGGCCGGGAATCTCAAGCGTCACGGGGTGCCTGCCGCCTTCAAGGGCTATCGCGGTTTTCCGAAGAGTCTTTGCGTTTCGGTGAACGAGGAAGTCGTCCACGGCATCCCCTCCCGCTGGCGGAAGCTCCGCGAAGGCGACGTGGTGAGCGTGGACTTCGGCTGTATCGTGGATGGTTACTACGGCGACAACGCCATGACCATTCCGGTCGGCCAGATCGACGAGGAAGCCGCCCGTCTCCTCGAAGTCACCGAAAAGGCGATGTTCGCCGGGATCGGTGCCGCCCTTCCCGGCGGCCGTCTCTCGGATATCGGCCACGCGGTGCAGACGTTCGTGGAAGAGCGCGGCTTTTCCATCGTGCGCGAATACGGTGGCCACGCCATCGGGACCAGTCTCCACATGGAGCCCTGGATCCCGAACTACGGCGAGCCGGGGAAGGGAGTCCGTCTGGCCGCTGGAGATGTGATGGCCATCGAGCCGATGGTGAATTCCGGAGGCCCTGAAGTCGTGGAAAGGCGTGATGGCTGGACGGTGGTCACTGCCGACGGTAGCCTTTCCGCTCACTTCGAGCGCTCCATCGCCATCACCGAATCCGGCCCGTGGATCCTCTGCGAGGAAAGAGGCACCGCGGCCGAAAGCCAGGAGGCGACACGTGTCGAAGGAAGACGCCATATCGGTTGAGGCAGTGGTCATGGAGCCACTGCCCAACGCCATGTTCAAGGTGAAGCTGGACAACGGGGATCATCAGGTTCTCGCTCACGTATCCGGCAAGATGCGGAAGAGCTTCATCAAGGTACTGCCCGGGGATCGGGTGCTCGTGGAGCTTTCGCCCTACGACCTGACCCGCGGGCGCATCGTTTACAGGTGCAAATAGGAGAGTCCATGAAAGTACGATCGTCGGTCCGTCGCATCTGTGCCAAGTGCAAGATCGTCCGTCGCCGCCGGGTGGTGCGGGTGATCTGCGAAAATCCGCGCTGCAAGCAGCGTCAGGGGTGAGACGAATGTCGCATACCGCTGCCCCCAACGGAGGCTTCCATGGCTCGCATCGCCGGCGTTGACCTGCCGCCCGCCAAGCGGGTGGACATCGGGTTGACCCGCATCTTCGGAGTCGGCCGCCAGCGTTCCGGGGCCATCCTCGAACGCGCCGGGATCGACGGCTCCCGGCGGGTGAGCGAGCTTTCCGAGGAAGAAGTGAGCCAGATCAGCCGTGTTCTCGATGAAGGGGGCGATGTCGAGGGAGATCTCCGCAAGCGTCTCTCCATGAACCTCAAACGCCTCATGGACATCGGCTGCTATCGGGGTTTGCGCCATCGCCGGGGGCTCCCGGCTCGTGGCCAGCGCACCAAGACCAACTCCCGCACGAGACGCGGCCCGCGCCGGGCCGGCATGCGTCGGAACTGACCGTCATGGCGAAGAAAAAAGCAAAACGTCGGGTCCAGAAGCGGCGCGAGCGGCGGACGCTGACCGCCGGCATCGTGTCCATCCACGCGACCTATCACAACACCATCATCACGTTCGCCGATCCGGCGGGGAACGTTGTCTGCTGGTCCAGCGCGGGGTCCCAGGGCTTCCGTGGCTCGAGAAAGCAGACACCTTTCGCCGCCCAGCAGGCGGCGGGTGCCGCCGCTCGTGAAGCCCGTTCCCTCGGATGCTCCCATGTGGATGTCCGGGTCCGGGGACCGGGTGCGGGCCGGGAAGCGGCCATCCGGGCGGTGGATGCCGCCGGGATCGCCATCCGGTCCATCAAGGATGTCACTCCCATACCCCACAACGGGTGCCGGCCGCCGAAGAGGCGCCGTAACTAGGAGGTTCGAGGTTTGGCCAGGTATCGAGGTCCCGTCTGCCGGCTCTGCCGGCGTGAGGGTGCCAAGCTCTTTTTGAAAGGGGACCGCTGCAACAGTCCCAAGTGCGCGATCGAGAAGCGGAATTTCGCTCCCGGCGCTCACGGGAAATCCCGGCGCAGCCGCGTGCAGGGGTACGGACTCCAGTTGCGCGAAAAGCAGAAGGCCAAGCGGGCCTACGGTCTGCTCGAGCGCCAGTTCCGCCTCTATTTCGAGCGCGCCGAGCGCGAGCGCGCGGTCACCGGAACGGCACTCCTCCAGTTGCTGGAGCGCCGGCTCGACAACGTCGTGTACCGACTGGGCTATGCGCCCTCGCGGCCGGCGGCGCGGCTCTTCGTCCGTCACGGCCACATAGACGTGAACGGAAGGCGGGTGAACATCCCCTCGTTCATCGTGGATCAGGGGGATGTGGTTCGCATCCGCGAGCGCACCCGGAAGAAGGATTTCTTCAAGGCGATCATGGAGTCGCTCGAAGCTCGTCCGGCCCCCGACTGGCTCCAGCGAAATGCCGAGGATGCCGCCACCGGCGTGGTGACGACGCTTCCGACCGGCGAAGATCCACAGCTCAAGATTCGCGACCAGCTCATCGTCGAGCTGTATTCACGCTAAGGACTGTTTGATGCCCGAACTGCAACGGCCGCGAGGCCTGAACATCGAAGAAAGCACCGACAGCTACGGTCGCTTTTCCGCCCACCCTTTCGAGAGGGGCTACGGGGTCACGGTCGGAAACGCCCTGCGGCGGGTTCTGATCTCCTCCATCGAGGGAGCCGCGGTCACCGCCGTGCGCTTCGAAGGCGTGCAGCACGAGCTGTCCACGATCAAGGGTGTCAAGGAAGACACCATGGACATCATCCTCAACCTGAAGCGGATCCCGATCAAGGTGCACGGGCCGCAGCCGCGAAGGATGCGGGTGGAGGCGAGCAAGCCGGGCGCGATCACCTCGGGAGACATCAAGACCGATCCGAACGTCGAGATCCTCGATCCGGACGTGCCCATTGCGACTCTTACCTCGGAGGGCGAGCTGAATCTCGAAATGCTCGTCCGGAATGCCCGCGGGCACGTTCCCGCCGAGCAGAACCGGGAGGACGCTCCGGAGGTCGGCTTCATCCCGGTGGATTCCACGCACTCTCCGGTGCGGCGGGTGAATTACCGGATCGAACCGGCCCGGGTCGGCCAGAACACCGATTTCGACAAGCTGCTCCTCGAGATCTTCACCGACGGATCGGTGACTCCTCTCGATGCGCTCGCGGTCGCGTCCCGCCTGCTGCGGGAGATGCTCGGCATCTTCGTGGGCGAGGAAGGGGATTCCGACGATCTGGTGGCGCTCGCCAATCCGGACCAGGTGGCCTTCGACCGCCATCGCTACATGTCGATCGATGACCTTTCGGATCAGCTCTCGATCCGTGCCTACAACGGCCTCAAGAACGCCCACATCTCCACGGTCGGAGAGCTGGTCGTCAAGTCCGAGAAGGATCTGCTCAAGGAGCGGAACATCGGTCGCAAGAGCATCGAGGAGATCACCCGGATCCTCGCCAACATGGACCTGCGTCTCGACATGGGGGTGAACCCGTAATGCGCCATCGCTCGGGACACCGCAAGCTCGGCCGCGAAACCGCGCATCGGCTCGCGCTCTTGCGGAACCTTTCCGCCACGCTCATCTATCACGGCCACCTCTCCACCACTCTCGCGAAAGCCAAGGAAGTTCGTCCTTTCGTCGAGCGGCTGGTGACTCTTGGCCGCCGCAGCGATCTGGCGGCACGCCGCCGGGCGCTCCGGATCCTGCCGCGCCGCCAGGTCGTGGCCCACCTTTTCCGCGAGGTCGCCCCGCGCTTCGAGAACCGCCCGGGCGGCTATACGCGCATTCTCAAGCTCGGGCCGCGCAAGGGCGACGGCGCTCCGATGGCCCGGATCGAGTTCGTGGAGCAGGCCGGAGAATCCGCCGCCGAGTAGCCGGCCCTTCCTGTTCGGGCCCTCCTATTCGGGCTGGTCCACGCGGGTGAGAGCGAGCCTCGCGAACGGCTCCTCCCGCACCGAAGCGGGGAGTTCGGAGATGAGCCCGATCGGCTGGTGCGGGGTCACATCGGCATCGCCCGCGGTGAAGGTGGCACCGCTGTCGGTCCCGGCGTCGTAACCGACCAGGTCGAGCTCGATCTTCTCCACCCAGCAGCTCTCTTCCCGGAGGGGCATCCCGCTGATCCCGACGAACCAGTCGGGGCTCGGTGCGATCATCGAAACGAGGGTCACGAGCGGATGGTCCGCTTTCGCGTCGAAGGTGAAGCGAACCGAGCCCGGCGAAGAGAACGACGGCTCGTCGCCGCTCACGCAGACGCTGCTCCGGTCCTGATCCGCTTCCGCCCGGATTTCCCGGCAGAGTGCCCCGACCCCCCCGGTCTCGGCCATGCTCTCGATCCCCGGAGTCGCAATCCCGTCCGTCCGCCAGAACTCGACCGCGGGGATGTGAGTCGCCCCCACGACCCGCGAAAAGTGCGCTCCCGCCGGGAAGGGGGGCTGGTTCCCGTGGGTGGACCGATCCCAGACCGCGGTGAAGACCACCTCGTAGCGGGCGGTTTCCGGGCAGTCGCTCATCGGGGGAGGTGACTCGGGCACCGGGACGGGATCGGGAGGCGGTGACGGATTGGGTGCCGGGGCGGGATCGGGAGGTGGTGACGGATTGGGCGCCGGGGCGGGATCGGGAGGTGGTGACGGATTGGGCGCCGGGGCGGGATCGGGAGGTGGTGACGGGTTGGGATCGGGAGGTGGTGACGGGTTGGGATCGGGAGGTGGTGACGGGTTGGGATCGGGAGGCGGTGACGGGTTGGGATCGGGAGGCGGTGACGGGTTGGGATCGGGAGGTGGCGGTGGTTCGGGTTCCGGTGCCGGAAGGGGGGCTGGCGGAGGTGGGAGCGGAACGGGAGCGGGGGTCGAGGTTTCGGACTCGCACCCGGCGGCCAGCGAAAGGAGCAGGAGCCCGCCAGGGAGCAGTCGGTGAAGTCTGGAGAACATGCGTTCAGTCCTTTCCGCGCTCGGCTTCGATGATCTGCCTGGTGAGATTGCCGGGGACCGGCTCATAGTGGGAGAAGTCCATGTGGAACGCTCCCCGTCCCCCGGTCAGCGAAGTCAGCGTCGGCTCGTAGGTCAGCATCTCGGCCATCGGTGCCTGGGCGGTGATGTGGGTCTGCCCGCCCTTTTGATCCATGCCCTGGGTTCTCCCGCGCCGCGAGTTCAGGTCGCCGAGCACATCCCCGGTGGCATCCTCGGGGGTCTGGATTTCGACCGACATGATCGGTTCGAGCAGCACGGGCCCGCACTTCGCCATCGCATCCTTGAATGCGAGCGATGCCGCGATCTTGAATGCGATTTCCGAGGAATCCACCGCGTGGAATTTCCCGTCGAAGACGGTGGCCTTGAAGTCCACCACCGGGTGTCCGGCGAGAACCCCTTTCTGGCGGGCTTCCTGAAATCCCTTCTCGATGGCGGGGATGTACTGGCGGGGGATTGCGCCGCCCACGATCTCGCTCGCGAACTGGAAATCCGCTCCCCGGTCGAGGGGCTCCACCCGGACGTGGCAGTCGGCGAACTGGCCGTGCCCGCCGCTTTGTTTCTTGTGCCGGCCGTGCGCCTCCACGGATTTGGTGATCGTCTCCCGGTACGGAACGCGGGGCACCCGGAGTTCGACTTCCACTCCGAACCGGCGCTTCATCCGCGAGACGATGACCTCGATGTGGAGCTGCCCGGTGCCCGACAGCAAAAGCTCCGTTTCCCGCCCGTACTTGAGAGTCAGATCCTCTTCCGCGAGCCGCTGGAGCGCTCCCGAAATCTTGTCCTCGTCTCCGCGTGATTTCGGGATGATGGCGAAGCTGATCACCGGGCGCGGGATGTCGGGGCGCGGGAAGCGAACCGCCCTGTCGGCGGCGAGCGTGTCGCCGGTGGCGGTGCTCTTGAGCTTGGCCACGCAACCGAGGTCACCGGCCGCGAGTTCGGCCACCGGTGTCATCGTCTTGCCGCTCATGATGTTGAGGCCGCCGAACCGCTCGGTTTCGCCGTTCGTGAGGTTCGTGAGGCTTGCGTCCGCTCTGAGCCTTCCGCTCATCACCCGGAAGAGGTTCAGCCGCCCTGCGAACGGATCGGCGATGGTCTTGAAGACGTAGAGGCTCGTGGGGCCGTCGCTCGTGACCTTGCGCTCCGCCGGTTCTCCTGCTTCGTCCTTTCCGCGGAGCGCTCCCCTGCCGGAGGGGTCCGGGCAGAAGGAGACGAAGGCATCGAGCAGGGCGCTCGTCCCGATGTTCCGGGCACCGGAGGCGGCCACGATCGGGAACACCTGGCGGGTGGCCACTGCCTTTGCGAGGCCGCGGGTCATCTGCTCCTCGCTCAGCTCTCCTGACTCGAAGAACAGGTCGAGAAGCTCTTCGTCCGATTCGGCGATCATCTCCATGAGCTCGGCGCGGGCCTCTTCGGCGGCCGCCGCGAGTTCTCCGGGAATGTCCGAGACGGTCGGTGCCGCCCCGTCCGGCCCCGGACCGAGGATGGCCTTGGCGCGGATCAGATCCACGACCCCGGAAAAGTCCTCCCGTTCGCCGATCGGAAGCTGGACGGGAATGGCGGAGCGCCCGAATGTCTCCTGGATCTGCTTCACCCGGTCGGCGAAGGAGGCCCGTTCGCGGTCCATCCGGGTCAGGGCGAGCACCGCTCCGAGACGGTTGTCCTCGGCGAAACTCCAGACCCGCTCGGTATTCACCGAGATCCCGTCGCTCGCGCACACCGCGACCAGCATCGTGTCTGCCACCGGTGCCGCGAGGCGGGCTTCGTTGATGAAATTGCTGTATCCGGGGGTGTCGAGCAGGTTGAGCCTGGTCTCGTTCCACTCGCAGTGCGCGAGCGCCGCGCTCAGGCTGACCCCGCGTTCGATTTCGTCCTCTTCGGAGTCGGTTACCGTGTTTCCGTCCTCCACGCGGCCCAGGCGGTTCACTGCGCCCGATGCGTAGAGAAGGGCGGAAACCAGGGTTGTCTTTCCGGCCCCACCGTGGCCGGCGACGACCACGTTGCGGATGTCAGCAGTCTCGTGAACGCCCATTCTTCTCCTGTTCCGGACCTTCCGGCCCGAAACCCGCGATGCTACCACCTGTCTTTCCAGAGGCCGGGATAACCTAGTTGTCCTTCCGAGGTACCCCGGTGCGGTCTTTCCTTTCTTCCCCGAGTTCTCGCGGGCGGGGCGTCGTGGGTTTCGCCTTTTCACCGGAGCGGCTGCTGGCGCGCGCCGGGAGCGGTGCCTGGACGCGGATTCCGCTTCCGGAGGGATTCCTGAGCCCGTCTCCGGAGACGGCGAACCTCCGCTCGACTACGGACACCGCCCGCATCCTCGAAGAAGCGCTCGCCGCGCTCGCTCCGGATTCCGGGCCGTTCCGGCAGGCGGTGGTCGCGATTCCTGACCGCTCCGTCCACATCCGCCGGATCGAAGGCCCGCGCTCTTTCGCATCCCGAAGGCTTGGTGACGAACTGTTTCAGGAGCTCGTCCCCGGCGGCCGACGGGATGGCCGCTACCGCTTCGACTGGGTCGCGACCCGTTCGGGCGGCCGGCGCTCCCTGCTCGGAGCCGCTTCCCGTGCCGCAGTCATCCGCCAGTACGAACGAGCGGTCGAGGCGGTGGGCCTCGCGGTGCGGTGGGTGGATGCCGAGAGCCTCGCGGTCCTTCCCGAGTGGCTCGGAGCGTCTTCCGGCCCCCGCGCGCTCGTGCTGCTCCACTCCCGCCACTTCATTCTCTTGAATGCCCGGGGTGCCCATCTCGAAGATTTCCGGTTCAAGCTGCGCGGCGCCCTCGATCCGTTGCCCGTCGCGCGAGCCGTTTCGCAGTCCGCGCCGGCGGCGATCCCGGCGTCGATCCAGGTGTGGGGCGAAGGTGCTTCGGCTCTGGCCGAAGTGCTTCGGGAAGAAGGGCGAACCGTCTCGGAGGCGAGAGAAACCGCTCCGGGAGAGCCACCGCTGATCGCAGGGAAAGGGCTCGAGGCTCTCCTGCGGCGAGCCCGCTTTCGTCCGGCGAAAATGGCTCGGGAGGCCGCCTGAATGCTCCGGATTCCGCGCGGTATCCAGCTTGGTCGCCGGTCGCCGGTCGTGGTGACGCGAGCGCTCGACCTCTCGCTCGTCGGTGTAGTCCTGATGACGGTTTTCTTCGGCTTCGAGCTCGGGAGCGCCCGACTCGAGCTCCGGGAAGCCGGGGATCCGGTTTCCGAAGCTCCTCCGGAGCCTGCCACCCTGCCGGCGGAGCGGGTGGGCGAGGCGGCCGCGCTCCTCGTTTCCGGCGTGCTGGATGCGCCCGCGCTCTCGAGCGCGTTGCGCGAGGCGCTCGACTCAGCCTCCTCCGGAGTGCGGATCACTTCGGTGGAAATGCGCTCCGGCGGAACTCCGGGTTTTCGGGCGTCGCTCGCCGCCGATGCCGAAGATGCGGAAGCGGTGGACGCGCTGCTGAACCGACTTACCGCGAGCGCCCGTTTCGAGGGGATTTCGGTGATAAGCGAAACCCGGCGTCGCGATGGCGGGATCACCGTCCGCATCACCTTCCGGCTCACCGCGCCAGCATGATCCGGGAGCCTGGCCTTCGCCTGCGGGTCTTCCTGCTCCTTCTGGTCGGCTCGGTCGCGTGGCTTCTCTGGAGCCGAAGCCAGTCGGCGCGGGCCGAGACGGCGATGCTCCGGGAGCAGGTGGCGGCCGCGGCCCAGGCGGAAACCACCGCCCGGGAAGCCGAAAGTCATCGAGGGTTGCTCGACCAGATCCTCGAGCGACTGGCGGAGCGCGCTTCCGGCCCCCGCAGCGCTGCGGAGATGCGGGAGCGCCTGATGGCGATCGCCGCCCCGCTCGGCATCGAGATTTCGGTGGCTCACTTCCAGCCGCTTCAGCGACCACCGGCCGGTGCCCGGGGCGCGGAAGTCCGGCTGACGGTGGTGGGGAGCGAGGAGCGGCTGCTCGGGTTCCTCGCGGCACTCGAATCGGAGCGGCTCCCGATCCGTTTCGAGCAGGCGGACCTCGCGCTTCCCGCGGTTGGTCCCGCATCCCTGACCGCGAGTGCTTCCGCATTGTGGTCGGATCCATCATCCGCGCCGGATCCGGCCCGGCTCGCCGCCGATGCCCGGATGCCGGCGCTCGCCGCCTGGCTCGCCGCCCCGCCGGATCCGGAGCAAGGGGAGGGCATCGCTCCCCCACCCGAACCGGACGAGAAAGAGATGGATCGGGAAGCTCCCGCCGAGCAGGAGGCTCCCGCGCTCGCGGAGTCGCTCCCCGTGCTTCAGGGTTTCCTCGAGACGGGAGAGGGGGGGGAGGTTCGGGCCATGTTCTCCTTCCGCGGCGAGGTCACGATGGCGGCCGCCGGCGAGAGGGTCGGCGCCTACCGGGTGCGGGAGCTCAGCCCTCCGGAAGGCGCGATCCTCGTTCGCCCCGGCTTTCCCCCGCTCCGCCTGACCCTCGAATAGCCCTCGCGCCCGGCAGTCGCTCGATCAGCATGTTGTTATCCCTGAAAATCCGCCATGAGAAAACGGATTTTCAGGGATGCGGGCTACCGGCGTTCGGAGAGCAGTTCTTCCAGTTCCTGCCTCGTATCTTCCAGTTCCGCGCGGAGGCGGGCCGCGTCGAGGGCACTCCGGAACCGGTTCGGATCCCGGGGAGCGAGCGGCAGTCCACTCGCGCCGATCGAAACGAGTGCTGCTTCGAGATCAGTCAGTCGCTTCCGAAGCTCCGACTCCCGGAGCTCCGCGTCACCGGTTTCTGCCGGCACGGCTTCCGGGAGTTCCGGTTCTGGCTCTGATTCCGGCGGGGGCGGCGGTGCGGACGGGGGGAACGCGTGGGGGTCCGGGCTGAGATCCAGGTCGGTGAAGCGCGGCGCGGTTCCGTGGATGGCGCGGGCTGCTTCCAATTCGGCCCGTTTCAGGAGCGCCGCCTCGAGCAGCGGAGACTGGGTGGCGACGGCGGGCGACGCGAGACCGGCCAGGAGCAACAGGCCGAGCGTTCGACGGAATCTCGAAAGGATCGCCGACACCACGGGATTTCCTCGCTGTTCAAAAGCCGGAGAGCCTGCCGGCCGAAGCAGGAAAGGTGCGCGCCGTGGAGATTCTTCGGGGAAGCGGCCCGAAGCGCGAAAGTACCGATCCCGGAGGCGCAACGGCCGATAGTATCATCCGCGCCCCGGCGGACGCTTCGGCACCTCGCCTCCGGGCCTCCGTTTTCGGGTTTTGGCCCGCACCGACAAGCCAGTATCGAAAAAGGATTTCGGCATGCCACTGTTCGCCCGGCGTTTCGACCAGATGGGAACAGAAAACGCCTTCAAGATCGGGGAGGACATGGCCCGCGCCCGCGCCCGCGGCGTGGATGTCATCCCGTTCACCATCGGGGAGCCGGATTTCGACAGCGCCCCCCACATCAACGAAGCCGGGATCGCCGCCATCCGTCGGGGGGACACCCACTACACCGACCCGGCCGGGGTCCCGGCGCTCCGCAAGGCGATTGCCGCCCACGTGGAGAAGACCCGCGGCATTCCGGTCCGCCCCGGACAGGTGATCGTCCTCTCCGGGGCCAAGCCGGCGATCGGCTACTCGATGATGGCTTATGTGGACCCTGGTGACGAAGTGATCTATCCGAGCCCCGGGTTTCCGATCTACGAATCCTGGGTCACCTACCTCGGCGGGATCCCGAAGCCGTTGATCCTCCGCGAGGATCGCGGTTTCGCCTTCCGCGCCGCCGATCTCGAAAGCCTGCTGACCGAGCGGACCAAGGTGCTGATGCTCTGCTCGCCCTCGAATCCGACCGGCGGCGTGCTGCCGCGCGAATTGCTCGAGGAAGTCGCGGAGCTGGCGAAGCGTCGGGCCCATCCGGATTTCCGCGTCTATTCCGACGAGATCTACGAGCACATCACCTTCGACGGCTTCGAGCACGTCTCGATGGCCTCCCTGCCGGGCATGCGGGAGCGAACGGTCATCGCGAGTGGCCATTCCAAGGGTTTCGCGATGACCGGCTGGCGGCTCGGCTGGATGGTCCTCCCCACCGAGGAGGAGGCGCTTCGTTTCAAGCAGATCAACATCAACACGGTGAGCTGCACGCCACCCTTCGTGCAGGAGGCGGCCCGCGAGGCGCTCGAAAGCTCGTTGACGCCGGGCGTGGTGCGGGGCATGGTCGAAGAGTTCCGCCACCGTCGGGACTTCGTGGTTCCGGCGCTGAACGCCATCCCCGGCATCCGCTGCGCCAATCCGCTCGGCGCGTTCTACGCGTTTCCCAACATTTCCGGTGTCTGCGAGTCGCTCGGCGCGAGCGCCTGGTTCCGCTCCCAGCCCGAATCGGTCCAGCGACGGACCAGCCCGGCCACTCTGGTTTCGCGGTTTCTCCTCTATTTCCACGGCGTTGCGCTCGTGGATCGGCGCAGCTTCGGGGTGATCGGCAGCGAGGGCCAGGACTTTCTCCGGCTTTCCTACGCCACGGACATGGATTCGCTGAAGAAGGGGATCGCGAGAATTGCCGCCGGGGCGGCCGATTCCGCCGGGTTCGAGCGCTTCCTGAAAGACGAGACCGCCCTCGGGGTTGCTGCGTGAGCCAGTTCTTCGTGACCCGGAAGATTCCGGACGCGGGGCTCGCCTTGCTCCAGGCGGCGGGCGAAGTCGAAATCGCCGGGATGCGGGACGATGCTCCGGTTCCCCGCGAGCGGGTGCTGGCCGGTGCCCGCTCCGCCAGGGTGCATGTCTCGCTCCTCACCGAAGCGGTGGACCGGGAGCTGCTTTCCATCCCCACTCTGCTCGGCGTGGCGAACTTTGCGGTGGGCTTCAACAACGTGGATGTGGAAGCGGCCACCGAGCTCGGCGTCCCGGTCAGCAACACGCCGGGAGTCCTGACCGACACCACCGCCGACCTCGCCTGGGCGCTGCTGATGGCGGTCTCCCGTCGCATCGTGGAGGCCGACCGGTACATGCGCGGCGGGCACTACCGGATCTGGGGGCCGTCGCTGATGCTCGGGGCCGATGTGAGTCCCGGCGGCGACGGCCGGCAGAAGACGCTGGGACTCGTCGGCTTCGGCCGCATCGGACAGGCGATGCACCGCCGCGCCCTCGGCTTCGACATGGATGTCCTGGCCTTCGATCCCCCGATGAAGCGCATCATCGAAGATCGCGACGACGTGGAGTACGCGGAGTTCGACGACCTGCTGCGCCGGAGCGATTTCCTCTCCATCCACACCGACCTGAACCCCTCCACGGAGCACCTGTTCGGCAGCCGGGCTTTTTCCCTGATGAAAAGGACGGCGATCCTGATCAACACCGCCCGCGGCCCGGTCGTGGATGAAGCGGCGCTCGTGGAAGCGCTTCGGAGTGGCGCGATCGGGGGGGCCGGCCTCGATGTCTTCGAGCGCGAGCCGGCGATGGCACCCGGACTCGCCGAGCTGGACCAGGTGGTCATCCTGCCGCACATCGCGAGCGCGAGCGTCGCCACCCGGGACCGGATGGCCACCATGTGCGCCGAGAACGCGATCGCTCACCTCCACCGGAAACCCGCCCCGAATTGCGTGAACCCGGAGGTCTATGGGACCGAGGCGCATCGCCGGCGGATGGGTGCCTGACCCTTGTCCCAGACCGCGTTGATCCTGACCATCGTCGGGATCTATCTGGTCGCGCTGCTGGTCATCGGCGGGATCGGCTCCCGTCGGGTCCGGAACACCACCGACTTCGTGGTGGCGGGACGCCGTCTCGGACTCGCGCTTTGCACTTCGACCCTGTTCGCCACCTGGTTCGGCGGGGGAACGCTCATCGGTGCGGCCGGGGCCGCCTATTCCGGTGGTCTCTCGGCGGTGGTGGCGGATCCCTTCGGTGCCTCGCTCTGCCTGCTGATCGCCGGTGCTTTCTACGTGCGGCTGCTGCGCCGGCTGCGGCTGATCACCATCTCGGATTTCTTCCGCCGGCGCTTCGGGAAGTCCGCCGAGATCCTCTCGGCGCTCGTCATTTTCCCGGCGTACATCGGCTGGGTGGGTTCCCAATTGATCGCGGTGGGAACGATCCTGACCGCGCTGACCGACCTGGATGCAACGACCGCGATCCTGGTCGCCGCCGGGGTCGTGCTGCTGTACACGACGCTCGGCGGCATGTGGAGTGTCACCCTCACCGACTTCTTCCAGGTCGTCATCCTGGTTACGGCACTTCTCGTGATGTTGCCGATCGTGCTGGGGGCGGCCGGAGGAGCGGAAGCCGCCTTCGCACGGCTGACCGCCGAACAGACCCGGTTCGCTCCGACCGGAGGCATCCTCGAGTGGTGCCTGTTCGTCCAGGCATGGCTCGTGATCGGCCTCGGCAACCTTCCGGCCCAGGATCTCATGCAGCGGGCGCTGAGCTCGAAGGACGAGTGGGTGGCGCAGTGGAGCGCCTACATCGCGGGTGCCATGTACCTCCTGGTCGGCCTCATTCCGGTGACTCTCGGCCTGGTCGGCACCGGACTCCTTCCGGTGCTCGACAACCCCGAGCACATCGTGCCGCTGCTCGCGATGGAGTTCCTCCCGCCGGTCGCTTTCGCGCTGTTCCTCGGTGCCCTGTTCGCCGCCCTGATGAGTTCGGCCGATAGCGGGCTCCTGGGGCCGGCCAGCGTCTTCGGCCAGAACATCCTGAAAAACATCGCGCCCGACCTCTCGCCCCGCGAGCGGCTGATCGCGATCCGGGTGGGCGTGGTCTTCTTCTGCGGGCTCGCGCTTTCCGTCGCCCTCGTCTTCGAGAGCGTGTACACGCTGATGGTCGAGTCGTGGACGGTCATCATGGTGGGGCTGTTCGCTCCCCTGACGCTCGGGATGTACTGGAAGCGGGCGAACGGCCCCGGCGCGGTGGCGGGGATCCTCGCCGGGATCGGCATCTGGCTCATCACCGTCGTGGCTGCCTGGGCGGCCGGGGGAGCGGATTTTCCGGGCGCGCTGCTGGCCACCGGCGCTTCGCTCGGCGCGACGGTTCTGGTGTCGCTCGCCACCGGAAGCTCGCACCCTCCGCGCAAGATCGTGGATATCGCGGGAAAGCCGGTGGAGCCCGCGAACCGGTTGGGAGTCCTCGGGCTCCGGCGCCGGTCGTGACCCGCCCTCCGTTCCAGATCCTTCCGGCAGCCAGCGCTCACGCGGAAACGCTCGCGACGCTCCAGAAGGCCATCTTTCCGACTCTCGCGCCCGAACAGCGGTTCCGGGCCGAGCACTACCGGCACCACATCGCGATGTTTCCCGAGGGCCAGTTGGTGGCGGTTGCCGGAGGAGAGATCATCGCCGCGACCACCACGCTGAGGGTGGGGGAATGCCTCGCTTCCGGACAGCATTCCTTCCCGCAGATCTTTGGGGAAGGGTGGCTCACCGCCCACGATCCGGAGGGCAGGTGGCTCTACGGTGCCGATCTCGGCGTGGTGGAGGCATGGCGGGGCCGGGGGGTCGGGCGGGCGCTCTATGCGGCGCGCCATGAGGTCGTGAACCGGCTCGGCCTTTCCGGCCAGATCACCGTGGGAATGCTGGCCGGCTACGGCGCGCTCGCCGGGCAGATGGAGGCCGGGGCGTACTACGCGGAGCTTCTCGACGGGAAGCGATCGGACCCGACCATCTCGGTGCAACTTCGGATCGGTTTCCGTCCCGAGGGCCTGATCCCCGACTACGTGTCGGATCCGGCATGCGCCGGCTACGGTGTCCTGCTCGTGCTCCCGGCAGACGTTGCGGTCCCCGCCTCTTGACCCCTGGCTTCGCGTCCTTCGGAATCCCCCACCTGACCGCGATCGGGCTCACGGTGGCCCTTGCGGCCGCGCTCACCTTCCTCGTCCGCCGGGGCTTTCGTTTCGTCCGCTACGCCGTCGCGGGCCTGTTGCTCCTGAACGAGTTCACCTGGTGGACGATCCGGATCCACGAGCTCGGCCTCGGCGGGTTTCTCCGGAACCACCTTCCGCTTCACCTGTGCGGTGTCGCGGTGTTCCTGACCGTGGCCACGCTGGTCTTTCGCAGCCCGCACGCCTACCAGATCGCCTGGTACTGGGGGATGGTGGGTGCCCTGAACGCGATCGTTACGCCGGGGAACCTCGAAGCCGGGTTCCCGGCCTACCGGTTCTTCCAGTATTTCCTCGCCCACGGCGGGATCGTCATCGGCGTCGCGGTCGCCACCTGGGGATTCGGGATGTGCCCCACCCTTCGCGGGCTCTTCACGGCCTTCGTCTGCCTGAATCTGCTCGCTCTCGTGGTCGCGCCGGTGAACCTGTTGCTCGGGGCGAACTACATGTACCTGTCCGCGCCTCCCGGCGGCACCGCGTCGCCCTTCTTCTTCGCACCCTGGCCCTGGTACCTGCTGTTCCTCGAATTCCTCGGCCTCGCGATGTTCTTCCTCGCCTACCTCCCGTTCGCCGCCCGCCGTAGTTGATGGGGCCTGATGGGTTCGGGATCTCCGGAGCCCGACGAGTTACCCGGCGGCGACGTGCTCCCGGACGTAGTCCATCAGGCTCGGGATCCCCGGTTCCCACTCCGTCCGCCCTTCGACCCGCCAGAGGAAGCCCAGCTCCCGCAGCGCGGCGGCTGCGCGAAGGACGCGCTCCGGAGCGGGGCCGGAATCCCGGAGGCCGGCGCGGATGGCTTTTTCGAGCTCCTCGCGGGTCAACGAGAGCCGGTCCCGGAATGCGTCGGCCACCGAGCGGGCGACCGGGATCAGGTCTCCGGAAGCGAGTTCTTCATGGCGTCGCGCGTAGAACTCACCCTTTCTCTTGCCGAAATCCACGCAACCGGCTTCCATCGCTTCGGGTGTCACTTCGGAACGGGAGTCCATCCGTCGCCAGACGGCATCTCCGATGAGCTGGACGAAAAACGGATATCCCTGACTCTCGTCGGCGAGCCTGTCGAGGACTCCGGGAGACATCCGAAATCCCGCTTCCTCGAAAGGCCGCCGCAGCGCTTCGCCGGCCGCCTCCGAGGTCAGCCTTCCGATCCGAAGCTGCTGCGCGCGCTCCCAGAACGAGACCCCCATCGCGCCCAGCCTTCCTTCGAGATTCGGCGTGCCCGCAAGGACCAGGAGGAAGGGATGCTCCCGGCCGACATTCAGCCTCCGGTGGTCATGTCCGCAGTCTATCCCCGGAGATTGCGGCGACACCCGGAGCGGGGGTGACAGGATTCGTCTCTCGCAAGGGGTATAAACCGTTCCGATGAGCAGCTTTCGCTTCCTCCACGCCGCCGACATCCACCTCGACAGCCCTCTGCGGGGTCTCGATGGTCAGGAGGGGGACATCGCCGAGCGCATCCGCTCCGCGCCGCGCCAGGCGTTCGAGAACCTGGTCGGGTACGTACTCGAAGAACGTCTGGACTTCGTCGTCATCGCCGGGGATCTCTACGACGGGGACTGGAAGGACTATCGCACCGGCCTCTTCTTCGTCCGGCAGATGGGCCGGCTCCATGCCGCCGGGATTCCGGTGTTCCTGCTCCACGGCAACCACGATGCCGAGAGCCGGATCACGAAAGCGCTCGAGCTGCCGGAGAACGTTCGGGTGTTTCGCGGCAAAAAGGCCGAAACCTTCACCCTCGACGAGCTCGGGGTGGCACTCCACGGCCAGAGCTTTCGCGACCGGGCGGTCACCGAAAATCTGGTTCCCGATTACCCGTCGCCCCGCAAGGGCGTGTTCAACATCGGAGTCCTCCACACCGGGCTCGGCGGCTTCGATCCCCGGCACGACGACTATGCACCCTGCTCGCTGGCCGATCTGACCGGGAAGGGGTACGACTACTGGGCGCTCGGCCACATCCACCAGCGGCACATCCTGCATGAGGATCCGTGGGTCGTCTTCCCGGGCAACCTCCAGGGACGGCATGTGAAGGAAACGGGGCCGAAGGGAGCGATGGTCGTTTCGGTGCGGGAAGAGACCGCGGAGGTCGTCCCGCATGATTTCGATGTGGTGCGCTGGGAGGATCTGGATGTCGGAGTCGGCGGAGCGGAGAGCGTCGCGGACATCAGCGACGCGATCGCCCGGAAAGCCGAGCCGCTGCTCGCAGGGATGGGAGACCGGCTTCTCGTCCTCCGCGTCCGTCTCACCGGCCGGACACCCCTTCACGGACGGCTCGTCGGCGATGCGGAAGCACTCCTCAGCGAAGCGCGCGGCGCGATCTTCGGTCTCGCCGGCGACGGCTGGGTGGCGCGGGTGGATGTGGCGACCCGTCCGCCGACATCGCCCGAGGACCTGCGTGCCCGGGCCGACGCACTCGGCGACCTCGCCCGTCTTTTCGAAAAAGCCCACGAAGACCCGGAGCTCATGCGGTTGCTCGAAGAGGACGTGGGCGTGTTGGCGCAGCGGCTCAAGCCGGAGATCGCGGAGGCCGTCGAGGACGGTCCCTTGCGGAAGGCCCGTGACAAACGCTACGCCCACCTGACCCGCGAAGTGGGACCGTGGCTTCTCGAATGGCTCGAAGCCGGGGATTCCTGAAGTGCGTCTCGAAAAACTGGACCTGATCCGGTTCGGCAAGTTCACCGGGTCGGGATTCGAAGCGCCCGAAGGGCACCCGGACTTCCACCTCATCGTGGGCCGCAACGAAGCTGGCAAGACCACGACGATGACCGCCATCGAGGATCTGCTCTTCGGGATTCCGGCGCGCACCCCATATGGGTTCCTCCACGACTACGACGATCTGCGGATCGGCGCGGTTCTCGCGAGCGGCGGCGAGAAGCTGGCGATCCGTCGCCGGAAGGGCAACCGGGACACCCTGCTCGACGAAGAAGATGCTGCGTTTCCCGCAGGAGAGGGGATCCTCAGGAAGTTTCTCGGGGGTGTGGAGCGCGAGTTCTTCCTCCGTATGTTCGGCCTGAGCCACGACCGGTTGGCCGACGGAGGGCGCGAAATCGTCGCGGCCGAGGGCGAGGTCGGGGAGATGCTCTTCGCTGCCGGGGCGGCGCTGCGCGGATTCCGGGATCGTCGCAAGCGGCTCGACAACGAAGCGACGGCGCTGTGGACCCCCCGCCGGGCGAAGACGCGCCGCTTCTACCAGTCTCTCGACCGGTTCACCGAGGCGGACAGGACGCTTCGGAGCGCGACGAAACAGCCTGATGCCTGGAAACGGCTCAAGAAGGACCACGATGCGGCAGCCGAGAAGGCGCGAGGGCTGGAGGAGGAGTACCGCTGCCGCGATGCCGAGGCGCGTCGCCTTGCGCGTGTCCGCCGGGTGCTGCCCAAGGTGCGGCGACTCCGGGAGCTCGACGAGAAGCTCGTGGCGCTCGCGGACGCGGTCCTGCTCCCCGAAGATGCCGCGGCCCGACGGGAACGGGCGGTGTCGGACGCGGCGCAGGCGAATGCGAAAAGGATGGTGCACCAACAGTCCCTCGAAGAGAGGCGCAGCCAGCGGGATGCGGTGGCAAGCGACAGGGCGATGGAGGCTCGGGAATCTGAAATCCGGGAACTCGAAGCCCGGCGGATCGAGGTCGCGACGATGCGGCGGGATCTCCCCAAGCGGCAGGACGAACGGAAGGCGGCGCTCGAGAAACTCGGTGAAGCGGCGGCGGACCTCGGTTGGCGGGCAACGGGAGACGAATCGCTCCTGGAGCGTTTGCCGTCCGGTGCCGAGATCGGCCTTCTGAGTGATCTGCTCCAGCGACGTGGGAGGCTGATCGGAGCGGTGGAAGCGGCCGAAGAAGCGCTCGGCAAGACCGAGAGCCGGATCGAGGAGCAGGCGGCCCGGCTGTCTCCCGATCTGGATATCCAGGCAGTGGCGCGGCTCGAAGCCATACACGGTGCGAATGCCGGGGCGGCGGACCTCGATGCGCGACTCCGGGAGCTACGGCGCGCCGCCGGGGAGCGGCAGCAGGAGGTAGCGGATCTCAGGGCTACGCTTTCGCCGTCACTCCCGGACGATTGCGTGAGCGAGACGGCCATTCGGGCCCTGCCGACACCCTCCGCCGAGGTGATCGCCGGAAGCCGGGAACGGCTCCGCACCGTGGAAAACGAGCTGGAGGAGAAGCGCCGTCAGCTCGCGGATGCGCGCCGCCGACTGCGCGCCGAAGAGAACCGGCACCGCGAAATCCAGCAGGACACCTCGGTGATCGCCCGCTCTTCGCTCGACCACGTCCGCGCCGAGCGCGACGCGAGCTGGCAGGAAGTGCGAACCCGGCTCCTCGATCCATCCGCGAATGGGGACCGCGAAGCGATGGCCGGGCGTTTTCAGGAGCTGAGCCGCGAGGCCGATGGGGTAGCCGATCGGCGCTTCGATCGAGCGGAAGCGGCGGGCCGACTCGCCGCGGTCGAGGCCGCGCTCCAGGAACGAAAAGCGGATGTCGAATCGCTGGCTGCGGACGAGAGTGAACTCATCGGGGATCGGGATCGCCTCCTCGCCGATTGGCGTGCACTCTGGAAAGGATGCCCGTTCGAGCCCCGGTCTCCGGACGAGATGGCCACCTGGATCGAGACTCGGGAAAAATTGGCGGCGGCTTACCGTGACCTCGGCAAGCGGGAGAGGGAGCTGGACGCCGAGAAGTCGAGGGAGCGCGAGATTCGGGATCAACTCGCCGCTGGCCTCGCTCCTTTCGGTCTTGCCGCCGCCGAACTCGAACACGACCCGGTCGGAATTCTCCTGCGCCGCGCTGCGGACACCGTTCGGGAGAAGCGGCAGGCGGAACGTGAGGAGCAGGATCGCCGGGAAGCGTTCGTCCGCGTCGAAAAGGAGCGCGACCGGGAGCGGGGCATCCTGGAGCAGGCTCGCGCGGCAGTTACGAACTGGGAAGCGGAATGGGAGCGAGCGCTCGCCGAAGCGAAACTGGAGCCGATCGTGCCATCGGAAACCGGTGCCCGTCTCCTCACCGACATGGGGGTCGCGGCGAGTCAGGTGCGCGAGGTGGAAGAAAACCGCATCGGGCGCATGGAACAGGAAATCGCCGGCTTCGAGCAGGCGGTCCGGGCCCTGATTTCGGAGATCTCCCCCGAACTCGGGGAGTTCCCGGCCGACGAGGCGGTGCTCCGGCTCCACGAACGTCTCGAACGCGACCTCGAGCGGCGCAAGAAAAAAGAGGATCAGGAATCGGAGATCCACAGGTTGGAAGAGGAGATCCGAAAATCACAGGCGGTGGTCGCCGAAGCGGAGATGGCACTCGCCCCGCTTTACGAGCGCGCCGGGACGACGGATCGCGCGGGGCTGGAGACGGCGATCCAGCGCTCCGACAACAGAAGGGCAGCCGAGGTCGAGCGTGCCCGTCTCATCGAGGAGCTGGCAGGCGAAGCGGACGGGCTGAGTGCAGAAGAGGTCCGGGCCGAGTGCGAGGGGGTCGAGCCGGACCAGGTGAAGGCGAACGAGGAGATCGCCGCGCACCGTCTCGAGGAGATCCGTAGCCAGCAACGCGAGAACGCCGAGCGCCTGGGCGAGAGCCGGAAAGAGCTCGAGGCCTTCGAGGATGACGACGCGGCGGCCCGGCTCGCGGCCACCCGGGCGGAAGCCGTCGTCGCAGTGCGCGAAGCCGCCGAGCGGTACACCCGGGTTCGGACCGCCGAGATTTTGCTCCGGTGGGCCCTGGAGCGGTTCCGCAAGGAAAAGCAGGGACCCATGCTTCGTCGCGCCGGGGTGCTGTTCTCCGGTCTCACCGGAGGTTCCTTCGAAACGCTCGAAGTGGGGTTCGACGCGAAAGACCAGCTTCGCCTCGAAGCCGTCCGCAAGGACGGTCGCCGGGTTCCGGTCACCGGCTTGAGCAGCGGCTCCGAAGATCAGCTCTACCTGGCGCTCCGGATCGCCGCCATCGAGGACTACGGGAAACGCGCACCATCCCTCCCGTTCCTCGCGGACGACCTGTTCGTGAACTTCGACGAGGCGCGCTCGGCGGCCGGCTTCCGGATCCTCGGCGACTTCGCCCGGAACACGCAGGTGCTCTTCTTCACCCACCACGAACACCTCGTGCCCATCGCCCGCGAGGTGCTCGGGGAGAACCTGTCGGTGATCCGCCTCGACGAGAGTTAGCAGGCTGTGGAAAAACTAACGCGGCATTCGACGAGCGATGCATCCCGTCTGAACGCTCGCCTGGAGGCTCGCTCTTCGCCCGGTTTCGGTCGAAATAGCGCTGCTATGGCTCCCTCACGCGCCTTGTCAGACGGGCGCTTCACCCGTCTCGGTGCTCACGCCAGTTTCTCCACAGCCTGCTAGTAAGGTCGTATCATTCCGTGCGAGCCGGGGAACCTTCGGGCTTTCCGGCCGTAGGGGAGAAACAGTGAGCGCGACCGATCCTCCGAAGCCGGCCAGCCGGCTCGCCGAGCTGCGGATCGAGGAAGAAGCCCGCGGCGGAAGTCGCGCGGTCGCGATCTGGACGGCGGTGGTGGGGGCGGTTCTGGTTCTCGGCGGCGGTTTCGCGGCGCTCCGCCTGCTCGGTTCCGGGCCCGAGATCGCGGAAGTGCGGACCGCTCGCGTTCGGGCGACCGCGGTCTCTGCCGGAACCACGGTACTGAATGCGAGCGGTTATGTGACCGCCCGCCGCCAGGCCACCGTTTCCTCGAAGGCGGCCGGGCAGATCACCGGCATCTACATCGAAGAAGGCATGGAAGTCAGCGAGGGGCAGGTGCTCGCCCGGCTCGATGCCTCCAATCTCGAGCGAAGTCTCGGGCTCGCCGAGGCGCAGGCCGATTCGGCGCGCAAGATGGTCGCCGAGGTGGAGGCGCAGCTCGCCGAGGCCCGGCTCCGGCAGGAGCGGACCCGTCGGCTGGTTGCCGAAGAGGTGGCCGGCCAGGCGGATCTCGACCGGGTGGACGGCGAAGTGGCCACCTTCGAGGCCCGGATCGAGCGCCAGCGCGAGGACATCCGGGTGGCCGAACGACAACTGGACGTGATCCGCCAGCAGATCGAGGACACCGTGGTCCGGGCGCCGTTCGCCGGAGTGATTACCGCGAAGAACGCCCAGCCCGGGGAGATGATGTCCCCGATCGCCGGAGGTGCCGGATTCACCCGCACCGGAGTCGGAACCATCGTGGACATGGCTTCGCGGGAGATCGAAGTGGATGTCAACGAGGCGTTCATCAACCGGGTCGTCCCCGACCAGCCGGTGGATGCCGTCCTCGATTCCTACGAGGACTGGACCATCCCGGCGCGGGTGATCGCGATCATTCCGACCGCCGATCGGGATCGGGCCACCGTCCGGGTTCGCATCGCCTTCGAGGAGCTCGACGACCGGATCCTTCCCGACATGGGCGTGAAGGTGAGCTTCCGCTCCGCCGAGGCCGAGCCCTCGGACGCGCCGGAGGGGCTGCTCGCGCCGGCGGCGGCGTTTTTCTCGGATACCGGTCGGGATCTGGTGCTGCTGGTCCGCGACGGGCGGGTGCAGCGGCGGGCCGTCCGCATCGGAGATACCCAGGGCGACGAAGTCTTCGTCCTCTCCGGGCTCGCCGAGGGCGACCGGGTGGTCGTGGAAGGGCCCCCTGAACTCGCCGACGGAGATCTCGTGGAAGAGCGAACCGACGCTCCCTGACCCACCCGGAAAGGAAGGAAAGATGACCGAAACCCAGAACGGGACGATGGTCGCGGTCCGGTCGGTGACCCGGACCTTCCGCCAGGGACGGCGATCGGTCCCGGTGCTGCGTGACCTTTCGCTCGAAATGCCGCGCGGGGAATTTCTCGCGCTGATGGGACCGTCGGGGTCCGGCAAATCCACCCTGCTCAACCTGATCGCCGGGCTCGACCGGCCGACCAGCGGCGAAGTGGTGGTGGCCGGCGAGTCGATCCACAAGATGTCCGAGCGGCGGCTCGCTGCCTTTCGCTCGCGCAACATCGGGTTCGTCTTCCAGTTCGCCAACCTGCTCGGTGCGCTCCACGCCCGCGGCAACGTGGCGGTGCCGCTCCTTTTGACTTCGCTCTCGGCGCGCGAGCGACGTCGCCGGGTGGACATTGCGCTCGACATCGTCGGGCTCTCCGACCGGGGCCGGCACTACCCGCGGGAGCTCTCGGGGGGCGAGCAGCAGCGCGTCGGTATCGCCCGGGCGCTCGTGAACGACCCGGCGCTTTTGGTGTGCGACGAGCCGACCGGCGACCTCGACCGCGCCAATACGGGCGAGATTCTGGAGCTTCTCGAAATCCTGAACCGCGAGCAGGGCAAGACCATCCTGATGGTCACCCACGACCCGTTAGCGGCCAGGCGTGCCTCCCGGGAGCTTCATCTCGATGACGGCCGCCTCGACAACGGAGGGGACTGACCATGCGTGCTCTCCCCCTGATCGGTGCCGCGCTCCGGCGGCGAAAGACCCGCACCGTGCTCACCTTCCTGTCGGTAGTGGTGGCCTTCCTGATGTTCGGCATCCTCGCGATGTTGCGCACTGCCTTCGCTGCCGGCGTGGACATCGCCGACGCGCAGCGACTCGTCGTGCGCCATCGCGTCTCCTTGTTCCAGATGCTGCCGGAGAATTACGAACGGGGCATCGAGGACATACCGGGGGTCGTGGATGCGGTGCACATGACCTGGTTCGGGGGCTTCTATCAGGATCCTTCCAACTTCTTCATGCAGGCCCCGGTTCGCCCTCTCGAATATCTCGACATGTATCCCGAGATCGAGCTTCCCGAAGAGGCCCGCCGCCGCTGGATGGAAACCCGGAATGGCGCGATCGTCGGGCGCACGCTGGTGCATCGGTTCGGCTGGGAAATCGGCGATCGCATTCCGATCCAGCCCACCATCTGGCAGCAGCAGGGACGGTTGGATGAAGCATGGGAATTCGAGATCGTCGGGATCTATGACAGCGATGTTGACGGGTTCGACCAGAGCCAGTTCCTGTTCCGCTACGACATGTTCGACGAGACCCGCTCCTTCGGCCGGGGAACGGTGGGCTGGTACATGGTCCGGATCGCCGATCCCGACCGCTCGGCGGAAATCGCCGGCGAGATCGATGCGCTCTTCCGCAACTCGCCGGCGGAGACCAAATCGGAGCCGGAAGGTGCTTTCGCCGCCGGCTTCGCCAACCAGATCGGAAACATCGGCCTCATCGTGACCTCGATCCTCGGGGCCGTCTTTTTCACCATCCTTTTGGTTGCCGGCAACACGCTTGCGCAGTCGGTGCGGGAGCGCATCGGTGAAATCGGCCTGCTGAAGGCGCTCGGATTCACCGGGGGTCAGGTGATGCGGCTCGTCCTGCTGGAATCGGTGGTGCTCGTGACCACCGCCGGTTTCCTCGGGCTGCTGATGGCTTCCGGGATCGCGGCCGTGCTCGGCAGCTCGATCGCGCAGTTCTTCCCCGGCTTCTACATGCGCCCCCAGGACGTCGCTCTCGGAATCGGGCTCGCCATTCTCACCGGGCTCGTGGTCGGCATCTTCCCTGCGCGACGGGCCATGCGTCTTCAGACCGCGCTCGCCCTGAGACGCCTGTAAGGGGCCCCTGAATGCGGCTTGGCAGTTTCATCAGGCAGTGCGGGGCGGTTTCCGCCTACAACCTGCAGACCGTCTGGCAACGTCGGTCCTCCTCGCTGGTTGCTGTCTTCGGGGTCGCCGGCGTGGTGGGAGTCCTGGTCGCCGTGCTTTCCATGGCCACCGGTTTCCGCGAGGTGTTGCAGTCGCAGGCTCGCGACGACATCGCCATCGTGATGCGGAGCGGCGCGACCGCCGAATCCTCGAGCATTCTGCAGCGCTCCGAGGTCCAGGTCATCGAGGAAGCGCCGGGGGTAGCCGTGGGAGCTTCGGGGTCGCTCGTCTCTCCCGAGCTCTTCGTCATCATCGATCGCCGGAGGATCGGGGTGGAAACCGATGCGAATGTTCCGCTGCGCGGGATTGGGCCTCTCGCGATGGAAGTGCGGGACACGGTCGAAATCGTCAGCGGAAGGATGTTCGAGACGGGGCGCAACGAGGTGATCGTCGGCGTGGCGGCTGCGAGTTTGTTCGAGGGCCTCGCGTTGGGAGATCGCATCGATGTGGGCACGGCGGACTGGGAAGTGGTAGGTCACTTCACTGCCGGCGGCGGGGTCCCGGAATCGGAGATATGGACGGACTACCGGGTTCTGGCGAATGAATACCAGCGCGACAACTCTTCCAACTCGGTTCTGGTGCGCCTCGCGGAGGAAGACCGGTTCGACCCGTTCCGCGAGTTTCTCGAAGAGGATCCGCGCCTGAACGTGAACGTCATGCGGGAGAGCGAATACCTCGCAGAACAGTCCGAAGTGATGGAAACCCTGATCACCTCCATCGGCTGGATGGTTGTGATGATGATGGCGGTGGGGGCGATCTTCGCCGCACTCAACACCATGTACGCTGCGGTCTCGAGCCGGGCGCGCGAGATCGCGACACTGCGGGCGCTCGGCTTCGCCCGGATTCCGATCGTGCTCTCGGTGATGACGGAGTCGCTGATTTTCTCGCTGGTCGGGGCCATCCTCGGCGGCAGCGCGTCGTGGTTCCTGTTCGACGGCTTCCGGGCCGCGACCATCAACTTCGCTTCGTTCAGCCAGGTCGCCTTCGCCTTTCAGGTCACTCCGGAACTGCTGGTCCAGGGTACGGTGCTGGCCCTCGTGATCGGGGTCTTCGGTGGCCTCGCACCGGCGATCGGCGCGGCCCGCCGCGGGGTCGTGGGAGCGCTCCGGGAGCAGTAGCAGCAGGTTCAGCGACGACCTTCGTCCCGTGTGCGGGGGATCTCGTCGGTGGTGGCCCACTCGATGCGGCGGCGACGCCGGCGCAGGCGTTCCGCCGCTACCGCTCGGGGGTCTCTTTCCGTTTCGCGGGGAGGCACGAGCCGGGCTACCGGGAGGCCTCGCTTGGTGATGAGGATCTCTGCTCGACAAGAGCGGACAGATGGGTTCTCGCTGCGTGGATACCGACGGATCGCATGAGATGACTCCCGTTGTCACAAGATTATCGGCCGTACGGTGATCCTGTTACGGTTCCCGCCATCCGACCTCTCGAAGCCCGGCGCGGCGCGGCGTTCCCGACGGTGGGGGCAGGGTGACCGAGCCTTGACTTTGACGGTTTAGGCCTGATTTGACGCCGTAAGTCGTTGATATTGCCTATCCGTTTTCTGGATTCGCTGCGTAGTGTAGTATTTTGCCATATTGGTCACGATCTGCTAAGATCACCCCGTGTTCATCCGTACCGTCCCCCAGCGCAAAACCGGACATCACGCCGTTCAGGTCGTCGAGTCCTACCGCAACCAAGACGGCAAGCCCCGCCAGCGCATCCTCCGCTACCTCGGCTGCGCCCCCAAGGGCCCCGCTCTCGACGAACTCCTCCGCCTCGCCGAACACGTCCGCGCCCAACTCCGCGAAGAGCGCGCTCCCGCTCTCTTCCCTCCGGAGACTCTCGCCGAGGCCGTCATCGCAGCACGCAAGCGCAAGGGTTCTCCCGCTCCTCTCCCGGTGGCCGACATGCACGCCATCGCCGCCGAACGCCGGATCTGTCTCGGCATCCACGAGGTGTTCGGCGAGCTGTACCGCCAACTGGGCATCGACTCCATCTGGGATCGCCGCTCCCGCGTGTCGGCGCGGATCTTCCGGGCGGCGCTGTGGATGCGGATCCTCGCGCCGGGCAAGAGCAAACGCGCCCACCATCTGCTCTTGCGCGACCACGGGCTGGATCAGGTGGCGCTCGAACAGGTGTACCGGATGATGGATCGCTTGACCGACGAGCGGATCGCGGAACTGGATGCCCGGATACATCGGGAGGCATCGGGTCTGCTCGGCGGGAAGACGGAAGTGGTGTTCCTCGATGCCACCACCCTCAGTTTCGCCTCTGAAGTTCGGGACGATCTGCGCAAGAAGGGGTTCAGCAAGGACGGCAAGCACCAAAAGAGCCAGGTGGTTCTGGCTCTTTTGCAAAGTCCGGAGGGATTGCCGCTGGGCTACCGGCTGTACCCGGGGGACACCACCGATGTGAAGACCCTGGCCCCTCTGGTGCGGGAACTGCGCAAGCAGGTGCGGCTGAGTCGGGTGGTCGTCGTGGCCGATGCCGGGATGGCCAGTCGGGAGAACTTCGAGACGATGGAGGCTCTCGGCTTCGATTGGGTGGTGGCCGCCCGATTGCGCCGCCTGTCCGGGACCGAACGCGGCGCGCTGGCAAAGCCGGAGAACTGGCCGTTGGCCCACTCCGAAGAATCAGACCGGGATGCGCTGCGGCTCTCCGAACTCGTGGCGAGCCACGGCGCACTGGCCGGCCGTCGCCTGGTGCTTCGCTACAGCCCGAAGAAGGCCCGCAAGGATCGGGCGGACCGCGCCACCGCACTGCTGGTCGCCAAAAAGCGCCTCGGCGACGCAGTCAAGGGCAAGGGCCGGGCCGCCCGCTATCTCACCGTGGACAAGGGAGCCGTCAGACTGGACCCGCAGCGTGTCGCCGAGGACGCACTCTTCGATGGTCTCCACGGAGTCTGGACCAGCCTCCCCGATCCCCCCGCCGTCATTCGCGCCCACTACGCCGAACTCTGGCGGATCGAACACGGCTTCCGGGTGCTCAAGGGCTCGCTCAAGGTCCGGCCCATGTTCCACTGGACCGAGCACCGGGTTCGAGCCCACGTCGCCATCTGCTACCTCGCCTTCGCCCTGGTCCGCGTCCTCCGCTGGCGATTCCAGCACCAACATCCCGGAAAGACGCTCAGCGAGGAGCGCATCCGGGCCGCACTCTCCAACGTCAACGCGTCCCTGGTCTGCGATCCGCACACACAGAACCGCTTCCTGATCCCGGACCCCATCACCCGCGAGCAGCGGATGCTCTACGCGTCCGTCGGCCTCTCGCTGAACGCCAAAACGACCCTCGTCTCTCAAGGCCAAAAGTCCAAGGCCGCCTGAACGGCATCCCCCCGCACTACCCGAAAGTAGTGTAGTTTTGGAAACCCCAGCGTAGCTATATCAACGACTTGGCTCTCCAAACCGTCAAAGTCAAGACAAGATTATCGGCCGTACGGTGATCCTGTTACGGTTCCCGCCATCCGACCTCTCGAAGCCCGGCGCGGCGCGGCGTTCCCGACGGTGGGGGCAGGGTGACCGAGCCGCGGCACACGCCCGGCCGGGGGAACATCCAGCGGTTCGGCTTCGACATCAACGCGCCGGTCTTCGTCAGCTCGGCGGCGATCATCCTGCTGTTCCTGGTCGCTGCGCTCGTGTTTCGCGACCAGGCGGGTGCCGCGTTCTCCGGGGTGCATCGATATCTCCTCTCGCGCTTCGACTGGCTTTATCTCCTGAGCGCCAACCTGGCGGTCCTGACCTGCCTCGTCCTCATCGTCTCGCCGCTCGGGCGGGTGCGGCTCGGCGGACCGGATGCCCGGCCCCGCTACTCCCGTCTCACCTGGGGCGCGATGCTGTTCGCCGCCGGCATCGGAATCGGCCTGATGTTCTTCGGCGTGGCGGAGCCGGTCCAGCACTATCTCTTCCCGCCCCTCGGCATCGAGGACCCCACCGCCGCCCTCGCGGTCGCCGCCACCCTCTTCCACTGGGGATTCCACGGCTGGGCGATCTACGGTGTCTCGGCGCTCGCGCTCGCCTACTTCGCCTACAACCGGGGTTTCCCGCTCTCGCTCCGCTCGGCGTTTTATCCGGTTCTCGGCGACCGGGTCTGGGGCGTTTCCGGCCACTGCATCGACTTTCTGACCGTGTTCTCCACGGTTTTCGGCCTTGCGACCTCGCTCGGGATCGGGGCTCTCCAGATCTCGGGCGGCCTCGAATACCTCTTCGGAATCCCCGCGACCGAGTCCGTCGGCGCGGTCATCATCTCGGTCATCACGCTCATCGCCACCGTCTCGGTGGTTTCCGGACTCGACGTGGGGATTCGCCGGCTGAGCGAGGCCAACATCCTGCTCGCAGTGGCGCTGATGCTGGCGGTGGTCGTCCTCGGGCCATTCGGCGCGATGGTGGGAACGTTCTTTCGCGGCCTCGGTACCTATTTCGTCCAGATCATCCCGCTGAGCAACTGGGTCGGCCGGACCGATACCGCGTTCCTCCAGGAATGGAGCGCCTTCTACTTCGCCTGGTGGTTCGCCTGGACCCCGGTGATCGGAATCTTCATCGCCCGCATCTCGCGGGGGCGCACCGTGCGCGAGATGCTGGCCTTCCTGCTCGCCATCCCGACGCTCTTCACCCTCCTGTGGATGAGCGTCTTCGGCGGCGGTGCCCTCGACCAGTTGACCGGGAGCGGCTTCAGCGGGGTCGCGGACGCGGTTCGCGAACTCCGGCCGGAGCTCGCGCTTTTCCGCATGTTCGAGGGGCTCCCCTTCGCGGTTTCGCTCTCGGTCACCGCCATCGCGCTGACCGTCATCTTCTTCGTCACCTCATCCGATTCGGGCTCGCTGGTCGTGGATTCGATCACCGCCGGCGGGAAGCTGGATGCCCCGACTGCGCAGCGGGTCTTCTGGTGTCTGACCGAGGGGCTTATCGCCATCGTGCTGCTTCTCGGCGGGAGCCTCGAATCCCTTCAGGCGGCAGCGGTGGCCACCGGCCTCCCCATCGCCATCGCCTCGGTCGTGATCGTCGCCGGCCTCTTCCTCGAACTCCGCCGCGCCGGATAAGTCGGAAGTTCCGTTCCGGGTGATATAACGACGTTCCCGCGTCCAAGGAGGCCTCATGGCGAGCAACCCCGGCAGCCAGCGCGAGTTCACGCTCCGCGCGCTTTTCCTCGGCCTCGTCATGGCGGTGGTTCTGGGTGCGGCCAACGCCTATCTCGGAATCCGCGCCGGACAGACCGTCGCCGCGACGTTCCCGGCGGCGGTGGTTTCGATGGTCGTCATCCGCGGGCTCTTCCGCGGAAGCCTGCTCGAAGAGAACATCGCCCGGACCACCGCTTCGGTGGGCGAGGCACTGGCGGCGGGCGCGATCTTCACCCTGCCGGCGTTCCTGATGGCGGGTGCCTGGGAGGAGTTCCACTACCTCGAGAGCACGCTGCTCATGCTGATCGGCGGACTCCTCGGAATCCTGTTCGTCGTCATTCTCCGGCGGAGCATGGTCCACGACCCGGATCTCCCGTTTCCAGAATCGGTGGCCGCCGCCGAAATCCACCGGGCCGGGAAGGCCACCGGCGGGCGGCTGCTGTTCCAGATGATGGGTGTCGGTGCGCTGATCGAGTTCCTGAAGAACGCCAAGGGCTTCCAGCTCTTCACCGACCGGATCACCGGAGCGCTTTCCTACGGTTCCTACCAGGGTGCGGTCGCGGTCGGCGGTCAGACCTTCGGGGCTGCGAGCCAGCCGGGGCTTTTGCCCTGGTCCACTCCGGCGGCCTCCCCGGCCTATATCGGCGTGGGGTACATCATCGGGTTCCGGCTGGCTGCGATCACCTTCTCCGGCGGCGTTTTCGCCTGGTGGTTCATGATCCCGGCGATCTTCTTCTTCAATCCGGAGTTCGCCGACACCGCCCGTTTCGCGGCCGCCGGCGGCGACTGGTCGGAGGCCAGCAACGTGATCTGGGCGGAGCTGGTCCGTCCGATCGCGGTCGGGGCGATGATCGCGGGCGCGGTGTGGACCCTGCTCCGGATGCGCAGGTCGCTCGGCGAGGGACTTCGTCGCTCCATCCGCGAAATACGGGAAGGGGCCGCCGCCCACGGCACCGGGGACGAAAAAGACCGGGACATCCCCTTCAGTTGGACCGCCGCCGGGGTGGCGGCGCTCGTCATCCCCACCTTCCTGCTCTACAACTACTACACCGGCCAGCCGCTCGGCGCGCTCGGCTCCGCCGTTGTGATGATCGTCGCCGGTTTCTTCTTCTCGGCGGTGGCCGGATATCTGGTCGGGATCATCGGCAGCTCCTCGAATCCGGTCTCCGGCCTCACCATCTCGACGCTGCTGCTCGCGGCGCTGTTGATGACCTTCCTCGGTGTCACCGGCATGAAAGGTGTCACCGCCGTTCTCGGAGTGGCCGCGGTGGTCTGCTGTGCCTGCGCGGTGGCGGGAGACATGCTCCAGGATCTGAAGGTGGGCCAGATCCTCGGCGGGACGCCTTTCCGCATGGAATGGGCCGAGATCATCGGGGTCGTCTTCGCCTCGTTCTTTCTCGTGCTGCCGATGATGCTGCTCCACCAGGGAGACATCTCCTCGGGAGGGATCGGGGTAGGGGGAGCGGAGCTTCCGGCACCCCAGGCCGGATTGATGGCGCTCCTCTCGCAGGGCATCGTCGGCGGGGATATGCGCTGGCCGCTCGTCGCGTTCGGGATCGCGCTCTGTCTGTTCCTGATCCTGATCCAGGCACCCTCCCCGATGCTCATCGCGGTGGGGATGTACCTGCCGCTTCAGACCACCTTCGCGATCTTCGTTGGCGGGTGCATCCGCTGGCTCGCCGACCGCCGGATGGCCTCCCTCTCGCCCGGGCGTCGCTCCCTCGGTGAAAGCGCGGGGACGCTGATCGCTTCCGGGCTCATCGCCGGCGAAGCGCTCATGGGAGTCGGGCTCTCCGGGCTTGCGGTCGGGAACTTCCAGCTCCCGATCCCGGTGGCCGCTCCTTCGGGCATCCCCGGTTTTCTGGTGTTCCTCGTGCTCGGCTGGTTCCTCGTGCGGATTCCGCTCCGCGCCGCGAGGGAGTAGTCAGACCTGGCCCTTCATCCGCCAGTGCAACTGGCTGGCGGAGAGCCCGGCGGCTTCCCGCGCGCTCTTCAATTGCCTGTCTTTGACTGCGCTTGAGGAATGGGTTTTGACCCACCAGCCTCCAGGCAGTTCCGCGACTTCGCTCCAGAGCTTCGGGCTCGCGCCAGACGCATAGAGCGATTCGCGATTCCGCGACAGATACGCGTTTTTTCTACCCGAAAGGAACGGCGACAACTTTTCGTACAAGGATGCATCCCTTTCTCTCAGCCTTCTCAAGATGTCCAAGAACATTTCCTTGTCCCGAAGGTGCGTGACTGTTTCACCGAAAAGCGTGAAGGACGCGGTCTTCGCGGCGGAATCCAGCGGGGCCGGCTTCGGTTTCGGAGTCGAGGGTGGGGCGGAGGCGGACTTCGGTTTCGGGACGGGGGTCGGCTTCGGACGGGTCGCATACTCCTTCAGGAAGCCGCGAACCCGGTCGGCGGAAGGCCGAACGCCCGAGCGCCGCTCGACGTGTTCGGCGAAGAGATCCAACAGGCGCTCGTCCTCGCCCGCGAACAGCGACTCGGCGACAGACGGGAAATGCTCCTTGGCGACGAGCTGCTGGTTGAAGGCCTCGTAATCCTTCTGGACACGGCCCTGCCAGTCGCTTGCGGTCACGGCGCTGAATGCCAGGTACCGCTTCAGCATCCCGGCGGCAAGCGCAGGATCGTCGGTGGTGAGGTCCAGTTCGGCGAACCGCCGCTGCTCGAAATCCCCCATTCCCGCCGGGTAGTAGAAGCTCCACGTCTTGCCGTCCGTCAGCACGGCGAGCGGAACACCTTTCTTGAAGCAGTAATCGAAGAGCTGTTTCTCGCCTTCCGGGGTCGCCTTTCCGAGATTCTTGACCTCGATCAGGACCACGGCACCAAAGGGCGGGCGGCACAGCGCGTAGTCCACCTTGCGGCTCCCGATCGAGAACTCCGGAGATACCTGTTCGGGTGCGTACTCGTCCCAGCCCAGATGCCGAAAAAAGCGCATCACGATCTGCCTGGAGACGGCGGCTTCGTGCTGGTATTCGCCCCTCTCGATGCGCCTCGCCACGTCCCGGATCGCCTCCGCCAGATGGTCCATCTGCGGGAAGATATCCCATCCTCCGGCTGCTACCATGAATCGGTGATCGGAGCGGTAACCCCAAAACGACGGACACCGGTTGCCGAGCTGGAGTTCGTCGGCTGTCGTCCGTTGCGGGCCTCCGAGGAAGAGATCACGGGCCCGGAGTGGGAAGGCCGGCGGCTCGAGTACTGGCACGCCGCGACCGAGACCGCCTGGGTGGTTCGCGAGCCGACCCACGCGTACCACGAAGCACCTTCCCGTCGTCTCGGCTCGCTCGTGACCCGGATCTGCCAGGCTCGTGGCACGGAAGCTCTCTGCCTCGGCTCGACCGACCTCCGCATCCGCGAGGCCGACGGGCGGCTCACCGACATCATGCAGGCCGACGAGCTGATCTTCCTGAACCCCGAGAGGGCGCGGCTTCCAGGGGAGGCGCTCGTTCCCGGGGAGCACGACTTTCCGGATGTCGTGCTGGAGCTGGACAACACGACCGACGTGCGGCGCGGCAAGCTGACCGCTTATCGGGAATGGGGTTTCCCGGAAATCTGGGTCGAGACTCCGGAGGCCGGTTCCCGGAGCCGGCGGCGCTCGCTCCGGCCGGAGGTCCGGATCTACCTGCGCGAGGGAGACCGGTACGTGGAAGCCGAAGCGAGTCGGGCGTTTCCCGGCTGGCGGGCGGAGGAGATCCACCGGGCGCTGAACGAATCCACCCTTTCTCCCGAGACCGACGAGGTGCTCTGGCGGGTGGGGCGGGAACTCGGCCGGCGGGAAGGCGGGGAACCTGAGGACGATCTGCTGCTCGGCCGCATCGCCCGGAGGAGTCAGGCGAAGAGTCAGACCGAGGTGCTCCTCGCCATGGCGCGGGAGGTCCTCGCCGCCCGGGGCATCCCGCTCTCGGCCGACTTCACCGCGCGGCTCTCCGAAACGATCCGGGGTCTCGCGGAGCCGCGCCAGGCGGTCGCCGCCGCGAGCGCGGTCGCGAAGAGCGAGGCGGACTTCTTCGACCGGCTTTCCTGACGGCTTCGGCGGCAGGATGCTGCCTCTCGCTTCGTTCGGAGAGTGTCTGATTGGCGAAATCCACGGCCTCGATTCCGCCGGGGTCAGCAAGAGCTACGACGGCCGCACGCTGGTCGTGGATGGCCTCGACCTCGAAGTCCGCGACGGCGAGTTCCTGCCCCTGCTCGGCCCGTCCGGCTCCGGCAATCGCGGCCGCGGCCTTCCTGATCGGGTTCCCGCTCTTGCTGCTGTTCACGGTGGAACAGTTGCGGGCGGGGTCCGGCGGAGCTACTGGATGAGGCGGCCGCCGTCGATCACGAGCGGGAGGCCGGTGACGAAAGCGGATTCGTCGGAAGCGAGGAAGAGAATCGACTGGGCCACGTCACGGGGGGTTCCGAGGCGGCCGAGCGGGGTGACCTCGTACCACGAGCGGCGCATGGCCTCCGGATCGTCGGCGCGCGAGAGGTTGCGCTCGTTCATCGGCGTATCGATGACGCCGGGACATACCGCGTTCACCCGGATGCCGTGGGGAGCGCCTTCGAGCGCGAGTCCGCGGGCGAGGGCCATCATGCCCGCCTTGGAGGCTCCGTAGGCCGAACTCCGGGTGGCGGCGATGAAGTTCCCGACCGACGAATTCATGACGATGGCACCGCGCCCTCGCTCCTTCATGCCGGGAACGACCCGGCGGGACATCAGGAACGCGGAGGTGAGGTTCGTGCGGAGCACCCGCTCCCATTCGGCGAGGCTCGTGTCCTCGACCAGTTTCTTGAGTTCGACCCCTGCGTTGTTCACGAGGATATCGACTGTCCCCAGCTCGCGTTCGGCGGTTCCGACCACCTGTTCCACTCCCTCTTCGGTGGATACATCGGCCACGACCGCGAGCGCGCTGCCGCCACTCCTCCGGATTCCGTCCGCGACCTCTTCGACCGCTTCCGCGATATCCGCGAGCGCGACCCGGGCACCCTCTTCGGCGAAGATCTCGGCGGTGGCGCGGCCGATCCCCGCTGCCGCGCCGGTGACCACCGCGCACCGGCCATCGAGTCGTTTCATCGTCATCCTCCGAAGTTTCTCATCCGGATGCTGCGGCGGGATGGTCGCGTCCATCTACCGGCAGGCGGGCTGGATCGAATGAGGAGGATTCGGCGATGCGTTACGTAGCTTTCATCCATCGCGACCGGAACTACGGGGTCAGCTTCCCCGACTTTCCCGGCTGCGTTTCGGTTGGCGACAGCATCTCGGAAGCGGTTCGCCCCGGAAGCGAAGCCTTGGCTCTTCATGTCGAAGGCATGCTGCGTTCGATCGACGACATCCACACCGATCCGTCGCTCGCGGATTGGCGGCGGGGCGCTGATCTGGCGTGGATTCCGCTGCTGCTCGACCGTGGTTCTCAACATCTCCCTCGACCGCGGCCTGCTCGAAGCCATAGACGAGGAAGCGAAGCGGCGGCGGATGACCCGCTCGGCGTTTCTGGCGACGGCGGCGTGTCGCGAGATCGAAGCCACCTGAACGCCGTCCCTCGCCTCGTCCGCTCTCGTTTCAGGTAGCGTGAGCCGGGGGCTCGCGTTGCCAGGATTCGTGAATCGAGAGTTTCGGACTGGGTTTGATCAAGCCACAGGTCACGGTCAGCCGGCCCCCGAGAATCCGAAGCGCTTTGTCCACCTGGCCGATATGTGAGCGGTGATCCAGGTTGATCAGACGACGGATCGCGCCTTCGCTGAGACCGAGCTTTTCGGCGAGAGCGGTATTGCTGATGCCCTGAGCGACCATCGCGTTGTAGAGGGCGACCTTGGCCGCAGCAAGTGCGGGTAGTGCGATGGTCGGGTTCGCCTGACTCGCCGAAGGTCGGGGAATCGGGCGGCGGGCGGCCATGTAGCCGCCGAGCGCGGCGATCAGGCAATCCTGGGCTTCGGCCAGCGCCTCCATTTCCGAGCTGGCTTCGGTCAGCGCTTCGGGAAAATCCGGGAAGGAGATGAGGAGGCGGTCGTCATCCTGCTCTCTAAACTTCGCTGGCCAGGCAAACTCCCTGGTTGTGTCGAGTTCTTCCATCGTGGACTACCTCCAGTCCTCTTGTCGAAGTCCGGGCTGCTTCAGCATCGCGGCGAGGAGGCCCGCACCAATTTCCCTCCGGCGGTCCTTCACGGTGACGAAGCGATTTCCGAAATACAGCCGACCATGGCTTCCCTTGCCGGCTCGAGCCTCGAATCGCACGGGAATTCCCCGCTGACGGCCGAGCCCCCGGATTCGGCGCACGAAGTCAATTTCCCGTCATTTTATTCGTACAAAAATGTACGACACAACCCTCAGCCGTGAGGGAGTCATCGCTTCATCTGCCGAAGTTCCGCATCCGGCCGAGCGCTTCGGCGATGCGCTCTCCGGTCTGGAGCATGGAGATCCGGACGTAGCGGTCCCAGCGTTTTCCGAAGGCGGTTCCGGGGAACATGAGAACCCGCGCTTCGGTGAGCAGGCGGCGGCAGAACGCTTCGGCGGGCATTCCGAAGCGGGAGATGTCGGCCCAGACGAAGAACCCGCCCCCGTGGTCGGTGGTGGGGATGTCCAGCTTCCTGAGGCCGTCGAGCAGCAGCTCGCGCCGGGGGGCGTAGATCTCCCGCATCCGGGCAGGGAAGGCCTCTCCGCCAGCGAGCGCGGCGGCTGCCGCCCGTTGCGAAAAGAGCGGAGCGGGGCCCGAGATCGCCGCTTTCAGCCGGGAGCAGGCGGCGATGGCCTCGGCGGGGCCGGTCAGGTAGCCGATGCGGAATCCGGTCATCGCGTAGCTCTTGGAAACGCTGCCGAGGGTCAGGGTCTGTTGTCGCATCCCCGGAAGCGAAACCGGCGAGAGGATCGGCCCCTTGCCGTCGAGCGCCATGTCGCCATACACCTCGTCCGAGAGAACCCACAGGCGTTCCCGGGAAGCAAGCCGGCAGAGGCCTTCCACTTCTTCCGCGTGGGTGCGCGCGCCGGTCGGGTTCGAAAAGTTCACGATGACGAGCAGGCGCGGCCGCTCCGCCTGGCGAAGAGCTTCGGCGGTGGCTTCGGCCCGCATCCCGAAGTCCGCGCCTTCGGGAGCGGGGACGAGCGCCGGCCGTCCCTTCGCGAGCGCGATGGCCTGGATGTAGGAGGTGTAGTAGGGGTCCGCCAGCAGCGCCTCCTCGCCCTCGCCGAGAAGCCCGAGCATGGCGAGAACGATGCCTTCCTGCGCGCCCCCGGTCACGAGCACTTCCGTCTCCGGATTCGGATGGACACCGGTGCGCGCCTCTTCGCGGTCGGCGATCCGCTCGAGCAGCCACGGTTGCCCGCGCGGATGGAGGGGTTCGGTCTCGCTGAGCGCGGCGCATGCCTTTTCGAGAACCGGAGCCGGGGCATCGGCATCGGGATCGCCCCGGCCGAGGCTCACCACGTCGTCGAGCCCGGCGGCGAGCTCCATCAGCGAGTAGCGGGAGTCGTCCTTTCGGGTCCGGATTCCGGGGAGACGCTTCGACTTCCGCGCCCCGAGAACGAGCGCCGCCGCCCGTTGCGAAGGAGCGGCGGTGCAGATCGAGATCGCCTGCTTCCATCCTCGGAGTTTCGGGAGCAGCGCGTCCGGCGCCCGGAAGAAGCCGAGCCGGAACGGAGCCAGTTCGGGAAACCCGTCGAGCGATCCCAGAAGAACCGCGCCCTCCGGGATGTCCGTCAGATCGACTTCGGGAAACCGGTCTCCGAGGTCCACCACCGGGTTTCCCGAAAGCCCGGAAAGCGCCGGGCTTCGGCCGAGCGCCGCGAGTGCTGCGATCACCACCGGGTCCGCCGCGGTCCGCTCGCTCAGTCGGACCGGTTCTTCCATTCCGGCGAGGGCGACGAAGAGCGCCTCCTTGCGCCCGCCGGTGATGACGACTTCGCCGCCGGGAGGAGCGCCCGCCGTCTCGAGCCGGCGTGCCACTTCCTCGCGCAGCTCCGGGAGGCCGGGGCGGGGGGTGTAATGGGTTTCGCCGGCGAGCAGCGCCTCGCGGAGTGCCGCGGCGTGTTCCGCCCCGAGGGCTGTACCGGTGTCGGGAAGGATGGTTCCTTCGGAGAGCGCGCGGGAGCGCTCGGCAACCTCGAGATTCATTCGGTCAGTTCCTTCCAGGCGGAGGGCGAAAGCGGGAGCCCGTCGGCCCGAACCCGTTCCGTCACCCGGTCGGCGCGGAACCGTCTTCCGGTGGGCACGGATTCCCCGGCGAGCAGCGCGAAGGCAACGAACGCCGGGCCGAGTTGCTCCGAGGATTCCCATGTTCGCTCGGATGGGAGCAGCGTCGCTTCTTCCGCTCGGGAGAGTCCCGTGGGCTTGATCCTGGTCCCCGGGGTGATGGTGTTGGTGGGGATGCCGGGACGCTCGGCGGCGAGCGCTTTCGCGAGCCCCTCGATCCCGAATTTGCTGGCGCAGTAGGCGGTCTCCCCGGCGAAGCCCGCAACGCCGGCCCGCGAACTGACGAGCAGAACCGAACGGGCGCTCGTCGAGCGGAGCAGGAGAAAGGCCGCGGTCAGGTTCACCGCGAGCGTCCGGTCCCAGTCGGCTTCGGTGGTCTCCTCGAGAGTTTTGCGCGGCAGCACGGCGGCGCAGTGGAGAAAGAAGTCGAAGTCGCCCCGCAGCCCCCGGGCGCTCTCCCGGTCAGTGAGATCGCAGGGAACCAGCCTGGCTCCGGGAGCTACCGACCGCAGTTCTTCTGCTTCCGAGTCCACGAGCGTCAGTTCTGCACCGGCTGCGTGGAGGGCGCGGGCGGCCGAGCGGCCGAGTCCGCGGGCCGCGCCGGTCACGAGAGCGCGACGGCCCTTGAGGATCAGAGGATGCTCCGCAGCAGCCATGCGGTCGAAAAACCGAGGTAGTTGCCGATGCCGTAACCGAAGATGCCCACGATGACCGCCGGCGCGATCCGCTCCTTCCACTGGAGAGCCATCCCGAGCGCGAGCGCCGATCCGGGGCCGCCGATCGCCGCCTGGCTCGCGAGGGTGATGGTCGGGAGCTCGAAGCGGGCGAGCCAGCCGAAGCCATAGACCACGACCGCGTGGATCGCGATGATGAGGATCATGTAGAGGAAGAGCCACGGTCCTGCCGCGAGCACTTCGCGTACGTCGGAAGCCGCGCCGATCAGGATGAAGAACAGATGGAGGGCGAAATAGGAGAGCATTCCCGAGCCGCGAAGCCGCTGGATAGCGGGGATCTGGCCGAGCGCGAGGGCGATGGTGGTGAGCCACAGCACCTCGGGCACGCCGGGGAGTACGCGGGCGAAGAGCCCGGCGGCGGCGAGCGCCAGCAGCGGAAGCGCGGAGAGGACGGCGAGATGGGTGATCGAAAGGTTCCCCTCGGTCCAGGTTCGGCGGAGCGCGGAAGCGTCCATCGTCCCGTCGCTTTCCGGCTTGCTTCTTGCCACTGCCCGGCGGGCGAAGACCGCGCCGAGCGCCGAGGCGAGCCCCACCTGCGCGAGCATCCAGGGAACGGTCGAGAGGTTGTCCACCACGAACGCCCCGGCGAAGAGACTCTCGGTCATGTCGAGGCCCCGTCCCACCGCCGCGAAGTTCAGCCCCCCGCCGAAGAAAGCGCCGGCGAAGGTGCCGCCGAGCTTCCAGGTCTCGGGGCCGAGTACGCCGGCGAACAGCAGGCTCGCGGAGAACGCCCCCACGAAGGTTGCGAAGCCGGCGAGCAGGAAGCCGAGCACCATGCGCGGTCCGGCCTTTTTCAGGTCGGCGAGGCGGGTCGACAGGACGAACAGGACGATGGCGTAGGGGATCGCGTAGCGGGAGAGCTGATCCATGAACTCGCCGCCGCGGGGGATCACCCCGATGTTGGCGAGCAGGATGCCGACCAGGGTGCAGACGACCGCCGAGCTGATTTTCTGGATGATCGGAACCCGCTCCTCCAGCTCGCGGGTCCCAGCCACCAGAAGCAGCAGGAAAGCGAGCAGCAGGACCGGGGTGGCGATCATGGAGGTGAGACCTCGACGAGCTCCGCATCTCCACAGAAGAGTGTCCAGTCCCCTGCGGTGGTGGACGGGTAGGTGCGGAAGCCGAAGAGCACCCCGTCGCAGGGAGCGTTCAGATCCTCGACCGGGTTTCCGAGGAGGTCATGAATCTGGAGCAATCGTTCGCCGGCCCGGATCGGTTGTTTCAGCCGTTCTTCCGCGCGGCCCGCTCCGGGGCTCAGGATCCCGCTCCGTGAAGCCATGACCACGCTCTGCCCACCGCGCCAGAGCTTCGGTGCGTAGCCCGCTTCTCCTTCGAGCATTCCGTAGTGGCGGCAGACGTTCAGGATGGCCCGCTTCAGGGTGTCCACGTTCTCGCGAAGCCGGCCGGGCATCGTCGCGGCGCTTCCCCCGAGCTCCACGGTGATCGCGGCCTTTCCCCGCGGGGTCATCGCCGCCATCGGGGATCCCTGCGGGTGCGGGGTGTCGAGCACGATGGCCCAGTCCGGGCCCATCGCCTGTGCCAGTTCGAGTCCGAGCGGGTCGCCCGAAGTGGTGAAGATCGTCTCGCCGAGATAGCAGATGTTGCCTCCCGAGTGGATCGTGATCTCGATGTCGGCGATCGCCGCCGCGGTTTCGGCGTGGGCCGCCGCCACCCGGTCGGTGAGGTAGCCATTCGGGCGGCCCGGATAGATCCGGTTCATGTCGTGGGTGTGGGTGTCCCGCGGGTTCCCGCGCGCCATCGCCTCGAAAGCGCCCACGTTCATCACCGGAACCGCGACCACTGCTCCCCGGAGCGCCGGGGGATCCACTTCGCGGACGAACTCGGCCACCGCGAGCGCTCCCTCCTGCTCGTCGCCGTGGATGCCGCCGTCGAGCAGCAGCACCGGCCCCGGACGGGTTCCGTTCGCGATCAGCACCGGAAATCCGAGCGGCGCTCCGTCCACCCGGTCGAGAGCCGGGACGAAACCCGAAGCGCTCGCTCCCGGCGCGCATTTCACGGGCCCGATGACGAGTTCGTTCATCCTGATTCTCCGTAGTGTTCGGCAATCGCCTCCGCGATCCGGCCGAAGAGTTGTCGCTGGCCGCCGGCCCCCGCCCCCCCGGTGTGGGGGGCGAGAACCAGCCGTGGCGTGCGGGTGAAAGAGTGGTCGGCCGGAAGCGGCTCCTCGCGGAAGACATCGAGGCCGGCACCGCCGAGCCTGCCGTCCCGAAGCCTCGCGGCGAGCGCCGCCTCATCCACGAGGCCCCCCCGCGCGGTGTTCACGAGGATCGCCCCTTGGGGCATCCGGTCGAGGGCGGCACCATCCAGCAGGTTTTCGGTGGCTTCGGTGTGGGGCGCGTGGAGGCTCAGGACATCCGATTCGGCGAGGAGCTGGCCCAGCGGGAGCGGAGTGACATCGAGGCGGCGGTTCCACGAGGCGGGCAGGGGGCGGCGCTGGAAGTAGCGGACCCCCATCCCGAAGCCCTGCGCGCGGCGCGCCATCTCCTGGCCGATCGCACCGAAGCCCACGAGACCGAGGCGGAGTCCGTCGAGGATGCGGAGGTCGCTCCGCTCGAGCCAGTTGTAGGCGAACGAGCGCTCGGTGGTGGCTCTCGGGGTTCGTCCGTGCTCCCGGTAGGCTCCGCTCCGCGTGCCGGCATCGCCCTCGACGATCCGCCGCGCCACCGCGAGCAGCAGGGCCATCGCGTGGTCGGCGACCGCGATGGCACCGGGGTGGGGGATGGCCCGCACCGGGATGCCCGCCTGCTTCGCGGCGCGGAGGCTCACCGCGACCGGATGGCGGCCGATCGCGAGCACGAGGGAAGGCGAGGCGGTGCGGATTTCGCGGGCACCCACCGGCCGCCGCCGGGCGATCAGCACATCCGCCCCGGTGATCGCGTTCTCGACCGCGCTTCGGGAATCCGCCTCCGGCATCCGGAGGTCGAAGCCGCCGAGCGCCGCCCGGGCGGCCGCCTGGACGATCTCCGGGGGCCTCTCGGCGAACGCTACCCGGATCCCGGTTAGTGCATTGATATCTAGCGCTGTGCCTTCTTGCACGTGCCGGGATCCTCCACGAATTCGTGAATCACCATGTGATCGATTGCTGCGAGGCTCAGTTGCTCGGCGCGGTTACCCGAACTTTTGCCCTTCGCCCATCGGTTCACGACTTCCTTGAATTCGAAATCTACCGTAGGGCGTACTTTCCATACGCGGACTCGGAGAGGGAAAGCTTCGCCACGGACCTTTGTATCGAAGAGCACAAAGTAGATCGCGGGAAGCTCCAGGTACTGCCGCACACGGGTACCAACCTGGTTGTTCCACCTCGGAATGTCCACGCCGCTGAGGGAGCTGGCCGCTTTGACCTCCGACCCATCTTGCATATCCAGCCCCTTGCCACGTGTAGCCGTCCCGGGAATGCCGGTCAGTAGAGAAACGAGCTGTTGGGCCAGGTAGCCTGAATCGATCTGTGAGCTTTGTCCAGTAACCGTCTCCCACGCCACCAGTTGCCAGTACTGGCCAAAGATTACGTCTTCGATGAACTGTTTCGCCACAGCTAGCCGGGTCTCGCGTTCCTGGCCAACGATCGCGGGTTTTTGCCCGGTCTTCACGAAGCGGTCTCTCCATGAAGTGTTTGTGGTTCCCTGGACCACGAACTGGCGGAGAGGACGTTGCCGATCTGTATGGGAAGGTCTGAACAAGGGCCTGATTTCAGCTTGATGGCCTTCTGAGAACGTACATCGCCAAATACCGCCCTTGTTTCTGTTTGAAACTTCTCCTGTGAGAGGCTGATGCGCGCCTTCGCAGAGAGTTTTGGGGTATCACTTGTAGCGTTTCTGAGTGATTTTCACCCTCCCTGCGAGGGTGGACGCACTTCTCCCTTACACGGGCAGAGCTGCCAACACTGGTCGTCGCGCCGTGTAGAGGTTGACCAGCGCGCAGACTACGCGGAGCCGATGAGCGTTCTTCGCCAATCCTCGATAGCGCACCTTCTCGAAGCCGAACTTCTTCTTCATCACCAGGAAGGGGTGTTCCACGCGAGCGCGAACCCGCGACTTCGTCCGATTCCCCCGTTTCTCCGCCTCGGTCAGCGGACGGCCACGCGCCGCCTTGCGAAGGGTGAAGTCCTGTGCCCGCGCCGCCACCGAACGAATCACCTCCCGCTGACCCACATACGCCTTGTCTCCCCATATCCGGGTCTCCTCGCCGTGCAGCAACGCCCCCAATACCTGGGAGTCGTGAACATTCGCCGCCGTCGCCTCCACCGAGTGAATCTGCTTCGTCTTCGAGTCCACTCCGATGTGTGCCTTCATCCCGAAATGCCAACGGTTCCCCTTCTTCGTCGAACCCATCTCCGGATCCCGCGACCGCGCCTTGTTCTTCGTTGAAGAGGGCGCCGCCAGGATCGTCGCATCCACCATCGTCCCTTTGCACACTTGTACGCCATGCGCCTCCAAATGCTCGCGCACGATTGCCATCACCTTGCTCCCGAAGTCGTGCCGCTCCAGGAAACGCCGGAACTTGCACAGCGTCGTCTCGTCCGGCGCCCGTTCACGCCCAAGGTCAATCCCAACGAAACGTCGCATCGCATGAGAGTCATACAACGCCTCCTCCGCTGCCGGGTCCGAAAGGTCGAACCACTGCTGTAGAAAATACAACCGAAGCATCCGCTCAAGCCCTATCGGAGGACGGCCGCGCTTCCCTTTCGGGTACTTCGGCCCCAGCAGCTTGAACAGTTCATCCCACGGAACGACCCGGTCCATCTCCTCCAAAAACACATCCCGGCGCGTCTTCTTGCGATACCGGTCGAAACCAACCTCAGCAAGTGTTTGCTGTCTCATGTTCATCTCCTCTTCGCGTCATCGCGAACAAGGAAATTGTCTCACATGTTGGCCGAATAAATCAGACCTTCCTATGGATAGTTCCTTCATCAGCATGTGTTGGATTGGAAGTGAATTACGCCACGCCCGGAGCGGCCGCGCCAGGCAATCGAGTCGGCGCAAGTCCTCGTCGGAGGGGAGCCAGACCGGTGCAGCCAGCAAGTCCCGGACATGAACTCGTTGGCGGCTTCCGGTCGACCCCGTGACTCGTGCGACGAAATAATCTCGGAAACCCGTTGAACAGCAATAGAGATACAGGAACTCAAGCAGGTGCGCAGCGAGGGGTCGAAGCACAGAGAATTCGGTCGAACAGACGGCGGATCCCGCGCTCCCGTCCACAAACCACACTCGTGGTTGCTGAGGGTTGAGCCGGGAGACGAGCAGAGCCGGAGGTTCCAGGGTGAGCTTGGCGCTCAGGATGTTCGCGCCGACCGTTTGCTCGGGGAGTCCGGTAGCGTCATATGCCGGAATGCTGTACAGATCAAAACGCTGATCCGGATTGCGATTGGGGGAAACCAGATTCCTGGGAGCAGTGACGAGGCTGCCCAGCGTGGTGCTTGTACTCCCCGGCATCTCGCTCAAATGATCCACGTAGGCAGTTAGTTCATGGGCGCTCTTGAGTACAGCGTTCAGGTTGCTGCCGAAGTCCGCAGAAGTGGCCTTGAGGGTGCTGGCTACCTCGTCGAGACGCGAACGGGAGGCGGTAGCTGGCATAGGAGGCGGCACATAGCGTCCTGGACTCAGGTCGAATTGGGAACGCTGCAAGTCCTGAAGCCCTACGATGCATTCGCGCACACGCCTGTTCTGCTGGATCGAGATGCCAATCCCGTCACGGAACGCGGCGTAACGATCTGCCATTTCCGCGATTTCGATGTCCTCCAGTACGCGGTGGGTGCGATCCGCCATGACACCTGAATGGCGGGCGTCAAGGAACAGGATTCTGCCTCGCCGATCATGTGGGGTTGCTCGGTTGCGCGCCAGCACCCAAATGCAGGTGGGTATGGGGGTCGAGTAGAACAGGTTACCGGGCAACGCCACGATGCAGTCCACGAGATCCGCTTCGATCATTCGTTGTCGGATCACTCTCTCCGTTCCACCTGCATGCAAGGATCCATTCGCCAAAACCACTCCCGCTACGCCATTTGGCCCCAGGCTGTGTGTGATGTGTTGAAGCCATGCGTAGTTTGCATTTGATGCCGGCGGAACTCCGTACTGCCACCTCTTGTCGATCGCTGAATCGGAGTTCCTCCACGAACTGACATTGAACGGCGGATTGGCCAGCACGAAATCCGCTGCCAGATTCCCATGGGCAGGTGAGAGGAGTGTGTCGCCGAAGGCGATATCCCCGGAAATGCCGTGCATCGCGAGGTTCATTCGAGCGAGACGCCAGGTTGAGTGATTGGACTCCTGTCCCATTACGGAAATCGAAGGGAAGCGACCAGCGTCACGGTGACGGCGAACGAACTCATGGGATTTCACAAACATCCCACCTGCGCCGCAACAGGGATCGTAAACCACGCCTTGCCAAGGGCGCAGCATCGTTACAAGAAGTGCGACGACGGATTCTGGCGTGTAGAACTCTCCACCGCGACGGCCTTCCGCGCTTGCGAATTCTGCGAGGAGATACTCATAGGTTCGGCCGAGGAAGTCAAAATGATCTGTGGAATTCGTTTCGGGTTGTCGAGGGGGCGTAAGCCGATCCACGAGAAAAACCGTTCGCATCAAGATTTCTTCCGGCAACTCGGGGCGCTCGAAATCCTCGGGGAGGGAATCCCGGAGTTCCGGGTTCTCACGCTGAATGCTGCGCATTGCGTCGTTAAGTCGTGCGCCCAAGCCTGTTTGGGCAGAATTCTTCACAATGCGAGTCCAGTTTGCGTGCTTGGGAACCCTCAACCTTGTTCGCGGGTCGCCTTCTGAGGCGTACCGAAGAAAAACGAGACCAAGTAGCACCTGCTTGAAGGCCGCAGCATCGAGTTTGCCTCGAAGCACATTGGCAGCCCGCCAAAGTTCGTGTTCGAGCGCACTGGATCCGTTCCGGTGCCGCCCAGCGGAGCGACGCTCCGGACGGGACGCGACAGTGTGAAGGAGCGGTGGCTCCGGCAGCCGAATCGTGGTCTCGAGCACTCAGTCCGAGTTCCGGAGCAGGTAGTCCATCAGCACGTTCGCCATCACCCGCATTCCGATGGCAACCGAAGCGTCATCGGCGCGGAAGAACGGGGAGTGATGCGGCCCGGTGCGGGTTCCCTCGCGGTGGACCCCCAGCCGGTAGTAGAAACCGGGAACCTCGTTGGCGAAGAAGGAGAAGTCCTCCCCGCCCATCGTCGGGTCCATCACGTCGGTGTTCTCCGCGCCCACCACCGCCTCGAGAGTCGGGATGCTCTCGGCGGTCAGCTCGGTGTCGTTGATGGTGGCGGGGAAGCCGCGGTCGTAATCGAGCGTGTAGGAGCCGCCGCCGGAGTCCGTGATTCCGCCGAGAACCTCCGCCATCCGTGCCTCCACCAGATCCCGGACTTCCGGATCGTAGGTCCGCACCGTGCCTTCGATATCCACCGATTCCGGGATGATGTTGAAGCGTTCGCCGCCGTGGACCATGCCCACCGTGACCACCACCGGGCTCAGCGGGTGGACGTTTCGCGAGGCGATGGTCTGGAGTGAGAGGATCGCCTGCGCCGCCATCACAACCGGGTCCACCCCCGATTGCGGCTGCGCGCCGTGGGTCTGGACTCCGGTGATGGTCGCCCTGAAGTGATCCACCGCAGCGAGCGACGGCCCCGAGGTGTAGCCGACCTTGCCGAGCGGGAATCCGGAAAGGGTGTGGAGCCCGAAGACCGCTTCCGGCTTCGGATCGTCGAAGACGCCCTCCCGGAGCATCAGCTCTGCGCCGCCCTCCTCGCCCGGCGGCGCTCCTTCCTCGGCAGGCTGGAAGATGAAGAGGATGGTCCCCGGGATGTCCTCGCGCATCGAGCTCAGGACGGTGGCGACCCCGTACTGGACGGCGGTGTGGACATCGTGGCCGCAGGCGTGAGCCACCCCGACTTCCATGCCGTTGTAGGTGGTCCGCACCTTCGAGGCGAAGGGGAGGTCGGTGTCTTCGGTCACCGGCAGCGCGTCCATGTCCGCCCGAACCGCGATCACCGGCCCCGGCTTCCCGCCTCGCAGCACCCCGACCACGCCGGTATGGGCGATCTCGGTCCGGACCTCGTCGAAGCCGAGCGCCTGGAGATGCTCGGTGACCATCCGCGCGGTCTCGAATTCGCGGTTGCTGAGCTCGGGAAACTCGTGGATATGTTGCCGGAAGGCGACGGTTTCCGCTTCGTGCTCGGCGACCGACGCGGATATCCGGTCGTCCCAGGCCCCCGGCTGGGCGAGGGCGGGCGAAGCGGCGAGCAGGAGCAGGAAGGCGAGATATCGGGTCATGCAGAAATCCTCCGGAGATGGGCGGGCGAGTGTATCCGGGGCGGTCAGAACGCCTTCAGCCAGGTCAGCTTGGCGACCGCGGTCCGGCGGGTCCAGCGATAGGCCCGAGGGTCGAGGTCGTCACCCGTCAGGTAACCGGTGTCGAGCACGAGGAACAGATCGCTTCCGGGGGTGTGGATCCAGTCGATGCGGATGTTCACCTGGAGCTCTTTCGAGAGGTTGTCCCACTGGATCAGGGCGTTCGCGAAGAGATCGCGGTTCAGGGCTCCCTGGATGTCGAGGGAGGTCAGGGTCGTCGTGAAGTCACCGTTCGGGACCGGGAGGGAGATTGCGTTTCTGGCGACCGAGGCCCCGATCCGGAGGTGGGGGCCGGTGTTCAGGCTGAATCCGCCCCGGACGCGATCCCGGCTTCCGTCCCAGAAACCGCAGCAACTCCACAGACCGAAGACGGAAAACGCCCGGCTGTCGTTCGTGTTTCCGGAGAGTTCCCAGTGGTGGAACCGGTAGTCCCCGGCGGCCAGTTCGCGGCCGCTGATCGAGGCCGGGCCGGCGAGTCGCTCGAAGCGGTCGAACACTTCGATTTCGATCTCGTCGCCGGACTCGAAGCCGAAGCCGAGCTCGGCTACCCGCTCCCAGGACTGGAGATCCCCGGCGGTTCCGGTGATCCGGCCGGCATCCAGTTCGAGCCAGGCGCTCCGGGCCCAGTCGCTTTGCTCGAAGCGGGGCAGGAATTCGCCGCCGACGTACCACTCGTCCACATCCGGACGGCGCACGAAGCCGAGCGCCGGGTCGAAGTGCTTTCCGACATGGGAGCGGACGACCCGGAGGGTGTAGAGGTCGTTCCGGAGCGCGACTTCGGCCTGTCCGGCGGCATCCCCGCCAGAGGATTCGCCCGAAAGACGCGAAGCCGAAGGGTTCGAGACCCGGGCACCCCAGAGCCGCACGCCGGAACTGTTCCAGAACCGGCTTTCGAGGTCGGCCCCGGCGGTGCGACGACTCTTCCCGTCGGCTCCGTCCAGGCTCGTGACGATGCCGCCGACGGTGGTACGAGGGTTCAGGTTCGCCTGGAGTCGCAGGACGGAGTTCCAGGCCGCAGCCTGGGTCGGGTTCCCGTCGTCCGGCCCCTGGTAGGGATCGGTGCGGAGCGTCAAGGCGCCGACCGAGAACGGCCCGGCCTGCCCGGTGAGGCGGCCGCCACCGACGATGTCCCCCTGGAGCCCGACCCGCCGGCTGAAGAAGACCTCGGTCTCGCGGGAGGCACCGAACTGGAAGAGCCCCGCCCGTTCGAGAAAGAACTCCCGCTTCTCGGGGAAAAAGAGGTCGAAGCGGGTGAGGTTGATCTGGACGTTGTCGGTCTCGACCTGGGCGAAGTCGGTGTTCCAGGTGAAGTCCACGGTCAGATTCGGGGTGATCCCGTACTTCAGGTCGAGGCCGGCCGTCGCCTCCCGGTCGAAGGACACATCGGTTTCGAAGCGCTGGGCTCCGGCGGTGACGAACGGCTTCACCTCGAGGTGCCGGCCCCGGTGGATACCCTCGATGCCGATGAGGGTGGCGAACTGCGAAACCTGGGCGATCCCGCTGCGGTAGTCCTGGCTGATGTGGGGCCAGGTGACGGTCTCGTTCTTCCGGCGGATGGAGCGCTGGAAGGCGATGCCCATCTCCAGCACCTCGTTGTCGGGAAACCGGATCGTGGTGAACGGGATCTCCATTTCCAGCACCCACCCTTCTTCGGTGAGGGTGGTCTCGGTCGTGAACACGCCGTCCCAGTTCCAGTCCTCGCGGTCGAGCTGCTCGTCGGAGAGCAGGGCATCGTCCTGGGTGCCGAGAGCCCCCACCTCGAAGAGGTAGGCGTTCCGGTGATCGTGGTAGGTGTCGAGGGCGATGACGATCCGGTCGTCCTTGTCGATCCGGCCGCCTCGGTGGAGGATGTTGCGGCGGATGCCTTCCGGCTCGGAATCGAAGAAGTGGAAGGCGAAGAAGAGCGAGCGGTCGTTGTAGGCGATGCGCACTTCGGTCGGCTCGCTCGCCGGCCCGCCGTCCACCGGCTCCCGCTGACGGAACCCGGTGATGGGTGGAATGTCCGCCCAGAAAGGCTCGTCGAGCACGCCGTCTATCCGTGGCGGAGTCTCGATCCGCACCGCCCGGGCGACCGGGTCCTGGGCTGCGGCAGAAGTTGCGACGAGTCCGGTGAGAAGCAGCGCTGAGCCGGTTCGGATTCTCCCGGCGAGCAGCGAACGGCGGGTCTTCAAGAGCGGGTCTTCGGGGGCGGCGGCGAGTGTAGCCGGGTCGGGATCGCCAGGACGGCGCGCGTTGGTGGCAGAACCGGCAGAGTGATAGATTGCCTTCGATGAAAGCGCATTCACTGGAGGCATACTTGTGGCTCAGTTGACGGTTCGCCGACTTACCGATCAGTTGGTCCGCGAATTGAAGCGGCGTGCCGCCGCGAACGGGCGATCGGCGGAAGCCGAGCACCGCGAGATCCTCGCCCGGGCGTTGATCGGCGAAACAGAGGGTTTCGCGGCGCGTGCGGCTCTTCTGCGGGAGCGGCTCACGTCTTCCGTGGACAGTACGGAAGTCATTCGGGCCGACCGGGATCGGGATGGCGACGGGTGACCCGGTACGTTGTGGACGCGAGCGTCGCGGTCAAATGGCTGGTCCGGGAACCGCTGTCCGACAAGGCCGCCCGGCTTCTCGGGGTGGGGATGTCGCTGATGGCACCGGATCTCCTGTTCGCCGAGGCTACGAATGCGCTGTGGGCCATGCGGCAGCGCGGGGACCTGAAGGACGAGGAGCTGGTGGAAGCCGTCGAAATGCTTCGCGCAGTTCCCGTGTCGGTTCCGGGCACGCTGGGCCAGCTCACCCCGGCTGCGGCCAGGCTCGCGATGGATCTGCGCCATCCCGCCTATGACTGCTTCTATCTGGCGCTCGCGCTTCAGGAAGGTGCTCCGCTCGTGACGGCGGACCGGCGCTTCTCCGAATCCGTCGCGAGGCATCCCTATCTGCTCGGGTCTGTCGTTCCGCTCTCCGAACTCGTTTGAGCGTCAGCTCCCGAGCGGGTGTCTGGGCGCCGGAAACGCCGAGAGCACAGCCATCGCCGGATTACCGTGGTAGCGGCTCTATTCGCCGGATGTCCAAGGGTTGATCGTTTCGAGTCCGGCATCCCGGAATGGACCGATGTCCCGCGTTGCCACGAGCATGGCATTCGCGACCGCAATGGCCGCGATGTAGCCGTCCGACACGGGTATGGATCGTCCGGCTGCCCGCGCTGCCGCCATCAAATCCCCATAAGCCCGTGAAGCAGGAAGGTCGAACGGCAGCACGCGTCCGGTGAAGGTGGGCAGAAGCCGCCGCTCGATCCGCTCGTTCAGTCGGTCCCGTTGCTGACCTGAAGGCAGTGCGCTCACGCCGAACCGCAGTTCGGCGACGGTGATGGCTGACAGGAACAGGGTTTCGGGGGCTTGAGCATCGAGCCACTGGACGACGCGCCAACTGGGCGCTTTCTTGAGAGGTTCCGACACGACGTTGGTGTCGAGGAGGATCATTCCAGATCGATCGGGTCATGCGGAGTGCGATCCCGCTGCGTGAAAACCGCGAACTCCTCATCTGTCAATTGCGCATCTTTCCCGATCGCCGCCAGCAGCGTGCCCAACCGCATGCGTCCGCCTTCTCGTACGGCTTCTTCCAGGATGGTGCGTACTTCTGCCTCCGTACTTCGACCTCGTGCTGCTGCGCGCACCCGAAGGGCGCGGTGGATCTCGTCGGGGAGTTTTCGCACAGTCAGTGTTGCCATCAATCCTCTCGCATGCTTTCAATGCCGTCATTTTATCAGACTGACGCGCGCTCTGACCACGATGCTCAGTCGCTTGCCTTAGCAGGCTGTGGAAAAACTAACGCGGCATTCGACGAGCGATGCATCCCGTCTGAACGCTCGCCTGGAGGCTCGCTCTTCGTTGCGATTCGCTCGAAATAGCGCTGCTATTGCTCACTCACGCGCCTTGTCAGCCGGGCGCCTCACCCGTCTCGGTGCTCACGCCAGTTTCTCCACAGCCTGCTAGCAGGCTGTGGAAAAACTAACGCGGCATTCGACGAGCGATGCATCCCGTCTGAACGCTCGCCTGGAGGCTCGCTCTTCGTTGCGTTTCGGTCGAAATAGCGCTGCTATTGCTCACTCACGCGCCTTGTCAGCCGGGCGCCTCACCCGTCTCGGTGCTCACGCCAGATTATCCACAGCCTGTTAGCCATCGCCGCAGGGCTCCCGGCTTCTTTGCCCTCGGTCCGGGACGGAACGCACTTGGCTCCGCTGGTAGCGACACGAGGCAGCGGCGCTCCCGGTCGGCGAAGTGCTCTTCGATGCTCTTGACGGCTCTGGTTTTGGCCTCGGGTTCCTCGCAACGGGACACGTGGATTGTGCGGCGCGTCAGGCCGGTTCGCTGCCGGGGAGGGCCGGGTTCCCCTCGATCTTCGCGAAGCCGAGGATGAGTGCCCAGTGCTCGTCGCTCACCGGCTGGACGCTCAGTCGCTGGCCGCGGCGCAGCAGCGGCATGCCTTCGAGTTCGGGGCGGGCGCGAAGGAAGGGCAGGGAGAGCTCGGACTCGAAGCGCGCCACGAACTCCACGTCCACCATGTACCACCACGGCTTCTCTTCGGTGGCGCGCGGATCGAAGTACTTCGATTCCGGATCGAACTGGGTGAAGTCGGGGTAGGCGAGCCGGCAGACCCGGGCGATCCCGGCGATTCCGGGCGGCTTCGCGTTCGAGTGGTAGAACAGCACCCCGTCGCCGATTTCCATGGACTTCATCAGGTTGCGCGCCTTGAAGTTCCGGACTCCGTCCCAATGGGTGCGCCGGTCGCGTTCGAGATCGTCGAGGCTGTAGGCATAGGGTTCGCTCTTCATCAACCAGTAGCGCATGGGCGCGAGCGTACCACCGGGCACTCGATTTGCTTTTCCCGAAAGGAGGAAACCCCCGGATGAAACACCTGACAACCGTCGTTTTCGCGTTCGTGCTCGGCGCTTCGGCCTTGGCCCAGCCCCGTTCGGACACCGTTCTCATCGAGGAGGTGACGGCCGCCATCGAAGCGGCCGACCTGGCGGTGGGCCTTCTCGAGGTGGAGGTTCGGGACGGGGTCGCCATCCTCGTTGGCGAAGTGCTGGATGAGCGGAACCGGGAGCGGCTCGTCGAAGTGGCGCTCGGCGTTGCCGGGGTGGTGGCCGTCGAGGCCGAACTCACCGTGCTCCAGGCCGATTCCGATCCGGAGATGGTTGCCGGAGAGACAGACGCACCCACCCGGCCCGATGAACAGGTGCTCCGCGATGTCCGCGAAGCGCTCTCCCGGCTCGATCTCGACGGGATGCCGGTCGTGGCGGTCGAAAACGGGGTGGTCCGCCTCACCGGTCAGGTGCAAAACGCCTTCGAATGGGGCGAGGTGGTGGAAAAGACGCGTGAAGTCGCCGGGGTGGTGGCTCTCGACCCCGAACTCGGGATCGCCGAGCCGGAGAGCATGGAGGATCTGGTCGAGGATGTCCGACGCGCGGTGCTCCGCTACACGGAATACACGGTCTTCGACGACATCAACTTCGGGGTGGAGGAGGATTTCGCGGTCGTGCTGGTGGGCGCGGTCACCGAGCCCTACAAGCGGATCGAGGTGGAGAAGCGGGTGGCGAAGGTGTTCGGCGTGAAGAGCGTGGAAAACCGGATCGAGGTCCTGCCGCTCTCGCCGAACGATCAGGACATCCGCTACTCCCTCTACCGCCGCATCTACCGGGACTCGCGTTTTGCAGACCGCGCCAACCAGGTCAACCCGCCGATCCACATCATCGTCTCCCGGGGCCGGGTGGTGCTGACCGGTGTCGTCCGGAGCGCGCTCGAGTCCCGGGTGCTGGAATCCATCGCCCGCGGGACCCCCGGTGTTTTCGAGGTGGTGAACCGGCTGCAGCACTGAAGGACTGATACGGTTCCGTCGCGCCATGAGAACCGGACTTTCTTTCGCATGCGCCCTGCTTCTCGCCGGGCCGGGCCTCGCCCAGGAAAACGCCTGGCCACTCCAGCTCGCGGAAGGCCGCGATGCCAACCGGCCCGAGGTGCCGGGAGTCCACGGGCTCGTGACCGCCGGACACCCGCTCGCCGCGATGTCGGGCCTCCGGATCCTGATGGCGGGCGGGAACGCGGCCGATGCCGCGGTCGCGACCCTCGCCACCCTGAACGTAGTCCGCCCGCAGATGTCCGGTGCCGCCGGAAACGGGTTCCTCACCTACTACGACCGCGCGAGCGGCGAAGTGCTGTCGCTGAACGCGACGGGAGCCGCTCCACTCGGTCTCGATGCCTCCGGGCTGACTCCCGAGGAGCTCGACAAGGGGATTCGCGCCGGGGTCGTTCCGGGGCTCATCGGGGGCTGGATCGCGCTCCTCGAGCGCTTCGGGACCATGAGCCTCGAGCAGACGCTCGCGCCCGCGATCGGCTACGCCCGCGACGGACATCCACTCGAGGCTTCGGTGGCCCAGGCCATTCGCCTTTCCCGGGAGGACTTCGAGCGCTTTCCGACGAGCGTCCGGATGTTCCTTCCGGAGGGTCGGCTGCCCGAGACCGGCGAACTCTTCCGGATGCCGGACCTTGCGCGGACCCTCGAACGGGTGGTGGAGGCGGAAGCCCGCGCCCGGCGGCGAGGGGCGAGCCGCGAAGAGGCGCTCCAGGCGGCTTTCGACCGGTTCTACCGCGGCGATATCGCCGAGGAGATGGCGCGTTTCTACGAGGAGAACGGCGGCGATTTCACGATGGAGGATTTCGCCGGTTACGAGCCGGCCTGGACCAGGGCGATCCACGCGAACTACCGCGGGTACGACGTGTACACGAGCCCCCCGACTTCCCGGGGAGGGCTCGAAGTCCTGATGCAGCTCAAGCTGGTGGAGGGGTTCGACCTCGCCGCCCTCGGGCACAACTCACCGGAAGCCCTCCACCTGATCGTGGAGGCGATCAAGCTCGCGAAGGCCGACATCTATCGCTATGTGGCGGATCCCCGCCGCTTCGATGTGCCGGTGGAGGGGATGGTTTCCGGCGAATACGCGGCATCCCGGCGCGAACGGATCGCCCCCGGAGCGGCCATCGCCTACCCGGAAGCCGGCGATCCGCCGGGAGCGACCGCGACCGACGGGCCGCTCGCGCCTGCCGCGCACCCGGTCCCCTCGTTCGAAGGCAGCACGACCAGTTTCTCGATCGTGGACGGCGCGGGGAACGCTCTCGCGTGTACCCCGACCCATGGAGGGATGTTCGGGACGGCGGTGGTCGTTGGCGGAACCGGGCTGACCTTCAACAACGGAACCCGGATCGGCTCCACCGCGCCCGATCCGGCGCACCCCAACCACGCCCGCGGCGGGCAGGTTCCGATCCTGAACAACTCCCCGATCGTGGTGCTCCGGGACGGCCGCTTCCTGCTCGCGCTCGGGACTCCGGGCGGCGAAACCATCGGCCAGACCCAGTTCCAGGTGCTGCTCAACGTTCTCGATTTCGGAATGGGCATCCAGGCAGCGGTGGAGGCTCCCCGCCTGAGCCTGTTTGCCGACCCCAACTTCTACACACCGGGGGCAGGCATCCTGATCCGCATCGAGAACCGGGTCGCCTCCGGGACGGTGGAGGCGCTCGAAGCGCTCGGCCACCGGGCGGAGCTGGCTTCCGGGTACGCCCTCGGGAGCAACAACGGGATCCTGGTGAACCTTCTCACCGGGACGATGACTGCCGGCGCCGATCCGCGACGCGCGGCCTACGCCATCGGTTACTGAAGGAGGTCGAGTCATGTTTCGCAACGTCGCATTTTCCCTGGCGCTTTTCGGGTTCGCCGGGGCCTCGTTCGCCCAGCCGGAATTCGTCGAGCCGGAGATGGTCCGGATCGAGGGCGGGCTCTTCTTCATGGGTTCGCAAGCCGGCCCCGCCCACGAGAAGCCACTCCACGCCGTCCAGGTCTCGGATTTCTGGATCGGCCGATACGAAGTCACGCACGCCGAATTCGCGGCCTTCGTCGAAGAGACCGGCTACGTGACCGATGCGGAGAAGTCCGGAACCGGCCGGATCCTTTCCGAAGGGAGCTTCACCTACCACCCCGGTTACTCCTGGCGCGAGCCCTGGGGCCCCGGGTCCGAAGTGGCCGAACCGGAGCAGTATTCGGTAGTCCAGGTGAGCTGGAACGATGCGGTGGCGTACACCCGCTGGCTCAGCCGGAAGAGCGGCCGCGCCTACCGGCTCCCGACCGAGGCCGAGTGGGAGTACGCCTGCCGGGCCGGAACCCAGACGACCTACTGGTGGGGCGACGGATTCGATGCCACGAAGCTCAACAGCGCCGCGACCTGGCGCGACCCGGGTGAACCGTGGCCACGCGACGAGCACACCCTGATTACCCCGAAGGACCGATATCCGGCGAACCCGTTCGGGCTCCACGACGTGGTGGGCAACAACTGGGAGTGGGTCCAGGATTTCGCCTCGGCCGAAACCTTCGCCGAGCGGGTTCGTCGGCCCGAGTCTCCGGTCGTGGATCCGCAGGGCCCCTCGGCCGGACACGAGCGGGTGCTCCGTGGCGGCGCCTGGAACAGCGGCCCGACTTCGGTCACCTGCTCCGCCCGGTTCCTGAACGACCCCCCGGTCTATCGCAGCGACCACGTGAGTTTCCGCGTCGTCCGGAATCCGTAGTCCGGGTCGCGCCAGCGCGGTGCTACGATCCGCCCCCCTCTGACGAAGAGACAGTGAGCAGCAGCGATATCCGACGGATCGTCACGTCAGGCGCATTCGCCTGGCCGTGGCAGTCGAGCCGGGGGTTGGCCGTTATCACCGGCGGTGCTGGTGGAGGCGGAGGCGGGGGTGGCGCGTTCTGTGTACACGGCCTCAACCTCCACGGTGGCGGCGGCGGTGGCGGCGGTGGCGGCGGCGAGGAGACAACGCTGCAGGTTGGGCCGACGCATCACGTGGCTCGTGGAGGGAGGGGAGGCAACGGCGGCGGTGGCGGGGGAATGAAGGATGGCCAGCCGTTGCCGGGGTCATCCGGGACGGGATCCGGATTTGGGGGCGGAGAAGGTGGTCGAGGCGCTCGAATCGAACCGAAATCGGATCGTATCGTCGCGAGCGGAGGCGATGGAGGTCGAGGTTTTATCGGGGAAACCCTGGTGGTGGAACTCGAAAGCCTGTCGCCCGGTGACCCATTCCACATAACTATCGGTGCGGGGGGAGGCGGTGGTGGTGGTGGCTCCGGATTCGAAGCGGGAGAGGCCGGCGGCGAAGGAGCCGGTGGTCGCGTTGTTCTCGTGCCGCTTCCTTCCGACGACAGCGCACCGTGATCCCGGGTCTGGCGGGGCCGGCGGGCCCACTGGATGCAGTTCCGGCCTCGTTGTCAGGGGCTATGGTGGGGAGTGAGCTGTCTGTCCGCCGAGATGAGGTCTCTCGAAAGGATTTTCTGGAAGTTCACCCCGCTGTCCCGCGTCCGGATACCAGATTTCCCGCGCGAAGACTTCCGGGCACGATGCAGTTCGTCCTGAAACTGTTGCCACGGTGGAATCTGGATCGGAGTCATGCTTCGGCCCTGCTCGGTTTCCGGGACAAGGAGCGCGAGCACGTTGAGGCCATGTTGGACGGGAAGCAACCTGCACTGAGTCGGGACACGCAGGACCGGGTTGCACACCTGTTCCGGATCCACGAGACCCTGTCGTCCGTGTTTCGGGATCTCGAGGTTGAAAACGAGTGGATCCGAGAGCCCCACGCCATGCTTGATGGGCAAAGCCCCTTGGAAATCCTGCTCGGTGGTTCCATGGAAGGTTTGTTGTGGGTGAAGGAATATGTCGAATTCACCGGGCGCAGGTAGGTTGCTGGAAGCGATTCCCTCGAGGCAGAGCACCCGTCGGATGTTCCGGCTCGCTTACCTGCCGGCTCCAGATCTGCTGGCGGAGCTCGGTATCGATTCCCAGGGGCAGATCGAATTGAAGGCGAGTCTCGCCGCAGCGGGATATCGGCCTGATGCACAGGAGCATTGCGACGGTCCCTTTCGGCGTTTCCGGAAACTGAAGAACCAAACGAGGTTCTCGGATGGCTCGTTCCCGGTGTTCTACGGCTCGCTGGAAGCTGCCACGGCGGAGGCAGAGATCAGACACTGGTTCCCGAAGCACGCGGGATCGCCCGTCAGACCGCGACGGGCTTACTATCGGTGGCTACGGTGTACGTTCCGTGGTGAAGAAAAGGATCTGCGCCCCAAGGTGCGGGATTGGCCGGACCTGATTCACAAGGCGGACTATGCGTTCTGTAACGGAATAGGAGCCGAGGCCAACGCAGCGAATCTGGATGCCCTCGTGGTGCCGTCTGCACGATGCCCGGGAACGAATCTGCCCGTGTTCCGACGCTCGGCCTTGGGGGATCCGGTCCTCGGCCAGATAGCGACTGTCACGCTCGATCCCGGAACGGGAGAGGTCGTCGTAGCCGACTGAACTTTACGGAGCGCCTTGCGCTTCGAGCCACTCGCGGAGCTTCGCCTGTTCGCCTGTGCTGTCCGGCTCCCGTTCCAACTGGTAGAGCCGGCTCCGGACCGCGAAACGCTCCAGTTCGTCGGGTGCTTCATCCCGCTCCACGATTTCCTTCACCCGCCCCCGGTAGAAGCTCCCCCAGTCCGGCTGCCGCCCGTCGAAGTCAGTGAAGCCGTACTCCTTCGCGAGTTCCCAGCTCGAAAACAGCCCGCTGTTCTTTTCGCGCACGTTCGGGTCGGCGGCGAGTGCGGCCACCGCGCGCCCCACGAAACACGGGGTTTCGGATTCCGCGAACCACGGATCCTTGCTGATCGCGTCGCGCCAGTTGGCTTCCTTCACCCCGAAGTGGTCGAGCACCGCCTCGGAGCGCAGGAATCCGGGAGTGAGGGCCAGCGCCGTGATCTCGTGGGCGTGGAGATCCTTCGCCATCGCCTCGGCCAGCCGGATCGCCGCGTTCTTCGCGAGGTCGTAGAACAGGTTGCCGCGATAGCCGAGGGTGTCGCCGTCGGTCATTTCGACGATGAGCCCGGCGTTCTGCTCCACCATCAGCGGCGCTCCGTGGCGGCTCGTGATGACGTGGGTGTGGATCGCCCGCTCGAAGAGGGCGAATCCCTTCTCCGTCGAGAGTTCCCAGAAGGGCGCGCCCCATTCGGTGAGTGCGTCTCCGCCCCAGATGTCGTTCACCAGGATGTCGAGCCGCCCGTGGTCTTTCCGGATGCGGGCGAAGAGCGCCTCGACTTCCTGTTCCTCGGTGTGGTCGCAACGGACGGCGATGCCGCGGCCACCTGCCCGGCCAACCGCTTCGGCGGTCTCCTCGATCGTCTCCGGCCGCCCTTCGGTTGCCGGGTTGTCCCGTGTGCTGCGCCCGGTGCAATAGACGGTGGCCCCTGCCTCGCCGAGCATCCGGGCGATCCCCCGCCCCGCCCCGCGGGTGGCACCCGCCACCACGGCGATCTGCCCCCGGAGCTTCCCGGTGATGCGCACGGTGCCGGGATGGTAGGCGGCTGCTTCGCTTCCTACAATCCCGTGGTGATGAAGATCGCCGTTCCCGACCACCCCGTCCACGAACTGATCGCGCGGCGCTGGAGCCCTTACGGCTTCTCGAGCCGCGCCATTCCGGAAGACAGCCTGCGGGCCCTCTTCGAAGCGGCGCGCTGGGCGGCCTCCTCCTTCAACGAGCAGCCCTGGCGTTTCCTCGTCGCACGCCGGGATCGGGCCGATGACTTCGAGCGGGTGCTCGGGTGTCTGATGGAGGGGAATCAGACGTGGGGCCGGGCGGCACCGGTCCTCGGGCTCGCGTGTGTCCGGAATACGTTCTCCCGGAATGCGAAACCGAACCGCGTCGCGCAGCACGATCTCGGCCTCGCGGTCGCGAATCTCACCTTCGAGGCGACGGAGCGGGGGCTCTTCGTGCACCAGATGGCGGGAATCCTTCCGGAAAAGGCGCGGGAAGCCTTCGCCATCCCCGAGGAGTTCGAGGCGGTGACCGGTTTCGCGGTGGGCTATCTGGCGGAAGCCGCCGACCCGGCGCTCCGCGAGCGGGATGAGAAGCCGCGGATGCGCCGGACGCTCGACGAGATCGTTTTCGGCGCGGCGTGGGGCGAACCCGGCCTCTGAATCCTCGGGCGGTCAACCGTCCTGGCCGCGGGATGCGGCATCGGCCGCCGCCTCCACGATCCGGCGCACCAGTTCGCTCGGCGGGTAGCGGTGGATCTGCCCGTCCGCCGTGCGGCCGATCCAGGCATCGGCGTTCGGGAGCGGAAGCGTGAGTTCGGAGGGCCCCGGTGCCGCTTCGTCCCGCTTGCTCCACTGCTCCCAGCCGGTAGGATCGGGAGCGGACCAGAAGATCGCGGGTCCGGCATCCAGTCCCTGTCCGTCGCGTATCGCCCGGCTCCGGTAGCCGACCCACGCCAGGAACCGCGCGCCCGGAAGTCCGGGAGGGGCGAGATCCATCCGAAAAAGCCACGAGTTGCCCGAGGAATCGCTCCGGGAGAGCGCGATGTAGTCGTTCACGGTGAGTTCTCCCGAATACCACTGGGTGCGCACCGCGTCGGGAAACGCCTCTTCGAGCCGGTCTTCGATCAGCGAGAAGAGGAGCTTCGTCGCGTCGTTCCAGATGGCAGCCTGTCGGATGCTGGCGCGAGCCGGGTCGAATCCCTGCTCCCGGGAAGCGGCCCGTTCCAGTTCTCCGAGCGCGTGTTCCGCCCGCGTCAGGATCAACTCGGCGATTGGCCGGAGGTCGCCCGCCTCATCCGAGTGGGCGAGCGCTTCGACATACCGCCCGCGGTCCTTCCTCCGGATGATGATCGCCGGATAGCCGGCCCGGATCAGCTCCAGGTTCAGGACGGCCCGCTAGCAGGCTGTGGATAAACTGGCGTGAGCACCGAGACGGGTGAGGCGCCCGGCTGACAAGGCGCGTGAGTGAGCAATAGCAGCGCTATTTCGAGCGAATCGCAACGAAGAGCGAGCCTCCAGGCGAGCGTTCAGACGGGATGCATCGCTCGTCGAATGCCGCGTTAGTTTTTCCACAGCCTGCTAGGCACGCCCGTTGCCGTCCGCGAAGGGGTGGATGTGCGCGAGCCAGGTCGAGAGCACGATGGCGCGCAGGAGTCCCGGCGCGTGGGCATTCCGGGAGGACCAGCCCGACCACCGCTCCATTTCGCCCGGAACCTCGATGAAGGCGGGAGGAAGGTGTTCGCCCCGGTGATCGTCACTCCCTTCAGAATCGCGAGTTCGGTCTCGCCGACGCTGAGCGGCTTCCTTCGATGGCGTTCGATTCGGCGACCTGCTCGAAGCGCTTGTCGGTGAAGTAAGCGCGGAGCATCGCTTCCGAGAGTTTGCCCTCCGATCGCAGGAGGGCCATCCGCGCTTCCAGCTTCTGGTGACGCTCCCCGAACCAGTCCCCGTCGCCGGGGCTGGAGTAGGGAGTGTCGTCGAGCCCCCCCGTCAACGCCGCTCCGCGTGGCGGGCGACCACCGTCGCGACCGCTTCGGTGAGCCGCTTGGCGTAGGCGATGTGGAGGAACTCGTTGGGGCCGTGGGCGTTGGAGTTCGGGCCGAGGACGCCGGTGATGACGAACTGCGCTTTCGGGAATTGGTCGCCCAGCATCGCCATGAACGGGATCGAGCCGCCTTCGCCCATGTGCATCGCGGGCTTCCCCCAGGCGGCTTGTGACGCATCGCCCAGGGCATCCCGAAGCCAGTCGGCGAGCGGCGGCGCGCTCCAGCCCTTCGCCGGCTCGTGGAAATGGACGCTGACGGTGGCCCCGAACGGCGGGTCGGCTTCCACCGCCTTCTTGAGCGCTGCCTGCGCTTTCGCCGGGTCCGCGGTCGGTGGGAGCCGGATCGAGAAGTTGAGGGCCACGTAGGGGAGCAGGACGTTGCCCGCCTTTTCGAGCGGCGGCAGTCCCTCCTGTCCGGTGATCGCGAGGCTCGGCCGCCAGGTGCGGTTGAGGATACGCTCGCTCGTCGGAACGTCGCTCGCGTGGGTATCCCCGTGCCATGGGAAGCGATCGAAGGTGCCCTCTCCGAGGGTCGCGGCCGCCGCTTCCGCCTGGGCGATCCGCTCGGCCGGAATCTCGGCGTGGAAGGCATCGGCGACCATCCGGTCGTTCCCCGGGTGTTCGAGTCGGTCGAGCAGCTTGCGCAGGACGAGGAAGGGCGGGGGAACCACTCCGCCGGCATCCCCGGAGTGCACGCCTTCGTTGAGCACGTCGGCGCGCAGCACCCCGCCGACCATGCCCCGGAGCGAGGTCGTGGACCAGAGCTGGTCGTAGTTGCCGGCCCCGGAGTCGAGGCAGATCACGAGGTCCGGACTGCCGATCACGCTCGCGAAGTGCTCCATGTAGGCCGGGAGATCAGGAGAGCCGCTCTCTTCCGAAAACTCCACGAGCAGCACCACCCGGGCGCGCTTTTTCCCTTCGAGGCGGAGCGCCTTCATGGCGGCGAGCGCGCAGTAGAGCGCGTATCCGTCGTCGGCTCCGCCGCGTCCGTAGAGCTTGTCCCCCTCGCGGACCGGCTTCCAGGGGCCGAGGCCGTCGCGCCAGCCGGTCATTTCCGGCTGCTTGTCGAGGTGGCCGTACATCAGGATGGTCCCGTCGGCCTCGCCCGGACAATCGAGCAGGAGCAGCGGTGTCCGGCCCGGGATCCGCCCCACGTGGAGCTTCGCCCCCGGAGGCGCGTGCCGCTCCATGAATTCCCGCCCCATCCGGAGCGCCTCCTCCATGTGGCCGTGGGCCTCCCAGTCGGGGTCGAACAGCACCGAAACGTTCGGAACGGCGATGTATTCGGTGAGGGAGGGGAGGATCTCCTCCTCCCAGAAACGGTCAACGAATTCGCGGGCAAAGCTCATGCCCGAAAGTCTAGGCGGGGTGGTTCAGCGGCTGCGACGCGGGGCCAGCACCACGTAAAGAGCGCCCTCGCCGCCGTCCCGTTGGCGGGCAGCTTCCCACCGCTGGACCAGCTCCGGCTTCCAGTCGGCGAGCCATTCGGGGACGCGCTCCCGAAGGATCGAGCGTCCCCCCGGCGACCGGTGACCCATCCCGTGGATCACCCTCACCGCCCGGCATCCCTCGTGACGGCTTCGGCGCAGGAACGCTTCGAGCGCCGGCCGGGCCTGATCCCGGGTCATCAGGCGCACCGAAAATTCACGCGCTTTCAGGGTTCCCGCGCGCAGCTTCCTCAGGATGGCCTCTGCCGAGGGAATCGGTTCGGCCACGGGGTCGCGCTTCGGGATCTCGTCGGGGAGGGCGCGGAATGCCCGATCGAACTCCTCGCGCTCCCGAGCGGTTACGGCGGATCGGTCTGGCATCCCGTGCGGATTTTCCCACGGGCCTTCGCCGGTAGCATTCCCGGGCGGTGCGTCTCATCACCTGGAATCTGAACTCGATCCGGACCCGGCGCGCCCGCCTGCTCCGACTGCTCGAACGACATCAGCCGGACATCGTCTGTTTGCAGGAGCTTCGCGCCGAGGCCGAGGCTTTCCCGTGGCTCGAAGTCAAGGCGACGGGGTACACCGGAGCGGTCGAGGCGCAGGCCGCCCGCAACGGAGTGGCGGTGCTCGCCCGGACTCCGGTCACGGTCCGCTCCCGCAGCCTTCCGGTCGGGGGCCGCGAGGAGTCGCGTCTTCTCGACGTGGAGGTGGGGCCGCTCCGGGTCATCTCCGCCTACACCCCGAACGGGAAGTCGGTCACGAATCCCGATTGGGAATACAAGCTCGGCTGGCTCGGAGCGCTCCGGGAGCATCTCGATGCCTCCGCCCGGCCTGACGAGCCGCTCGCGCTCTGCGGCGACTTCAACGTCGCGCCGCTGGACCGGGACGCGGCGGTCGCGGATCCCGAGGGAGTCCTCTGCCATCCCTCGGCGCGGGAAGCCCTCGCCGGCTTGGTCTCCTGGGGACTATCGGACACCTACCGGATGCGCTACCCGCCGGGCGAGGAGCCGGAGAAGGGGCTCTACACCTGGTGGGATTACACGCGCCTCTCCTTCGCCCGCAACGTGGGAGCGCGGATCGACCACATCTACGCGACCCCACCGCTCGCGAAGCGGCTGACCGGGGTCTTCGTGGACCGCGACGAACGCCGCCAGCGGAAGGGCGAGGACATCCCCTCGGACCACGCCCCGCTGGTCGCCGATTTCACGGACTGACGACCCTTCGGCAGTTGCCAAGCGATCCGTGGCGGACCGGATCGAGTCAGCCGTCAGGGGGTTTGGCGAGCGCTGAATCGAGGCTTCCGGGAGCGTTGCGGGAGCGCCGTGGAATCCCATAGAATGGCCTTTGCATTCCGGCTTGGCCGACCTGTTTCGGGCCTACTGCTCCCATGCTGCGACACCTTCACAGACTGCTTTCGGTGACAGTGATGGTGCTTGCGCTTTCCGGTGTTTCAGCCGCTGCGGAGCGTGAACCGGCTCTCGGCCGGGTGCTCCACTGGGCCCCCGCCACCGAGACCGTCGCCGGGCACAACCAGGTGCTGCGGCGGTACTGCATGACCTGCCACAACGACCGGATGCAGACCGGGAACATGTCCCTCAACGGCTTCGATGCCGGCGCTCCGGCCGAGCACCCCGACCTCGCCGAGAAGGTGATCTCGAAGCTGCGGCTCGGGATGATGCCCCCGCCCGGTGCCCGCCGTCCGGAAGAGACGACGCTCGTCGAGATCGCCGAATCGCTCGAACGGCAGATGGACCAGGTGGCCGCCGCCGATCCCAACCCCGGCCGCCGCTCCTTCCAGCGGCTGAACCGGGCCGAATACAGCGCCGCCGTCCGGGATCTGCTGGCGCTGCCGGTGGACGGGGCCGACTACCTGCCGCAGGACACGGTCAGCGCCAACTTCGACAACATCGCCGATGTCCAGTTGCTCTCGGCAACCCTGATGGATGCCTACCTTCGCGCCGCCAGCGACATCAGCCGCCTCGCGGTCGGCGATCCGCGCGCCACCGCCGCGGAAGCCGGCTACCACGTTTCGCGGTGGGCCTCCCAACTCGAGCGGGTGGAGGGCGCGCCGCACGGCACCCGTGGCGGGATCTCGGTGGAGCACATCTTTCCGGCGGACGGCGAATACCGGTTCCGGGTCGCCTTCCATCACGAGACCACCGGGGCGATCGTCGGCTCCGGGTCCGGCTCGATCCACACCTTCGACCAGCCGGAGCAGGTCGAAATCTCCATAGACGGCGAGCGGGTGGCGCTCCTCGACGTGGGCCGCTGGATGCATGTCTCCGACCCGGACGGGGTGAACCTCCGCACCGAGCCGATCTTCGTCCGGGGCGGCCCCCGCCGGCTGACCGCCGCGTTCCTGCGTCGATTCGAGGGGCCGGTTCTCGATCTGATCTCGCCGCACAAGTGGTCGCTCGCGAGCACCGCGACCTCGCGCACCTACGGCATCCACAGCCTTCCGCACCTTCGCGACCTCTTCGTGACCGGCCCCTTCGACGCGACCGGGGTCTCCGAAACCCCGAGCCGGGCGCGCATCTTCTCCTGCCGGCCGCTCGCTCCCGAGGAGGCGCGCCCCTGCGCCGAGGCCGTCATCGAACGGCTCGGCCGGCTCGCCTACCGCCGGACTCTCGACGACGAGAGCCGCTCCCGGCTGCTTCTGCTCTACGAACGGGGAGAAGCGGCATCCGGCTTCGAGGAGGGAGTCCGGATGGCGATCGAGGGGATGCTCGCGAGCCCCAACTTCGTCTTCCGCATGGAAGAGCCGTTCGATCCCCGGGAAGCCGGGTTCGGCTACCGGATCACCGAAACCGACCTGGCTTCCCGGCTTTCGTTCTTCCTCTGGGGAACCATTCCCGACGAAGAGCTGCTGGATGTGGCCGAATCGGGCGATCTTTCGGATCCGGCCCTTTTCGAGGCCCAGGTGCTCAGGATGGTTCGCGACGAACGCTCCGAAGCGCTCGCCAAGCGGTTCGCCTCCCAGTGGTTCCGCCTCCAGGATTTGAAAAAGATCAACCCGACGGTCCGCGAGTATCCGGATTTCCACCAGCAGCTCAAGGACGCGATGGTGAAGGAGACCGAGCTCTTCTTCAGCCATCTGGTGGCCGAGGACCGGAGCCTCTTCGACCTGTTCACCGCCGAGTACACCTTCGTGAACGAGCGACTCGCCGACCACTACGGGATGCGGGGTGTGGTCGGGCCGGAGCACCGCATGGTCCGCTACCCGGACGAGACCCGGCGCGGCATCTTCGGCCACGGCAGCATGCTGACCCTGACCTCGCATCCCTACCGGACTTCGGCAGTGCTGCGCGGCAAGTGGATCATGGAGGTGTTGCTCGGGAGTCCCCCTCCTCCGCCCCCGCCGGATGTTCCCGATCTCGATGCGGTGAGCGCTGGCGAGCCGGGGCGGATCCTCACCGCCCGCGAACAGCTCGAAATCCACCGGGACAACCCGGCGTGTCGCTCCTGCCACCGGATGATGGACCCGATCGGGCTCGCGCTCGAACACTTCGACGTGACTGGCCGCGCCCGGACGAAGGATCAGGGGCAGGCGGTGGACGCCTCGGGCGAGTTCTACGACGGGACGCCGATCGAGGATGCCGCCGACTTGCGCGAGGCACTGTTGAAGCGGCCCGAGCCGTTGCTGCGGACCTTCACCGAAAACCTGATGGCCTACGCGCTCGGCCGCCGGGTCGAACACTTTGACCAGCCGCGCATCCGCGCCATCGTGCGCGAGGCGGCGGAATCCGATTACCGGATGTCGGCCTTCGTCCTCGGAGTGGCGAAGAGCCCGGCCTTCCAAAGGAAGGGCCGTTCGGTCGAAACCGCCACCGACGATGTGGCCATGGAGCATTGATATGAACTACCTGACTGGCAAATCCCTGCCGAGGCGCAGCTTCCTTCGTGGAGCGGGCGCGACGATCGCGGTTCCGTTCCTCGATGCGATGGTTCCGGCGAGTGTCCTGGGCCGGACCACCCTGGACCGGGAGGCGGACCCGACGCGGCTGGTGGCGATCGAGATCGTCCACGGGGCGGCGGGGAGCAACAAGTACGGCCGGGAGCAGCACCTGTGGAGCCCGGAGAAGGAGGGTCGTGACTTCGACCTCTCGAAGGGGGCGCTCGCGCCGTTGGAGCCGGTGCGGGACTACGTGACGATCGTGAGCGACACCGATGTGGAGCCCGCGGAAGCGCGGACGGCGCGGGAGATCGGGGGAGACCACTTCCGTTCGAGCGCGGCGTTTCTGACGCAGGCGTACCCGAAGCAGACCGAGAGCTCGGATGTCTTCGCGGGGACTTCGATGGACCAGTTGTACGCCGGGCGTTTCGGCCAGAACACGCCGATCCCCTCGATGCAGCTCTGCATCGAGACGGTGGATCAGGCAGGTGGATGCGCCTACGGATATGCGTGCGTCTATACGGACACGATCAGTTGGGCTTCGCCGACGGAACCCTTGCCGATGACGCGGGATCCGCGGATCGTCTTCGACCAGTTGTTCGGGGCGGGAGGAACGCCGGAGGGCCGGATCGCACGGCAGCGGGCGCGCCGTAGCGTTCTCGACTTCATCGGCTCGGAGGTCTCGGATCTTTTGCGGACGCTGGATCCGGAGGACGTTCGGCGGATGGACCGGTACATGACGGACATCCGGGAGATGGAGCGGCGGATCGAGCGGATCGTGGAGCGGAACACGAGCGGGGAGCTGCGGGAGCTCCCGGATGCTCCGGCGGGGGTACCGGACAGCTTCGACGAGCACGTGAAGATCATGTTCGACCTTCAGGCGCTGGCGTTCCAGTCGGACATGACGCGGGTGTTCAGCTTCAAGCTGGGCCGGGACGCGTCGAGCCGGGTGTATCCGGACAGCGGGGAGGCGACGGCGTTCCATCCGGCGTCGCACCACGGGAACGACGAGGAGCGGGTGGAGGTACTGGGGCGGATCAACCGGTACCACGTGAGCCTGGTCCCGTACTTCATGGAGAAGCTGAAGAGCTTGGAGGAGGAGGGCGTGAGCCTTCTGGACAAGACGATGATCCTGTACGGTTCTCCGATGGGGGATCCGAACATCCACAACCACAAGCGGGTGCCGTTCTTCGTTGCGGGTGGAGCGAACGGGGTGTTCGATCACAACCTGCATTTGCGGGCGAAGCCGGGGACGCCGCTTGCGAACGTGATGCTGACGCTGTTGCGGAAGCTGGGTCACGAGGACCTCGAGAGCTTCGGGAACAGCACCGGCGACTTCTCCTTCTCCGCCTGACAGCGAGGGAGCAAGACGATGAAAAAAGTGACGATCCTGTTTGCGATCCTGTTCGCGGGAGTTGCGAGCGCCCGGGTTTCCTCCCCGGTGCTGGACGCGGCGAAGCGCCAGGACGTGGAGGCGCTGAAGTCGCAGTTGCGCGCCGGCGGCGATGCGAACGCGGCCGAGGGCGACGGGTTCACGGCGCTCCACTGGGCGGCGAAGCTCGGGAGCGAGGAGATCGCCCGGGTGCTGATCGCGGCGGGCGCGGACGTGAAGGCGACCACCCGGCTCGGCAACCACATGCCGCTCCACGTGGCGGCGGCGGCGGGTGAGACCGGGGTGGCGGAAGCACTGCTCGCCGGCGGCGCGCCGATCGCGGCCCCCACTTCGACCGGAGCGCAGCCGATCCACTACGCGGCGGCCTCCGGGGTGGGTGCGACGGTGCGGATGCTCGCGGCTTCCGGAGCGGATGTGGACGCAGTCGAGCCCCAGTGGGGGCAGACACCGCTGATGTTCGCTGCCGGTGGCGGCCGGGCCGACGCGGTGAGGGTGCTGCTCGAAGTCGGGGCGGACCCCGGAATCACCGCCAAGGTGCTCGACGTGGCCTCCCGAGCCGAAGCCGACCTGGTCCGGCGGCGGGCGCGCCAGCAGCGGATCGCCGCCGAGCGAGGCGGTGCCGCGAACGTCATCTTCGACCCGCGGGAGCGCGAGCGGCGGCGTCGCGAAGCGGCAGCGAAGGCGGCCGCCGAAAAGGGGCGGACTTCGGCTCCCGAAACCGCCGATATCAAGCCGAATGCCGAAGAGGAGAAGACCGCCGAAGAGGAAGAGGCAAGACAGAAGGCGGAGCGCGAGAAGCGCGCCCGGGAGCCGCAGTTCCTCGGTTATGCGGAGCTCGTCGGAACCCACGGCGGCCTCACACCGTTGCTGCTCGCGGCCCGCGACGGCCACCGGGAAACCGCGCTCGCCCTGATGGACGGCGGGGCCGATATCAACCAGCGCGCCGAAGGCCACCTCACCACTGCGCTGATGATGGCCTCGCTGAACGGCCACTACGACATCGGGATGGACCTGCTGGAGCGGGGCGCGGACCCGAATCTCCGGAACATCTCCGGCGGCGCACCGCTCTATGCGGCGATCAACGCCCGCTGGATTTCCCAGCCCTTCCACCCGCAGCCCGCCGACCACCTGCGGCAGAGCACGTCCCACCTCGATTTCATGGAGGCGCTTCTCGAAGCGGGTGCCGAGGTGAACGCCCGGCTCCATCGGAAGCAGTGGTACAGCACCTACAACACCGACCAGCTCGGCGTGGACCGGGCCGGGGCCACCGCGTTCTGGCGGGCCGCCTACGCGCTCGATATTCCGGCGATGAGGCTGCTGATCGAGCACGGCGCCGATCCGGACATCCCGACCATCAAGGTCGCACAGCGGCGCTACCGGGGATCCCTCCTCGAAGAGGAATACGACGGCAAGGATCCTTCCGGGTTGCCGCCTGCTCCCTTCGGGGGCCCGGCCGTCTATCCGATCCACGCGGCAGCCGGGGTCGGCTACGGGCTCGGCCTCGCGGCCAACTCGCACCGCCACGCCCCGGATGCCTGGCTCCCGGCGGTGAAGTACCTGGTGGAGGAGCTCGGAGCCGATGTGAGCGCTCGCGACCACGACGGCTACAGCGTCATCCATCACGCGGCTTCGCGCGGCGACAACGAGATGATCGAGTATCTGATCTCGAAGGGCGCGGACCCGCTGGTCGTCGCCCGGACCGGCCAGACGACGATCGATCTCGCGAACGGCCCGGTGCAGCGGATCAGCCCGTTCCCGGAGACCATCGCGCTGCTCGAAAGCCACGGCGCGAAGAACAACAACCGCTGTGTTGGCTGTTGATCGCATGGCTGTTCGCATGATGACCGGAAAGCTCCGGGGCGTTTTCATATTTCTGGCCGTCACCGGCTTCGCCTCGGCGGAAACCGGGCTCTCTCCCGCCGCCCGGGTGCTCGCCTTCGAGCCGGGCGCAGGGGCACAGGAGACGGTCGCCGAAGCGCACAACCAGGTCGTGCGCCGCTACTGCATGACCTGCCACAACGACCGGATGCAGACCGGCAACATGTCGCTCACCGGCTTCGATGCCGGAGCGGCCGCGGAGCATCCGGATCTCGCCGAGAAGGTGGTCTCGAAGCTCCAGCTCGGGATGATGCCGCCGCCCGGTGCCCGCCGTCCCGAAGAGACGATGCTCGTCGAGATCGCCGAGTCGCTCGAAAAGCAGCTCGACGAGGCGGCGCTCGCCCGCCCGAATCCCGGGCGGCGGTCTTTCCAGCGATTGAACCGGGCCGAGTACACGGCGGCGATCCGGGACATCCTCGATCTCGACGTGGATGCCGCCGAATACCTCCCCCAGGACACCATCAGCGCCAACTTCGACAACATCGCCGATGTCCAGTTGCTCTCGGCGACGCTCATGGATTCCTACCTGCGGGCGGCGGGCGAGATCAGCCGGTTCGCGGTCGGCGACCCCGAAGCCGCTCCGGCGGAGACCAGCTACTTCGTATCGCGCTGGTCCTCGCAGCGGACCCAGGTCGAGGGCGCGCCCTACGGCACCCGAGGCGGTGTCGCAGTCGAGCACACCTTCCCGGCAGACGGCCACTACGTCTTCCGGGTTTCGCTCCACCACGAGGTGTGCGGCCCGATCGTCGGCACCGCGGCGGGGGCGCTGAACGACGAGAGCACCCCCGAACAGCTCGAAATCTCGATCGACGGCGAGCGCGTCGCCCTCCTCCCGGTGGATCCCTGGATGCACACCTCGGATCCGGAAGGGGCCACCATGCGCACCGAGCCGATCTTCATCCGGGCCGGTCCGAAGATGGTCGCGGCGGCCTTCCTCCGCACCTTCGATGGCCCGACGCTCGATCTGGTCTCGCCGCACGAATGGTCGCTCGCGAGCACCAACATCGCGCTCACCTACGGCATCCACAGCCTGCCGCACCTGCGGGACGTGCTGATCCGGGGGCCGTTCGAAGCCACCGGCGTTTCGGACACCCCGACCCGCCAGCGCATCTTCTCCTGCCGGCCGCTCTCCCCCGAAGAGGCGCGTCCTTGTGCCGAGGAGATCGTGGCTCGCCTCGGCCGGCTCGCCTACCGCCGCTCGCTGGACGACGAGAACCGGGACGCGCTGCTCGCGCTCTACGAGGCTGGCTACGAGGCCGAGGGATTCGAGGCGGGCATCCGGATGGCGATCGAGGGCATCCTCGCGAGCCCCAACTTCGTCTTCCGGCTGGAGGAGCCGCTCGACCCCCGCGAGGCCGGCTTCGGATACCGGATCACCGATGCTGATCTGGCTTCCCGGCTCTCGTTCTTCCTCTGGGGGACGATCCCCGACGAGGAGTTGCTCGACGAAGCGGAGGCGGGAAGGCTCTCCGATCCGGAGACCCTCCGGGCCCAGGTGCTCAGGATGCTTCGGGACGACCGGGCGAAGGCGCTTTCGAGGCGGTTCGCCTCCCAGTGGTTCCGGCTCCAGGACATCGAGAAGATCAACCCGAGCGTCCGGATCTACCCCGACTTCCACCAGCAGCTCAAGGCGGCGATGGTGAAGGAGACCGAGATGTTCTTCGACCACATCGTGGCCGGGGACCGGAGCATCTTCGATCTCTACACCGCCGAGTACACCTTCCTGAACGAACGGCTCGCGAAGCACTACGGCATCCCGGGGGTCACCGGCCCCGAGCACCGCATGGTCCGCTATCCGGACGACACCCGTCGCGGCGTCTTCGGCCACGGCAGCATGCTGACCCTCACCTCGCATCCCTACCGGACCTCGGCGGTTCTCCGCGGCAAGTGGATCATGGAGGTGCTGCTCGGGAGTCCCCCCCCGCCGCCTCCGCCGGATGTTCCCGATCTCGATGCGGTGAATTCAGGCGAGCCGGGGCGGATCCTCACCGCCCGCGAGCAGCTCGAAATCCACCGGGACAACCCGGCGTGCCGCTCCTGCCACCGGATGATGGACCCGATCGGTCTCGCGCTCGAACACTTCGACGTGACCGGCCGCACCCGCGTCCGGGACCAGGGGCAGGCGGTGGACGCCTCCGGCGAGTTCTACGACGGGACGCCCATCCAGGACGCGAAGGATCTGCGCGCCGCGCTGCTGAAACGGCCGGTGCCGCTGCTGCGGACCTTCACCGAGAACCTGATGGCCTACGCGCTCGGCCGCCGGGTCGAGTACTACGACCAGCCCCGCATCCGCGAAATCGTCCGCGCGGCGGAGGCCGAAGACTACCGGATCTCCGCCTTCGTTCTGGGTGTGGTCGAAAGCCCGGCGTTCCAGGAGAAGGGCGAAATCCGGGAGATCGCGACCGACGCGGTGGTCGGCGAGAACTGACCGGCCCGGATCACGAAGCCCCGAGGACTTCGCGGGCGGCTCGTTCGCCGGATTCCATCGCCCCCTCCATGCCGCGGTTCGCCGTGGCGAGGTGCTCCCCGCAGAAGTGGACAAGGCCGTGAGCAGCGCCCATGACCCGGCCGAAGCGCGTCACCTGGCCGGGGCGGAAGCTCGCCCACGCGCCGCGGGCGAAGGGATCCATCCCCCAGCTCTTGCGCCCGAGGAATTCCAACTGGTTGCGGGCGGCAGGACGCACGGTCTCGATGGCGCGGATCACCCGGGCGGCCGCCGCTTCCGCCGGCATCGCATCGAGCGTCTCCGCTTTCGATCCCATCGCCCAGGCGGTGAACCCGCGCACTCCGCCGGGGTTTTCCTCGTCGTGGATCGCCGCGAACATCCCCGCCGGGCCGTCGGTGAAGAGGCTCGGTGCCCATCCATCGGACTCCCAGAATCGGGAGCGGGTCCGGAAATGGAGCTGCGTGATGGATTGGGAGGGAAGCTCCGAGACCGCTTCCGCCTGCGCTCCCCGAAGCGGAGGGTCGAAGGCGATGCCCCGGAGGACGGGAAACGGGAGCGAGCAGACCACGCGGGAAGCCCGGCGCTTCGTGCCGCTGCGGCAGACCACCGTGACCCGGTGGCCGTCGTCTTCGATCCTCCGGACCTCGCTTTCGAGTCGTACCGGCTCTTCGAGCGCCTCCGCCATCCGTTCGGGTAGTTGTTGGGCGCCGCAGCCCACGGCGTACCCGATCACTCCGTCGGGGGCGGCCCGCCGTTGCCTCGCTGAAAACGCGGCGCGGAAGAACAGGAGCAGCGCCGAAACGTCGCCGGCATCCCGTCCGTAGGAGGTGTTCAGGTCGTAGCCGAGACGGACGGAAGCCTCGTCGAAACCGAGGGACTCCATCCACGCGCGCATCGGGACATCGTGCGCCCGGTGAGCGGGATCGAGCCACGCTTCCGCGCTCTCGAGCGGGTTCTCGCGGGCGGGCAGGACGCGGGCGAACTGCCACGGCATGAGCGTGCGCTCGCGCGCTGGAAAGGGGTTTCGCGGATGGTCGGGCCATGCGGCGCGGGAGATGACCTCTCCTTCGAGCACGAGCTCCTGCTCCCGGAAGAAGCGGAGGCGGGGGGTTGCGTCGAAAAGCGCTACCCGGTAGCGCTTCGCGGCACGGGTGACACGCCGGTAGTCCGCGCCGATCGTGGCCCCTCCGGAATCGAGAGCGCCGAGCGGGCCCCTGAGCGAGCTGGGAAGCGACCGGAGCCGTCCGCCGACCCGCGAGCGCGCTTCGAGAACCTCGACCCGGCAGCCTGCCTCTTCGAGCAGGAGAGCGGCGGTCAGGCCCGAAAGACCCGCGCCGATGACGAGAACATCCGGCCGGTTCACTCCGAATCGGCCCCGCAGAGCGTGGGACGGGGGCTTCCGGGTCGCCCCGAAAGGCAGCAGTCGGCCGGGCAGAAGTCGGGTTTCGGGCCACGCGATCCGAGTGCCCGGCGCTCGGGGTGGGCGGTCATGCGTTCGAGGAGAAGCTCGCGGACCGTCTCCACGTAGTCCGGGTGGATGCCCACGGTCTCCGCCCGGACCATCCGGATCCCGAGTTCCGCGGCGGTCGCGGCGGCCTCGTGATCGAGATCCAGCACCACTTCGAGGTGATCGCAGACGAAGCCGATCGGGGCCACCATCACGTTTCGGTGGCCCGCTTCGGCGAGTGTCCGGAGAGCGTCGTTCACGTCGGGAGCGAGCCACGGCTCCCCGTAGGAGGCGTTCTCGCTCTGATAGGCGAGAGTCCATTCGGCCACTCCGGCGGCCTCCGCGACCAGCCGGCACGCCTCGCCGAGTTCTGCCTCGTAGTCGCACCGCTTCGCCATGGAGAGCGGCAGGCTGTGGGCGGTGAAGATGAGAGGGGGGGCTCGTTCCCCCTCCGGAAACCGGGCGGCCGCTTCCCGCAGCCGGTCTGCCATGGCGGCGACGAACCCCGGATGGTTGTAGCCGGATCGCACCCGGTCGAGGTGCGGCGCGTCCTTTACCCCCGCCGTCGCCGCGAACAGATCCTCACGGTAGCGACGGCAGCCGCTGTACGAGCCGAAAAGGCTCGTGACGTGGACCAGCGCGTTCCGGACACCGTCGCCCGCCATCTTCTCCACCGTGTCCCGGAGCATCGGATGCCAGTTGCGGTTTCCGAGATAGACCGGCAACCGGGGGCCCCGCTCGGCGAGCGCCGTTTCGAGTGCGAGGACGAAATCTCTCGTGTGCGCGGCGATCGGGCTCACGCCGCCGAACTGGTAGTAGCGCTCCGCGATGCGGAGTTTGCTCGCCTCCGAAATCGGCAGCCCCCGCAGCACGTTGTCGAGGAACGGGATGACATCGTCCCTGCCTTCCGGCCCGCCGAAAGAGACGACCAGAACGGCTTCGTGGTCGCTCGCGGCTTCGTCGAAGGGGGGCCTCACCGGGATTCGCTCTGCCAAAAGGTCCGGCCGACGAAGAAAGGCCCGAGCCGGGTGATGAAAAGCGCCGTCTGCTCGGTGCCGCGCATTTCCTCCACGACCGCCGAGAGCGGATGAAGCCGGGGTCCGAGCAGGCCCACCACGAAATCGCTGTCGTTGCGGTCGAGGCCGTGACAGGCGAGGCGGATGTCGGTGGCCACTCCCGCCTCTCCGTACCGGCGGCCGATGGAGCCGTGTTCGCCGAGGATCTTGCGGCGGCGTTCGTCGGGGAGCCGGTAGAAATCGGGAGAACGGCGGAGCGGGTACCAGACGGCCCAGACGTTTTTCGGGTCGAGCACCTTGCGGCGCGGCATCCGCAGCAGGGTCTCTTCGAGGTCGCGCTCGTAGCCGATGGCGTAGGTGCGGCCCAGCATGTCGAGATCGTCCTTCCGGCTCGCGGAAGCGAAGGGCGGTCGGCCGCAGACCCCGCGCCACTCGGTCACGAACCACTCCGGATCTTCGTACAGGGTCATCACCCCGATGCTACGGGGGTCGCTCGCATCGAGGTAGAGCGCGCCTTCCACTCCGGCTTCTGCGAGCAGGGCCGCCGCCTCGTCGGCCGGACAGTCCCGGAACGCGGTGAATTGCATGAAGAGCCGCCGGTCGAGATGGATGGGTTTTCCGTCGCGGAGACCCTTTTCCGAGAGGTCGAGTTCGGAACGTTGCGTCATCAGGAAGCCTCCTCCCGGACGGTTTGAATGAGCGCTTCCACGGATGCGAGCTGCGCGCCGGGGAGCACGCCGTGGCCCAGGTTCACGATGTGGCCTCGTGGGGAGACCGTGCGCAGGAGTTCCTTCGCGGCGCTTCGCACGGTTTCCGGTCCCGCCAGTAGAAGCGCGGGGTCGAGATTTCCCTGGATCGCACGGTCCGGGTAGCTTCGCTGGGCTTCGGCGAGATCCGTCCTCCAGTCCACCGAGAGCGCTTCGGCCGGCAACCGGGCGTAGTCATCGAGCAAGTGCGGCGCGTTCTGGACGAACAGGATTCGGGGCACTCCCGTTTTCCCGACGTTCTCGAGCAGCGTCTCGAGGTGCGGCCGGATGAGCCGCTGCCAGGCGGAGCGCGACAGCAGTCCGCCCCACGAGTCGAAAATCTGGACGACATCGGCTCCCGCCTCGGCCTGCCGGGTGAGGTAGGCCGCCATCACGTAGGTCAGTTTCCCGAGCAGGCGATCCAGCACTTCGGGGTTCTCCCCCGCAAATGCCCGGAGGGTCGGGAAATCCTTGCCGCCGCGCCCCTGGACGAGGTATGCGGCGAGTGTCCACGGAGCACCGCAGAACCCGATCACCGCGATATCTCGCGGAAGCTCGGAACGAACCATCGCGAGGGCCTTCATCACCTCCGGCGCGATCCGGTCCGGATCGGGTTCCCGGAGCGCGTCCACGCCGGCCTGATCCCGAATGGGATCCGCGATGACGGGCCCCGGATCGAAGCCGAAATCCACCCCGAGCGAAGCGATGGGGCTCATGATGTCCGCAAAGACAACGGCCCCGTCCAGCGGGAAGCGCTTCATGGGCAGCAGGGTGACCTCGGCAGCCAGTTCGGGTTCCCGGGACAGGTCGAGAAAGGAGCGGTTGCGGCGGAGCGCCCGGTATTCGGGCAGGAATCGCCCCGCCTGTCGCATGAGCCACACCGGGCGACGGGGGACGGCTTCGCGCCGGATCGCCCTCGCCAGCAGCGGGGTGTCAGCCATGGCCCGTCTCCTCGTTCCGGGTGAAGCGGTATCCGACCCCGCGCACCGTGTGGAAGTGTTCCGGTGCTTCCGGATTGCGCTCGAAACGTTTCCGAAGCCGGACGATGAAGTTGTCGATGGTGCGCGTGGAGGGAAAGACCTCGTGCCCCCAGACCTCGTCCAGCAGATCCTCGCGGGTCACGATCGCCCCCTCCCGCTCGGCCAGGGTCTTCAGGATCATCGCTTCCTTGTGGGTGAGCGCGTGCTCCTTCCCGTTCCAGTCCCGGGCCTGGTAGGTGAGAAAGTCCACCTCGTTCCCGGCGAACCGCAACAGGTCGTGCCGGTCCGCGAAGCCCCGCGAACGCCGCAGGATCGCAGCGACTCGCAGGAGCAGCTCCTTGAGCCGGAAGGGCTTGGGGAGGTAGTCGTCTCCACCGGCTTCGAACCCGCGGATGCGGTCCTCGGGGGCTGCCTTCACGGTGAGGAACAGGATCGGCACCCGGGATCCCGCCCGCCGGAGCGCTTCGCAGGTTTCGATCCCGTCCATTTTCGGCATCATGATGTCGAGGAGGATCAGGTCGAACGGCTCGTCGAGCGCCTTCTTCAGCCCCTCGCTCCCGTCGTGAGCCACGGCCACCCGGTAGCCCTCGGCCTCGAGAACCTCGCGGAGGCCGGAGGCGAGGTGGATCTCGTCGTCCACGACGAGGATGCGGGGCGCGCTCATGTCGCTTCTGCCGATCCGGAAGGCCAGAGGACGGCGACGGTCGCGCCCTTGCCGGCCCCCGGACTCGATGCGGTGATCGTCGCGCCGGAGAGGTCGGCCAGCCCCCGTGCGATGTAGAGGCCGAGGCCCGTCCCCGAGGTGGTTCGATGACGCTCGTCTCCCAGTCGGTAGAACTTCTCGAAGATCATGGATGCGTCCTCGGGCGGGAATCCGCGTCCGTCGTCGCGCACGGTCATCCGCACTTCGGCCCCGTCCTGTTCGGCGGCGATCCAGACGTTCGCGCCTTCGCCCGCGAGGCACGCCTTGATGGCGTTGTCGAGCAGGTTGCCGAGGACGGTCTCGATGCTGGTGCGGTCCGCATCCACCATCAGATCCGGTGCCACCGACACGTGGATCCCGATGCTGCTCTCGCGCGCCCTCGGGCGATGGGTCAGCACGCTCGCGCCAACGATATCCAGCAGGCGCAGGGGGCCGGCCTTCTGTCGTGGCGCGAGGTGACCCTCTTCGAGCCGGGTCGTGTCGAGCAGATCCTCGACCATGCGGAGGAGCCGGTCGCAGTCCTTCAGCATGCGGTCGCCCAACCGGCGGATGCCGGCGGCCTGGGAGTCTGTCATCAGGGTTTCGGCGGTAAGCCGCAGGCTGGTCAGCGGGCTCTTGAACTCGTGGGAGACGGCGGCGAGAAAGTTCTGCTGACGGCGGCGGAGGTCGGCATCGTGCCGGATCGTGCGCGTCAGGATGACCATGGCCGCGAGCAGCACGAGCAGGAAGAACCCGCCTTCCCAGCGGTACCGGTTGATTCTCGAGGAAGCGGCGGCGTTCACCCGCTGTCGGGCCTCATCGCGCACGGTGGCGATCTCCCGATCCGGATCCAGGTCGAGGTGGGGCATGAGCGCCACGGTCGCGGCGGGATCTTCCGGGAACGCGAGAGAAACCGCCCTCGCATTCGCTTCGTAGAGCGCGAGCACTCCCTCGCGTTCGTTGACGGCGAGACGGGTCTGGTCGAGGATCCACCATCCGACCTGCGCGGTGGAAAGACCGAGGACGAGGAGAAAGCCGACCAGCAGGGACCGCGCCGGGTCGCGCCGGAGTTTCATCGGCCGGTTTTTCCGTCGCGCCCGGCGAGCGTTTCTTCGAGCGCTTGCGCAAACCGGGCGAGGTGGCGCGATTCGTGGGCGAGCGAGAGGAACCCGACCTCGAAGGCGGAAGGTGCGAGCGCGATGCCGCGCCCGAGCAGCGCGTGGAAGACCGGCCGGTACCGCTCGCCGATATCCTCCGGAAGGCTCTCGGCGCTCCGGGGAGGCTCCGAAGCGTCCCAGGCGAGCCAGAACAGCGATCCGATCCGGGCCAGCGCGGCCTGGTTTCCGAGGATGCTCCCGAGGCGCGTCTCGAGCTCCTGGCCGAGTTCCTCGAGTCGCTCCCAGCCACCTCTGTCCATGAGCCAGCGGATCGTCGCGAGCCCGGCCGACATCGCGAGCGGGTTGCCGGAAAGCGTGCCCGCCTGATAGACCGGGCCGTCGGGGGCGAATTCCCGCATGAGCGTCTTCCGCCCCGCCACCGCTCCCACGGGAAGGCCGCCTCCGATCACCTTTCCGAAGGTCGCGAGATCCGGCTCGATGCCGTAGCACCCGGCCGCGCCCCCCGGCCCCAGCCGGAACCCGGTGATGACCTCGTCGAAGATGAGAAGCGTGCCGCTCCGTTCGCATTCCTCGCGCAGGGCCTTCAGGAATGCCGGGCGCTGGAGCAGCAGACCGCAGTTGGCGGGGACCGGTTCGATGATGGCTGCCGCGATCTTTCGTCCTTCGCGCGCGAAGAGATCCCGGAGGCCCGCCTCGTCATCGAGCGACAGCACACGTGTAAGCCCTGCGTAGGCATCCGGCACGCCGGCGGAAGTGGGCCGGCTCAGCGTCCTGAGTCCGGAGCCGGCGGCGACGAGCAGGCCATCCACATGGCCGTGGTAGCAGCCTGAGAACTTCACGATCCCGTCCCGCCCGGTGGCCCCCCGGGCAAGCCGGACCGCACTCATCACCGCTTCGGTTCCGGAGGAGACGAACCGGACCTGTTCGATCCCGGGGTAGCAGCCCACGATGGTTTCCGCCAGTTCGATCTCGGGGCGGGAGGTGGCCCCGAAGGAGGAGCCGCGCGCCGCCGCTTCGCGAATTGCATCCACCGGTGCCGGATGCGCGTGGCCGAGGATCAGCGGGCCCCAGGACCCCACGAAGTCGAGATATTCCCGGCCCCTTTCGTCCGTGATCTCTGCCCCCGTCGCCGAACGGATGACCGGCGGCGTTCCCCCGACCCCGCGGAAGGCGCGGACCGGCGAGCTCACGCCTCCCGGCAGCACTTCCCGGGCGCGGCTCCACCAGTCGGGGGTCACAGCCAACCCTTTTTCGCGGCTTCGCGGGCGTGGTAGGTGATGATCCGGTCCGCTCCGGCGCGACGGATGGCGAGCAGGTTTTCGCGGACGCCCCGGGCCTCGTCGAGCCATCCCCGCTCGGCGGCCGCCTTCACCGCGGCGTATTCGCCGGAGACGTTGTAGGCGGCCAGCGGGAGATGCGTCGTTTCCCGAACGGCCCGGATGACATCGAGACAGGGGAGTGCCGGCTTCACCATCAGGAGATCCGCCCCTTCGCGCTCGTCGAGTTTCGCCTCGCGGAGGGCTTCGCGGACGTTGCGGGGATCCATCTGGTAGCCGCTCCGGTCTCCGGCCTTCGGGCTCGAGTCGGCCGCATCCCGGAAGGGTCCGTAGTAAGCCGAGGCGTATTTCACGGAGTAGGAGAGAATCAGGACGTTTTCGTGGCCGGCCGCATCGAGCGCCTCCCGGATCGCCGCGACGCGCCCATCCATCATGTCGGATGGGGCCACGATGTCGGCACCGGCATCGGCCTGGGCGACGGCGGCGCGGGCCACGAGATCCCGGGAAGCATCGTTCAGGACGTCTCCGCCTTCGAGCACGCCGCAGTGGCCGTGATCGGTGTAGGCGCACAGACAAGTGTCCGCGATGACGACCAGGTCGTCGCCGAATTCCACCTTCAGCCGACCCAGGGCGGCCGGGATCGTCCCCGCGGAATCCCACGCGGCTCTTCCGTCGGGAGATTTCTCTCCGCTCTTCTTCGGCCCCCCGAAGAGCAGGATCGCCCGAATGCCCAGCTCCATCTCTTCCTGGACCTGCCGGAGCAGCCTTTCGATGCCCAGATGGGCGATTCCCGGAAGCGACGGTATGGGAATCTTCGCCCCGGCTTCGGCGGCGACGAAGTGAGGCATGATGCAGTGCGCCGGCGTGACCGTCGTCTCCGATGCCAGCTCGCGGATCGTGCGATTCTGCCGGAGTCTCCGGGGACGAACCGGGTTCGGTGTTCTCATGCCGTTCTTCCTTCCATGGCCTCCAGCAGGCCTTCGAGACTGGGACGGGTCGCCTCGGCGGTGACCGCGAGGCCCAACCTCCGCGCCTGCTGCGAGGTGGACGGGCCGATCGTGAAGATATCGGCGGGCCGATCCAGCTCGACCTGGTGCCGAAACCCGGAAACGGCGCTCGGACTGGCGAGGAGCACCGTGTCCACCCCGAGCTTGGAGAGGGGCCGCCGGGGCCCGGACGAAGCCACCGGCACCGTCCGATAGACGTTGATGCGGACGCACTTCGCGCCCTGTTCGGAAAGAACGGTTTCGAGCGCGGTTCCGGCGTTTTCCGCGACGACGATCAGGAAACGCGCCGGCATCTCCCGCGCGAGCTCTTCCGCGAGATCTCGCGCGTTCCCCCCTTCGCTCACCAGATCCACCCTGCCGAACCGGTGCTTCGCAGCGGCTGCGGTTGCTGGTCCCACCGCCGCGATCCGGTGGGAAAAGCGCTCGGCCCCCGCCAGCCGGTGGAATCCCGAAACGCCGCGCCGGGAGGTGAAGACGAGCCAGTCCGAAGTTCCCAGTGCACGGATCAGTCGCTCCCGGTTCTCCGGGGTTTCGATCGGTTGGCACTCGATGCAGGGCAGGGTGACGACGCTCGCTCCCGACCGGCTCAGTTTCTCGGCCCAGAAAACGCAGTCTTCCCGGGTTCTGGTGAGGAGGATGCGCCGTCTCTTCACTCTCGAATCCATCGGCTGGTGAACTCGCGCCAGGCGGCATCAACCGTCGCGGCTCCGGTTGGCCCTTCGGCAGCGATCCGGAACACGGTGCCGGAGCGTTCCCAGGCCGCCACCATGCGAAGTGTCCCACCGCTCTCGCCGCAAAAGGCGCCGAAAGCGGTCTCGCACCCGCCCTCGATGCGCGCGAGGAGCGTGCGCTCCGCCTCGACGCGCTCGTGGCTCGGCGGGTGGTCGAGAGCCCCGACCAGGTCGCGGATCATGCGGTCGTCGCTACGGGACTGGATCCCGAGCGCCCCTTGCGCCGGAGCGGGGACGAAATGCTCCGGAGGCAGCCGTTCCACAATCAAACCGGGCGGGACCGGATCCTCCGCCGGGGCGAGCGTGCTCTCGCGGAGGCGTTCGATGCCGGCCGCAGCGAGCACGACGCCGTCGAGTTCCGGACCGATCTTGCCGATGCGCGTGGGTACGTTGCCGCGCACATGCACCGTTTCGATGTCGGGTCGCATGTCGCGGAGCCAGGCGCGCCGGCGGGCGGAAGCGGTTCCGAGCCTCGCTTTTGCGGCGACCGGGAGGGCCGGGGTCCCGGGACGAAACACCTCGCGCTTCATCACGAGGACATCGGCGGGGTCCCGGCGCTCTGGCACCGCGGCGATCACGAGACCGGCGGGGGACCCGGTGGGCAGATCCTTGTACGAGTGCACCGCCACATCGATCCGGCCGGCCAGCAACGATTCCTCGATCTCGCGCACGAACACGCCCTGTGGGCCGATCGAGCCGAAGGGCGCGAGCGGAGCGCGGTCGCCGGCGGTCTCGATGGGCAGGACGACCGATGGATGGCCCCGTCGCTCGAGTTCTGCCGCGACTTCCGCGGCCTGGGTCCGGGCGAGCCGGGAGCCACGGGCACCGATCCGGATGGTCATGCGGATCCGGTTTGTCCGGACTCGCTCGCCGCCCGGTTGCGGCCCGGTCTCTCCCCGGTTTCCCAATCGAACCCCGCGCCGTCCACGAAGGCATCGAACGAGCCGTCGGGTCCGTGATGGAGGAGGCCGCGGAGTCCCTGGGTCGGGATGTGTGCAAGGCGACGCGCCAGGGATTCGGCCCATTTCGAGAGGGACTCGCGCTCGGCCGGCCCGAGGCGACGCAGTTCTTTCCGGAGCAGCCGGTCCACCCCCTCGCAGGCGATGTTCCGATACCGCTCCTGCAACACGCCATAGACCGATCCGTACGCCCGCCCCACGAGCCGCTCCTCGACCCGTGGCAACGCCTCGTCCACGAGCGAGCGGGCGGCCGCGACTTCCGATGCGCGTGCCTGTTGCGCCTGCTGCGCCTCCTCGGCGATGTCGTTCATGTCCACCCGTTCGAGGCCGAGCCGGGCCGAGGCAACGGGGCAGATGTCGGCGGGAACAGCCATGTCGATCAGGAGCGGTCCCCGTTCTCGCGGAGATGCGGCGGCGAGCCGTGCAAGTCCGGCTTCCGCCAGCACCGGTTCTCTCGCTCCGGTCGCTGCCAAAACCGCCGTGACCGCTGGCGGACGGGCGAGGAAGGCCTGGAGATTCTGGCCGCGTCCTCCGCACGAAGAAGCGAGCGAGTGCGCCTTTTCCCCGGTCCGGTTCACGACCACGAGCGGGATGCGCCGCTTGGCGAGCGACTGCGCGACCCGCCTTGTCATGACCGATACGCCGACGAGCGCCACCGGCCCGGCTGCCGCCTGCGGATCCTTTTCGATTCGGCTCATGGCGACCTCGGCCAGCGAGACGCGTCCCTGACCGAGGCCGGTTTCGTCCCGAACGTGGCCTGCGGTGCGGAGAGCCTCTTCGAAGAGCACGCCGAGGCGCGGCCCGAGGAGGCCGAGGCGCATCGCGTGGTCCCGGCACGCCCGTACCTGGCCCGCGATTTCCGCCTCTCCGAGCGCCGCCGAATCGAGGCCCGCGGTCACGAGAAGAAGGTGCTCGCTCGCTCCCTCACCCCGCCAGGCCCGCAGTCGGCGCTCGGCCTCTCCGGGAGGAAGCTCGCGTCCGAGCAGGAACCGGGTTGCTTCCGGGCGGAGATCGCGGTTTTGTGCCCCCGGTCGCTGGGCGAAAAGGAGCTCCACCCGGTTACAGGTCTCGAGATAGGCGAGTTCCTCGAGTTCGACCCGTTCCCGGAACTCCCGGAGTCGCGTGTCCCGGTCTTCCGGCGGGAGAGCGAATTCCGCGAGCGCCTCGCTGCCTCCCTGCCGCCAGGAGACACCGACTACCCCGAGTTCGTCGAGCACGGGCGCGGAGCCTAGTCAGCCCGACGCGCCCGAATGTCACGGGAATGTCAGCGCCGGGCTTTTGTCCCGGGGATGCCTTATCCTTGTCCGTACGGGTGTGTCTTCCGAGGCGATGCCCGACCGGAGAAGAGCATGAACTACCTGACTGGCAAATCCCTGCCGAGGCGCAGCTTCCTTCGGGGAGCGGGCGCGACGATCGCGGTTCCGTTCCTCGATGCGATGGTTCCGGCGAGTGTCCTGGGCCGGACCACCCTGGACCGGGAGGCGGACCCGACGCGGCTGGTGGCGATCGAGATCGTCCACGGGGCGGCGGGGAGCAACAAGTACGGCCGGGAGCAGCACCTGTGGAGCCCGGAGAAGGAGGGTCGTGACTTCGACCTCTCGAAGGGGGCGCTCGCGCCGTTGGAGCCGGTTCGGGACTACGTGACGATCGTGAGCGACACCGATGTGGAACCCGCGGAAGCGCGGACGGCGCGGGAGATCGGGGGAGACCACTTCCGTTCGAGCGCGGCGTTTCTGACGCAGGCGTACCCGAAGCAGACCGAGAGCTCGGATGTCTTCGCGGGGACTTCGATGGACCAGTTGTACGCCGGGCGTTTCGGCCAGAACACGCCGATCCCCTCGATGCAGCTCTGCATCGAGACGGTGGATCAGGCAGGTGGATGCGCCTACGGATATGCGTGCGTCTATACGGACACGATCAGTTGGGCTTCGCCGACGGAACCCTTGCCGATGACGCGGGATCCGCGGATCGTCTTCGATCAGTTGTTCGGGGCGGGAGGAACGCCGGAGGGCCGGATCGCGCGGCAGCGGGCGCGCCGTAGCGTTCTCGACTTCATCGGCTCGGAGGTCTCGGATCTTTTGCGGACGCTGGATCCGGAGGACGTTCGGCGGATGGACCGGTACATGACGGATATCCGGGAGATGGAGCGGCGGATCGAGCGGATCGTGGAGCGGAACACGAGCGGGGAGCTGCGGGAGCTCCCGGATGCTCCGGCGGGGGTACCGGACAGCTTCGACGAGCACGTGAAGATCATGTTCGACCTTCAGGCGCTGGCGTTCCAGTCGGACATGACGCGGGTGTTCAGCTTCAAGCTGGGCCGGGACGCGTCGAGCCGGGTGTATCCGGACAGCGGGGAGGCGACGGCGTTCCATCCGGCGTCGCACCACGGGAACGACGAGGAGCGGGTGGAGGTACTGGGGCGGATCAACCGGTACCACGTGAGCCTGGTCCCGTACTTCATGGAGAAGCTGAAGAGCTTGGAGGAGGAGGGCGTGAGCCTTCTGGACAAGACGATGATCCTGTACGGTTCTCCGATGGGGGATCCGAACATCCACAACCACAAGCGGGTGCCGTTCTTCGTTGCGGGTGGAGCGAACGGGGTGTTCGATCACAACCTGCATTTGCGGGCGAAGCCGGGGACGCCGCTTGCGAACGTGATGCTGACGCTGTTGCGGAAGCTGGGTCACGAGGACCTCGAGAGCTTCGGGAACAGCACCGGCGACTTCTCCTTCTCCGCCTGACGCATGGGCAAGGGCCTGCTGCTCGCGGCCGCTCTGGTCGCGGGTGCCGCCATAGCCCAGCCGCCTCCGGTGCTGGATGCGGCCCGGCGCGGCGACCTCGAAGCCGTCAAGGAGCGGGCGCGCGCTGGCGGCGACGTGAACGCGGCGGAGGGTGACGGGTTCACCGCGCTCCACTGGGCGGCGAAGCTCGGGAGGGAGGAGATCGCCCGGGTGCTGATCGCGGCGGGTGCGGACGTGAAGGCGACCACCCGGATCGGCAACCACACACCGCTCCACGTAGCGGCCGCCGCCGGGCAGGCGGGAGTGGCGGGAGCACTTCTCGCCGGCGGCGCGCCGGTTTCGGCGGTTACCGCCACCGGGGCCCGACCGATCCACTTCGCGGCAGGCGCGGGAGACGCGGAAACCCTCGGCGCGCTGCTCGCCGCCGGGGCCGATCCGGGAGCAGCGGAAGAGCAGTGGGGTCTGACTCCGCTCATGTTCGCGGCGGTCCGTGATCGGGTGGAGGTGATCCCGCCGCTCCTCGCTGCCGGAGCCGATCCGGAAGCGACCGCGAACGTTCTCGATGTCGTGGAGCGCGCCCGGCTCGATGCCGAAGAGCGCCGCGTCTGGCAGGAGGAACTCGCCCGAAGGCGCGGCGAAAGCGGCATCCTCCAGGCAGAGCGGCCGCTGACCGCCACCGGCTCGGCACCCAATCCGCCGGCTGGTGAGCCGGAAGCGCGACGGAGCGAACCGGAAGGCCCCAAGCCGCTCACCTACGCCGAACGGGTCCGGACCCATGGCGGGTTGACGGCGCTGCTGCTCGCGGTCCGCGAAGGCCAGACTTCCACGGCGCTCGCCCTGATCGAAGCCGGGGCCGACGTGAACCGGCCCGCCGAGGGAGCCGGAACCACGCCGCTGTTGATGGCGGCGATCAACGGCCACTTCGATCTGGCCATGGAGCTTCTCGCCCGCGGTGCGGACCCGAGGATCGCCGATGTCCAGGGCGCGACTCCGCTCTACGGGACGATCAACACCCAGTGGATTCCGAAGGCGCGCCATCCGCAGCCGGCCGACTACCTGCGGCAGGAAACCTCCCACCTGGAGTTGATGCGGGCGCTTCTCGACGCGGGGGCGGACGTGAACGCCCGCATCGAGCACTCGCTCTGGTACACCGTCTATGACGTGGACCAGCTCGGCGTGGACCGGAGCGGTGCGACCGCTTTCTGGCGGGCTGCCTACTCGCTCGACATCCCGGCGATGAAGCTGCTGGTGGCGAACGGGGCCGATCCGCACCTCCCCACCGTCAAGGTCGCGGAGCGCCGCCGGCTGCCCAACCTCGTGAAGGACGGCGATCCCGACCCGTCCGGGCTGCCGCCCGCGGAATTCGGCGACCCGGCCGTCTATCCGATCCACGCCGCCGCCGGGGTCGGCTACGGGCTCGGCCTCGCCGCCAACTCGCACCGGCACGCCCCGGATGCGTGGATGCCCGCCGTCCGGTACCTGGTCGAGGAAGTGGGTGCCGATGTGACGGTCCGCGACCACAACGGATACACGACGATCCACCACGCGGCCTCGCGCGGCGACACCGGGATGGTCCAGTACTTCATCGACCACGGAGCCGACCCGCTCGCCGTCGCCCGCACCGGGCAGACGACCATCGACCTCGCGAACGGCCCGGTCCAGCGCATCAACCCGTTCCCGGAGACCATCGCGCTGCTCGAAGGGTACGGAGCGAAGAACAACCACGCCTGCGTCGGCTGCTGACCCGGAGAACGGCTTGCTGTTCGGCCCGTCGCCGGTCGTGGTTCCGAAGGTTCCCGGGCTCCACTACCTGCCCGGGTTCCTCGATCCTGCTGATCAGGACCGGGTGCTCGCCGAGTGTGGATGCGCCGTCCGCTCCGTGGCGGCGCGATCTCGAGAGGCGGGTCCAGCACTACGGCTGGCGGTACGACTACGGGGCGCGCGCCATCATGAGGGACATGCAGATCGGCCCTTTGCCGGACTGGCTCACTGGAATCGCCCGAAGGCTCGCAGCGACCGGGCTTTTCGACCGCTTGCCGGATCAGGTGATCGTGAACGAGTACCTTCCGGGCCAGGGAATCGCGATGCATACCGACCGGGAGGGTTTTGGCCCGGCGGGTAGAATCCTGCGGAAGCGCCGGGTTTCCCTCACGTTTCGGACCGTGGAAACGCGGTAGCGCCCGGTTCCATTTCGCCGGCCTGATCAACCTCGTGAAGGAAAGCAGCCTCGACCGAAAGGCAGACGAGGCTATCCGCGAGTGAGGTTGACCGCATGGTCCGGCCCCTTCGCCAGCGCGGCGGCGTAGAGGTCGAAATCCACCGTCAACAGGGGCCTTCGGTTCGAGATGGCCTGGAGAAGAGCGGCATCGGTCAGACCGAGTCGTTCGAAGGCGGGAGTCGCGGCCGCCTCGGCGCTGATGACGACGATCTCGCGGCTCACCGCGATCAGGTGACGTAGCTTCCTGAGAAATCTCGGGCCACCGCGGCGTTCCAGCAGGTTCGATGCTTCGGTCAAGGTGTTCGGGGTGACGAGGATGTGTTCGAATCCTTCCAGAATGCGCACGAGTCGGTCGTAGTCCCCAACCGTGAACCGTCTCGTTCTGCGATGGCGTTCGACCTGGCCGCGATCCACCGAGCCGACGATGAGCAGGACCAGGAGGTTGGTGTCGAGGAACGCGCCGCAGCCCTCCACGGGTCAAACCGCGGCTGCGAGCTCGCGATGGGTCAGGGACACGACCTGCCCGCTCTCATCTTCGATGTGCACGACCTTGAAGCACCGCTGGTGCCACACCGGCGCGTTCGCGAGCGTTGCTGCGAGTCCGGGACGGTCCCACGGGCGGAAGAAGCCCACGGTCACCTTCCAGATGCGGCTGGCTTCGTCGAACACGACCTCCTCGAGGCCGAGGTGTTCGATGGACTCGTCGGCGAACGTCTCCGAGACGTATTTCTTGGCCTTCCGCACCGCGTCCGTTACGCCCACTGGAGATCCCCCGAAGTGTCTAACCGCCGTGGCGGCACCGTTCCCGACAGTGTAGCCGGAGGATGGGCGAGTGCGGTACCTTTCCACCGATGCCTGCCTACCGGAGTTCCCCCATGCTGATTCGCTCCTTCCTCGCGCTCGCGAGCGTTCTGCCGCTCGCCTCGCCCGTCGCCGCCCAACGGGATTTCGATGCCGTTCAGATCACCACCGAAGATGTCGGCGGCGGGGTGTATGTGCTCTTTGGCGAGGGAGGCAACATCGGCCTCAGCGTCGGCGAAGACGGCGCGCTCCTCGTGGACGACCAGTTCGCCCCACTCACCGGGAAGATCCTGGCGGCGGTCGCCGAAATCACCGACCACCCGGTGCGGTTCGTCCTGAACACCCATTGGCACAGTGACCACACCGGCGGCAACGAGAACCTCGCCAAGGAAGGGAGCCTCATCGTTGCTCACGAGAAGGCCCGCCGCCGGATGAATCCAGCCGATTTCCCCGACATTGGCAAGAGCGAGCAATTCCCGCCAGAAGCGCTTCCCGTCGTCACGTTCGATCAGGGAGTCAGCTTCCACTGGAACGGACTCGAGATCGAAGCGGTCTATGTCCCCACCGCCCACACCGACGGCGACGTGATCATCTTCTTCCGGGGCGCGAACGTGGTGCATATGGGGGATCTGTTCCTCCACGGCGGCTTGCTTCCCTTCATCGATGTGGATTCCGGCGGCGGCATGGACGGCCTCATTTCGGCTGCCGAGATCGCGATCGCCGAGACCGACGACGAGACCCGGGTCATTCCCGGACACGGGCCAGTCACCGACCGGGCGATGCTGATCGTGTATCTGGAGGCGCTCGAAGCCGCCCGCGAGCGGATCGCCGCCCGGGTGGCCGCCGGTGAGTCGGAAGACGAGGCTGCCGCCGATCATGTCGAACTGCTCACCGGCCTCGGTGCCGAACTCGGCTGGTCGCCCCACGCGACCGGCTTCGTGAGCGCCGAACGGTTTATCCGGCTGGCCTACCGGAGCCTCGCGGCCAACTGACTCCGGCGCGGTACCGTTCCCGGCGGAGATCTTTTCCCATGCTGATTCGCTCGCTCCTCGCGCTGTCCAGCGTCCTGCTCTTCGCCCCGTCCGCCATCGCGCAGACGGATTTCGACTCGGTCGAGATCACGACCGAAGATCTCGGTGGCGGGATTCACGTGCTGTTCGGCCGGGGCGGCAACATCGGCCTCAGCGCCGGTGAGGACGGTGCCTTGCTAGTGGACGACCAGTACGCGCCGCTCACCGAAAAGATCCTCGCCGCAGTCGCCGAAATCACCGAGCATCCGATCCGGTTCGTCGTGAATACCCACTGGCACGGCGACCACACCGGCGGCAACGAGAACCTCGGCAAGGGCGGGAGTCTGATCGTCGCCCACGAGAACGTCCGTCGCCGCATGAACCCGGCCGAGTTCGCCGACCTGGTCGGCCGGAGCGAGCAGGCGGCACCGGAGGCGCTCCCGGTAGTGACTTTCGAACAGGGTGTCACCTTCCACTGGAACGGGCTCGCGATCGAAGCGGTCCACGCTCCCGCCGCCCACACCGACGGCGACTCGATCATCTTCTTCCGGGGCGCGAACGTGGTCCACATGGGGGATCTGTTCTTCAACGGAGCGTTCCCCTTCATCGACGTGGATTCCGGGGGACACATCGACGGCGTGATCGAAGCGGCGCGGCTCGTGATCGCCGAAACCGATGCCGAGACCCGGATCATTCCCGGCCACGGCCCGATGGCCGACCGGGCGCGGCTCGTCCGTTACGCCGAGGCACTCGAGGCGGCCCGCGAGCGCATCTCCGAGCGGGTCACCGCCGGGCAATCCGAGGAGGAGGCCGCCGCCGACCACGTGGCACTCGTCACCGGCATCGGAGAGGACATCGGCTGGTCGCCCGATTCGGCCGGCTTCGTGAGCGCCGAGCGCTTCGTCCGACTGGTCCACCGGAGCCTCTCCGGCAACTGATTACTCGCTGACGGGCAACAGCGTCAGCGGGTCGCGCTCCGGAAGATGGGTGAGCTTTCCGCCCAGGAGCGCGTCCAATTGGCTGCGGCCCTCCGGGTCGCCCGGGGCGATGTCCTCGAAGATGCCGACTACCAGCATGACCATGTCCTCGGGCCGGAGGAACTTCCTCGCCGCGTCCCGGACATCTTCTGCGGTCACCGCTTCGATCTGCTCCCGCCAGTGGACCCAGTACGAGTGGTCGCGGCCGAACAGCACGTCGGTCGCGAAGATGCCGCTGCGCGCCGAAGCGCTCTCGAAGCGGCGCGGAAAACTGTCCACGAGCGCCCGTCGGGCCACCGCCAGTTCCTCTTCGGACACGAGCTCCTCGCGTATCCGGTTCACCTCTTCGAGGCAGATCGCGGCGGCGAGGGCCACCGTGGGGCTCTGGGACTGGTAGCCGAGTGAGTAGCCGCTCGGGCCCAGCGGGTTGATGTTGTAGCGGCCGCCGGCCCCGTAGGCGAGCCCCTCGTCGGAGCGCACCCGCTGCATGATGCGCGAGGTGAAGCCGCTCGCGCCGAGGATGTGGTCCATCACCTGGAGCGCGGCGCGCTCGGGAGTCTCCCAGTCGGTCCAGCGGGGGCCGAGGTGGCCGATCCGGACCTTGCCCTGGGGGATGTCCTTTTCGACGAAATAGACACCGGGAGCCGGGCTCGCCGGAGCGTCCGCGGGAGGCCAGCTCACTTCGGCATCCCCGGGCGCTTCCGGCCACCCGTCGAGCCGGCGAGTCAGCTTCGTCAGGATCTCCGCGGTATCCACGTCGCCGGAGACCGAGAAGATCATGTGCTCCGGCCGCCAGTACGTCTCGTGGAAGGCCCGCAGGTGGGAGGTTTCGATGGCGTCGAGATGCGCGGCGGTCATCTTCCGGCCCTGGTGATGGTTTTCGCCGTAGAGGAGCATGTCCCATTCGCGGCGCAGGATCCCGTCGCCGTCGTCGTTGCGCTGCTTCATCTCTTCGAGCAGGTTGCCCCGGCGGGTCTCGAGGCGGCCCTCGTCGAACCCCGGCCGTCGCAGCACGTCGAAGAAGAGATCGAGACTCTCGTCGAGGACCGGAGTGATCGTCCGCAGCGAAGCACTCGATTCGGCCCCGGAGGAAGAGACGCTGATCGAGGCGGCCAGAAACTCGATCCGCTCGTCCAGTTCGTCCGGCGAGCGGTCGCCGGCCCCACCGGTGCGCATCATGCCCGCGGTCATCGAGGCGAGGCCCACCTGATCCGGTGGGTCCAAAAAGCCGCCGATCCGGAGCGTGACCCCGAGGCGAACGAGCGGCAGGGCATGGTCTTCGACCACCACCACCGGCACCCCATCGGGAACGCCGGGGTAGGGGATCCGGTGGATGGCTTCCGCGCCGTCCGGAACCTCGAAGACGAATTCGGGGAAAGCCAGATCCTCCGGCCGGTCCGGAATCGGCTCCTGCGCCGCGGCGCTTCCCGCGAACGCCACGAGGCAGGCCAGCAGATGTTTCGTCATCTTCATTGGATACCTCCCGGCTCCAGTTCGGCCAGCCGTTCCCGGATGACCCCGACCACGTATTCGAGCGCCGGGCGCATGGGAGGCGGTGCCTGGCCAAGACCTGCCTCGAACTGCGCGAGTGCTCCCTCGAGTGCCGCCCGGTCTTCGCTCGCCCGGATTTCGCGGACCTGCGCCTGGATCTGGCTCACCACTTCGGGCGGCAGGCCGTCCAGCTCGGCGGGCATCGGTTCGGCGGCCGTTCCCTCCTTGCGGAAGTAGTGGGCCACCGAGCGCTTCTCCGGAACGAGGTACTCCGCCGCCACCCGCTGGATATCCGTCCCGGTGACCGAGAGCGCCTCGGCGGTCCAGGTGTTCAGGTATTCCCAGTCGCCGAGCGAGTCGTAAAGGAGCAACTGGACCAGCAGGAAGAAGGGGCTTTCGAGCCGCTCGTAAGCCGACGCGGTGATCTGGTTCTTGACCTTCTGGATTTCCTCGGCCGGAATCGGCTCCTCGACGAGCCGCCGGATTTCGGCTTCGATGGCCGCCTCCAGTTCGGCGGGGGTCGTTTCCCCGCGCGCCTCGGCGTTGAACTCGAAGAGGCCGGCGAACCGGCGGTTGTCCTGGAAGGCCCCGGCCGAGCTTGCGATCTCGCTGCCGAGCACCATGGACCGGTAGAGCCTCCCGGTGCGCCCGTTGAGGAGGCCCGCCAGCACGTCCAGCGCGTACATGTCCCGGTGGCGGAAGGGGGTGGCGTGGTAGCGCATCTTCACCTGGGGCTGGCAGTCGCATTCGGCGATCATCCGCTTTTCGGCGTTCTGCTCCATTTCCAGGGTGACCACGTCGGGTGCCGATGGGCCCGCTTCGAGGCGGCCGAAATACCGCTCGGCGAGCGTCCGGGCTTCTTCGAGGTCGAAGTTGCCGACCAGCGCGGCGGTCAGGTTTCCGGGGGCGTACCAGGTGTCGTAGAAGTCGTTCGCCTGGGCCAGGCTGTAGGAACGGATATCCGAGGGCCATCCGATGACCGGCCACGAATAGGGGTGCGACTGCCAGAACATGGCGTTGAAAGCTTCGTCGAATTCGCCGGTGGGCGTGGATTCGGTCCGCAGCCGGCGCTCTTCTTGCACCACGTCGCGCTCGGTGTAGAACTCGCGGAACACCGGCCGCAGCAACCGCTCCGACTCCATCCAGAACCACAGTTCGAGCCGGTTCTGCGGGACGGTGATGAAATAGACGGTCTGGTCGTAGGAGGTGAATGCGTTCATCCCGGTGGCACCCGCCTCGGTATAGACGCGGTCGAACTCGTCCTTGACGATGAGTTCCCGCTGCTCGTCCGCGAGCCGCTGGAATTCCTCCTCCAGTTCGACGAGCTCTGCCGGCCGGTCGGCTTCGCCGAAGGGATCCTCGATTTCGCCCAGTCGGTATTGCTCGCGCCGGACGCGGTGGATGTCCCGGATGCGCTCGGCGACCACCTCCTGCTCTTCGATGATCGCCGCGTCGCGCTCGGGATCTCTCGTTCCGATGCGCGGCGAGCCCTTGAACATCATGTGTTCGAAGAAGTGGCTGAGCCCGGTGATTCCCGGCCGCTCGTGGGCCGAGCCGACGTGGGCCACCCAGCCGGCGCTCACCGTGGTCATGTCCTCGCGGACCACCGCGAGGAAGCGCATGCCGTTTTCGAGGCGGAACTCCTCGACCGGGACGCGGGCCTGCGCTTGTGCCGGGGAAGCCGGGACGACGAGCAGGGTGAGCAGCCCCGCGGCCGGAAAAAGCCTGGGAAGACGATGCATGGCGGCACCTTAGCAGTCCGAAACCGGGCCGGATCGCCGTTAAACTCCGGGCTCTTCCGGAGGTTCTCTCCTCATGTTCGCTTTTCTTCCCGGCGTGTCACGCCGGTTCGTCCTTCTGGCGCTTGCGGCGTCGGCCGGTCTCGCTCCGCTCGCCGAAGCGCGGAGCGTCGCGGTTCGCGCCCGCCAGGGCATGGTCATCTCCCAGAACTTCCTCGCTTCCGAGGTGGGAGCGGCGGTGCTCCGCGAGGGGGGAAATGCGGTGGATGCCGCGGTGGCCACCGCCTTCGCCCTTGCGGTGACCCACCCCACTGCCGGAAACATCGGCGGCGGCGGCTTCCTCGTGTGGAGGCCGGCCGACGGGGGCGATCCGCTCGCCTACGACTTCCGGGAGATGGCACCCGCGGCAGCGACCCCGGACATGTGGCTCGACGAGAACGGCGAATACAGCTTCGAAATCCACCACCTGAGCCACAAGGCGGTGGGGGTGCCGGGAACGGTGGCCGGCCTCCGGTTGGCCTGGGAGCAACAGGGAACGCTTCCCTGGGAGCGCCTCGTGCGCCCGGCGGTGGAGCTCGCGCGCGACGGATTCCGGGTCTCCCACGGACTCGCCGCTTCGCTCGCCCGGGTGCTGGACCGGATGCGGCCCTATCCGGCCTCCCTCGCCCAGTTTTCCCGGAACGGAGAGCCCTACGAGCCCGGCGAGACCCTCCGCCAACCGGATCTGGCGGCGAGTCTCGAGCGGATTCTGGAAAGCGGAGTCGCGGGTTTCTACGAGGGGGAGACCGCCGAGCTGCTGGTGAAGGAGATGGAGGAGAACGGCGGGCTCATCACGCTCGAGGACATGAAGAACTACCGGGCTCACGTCCGCGAGCCGATTCGGGGAACCTACCGGGGATACGAGATTCTCTCGATGCCGCCGCCGAGTTCGGGAGGGGTGGCGCTGGTCCAGATGCTCAACATCCTCGAAGCCCGGGACATCGCGGGAGCGGGGTTCGGGTCGGCCGAGAACCTTCACCACATGGCCGAGGCGATGCGCCGCGCCTACACCGACCGGGCGCGCTACCTCGGGGACCCCGATTTCAACCCGGACATGCCCATCGGCCGTCTCACCTCGAAGGAATACGCGAGGGAGCTGCGCGAGACCATCCGCGACCGGGAAGCCTCGGTTTCGAGCTCCGACCGCTTCGACTGGACGACCGAGAGCGAGGAGACCACCCATCTCTCGGTGGTGGACGAGGATCGAAATGCCGTCTCGCTCACCTACACCCTGGAGTTCGGCTACGGGTCGGGGATCGTCGCGCCCGGTGCCGGCTTCCTGCTGAACAACGAGATGGGTGACTTCAACGGTGCCCCCGGCCTGACCAACGAGCGGGGGCTCATCGGGACCGCTCCCAATCTGGCGGCCCCCGGCAAGCGGATGCTTTCGAGCATGACTCCCACCATCGTCGCGCGCGACGGGGAACTCTTCATGGTCACCGGTACTCCGGGAGGCCGGACGATCATCAACACCGTGATGCAGACGATCATCAACGTCGTGGACCACGGGATGAACGCCCAGGAAGCCGTGGATGCCGGCCGCATCCACCACCAGTGGTTGCCCGATCAGATCAGCTACGAGGAGCAGAAGTTCTCTCCCGACACCCTGAACCTGCTCGAGTCCTGGGGACACGCGCTGAGCGGCCGGGAAGCCCAGGGAGCGGCGGAAGTCATCGTCCACCTCAGGGAGGAGGGAGTGCTCGAAGGCGGAGTGGATCAGCGGGCGCCCGATGGCGGTGCCGGTGTCCACGACGAAAGGGAGGAGAACTGACCATGATAGGGATCGCATTCCTGCTGCTCGGGCTCGTGGCCGGGCCGGCTTCTGGAGGGGCTTCCGCGCAGGAAGAGGCTCTCGCCGGCATCTACAACTACGTCCGGATTTCCGACCGGCTCGCGACTTCCGGCCAGATAGACGAAGCCGAGATCGAAGCGCTCGGGGATGCCGGTTTCGAGGTGGTGGTGAACCTCGCGCCCGCCCGCCGCGAGCGCAACCTCGAAGAGGGCTTTCAGGTGACCGATGCCGGGATGGCCTACTTCCAGATTCCGGTGGACTGGGAAAACCCGTCGCTCGACGACCTGGATCTGTTTTTCGAGGTCATGGACATCACCGGGGAGCGGCCCGTCCATGTCCACTGCTTCGCCAACATGCGGGTTTCGGTGTTCGTGTACCTCTACCGGACCTTGCGGGAAGGCGTTTCGGAAGCGGAGGCGCGGGAGGATCTGCTGAAGGTCTGGGATCCGGATGCCGACCCGGAGGTGGCGCAGTGGCCGCGATTCATCGCAGCAGCCCGCGATCGCTTCGGAGGCGAGTCTTCGAGCCCCCCTCCGCGCCGCTGATGAGCCGTGTACGTGTAAAAAACTCCTGAAGCGGGGCGCACTCGCGTCCTCGGCATCGAGGCCGATCCCCGAGGGTTTGTTGTTTCGTTGCTACGGCTCGGCCTGCTGGACTCCGCGCTCGCCCGCTGCGAATCGGAGTTCCGCTCGCTGACTGGCTGGGACCCGCCCGCGCGGAGCATTCGCCGGCTCACCGACCTGCCCCCTGTCGCTACCTCGGCATCCTCGAAGAACTCTCTGGAATCCCGATCACCATGTCGATCCTTCTCGAAGTCTGAGGCCGCGTGGCTCCCAGGACTCACGGATTTCCGTTCCGAGATACGATTCCGGCAGGGTAAGTCTCGACATCAAGGGCAGCCTTGGTCGGGCCAAAGAGACAAGGGGATGTGTGATGTTGGGGATTGAAAAGCGCTCGGGTGGAGTGCGTATTGCGGCGTGCCCCCCCCCCCCGAAAAAGGGTGGGTCGAGGGCGTTGTTCTCGCGCTTGGCAGGCGTTCCGGTGAGGCGCCCGTTCTGGGCACTTCTCCGGGCACTTCTGCTCCTGCCGCTGCTGCTCCTTCCGGGTGGGGAAGCGGAGGCGCAGTCAGCTCCCGCTGCTCCGACCGGCTTCACGGCCACCGCGGGCTTCCGCCAGGTCGTCCTGAGATGGGCCGATCCGTCGAACAACGCCATCACCAGGTACCAGTACCGCCAGGGAACGGGCTCGCCGAATATCACCTGGGGTGAGTGGACGGACTTCCCCGAAAGTGATGCCACCACTCAGGAAAAAGTAATAACCGGCTTGACCGCTCGTACGCAATACAGCTTCCAAATCCGGGCCGTGGCCGGGACGGTGCTCGGCGCAGCATCGGCGACCGTGTCGGCTACGCCGAACGCGACACCGATGTCGCTGGCCAAGCCATCCGGCTTGACGGCGACCGCGGGCAACGGCCAGGTCCTCCTGAGATGGACCGACCCGTCCAACATCGACATCTCCGGATACTTGTACCAGATCCGGCTCAGAAGTTCCGGAGTCTGGAGCGACTGGACGGCGATTCCGGGCAGCGGTTCCCGCACCACCACCTACACGGTGACCGGTCTGACCAACGGTAGTGCGTACGACTTCCGGATCCGCTCCGCCGCCTCGGACGGGAATGTGTTGAGCTCGGTTTCGAGCGTCGTGATGGCGACACCGCTGGCCAATCCCCCGCCGGCGGCACCGACGGGCCTCGTGGCGGATCCGTCAGACAGTCAGGTCTCACTGATCTGGACGATCCCGGCTGGCGACACCATCACCGGATACCAGTATCGTCAGGGATCGGGCGATCCCTTCGCCTGGGGGGCGTGGACGGATTTCTTTAATTTCAGGAGTACTTACGAATTCGGGAGAGGATTGGCTCGACTGACGAACGGCACGGAATACAGCTTCCAGGTGCGTGCGGTGGTGGAAAGGGTGGTCAATGGAGAGACGATGAGGGTGTTCGGTGCGGCATCGGAAACCGTGACCGCAACGCCGCAGTTTCCGCCAGCGCGGCCGACGAACCTCGTGGCCACGGCTGGTAACGCTCAGGTGACCCTGACCTGGGACGATCCGGACGACGACCTCATCACCGCATACGAGTACAGTTACCGGCCCTCCGGCGGCTCTTCGACCACTGCCCAAGTCAACGGGGATACGTTCACCGTGACGGTGACGGGGCTGACGAACGGCACGGAATACGAATTCAGGGTTTATGCCTACCGGGGGAGGGTATCGGGCCGCGCCATTACTGCGACCGCGACACCTTTCTCCACACCTGTCGGCGTGACCCCGACGACGACCGACACGACGGCGACCGAGGGCAGTACCACGGACACGGCGACCTTCACGGTGGTGCTGAACACCGTGCCGTCGAGCGATGTCACGGTGACGGTGACGGCGCCCGCCGGGCTGACGCTCGACGGCCCGGACAGCGCCACCACGTTCACGGCGAGCGAGGCGCTGACCTTCACGAACAGCAACTGGGGCACGGCGCAGACGGTGACGGTGCGCGCGACCGACGACAACGATGACAGCCCGATCGGTCGGGAGCTGACGGTCACCTACGCCGTGACTTCGTCGGACAGTGGCTACAGCGGCTTGAGCGGGAACGCGGCGACGGTCACGGTGGTGGACAACGACGCGACGACGGTGACGCTCGCGGGGAGTGCCGGGAACATCACCGAGGGCGGGGCGAAGACCTTCACCGTGACCCTGGGCCGGGGTCTCGTGAACGGCGAGACGTTGCCGGTGCCGCTGACTTTCGGGGGCGGCGCGACGCGGGGCACGGACTACACGACGGCGTGTCCCACGACACTGCCGACCGGGGTGACCTGCGCGAACCTGGACTCCGGGAACGCGATGGTGACCTTCACCGGGCCGAGCACGGGGACGACGGCGACGGAGGTGACGCTGACGCTGACGGCGGCGACGGACAACACGACCGAGTCGGGCGGCGAGACGGTGGACATCGGCCTCGGCACGCTGGACGAGAGTTCGGGGACCGGGCTCGGGGGCGGCGCGAGCGGCACGGGCAATCTGAGCTTCCGGATCACCGACCCGTCGGCGACGGACACGACGGTACCGACGCTTTCGATCGTGGTACCGGCGACGATCAGCGGGACGTTCACGGCGACCTTCAACTTCAGCGAGACGGTGATGGGCTTCACGACGGATGACATCACGGTGACCGGCGGCACGAAGGGAGCGTTCGCGGGCAGCGGGAGCCGGTACACGCTTTCCGTGACCCCGAACGACGGGGCGGATGTGACGGTGACGGTGGCTGCGAATGCGGCGACCGACGGCACGAACACCGGCCCAACCAATGAAGAGTCGGAGACGGCCACCTGGACGACGACCCCGCCGCCGCAAGAGACTCCTTCTGGCGGCGGAGGTGGCGGCGGCGGAGGTGGCGGAACCACGTCGGCTTCCCCGACCGCCGTTTCGGTGAGCGCGGGCCCGGTAGTGACCGAGGGCGGCGAGGCGCTGTTCCGGATCACGGCGAGCCCGGCCCCGAGCGACGAGATCACGGTGCGGGTGCGGGTGTCGGCGACCGGCGACTTCGTGGAGGCGGTGCAGCTCGGCGAGAAGCTCGTCACGCTGTCGGCTTCGGCACCCACGGCGAGTCTGCGGGTAGCCACCACCGATGACGACGTGGACGAGGCCGACGGGACGGTGACGGTGATGCTGCTATCGGGCGATGGCTACACCCCGTTGTCGGCCTCCGCGTCGCTTTCCGTCCTCGATGACGACACGCCCGCGCTGGTCTTCGAACCGGATACGTTGACGGTGGACGAGGGCGGGAGCGCGATCTACACGGTGGCACTCGCCACCGAACCGACGGCCGATGTGACGGTCACGGTGGCAGGTACGGGCGGCGAGGTGACGGTGACCCGGAACACGCTGGTCTTCACCGCTTCGAACTGGAGCACGACGCAGCCGGTCACGGTGTCGGCGGCCCAGGACGCCGATGCGGCGGACGACCGGGCGAGGCTGACGCACAGCGCGCGCGGCGGTGGCTACGGCTCAGTGACCGGGAGCCTGGCGGTGACGGTCGAAGACGACGACACGCCGGGCCTGGTGCTGACTCCGGCGGCGTTGACGGTGACGGAGGGCGCGAGCGCGACCTACACGGTGGCACTCGCGACCGAGCCCACCGGGAACGTGACGGTGAGCATCGCGGGCACGGGCGATGTGACGGTGGACCGGAGCACTTTGACCTTCCATGCGAACAACTGGAACACGGCACAGACGGTCACGGTCCTCGCCGGGCAGGACGACGATGCTGTGGACGACAGCGTGACGCTCGACCACAGCGCGAGCGGCGGGGACTACGGCCTGGTCACCGGCAGCGTGACGGTGATGGTCACCGATACGGGCACGCTCGTCGTGGCACCCCATCTGGCACGCTTCGGCCGGACGGTGGCAGAGCAGGCGCTCGACGGGATCGAGAGGCGGCTCCACGCATCGCGCACTCCGGGGGTGCGGGGCACCTTCACAGGCTCCACCCTCGATACTTCGGTCGAAGGAGATGTGGCACCCGGTTGGGGGCACGACGCGGCGCGCACACTGAGCACCCGCGACATGCTCCTCGGGTCGAGCTTCGCGCTCACGAGTTCGGAGGAGGCTGCCGGGAGAGGCAGTTTCGCCCTCTGGGGCCGGGCGAGCGGGAACCGCTTCGACGGCGCGACGAACGACGGCACGACGGCGATCGGCCTCGACGGCGAGGTGCTCACCGGTCTCGTGGGCGCGGACTATGCGCGGGGCGACTGGCTCTTCGGCCTGGCGCTCACCCACAGCCTCTCCGAGGGGAGTTACACCAGCGAGGGCGCGAGCGCCGGCAAGGTGGATGCGTCGCTGACGGCGGCGCTGCCCTATGTGTCGCTCCAGGCGAATCCGCGGCTGAAGCTCTGGGGTGCGGGCGGCTACGGCATCGGCGAGGTGACGCTCAAGACCGGGGGCGCGAGCTACCGTGCGGACACCGACTGGACGATGGCGGCGGCGGGAGTGCGGGGAGACCTGCTCGACCCCGCGGGCGGGCCGGCGGTGGCGCTGATCGCCGACGGGCTGTGGGCGCGGACCACTTCGGACCAGGCGGCCGCCCTCGCGGCTTCCGATGCCTACGTGAACCGGCTCCGGTTGGGCATCGAGGGCAGCTACCGGCTCTCCCTCGGTGGGGCCGGCGAGATCACGCCGCGGGTGGAAGCGGGTGCCCGCCACGACGGGGGCGATGCGGAGACCGGAGCCGGGATGGAGGTCGGTGCCGGGCTCGCCTGGAGCGCCCCGGGGCTCGGGCTGACTCTCGATGTCTCGGGCCGCGCGCTCCTCACCCACGAGGACGAGGACTTCGACGACCGGGGCCTTTCGGCCGCCTTCATCTTCGACCCGAGGCCGGAAAGCGAGCGCGGCCCGTCGCTCTCGCTGCGCCAGGCGATCGGCGGCCGTGCCGACGGGGGGATCGAGGCGCTGTTCGCAGCGACCCCGCTCGGCGACGGCGGGAACATCGGGAGCGGAGCGGGAATGCGGCGGACGCTCGAGACCGCGTACGGCTTCTCCGCCTTCGGGGGCCACTTCACGGCGAGTCCGCACGCCGAGGTGGACTTCACGGAGCGGGCGCGCGACTACGCGCTCGGCTGGCGGTTCGTGCCGCACAAGCTGGCATCCGACCTCGCGTTCGGGGTGAAGGCAACCCGCCGGGAAGCCGAGACCCTGGCCCCGGTGCACGTCTTCGGGGTCGAGGCCACCGTGCGCTGGTAACGGCGGGGGCAGGGGGGCCAGGTTTTCCACATTTTGGCCCCCAGGCGGGACAAAACGGGCGCTGTTGCGTCAATGTATGTATGTTCCCCGATCGAATCAGGCGTGACGGTGCGGGGCAGGTGGAGGTGGCTACACTGAACCACGGATCCGCCACCGTGAGCGAAGCGATCGTTTTGGACACCCACCGGTTTGTCAAGCGTCTGACAGAGAAGGGGTTCACCGAGGCGCAGGCCGAAGACAGCAACCTGGCTACCAAGCAGAATCTGCTGGAAACCAAGAGCGATCTCGAACGGCAGATAGCGGCGGTCAGGGGAGATGTGCTGGTGTTGCAATGGATGGTGGGCCTTGTGATCGTCGTTCAGATCATCCCGCTGCCGAGATCTCTCTTCTAGTCCGACGGCCCTCCGGTTCTTTGCTCAGCCTCCCTCCGCGCCCCGGTACTGACAGGATCTGCTGCGCCGCTCGCGCTCGGCCGGCGAGAGCTCGCTGAGCTCGGAGACGACGAGCGTCCCGATGCCCTCCGGGGTGAAGACTTCGAGCAGCAGGCTGTCCGGGACACCCACCGGAATCAGGTGCGCCCGGACCACACCGCCCCGAAGGGCCTCGGTGATGCAGCGCGCCTTGGGGCGCATTCCGGCGCGGATTCCGCCGGTCCGGGCGAGCCGGTCCAGCTCTTCGAGGTCGAGAAACGAAATGACGCTCGCCGGGTCGTCCGGATCCCGGAGGAGTCCCGCGGTTTCGCCCAGCAGGATCAGCTTCTCGGCCTTGAGCGCCTGCCCGAGCGAAGCCGCGACCGTGTCCGCGTTGATGTTCAGGAGCCGGCCGTCCCGGTCCGCCGAGAGCGGGCTGATGATCGGGATCACTCCCAGCCCGAGCTGCTCGGTCAGGACTTCCGCCCGCACCTCCTCGATATCCCCCACGAGGCCGTAGTCCACGATCTCGCCGTCCACCTCGACCGGAGGCCGCCGAACCGCCTGGACGAGCCCGGAAGACACCCCGGAGAAACCGATGGCGGGGAGGTCGAGGGCCCGGCAGGCCGCGAGGATGCGGGTTGTGATCTCGCCGTTCATGGCCATCGTCATCACCCGGATGCCGTCCGCGTCGGTGACCCGGCGGCCGGCCACGAACCGGGTCCGGATGCCGAGCGCTTCGGCGAGTTCCGTCCCCTGCGGGCCGCCCCCGTGGACGAACACCACGCGGATCCCCAGATGGTGGAGGATCGCGATCTGTTCGACGATCCCGCGGATGCCGGCTTCGCTTGCGACCACCGCTCCGCCGGCCTTGATGAGCAGGGTCCGTCCCCGGTAGCGCTTCAGGTAGGGGGCCGCGTGGCGCAGGGCGCGCACTCTGGCGGCGCGTTCTTCGGCGGTGAGCCTTTCGATCATTTCGAGAGCATCCGGTGGAGGATGGCCATCTGCGCCCACATCCGGTTCTCCGCCTGGCGAAGGACCTCGGAGCGCGGGCCTTCGATCACCTCGCGGGTCACCACCACGCCCCGCCGGACCGGCAGGCAGTGGAGGAAGCGGCACTCCGGGTGCGCGCGGGCGAACCACGGCTCGTCCACCGTCCACTCACCGAGCTCGCGCCGCCGTTCGAGATCGGCCTCCCGGTCGCCGTAGTGGGCGGTCGAGGCCCACGACTTGGCGTAGAGAACCCGGGCACCCTCCATCCCGCCCGCGATGTCTTCGGTTTCGCGCACCGAGCCCCCGGACTCCCCGGCCAGCCGGCGTGCCGTTTCCATGACCGGCTCGGGCAGGGCGTATCCCTCCGGGCGAAGCACGGTCACCTCCATGCCGCGGAGCGCCGCCATCCGCAGGGTATCGGCAGCCACCGCCAGCGGGAGCGGCCTTGGATGGTTGGCCCACGCGAGAGTGAATGGAGCACCCGGCGGGATTTCCAGCTCGTCGAGTGTGCGCCAATCGGAGATCGCCTGGCAGGGGTGCCGCGTCGCGGACTCCAGGTTCAGGAACGGCTTGCCGACGAGCTCGCGAATGCGCTCGAACACCGGGTCGGCCAGATCCTCCGCGAGGCTTCGCTGCCGGGCGAAGGCGCGGACCCCGAGCACATCCGCGTAGCCCGCGAGTACCGGGATCGCCTCGGCGATGTTTTCCGCCGCATCTGCATCCATGACCGCATCCGGGTCCAGTTCGAGCTGATGGATGAACCGGTCCGGAGAGAGGACGAAACTCCCGCCTCCGAGGCGGGCCATGGCGGCCTGGAAGGAAGCCTGGGTCCGGAGCGAAGCGTTCAGGAACAGCATCCCGAGCACCTTCCCGCGAAGAGCGTCGGGCTCCGGGTGCTCCTTGAGATGCCGGGCCAGCGCCGCGATTTCGCGAAGGCCCCCGGCGCCCAGAGCTTCCAGTCGATGGATTTCGGAGAAGCTCATCCCCGGATCCCCCGAAGCTCTTCGAGAAGCCGGTCCACGTGTTCGTCCCCGAGCACGAGCGGCGGAAGCAGCCGCAGCACCGCGGGATCGGTCGAGGTGCCGGCGAAGATGCCCCGTGCGAGCAGCCGGTCCCGCACTTCGCGCGCCGGAAGCGAACAGCGGAGTCCCAGCAGAAAGCCCCGGCCCCGGACCGATTCCACGACCCCTCCGGGCGCTTCGGCCCGGATGCGTTCGGAGAGCCGCCTGACGTTTTCCAGCAGGTTCTCGCGGCGGATGGTCTCGATCACCGCGACGATCAGGGCCGAAGCGATCGGCCCGCCTCCGAAGGTGGTGCCGAGTGCTCCCACCGGCAGCTCTCCCGCAACCCTTTCGGTGGCGAGCACCGCTCCCGCCGGGAAGCCGGCGGCGATGGCCTTGGCGGTGGTCAGGATGTCCGGACGCACCCCCGGCCAGTCGCAGGCGAACGGCTTGCCGCTCCGCCCCATGCCGCACTGCACCTCGTCGAAGAGGAGCAGCGCACCGGACCGGTCGCACGCCTTGCGCGCCGATTCGACGAAACGGTCGTCGAGCACGTAGGCCCCGGCCATCCCCTGCACCGGTTCGAGCAGCACCGCCGCAACCCGTTCGTCCACCGCGTCCAGAAGAGCTTCGGGGTCGTCCCGGGGGACGGTCCGGACCTCGAACGGCATCCGGGGGAACCCGTACCACTTTCCGGATCCGGCGGTCGCTGCGGCGGCCGCCGCGGTGCGCCCGTGGAACCCGCCGCTTGCGACTACCACCGTGTCGCGGCCGGGAAGCTCCCGGAAGGCCAGCCGCAGCGCGTTCTCGTTCGCTTCCGCGCCGCTGTTCACGAAGAACACCCGGTCGAGCCCTTCCGGGGCGAATCCGGCGAGTGCTTGGGCCGCTTCCGCCCGTTCGGCGCTCGGGACCGCGTTCGTCTGGAAGAAGAGCCGCTCCGACCCTTCCCGAAGCGCCTCGAGGATCGCCGGATGCCCGTAACCGAGTCCCGTGACCGCGTGCCCGCCGTAGAAGTCGAGCAGGGTCTGGCCGGTGTCGGTCACGAGGGTCACGCCGTCGCCTCCGGTGATCCGCACCGGGAGCTGGGCATAGACGGGAAACAGATGGGGAGATTCGGCAGTCACGTGTCTTCCTCCGGTTCAGATCCAGGCGGCGGTTGGGGCGGTGAGGCCGGTTTTCTCGGGAAGGCCGAGGATGCGGTTCATCCACTGCATCCCGCCGCTCGCCGCGCCCTTGCCGAGGTTGTCGAGCACCGAGAAAGCGACCACCATGTCTTCGTCGGCGCATCCACCGACGAGGGCACCGGAAGCGCCGACGATCTCCTTGAGTTTCGGGGTCCGGGTGACCCGGACGAGCGGATGGTTCCGGTAGAACCCGGCGAGCGTCTCCTCCACGTCCTCCTCGCGTTTTCGGGCGGCGAAGAGGGTGGCGTGGATGCCGCGGGCGAAGGGGCCGGAGTGGGGGACGAAATGGACCCGGACCGGAGAGTCGGCCTCACCGATCAGGTCTTCCATCTCCGGCGCGTGCCGGTGGGCGAGCGGCTTGTAGGCGAAGAGGTTGGCGTGGCGTTCGGGGTGGTGGGTGGTGGGTTTCGGCACTCCTCCGGAACCGGTGCTCCCGGTGATCGCGCTCACTTGCAGGTCCTCTCCGATCAGCCCGGCGCGCCGCAGCGGATAGCCGATGAGCGCGACCGCGGTGGCGAAGCATCCCGGATGGGCGATGCACGGCGAGGGGGTCCCGGCGATTCGCTCCGGGAGTCCGCAAACGAATCGCGAAAGGAGCTCGGGAGCGGGGTGGGGAACACCGTAGATGGCCTCCCACGCTTCCTGTTCCCGGTGGCGGAAGTCGGCGGAAAGATCCACCACCGGAACCGGGATGCCGAGCCGTTCCGCGGTCTCGAGCAGGAAGCGGATCTGCGGGGCGGATTTCGTGTGCGGTGCGGCCGAAAAAGCGACGACCCGCTCCGCTTCGCCGTCCGCCCGCCGGAGATGCTCCGCGATCTCCTCCCGCGACACGAACCGCGCCTCGGGGAAGGCGAGATGGAGCGTCGGGAAGGAACCCGTGACCGGCTCGCCGGCGTGGCTCGCCGAGACCGCCGCGCCGAGGCCGATTTCCGGGTGGAGGGCGATCCAGCGGAGCATCTCGCCGGCGACGTATCCGGAAGCCCCGAGGACGATCGCGCGGGCGTGGGGTTGCTGCCGGCTCATGTCCCGCTCCCGGAGCCGAGGGCCGCCCGCAGCCGCGCGAGAAGCTGCTCCTGGTCGGCGGCGGTCTGGCTCGCGACGAAGACGGTGTCGTCCCCGGCCACGGTCCCGATGATTTCCCGCCAGCCGGCCGAGTCGAGCGCGTGACCGGCCCGCTGCGCGCCCCCCGGAACCGTCCGGATCACCAGGATGTTCGGCCCGGCCGGAAGGAAGGCTTCGAGAAGCGGACCGAGACCCGCGAGCGGAGACCATCCGGCGTTGCCGACCCGGTAGCAGCCATCCCGCTTGCGGGCACCCACTTCCCGCAGATCCCGGCTCACCGCCGACTGGGTCACCGGGAAGCCGGCCTCGCCCAGTGCCTCGACCACCTCGGCCTGGGTCTTGAGGTGCTTCTCGGCAAGCAGTGTCCGAAGCATTTGCCGACGGGCGAATGTCATAGTATGCGGAATATTATCAAATCGTCGAGAGAGCCTATGCTTCCCCGCGCATGAGCCTGGCCGAAGTCGACCGCCGGATCGTGAGGATCGCCTTTCTGACCAGCGGTGGTGTCTTTGGCGTTCTCATGTGGCTTCTCTATCTGCGTGCGGCGCCGACGGCGGTTCCCGGGTGGACGGCATCGCTTCCCGGAGTGAACGCGGCGCTCAACGCCACGACGCTCACATTGGTCTCGCTCGGAGTTCTCGCGATCCGGTCCGGACGGCGGAGCCTCCACATCGCGCTCCTCGTCGCGGCGCTCGCGGCGGGTGCGGTGTTCCTCTCGAGTTACGTCACCTACCACTATTTCGAGGGCGATACGCCCTATCCGGGCGGGGGATTCCTCCGGCCGGTCTATTTCACCGTTCTGATCACCCACATCGTCGCTTCGGCGGTGGCTTTGCCGCTCATCCTGACCTCGGTCCTGCTGGCGGTGAGCCGTCGGTTCGCCACCCATCGGCGGTGGGCGCGGGTCACCGCGCCGGTGTGGGTCTATGTCTCGCTCAGCGGGCTCGTGGTCTATGCGATGCTCCACGGCTGAGCGGGTTTTCGACTGGAGGCAACCAGCATGAAAGCACGAATTCTTCTCGCCGCGATCCTGATCGCGCTTCCTCTCTCCGCCGCCGCGCAGGATGCGATGCCGCGTGGCATGGTCGAGGCGATGGTCGGCGGTTCCTCGGTGACCGTGGATTACGGCCGTCCCGATCTCGGCGGCCGCGCTCTCGACGAGCTTTTCGCAATGCTGCCCGAAGAGCGCGTCTGGCGCGCCGGCGAGAACCAGGTGACGATCCTCGAGACTTCGGGGGACATCATGATCGGCGGGCACAGGATCCCCGCCGGGCGATACAGCCTCTACCTCCACATCGCCGAAGAAGGGGCGTGGTCGCTGCTCGTGAACCGGAACCAGGGGATGATGCTCGGGGAGCTCTGGTCGGAAGCACCGGAGGCCATGCGCGGCGAAATGTGGCCCCGCCTCGACGGCTACGCTGCCATCGAGTCGGATGAGGTGGCCCGGATCCCGCTCACCGAGGCGATGGGGGCCGGTGGGGACGTGTTCGAGATCGAACTGGACGGAGGGAAGATCCGCTTCTCGTGGGCCGGAGTGGCTCATGAGGCGATGCTCGGTTCCTGACCCTTCGCTGATCGTCCGGGAACCGTTTGGGCGGTGCGGCGTTTTCTGCTGCATCGCCGATGATGGTTTCCGAGCTCGCTCCCGCGATCCCCTTGGGGCTCGAGGGAGCGGGTGCGCCGGCCGAACGCTCGGATGCCTGGCTCATGGAGCGGGTGCGCGCCGGTGAGGTGGATGCCTTCGCTCCCCTCGTGAAGCGCTACGAGCGGCGGGTTTTCGGCTACCTGTTGAGCCAGATCGGCGAGCCGGAGACCGCCGCCGAGCTCGCGCAGGAAACCTTCGTCCGGGTGTTTCGGGCGGCTTCCGGCTACCGGGAGTCCGGGCGGTTCGAGCCGTGGCTCTTCCGCATCGCCGGGAATCTGGCGCGGAGCGAGCTGCGACGGCGGATGCGTCGCGGCCCCCACGCCTCGGTCGAGAGCGAAGAAGTCCGCGAGCGGATCCGGGACGAAGCCGCCCCGTCTCCCGACGAAGCGACCTGGAGGAGGGAAATCCGCTCCGCGCTCCAGCAGGCGCTGCCCCGTCTTCCGCAGTCCTTCCGGGAGGCGGTGGTGCTCCGGTATGTGGAAGGGTGGTCCTACCGCCAGATCGCGAGCCTGCTGGGCATCGAGGAGGGCACGGCCAAATCCCGTGCCCACCGCGGCCTGAAGCGGCTCCGTGCCCAGCTTGGGCCGGGTTTCGAAGGGGGTGTGCCGTGAAGCTCCGCGAGGACGATGTCAGGAAGGCGCTCGCCGGCATGAAAAACGCCGAGTGGGAGCTGCCCGCCGGTTTCGCCGATCAGGTGATGGCCCGGGTCCGGCGCGAGCGGCGGCGTCCCGTCTGGATGCTCGCGGCGGCGGCCGCGGTCCTGATCGCGGCCGGCTTCGCCACCCAGGGGCTCTGGTCTCCCGCCGGGGAGCCCGACGTGCGAGAGGCGGATCTTCGGGAACTCGAGGCGCTCCGCGAGGACTACGAGCGCCTGCTGCTCGACCTCGAAAACGCGCGGATGCTCTCCCGCGAACCCGTCGTTCCGCTCGGAAGCCACGAGGAGCTGGATCTCTTCCTCGATGTCCGTTCCCTCATGACCCGCCCACCGCCTTCGGCCCGGGAGCGGGTGATCCCCATCTCCGGCCGACCCCGCTGAAACCCCAAGGAGGATTCCCCATGCCCAGGATGCTGTTTCTCGCGTCTCTGCTTCTTCCGACCGCGGCTTTCGGTCAGCCGCCCGCGCCCGCCGTCTCGGTTCAGGTCGAGGAATCTGCCCGGCCGCGGGTCATGGTCGCCATCTCTGGCGGCAGTTTTCTCGGGGTGAGCGCGATGAACCTCACCGCCGGACTCAAGGAGTTCTACGGAGCTCCGGGAGAATCCGGGGTCCTCGTCGCCGAAGTCCAGGAGGACGGTCCCGCGGAGGCCGCCGGGATTCGCGTCGGCGATGTCATCACCCGGGTCGGGGATCGCGAAGTCGAAACCACCGGCGATCTGCGCCGGGCCGTGATGGCTCTCGAATCCGGAGACCCGGCCGAGATCGGTTTCGTGCGCGAGCGCTCCGAAGCGGTCGTCACCGCGACCATCGGCGAGCGCGAGGGGCACCAGTGGTTTTCTGACGATGTCGGGCGGGAGGTCCGCTTCCACGTGGACCCGGAGGAAATCCGGGAGAAGGTGCTCGAAGGCATGGAGGGGATCGATTTCGCCCGGCTCCGGGAGCGCTTCGAGGACATGGGCGAGCAGATGAACGCGGAACAGGCGGCCGCGCTCCAGGAACGGATGGCCGAACTCGAGGAACGGATCCAGGAGCTGGAAAACCGGCTGCGCGAACGCCGGGAACCGTAGTCAGCGCACGAACAGGAAGTAGTCGTGGGCGGCGCGGGCCGCCTCGGCGATGGCCCGCTCGCGCACCGGGATCGGCTCGTCCGATTCCTTGACGAACGCCACCATCACCACGTGGCCGGCGGCACCCGGCAGGGTGATGATCCCGACATCGTTCGTCGAGCGGCCGATGGTCCCGGTCTTGTGGGCGACCACCGTGCCCTCGGGGAGGCGTCCCTTGATCCTTCCTTCGCCGGTCTCGCAGCGCTCCATGATGTCGATCAGGCGATCCCGGCTCTTCCGGGAAAGCCCTTCGCCCGCCCAGATCTTCGCGAGCAGGTCGGCCATCCCGCGCGGCGTGGCGGTGTCCCGGGGGTCGGCTTCGTATCGCTCGCGAGCCTCGGCCCGATCTTCTTCCGAGACCTGTTCGTAGTGTTCGGTGTAGGTGGCGCGGGTCCGCTCTTCGCGCGGTGGCAGCCCCTCCGCCCCCACATAGTCGGTGATCAGGTTCGCGGTGGAGCGGGCCACGAGGACTCCCTCGACCCCGAGCTCCTCCATCCGCGCCGTCACCCGCTCTCCGCCCCCGGCGGCCACGAGACACAGATCGGTCGCCGAGTTGTCGCTGATCAGCAGCATGAGTTCCATCAGGTTCAGAAGCGAGAGCGAGACACCGGGGTCGTCGAAGAGCCGGCTCAGGATGCCGCTTCCCGGAGAAAGATGCGAGGGGACCAGATCCACCATCTGGTCGAGCCCGATCTCGCCTTCGTCCACCCGGCGCAACAGTTCGACCGCGATGGGAACCTTGTAGGTGCTCGCCATCGGGAACGCGTCGTCCGGGTTCAGGAAGGCGGTCCGGCCGGTCTCGATGTGGAGGGCGGCGAGGCCCATGACACCCCCCGAGAGCGCTTCGTGCCGAGCCCACTCGGCCTCGAGACGGCTCTCGCTTCCCGACTGGGCGAGCGCGAGCGGCGAAAAGATCAGCGTGGCGGAAAAAAGGACGGAAAGACGTTGTCGCATGATGGCCGGAAAGCCTACCAATCACCCGTCTCGGTGCTCACGCCAGTTTCCCCACAACCTGTTAGGCCCCGGTAGAATCGCCGGTTCCGTCCGCCGACCCTGGCGGACCCGAATTCCCGACGGAGATTCCCGATGCGCAGGCTGCTGCTGTTCCTCACCCTGATCGCCCTGCCGGCGAGTGCCCAGCCGGAGCCGGATCTGCTCGAAGCGATGCGGTACCGCTATGTCGGCCCTTCGCGCGGCGGCCGGGTCACCGCGGTCGCGGGGCACCCGGCGCACCCCGGGGCGTTCTACATGGGTGCCACCGGCGGAGGCGTCTTCAAGACCACCGATTACGGCCACAACTGGCATCCGATTTCGGACGGATATTTCGCGAGCCCTTCGATCGGGGCGATCGCGGTCGCGGAAAGCAACCCCGACATCGTCTATGTCTCGACCGGGTCCGACGGGCTTCGCAGCAACGTGATCATGGGCAAGGGTGTCTATCGCTCCGACGATGCCGGGGAGACCTGGAGACGCATCGGTCTCGAGAACACCGGGAACAGCGGGGCGGTCCTGATCCACCCCGACGACCCGGACACCGCCTGGGTGGCGGCGATCGGCAACCCCTTCATCGCGAACCCGGAGCGCGGGGTCTATCGGACCCGCGACGGCGGCGATACCTGGGAGCTCGCGCTCTTCATCTCCGAACAGACCGGGGCGGTGGATCTCGAGTTCAAGCCCGGAGACCCCGACACGATCTACGCTTCGACCTGGGAGGCAGAACGGAAGCCGTGGACCATCCGCTCCGGCGGCATGGAGGGCGGTGTCCACCGCACCCGCGATGGAGGCGACACTTGGGAGAAGCTCGAGAACGGGCTTCCGTCCGGGCTTCGGGGCAAGTCGGACCTCGCGGTCTCGGCGGCCGCCCCCTCGCGGGTCTATGTGCTCATCGAGGCACCGGGCGAGGCGGGCGGGGTCTATCGCTCCGACGACGAGGGAGACAGTTGGCGGCAGGTGACCGACTTCCAGCCGATCCGCAACCGGCCCTTCTACTACACCAACCTGCACGCTCACCCGACCGATCCGGACACCCTCTGGGGCATGGCCGAGGGCTATTGGAAGTCCACCGACGGCGGGGAGACCTGGGAGCGGAAGTTCACGCCCCACGGCGACAACCACGATCTGTGGATCAACCCGGACAACCCCGATATCCAGATCCAGGCGAACGACGGCGGTGCCAACGTGACCCTCGACGGGGGGGAGACCTGGTCCACCCAGGAAAACCAGCCGACCGCAGAGCTCTATCAGGTGGATGTGAGCGACGACTTCCCGTACCGGCTCCATGCCGGGCAGCAGGACAACTCCACCATCTCGGTGCCGAGCCATCCGGCCGAATACCGCCCGGGAGGACCCACGGCGCACTGGGAGGCGATCGGTGGCTGCGAGACCGGCCCGGTGGTTCCGAAGCCCGGCGATCCGGATGTGGTCTATGCCAACTGCAAGGGCCGCTTCGGTCTCTACAACGCCCGGACCGGGCAGGAAGAGCAGTACTACGTCGGGTTCTGGAACCTCTACGGCCACAACCCGCGGGATCTCCGGTTCCGTTTCCAGCGCACGGTTCCGATCCACGTCTCGCCGCACGACCCGAACAAGGTCTATCACGCCTCCCAGTACGTCCACGTGACCGAGAACGGCGGCCGGACCTGGCGCACCATCTCTCCCGATCTGACGGCCTTCACCGACGAGACCCAGGTGGTCTCCGGTGATCCCATCACCCTCGATGTGACCGGCGAGGAGCACTTCGCGGTCCTCTATGACATCCAGGAGTCCCCCCACGAGGAAGGCGTGCTCTGGGCGGGCGCGAACGACGGCCCGATCCACCTGAGCCGCGACGGCGGCCAGACCTGGACCGAAGTGACACCGCCGGGAATCGGTCCCTACGGCCGGGTGCAGAACATCGAGGTCTCGCCGCACGATCCGGCGAAGGCGTACGCCGCGATCCTGCGCTACCAGCTCGGCGACTTCACGCCGCACGCCTACCGGACCACCGACTACGGCGCGACCTGGACCCGGATGACCGACGGGACGAACGGCGTGCCGAACGACCATCCGGTGCGAGTGGTTCGCGAGGATCCGGATCGCGAGGGGCTGCTCTACCTCGGCTCCGAGTGGGGGATGTTCATCTCCTTCGACGACGGTGCCACCTGGACCTCCTTCCAGCAGAACCTCCCGGTGACCCCGATCTCCGACATCAAGGTGGTCCGGCAGGATCTCGCCATTTCCACGATGGGCCGGGGTTTCTGGATTCTCGACGACGTGACCCCGCTGCACGAGACCCCGGGTTCCGGCCCCCATTTCTTCGCGGTGCGGGATGCCAACCGCTTCCGTGTCGCGGGAGGCTTCGGCGGCCGGGCCGCTCCCTCCGACCCCGAGTATCCGACTCCGGGACCGCGCTTCAGCTACTTCCTGCCGACGGATATGGAGGAAGCCACGATCACCGTTCGGGACGAGAGCGGCGAAGTGGTGCGCCGTTTCGAGAGCACGGGGCCGGGAATGCGCACCGGGACCGAACAGGGGATGCGCGCTCCTTCGCCGTTCACCCGGGGGACCCCCACCGTCCCGACGGGTGCGGGAGTGCACCGGTTCCTCTGGGACATGCGCCACGAGGGAGCGAGGAACGGGGAGGGGGTGCCGTCGGGCCGCGGCGTGCTCGCCGCGCCGGGCCGCTACACCGTCGAGTTCACCGCGGGTGACTACCGGATGACCCGGGACTTCCGGCTGCGCATGGATCCCCGGGTCGTCCGGGAAGGCTGGGTGACGGCGGAGCAGGTTCGGGAACAGGTGGGGCTGGCGCTCCTCGCCCGGGACGCGCTGAGCGAGGCGAACATGGCTTCCGCCCAGCTCGAGGAAGCGCTCGGGAACGGGGGGAACGCCGAGGTTCGGGCGCTCCATGAGGAGCTCGTGACCCGTCCGGTCCGCTACTCGCAGCCCATGCTTCGCGACCAGATCGCCTACCTCGCCTCGAATCTCGACACCGCCGATCAGCCCCCGGGCGCGGATGCCCGCGAGCGCTACGGGGAACTTCGGGGTGAACTCGACGAACTGCTCGCGCGGATGAGCGCTGCCGGCCTCGGCGACCGCTGAGCGAAGCGGATCGGGCAGCCGGGAATCGTTCTGGTAGAGTCGGGAAATGGGCTTTCCGGGGGGGGTAGTGCAACTCCCGGTGGTGGCCGGCCGGGGCGGGTGTCGTGGCTAACCGGATCCAGGTCGCCCGGGCGCTCGCCGAGCGTTTCGGTGTCCGGTACAACCGTCGTGCGGGCCCGGATATCCGCACCGAAGAGCTGACGATCAACGTCGAGACGGCCCGCACCATGGACACCGCGGTGGGCCGCCTCCGCGGGTATCGGGGCCCGGTCTATATCGCCTGCGCCAACGACCGGGACATCCCGCTCGCCCGCGAGTACGCCGAGGGCAAGACAGTGGGGGTCATGAACAGCACCGGGGAGATCCTGAAGCCGTCCACCCGCAACCGGTGGCCCTGAAAAATCGTCTGAACGATCGCCCGATGCCCCCGCGGACTTCGAGTCCTGCCCTCCGATCCCGGCTCGAAGTGCGAGCCGGGTTCGACCCCGGAGCCGAGGCAGAGCGCCGGGTCTCCTTCCTCGCGGAGTACCTCGCGGCGAGCGGCCAGAAACGACTCCTCATCGCGGTTTCCGGCGGAGTGGATTCGGCGCTTGCCGGCCGGCTGTCGGCCCTCGCGGTCCATCGCCTTCGGGAAGCCGGCGGCGGCTACGAAGTCGTTGCGATGCGGCTCCCCTGCGGCATCCAGCGGGATGAAGCGGATGCCCGGCGGGCGCTCGACTGGATTCGTCCGGATTCGGTGGTGAGCGTGGATATCGAGCCCGCGACCCGGCTCGTGGACCGGGGTGTGCTGGAGGCGGTGCCGCCCTCGTTCCGTCCCGGATCGGAGGCAGAAAGCGACTTCGTCCGCGGGAACACGAAGGCCCGGATCCGGATGGCGATCCAGTACCACCTCGCCGGTCTCGTCGGCGGGCTGGTGGTGGGAACCGACCACGCCGCCGAGGCGCTCGTCGGCTTTTTCACCAAGTTCGGAGACGGGGCCGCCGATCTGATTCCGCTCTTCGGTCTCACCAAGCGCCGGGTGCGGGCACTCGCCGCCCATCTCGGAGCGCCCGCCGCGACCGTCGGGAAAGAGCCCACCGCCGACCTCGAGGACTTGCGTCCGGGGCGTCCCGACGAAGAGGCGCTCGGCGTGACCTACGCCGAGCTGGACGACTATCTCGAAGGCCGCGAGGTTCCCGAAGAAGTCGCCGGGCGGATCGAGGAACTCCACCGCAAGACCCGGCACAAGCGCCACGGCCCGGTGACCCCCGGCGACGACTGGTGGCGCGGGTAGCTACGGGTGCTGGATGAGGTAGGTGGCGAGTCCAACCGCGATCGTCCGGTCGTTGTCTTCCACGATCTCGATCCGGCAACTGACCAGCGTCCGCCCCTTGCGGACCACCTCTCCGATCGCAAGCAGCTCGCCCTGAACCACCGAAAGCAGGTTCAGCTTGTATTCGACGAGCGGGAGGGCGACACCCGGTGTCACCGAAGCGGCGGCGAAATGTCCGGCGGCGACCACCAAGGCACCCGCGACACTGCCCTCCATCGGCCCGTGGAAGGTGTCCTGCCGGCCGGGGGGAAGGTGGATGCGCGAAACGCCGTTATCGGCGTAATCGAGGCGAAGCCCCAGCATGCGGGCGATCGGGAAGGAATCCAGTTCCTTTTGCTGCCGTGCCCGCCGGCCGGCCTGTTCCGACCGGGTATCGGCGACCGTCCCGCTTCGGTCTTTCTGCGCGACCGTCTCGAATTCCTGCTCGGGCTCGGGAGGCATCGCCGGCCCATCCCCCCGCCGTCGTGCGAGGAAGGGTGGGCGCCGGGACGACGCGGTCTTCCCTGCCGATTCGCGCCCCCTGGGGGATTCAGGCCTCGGGTCGGTCATGTGGAGCACCCCATCGCGCTCGCAGTCCGACGGTTCGGAGCGGGACTTTTCCCGGCGCGAAACCTGCACCCGAAACCCGCCCCGACGCGGAAAAAGCGGCGCGCTCGCATCCTAACACCATCCGGCGGCCTACCATTCCCGCTCCGATCCATGAGTGAAACCCCGGCAACCTCTTTCGATCTGGTTGTCATCGGGAGCGGCCCGGGTGGCTACGTCGCGGCGATCAAGGGTGCTTCCCGGGGCCTTCGCACCGCGATCATCGAGAAGGACAGCCACTTCGGGGGAACGTGCCTCCACGTCGGCTGCATCCCGAGCAAGGTCTATCTCCACACCGCGTCGCTGATGCAGGAGATCCGGACCGCGAAGAGTCACGGGGTGAAGGCCGGCGAGCCGGAGCTCGACTGGGAGGGGCTCGGCCGGCGTGCGAGCCGGGTGATCCGCAAGCTGTCGGGTGGGATCGAACTCCTTCTGAAGCGCAGCGGGGTCGTCTCCTTCAAGGGGCACGGGCGGCTCGCCGGCTCCGGCCGGGTGACGGTCACGAGTGAATCCGGCGAGCAGACGCTCGTCGCCCGGAACATCATCATCGCCACCGGCTCCTCGGCGCGGACCCTCCCTTTCCTGCCGGTGGACGGGGACCGGATCGTGACCAACGTGGAGATGTTCCGTCTGCCTTCCTGTCCGGAACGTCTCGGGATCATCGGGGCGGGAGCCGTGGGGACCGAGTTCGCCTCGATGTTCCGCAGCTACGGCAGCGAAGTGGATCTGTTCGAAGCCATGCCCCGCGTTCTGCCGCTCGAAGACGAAGAGGTTTCCGAAGTGGTCCGGAAGGCCCTCTCGAAAAGCCGGATCCGGGTCCACGTCGGCGCGAAGGTCGAGGCCGCGGAAAGCGAAGGGGACGAGGTCCGGGTCCGCTACCGGCGGGCGGGCGCGGATGCCTCCGAGACTTCGCGCTACGACCGGCTGCTGGTGGCAGTGGGGCGGGCTCCCCGCACTTCGGACATCGGCCTCGAGACCGTCGGGATCGAGACGGAGCGGGGAGGCTTCCTCCCGGTGGACGGCTTCGGGCGGACTCCGGTGCCCGGCGTTTTCGCCATCGGGGACGTGGTGGGGACTGCCCAGCTCGCCCACCTCGCCTCCGCGGAGGCGGAAGCCGCAGTGCGCTGCCTGACGGGCGATCCGGGCGAGCCGATCCGCCGCGACCGGAACCCGGCGGCCACCTACTCCTTCCCCGAGGTCGGCTCGGTGGGCCTCACCGAAGCGGCCGCCCGCGAGACCGGCCAGGAAATCCGGGTCGGGAAGTTCCCCTTCGCGGCCAACAGCAAGGCGAACATCCTGGGAGATCTGACCGGTTTCGTGAAGGTCGTCGCCGAGGCGAGATACGGAGAGATTCTGGGAGTCCACATCGTCGGCCCCCACGCCACCGACCTGATCGCCGAAGCGGTGGTGGCGCTCGACCACGAAGCCACGCTCGAGTCCCTGGCGCGGAGCATCCATCCGCACCCGACGCTTTCCGAGGCGCTGGCCGAGGCGGCGCTCGCCGCGCTCGGGCAACCGCTCCACGCGTAGCCGGTTCCCGGGTGCTCCGGAGCCACCGGCTCGCGCCTCATACGAGCCTCGGGATCGGTGGCCCGGCCGACTGGTTCACCGAAGTTCGCGACGAGGCGGCCCTTCTCGAAGCGCTCGGGTTCGCGCGTCGGGAGGGGCTCCCGGTGACGCTTTTGGGCGGCGGCTCGAATGTCCTGGTCGCCGACCGCGGCGTTCGTGGCCTCGTGATCCGGATCCGCGGCGGCAGGGCCTCGCGGCTCGGCCCGGACCGGATCCGGTCGGCGGCGGGGATGACCCTGAACGGCCTGATCCGCTGGACCATCCAGCGGGGTCTTGGCGGTCTCGAGACCTGGGCCGGGACTCCGGGCGTGGTGGGGGGAGCGCTTTCCGGGAACGCCCACTTCGGCGGCCGCGAAATCCGCGAACTCGTCGTCTCCATCCGTTCGGCCAACGCGGACGGAACGATCCGTTCCCTTCCGGCGGACGCGCCTCCGGGTCCGGTCGTGATCTCCGCCGATTTCCGGGTCACGCCCGGAGATCCCCGGATCCTCCGCGCCCGTGCCCGGGAGTCCCTCGCCTTTCGCAAGCGCACCCAGCCGCTTGGGGTACCGAGTGCCGGATGTGCCTTCCGGAATCCGCCCGGACAGGAGGGGGCCGGTGCGCTCCTCGATCGGGCCGGATTGAAGGGGCGGGCGGTGGGCCGGGTCCGGGTTTCGGAAATCCACGCGAACTTCCTGGTGGCCGAAGCCGGCGCTTCTGCCGGGGAATACCGCACGCTGCTCGAGGAGTGCCGGGAGGCGGTGGCCCGTCGGTTCGGCATCCGGCTTGAGCCCGAAATCGTCCAGGTCGGAGACTTCGGGGCATGACCACGCTTCTCGTCGAGGGCGGTCACCCGCTCACCGGGACGGTCACCGTCGAGGGCAACAAGAACGCAGCCCTGCCCCTGCTGGCTGCCTGTCTTCTGACCGACGAGTGGTGTGAACTCGAGAACATGCCGCGGATTCGCGATGCCGCGGCGCTCGGCGAGCTGTTGCGGGGCCTCGGTGCCGAAGTCGAGGGCCTCGGCGAGTCGCGGGTCCGGGTGCGGGCGAAAAAGCTCGTGACCGACCGGCCCGACCCCGCGCTCGTGGGCCGGATGCGCGGCTCGGTCCTGCTCGCCGCTCCGCTGCTGGCTCGTCTGGGGCGCGTCCTGATGCCGGAACCGGGAGGAGATTTTCCGGCCCGCCGCACGCTCGATGTGCATCTCGCGGCGCTCCGCGAGCTCGGCGTTCGCGAGCGGCGGGAGGAGGTCCGCCTCCTCGAAGCTCCGGACGGGATGCGCGGCGCGTCGTTCTACCTCTCGGAAGCCTCGGTCACCGGCACCGAGACCGCCGTGCTGGCGGCCGCCGGGGCCCGGGGCGAGTCCGAAATCCGCCACGCCGCCTGCGAGCCCCACGTGGTCGAGCTGTGTGCCTTCCTGTCCCGCATGGGAGTGGAGATCGAAGGGGCGGGAACCCCCACCATCCGGATATCCGGGCAGCCCCGTCTCCAAGGGGTCTCCCATCGGCTCTCCGGAGACTTCGTCGAAGCGGGAAGCTGGGCCGTGCTGGCCGGAGTCACCGGCGGCTCGCTCCGGGTCGAGGGAGTGGACCCGGTGGACTTCGAGCCCATCGGCAGCGTCCTGCTTCGGATGGGCATGCATCTCACCGGGTCGGAAAACGGATTCCTCGCCGCGGCCGGGGAGCTCCGCGCGCTCCGCCGGGTGGTGACCGCACCCTGGCCGGGGTTTCCGAGCGATATGGTGAGCCTCGTCACCATGCTCGCGACCTGCGCGAAGGGTGCCACCCTGATGCACGACTGGATGTACGAACTGCGCCTTTTCGCGCTCGAACAGTTGAGCGCGATGGGGGCGGATCTGTTCTTGTGCGATCCGCACCGCATCATCGTGACCGGACCCGCTTCGCTCCGGGGAAGGACTCTCGATGCCCGCGACATCCGCTCGGGCATGGCGCTGGTTGCCGCGGCACTCGCCGCTTCCGGAGAGAGCCGGATCGCCCCACTCGAGACGGTGGAGCGCGGTTACGCGGACCTGCCGGGGCGGCTCGCTTCGCTCGGAGCCCGGGTCGAGGTGATCTCCGGATGAGCACCGTTTCTCCGCTTTGGCGCTTCGACCGGCGCCCGCTCCCCTATGCGGAGGGGGTCGAGCTCCAGCGCCATCTGGTCGCCCGTCGCCAGCGGGGAGACATCCCGGATGTTCTGCTGCTCACCGAGCATCCGGCGGTCTATACGATGGGAACGGTGGGGAGTCGCGCGCATCTGCTTCTTCCCCCGGAACGCCTCGGAGCGGAGGTGGTCGAAACCGACCGGGGCGGGGACGTGACCTTCCACGGGCCGGGACAACTCGTGGCCTACCCGATCCTCGATCTGCGCGCGTGGCGGAAGGATGTCCGCGCCTACCTTCGGGCGCTCGAGGAAGTGGTGATCCTCTCGGCATCCGGCGAAGGAGCGCCCGCCCGGACGCGTCCCGGACTCACCGGGGTCTGGTGCGGCGATTCGGCAGATGATTCTCGCAAGCTGGCGGCGATCGGAGTGCGGGTGGCGCGCTGGGTCACGAGCCACGGGGTCGCGGTGAACGTCGGCGGCGACCTCGGCTGGTTCGACCGGATTGCGCCCTGCGGCATCTTCGGGTGCCGGGTCACCTCGCTTTCGGCCGAACTCGGGCGGAGCGTTTCGCTCGACCGTTTCGCCGACCGCTTTGCCGATTCCTTCGCCCGGCTCTTCGAACGCAGGCTGCTCCGGCCGCCGCAAGAGAGGCTCGACGTTGCCTGACCGACCCGGAGTGACCTATCTGGAGGCGATCCGCCGGGCGCTCCGCTCCGAGATGGAGCGCGACGAGCAGGTGCTGCTGCTCGGCGAGGACATCGGTGCCTACGGGGGGGCATTCCGTCTCACCGAGGGGTTCCTGGAAGATTTTGGCCCCTCCCGGGTGATGGACACGCCGATCAGCGAGGAAGGGTTCACCGGGATGGCGGTGGGTCTCGCGTTCGAGGGCTTCCGCCCGGTCGTGGAGTTCCAGTTCATGGATTTCATCGCGAGCGCGTTCAACATGATTACCAACTTCGCCGCCAAGAGCCGCGGCCGCGGGGGCCCTCTGGTTCCGATGGTGATGCGGGGGCCGGTCGGCGCGGGAGTCGGAGCAGGGCCGTTTCATTCCGCCAATCCGGAGGCTTTTTTCGTCCATGCGCCGGGGATCAAGGTGGTGGCACCGGCCACCGTGGCGGATGCTGCGGGCCTCTTGCGAAGCGCGATCCGCGACGACGATCCGGTGCTCTATCTCGAGCACAAGCGCCTCTACCGCAGCCTGCGGATCTCCGACGCGGAATGGGAGGCGGCTTCCGAATGTGTCCCGCTCGGGCAGGCGCGGCGGGTCCGGGCTGGCTCGGATGTCTCGCTCGTCGCGTACGGCGGTGCCACCCCTCTCGTCGAGCAGGCTGCCTCCGAACTCGCTTCCGAGGGGATCGATGCCGATGTTCTGGACCTCCGGACGCTCGCGCCGCTGGACATGGGGGCGATTCTCGATTCGGTGGAGCGCACCGGGCGCCTTCTGATCGCGCACGAGGCGAACCGGACCGGGGGCTTCGGAGGCGAGATCGCCGCCGAGGTGGCGGAGCGCGGCTTCTTGCACCTCGCCCGGCCCATCTGCCGGATCGCCGCGAAGGATGCTCCGGTCCCTTACGCCCCGGAACTTGAGGCGGAGCATCTGCCGTCGGTCGCCGAAATCGTGGAAGCGGCGCGGAAGCTGGCGCGTCAGAAGAAGGAGCGCTCCGGCTACCATTCCCGCACCGTGCCGACCGATGTGATCCTGCCCCAGATGGGCGAGAGCATCACCGAGGGGACGATTACCAAGTGGCGGGTTCCGGTCGGGGAGATGGTCTCCCGCGACGATCCGCTTTTCGACATGGCCACCGACAAGGTGGACACCGAGGTCCCGGCCGCCCTTTCCGGGCGTCTGGTCGAGATCCTGGTTCCCGAGGGGCACACCGTCGAGGTGAACACGGTGGTGGGGCGCATCGCGGCCGAAGGCGAGGATTGGACTCCCGGCGAGGAAGCGACCCCGGAACCGGACCCGACCCCGGCCAGCCCCGAACCGAAACCCGAACCGAAACCCGAACCGAAACCCGGCCGTCCCCGCAGTTCGCCGCTCGTCCGCAAGATGGCCCGTGAACACGGAATCCATCTCGCGGATCTCACCGGCTCGGGAGAGGGCGGCCGGATCACCAGACAGGACATCCTCGATCACCTCGCCACTTCGGAGGATGCAGTCGAAGAAGCCGACCCGCCCGCGCCCGCCCCGGTGGAGGCCGACCTGCCCGCGCCCGCCCCTGCTGCGAGGGAAGGGGATCGCGCCGAGCCGCTGACCCCGATGCGCCGCGCGATCGCCGAACACATGGTCCGCTCCCGCAGGACATCGGCCCACGTGACCACGGTGTTCGAGGTGGACATGTCGCGGGTGGTCGCAGCCCGCGCTGCCCGGCGCGAGGAGATGTTGCGCCGCTACGGCATCAAGCTCACGCTGACCCCGTATTTCGCCACCGCGGTCATCGAGGCGCTCGCCGGGTTCCCGGTGATGAACGCTTCGCTCGACGAAGACCGGATCGTCTATCACTCCTCGGTGAACCTCGGCATCGCGGTCGCGCTTCCCGAAGGGCTCGTGGTCCCGGTGCTGGACCGCGCCGACGAGCGCAACTTCGTGGGGTTGGCCCGAGGCATCGCCGAACTCGCCGAACGCGCCCGTTCGGGCGGCTTCGAGCTTGCGGACCTCGAAGGCGGCACCTTCACCATCACCAATCCCGGCCCCTACGGCGCGCTCTTCGGGACGCCGATCATCGCCCAGCCCCAGTCCGCCATCCTCGGCATCGGCGGAGTGCACAAGCGGCCGGTGGTGGTCGAGGACGATGCCATTTCGATTCGCTCCATGGTCTTTCTCGCGCTCTCGTTCGATCACCGGCTGATCGACGGCGCGGCCGCCGATCAGTTCATGAGCCGGGTGAAAGAGCGCCTCGAAAGCTGGCCGGCCGGGGACTCTTGAGTCTGGTCGCTCTCCCGGTCGTCCCTTCCGATCCGGTTCCTTCGGCCCGTCGCCCGCCCTGGCTGCGGGTGCGGCTCCCGTCCGGGGGAACGTGGTCACGGCTCCGGCGGCTGCTCCGCGAGCACGAACTCCACACCGTCTGCGAGGAGGCGCGCTGCCCCAACATGGCGGAGTGCTGGGGGCAGGGGACCGCCACCTTCATGATCCTCGGCGATGTCTGCACCCGGGCCTGCAGCTTCTGCGCGGTCACCACCGGGCTGCCGGACGGGCTCGACCGGGACGAGCCCGAGCGCGTCGCCCGGGCGGTCGAGCTGATGGAGCTCCGCCACGCGGTGATCACCTCGGTGAATCGCGACGACCTGCCCGACGGCGGTGCGGGGATTTTCGCGGCCACCATCCGGGCAGTCCGCAAGCGGCGCCCCGAGGCCCGCATCGAGGTCCTGATCCCGGATTTCCAGGGGAACGAGGACGCTCTCGACCGGGTCATGGACGAATCTCCCGAGATCCTCAACCACAACATCGAGACCGTCCCGAGGCTCTACCGTCAGGTGCGGCCGGGAGCCCGCTACGCGCGCTCGCTCGAGCTGCTCGACCGCGCCAAGCGCCATGCACCGGGTGTGATCACCAAGACCGGCGTGATGCTCGGGCTCGGCGAGCGGGAAGAGGAACTGGACGAGGTGATTCGTGACCTCGTCGCGATCGGAGTGGACATCCTGACCGCCGGGCAGTACCTCCAGCCGACGCGCCGGCACCTGCCGGTGGAGCGCTTCGTTCCGCCGTCCGAGTTCGACGCGCTGGCGCGACGGGGCCGGGCCATGGGCCTCCGGCACGTGGAGGCGGGGCCGCTGGTACGCAGTTCCTACCACGCGGCGAGCCAGGTGCCTGCCTGACTTATCCGAAAACCGGCAGGTGGAGCGAGAGGAACTCGAGAACCCGGCCGAGGAAGGCGTGGTAGGCGTTCCGGTCGGTCTCGAAACGGAAGAGGGAGCGGCCGAAATCGTGCCGGAAGTACATGTCGAGTAGCGGATACCGGGGCCTGCTCCTCAGTTCTTCGAGGAAGCCTCGCTTCCCGGCGAAGGGCACTTCGGGGATGTCTTCTCCGTGGAAGGACAGAAGCGGCGCGGTGACCGAATCGCCGGCTCCCCGCAGGGACAGCCGCCGGTAGAGCTCGAGATTCCCCCGCAGCGGCCCCAGTTCGCGATCGAGGACGCTCCGCCGGGCCGGTTCCAGGCTTCGGTAGAGCTCGGGAAGGTCGGCGAAGCCCATGGCCTCGATCCCGCAGTCGAAAAGATCCGGACGACGCGAGAGCGCGGCGAGGGCGAGAAAGCCTCCGTAGCGCACCCCGAAAACGCAAGCCCGGTCCGAGATCCCCGGCTGTTCGAGAGCGAGCCGGGTCAAGGTCGCGAGTGCGTCCAGATCGCCGCCCCCCCAGTCCCGGTCGTTCGCGTCCCGGAACGCCTCGCCGCGCCCGTCGCCCCCCGGAAGCGAGGGAGCGAGGACGGCGTAGCCCTCGGCGGCGAGCAGTTGGATCAGCGGCGAGAAGCCGTTTCGGGAGCTGACCCCGCGGATCCCGTCGAGGAAGACGAGGAGCGGCGCTTCGGCCGTGTCCGCGACCGGCCGGTACAGGAAGGCATCCGCCGCTCCGTCTCCGATCCGTTCTGGTCGCGAGAAGGAGCGCACGTCCAGTTCCGGGAAGATGGTGTCGCTCATGCGTTCGCGCCCGCCGGATCGAGGAAACACCCATACATCTCGAGGAAACGCGGCGCTCTCGAAAAGGGCGGCCAGCGATGCGCCGTCCCGCGTCCACTGGAGCCGCTCGCGCACCCCGCCCCCGGGGGTCACCGGCCGGGCGCGCCCGACGAGCCCGAAGCCGCCGCCCGCATCCGGCTCGATCCCGGAGCGCCAGATTCGGGAGTCGCCGCGGTCCAACTCCACCCAGGCGATCTCCGGGCCTTCCTCCGTGGGGCGAAAAACCGGCTGGCCCAGGTCACGCTCCGCCGTGACCAGCGGGAAAACCGGCCCCGCGGCCTCGGCATCCCGGTAGAGGATGGCGTCGAAACCGTCCCGGCCAGCGGCCCAGGCGATCCCCTCGCCGTCCGGGGTCCACGAGGCCAGCCCCCGGGGTTCGCTTTCGAGGAAAACCGGATCGCCTCCCGCACTCGGCACTACCGCGAGAATCCGCTCGAGGGAGGTGGCGAGGCGGTTTCCATCCGGCGACCAGACCGGCGCGCCTTCCCGCCCCGGGGCTTCGGTAATCCGCCTGCTTCGTCCGTCCTCCCATATCCAGAGATCGAAGTCGCTGTCCGTCTCCGGGTCGCGTCCGAGGAACGCCACCCGGCTGCCGTCCGGAGAGACCGCGGGATCCCGGGCTTCGATCTCCGTCGGTGTCAGTCGCTCGGGACTTCCGCCGAGCGACAGGCGGTAGAGCGCCCCGAGCGCCTCCTCGTCTCCCCGCGGCCGCGGCCCGGAAACGAAGACCACCGTCGTCCCGTCGGGGAGGAACCGGGGAGCCGTGTCCCAGCGCCGCCCTTCGGTGAGCTGGCCGGGTGCTGCGCCGGGAGCGGTCAGGAACAGCACCGCCCGATTCCGGATCGCGACCGACAGGACCACCCGCCGGCCGTCGGGGGAGATGTCGTAGTCGAGCGTCCGCGGCAGCGCGAGCGCGATTCCGGGTTCGAGGCGCGCGTCCGGCTCGATCATTTGGTTCGGATCGGGCTGTGCGGCGATCACGAGCGCCGCGAGCAGAACCGTCGCCAAGCTCAGCTCGCGTCCATCCGGGAGATACGCCAGATGGCGGTGGCGGCCCGCGCCATCTGCTGCTGCCGGCGCTCGACATCGTCAGGTGTCCAGTCCTCGAATGATTCGGCGAGCCTTCGCGCCGCCGGGAGCCCGCTCTTCGCAAAGGCTGCGCGCTTTTCGGGGAACTCCGCGTTTCCGAGGGAACGGTTGAGCTTTTTCTCGAGCAGGACCATGTTGCCGAGACGGGAAGTCCGTTCTTCGAGGTTTTCATCGCCGAACGACTCCCAGCCGTCCTCCGGATGGGTGGGGCAGATGTGTTCGAGCGAGATCGCGGGATCCTCGAAATCGGTCCTGCCTCCGTCTTCGTGTCTTTCGATTTCCGCGAGGATGTAGCGGGCGATGCGCTTATTGCGGGACTCCTTCGTGGAAAGGGACTTGTCGCGGAAGGCGCTCTCGAACGCACCGTCCCCCGGATAGATCGGGCGCAGGCTCCGGATGAGGTCGCCCGCGCTTCGATGCTCTCCTTCCGTGACCCGGAGCGCCTCTCGGGAATAGACCCTCTCCTGTTTGGCGGTCTGCAGGTTGCCGATCACGTTGTACCGGAAAGAGAGGTTCACGATCGCCCGGAGCGCTGCGGCAAAATCCTTCGCCGGGAGGTGTCGGTGCGCCGCGAGCAGCAGCGGGAGCGGCTCAAGGACGCGGAACATCCGCAGGATGCGGGCGGGGGTTTTCTGCTCGGGAGGCCAATCGGAGCCGTCGGGCTCCGTCAATCCGAGGTAGGCATCGAGGTCCGACTCCAGATCACGGATCAGGGCGAAAGCATCCGACCGGTTCCGCACCTCCTTCCGGATCGTCTGGAAAAGGTCGGTCTTGCGAACGAAGCTCCGGCGGCTCGTCCAGTGAGCGCGCAGGAAGTCGGGGAAGCTCTCGGCACCGAGGCGGGAGACGATGCCGAGCCAGCGGTTTTCGAGGGTTCGGAGTTCGTGCTCTCCGTCCTGTCCCTGGTCGAGCAGCGAGAAGAGGTGGTTCTTGAGCAGGTCGGTCGCCGAAAGCCGGACCCCTCGCGCGTTCAGGGTCTCGAATACCCGGTAGGCGTTCAGTTGGTCGGTCACGGTGATGACCGTGAAGAACAGGCGGTCGCTCATGGCCTCCACGAAGCGGGCGGCTTCCTGGCCCGCATCCGCCATGCCCTTGAGGTGTTCGCGCAACCGGGCCTCGAACCACTCGAACGCCCTGCGGAGGCGATGGTCCGAGGCCTTGAAGCCGCGTTTCGGCAAGGGACGCTGGAGCGGGACGAGGTAGCTCCGGTAGTACTCGTCGTTGTTCCGGTTCAGGATCAGTTTGCTTTGGGCGACGAGCGTCACCGGGTCGAGGAATCCGATGTACGCCTGCCTCAGTCCTTCGAGGCGTTTGCCCGCCCCGGCCTCCGCCCGCTGGCCGAGGAAGGACATGGCCGCGAGGACGATCAGGCTCAGGGTGGTCAGGCGCTGCTGGCCGTCGATGATTTCGAAATCCCGGTCATCCTCCGACTGGAGCACCAGATACCCCATGTAATGGCCTGCCTGCCCGCCCGGCACGACGACTTCGAGAATGTCCTGCCAGAGGTCTTCCCACTCCTCTTCGCCCCAACTGTAGTCGCGCTGGAAGCGGGGAACCCGGTAGCGGAGCCCGTTCCCGAGCAGCCTCCGCCAGGTGTCGTTCCGGGTGTTGAAGTTGGTGACGCTCACCGGGGATTCCGGCGAGGATTATCGCCCTTTCCGGGCTCCGGTCTCCGACTCGCCATAATTCACGTGATGGCCGAGTTCCCCCCGATCCGGTTCGAGACCGAACCGCCGCGATACCGGCACTGGAAACTCGAGATCAAGGGTTCGGTGGCCGAGCTCGGGCTCGAGGTGGACGAGGACGGCGGGATCCGTCCCGGCTACCGGCTCAAGCTGAACAGCTACGACCTCGGCGTGGACATCGAGCTCGCCGATGCGGTGGAGCGGTTGCGGTTCGAGCATCCGGAGGTCCGCGCCATCGTCCTCGCGAGCCGGCTTCCCCGGGTTTTCTCCTCGGGGGCCAACATCTTCATGCTCGCCGGCTCCCCGCACGGGTTCAAGGTGAACTTCTGCAAGTTCACGAACGAGACCCGCCTCGCCATGGAGGACGCGAGCCGCAGGAGCGGCCAGCGCTACCTCGCGGCCCTCTCCGGGATCACGGCGGGCGGGGGGTACGAGCTCGCGCTCGCCGCCGACGAGATCCTGCTGGTGGACGACGGCAGCTCCGCCGTGTCGCTTCCCGAAGCGCCGCTGCTCGGCGTGCTTCCCGGAACCGGGGGGCTGACCCGCCTCGTGGACAAGCGGATGGTCCGGCCGGATCTGGCCGATGCGTTCTCGACCCTGGCCGAAGGAGTGCGGGGCCGTCGCGCCGTCCGCTGGGGGCTCGTGGACGGCCTCGCTTCGCGGAGTTCCTTCGACCGCGCTGTCACCGAGCGGGCCGCGGCGCTCGCTGCGGCTTCTCCGGCGCGCGCCGAGGCCGGCATCCGGCTCGAACCGCTCGAACCCGACGAAGACGAGGAGCATGTCCGATACCGCCACGTCCGTCTCGATTTCGATCGGCCGTCCCGCGCGGCGACCCTGACCGTCCGGGCCCCCGAGGAGTCGCAGCCGGATTCGGCTGAAGCGCTTCGCGCCGCCGGGAGCCGGATGTGGCATCTGCGGATGGCGCGCGAGCTGGACGACGCGCTCCTGCGCCTTCGGTTCAACGAGTCGGAAATCGGGGTCGTGCGGATCGAGGTGGAAGGCGACCCGGATGCCGTCCGGGAGGCCGACTCCCGCCTCGCCACGCTCGAAGGCCAGTGGCTCGCCGACGAGGCCCGGTGGAAGCTCGGCCGCACCTTCCGCCGGCTCGACCAGACCGCGCGGAGCTTCTTCGCGATCGGCGGCAAGGGCATCATCTTTTGCGGCGCGCTCGCCGAACTGCTTTTGGCCGCGGACCGGAGCTACCTGTGCGATGACCCCGACGATCCGGCGGGCGTGGAACTGAACGAGCTGAATTTCGGCGCTTTCCCGAAGGGCAACGGCCTGAGCCGGCTGGCCAACCGGTTCCTTGGTGCGCCGGACCGGGTGGAGGCCCTCCGGAGCGCCGGCCGCCTTCTCGCCGCGGAAGCGGAGCGGGAGGGCCTCGCCACCTTCGCTCCCGACGATCTGGACTGGGAGGAAGAGATCCGGGTGGCCACCGAAGAAAGGGCCGGTCTTTCTCCCGATGCCCTGACCGGGATGGAAAGCTCGCTGCGGTTCGCCGGCCCCGAGACCCTCGAAACCAAGATCTTCGGGAGGCTCTCGGCGTGGCAGAACTGGATTTTCCAGCGCCCGAACGCCACCGGTGAGCGGGGTGCCCTGACCACCTACGGAAAGCCGGCCGCCGCCCGCTTCGACTGGCGCAGAACCTAGGAGTATCCCCTTGTCCGAACTCGACGAGCGAATCCCCAACAACGTCTCCCTTTCCTCCGACCGGCGGCTCCAGCGCGCCCTGATGCATTGGCGGCCCGCCTTCCTCGACTGGTGGGGGCAGATGGGCCCGGATGGCTTCGGTTCGGACGACGTGTTCCTCCGCACCGCGGTCTCCGTCGAGCCCTCCGGCTGGGCGCATTTCGACTTCGTGCGGATGCCGGAATATCGCTGGGGGATCTTTCTCGCGCCGGCGGAGGAGGACCGCCGCATCGGCTTCGGAGACTTCGCCGGCGAGCCGGCGTGGCAAGAGGTGCCCGGGGAGTTCCGGACGAGCCTCCGCCGGTTGATCGTGACCCAGGGCGACACCGAGCCCGCGAGCGTCGAGCAGCAGCGGCAACTGGGCCGGACCGCGCCGAGCCAGTACGACCTGCGCAACCTCTTCCAGGTGAACGTGGAAGAGGGCCGGCACCTTTGGGCCATGGTCTATCTGCTCCATTCGCACTTCGGCCGGGATGGGCGCGAAGAGGCGGAGGCGCTTCTCGAGCGGACGAGCGGGGATCCGGACCGGCCCCGCATCCTCCAGGCGTTCAACGAACCCTGCGACGACTGGCTCAACTTCTTCCTGTTCACCATGTTCACCGACCGGGACGGGAAGTACCAGTTGCTCGCGCTCGCCGAGAGTGCCTTCGACCCCCTCTCCCGCACCACCCGGTTCATGCTCACCGAAGAGGCGTTCCACATGTCGGTCGGCGAGCGGGGGGTCGGCCGGATCGTTCGCCGGGCCGTGGAGCTGATGCTCGCGGGGAAGGATCCGCGGGCAGCGGGGGCGCTCGATCTGGCGCTCGTGCAGCGCCATATCAACTTCTGGTTCAGCGCCTCGCTCGATCTGTTCGGCGCGGAGATCTCCTCGAACGCCGCGAACTACTACGCGAACGGACTCAAGGGGCGGGTCCGCGAATCCACCCGGAAGGATCCGGCGGCGGCGGACGGGGTCCGGGTCATCCCGGTCCCGGAAGAAGGCCGCCTCGTGGGCCAGGAGACACCACTCTGGAATGCGATGAACGAAGTGCTCCGCGACGACTACATCACCGACTGCGAGCGCGGGGTGGCCCGCTGGAACCGGATCCTCGAAAAAGCGGGACTGCCGGATCGCCTCACTCTCCCTCACCGCCGCTTCCATCGCCAGATCGGTATCTATGCCGGCCACCACTTCGATCCTTCGGGCCGGATGCTGACCGGGGCGGAGTGGGAGGAGAACCGGGACGGCTGGCTTCCGACCGATGCGGATCGGGAATACATTCGGAACCTGATGGTCCCGGCGGCCGGGCCGGGGGAGATGGCGAACTGGATCGCGGCTCCGGATCACGGAATTCACGGAAAGCCGGTGGATTTCGAGTATGTCCGCCGGGCCTGAGGTCGTCCTCGCCGGCGCGCGCCGCACTCCCATCGGCCGGCTGGGCGGCGGGATCTCGTCGCTTGCCGCGCCGGAGCTCGGCGGGGTCGCCGGGGCTGCCGCGCTCGGGGCCGCCGGCCTCCGCCCCGACCAGGTGGACGAAGTCATCTTCGGGAACGCTCGCCAGGCGGGGGTGGGGCCGAATCCGGCGCGTCAGATCGGCCGCCTCACCGGGATTCCGGACGAAGTCCCGGCGCGCACCGTGAACCAGGCGTGCGCTTCGGGGTTGCGCGCCCTGCTGGATGCGGCCGCCGCGATCCGGCTCGGAGAATCCGGGGTGGTGCTCGCCGGGGGAGTGGAGAGCATGAGCAACACCCCCTACCTGCTCCCCGACGTGCGGTTCGGGCGCGGATTCGGGGACCGCAAGCTGCTCGACGGGATGTACCGGGACGGCTTCCACTGCCCGCTCGCCGATCAGTTGATGGGGGAGACCGCCGAGACGCTAGCCGACCGGTACGGCCTCACGAGGGCGGAATGCGACGGGTACGCCGCCCGCAGCCAGCAGCGCGCCGAGGCCGCTCGGAAAGCTGGCCGGTTCGATGCCGAAATCGCCGCGGTGCGGAAGGATCGCGTGGAGTTGCTTCGCGACGAGCACCCCCGCGACGGGGTGACCGCGGAAAAACTCGCCTCGCTCCCTCCGGTGTTCCGCGAGGACGGGGTGGTCCACGCCGGCAACTCCTCGGGGATCACCGACGGCGGTGCGGCGCTGGTGGTCCTGTCCCCGGCGGCGGCGAAGCGACTCGGGGTGCAGCCTTCGGCGCGGCTCCTCGCTCACGCGGCGGTGGGAGTCGATCCGCGGGTGATGGGGATCGGCCCGGTTCCGGCGGTGCGGAAGCTCCTTGAGCGGTCGGGGATCCCGCTCCGCGAAGTGGACCTCGTGGAGCTGAACGAGGCCTTCGCGCCGCAGGTGCTCGCCTGCGCGCGGGAGCTCGATCTCGACGAGGAGCGGCTCAACGTGAACGGGGGGGCGATCGCGCTCGGCCACCCGATCGGGGCCACCGGGGCCCGGATCGTCGTGACCCTGCTCGCCGAGATGGAGCGCCGAAACGCACGCTACGGGATCGCGACCCTCTGTGTCAGCGGCGGGATGGGGGTCGCCGCGCTCTTCGAGAACCTGCCGTAATCACCCCAGCTCTGCGCGTAATTACCCCCAGCTCCGACCGGTTAGACTCGGCTCTCCCGCAGTTCAAGAGGCGGGTGTTCGAGGAGGTTCTGGCATGAGTCCGCGCCTTTCCATTCCCCGAGACCGGGTCGTGGCGTTCTGCCAAAAACACGGGATTCGCAAGTTCGCGCTCTTCGGATCGGTCCTCCGCGACGATTTTGGCCCGGAGAGCGATGTGGATGTCGTGGCGGAGTTCCGGCCGGAGATTCGCTTCACGCTGTTCGACCTGGGACACATGGAGGACGAGTTGAGCGAAATTCTGGGAAGACGTGTGGATCTGATGGAGTTCAAGGGTTTGAGGCCCTGGTTTCTGAAGACGGTCCTGGAATCCATGGAAGTGCTCTATGAATCGCCGAGATGAAAATTCCATGATGGACATGCGCTACTTCGCGAAAAAGGCCATGGATATATTTCGTAAAGCGACACCTGATGCACTGGATTCGGATTCAGACACACATTTTGCGCTTCGCTATCTGGTGCTGACCGTTGGAGAGGCTGCGAATCGCGTACGAAGCGATTCGAGGGATGCATTTCCCGAGATTCCGTGGTCAGACATCATTCGATTGAGGAATCAGATCGCACACGGATACGACGTGATGGATCGGGATCGTCTGCATGACACGGTGGCGGTAGAGCTCCCCGCACTCGTTCGCCAGCTCGACACCATCCTCGGGGAGGAATAACGGGTCCGTGGGTCGCCGCGCTCTTCGAGAACGTTATTCGGCGAGGGTGACCGACATCAGGAGCTGGTAGTCGGTCGTCGGAATCCGGGCTTGTTGCCCCGGCGGCACCACCGCGTGGATCCGGATTCGGAAGCCCTGATAGCTCCGCACCGCGTCGGCTTCGGGGGGTACCCGCATGGTGATCGAAGACCGGCTCTCGGTGGTCTCGATCTCGAAGGAAACCTCGAGGAAGCCGGCCTCCGCACAGGTGGCTTCCGGGGGGCAGCGGGAGTCCTGCCCGAGCGTCAGCACGCTCAGGTAGAGATATTGCTCCGGCCCCGCCACGAGGCCGAGATCGCCCACCCGCAGCACGAACTGCTGGCCGAAGGGTGCCCGGAAGTCGGGTGCCGGGAAGGTGGGGGTGGAGTTCGTGTTGCACCCGCCGAGGAGAAGCGCGCCGAGCGCTAGCCGGCCGATCCGCGGGGTCATGTGTTCATCCTGTGGACGTTCATTCTACGGGCGGGAGCCGCGTGAGCTCGTCCGCGTCGAAGACCGGCATTTCGCCCCGCGCCGCGCCGCGCGCGAGAACGAGTCCCTGCTCCGGCTTCGTGAAGCGGCCGATCACCTGGGCCGGAACATCCGCTTCCCCGAGCTTCGCGAGCAGGGGCTCGGCCCCGTCTTCTGTCACCGCGATCAGCAGCGCCCCCGAGCCGAGCAGCCCGAGGATGTCGAGCCCGAAGAACCGGGCGAGCTGCTTCGATTCGTAGTAGCGCGGGATTTCGGTCTCGGCGACCACACAGCCAACACCGGCCGCTTCCGCCATCTCGCGGATCGCGGTGACGATGCCGCCCTCGGTCACATCGTGCATGGCGCGGACTTCGGGAAACCCGGCGGCGATGCGTGCTTCCGCCACCACGTTGATCCCTGGATCGCCGGTGAAGCGCTCGCATCGTTCGGCGAACTCCGCACCGAATTCGGCCGCGACCTCGTCGCGCCGCGCTTCGGCGAGAACCGCGGTGGCCTCGATCGCGATCCCCCGCGTTACCACCAGCAGGTCTCCGGGTTCGGCACCTCCGCCCGGCTTGATCCGCTCGGCGGTCGCGGTCCCCACCATCGCCCCGGCGATCACCGTCCGGGAAACCGCCGGGGTGATCTCGGTGTGGCCGGTGACCGGGATCGCCCCCACTTCCTGGCACCCCTCGGCGATCCCGTCGGCGATTGCGGCGAGTTCCGTGTCTCCCGTCCCCGGCGGCGCGAGGACCTGCGAGAGATACCAGCGCGGCTCGGCTCCGGTCGCCGCCACGTCGTTCGCGTTCACGATCACCGAGTGCCAGCCGGGCCGTGCGGTGGGGAAGGTGATCGGGTCGGCGGCGAGCACGAGGCGAGGAACGCCCTCGCTTTGGACCACCGCCGCGTCCTCGCCGATTCCCGGCCCGAGGAGCACCTCCGGGTCGGCGAGATCGAGCCGCTTCAGCAGCTCGCGGAGGACACCGGGTGGTGCTTTCCCTTCGGGGAGTTCCATCCCCGGAATGCTACGCCCGCCGCGCGAATGACCATGGCTCGATCGCGAATTGACCTGAGCTCATCAGGAATGACCCCAGCTCGCCACCCGGGCTGGCTGTAGCGGGAATTCCGGCTGGTTGCAGTGGTTTTCGACTGGAATTCGGTGGATTCGAGCGGTTTTGGCAATACCGCCGAACCGGGGGATTGACCATGGTTCCCGCCGAATTGACCATGGTTTATCGCGAATTGACCTGAGCCCGGAAGGAAATCAAGGAGGCGGCGAATCGCTGGTGAGCAGCGCGGCCACCGCCCGCCACATCTTCCGGAAGGACGGCGGCCTTTCCCGCGCCTGTTCGAGGTCGAACAGACGGGTCAGGGCCGCCTGGTCGTCCACGGGATCGTAGGGCTGGTTTCGCGGGGTCTCCTGCCGGAGCCTTCCCTTCGCACCCCGGATTTCCTCCGGCTCGTCGGGCGGTGTCGCAGCCGCGCGGATTCGGTGCTGCCCCCGCAGCGAGTCGAGTGCCGCCAGAAACCACGCCTCGTACTCCGACTTGGCGAGCACGACTTCGACGGGCACGTCGCTTCGCCAGCCTGAAGCCCGGTCACGCAATTCCGGGCCGATACTGGCGGGGCAATCTCCGTTCGCGTCGAGGAGAACCAGAATCCGGCACTCGCGGCCGTGGCGGCGATCCGGATCATTCCGAGGGCTCGGGCCGGAACAGGTTTGGCGACTGTCCTGGTGTCCCGGTTTCGGGCGCGGGGCGGAGTTGGTCGAGGCGCAACAATTCGCCGGCGCTGAACAGCCGGTCGTGAAGGGCCGTTCTTCCGACCTCGTCCAGAGGGCCGATGCGTGTCTCGCTCTCCTCCGCATGCACAGCGAGGATCGAATCGGCGGGAAGTTCCTCGTCCAGCAATTCGGTGCTGTGACTGGTAACCAGAACCTGCGCCCACTCGCTGGCGACGCGTAGCGCACTCACCAGCACACCGGACGCGCCGGGGTGGAGGGCGCTTTCCGGCTCCTCGATCCCCACGACCTTCGGGTTCGGGGAACCGTTCGTGTCGGCCTGGAACAGGGCGGCGAGCACTCCAAGAGCGCGCAACGTCCCGTCCGACATGTCTTTGGCGCGAAACCGCCACGGATGAGCTGCCCCCCGCACTCGCTGCCGGAACTCCAGCGCCAACCGGTCACCGAACATGCGCGTCTCGATGCCGATGACACCCGGCACGATGCGTCCGAGGTACCGGACGAGTTGCTCCGTTCGCTCCGGTGACCTGGTGCCGAGGCTCGCCAGCACGCTCGCCAGGTTGCCGCCGTCCCGCTCCAGCGAATCCCCCGGATGGGGCGGCTGCATTTCCCGAATCCGGTCCGGGTTCAGATTGTGGAACGTCATCCCTTCGAGCGCGTCGTACACGGGACGAAATGCCTTCGCGCCCGACGCGGCCACGAGGTAGAGGCGGTCGCCGGAGCTTGCCGGAGGATGGCGAAAGGAACTCTCGATCACTGTCCCCGCCTCCACCCGGTAGTAATCCTGGCCCAGCGCGGCATCCACGGGAAACACCCGGCATTCCTCCCGCTTGAGGACATGACCCCGCTCCGGCAAGGCCCCGATCCGGAACGCATACCAGCCCGTCGCTCCGCGAAGGCGAAAATCCAGCCGGATGTGGAGATCTCTCGGGCGACCACCGGAGCGGCGACGAACATCCTGGATTCCGCCGCGCCCGCGAAGCGCGTGGTCCAGCGAGAACCGCAGGGACCCCGCAACGAACCGCAGCGCATCGAGGAAGTTGCTCTTCCCGGATCCATTCGGGCCGACCAGAACCGTGAGCGGCGCGAGCTTCACGTCGCAGGAGGCGATGCTCTTGTAGTTCCGGAGGGCGACCCGGGTGATTGTCGTCCGACCGGAATCCGTCGTCATCGTCCCGAATCAACCCCCTGAAGAAAGCCCTGAAGAAAGCCCTGAAGGAAGCCCTGAATCGTAGCCGGTAGAGAGCGGCTGATCGGATTCCTGCCGACTTCCACCACAAGGTAGCGAAACAGCGCGAATTTGCCTGCCTCCGGTAGCGGGGATCCGTAGTCGCGCCATGCGAGCCGGTAGGAACCACGCAGACAAATCGGCTCCTCGCGTCCTTTCCTGGTGCCCTTGCCAGCCTTCGGAGACCACGCGAGGGGTTCCGAAGCCGGAAGACGGCGATCCTCGTGGAGGCGGAAGGCCGCGTCCACGGGCTTCTTTTTCGGGGAGCGATTCCAGTAGGTCGGGTCGTTGGTCAGCGCCACGGCGAACCCGCGCCCCATCTTTTCGACTCTCCGGATGTCCTTCAGGAAGTCGTAGCGCCCGAGATCCTGGGCGGCCTGGTTCTTCAGCGCGAATCGTTCTCCGCCCACCTTCACGTCCAGCTCGCGCTTCCAGTACTTCAATTCGATCGCGGTGCGTGTTGCCGGAAGCCAGATGTCGAGATACATCCTCTCCTCGGGAACCGGATACTCCAGGCGCACCTCCTGTCCGGTTTCCTCGCGGATACGCCAGGCGAGCGCGAACTGGAAATCGGCTTCCGAGTGGAACACGGGTCGGCTCCTGGCGAGTTCCGTGAGCAGGTGGTTCAAGTCGAGCACGTTGTCATCTCCTGGGATCTGGCCCCGGTCGCGTTCCCAGCCGGGTGGACGGAAATCATTTGGATACACTATGGATCATGAATATGATCCGAATTCGATCCATAGAGCGTCCGTACAACGATCCCCTCGTCGCCCCGCTGGCTGCCGCCACCCTCGTCCGGGCGGAAGCCATGGGCCTTTGTCCCGAGCAGGTGGAGCGTCTGGATGCCCGGACGATGGAAGCGGTGAGTGAGCGCATGGCTGACGCGGGGATCGCCCGATTCGCCCGCCGGCCTCCCCTTCTCGATCCGGTAGCAGTCGCCGACTGGCTTCGGGCAACCCTGAAGGCGCTCGACGGGTCGCCCACTCCTGCCGCGGAATGGCCGGCTTTATCCGGCACGCTGGGTCTCGATCTCCTTGCCCGCCTCCTGGGGATTTCGGCCACGAGCGTCCGTCGCTATGCGAGCGGAGCAAGGCAGACTCCGGACATCATCGCGGCCCGCCTCCATTTTCTCGCCCTGGTGACGGGTGATCTCGCCGGGGGATACAACGACATCGGAATCCGTCGCTGGTTCGATCGGAAGCGGAGCGCTCTCGGCGGGAGTTCTCCCGCGGAGGCTCTGGATGGCGAGTGGTCGCCGGAGCAGGAAAGAGCGTCACAGGTGAGGAAGCTCGCCGCATCGCTCGGTTTCTCTCCAGTCACATGATCGTTTTCCGGCACGCAGATCCCCGCTTCCCGTTCCTGCGCGAGGCGGCGGCACCAGAGGCGGCGCGGTGGAGCCGGGCGGGGGAGCTCGTGAACTGCTTTTCCGATACGCCGGACGGTGCCTGGGCGGAGTTTCTCAGGCATGAGGAAATCACGGATCCCGAGGATCTCGCGGATATCCGCCGTTCGCTCTGGGCAGTCGAGATCCCCGATTTCCCCTACGCCGATCCCGAACTTGCCGGTGAGACTCTGACCGGGGGACGAGAAAGCTGGTCAGCGTGCCAGCGTCAGGCCGCCCGGTTGCGCGAGGCGGCGGCGCCGGGTCTTCGCGCCCCGTCGGCAGCGCTCGTCTCCGGCGGAGCCCGAGGAGTCCGGGTCGAGGGAGGAGAGCGTCCGGGCTCTGCGCGGGACGGTCATACGATCGTCCTCTTCGGAGCGCGGCCCGATCTCGTGGGTTGGCGAGCCGTGGATCGTGGCGGACCGAGCCCGGATCTGCTCGACCGGGTGCGCCATTTCGACGAGGCCCCGGCCACCGGATAGCGGGGTTTGCCAATTTGAAGATAATATTTTCATGTTGGCCAAAATCATGATCTCGAGAACGATTACGCCGCACCTCTGGGCGCTCTTCGGCCAGTACCCCTTCGTCACGGTGACCGGGCCGCGACAATCGGGGAAGACCACGCTCTGCCGGGCCACTTTCCCCGATCTCGCTTATGTGAACCTCGAATCCCCGCGGGAGCGCCGCTTCGCCGAGGAGGATCCGGAGCGCTTCCTCGCCGGTTATCCCGAGGGCGCGATTCTCGACGAGATCCAGCGGGTTCCCGAGCTGTTGTCCTGGCTCCAGGTTCTCGCCGACGAGCGTGGTGCGAACGGGCTTTTCGTCCTCATCGGGAGTGGTGACTTCCTGCTCTTCGACAGGATGGATCAGTCGCTCGCCGGGCGCACCGCGTTGCTTCGCCTGCTCCCGCTCTCCGTCGAGGAATTGCGCCAGGACGGCCGAAATCCGGGGCTCGACGAGATGCTCTTCACCGGGTTCTTCCCGAGAATCCACGACCGGAATCTGGATCCGGCGACCGCGCTCGGCGACTACGTCGAGACCTATCTGGAGCGGGATATTCGACGAATCGGCGAAATCCGCAACCTCTCGGCGTTTCGCCGATTCGTCCGGCTCTGCGCCGGGAGGGTCGGGCAGTTGCTCGATTACACCGCCCTCGGTGCGGATGCCGGCGTGAGCCACTCGACGGCTCGGGGCTGGCTGTCGCTCCTCGAAGCGAGCTACGTGGTGTTCCGGCTCGAACCCTTCCACGCGAATATCCGGAAGCGGCTCGTTCGATCTCCGAAGCTGTATTTTCACGATGTGGGCCTCGCGACCTGGCTGCTGGAGCTGGAGAACGCCCGACAGTTGCGTTCCCATCCGCTGCGGGGTGCCCTGTTCGAGAACGCGGTCGTGGTCGAGGCGCTCAAGCACGCCTGGAACCGCGGCCGCCGTCCGCTGGTGTCTTTCTTCCGCGATCGTCACGGACTGGAGTGCGACCTGCTCGTCCGGTCGGGGGGTCGCCTGCTGGCGGTCGAGGCCAAGTCGGGCGCGACCGTCGCTTCGGACTGGTTCTCCGCACTGAATCGGGTCGCGGACGCTGTGCCCGATGTCACGGCGCGGGCGGTCGTCCACGGGGGAACGGCCCGGCAGGAGCGGCGGGACGCGGAAGTGATGCCGCTCGCCGACTTCCCCGAACTCCTGACGCGTTTCACCGGGGAAGACGGCTGATCGGGTTCCTGCCCGCCGCCGTCACAGCCAGCCGGCCGGGATCGCGGTGACATCCTCTGAAAGCAGCGCGTCCGTCTCCCGAAGACACACCACCGCCCCTTCCCCGATTTCGACCCCGAGTCGCGGAAGCGCACGGAATCCGGCGACGGCGCTCCGGCCGGGTCTCGCCGTCTTCTTGAACTCGACCGGATGGAGGCGGCCGGCCTGCTCGATCAGCAGATCCACTTCCCGCTGGTCCCGGTCCCGATAGAAGTGGAAGCGGGCTTCCTTTCCGTGTCACGACTTCGGAGGCCGGGGATCAGGTGTTCTCGAATCCGGTATCCCTGGAATCTGTTCGCCCTGGAACCCTGTTTCCGAGACGCTCCCCATCGCACACTCGCGCGAGACCCCGTGATCTTATGGGAACCTGGCCCGGAGATGAGCCCGTGGAAGAGTTGTTGGCGCAGCTCGACTGAGCGTCAGAGATGAAGCGTGTCCTGCTGGATACGGGACTGCTGCTTGGCCTGACGCGAAAGGCAACCTGGGCTCTGAAGGCTGATGCTTGCCTGGATCATCTGAGCGGGTCGAACACACTCGCATTCACCTCGGCCATCTGCCGGGGCGAACTTCTTGCCTTGGCCGAAAATTCGGGTGGGGAGCCGGGAAGCGGAAGCAGATGGAATCCGTTCTCGACCATTTGCCGACGCTTGGCATCAACCGCCCTCCGATTCTCTCGGCTTACGCGTTGATCGATGCCTAGCAGGCTGTGGATAAACTGGCGTGAGCACCGAGACGGGTGAGGCGCCCGGCTGACAAGGCGCGTGAGTGAGCAATAGCAGCGCTATTTCGAGCGAATCGCAACGAAGAGCGAGCCTCCAGGCGAGCGTTCAGACGGGATGCATCGCTCGTCGAATGCCGCGTTAGTTTTTCCACAGCCTGCTAGCCCCATGGGAAGAGAGTGGACTCTCCGTCTCATGCCGGCGGTCTCCATGAGCCAGAACGATCTTTGGGTTGCTGCGACCGCCCACGCGAGCGGTGCCTTGCTGGTGACGACCGATCGGGATTTCGACCACTTGCGTGGAATCTGGCTGGAAGTCACCTTCGTCCGGCAGCGAGGTGGCGGGTAGCGGCTATCCGGATCCGTCGCCCTCCGCCCAGCCGAGGGCGAGGAAGGTCGCGGCCCCGAAGACCGCGAACGCGCCGGTCTGGGCGTACATGGTTCCGTCGAAGCTCTGGCCGATGAGCGCGCCGAGCGGGACCGAGATGAGCACCGAGAGCGAGCCGACCACCGCGGCCCCCACTCCGGCGAGGTGGCCGAGAGGGGCCATCGCGAGCGCGTTCAGGTTGCCGAAGACGAGGCCGATGCCGAAGAACACCGCGAGCAGGTAGGCCATGAAGAGCCCGAAGGGAGGCAGTCCGTCATGAGCGTGGGTGGGGACGAGGGCCGCGATCGAGGCCAGGGTGATGGCGAGGGTGGCGAGGCGGGTGATGCGGTGCATCCCGTGTCGCATCACCAGCCGGCCGTTCAGGAGCGAAGCGACTCCGAGCGCGAGGGCGAGCAAGCCGAACCAGAGCGGGAAGAGCGTGCCGGTCCGGTACCCCTCCTGGAAAAGCTGCTGGGCGGAACTCAGATAGGCGATGAACGGGGTGAAGACGAACCCGGTGGCGAGCGTGTAGCCGAGGGCTCGCCGGATGCGGAGCACCTCGAAGAAGCCACGCCCCACGCCCCGGACCGAGAAGGGCCGCCGCCTTTCGGGAGGAAGCGTCTCGGGCTGGCGCCTCCCGAACCAGACGAGGGCGAAGAGCGCCATCACGATGAAGGTCAGGAAGATGCCGCGCCATCCTCCGAGCCACAGGATGCCCTGGCCGAGGGCGGGCGCGACCGTGGGAACCAGAATGAAGACCGCCATCACGAACGACATCAGGCGCGCCATCTCGCGGCCTTCGTACTGGTCGCGGACCATCGCGATGGTCACCACCCGGGGAGCCGCAACACCGATGCCCTGGACCACCCGGCCGGCGATCATGGCTTCGAAGCTCGGGGCGAAGACGCTCACGAGGCACCCCGCCATGAACAGGAGGAGTCCGGCGTGCATGGTCGGCCGCCGCCCCAACCGGTCGGAGAGCGGGCCGACGACGAGCTGGCCGATCCCGAACCCGAGGAAGAGCGCCGTGATCACGAACTGTCCGGCGTTCGGCCGGGTGGCTCCGAGATCTCCGGCGATCGCCGGAAGCGCCGGCAGCATCGTGTCGATCGAGAGCGCGGTGAGCGACATCAAAAGCGCCGCCAGCGGCACGAACTCGCCGGATCGGAGACGGGGCGACTCCACTATCGGACGGGGTTCTCGAGACGGCCGATTCCCGGAGCTTCCGCGCCGATCACGTCTCCTGCTTCGATGGGAACAGCGCCCGGAGTCCCGGTGAGCAGGATGTCCCCGGCGCGCCAGGTCATGTCCCGCGAGAAGAACCGGAGCAGGTATTCCGGTGGAAAGCTCATCTTCCGGACGGGAGCAGAGCGACCCGGCTCGCCGTTCTTCACCGTCGAGATCCGGAGATCTTCGGGCGGCAGGCCGCCGCCGGTCACGAGACAGGGGCCGAGACTGAGGAAGGTGTCGTAACTCTTGGCGCGGGTCAGAAAACGCGGGTTTTCGCGGAGGATGTCCTCGGCGGTCATGTCCACGGCGAGTGTCCAGGCGGCGACCGCTGCCCGCGCCTCGGCCGGCCCGAAATCCCGGCCGGTCCGGCCCAGCACGAGCACCAGCTCCCCTTCGCCGGTGACCCGCCCGGAATCGCGGGGCAGGCGCACCGCGTCTCCCGGGCCGATGATGCTCCCCGCCGGGCGCATGAACCCCACCGGCGCGGTCGGGTTCGGGGCATCGAGATCGCGGGCGTGGGCGCGGTAGTTGAGACCGACGCACCAGATCTTCGGGGGCCGTGCGAGCGGGCTCAAAAGCTCCACTTCGCCCACCCGGGGGCCATCCGGGCGAATCTCCTCCACCGGCGGCCGGTCGAGTCCGCCGCGCTGGACCAGGTCGTCGAGGTCGGAAAACCCGGGAAAGAGCCGGCCCAGCGGGGCCAGCCGTTCTCCGACGAGCGCCGCCGAAACTGCCTTTCCCCGGTCGCGGTAGCGGTAAAGGCGCATGGGCGGCGAGAGAATACCCACGATGCAGGTCCGACTCGACTACGGCGAGACCGGCCTCTGGTTCCGGCCGCCGAAAGAAGCCGCCGACATCGAGGTGATCCGGCCGCGCTTTCCCGAGCCGGTTCCCTCGGCCGAACGGGCGCTCCGGGAGGTTCTCGTCCGCCCTTCGGCGGGGCCGCCGCTCGCCGACCGGATCCGCCCTGGGGCTTCGGTCGCGGTCGCGGTCTGCGACGGCACGAGGCCCCAGCCGCGGGAAGCGATGCTGCGGGCGCTCCTCGAGGCGCTGCCGACTCCTCCCGAGCGGGTCAGGATCCTGATCGCCACCGGAACCCACCGGGATCCGTCGCCTGAAGAGCGCGAACGCCTCGTCGGGAGCGAGATCTTCGCGGCCTCGGAGGTGCTCGGCCACGACTCGGAGGACGCTTCCTCGCTCCTCGTCGCGCCGGACGGGGGAACCGGCGTTCCGGTCCGTCTGAACCGGCGCTTCCTCGAAGCCGACCACCGGATCACCACCGGCTTCGTCGAGCCTCATTTCTTCGCCGGCTTCTCGGGTGGCCCCAAGATGGTCGCGCCGGGGCTCGCGAGCCTCGAGACCATCCTCCACCTCCACGACGATGCCCGGATCGGCCACCGGGACGCGACCTTCGGAATCACCGAGGGGAACCCGGTCCACGACGCGGTGCGGGCGATCGCGGCGGCGAACCGGGTGGATTTCGCCTTCGATGTCCTGCTCGACGGCGAAAAGCGGATCACCGGCGCGTTCGGCGGCGACCTCACAGAAGAGCACCGTTTGGCCTGTCTTCGCTCCCGCACCGAAGCGATGCGCCCGGTCAAAGAGCCGTTCGATGTGGTGGTGACCACGAACTCCGGGTATCCCCTCGACCAGAACCTCTACCAGACGATCAAGGGGATGACGGCGGCCTCGCTCATCGTGAAACCGGGAGGCGTGATCCTCTGTGCCGCCGAGTGCCGCGCCGGACTCCCGGGCGACGGAGCCTTTGCGCGGGCGCTTTTCGCCGGAGGATCGCTCGGGGAGGTGCGGGAAGCGCTACGGAGCGCTCCTCACCGTCGCCCCGACGACTGGCAGGTGCAGATGCACTGCCGGATCCTCGAAAAGGCGAGGGTGGGGCTTCGTTCGTCGCTGCCCGACGGGACGACGCGCGCCGCGCACCTCGAACCGGTGAGCGATCTCGAAGAAGCCTGCCGGGAAGCGCTCCGGGAAGCCGGCCCGAAAGCCCGTCTCGCGGTGCTCCCGCACGGCCCGGTCACGATCCCGTATCTGGTCTGAGAAGGAGCGTCCAGACCGGCTCTCCGGACAGGATGGGGGTCGGCCGGCCCTCCGCCCAGTCCTCGTGTCCTTCGAGGTAGTAGGGAGCAAGGAAGTGCCCCGCCTGGCCGCCCGGCATATGGAGGATCCCGGTCTCCTCCCGCCCCGGCGAGACGACGAGCCGTTCGGAGGGGCCGTGGCCGGGCGCTTCGGCGCGCGGCAGGATGGCATCGCCCGGAATCGCCCGCTTCGGGGTATCGAGAAACCGGCGAAGGAAGGCCGGGAGCGCCGGGCTCATCGGGTGGCGGGCCGAGACCTGATTGCGGCGGCCCCAGGTGGCTTCGGCGAGCGGGCGGTCCTGGCTCATCTCGCGGGCGGCGGTGGCGAGCGCGTCCTGGAGCGCTTCGGTCCAGCTTTCCGCTCCCTCGGGCAAGTAATGGGCGGGCTGTTCGCGGGCGAGTCGTAGCAACGGACCCGGCCACTGGGCCGCGACCAGTGGAGAAAAGTCCTCGAAAGCGCGGCTCGCCGGGGCGGTGAGCTCGCCATAGACCCGCTCGAAAAGTGTGAGGCGCGCGGCGCGGACCAGCCGGTATCCCACCGAATCCACCGAAGCCCGCCCGGTCCAGGACTCCCGCAGCACCCGGACTGCCTCCTCATCGCCTCCGGCTTCGAGGAACAGCTCCCGCCAGTCGGAGAGCTCGAGCGCCCGGTCGTCGAGCTGGATCTCCAGCAGGGACTCCTCGGTCGCGGCTTCGGTGCTTCGGAGCCGGTCGCGGATTTGCCGTGCCCGCGCTCCGTGGGCGTAGGCCCCGGCGACCCCGAGCCGGCCGAGCCACTCCCCGTTCACGATGCGGTTGTTGGCCGTCCAGAGCAGGCCGTCCTCCGGGTTCCGGATCTCCGGGATCTCGTCGGGTGCGAGATATCCGTCCCAGCCACGGGTTCCGTCCGCCCACGAGGTCGGAACCCGGCCGTCGTGACCCCGGCGGCGCGGGATGGCCCCGGCGATGGTCCACCCGATGGCGCCACTCGCATCCGCCGCCACCAGGTTCTGGGGCGGCATGCCGCTCCTGCGAGCGATCCTGAAGGCCTCGTCGAGGGTTTCGGCGAACAGCAGGTGGACGTAGCCGGCGCGGAGCCCCTCCGGGTCGTGGGCGACCCAGCGGATCGCCTGCGGGCGGCCGGAACGGCGGATGACCGGCCCCCAGATCGTCTCTTCCACGGTGAGCGTTTCGGAAGCTCCGCCCATGACCCCGATCGTCTCCTCGAAGATCGCGAGCGGCAGGGGGCCCTCCGGAGTGCGGTAGCGCCCTTCGGCATCGGTTTCGAGGTCCACGAGGTCGGTCCAGTCACCCCCGCTGTTCGTGAACCCCCAGGCCACCGAGCCGTTGCTGCCGGCGACCAGTGCCGGAACTCCGGGCAGGGTGACGCCGACCGCCCGGCGGCTTCCCACCTCGATTTCGGCCCGGTACCAGCGATTCGGTGCCGAGTGGGCGAGGTGCATGTCGTTCGCGACGAGCGGTGCTTCGTCCGCGGTGCGGGAGGGGCCGACCGCCCAACTGTTGCTTCCGGAGATCGGGGGCGGTTCGGGAAGGTCTTCCCCGGGAATGGATCCAACGAAAGCGAATGCTTCGGGGCCGGGAATTTCGGGGGTGGGCCACGCCTCGCCGAGCAGCGGCGCGTCGAACCCGGTGCCCGGAGGATGGAGGAAGGCGACGAGTTCGGGCGGCAGGTTCCGGTCGAGCGCTTCGGTCCGGGCTTCGCGGAGGCCGGTCTCGTCGTTCAGGACGAAGTACATGGCGGCCACCGCCAGCAGCGAGTCTTCGATCTCCCAGGGAGCGGGAGTCGCCCGAAGCAGCAGGTACTCCGGCGGCGGAGCTTCGAGCGCGAGGAGCCCCTCCCGGGCTCCGTCGCGATAGGCCGCGAAGATTTCGAGCTCTCCGGGGGCGAGGGCGCGGACAGCGCGGGCCGCCCGGGCGCGCATCCGGTGGAGACGGGCCTCCCGGTCCAGCGGGAGCGCGACCTCCCCGAAGAGCTCCGCGAGCTCGCCGGCGGGCTGGCGGCGCGCCAGATCCATCGCGAAGAACCGTTCCTGCGCGTGGAGGAAGCCGAGCGCCCGCATCGCGTCCGGGTGGGAGGCGGCGCGGATCCGGGGAACCCCGAGCGCATCCCGCTCGATGCGGGCCGGTGCCTGAAGCCCCGGCAACCGGCGCTCTCCTTCGAGCTGCGGGAGGCTCGCCGAAAGCCGGGAGCGAACGAAGAGTCCTCCCGAAACGACGGCGATTCCGAGCGCGATCAGGACACCGAGGCCGGTTCGGCGGAGCAGCGGGGACAAGTCGACACTAATCTAATCGCCGCCGATGCTCCTCCGCGTCCTCGTGGCCCTCTTCGCGGCATCCACCGCAGCCGCCCAGCCCGCTTCCGACTGGGCGGGCAAGGCCGGAGTGAGCCTCGTGAACTCCTCCGGGAACGCGTCCGCCGGCTCGCTCGGTGCGCGGCTCGAGGTCGGCAGATCTTTCGGCGGCCGGCTGTTTTCGGTGGATGCCGGTGCGCTTCGGTCGAGTACTTCGACGGTTCGCCGCCAGGCGATCGGAGTCCCGGACGATTTCGAGATCGTCCGCAGCGTGGATCGCGAGGTGCAGGCGGACCGGACCTGGATCAAGACCCGGATTTCGAGCGGCGAAGGCCGGCCGTCGTGGTTCGCCGCCGCCGGATGGGAGCGCGATGCTCCGGCCGGAGTGGAGGCGCGTTTCGAACTCGCCGCCGGGGCGGGTGCTGCCTTCGGGAAAGCGGACGAGGGAGAGGAGCCGCCGCTCTATCTGGGTGCCGGGCTGGTCGTGGTCGGCCAGCGCGACGAGATCCGGGATGCCGAACTCGCGGAGAACACCGTCGGACTGCGGCTCGACACCCGGTCCCGCGGCCGTATCCGGAACGTGGACCTTTCGCTCGTGGCGCAAGGGGTCTGGAACCTTCGGAACCGGGACGACCTGCGCCTCGATGCCACCGGCGCTGCGGCGGTTCCGATCAGCGAATTCCTCGCCTTTCAGCCGAGCCTCCAGATTCTCTGGGATTCCCGGCCTTCGCTGATCCTCGCTCCCCTCTACCCGGTCCGGGGGGGGCCCGCGACCGGTTCGATCCCGATCCAGCGAGGCCGGCTGGACCTGATCCTGCTGGCATCGCTCACCATCCAGTGGGGGGATCCCTGATCTCGCGGCGCGCCGTGGTTCTCGGCCCCCGACCGGGGCCGGAGGCGCTCGCGCCCGTGCTCGATTCGCTGGACCTCCCCCCCGGTCCGGTGGCGACCCTGAGCGTCGGCTGGCGGGAATCGGACCTCGACGCGGCCGGATTCGAGAAGGGGCTTCCGGGTTGCGGCCGCGAGTTGACACCGCTCCATCTGGGAGAACGAGTGCGTCGCGCCTTCGCAAGCGATCCGGAGCTCGCCACCGCCCACGCCGGGCTTCAGGAGGGGGTGCGGGCGGAAGAGGCGCTTTACGGTGCACGTCTCCGACAGGCGGTGGAGGCGGCTCGCGCGGTGGCGCGGGTTCCGGTTCCGGACCGCTACCGGGTGCCTTACGTCGAGGAAGCCCGGGAGGCCCTGTTCGCGACCGATCGCTTCCACTTCGAATCCCAAAAGCGGCTGTGGAAGGCCTTTCGCGACGGGTTCCGGCCACTCGAACGCCCGGCGCTCGCCCGCGAAGCCCGCGAGATTCGCGAGATTCTGGAGCAGTCCGTCTGCGTGATGGTCACCGGCGGACACGTGGCCATGATCCGCAACCGGATGCTGCTGCTCGCGCTGGGCGACGCTCTCGCCCCGCTTCCGCTCGTCGCCTGGTCGGCGGGAGCGATGGCGTTGACCCGGCGGGTGGTTCTCTTCCATCACCGGCTCCCCTACGGCTCGGCGGAGCCGGAAATCCTCGGCGACGGGCTGGGGCTGCTCCCCGGAGTCGCGCTCTTTCCGGATGCGCGGCACCGGTTGCCGCTCGCCGACCGGCGGGCGCTTGCCGATCTGGCGGGGCGAGTCCACCCGGAAGCGGCGGTGCTGCTCGATGCCGGCGACCGGCTGGACTGGGACGGGAGTCGCTGGCGAGCCGGGTCGGGAATCCGGGTCCTCGCAGCCGACGGAACGATCGGGGAGGAGGACGAATTGTGACCGGCTCCCGGGATCTCGCGATCCACGAGCTCGCGGCCTCCGCTCCCTCCGCGGAGGCAGTGGATGCCTTCCTCGAGGAGCACGTCTTCCCGCTGCGGGAGGGACCCCACACCACGTTCGTCTATCGGGGACGCGCCGATCTGGTCCGGCTCGGGCACTGGCTGTTCGGAGCCGCCGCCGCCCGCGACATGGAGCGCATCCCCGGTGCCGATCTCTGGTATCTGGTGATGGACCTGCCTCCCGGTTCGCGGGTCGAGTACCGGTTCCAGCGCATTTTCGGGGTCGAGGCCGACTGGATTCTCGACCCCTTGAACCCCCACACCGTCGAAGACCCCTTCGGCGAGCAGTCGGTCTGCCACGCGGCCGGTTACGAGCGGCCCGACTGGACGCTCGCGGACCCCTCGGCGGCGAGCGGCGAAATCGTGGAAACCTCCGCCCGGCATCGCTTGAGCCCGATGCGGCGGGTCGAGGCCTACATCCCCGCAAACTTCCGGGAGAGCCGCCGCTATCCCTGCCTGATCGTGCATGACGGGAGTCGCTATCTCGAAAAGGCCGCGTTTCGGGAAGTGCTGGACAATCTCATCCACCGGCACGAGATTCCGCCGTTGATCGCGGTGTTTCTCGACCCGGACAAACGGATCCACGAGTACGCGAACAACTCCGACCACGCCGATTTCCTCCGCAACCGGCTGATGGCCGACCTCGGGCGCGAGTTCCGGCTCTCGACCCGGCCCGATGATCGCGGCCTGATCGGGGCTGGGCTCGGGGCAGTGGCGGCGCTCACCGCGGCGGCCCGTCACCCCGGTTTCTTCGGCCGCCTCATGCTCCAGTCCGGCTCCTTCACCTTCACCGAAGCAGCACCGGGAACCCGCACCCGACTGCTGGACCCGGTGGTGGAGTTCGTGAACCGCTTCCAGGCCGAGCCGCAGCGGGTGGCGAACCGGATTTTCCTGAGCTGCGGGGCCTACGATCCGCTCATCCACGAAAACCGGCTGCTCGCCCCGGTGCTCCGGGAGGCGGGCATGGAGGTCCGCTTCGAGGAAGCTCTCGATGGCCACAACTGGGAGCACTGGCGCGACCAGTTGCGGATCGGCCTCTCGTGGCTTTTCCCCGGCCCCATCTGGCTCTACTACCCGTGACCCTCGAAGAGCGGATCCGGAGCCGGCGTTTCGGAAGCGTGGGTGCCTTGCTCGAACTGGTCAAGCCGGGCATCACCGCCTTCGTGGCGCTCACTGCCGCCTGCGGCTACCTGATGGCTTCGGGCTTCGCGCCCGCTCCTCTCTTCCACCTGGCTCTGGGAGTGGTCCTCGCCACCGCCGGCGCGCTGGCGCTCAACCAGTACTTCGAGCGCGTTCCCGATGCGAAGATGCGCCGCACCCGCGGGCGGCCGATCCCCTCGGGCCGCGTGAAGCCCCGGGTCGCCGCCCTCCTCGGAAGCGCGTTGCTCGTCGCCGGAGTCGGCCATCTCTGGTTCTGGATCGGCGCGGCCCCGGCGCTCGTCACCGCAGCCTCCGCGCTGCTCTACAACGGTGTCTATACCCCGCTCAAGCCGCGTTCGGCGTTCGCAACTCCGGCTGGCGCGATTCCGGGCGCGCTTCCGGTGCTGATCGGCTGGCTCGGGGGTGGCGGGTCGCTCGACCGCGGTGGGCTCGCGCTCTTCGGCATCCTCTTCTGCTGGCAGCTCGTCCACGTCCTCGCGCTCGGCTGGAGCCTCCGCGAGGACTACCGGCGCGCCGGCTTCCGGCTCATCCCGACCGGCCCGGCGGGGAAGATCGCGGGCCTGATGGTGGGAAGTGCTTTGGCTCTGCTCGCGCTCAGCATGGTTCCGGCGCTCGGGGACCGGACCGGGCCGCTCTACCTGCCCGGCGCTCTCTGCCTCGGTTTCGGGATGGTCGTGCTCACCCTCCGGTTTCTCCGCTCTCCCACCGACGGGCGCTGCCGGCGCGTCTTCCTCGGCACTCTCTTCTACTGGCCCGCCCTGCTCGGGCTGATGGTTCTCGGCCCGCGATGACCGAACACCCGCTCGACCGCCCCGTTCCCCGCTCGGGCACCGGGTCGGTGAAATGGGACTACTCGGAGGATGGCGGAGAGTTCGCTCCGGTGGAGGATCGGGACATCATCCCGATGTGGGTGGCGGACATGGACTTCGCCTGTCCGGAGGCGGTCACCCGGGCGATCTCCGAAAGGATGCGGAGCCCGGTCTTCGGGTACAGCCTGGAGCCGCCCGGTTTCGCGCCCGCCTTCGCCGACTGGAGCGAAAGAAGGCACGGCTACCGCCCCGAACCCGGCTGGGTGGAGCCGAGCGAGGGCGTGGTCCCCGATCTCCAGCACCTCGTGCGCGGCCTTCTCGAACCCGGCGACGGGGTGATCGTCCACACCCCGGTCTATTACCCGTTCTACGCCGCCGTCCGGCACGGCGGAGGAAATCTGGTCCGCTGTCCGCTTCGGCCGGTGTCCGGTCCGGGGAACCCCTACCGGCTCGATCTGGAGGAGTTTTCCCGGCTCGCCGCGGAGCCGGAGAACCGGATGACTTTCCTGTGCAGTCCGCACAACCCGGTGGGCCGGGTCTGGGGCCGGAGCGAACTCGAGGACTTCGCCCGGATCGCACGCGAAAACGGGCTGATCGTGGTGGCGGACGAGATCCACGCCGATCTCCTGCTCGGGGAGTCCCGGTTCACTCCGTGGCTGAGCCTCGACGGGTGCGACCCGAAGCGCTCGGTGGTAGTGACGAGCCCCTGCAAGACCTTCAACATCGCCGGGCTCAAGGTCTCGTGTCTCGTCATCCCCGACGAAGGGATCCGGGATGGCTTCCGGCGCGCCCGGATGCGGGCGGGTGCCTACGGGGTCAACCCGCTTTCGGCGGCCGCCGCCGAAGCCGCCTGGCGCGAAGGAGACGACTGGCTCGACCGGGTTCTCGCATACCTGACCGGGAACGCGGAAGAAACTGCCCGGTTCTTCGAGGAGCGCCCCGAGCTCGGAGTCTCGATGACCCCGCTCGAAGCCACCTACCTGCCCTGGCTCGACTTCCGAAAGGCGCGGGTCCCCACCGAAGACGTGGCCGGATTCCTGCTCCGAAAAGCCCGGGTGCGCCTCAAGGAAGGGGCACTCTTCGGCCCCGAGGGCAGGGGCTTCGCGCGCCTGAACATCGCCTGTCCGCGCCCGCTGCTCCAGGAAGCGCTCGGGAGGATCGGGACCGCATTGCATCTCGCTTGACGATTTTTGCGTGACACATGTACGGATTCAGCCGGTCATCCAGCTTTCCACCGTCAAATCCGGCACTCGTCCGAATTCGGACAGGTTGTGGCTGATGAGCGGGAGGTTGAGCACGAGGGCGTGCGCCGCGATCCAGAGATCGTTTGGGCCGATGAGATTTCCGGTACGAGACAGGTGCTCGCGCAACGCTCCGTAGATTCGGCCTACGGACGAATCGATGCCGATCACCGGAACCTCAGCCAGAAAATGGTCCAGCGCAATCCGATTTCCCTCTACTCGCCGGGAGTGCAGCACGCCGTACTCCAGCTCGCCCCGCACGATCACCGAGATTCCACAATCCCGCATGGGCAAGGCCGGCCGGAAACGGGCGGCCCCCCGGATGGCGTGAATGCACGTATCGGTGTCGAGCATCGCCTTCATTCGAGGGGCTCCCGTGTCTCGACGCGCATCGGGTCCTCGCGTATGTCGGCTACCGCCTCGTGCAGATCCTCGGTGGCTCGGGGCGCATTCCGGAGGTAGTCGTCCCAGTCTTCATAGAGCGGACTGAGCACGAGATTCGATCCCTCTCGCCGAACAGCGACCTGGTTCGTCTCGAACCGGAACCCCGGAGGCAGTCGGACAGATTGCGACCGCCCGGAGCGGACGATCCGCGCTACGCCGCGGTCCGTGGCCCGCGATCCGGCGACTCCATCCATCTTGCGTTCATGAATCGTCATTCGGAAACCTCCCGCGCGTCCTCGGGGCGATCAGGACCGCACGCTTCCGCGCTTCGGGACGCACAACGCGCAGGATAGCGGCGTTCACGACCGACTTCACCTGTCGATCGCCTGTCCGCGCCCGCTGCTCCGGGAAGCGCTCGGGAGGATCGGGAACGCGTGGAGCAAGTTTTGACTCTTTTTGTTTGACACATTACATTTGTGTCATGAAACAAGCCAAAAAGCTCCAGGTCACCCTGAGCTCGTTCGACTACGAAGCCGTGGAGCGGGCGGCCGAGGCGCGTGGGGTGAAGCTCGCGGCTGTCGCTCGGGAGGCGATCCAGCAGTACTGCGTCCAGCCGGAAGTCCGCGCTCGGCGGCTCGCCGCAATCGCTCGCTTGGAGGCGATGGAGCCCTTGCTCCCGATGCCGCCGCCGGACCGCCTGGACGAATGGAAGCGCGAGTACAGCCTGCTCAAGACCGGAGACACCGAGGAACTCGACGCGGTGGAACAGGATGGTCGCTGAGCGGTCGCTGTTTCTCGACACGAACATCGTGTGTTACGCGGTCGGGAGCGAGCCCGCATGGCGGCGGATCGCTCTCGGGGCGCTGCGCCACGTCGCTGGGGCCGCGACACCGCTCGTCACGAGCGCCGAGGTGCTTCAGGAAGTCCTCCACCGTTTCGCCCGGATCGGCCGCATTCCGGATGCCGAACTCGCGTATCAGGCCACGCTCGATGTGTGCGCCGAGATCCTGCCGGTTACGCGGGCGGACACCGACCGGGCGCTCGAAATCCTGCGGTCGGAGACTCGCCTCGATACCCGCGATGCCCTCCACGTCGCGGTCATGGAAAGAGCGGGAATCCGGCGCATCCTCTCGGCCGATCTCGACTTCGACGCGGAGGACAGCGTGGAACGCGTGGACCCGCGGGACTTTCCGAATTCCCCCGCGTGACACCCGGGTTCTACGCCATCCTCGTCGTGAGAGGCTCCCTCGCGGCCCTCATCCTCACCGGGCTGGGGCGCATCCGGGCCGACCTCGACGCGGCCCGCACGGAACGCCAGGCGATCCATCGGATCCTCCAGGCTCTCGCCGAGCGGGTTGCGCGCCTCGAAGGTGCGTTCCCGTTCCTCGTCCCCCAGGCTCAAAAGGACACGCCCGGCAAGGCGACGCCGTAGCCTCCCGGCGGTCAGCAGGTGGGCGAAGATCTTCTCGCTCGGAGCGAAGCGTTCCCCGCGCTGGCTGCTGCGGAGCTGACTGTCCCTACGACTTGATGCGTGCTCGCAACGCGTCTATGAGAGATGCTCTGATTCTGGTGATTTCTTCCGGCTCCAGGTACCTCCCGAGTTCGCTACGGGCTTTAACAGGCTGTGGAAAAACTAACGCGGCATTCGACGAGCGATGCATCCCGTCTGAACGCTCGCCTGGAGGCTCGCTCTTCGTTGCGATTCGCTCGAAATAGCGCTGCTATTGCTGACTCACGCGCCTTGTCAGCCGGGCGCCTCACCCGTCTCGGTGCTCACGCCAGCAATGTTTCGGGGCCCCCTATAGGAGGCCCCGGAGTTTTTTTGCCTTCCCGGATTTTTGGGGGGCGACGAGGAGTATAACCACGTTCCGGATTTGGCGACTGCCGAACCCTGATGGACAACCAGCCCCTCCGCCGGGGGTCAGCAGGTGCGGGTGGGCGTGTCTCTCACCGCTGCTCCGAGCGTCACGAGCGCGGGCGGGACCGGGGTTCCGGGGACGCAGCGGATCGCGTGGAGGGTCGGGCTCTGGTCGAGCGCATCGGCTCCGACCGGGTCCGCCCGGAGTTGCAGGTGGGCGAAGATCCTCTCGCTCGGGGCGAAGTGCTCCCCGCGCTGGCTGCCGGGCAGCATCTTCAGGCTGACCGTCCCGCGCACGTTCCCGCCGATGGCCAGAATGCGCCCGCGATCCGGCTCCACCTGGACCACGATGTCGCAGTGCATCCGGGCGCGGACCCCGAGGTGGCCGCGCCGGTCGCGGACCGACCGGTAGGCGTTCCTCCGGCTGGAGCAGAGCAGGTCTCCCGGTTCGAGGGCCGCTTCGCCGGGGTCCCTGGCGACGAACGCCGCCGCTGACGATTCCGCATCGCGGGAGCGGATCGCCTGGTCCACATAGACGTGGTGGGCGATCGCGCGACGGAACTGCTCGCGAGCTCCGAGGCCGGCTTCACACATGACCCACGAGATGAACGCCGCCGACCACGGATCGCGCCAGCGCCGCGCGAATCCCTCCGGGCCGCTCCAGCGGTCGTTCTGCCGCTCCACCATCCACGAGCCTTCGGGAGTCGCCGCCCAGTAGCCCGCGATGCTCGAAGCCACTCGCTTCCCCTCGGCGGGGGCCACGTTGCGCCAGCGCCGCCAGTCGTATCGCCTTTCGCTCTCCCGCATCCGGTCCACGACCGAGAACCCGAAGAACGCCCATTCCTGGGTCGCCAGATCCACGATGCGCTGCCGGGTTCCGGCGAGGGGAAGGCTCCGACAGGCTGCCGCGCGGATGTGCAGGTCGCCGGGGGATCCGGAAACCGCCGCCGACGGCGGGCGCACATCGAAGCGATCCGCAGGAAGCCGGTCGAAAGGCTGCTGCGCCGCGGCCGCCGACAGGGTGCTCAGAACTGCAACCGCGAGGAGGCTCATGCGTTGCCCAGAAAATCATTCCAGGCGGCCGGGCGGAGCGAGTCTTCCGGCCAGGCGACCAGCGCCTTGATGACGTGGATCGCGAGGGAAGGGTCGGTGATCAGCGGGATGTTCCGGTCCACGGCGCGCCGCCGCACCAGATACCCGTCGGGCCGGCCTTCGGGGTCGTAGGCGACCGGGACGTTCACCACCAGATCCACTGCGCCGCGATCGATGAGATCGAGCGCGCTCATCGGATTCGGGGATTCGAATCCTTCGCCGAGCGCCCGCTGGGGGCTCTCCACCCGCTCCACCAGGGTGTTCTCGACTCCGCGTTCGGTCAGCGCGCGGCTCGTGCCCGAGGTGGCGTAGATACCGAGGCCGAGCTTCTCCACGATCACCCGGGCGGATTCGAGGAAGCGCTCCTTCCACCGGTTGGGGCCGAGCGAAAGGAGCACCGCTTTCTTCGGCCGGCGGAATCCGGTCGCGATCATGCCGTGGAGCAGCGCTTCGTGGAAGCTCTCGCCGAGGCATCCCACTTCGCCGGTGCTCGCCATCTCCACGCCGAGCAGCGGATCGGCACCGATCAGGCGGGAGAACGAGAACTGGGGAACCTTGACTCCGGTGTGTTCGAGGTCGTAGTGCGGACGATGCTCCACTCCGGGGTCTTCGCCGAGCATGATCCGGGTCGCCGCCCTCGCGAAGTTGCGCCCGGTGACCTTGGACACGAAAGGCAGGCTGCGGGAAGCCCTGAGATTGCATTCGATGACCTTGACCGCCCCGTCCCGGTGGAGCATCTGGATGTTGCAGGGTCCGGTGACCCGGAGCTCCTTCGCGATCAGGCGGGCGATCCGCTTCGCCTTGCCCATGATGGGCACCGTCATGTCCACCGGCGGGAGCACGAGGGTGGCATCGCCGCTGTGCACCCCGGCATCCTCCACGTGCTCGGTCATCGCCCAGAGCACGATCTCCCCCTCGCGGGCGACGAGATCCACCTCGATCTCGCGCGCGCCCTCTTCGAACCGGGAGATCACCACCGGATATTCCCGGGAGACCGCCTTGGCCTTCTTCAGGATCCGGCCCAGTTCGTGGGGTTCGTGGGCCACCGACATGGCGGCCCCGCTCAGCACGTAGCTCGGCCGCACCAACACCGGGAAGCCGCCGAGTTCGCGGACGATCCGCTCGGCATCCGAGACTTCGGTGGCGTGCGCCCAAAGCGGCTGATCCACGCCGATCCGGTCGAGCAGCGCGCTGAACTTGTTGCGGTCCTCGGCGCGATCGATGTCCTCGGCCGCCGTTCCCAGAATCGGGATCCCCGCCTCGTGGAGCCGCATCGCGATCCGGTTCGGGATCTGGCCCCCCATGCTGACGATCACGCCGTCGAGCCGCTCCTTCAGCGCCAGATCGAGCACGGATTCCACGCTGACTTCGTCGAAGAAGAGCTTGTCGCAGATGTCGTAGTCGGTGCTCACCGTCTCCGGGTTGTAGTTGAGCATCAGGGTTTCGCAACCCAGTTCGCTCGCCGCCTCGACCGCGTTCACGCAGCACCAGTCGAACTCCACCGATGAGCCGATGCGATAGACCCCGGAGCCGATCACCAGGATGCGGCGGTGCGCCTCCTTGCGCGAGGGAAGGATCTCGTCCTCCCGCGCGTGGTAGGTGGAGTAGGAATAGTTGGTCTCGGCCGGGAATTCGGCGGCCAGGGTGTCGATCCGGGCGATCCGGGGTTCGATGCCGACCTCCCGCCGCGCCTTGCGGGAGGCTCCGCGCGGCTGCCCGGTGAGCGACTCGACGGCCTCGTCCGAAAACCCGTGCTCCTTGGCCCGCCGCAGGAGATCCTCCCCGACCGGCCAGCCGCCTTCCTCGATGGCCGCCTCGATCGCCATCGCATCGGCGATTCCGGAGAGGAACCAGGGGTCTATGCCGGTCAGCCGGTGGATTTCGGCGATCGCTTCGGGCGCGCGGCCCTCGTCGTGGGCGCGCCGCAGCCGCGTGGCGAGGGCGAAGACCCGCCGCGGAGTGGCGTTGACCAGCTCGTCCTCGAGATCCTCGAATTCCATCGCCGAGGAATCCAGCCCGCGGACTCCGATGTCGAGCATCCGGAGCGCCTTCTGGAGCACTTCGGGGAAGGTCCGGCCGATCGCCATCACCTCGCCGACGCTCTTCATCTCGCTGCCGATCCGGGTTCCCGCGGACTGGAATTTCCCGAGATCCCAGCGCGGTGCTTTCAGGACGAGGTAGTCGAGCGCCGGTTCGAAGAACGCCTTGGTCACGCCGGTCATGCTGTTTTTCAGCTCGGGCAGCGTGAGTCCGAGCGCCAGCTTGGCCGCGACGTAGGCGAGGGGGTATCCGGTCGCCTTGCTTGCGAGCGCCGAGGACCGGGAAAGGCGGGCGTTCACCTCGATCACCCGGTAGTCGGCCCGGTTCGGATCCAGCGCGAACTGGATGTTGCATTCCCCGACGATGCCGAGGTGCTGGATCGTCTTCACCGAAACCGTGCGCAGCAACTGGTATTCGGCATCGTTCAGCGTCTGCGACGGCGCCACCACGATGGACTCCCCGGTGTGGATGCCCATCGGATCCATGTTTTCCATGTTGCAGACGGTGATGCAGTTGTTCTTCTGGTCGCGGACGACTTCGTACTCGATCTCCTTCCAGCCCCGGAGCGATTCCTCGACCAGCACCTGCGCCTGACCCCCGCCGTGGCCGCCGAAAATGTGGGAAATCGCGGCCTCGAATTCCTCTTCGGTCTCGGCGATCCGGCTGCCCTTGCCACCGAGCGAGAAGCCGACCCGCAGCATGACCGGGAGCCCGATCTTCCGCTTCGCCTCCCGGGCTTCCTCCGGGCTGTCGCAGGCGACGCTTTTCGCCACCTTGATCCCGATCTCGGCGAGCCGGGCGTTGAACAGACCCCGGTCCTCGGTGTCCCGGATGGTCGGGACCGGAGTTCCTAGCACCCGGATTCCGGTGTCCCGGAAGAACCTTTCGAGGGCGAGGCCGCAGGTGAGAGCGGTCTGGCCCCCGAAGGAGAGCGCGACCCCGTCCACCTTCTCGGCGAGAGCGACGTGGCGGACGAAATCGGGCGTGACGGCGTTCAGGTACAGCCGGTCCGCCATCCCTTCGCTGGTCTGGATGGTCGCGATGTTGGGATTGACGAGGACTGTTTCGATGCCCTCCTCGGAGAGCGCCTTGATGGCCTGGGAACCCGAATAGTCGAACTCTCCGGCCTGTCCGATCTGGAGCGCGCCGGACCCGAGCACCAGAACGCGCCGCGGCCGCTCTCCGCTCACGGGTTCTTCCGCCTGTCCCGGCACTCGGCGAGGAAGTCGTCGAACAGGCCGCCGGTGTCTTCCGGGCCCGGTCTGGCTTCGGGATGGAACTGGACGCTTCGGTAGGGCTTCGTCCGGCAGCGGATCCCTTCGTTGGTGCCGTCGTTCAGGTTGCGGAACCATGGGGTCCAGTCATCGGGCAGGCTGCCCTCATCCACCGCGTATCCGTGGTTCTGGCTCGTGATGTACGACCGGCCGCTCACCAGATCCTGGACCGGCTGGTTCACGCTGCGGTGGCCGTAGGGGAGCTTGAAGCAGCGCGCTCCGGCCGCCAGCGCGAGAAGCTGGTTGCCGAGGCAGACCCCGAGAACCGGGCGGTCGAACCAGGCGAGCAGCTCGCGGAGGCGTTTCGTGAACTCTCCGAGGTCTTCGGGGTTTCCCGGTCCGTTGCCGATCAGGATGCCGTCGGCGGAGCGCGCCGCCGCGTCGAACGGCCGGAGCCCCGAAACGCGGCGCACCCGGGCTCCCCGGCTGACGAGCGAACGCACCAGGTTGTCCTTGGCACCGATATCGAGCAGCAGGATCCGCGGGCCGTCCCCTTCGCCGCGCTCGCTTTCTTCCGCCGGTACTACCTGCTCGAACACCTCGCGGGTCATGTCCACCCGACGCGCCCCGGCCGGATCTTCTCCTTCCGCGCAGAGAACACCGGCCATGGTTCCCGCTTCCCGAAGGCGCCGGGTGAGGGTCCGGGTGTCCACCCCGTCCATGGCGGGGACCCCCTCCGCGGCCAGCCATGCGCCGAGCGAGCGGGTCGCGGCGTGGTGGCTCGGTTGCGCGGCGTGCCGCTGCACGATGAGACCCTGAACCTGAATCCGATCGGATTCGAAGGGAGCCTCGATGCTTCCTCCCGGCCGCGGAGGGGGAACTCCGTAGTTGCCCTGGAGCGGGTAGGTGAGCACCAGGATCTGGCCCCGATAGGAAGGGTCGGTGAGGGTTTCGATGTAACCCGCCATCCCGGTGTTGAAGACGACTTCGCCGGCTACCGGCCCGGTTCCCGTGGCACCGAACGACCGGCCACGAAATTCCGAGCCGTCTTCGAGGAAGAGGCCCCCGCCTTTGGAGGCTCCGGATGCGGGTTCGTCGGCGCTCAAACTCGCGGAAATCTAACAGAAGGCCGCGCCCCGGAGTTGCGCGAAAAAGGCGCGGGCCATAGAGTTATGGGTACCGTTCCTTTCGCTACCGTGCGCCTTTTCTGGGTTCACGGCGGATTGCCTGCCGGCATCCCGTGGAGAAAAAGACATGCAAAGAGTTTTGCGCTTCCCCGGCGTACTCGGACTTTTCGTCCTGACGATCGGCGTTCTGCCGGCGGCAGGGCAGGAGCCCGCCCGCGCTACGGACGGATACCTCGAGATCACCCGCCTCGGATACAGCACCGCGGTCTGCCCGGGAATCGAAACGCGGGAGGATCTCCAGCAGTTCTTCGCGTCGGATCCCGGCGTCGTGCGCGAGATCCTCGCAGCCGGCGGTTTTGACGGCGATGTGGACGGCCTCTTTGCCGCGGTGGCTGCGGGTCAATTCACCGAGACCACCTTCCGGTCCGGTCAGGAACTCATGTGGATGGGCATTCGCCGGGATACCGGCGGCGATGCCACCCGCATGGTCCGGTTCACCGGCGCGGCCGGCTTCGAGGGCTTCGCGCTCGGCCTGACGGACGGGAACATGCGGTACCGGTTCGCAGTCCCCAAGGCGTGCTGCAACCTGGCGCTGATCGCCGAGCACGAGCTTCCCGCTCCCCCGGCTCCCGATCCGCCGGACATCCACTTCGCCACATCGGGCGAGTTCACCCACGCCTCGGCGCGGATCACCGCGGATGCGCGGCTCCGGGACGATGCCGAACTGGAAGTGACCCTCACCGATCCTGCGGGGAGCCGCAGCGTCCTCGACATGGATCGGGACGGGAACCGCTCCACCTGGACCGGGCAGCTACGGGATGCCGGCGAGTGGCGCGCCGAAGCGCGTCTCTCCGGGTCGGGCTTCGCCGCCATGAGCGCGAGCGATTCGGTGATGGTTCGCGAAGGGCCGCCGAGCTGCTCCGCCACCCTCTCCGTCTCGGATACGGCGGTGGTCTATGACGCGGCCGAGATCGCGGTGAACACCTGCGACAGCTCCGCGACCACCGGTTCCCTCGCCACGACCTACGTGCGCATCCACCGGGACGGAATGCCCATCGCTTCGCTCGACATGAGCGAGAGTTGCGAACGGAGCTTCATCCTTCCCGGTGGAGGGGATTACACCGCCGAGATCACGGTCACCGATGACCGGGGAGTCGTCGCCACCTGCGAAGCGGGCGCGGGTGCGATGGAGGTGCATCCACGCGCCTGGCCGATCTTCGACCTGGCGGGCGGCATGTACAGCTCCTCTCGCGAGGACATCGCCGATGACCCGACGACCGTCATGATCGGCGGTGGTGCGGGCCTGATGCTTTCGCTTCAGCCGGGCATGGAGGCTTCCACCCGGTTCTTCGCGAGGACCGCCGCGGGGGTTGCTCACAACTCCTGGTTCGGCTCGGTGGTGGACTTCGGGCTGATTCGTCATACCGGGTCCGGGTTCTTCGGCCTCGGTGCCGGTGCCTGGGGCATCGGGGACTCCGACATCTTCGACGTCGGGATCTTCGGCACCGGCGGGTTCGACATTCCGATCTGGACCCGGGCCGGCAAGGCGCAGGTCTTCACCGAGCTCCGGATGTTCGCCGGGGAGGCCTCCGACATCCCGAACAACTACTCGGGCATCATCGGGGTGCGTTTCAACCTCACGCCCAAGCACCGGATCGTCGGAAGATAGCCAGACTGGGGGACCGGTCCCTGATCGCGCTGCCGGCCGGAGTTCTCGGGCTCCGGCTGGTGGTCGCGCTCGCGCCTGCCGACCCGGTGGTCCTGGGGGTTCCCGCCGGAATCTGGCTGGAGCTCCTGGTGGTCGTCGTCTCGACCCTCTCCCTGGCCTTCCTTTGTGGCCGCCTGCTGCCCCGCGCTGACGGGAGAGAAAGGCCGTGACGCTCGCGGTCGTCGGTCTCTACCTCGCGTTCGTCATCGGGATCGGGCTGTTCGCCCGGCTCGGGCGCGGTTCGCCCGGGAAACGGGGCGAGGAGTATTTCCTCGCCGGACGTGCTCTCGGCGCGTTCGTGCTGCTGATGACGCTCTTCGGCACGAACATGACCGCGTTCACCATCCTCGGAGCTTCCGGGGAGGCCCACCGGCAGGGCCTCAGGGTCTTCGCGCTGATGGCGACGAGCTCTGCGGTGGTCATTCCGCTGACCTTCCTCGTGATCGGGGTTCCGCTCTGGCGGCTGGGAAAGAAGTTCGGGTACGCCACCCAGTCCGAATTCTTCTCGGACCGCTATGGCTCCCCGGCGCTCGGGATGGTCGTCTTTTTCTGCTCGCTCCTCTGGCTCGTCCCCTATGTCCTCATCGGGGTCAAGGGAGGCGGCGACGCGCTTGCCGCGATCGCGGGCCCGGGATTCGCGCCGCCGTCCTGGCTCGGAAGCCTGATCCTGTGTGTCGTCGTGTTTCTCTATGTGGTGCTTGGCGGAATGCGAAGCACGGCGCTCGTGAACACGCTCCAGACCACCCTCTTCGTCGGGGTCTCGGTGCTCGCCTTTTTCGTGATCGCCGGGGGACTCGGCGGATTCCCGGAGGCGATGGAGCGGCTCCGCGCCAGCCATCCGGAGCTCCTCGAGCTGACGCGGACCCGAAAGGACTGGATCCAGATCGTCACCTATCTCTTCGTTCCGCTTTCCACGTCGTGCTTTCCGCACATCTTCGGGCTCTGGATGGCGGCGAAGAGCGCCGAATCGTTCCGCCTCCCGGTGCTCGCCTACCCGGCGATGATCGCCCTCGTCTGGTTCCCGAGCGTCGCGCTCGGTGCGCTCGGACGCCTCGACCATCCTTTCCCGCCCGACGGCCCCATCCTGATCCTGCTCATCCAGGAACACGCCGGCAGCCTGCTCGCCGGGTGCCTCGCCGCTGGCGTTTTCGCCGCCATCATGTCCTCGCTGGACTCGCAGACCCTGACGGTGGGGACGATGCTGACCCGCGACCTCGTGCCCCGTTCGTCCCGAATCGCCCGAATCGCCGAGGGGCGGGAAGCTCTCTTCGGCCGTTTCTTCGTCGGGCTCTTTCTCGCCGTCGTGTTCGTCCTCAGCTTGATTTCGAGCCAGACGGTCTTCAGTCTGGGAGTGTGGGCGCTTTCCGGCTACTCGGGCTTTTTCCCGGTGCTCGTCGGGGCGCTCTACTGGCGGGGCAGCACCGTCGCCGGCGCGGTTTCGGCGATCCTGGTCAGCCTCGCGCTCTGGACCGCGTTCTTCGTCCGCGCCGGGGGAGCGCCCGGGTGGTCCGTAGGCGATTCGGGAGTCGAGCCGGCGGCCGCGATCGTCGCCGCTTCGGCGGCCGCGCTGATCCTGGTCTCCCGCTGGACCCGACTGCCGGAGCCGGAGCGCGTCGCGCGGTTCTTCCCCGGATAGGATTCGGCGGTGCTCCTGGTTCTCGCGCTCCTTGCCGCCACGCAACCGACCGAAACCGTCCACCACACCTTTTCCATCGCCGCCGTGGACCCCGAAACCGGCGAAGTGGGGGTTGCGGTGACCACCCGCAATCCGTGCGTCGGCAACGGAGTGCCGTGGGTGCGCGCCGGAGTCGGCGCGGTGGCGACCCAGGCGCGAACCCGGACCCAATACGGAGAAGAGCTGCTCGACCTGCTCGAAGCCGGCCGGACACCCGACGAAGCGCTCCGCGAGCGGCTCGCGGCCGACGAGAGCGCCCCGCACCGCCAGGTCGGCGTGGTGGCCCTCGCCGGGGGCGTGGCGCAGCACACCGGAGCCGAGGCGAGCGCCTGGGCGGGGCAGCGGTCCGGCTCCGATTACGCGGCGCAGGGGAACCTGCTGGTCGGCCCCGAGGTGGTGGACGCGGTCGCCGACTCTTTCGAGAACACCCGCGGGAGCGGGCTCTCGCTCGCGGACCGGCTGGTGGCCGCCCTCGAGGCGGGGCAGGGGGCGGGAGGAGATGCCCGCCGCGGCCGTCGTCAGTCGGCTTCGGTCATGGTCGCCGATCCCCGAGAAGATCGTTCCCGGCGCGACGACGGGCTCTCGACCCACATCAACGTCTGCGAGCACCCGACCCCAGTCGCGGAACTGCGGCGGATTCACGACGCGGTCAGCCAGAAGGTGGGGTACCGGACCCTCACCGGGTTCACTGGCGGCGATGTGGTTCAGCTTCGGGTGCTGCTCGCCGAGGCCGGCTGCTCGCCGCCGGTCTCCGAGGAATCCGCATCCCGGATCTACGACGCCGAGCTCATGGACCTCGTGGATGCCTGCCGCGCGGACATGGGCCTTTCGACCCCGGAACAGGGCTCTCCTCCGGGACTCGCCGATGCCGAGTTCGTTTCCGGGCTCTGGGAGCGGGTCGAGGCATCCGGCCGCGGGAACGAAGTGAGGCGCCGTCTCGCTCCGCTCCGCCGCATCACGAGGTGATCGCCATCATGCAAGCCACCGCCGCCGGCCGTCCGGTCCGGATCGACCTCCGAAGCGACACGGTCACCCGCCCCACGCCGGCGATGCGCGAGGCGATGGCCGCTGCTCCGGTCGGGGACGATGTCTATGGCGATGATCCCTCGGTGAGCCGGCTGGAAGAGCGGACTGCCGAAATCCTCGGCAAGGAGGCCGCGGTCTTCACTCCTACCGGGACGATGAGCAACCAGATCGCGATCCGCTCCCAGGTCGAACCGGGCGATCTCATCCTGGCCGAAGCCCGCGCCCACATCCACCTGGCAGAGGGCGGGGGACCGGCCGCGCTGTCCGGCGCGAGCGTGCTCGGCCTTCCCGGCGAGCGGGGGGCATTCACCCCGGACCAGGTTCGCGCCGCGGTGCAAGGCCCCCACCCGATGGTTCCGGAAGCCTGCTATCCGCGGCCGCGCCTCGTCGCCGCCGAAAACACCCACAACGCGTCGAGCGGCTCCATCTGGCCCTTCGAAACGCTGCGGGCGGTCGGAGAAACGGCCGGAGAGCTCGGCCTCGCCGCCCACCTCGACGGAGCCCGCCTCTGGCACGCCGCCGCCGCCACCGGGATCCCGGAATCCGAGTGGGCGGCATCCTTCGATACGGTGAACGTCTGCTTCTCGAAGGGGCTCGGCGCACCGATGGGTTCCTGCCTCGCGGGTCCCGAGGCGGTGATCCGGCGCGCCCGGCGCTTCCGTCACCTCTTCGGCGGCGGCTTCCGTCAGGCGGGTGTCATGGCTGCGGGAGCGCTCTTCGCTCTCGACCACCATCGCGCCCGGCTCGGGGAGGACCACGCCCGCGCCCGCCGGCTCGCCGAGGGACTGGCCGCGATCCCCGGAATCGGCCTCGACCCCGCCGCGATCGAGACCAACATCGTCCGCTTCGAGACCCCGGGGCAAAACGCCTACCGGCTCGCCGAGCGGCTTCTCGAAGATCACCAGATCGCGACGCTCCCCGGCGGCCCCGCCGCCATGCGGGTCATCCCGCACCTCGGAACGACGGACGAGGACATCGAAGAGACGCTCGCCGCCTTCGCGGCTTGCCTCGCCGCCCCGGTTCCGGCGTAGAGCCGGTTCAGCCGCGTATCTGGCGGCCGGAAGCGTCCACCAGGTTGTAGCGGCGGGCCTTTTCGCGCCACTCGCCGGAGCGGATGAGCCGCTGGTACGCCTCGCCCGGCAGGGCGCGTTCGGCGTAGCCGGGCCAGGTCGCGCCGTTCTCGATGTCTTCGAGGCCTCGCTGCATCGCGCCGAGGGCGAGCCGCAGCAACTGGCCGGCGTAGAGCACGAGCGGCACGCCGTTCTCGCGGAGGGTTTCGAGCGGGGTGTCGTGGACGCTCGCGATCGCGGGCCGCCCGGCGGCGCGGGAGACCGCCCCGATCCGCTCCGGGGGGAGCCCGGCGAAGAACAGCAGGTCGGCCCCCGCCTCGACATAGGCGGCTCCCCGGTCCATGGCTTCGCTCTCGCCGAGGCCGATGGAGACTGCGTCGCAACGCGCCACGAGCATCATGTCTCCGGCCCGGGCATCGGCCGCCGCCCGGATCCGGTCCTGCATTCCGGGGGTGTCCACCAGCACTCCGCCTTCGCCGAGGTGCTTTGCCTGGACATGGTCCTCGATCATCACCGCCGCGAGTCCGGCCCGCTCGAAGCCCCGGATGGCGCGGGCGACCGCGAGCGGGCTGCCGCCGCCGTCGTCGGCATCGGCGAATACCGGGACCGGGACGCTGTCCGCGATCCGCGCCGCGATTTCGATCAGTTCGGTGATCGAGGCGAGCCCGTAGTCAGGAACCCCGAGGTTCGCCGCCGAGCCGGCGCTGCCGCCGATGAGCACCGACTCGAAGCCGTTTTCGACGATCAGCCGGGCGGAGATCACATCGAAAGCGCCGGGGCAGATCACCGGCTCCGGCCCGGCGAGCATCCCCCGGAAGCGCGCTCCCATGCCGGATGGCTCGGCCTGCCCCGCGCCCGCGCTGCCTGCGAGTGCGGCACCTCCGGCTGCGAGGCCCTGGATCGCCTGGCGGCGGCCCATCGGTCTTTCGTTCTTGCTCATTGCGGCGGAGTATGGTCCATCGCGCAGCGGAAGCCGATGCTGTGGATCGTGGTGTCCGGCCTCGTGAAGTTCCGGTAGAAAACGCTCGCGATCCGTTCGTCGGCATCGGCCCAGCTCCCGCCCCGGAACACTCGGTACGGAGCTCCGGACGGGCCTTTCGGATGCTCGACCGGGCTCACTGCGTAGTAGCCGAGGTCGTACCCGTCGGCCACCCACTCGGCGATGTTCCCCACCATGTCGAAGAGTCCGTACCCGTTCGGGGGGAAGGAGCCGGCATCGGTCGGGCCGTGGGGATGGCCCACCCGCGCCGGCGGCGCTCCCTCTTCCGGAGCGAACGAAAGCCCCCACGGCCAGGGCGAACCCTCCCGGCCGCCGCGAGCCGCCTTCTCCCACTCCGCTTCGGTGGGCAGCCGCTTGCCGCGGAACGCGCAGTAGGCGGCCGCATCCTCGTGGCTCACGTTATGGACCGGCCAGCGGGCGGCCGCTTCCAGGAATCCCTGCCGCCAGTGGAACGGTTCCGGGTGCCCGGTGCTCAGCGTGAAATTGCGGTACGCCTCCTGGGTGACCTCGGTCTGGTCCATCCAGAAGCCGGGGAGGCGGACCCGGTGCACCGGCCGGTCGTCCACCCGGTCCCGGGTCTGCCAGCCGATCTCGTCGATGAGCCAGAGGTGGTTGCGGCCCATCCAGAACTCTCCGGGAGGAACCCAGCAGATGTTGGCGGCCCGGTCGCGGGTGCAGTGCGGCTCACCGGAGGCACCGGCCGCCGCGAGCAGCAGGAGGGAGAGGATCAGGCGAAGATCCCGGCGATTTCGTCGTCGAACATCATCTCCGAGGCGCCGAGCGCGATGGAGTCCACATACAGGTACTCCCGCCCGGAGGGCGTGTTGGTCACCGACTTGCGCCAGTCGATTCCGAGGGCGGAGTAGATGGTCGCCACCGTGTTGTCCATGAAGGGCTGCCCGTCGTGCTCCCAGCCCGGATCCACGACCGCGGAGCCGTCCTCGTTGGTACGCCCCACCACCCGGCCGCCCTGAACGCCGCCCCCGGCGAAGAGCGTGGTGTATGCCTCGCGGTAGTGATCCCGGCCGAGGACCGGGTTCATCTCCGGGGTGCGGCCGAATTCGCTGGTCACCACGATCAGCGTCTCGTCGAGGGCGGTCGTTCCGGCTTCGCTGCCGGGCAGGGCCGCCAGATCGTCGAGAAGCGCGACCAACCCCTTGTCGAGGCGCGGGCAGGTGGTGTAGTGGTTCCAGCGGCGCGACCGGTCGAAGATTCCGGCGTGGTGGTCCCACTTGTCGCCGTCGTAGATGTAGAGGAACCGGGTTCCGGCATCCGTCCGGATGAGGTTCCGCGCCAGGATGCAGCCGAGGCCGAACTCGTCGGCCCCGTAGCGCTCCCGGTCGGATTCGCTCGCCCGGAAGAGCTCGGGCCAGCGCGGATCGGTCAGCAGTGCGTAGGCGGACCGGTAGTAGTCGCGGTAGTCGGAGGCGCGCCGGCCGAGCGAGGCGCGCTCGGTCGCCGAAACCTCGCCCAGCAGTCCGAGCAGCCGGAAACGCTCTTCGAGCACCTGAAGGCTCCCCTCCGGGTTGCCGCCGAAGGCATCGAACACGGTGGTCGGATCGAGATCCAGCCCGGAGAAGCGGGTGGGCAGGAAACCCGCTCCGATGGAGCCGGCCCGCGCCCGGGTCAGGTAGGTGCTGACATAGGTGGGAAAGGTGTCCGACTCGCGCCGCTCCCCGTCGAGCTCGGCGGCGATGACACTGCCGAACGCGGGAATCTCGCGGGCGAGCGCCACGTTCAGCACCCGCCCGGTCTGGGTGTGGTACTGCCCGTTGAAGTGGATCAGCTCCGGGGCCCGCATCGAGCGGACGAGAGCTACCTGATCCATCCGGTCCACGAGCTGCGGGAACAGGGCTCGGGAGAGCGAGACCTCGTCACTCAACCGCACCATGTCCAGGTCGGACGGTGTCCACTTCGTCTGCTTGAAGTCCCAGGTGTCCATCGGGCTGATCGCGCCGCCCATCTCGATGAGGATGCAGTAGCGCGCCGTCCGGCGGGGGTTCGCTTTTCCGTTCGCGTAGCTCTTCAGTGGCCAGACCGACTGGCCGAAGAAGGAGCCGGCGAGCGCGAGCCCGCCACGACGGAGGATGTCCCGTCGGGCCGGCAGCCGGTCGACGATGCGCGAGTCCCTCATGGTCAGTGGTTCAGGAGGAACTCCGGCGAGTTCAGCAGCGCCCACTGGAGGTTTTCCGCGCCCTCGGACGGCGAGGCCCCGAGCGTTTCCTCGCCCAGATCCTGCTCGGCCGGAGTGGGGAACCGCCCGAGCGTCGCAAGGAAGAGCTCTTCGACCACTTCGGCGTTCTCCCGGCCGGAAGCGACGAGCTCGGCGACCCGGGTTCCGGATTCGCTCGAAACCCGCCGACCCACCACTCCCGACTGCATCATCAGAAGCGCCTGCAGGATGGAGCCCCGATTGCCCACCGGTGCCGGGGTCATCCGGTTGCTCTGGAAGAAGCTCTGGAGCAGCGCGTCCATTTCCGCTCCCTCGCCGGTTCCCCGCCGTCCGCCGAGGTCGCGGGGGGTGGTGAGCTGCTTGACCCGGTGTGCCTTCTCGCCCCGGAAGTCGAATTCGGCAGGCGCGCCGGTGACGAGCGTGATCGAATCCACGAGTTCCGGCCCGGTGAGTACCCGCACGAAGCGACGCGGGTAGTAGCCGGTCCATTCGTCCTTCCACTCCCCGGGGAAGCGGGCGGAGAGGCCATAGACCTCCGACTTCATGATCGTCTTGACCAGATGCCAGAAGCTGTATCCGCTCGCTTCGAACTCTTCGGCGAGTGCTTCGAGCAGCTCGGGGTTGGTCGGGCGTGGCGGCAGCGGGTCCGATTCTCCCTCGGGAAGACGGTCCATGCGGGCCAGATCGAACGCGTTGTAAGGCTCGACGAACGCGACGGTCATCAGCTTGCCCCAGACCAGGTTCACGGTGGCGCGGGCGAACTGCCGGTGGCCGGTGAGCAGCCGGGCGAAGGCATCGCGCGGGTTCTCGCCGGGCTTCGGGGTCTCGCCGGTCAGCATGAAGGCCGGTTCGTAGGCGAGCCCCTCGAGTCGCGGGAAGCGGCCCTCCGAGAGCGTGTGGTACGGTGCGTCGTCGCCGGTGTCGTACCCCTTCGCGAGGTCGTCCACCAGCAGATCCACCACCACGTTCTTGCTCCGGTCGTCCCAGGTGGTGATGAGCCGTGCGTTGCCGAGGAAGGCCGACTGGCGGTAGAACTCCTCGCGGGTCCGCTCCGAGAGCCACTGGTTCAGCGGTTCGAGGTGGTCCGAGCCGTCGTGGCAGGAGACGCAACTGGTGTTGATCCCGAGGAACACCCGCGAGACGTCCACGTTGAACTGGTCGAGCGCGTCCAGCCGGTTGTGGATCGAGTAGTCGTCCGGGCTCATCACGATCCGGCTCTTCGCCTGATGCGAACGGGCGAGGAAGGTCAGCGAGGGCACACTGCCATGCGCCTTGGCAACTCCGGTCAGCATGTCCCGGACGAACCCGTCGTAGGGACGATCGGTGAGGAGCCATTCCTTGACCCAGCTCTGGAAGGGGTGCTGGACCGGGCCGACCTGGCTCGCCAGCCGGAAGAGATCGCCGAAGAACCACGCCCACTGCTCGGCGAATTCCTCGGTCCCCACCAGTTCGTCCACGAGGCGCTCGCGCTTCCCGGGCGAGGGGTCGGCCAGGAAGGCGCGGACCCGCTCCGCGGTCGGCGCGAGCCCGGTCGCATCGAGGCTCGCCCGGCGCAGGAACGCTTCGTCGGTGGACCGGGGAGCGTGGGGAATGGCGAGTTCTGCCCACTGGTCCATCAGGATTTCATCCACGACCGTGCGGGGGACGAGCGGAGCATGGCCCCCCGGCGCGCCGGGAAGTCGTTCCGCCGATTCGATGGCGCGCCGGGCCTTTTCGGCGGCGGTCAGCCCGGAGGCCGCTTCCCGGTGGGCCGCATCGGCACGGCGATCCCGCTCGTCATGGGGATCGGACGGGGGATCCCCTGGTTGCGCGGAGGCCGTGGCCGAAGCCAACAGGAAGATCCCGAGCAGGTTACGGAACATCAGGAATTGCCTCGACAAAGCTGCGCGCCAAGGGTTCCGATGATACGAACCGGCGGGAACCCGCGTCAAACGCGACGGGACGGCCGTTCCTATACTGCGGGCGTGTCCGAGCTGATCGACCCGCGGCCGGTCTTCACGATCGTCATGGGTTGTGACGGTGTCGGCAAGAGCGCGTGGAAACGCCAGAACTACGACCTGCTGCCGGAGCGCTATTTCGATCAGGACTCGGTCGCCGGGGGCATCGGGGACTGGAACAATCCGGAGGCGCGGGCGCGGACCCGCGTCATCATCGAAGCGGAGATCGGAGAGGCGATGGACCGCCAGCTGGATTTCGGTGTCGAGAGCACGTTCTCGGGGAAGCCTGGCGTGGCCCTCGTGGAGCGAGTCGCCGCCGCGGGCTATCGCGTCGAAGGGGTCTATCTGGGGACGGGCGATCCCCGGATCAACATCGCAAGGATCGAGCACCGGGTGCTCTTCCACACCGGCCACCGGGTCGCTCCCGAGCGGATCCCCGAGCGGTGGAAGTACTCGCTTTCCAACCTGCGCCGGTCGGCGGACCGCTTCGATTCGCTCCGGATCCTCGACAATTCCACACACGATTCCCTGTATCTGCCCCAGCCGACAGAGCAGTGCGAACTCGAGCGCGGCGCGGTCGTGTCGCGGGCCGCCGGTTTGGTTCCGTGGTGCGAGGAGTGGCTTCAGGCGCTCGCCGAAAGACAGGACTCGCTGCGGCGGCTGGAAGCCAAACGGACCCGGAGCGAGGCGATGTAGCGCGACGCGTCAGCCGAATCGTGCTCCCGCATGGCAATTGCACGCGGGTAGTTCTCCGAAGGCTATGTCTCCGTGAGTTGTGACAGCAGTTCGTGCCACATTTGACGGTGTTGATGCTGCGCTTTGGTATCCAACTCGGCACCGATTTCCCGCAAGAGGCGAATTCGCCAGGTTTCGTCCAGGAGGACGAGGCAGTGTTTCAGCAAGGCGAGAATCTCGACCTGGCTCACGTTCAATCCCGATGCCCATGCTTCGTGGAGCTTCGACCCGATTGCGTCCTGATCTGCCTTGCGTATCCCGGGCGCTGCGAGCAAGAGTTGCCTGATGGGGTTTGTGGATTGCCGGGCCTTGGATGTCGATGCCCGAAGCTCTGCGAGAGTGATCGCATGGTCCTTGACTTCGACTACCAATACAAGCTCTTCGTTCTTGTCATCGAAGCAGAGGATGTCTCCCGGAGCTCCGGCGACCGCGTCCGCTTCGTTGATTCCTTGCGCTTCCACTCATCCGGCATATCCACGGAGAGCCGAGGTCGTCGCAGCGGTTTGCTCGCATACGGTTCCTGGCTGTTGCCGAGTACATCCTGATTGTCGGCAACCCAGGGAACCACTACAGATTTGGCGAAACTGCGTGCATCCCAAGAACCATAACAGGAACCATCCTGCGCCGATCCCTTTTGCAAGGACAGGATGTTTCGGGAATTGTCGGCAATCTTCCCCAGGATTTGGGTAACGACGGCGTATCGGATGGATACCGTCGTTGAATTGGTAAAGCGATCGATTTCTGTAGTGTCGGCCGATGCTGAATTCCCCTCGCCCAGGATGCGGCTCCACTCCTGATCAAGCCATGCCCGAGCTTCCTCGTTTGTCATTGTCTTGGATATCAAAAATTCATCCAGAGACATTCCTGTCTGGGTTTCCGCACCGATTGACACAAGCGGGTGTCACCATCTACTCGCCGCCATTCTGAGAAGATTTCGTCGTAGAGAGCCGTGCGATAGCCAGAAAGCACGGCACGGCCTCGTATGCCTTTGATAACGGATGCCATTTCCCGGTGCTGCTCATCTGTCATCTCATGTGCATAGGCGGATGAGTCACCGCGCGCCTCGTGCACGTAGGGCGGATCCAGATAGAACACCGTTCGCTCCGTGTCGTATCGCCTGATGACATCAAGGGCTGGAGCATTTTCGATCTGAACCCGCTGGAGGCGCTGCACGATCTCTGGAAGCCCCTCGATCGAACCGAGCCATCGGGACACGGCACCCGCCATACCGGCCCGTGATGTGAGGACGCAATGCGCCCACCGTCCGCCGCTGCTTGTTTGCGCAAGACCGGTTCGGGTCTGTCGTGCGCGTACGAAAAATCGCCGTGCGCGCTCTACGGTTGATGCGTCGTTTACGGGTTCGCAGGCGCGGAGAAGCTCCTCGCGTGAGAAAGGCGTGAGGGAGATGGCCTTGATGAGTTCCTCGCCGTTGTCCCGAATCGCCTGGAAGAAGTTCACCAACTCGGAGTCGAGGTCGTTGTATGTTTCTGCCGGAAAGGGATCAAGATTGATGAGTACAGCGGCGGAACCACCGTACACGTCGCAGAAGTGATCCGCGTCACGAGGAATGTGAGGCAGGATGAAATCCAGGTGGCTGAATTTCCCGCCGTACCATCCGAAGGCGATGCGGCGTCGTGAACGTCGAAACGATGACCGATTTGCGATGCGCCGTCCGGTGCCACTGGGGTTGGCCATCGGTGCTGGCTGTGTGGAGAGAAGGGGGCGATGTCGTTCAGCGCGTGGAGGCACGGCGGCTCCGAGGAGGATGGTCAGAGAGGAGCGAAAGGATCACCTTTTGGGATGACACCGAGTGTCACCTGCGAAGTGTGCCGTCAACCGAAGGCCGGGATACAGAACGAGTAAGAGGCAGAATCACTGGCAGCCGGTCACTTGATGATCGTACTCCGAATCGCATCATCGGTACCGGTCCATCGCAAACGCCTCAGCTTTCTGGCCTTGCGGCTACCCGCTCGCCGAGTCGCAGCGAACCCCAGGCGGCGGGGAGGGCGGGAGCGGTCATCACCGCGTTCAGGATCAGGAAGGTGAGGTGGGCGGCGAGGCTGTAGGCGAGGAGTCCGGCTTCCCCTCCGGCGGAGGAGCGCGCCGTTTCGCCGTGGAAGAAGAGCCAGGCGGCCTGCGCGGTTCCGATCCGGGCGATGCTGATCGGGAGCGCCCCGGCGAGGAAGATGATCGGCAGGGTCGCGAGCAGGCTCCCGAAGGAAATCGGGACCGAGAAAGCGCCGAGGGCGATCTGGTGTCCGGCTGCCGCGATCAGGATGAGCGGCGCTTTCCAGAGCAGGACGAAGCCGTAATCCCGGAAGCCGGCGGCCCGGAGCGTCTGAAGGAGCCGCCAGCGGGGCGGTCCGAGGCCGACGCGCCGCAGCCGTCCACGCAGGAAGAGAATGAGGAGCGTGATGCCGGCGAGCATCGTTCCGGCCGCCACCGGCACCTGCCGCGGCGCTTCCCCGGCGAGCATCAGGGCACCGGTGCCTCCCCACAGGAGCAGATGGGATCGCTGGCACAGGTCGAGGAACAGGATGGTGCCGGCGCATTCGAGATACGAGCCGTCCCGGTCCGGAGCCACCTTCAGTCGCCTTCCGAGCCAGCCCACCATCCCGGCCTGGGAGATCCGGTTGTTCCAGAGCGTCAGCAGGTAGTCCACCGCGCGCATCCGGAAAGCCTCTCCGATCCCGAGTCCGGGCGGGTGGAAGCGGCGCAGCACGAAGGCGAGGAGGCCGGTGTCGAGCGCCACGTAGGCGACCGAGACCGGGAGCAGCCCGAGGAGGAAGCGGGCCGGATCGGCATCCGCGAAAGCCCCGATCAGCCGCTCGGGAGGAATCCGCCGGAAGATGAAGAAGAGGATGAGCGCGGTGGTGACGAAGGGGAGGAACCTGAGCAGCCGTCCGCGCACGGTCAATCCTGGGTGATTCCGGTGATCCGGATTCCGGCGTGGCGGGCGATCCCCGACCGGTTCAGCCCGATGAGGATGCCGAGCGAGGCTTCGGCGGCGCGGGCGAGGCGGAGCGGCCCGGCGGGAAGGGCGCGGAGCCCGGTGAGGGCCGCCGCTTCGGCCGCTTCCCGGCGGTCGGAATCCCGATCCGCGAAGACGAGCGCGTCTGCCGAGGTTCCGCCGCCCGCGAGTTCCCCGGCGGCGACCGTCTGGAAGGCGGCGGCGACCCGCGACTCCGGAAGCAACCGCGCTGCTTCTTCGGCCGCCGAGGTCAGCGGCTGCGATCCCGGTGGCCAGATGACCCCGCAACAGATCACGAGCTTGCCGGCGAGGTATTCGCCGACTTCGGCGAGCAGGCCCTCCTGTCCGGCGAACGGGACGGTGAGATAGACCGGATTCCCGCCGGCGGCTGCCTCTCGGTTGGAAGCCCCCGCAACCCCGAGATCGAGGGCGGCCTTTCGGGCGCGTTCCGGGTCGCGCGAGCCGATCATCACCGGGATCCGGTTGCCGGCGAGCCGGAGCGCGAGCGCCCGTCCGAACGGGCCCGTCCCGCCGAGGATCGCCGTCGTCACCGGAAGAGATCCTCCCCGGGGTCACGAAGGAGCGACCGGCCGGTTCCCCCGGGCGCGTCGGGCAGCGGGCAACCCCGCGCCACCACCACCGGGGCCCGGCGGAGCTTGCCCATCAGCAGGCCCGTCGCCGCCGCGATCTCGTCGGCGAACGCGACGGTGGTGGAACGAAGCATCCGGCCCGCCGCGTCGAGCTGCCCGCGGTAGTCCACGAGGGCCGGAATCCCGGCCACGCCGATCGCGGTGTTCACCGCCCCGAGCCGAAACGGCCGGCCCCAGGTGTCGGTAATCACCACGCCGACCCGGGCACCGGCTTCGCGAAACCGCTCCCGGAGGCGGCGGGCTGAGGCATCCGGATCCTCGGGAAGCAGGCAGAGCGTTCCCGGAGGAGCGTTCGAGCGGTCCACTCCGGCATTCGCGCAGACGAAACCGTGCCTCGTTTCAGCGATCCGCACCGACCCCCGGACCCGTACCATCTGTCGCGACTCCGCGAAAACCACCTCGACTTCGCGGGGATCTTCGTCGGGGTCGGCGGCGGAAAGCGCTTCGGGGCCCGGCTCGACCCGGTCGAGGAGCACGAGGCGGCCCTCCGCCTTCGAGACCACCTTCTGGCAGACCACCACTACGTCGTCGTCCGCGAGGTGTCTGCCGTCGCGGGCGAGATCGTCGAGGATCAGCGCCGCGAGATCGTCGCCAGGCATCACCTCGGGGAGTCCGCCGAGGGTGAAGAAGGTCATCGCGCCGGCTCGAAGTCGAGAAAGTCGTAGTGGACCCGCTGACGGATGCGCCGGAAGAAGTACATCCGGGCGTTCACGGTCATGGTGACCCGGGTGGGCAGCCAGATCTCGCCCCCGAATTCGCTCTCGACGGTCGCCCGGGTTCCTTCGTAGAGCCGTCCGAAGAGCCCGGCGATGAAGCCCACGTTCCTCGTGAGGGTGGCCTCCATCCGGGCTACCTGCAGGTTCCCGACATCCACCCAGAGCTCGCCTTCGCACTTCGAGACGACCCCCATCATCCGGTTCGGTGCCTTTCGGTAGGCGGGGTCGGGACGAAACCGCACGATCTGGATCTCGTGCCCGCCAAGATGCGGCCCCTGGTACAGCTCGCCTTGAAACATCCGCTCTTCGAGCGCGTCCGCGATGATCTTGTAAAAAAGGTCCATCCCGTTCTTGGGGGCCACCTCGTGATCCGGGTCGTTCGTTTCGGCGGCCTGCCGGTCTTCTTCCGCCTCCTCGTGGGCCGCGGTGATCGCCTGGCGGTAGCGTCGCTCCTCGCGCCGCAGCCGCCTGCCGGAGATCGGCTCGCCGTCGTGTTCGAGCAGTTTCCACAGGTGGCGGCCGGCGACCGGCTCGTACCGGTAGAGCTGGTTGACGGAGGCGGTCACTTCCTCCTCGTCGTCGAGCCGTTCGGTGGTGATGAGCTGATCGAAAGCGAGTTCGCCCTCGAGAGGGCGGACTTCGGCCCGGCGTTCGAGAACCCGCTCGAGCAGCGCCTCGGCATCCCGCTGCTCGCCGATCCGGACCCACTCTTCTCCCGGGGAAGCGCCGAGCAACGCGACGAGAAGCAGGAGGGGCACGGCGGTCAGTTTAGGAGGCTGTGGACAGACTGACGCGGTATTCGCCGGGCGCCTCTCCCTTCCCGGCGCTCACGCCAGTTCCCCCACCGACTGCGAATTAGACTCCGGCGCATGGCGTTCGCTCCGCTGGATTGGATCATCTTCTCCGGCTACCTGCTCCTCGCGCTCGGAATCGGCCTCGCCGCCGCCCGCGCCGCCGGCAAGGACAGCGTTTCCTTCTTCCTCGCCGGCAGGCGGCTTCCCTGGTGGATCCTCGGAACCTCCATGGTGGCGACCACCTTCTCCACCGACACCCCCAACTTGGTGGCCGAGCTGGTGCGTCAGAACGGGGTCGCCGCCAACTGGACCTGGTGGGCCTTTTGCATCACCGGGATGCTCACCGTCTTCGTGTTTGCTCCTCTGTGGCGGCGGAGCGGACTGATGACCGATCTCGGCTTCTACGAGATCCGCTACGCCGGGCGGCCGGCGGCCTTCCTGCGCGCTTTCCGGGCGGTCTATCTCGGGGTGTTCTTCAACTGCGTGGTCATCGCTACCGTGACGCTCGCCGGTGCCAAGATCGGCGGTGTCCTCTTCGGCCTCGACAAGGGGACCGGGATCCTGATCGCCGGAGCGCTCGCTGCGACGTACGCGGTCGTCTCCGGGTTCTGGGGAGTGGTGATCACCGATCTCCTCCAGTTCGTGGTCTCGATGGCGGGTGCCATCCTGGCGGCGGCCTGGGCGCTCGATCATCCGGCGGTCGGCGGACTCGACGGAATCGCCACCCTCTACGGGGACCGTCTCGCGCTTTTGCCGCCTCCGGGAAGCGAAGCGTTCCTGCTCCTGTTCCTCGTTCCGGTGGCGATCCAGTGGTGGAGCGTCTGGTACCCCGGCGCGGAGCCGGGCGGCGGCGGCTATGTGGCCCAGCGGATGCTCGCTGCCCGGAGTGAGCGCGATGCCTTCGCCGGAACGCTCTGGTTCACCGTGGCCCATTACGCGCTCCGGCCCTGGCCGTGGATTCTGGTGGCGCTCGCTTCGCTTGCGGTCTATCCGAACCTCGACGCGCTCCGGGCAGCGCTTCCCGGCCTCGACCCGGCGCTCGTGGGCGACGATCTCGCCTATCCGCTGATGCTGCGGCTGCTTCCCCCCGGGTTGCTCGGGCTCGCGGCCGCCTCGCTCGCCGGGGCCTACATGTCCACGGTGGACACCCATCTGAACTGGGGTGCCTCGTATGTGGTGGAAGATGTCTATCGGCGCTTCCTGCGGCCTTCCGCCTCGCGGCGCGAACTGGTGGCGGCGGCCCGCATCGTGACCGTGCTGCTGATGGCGGCGGCTGGCCTTTTGACTTTCACGGTGGATACCGCGCGGGGCGGCTTCGGCCTCTTGCTCCAGATCGGTGCCGGCACCGGGCCGCTCTTTCTGGCCCGCTGGCTCTGGTGGCGCATCAACGCCTGGAGCGAGATTTCGGCGATGGCCGCTTCGCTCGGTGTCGCGGTGGCGTTGCCCGCTCTCGGAATCGCTCCCGGCGGTGTCCGCGGCCTGCTGATCGGGGTGGTGGCGACCACCGCCATCTGGCTCGGGGTCACCCTGTTCACCCGACCCGAACCGGAAGCGACGCTCGATGCCTTCACCCGGAAGATTCGGCCGCCGGCATCCGGCTGGGCCGCCTCCTACCGCCGCACCGGCGCTTCTCCCGCCTCCTACCGCCGCGCCTTCGCGGCCTGGCCGCTCGCCTGCCTGATGGTCTATGCGGTTCTCTTCGGAAGCGCCGCCGCGCTCTTTTCCTGGGGGAGCCTCTGGATCGCGGTAGCCGCTCTCGTCGCGGCGGGTTCGGGGGTCGCGGTGGCGGTGCTCTTCCGCCCGGCGGCTCAGGAGCTCGGCTGAGCGGATTCGCGGACGTAGTCCATCAGGCTCGGGATTCCCGGCTCCCACGCCGCCTTGGCCCGTTGCCGCCAGACGTAGCCGAGGTGGCGGAGGGTTTCGGCGGCGTGATCTTCGGCCTCGTGCGAGACATCCGGCCCGAGCCCGTCGCGGATCGCGGCTTCGAAGCGGGCATCGTCGAGGGTCGGCTGCTCGCGGAACGCCTTCCCCACCGGAACGAGCCTCGCCCGGACGAACTCCTCGTACCGGGTGAGGTAGTACTCGCGCCGGGTCATATCGAAGTCCCGGTACGCCTCCCCGAAGGTGGCTTCGGTGAGTTCGGTCTCCTTGGCGCGCTGCCAGACGGCCCGTCCGAACAACTGGATGAAGTACGGATATCCGTGGGTCTCCTCCACCATCTTCGCGAGCAGGTGGGCGGGGAGCGAAATCTCCTCGGCTTCAAGCGGACGAAGGAGCGCTTCCGCCGTGGCTTCCTCGTCGAGCCGCCCGATTCGGAGCTGTTCGGACCGGCTCCAGAAGGAGGCGTGCATCTTCGCGAGCTGCGCCTCGAGGTTCGGAGTGCCGGCGAGAACCAGGAGCAGGGGCAGGTTCTGCCGGACTTCCTGACTCGCGGTGAAGAGCGCCTGCCCGACCTCGGGATCCAGGGTGTGGGCTTCGTCGAGCACCAGCAGCAGCGGCCTCTTCCGCGCCCTTGCTGCGAGGATGTCTCTGATCGGCGGTGATCGACCGGATGTGCTCGATTCCCAGGTGAACACCGTGGCGAGACGGCCCCAGAAACCCGGCGGCGTGAGCCGCTCCGGATCCGGAACGCCCGAGGGCAGAACCACGACCGTCTCGATGTTCGGGTGCTGTTTCGCCTCCTCCCGCAGCCAGCCAAGCAGCACCGTCTTGCCGTTTGCCTCGCGGGCCGTAGAGGAGGATGTTCGCCGCCGGAGGATTCCCCGCTTCGAGTTCCGCGAGGTGAGCGCCGAGAAACTGCTGTTCCGTTTCCCGTCCCGCGAAGTGGGGCGGCATCCCGCCGTCGCCGGGCCGGAAGGGGCCGAGAAGGCTTTGCGCCGTCATGTGCGCGAGTCTATCGGCGGCGGCGGATCGCGTCCCGGTCCATGAGCGTGATGGAGGCGCTCAGAACCTGGCTGTCCCGCCAGTACCCGATCTGCACTTCGTCGCCCACCCGGTAGCGGGTTTCGAGCAGCAGCATCAGATCCCGCTCGCTTTCCACCTCGATGCCGTCGATCGAGACCACGTAGTCACCCCCGTAGGGAACCCGCAGATTGCGGACCCTCCCGACCCGGTCGGCTGCCTTGAGCCCGGCTTTTTCCGCCGCGCCGCCGCGCACCAGCGCCCGGATCATCAGCCCGCCGTTTTCCGGCGCGGGAACCCCGGCGCGGTTCAGGGTCCGGGCCAGCGCCCTCGGGATCGTGACGAAGCTGACACCGAGATGCGGGTGCGGATAGCGGCCGTTCCGGATGAGTTCGGGGACCACCCGCTCCACGGTGGCGGCGGGAATCGCGTAGCCGACTCCGGCGGACGCGCCGCTCGGGCTCACGATGGCGCTGTTCACCCCGATGACCCTGCCTTCGAGATTCAGCAGGGGGCCTCCCGAGTTCCCGCGGTTGATCGCCGCGTCGGTCTGGATGATCTCCCCGATGAAGCCCTGATCCGGGCTGTCCATGACCCGGCCGAGCCCGCTCACCACCCCGGTGGTGAGGGTCTGGTCGAGCCCGAACGGATGGCCGACCGCGACCACGAAACGCCCGACTTCGAGGCTCCCGGAATCCCCCATTTCGAGCGGCTCCAGATCTCCGGGGTCGCCGTCCACCCGGATGACCGCGAGGTCGTTCGAGGGATCCGCCCCCACGATTTCCGCGCTGCGGATTTCGCCGTTCGCAAAGGAGACGTGCAGTTCCTCGGCGTTGTGGATCACGTGGAAGTTGGTGACGATGTGGCCGCTCCGGTCATAGACGAAGCCGCTGCCGGTCCCTTCCTGGGTGACCGGACCCTGAAACCAGTGGAATCCCTGGGTGCGGGCGGTGATGTTCACTACCGAGGGGTTCGCGATCCGGAAGACCTCGGCGACCCGTCGCTCGATCTCGAGCTGCGCGGAGGCGGTGGTTGCGGTCAGGAGGACGACCGCGGAAAGCAACATCTTCAGCAACACCTTCATGGGACTTCGGAAGTTAGCCCGTGGCGTGCTACTTTTCCGTAAAGTGGAATCGGTTTTCACAAAAACTCCCGGAGGGAATACCGAAATGGAAAACTCTGGCCGCATCGGCCTCGGGGCAATTCTGGCCGCTACGTTCTTTTTTGGCTGCGCCGCCCCCGAGGAACCCCGGTCTCTCACCGTCTATTGCGGGCGGGGCGAATCGCTGGTGGCACCGGTGATCGAGGCCTTCGAGCAGGAAACCGGAATCCGGGTGGAGGTTCGATACGGCGGAACCGCCGACCTCGCCGCCCAGATTCTCGAAGAGGGCGACCAGAGCCCTGCCGATGTCTATTACGGCCAGGATGCCGGAGCGCTCGGCCAGCTCGCCGACGAAGGACGGCTCCTGCCGCTCCCGGATTCCGTCCTGAGCCTCGTTCCGGCGCGCTTCCGGGACCCCTCCGGTCGCTGGGTGGGAACCACCGGGCGGGCCCGGGTGTTCGTCTATAACACCGAGATGCTCACTCCGGAAGACCTTCCGGAATCCATCGAAGGACTCACCGACCCCGAGTGGAAGGGCCGGATCGGCTGGGCACCGACCAACGGATCGTTCCAGGCGTTCGTGACCGCGCTCCGGGTGCTTCAGGGCGAAGACGCGGCCCGCGCCTGGCTCGAAGGCGTGATGGCGAACGAACCCCGCGCCTACGCCAACAACACCGCCATCTACCAGGCGGTCGGCGATGGGGAGGTGGAGCTCGGCCTCTCGAACCACTACTACCTCTTCCGGTTCCTGGTTCAGCAGGGCGACGACTTCCCGGCGCGCGCGGTGAGCCCGCGTGGCGGCGGGGCAGGAGGCCTGATCAACATCTCGGGCGGGGGCGTGGTGGACACCACCGGGAACGCCGAAGCCGCCGAACAGTTCCTCGCCTTCCTGCTGTCGCCGGAAATCCAGGCCCGCTTCGCCGCCGAGACCTTCGAGTATCCACTCGTTTCCGGCATCCCCACCGATCCGCGGGTGACTCCGATCTCCTCCCTGAACCCACCGGACCTGCCGCTCGGCGACATCGCCGACCTGCGCGGCACGCTGGACCTCCTGAGGGAAGTCGGAGCGATCTGATCGCCAGCGATGGCTCGCACGGGGCGGAGGGGTCCGTCCCGGCTCCTCCAGTGGTCGGGGGTTCTGGTCGGGGCGCTTTGTCTGCTGCCGCTGCTCTATCTCGGGTACCGGGCGCTTTCCGGCGGCGGCCTGGCGCTCGTGCTCTCCCGGCCCCGGAGCCTCGGCATCGCCGGCCGGACGGCGCTCCTCACCGTATCGGTCGCGGCGGTTTCGGTCGCCCTCGGGCTCGCGCTGGCCTGGCTCACCGAGCGGACCGACCTGCCGGGGCGGCGGTGGCTGACCGGCCTGCTGGCGGCCCCGCTCGCGATGCCCTCGTATGTCGCCGCCTTCGCTACCGTCACCGCGCTCGGCCCCCGGGGGCTGTTGCAGCAGGCGCTCGAGCCCTGGACCGGATGGGAGCGGCTTCCGGAGATCTACGGATTCCCGGGCGCGCTCCTCGTCCTGAGCGTCCTCAACTACCCCTATGTGTTCCTCGCGGCGCGGGCGCGGCTCGCGGTGATGGACCAGGCGGTGGATGACGCCGCCCGCACGCTCGGTGCCGGTCCGTTCCGCCGTTTCCGGGAGGTCACCCTTCCCCTGATTTCGGGCCCGCTCTGGGCTGGCGGGCTGCTGGCTGCGCTCTACACGCTGAGCGACTTCGGCGCGGTGTCCCTGCTCCGCTACGAGACGTTCACCTGGGCGATCTACAACCAGTACCGGGGCTCGCTCGACCGGCACACCGCGGCCGGCCTCGCCCTGATGCTGGTCTTCGCGGCGCTTCTTTTGCTGCTCGGTGCCGAGCGTTTCCGCTCCGGCCCCTCGCCCGGCGCTTCGGTCCGCGCCCGCCCGCCGAAGCCCGTCCGGCTGGGCCGCTTCCGGCTTGCGGCGCTCGGGCTGGTTCTGGCGGTGCTCGGGCCGGCTCTCCTCCTGCCGGTCGGGGTGTGCCTCTACTGGCTGATCCAGGCCCCCGAGGGAGCGACGGCCGGTCTTCTTCCGGCGCTCGGACGCACCGGGCTCGCTTCCGTCCTGGCCGCCGTCACGACCACGGCGCTCGCGATTCCGGTGGCCTTTCTCGCCGCCCGCCATCCCTCCCGGCGAAGCTCCCTCCTGCGCGGGATCGCCCACATCGGGTTCGGGCTTCCGGGGCTCGTGCTCGGCCTCGCGCTCGTCTATTTCTCGGTCCAGCTCACGCCGTTTTTCTACCAGACCCTCGGCCTGCTGGTCTTCGCCTACGCCATCCATTCGCTTCCCCAGGGGATCGCCCCGCTCGAAGCCACCCTCGCCGCGCTGAACCCCCGCCTCGACGAAGCGGCGCGGGCGCTCGGCGCGGGACGTTTGCGGCGTCACTTCCGGGTCACGCTGCCGCTCCTGCGTCCCGGTGTCGTTTCGGCGCTCGCGCTCGTGTTCCTGACGAGTGTCAAGGAGCTTCCGGCGACCCTGATGCTCGCCCCGACCGGATTCCGCACCCTCGCCACCACGGTCTGGAGCGCCGCCGAGAACGTCGAGATGGGCCGCGCCGCCGCCGCGTCGCTGCTGCTGGTCGGGCTCGCGTTCGGGATGCTCGCGCTCGTTCTCCGCCCCGGCCGTCCGCTGCGGCCGGCCGTGCGATGACCGTTCCGGCGCTCGAAATCCGCGGCCTGTCGCGGAGCTTCGAGTTCGACGGCGGGCGGGTGGTGCTCGAAGATTTCGACATCGAGGTCGCCCCGGGGAGCATCACCGCGATCCTCGGGCCGAGCGGCGGCGGCAAGACGACGCTGCTGCGGATCGTTTCGGGGCTCGAGCCGGCGGACACCGGGACCATTCGGCTCTTCGGGAAGGAGGTGAGCGGTCCTTCGGTGTTCGTGCCACCGGAAGCGCGCCGGGTGGGGATCGTGTTCCAGGACTACGCGCTCTTTCCCCACCTGACGGCCCTCGGGAATGTGGCGTTCGGGGCACCGGGCCCCGCCGGACTCACGAAGGCCTGGGGGGCGCTTCAGATGCTCGGCCTCTCCGAAGTCGCCGACCGCCGTCCGGACAATCTCTCCGGCGGCGAACAGCAGCGGGTGGCGCTCGCCCGGGCGCTCGCCCCCGAGCCCTCGCTGCTGCTGCTGGACGAACCGTTCTCGAATCTCGATGCCGCGCTTCGGGTGGGGGTGCGGTCGGAGGTCGCGGCGCTGCTCCGCCGGCTCGGGACCACCGCGGTGCTCGTGACCCACGACCGCGAGGAGGCGTTCTCGCTGGCCGACCGGGTGGTCCTGCTGCTCAAGGGCCGGATCCGGGGTGCCGGGACACCGGAAGAGCTGGCGCGGAACCCCGGAAACCGCGAGGCGGCCCGCTTCCTCGGCGAGACGAACCTGCTCCCCGCCGAGAGCGACGGCCGGACCGCGACCTCGGAACTCGGCCGGCTGGAACTCAGAGCACCCACGCCGGCGGGCCCGGTCGAAGTGCTGCTCCCGCTCGATGGATTCGAGATCGAGCCGCTCTTGGGTGAAGACGATTCGGGAGCGGTCGTCGCGACGCTGACCGCCGTGTCCTTCCACGGCCCCTACCAGTTGCTGACCGCGCGCCTCCCGTCGGGCCACGAGGTGACGATCCGCTCTCCGGCCCGCGAGGCCTGGCGAAAACCTCTCCGCCCCCGCCAGCGCGTCGGCCTGCGTGTACCGGGGCCGGTTCCTGCCTTCCCGAAAGAGAGATGACCCGCGCAATGAAACAGATCGTCGTCCTGTGCTGCCTGCTCGCGGTTGCCTGCTTGACGGAGCACCCCTGGAACGCGCTCGATGCCGAGCGGCCGATCGAAGCGCACGACAGCGTCTTCCTCGAGGAACTCACCTGGATGGAGGTCCGTGACCGCATCGCCGGCGGGGCCACCACCGCGATCATCGCGACCGGCGGGATCGAGCAGAACGGCCCGTATGTGGTCACCGGCAAGCACAACGTGGTGCTCCGCGCCACCACCGAGGCCATCGCCCGCCGGCTCGGAAACGCGCTGGTCGCCCCCATCATCAAGCTGGTCCCCGAGGGCGATCACGACCCGCCGACCGGCCACATGCGGTTCCCGGGGACCATCGGGCTCAGCCGGGAGACCTTCGAGATGGTCGTTCACGATGTCGCCCGAAGCCTCGCGGTCAGCGGGTTCACCGATCTCATGCTCATCGGCGACAGCGGCGGCAACCAGGCGGGCATGGCGGCCGTGGCGGAACGCTGGAACGCCGGACCGCCGCATCCGGGAACCCGCCTCCACCACATCCCCGAGTACTACACCGAGGATCTCTGGAGCTTCGAGCAGCTCAAGGAACTCGGCATCCACCAGATGCCGGATGTCCAGTCCGCCTCCCGCGCCGGTGTCCACGACGACTACCACTACGACGCGATCATGGCGACCGTGGACCCGGGCTCGATCCGCACCCGCGAACGCCGCGATGCCGGACTCTTCGAGATCAACGGCGTCCCGCTCGATCCGCTCGAAGCGACCATCGCGAACGGACACGCACTCGTCGCCCGCAGAGCGGAGATCACGATCGCGGCCTTCGAGCGCTCCCTCGCCGCCTCCCGGTAGCGGGATTCCGTGCTACGCTCCGGGCTCTACTCCCCCTCGGAGTTGCCTTTCGCGGGTCCCGAGGGGGTTATTCGTTGTGGTGGGTCGCCCGGAACCGCTCGTGAAGCGCGCGGTGTGCTTTTTCGATGGCCAGAACCTCTACCATCACGCCAAGGCCGCGTTCGGATATCGGATACCGAACTATGAGCCGTTGTCGCTTGCGGCGGCTGTTTGTGAAAGGGAGGGTTGGCAGAGTGTTCAGGTGCGCTTCCACACCGGCGTGCCCTCGCCGCACAAGGATCCCAAGTGGCATCGGTTCTGGCAGCGCCGGCTGCTCCGAATGCGGCATCAAGGGGATCGTGACCACTTTTCGTCCGCTTCAATACGTTCGTGTCGCTCATGGAACGGGTGGCTCCATCGAGGTCGCTCACGAGAAGGGGATAGACATCCGCATCGCGCTGGATGTGGTTCGCCTTGCGTCCACGGGAGCGCTCGATGTGGCGGTCCTCTTCGCTCAGGATCAGGACTACGCGGAGGTTGCTCGTGAAGTGCGCGAAGTGGCGGAGAGGAAGAATCGGTGGATCAAGATTGCGTCCGCGTTCCCGGAGAGCCCTTCGGCGACCAGCCGTCGTGGAGTGGATCGAACGGATTGGAAGCCGTTCGACCGGGATCTCTATGACAGGTGTCTCGACTCCGCGGACTACTTCGTGTGAACGTTTCGCCTGGTTGCCCCGGCCCCGCTACTTCTTGAGCCGGGGCCAGAGCGGGTCGCCGGTCTTCGTCGCGAGCGCCCGGTCCGTGCGGAAGCGGGGGGTCTCGTCGCCGCCAAGGCGTTCGAGGATGCGGGCGCACGAGTTCGGCATGACCGGGGCCAGCAGGGTCGCGGCAACGCGGGTGGCTTCGGCGGATTCGTAGAGCGCCTCGTCGAGCCCGGTCGCGGCCTCTTCGTCCTTCGCGAGCTTCCACGGGGCGCGCTCGGTGAGGAACTCGTTCACCGCCGAGACGATCCCGAATGCCTCGTCCGCGCCGCGGTGGAGCGCGAGCGCGTCCATCGCCTCCCGGTGCCGGTCGGCTGCCGCGTTCACCCTTTCCGGCAGGGCCGAACGCCCGGATGGAGTCAGCCTGCCGTCCCGGTAGCGTTCGGCCATCGTGGTGATCCGGCTGACCAGGTTCCCGAGCGAGTTGGCGAGATCGGAGTCGTAGCGGGCCTCGAAGCGGTCCCACGAGAAATCCCCGTCCTGGCCGTACTGGATTTCCCGCACCAGGAACAGCCGCAGCGCGTCGGGGCCGAAGTGATCGGCGGCTTCGAGCGGGTCCACCACCTTCCCGAGCGACTTGCTCATCCGCTCGCCCTCGAAGTTCACGAATCCGTGCCCGAAGACCATCCGGGGCAGGGGGAGCCCCGCCGACATCAGCATCGCCGGCCAGATCACCGCGTGGAACCGGGTGATGTCCTTGCCGACGATGTGCACATCCGCCGGCCACCGGTCGTCCCAACCCGCCTCGTCCGCTCCGTATCCGGTGGCCGAGAGGTAGTTGGTGAGCGCGTCGAACCAGACATAGACCACGCTCTCCTTGTCGAACGGGACCGGAATCCCCCAGTCGGAGCCCGGCCGGCTCACCGAAAGGTCGGAGAGGCCCCCTTCGAGCACGTTCCACATCTCGTTCCGCCGGATTTCCGGCGAGAGGAAGCCCGGCTGCTCCTCGTAGAGCCGCATCAGCCGGTCGCGGAAGGCCGACAGCCGGAAGAAGTGGTTCTTCTCGCGGATCCAGTCCGGCTTCGACTGGTGGATCGGGCAGTTCCCTTCCGCCAGGTCCTTTTCCTGCTTGAAGGACTCGCAGGAAACGCAGTACCACCCCTCATAGACCCCTTCGTAGAGGTCGCCCGCCTCCCGGATGCGGGTCAGCAGCTTGCCGACGGCGGCGTGGTGGCGCGGCTCGGTGGTGCGGATGAAGTCGTCGAAACTGATGTCGAGCCGGCTCCAGACCTCGCGGAAAACCTCCTCCATCCGGTCGCAGTAGGCGAGCGGGTCGAGGTCGAGCTCCACCGCCCGTCGCCGGACGTTGGCGGAGTGCTCGTCGTTCCCCATCAGGAAATGGGTGCTCACCCCCCGGCCCCGCTTGTACCGGGCGATCACGTCGGCGGTGATCTTCTCGTAGGCGGTGCCGAGGTGGGGCTTCGAGTTCACATAATCGATCGCGGTGGTGAGGTAGAAGCGTTCCATCGGGCTCGGGTGGAATTCTAGGCGGTTGTATGGCGGGTGACCCTGTTCTACGATCTTCTCCGGTTGCGCCGCCCCCTGGAGGCGCGCCCTCGGAGGATTCCATGACCTTGAAGCATTCGCGCACCTTCGTCTGGCTCGTCGCCGTCCTCGGATTCGGCATCTCCCTCGCCTGGGCCCAGGAGGAGGATCCGCTCGACCGGCGGGAAACCGACCGGGCGGTCGAGCTCGCCGAAGAGAAGGAAGAAGAGGCCGAAGACGCGATGGAGGACGGCGACGCGGAGGCTGCCAACGCGGCCTGGAGCGAAGCGGGCGGCTGGTACCTGCGGGTGCTGCAGGATCACCCCTATCGCCGCGACCTCCGGCTGCGTCTCGGCCGCATCTACGCCGGTTTCGAGGAGTGGGAGAACGCCGCTGGCGCGTTCGAGGCGGCGCTCGAGATGGAGCCGCCCCCGGATGACGTGGACGGCTGGGCGCACGAGGATGTCGAGGATCCGGCCGAGATTCTCGAAGCCTGGACCGCGCTCACGACTGCCTATTCGAACATGGAGGACGACCTGAAGGTCATCGAGGCCGGACAAATGGTGATCGAGCTGAACCCGAATCCCCCGGTGGACATCTACCTCGGGCTCGGGGCGAGCATGGCCCGCCAGGGGCAGTTCGAGGAGGCGTCCCGGATGGCGGAGCAGGCCCTCTCGATGGCACCCGACAGCGCGATGGCGCACTCGACGCTCGGGCAGGCGGCGGCCGCTGCCGAGGACTGGGAGACCGCCGAGGCTTCCTACCGGCGCGCGGTGGAGCTGGACCCGGAGATCGCCCGTGCCCACGCCGGACTCGCCGAGATCTATTTCGCCCGCGACGATTTCGAGAACGCGGTGGCTTCCGCGACCGAGGCGCTGAGCCGCAACGACCAGCTCACCGCCGCCTACGGGATCCGCGGCCTCGCGAACAACGCGCTTGGGAACCAGCAGGAGGCCTACGGCGACCTCGCGATGGCGATCACCGTGAACGCCGATGACCCGGCGGCCAACCTCGCCTTCGCCCAGGTCTATGAGGCGCAGGAGAACGTCTCGCAGGCGAAGACCTACTACCAGAAGGTGACCTCTCTCCCGAACTCGCCGCCGATGTCGAAAGCCCTCGCGCACACCGCGCTCGGCAACTTCGCGATCACCGAACTCCAGTTCGACCAGGCGGTCGAGCAGATGAACATGGCGCTCGCCGCCGACCCGTCTTCGGAGGATGCGAAGGCCGGACTCGCGATGGCGAACTACGCGAGCGCCAAGGCGAAGCGCCAGCAGCAGGATCTGGCGGGCGCGCTCGCTGCCGCGAAGGCGGCTGTGGACGGCGATTCTGCGAACCCGCTCTACAAGGTGGAGTACGGCATTGCGCTCGTCGTCAACCAGAACCTCGGCGAGGCGACCCCGCTCCTCGAATCGGCGATCCCCGAATATCCGGAGGACGGCGACATGGCGGACCTCGGGATGGGGCACTGGGCGCTCGGCCAGGCGTACCTCGCTTCCGGCAACTACGCCGGGGCGGAGACCCATTTCGGGGAAGCGACCGGGCGGATCGATTCCTGGGGCGAGCCGTTCCGCGGCCTCGCGTGGGCGCACGCCGCGCAGGTGCAGTACGGCGCGTGCCGACTCAAGGATGCTGCCTTCGGCGAGAAGCTCCAGGCGGCGCAGGTGGGGTGCCCGGCGAGCGATGCCGACTATGCCCGGGTGGACCAGGCGTGGGAGGCGTACCAGAAGGCGATGGAGCTCGGCTCCCCGGATCCGACGCTCGCCTCCCGGCTGGAGGTGCTGCGGGAGGTCAGGAGCCAGCTCGCTGAGTAGCGACTTCGGGCGCTCGGCGCTCGCCTGGCTTGCCGCCCGTCAGTCGTCGCTCGTCGGGACGCTCGAACGGTTCGTCTCGGTCGAATCGCCGAGCGACGATCCGGCGGCGACCCGGGCCATGGGGGAGGCCGCCGCCGCCGAACTCTCCGGGTGTTCCGTCGAATTCGTGGAGCCCGAAGGAGAGATTCCCCGCGGGCCTCATCTCCGGGCGCGGTTCCCCGGAGAAGATTCGGAGCGTCCCGGAGTCTTGCTGCTCGGCCATCTCGATACCGTCTGGCCGCTCGGGACGCTGGGGCGACTGCCGTGGCGCGTGGGATCGGACGGTGTGGCCCGCGGCCCCGGGGTCTTCGACATGAAGGCGGGGCTCGTCCAGACGATCGGGGCGCTCCGGTGTCTCGAAGCGCTCGGCGTCCGGCCCCGGAGCCCGGTCACGATCCTCTGGAACACCGACGAGGAGGTGGGAAGCGTTTCCAGCCGTCGTCTCATCGAGTCGGAAGCGAAGCGGGCGGCCGCCGCTCTGGTGATGGAGCCTTCGCTTCCGGGGGGCGGAGCCAAGACCTTCCGGCGGGGCGTGGGGCTGATGCGGGTGGAGGTGGAAGGACGCGCCGCCCACGCCGGGCTCGACCCGGAAAACGGGATCAATGCGATCCTCGAACTGGCCCCGGTGCTCCAGGAGGCGGCGGCGCTCTCCGACCCACCGCGCGGCATCACGGTGAACGTGGGCGTCGTGCGGGGCGGAGAGCGGACCAACGTGGTGCCGGCGCGCGCCTCTGCGGACCTCGATATCCGGATGGACGACCCGGAGGCGGGCGAGGAACTGATCGGGCGGCTGCGGGCGCTCCGCTGCCGGGATCCGGAAGCCCGGATCTCCTGGACCGGCGGCGTGAACCGGCCGCCGCTCGTCCGCAGCGAAGCGGTGGTCCGGCTCTACCGGATGGCCCGCGAGATCGCGGCCGAATGGGACTGGAATCTTCCCGAAGGCTCGGCGGGTGGCGGTTCCGACGGAAACATCGTCGCGGGGCTCGGGGTCCCGGTGCTCGACGGGCTCGGGCCGGCGGGAGACGGAGCGCACGCGGAACACGAACAGGTCCGGCTCGACGACCTCCCCCGTCGCGCCGCTCTGCTGGCCACTCTATTGCGGTACCTGTAGGGGGGATACAGTAGGGCGATGAGCGTAGTACGGATTTCACGGCGAGAGGCGATTGCGGCGGGGCTCGCGGCCCCGGTGGTCGCACGCGCGGCGGGTTCCGCCCAGAGCCCCCGGATCGTGGTGGTCGGGGCAGGGGTCTTCGGAGGGTGGACGGCGCTCTACCTGCTGCGCTCCGGCGCTGCGGTGACGCTCGTGGATGCGTGGGGCCCCGGGAACTCGCGGGCGAGCTCGGGCGGCGAGACCCGTCTGATCCGGGCGAGCTACGGCGAGCAGCGCATCTATACGCGGATGGTCCTCCGCGCTCTCGATCTCTGGCGCGAGAACGAGATCCGTTTCGGGACGCAACTGTTCTTTCCGGTGGGTTTGCTCCGGATCGGCCCGGAAGGGAACACGCGCATCCGCCAGGTCGTCTCGGTGCTCCGCGAGATGGGGGTCCCGGTGGAGGACTTCGGGCGCGACGAGCTCGAACGGCGCTATCCGCAGGTCAACCCGGAAGGGATCGGTGCCTGTGCCTTCGAGCCGGAAGCGGGGTATCTGCTCGCCCGTCGCGGGTGCCAGGAGGTGCTCGATGCCTTCCTCGCCGAGGGGGGTGAGTACCGGCAGGCGGAAGTCAAGCCCGGAGCGGTCTCGGGCGGCCGGATGAGTGCGGTTCGCCTTTCCGACGGAGGAATGATCGAGGCGGATCGGTATGTCTTCGCCTGCGGTCCGTGGCTCGCGGGTCTTTTCCCCGGGTTCGATCCGCCGCTCGTCCGGCCGTCGCGCCAGGAGATCTACTATTTCGGCCCTCCTCCGGGCCGGGCGGACCTGACCGACCGGATGCTTCCCACCTGGATCGCGAGCGGCTCCGGCTACTACGGCGCGCCGGGCAACACGTTCCGGGGTTTCAAGCTGGCCGACGATCGCCGGGGCGGGCCATTCGATCCGACGCACGGGGAGCGCACGCCTTCCCCCGACGGGATCGCGAAGGCGCGGGAGTTCATGGAGATGCGGTTCCCGGGGATGCGCGGCGCACCGCTCGTGGAAGCCCGCGTCTGCCAGTACGAACAAAGCGCCGACGGGAACCTGATCGTGGATACCCACCCGGAGGCCCGGAACGCGTGGATCGTCGGGGGTGGCTCGGGCCACGGGTACAAGTTCGGACCCGCGCTCGGCGAGATGGTGGCGGAGCAGGTGCTCGGCCAGCGCGAAAAGGAGCCCTTCTTCGGGCTCGCCCGCTTCGGCTGAACCGGACTACGCCAGCGGGTTCCAGACCCGTTCGAACCCGAAGTCGCCGAAGTCCGCTTCGTTGACGGTGGCGAACTCGGTGACTCCCTGGAGGCGCAGGGTCAGCGCCAGCCGGGCATCGAAGATCCCGCGGCGCGAGAAGCCGGGACGAGCCGCGAACTTCCAGAGGCGGTCGTGGAGGAGCACGCTGTCCAGGTCGAAGCCGAGCCGCAGCCACCGCGGATGGCGCTGGTATGTCCCCACCACCGCCGCTGCCGAGCCGGAATCGAGCGGGTGGGCGAGGACTTTCGGGTTTCGCAGCAGCGTGTAGAACTCGACGAGCACCAGCTCCGAAATGGCGACGTCGTTCCGCCCCGAGAGCTCTTCGAGGAAGGCGCGGGCGAATTCGTGGAGGGGACTGGCCTTGCTGTAGCTGTGGAGCAGGATGCTCGAATCGAACGAAATCATGTCAGCGCTTTCGGGCAGCGGGCGGCTCCCGGTCGGAGAAGAGCGCCCGGCGCACGTCCTCGTGGTTCAGGCCGCGCCAGCCAACCGCATCCGAGACCGGCGGCTGCCAGTTCGGATCCGGCGCGGGCGGGTGACGGACGAGGAATTGTTCGGCGGCGCGCCGGAGCGTTTCCGCGAGGGACCACTCGCGGGAGTCGGCCAGTCGCTTCAACTGTCGGTAGAGCTCGTCGGGGAGCTGGACCTGGGTGCGAATCATGGCGGCAACTTTACAGCGCAGCGTGAACGACAGCATCTCTCGTTCTGGAATAATTCCGGCCCATGAGCCTTTCCCAAAAGCACTGCGTTCCCTGCCGCGGCGGTGTCCCGCCGCTTTCCCCCGAGGAGGTCGAAGGCTACCTCGCCCAGGTCGAGGGCTGGTCCCACCGGGAGCACCACGACATCGGCAAGACCTTCGTCTTCCCCGATTTCATGAGCGCGCTCCGGTTCGCCAACCGGGTGGGCGAAGTGGCGGAAAGCGAAGGCCACCACCCGGACCTGCTGGTGGCCTGGGGGCGGGTGGGAGTCACCATCTGGACCCACAAGATCGACGGGCTGACCGAGAGCGACTTCATCCTCGCGGCGAAGATCAACGATCTTCCTCAGGACTGAATGGACCACCTTCCTCCCGAGGAGTTCGTCCGGAACGGAAGGGCGGTTCTCGACTGGATCGCCGCCTACTGGAAACGGGTGGAAGGGTTCCCGGTCCGCTCCGAGGTGCGGCCGGGCGAAATCCGCTCCCGGCTCCCCGCCCGCCCGCCGGATCAGGGCGAGCCGTTCGAGGCTGTGCTCGCCGATCTCGACCGGGTGGTGCTTCCGGGGATCACCCACTGGCAGTCCCCCAACTTCTTCGCCTACTTCCCCTCGAACAACTCGGGGCCCTCGGTGCTCGGCGAGCTGCTCGCGGCGGGGCTCGGTGTGCAGGGGATGCTCTGGGCCACGAGCCCGGCCTGCACCGAACTCGAAACCCACGTGCTCGACTGGCTCGTCGAGCTTCTGGGGCTGCCCGAGGCCTTTCGCTCGGACGGGCCGGGCGGCGGGGTCCTCCAGGACACTGCCTCGTCGGCGACCCTCACCGCGCTGCTGGCCGCTCGCGAGCGGGCGACCGGCTTCGAGTCCAACCGGCGCGGTGTCCGCGAGCCGCTCGTCGCCTACGGGTCGGCGGAATCCCACTCCTCGCTGCTCAAGGGAGTGCGGATCGCCGGGCTCGGGAGCGACTTCCTCCGGGATATCCCGACGGACCCCTCGACCCTCGCCGCCCGCCCGGATGCCTTCCGGGAGCTCGTCCGGAGCGACCTCGCCGCCGGGAGGAAACCGTGCTTCCTGCTGGTCACCCTGGGGACGACTTCCACCGGCGCTTTCGACCCGCTCCGGGCGCTCGCCGAAATCGCCCGCGAACACGACATCTGGGTGCACGTGGATGCCGCCATGTCGGGAACCGCCTTCCTGTGTCCGGAGCACCGGCACTTCGAGGACGGGGTCGAGCTCGCCGACTCGTGGTGCTTCAATCCTCACAAGTGGATGTTCACCAACTTCGACTGCGACGCCTTCTTCGTCCGGGACCGGCGGGCGCTCACCGAAACCCTCTCGGTGACTCCCGAATACCTCAGGAACCGGGCTTCGGAAGCGGGGGAAGTCTGGGACTACCGGGACTGGCAGATCCCGCTCGGCCGGCGCTTCCGGGCGCTCAAGCTGTGGATGGTGCTCCGTCACTACGGCGCGGAGGGTTTGCGCCGCCACATCCGCGAGCACATCCGGCTGGGGCAGCGGTTCCTCGCGCTCGTGGAGAAAGCACCGGATTTCGAACTGCTCGCGCCCGCTCCGCTGAACCACGTCACCTTCCGGTATCGAACCGAAGATTCAGATGCCCGGAATCTCGCACTCGCCGAGGAGCTCAACCGGTCCGGGGCGCTCTACCTGACCCACACCCGGACCGCGGCGGGCATCGGGCTGCGGATGGTGGTCGCCCAGAGCATGACCGGCGAGGAGCACGTCCTCGGGGCCTGGGAGCGCATCCGGGAGACGGCGCGCCGCCTCTTTTCGTGACCGTCAGCCCCGCCGGAGCGTGTGGGCGATGGTCATGAGCTGCATGTTCGCGGTGCCCTCGTAGATCGTCCCCGCCTTGGCATCCCGCCAGAGCTTTTCGGCGAGGGAATCGGTCGTGTAGCCGATTCCTCCCATCAGTTCGATCGCGAGCGAGGTCACCTTCTCGGCGGTGCGCTGGGCGGTGAGCTTGGCCATCGCCGCCGTCCGGTGCGGGTCGCCGCCCTCGTCCACGAGGCGCGCGGCGTTCCAGGTGAGCACCCGGGCGCTCTCCAGCCGGGTCGCGGCATCGGCAAGCGCGAAGCTGACTCCCTGGAAGCCGAAGATCGGCTTTCCGAAAGCGCGCCGGGTCTCGGCGTGGGCGAGCGCCAGATCGAGCGCCGCCTGTCCGATCCCGACGAGCTGGGCGGCGATGCCGATCCGGCCCTCGTTGAGCAGCGAGAGGGCGATCCGCCGGCCCTGTCCCATCCGCCCGAGTACCCGTTCACGCGGCACGAAACAGTTGTCGAGGTAGAGCGGCACGGTCGAAGAGGCCTTGAGGCCCACCTTCTCCTCCGGCGCGCCGAGCCGCAGCCCCGGATTCGAGGCATCCACCAGAAAGCCGGTCACCCCCTCCGGAGCGCGCGCGAAGACGAGGAAGAGGCTCGCCTCCCGCCCGCCGGAGACCCAGGATTTCGCGCCTTGCAGCAGGTACCCCCCTTCGGCTTCGGTCGCCGAAGCCTTGAGTGCGAAGGCATCGCTCCCGGCTTCCGCTTCCGAGAGCGAGAACGCCCCGAGCCGGCCGCCGGCGAGCTGCGGCAAAAGTTCCGCCCGCTGCTCCCCGGTCCCGAAGCTCTCGACCGCCTTCACGACGAGAGTGCCGTGCACATCCACGAGCAGCGCCACCGAAGCATCGGCGCGGGCGAGTTCCTCCACCGCGAGAACCAGGTGGAAGAAGTCGAAGCCGGCTCCGTCGAATTCTTCGGGCACAGCGGCTGCGAAAAGACCGAAGTCGGCGAGCTCCTCGATGAGCGAAGCCGGAATCTGGCCGGCCCGCTCCATCTCCCGGCTCTTCGGGGCGATCTCTCCGGCGGCGAACTCGCGGACCGCCTTCGCGTACTCCTGCTCCGCGTCCGAGATCAGGGATTTCGGGTAGCGAAAACGGCGCATCGGGAAGGGGAATTATGGTTCGCCGGAGTTTCTCCTGCCTCGCCCTATACTCCGCCTCCGTTTGTCCGTGCCCGATTCCGAGAGCGCCCTTCTTTCCAGGCCGGAGGTCTCCCGCGCTCTCGAAGCGCTTTCCGGGCTCGGTGACGAGGCGGCGATCGAGGAGTGGCGGGTCGCCCATCTGGGCCGAAGGTCGCGGCTGATCCTGAGCCTCCGCCGTCTGGGAGAGCTTCCCCCGGACGAGCGGGCCGCCGCCGGGCAGGCGCTCAACGGCTTCAAGCAGCAGCTTCAGGAAGCGCACCGGGAGCGGGTCGCCGCGCTCAAGGCCCGTCGCGCCGAATCGCTCGCCGCTCTCGACGTGAGCCTCCCCGGCCGGCCGCTTCCGGAAGGCGGCCTCCACCCCATCACCCTGACCGAACGCGCCATCGTCCGGTCCTTCGCCGGGATGGGCTTTCACGTGGTGGAAGGCCCGGAGGTCGAGACCGAGTACTACAACTTCGACGCGCTCCGCATCCCGGCGGACCACCCGGCGCGCGACTCGATGGACACCTTCTACCTCGATTCGCGGGAGGAGGAGCCGCCTCTTCTGCTCCGCACCCACACCTCGCCCAACCAGATCCGTTTCATGGAGACCCGCGAGCCGCCGGTGCGGGTGATCGCCCCCGGCCGGACCTACCGCAACGAAGCGACCGATGCCACCCACGAATGGATGATTACCCAGACCGAGGTGCTCGCGGTGGATGAGGGGCTGACGCTCGGCCACCTCAAGGGAACGCTCTTCCAGTTCGTCCGGGAGATGTTCGGCGAGCGCGAAATCCGCTTCCGCTGCGACTACTTCCCCTTCGTCGAGCCGGGCGTGGAGGTCTCGATCAGCAGCCCCGACGGCTGGATCGAAATCCTCGGTGCCGGGATGGTGCACCCCGAGATCCTCGCGAACATGGGATACGACCCGGAGGTCTTCACCGGGTTCGCGGCCGGGCTCGGGGTGGAGCGGATCGCCATGCTGCGTCACGGAATCCGCGACATCCGTCGTTTCTACGAAAACGACCTGCGGTTCCTCCGCCAGTTCTGAGATGCGCGTTCCGCTCGGCTGGCTCTCGGAGCTCGTGGAACTCCCCGAAGACGTGGAGGAGCTGGCTCGCCGTTTGACCACCGCCGGACTCGAAGTCACCTCGATCGACCGGGTGGGAGGCGAGTGGCGGGGCGTGGTGGTGGGCCGGGTTCTCGCGGTCCGGCCGCACCCGGATGCCGACCGGCTGCGGCTCGTGACCGTGGATCGCTACGGCGAGCAGACGGTGGTCTGCGGAGCGTCCAACGTGGCCGAAGGGCAGACCATCGCCTTCGCTCTCGAAGGTGCGGAGCTGCTCGATCCGCGCACCGGGAAGCCCCGCAAGCTGAAGAAATCCCGCATCCGGGGAGTGGTCTCGGGCGGGATGGTCTGCTCGGAGGCGGAGCTTGGACTTTCTTCCGAACACGAGGGCATCCTGGTGCTCGACACGGATCGGCCTCCCGGAACGCCGCTCGCCGACGTGCTCGGCGACCGGGTCTTCGTCTTCGATCTGACTCCGAACCGGGCCGACGCGCTTTCGATGATCGGGATCGCCCGCGAGGTGTCGGCGCTCACCGGGGCGCCGCTCCGGCCGCCGCCCGGGGACGCAAAGGCTGAAGGGCCCGAAATGGCCGGTCAGGCCACCGCCGAAATCCTCGCCCCCGACCTCTGCCGCCGTTTCACCCTCGCGCTCATCGAAGACGTGACCCCCGGCCCCTCTCCCGACTGGATGGCGGAGCGGCTCCTCGCGGCCGGAATGCGGCCGATCAACAACCTGGTGGATATCACCAACTACGTGATGCTGGAGACCGGGCAGCCGGTTCACGCTTTCGATGCCGACCGGGTGCGGGACCGGCATATCCTCGTCCGTCGCGCCGAATCCGGTGAGGATCTCGTGACCCTCGACGGCGCGGTGCGCAAGCTCACCCCCGAAAACCTGGTGATCGCCGACCCGGGAGGCCCCGTCGCGCTCGCCGGAGTCATGGGCGGGCTCGAAACCGAGATCACCGGAGACACCCGGCGGGTGCTGCTCGAAGTGGCGAATTTCCACCCGGCGAACGTGCGCCGCACCGCCCGTCGTTTCGACCTCATGTCCGATGCCGCCCGCCGCTTCGCCTGGGGACTCCCGCCGGAGCTCGCCCTCCGGGCATCGGCCCGCGTCTGCCGGTTGCTCGAGGAGCACGCCGGGGGGCGGGTGGCCGCTGGGCTCGTGGATGTCTTCCCCGAGCCTCCGGACCGGGAACCGATCCGTCTCCGCCGGTCCCGGGTTCCGCAGGTGCTCGGGATGGACCCGCCGGCCGACGTGGTCGAGGGAGCGCTTGCCGGCTTGGGCTTCGAAGTCCGGGACGCGGACGATGCGCTCGAAGTCGAAGCGCCCTGGTGGAGAAGCGACGTTCGGGGGCCGGACGATCTGGTGGAGGAGGTGGCCCGGATCACCGGATACGACGACTTGCCGGCCATCCCGCTCACGGGGTCCATCCCTCCTCCCCCGCCGCTCCCGGCGCGGGCACTCCGCGAGCGGGCGCGGGATCTGCTGGCCGGAGCGGGGCTCCGGGAGGTCCAGACCTACTCGCTCGTTTCGCGGGAGGATCTCGCTGCGGTCCTCCCCGAGGGCGAGCTCGACCGGAACCCGCCTTACACCGTCCGCAATCCGCTGAACGCCGGGCGCGACTGCCTTCGGCTTTCGCTCGGGCCGGGGCTTTTCCGGACGGCGGCCCGCAACCTGGATCAGGGTGCCCGGACGATCCGTCTGTTCGAGGTCTCGCGGGTCTGGACTCCCCGGAAATCCGCGGAAGCTCCCCGCGAGGAAGAAATCGCGGCCGGGTTGCTCGCCGGGGCGCGGGTGGATCGCTGGGGAGCGCCCTCTGATGAGGCTCTCGACTTTTTCGATGCGAAGGCCACCCTCGAGCGGCTTCTCGAAGGGCTCGGCATCCGCGCCGAATACGTTCCGGAAGACGGGTTCGGCTGGGTCTCCGGCCGGGTCGCTTCGGTGCGCGCCGGCGGCACGGCGCTCGGGGTCATCGGCCAGGTCCACCCCGATATCGCCGAGCGGTTCGGCCTCGCGCCGGCGATCCATCTCTGGGAGGTGGATCTTTCCGGGCTGCTCGCGTCCCATCCCGATCTCGGCGCGCCGGTGGTGGCCGCGCCGGTTTCCCGCCATCCGGCGGCCTCCGAGGACTTTGCTCTCGTGATCGGGCCGGGAGTTCGGGCGGGGGCCATCCTCGAAGAGATCCGGAGCCATCCGCTCGTGGCTTCGGCGCGGGTGTTCGACGACTGGCCGCTCGAAGAGGGGAAGCGGTCGCTCGGCGTTTCGGTTCGCTATCAGGCTCCGAATCGCACGCTCGGGGAAAAGGACATCGCGAAGGTCCGGAGAACGCTGCTCAAGCGGCTCCAGGCATCCCATGACGCGGTCGTTCGCGGCTGAACGGGCCGAAATCGTGGCCGGCGCGCCGGTCATGCGGGAGCTTCTGGCCGAAGCCGGGCGGGTGGCTCCGTTCGATGTTCCGGTGCTGATCGAGGGGGAGACCGGCGTCGGCAAGGAGCTGCTCGCCCGTCACCTCCACCGGCTGAGCCGCCGCAGCGGGCGGCCACTCGTTCCGGTCAACTGCGCTGCCCTTTCCGACGGCCTGCTGGAAGCGGAGTTCTTCGGCCATGCCCGGGGTGCCTTCACCGGGGCGGAAACGTCCCGGGCCGGGCTTTTCGAGGCGGCCGACGGGGGAACCCTGTTTCTCGACGAGGTGGGAGAGCTGCCGGCGCGAGCGCAGGCGGTCCTGCTCCGGGTTCTTCAGGAGCGCGAATACCGGCGGGTGGGTGAGACGCGGGTGCGGAAGAGCGACTTCCGCCTCCTTTCGGCCACCAACCGGGATCTCGGCGAAGGATTTCGCCCGGATCTCCTCTATCGGCTCGGGATGATCCGGCTGCGGGTGCCTCCGCTCCGGGAAAGGCGCGCCGATATCCCGCTTCTCGCCGGCGCGTTCGCCCGAAGGCTCGCTCTTCGCCACCGGGTCGCCCGGATGCGGTTTTCGCCGGAGGCCCTCGACCGCCTCGAAGCCCACTCCTGGCCGGGGAACGCGCGGGAGCTGGAAGCGGTGGTGCTCGCGCTGCTCACGACCCATGCCGGCCGGCGGGTTCCCGCTTCGGCGGTGGCATCACTGCTGCGACCGAAACCGGCAGCCGGCCCCGACCCGCTCGAAGGGCTGCTCGCGCTTCGGCGGCTCGTCGAGGCCCGCGATGCGTTCGAGCGGATCCTGGTGCTGCGGGCGCTCTCCCGGGCGGCGGGCAACCGGGGCCGGGCGGCCCGCGAGCTGGGGATCACCCGGCAGGGGCTCTGGCAGAAGTTGCGCCGCCTGCGGATTCCGTAGTTCAGCGCCCGAGTTCGCGGCGGATTCGGTCGAGCAGGGTGCGGGCTTCGGGGCTCTTGTCCGCGGCCCGTTCGGCCCACGGGAGGGCATCCTCCCAGCGATCTTCCTGCGCGTGGAGGATGGCGAGCGCGAGCAGGAAATCGGGTGTTTCCGGCGCGAGCCCGACGGCCCGTTCGAGGGCGATGCGCGCTTCTTCCCTTCTTTCGAGCTGTTGGAGCGCGAGGCCGCGGTTGTAGTGGACGCGGGGATTTCCCGGGAGAAGTGCTGAGGCGCGTTCGAGATGGGGGAGTGCCTCCTCGAGCCGTCCTCCTTCGGCGAGCAGCAGCGCGAGCGAGACGTGCGCGTCGCCGGATTCCGGGTAGCGGGCGAGCGCTTCGCGGATTCGTCGTTCGGCTTCGGACAGATCCCCGGCGGCGGCGTGGAAGTTGCCGAGGCGGAGCAGGGATTCGGGAGTCGCGGGCCGCGAGCGGGCGGCGGCCCGGTACTCGGCGGCCGCCTTCCCGAAGGCTTCCCGCGCGCTTTCCGGAAGCTCTCCGGCGAAAGGCGCGACGGCGTTCGCCGCCTCCACCCGGACCCGCCGGGACGGATCCCGGAGCAGCCGTTCGCCAAGCCGGGATCGCTCGCCGGGCGGAAGCGCTCCGAGATCGGCAGCCGCTTCGGCGCGAACGATCCCGTCCGGATCGCCGAAAGCATCCGGGAGGGCGGCGGCTCCTTGCGAGCGAAGCAGCCGGATGGCGGTGGCCCGCGCGATCGCCGGTTGCTCCCGGTCCCGGACCAGACGGACCAGATCGTCTCGCGCTCCGGGGTCTCCCGAGCGGCCGGCGGCGAGCGTTTCCCCGTAGTGGCGTTCGCCCGGGTTTTCACTCGGGGGGGTGGGGCCGTACCAGCCGGCGAGGACGCGGGTGGCCCATTCCTGGCTCATCCCCTCGTGGCAGCCGGTGCAAGGGTCCGGGCTTCCCACCGCGGCGGACAGATCCGGGCGGGGGATCCGGAAGCTGTGGTCCCGGCGCGGGTCCACCACCATGTAGGTCCGTTCCGGCATGTGGCAGTTGGCGCAGCGCGCCCCTTCGCTTCCCACCGGGTGGAAGTGGTGGGCCGGGGAGTCGTAGTCCTTCGCGGTGAGCGTCGGAAACCGGTCCGTCGGCGCGTCCGGGTGGTGGCACTGCTCGCAAAGGGCGTTGCCCCGCACCCGCAGTCCGAGGCCGTGCGGGTTGTGGCAATCGGTGCAGCGGACTCCTTTTGCGAACATGCGGCTCCCGGTGAACGAGCCGTACTCGAAGACCTCGCCGAGGATCTGGCCGTCGGCGTGGTAGGACTCGGGGGTGAGGAGCGTCGGCCGGAACGCATCCCCGAAGGAGTCGGAAGGGGACATCTCCGGGAGGAGCGGGGTCCGGAGCGCATGGCAGGCGGCGCAGCTCTCGACTTCGGAGACGGCATCCGGAAAGGATGGGCGCAGGCCGCCCTCTTCCGGCCGGAGGACGTGGGCACCGCCGGGGCCGTGGCAGCTCTGGCAGCCGATTCCCGCCGCCCGCCAGGAGACCTCCTCGGTTTCGGGATCGAAACGGAAGCCGCTCGTGTGGCATTCGATGCACCCGGTGCCGGCATCCTGTCGCCAGCCGGTCCAGTGGAGCGGATCGCCGGCGGGGAACCGTTCGCCCGGATAGAGCGAGAACCACGCTCTCTTCCGGGTGTCCCAGGCGATGCCGAAGGCTCCGAGCCGGCCGCCGGGGAGCGCGAGCAGGTACTGCTGGAGGGGTTCGATTCCGAGCGTGTGGCGGACCTCGAAATCCGCCGGAACCCCGTCCGGCCCCTCGGTGTTCACGAAGAACCGGCCGTCGCGCCGGAAGAACCTCGCGCGCTCGAAGACGGCATCCTCGAAATCGCCGAGCACCGTCGCTTCCGTGGCCTCCCGCATCGCGAGGTCGTGGTGCGAGCCGCGCCAGTCCGCGTACTGCTGGCGATGGCAGGCAGCGCAGGCCGCATCCTCGACGAACCCATCCGGAGCAGGCTGGCAGCCCGCGAGGACGAAGAGCGCACAGAAAACCCGGAGGGGGTTTTTGCCTCTCATCGCGTCGGCGCGGGCGGGGCCCCTTCGGCGGGCCGCCCGGTCAGGGATCCGATCAGGGATTCCCTTCCGCCCGAGGCGTGATGCATTCCAGGATTTCGCGGCCCCTCGCGATTTCGGCCCTGCGAATTTCCCAGAGCTGCTGGAGGTTCAGCCAGAACTCGGGAGTTGTCCCGAAATACCGCCCGAGCCGCAACGCGGTGTCCGCGCTCACGCCCCGCTGGCCGTTCAGAATCATGGTCACCTGGTTCACGGGAACGCCGATGGCCTTTGCGAGGGCGCCCACCGAAAGCGCCAGTTCGTCGAGCTGGTCCTTGAGGATTTCTCCCGGATGTACGGGTCTCATGCCGTTTCTGATTTCCATGGAGTCCTCCATTTCAGTGATAGTCCACGATTTGAACGTCGCAGGGGCCTTCGTCCGTCCAGCGAAAGCAGATACGCCACTGCGCGTTGATTCGGATGCTGTGCTGGCCGTGGCGGTCACCCCGCAGGATCTCCAGTCGATTCCCCGGCAAGGCGGCGAGATCCTGGAGGGTCTTCGCCGATGCCAGCAGCGTCAGTTGGCGCGTTAGGCAACGAAGGTGGTGTACCTCGTTGTCGTCGATGGAAACGAAGATCGCGCCGTCTTCGCGGAGCAGTTCCCGAAGCAGTTTCAGGCGCGGCAGCATCATGCAGCACCACTTGTCGTGGCGTGTCAGATCCTCGCGGTCCACGACTTTCCCGAGCCAATCCTGCATCATCGGCGAGTTGACGTTGTCGTTGTACGCCCAGCCCTCGTTCCCGGTGTTGTACGGGGGATCGATGTAGATGCACTTGACCTTGCCCTGGTACGTCGGGAGCAACGCCTTCAGCGCGGCGAGGTTGTCTCCGTGGATGATGAGGTTGTCGTGGAGACTCGTCTTCTGGGTAAGGCTCCTGGATTTGACTGGCCGAAGCTCGTGGAACGGGACGGCGAGGTCGTGGTTCTCGACGAACACGCGGCCTTTGAACGAGAGGGAGGGCACTTCGGGAACTCGACGGGAGGGACTGCTTCGATTCGGAGCCGCTCCGGATCTGGATCTCGATCGGAGAGTAGCACCGCCCGGAGCGATCGGTCACCCCGCCTTCGCCGTCCCGGACGACCGGGTCGCGCCGGGGACGGATCGCGAATTCGCAATCGGGAATGGATCGCGAATCGGATCGCGAATCATTCGCGATCGGGAACGGATCGGCAAAAATCCAGCCCCTGCGTGCGCCATCGCAATTTCCTCGAACACCGCGGGAAAACTCATGAATTCCACTGAATTCCAGTCAATTCAGCCTCGTTTGGGCTTCTGGACCAGCTTTTTCGCGATCGCGCGATCCTGATGGCCGCCTTCCGGATCGCGAATCGGATCGCGAAAATCAGGCCCGGATCGCGAATCGGATCGCGAAAATCAGGCCCGGATCGCGAATCGGATCGCGAACCGGATCGCGAACGCCCGAGTGCGTCATCCGGTCAGCGCGCGAGGAACGCCGTCGAGGCTTTCCGTGAGAGTGCTGGCTGACAAATCGCGGACCCGCACCTGCCCTGTGGTGCTACGCGTTCGCTTCCGGGGATTCCTGGGAGGCGATCCTGCGTGGATTTCGACATTGCCGTTGTGAGACGACAGATAAAACTGGTCCACCGGATTGGGCGGCCTGCCGGTTCGTCGGCATCCGGGAGTTCCGAAGGTTCACCCTGCGGCCGCGCATCCCGGTTCTCGGCTAGAAAAATCAGCACGGGTTGCCGCCGTGTATCCTCCCCCGAAGAGTTGGGAGCCGCCGGGGGATGACGGAACGAGAGCCCCCCGCTCCGCGCCCGCCTCCGGAAGTCGGGCGGGGCGGTCCTTTCTGGCGTGCGCCGTGGTTCGATTCCCTCCAGTTCCTCGTGTTCGCAGCGGCGCTCGTCGGCCTCGCGATCTCCGGGGCGGCCGGGATGGGCTACAACTGGCAGTGGCATCGCGTTCCCGGGTATTTCCTCGGGACGGAGGAAGGCGGCCTCGTCATGGGGCCGCTGCTGCGGGGGCTCCTGGTCACACTCCGGATCACCGCCTGGAGCGCTCTCCTCACCCTCGCCATCGGGGTCGTCGCCGCGCTGCTGCGGCTTTCGGAATCGTTTTCCGGGCGCTTCCTCGCGAAGTCCTATCTGGAGGTGGTCCGCAACACGCCGCTGCTCATCCAGGTCTATCTGTTCTATTTCGTTCTGGGGCCGATCCTCGGCCTCGACCGCTTCTGGGTGGGTGTCCTGGCGCTTTCGGTATTCGAGGGAGCGTTCGCCGGTGAAGTGATCCGGGCGGGCCTGCTTTCGGTGGCACGGGGCCAGCGCGAAGCCGGCCTGAGCCTCGGCCTCGGAGCCTTCGGCCTCCATCGCCACGTCATCCTGCCCCAGGCGATCCCCCTGATGCTGCCGCCGCTCACCGGTGTCGTCATCTCGCTCATCCGGAACTCGGCGATCGTGAGCGTCATCGCGGTCTTCGACCTGACCACCGAAGCGCGAAACATCATCGCCGAGACGTTCCTGAGTTTCGAGATCTGGCTCACGGTGGCGGCCGTGTATCTCGTGTTCACCTTCGCGCTTTCGGTATGCGCGAACCGGCTCGAAACCCGGGTCCGGGTGCCCGGCTAGCAGGCTGTGGATAAACTGGCGTGAGCACCGAGACGGGTGAGGCGCCCGGCTGACAAGGCGCGTGAGTGAGCAATAGCAGCGCTATTTCGAGCGAATCGCAACGAAGAGCGAGCCTCCAGGCGAGCGTTCAGACGGGATGCATCGCTCGTCGAATGCCGCGTTAGTTTTTCCACAGCCTGCTAAGCCGGAAGGAGGCCACTGTGTCCCGAAAGAACGGAGCGGTCCTCGCTCTGGGAGCGCTTTTCCTGTGGCAATGCGCCGGCCCGCCGGCCGCTCGCGAGAGCGTCATCGAGACGATCCAGCGCCGCGGGGCGCTCATGGTGGGGATATCCACCTTCGAGCCCTGGGCGATGCGCGACCGGAACGGGGAGCTCGTGGGTTTCGAGGTGGATGTGGCCCGACGGCTCGCGATGGACATGGGGGTGGAGATCGAGTTCGTCCCGACCTCCTGGGACGGGATCATCCCGGCGCTGCTCGCCGGCAAGTTCGATGTCATCATCGGCGGCCTGAGCGTGCGCCCCCAGCGAAACCTCACCATCAACTTCACGATCCCCTACGCTCATTCGGGGATGGGGATCGCCGCCCACCGGGAACGGGCCGGTGCTCTCGCATGGCCGGCCGGCTACGACAGCGAGGAGGTGACGCTGACCTGCCGGCGGGGGGCCACTTCGTGCGCGGATGCCGGCCGGCTGTTCCCGCAGGCGGTCATCCGCCGTTTCGACGACGAGGTCCAGGCGTTCCAGGAAGTTCTGAACGGCAACGCCCACGCGGTGATCGCTTCCTATCCGCAGCCGGTGGAGTGGGCTCACGAAAATCCTGACCTCCTCTTCCTGCCCACCACGGAAAACCTCTCGCAGGGCGACGAAGCCTTCGGGCTCCGCAAGGGAGACCCTGACGCCCTCAACTTCTTCTCGAACTGGATCCGGGTCCAGACCACGAGCGGGTGGCTTCAGGAGCGCTACGACTACTGGTTCAAGACCCGGGACTGGGTCCAGCAGGTGCGCCCCGACTCGTGATCCGCCCTCGCCGGCTTCGGTTCACCTGGGTGGATGCCGTGGTGTTCGCGGCGGTGGCCGCAGCTCTCGTTTTCGTCGCGTTGAGGGTGGATTCGGTCCTCGAGTATCGCTGGGACTGGTCGGCCATTCCGCAGTATCTGGTCCGCTTCGACCCGGAGGAGGGGCGATGGGTCGCGAACCTGTTGCTGGAGGGATTTTTCAACACCCTCCGGCTCGCGCTCTGGAGCGTGGTGCCGGCGGCGCTGCTCGGGATCGGTTTCGGCGTGATGCGGACCCGGCGGCGGCTCTTCCCGCGTCTTTTGAGCCGGTCCTACGTCGAGCTCGTCCGCAACACCCCGCCGCTCGTCTTCATCTTCGTCTTCTACTTCTTCATCAGCAGCCAGATCATGCCGCTGCTCGGAGTGGACGCGCTCGCGCGGGAGGCTTCGCCCGGTGCCCTCCGGGTGATCGAATGGTTCTTCGGCCCGGCGGAGCTCGTCTCGAACGTGATTTCGGGAGTGCTCTGTCTCGCCATGTTCCAGGGTGCCTACATGACCGAGATCGTCCGTGCCGGCCTCCAGTCCATCCCCCGGACCCAGACCGACGCGGGCTTGAGCCTCGGTCTTTCGCGCTTCCAGCTTTTTTGTCATGTGATCCTTCCGCAGGCGCTCCGCAAGGTGGTTCCGCCGCTCGCCGGGCAGTTCATCACGCTCGTCAAGGATTCCTCGATCCTCTCGCTGATTTCGATCCAGGAGTTGACCTTCCTCTCCATCGAGACCGCGGTGTCTTCCAATCGGGTGTTCGAGGTGTGGATCACCGTCGCCGTCCTGTATTTCTGTCTCTGCTACCTCCTCTCGCGGATTTTCGACCGCTTCGAGCGCCGCGCTGCCGAAGCAGCTGCGTGATCATCCCGTGGCTGCCCTGATCCAGCTCGAAGGAGTGAACAAGTGGTTCGGGGATTTCCATGTGCTTCGCGACATCAACCTCACCATCGAGGAGGGCGAGAAGGTGGTGATCTGCGGCCCTTCCGGGTCGGGAAAATCCACGCTCATCCGGTGCGTCAACCGGCTCGAGAAACCCGAGGAGGGCCGCATCCGGTTCGCCGGGCGCGAGATCGGCGGTGACGCGAAGGAGCTGGCCGCCGTCCGCCGCGAGATCGGCATGGTCTTTCAGGAGTTCAACCTCTTCCCGCATCTGACCGTGCTCGAAAACTGCATGCTCGGCCCGGTCCGGGTGCTGGGGCTTTCGCGCGAAAAGGCGCGGGAGCGGGCGCTTCGTTTTCTCGAGCGGGTGCGGATTCCCGAGCAGGCGGGCAAGCGTCCGCGTCAGTTGTCGGGCGGTCAGCAACAGCGGGCGGCCATCGCCCGGTCGCTCGCCATGGAGCCGCGGGTGATGCTTTTCGACGAGCCCACCTCGGCGCTCGATCCGGTCATGATCCAGGAAGTGCTCGAGGTGATGAACGATCTGGCGCGCACCGGGATGACCATGATCGTCGTCACCCACGAAATGGGCTTCGCCCGCACCGTCGCCGACCGGGTGGTCTTCATGGACGAAGGCGCGGTCGTGGAGGTTGCCCCCCCGGCCGATTTCTTCCGGAATCCGGCCGACGAGCGCACCCGCCGGTTTCTGGGCCGGGTTCTCTCCCGCTGATTCAGGGCTTCTCCGGCGGAGTCGGCGGTGAGGTCGGGAGGCGTTTCGGGGGCAGCGCGCTCCAGAGCAGCTTCTTGCGCAGCACCCGGAAGTAGTTGGTCCCCGGCGGACTGAGCAGGCGCACCCGGACCCGGGATCGCTGCACCACGATCGAGTCTCCCGGAAGCAGCGGGTGGCTCGACTGTCCGTCGAGCGTCACGTGGACCGGCTGGCGCTTCCCGGTGAGCGTCAGGGTGAGTTCTTCGGTTCCCGGGAAGACCATCGGCCGCTGTGTCAGGGTGAGCGGGACGATCGGCGCCAGCACGATGGCTTCGACGGCCGGGTGCACCACCGGGCCGCCCGCTCCGAGGCTGTACGCGGTCGAACCGGTTGGAGTGGCGACGATGACCCCGTCTCCGAGGATCGTCGCGACGAACCCGGCCCGGGTGGCGACCCGGACCCGCATCACCCGGGCGACCGCGCCGCCGGTGACCACCACGTCGTTGATGGCGAAATCCTCGCGGAGAACCGACCGGTCGCGCCGCACCAGAACCCCGAGCGTCGTCCGGATGTCGAGGAAGGCCTCCCCGGCGAGGATCCGGGTGAGGCCCTTGTAGAGCTGATCCAGCGAAGCCTTGGTCAGGAACCCGAGACTTCCGAGGTTGACTCCGAAGATCGGTACCTGGCTCTCGCCCATGGCGCGCGCCACCGAGAGCAGGGTGCCGTCGCCGCCGAGCACCACCACCAGATGGCGGCCTTCCCCGAGCTTTTCCTGGGTGGCGACCCGGCCCTCGTGTTCCATCAGGCTGGCAAGCCGTTCTTCCACCGCGACTTCGGCTCCCCGTCCGGCGAGCCAGGCGATGACATCCCGGGCGGTCTCCCGGGCATCTTCGGCGCTCAGCTTGGCGGCGATGCCGATCCTCGGAGGCTCTCCCTCCGGAATACAGAAGGGTTCGCCGTTTTCGGCCATGTCCCAGCCTGTCAGGCCCGCCGGGTGAGGATGCGTCTTGCGAGCTGGTCGAGCTGACGAAGGCCGTCGGGTTGGGCTTGCGGCCCAAGCCCGGCGGCGAGCTGCTTCGAAGCGCGCTCGGTCCGGGAGGCGGCCTCCTGTCTCGCTTCTTCGACACCGAGCAGGCTGGGATAGGTGGCCTTGCCGGCGGCGCGGTCCTTGCCGGCACGCTTTCCCAGGTCCTCGCTGGTGGACTCTTCGTCCAGCAGATCGTCCACGATCTGGAAGACGAGCCCGATCTCGCGCCCGAAGTCTTCGAGGACATCCACCGTCCGGGCATCGGCACCGGCCGTGAGGCCGCCGAGCGCGGCCGAAGCGCCGAGCAGCGCTCCGGTCTTGCGGCGGTGGATGGATTCGAGTTCCGCCTGGGTCGCGCGGCGGGTCTCGGCATCGAGGTCCGCGGTCTGTCCTCCCACGAGGCCGCCCGCTCCGGAAGCGGCACCCAGCCGCGCGATGCCGGCCACCCGGTTGGGAGGGGTGAAGCCCGGGCCTCCTCCGGTGGCGAGCAACTCGAAAGCGAGCGCCTGGAGGGCATCTCCGGCGAGCACCGCGACCGCCTCCCCGAAGCGGATGTGGGTAGAGGGCTTGCCGCGGCGCAGGTCGTCGTCGTCCATGCACGGGAGATCGTCGTGGATCAGCGAGTAGGTGTGGATCAATTCCACGGCGGCGGCCGCCGGAAGCGCGTCCCCGGCCTTGCCTCCGACCGCGATGGCTCCCGCGAAGGCGAGCGCCGGCCGGATGCGCTTTCCGCCGCCGAGCGTGGCGTAGCGCATGGCTTCGGCGAGCTCCCCTGCAAGTTCTTCCGAAGGCCCGGCCGGGTCGGGGAGCACCTCGTCGAAGTACCGCTCCATGGCGCGGGCCGATTCGGAGAGGAACCGGTCGAGGTCTTCGGCGGCGGCGAGATCGAGCTGTCGGGAATCAGAACGGGGCAACTTCCTCCTCCTTGTCCATCCCCCCATCCATCTGCTTGTCCTCCTCGTCGAGATTCCGGATCCGTCCGCTCGCGCTGTTCAGAATGGCTTCGCAGCGGGCCGCGAGCCCGAGCGCCTCGCGCCGCATTGCGAGCACCCGGCCGAGCGGCAGGGCCTCGTCCTCCATGGCGGCGACGGTCTTTTCGAGCCGGCTGCTCAGCTCTTCGTAGCTTTCGGTCTCTTCGGCTTCGGATCCGGTGGCTTCGCGTTGCTCCAGCTCGGCGCGGGCTTCGCCGAGCCGCTCTTCGAGCTTCCGGTAGAGCCCCGCGGCCCGATTGTGGAGGCGGAGCCGCTCCTCGAGCGCGACATCGGCTGCCTCGAGCTGGCCGAGGGCTGCCGCGAGCTCGGCATCGAGAGCTTCGATGGACTGCGGGCTTTCGCTCATGGTCTCTCCTCGCTGGCCGCGCCCCCTTCGAGTACGCGGGCCTCGATGTCGCCATCGGCCAGTTGGATGCGGATAGGTTCTCCGGCGGCCAATCCTTCCACCGAAACCAGAACCTTGCCGCCCGAATCGAACACGAGACTGTAACCCCGCTTGAGCAGGAGGAGGGGATTCTGTGCCCGAAGCCGCTCTCCCCGGTTTTCGGACCGGGCCGTGAACCGCTCCAGGCGGCCTCCGGCCAGCGCTTCGGAGCGTTCGGCGGCCCTGCTGGTGGTGCGGCGCCCGTCCTCCACCAGGCGGCGCATCCGGTCGGGAGCGAGCCGGGCGGCGTAGCCCGGAAGCCTCGGCCACCAGGAATCGAGCGGGGCGAGCGCCGTGATCCGGTTCCGAAGCTCGGCCAGGTCGCGTTTCTGGCGTTCGAGTCGCACACCGGGGTGGAGCGTTTCGAGCTTCCGGCGACGTGTTTCGAGCTCTTCGGAGCGCCGGTTCCACTGGCCGAGCGCCGCCTGTCCCAGCCGGGAGCGGAGGTTCTCCACCCGGTCCTGCTCCCGCCCGAGGCGGTACGGGAACGCGGAGAAACCACGGTGGTGGGCCCGGGCTTCGAGCGAGCGTCCGGCCCCGCTCAGTCGCTGTTCGGCCTGCCGCTCCGCCGCCTGACGACGGTCGTCCAGTTCTTCTCGCAGTTCGCGGTGGTCGGGGATGTGTTCCTCGGCGGCGGCGGTGGGTGTCTTCGAGCGAACATCGGCCGCCTGGTCGAGAAGCGGACGGTCGTTTTCGTGTCCGATCGCGCTGACCACCGGAGTCGGGCAGGTGGCGACAGCTCGCAGCAACGCCTCATCGCTGAACGCGAGCAAGTCCTCGAAGGAGCCGCCTCCGCGGGTGATCACGATGAAGTCGGGCGCTTCCCGGGCGAGTTCCCGGAGGCCGGCCACGAGCTCCCGCGGCGCTCCGGCACCCTGCACCCGGGAGTGCCAGCTCAGGATTTCGATTCCCGGAAAGCGTCTGGTCGCCGTATGGAGGAAGTCGCGCCAGGCATCGCTTCCTCTCGAGGTGAGGAGTCCGACCCGGAGCGGTGTCCGGGGCAGGGGCCGCTTTCTTTCGGGCGCGAAGAGCCCCTCGCGGGTCAGGCGGATCTCGATCTCCCGGAGCGTCTGGAGCAGCTCGCCGAGCCCCGCCCGCTCGACCCGGTCCACCACGAACTGGTATCGGCTTTGTCCCTTCCAGGTCCGGACGCTGCCGAGTGCCCGAATCTGGTCGCCCTGCTTGAGCCCTTCGGGGAGACGCCTCGCCGCTTCCCGCCAGGCCACCGCCCCGAGCACGGCCTTTCCTTCGCGGAGCGAAAACCACACGTTGCCGCCGGACGGCCTCACCTGGGAGAGCTCGCCTTCGACCCACAGCCGGCCGGGGAATCCGGCACCGACCACCCGGCCGATGGCTTCGCTCAGTTCGTCCACCGACCAGGGCGACTCGGCGGACCCGCGCTTCGGGAGAGCGCTGAGAGTCGTCATCCGGCTGGTGAGCCGCCGGCTTCTATTTTCGACCCCGGCGGCGGTTCTTCTCGGCTTCGGCGATGCGTTTGCGCTCGGCGCGCGCCGCCTGCCGTTGTTCGCGTTCGAGATCCCGTTCGCGGGCCCGCACCTTGTCCATGGTCGATGCCAGCAGGCGGGTGATGGCGGACTGCGCCTGACCGGGGGTGCAGTCTTCTTCTGCCATGTATTCGAGAACGAGCCACTTCCGGATGCGGGCGCGATGGCGCTCTTCCTCTCGACTGATGGTCTTCTCCTTCATCTCCCGGCGCAGATGGAGCCGCTTCAGCGCGAGAGCGAGGGCCCGCACCGAGCCGTCCCGTTCCTGTGCGGTGATGAGGTCCAGCCGCTCGGTGGCATCTTCGATGGTGGGTTCGAAGTCCGACCCGAGAACCTCGGCAATCACTCCCGGTGCCTGACCGGGCCGCCGAATCCGGCGGGCCTCCAGCTGGGAGATGGGAACCAGGATGCGGTTCTGGACACCGCTCGTGCCGGAGACTTCCTGCGGGGTCAGCTCCAGCAATTCGAGGCCGGTGCGCTCATCGCGAATGACTTCGCCCACTTCGCAGTGCCCGTGCTGTGGGTAGAAGACCTGTTCGCCCGGTTCGTACACCGGCGGGGCTGTGTTTGATTCCTCCATTCTGGGATGCTCTGGGATGCCGATCGGGGGGGCGAGTAAATCCTTCCTGTGAGTCGCCGCCCGCGTGATCGCGGCTGCCGGCCGGCTCACTCCGAATTGTAGCGTTTGCCCGGCAGACTGCCCCATCTGCGGAGCGGTGGCAGCAGGATGGCACCGTAAAGAGCGCCGAAGAGAGCGGCGAACGCTCCTTCCGCGCCTTCGAGGCCGGAAAGGGCCCCGGCGACGGCACTGATCACGGCGGCGGCGAGGAAGGCGGCGGCACTCGCTGCTCCGAGCCGCATGGCTCCGGGAAGCTGTTGTCGGAGAACGACCCAGAAAACCGCGACCCAGCAAGCGAATCCGACGGCGGCGCTCAGGACAGTTTCCGCGAATCCGTTTCCGGGCAAGGCTTCGAGAAGGGAGAAGGCACCGGCGGCGGCCGCCGCACCGCCGAGCCCGGAAGCTGCCGGCCAGCGCGCCGACCAACCGACGCGGCCCCGAAGCAGCAGCCATTGGAAAGCGCCCACGCCAAAAAGCGTTCCTCCTCCCGCGACCGCTCCGACCGCCGCCTCTGCGGGGATGGAGCCGAGCACGGTCCCCACCGCTCCCCCCGCAAGCCAGGAGAGCGGCCGGGACGCGGTTGCCGCCACCGCCATGCCGAGTGCGCTTCCGAGCGTCCAAAGAAGCGGAAAGCTCACAGGCTTTCGGCCGGGAAGGGGAGGGGGGTGACCTCGGCCGCCGTTTCGCCCACCCGGACCGGGTCCCCGGCGGCCGCCTCCGCGCCGAGCAGCCCGAGGGCGATCGTCGCTTCCGGCAGGGAGGCGCTGCTCGTGATCCGACCCACCGTGCGGCCGTCCCGGAAGACCCTCGTTCCCGGACGGGCGGCCGGGGCACCCCCCTCGAGGCGGAGGCCCCAAAGAGCCTGGGTCACCCGGCCGCGGTGCGCCTGCCGGGCGACGTATTCCTGGCCGATGTAACAGCCGCGCCCGAGCCGAACATGAGCATCGAAGCCGCTCTGAAGCGGCAGGGACCGTTCGTCTGCCTCGGAACCCCACCGGGGCTCTCCAGCGGCGATCCGAAGCCAGTTCGCCTCTTCCGGCGAGGCGGGAACCGCTCCGAGTGCTTCGAGCCGGCGGATCGGCTCCTCCGGTGCCGTCTCCCGAACCACGAAGAAGGAGAGCCAGGGCCGGAGCTCGCGCCGGACATGGCCGTCCGGGATCGTCCGGAAGTCTCCGAACTCGTCTCCTTGTTGGGGGAGCGCCCGAAGCGCTTCCTTGCCCTCCACCCGGATGGCCGTGATCCGCGTAACGAGCTCGAGTTCGACATCATCGGTGATCCGGTACCGATCGAGCGCCTGGAGCAGCCCCCCGGATGCGGAAGCGTCGCACTCGATGTCCACCCGATCGGGGAGGACGACGGCGGTTCCCACTGCCCGCAGGTTGCCCTTTGGTCCGAGGAGCGCGGTAGGGCAGGGACCCGCTTTCGGAAGGTCGCCCGACATGACGCGGGTCAGGAAAGAGAGCCGATCCGACCCGGTCACCCGCAGCAGTGCTGTTTCGGTGGTCTCGTCGGTGATCCGAATCCGACCGCGAAGAGGTTCGAGAAGAAGCGTCACTGGCCTATCCTACGCACAGAGGAGACTTCCCATGCATCTTCCGGCCGCCGTCCTCCGCGACGCACCTTTCCGCGAGAGCCTTCAGGGGATGGATTTCCGTGCATTGGCTTCGTATCACTCGGAATTGGGGGCTTCGGGGTCGGTTCCGGAGACGGCTGTCGATCTGGCCTGGTTCTGGAACTCCAACGCGGAGTGGGCCCCCCAGCAGGTGAGTCTCGCCGATGATTACGCGGCCCTCGTCGGGAGCCTGATGGAGACGATGGGCTTCGAGTCCGGAGATCGCGTCGTTCTCTCGACGCAGATACCCGGCCGCCGGCGGGAGGCCTTTCTCCGGTCGCTCCCCTCCGGGGTGGAGGCAGTGGACTGGCCCGCCCGCGTGGAGCTCGAAACGCTCCTCGACCCCCGGACCCGCCTCGTGGTGATGAGCAAGGCCTGCGGCGTGACCGGCGACCTGCTCGAGATCGTGCCGTTTTCCCAACTCCTCGCCGGCTCGGGGATCTCCCTCGTGGTGGAGGCGAGCGAGTTCGTCGCCCACGGGCCTCTCGACATCCGGCGCTTCCGCTGTGACGCGGTTCTCTTCGCGGCCGGGGAACTTTTCGGTGCCGAGGGCGCGGCGCTATGGACGAGACAGCGCCGCCGGCCCGCGTCGCTCGCCGTTTCGGACCGGACGACGACGAGCCTTTCCGGGGTCATCCGTTATGTGGAAAAGCTCGGAGAGGCGGCCATCGGGGTGGATGCCCCTCCGTCGGACCGGTTCGGACGGCGGGAGGCGATGCGGCGGGGCATGCAGGGGATCCGCCAGGACGAGCGGATCCTGTGCCGGCGGCTTCTTTCGGGCTTGAAGCGCATTCCGGGGGTTCGGGTTCTCGGTGAAGCGGATCCCGCGCGAGCTGCCCACCGTCTGGCGGTGGTGACGTTCGTGACCGAAAAAGAGGACGAAACGGTCGCGAAGCGGCTCGGGGAGGCGGGGGTCCGCGTGGAGTCCGGAGATTTCGGGGCACCGGAAACCCTTCGCGCCTGCGGAGTGGACCCCGCTCGCGGTGCCATCCGGGTCAGTCTGGCCCACCACCACGCGGAGAGCGACGTGGAGAAATTCCTCGCCGCGCTCAGGAAGGCGCTCTGATCCTCTCGGGCATCATGCCACGGGGAGCGGGTTTCGCTGCGATCCTCGCCGGGACGCTGCTTCTTTCCTGCGGCCCGGCACCCGATCCGGTGCCGGAAACCGGAGGGAGCCACGCCGACCTGGTCGAGCTCTTCCACGAGTGGCGCGCCTTCGAGCGTCCCGGGTTCGTGGACGGCATCCCCGATTATTCGGAAGCCGCGATGGAGCGCCAGCACCGCGAACTGGCCGATTGGCGCGCCCGGCTGGATGCGCTCGCTCCGGAAAGCTGGGCGGTGGCCGGGCAGGTGGACTGGCATCTCGTCCGCGCCGAGATGAACGGGCTGGACTTCGATCATCGGGTTCGTCGCCCGTGGGCGCGCGACCCCGCCTTCTACGTGATGATCTTCCCGGCCGAGAGCGATGTCCCGGCTCACGAAGGGGCGGTGATCCACAGCTTCATCGACCTGTGGAAGGAGGACTACCCGCTCTCTTCCGAAGCAGCATCCGACCTGGCGGGCCGGATCGGGACGATTCCCGCGACCCTCGACCGGGCGCGTTCGAACCTCGCCGCCTCGAACGCCCGGGATCTCTGGCTTTCGGGCATTCGCTCCTTCCGCAGGCAGGCAGCCGACCTCGTGGAATTCGGGGAACAGGTGGCCGGAGTCAGCGCCGATCTGGAGGAGGCGATCGCCGCCGCCCGCGAGGCGAGCACCGGATTCGCCGACTGGCTCGAAGCGGAGGCTCCGAACCGGACCGGGGAATCGGGCATCGGACAGGAGAACTACACCTGGCTCATGCAGCGGGTGCATCTCGTCCCGTGGTCCTGGGAAGAGCAGGTCACCCTGATGCGGCGGGAGCTCGCCCGCTCGCACTCCTCGATGCGCTTCGAGGAAAACCGGAACCGCGACCTTCCCGAGCTCGAGCGGATCGCGTCCGAAGCGGAATACGACCGGCGGCTCGATCAGTCGGTGGATCGCTACCTGGAGTTTCTCGAGCGGGAAGAAATCCAGACGGTCGAGCCCTGGATGGAGCCGGCGCTCCGGGCGGTGAACGGCAGCTTCGCTCCGCTCGAAAACCCCGAAGATCTGCGGAACTTCTTCAACGAGGTGATCTACCGGGATCCGGACGCGTTCCGGCCCCACATGCATCACTGGATCGAGCTCGCCGCCATGCGGGAAGCGCCCCATCCGAGTCCGATCCGCCGGGTTCCCTCGCTCTACAACATCTTCGACAACCGCTCCGAAGGGCTCGCCACCGGAGTCGAGGAGATGTTCATGCACCTCGGCCTTCTCGAAGGATCGCCCCGCTCCCGCGAGCTGACCTGGATCATGCTGGCCCAGCGGGCAGCCCGCGCCCTGTCGGGGCTCCGGCTCCACGGCCAGACCTTCGAGATGGAGGAAGCGGTGGAGCACGCGATGCGCTGGACACCGCGCGGGTGGCTCACCGAGGGAGCGCTGGTTCGCGGCGAACAACAGCTCTATTTGCGCCAGCCCGGATACGGGACCAGCTATGTCACCGGGAAGATCCAGATCGAAGAGCTTCTCGCCGAGTACGCCCTCGAGGAGGGCGAGGATTTCACCATCAAGCGGTTCTTCGATTCCTTCTACGGTGCCGGCATCATCCCGATCACGCTGATCCGTTGGGAAATGACCGGCCTCAAGGATCCGATCCTGGATCTCGCACCCTGAACGAGACATGCGTTACTTCCTCCTCCTTGTCCTTCTCGTGGCCACTCCGGCCGCTGCTTCCGTCGAGCCCTTCCGGCTCGGCAGCTTCGAGCATCGGGGCGAGGCGTTCCTCGGCATCGTCCTGCGTGACAGTCTGGTGGTGGACCTCCGCCGTGCCAACGCTTCCCTCGAGCGTCACAGCCGGCTCTGGGTGCGCCTGCCGATGCCGGAGGACATGAACGAGCTGGCGGGGAGGTGGGCGATCGGGATGCGGGAGCGAACGCACGCCATCGTGGACCGGGTCGTTCCGATGCTCGACGCGGAGGAGCGCCCCGGCTGGATCCACGATCTCGCCGATCTCCATGTGTTCCCGCCGGTGCGTCCCGGCCTGATCCTTTCCACCGCGCTCAACTATCCGGAGCACGGAGTCGAGATGACCACCGGCCTCGCCGCCGAGATGTCGGATTCCTCTGCGCTCGACGATTCTCCGGTCTCGATGGATCACTTCTGGCAGCGTGACCCGGACGATCGTCGCCAGAACCCGTACATGTTCATGAAGCCGGGCGGCATCGTGACCGCCCACGGCGAGCCGCTGCTGATGAAGCCGGGGCGCGAACAGATGGACTGGGAATGCGAGCTTGCGGTCGTCATCGGCCAGCCGGCGAGCGATGCTCCGGTGGAGGAAGCCGCCGCCCACATCTTCGGCTACACCATGATGAACGATGTGGGGGACCGCGAAGGCCGCGGCGACAACCGCTACGGCTCCGACTGGCTGGTCTGGAAGAGCACCGAAACCTTCGCTCCGCTCGGCCCCTTCATCACCCCGGCCGAGTTCGTGGCCGATCCGCACCAACTGGACATCCGGTTCACGCTTTCCGGCGAAGTCATGCAGGACTCGAACACCAGCCTGATGCAGCACCGGATCCCCGAGCTGATCCACTACGCCTCCAACAACCTCATCCTGCGTCCCGGCGATGTCATCGCCACCGGGACTCCGGACGGGGTGGGCTACGCACGCACACCGCCGATCTTCATGAAGCCGGGCGATACCGCCTCCTGCTGGGCCGAGGGGATCGGGACGCTCGAGAACCCGGTCCGCAACTGGTCCGAGGGGATCCGCTGAGCGTCAGCGGGCTCTCGAGAGTCCGGCCGTGATTCAGGATCCGTTCGGGGTCTTCCTGACGCTCGCCGCCGCGGTCTTTCTCGCGGTCTGGCTCGAAGGGCGCTTCCGGTTCTTCCGGGCGATGAGTGCGGGGCTCATGTGCCTCGTCTTCGGGATGATCCTCTCGAACTCGGGACTCCTGCCGGGAGATGCCGAAGCGTATTTCCAGCTCGGCAACATCTGGGTGAACGCCGCCATCGTGCTCGTTCTCTTGAACGTGGACCTTCGCACGATCCGCGATGCGGGGAAGGCCATGCTCGGGGCGTTCGGGCTCGGAGCGCTCGGGACGATGGCGGGGACGCTTTTCGCCTTCCTGCTGCTGTCGAGTGCGGTGGGGAGCGAGGCGTGGAAGCTCACCGGCCAGTTCACCGGGACGTACATCGGCGGCGGGGCGAACTTCTACGCGCTCGCGAGCGCGTTCGGGACCGATCCGAGCGTCATGTCCGGCGCGGTGGCCGCGGATGTGATCGTGACCGTCCTGTGGCTTGCGATCTGCCTCGTGGTCCCGGCGCTGTTCGGCGGCAGGCGACGGGATCCGCTCGCGCCGGACAGCGGGCCGATGACCCTCGAAAAGCGGCTCAAGGAGAGCGGCGAGAGCCTCCGCATGGTGGATTTTTTCGGTCTCGCCGCGCTCACCCTCGGCGCGATGGCGGCGGCGCGTCTCCTCGGCGGGGCGATTCCGCTCATCCCGTCGGTCCTCTGGCTCACGACGCTCGCCCTGATCCTCGGCCATCTGCCCCCGGTGCGAAGGCTGCGGGGCGCGCCGGTGCTCGGCAACTCGCTTCTCTATCTCTTCCTCGCCGGGAACGGCGCGCAGTCGCTCGTGTCCGAAATGCTCGCCGCCGGACCGGCACTCTTCCTTTTCGCGTTGATCACGGTCGCGATCCACGGCATCGTGATCTTCGGGGTGGGCCGACTCCTCCGGTTCGACGCGGGAACCCTGGTGGTGGCTTCACAGGCGGGTGTCGGCGGGGCGGCTTCGGCAGTGGCGATCGCCTCGGCGCGCGGCTACGGGGACAAGCTGCTCCCGGGGATCGCGGTGGCGCTCGCCGGCTACGCGGTCGGGAACTACCTGGGATTCGGAATGGGAACGCTCACCCGGACGGCGCTCGGTGGCTAAGCCTGATCGCGACGTCGTCTCGCCGCTCGGTGTCCGGTCTCGTGGCGTGCCCGCCGTTGTCGTGACCGCCGTCGTCATCGGACTGCTCGCATCGCTCGGCCTCGGAGTCCGCTACTCCATGAGCGGAGAGGCTCACTTCGTCCACGGCCTCTTCAGCGTGTATTTCTCGATCAACCTCGTGATCTGCTACTGGGAGATGTGCCTTTTCTGGCGGAGGGATGCGATCCGGCCGCGCGCCGACGCGTGGCGCCGGTGGAAGAAAGCGACCGGAAGGGTGCCCGCGTTCGAGTTCCTCTGGTCGAAGGTGCCGCCGAGCCGGTTCCTCTCGCCGGATACATGGGCGGATGTCTGGGCCACCTACTCGATGGCGGATCCGGCCTACGAGGACCGGAAAACCTACGGATTCAACGTGGACATCGCCAACGGGTTCTTCACCCCGATCCCGACTGCGACCCTTTACGCTGCGTTCACCCTCGGTTTCCTGCCGGTTACCTGGGCCGGAATCCTCGGAGTGATGCTGTTCTGGCAGTGGACCTATGTGTCTTCCCTGTACGTGGTCAGCTTCTTCGTGAACCAGAAGCAGAAACGCATCAGCCGGAAGGAACTCTGGGGATTCATCTTCGGGACGAATTCGGTCTGGATCGTGACTCCGGCCTTCGGGCTTTATGTGTCCATCCGCCTGATCCTCGACGGCCATTACGGCATCCTCGGGCTGTAAGACCCGGGCCACCCCTTACCATACGCACTGCACCCCGAGGTTTCTGACCGCTCGGGCCCGATCTTCCTCAGGAGGCAGACCGATGGAAGCTGAGAAAGTCGCGAACCGGCACGGAGCCGGGGGGCAGGACCGGGGTGACCGCGTTCTCGGGCCGCTCGCGTCCGGCGACGTGGCCGGGGTGGTCCAGGGGTATTCCGAGACCTATGATGCCGGGACTCCCCGCCGTCGGAAGAAGTACTCCTCGATGGTCAACCAGTACTACGACCTGGTGACATCGTTCTACGAGTTCGGTTGGGGAAACTCCTTTCATTTCGCTCCTGCGAAACGTGGCGAGAGCTTCCGCGATTCGCTCCTTCGCCACCAGCACTTCCTTGCCGACCGGATCGGGCTGAAGGCGGGAATGCGGGTGGCGGACATCGGGTGCGGCGTGGGCGGGCCGCTCGGGAACCTGGTCCGACACAGCGGGGCCCACATCACCGGAGTCAACAACAACGCCTTCCAGATCGAAAGGGCGCGGAAGCACAACAAGGACCACCTGGATTCTTGTGACTTCCTGCTGTGCGACTTCATGAACATTCCGGCAGAAGACGCGAGCTTCGATGCCGCCTACCAGATCGAGGCCACCCCGCACGCCCCCGACAAGGTGGCCGCGTACCGGGAGGTCTTCCGGATCCTGAAGCCCGGCGGGGTGTTCGGCGGATACGAGTGGTGTGTCACCGACCGTTTCGACCCCTCGAACCCGGAACACCTGCAGATCAAGGAAGACATCATGCGGGGGGATGCCTTGCCGGATATCGCGACCGAGGAAGAAGTCGTGGATGCACTCAAGGAAGCCGGTTTCGAAGGCGTGGAGACCCAGGATCGGGCTTTCGATGCCGAGCCGGAGGCACCCTGGTGGCTCGCCCTCGACGGCGGCGGCCTCACCCTGTCCGGGATCTCCCGTACGCCGCTCGGGCGGAGCATCACCAACCTGGCGCTTCGTGTGGGAGAGAAACTTCGGCTCGCACCGAAGGGTTCCCGGGATGTCAGCACGCTCCTGAACGTCGCCGCGGACGCCCTCGTGGAAGGGGGGAAGACCGGAACCTTTACCCCGATGTTCTTCCACCTGGCCCGGAAGCCGCAGTAGCTCTTCGTCGCGCTTCGTAGAGGCCGAGCGCGTGGAGGGGAAAGTACTGGCGATACAGCACGTAGTCGAGGAGTGCGGTGCGGAAGAACACCCCGGCGTTGTCCTGCTTCGGCCAGCCTCCGTCGGGATCCTGACTCTCGACGAGGAACCGCGCTCCGCGAGAGAGGGCCCGCCAGTCCGGCTCCTCTGCTTCGAGGAGTGCGATCATCACCCACGCCGTCTGGATGATCTGGCTCTCGGTGTGCGGCACATAGCGGCCGGTGAAACAGCCGCGGAAATGTTCGCCCCAGCCTCCGTCTTCACGCTGGCGATCCCGTAGCCACCGGCAGGCGAGGCGGAGCCGGGGGTCATCCGGGCGGGCTCCCGCCGCGAGCAGGCCCCTCATGCCGAACCAGGTCCCGTAGAGGAACTGGATGCCCCACACGCCGCGCCAACTGCCATCTTCTCCCTGGGTGCGACGAAGCCAGCGGTCGGCGCGCTCCGTCGCCTGTTTCCTCCCCGGCACGTCCAGTTTGGGGAAATGCTTTCGGGCCGCCGCCATGGCGGCGAGGCAAGAGGCAGTGCACTCGACGAAGGAGCTTTCGGTCATGGATTCCCCGAACATCTCGGCCGGGTTCAGCCACTCGAGTGGAACGAGCGACCGTCGCGACTCGTAGCTCCCGAACCCTCCGTCGCGGTTCTGCCCCCGGAGCATGAACCGAATGGCTTCGCGGGCGGAATCCTCACTCGATCGGCTCCCCCGTGCCGCGAGCACTCCGAGCAGCGCTTCCGCGGTGCAGTCGGTCACGGGCCAGCCGTGCCGTGCCCCCGGGAAGCACCAGCCGCCCCGCGGGTCGTTCCGCCAGGCTTCGCGGTAGCCGGGGAAGCTCTCCTGGATCTGCTCCCCGGCGAGGTATTCCGCTCCCCGCTCCATGGCGGCCTCGACGAGCGAAGTCGAGATGCCCTTCGGGATCGTGGCGAGCGCCTGCGTCGCGAACCCGGTGTCCCAGGAGGCGCTTCTCGCTCCGGTGATCCGCGCCCCGGCTTCCTCGTCCTCCCAGATCCACCCTTCGAGGGCATCGAAGCCCGTGCGGGAATCGGGGTCATCGGGATCTTCCAGCCAGAGCGCCAGGATGTTCAGGATGCCGCTCACCGGGGAAATGCTCGCCCCCCTGGTCGTCCGGATCTCCCATCGGATCTGCTCGATCATTTCCTCGACGCACCGCCGTCGCAAACCCCGAAGAGGGAGCCTTTCTGCGAGTCGGGCGATCTCGAAGCCGAACCGGAGGATCCGTCCGGGGCGCTCGAACAGATCGTCTTCGCGCAGGAGGTGGCGCGATCCGGCGAAGTCCACCTGTTCGAACCCATCGGGGTAGAGCTCGTCCCGGAGCGAGGCGATGAGCGGGGTGAGCGGAGTCTGAAAGCGGCGGGCGTAGATCACCGACATCGCCATGTAGATGAGCCGGGTGTGGCAGTACCAGTTCCCGGGGTGCAGCGGAACCCACCTGGGAAGGCGCCAGATCTCCGGCAGGACGGCGTTCACTCCGCGCCAGTCGTAGAGGTTCAGGATCGCGAGCCAGAACTTCCCCCAACTGGGAATGTTCTCGACGCCTTCCTGTTGCAGAAACCGCCGGGCAGGCGCGATCAGGGGGTCGTCTTTCCCGATGTCGAGGGTTCTCGCCGCCACGTAGATCAGCGCGGTCACGAAGAGATGAGGGGCCGAGTGCTCGTGCATGCCCCATGTGCCGCCCTCGAGGCGGGTCGCGGCGAAGGAGCGGAGGACGTTCCGGCGACGGGCGGGAGGGAGCGAGCGGCCCATCACGTGGTGGAGCAGCACGTACTGGGCGGTGAGCATCGGGCACCAGACCATCTCCCCTTCCCAGGATCCGTCGCCCTGCTGGAGATCACAGAGCCTTTGGATGCCGGCATCGAGGGCTCCCCGGGCATCCACCGACACTTCGGTTCTCGTGTCCCGGGACACGGCGGGCTAAGCCGTCGGCTGGGAAGCGCCCGTTTCCGCAGGCTTGGTCCGGATGTTCGCGGGCGGTTCTTCGATGTGGTTTTCCGCGGCTTGCGGCGGCTCCGCGAGCGCTCCTGGTGTCTTGGGGGATTCGGCTTGCGCCTCAAGCGCTCCTTCGGTGGGTTTCGGCTGCATGGAGACGAGGAAGGCCCGCTCGAAGAACGAGAGCGCCCGGCCGGTGCTGTAGGCGAAGTGGAGTCGCTGGGCGGCGAATCCGCGGACGAGCCAGTACAGGCGGCCGAACAGGGAGACGAAAGACTCCCCCGCCCGCGACCAGGCGGCCCGTTCCCGGGAGAACGGGATGAGCCGGAACAACGCCTGGAGTGCAGTGATCGAAAACGTCATGCCGAGGTGCGCCACGGAACTGTCTTCACAGGCGAGCATCCGCATGGTCTGCTTCCGCGCTCCGGGGCTTCGGCGCCAGCGGTCGAACATGGCGCGCCTCAAGGCCACCGACTCGCCCCGTTTGTCGGCGAACACCTCGTAGATGCCCATCGCGAGGAGCTCCGTTCCGCGTGCCGACCGGGCGCGTCTCGCGGCGAAGCGGGGCAGGTCCGGATTTCGGGTCAGGGCCTGGACATCCCCGAAACCGAGAGTCATCCCCGAGGCGGTGAGCGGATGGTAGTGGCCGACGGCATCGCCAACCAAGACTCGCTGCCCGGCACCGAACGCCAGTCTCGGCGCCACGCGGTTGGCGGCGGCGGTGAAGCGTTTTTCACGCAGCGCATCGAGGCAGGCGGCCCAGATACCGCCAACCGGGGAACCCGGAGGGGGGGCGGAAAGCGAGTCCAGCCAGGGTTCGATCCCCGACCAGTGTCCGGGGAGGTCGAGGAGGATGCGGACCTGTTTCGAGCCCACCCGGTACATGAGCATGGGGCCGGGGCCGCCACAGACCACGTGTCCATAGCCCTCGAAAGGCAGTTCCACGTCCGGGAGGCCGAGGCCGATCATGGTCGAGCAGGACCATTTGTGGGAATCGAGATGAAGACTCCGCCGCACGATCGAGGATCTTCCGTCCGCCCCGACGATCCGCTCGGCCTCGATGAAGCGGCTCGCGCCGTTCTGACTGATTTCGACGCGCCCTTCCGAAACGGAGGTCACTCGGGCGTTCAACTCCAGATCGATCTGTGGATTGCCGGCCACTGCGCCCCGCAGAGCCGCGACGATCACGCGGTGCTCGCAGGCGATCCCCTGGGAGCCGTCCGCGTAGGGGAGCCGGATCGGGGGCGATCCGTCTTCGGGAAAGACCACGAACCCCTGGCCCGTGATGCAGTCGGGAGCCGCCTCCTCGAGCTGGATTCCGACCTCGCGAAGCGCCCGCACCGCCGGCGGGTGGAGCCATTCGCCCGCAAGGCGTCCCGATGCCTGGGGATTGGCTTCGAGCAACGCGACCCGTGCGCCCTGTTTGGCAAGCGCCAGGGCGCAGAAACTGCCCGTCGGCCCGGCACCGACGACCACGGCGTCGTAGCGCGCCGGGTCCTGCTTTTTCATCTGACCACTCCCGGCTGCCGCCGTTTGCGGTAGCGGACCCGGCAGGGCTCGACGGGGCCGGTCACCCAGCTCCCGTAGTTCGAAGCGGGAACGCCGCCCTCGCGTTCGAATTCGAGCCGGTCGAGGAGCACGGTCCAGATCGCTTTCAACTGCACGTAGGCGAAGTGCCTTCCCATGCATCGGTGCTTCCCCCCGCCGAAACCGATCAGCGCGTAGTGGTGCTGCTTGCCTTCGAGGGCGGGCGGGCCGAAGCGGTCCGGGTGGAACCGCTCGGGATCTTCGAACACCTCGGGCAGCCGGTGCGCGACGGCGGGGGAAACCATGGCGAGGGTGCCCTCCGGAACCCGGTAGCCCTGGTACGTCAGGTTTTCCATCACCCGGCGCACCAGCAGGATCAGGGGCGGGTGGAGCCGCTCCCCTTCCTGCACTGCGTAGTCGAGCAGGGGTTGATGCTTGAGCGAGTCATGACTCAGGGCACCATTGCCCTCATAGACTTCGGTGATCTCGTCCCGGACCCGCTTCGTGTACTCGGGGGCGCACATCAGTTCCAGACCGGTCCAGGTCGCAAGCACTGCGCTCGTGTGTTGTCCGGCGAACAGAACCGTCAGCAGGATGCCGATGATCTCCTCGTCGGTCAGCGGACGCCCATCCTGGTAGCGTGCGTTCGCGAGGGTCTGCATGAAATCATCCGGCTCGTCCCCGTCGCGGCGACGACGTTCGATGACTCCGCCGAGGATCCTCGCGATCTCGCGCCTTGCCCGATCCCGGGTGCGATGGGCTTTGGTCGGCAACCGGGGAAAGAAGAACCCGAGCGTGTTGATCCCGGCCTGGAGGTCGTGGTAGGCAGCCGCGAAGCCCTTGTCCACGAGATCGCGGACTTCCTTTCCGATCAGGCAGTGGCTTGCGATGTTCACCGTCAACTGGTTCAGGGCGGTCGGGAGATCCAGCTCTCCCTCCTCGTCGAGCTTGTCGGTGAAGAGGGTCGCTTCCTCGAACATGATCCGGGCGAATCGCTGCATGGCACCGCCCTGGAGCGCCGGATACAGGAACATGAGCTGTTCGCTCATGATCTCGGGAGCCACGTCGTACGCCACCCCACGGCCGAAAATGGGCACCGTGAACTCGTAAACGGACTTCGCGTCGAGCAGGTCGTCTGCCTCCCCGAAGTAGTAGTCGTGGGCTTCGGGTCCGCTGAAGAGCGCGAAACGCCGCGGCCCCAGCCGGAACTGGAAGAGGTTGCCGTGTTCCCGTTGGCCGTTTGCGAGAAGCGCAACCGGATCCTTCTGGAAACCGGGGATCTGGCCGAGGAGCGGCCAGCCGCCCGCGAGTTTCGGAGGCGGGGCGATTCGAGGGCTCGATGCGGACTCTGTCATGACACGGGTTTTCAGTAGATGTACGGGATCATGGTGTAGCGAACCCGCTCGGTGTACTGCTCCCAGAGCGGGCCGTATTTGGCGCGGCAGCGGCGGTCATCCCGAAAGGAGCGATGCGCGAGCAGGCCGGCCAGCCAGGCCGGGAGCACATAGGGGAAGGGCGACTGAAATCCGGTTGTCAACGCGAATGCGGTATAGACCATGATTTCACCGGTGTAGTTCAGGTGCCTCGCGACACCCCAGAACCCCGAAACCAGCAGGCGGCCTCCGAGAGCTTCGGCCGGTTTGCCCCAGATTCTGATCCTGGGGTTCTCCCGGAAGCTGTGCTTTTGCTGGTTGGCACCCCGGAAGATCCAGCCGCCGAGCAGGAAGATGGCGAGAATCGCGCCGGCGCCCGCCGGAGAGAGGGTTTCCGGGGCACTCACGAGCCACCAGCCGGGCAGGGAATAGAAGAACGGTACGAGCACGTAGTCGCCCCAGATCAGCATCCAGCCGAAACGCTCGCTGGTCATGTCCCAGGTGTGGATCATCCCGTGTTCGAACTGGAAGTAGTTGAGGACGTAGAGGAAGGTGAGGATCTGATAGACCACCATGCCGAGGGTCAGCGCACCCTGCGCCTCGAACTGCGCGGCCGCGAACGAGGCGTTGAGAAGTGCGAGGCCGATCAGCGAAGGGCGGTAACTGAACAGCTTGAGATCCACCCCGAACCAGGTCGGGTTGGCATCCACCCCCATGAAATAGCCGCGGAGGAAGCCGTTTTCGCCCCGCCGGGCGCGTCGTGCGATCCCGTACAACAACCCGGCGAGGAGGAACGCGAATCCGTTCGCAACCACGAAGAGCGCCGCGAAACGTTCGTGAACGATCGCGAGGGAAAAGAGCCCGGCCCACTGGACTGCACCTACCAGCAGGATCGTCAGCAGGAACAGGGAGAGGCCGTTCAGGCGATACACCCGCTGGTTGCCGGTGATGTCGGGCCCCGAGCCTTCCCGGCCGGGCACGATCAGGGAGCCGAGGAAAAGAGCCGCGAGGAAGACGAGCAGCAGCAAGGTGGCCTCGAACAAGGCCTCGCCCGACAGCATCGCGACGATTTCAGGCATCGGCGGTCCCGTTCCCGTTCGCCTCGCCGCGGGTTCGGTCGAGGTGTTCGCGCCACTTGCGCACGATCACCTTCTGGAACTCGGGAACCACCGGGTTCAGCTCGATGGGCGGCGCGTCCGGCTGCGTTTCGTACCCGTCCTGCTCTTCTTCCACGGCGACCCGGTCCTGGTCGAGCAGGGGGCCGATGGAGAACCGGTTGGCGAGCTTCAGCAACGGAACCATGGCGAAGCGGGGAATCGGAATCCGGATCAGGGGAATCGGCAGCTTGAAGGACTTGAAATAGAAGAGGAAGAACGCCCGCGTCGTGCGTTCGTCCACCGGGAGGACGAACAGCCAGTGCTTGATCGCGTCGTCGGTGTTCGACCACTGGTAGGGATACTCGAAGCACAGGTCCATGTGATTCGTATCCACTTTCTTGCGATCCACGAACCGTCCGGTGATGCTGCCGCGGCCGACCTCCGTCTCGTAGGAGAGATGCACGTTGTCCCCGATGGTTTCGTAATGAGTCAGGTCGGCCCGCGAGAAGGGGCGGTACTTGCGGTGGAGGTAGGCGTGCGAGAAGTCGCTGACGTTGTCGATGACCATCGAATGGTGCGCCTTGCTGGTCAGCACGATGGGCACGCAGGCCCACCGTCCCGGTCCTTCGAGCTCGGGGATATCGGGAATCCGGCGTTCTTCGGCGAGCGCCGGGTCGCCGGGAAAGATCCAGACGAGTCCGTAACGAACCTTCACCGGGAAGCTCTTCACGGACAGCCGGGGAACCTTCGGCCGGCCGAAGAGATCGGGGATCGAAGCCAGCGTTCCATCGCCGTCGTACTTCCAGCCGTGGTAGCCGCACACGAGCTGGCAGCCCTCCACCTGACCCATGGTGAGCTTGACCTGGCGATGGAGGCAGCGATTGGCGAGCGCACGGAACTCGCCGTCTTCCTGCCGGTAGAGCGCGATGGACTTCTTCCAGAAGGTCACTTCGACCACCTGGCCCGGCTTGATGTTGCGGACTTCCTCCACCGCATACCAGTAGTCCGGATCCAGTCCGGCGGCGCGCGAACGCTGTCTGAGGTTGGTTGCGTTCTCGAACCCGGGCGGGACGAGGGGGGCCGTTTGATCGCGGGGTTGTTCCAGAGTTTCGTTCATGAATCTTTGACGGGTTGGTCGCGGGCGGCTTCCCGATCCGGTTTTTTCGCCCGCGGGTTGGTGATCACGCCGCGCTCATGGTAATGAAACGCATACGCCTCGTGGACCGAAGCGCGGATGCTGGTGGGGCGGAACCCGAGCTCGGTTTTCGCCTTGGTGGTGTCGGCGTGGAGGTGCTTGCGGAGCAGCCGGATCGCTCCCGGAGTGAAACGCTGGGGGAAGTCAGGGTGGGCGCGGCTCAGGTAGAAGCTCGCCACTTCCGAGAACACGAGCATCACGCTCGAGGGGATGCGCCGGCGGGGGATCGGGATCCCGGTGGCTTCCGCCCAGAGGGCGATCAGCTCGGTGATGGTCAGGAACTCGCTGCTGAAGATGTACTTGTGGCCCGAGCGGCCGCGCTCCATGCAGAGCAGGTGCCCCGTCACGATGTCCCGCGCGGCGACGAACTCGAACCCCCCCTCCACGAAGGCGTGGAGCTTCTGGTTGCTGAAATCGCAAAGCGCTCTTCCGAGCCGGGACGGAAGAAAATCGGCACCCCCGACAACGGCGCAACAGGTGGCGACGATGACGTCCTGGCCGTTCGCCGCCGCCCGCCAGCATTCGTGCTCCACGAGGGACTTGCTGCGCTCGTAGGGCATCGTCCGCTCCATGGGGTAGAACTGGTTGGTCTCGGCGCTGGGGAGCGAGGGATCATCGAGGTCGTAGCCGACCGCGCTGAACGACCCGGTCACGACCGTTCTGCCGGCGTTCACCTCGCGCGCCGCCTGGAGCACGTTCCGGGTGCCATGGACGTTGCACTCGAAGATTTCCCTGCGGTGGGCGAGGTTCCCCTCGATGGTCGAGATCTTGGCGGCGACGTGATAGACCCCCTGGCAGTCCTTCATCGCCGTCCGGAGGGTGTCCAGATCCCGGATGTCTCCGTACACGCGCTCGACATCGAGTCCCTCGACGGCCTCGTTGTTGTCTTCGTGCCGCAACAGCGCCCGCACCTTGACACCTTCGGCCAGCAGACGACGCAGCAGATTGGCCCCCACGTGCCCGGCCCCTCCGGTGACGAAAACCGGCGCAGAGGATCCGGATGAAGGGGCATTTCCCGGCGGCATGTTGGGTTTTCTCCTTGATCCCGGTGGCCTGAAACCGGGGAATGTCGGGGCAGGCTGGAAACCCACCCCGGCGGATTCTACGGGAAATGCGGGAACGGCGACTCTTTTCGGCTGCGACGGGAGCTCAGGATGTCCCGCTCGAGAACCTCACCGGCCTTGTCAAGCTCTGGGAGTTCTGCTTCGGTCAGGTGGGTATTCGAAAAGAAAACCGGAGGCCAGGAGGTCTGATCCGCTCCCCCGTTCTGGCACGACCTCACGACCATGCGATTTCGCCTGGTTTCTTGCCCGGTGGCATCCGGTTTCCGCTGGCGAGCCATGTCTGGAGGATAGATGCTGGTGTCAGGGCCTGACGAGGATCTCGTCCACATAGATCCAGCGGTCCGGGGCTCCCCGAATCCGGACCCGGACCGAACCCGCCGAGCTTCCCCGGGGGAGCGGGACCGTGATCCACTTCCGGGCGGGGGAGAGCGCTCCTTCGGGCGGGACTTCGGCGCGGGCGACCGGCTCTTCGGGAAATCCGTTCCCTCCGGTGTCCGGGCTCAGGAACACTTCCACGGTCTCCGGGAAAGCGACCGAGGTGTCTTCGTGCTGGAGGAAGCCGATCCGGACGGAATCCACCGGGGAGACCTCTCCGAGCGGCAGGTCGGCGGTCACCTCGCCGCCTTCGTACCCCTGCCAATGGCCCCCTCGCCGGTCGGGTGAGCCGCGTACTCCGTCCACGAGCCCCGCGTCGCCTCGCGCCGAGTAGGGAGAGGAGGCGGATGGCGTCACCCGGACGGAGGCTGCCCGCGCGAGATGGGAGACGAGGTTCCTCTCTCCGAAATGATCGAACGCGAGCGAGCGTCCTTCGGCGAGCGCGGCGGTGGAGCCATCGGGGAAACTCCGGGCGAGAGTTCCGGGATCCGTGCCGGCGGGCAGCGGCCTGAGGAGGAAGCGGAAGCCGAAATCCCCCGGCCAGATCGTGTATTCGTGGCGCGGGGTCGCTCCCCAACTGTCATCCCCGCCGACTCCCTGCTGACGAAGATCGAGGAGCAGGGTCACTTCGTCCCTCGGAACCAGATCCACGGCGTGGTCCCGGCCCTTCGTCTCGCCGCCATCGAGGTCCGCGATCCGGTAGGGGAGCGCCGAAAAGTCCACGGTGGGAAGCCCGGTCACCAAAAGGCCGGGGCCGCCCGCTTCCGGGGTCAGCGCGACAAAGCGGGCATCGGTCCGGTTTCCGGTCTCCTGGGGCCTCGGATAGGCGTGGGCCATTTTCTCGATCGGCAGTTCGTAGCGGCCGACGAGCGCGGCAGAGCGCCGGTCCCAGTAGTTCTCGAAGGGGCCGCGCCCGTACCACCGAACCCGGTCCAGTTCGCCGGGGAGCGAGAGCAGGACCCCGAAGCGGGGCATCTCGGGAAGATCCTCACCGGCTCCGATGAGCCCGGCCTGAACCGCGATCGTTCCGTCGGGGAAGATTTCGTGCTCCAGCCGGTAGCTCGCGCCCACCGAACGAAGCTGGAACCGACTGATGACGCGGACGGTGGTTTCGCCGCGCTCGATCTCGAAGGATGCGAGCTGGCGGAACGGCGGCCTCCCGGCGAGCCGCCAGACACCGGACCGCACCGGCTGGCTGTAGCCGTAGTCGTTGTCGGTGGGAGCGCGCCAGAAATTCGGAACCGGGCCGCGCTCGATCAGGGCCGTCTCCCCGGAGCGGAATTCGGTCATCACCCCGAGATCCCGATCGAAGCGGACCGCGAAACCGGGCCCGCTGACCTCGACGGCATCTTCGGTTTCCCGGACCGTCGGAGCTTCGCCGGGGGGCGTCGTGACTTCCGGCCGGAACTCCGTCAGTTCGAACTGTTCCGAGGCCACTTCATGACCCCGTGGCAGCAGGAGTGCCGCCTCGCGGGTCCGGAACCGGATGGTGAGCAGCCGCTCCCGGCCCGATCCGTCGTCTTCGGGAAGATCGAGCCTCAGGTCGCGCGATTCTCCCGGCGGGACCGGAACCCGGGGCAGGGGGCCGGCAGCCACCTGCTCGCCGTCCGCATGGATTTCCCAGGAGCCATCCAGATCCGAGAGATCGGTGAACGAGCGGCGGTTCCCGATCCGGAGGAGTCCGGGCTCGGGCATGGTCAACCGAAGCGGCTGATAGACCTTTTTCACCTCGAAGGCGTGCGGGTGGGGCTTGCGGTCGGAGGAGACCAGCCCGTTGGCGAGGAAGTTGCCGTCGGTGGGAACTCCGGCGGGGCCGAAGTCGCCTCCGTAGGCGTGGTAGGGCCGGCCGGCTTCGTCGGAGGCCTCGATGGTCTGGTCCACCCAGTCCCAGAGGAACCCGCCAACCAGGTTGGGGTGGCTGTCCAGAATCGCCCAGGTATCGGCCAGTCCGCCCACGCTGTTGCCCATCGCGTGGGCGTATTCGATGAGCAGGAACGGCCGGGGGGCCTGCGAGCGGCCGTAACGCTCGAACCAGTAGGGCCGGACGTACATCGGCGAGACGATGTCCACCACTTCGCGTTCGCCGGCCGGTTCGTAGAGAACGGGCCTTCCGGTCTGCTGGTCGCGGATCCAGGCGGCCGTCCGGTCGAAGGCGAGTCCGTCGCCCGCCTCGTTGCCGAGCGACCAGATCACGACCGAGGGGTGGTTCCGGGTGCGGGCGACCATGCGGCGGGTCCGGTCGAGATGGGCCGCTTCCCATTCCGGCCGGTTGGCGAGCGTGCCTTCCGGGTGGAAGATCATCCCGTGAGCTTCGATATTCGCCTCGTCCACGACGTAGAGGCCGTACTCGTCGGTGAGTTCGTACCAGCGGGGCAGGTTCGGATAGTGCGCCGCCCGGACCGCGTTGATGTTCAGGGATTTCATCAGCCGGATGTCCTCGATCATCCCGTTCTCGTCGATCCGGTGCGCGGTCCGGTGGTCGTGTTCGTGCCGGTTGACCCCGAAGAGGGTGATCGGCTGGCCGTTCACGAGGAGTCGGCCGTTCTCGGTCGTGACCCGGCGAAACCCGATCCGCGAGGAAACGAACTCAAGGGCCGTTCCCTCCGCATCTTCGAGCGTCAGCAACAGCCGGTAGAGGTTCGGGGTTTCGGCGGTCCAGGGGGCGACTGCTTCCACCGGCTCGGACAGGGACTCCGTTGTGGTTCCGGAGAGAATCTGTCTGCCTTCGGGGTCGAAGAGTTCGTACTGCACCCGGTGCCCGGCCTGCGGTTCCGCGAGTTCGACTTCGAGGTCCAGTTGGCCTTCGCCTTCGGGCGTGAGGTCCGCTCCGGCCCGGAAGTCGCGGATGTGGACTTTGGGCCGGGCGAGGAGCCACACATCCCGGTCCACGCCGCTGATGCGCCAGAAGTCCTGGCCTTCGAGATAGCTTCCGTCGCTCCAGCGAATCACTTCGAGAGCCAGCAGGTGCTCTCCCGACTCCGGCCCTCGTTCGAGCGCTTCGGTGATCCGGAACTCGGAGGTTGCGCGGCTTCCCTCGGCATAGCCGACGAACTCCCCGTTGACCCAGACCGAGAGGGCGGAATAGGCACCCTCGAACCGGAGGAAGATCTCGTGGCCGTCCCATTCGGAAGGAATGCGGAACTCCCGGCGGTACGACCCCACCGGGTTGTCGGACTCGGGGACGCGGGGCGGGTCGGGCGGAAACGCGTACGCCTCGTCGCGATAGACCGGATGCCCGTAGCCGAGCAGCTCCCAGTTGGAGGGGACCGGGATCTCGTCCCACCCGCTCGCGTCGAAGCCCGGCTCGAAGAAGGAGGCCGGCCGGTCGGCGGGCCGCTCCGACCAGTGGAACCGGTATGCGCCGTTCAGACTGCGGCGCATCCGTGAGTGCGCCGGGTCGCCTTCGAGCGCCCGCTCCCGACTGCGGAACGGGACGAAGTTGGCGCGCGGTGGTTCGCGGTGGATCTCGAAGACCTCGGGATCCTGCCAGGGAGGCGGCTCCGGTTGCGGGGCGGCAAAAAGGAGAAGAGTTGTCAGCAGCATGGTTCAGCGAACGCCCAGCGGGTTTTCCGGGGGCGCGAGGTGGCCGGCTTCGAGGAAGGCCATGATCCCGAAGAGCGCTCCCCACGAGTGGAAAGGGTCACTCGAAAGGCGGCGGTCATCTCCGGCACCGGTGATCGAGGAGTAGTTTTCGCTCACGTACCCCTTGCGCCGCCACTCGGCGAGGAACATGGCGAGCGATCGGGCCGAGAGTTCGGAAGCTGCCGTGTATTCCCCGGCGCGGCGAAGCCCCAGATAGGTGAGAAAGTTCAGCGGAGGCCAGATCGCGCCCTTCCAGTACCGCTGCCGCGGGAAGGAGGGGTCGTCCCTCGTGGTGGAAGGCAGGATGAACTCCCCCCAGAACTCCTCCGGATTCAGCAGGTGCTCCCGGATCAGCCGTTCCTGACGGTTCGGGTCCGGGACTCCGGCGAGCAGCGGGTAGAAGAGGGTGGGCGAGCGGCGAAACGACGGGCGTAGCTCGCCGTCGGTGTGGTGGTTCAGGTAGTAGCCGGCTTCTTCGACCCAGAGGCTTTCGAGCGCCGATGCGAAGCGGTCGCCCCGCTCGTCGAGTTCGCGGGCCTCCTCCTCCCGCCCCAGCGTCCGGGCGAGTTCGGCGAGAGCCCGGCAGTCGGCGATGTAGAGCGAGGTCAGGCCTACGTCCTGGAGTTCGAGGACACCCGCTTCCCGGTTGAACGGAACCTCCTCGTACATGGGCGAGTCATCCATTCCGGATTCGTATCCGGCGGTTCGGCGGGTGCGCACCGCCGGCTCGCGAAACGGGTTCTTCGCCGCGTGGGATCCGTAGCTCAAGAGCCCCCGGTTGAGCCGTTTTTCCGGCCACCACCGGTTCCAGCCCAGCAGCGAGTCGAAGGAGGCTTCGAGGAACCAGCGCTCCTCCGGGAAGCGTCGGTGGATTTCGCGGACCATGAGGCTCCCGACCGGCGGCTGGGAGCGATCCCACGACTTGGAGCCGTTTCCGCGGTTGTCGTTCGGAGCGAATCCTTCTTCGGTGAACCCGCGCAGGTGTTCGATCCCGTTCGCGAGGGCGAGGTCACGGCTCCAGAGCGCGGTCAGGTAGGCGAGAAAGAAGTTGTCCCACCCGAAGAGCGCGAACCCGCCGTACTCCTCGTTCCAGAGCCGGCCCACGGTGGAGACCACCCGGTCGTGCCGCGGTTCGTAGATGGTGTTCCAACGGACCCCCGAAGCGACCGCGAGGTACGCCTCTTCGAGCCCCGGAAAGCGCGCGGCTCGCTCCCGGACCCCGGCGAGCGCCTGGTCGAGAAGCTCCCGGGCCTCTTCGGCGCTTCGCGGTGTGCCGGTCGAGATCGCGACCGGCCGGTCGAGGCGGACGACGTGATGGGGCAGGAGCGTCCTCGTGTAGGGATCCCGGTCGCGGACACCGCCCACGTGGATTTCGATTTCGCGTTCGGGAAGCCGGGCCTCGAAACCCGATTCGGTCCTTCGCGCGATTCCCTCCCGGTTCCATGCCATCCCGGCGCTCACGATCAACTCGAAGGGCGAATCCCCGGTTTCGCGCGGGGTGACGAGCAGGAGCAGCTCTCCGTCACGGGTTCCCGATTCGACGGTGGCCTCGAGCCCGCGCCACTCGATGTCGAGCCGGGTGTACGCGCCGTCCGGGGCGTGGATGCCGGGGCGGATGTGCTCAGGCGGCGGGCCTCCTTCGGGCTGCGGCCGTCCGATGAGCGCGGTTTCGAGGTGATCCTCTTCGAGCCAGGCGTGGCGCTTCAGGGCGAGATCGAGCGCGAGCCCTTCCGGAAGCAGGACGTGCCGCAGCACACTCCGGCTGTCCCAGGTGTTCCAGCCCTGTTTCAGGCGCTGCTGGATCGCCCGATACTCGGGGGTGTCCCCGACTTCTGCGAAGTATTCCGCGTGCTGGTCCGGCCAGTCCGCGGTTTGTGCGGAGGCGGAGAACGGGGCGGCGAGAGCGAGCAGGAGGGGAATCCGCATGGGTTCATCCTATGATCCCGCCGCAGCGCGGGGCGCGGGGAGGCATCCGATGGCCGGTCAGGAACGGATCGAAAAGGACACGCTTGGTGAGGTCGCCGTGGCGGCCGAGCGCCTCTGGGGGGCCCAGACCGAGCGCTCCCGGCGGAATTTCCGCATCTCCGGCGAGCCGATGCCACGGGAAGTGATCGAGGCGCTCGCGTTCGTGAAAAAGGCCGCCGCCCTCGTCAACCGCGATCTCGGAAAGCTCCCGGAAGATCGAGTGGATGCCATCGTGGCCGCCGCCGACGAGGTTCTCGCCGGGGAGCACCCGGACGAGTTCCCGCTCATCGTCTGGCAGACCGGAAGCGGCACCCAGTCGAACATGAACATGAACGAGGTGCTCGCCAACCGGGCGAGCGAAATCCTCGGCGGGGAGCGGGGCGAGAAGCGGCTCGTGCACCCGAACGACGATGTGAACCGGGGGCAGTCGTCGAACGATGTCTTTCCCACCGCGCTTCACGTGGCGGCGGCGCGGGCACTCGAAGAGCGGGTGGTCCCGGCGCTCGGCCTGCTCCGGGACGCGCTCGGGGAGCGCTCGGAGGCATTCGCTTCCGTGGTCAAGATCGGCCGGACGCACCTTCAGGATGCCACGCCGCTCACCCTCGGCCAGGAGTTCTCCGGCTACCGGGAACAGGTGGAGCGCGGCCGGGAGCGGGTGGAGGTGGCGCTGCCGGCGCTCCGCGAACTCGCGCTCGGGGGGACCGCGGTCGGGACCGGGTTGAACGCGCACCCCGAAACCGGCCCGCGGGCCGCCGCCTGGCTCAGCCGCCTCACCGGGCTCGATTTCACGAGCGCTCCCAACAAGTTCGAGGCGCTCGCCGCCAAGGACGCGCTGGTCCACGCCCACGGAGCGCTCAAGACGGTCGCCGTCTCGCTTCACAAGATCGCGAACGACATCCGCTGGCTCGGTTCGGGGCCGCGCTCCGGGATCGGGGAGATCGCGCTGCCGGCGAACGAGCCGGGCAGTTCCATCATGCCGGGCAAGGTCAACCCGACCCAGTGCGAGGCGTTGATGATGGCCACCGCCCAGGTCCTCGGCAACGACGTGGCGGTGAATGTCGGCGGCGCGGGTGGCAACTTCGAGCTCAACGTGATGATGCCGCTGATCGCCCAGAACTTCCTCCAGAGCGCCCGGCTGATCGCCGACGGGGCCGATTCCTTCCGCGAGCGCTGCGTCTCGGGTATCGAGCCGAACGGGGAGCGTCTCCAGCAGAATCTCGAACGCTCGCTGATGCTGGTCACCGCGCTGAACCCGCACATCGGCTACGACAACGCGGCGCGGATCGCGAAGAAGGCCCACGCCGAGGGAACCTCGCTGCGCGAAGCGGCGATCGCGCTGGAATTGCTCGACGGCGAGCAGTTCGACCAGTGGGTGCGCCCGGAGGACATGACCGGCCCGAAGGGCTGATTCACCGATTCAGAGTCTCGTTCGCGATCCGATTGCGGACATCCTCCCAGGGTTCGAGGTTCTCGGCCCCGTTTTCGATGGATTCCACCCGGCGCTCGATTTCAAGCGCCCATGCGGCGCTCGCATCCGGGTCGGCGGGTTCCTCCAGGCTTCCGGGCAGCCGGGCGAGATCCACGGACAGGAAAAAGGCTGTTCGGCCGTTTACCCGTTCCGTGCGGTGCGGGCGGCGGCAGTGAGGGCGGGGAGGATTTCCATCACGTCGCCGACGATGCCGATGTCGGCGGCCCCGAAGATCGGCGCTTCGGGATCCTTGTTGATCGCGAGCACGAACTGCGCGCCCCGCATCCCCACGAGGTGCTGGATGGCCCCCGAAATCCCGCAGGCCACGTAGAGCTTCGGGGAGACGGTGACCCCGCTGCTGCCGATCTGCCGTTCGTGGGGCAGCCAGCCGGCATCGGTGATCGCGCGGGAAGCGCCCACCGCGCCGCCGAGAGCTTCCGCCAGCTCGTCCACCAGATGGAGGTTTTCCGCAGCTCCGAGTCCGCGTCCGGCGGAGACGATCACGGAAGCGCCGGCAAGGTCCACGTCTCCCGATCCGGTGTCCTCGCGGATTTCGAGCAGCCGGGAGCGGGGTTCGGGGAGGTCTGGTCGGAGGTTTCGTATGGTGTCTGGCTTCGCGGGCGGCCGTGGCGGGTATGCGCCGCGCTCGAGGGTTGCGACCGCAACCCGTCCTTCGAGCCGGATTTCCTGGTCGAACTTGCCGAGGAACGCCTTGCGGGAAGCGACGAAGCCGGACCCGTCGCGGCGGAGCGCGGAGCACCCGGTCGCCACCGCGACCCCGAGCCCGGCGGCGAGGAGCGGTGCCACGTCCCAGCCGAGCGCGCCATCGGAGAGCAGCACTGCCTCCGCATCCACATCGCGTACCGCTTCGAGGAGCGCCGCCGCGTAGCCATCCGCGGTCGGCTGGCCGAGATTCGCGTTCTCGACGATCACGACCTCGTTCGCCGGCAGGTTTTCGGCGAAGTCGGGTGCTTCGTTCGTCGGGATCACGGCCACGACCGGAGCTCCGCCCGCGAGGCGGTGGGCGGCTTCGAGGAGTTCGAAGGCGGCCTCGGCGGGTGCTCCGCCTTCGTGTTCGATGAGAACGAGAAGGGGGCAGGCCATCACAGGACCCCGGTCGCGCTGCGGATGCGCGAAAGCGCCTCGGCGGCGATCTCTTCGGGAGCGCCTTCCAGCATTTCGGCGCGGCTTTTTTCCGGCCGTTTCAGGCTCACCCGGCTCATGCCGGGATCGCCCTCCTCGCTCCACTCGATTTCGGTGAGGGGTTTTCTTCGGGAGGCCATGATCCCGCGGAGGCTCGCGTAGCGGGGCGTGTTGATTCCGGTCTGCACTCCCACTACCGCCGGCAGCCTCAGTTCGACGACCGCGATCCGGTTGTTGCCGAGTTCGCGCTCGACGACCAGCCGCTCGTCTTCATGGTCCAGCCGGGTTACGGCGGATGCCCAGGAAAAACCGAGGAGTCCGGCCACGAGGCCTCCCACCTGCGCGTTCCCCGAATCCTCGGCGAGGAGGCCGGCGGTGACGATCCCGGGGTCGCCCTCTGCCACCACCCGGGCGAGCGCGCGGGCCACCGGCAGCGGGTCCGCCAACCGGTCGCGGTCCGAGATCACGTGCGCCGCGCGATCCACCCCCATCGCGAGGCAGGTCCGGAGCGCCTGCGCGGCATCCGGCGGCCCTACGGTCACGGCCACCGTCTCGTTCACCCGCCCGGCTTCCTTCAACTGGAGGATGGCCTCCACTGCGTAGCGGTCGTATTCACCGAGCCCGTAGCCGAGGCTGGATTCGTCGATCCAGGTGCCTTCCGGCCGAAAGGCCGAATTCCGGTCGGGAACCTGCTTGACGAGAGCAATGCCGTTCATGTGCGGCGTTTATGATCGTTCGTGAGCGGAAACGGGGCAAGGTGAGGCGCGGAATTCTGGCGGCGGCTGCCATCGTCGGGCTTGGGCTCGGGCTGGCGCTGCTCGCGAGCGTCGGGCAGCCCTGGGTCATCCGTCGCCCGGACGCGACCGAGCGGCCGGTTCTGCTGGTGGCCGATTTCGACAACCAGACCGCCCGGGGAGAGCTGCTGCCGTTCACGCGCCGGGTCACCGAAGTGGTCCGCGAACAGCTTGCGGCGGAGCCGAACGGGATCTTCCGGATTTCCACTCGCCGACTCCGGCCGGTGCTCGACTCTTCGCTTCGGGAAGATGGCCTGGTGGCGATCGCCGCCCGTCTCGGTGCCGACTACGTGCTGGCGGGCAGCCTCGAATCCGGCCCCGGAGGAGAGATCGGGCCGGGATCGCGCTGGGCGGCCTCGGCGGGGGCGGATCGGGAGGAAGACACGGTTCGACTGGATATCCTGCTGGTACGCGATGCCGAGCCTCCGGAAGTGTTCGCCGAACGCTTTCCGCTCGGCACCGTGGAGAGCGTCGCGGGTGACCCGGAGCGGCTGGCTGCGATCATCGCGGACCGCATCGCGCTCTCGCTGAGCAGGTTCTGACTTACTGGAAGTCGGTCACGTTCCCGCGGCGGAGCAGGTATTTCGGCGAGACGTACTTGAGCTTCACCCGGTTGCCCGGCAGATCCGGGCACTCCCGCTCTTCGGCCGGCGCGATCACGATCCCCTCCCGGATGTGATCGCCCGGGAAGGTGGTGACCCCGTCCCGGTGCTCTTCGGCAACTGCCATCGAGAAGGGCCCCCGATAGAGGCGGGGGACGGCTTCGAGTCCCCACTCTTCCACCCGCCTCTGGAGATCGTCGTAGTCGAGGTAACGCCCCTTCCGGGGCTCACCGAAATGGATGTCGAACACCCGGAAAGCGCGCCCTCGCTGCCCGTAGTCGAGGTCCTGGACTTTTTTCCCGAAGATCTCGCCGAGCAGGAAGATCGGCGCTCCGGCTTCTTCGGCGGCGGCGCGCACTCGGTCCCAGCGGCCGTCTTCCAGCATCGTCCGGGCGAACGTCATCACGTAGAGGTTGCTCTGGTTCGCTTCGTTCCCCTTGAAGGCGAGCCCCTGGTCGCTCATGCCCTTCGAGCTGATGATGGTCCCGCCCTCGAAGAGCTCCGGATGGTCGAGTCCTGGCCACCAGCCGAAGCAGGTCCAGGTGCCGTGGAGCTTTTCGGTGAAGACCACTTCCTCGCCGTCCCGCAGCAGGTCGGGGAATTTCTGGATGCTTTCGATGTCGTAGTGGATCGTCCGTCCGCGGAGGTTCAGAACCTCGCCCTGCATGTGTATCGGAATCTCGGGCTCGTACTTGACGATTGCGAGCGCCTCGGCGAGGTTCTCGCCTTCTTCCCGTCCCTCTACCGGATAGAGAAGCCCCTGACTGACGATGCCCCGGAGGCGGATCGCCTTGACCCGGTCTCCCTTCTTGCCGGCGAGCATCCCCCGGTTTTTCGTCTCGTCCCACAGACGCATCTCGCGGATGAGCTTTTCGGGGACGATCGCGTCTTCGGGGATGTACGCGACCAGGTCGCCGGCCCGGTGCGCCCCGATCTTCGTGACGCAGTGGTACCCGCGAACCACCGCGATCTCGAGGGCATCCGCGCCGGGATGCTCTTCGATGCGATCCACCCGGAGCACCGGAACTTCGAACTGCGCCATGGGGAACCCTCCGATGCGGTAAAGACTAGCGGAGTCGGATCCGGTCGTGGCCGTCCCACGCGGAGGTGTCCGAGAGGATGATGCGATCGCCTTCCACGAGGCCGTCGAGCACCTCGATCCGGTTCACCGAACCTCGCCCGAAACGGACCACCACCCGTTCGGCGGTCGTCCCGTCCGCTGCGATCCGGAACACCCCGGCGGACCGGTTCGGCTGGCCGTAAGCCGGTCGTCCGACGTGGAGAGCTTCCGGGACGGCTTCGATCCGGATGACCCCTTCCACCGAGAGATCCGGCCGTGCGCCTCTTGGGGGAGCTTCGGTCAGCCGGACATCCACCCGGACCGCTCCTTCGCGCACTGCGGGGTCCACCCGCGTGACGATGCCGGCGACGATGCCGTTGCGGGTGTCCACCCGGGCGATCTGGCCCGGTTTCAGGTCGGCGGCCTGGGTCTCGGGGATGTCGAGCTCGGCGGCGAGTTGCGAAGGATCGGCCACCCGCGCGAGGTTGGTGCCGGCGGCTACCTGCTGGCCTTCTTCGACCGGCAGGTCCAGCAGGATGCCCCGAGCACCGGCCCGGACGGTCAACCCCGCAAGCTGGCGCTGCCGAAGCTCCAGAACGGTCCGCTGCCGCGACACCGCGGCCTCGCGCGAGCGAATCTGCGCCTCGCTCGCTTCTCCGAGGATGGTGAGCCGCTCCTGTTCCAGCCGGTGCCTGGTTTCGGCTTCCGTGGCGCGCACCGCGCTCCGCTTCTCCACGAGTTCGCCGACGAGCCCCGCTTCGCGAAGCGCCCGATCCGCTTCGGCCCGGAGACGGGCTCGCGAGTTCGCCGCCGCGACCTGCCCGGCGGTCGCCTGCTGCTCGAGCAGCGCGGAGCCGGCCCGGTGACGCAGAAGCCGGAGCTCGGCCTCCTCCGCCTTGAGGGAGGCTTCGGCTTCTGCCACCTGTTGTTCCAGCTCGGGATTCGAGAGTCGGAGCAAGACGGTGTCTTCGGTCACCGGGGTTCCGGGGAGGACGTGGCGGATTTCCACTCTTCCCGGTGCCTCGGCGGTCAGCCAGCGGACTTCCTCGGCAGGGACGACCAGTCGGCCCGCCCCCCGCACTTCACGCGTGAATTCGCCACGCTCCACGCTTCCGATCCAGATCGAGGAGGCGAGCGCCTCGGGAACCGCCGGGCCGGGCCGGTAGAGGAGGAGAGCGGCCAGCAGGGCTGCGGTGCCCGTCGCCGCGAGGAGGATCCGTTTCCGCCTTCGTTTGCGGGTGCGGTCGGCGATGGCGAAGTCCACGGCGTTCCACCGGGTTCAGGCAGTCGGGATCTTCAGCCGAAAATCCAGCCGGGCAGGGCCAGGGTGAGATAGGGGACGTAGGTGATGAGAAGCACCGCTCCCGCCCGGATCGCGAGGTACGGAAGGGTGTCGCGATAGACCTCGGTGAGCGGCCGTCCGAACCGGTACGAGGCCAGGAAGAGGTTCATGCCGACCGGCGGAGTCAGGTATCCGAGCTCGAGGTTGGTCAGGAAGATGACACCGAGGTGCAGCGGGTCGATCCCGTAGGCGACCCCGAGCGGCGCGATCAGTGGTGCTGCGACCACGATCGCCGCGTAGATGTCCATGAGGCAACCGGTGATGAGCAGGAAGATGTTCAGCAACAGCAGGAAGAACAGCGGCGACTCGACGACGGACTGGACCCATTCGGTGGCGAGATACGGGATGTCCGCGAAGATCATGTAGTTGGTGAGGCCGAGCGCCGCGCCGAGGATCAGCAGCACGCCTCCGATCAGGGTGACCGCGTTCGCCCCGGTGCGGACCAGATCGGCCAGTGTCTTGCCCTCCCGGTGGATCACGAACTCCACGAAGAGGGCGTAGAGCACGGTGAGCGCCGAGGCCTCGACGAGGGTCGCGAAACCGCCGAAGAACAGGACGAGGACGAAAATCGGGATCGCCACCTCCCACTTCGCGGCCCAGAGCGCGGAGAAGGCATCCCGGCTCCTGAAGCGCGAGACGACGGCATCGGAGCGCCGCCGCGCGACCAGGATGGTGAACGCGGTGACCATCCCGATTTCGAGGACCGCGGGAGCGAAGCCGGCGACGAAGAGCCGGGTGATCTCCACTTCGGCCACGATGCCGTAGAGGATGACCGCGAGCGAGGGCGGGAAAAGGAGACCGAGCGATCCGGCGGAGGTCAGGAGGCCGGTAGCGAGGTTCGGGCGCAGGCGGTCGGCGATCAGCATGGGGTAGAGCAGTCCGCCCATCGCCAGGATCGAGACGCCGCTGCCCCCGGTGAAGCAGGTGAAGAACGCCGAACTCACGATGGCGGCCACCGCGACACCCCCCGGCATCCAGCCGAAAAAGGCGCGGAACAGGACGACCAGGCGCCTCGGTGCCCCGCCTTCGGCGAGGACGAACCCCGCGAGGGTGAAGAGCGGGATGGTGGGCAGGGTGGCCTTGTTCACCATGCTGTACGCCTCCGCCGGGATGGCGGAGATCGGATCCCAGTTCGCCCAGAGGAGGGCGCCGGCGATTCCGGCGAGTGCCGCGAAGATGGGTGTCCCGAGTCCCGCCGCCACCGCGATCACGACCACGAGAGGCCAGTGGACGCCCGCCCCGGTGAGATCGAAGCCGGTGATCCCTTCGTGCATGAGCAGCGGGATCGCGAGGCCGAAGACGGCGGCGACCTTCCCCCAGCGCCGCGGGATGCGTATCCAGAGGCGCCAGCCGATCAGGCCGAAGCCGAAAGGCATGACTCCCGCTGCGAGCCAGACCGGAATCCCGAGAGCGAGTTCGCGGCCGCCTTCCCATTCGGCAAGGATCAGGACCACGCTGGCCCACGCCATGGTGAAGGAGACCACCGCCCCGACCGCGTTCGCGAGGACGAGCGCTCGCGGCCGCCACGCCTCCGGAAGCGACTGGGTGCCGACCCCGAGCGACAGGAGCTCCCCGCGTCGCGCCGCGATTGCGGCACCGAGGAAACCAACCCACAGGACGAGGTGCGAAACCCACACGCCCGAGCCCGGGATCCCGGTCGGATGGAACGGGCGGATCAAGGCCTCGGTGATCGGCAGCGCGGCCATCAGAACGAGGGCCGCAACCGCGACCCTGTCCTCCAGCCGGGCAAGTCGCCCGGAAGCGGGAGGCGCGGTTTCTTCCTTCATCCCTCCTCCGTGGGCTCCGGCGGGAGAGTTTTCCCGCCGGAGTTGTTATTCGCTTTTCGCCCGGTAGGCGTCGCGGAGCCGGAAGACCTCATCGAAGACCTCCGGCGGCACGAGCTGCTCGCGGACCATGGGAAGCAGTTCCTCGTGGATTTCGGTCATCTCCTCCACGAAATGGGTGGTCGAGCGGGTGACTTCCAGGCCGCGGCTGCGCATCGCGTCGAGAGATTTCTCTTCCTGTGCGAGGCTCGTGGCTTCGAACTCGGCGCTGACCGCGTCGATCACCCGGGTCATGACCTGCTGTTGTTCCGCGGTCAGTTCGCTCCAGGATTCCTCGCGCATGATGAAGGCACCCTGAACCGGAGCCCAGGGAAGCTCTGCCATGTACTTGGCGCTTCGGTAGATCTGGGAGCCCTCCGCATAGACGACGGGGAGGGGGGCGGCTTCCACGAGCCCGGTCTGGAACCCGCTCACCACTTCGACGGAGCTGATCGGCACCGGGTCGAACCCGGCGAGCCGCAGCAGGTCGGTTGTCGTCTGGTCGCCGGAGGCACCCGCCATCCGAAGCGAGCGCAGGTCGGCAACCGAGGCGATGGGCTCGGTGGAGAAGAAGTGGACCCAGCCGATGCCGGTCCAGCCGAGTGCGCGGAGATCGAGATCCCGGAGGCTCGCGTCGAAATCCGCGTTGATCTCCCGGCGAACGTGGTTCCACTCTTCGGCGCTCTCATAGACCATGGGCAAGGAGAGCGCAAGCGCCCCGGGGACCAGTTCGGCCACCCCGATGTTGCTGAGCGCGAGCATCTGGAGCTGGCCGATCCGCATCTTGCGGATCATCTCGGACTCGTCGCCGGCGGCACCTCCGGCGATGATCCGAATGCGGACTTCGCCATCGGTTTCCCTGCCGATGTCGGCTGCCATCTTGCGCAGGACGAGATGCCAGGCGGAGTTGCCCGGGACGAGGGTTCCGAGCCGGAATTGCACCCGCGCTTCGGCCGGGGGTGTCGCACCGAGAAGCGCCACCGCGAGCAGAGTCGCTCCGGAAAGGAGGCGGCCGAGCGGGGAAGGCAGGAGTCTTTTGATCATGGTTCAGTCCGTTTCGTCGAGAAAGAAGTCGTCGGTGCTCTTGAGCAGCCACGTCGCGCGTTCTTTCGCCACCTGATTCAGCAGCCGGGCATCCGGTTCGCTGTCGATGTCGAAGGCGAGCGTCCGTTCGAGGAGATCCAGGAACTCGGCGCGGTCCGCCGCCGCCAGCGCGCCGGTTTCTGCCCAGGACGACCAGACCACCGGCCGGCGTTCCGGCCCCCGCTCCAGGGCGGTTTCGAAGTAGCTGCGGGCGAGTTCGAGATCGCCGCCCACCCGCGAAGCCTCGTAGAGCATCAGGTAGTCATAGACCACGCCTCCTTCAAGGGTATCGTCGAGCTCGCGGGAGCGGTGGAGCAAGGCACCCATGACCGCGACATCGGCGGTGGCTTCCGGGTCGTCGGTGGACATGGCGATCCAGGCACCGACCGCGGTGCCCGCCCAGAGGGCGAGCGACGCATCCTCGATCGTGAGATCGGCGGCGGCCGCATCCGGGTCGCGACTGAGACGGTTTTCGATACCCGGGTGCTCGACCGCGAGGCCCCGCATCGCGTAGTCCACGGCACGCCGGTAGAGCCGGCGAGCCCGCTGACGCACGGCCTGCTCTTCCTCGAACTGGGTGAAGTCGAGATCGAACCTCCGGGGCTCCACGAAGGCGTAGGAATACAGCATGAAACCCTGTGCGGCGGCGAGCAGCAGGTCCCGGTTTTCGGGGCTGCCGACCAGCAGGGTTTCGAGGGTCTTCAGGTTGAACGCCATCGCCTGTTCCACGAGGCCGAGATCATCGTCGGAGCGGATGACCGTCTCCATGTCGTCGAACACTCCGGCGACCGAACCCACCGCAAGGCCAGCGATCCAGGAGCAGGAGGGCAGGGTGGCGAGGCCGACGGCGAGACCGAGGAGTGCGCGCCTCCGGCTTCTTCTGGTGCGCATGGGAGAAACGGAAGTCTAGGGTGTCCGTTTCTTCAGCGCCTTGCTTCCCACATCCGGACGAGATCTTCGGGAAGCGCTTCTTGCGGCACCACCCGGTCGGATTCCCGGGACCAGGCCACCGTCTGGATGCGGCGGGTCTCCAATTCGGCCCGGAGCGGCTCCACCGAACGGGAAGCGAGAAAGTACCGGTTGTCGGTCTCGCCCGGATCCTGATCCAGTGCGTAGAGGGCGAAGACCGATCCGCGCGGATCCGGGCTCCCGGGAAGCGGGATCCGCAGCAGCTTGAGTCTGCCGTCGAGGATGGCCGATGCTCCTCGGTCGCTCGTCGCGTGGAGCCTGCGGTGCGGGCGGAACTCTTCGCCACGAAGCGCCGGGAGCAGGGATGTTCCGACCCGGCCGGTGGCTGGCCCGGCATCTCCCGTCCTTCCCATCAGATCGAGCGCGGTGGCCGGAATGTCAGCGAGGGTCACGAGTTCGGAGAACCGGCTTCCCTGCGGGAAATCTTCGCCACTCCCGCCGAGCACACGCACGAGGAGCGGAACCCGGAGCGCCTCATCGAAAAGCGAACGGGGTGTCTCGCGGGCTTCGCCACGCTCACCGAGAGAATCTCCGGTGAGTCCGGCCACCACGAACACGGTCCGTCCGCTGCCGTCCGTCCGGAAAGATGCCAGCAGGTCGCCGATCAGCCGATCCACTGCGTGGACTTCCGCATCGAAGCGGTCCGTCTCTTCCTCGAATCCGGGGGGGCCGAGGCCGGTCGGCATCTCCCGTACCGCCGCCTTCGCCCTTTCTTCCGCAATGCCGTCTGTGGACAGGTGGAGCCAGGCGAAGAACGGAGGAGCGATGGCTCCGTCTGCGAAGCTCGAAGCGACGGCCGCCGCGCCTTCTACGGGAGACAGGGGCCAATGCTCCTCGAAACCATCGAAGCCGCGCCCGAAGCCGGTGGCCCGGGTGAGCGCCGGGTGGTCGGTGGCGGCAAACGTCTGGTAGCCGAATCCGCGAAGGTGTCCGGCGAGCGTTTCGGGCGCAACCAGAAGCGCCGGCCCTTCGCCGTTCGGGACGGCCGAAGCCCTTGCGGGGTCGAGCCCGGTCAGGGTGGCCGCCGCCGCCCGGCCGATTTCGGGCCACGGAGTGCGTGCACCGAGAAAGATCGCTCCGTCCGCAGCCAGCAGATCCAGATTCGGGGTGAGGTTCCTCGGGTTCCCGTAGATTCCGAGCCGATCCGCCCGTAATGGGGACACGGTGAGGAGCAGCAGGTTGGTCTCGGGGAGGGATGGGGGAGGAGGACCGGAGCAGGCGAAGGCCAAAAACAGCGCCGCGAGCGGGAAGGCGCGCCTTCTCACGTTCCCGCCTCCTCGTGCCCGATCTCGATCCTTCGCCGGGTCGGCCCCAGAACCCGGAGGCGCACGCGGACGGCATCTTTTCGTCGGAAGCGTCCCAGTTTCTCCGGCCACTCCACGACCACCACCGCGCCTTCCTCTTCCATTTCCTCGATCCCGAGCTCGTCGAGTTCCTCGGGGCGCTCGATCCGGTAGAGATCGAGGTGGTAGAACGGACGGATGCCTTCTCCGTGGCGCTCGACGAGCGCGAAGGTGGGACTGGTCACGCTCTTCGGATCCACTCCATGGACCCCGGCGAGCCCCTTGGCGAAAACCGTTTTCCCGGCACCGAGATCTCCTTCGAGATAGAAAGCGGGGGCATCGCGGTAGCGTCCGCCGACCTGTCCGGCCAGCTCGAAGGTTTCTTCCGGGCTCTCGGTGACGGAAATCCAGGGAGTCATGGCTTCGCCGCCTCCCGTGTCCAGATGAGAGCGTTGCCGATCTCGCCCGCGATCGCGGAAGCGGTAACCGCTTCCGGCCCGAGCCGTTCCCGGGCGATCTCGCCCGCGCGGCCGTGAAGGAAGGTGCCCCCGGCAAGAGCTTCCGTGGGCGAGTACCCCCGGGCCAGCAGGGCACCGACGATGCCGCTCAGGACGTCGCCGGTGCCTCCGGTGGCGAGTTCCGGTCCCCCGGTGGAGTTGATCCAGGCTGCTCCGTCCGGCTCGGCGATGACAGTTCCGGGCCCCTTGAGAGCCACTGGATTGCCGGCGGTGGCGGCCAGTTCGCGCGCCGTTTCGAGACGCGCTTCGGCAACCGCTTCGGTGGTTCGTCCCAGAAGTCGCGCGGCCTCTCCGGGATGAGGGGTGAGCGCAAGACCGGGACGAAGTTCGCCGGGCCGGGAAGCAAACGCGTTCAGGCCGTCGGCATCGAGAACCAGAGGAACCTCCGAGCGGCTCACGATGGCGCGAATCTGCCCCTCTGCTTCCTTCGTCCTGCCGATTCCGGAGCCGAGCGTGATGGCATCCGACCGGAAGCCGCAGACGATGTCCGCGGCACCGTCGCCGAGCTCCCCCTCTGCGCCTTCGGGAAGCGGGAGGCGCATCGCTTCTGGCGGCATCTGGTCGAGGATGGATTCGGTCGCCGCGACCGTCAGAAGTCCGATTCCCGCGCCGAGCGCCCCCCGTGCTGCGAGTACGGCCGCGCCGGGCATGCGTTTCGACCCCGCCACCAGCAGGAGCCGCCCCCTTGTGCTCTTGTGCGCACCCTCCGGGGGGGCGGGGAACGTCTCCCGGAAGTCGGTGCGGGAGACGAGGCGGACTCGGTCCCCGGTCTCGGGGGTCAGGTATTCCGGCGGAATTCCGATCTCGAGGATGCGGACCTTTCCACAGAGTTCGCTCGCTGGATGAAGGAAGTGGCAGCGGCGGCCTGCCGCCAGCGCGAACGTCAGGTGGGCGCGGAACGACGGCCCCGGAATCCGGCCGCTGTCCGGATCGAGTCCGGTCGGGAGATCCACCGCAATGTGAAAGCGCCCCTGTGGATTCCGAAGCCGCTCCACGACCCGGGCGAGAGTTCCTTCGAGCGGCCCGCGAGCGCCTCCGCCGAGCAGGGCATCGGCGAGGACTCCCCCTTCGGGAAGCGCCTTTTCGAGCTCGGCATCCGGGAGGTCCGGGTGAAGCTCCACGGGAAGGTCGAGCGCCCGGGCAGTCTCCAGGTTGGCGCGGGTTTCGGGCCCGAGCCTTTCCTCGGAAGCGAGCAGGAAAGCCCGGGCGGGTATGCCGCGCTGGTGGAGTGCTCGCAGCAGGACGAGGCCATCTCCGCCGTTGCCGCCGCGCCCGCAGAGGATCAGGACCCCCCGGGCCGCCGCGCCCGACGCGACTTCGAGCGTGGCAAGGGCGAGCGCGCGTCCAGCGTTCTCCATGAGAACCCGCGTCGGGAGGCCCGCGTCGAGGGTTGCCCGCCGGTCCGCTTCCCGGACCCGGGCCTGGCGCAGCAGATCCATCGGCAGATCAGTCCGGCGGGCGCTTGCCGGAGGCGACGCGGATGGCTTCGCGGGCGAGAACGGCCACCGGGTCGAGAAAGCGGTCGCCGGGTCGCGGCCCGAGTGCCAGGGGGATCTCCGAGCAGGCGGTGATGATGAGCCGGGCACCGCGGTCTTCGAGATGCTTCGCCGCAAGCAGCAGGTGCTCGCGGTGGCGTGGATGCATCTCGCCGGCCTTGATGCCGCCGCAGGGACCCTCCTTCCCGTAGATCGGCTCCATGACCAGCTCCTCCTGAAGCCGCTCCCCGTCTGGAAGATCGAGCAGCGTGAAGGCGCGGATATCGGGAAAGGTGGCGGCCAGGCGCTCGTGGTAGAGGCGGCTGGTCAGCGTGCCGGTCGCACCCAGCAAGCCCACTGCGTCACCGGGTTCGAGTCGCTTGCCGATGTCGCGAACCGTCTCGTCCACCATGTCGAGCAGCGGAGCGCCGAGCCGGTCCCGGATGCGCGCGAGGAAGACATGCGCCTGGTTGCACGGAACGCAAAGGAAATCCGCTCCGCGAACCCGGGAAGCGCTTTCGAGCAACATCGCCACGGGGGCGTCTCCGCCCTCGGCCACCGCCTGGGCCCGCGATGGGGTCTCGGGAAGGGACGAGAGAATCCAGGGCGGATACTCCTGATCCGCGAGGGGTCTCCCGATGGCGCGGGAGGCCTCCGCCAGCAGGAGCGACTCGAAGGCGAGATGGGCGTGAGGTCCGAGCCCCCCGAGGATTCCGATGGTTCTGGGCCAGGCACCGCCGCTCATGGCGGGTGAAGAATAATGTTCGGGCTCCTCGTGTTGTATTTCCCCGAACGGCTCGTGAAGGACGCGCTGCCCATGTCCGATGCGGTGGAAGCGGTGGAAGCTGTTTTTCGGGAACTGGGGCAGGGCGAGGCAGAAAATCGCCCCCGTCAACGGGTTCGCGCCGGAGGGCGGATGCTCCACTCCCTGTGCGCTTCGAGCAGTGGGCTCGGACTGCTCGGACTCAAGAGCTACAGCACCGGCCGGGATGGTGCCCGTTTTCTGCTTCTGCTTTTCGAGGTGGAATCCGGGGCACCGGTGGCAGTGATGGAAGCCGATGCTCTCGGTCAGCTCCGGACCGGGGCAGCCACCGGAGTGGCGGCGCGGCATCTTGCACCGGAAGACGCTTCGACGGTCGGGATCGTGGGGTGCGGGTATCAGGCGGAGACCCAGCTGCTTGCGCTCGCTGCGGTCCGGCCTCTTTGCGAGGTGCACGCTTTTTGCCGGAATCCTGAAACCCGGCGCACCTTCGCCGAAACGATGAGCGGCCGGCTCGGGATTCCGGTGCTTCCGGCTCCGTCCGCGGAAAGCGCCGTCCGCGGGAAGGAGATGGTGGTCGTGGTGACGACCGCACGCGAGCCGGTGGTATCCGGCGCGTGGCTTGCGCCCGGTGCCTTCGTCGCTGCGGTCGGTGGCAATTCGCTCGGGCGTCGCGAATTGGACATCGAAGCCGTCCGCCACGCCCACCGGATCGTGGTGGACGACCGGGAGCAGGCGCGCATCGAGTGCGGGGATCTGGATCCCCTGATCCGGGCCGGTGAGCTTTGCTGGGACCAGGTGGAAACGCTCGGCGAGGTGGTTGTGTCCGGTGCATCTCCCTCGGCCGGGGGAGCGCTCTTCGAGTCGCAGGGGATCGCCGCCGAAGATATTGCGGTGGCGGCGGTCGTCCTGAAACGGGCGGCCGCGGACGCGATCCCGTTTCCTGCTGTCGCGGATAGAATGGGCGCATGACCTCCGCACTCCTCGCGCTCTTGCCGGCGACCCTCCTCCTGATTGGCGGGCTGGGAACCACGGAACTCCTCATCATTCTGGCCATCGTGATTCTGGTGTTCGGGGCCGGAAAACTCCCCCAGCTCGGGGCTGGTCTGGGAGAGGGAATCCGGAATTTCCGCAAATCCATGCGCAGCATCACGGGTTCGGAGGGGGAAACCTCGAACTCCCGGGCGAAGGACGAATAGGCGGCAGCCTTCCGATCACGACGGGCAATCCGTCATCCGATCACGACGGGCAATCCGTCATCCGATCACGACGGGCAATCCGTCATCAAATCACGACGCGAAGTCCGTCATCAAATCACGACGCGAAGTCCGTCGTGGGCACGCTCGAAGGCCGGTTCGTCGATCACGAGCGCATCGGGTCCGGAATGGACCAGCAACACCCGCCGCGCCTCGATCGCGGAAGCGGCCGCCACGAGGTCGGAATGGCCGGTGTGACCGGGAATGGGGTTTTTCGCGGTGCATTCGTGGATCAGGAGATCCGCATCCCTCGATTCCTCGATGATTTCCGGTCGCCAGGCGGTATCCCCTGAATAGACGAGAGTTCGTCCCCCTGTTTCCAGCCGCCATCCGCAGGCCCAGGCCCGGGGCTGGTGATCGGCGGGAAGGGAGGTTGCCGAGCCTCCGCCGGTCTCCGCCGGGAGCGGGGCGGTTTCACCGGGGAGCAGCTCCAGAACCTCGATTTCGTGTTTCGGACGAAAATCCGGATACAGCGCACGACGCAGTTCCCGCAACCGGTCTGCTCCGCCAGGCGGCGTGAGAGCAGGAAGCGGTTTCGGGCATCCGCTCCGCGAGCGGTCCAGTTCGAGAAAGGCCGCGCCGCCGAAGTGATCTCCGTGGAAGTGGCTCAGGAGGAGCGCACCCACGTCGCGACCGGCGAGCCCTTCCGCCTTGAGCGCCGGCAGGCACCCGGGCCCGGCATCGAGGAGGACACCCTGCCCGGCTCCCCGCGCCTTCACGAAGATCGCCGCCGGCCGGCGGCCTCCGGAGCCGAAAGCGTCTCCGGTGCCGAGGAACAGCACATCGACTCCGTCGCCGTCCCGGCGGCGAAAGGATGCCTTCCTCGAAGTTCCGGAGCTTGCGCACGTGCTGCAGAGGAAGGGCACGCGAGGCTCTCCGGCTGCGGACCGCGTTTCCCCGCATCGTCGGCACTCCCGGTGATTCTTGAGCGGAAGGAGATCGGAGTGGCGTTCCAGAAGACGGCGAACATGGTCGAGTGCCGCATCTCGGTCGCCCGATGCGAACTGGCGGCTGTCTTCGAGTGGATCCTCATCTCCGGAAGGTCGGGCGAGGCTCCGGATTTCGATGGCGCGACCGCTCCCGTCGTCGGAATCCGGGTGGGCGAGAATGAGGACTTCGAGCGACAAGCGGATCAGGTTGCCGTCGAGCGGGTGATTTCGACCAGATCCCGCTCCGGGTGGAAGGGGGCCTGGGTTCCCGCAGGCTGGTAGCCGCGGCGATCCACGACCACCCGGTCAAAGCCGACCCCCTGGAGCGCTCTCGCGATGCGTCCGGAAACCGAAGGCTCGAGGGCGAGCGGAACGGCGGACGGCGGAAGCTCGATCCTCGCCAGTTCGCCGTGGTACCGCACACGGGATCCCTCGAAGCCCATCTGCCGAAGCGCAGCCTCTCCGGCTTCCACCTGTTCGAGGAGCGAGGTCTCGATGGGAACGCGAAACGGAATCCGCGAGGCTAGACAGGCGGATGCCGGTTCGTCGGCAATCGGGATGCGCAGGTGGCGCGCCAACTCCCGCACATCTTCTTTTCCGAAGCCGGCTTCGAGGAGCGGTGCGCGCACTCCGAATTGGGCGGCGGCCCGACGGCCGGGGCGCTCGTCTCCCTCGTCGTCCCGATTCGTTCCGTCCGCCACTGCCCGAAATCCCCTCCGGTCGGCGAACGCCCGAAGCGTCCCGTAGAGTTCGTTCTTGCAGAAATAGCAACGGCCCCTGTCGTTTCGAAGGTAGCCCGGATCCCGCATTTCGTAAGTCGGAATCCACTCGTGAGGCATCGGCTCGACCTCGAGGACTCGTCGCACGAGGCTCCGTCCATGCTCGGCAAGACTCGGACTGACTCCGGTGACGGCGAGGCTCTTGCTGCCGAGAACCCGGTGAGCCATGACCGCGAGAGTCGCGCTGTCCACGCCTCCGCTGAACGCCACGACCACCGATTCGAGCCCCGCGAGGATGTTGCGGAGGGATTCTTCCCTGGCCGTTTTGGTCGGCGCGTCTTCAGCCAGCTTCATCAGCCCGGTAGTCACCACTTCGGCCGCCACGTTTTTCGAGCAGGCGGATTCCGCCGATGGACATGGCGCGGTCCACGGCCTTCAGCATGTCATAGACGGTGAGCGCCGCCACCGAAACGGCGGTCAGCGCTTCCATCTCGGCACCCGTCGAAGCGCGGCACCGGATCCGGCTCCGCAACCGGATTCCTTCTTCTTCGATCGTTGCCGAGACATCCACGAGATCGAGTGGCAGGGAGTGGCAGAGCGGGATGAGCGAAGCGCACGCCTTGGCCGCCTGGATCCCCGCGATCCGCGCCGTTTCGAGTACGCCGCCCTTCGGAGCGGATCCATCCCGCGCGAGGGCGAGAGCTTCCGGGCTCACGTTCACGAACGCCTCGGCGACGGCTTCCCGTTCGGTCGCCGGCTTGCCGCCGACATCCACCATGCGAGCTCGCCCCTTCGGGTCCAGATGGGTCAGCATGTCGGTCTGTATGTCGGGGCCCCGTTTCGCGGATCGTGCCACGCGGCGACCCCCGGGTCCGGGAATCCGGTGAGTGGTGTCGCAAACACCTCCGCTCCGGCTTCCGCCGAATCTTGAGCCGGAAGGATCAGCAGCGCGTTGGCCAGGGCGATCGCCGAAATGTCGCCGGACCCCCGGATCGGGATCGGAAAGGCGGTCAGCACGCCGGCATCCGACCCGCGAACCCGGGCGGGAAGAAACGCCTGGCGCGGGCCCGGGTTCGCGACCGGGGCTTCGAGGCGCACCGGAACCTGTGGGCGTGTCGCGTCGCTTAGGCCCTCGGCGCGTTCGAGCGAGGGGCGCGCGAGCACCTCGAAAGTCGTCAGCGCGGAAACCGGATTCCCCGGCAGACCGAAGATCCAGTGGCGGACCGGGTCGCCGATGGTTGCGAAGACGAAAGGCTTCCCGGGCCGGATGGCCACCGAAGTGATGTGGAGCGTGGCGCCGAGTTGTTCGAGGATGTCTTCCACGAGATCGAAACGTCCCATCGAGACACCGCCGGAAAGGAGCAGGACATCGGCTTCGAGTCCCTCGCGGATTCTCCGGGCGAGTGCGTCGGGGTGGTCGGATGCGATCGGGAGCCTTCGGGCGCTCAGGCCAAGCGACCGCGTGCGGGCGATCAACATGGGACCGTTGGCATCGCGGATTTCGGCATCGTGGAGCGTCTGTTTGCGAGGGTGCGCGAGCTCGTTGCCGGTGGAGAGAACCGCAACGGTCGGGCGGCGGCCGACCCGGATCCGGGTTCGCCCCACCGTTGCGAGCAGCCCGATTCCGGCGGGAGTCACTCTCGTTCCCGAAGCGAGGAGTGGCGTTCCGGCGCGTACGTCCCGCCCCCGACGGGCAACCCCGATGCCGGGTGCCACCCGGGGAGGAGAAGGGAGTCCGGGGATGGGCCACGAGACCGTCTTTTCGTCCGACGTGGTGTGCTCGACCATGATCGCCGCGTCGGTTCCTTCGGGCATGGGCGCTCCGGTCATGATCGCTGCCGCTTCGCCGGGGCCGACCCGGAAACCGGCTCGCTCTCCGGCCGGAATCGTTCCCCGGATCGAGAGCGAGCCGCCGGCGTTCAGGTCGGCGGCGCGCACCGCGAAACCGTCCACCAGGGCGCGGTCGAACGGCGGCTGATCCCGATCGGCCCGGATCGTCTCGGCGAGCACCCGGCCGGCGACCCGGCCGAGACCCGCTTCCTCGCTTCCGAGCGACGGGGTCCGTTCGAGGATGACACGGAGAGCTTCTGCGACCGGGACCATCGGGGGGCGGGTCCCTACGCCAGATGCGAGTTCGTTGTCGGGGCTGCCCGGTCGATGGCGAAGCTCCGGACGGCATCTTCTTCGGTTTCGAAGACCTCGAAGAGCGGAAGTACCTGGGCGATATCGAGCACCCGGACCACCCGATCGGTGGGGTGGATCAGCTTGAGACGACCTCCGGCCTCCCGGATTCGCTGCTCCGAAGTCACGAGTTCACCGAGTCCGCGGCTGTCTATGGTCGTCACCGAACTCAGGTCCACGACCACGCGCAGCCGGCGCGATTCGAGGAGCACCTCGGTCGCTTCCTGAAGCTGACGGTCGCCGGGGCCTTCCACCAGGCGTCCTTCGAGCACCAGGATGGTCACATCCCGCCGTTCCCTGAGGTCGAGCTGCATGACTCAGCCGATGATCTCGTTCAGGGCCTGTTCGTCGATCCGGACTTCGTGTCGGTCCTGGGCCGCCTCGACGAACGACGACCAAAGGAGGCTTCGGCGCTCCCGCAGCAGTTCCGCGCGGAAAGCCTCCTTCGCAGCCTCGAAATCTTCGTCCGAAAAGCCGTTTCGCTCCAGGACGCGCACAACGGCGGAGCCGCTTTCGGTGGAGATGGGAAGGAGGGTCCCGCCGGCCGCCGTTTCGAACAGCCGATTCTCTTCGGAAGGGACGATGCCTGCGGCACCCAGGGGGTCTCCCCGGCGCCAGGCAGCGAGCGGAGTCGGGTCGGAGTCGGGTGTCCTGCCGCTTTCGAGCGTCGAGAAAAGTTCGTCTGCTGCTGCGCCCGCGAGTTCAAGAGCGCGCTCACTCCGGATCTGTTCGCGGATCTGTTCGTCCATGTCCTCGAAAGTGGGGATGTGAGCAGGCTCCTCCACGATCAGATCCATGAAGGCGAAGCCGTTTGCGAGCCGGACCGGGCCCGTCGTTCCGGAAGCTTCGAGATCGAAGGCGAGATCGGAAGCGTCGGCGGAGCCGAGTTCCGGGATCGGCTCCCCGCGTGCGAACAGGCTGCTTTCCTGCGGGATCATCAGCGGAAAACGCGCCGTGATCTCATCCAGGCTGTCCGCTCCGCGCGCGAGTTCGGAAACCTCGGGGATACGGCTTGCGAGCAGCTCCTGGGCTTTTTCCTCCCGGAGGATGGCTTCGATCTCGGCCTCGACATCGGTGAGTTCGGTGGTCTCCGCCGGAGTCAGGCTTTCGAGGAGAACCACATGGAAGCCGTCGCTGGTCCGGATCGGTTCGCTCACCTCGCCCGGTGCCATCTCGAAGATGGCTTCTGCCAGCTCCGGCAGCAGTTCCTCGGGACCAAAGGATCCGAGGCTTCCTCCGGATCCGGAGGTCACCGAATCATCGGAGAACGCCGCTGCCAGCCCGGCGAAGTCCTCCCCGGAGCGAGCCCGCTCGGCAATCTGGAGCGCTTCTGCCCGGACGGACTCCTCATCCTCTTCGGGTTCGGGAAGGAAAAGAATGTGGCTCGCGCTCGCCACCGCATCCGTCTGGTAGCGGAAGAGGTTGCGGTCGTAGTAGCGCCGGATTTCCCGCTGGAGAACCTCCACCTCTTCTGCGAGTGACTGCGCTGAGACGGTCACGAAGCGGACCCGCCGCCTTGCGGGGACCTCCCACGCGGACGGTTCGCTCTCGTAGCGTTCGCGGGCCTCTTCGCTCGTCACTTCCACTTCCCCGCGATGGACGGAGGCGGGAAGGAACCACAGATCCAGCGAAAGGCTCTCGTTGCGCCGCCGGTATTCCTCGAGCAGCTCCGCATCCGGAACGTCGGCCGGACCGGTGACCATCGCCCGGAGCTTCTCCACGAGCAAATCCTCGCGTACCGAGCTTTCGAAATCCCTCGGCGTGAGCCGATTGGCAGCGAGCAGCGACAGGTAGGCCTCGCGCCCCATGAAGGCACCGTTCTGCTGGAAGGCCGGAGAAGTCCGGATGGCTTCGCCGACCGCCGCATCGGTCACCTCGATACCGTGACGCTCCGCCTCCTTGATGAGCAGCATTCGCTGCGCCAGCTCGCTTGCGACCGAAAGGGGAAGGCCCATGCGGCGGGCGAACGCCGGCGTGAAGGTTTCTCCCATCTGCTCCTGGTACTGCCGGGATGTCTGCTGGTACCTGCCGAGGAACTCGCTGGCCCGGATGGGGTCTCCATCCACCCAGGCGACCTCCTGGTTGTAGAGCGCCTGCGTGGGGTCGCCCATGAAATCCGGGATGTAGAGGGCGATGAAAGCGAGGATGACGAGAACGAGCAGCGCAGCACCCGCAAACCAGCCAACCGACTTCCGGTCCCGGAAGTACTCAAGAATCATGTCAACCGGCCATCGTACCCGGAACCGTTTTCGACCGCAACAGACCCGAATCCCCGGGCTTCGAGGATCGTGGTTCGTTTCCGTTGCAAAAGCCCGGATTAGGCCGGATACTACGCGTGCCTCTTCTTGTCCCGTTGAGGTGCGCCATCCGGCGGTCTCCGGATACAAAGCCCCGCCCAAGCATGTTTCGAGCCCTCCTGAGTCTTTTTTCTGCCGACCTGGCGGTGGATGTCGGCACCGCGAACACGCTCGTCTATACGAGGGAAGAGGGTGTCGTTCTTCGTGAACCCTCGGTCGTTGCGCTGAACACGACCACCCGCCGGGTCGAGGCGGTCGGGCAGGAAGCCTACGACATGATCGGGAAGACTCCGGCGCACATCCAGGCCATCCGGCCCATGCGCAAGGGCGTGATCGCCGATTTCGAGGCAGCGGAGCGGATGATCAACTACTTCGCACTCAAGGCGCTCAAGCGGCGTTGGGCGGCTCCCCGGATGGTGGTCGGGGTTCCCCTGAGCGTGACACCGGTGGAAAAGCGGGCGGTGCGCGACAGCATCCTCCGGGCGCGGGCGAGCGAGGTGTTCCTGATCGACCAGCCGATGGCGGCGGCGATCGGCGCGGGTCTCGATGTCAAGAGCCCGCAGGGTTGCTGCATCGTGGACGTGGGAGGAGGAACCACCGACATCGCGGTCATCGCTCTCGCCGGCATCGCGGCGGGGGCCTCGGTCACGACAGCCGGCGACGAGTTCACCGACTCCATTCGCGAGCATCTGCACCGGACGTTCGGGCTGCTGGTGGGGGATCGCACCGCCGAGAGAGTGAAGATGCAGATCGGAACCGCGAAGCCCACCGACGACGCGAGTGGCAAGACGATGGTCATCCGGGGCCGGCACCTCTCGCGGGGCACCCCCACATCCGTCACCCTCTCCGATCGGGAGCTCTATGCCGGTCTCGAGGCTCCGGTGAAAAAACTGGTGCAGGAAGTCCACAACGTGCTCGAGCGCACTCCGCCGGAGCTCGCGGCCGATCTCATCCCGAACGGACTCGTGCTGACCGGCGGAGGTTCGCTGCTCCGGGGCCTCGGCGACGTTCTGGCCGAAAGCTCGGGTCTCGATGTGCGACTCGCCGACAATCCGCTCGATTGCGTCGTGCTGGGCGCGGGAATGATCCTGGACGAAATCCCGCTTCTCCGGCGGGTGGCGCTCGCCAATTGAAGCAGGGAGGACGCTGAACCGGATGCCTGAAGGCCGTTCGGGCCGAGGTCTCTTCGCCTTCTTCCTCCTGGGCAACATCGTGTTGCTCACCTGGCAGGTCCGGATCGGCGAGAGCCGGTTTCCGGGGGGCGACCAGGTGGCGGCAGCCGTCGCGGTCAGTCGCGGTGGTGTCGCGTTCCTGCTGCGCGAGACCGGCGAGCGGATCGGCGCTGCGATCGATCCGGGTGGGCTGCGAGCCGAGCGCGATCGCTATCGGAACCGGGTCGCCCGGCTCGAGTGGGAGCTCACGGTGCAGCGCGGTCTTCTCGGGCGTGCGCAGGGGTTCACGGCGCTCGACAGGGAGCTCTTCGATTTCGGGGAGCCTCTCGAGGCCGAAGTGGTTGGCTTCGGCGCGGATGCCTTCGACCGATCGGTCACCGTGAATCGTGGTTCCGAACACGGAGTCTTCGGGGACGCTCCGGTCATGGCAGCCGAGGGGCTGGTGGGGAGGGTGATCCGGGTGGCTCCCCGAACGAGTCAGGTGGAGTTGCTCACCGACCCGGCATCCGGTCCGGCGGCGCTGACCGTGGACAGCCGGACTCCCGGCATCGTTCGCGCCGCACTCCCCGATCCGGCGCGTGCCGAGTCCGCGCTGTCCCTGGATTACGTTTCCGTGGGTCACCGCATCGCGGTCGGTGAGATGGTCATTTCCAGCGGGGTGGACCGGATGTTTCCGAAGGGCTTGCCGATCGGGATGGTGAGCGCGGTTCGTCCAGGGATCGGGGTGACGGCGGTGGTCGAGATTTCTCCACTCGCTGACTTTGTGGCTCTCGAGCGGGTGTTCATCCTGCCGCCCGTCCCCGAGGCAGGTCCCTGGGCCTCCCGTTAGATTCTTGCTGTGCGGTTCCTCTCGGTCCCGATCTTCCTCTTCCTCGCCTTCGTGCTTCAGGCGTTGCTCGCCTACTTCGTGAGGCCGGATCTGGTCGCTCCCGATTTCGTTCTGGCGACGGTCGCAGCATTCGCGGTCGTGGCGCGGCCCGGGCCCGCCCTTTCCGCGGCGGCGGCTGGCGGGCTGATCCAGGACGCGGTTTCGGCGGGATACGTCGGCCTGAACGGAATTTCCAAACTGATCGTCTGCTACCTGTTGCAGCGCTTTTCGGATTCCTGGCCCGCGCTCTCCCCCCCGGCGTTCCTGCTGGTGGTTTCGCTCGCCTCCTTCGCCGACGGGTTGCTGATCGCCGCACTGCGGATAGCGGTCGGGGCCGGGGCACCGCTTCCCGGAGCGGTCCCGCCTTTCCTCCTCGGGATTCCGGTGACCGCGCTTTACGCTGTTTTTCTCTATGCTGCTCTCGGTCGTATGCGTTCTGTCTCCCGGCGTTCTTCCGCGCGCGGCCTGGAGGTGGCTCCCTGGTAGTCCCCGACAGCTCTCCCGATAGATCCATGGACAGCAGCCCCTGATTCCCAGTCGTGTCCCTTTTCCGCGGATCTCCGAACCCTTCGGGCATGGGGGACTCTGCCGCCGACCGCATCCCTTCGCGACTGATGCTCGCCCGGCGGTTGTTCTGGGTGGTCATGGCGCTTCTCGTGATCCGTTTCTGGAGCCTTCAGGTGGTTCGGGGCGACGAATTCGCCGAAAGCGCCCGCAACAACTACGTCGCTTCGGAGACGACGCGCGCGCCGCGCGGACTGATCGTGGATCGTCTGGGCCGGGGGCTGGCCGCCAGCGAACCCCTGTTTCTGCTCACTGCGGGCCCCGAGGGACTGGAGCAGCTCGAAGCGCTCGGACGCCTCGAAATGCCCCCCGAGAGAAAGGCCGAGCTTCGCCGTGAGGCGGTTCGTCGGCGGGCGATCGTGCGCGAACTCCCCTTCGAGGAGGCGGCGTGGTTCCTGGCGCGGGGACGCGAGCTGCCCGATGTCCGGGTGGAGTTCGCGCCCACCCGTGTCTATGCACTTGGTCCGGCGACCGCGCATCTTCTCGGTCACGTGGGAGAGGTGACAGGTGCCCAGCTCATGCTCGAGGAGTTTGCGGGGCACCGCGCGGGCGACCAGGTGGGCCAGGACGGACTCGAGAGGGTCTATAACGACATCCTCCGCGGTCGCGACGGCGTGATCCAGAGCGTCGTGGACAGCCGTCAGCGGGTGCTGATTCCTGGAGGAATCCGCACGGTCGAGCCGGAGCGGGGGGAGAGGCTCGCCATTTCCGTGCTTGCGGAAATCCAGGAAGCCGCTCACCAGGCTTTCGGCGAGCAGAGCGGCGCTTTCGTCGCTCTCGACCTGAAGAACGGGGGAATTCTCGGGCTCGGGAGCTATCCGGGATTCGATGCGTCAACGGGTGCCTGGCATACGCTGATGCGCGATCCGCGAAGCCCGCTGCTGAACCGGGCCATCCAGGGCGGATACCCCCCGGGCTCCACCTTCAAGCTGATCACCGCAGCGGCCGCGCTCGCCGAGGGAGTGGTGGACGAGCACACCGAGTTCACCTGTAACGGCAGCGCCCGTATCGCGGGGCGGACCTTCGCCTGCCATCGGGAGTCCGGCCACGGTCGGATTTCTCTCGTGGAAGCGCTGGCAGAATCCTGTAACGTCTTCTTCTACCAGCTCGCCCGGAGTCTCGATGTGGACGTGATCGGCCGGTATGCACGGGCGTTCGGGCTCGCCGAGCGCACCGGGGTGGATTTGACCAACGAGGCTGCCGGCCTCATTCCGAGCCGCGATTGGAAGCAACGGGTCCATGGGGATCGGTGGTATGCGAGCGAGACCGTTTCGGTTTCGGTCGGCCAGGGGCCTCTCGCGGTGACCCCCATTCAGATGGCGCGCATGGTCGCCGCGTTCGCAACTTCGGGTGTCCTGTTCCAGCCGCGGCTGGTCGGTGCCGCCCCAACCGAGCAGGTGAAGGAGCTGAAGCCGGAGCACTATGCCCTGCTCCGGAAGGGAATGCGGGCGGCGGTAACCGACGGAACCGCGTGGCGGGCGCGCCTTCCCGGGGTTGCGGTGAGCGGAAAGACGGGAACGGCTCAGGTCGCCGGCCTCTCCCGGGTTGCGCGGAACAACGAGGACCGGCCCCGCGAATTCCGTACCCACGCCTGGTTCGTGGGCTTCGCTCCCGAGGAAGATCCGGAGATCGCAGTAGCCGTGATCGTGGAACATTCGGGTGGGGGTGGGACGTTCGCTGCCCCGGTTGCGCACTCGATATTCGATGCCTGGTTCCGGGCGGGCAGAGAAGGAGCGGGTGGTGTTCGGCAAGTCGCTGCGCGAGATTGACGCGGGCCTGCTGCTCAGCGCCGCGCTGCTGAGTCTCATCGGTCTGGCCATTCTCACGAGTGCCTTGCGGGGGGTTTCTCATATTTCGATCGCCGACCACCTGCTTCGTCTCGCCATCGCGGTCGCTGTCTGCATCGCGGCATCCCGGATGGATTACCGCCGGCTTTCGCGCTTTTCGGTGATCCTGTTCCTTTTCGTTCTGTCGCTCAGCGTGTATGCCACCGCGGCCGCCGGGCTGCGCGCGGGAACCCGGCGCTGGATCGACGTAGGGCTCGCCACCTTCCAGCCGGGAGAGTTCGCGAAGCTGGCGCTGGTGCTGCTGCTCGCCCATCTGGCCAGCGTGGCCATCCGGGACCGGCTGAACGCGCGGGTCGTGGCGGCGTGGGTCGTGGGCTCGGTGGGAATGGTGCTCGCGGTGGCGACTCAACCCGATCTTGGAAGTGCCGCCGTTCTGGTTTGCGTGGCCTGCGGCATGGTGGTCTTCGCCGGGACTCCGTGGAGGCGGATCCTCCCGTTGACCGGGGTCGCCGCGCTCTCCACTCCGATCCTCTGGTTCTTCGGACTTCAGGAGTACCAGAAGCAGCGGATCCTCGCCTTTCTGAACCCCGAGCTGGATCCGCTCGGCACCTCCTACCAATCCCGGCAGGCGGCCATTGCGGTCGGCTCCGGTCAGTTCACGGGTGCCGGATGGCTCCAGGGATCGCAGACCGGCTATGAATTCCTGCCCGCTCCACACACCGACTTCGTATTCGCGGTGCTGGCCGAAGAGTTCGGTTTCCTCGGGGTGGTGCTGGTCATCGCTCTTTATGTCTGGCTCGGGCACGCCATTCTCACGACCGGAGCGGCGGCCGCGCAGGCCCGGGACTCTCTCGGAGGGATGATCTGTGGCGGGCTTTTCCTGATGCTGTTTTCGCAGGCCGTCTATAACATCGCGATGGTCGGCGGGCTCGTGCCCGTGAAGGGCTTTCCCCTGCCGCTGCTCAGCTACGGTGGCAATTCGTTGCTCGTGACGGCGGCCGCCATCGGGCTCGTGGCGGCGGTGCGCCGTCACACCTTCCTCTCCTGAGCCGTCTTCCGCGGTCGCCGGGACCCGCGAAATCGCGTGGTACCGTTCGGGGAATCCCGATGAGCCGACCTGTGTTCCTTCGCTCTTCATCCGGCCGGTCTTCATGCTGCGCGAACTGATCGTCACGAGCCTTCCCGACGAGACGCGGATGGCGCTCATCGAAGACCGGGAGGTGGTGGAGCTCGGAGTCGAGCCACGGCTCGACCAGAACGTTCTTCACGGCATCTTTCGGGGCCGGGTGCAGCGGGTGATTCCCGGAACCCAGTCCGCTTTCGTGGATCTCGGGCTCGCGCGGAACGGTTTTCTGCAGGTGGGACATGTTCCGGCGGGGATGCGATCCGCGAACCCCGGAGCCGGAAACAGGGCGACGGGCGAAGCCGGCTCCGGCCGGATCGAGGATCTGGTACAGGCCGGGGAGAGGATCCTGGTTCAGGTGACCCGGGAGCCGCTCGGCGACAAGGGCTACCGGGTGAGCTGCCTGCTCCGGTTTCCGGGAAGGTACTTCGATTTCCGGCCGTACTCGAAGACCGGAGTTGTCGTGTCTCCCAAGATCGAAGCCCGTCGCGAGCAGATCCGCCTCCGCGCGCTGGTGCGACAGGTCGCCACCTTGCCGGGGGAATGGACAGCCCGCGCTTCCGCGGAGCAGCGCGACGAAGAGGCGCTTCGCTCCGACATTCTCCGGCTCGAAGCCGATTTCGCCGAAATCCGCAGCCAGGTCGCCTCGGGCCCCCCCGCCTGCCTGCGGGCGGAAGTGCCGATGGTCTTTCGTTACGTGCGGGACGTGCTCTTCTCCGGCTTCGAGGTGATCCGGGTGGATTCCGAGGATCTGTATGGCAGTCTGCTGAACTTCGTAAGGCAGATCCTTCCCGGGATGGAGCACAAGGTGCGGTACTACTCGCGGAACTATCCGATCTTCGACGAATACGGCGTGGAAGCCGCCTTCGAGAAAGCCACGAAGCGCCAGGTCCGGCTTGCTTCGGGTGGTTCGATCGTGATCGACCAGACGGAAGCGCTGGTCGCGGTGGATGTCAACACCGGCAGTTTCGCGGGGGAGGGGTCCGGCCGGGAAGAAACCAACACCGCGACGAATCTGGAGGCGGCGGCCGAGGTGGCGCGCCAGCTCCGACTGCGCGACCTGGGCGGCATCATCGTGATCGATTTCATCGACATGAAGGAGCCCCGCAATCGGAACCGGGTCTTTCAGGCGCTCCAGGGCCGTCTCCGGCGCGACCCGGCCTTCACCAAGGCATCTCCACCGGAATCGCGCGCCGGACTCGTGATCATCACCCGGAAACGGGAGCGCGCGTCGCTCGATTTCGCTCTGCTCACCCCCTGTCCGGAATGCAAGGGCTCCGGCAAGGTGCCGTCGCTTCGGGCCGTGTGTCAGGACATCGCGAACAAGGCGCGGAAGGAGTTTGGCGGCAGCCAGGGCGATCTCCTGATCCGGGCGGTTCCGAATCTGGCGACGGCGCTTCGTGCGTCTTCCCTGTTGGAGGAGATCCGTTCGGCGGTGGGTGGAGAAGTGCTGGTCGAGGATTCCCTCGATATCGAGGAGGGCTCCTATTCGCTGGAGGTTGCGGGTGCTCCGTCTCCCGAAGAAATTCAGGAAGCCGGACCCCCCGCCGGGGAGAAGGCGGCGGAGACGCGAGCTTGACGGCGTATCTGGACCTCGAGACCCGTATCGAGTGGGTGGAGCTGGTGATGACCATCTTCAACCGGGCATGCGAGGACTGTGGCTACGACACGGAAACGGCGCATTGGATGGGGGCCGCGGTTCGCGAGGCGCTCACGAACGGGATGCGGCACGGCAACCGGCTGGAGCGCTCCCGCCGTCTTCGGGTACGCCTTGCGGCACCGGGACGGGGCCAGCCCCTCGAAATCTCGGTGGAAGATGAGGGGGATGGGTTCGATGCCGATGCGGTTCCCGACCCGCGTCTTCGGGAGAATCTCCTGAAGGAGAGCGGCCGCGGCATATTCTTCATGCGCCAGTTCATGGACGAAGTGGACTGGGCCCGTGCGCCCGGTGGTGGAACCCGGGTGACCTTGCGCAAACATCCTCTTTCCGAAGACGATCCATGAAATCCCCCGAAGGCAAGGCGTGCGTCGCCGCGGCCGAGGCAGCCGCCGAGGTCATCCAGGCAGCGCACGAGTCGCGCGCCTCGCGCCCGTTCGAAGTGGACTACAAGGGGCGGATCAACATCGTGACCGAAGTGGACCACGCCGCCGAAGAGCGGGTCGTCGAGGTCTTGCGGGCCCGTTTGCCGGATGTCCCGATTCTCGCGGAAGAGAGGGGAGAGATCGGAGGCACCCGCACCGGCTGTCGCTTCGTCGTGGATCCGCTCGACGGCACGACGAACTTTGCGCACGGATTTCCGGCCTGGGCGGTGTCCGTGGCTTACGAGAAAGAAGGACGGATCGTGGCGGGGGCCGTGCTCGATCCCAACCGAAAGGAACTGTTCACCGCGGAGTCGGGGAAGGGAGCGCGACTCAACGGGCACCCCATCGGGGTTTCCCCGACGCCCCGGATCGACCAAGCGCTTCTCGCAACCGGCTTCCCCTATCCGCGGGAAGCGATCGAGCGGGCCCTCCGGCTGTTCGTCGGCCTCATCCGGGAGGCGCGTGGCGTGCGCCGGGCCGGGTCCGCTGCGCTCGATCTGTGCTCGGTGGCGGCCGGTCGTTTCGACGCGTTCTGGGAAGAAACCCTGATGGCATGGGATACGGCGGCCGGAGAACTCATGGTTCGGGAAGCGGGAGGACAGGTGACCGACTACGAGGGGGCGCCCTTCCGAAACGGCGGCCCGAACATCCTCGCTACCAACGGCGTGCTGCACCCGGCGATGCTCGATCTGATCGCCGCCCACCGGGACGCGCCGCTCCCGGACTGACGAAACCCGCCGGGCTCTGCCGCGTCAGAAGCGCAGCCGCAATCCGATAGCGCCGCCGTTCCGAAGCGCGCGGAAATCTCCGTAGCCCGCGAAGTCGTCTTCGTGAGCTTTCTCCGCGTACTGCAGTCGCCACTCCCCGAAGACGCTGAAATTCAGCGAGAACGCGTAATCTGCTCCGGCACCGACGAAAAAACCGGGAAGGAAACTCGATTCCTCGTATTCGTCGTACACGATGTCCTGCGCGGGGCTCGTGAAATCCACGAAGTCTCCCGATTCCTGGTAGCGATAGAAGCTGCCGGAGAATCCGCCGGTCAGGTAGGGGGAAAACGTACTGCCCGGGGCCATCCGGACCCGCGCGCCGAGGGTCAGATCGGTGAACGAGTAGCTGGTGTAGTGCTCGATCTCCCCTCCGTTCTCGAAGACGTAATCGATGTAGCTGCTGAAGAAATCACGGCTTCCGTTTTCGACTCCGGCGAGGATTTCCACGTTCGGGATCGGGGCGAAGTGGTATTCGAGGCCCCAGCGCGATCCCACCAGATCCCGGCTGCTGGTGCCGAAGTCGAACTCGTTGTCCGAGAAGAGGTCGCTTTCCGGCAGGAAGGCGCTTGCCCCGCCGAACATCGAAAGGCCGGAGCGCGGCATGGCCATCGAACCCGGTTGCGGCGCAGCCCGGTAAGCGCCCCCCCGGTAGGGAGGCTGCCCGCTTTCGGCCGCCGGAGCTGCTCCGATGAGAACAGCCCCCGCGGTCAGGATGATCGGCATCAGGCGCATCGCTTTTCTGGTGCCTGGCCTGCGAGCGGCCATTCCGATTCGGATCATGGTGCGGTTCCTTTCGTCCGGTAGGGTCGTCTGGTGGAGATTCGCGAACGGGATCGTGACGGCGGCATTCTCGCCTTCAGCCCGGTTGAGACACTTCGCGCAATGGGTGTGCCAGCAGGAGGGTCGAATCACTGGAGAACTGCCGGAGCGGGAACCTGCGACGCCACTCCGCGTTATATTCGGGCGTTGGCAGGGTGGACTCCCGCTCTCCGCCGGCAAGGAGGTCTTCGTCTCATGATCCGCAGCGCGGCTTTCTTTCTCGCGCTCTCCGGTGCGCTGTCCGCCGCCGGATGTCTCGTCGAGCCGTTTCCGGAATCTTCTCCGAAAACGTCCCTGGAACCGAACCGCCCCGCGGGAGCCGGGAGCCTGTCGGGAGCCCGCGCGCGGCTCGCGAGCCTCGCGCCGCCGCAGCAGTCACCGAATCCGGAGGAAACAGTCGCCGCCCGGACGCTTTCGGATGCCTTTGCGGAAGTTTCGCGGGTGGCCACCCCGGCGGTGGTGAGTCTCGAAGTCGAACACCGTTCGCGTCCGGCTCGCGACCTGCCCGATCTGTTTCGCAGCGTCCCGAGGGGACCGTCGCTTGGCCGCGGCTCCGGTGCCATCGTGGATCCCGACGGGCTGATCCTGACGAACAACCACGTGGTGGAAGGTGCGGAGACGATCCGCGTCACGTTCGCCGACGGCCGGGAACATACGGCCTCGCTGGTCGGCGCGGATCCACCCACCGATCTCGCGGTGTTGCGCCTCGATGCCGAAGGCGAACAGTTTCCGTGGATTTCCATCGGCGATTCGGAAGAAGTCCGGGTTGGAGACTGGGTGCTCGCGATCGGCAACCCGCTCGGCAACAGCCATTCGGTTACCGCCGGAATCGTCAGCGCCAAGGGGCGGGTCCTCGGGGGGGACTACCAGGACTACATCCAGACCGATGCAGCGATCAACCCGGGGAATTCGGGAGGCCCGCTGATCAGCCTGGATGGCCAGCTCATCGGTGTCAATACCGTCATTCAGGTGCTGACCCAGATGGGCGGGCCGACCGGGAACATCGGTATCGGGTTCGCGATCCCTTCCAATCTCGCGCTTCGCGTCTATGACGAACTGGCGCGGGAAGGAGAGGTCACCCGCGGTTGGCTCGGAGTTTCCGTTCAACCGGTAGATGCCGAGGTAGCGCGCGCCTTTGGCCTCGGAGATGCGGTTCGTGGCGCGATCGTGGTGGATTTCTCGGGGCCTGATTCTCCCGCGGAAGAGGCGGGCATCGAGCGCGGCGACGTGATCGTTCGATTCAACGACCGGTCCATCGGGAGCAGCGCGGATCTCCAGTTCGCGGTAGCAGACGCGCGACCAGGAGAGACTTCGCAGGTGGAGGTCCTTCGCGCCGGAGAGCCCTTCGAGATTCCCGTGGTGCTTGCGCGCCGGGACCTCGAGGAAGCCGCTCCGCTGCGCCGGGTGGAAGCCGCGCCCCCTTCCGCACAGGCAAACCTGAACCGGCTCGGCATCGCCGGGGAAGCGCTGACTCCCGAACGGGCCGCCGAGCTCGGTGTGGATTTCGAGGGAGTCCTGGTGCGCCAGGTCGCGCCGGACGGGATCGCCGCCCGGGTGGGGATCGAGCCGGGCTACATCATCACCGAGGTGGGCGGCGAGCCGGTTCGGAGTCCGGCGGATTTCGGAGAAGCGCTCGCCTCCATCTCCGCCGGTGCCACGTTCCCGATCTGGTTTGCGGCCCCCACCGGAGAGGACGAATGGGTGCGCACGTTCGCGATCGTCGAAATGCCGGAGGCGGAAGGAGAGCGCTGATAGAATCGCGCCGCTTTCGAGCGGTCATTCCTCGAACCGGAAGATCGGCGGTCCGGGGGCGGCATCTGGTGTTATCGAGTTCCTCTCCGTGACTTGGCTGTCCCCCTGTTGGATATCCCCCTGATGCCCCGGGTTGCCTCCGCCGGGGGGCGGAACGGGCTTCGTGCTCTTGCGGTGGCGGGTCTTTTCCTGCTCTTCCTCGGGGGCATAGACGGGCTTGGCGAGGGATTCAAGGGTCTGGGTGGCGGTCTGCTCGATGCCTTCTTCACGGCTTTCGAGAACCCCGTCGCCGGATTCCTGGCCGGAGTCCTCGCCACGACCCTGGTCCAGAGTTCTTCGGTCACGAGCGCTCTCATCGTGGCCCTCGTGGCCGCTCCCGAATCCGCGCTGCCTTTCGAGAGTGCGATTCCGATGGTGATGGGCGCGAATGTGGGAACCACCGTCACCAACACCCTGGTCGCGCTCGCCGACATCACCGATTCCGATTCCGTGCGCCGGGCCTTCGAGGTGGCCACTTGCCACGACATGTTCAACCTGCTGGCGGTGCTCATCCTGCTTCCCCTCGAAATCTTCACGGGTTTCCTCGGAAGGCTGTCCGCGGGAATCGCCAGTGCTCTCGGAAACCTGGTTGGCGCGGGCGCATCTTTTTCCAACCCCATCGGGGATGTCATCGCTTTCGTTCCCACATTCCTCGCCTGGGTCGCCGGAAAGCTCGCCGGGACCGGTTCCGGGGCGGCGGGCCTTCTCGCCCTCTTTTCGGCGGCCTTGCTGGTTTTCAGCCTCATGTTGCTGGTGCGCACGCTCAAGGGGCTCACGGGCTCCGGAGCGGGCGAATCCATCCACCGGGTGCTCGGCAGGAGCGCTGTTCTCGCGATGGGGGTCGGGGCGGCCGTCACCGTGCTCGTTCAATCCAGTTCGGTCACCACTTCGACGATGGTGCCGCTCGCCGGTGCCGGCCTGCTGCTGCTCGAGGATGCCTTTCCGGTCACGCTCGGGGCGAACATCGGCACGACCTTCACCGCCTTCCTCGCTTCGCTCGCCGTCTCCGGCCCGAACGCTCACTGGGGATTCCAGATCGCGGTCGTCCACCTGCTCTTCAACCTGATCGCCATCGCGATCGTGTACCCGTTTCCGCCCATCCGTCGGATTCCGCTCGCGGGTGCGAGGTGGTTGGCGCGGCTCGCCGTCCGCAGCCGCGTCCTCGCCGTCGCGTACGTGCTCGGTGCCTTCTACATCATCCCGGCGGGGATCCTTCTCATCAGTCGCGCCGCCGGCTACTGACCGATCCTCGACGCCTGTCACCCGAAAGACCTCCGCGACCGAGGTCGCGCCTCCGAGCAGGAGTCTCACGGCCGCATCCCGGAGCCCCGGCAGCCCGCGTCTGCGAGCTGCCCGCGTGATTTCAGCGGCCGTCGCCCGGGCGGCGATGGCTTCCCGGGTGTCCTCTTCCACCGGGAGGATTTCGAACACGCCGCGCCGTCCCCGGTAGCCGCTCTGCCGGCAGCGGGCGCATCCCGCGCCCTCTTGCACCATGCGCCCGATGAGCTTCGGATTCCCGAGGCGTCGGGCTTCCTCCGGACCGATGCCGGTTTCTCTGGCGCAGCGTTCGCAGATCGTCCTCACCAGCCGCTGCGCGACCACTCCGATCAGGGTGGAGGCGACCAGAAACGGAGGAACTCCGAGATCCGACAGCCGGGTCACCGTGGAGGCGGCATCGTTGGTGTGCAGCGTCGAAAGCACCAGGTGGCCGGTGAGTGCCGCCTGGACCGCCATTTCGGCCGTCTCCCCGTCACGGACTTCCCCGACCATGACGATGTCGGGATCCTGTCGCAACACGCTGCGGATGGCGGCGGCGAAGTCGAGGCCGATGCGCGGATTCACCTGCACCTGGGTCAACTGCGGGTGCACGAGTTCCACCGGATCCTCGATGCTGATCACGTTCACTTCGTTCGTCGCGAGGTATCGCAGCACCGAATACAGGGTGGTCGTTTTCCCGCTTCCGGTGGGGCCGGTCACGAGGACGAGTCCCTCCCGCCGGCCCAGAATCTGATCGAGCAACGCTCGCTCGTCGGGAGCGAGGAGCATCTGATCGAGGCTCGAAACCAGTGCCGACGGGTCGAAAACCCGGAGCACCGCCTTCTCTCCGAACACGGTGGGCATGGTGGAGACCCGGAGTTCGATCTCCTTTTCCGGTTCGATTCGCTTGAACCTTCCGTCCTGGGGGCGGCGTTTCTCCGCTATGTCGAGCCCACTCAGCATCTTGAGCCGGCTCACCACGGCGAGATAGACGATCCGCGGAAAGCGGTGCATGTCGTGGAGGACACCGTCCACCCGGAAGCGGACGAGTGCGTGCTCCCGTTTCGGCTCCATGTGGATATCCGAGGCCCGCTGCTCGAATGCCTGTCGCAGGATGCTGTCGAGCGCGGAGATCACCGGGCGCGTCGTGGGCGCGAGGTCCGAAGTCTGGTCCGCACCCGAAAGAAATTCGGAAGAAGCGTCGGAATCCCCGCTGCTCTCGTCTTCGAGTTCGGTAGCCGCCGCTACCAGCGAAGTCCGGAGGTTGTAGAGGCTCCCGTTGATGCTGCTGATATCCGAACGGGTGGCGACCACCACCCGGACCCGAAGGCCCAGATAGCGTTCGAGATCCACGACGGCGCTCCGCCGGTAGGGGTTCGCGACCGCCACCGTGAGGGTGTCGCCTTCGCGGGAAAGGGCGCACATGGCGTTTCGGCGCGCGTAGGGAGCGGGGAGGACTCCGGTCACGACTTCGGGGCTGATCTCGGTTGCCTGGATCGCCCGGTAGGGAAGTCCGGCATCCGAAGCGACGGCCTGGGCGATGTCCTCTTCGGAGACGATCTTCCCGGCAACGAGTGCCGCTTCCTGTTCTTCGGGAGGAAGCGATTCGATGCGCCGGGCCGGCTCGGATTCGCCGGGGAGCTGGCCCTGTCGGCGCAGGATGGACAGGATGTCGGTGATGGGGTGCGGTTCGGAATTTCGAGGCGGGGAGCTCATGCAGGAAAAAGACGCAGGCAGCGCCCTTTTCGTGCGTCGGAGCCGAATTTGGGTGGAAAATGTGGAAATCGAAACTTCGGAAGCCTCGTCCGTCGCAGTTGCTAGACTTTCTTCCCGGACCGGAAGGCGCGTAGCTCAGGGGGAGAGCGCTACCTTGACGCGGTAGAAGTCGGCGGTTCAAATCCGCCCGCGCCTACCACCGCCACCCGGTCTCCTCCCCTAGTTATGGATCCCCTCATTCGCCTGACCGCCGCCGAAGGCCGGACCTTCGAAATCGAAAGGGGCGCACCGCTTGCCTCGGTGGCACCGAAGGGAGCGATCGCGGCCATTCTCGACGGGCGCGAGGTGGATCTTTCGACCCGTCCGGGTTCCGACGGTGCAGTCCGCTTCCTGAACCCGGGCGACGAAGATGGCCTGCACGTGTTCCGGCACAGCTCGGCACACCTGCTGGCCGCCGCGGTGAAGGATCTCTTTCCGGATGCCCAGTACGGAATCGGGCCGCCGATCGAAGGAGGCTTCTACTACGACTTCCGGGTGGACGAGCCCTTTTCGCCGGAGGATCTCGGGCGTATCGAGAAGCGGATGCGCGAATTGGTGAAACAGCGCCAACCCTTCGAGCGTGAGGTTCTCCCGAAGGACGAGGCGATCCGGATCTTCGAGGAGCAGAACGAGCCGTTCAAGGTGGAACTCATCCGCGAGAAGGGTGGCGATGAGGTCTCCTGTTACCGGGTCGGTGATTTCTTCGATTTCTGCGAAGGCCCCCACGTCCCCCACACCGGCGTGATTCGCGCGCTCAAGGTCATGTCCAGCTCGAACGCGTACTGGAAGGGTGACAGCGCGGGGATTCCGATGCAGCGGATCTATGCGACCAGTTTTCCCGACCGCAAGGAGCTCGCGGCGCACCTCGCCCGGATCGAAGAGGCGAAACGGCGTGACCACCGGCGGATCGGCAAGGATCAGCGACTGTTCCTGATCCTCCCCGAGGCTCCGGGGCAGGTCTTCTGGCTGCCCGCCGGGATGCGCATCGTGAACCTGCTGCTCGATTCGGTGCGCGAGAAGCTCGATGCCCGGGGATACCAGGAGATCCGGACTCCCCTCATCCTGGACGAGCAGGTCTGGGTCCGAAGCGGACACCTGGACCACTACCGCGAGAACATGTTCTTCATCGAGTCGGAAGAGCGTCGCAGCGGCATCAAGCCCATGAACTGCCCGGGCGCGGCTCTCGTCTATCGCTCGGCCATCCGCTCTTTTCGGGATCTGCCGCTCCGGTTGTCCGAATTCGGCCATTGCCACCGTTACGAACCTTCCGGGGTGCTCTCGGGGCTGACCCGGGTGCGGGCCTTCACCCAGGACGACGCGCACATCTACTGTGCGCTCGATCAGCTCGAGGACGAGATCCTGGATCTGATGGGGCTCGTGGCCGAGGTCTATGGGGAATTCGGCTTCGGAGAGCTTTCGGTGGAGCTTTCCACTCGCCCGGAGAAGTCCACCGGGACCGACGCGACCTGGGAGGCCGCCGAGGAAGCGCTTCGCGAGGCGCTCGACCGGTCCGGTGTCAGGTGGGCGCTCAATGAAGGGGATGGCGCGTTCTACGGCCCCAAGATCGACTTCCACGTGCGGGACGCGCTTGGCCGCAGCCACCAGTGCGCCACCATCCAGGTGGACTTTTCGCAGGCGGAGGCGTTCGACCTCTACTACGCGAACGATGCCGGCGCGCGGGAGCGTCCGGTAGTGATCCATCGGGCCATCCTCGGTTCGGTGGAGCGTTTCTTTGCTCTTCTCGCCGAGCACACCGCGGGAGCGTTCCCGGTCTGGATCGCGCCCACCCAGGTTTCGGTCATGCCGATCAGCGAAGCGCACGAGGAATACGCCGCCGGAGTTGCGGATGGTCTCCGGGCCCACGGCTTCCGTGTCGATCTCGATGACCGGCGGGAGAAGGTCGGCTACAAGATCCGCCAGGCCGAACTCCGCCGGGTTCCCTTCATGGTCGTGGTCGGAGATCGCGAGCAGGAAACCGGGAACCTCTCGGTGCGAACTCGTGGTGTCTCCGGACAGCGGGTTTTGAGCCCGGATGCCTTCGGGGCCGAGCTGCGGGAACTGGTGAGCTCGCGGGCAACGAGTCCGTAGCGATCCCCCCGGTGTTGGCGCATTGGCGTGCAAGCGGCCATAATCCGCCCCCCACAACCATCACCGAGGAGGTGAGGCATCGATAATTCGCTCCGGGTCAACGAACGCATACGCGCTCCGGTGGTCTTGCTGATCGACGAGACGGGAGTCCGGCTCGGCGAATACTCGATTCTCGAGGCCCGGAGGATCGCCCGTGACCGTGGATCGGACCTCGTCGAGATTCGGCCCAATCAGGTTCCGCCGGTCTGCCGGATCATGGACTACGGCAAGTTCGTCTATCAGCAGAGCAAGCGATCCCAGGAAGCCAGGAGGCACCATCGGCAGAATCAGGTCAAGGAAGTCAAGTTCCGCATCATCATCGACAAACATGACCGAGAGACGAAGATGCGAAACATCCAGCGCTTTCTTCGCGAGGGACACAAGGTCAAGGCCACGATCTGGTTCAAGCGGGCCCGCGAGCGCAGTCGCCGTGAAATCGGGGACCAGATCCTCGACTCGGTCGCCGAATCCCTGCGAGACATGGCTACGGTAGAGTCCCGCTCCAGCATCGTCGGAAACCAGATGAGCATGATTCTCGCTCCCAGTCGTCGCCTTGCCGAAGAGCGTCGCGCGGAGCGTGGTCGCAGCTCGCGACCGGTGCCGCCTGCACCGCGGGTTCGCAAGCCGCCCCGGCCGGCCGCAAATCCGGTGGCGGTGCCCGCTCCGGAACCGGAGGCGGCTCCCGTCGCTCCACCGGTCGAGTAGCGGGAAGAATCAGAAAACAAGCCAGAAGGAAATTCAGATGAAAAACAAGATGAAGACCCACCGGGGCGCAGCCAAGCGGTTCCGGACGACCGCCAGCGGGCGGATCCGCCGTCGCCGTGCCTACCACAACCACATCCTGACCAAGAAGTCGCCTCGTCGTCGCCGGCGACTGCGCAGCGGTAGTTGGGTCGCTGCTGGCGATGCGAAGAGGATCGCCCGCCTGATCGCCTGATCAGCGCGACGCGGAGAAAAAATCATGTCCCGAGTAAAAAGAGGAACCCATCGGCGCGACCGGCGGCGGCGGGTGTTGAAGCTGACTCGCGGTTACCGGGGGATGCGGGGGAAGCTCTATCGCCATGCGAAGCAGGCGGTGGATCGCGCGCTTTCCTACGCCTACCGGGATCGCCGGAACCGGAAGAGGGATTTCCGCCGGATCTGGATCACGCGAATCAGCGCCGCGGTTCGTGAGCGCGGGTTGCCCTACGGCCAGTTCGCGCACGGGCTTTCGCTCGCCGGGGTTCAGTTGAACCGCAAGCAACTCGCCGAGCTGGCAGTCCATGATCCCGCCGCCTTCGATCAACTGGTGGCGACCTCCCGGCAGGCGCTCGACGACCGACCGAAGGAAAGTTGAGGTCCGGGGTGCGTCCCTCCGAGCTGGTGCTCGGCCTCCGGGACGACCTCGGCCGGCTGGAGCGTCTCGCGGAAGAGCGCCGGGAGGCCGCTGAGCTGCGGACTCGGGAGCCTGATCAGACCGAAAAGGAAAGACAGATGCTCGAGGAGCAACTCGAGCAGGCGCAATCGGAAGTCACCAAGGCAGTCGCCAAGGCGGAAGAACTGCGGGAAAAGCTCGAGAGAGCGGAGTCAGAAGCCCAGGAGGCGGCAAAACTTCGCGGAGAAGTGAAGGCGAGCAGGAAGGAGCTTGCCCGGGCGAACTCGGAGATCGAACAGTTGCGAAGCGAAAACGGGGCAGCGGACGGGAAGGCGAGAGCGGATCGTGCCGAGGAAGCGGTCCGCCTGCTGCGCCGGGAGCGCGAGGAAATCCGAAAGACTCTCCTCGACCTCGCAGAGGAAGGGAAGACGGTCAGGAAAGCCTCCGGGGCACGGGAGAGCAAGCCATGAGGGATCCGGTCGAAATCAAGGTTGCGGGGAAGAGCTACCGCATCCATGCGAGCGATGACGGTGCGGACCTGTTCCGGGTCGCCGAGTTCGTGAACGCCCGCATCCGCGACATACGCAAGGCCGCTCCCGGAATTTCCGCCGAGCGCGCCGCGATTCTGGCGGCGCTCAACGTGGGAGACGAGTTGCTGCGGGAGCGGGAAGCCGTGACCGATGCGGTGGACGCGGTTCGTGGGCGGGCCCGGGAGATCGAAGCGAGGTGGAAGGGAGCGGGAGAGAAGCAGGAGGAGGAATCGGGCTGATCCTGCCTCTCCCGATTTCTGCCCGATCCGGATTCGCGTGACGCGGGAAGATCGGTTTCTCCAGCGGATCCTCGGCGAACTTCCGCAAGGAGATCGGGGTTTTCCGGGCCCCGGAGACGATGCGGCCGGATTCTCTCTTCCCGAGGGCGCACTCGGACTTCTCACCACCGATGCCGCGGAGGAAGGAATCCACTTCGACCGTCTGCTTCACCCGATCCGGAGCGTGGGACGGCGCGCGGTCGCGGCGGCAGTGAGCGATATCGCTGCGATGGGAGGCGCGCCGTTGGCGGTTCTTTTTTCCCAGGTCGCGCCCGCGGGCGAGCAGGAAGCCGCCCGGCTGCTTTTCGAAGCGGCGGCGGAGCGTGCCGCTGAACTGGGTGCCCGGGTTGCGGGAGGGAACCTCTGTGGCGGCGCACGGCTTGCGGTTCATGTAACGGTTCTCGGTGCGCTCTCGCCCCGAAGCGAGCCGTTGACCCGCACCGGTGCCCGGCCTGGCGATTCGATCCACGTGAGCGGCCCTCTCGGAGGTTCCGCGCTCGGGCTCCGCCTGCTCCGCGAGAAACGCTCCCCGTTGGGACCGGAGGAACAGCGCCTCGTCGAGAGGCATCTGGATCCCGCGCCACGCCTTCGCCTCGGTCAGGAGCTTTCGGCCCGGCGTGCCGCAAGTGCCGCGATGGATCTTTCGGACGGGCTCGCGCTCGACCTGAGTCGCCTCGCGGAAGCCAGCGGAGTCGGGGCGGAGATCGAGGCAGCGCACCTGCCGCTTGCCGGGGAGCCGGACGCGGTCGGTCTCGAAGCGGCTCTCGAAGGCGGCGAAGACTACGAACTGCTGTTCACCTCTTCGGACCCGGAGGCGGTGGAAGCCGCCGCCGGCGCGGCCCGGATCGAGGTGCACCGGATCGGAACCGTGACCGCACGGGAAAAGGGCGTGCTGCTCAGCGGCCCGGAAGGTCGGAGGCCACTCGCGCCGCGGGGGTGGGATGCGCTTGCTCTCGGTCCCCGATGCCTGCCTCTCCGAACGCGGCGGCAAACCGGATGAGACGGTCTTCGCGCCAGGGAGCTCCGACGATCTGCACTCCGAAGGGGAGGCCGCGCCAGGTGTCGGCGGGAAGGGCGAGAGCGGGAAGCCCGGCGAGCGATGCGAAGATGTTGCACCGGTCTTCTTCGTATTCCTGCCCGGCAGCGGGGCGGTCAGCGTGTCGCCGCGGCGGACTCACCGCGACCGGAAGCAGGATGGCATCCGTTCCCTCGAGTGTTTTCAGCAGATCGTTCCGGATGGCATCCCGGTGCCGCCTCGCGGCGCGATAGACCTCGTCTTCATATCCGCTTGAAAGGCAAGCCGTTCCGATGAGAATGCGCTCGCGTACTTCACGGCCGAACCCCGCCGAGCGACTCCCTTCGACCCCATCCGCCTGCCTTCTTCCGTAGCGGACACCGTCGAAGCGAGCGAGGTTGGAGCTCGCTTCGGCGCAGGCCAGAACGTAGTAGGCGGCGATCGCCAGTCGCCAGTCGGGGAGATCCACTTCTTCGACCCGGACTCCGGCGCTCCGGAGGCGGAAAACACATTGCTCGTAGGCTTCCTCGCCATCCGGGTCGAGGCTCGGACGGTTTGCCGGCGCGGGAATCGCGATTCGTTCGGGAAGCACCGGATTCGCCGCCGCCGCGGACAAATCCGGCACGGGTGTCGGGCTCGAAGTGGCATCCCGGGGATCCGGTCCTGCGATGACGGACAGGACGGCGGCCAGGTCGGCGAGGTTCCACGCGACCGCGCCTACCTGATCCAGCGAGGAGGCGTAGGCGGTGACCCCGTAGCGCGACACGCGGCCCCAGGTCGGGCGGATGGCGTAGAGCCCGCAGTGCGCTCCGGGATGGCGGAGCGACCCGCCGGTGTCGGTGCCGATTCCTACTGTTGCCATGCCCGCCGCCACCGAAGCGGCGGCACCTCCGGAGGAGCCGCCGGGAACGCGGCCCGGATCCCAGGGGTTTCGGGTCGCGCCGCGGTATCCGCTCGAAGTGCTGCTGCCCATGGCGAACTCGTCGAGATTGGTCTTGCCGAGCAGAACGGCGCCGGCATCTTCGAGCCGGGCCGTCACGGTCGCGTCGAAAGGAGAGACGAACCCGTCGAGAATCGCCGAAGCGCAGGTGAGCGGCATCCCCCGGATCGCGATGTTGTCCTTGACGGAGATCGGCATGCCGTGGAGCGCTCCTCGCTTTCCGGGTGACAGGGCTTCCAGTTTCCGGGCGCGCTCGCGGGCACCTTCCGGATCGATGTGGAGGAAGGCGCGGATCTCTCCCTCCACCTGCTCGATGCGCCCAAGCGCGCTTTCGACCGCCGCCACCGGGCCGATGCTCCCGGCCCGCAGCAGCGCCCCGGTCTTGCGGAGTGACGAGCCGGCCACCGCGGCCGGAAGATCGCCGGGGCTCAAAGGACGCGGGGAACGAGCAGCAGCCCGCTCTGGCGCTCGGGCGCGATGTCCGGGAGCCGGATCGGCGGTGGATTCTTCTCCTCGCGATCGGCACGCAGCGGACAGGGTGCAGTCTCCCGGACGCGGGAGCTTTCCGGGGGCGATTCGCTGACCTGCTCGGCGAAGGCGGCGAGATGCCGCCAGGCCGTTCCCGTCTCGGCATGGATTCCGTCTTCCTGTTCGAGCCGCACCTCGGCCAGAATTTCCATCTCTTTCGGATCCATGCGCCGCATCGAAGTTCCCCGGCGGCGCGGAGTATATTGGCGGGATGGCGAGCGGGTGGCGCTCCGCATCCGGCGAACAATTCCGCCTTCCTGCCGAGTTCGAACCCCAGCGGGCGATCTGGATGGCGTGGCCGACGTACGAGAACCGGCGCGGCCATCCGGTGGACGACCTGATTTTCAGGCTGATCGCGGCGGCCCGCGGCCGGGTCGGGATCGAACTCCTCGTTCGCGATGACCAGGAGGCCGGAAGCCTCGCCCGTCGGCTTGCCGGGGCGGGTGTCACGGGTGGAGTCCGGCTCCATCCGGTTCCACACGTGGACATCTGGATGCGCGATACCGGACCGGTCTTCCTCACGGGAGATCGGGGAGGCCTCCGTATCGCCCGTTTCGGGTTCAACATGTGGGGGTACGAGAGCCGGGATTCGCCCGCCTCCCGGCTGGAAGGGGCCATCGCGGAGCGGATCGCGGAGCGCCTCGGCATTCCGGTCGTCCGTTCGCCGCTCATCAGCGAAGGAGGCGCGCGGGACACGAACGGAGCCGGGACGCTGCTCCTCGTCGAGGCGGTGGAAACACAGCGAAACCCGGAGTGGACGACGGCGGAGATCGAGGCGGAATATCGACGGGTTCTCGGCGTGACCCGGATTCTGTGGCTCGCCGAAGGCATGGCGGAGGACGACCTCACGACCGGGGGACCGCTCCCCGGTGGTGTCTGGACGGCGGCCGCCACCGGGGGCCACGTGGACGAATTCGCGCGCTTCGCCGACCCTCGGACGATCCTGCTCGCCGAGGTTGCGCCCGAGGATCGCGAGCGGGACGAAATCGCCGCCCGGAGCCACGAACGGCTCGAGGAGAACCACCGGCGGCTCCTCGCGGCCCGCGACCCGGACGGGAGGCCTTTCCGCATCCTGCGGCTTCCCACTCCCGACCCGATGTTCGCGACCCTCGAGCCCGGAGACGGCCTTTTCGACTTCGTCCGAAAACTGGCGAGAACCCCCGCCGGCCAGCCGATTCCGGTGGTGGCGGCGGCGAGTTACGCGAACTTCCATGTCACGAACGGGCTGGTGTTCGCGCCGCTTTATGCGAGGCCGGGGAGTCCTGAATCGGTGCGGGTGAAGGACGAGAAGGCGCGACGGGTGCTTTCCACCGCGTTTCCCGGCCGCCGGGTTCTCGGTTTCGATCCGCGCGCCGCGAATTTCGGCGGAGGCGGAATCCACTGCATGACGCAGCACGAACCCGTCCGGGCGGCCGGCTAGACTCCGCCGCGTGCCCCCGCGCCCGACCGGTGTTCGTCTCGCCCTCGTGCAGCGGGCGGTGGAAGCCGACCGGGACACCGCCCACCGCGCCGCGCTCGAAGCGGTCCGGGAGGCCGCAGCCGGTGGTGCCCGGATCGTCTGTCTGCCCGAACTCTACGACCTGCCGTATTTCCCGGCTCGGGTGGATGTGAACTTCTGTCGGCTGGCCGAGCCGCAGCCTTCGGCCCGCGCCGGGGAGCTCGGCCGTCTTGCCGGCGAGCTGGGCCTCGTTCTGGTGGTTCCGGTCTTCGAGGCGGCAGCACCCGGGGTTTCGTTCAACACGGCTCTCGTCTTCGATGCCGACGGTTCGCTGCTCGGCCGCTACCGGAAGAACCACATCCCCGACGGCCCCGGCTACCACGAGAAGTACTACTTCACGCCGGGCGACCTTGGCTATCCGGTCTGGAATACGGCCCACGGCCGGATCGGGGTGGGCATCTGCTGGGATCAGTGGTTTCCCGAAGCGGCGCGCAGCCTGGCGCTCGGCGGCGCGGAATTGCTGCTGTTTCCGACGGCCATCGGATCGGAGCCCGATCGGCCCGGATACTCCAGCGAAGATGCCTGGAGGACCGCGATGCGCGCGCACGCCATCGCGAACGGAGTTTTCGTGGGGGCCGCCAACCGGGTGGGAAGCGAAGGGGAAGCCTCCTTCTACGGCGGCAGCTTCATCGCGGATCCACTTGGAGAAGTCGTGGCGCAGGCCGGCGAACAGCCGACGCTCGTCACCGCGAACATCGACCGGGAGCGGATCCGGAGTGCCCGGGAATTGCTTCAGTTCCTGCGGGATCGACGGGTGGATACCTACGACGGACTGTGCCAGATCGCTCCCGGCGAGGGAATCCGCCGGTGAACCGGGACCAGGCCGCGGAGCAGGTATTCCTCTATCTCTCGGCGATCTTCCTCGCGGCTCTCGTCGCCTGCAACCTCATCTTCCGGAAATTCTTCGTCTGGGAGTTTCCGCTGCTCGCCCATCTCGGGCTCGAACCGAGGATGGAGCTCTCGGTTGGAATCCTCGCCTACCCGGTGACCTTCATCTGCACCGACGTGCTCTCCGAGTTCTTCGGCCGCCGGCGGGTCAGCCGACTGGTCACCGCCGGACTCGTGGCGAGCGTTTTCGTGGGCATCCTGGTCTTCGTTTCGGATGCGGTTCCGGCCGCCGACTGGAGCCGGGTGGACGATGCCGTGTTCCACGAAGTGTTCGGACTCCAGTCGGTTGCGCTCCTCGCTTCGATGGGGGCGTATCTCGGTGCCCAGTATCTCGATATCCGGATGTTCCATTTCTGGAAGCGGGTGACCGGGGGGCGTCATCTCTGGCTGCGCAACAACGCCTCCACCTTCGTTTCGCAACTGGTGGACACCGCGCTCGTCGCGACGCTGCTCGCCCTCTTCGGTGTCGAAGAACTGACGATGGCCCGCTTGCCCTATCTGATCGCGAACGGAGTGATCTTCAAGTGGATGGTCGCCCTCGTGGACACGCCGCTCATCTACCTCGCGGTCTGGTTCGTCCGCGAACGCCTGGGGATCGAGCCCCACGACCCGGAATCGGATCGGTCAGGCGATCGCAGGCGCCTCGCGCACGCCTGAAACCCGCCCCGCGATCCAGGCCACCGTCGCCTCGAGGCCTGCGTCGAGTGGGATCCGGGGCCGCCACCCGAGGTTCGAAAGCCGTCGCCCGTCGAGCCCGTAGCGATAATCGTGGCCCGGCCGGTCCGCCACCTGTTCGATTCGTCCACGAATCCCGGTTCGCCGTTCCACCAGATCCAGGATGCGGCGGGCCATCGCCAGATTGGTGGACTCCTCGCCGCCTCCCACGTTGTAGATGCGCCCCGGTTCGCCGCGGTCGAGCAGCAGGTCGAGCGCCGCGCAATGGTCCTCCACATGAAGCCAGTTCCGGATCTGCCGCCCATCGCCGTAAAGGGGCAGGGGACGACCTGCGAGCGCCGCCCGGGTGAAGGCCGGGATCATCTTCTCCGGGTGCTGGCGTGGTCCGTAGGTGTTGGTGCCACGGGTGACGATCACCGGTGCCCCGTGGGTCGTGGCCCACGCCAGAGCCAGTAGATCCGCCCCCGCCTTGCTCGCCGAATACGGATTGGTGGGCGCGAGCGGGGCATCTTCCCGGGCTTCGCCGGCGATCAGGGGGCCATAGACCTCGTCGGTGGAAACCTGGAGAAAGAGACGCCCCCGGCCGGCTTTCCGGAAGGCTTCGAGCAGGACGGCGGCTCCGAGGTTGTCGGTGCGGGCGAACGCAACAGCGTCGCCGATGGCCCGGTCCACATGCGTCTCGGCGGCGAGGTTGACCAGGACATCCGCTTCGGCGACCAGCGGAGTCATGGCCGGTTCGTCGCAGATGTCGGCCCGGACGAAGCGATGCCGTGGATCGTCCATGACCGGCTCCAGATGGGTGAGCGACCCGGCGTAGGTGAGCTTGTCCACCGAGACGATCCGGGCCTCGGGGCGGCGTTCGAGCAGCCGCTCCACGAAGTGGCTCCCGATGAAGCCGGCGGCACCGGTGACGAGGAAGGTCTCCCGCGCGGGGAAAGCGTGTCCCATGGTGTCAGATTTTCAGGACGATCTTGCCGAAGTGCGAGCCGGAGCGCATGGTGGCGAGCGCTTTCGGCAGTGCCGGGAGCGGAAATACCTGATCCACCACCGGCCGGAATTCGTGCGTTTCGACGAACGCGACCAGATCCCGGAGCGCGCGTCGGCAGTCGGTCATGATCCCGGCGATCCGGATCCGGCGCATGATGGCGGGAGCGAGCGGAACGGGAGCGGTGAGGCCGGTGAGCGCTCCGAGAAGCGCCACCACCCCGCCGGAAGCGGTCGCCCGGAGGGATTGCCCGAGGGTGCCGGCACCCCCGTTCTCGACGACGAAATCCGCGCCTTCCCCGCCGGTGAACCCGCGGACGGCGTTGTCCCAGTCCGGATCCTCCAGCCGGTGGATTCCGTGATCGGCCCCGAGCGCTCTGGCTCGCTCGAGCTTTTCGTGAGAGCTGGAGGTGATGATGACGCGGGCACCGAGTTCCTTTGCGATCTGGAGGGCGAAAAGGGACACCCCGCCGGTCCCGAGAGTCAGCACGGTCTGGCCGGCGCGGACCGGACCCTCGGTGACGAGAGCGCTCCACGCGGTGAGCGCGGCGATCGGCAGGGTGGACGCTTCTTCGTGCGTCCAGCCGGCCGGTGCCCGGACGAGTGCTGCTTCGGGAAGCGAGACGAACTCCTGGCCCATTCCGGGTCCCGGTCCGCCGAGCGTCGCTCGTGCGAACTCCCTCCGAAACGGCCCGTCTTCCCAACCGACCGCCGGATGGGTGATCACATGGTCTCCTGGCGCGAAATCCCGTATTTCCCGCCCGACTTCGACGACGATTCCGGCACCGTCGCTGACCGGCGTCTGGGGAAGCGGCATCCGGGGGTTGTAGAGGCCGTCCAGAACCAGCACGTCCCGGTAGTTCAAGGATGCGGCGCGCAGTTCGACGAGCACTTCGTTCTCGCCACAGTGCGGCCGTTCTCCATCCTCGAAGCGGAGGTTCCCGGCCCCGAATTCGGAGAACGTCCAGCGCTTCATCGGTGCGAATGGTACGGCAGCTTCCGGGAAATCCCCCCGGACCCCCGCCGCTCGCTAGAGTTGACCCCGTGAGCGCTCCCACCCTGTTCGACCGCATCGCGGCCGGCGAAATTCCGAGTCACATCGTTCATGAGGACGACATGGTCTTCGCCTTCCTCGACATCGCGCCCCAAAGCTCCGGACATGTTCTGGTCGTGCCCCGGGAGAGCCGAAAGACGCTCGGTGAGCTCTCCGATGCCTCGGCAGCGGCGATCGGGCGGGTGCTGCCGCGGATCTGCCGGGCGGTCGCCGCCGCCACCGGGACTCCCCACTGCAACATCCTTCAGAACAACGGTGCCCCTGCCGGACAGTCGGTGCCTCATGTGCACTTCCATGTGATCCCCCATCCTGGCCCCCGGGGAGTTTCCGGGGGAGGGCTTTCGCTCCGCTGGAACCCCGGTTCGCTCGATCAGGGCGAGGGTGAGCGGATGGCGGCTTCCATCCGGGAAGCGCTCGGGAGTGAGGGCGCAGCATGACCGTCTCGCGCACGGGGGCGCAGATTCTCTGGGAGACGCTGCTCGCCGAAGGAGTCCGTACTGTTTTCGGATATCCCGGCGGTGCCATCCTCCCCGCCTACGACGCGCTTCTCGATTACCCGATCCGACACGTGCTGGTGCGCCACGAACAGGGCGCGACCCACATGGCGGACGGCTTCGCCCGCGCCAGCGGGGGAGTCGGGGTCGCGATCGCAACTTCCGGCCCGGGGGCGACCAACATGGTCACCGGGATTGCGACCGCGATGCTCGATTCATCGCCGGTCGTCTGCGTGACCGGCCAGGTCCCGGGCAAGGTGATCGGAACCGATGCCTTCCAGGAAGTGGATGTGACCGGCGTCACGCTTCCCATCACCAAGCACAACTACCTGGTTTCCGATGTGAACGAGATCGCTCCCGCGCTCCACGAAGCGTTCTACGTGGCGCGGTCGGGACGGCCGGGCCCGGTGCTGGTGGATATCACGAAGGATGCCCAGGAGGCTTCGACCTGTGGTCGCTGGGATCCGGGAACCATCGAACTGCCCGGCTACAGCCCGGAGCCAAGCCCTTCGGATGCCGCCTACATGGAAGCGGCCAAACTGATCGCCGGATCGAAGCGGCCCCTCATCCTCGCCGGCCGTGGCATCGAACTCTCGGGGGCCGGCGCGCAGGTGCTTGCGCTGGCCGAGCGCGTCCAGATCCCGATGGCGATGACCCTGCTGGGAATCGGCGCGGTGCCCGCCTCGCATCCGCTGAACCTCGGCATGATGGGGATGCATGGGGAGGCCTGGGTCAACCAGGCTATCCAGGAAGCGGACCTTCTGATCGCGCTGGGGATGCGTTTCGACGACCGGGTGACCGGGGATCCCGCCCGCTATGCCCGGAACGCGAAGAAGATCCACATCGACATAGACCCCTCCGAGTTCAACAAGAACGTCCGGGTGGACGTGGCGCTCGCCGGCGACCTGGCGGCGGTACTGGACCGGCTGCTGCCTTCGGTGGCGCGAGGAGGGCATGTGGCCTGGAACAAGCGGATCCGGGCGATGCGGGGAGACAGCGCGGTCCGGGATATCCAGAATCTCCCCGACACCGGCCACTTCCACGCCGCGCACGTCATCCACGACATCTGGAAGATGACCGAGGGCAAGGCCGTCGTGGTCACCGATGTCGGCCAGCACCAGATGTGGGAAGCCCAGTACTACCGGCACGACCACCGGCGCAGCCTCATCACTTCCGGCGGGCTCGGTTCCATGGGTTTCGCGCTGCCCGCCGCTATCGGAGCGAAGATGGCGCGGCCGGATGATGAAGTGTGGGCGGTCGTCGGCGACGGCGGTTTCCAGATGACGATGTGCGAGCTCGCGACCATCGCCCAGGAACGCCTCAAGATTCACGTCGCCATCATCAACAACGGCTATCTCGGCATGGTGCGCCAGTGGCAGGAGTTCTTCTACCGGGGGCGTTACTCCGGCACGCCGCTGCTGAGCCCCGATTTCGCCCGCCTCGCCGAGAGCTTCGGGCTTGCCTCCGAGACGGTGACTTCCCGCAAGCAGATGATTCCGGCGGTCGAGCGCGCCCGCGCCGAGGATCGGACGGTAGTGCTGGATTTCCAGGTGACACCCGAAGACACTGTGTATCCGATGGTTCCCACCGGGAAGGATCTCCGTGAGATGATCCGCCGTCCGGAGGAGGGCATCCTGCTTCACCGGGAGCGCGAGTGGTGACCAGTGGTTCGGTGACCCCCCGTGTTTTCGCGCTGTGGGTGGAAGATCGACCGGGGGTTCTGAACCGGGTCACCTCGCTCTTCCGGCGGCGGGGATTCAACATCGAATCGGTGACCGTGGGGCCGGCGCGGAACGCCGGGATCTCCCGGATGACGATCGTCGTCCTCACCGACCACGCCGGCGCGGTCCGGCTGGCGGCGCAGCTCTACAAGCTGGTGAACGTGCTCCGGGTGGAGGCGCTCCACGACTCTCCGATGATTCGCAAGGAACTCGCGATGTTCAAAGTGGCGGCGACCCCGGAAAACCGCGGCGATCTGATCCAGCTCGCGAGCGCCACCGGCGCACGCCTCGTGGATGTCGCGCCGGAGTCGCTCGTGATCGAGGCGGCCGCCGCTCCCGAGAAGATAGACGGCCTCTTCGAGGTTCTCCGGAGTTACGGGATTCTGGAGATCGTCCGCACCGGGCTCGTCGGCATGACCCGTGGCAAGGCGAGCGCGATGACCGATCCGCGGGCCCGGCTCGCACCCGCTCCGGTGAACGCCGAGGAAGTCCGACAGAACGACTGATCGGCAGGCTCCACGGCCTGCTACCCTTGCCGCCGATTTCTGCCCGCATCCATCGCGGGTGCCTCCCGGAGGGACGAAATGGCGAAGATCTTCTACGACGATGCGGCAGACCCCGGCCTCATCCAGGGAAAGCGGGTCGCGGTCTTCGGGTATGGCTCCCAGGGCCACGCCCACGCCTTGAACCTTCGGGACAGTGGCGTGGAGGTCCGGATCGCGCTTCACGCCGGAAGCCGCTCCCGCGAGCGCGCCGAGAGCGAGGGGCTCACGGTGGTTCCGGGGGCAGAGGCTGCCGCATGGGGGGATGTCCTCGTCCTCCTCACCCCGGATACGACCCAGCCCGGAATCTACCGGGAGCAGATCGCGCCCCACCTGAAAGCGGGCAAGACGCTTCTGTTCGCGCACGGGTTCAACATCCGCTTCGGAACCATCGTGCCTCCCCCCGACGTGGATGTTTCCCTGATCGCCCCCAAATCCCCGGGGCACCGGGTGCGCGAGCTCTTCCTCGAAGGGGCGGGAACTCCGGCGCTCGTGGCGGTGGAGCAGGATGCTTCCGGCGGGGCCATGGCGCTCGCGCTCTCCTACGCCCGCGGGATCGGGGTTACTCGCGCCGGAGTGATCGGGACGACCTTCTCCGAAGAGGCCGAGACCGATCTCTTCGGCGAGCAGAGCGTTCTCTGCGGCGGGGTCAGCGAACTGGTCAAGGCCGGTTTCGACACCCTGGTCGAGGCCGGCTATCAGCCGGAGATCGCCTATTTCGAGTGCCTCCACGAGCTCAAGCTGATCGTGGATCTGTTCTATCGCGGCGGCCTCAACTACATGCGGTACTCGGTGAGCGACACCGCGGAGCACGGCGATTACACCGGCGGCCGCCAGATCGTCACCGAGGAGACCCGCGCCGCCATGCGCCGCATTCTCGCGAAGGTCCAGAACGGTGGCTACGCCCGGGAGTGGATCGAAGAAGATGCGGCCGGAAGGCCCAATTTCCTCGCTCGCCGCAAGGAGGAGCAGGGCCACCAGATCGAAGAGGTGGGTGCCCGCCTTCGCAAGCTGATGCCCTTCCTCGACGCCGTGGATCTCAAGGAGCCCACATGAAACTCGCCCCGCTTGCTCTCGTCCTGTCGCTTGCCTCGCCAGCCATCGCCCAGGTTCCCACGCCTGCCTCGGTTCTCGGGTTCGAGCCGGGCGACGACTACCAGCTCGCGCTCTGGGACGATCTCAGGGGGTACTACGAGCAGCTTGCCGCCGCCTCTCCCCGGGTCGAGTTGCGGCAGGTCGGCGAGTCGGTGCTGGGCAAACCGCTGATCGCGCTCTTCCTTTCCTCGGAGGAGAACATCGCGGCGCTCGAAGAACACCGCGAAACCGCCTCGCGGCTCGCGACGGCGCGGATCGGAGAAGACGAAGCGCGCCGGCTGTCGGCGAACGGCAAGGCGATCGTCTGGATCGATGCCGGACTCCACGCCACCGAGATCGCACCCGCCCAGATGGCACCGCTGCTCGCGCACCGGATCGCCACCGAGGAATCGGAGGAGATGCGGAAGATCCGGGAGAACGTCGTGCTCATCCTCATGCCCTGCATGAATCCGGATGGCCTCGACATCGTCGCCGGCTGGTATCAGCAGAACCGCGAGACCCCGTGGGAAACCACCCGGCCTCCCGAGCTCTACCACCACTATGTCGGGCACGACAACAACCGCGACTGGTTCATGAACAACATGCCGGAGACGCTGGCGGTGAGCCGGATGCTCTACCAGGAGTGGTTTCCGCAGATCGTGCTCAACCATCACCAGACCGGTCCGGCGTGGGCGCGGATTTTCCTGCCCCCGTTCGCCGACCCGGTGAATCCCCGCATCCATCCCGGGGTCACTACCTCGGTGAACCTGGTCGGTGCCGCGATGGCCAATCGCTTCGCCATCAAGCGGATGCCGGGAGCGGTGTCCGACATGATCTATTCGATGTGGTGGAACGGCGGGATGCGGACGGTGCCGTATTTCCACAACATGGTGGGCCTGTTGACCGAGATTTCGCACGCTTCGGCCAGCCCCCGGATGTACGACCCGGAGGATCGGCCGCAGTTCGTCGGCAACCCCCGCCGGGGCCAGGCAGCCCCGACCGACGGCACCGATATCTTCTATCCGTATCCCTGGGAGGGTGGCCCGTCCCACTTTTCGGACCCGGTCCGGTACTCCCTCACCGCCTCCATGGCGGTTCTCGACATCGCGGCGGATCGCCGCCAGAAATGGCTGTTCGACATCTGGAGCATGGGCCGCGATGCCATCGAGGGAAGCGCGACGAGCTGGGTGGTGCCCGCCGAACAGTGGGATCCGGGGGAAGCGGCGGCGCTCCTCGATGTCCTGCTGGATGGAGGCATCGAGATCGGCCGCGCCACGGAGGCCTTCGAAGCGGATGGTCGGGAGTTCGGTGTCGGATCGTGGGTGATTTCCGGGGAGCAGGCATTCCGTGCCTATGCGGAGGATCTGCTCGAGCCGCAGTCCTACCCGGACCGTCGCAGGACTCCGGATGGCCCCCCCGAGCCGCCGTATGACCTCGCCGGCTGGACCCTGCCGATGCAGATGGGAGTGGACGTTGCGGTGGTTCCCGGTGTGCCCGAAGTCCCGGTCGAGATGGTCCGGGGGCCGGTTCGCGCACCGGCGGGCGAGGTTTCGGGCGAACCCGGATTCGGCTACGCCATCTCCCACCGGCCGAATGCGGCGGTGGTCGCGCAGAACCGCCTGCTCGCCGCCGGAGCGGAAGTCGCCTGGGCGGGTGGGTCCTTTTCCTCCGGAGGGGAGGAGCACCCCGCCGGAACGCTGGTGGTCCGCCATTCGGATGCCGCCGAGGCCGGGGTCGGGGACATCGCCGCCGAGCTCGGTCTCGACGTGACGGGGATCGAATCGGCACCACCGGTTCCGCTGCTCGCGCTCGAGCCGGCGCGCGTCGGGCTCTACAAGTCGTGGGTTGCGAGCATGGACGAGGGGTGGACCCGCTGGCTCCTCGAAAACTACGAATACGACCTCGTGACGCTCCACGACGACGACATCCGCGACGGGGACCTCTCCCGCCTGGATGCGATCATCCTGCCGCACCAGTCGCCGGAGCAGATTCTGAACGGCCACGCCCCCGGCTCCATGCCCGGAGAGTACGTCGGCGGGATCGGGGTCGAGGGCGCGCTCGCGCTGATCCGCTTCGTCGAGGATGGCGGCGCGCTTATCGCGCTCGACGAGGCGAGTGATTTCGTCATCAGCCAGTTTGGGCTTCCGCTCCGGAACACGACCCGGAACCTGGCCCCGGATCGGTTCTTCATCCCCGGCTCGCTCATCCGGGCCGAAGTGGACACGAGCCATCCGCTCGCCTTCGGGATGCGGAGCGAGGTGGCCACCCAGTTCGTGAGGAGCCGCGCTTTCGAGGTGGTGACCCTCCCCCGCACCCGCGAAGGCGGCGAGGAGAGCACGATGGAGCAGCCGCCGCCGAACGTGGAGGTGGTGGCGAGCTACGCCGGGGAGGATCTGCTGATGAGCGGCTGGGCGCTCGGCGAAGAAAGCGCCATCGGCGGCAAGATCGCCATGGCGCGGATTCCCCGGGGTGCCGGTGAAATCGTCCTCTTCGGGTTCCGGCCGCAGTTCCGCGGCCAGCCGCGCGGCACGTACAAATTGTTCCTGAACGCGATCAACGGGGCGACCGTCGAAGACCTCGCCACGAACTGATTTTCACCGGGGTTGCGATACAATCACCGCCTTCATGTCCCGCTCCTGTCCGCTCACCGGCAAGCGCCCCCTCTCCGGGAACTCAGTGAGCCACGCCAACAACCACAACAAGCGACGCCAGCTTCCCAACCTCCAGTGGAAGTCGGTATGGGTGCCGGAGCTGGGCCGGATGGTGCGGCTCCGGCTCTCGGCGCGCGCGCTCCGGACGATCGACAAGAAGGGGCTGATCGCATACGTGAAGGGGCAGGGGCTCCGGCTCGCCGACGTGCTGCCGCCGCGCGCCCACGCCCGTAACCTCTCCATCTGAGTCGCTTCAGGGCGCGTCGGTCGTCCTGATACGATCCGTCGCTTCGTGAGTCTCATCGGGCGGGCGCTTGGAACCCGCGCTCCCTTCGTCGCCGCCGACCGGATCGACGAGGTTCTCGGTGATCCCGAGGTGCTGCTGCTGGATGTCCGTACCGCCGAGGAACTGGCCGAAGCAGGCACCATACCCGGCGCGTTCCACATCCATCTGGGCGAGCTCGCGGATCGCCTCGACGAGGTGCCCGCCGGCCGCCCGATTCTCACCACCTGAATGGTCGGCCCCCGCGCCGCGCGTGCCGCGGCGATCCTGGAGCGGTCCGGCCGGGAAGTGATCGGTTTTTCCGGTCTCAAGGACTATCAGGGCGAGCGGGAATACCGTCCGCTCGACTGAAGGAGGCGTTCCGATGCGTCAAGGCGTGTTTCTTTTGGGCGGTGCAGTTCTGCTCGCCCTCGCCTGCGGAGACCAGCCGGAGAGCGACCCGGCTGCGGCCCCCCGCGTGGAGGCTGCCGACATAGACACCGTTCTCGCGAGCGGGGCACTGCTCCTCGACGTGCGGACGGCCGAAGAGCTGGCCGAACACGGCACGATCGAGGGGTTCGTCCACATCCCGATCGATGAACTCGAAGGGCGGCTCGACGAGTTGCCGCGGGGGGTGCCGATCCTCACCGCTTGACAGGGTGGCGGAAGAGCCGCGCGTGCCGCGGAGCTATTGACTGCGAACGGATTCGAGGTCGCCGGTTTCTGCGGCCTCCGGCCCTACGAAGGCGAGCGGGTCTATCCCGGCGCGGACGAATAACCCCGACGCTCATTCAGTTTTCGATCTCCTCCGCGGTGGCTGCCGGCAACGTTTCGCCTTCCGCATAAAGGTGCAACTGCTCGCTCAGGAACGCGTTCACTGACGAATTCTCGCGAAGCGCTCGAATCCGGGCGCGCTTGAGGACTCCCGGGTCCACGCGGATCGTCAGATTCATGGATTGGGATTCGCGTAACCCGATAGGTTCTGCGTCCGGATTCAGTTGCCTTGCCTGGGAACGAGAACCTCGCAGGCCGCCCGGGCGGCGCGACCGAGCCTCAGGTCCAGCGTCGCCAAGGGGCAGCCGAGCGCCTCAGCGAGCGCGACATACCAGGCATCGTAGATGGTCAGATTGTGTCGCAGGTGCCAAGCGCGGTCGGCGAACGGCGCGAACGAAAATGTTTCCAGCGGCAGGCGCAGCGCATCCCGACGCGCGATGCCAGCCTGAAAGCTCGAGATCCGCTCGACCCGCTCCAGGCGGCGGAGGACGTTCGTTGTTTCCGCGGGGAGCAGTTCCGGACCAACCGGGTTGATTCGGACGAGGATGGCACGAGCCCAGGCCCCGTTCGTTCCCGAATCAACGAGCGCCGCTACCAGAAGCGATGCATCGATGACGGTGGTCACTTCCGGTCCGCGTCGCGGGCCTGGAGAATGACGGATGGGGGAACGCGACTCCCGGCGATCTCCACTCTCGTCTGGACACCCTCAAGCCATTCCGGCAGGGATGGGCGGGCGGCGATCCGCTCCAGTTCCGAGCGCAGGTACTCCTGCATGGACTGGCGCTGTTTCGCGGCGCGCATTGCCAGTTCGTCGCGTACACGCTCGTCCACGTTTCTCACGGTGATTTGCACAGGCATGGATTCATTATGACAGCAAAGACCGCAATTCGTCAGCGAACTTCACTGTTTCCCGGTTTTCGGGAGATTCTCCGTCAGGGGTTCGACGGCGGCGGCCGCGCGCCATCGAGCGCCAGGTCGGCCAGCCGGCGCGCGGCGTCCGGCAGCCCGGTTCCGCTCTGGACGTTCGCGGTGAGCGCGACTGCGAGGCCCCGTTCCGGCAGGCGCAGCAGGTACGTCGTGCCGCCGGTCGCGCCGCCCGAATGGGCGATCCAGGTTCCGGCGTCGTCCTCGCTGATGCGCCAGCCGAGCGCGTAGTCACTGAGCGCCCCGTTCGCGAGCCGGTAGCGGGTGGTCATCTCTTCGTGGGTGGCCGCCGCGATCAGCGTTCGGGCATCCATCGCGAGAGCGAAGCGGACGAGGTCGGGGGCGGTCGAGATCATCCCGCCACCGGCCCACTTGATCGAAAGGTCGGCGAACGGCGCGTTCTCGACCAGCTCCGGAGAATCCACCTTGACGTACTGCCGGACGCGATGGGGAACGAGGGGGCCCTGGTGCTCCAGGTGGGTGTCTCTCATGCCCGCCGGCCCCCAGACCGACTGCCGCAGGTAGCCATCGAAGGACTGACCGGAAACGGATTCCACCACTCCGGCGAGCATGTTGTAGGCATAGGTGGAGTAGCTGTATTCGGTCCCGGGCTCGAAAAGGAGCGGATCGTCGGCGAAGATCGCGATGCCCTCCACCACCGTGTCGAAGTGCTCCTTCATGTCCATCTCGCCCGGGTTGTAGTGGCGGATGCCCGAAGTGTGGGTCAGCAGGTGGCGGATGGTGACCGGGTGTTCCTTCTCCGGAAAGGCCGGGAGCCACATCTGAACCGGGTCGTCGAGGTCGAGCTGGCCTTGCTCCACGAGCTGCATGATCGCGGTGGCGGCGATCGGCTTGGAGATGGAAGCGATCCGATAGACGCTCTCCGCGGTCGCGGGAACCTGGTTCTCGACATCGGCGAGCCCGGACGCACCGGCCCAGATGATTTCGCCTTCGACCGCGACCGCCGCCGAGAGTCCGGGGCTCCCGGCGGTCTCGCGGGCTTCGCTGACGATCTCCTGGAAGGGATCTGCCGGCGAGAGATCACCGCCGCAGCCGGCGAGGAAAGGAAGAGCGAGGATGGCGGGTGCATATCTATGGATCATGGAGCTCCTCCCCTTGGCGGGCCGCTCGGAGTATGCCGGATGCGGATTCCGACACGAGAAGGTAGGCTCGCCTCGTGAACGGTCGTACGTCTTTCGCCTTCGTTGCAGTCGTGCTCGTCGTCGGGTGCGCCACCACGCGGGAGGAGGCAGCAGGGCTGAGGCTCCGCGCCGAAGAACGGGTGGCTTGCCAGGAAGACTGCGAGCAGGGGTGGAGCCGCGCCGAGGAATGGGTCAAGAAGCACTCGGGGTACGCGTTCCCGTCCGAGGTCCTGGTGACACCGGAGCGGATCGAAGCGATGAGCGGCTTCATGGAATGCGATTTCGGGCGTCCACGGCTGTTCCGAAGTGTTACCTGTGGCACCGGGGCTGCTCTTGCGAGCGAACCGCTCGGAATCGATTCGGGGCCGATGTCGGATTCCTTCCGGTCCTTCGTCGAAACCGGCGAACTCGTCTCGCCGTAAGCCGCTCCGGAGTCGCCACCCGCGGCTGACCAGAATACGATCCATCGTCGAATGGTTTTGACCATTCAGCGATAGACGCGATAATGGTCATTCATGACCACGCCTCGGATCTACGACGCGATACTGACGGAGCACCTCGGGAACCATCGGCAGATGGCCTTCGTCAGCGGGCCGCGTCAGGTCGGAAAGACCACCACCTGCCGGCTCCGCACCGATGCGTATCTGAATTGGGACGACCTCGATGACCGGGAGACGATCCTCGCCGGCCCGAAGCGGGTGGCCGAAGTCATCGAACTGGACCGGCTCCGCGCCGAAACGCCGGTCGTCAAGCTGAAATCAGGCCCTTGTTCAGACCTTCCTACAGGAACTCTCCCACTTCGCAGCGGATTACCCGCAAGCGCATCAGAACCCCGACCGTTCCGTCGTAGCTCGCGGCGGATCGTGGATCGCCACCCTCTTTGACGAGGGGCACTACTTATGCTTGGAGCGCACCGTGACGAAGTCAAGACTACCGGAGAACCACGTGTCAGTACGGGGGAATGGAATCCGGGAAAAACGAAATACAAAACACCCGCCTAGCAACGAGGGCCAGGCGGGTGCCTTTTTGCTGGATTTCGGCCGGACTAGAAGCGCAGGACCGTGGCGATCTGAATCGCACGGGCGGCCTGAAGGCTCCGCATCTCCAGGAAGTTGCTGCTGAAGGTGCGGTTGGCCGCGCTGTAGGTGAACTGGTGATGGTTGTTCCCGTTCAGAATATTGAACACTTTGGCGGTGAACTCCAGCGTGCCCATGTCCCCCAGATCAAAGTTTTTTCCGAGGTTGACCCCGAGGGTCGTCACGGTTGGTGACTGGACCTGGAGTTCGCCTCGGTCCGCACCAACGATCCGATACCGTGTCGAGAGCGGGTTGGTTTGACCATTCTCGGCCTGACCGGGGCCCCACTGCGTGACGTTCGGGTCGTCAGCGGCCAAACGTGAGATTGGAGGACCGCTCCACGGGCCGGCGTTCATCGTGAGGCTTCCGGCTAGCGTGATGTCCCACCAGGGAAGCAGGTATGTGAAACCTGAGCGGAAGGAGAATTGACGCCACGTCGGCGCGTAGGACAGGTCGTTGTTGCTCCGCAGGCTGTTCTCATCCCGATTGCCACGTGGCATGTAGAGCGCAGCGTCGGAGGCGAACTTGTCAGGCTGGATCCAGCGGGCTGGATCGGTCGGGTTCCAAGTGCCAGAATAACCCTGCCACTGCCTGTTGAAGTTCAGCATGACCTGCATCCGGTCGGTTCGCTTCGTTGTGGTGATTTCGAGAGCGCTGTACACCAGCTTGCTCCAGTGCGTGTTGGTCTGCTGATAGATGATGCCCTGCTCAGGGTCCACTGCTCCGAAACCGCCAAACGGCGCGACGGTGCCTTCCGCCGGATAGATTCCGTTCTGATCCACGAGTCCGTACACGTCGGCGTAACGCCGGTGAACGAATGCAACATCCACCGCTATCTGTCCCTCGAACTGGCGTCGGATTCCTGCGATGGCTTCGTCCACGTATGGCTGGCTCAGATCAGGATCGATAAGGATGCTGGGGTCAAGATGGGAGATGGGGGGGGTGTAAATTTCGTGGTCTGCTACGCCGTCCGCGTTGTGATCATACTCGCGCCAGCGTTCACGAGTCAAAGCGTTCGCGTGCCATGTGATCGAATCTCTGCCGTTCATCTGTTCGTGAACTCTGCCCAAGTTACCACGGAGGACGGTGCGAGCATCATCAGTCAACAGGTAGGAAAATCCAAAGCGCGGGCCGATCGCGATGGTGTTCATCTTTTCGTGAGCAATTACGTTGTCATAACGACGGACAAAGTCTGCCCGGAGCCCGAGATTGACTGTAAGCCGATCCATCGGCTTCCAGGAATCCTGTAGGTATCCGGCGAAATCCCGATCTTCGTGATCAAAGCGGGTAACAACTCCAGGCGCGTACCGGTCGCGATAAAACCACGCGGTTCCTTTGGACGGATTGTCCGGATCCAGGAGAGCGTGAAACTCTGTGTTCCAATCCGATCCATTGATGTATTCCAAGTTGTACGCATACTTGCTGATTGGCATGAGGTACACGCCCAACTGGAATTCATGCGATCCCGCCAAATCTTCCACGTAATGCGTGAAATCGCCACGCGCCATCAGAAGTTCTGCAGGGCGGGACTGGAAGGAAGCGCGACCGCCTGCGACCTGCCGGCCACTGGCGCTCGTTGTTCCGCTTGAGTTCACAGAGAACGAACGGTGCAACTCAATGTAGAGTGGCGCGACGAACTGCGGCGCGTCTTCCTCCGGGATGTTCAGCGTCTTGTTGTTGTAACTCACCGCGAATTGAGCTGTCGTGTTGGGCCCGAATACGGATGTCAGCTTGGCACCGAAGAGATTCCCACCGGTTGTAACTGGTCCAACATCGGACCAGTTGTACTCTCGGTTTGATGTGTTGTACAAGAGATCTCGCTGGTAGTACGCAGATGCCTCGTGGTTCTCGTTCAGACGTGCGGTGATCTTCGCGTACGGCTGGTGGCTCGTGCTCGTGTTCGGGAAGCGCTCATACGTGGGGATCGTCCCCCAAGAGCCGAGCGGGATTCCGGAGTACGTGTTGAGATGGGAGACGTTCGTAGAGGTTCGGCTGATCTGAGACGCGAGATCGGCATACCTATAGGACGCAAAGAACCATGCCCGATCCCGAGCGATCGGGCCACCGATGGCGAAGTCAGCTTGATTCACAGCTTGTTGGGTGGGAGTTCCCGCGCTGCCCGCCGGTTCGTCTGGGGGTGAATACACGCCGAGTCTCTCGAATTCCGCCTTCTCGGATGTATAAGGATCCCAGCCTTCGGGGGTGAGGTTGAAACCGAAAAGGCCGTCCGGGCGGCAGGAATCCGGAGAACCCGCAGGACAGCCTCCATCCTCATCGGTCCATCCGGTGTAATCCTGCAGCATGTAGCCACCGGACCCGGAAATCTCGTTTCCCCCACTCTTCGTAACCACGTTGATGACTATGCCGGTTCCCATTGGATCCTTGGCCTCGGCACCACCGGTCTTGATGGAGACATCCTCGATCATGTCCGCGCCCATGCCCACGTATGTGATCTGGGCATCGTTGTAGCCACCGGCCGCCATTCCTTCAAGCTGAATCACGTGCGCGAAGTGTTCCGTCGCGTGGCCGAAATAGACCATCCGTCCGGAAGCGTCGTCGAAAGGGCGAGCGTTCACGCCAGGAGTGAGCTCAAGGAAGTCGCTCCAGTTGCTACGCGACTGCAACGGCATGTCGCGCTGGAACTCCCCTTCGACGTTGAGGATGTTGTTGGGCCGGGAGATCTCGAGCATTGGTGTCTCCGCAGTGACCGTGACTGTCTCCTGAATGGTGCTGATCGTCATCTGCACATCCAGGCCCAAGTTGATCCCCGCGCGCAGCACTATTCCCTCTTGGCGCGACGTGGCGAACCCGGAGAGAGAGGCTTCAATCGCATATTCGCCTGGAGGAAGGTTGAGGAGCCGGTAGTTGCCCTGGCTGTCCGAGACGGCGAGGGAAGGGCTGATGAGGGCTGGACTCATCGCGGTGACAGTGACACCGGGAAGCACAGCTCCGGACTCATCGGTGACCGAACCCCGAAGGCTTGAGTCGCCGCCTTGTCCGAATGCGGTCCCTGAAAGTGCCATAATAGCTGCGGCCAGAAGCAGTCCGATCGCTGACTTTCGCATGTTCCCTCCTTGGTGGGTTGACGAAATTGCGAACCCGAAACCCAGGAATCAAACCGGGCACCGGGTCCCTTCGAGCGGTTTGAGGCAGGCAAATAGTATGCCATATTCCTCTCGGAGACGTCTAGCCCGTTGACTTTTCTTGGTTTGGTCCGGGATATCGGTTACGATCGGCATCTAGAAGTGCCGCCCGGTTGGAGAAGTAGACCCAAAAATCCGTTACGACCATCCGTTCTCTTGACGATTCTGCGAGAATCGCCCATAGCTCGAGAGCAGATCAGGGAGGATCGGAAAGGGAGCGCAGTCGGACGACGAGATCCCGAACATGTTCCTGGCTGCCGTCAAGGTCGAGAGAGCGTTCGAGGTAGGTGAGCGCTCGGTCGTTCTCTCCCAGACGAACCAAGGCTGCGCCGAGGCTGTTGAGCAGGTTCGTGTCCGGCGTTTCCAGCACGAGCGATCGCTCGAAGAGTTCGACGGCTCTGCCGAAGCTAAGGGCCTGCTGGTGGGCATCGCCGAGCGCACGCAGAATCTGTGTGTCGTCGGGTTGTTGAGCGAGAGCCGGTTCAAGAAGACGGATCGCATCTTCGGCGCGGTTTTCGTCCAGAGCGATCCGAGCCAAGACCATTCGAGCCCGTGCGAGATCGGGGTTCATCGTGAGAGCGGCCTCAAACAAATGACGGGCCAGTTCTATCTCACCCATCCGCAGCCTCTGTTCTCCCAAGGTTGCCGGCACTGCCCCCGCGGCGAGGGGATCGAAAGTGTCCGTCAGTCCCCACGGCGTGCTCACGCCACGCTGTGCAGTCAGGTCCAACAGCGAACTCCGCTGTCGATCTCCCTTGCCAGCTATGAGCAGGTAACGGCCGGTTTCCCAGTCCGTGGGATCGATATCCACTACGCCTAAGCCGTCGTCGACGGGAACCTCAGCTTCGAACGCGGGTTCCGGCACTTCGCCTCCCACTGAGTCATCGGGTTGCCAAGAGTAGGCCCGGAGGAGGACTGAGCTGATGCCGCTGGCCGCGATGCCTACCCGGAGTCGTTCGCCGGCGGTGCCGCTGGCCCGTGCGTTCGGAATCAGGCGGAATCCGCTGGAAGTCCAGGTTGAGTGAAGGTCGGCCGCCGGGTTATGAGCGTGGAGCACGAAAGGTCGCCCGATCCAGGGGGTGCCCTGGTTGGGGACCGATAGCTCGTCCTCGAACACGGTGTACTCGGTGCGGGCTTCGTTCTTCAGAACCAGTCGGAAGGTCCAGTCACCGGGAATCAGAGGGAACATGCCTCGATAAGCGAAGGGACGTGCTCCGACTTCGCGCAACTGACTCTCGGTGAGACGCAGGAACGGTGTGGCGGAAAACCCGTAGATCACTGTACCTTCCCGGTCTGTTACTTCTCCTTGGACTTCGAATCGGGTGAAGTACACGTCTCCATCTTCTTCTTGAGCAAGCGTGAAGTGCTGTGGCTCGATTTCGATCGCATAGTGTGTAAGCACGCCGGCGAAGAGAGAGTCCGGGCCGGGCAGAACGCGGGTGAGTCCCATGCTCGGGATCAAATTGAACATGTACTCGGTCTCGACGAGTCCTCTCCCCGCATCCGCCGAGGAGACCCAGCTCGTATCTAGTCGGCGAAACGGTGCCCGCTCGATGTCGAGCATCAAGGCCGCTGCGTCGAGGCTTGCTTGATCTGGCTGCATGAGGCCTGTAGCCGGTCCACGGTCGGCCCTCATGGTAATTGTGGAATGGGCCAGCTGCGGGGACATTTCTTGAAGAAACTCGAAGGCCGCGCGGCGGGAATCACTGATGTCGAGAGCTTGGGCCGGCATCAGGTCTTCGGGATCGTCGAAGACGTGATTGAACTGCCGGTAGGGGCCAGAGTTGTTGTCGCGAAAAAACAGGATGTAGAGCGGCGGAAGCGCCATATCCCGCTGTTGCAGGTAGAACCAGAGTTCGGCAGGGTAGAGGCCGGGGACAGCCTGGAAGGTCTCTCGGTCGTCCGGTTCGCCTAGCTTGATGTACACGCGGCCCCGGTCGGTCATCCATCCAGGTTGTGGTGTTTCGCCGGCGAGACGCGTGTTCGCGTATTCGATCCGCCGGTAGTGCTCGGTCCGGTACTCGTTCTCTGGGGTCAGCGACTCGGGATCGCGCCGGTCCCAGAACGCCTCGATGAAGGCATCTCGCTCGGCCTCCGAGATCAGGTTCCGGAAGGCATCCCGCTCGCGGTCGCTGATGATATAGACGACCTCTTCTTCGAGCCACTTCTCGTGCGCTTCCGAGAGGGGGAACATCTCCTGCGCGGAGGCAGGGGCGGCGAGCGCCGAGAGCGCCGCCACCGCAAGAAAACGGGAGGCTTTCGTCACCTTCGGTAGTCGAGCGGCGGAGGCCGGTCGCCGAGCAACGGCTCGTAGGCGAAATCAGGCCCCCGGGCCGCCTCCAGTTCTTCGCGGGCGGCTTCGAGATGGGAGGGCTCCTCGAAGAGATCGGCGGCGGTGCGGGCGAGGATCCGCGCTGCGAGGCGCATGCCCTTGAGTCCGATGCTGGTCCCGCCGGCCGCCACCGCCATCCAACTGTGGGCGGGAGTGCCGGGAACCCAGGTCGCGGTGCGGAACTGCGCGGTGGGGGTGACCCAGCTCACGTCGGCGACATCGGTGGAGCCGCCGGCCGGGGTCCGCGCCCACGGCATGACCTCTTTCTGCGAACCGATCGGGCGCGGGCTCTGGAGGTGCTTCTGGATTTTTGCCGCGAACTCGCGTTCTTCGTCGGTGTAGGAAAAGCCGCCGAGCGCGGCCATGTGCTCGTGCATGAGGCGGCCGATGGTCTCGTTGGGGAGCAGGTTGTAGAGGCCGTGGATCAGCTCGTGCTCCACCTCGGTTCCGGTTCCGGCCGCCGCCGCTTCCGCGATCCGGAGGATGCGCTCCCAGTTGTCGCGGGCGATCTCCACCGACGGATGGCGGTTGTAGTAATAGACCTCGGCGAAGTTCGGCACCACGTTCGGCGCTTCGCCCCCGCGGGTGATGACATAGTGGATGCGGCTCCGCTCGTGGACGTGCTCCCGCATCAGGTTCACCATGAAGTTCATGGCTTCGACCCCGTCGAGCGCCGAGCGGCCCTGCTCGGGAGCGCCCGCCGCGTGAGCGGAAACACCGCGAAAGCGGAACTTGGCTGACAGGTTCGCGAGCGAATCGCCGGGGCTTGCGTCGTTCCGGTCCCCCGGATGCCAGGCGAGCACCGCGTCCACGTCGGCGAACAGGCCTTCCCGCACCATATAGACCTTGCCGGCGCCGCCCTCCTCGGCCGGAGTTCCGAAAACCCGGATACGGCCCGGAGTTCCGGTCTGCTCCAGCCAGTTCCGGACCGCGAGTCCGGCGGCGACCGACGCGGTCCCGAAGAGGTGATGCCCGCAGGCGTGTCCCGCTTCGATGTTCTCGCCCGCCATCGGCTCGGGAACCGCCGCCTGGCTCACTCCCGGCAGGGCATCGAACTCGGCGAGGATGCCGATCACCGGGCCGCCCTCGCCCCACTCGCCGATGAAGGAGGTGGGCATTCCGGCTACTCCGGACTCCACCCGGAACCCTCCGGCGCGGAGCTGCTCCTGCAAAAGCCCCGAGCTCTTCTCCTCCTGATACCCGACTTCGGCCCATCCCCAGATGCGTAGCGCCACTTCGTCGAAGTCGGCCCGCTGGGCATCGAGGAACGAATCGAGGATCCGGCCGCTGTCCTGCGCGGAAGCCGCGCCGGCGAACAGGCAGAACAGCACGACGAATAGCGGACGCATGAGAAGCCCTCCGGGAGGTTCGGAGCGAGTGTACCGAGCTACCATCATGCCATGCACCGGATCCTCGTTTCTCTCCCTCTGACTCTTCTGCTCCTTTTCCCTGTTTTCGGCGGAACGGCGGCTGCCCAGCAGTTCCCGGGAACCGGAAGTGGTGTTTCTCTCGAATTGTTCGCGCGGCCATCGCTTCTCGGCCTCAACGTGGAGTCCACGTCGAGAATCGTGGTTCCGGACGAGATGCCTCCGGAGATCACCTCGTCCCGCACGACGAGCCCTCCCGCCATCGGAGCCGGAGCCCGGATCGGATGGGGCGACTTCGGGATCGAAGGAAGCTGGAGTGCCTTTCGCTCGCTGGATCTCGCTCCCTTCGGTCTCGAGTCCGACTCGCTCGAATCCGACCCGATGGAGATGCCGGGTGCCACCGGTGTTCTCGGCCAGACCCCCGATGATGCCACGGCGCACCTGATCTTCGCCCAGTTGCTGTGGACCCGCGACTTCGGGCCGGATCGCGAATTCTTCGTCGGGCTGGGCGTTGGCCGCCTCTATGTGGGTGACCCGGGAACCGACCGCCTGCTCGCCGGTGAAGGCGAGGAGGTGCCGGTGGACACCGAGCTCGTCGTGTTTCGCGAGCCGCTGGTGCTCGGCGGCTCGGCCGGGTTCGGCTTCCACATCGGTTCGGTCCTGCTGCGTCCGAGGCTCGATCTGCACTACGTCCGGCAGCTCTCGTTCGACTACCAGGTCGCGCTTCCGTTTGCGCTCGAGGAGTCCGAGGCTCCGCTCCCGATGATCGGGATTCAGAACGAGTTGCAGCCGCTGATCGCCATGGTCAGCGTGGACATCGGGTTCCGTTTCCGGTAGATATTCTTCGGCGGAGATCCCGGGCCGCCGCCGCCACCATCGCCTCTTCGTCGCCGTCGAAGGTGATGCGCGTCCCGGCGGCGTGGGGATAGGAGCCGATCTCGACTTCCGGGTGGGCCGCAACCACGGCATCCAGCGCCGGGATCAACTGCTCCTCCGGGGTCGGGAGTTCGAGCGTCTCGCCGAAGTATTGCGGCCCCGCCGCGAGGTGCCCTGCCACGATCCTGAGCTTGCGCTCGAAGGCGGATGGCAGTCCGGGCAGGATCCAGACGTTTCGCATGACGACCACCGGCCAGGCATCCGGCTCCCCCACGAGGCGTGCCCCCCGCGGTGCCCGCGCGAGGCCCCGGTGGCTTTCGCCGAAGCCGCGCGCCTCGAGCGCCGCGAGGATCCCCGGCGCGTGGTGCACTTCGACTCCGAACGCCGCGGCCACTCCCTCCATCGTGACATCGTCGTGGGTGCCGCCCACTCCGCCGGAAGTGAAGAGGTGGTCGTGGGAGGCGCTCAGGATTCGGACCTCCGCCGCGATTTCCTCGGGGTCGTCGAGCACGGTGACCGCACGATGAAGCGCCACGCCTTTCCTGCGAAGGAGCGCCGCCAGGCGGAAGGTGTTGGTGTCGGCGATCTTCCCGGCGAGGATTTCGTTGCCGATCACCAGCAGGGCAGCGGTCGGGTGTTTCGAGAGTCGCGAGCCCATTGCAGGATTCCGATCAGGGTTCCGAAACGATGTAGGCGATCCAGGTTTCGTCCGCGGTCCCGGTCTCGACCTCTTCGAACTCACCATTGCCGTCCCCGTTCGCGTCGCTCCCCTCCCACAGGATCCGGCTCCGTGAAAAGCCGGCTTCTGCCAGGATCTCGCGGATTTCGGGGAGCGTCCAGAAACGCCAGGCGTACCGGAAGGCGTTGCTCATCCGGCTCCGGTCCGGGAACCGGTAGTGGATGGCGCATTCCATGTGTCCGCTGATCGGGTCATAGGCCATCTGGTCCCAGAGGAACTCGAAGCCATCCTCGTTGCGGAGATATTCCTTCTCCTCGTGGCAATCCGATCCTCCGTACGCGTCCGCGAAAAAGAGCCCGTCTTCGGGGAGCGCCTCGCGAACCTGCCGGAAATAGCGGCGCATCAGGTCCCGGGTCTCGAAGATCCAGTAGCTGAAGTTCAGTGCGACGATCACGTCGGCGGGTTCCGAGACATCCAGCACATCCGACTCGATCAGCCGGACCCGTCGCCGGGCCTTTTCGTCGAGCGCTGCCAGGTTGTGTTCCTCGGCCCAGGCGAGGGGCTCCGGGTCGAGGTCCACACCCATGGCTGTCCGGTCCTTGCCCTGCGCCACGAACTCGCAGGCGAGCGCCGCGGTTCCGCAGAAATCCTCCCGGAGGGACCCGGGTTCCCGATTCCGGATCCGGCGGAATTGTTCCGCGAGCAGCAGGGCATCGGCGGGTGCATCCTGGACCGAACGCTGGTAGAGATCGTGGCGATCGGCGCGGGCCGCCATGCTGTCCCGAAGGCGACGCTCGGCCACGCCGGTCGCTCTCGAAAGCCGGGTCAGTGGAGCCGCGTGGGGGGGCTCAGGGTGAACGGGGCGACTTCGACCGAAAAGCGCTCGCCGCCTACCCGCTCCATCAGATAGGAACCCCGCATCAGGCCGAAAGGCGCTTTCAGCGGGCACCACGAGGAATACTCGAAGCGTTCGCCGGGGGCGATCCACGGCTGGGCACCGACCACTCCGGGGCCCCGGACTTCCTCCACCTGGTCGTTGCCGTGTTCGATGATCCAGTGACGGCTCACCAGTTGCACCAGATCGGCCGACTCGTTGGTGATCTCGATGTCGTACTGGAACAGCCAGACCGGCTCGGGTTTCGACTGCATGTCCCGGTAGCGGGCTTCCACATCCACCCGGATGTGACGGGTCGTGGCCGTGGAAGTGAAGGTTTCCCGAAGCACCGTTTCGCATCGTAGCACGGCGCTCCGCTTCCAACGGTCAGAATAGGGGCAGTCCCATGAGCTATGTCCTGGCGGCTTGCGGAGTCTTCGCGCGTCCGCGCTTCTGGCTTCTCCCCTGCTTCCTGCTCCCGGCGGCTTTCGCCGGGGCCAGCGGGAAGCTCATGGTGCTCGCCGTGGACGGCGGAGGACAGGCTCTCGTCTCCGGCTATCTGGAGGAAGGGGCGCTCCCCAACTTCGCGCGCCTTCGCGCCGAGGGTGCCTTCTCGGACGGGCTGGTCCCCGCTTTCCCCTCGAAGACCGCCCCGTCTTTCGCGATGATCTGGACCGGGCAGCCTCCGCGGGTGAACGGGATCACCGGGAACACCCTGCTCCTCTCACCCGCCGGGAGCCATTCCCTGCTCGAAACCGGGGACGGTTTTTCTGCGGAGGCGCTGCGGGTGGATCCGCTGTGGATCCGGCTCGCCCGGAGCGGTTCCCGTGCGATCGCGCTCCACACGACCCATACCTGGCCCATCGCGGCCGCGCTTCGCGACCTGTCGGAGGATGCGCGGGACCGCTTGTTTCTTTTGACCGGGTACGCGGGGGAGCGGCTGGATCCCGAAACGCTGACCACTCGTCATCCGGACGGCATCTTCTCTTTCCGCGTCGGCGACTCCGGTTTCGTCGGGCGCTTTTTCGACGATCCGGCCCACCCCGCCGCCGGCTGGGACACTCTCGGAATCCGAATGGAGGAAGAAGAGAGCCCGTGGCTCGCGCTGGTTCGGGTGGGGCCGGAGGGCGGGTTCTCTTCGCGGATCGGAGCGCTCCGGGGCGGCGAGCGGGTCGAATTCCGGGTCCGGGCGTTCGAGGCGGACGCAGCCACCGGCACTTCGGTGGTGTTTCGGACCGGGGCGAGCGCGGTCGCCATGCATGGAGAGGCGGCGTTTCGCGAGCGGCTCGGGGTTCCGGCCTGGTCCCGGACGATCGGTGCTTCCGGATACGTCTCCGGGAGGCTCGGGTCGCCGCTCGACGGGACGACCGAGAGCCGGGTCCGGGAGATCGTGGCGCGGATCGCCGAGGACGGACTCGAACACCTCGAAGCGGCCGTCACCATTCCCGACTGGGATTTCGTCGCGCTCTATTTGCCGATCGCCGACGAAGCGGGGCACCTCTTCCATGGCCTCGTGGACGAGCGCTTCGATCCGGATCCGGAAATCGCAGGAGCGGTCGCGCCCACCCTCCGGGCAGCGTTCGTCGAAGTGGACCGGGTGCTCGGGCGGATGCTCGATCTCGCCGAAGAGCACGGTGCCCATCTCGTGGTGGTCGCCGATCACGGCATGGCAGGGGTCAACCGGGCCGTCCACCTCAACGAGGCGCTCGAGCGCGCCGGACTCCTCGCATTCGACGAAAACGGATTGCCCGATCTCTCCCGGACCCAGGCCATGCTGCTGACTACCGGTGACGGGAGCATCGCGCTCAACCGGGACTCGCGTCCCTCCGGAATCGTGCCGGAAGAAGAAGAGGCGCGTATCTGGCGCGAGGTGGAGGAAGCCGTGCTTGCGATTCGCCACCAGGGGGAGCCGGTGGTGACCGGGTTGCTCCGCGTTCCCGAGGATCTTCGGGTCGGATTCGTCTATCCCGGAGGAGATTCGACCGGGGAGCGGTTCCCCCGGCTGCGCCCCGGGTTCCTGCTCTCGGCGCGGCCGGCCGAAGAGATCGTGACCACGATCCGGCCGCAGGGAAATCACGGCTTTTTGCCGACCCGCCGGGACATGCAGGCGACGTTCGCCGCGTGGGGGCCCAAAATCCCCCGAGGAGCCCGCTGGCCGCGCATGAGCGCGCTGGACGTGGTTCCGACCGCGCTCGACATCATGGGCCTCCCTTCCGACCCGGCGCTTCCCGGCCGGTCGTTGCTGGATGTCTCCCCGCTCGTCGAGCCGGCCCGGCGGGCGGCGGGGACCGGAGAACCTCCCTCTCGTTGACGGCTCGACATGGACATCGCGAGGGAAGGGGTCAGGGAGAGCCGTCGCCGGCGGCGCTTTCTTCTCGGAATCCCGGCAGCGGGGCTCCTGCTTCTCATCCTCGTCCTGCTGCTCCGGCTCGACCCGGCGATGCCGGTGGTGGATCGCCAGGCGGCCCTTCTCGATACGGTGCGACGCGGCGAGATGATTCGCGCGGTCCGTGCGCCGGGAACGCTCGCGCCGTTCGAGTCGCGATGGGTGAGCGCCGCCACTTCCGGCGAAGTGGGCCGAATCCTGCTGCTTCCCGGTGCCCGGGTGGAGCCCGAAAGCGTCATCCTGGTGCTCGAGGAACCGGCGGTGGAACAGCTCGACGCCGAGGCCCGGCTGACGCTCTCGGCGCTCGAGGCCGATCTCGATGACCTCCGGGTTCAGATTCGTCGTGAGCTGCTGGCCGAGCGCTCCCGGCTCGCGGCGCTCGTGTCGGAAGCGCGCCAGGCGGAGCTGGACGTGGATGCCGATGCCGAGATCCACCGCGAGGGAATCATCGGCGATATCGAACTCGAAACCAGTCGGCTCACGGCCCGGGAACTGCGGGAGCGGGCGCGGCTCGGTGAAGAGAGTCTCCGGCTCGTCGAAGCCGAGGCCGAGGCGCGGGTCGAAGCCCACGAGGCTCGAGTGGACGGGGCGCGTTCGGCGGTGGCCGGGAGCCGGGCGCGGCTCGAAGCGCTCACCGTGCGCGCCGGAATGGCCGGCGTGCTCCAGGAAGTCGCGGTCGAAGTCGGAGAGCGGATCCGGCCGGGAGCGCGGCTCGCCCGGGTGGCCGACCCGTCGCGACTGAAGGCCGAACTTCGGGTGGCGGAGGTGCGGGCGGGAGATATCGAGATCGACCAGCCGGTTCGGGTGGACACCCGCAGCGGGGTGGTCGAGGGCCGGGTGAGCCGCGTGGATCCCGCGGTTCGGGAAGGGACGGTGGCGGTGGACGTGGAATTTCGGGAGGGTTTGCCAGCCGGGGCGCGAGCCGATCTCTCGGTGGACGCGATCATCGAAGTGGAGCGGATTCCGGATGTTCTCCACCTGGGCCGCCCGGCGCTCGGTGGAGAAGGGGAGAGCGTCGAGCTCTTCCGTCTGGAGCCGGACGGGGAAACCGCGGCTCGTGCGCGGGTCCTGCTCGGGCGCTCTTCGGTCCAGACGATCGAGGTGGTGTCCGGGCTCGTCGAGGGCGACATCGTCGTACTGTCCGATACTTCCGCGTGGAGCGGGCGCGACCGCATCCGCCTGCGCTGAACCGACGAAGGAAGGAAGAAGTGGCCGAATCCATCATCCGGCTCACCGGGGTGAGTCGCATCTTCACGACCGACGAAGTCGAAACCCATGCGCTTTCGGAAGTGAGCCTCGAAATCGCTCCGGGTGAATACGTGGCGATCGCCGGGCCTTCGGGGTGCGGGAAGTCCACGCTGCTGTCCATCCTCGGCCTGCTCGACACTCCCGATTCGGGGGAGTACCTCCTGAAGGGGAAGTCGGTCGCCGGGCTGGGAGTCGCGGAACGGGCGCGCATCCGGAACCGCGAACTTGGCTTCGTGTTCCAGGCCTTCAACCTGATCGGGGATCTCACGGTCTCCGAGAACGTGGAGCTGCCACTCGTCTATCGCGGTACGCCGGCTGCCGAACGTCGGAGACGCACCGCCGAGGCTCTCGAGCGGGTCGGAATGTCCCACCGGGCGCGCCATCATCCTTCGCAGCTCTCCGGTGGCCAGCAGCAACGGGCCGCGGTGGCACGGGCGGTCGTGGGAGAGCCCTCCATCCTGCTCGCCGATGAACCGACCGGCAATCTGGATTCGAAGAACGGGACCGAGGTGATGGACATCCTCGACGGGCTCCACGCCGCCGGTGCCACCATCTGCATGGTGACCCACGATCCCCGTTATGCCGATCGCGCCGGCCGGGCGATCCGGCTCTTCGACGGAAAGATTTCCGGATAGTCGTTCCTGTCCGGGAGCCGGAAACACCTAGCATTCCGCGCCCATGGGAAAGATGGAAGCCCGCCCGGTCACCGGGGAGGAGCTGCGCCGTTTCGAACAGCGGCTCTTCCGGGATGTCCGCACGCTGGACGGGATGATCCGGTCGGGAGAGATCGAGGAGGGTGTGTACCGGGTCGGGGTCGAGCAGGAGATGTTCCTGGTGGGCGAGGCCTACCGTCCGGCACCGATGGCCATGGAGGTTCTCCGGGAGGCGAACGACCCCCGCTTCACCACCGAGATCGCCCGCTTCAACCTCGAAGCGAATCTGGAGCCGATGCGGATCGAAGGGGATTTCCTCCGGCGCATGGAGCAGGAGCTCGAGGCGGTGATGAAGCTCGCTTCCGCTGCCGCCGGGCGGGTGGGCGTGGAGGTCTGCCTGACCGGCATCCTCCCGACGCTGCGGCTCTCCGATCTCACGCTCGAGAACATGACGCCGCTCGCGCGGTACCGCACCCTGAACGAGGCGCTCTCCCGGGCGCGACGTGGCGAGCCGTATCACCTGCGGATCACCGGCGTGGACGAGATCCAGGCGACCCACGACAACGTGATGCTCGAAAGCTGCAACGCGAGCTTCCAGGTGCACCTCCAGGTGGGCGCGGAGGAGTTCAGCCGGGTCTATAACCTCGCGCAGCTCGTGGCCGGCCCAGTGCTGGCGCTCGCCGCGAATTCTCCGCTGCTCTTCGGCCGCCGCCTGTGGCGGGAGACGCGGATCGCGCTCTTCCAGCAGGCCATTGACACCCGCACGGCCGGACCCCACGAGCGGGAGCGGGCTGGCCGGGGGGCGTTCGGCCGGGACTGGATCCGGGAAGGTGTCATCGAGATCCACCGGGACAACATCGCCCACCACCCGGTTCTGCTGGACGCGGGCGAAGAGGATGACCCCGAAGAGAACCCGCCGGCGCTGTCGGCGCTTTGCCTTCACAACGGCACGGTCTGGCGCTGGAACCGGCCCTGCTACGGAGTCACTGACGGCAAGCCGCACCTGCGCATCGAAAACCGCTACCTGCCGAGCGGCCCCAGCCTTCCCGACGAGGTGGCGAACGCCGCGCTCTGGCTGGGCCTGATGAGCGGGCTTTCGGGCGAGGGAGTCGATCCGGCCGAAAAGATGCCCTTCGCCGACGCGGTCGAGAACTTCATCGCCGCCGGCCGGCTCGGACTCAACGCCGAGATGAACTGGATCGATGGGCGGAACTGGCGGATCGCTGACCTGCTCGGCCAGGAATTGCTGCCGCGGGTCCGCGACGGCCTCGCTCGCAAGAACGTGGACTCCCGGGATGTGGATCACTACGTGGGGATCCTCGAAGAGCGGGTGCGCGCCGGGCGGACGGGATCGCTCTGGATGCTCGACGGGTACAACCGCCTGGCGCGCCAGGCATCCCGTTCCGAGCTCATGAGCGCGATCACCGGGTCCGCGCTGAAGCAACAGCGCGAGGGCATCCCGGTGGCGCGGTGGCAACCGCCCACCCCGGATGATGCGGGGAGCTGGAAGCACCACTACATGCGCGTCGAGCAGTTCATGACCACCGAACTGAACACCGTCCACCCTGACGAATCGGTGCGCCGGGCCGCGATTCTCATGGACTGGCGGCGGATTCGGCACATCCCGGTGGAGGAGGACGACCGGCTGGTGGGGCTGATCTCCTACCGGACCATCATCAAACTGGTCGCCGAGAGCGGCCTCGAAGAGAACGAACTGCTCTCGGTCCGGGATGCCATGAAGACCGATCTGGTCACGATCAGCCCCCGGACGACCTCGGTGGAAGCGACCCGCATCATGAACGAACGGGGAATCGGAGCCCTGCCGGTGGTTCAGGAGGGACGGCTGGTCGGGATCGTCACCGAGCACGACTTCATGTTCATCGCCCGCAGCCTGCTCCAGGAGAACCTAGGCGAGTAGCCGGACATTCCATGTCGCGGGTCAACGCCTGGCCTTCTCCTCCACGCTTCCTCGCGGCCATGCCGCGCTACAGTCCTTCATGGCAGTCGTCGCTCCGAGGTTGCGATCCGAACTTCCAACCGGAGCTGCCGTCCCGGGGCGCACCGCATCCCGCACCGCATCCCATGTGGTGACGAAGCAGCGAGTCCTGCCGTTTGGCAGCAGCGCATCCGCAGTCGTCTCGCCTTTCCGCGTGGGCCTTCTCAAGTGGGTGGGAAGCAAACAGAGATCCGCGCACCGGATCGCGTCGCATTTCCCGGCTGACATCCGCGTGTATCGCGAGCCTTTCGCGGGAAGCGCGGCGGTTCTCGCGACGCTTGCGCCAGAGAAGGGGGTGGCGTCGGATGTCTTCGCCCCCCTCATGGAGATATGGAAGGCGCTTGAAACGGATGCCGAGGTCCTGAAACTCTGGTACGCCGAGCGGTGGCTCTTTCTTCAGGACGGCGACAAATTCGCTCGGTACGAGAAGATCAAGGCATCGTACAACTGTCGCCCGAATGGACCTGATCTTCTCTTCTTGTGCCGATCCTGTTACGGCGGGGTGATCCGTTTCCGGAAAAAAGATGGCCACATGTCCACGCCGTGCGGCTCCCATGACCCGATTCATCCCCGGAAATTCAGCGAGCGGGTTGATATCTGGAAGAAGCGCACATCCGGGACGCGCTTCGTGCACATGGATTTCCAGGAGGCCATGTCGGAAGCAGGCCCGGGGGATCTGGTTTACTGTGACCCGCCCTACAGCAGCTCCCAGAAAATTCTGTATGGTGCCCAGTCCTTTTCCCTTGACGCTCTCTATCACGAAATCGAATCCTGCAAATCCCGTGGAGCCAGGGTCGCGCTGAGTATTGATGGAACCAAGAAATCAGGGCGGACACGCGTGGATGTGGATGCGCCTCCAGGACTCTTCGAGAGCGAAGTATTCATGGATTGCGGGCGCTCCATGCTCAAGCGCTTCCAGATGAGCGGGAGAACGCTCGAGACCGAACAGGTCTCGGATCGCCTACTCCTGACGTATCGGCCCTGACGAATTCGATCCGGACCGTTCGCCCGCGCGATCTTCCGCAATCCACTCGGTGACGAGCACCGGGATTCGTTCCACGACTTCGCGCTCGAAGAGGATCTCATCCACGAGTCCCATGTGGAGCATATCCACCAGCCGGCAGAGATAGGACTTTCCCATGCCCCACCACGTGTCGTAGGCGTCAACCATCAGGTAGTGGCGGCACCGGATATCCTCGTTTTCGCGTAGCTCGCGAAGTTCCATTCCGTCGAGCATGGTCTCGAACACGCCGTCCGCGATGCGACTGCCGAAGGTTGTCGTGAAGTAGTACTCCTTGATTTCCCAAAGGGCGACCGGATTGATCGTGGACGGGAACGCCCCATCCACCCGGCGCGAGAGTGTGCGCACCGGAATCCCATCTCGCACGAAGCTGGTCAGTTTCTCGGTGAGTAATCGCATGGCATGTCGCGAAGAGCGCGAGAAATCAGGATATTGATGATGCAGGTAAAGAAAGCGTGTCGCCGCTTTTCGCCCTTCTGCTTGTTCATGGGCAGTGGCGTATTCGGTGTTGCGCTCGACTTCAACTCGAAGAAGAGTGCTTCGGCAGCATCGGCGGTCATCAGGGCGGGCCGAGCCGATTCCTCCAGAACATGGGCACGATGCGTGAAGTACTGGAGGAGTTCGGTTCCGAGTGGTGTCGGATCTCCGGATCGGGTGACGCACCGCGAGACAGCCAGCCCAAGTTCGCGAAGGCCACGTTCCAGCTCTTCGACAGACAGCGCGCGGATACCGCCCTTGTCGGTGTAGCCGATGAACTGGCTGAGCGTACGGACATATGCCCAGAAGACGGGCGGCTGGGAGCGAAACCGGGAATCGGGAAGCACGGCGGCGAGTGGTTTCGTAGCCGGGTCAGGGATCCGGGACGAGGAGCGGCGGGAGGCCCGAGCGCCCGAGTTCCCGGTTGAAGGCTTCGAGTTCGTCGTTCGAAAGCTGGCGCAGGCGCTCGCGGGTTTCGGCGAGTTCCGCCTCGTAGAGCGCGAGGACTTCGAGGTGCTGGTCGGTCGGGAGGTGGTCGCTGCCACCGATGTAGCCGTGGAGGCTCGCGAGCTTGGCGTGGAGGCGGCGCGGCCAGCGCAGCGTGTCCTGGCTCGCGTTGCCGCCGGTGAGCCGGAGCTCGAAAAAACGCGCCTCCAGCTCCATCAGGGCGCTTTCGTATTCGGATGCGGAAGTACGGATTCCGGAGGCCGCCGGGAGAGCACGGCGTTCGGCGATCTGCTTCCGGAGCCACTCGATCTGCTCGATCATCCGGCCCACCTCCACGACCATCGCCTGGATCCTGAGGAGGGCCCGGGTCTGGGCGTGGATCTCCTCGTCGGTGGCCGGCGAGTCGGGGTCGCGGCGGACGGTGAGCGGCTGCTCGAGGGGGATGCCCCCGGCGGTGAGCCGCACCGTGTATTCCCCGGGAGGCATGAGGGTCGCCACCGGGCGCGACTCGGTGAGGAGCCGGAAGCCGCGCGCCGGCAGCACCTGGCCGGGGCTGTCCTTCGGAGGGGTCCGGAGCTTCGGCTGTTCGGTGGCTTCGTTCCGAAGGTTCCAGACGACGCGGTGGAGTCCCGGGGTTCCCGGAGCGTCGAGGGTCCGGATCACGTCACCCGCCGGGTCGAGGATTTCGAGGAGGACTTCCGCTTCTTCCTCCAGCCGGTAGTGGAGCGTGGCACCGTAGGGCGGGTTCTCGCCGGCTCCCGGATCCTCGGGCTGGCTCATCGGCGCGGCGCGGAGGCGGAACCGCCATGCCTCCCGGGGAGGAAAGAGGTGGGGGGAACCCAGGTTTTCGTCCCACTCCCGGAGCGGTGAGATGTCGTCGAGAATCCAGAAACCGCGGCCATAGGTGGCGGCCACCAGATCGGAAAACCGCTCCTGGACGGTGAGCCAGTGCACCGGAGCGTGGGGAAGGTTCGTCTGGAGCGACGCGAAGGTCTCCCCGTCGTCGAAACTGACCCAGACCGCGTTTTCGGTTCCGAGGTAGAGAAGTCCGGGGCGCTCCGGATCCTCGCGCAGCGTATGGGCGTAGCTGTGGGTCGTGTGGGGGAGCCCTTCGCCGAGCCGGATCCAGGTTGCGCCGAAGTCCCCGGTTCGGTAGGCGTAGGTTTCGGTGTCGCCGAGCTGATGGAGATCCACGGTCGTGTAGGCCGCACCGGCAGCCCACCGGGAAGGCTCGATGTTGCTGAAGGTGCCGAGCGGCGGCAGTTCGGGCAGGTTCGTCGAAACGTCCTCCCAGCTCTCGCCGCCGTCGCGGGACACGTGGAGCTTCCCGTCGTTGCTGCCCGCCCAGAGGACTCCCGGCGTGTGCGGGGATTCGGCGATCGAGAACAGCACCGCAGCGTAGGTAGGGCTCACGTCGTCGAAGGTGAGCCCGCCGGTCTTCTGCTGAAGCGCCGGGTCGTCGCTCGTGAGGTCGGGACTGATCGCTTCCCAGCTCTGCCCGCCGTTCGTGGTGACGTGGACCCGCTGGCTCCCGGCATAAACCCGGTTCGGGTCGTGGGGCGAGATGTGGATCGGGAACGTCCACTGGAAGCGGTCGCGCAGCTCGCTCGCCGCCCAGCCCTCGGGGTTGTCGGGCCAGACGCTCACGTTCCGGGCCTGTCCCGATCTTTCGTCGAAGAGTTCGAGGATCCCTTCGAAGCAGCCGGACCAAACCCGGCCGGAGTCTTCCGGGTCGGGTATCGCGAAGCCCGATTCGCAGCCACCGACCGGGCTCCAGGCACCGATCGGAATGCCGCCGGCGGTGAGGCTGTTGGAAGGGCCGCGGGAGGATGGGCCGTCCTGGCGGTTCCCCATCACCCGGTAGGGAATGTCGTCGTCGGTATGGACGTGGTACATCTGGGCGATCGGCAACCGTGGCCGCATCCAGGTTTCTCCCCGGTTGACCGAGATGCTGACCCCGCCGTCGTGCCCGACGATCATCCGGTCCGGGTCATCGGGCGCGATCCACATGTCGTGGTGGTCGCCGCCGGAGTCGTTCCGGAAGGTCGTATATCCGCCGTCGAGGGTCGTCAGGTGGCGGGTGGCGAGGAAGTGCGCTTCGTCGGCATCGTCCGGGGCCGCGACCACCCGGGTGTAGTAGTGCGGTCGCTGGTTCAGCGCGTGGTCCGGATTGACCATCTCCCAGGTGTCGCCGAGATCGTCGGAGCGCCAGAGCACGCCGTCCTCGGGATCGAGCGGCGCGAAGTCCTCGTTGGAGCTGGTCTCGATGAGCGCGTAGATGCGCCTTGGGTCGGCCGGAGTCATGGCGAGCGCGATCTTCCCCATCGGCCCCTCGGGGAGTCCGCTCCCTTCGAGCCGCTCCCAGGTGTCGCCGCCGTCGCGACTGCGGAAGATCCCGCTGCCCGGCCCGCCGCTCTCACGGCCCCAGGTCCACATCCGCATCTGCCACATCGCGGCGAAGAGAATTCGGGGGTTCGCCGGGCTCATCACGATCTCCGAGGCACCGGTGTTCTCGTCCACGAAGAGAACCCGCTCCCAGGTGCCTCCGCCGTCGTCCGTGCGGAAGATTCCGCGTTCTTCCTGCGGTCCGTAGAGATGCCCGAGGGCCGCGACCCACGCGGTGTCCGGGTCGTCCGGGTGGGTCACGATCCGCGAGATGCGCCCGGTGGCTTCCAGTCCCACGTGGGCCCAGGTGTCGCCGCGGTCGGTGGAGCGATAGACACCGTTTCCGAGCGAGATGTTGCTGCGGATGTGTGCTTCTCCGGTTCCCGCCCAGACGATGTTCGGATCGGCGGCCGAGACCGCAAGCGCTCCGATGGACAGCACGGGCTGCTCGTCGAAGACCGGTGTCCAGCGGACTCCGCCGTCGTCGCTTCGGAAGACACCGCCGGAGGCCGCTCCGAAGTACCAGACATGGGGTTCGCCCGGAACTCCGAAGACCGAAGTGACCCGGTTCCCGACCGGGCCGATGTGCCGCCAGCGCAGCGCGTCGAAAGGCCCCTCGGCGGCAGCCGGTGAAGCGAGAATGAGGAAGACGAGGAGGAGAGCGGAAGAGCGCATCCGCGAAGTCTCCCGTATTCAGGCGAAAAGGCGTTGCGCCGGGACGGCCCAGATTCCTCCCCCGAGGTCCGCGAGATTTTCGCCGCGGTGGACGACGAGGCCGCCCGCCCACTCGTCGCCGAGGGCGGCAGCGAGCGCCCGGAGCGCGGAGGTGTCCCGCGGGGCGACGCAGTTGCGGTTCTTGATCTCCATGCCGATCAGGCCTTCCGAAGTGGTGACCAGAAGATCCACTTCGCGTCCGCTGCGGGTCCGGTAGAAGGAGAGCGGCGTATCCCGCCCGAGAGTGTCCACCCACTTCTTCGCCTCGGCGACCACCAGCGACTCGAACAGGGAGCCGGTGATCGGGCCGAAATAGCCGATGCCCTGACGGAGCAGCCCGGTGTCCATCCAGTGGAGTTTCGGGGTCTTGATGGTGCTGCTGGTGAGGTTCCTGCCGAAAGGGGGGAGGAGGATCACCTGATACGACAGGCGCAGGTATTCGAGATAGCGCCGGACGGTCGTGGTGCCGAGCGCCGCGTCCCGCGCCAGTTCGGCGTAATGAAGGAGCCCGGAGGATCGCAGCATCGCGAGCCGTTGAAGGGTGCGGAAGGGCAGCAGATCCGAGACCCGCCCGAGGTCGGCCAGATCGCGCTCCAAAAACGTCTGGTGGTAGGAACGCAGCCACTCGCGCCGGTCGTCGTCATCCAGGTAGAGGAGTTCGGGCATGCCGCCCCACGAAGCGAGGTGGGAAAACGCCTCTCCCGCCGGTTTTGCTTCCTCTCCGAGAAGTCGCAGTGGTTCCGCAGCGAGGGTCTTCGCGAAGCGCCGGGGTTCGGTGATCAGGCGGTCGAAGAGGGGGGGAGCGGGGGAGGCTCCGAACGCGGACGCAACTTCCGAAAGGATCAGGGGCCACAGCTCGAACACGAACGCGCGCCCGGCGAGCGATTCCCGCACCCGGTCCAGCAGCAGGACACGCGAGGAGCCGAGCAGGACCGAAAAGCGCAGGCTGCTGTCGTCGTAGGCATATTTGACCTTGTCGAAGATCCCGGGCTCCTTCTGGGCTTCATCCAGGATGGCAGCACCGACCGTCTTCCCCCAGGCGGCGGTCCTGAGGGAGCGGACAGTCTCCCGTTCCTCGATGGCATCGAGGTTGATGTACCGGAGTTCGGGATAGAGCCTTCGGGCGAGGGTGGTCTTCCCGGTCTGACGTGCCCCGGTGAGTACGACCAGCCGTTTCCGGTCGTTGCTGGGCAATCGAGTGGAAAGCCAGCGAAATGCCTGATTCTTCATCCGTGATGTGGATGATTTTACAGTTTTATGGAGATGAAAACCACAAACCGAACTGGAGGAGGAGGACGGAGTCGTCTTCGATCAGCAGCCGGTGACGTAATCCGGGCAACCGAGGAGCCAGAGTCGCGCCTCTCGAATCAGCGGCTTGCTTCCCAATTTTTCGGGGGGGGCGTGAAGCAAGATTTTTGGCGCACGGATTGTGTCATGGCTGTGTCACGCCGCCTCCTCTCCCCTTACACTCGGGGGGCCTTTCCACCGGAGGTGGTCCCATGCGTTTCGTCAACCTGCTCTTGGCACTTTTCGTGCTCGCGCCGGCTACCGCCCAGGAGGGCGGGCGGCATCTCGAGCTCGCCGACTACCTCTCGTGGGAGCAGGCCCGAAGCCCGCAGATTGCGCCCGACGGGAGTCTCGTGGTCTATGAGCGCCGCTTCGTGGACTCCATGAACGACCGGTGGAACACCGAGATCTGGGCGATGGCTCCGGATGGCGGCAACCACCGGATGCTCACCGAAGGCTCCGGCCCGATCTTCTCGCCCGACAGCACCCGGATCGCCTTCACCCGCCCGGCGAATCCAGGCGGTTCCCAGATCTTCGTGCTCGGGTTGGAAGGCTCCGGGCGCGAAAGCCAGATCACCCGGATCGAGAACCCGCCTTCGCAGATCCGCTGGGCACCGGACGGGAACTCGCTGATGTTTCGCGCGGTGGTTCCGCCGGACCCGGACAGTGCCTGGGCGATCGCCATGCCGAAAGCGCCGGAAGGAGCCGACTGGACCGCTCCGCCACGGATCGTGACCCGTCTGAACTACCGGCGCGACGGCTCGGGATACATCCCGGCGGGCTTCCGGCACCTCTTTTCTGTCCCGGCCGACGGAGGAACGCCGCGCCAGCTCACCCACGGGGACTTCCATCACGACGGGGCGCGGTTTCTCGGCGACGGGAGGGACATCGTCTTCGCCTCGCTCCGAACCCCCGATGCGGAGCACGCCTGGCGCGAGTCGGAGATCTTCCGGCTGGATGTTTCGACCGGAAGGGTCACCGCGCTGACCGACCGCGTGGGGCCCGACTCCGGCCCGGTCCCGAGCCCCGACGGCCAGTACATCGCCTACACCGGGATGGACCTCACGACGGACACCTACCGCGAGGAGGCGCTTCAGGTGATGCGCGCCGACGGGAGCGAAGTGGAAGTGCTCGCGACGGAGATGGGCCGACGCCCCGGGATCGTCGGGTGGGCCGCCGATAGCTCCGGTGTCTATTTTGGTGCCCAGCTCAAGGGGACGAGCAACCTGTACTTCGCCCCGCTCGACGGCGAGGCGCGGCCGGTGACTTCCGGGAACCACATGCTCTCGGTTTCGACGGTGGACGCGAACGGGACCGCGGTCGGGGTCCGGACCAGCTACCACAACCCGGGCGAAGTGATTTCCTTCCCGGTGACGGCACCCGAAGAAGTCACGAGCCTCCACCAGACGAACCTCTCCTTTCTCGCGGATGTCCGGCTCGGCGAAGTGGAGGAGATCTGGTACCGGTCTCCGGACGGCCTCGACATCCAGGGCTGGATCGTCAAGCCCCCGGACTTCGATCCGGCGCGGCGGTACCCGCTGATCCTCCGGATCCACGGCGGACCCCACGCCATGTACAACGCCGGCTTCGACTTCAAGAACCACGACCACGCGGCCAACGGGTACGTGGTTCTCTACACGAACCCCCGCGGGAGCAGCGGCTACGGGAGCGCTTTTGGCAACGAGATCAAGAACGCCTACCCGGGGAAGGATTACGACGACCTGATGGCGGGCGTGGACGAGGTGATTTCCCGCGGATACATAGACGACCGCAACCTGTTCGTCTATGGCGGCAGCGGAGGAGGCGTGCTCACCTCGTGGGTCGTGGCGCGGACCGACCGGTTCGCCGCCGCGGTGGCGAAAGCCCCGGTGACCAACTGGCTCAGCTTCGTCGGCACCACCGACGGCGCCTCCTGGTACCGGAACTTCGAGAAGATGCCGTGGGACGACCCCGAAGAGCACCTGCGGCGTTCGACCCTCATGTACGTCGGGAACGTCACCACCCCGACGATGCTCATGACCGGCGAGCGGGATCTCCGCACCCCGATGGAGCAGACCGAGCAGTACTACCGGGCCCTGAAGATGCGGAAGGTTCCGACCGCGATGGTGCGGCTCACCGGCGGCTGGCACAGCCGCAGCCTCCCGCCCACCAACTTCCTGCGGGTCCAGTTGCTGCTGCGCAAGTGGTTCGAGCGGTTCGCGGTGGCGGAGGACATCACGACCGACCAGCAGAACTGATTATGTCACATAAGTTTTTTCGCGGAAACCGTTGATAGTCAACGATTTGCGGAATTCGATGCGGGCGAAGTAGTGCGAATTGCAGGATATGAATACATCGTGCGTATGATCCCGGTATGAAAACCCCGAAAATCGCGTTCCATCTATCGGCCCCGTTGCTGGCGGCGCTCGAAGCATCGGCGGCCCAGCACGGGATGACCCGAAGCGAGCTACTGCGGCGGATTCTCACGGACTCGCTGATCCCCCCCCCGTGACCGGCCCCCGAGGGGCGCGAGGCTCCGGCGGGCGCTCGACTACGCGCAGCGCGTGACGGATCGGGAGGCGGCGGAGTGACCGACAAGACGGCGAGGGATGCGGCGGCGGATGCGAGGGCTGCGGCATGGGCTGCGGGGGTGGATGCGGTGGATGCGGCGAGGGCTGCGGTGGCGGATGCGGTGGATGCGGCGAGGGCTGCGGTGGCGGATGCGGTGGCGGATGCGATGAAGAAATGGAAGGCGGATGCGGCGGCGAGGTTGGAAGCGGCGGCATGGAGGGCAGGGAAGAAATGGAGGGCGGCGGATGCGAGGGCGGCGGATGCGGCGGCGAGGTTGGAAGCGGCGGCATGGAGGGCAGGGAAGAAATGGAGGGCGGCGGATGCGAGGGCTGCGGCATGGGCTGCGGGGGTGGCGGATGCGGCGGCGGATGCGGCGGCTGCGGCGAGGGCTGCGGCATGGGCTGCGGCGGTGGCGAGGGCTGCGAAGGCGGCGAGGGCTGCGGCGGATGCGGCGGATGCTCCCCCTGGCCCGCCCGGATCGGCGAATTCGGGTGTTGCGGCGGCCCCAGCCCGGAATTCGAGGCCGTAGAAAGCTCCCTGACGCGTTTTCAGCCCCTACCCCTACCCCTACCCGTAGTACCCCCGAAATCCGGACGCGGGAGAGGCCCGTAGGCGCTCGCTAGAGGTTGCCCCCCGGCAACTGCCGAGGATCGGCGGGAGTGAGTCAGCGATCGCAACCCACGCTCAACGAAGGCCGGGGGGCGGGTTCCGGGAGGCGGATTCGCACAAGCGTGCGCATGACAGGTTCCGATAACTAATGATTCCGACGCGGAACGCCTACCCGGCTCGGAATGCGGATGCCATCCGCTCCTGCTCCGCGCCGTCGATTCCAAATCGGTTGGCGTCCTTGCGCCAATGGACGACCGCCGCCGCGATCCCGGCGAGCAGCCTCCGCGCCTCCGGTTGGCTGATGCCGTATTGGACCGCGGTCTGGAGCGCCAGATCCGGATCGGCCCTGTCGTCACCCTCGACGATCATGGTGGCCAGCGTGCCGCCTCCCGCATCGGCCGGAACGGGATTCAGGTCGTACGCAGGCGAAAGACGCCAACCGGCAGGGCCGGCCTGCAGGAATCCGTGGTTCCGCAGGTGGTCGTCGCGATTGGAGATGAGCACGCCCAGGACGATGCGCTTCCAGAGCTCGCGGAGATCCCGGGCGGGTGCGGCACCCCACCTTCGCAGTGCTTCGGCGATTTCTGGATACGTTCGCGGCTCCCGGTCGTCGGCTTCGAGCATCGTCATCGCAGAAAGGAAGGGAATCCGCTTCGCGCCGTGGCGGTCGAAGCGGCGGACCAGGAACACGTCCTGCCCCCCTGCGCGGAGGATTTGCGAATCCGGAACCCGGATTTCTGCTCGCCGGGCGATCCGGTGGGCGACGGCTTCCCATGCCGGAACGTTCCAATCGTCTTCGCTTCGAGGGAACTTGGCGATGGAGAGACTGCCTTCACGATCGCGCACCGCAGCTTTCGGGCGGGCGCCGCCAAGAGAGGAGCCGGGAGCGAGAAGCAACCCGAGATCCTCTTCCCCTTCGGAACGGGCTTCGATGCGTGATGCGGCGGCGAGGAGTCGGGGAAGCTGGAGGAAAGGTGGGATGGAGCGTTCAGGCGCAGCCAGAAAGGGACCGTCGAGCTCTTCCCGAAAGCGGAGCGCGCCCTGACGGGCTTCATCGCTGACTCCCAGCAAAAAGTCGGCTTCCCCGAGCACGCGCGGCGTTTCGCCTCTTCGGCAGGCTTCGCGCCCCTCGGCTCTTTGGAGCAACATGCGTCCCCAGCGATCCGGGGCGGAGTCCGCAAAAGAGCCGAACTGTCCTTTCCCGGCGTGGTGGGGCCCCCGGTCGAGCGCGAGAGCAGGTTCCAACGCGTAACGTCCGGGCCACTCCAACCACGCGGGGTCGTACAGGAACGTTGCGCTTTCCCGTCCGGAACGTCGTCGCATCCAAAGACGGCCGACAGGCTGGTCGAAGCCGCTCCCGGCGGAATAGACGAAGACCCGGCGATCCATCTACCGGGCCTCGTCGTCGAACAGCATCGTCTTCAGATGGGGCTTGAGATGGATTCGCTCCGGCAGCCGTTCGGCTTCGAGGTCCAGCCCCACCGGATCCGCGCCGGGACTGGCCAGTTCCCCGAGCCGGCTTTCGAGGCCCAGCACGAAGAGGACGCGGGCGTAGTTGCCGAGCGAGGCGCCGGGATCGCCGCGTTCGATGCGGTGGAGCGTCGTGCGGCTGAGCATGGCCCGCTCCGCCATCAGTGCGGTGGGAATGCGCCGCCGTCGCCGCGCATCGCGCAGGTCGGTTCCGAGCTTCCGGAGCACCCGGAGAGCAGAGAGCGGAAGCGTTCCGTCGCGTTTGGAAACCATCGAATCAAGAACAGTATCTCATATAGCGTTCTGAATATAAAACTTTATAGATATCAACGCCGTTGCGCTCATCCCTCCCGGACCGCACCCCGTCCCCGCGCGTCGGATGGTGAACCCCGGATCGCCTTTGCCAGATGGCGGTGGGGGGCGCACAATGCCGGGCATGAGAAGAACTCTTCCGGGATTTCTGTCCCTACTCATCCTGACGACCGTGGCCGCCGAGGCGCGGCCCCAGAAGCCGGTGCTCCACGGCAGGCACTGGATGGCGATCACCGGCAAACCGCTCGGTGCGACCGCTGGCGCGATGATCTTCCAGCAGGGAGGCAACGCGGTGGATGCCGCCTGCGCGATGCTGGGCGCGACCGCAACCATGTTCGACGTGTTGAGCTGGGGCGGGGAAACCCAGGCGCTCATCTGGCATCCGGAACAAAGGAAGGTCATCGGGATCAACGCCCTCGGCGTTGCCCCCACCGGTGCCACCCCGGATTTCTTCCGGAGCCAGGAGATGGAGTACCCGCCCGCGGTCGGCCCTCTCGCCGCCGTCACTCCGGGTACTCCGGGCGGGCTCATGACCATGCTCGCCGAGTACGGAACCATGTCGCTCGCCGAGGTGCTCGCTCCCTCGATCCAGATGGCCGAGGGCTATCCCATCGAGGCGGCGGCCGCCCGCAGCATCCAGCGCGGAGCGGACCGCATCGCCGAGTGGCCGTATTCGCGGCGCACCCTGCTGCCGCATCGGGACGATCGTTCGAGCGCTTCCGGCCCGCAGGACGAGACCGGGAACTACTGGGACCGGGAGGATGCGAACACCCGCGAGTTCGATGCCGGCGGCCCGCTTCCCGGCGAGATCTTTCGCCAGCCCGAGCTCGCGAATACGCTGCGCAAGCTGGTGGAGGCGGAAGCCGAGGCGCTCGCTCAGGGGATGGACCGGAAGGCGGCCATCTACGCGGCGTACGACCGGTTCTACAAGGGGGATATCGCCGAGGAAATCGCCCGAGGCACCCAGGAGCAGGGCGGGCTCATCACCACCGAGGACCTCGCCAACTGGAAAGTGCACATCGAGGAGCCGGTTTCCACCACCTACCGCGACATCGAGGTGTACAAGCTGACCCACTGGGTCCAGGGGCCGGTGCTGCTCCAGATGCTCAACATTCTCGAGCCGCTCGAAGTCGGGGCCATGGGCTACAACAGCACCCGTTACATCCACACCCTCTACCAGGCGATGAATCTGGCCTTCGCCGACCGCGATTTCTACTACGGCGACCCCTACTTCCCGCCGGAAGAGCCCATCCGCGGACTGCTCTCGAAGGAGTACGCTGCGTCGCGCGCCGGGCAGATCCGGCCGGACCGCAACGATCCGGACATCGGCCCCGGCGATCCGTATCCGTTCCAGGGCGGGGAAAACCCGTTCACCGAGTATCTGAGCCGCTTCTCCGGAGAGAGTGGGCAGCCGACCACCGAAGAGGAGCACGAGGAGTTTCTCGACGGCTTCCTCGCCGGTACCACGTCCATCCAGGCCGCCGATGCCGAAGGATGGGTGGTTTCGGTCACTCCGAGCGGCGGTTGGCTCCCGGCGGTGCTCGCCGGCGAAACCGGCATCGGGCTGAGTCAGCGGATGCAGAGCTTCGTGCTGGATCCGGCGAAAAATCCCTACAACGTCCTCGAACCGGGGAAGCGCCCGCGCGCCACGCTCACCCCGAGCCTTGCGGTCCGGGACGGCGCTCCCTTCCTCTCGTTCGCGGTGCAGGGGGGTGACGGCCAGGATCAGAACCTGCTCCAGTTCTTCCTGAACGTGGTCGAGTTCGGGATGAACGTCCAGGAAGCGGCGGAGGCCGCCAATTTCAACAGCTACCAGATGCGGAGCTCCTTCGGGGCTCACGAGTCGGACCCTGGTGCTCTCCTTCTCCACGATTCCACCCCGGACTGGACCCGGACCGAGCTCCAGAAGATGGGCTACCGGCTTCGTTTCGCGCCCCGTACCTCGGGGCCGATCAACGCCATCTGGTTCGACCGGGTCCACGGAACCTTCTGGGGCGGCTCCAGCCAGCACGGCGACGACTACGGAGTGGCGTGGTGACCGGGCGGCTGCTTCTTCCCGTTCTTCTCCTGGGCGCGGCCCCAGCCTCGGCGCAGGAGCCCGCGACGCTCGAGGTTTCGCCTCCCGGGCTCGAACTCCGCGCCGGGGACACCGCCCGGCTCGAAGCCACGGTCCGGGATGCGAGCGGGATGACGGTCGAGGATGCGGAAATCCTCTATCTGCCGCTCTACGGTCAGTACTGGAACCTGGAGCACCGGACTTGGGGCTTCAACATCTTCAAGGTTTCTCCGGACGGCGAGGTCTCGACCCGTTCTCCCGGCGAATTCGAGATTCTGGTCCGGGTGGTGGAAGCCGGCCCCGACCCCTCGGCTCGCAATTCGGAAGCCGAGGGCTACCTCGAACAGCGCATCCCGGTGACCATCCTGCCCGCCCCGGTCGCCTCGCTCACGGTGATCGCCGGAGACCCGCTCTACGCCGGTACCGAAGCGGTGGTGGAAGCCGATGCGCTCGACGCTCTCGGTGATCCGGTGGAAGGGCTCGCGGTTTCGCTCCGGACTTCGGATTCCTCGGTGGCGATTCCGGTGTCCCGGCCGCCGACGATCGCGAAAGAGCCCACCCGCGGAGTGGTGCGGCTGATCCGGCCCGGCCCGGTCACGTTGACCGCAACCGCCGGCGAGGCGACCGCCAGCATGGAGATCGAAGTGATGCCCAACCCGGTGGCGCGGATGGAAATCCAGGCCGACCGGGAGTCCGCCCGCACCGGCGATGTGGTTCGCCTGACCGCCACCGGCTACCGCGCTTCCGGCGAAAAAGCCGAGGGGGTTCCGATCGGTTTCAGTGTCTCGGCGGTCACCGATTCGATGGGGACGGGCGGCCCGTCCGCCGGACTCGTGACTCCGGATGGGCGTTTCGTCGCGGACATGCCGGGCGTCTATACGGTGGTGGCTCACACCGGCGGAGCCTCCGCCTCGGTGGTGATCCCGGTCTCGGAGCGGGGTGTCCGTCGGCCTATCGAGCTCGTGGGCCACGGCCGGGTGAGTGACCGGGCGACTTCCGACCTCTGGGTCTGGGAAGCCCCCAACGGACGCGATTACGCGATCACCGGAACCCACAGCGCCGAGGGGCACGCCTACATCTGGGATGTCACCAACCCGGAGAGCATCGAGATCGCCGACGTGGTGAAGGTGGATGCGCGGACCGTCAACGACGTGAAGATTTCCGAAGACGGAGCGACGGCGGTCATCTCCCGCGAGGGAGCCTCGAACCGGCGCAACGGCCTCGTGATTCTCGATGTTTCCGATCCCTCGCTGGGGGTGCGGATCCTTTCGCGCTACGACGATCAGCTCACCGGCGGAGTCCACAACACTTTCATCCACGAAGGCCACGTCTATGCGCTCTCCGGCGGGCGGCGTTTCGACATCGTGAACATCGAGGACCCGACGGTTCCGCACCGGGTGGGGAGCTTTGCGCTCGAGAACCCGGGCCGCTCCATCCACGATGTGTGGGTGGTGGAGGGGATCGCCTATTCGGCGAACTGGAAGGACGGAGTCGCGGCGATCGATGTGGGCGGCGGCCACCGGGGCGGCTCACCGCAGAATCCGGTGCTCATGGGCCAATTCCCGTTCCCTACCGGGTGGAACCACGCGGTCTATCCCTACCGGAGCGAGTCCACCGGCAAGTTCTACATCTTCGCCGGGGATGAAGCGGCGCGGACCGGCCGCTACAGCCCGCTCGCCGAGATCGGGACCGGCACCCCCGGCTACGAGAACGAACCCACCCGCTGGCGGGGCTGGATCCACATCCTCGAATGGGACGAGAACTTCGAGAATCCCGCCCGGCTCGTCGGCCGCTACGAGGTTCCGGAAGCCGGCAGCCACAACATCTGGATCGAAGACGATGTCATGTACGTCGCCTTCTACAACGGCGGGCTCCGGGTGGTGGATGTTTCGGGAGAACTCCTCGGGAACCTCTACCGCCAGGGCCGGGAGATCGCCCGATTCCTGCCGCTCGATCCGGAGGGCTTCTTGCCGAACGCGCCCCAGGTCTGGGGGGCCCAGCCGCACAAGGGACACATCTTCTTCTCGGATCGCAACTCGGGTCTTTGGGCGGTGCGCCTCGTGGATTCTCCGGCGATGATGGAAACCGACGCGGAGGAGTAGGGCCAGTCCGATATGCCCACGATTGAATTCAAGGGGAAGCAGGACATCTACGCCCACCATCTGACGGTCGCCTACCGACCGCTGGTTCCGGATGCCGACCGTTCCGTTCCGGGCGACCAGAGCGATGACAACCTCATCATCCACGGCGACAACCTGCTGGCGCTGAAGGCGCTCATTCCCCGCTACGCCGATCGCATCCGCTGCATCTATCTCGACCCTCCCTACAACACGGGGCAGGAAGGGTGGATGTACAACGACGGCGTGAACAGCCCGCTGATGCAGCGCTGGCTGCGGGAAAACGGGCCGGTGGACGATGAGGATCTCGAGCGCCACGACAAGTGGCTCGCGATGATGTGGCCGCGCCTGCATCTGCTGCGCGACCTGCTGGCCGAGAGCGGCCTTCTCTTCCTCTCGGTGGATGATCACGAGCAACACCACTTGCGGATGCTCCTCGATGAGATTTTCGGCGAGGAGAACTTCTTCGCGCTGCTCACCCGGCGGGCGATGCATACGGTCCGCAACTCCAGCAAGGACTTCAACCTGAACGCCGACTACGTGCTGGTGTACGGCAAGAACAAGGCGTGGTTCGGCGAGGAGCCGGAGCGTTACATCCGCCACCGGCTGGACAAGGCGGGCCGGTACCCGAAGGATGACGGGGACGGACGCGGCCCCTACAAGCTCGATCCGCTCCACGCCCGCAACTACTACGAGCCCTATGAGTTCACCTTCGCGGGCGGGAAGCGATGGTCACCCCCCAAGGGGAGGTACCCGGCTTACTCGGAAGAGCGACTTCGCGAGTTGGAAGAGGATCGGCGGATCGATTTCAGTGGCAAGGAGCCGCGAATCAAGCGATATCTCTCCGAGGTGCAGGAAGGACAGCCGCCCGATGCGGTGCTGAAGCCGGAGGATGTCGGATTCAATGCCGACGGAACCCGCACCCTGCGCGATGTGTTTGGAGAGGGCGGCGTGTTTCCCCAACCGAAACCGGTGCAGCTCGTTCGTTTCCTGGTGGAGCTCGTGAACGATCCCGATGCGATCGTTCTGGATTCGTTCGCGGGATCGGGAACCACCGCGCACGCCGTCCTGTCTCTCAACCGGGAGGACGGTGGAAATCGCCGTTTCATCCTGGTCGAGTGCGAGGACTACGCCGACAAGGTCACCGCCGAGCGGGTGCGCCGGGTCATCCGCGGCGTTCCCGAAGCGCAAAACGCCGAGATACGGGAAGGATTGGGCGGGTCGTTCACCTACTGCACCCTCGGCCCCCCGCTGGATCTCGAACGAATGATCCAGGGCGAGGATCTCCCGGAATGGGGCGACTTCGCGGCCTACCTCCTCCACGTCGCATCCGGAGTTTCCGCAGGGGCATCCCTGGAACCACAGAACGAGGACGGGCTGTTCTACCGGGTGAACGGAACTTCCTACCACCTGCTCTACCGGCCGGATCGGGATTACCTTGAGAGCAACGATCCCGTCCTGAACGAGACGCGCGCCCGGCGGATCAGCGCCTCTCTCGCCAAGGGAGAGGACGCGCTCGTTTTCGCCCCCGGAAAATTCATCAGCCAGCGGGAACTCTCGGAACTCGGGATCACGTTCTGCCGGCTGCCCTCCGGGATCTTCCGGATGGACCCCTGAGGGGCGGCGAAGCCGATGGAACTGAAGGAGTACCAGCTCCGCGCTCTCGATGCGGTCTCCCGCTGGAACGATGCCCACGCGGCTTCGCTCCGGAAGTGGGAAGAATTCGTTTCGGTTGCCCGCAAGGCCGGGGTCGAGCCGCCGCCTTGCCCGACGGACCATCCCGAAGCCGCCTGGAAGACTCTCCGGGAAGCGGGAGCGTTGCCGCCGACTGCCGGGCGGTACGTGGCCCGGACCGACGACGCGGGGCGCTCCGTCCCCCACTTCTGCCTGAAGGTGCCGACGGGCGGCGGGAAGACCCTGCTCGGTGCCGCGACGCTGGAGAGGTTGAACCTGCGAACCGGACTTGTCCTGTGGGTCGTCCCGACGCGGGCCATCTATGCCCAGACCCGGCGGGCCCTGCGGACCCGCGCTCACTGGATTCGGCAGATTCTGGAGAGGAGCAGCGGCGGCCGGGTCAGGATCCTCGAAAAGGAGGAGCGCTTCTCCGCCGCCGATATCGCCCACCATCTGTGCGTGATGCTGCTCATGCTGCCGGCGACGAACCGCCAGAAGGGGCGGGACTTCCTGCGAATGTTTCGGGATTCCGGCCGCTATCCGACGTTCTTCCCCGATGCCGACGACGGCCCGGGCAACGAAACATTGCTCCGCCAGTGTCCCGACCTCGAGCGCGCCGAGGGTGACGACCGGGCTCCCCGGAACAGCCTCTACAACGTCTTCAAGCTGCTCCGTCCGTTCGTGGTGCTCGACGAGGCGCACAAGGCCTACGGCGCCCCCGATCAACAGGCAAAAGAGGAATTCGCCCGGTCGGTGAGCCGGTTGAACCCGCGGATGGTGGTCGAGCTATCGGCCACTCCGAATCGCGGGATCAGCAACCTGCTCGTGGATATCGGCGGCGTGGAACTGAAAACCGAGCAGATGATCAAGCTGCCGGTCGAAGTGGCCGCCTTTCCGCAGGCCGACTGGCGGTTCACCCTGGAGCGCGCCGCTGACGAGGCCGAGCGGCTCGCGGGAGAAGCCGCGGCGCTCGGGGCAGGCGAAGGGCGCTACATCCGGCCGATCGTCGTCGTGCGGGTCGAGCGGACCGGCAGGCAGCAACGTGATGGACAGCGGGTCCACGCCGAGGATGTGCGGGAACATCTTACGCAACAGCTCGGCGTACCCACGGAAGCCGTGGCCGTCAAGTCGGCGGAAGCGGATGAGCTTCGTGATGCGGACCTCCTGTCTCCGTATTGCTCCATACGGTGGATCATCACCCGGGCTGCCTTGATGGAAGGCTGGGACTGCCCGTTCGCCTACGTCCTGGTGTTGCTCGACAACACGAATGCCCAGCGCGCCTTGACGCAGCTCGTGGGGCGGGTGATGCGCCAGCCGTACGCACGACGGACGGGCCGGAAGGCGCTGGATCGCTGTTATGTGATCTGCCGAAACACGAGCGTGGGAACCGCCGTCGGGCAGGTGAAGAACGGCCTGGAGCGCGAAGGGCTGACCGGGCTTCATGAGGAAGTTCGTGGGGATGCCGCCTCGCCGGGGTCACGTCGGGTGACCGTTCGACGCCGGGAGCGCTTCCGCGGGCAGGACATCTTCCTCCCGCTCGTGCTGCATCGGGCAGGAAAGGAATGGGAGGAGCTCGACTACCACCGGCACATCCTCGCCAACATCAACTGGGAATCCATCGATGCCCCCGCGCCCGAGGTGTCGCAAGCCGAGCCCTTCGTCCGTGAATCCGCTTCCGTGGACATTGCGGAGGGACCACCGGTGACGAGTGGTCGGCCTTCGGAGCGCATCGCCGTGGATCGCAGCGTGAGCATTCTCTGGTTCGTGCGTCGGGTTCCCGATGCCCTGATTCCGAACTCCTGGCAAGCATCGCGGCTCGTGGAAGCCATGCTCTCGAGTCTTCGCGCTTCGGGATCGACCGAGGAGGACATCTTTGCAAGACGATCCTTCCTTGCATGGCGGTTGCGAGAACACGTGGAGAAGGAGGTCACGGAGCGCGCCGAGCGAATTTTCCGCGAAAAGCTGCTGCGGGGAGACATCCGGTTCGATCTGAAGGCGGGTGCGATGAATTTCCGGATGCCGGAGGAATTCCGGTTGGCCGTCGCGGGACGTGGCAGCCTCGCGAGCCGTAGCGACGGCCAGCCCATGCAAAGAAGCCTGTTCGAGCCGGTATTCGAGGCGCAGTTCGATTCCAACCTGGAGTTCGAGTTCGCGCGCTATCTCGATGAAGCGAAGGCCCTTCGCTGGTGGCACCGGATCGCCGCCCGGCAGCGCGGCGACTACTACCTGCGAGGCTGGAAGACCGAACGGATATGGCCCGATTTCGTGGCCATGGCAGGGCAGACACCCGGTGCGCCCCATGTCCTGCTCTTCGAGACGAAGGGCGGTCACCTTCGTGGGCCGGACACCGACTACAAGGAGAACGTACTCCGACTGCTTGAGCGGGAGCTCAACGAGAAGGCGGTGGATTGCGGGCGCATGACGGTGGAAGACGGCTCGGCGAAAGGCACGTTTCGCCTGGTGTTCAGCCAGCAGGAGTTTCCGGCCGCGCTTCCTTCCGCTCATGAGGAATGAGTTCGCGGGTACGATTGCCTGCATGAATCGAATTCCGTTGCTGTCGCTTCTCGTTCTTTTCGTCGCCGGGGCGGCGTTCGCCCAGCCGGAGGAGCCGGCGCGGGGCTTTCTCGCCGGCCAGTGGGAGGAGCAGCAGGAAATCGAAGAGCGGTTCCGGGCGATTCCGGATCCGGGGCGCCTTCGCGAGTACATGGAGTACATGGCCGGGGAGCCGCACATCGCCGGTTTCGGGGACGGGAGCCGCCGGGTTGCCGAATACGCGCTCGAAAAGTTCCGTTCGTTCGGCCTCGAAGCCGAAATCGAAGAGACCGAGGCGCTGATGCCGATCCCGACCGACCGGCATGTCGAGGTTCTGGGGCCGGAGCCCTACACCCTCCGTCTCGAGGAGCCGGCCATTCCGGAAGACGAGGACACTTCCGATGAAGGACTGCTCCCCACCTACAACCCCTTTGCGGCGGACGGGGATGTGGCAGGGGAAGTCGTCTATGTGAACTACGGCATCCCGGCGGATTACGAAATGCTCGCCGAGCTCGGGATTTCCGTCGAAGGGAAGATCGTTCTCGCCCGCTACGGGAGGAGCTGGCGCGGCATCAAGGCCAAGCTCGCCCAGGAGCATGGAGCGATCGGCGCGCTCCTCTATTCGGATCCGGAGGAAGACGGCTACTACCAGGGACTCGGTTATCCCGAAGGCTCCTGGCGACCCGAGTGGGGTGTCCAGCGCGGCTCCATTCTCGACATGCCGGTCCAGCCGGGCGACCCGCTCACCCCCGGCTGGGGCGCGACGGAGGATCGGGAAAAGCTGACCCGCGAAGAAGCGCGGACGCTGACCCGGATTCCGGTGCTGCCCATCAGTTGGGGCGACGCGCTTCCCATTCTGAGGCAACTGCGCGGTACGCCGGCTCCGAACGACGACTGGAAGGGAGCGCTTCCGATCACCTACCACATCGGCCCCGGACCGGCCGAAGTCCGGATGCGGACCGCCTACGAGTGGGAGGTGCGTCCGATCTACAACGTCCTGGCGAGGATCGAGGGCTCGACGTTTCCGGACGAGTGGATCCTCCACGGCAACCACCACGATGCCTGGTGCAACGGTGCCACCGATCCGATCAGCGGCGCGGTCCAGCTCATGGAGACCGCCCGCGGGTTCGGCGAGCTGCTTCAGGCGGGGATCCGTCCGCGCCGGACGGTGGTGTTCGCGCTCTGGGATGCCGAGGAGTGGGGGATGCTCGGGTCCACCGAGTGGGCCGAGACCCATCGCGAGTCCCTGCGCGAGAAAGGAGTCGTCTATATCAACACCGACTCCACCGGGAAGGGATGGCTCAACTTCGCGGGCAGCCACACGCTGGAGACCTTCTTGAGCGACGTGGCGCGCGACATTCCGGACCCGGAACGGGGAGTCAGCGTGTTCGAGGCGGCCCGGATGCGGCGGCTCGAGATGGCGGCGGACCCTGATGCCCGAAACCGCATCGAGGCGAACGACGACCTGCGGCTCGCGGCTCTCGGCTCCGGATCCGATTACACGGTTTTCCTCGACCATCTCACCATGGCTTCGCTGAATCTCGGATTCGGAGGCGGCAGCGCGGGCAGTTCCTACCACTCCAACTACGACACGATCCGCTGGTATCTGAACCATTCGGACAGCGACTTCGTCTTCGGCCGGGCGCTTTCGCAGGTCGTCGGCACCGCCATGTGGCGGCTCGCGAACGCAGCGGTCCTGCCGTTCGGCTTCACTCCGCTCGCGGACGCGATGGAGGAATACGTGGAGGAAATCCGCGAGACCCATGCGGCGATGGAGTCGCCGGAAGCGATCGATTTCGAAGCCCTGGATGCGGCGCTTCGGGCGCTCAGGGGTGCCGGCGAGGACTACGAAGCGGCGCTCGCGGCCCTGACTGCCGAGGATTCTGGGTCGGACATGCCGGCAAGCACCGAAGTTTCCCGACTCAACCGGTTGCTCTACACCTCGGAGCGACGGCTCGGGCACGAAGAAGGGCTGCCCGGACGCGAGTGGTTCCGCCATCAGATCTACGCTCCAGGTCTCCACACCGGCTACGGGGTCAAGACCATTCCCGGGGTGCGCGAGGGAATCGAGGAAGAGCAGTGGGATGCCGCCCGCCTCCATGTCCGGGTCGTCGAGGAGGCGCTCGGCAGTCTCACCGAGCAGGTGCGGGAGGCCGAGGCTATCCTTTCCGAACTGCGTTAGCCCTTCGGGAGGTTCCAGCATGACTCGATCCATCCGCAACACCGCATTCGCGGTCGTTCTCTCCTTGTCAGCAGCTCACGGAGCAGCGGAATCGGACCCCGCCGACGTGGCCGCTCTTCAGCAGACTTTCGAGACCGCGGTGGCTGCCCTGAACGCCGGCCACCTGGACGGCTTTCTCGACACGGTCCACGACGAGGCGCTCTCCTTCTACTCCTGCGGCCCGACTTCCGGCAAGCAGGGGCGGGAAGCCTGTGCACTCGACTGGCGTCTCTTCTTCGACAACAGCACGGGTGCCGAATTCCGCACCAGCAACGAGAACTACCGGATCATCGGCGGGACCGGAATTGCCTACGGAGAGTATGCCCTTTCGGTTCTCTACGACGGCAAGGAGCGCATGACCGTCCACGAAGGTCGCTACACGATGACCTACATCCGCACCGGCGACGCATGGCAGGTCATCATGCAGCACAACACTCCGTCGGGAGAGGATCCGCAGCCGGTCACGAGCCTCCGCCCGCCGCGATAACGGAGGGAGCGCGGGCCGCGCGGTGTGACAGACTCCGCGGCCCGTGACCGTTTCGATCCCTGCGACCCAGGTTCCCGGGGAAGTCCTCGAGCGGGTCGAAGGCGCGGAGCTCTCGGAGATCGTGAGCCCCGCCTACCCTTATCGGACCAAGCTCCGACGCGGCGACTACGAGCGCCAGAAGGCGGAACTCCAGGTCGAACTCGTCAAGATGCAGCGCTGGGTGAGAACGACTCGCCAGCGGGTGGTTCTTCTTTTCGAGGGACGCGATGCCGCCGGGAAGGGCGGGACGATCAAGCGGTTCACCGAACACCTCAACCCGCGGGTGGCGAGCGTCGTGGCGCTGCCGCCGCCGACCGAGCGGGAGAGCGGGCAATGGTATTTCCAGAGGTATGTCGGCCAGCTCCCGACCCGGGGCGAGATCGTCTTCTTCGACCGCTCCTGGTACAACCGGGCGGTGATCGAGCCGGTAATGGGCTTTTGTTCCCAGGCGGAGACGCTCCGGTTCCTGCGGGATGTGGCCCACTTCGAGGAGCTCCTCATCAACGACGGCATCCGGCTGTTCAAGTTCTGGTTCTCGGTGAGCCGGGAGGAGCAGTTCCGCCGCCTTCGGGCGCGGGCGGCCGATCCGCTGAAACAGTGGAAGGTCAGCGAGGTGGATGTCGCGGTGCTGCCGCTCTGGGAACGGGTCACCGAAGCCAAGAAGGCGATGTTTGCGGCCACCGACACCCCGGTGGCGCCGTGGGTGGTGGTCAAGTCGGATGACAAGAAGCGCGCCCGTCTCGCCTGCATGCGGTATGTGCTCCACCGCCTCCCCTATCCGAAAGAGCGCCCCGGAACCCCGAAGCAGCCGGACCCGAAACTGATCGGCCCGGCCAGCGAGCTCTACGCGCCGGGCGAAGTCTGGTAACGGAAAGGAGCCCCGCCGTTTCCGGCGGGACCCCGAGTGGCCGAAGACGGGCTGTCAGGCGGCCATCTTCTGGGCCTCGTCGAGCACCACCGCGATCTTTTCGGCGGCGCGCTGCATCTCGTCCATCGTGCCGATGGAGATGCGGCAGCGGGTCCAGAGCGGCGGGAAGGGGCGGCCGACCCGCAAGCCCTGCCGGGCGCAGGCGGACTGGAAGTCCTCGATCGGCATCCCCACGTCCACGAAGATGAAGTTCGTCTGGGCGTCGGTGGCGCTGAGACCGCGGTCCGCGAAGAACTTCATGATGAAGTCCCGCGCTTCGGCGTTCCGCTGCTTCTCGTTCACGAGATAGCTCGGGTCGGCCTTGTCGCGCTCGAGAGCGGCACTTGCCGCCACCAGCGAGAGAGTGCTGACCGCGTTGCCCATGTGGAACTCGCTCAACTCCGCGATGGTGTCCTCGTGCGCGATCGCGTAGCCGATCCGCAGTCCGGCCATGCCGTAGGCCTTCGAGAAGGTACGCGCCACGATGAGGCGCGGCTCCTGGAGCGCCTGCGGGATCATGGTCTCGTGGCCCGGAGTGGTGACGTAGTCGATATACGCCTCGTCCACCAGGATCCGGAGATCGGAGTTCATCCGGAGCGCCCGATCCAGAAAATCCCGTCCCTCGGCCGGATCCACCAGGGTGGCGACCGGGTTGTTCGGGTTGCAGAAAAAGAGCATCCCGCTGCCCTTCAGCGCGTGGAGGGTCTGGTCGAGATCCATCCGCAGATCCTGGGTGAGCGGCACCGCCTTGGTCCGGTACCCCATGAGTGCGGCGTAACCGAAGCACTCCTCGTAGGTGGGCAGGGAGCCCACAAGCGCCTTTTCACGGCTCGCGTACTGGTGGGTGGCATCCACCAGGATCTGGGTGGAACCCGCGCCCACCAGGACGTTTTCCGGCTTCACCCCCCATTTGTCGGCGATCATCTCGCGGACCGGGCCGGAGTGCATGAACGGATAGCGCCCGAGAAGCGTCCCTTCAACCATCCCTTCAACCATCCCTTCCGGGCCGATGGCGGAATCCACCGCGTCCATGACCGCATCGCCGGGGCCCAGGCTGTTTTCGTTGTTGGCGAGGTTGATGGCCTCTTCCGGGGCCATGCCCTGCTCGGCGGCGAAGGCGATCTGCTCGCGGAGCCGGGAGCGGACCAGCGTGGCGGTGTAAAGGCCAGCGGCACCGGCCGCTGAGTGGTTCAGAAAGCTGCGACGGGAGAGCATGCCTCGTTTCCTCACTGCTGGTTGTCGGTGGTGTTGAGCCCGAGCACGTCCGCGAAGACGGCGGTGGCGCGCTCCATCTCCTCGAGGGTTCCGATGGAAATCCGGGCGTGGGTGTCCTCATAGGGCGGGAAATCGCGACCTACCATGATTCCCTGCTTGGCGCAGGCCTCGCGGAACTGGCTCGCGGGCATCCCGATGTTGACGAAGACGAAGTTGGTCTGGCTGGGGACCGGATCGAGGCCATTGCTCGAAAAGAAGTCCAGCGTGAACTGCCGGGCCGTCTCGTTCCGCTTGACTTCGGTCATGATGTATTCCGGATCCTCGAGCGAGCCGTAGGCGGCCGCGAGCGAGAGGACCGAAGTCCCGAAGGTCAACTGCAGCGGGGCGATCCGGGCGATGGTGTCTTTCTGGCCAAACGCATAGCCGAGCCGGAGGCCGGCCATCCCGTAGGCCTTCGAAAAGGTCCGGGCGACGAACACGTCACGGTGACGCATGGCGAGATCGGCACCGGTGTCGTAGTCCCGATCGGTCACGTACTCGAAGTACGCCTCGTCCAGCAGGATGGCGGTGTACGGCGAGTGTTTCTTCACATAGGTGACGAAGTCGGTGATGTCGGCGGCGGAGTGGATCGTCCCGGTGGGATTGTTCGGATTGCAGACGAAGACCATCCCGGCCCCCATCGAGGCTCCGGCCATCTTGTCGAGATCGAGCGCGAGTCCGCCGGTGAGCGGGATTTCCGTGACTTCGCTCCCGAAGTACCGGGCAGTCCGGACCGGGCTCTCGAAAGAGCACTCGGCGGTCACCAGCGGGCGGCCGGGGCCGGTGAAGACGCGCACCGCGCTCCTGAGAATCTCTCCCGAGCCGGCGGCGAGCACCACGTTGCCGGCATCTCCGCCGTGCATGGTCCCGAGCTTCGTCCGCAGGTCCATGCCGCTGATGCGGGCATTCATCGGGTAGCGCATGATGGAGCCGTATTCGCCACGCAGCGCGGCGACTGCGGAGGGTCCGGGGCCGAGCGGATTCTCGTTGCTGCTGATGCGGACTTCATCCGCTTCCGGCGCGGGGGGAAGGATCGGGGCACCGCGGAAGCCGTTTTCGGCCTCCCACGCCTCGCGGCCCCGGGCGCTGATCGCGTGGAGCGTGGCCGGCGACAAGGAGCCTGCCAGATTCAGAAAACTGCGACGGGTCGTCTTCATGGGTTTCTTCTCTCTCTTCGGATCGCGGGAAGCGAGGCCGTTACGGACCGGAAATTACCGGACTCGGACAGTGAAAGGCAAAAGTCAATGAACCATGAGGTCGGCAACCAGTGCGGTCGTGCCCCACTGCATGGCCATCTGCCCGTTCATGCCGTCCGCCATCAGCGAAATGGTGAACATCTCTTCGGAGCTTTCCTTCGTTTCCACCTTGAGCGGAACCGTGAAGAGATCCATCTCCGGATCGTGTTCGAGCCCCGACTGGCCGGTCTGCTTGTTCACGATGAGTTCCCAGCCGCTCTCCGTCTTGCGAGCGAAGAGGGAATAGCTGCCGGCGGCGGCCATCTCCTGTCCGAACATCAGCGAACCATCCGAAGTGATGGTGGTGGCCCCTTCCGAACCGAGTCGCCAGACCATTCCGGGAGTGGCCATGCCCAGCATGTCCCGGCCGTTGAGGCTCGGGCGGCCGTAGCTGACGGTGACGTTCTTGCCGCTGAAGCTGGCCTTGGCCTCGCCTCGCGGATTGTGAGCGAGCGCCGTGCCGGAAAAGGCGAGCGCGAGCATGAGCAGAAGAGCGAGGGGGCGACGCTTCATGTCGAAACTCCTGGGAAGGGAATCGCGGATAAGGGTTGGTTTCAGTCGCCGAGCAGGACGCTCGCGAGCCGGGTAAGGCGCGACTTGGCGCGGGCGGCGGTGTTGCGATGGAGAAGACCCCGGCCCGCCATCCGGTCGAGGAGCGCGGAAGTCCGGGGAAGCTCCGCTTTCGTCCGCTCCTGATCGCCGGCGGCGATCGCCTCGCGGAGCCCCTTGACCTGGGTACGCAGGCGGCTGCGACGGCTGCGGTTGCGGAGGCGACGCTCCAGACTCTGTCTCGCGCGTTTTTTTGCTGATTTGCTGTGGGCCATGGGAAGAATCGGAATCGTAGCAGGGAATCGCCGGTTACCGATCCGGCGCGGCAAGAATCCGGATCGGGCCGGAGAAAGTCGAAACGGTCATCTCGGGGCCGCCTTCCCCGCGCCGGGCAGAGAGCGAGCGCTCTGTCCTTTCCGCACCCGGCTCGAGGCGGGCGTGGATTTCCCCCCGGAAGGAGGAGGCATCCAGCAGGAAACCGGCGAGGGCATCGAGTTCGAGGTCCACCGCGCCCGAATGCGTCCGGATTTCGTACCACCCGTCGTCCTGCATGCGTCCTCCGAGGAGGATGTTTGCGGTGAGCGTCTCGATGGTCGAGCGGTGCGCCACCAGATTGCGGAGCATGAGATCGCCGCTCACTGTTTCGGCAACCACGTCTTCCGCGAGCAGGCCGTCCACATGGAGGGGGCCGCTGATGCTGCGCAGCAGGAACCGGCCCCGGGGAGCGATGATCCCGTCCATCGAGATGGAGGCAGTGAAGGATTTCACGGTCAGCGAGACATCTTCCGGGAGCCAGAGATCGAGATCCACGAGCACCGGGGGAATCCGCCGCGGAGGGCGGACATCGGTCAGGGGAATCCGGAGCGGCTGGCCGTCGGCATCCCGCGGAGTTTGCGGGCCGATGCGCACCTGTCTTTCGGTCTGGTGGAGATCGAGGTTCACGCTGCGGAAGTGGATTTCCGCCTCCTCTCCGGGCACTCCGGGCTTGAGTCGCTTGACCGCGACGAACCGGAGGAGACGTTCGCCGGCCGGAGCGGCACGCACCGTGACCTGTCCCGCGAAGTTCATCACCGAAACATGAATGCCGCTCTCGACTTCGAGCGCCCGCTCGATGGTTTCGGTCTGCTGTCCGAAGGCAGGTGTGACGACCGCTGCCAGCAACAGGGCGAACACCGGAGAGTGCCCCGGGTGGTTTCTTCGCATGGAATCGTCTCTCTCCTTCAATCGGTTGCCGGCGGATCCCGCCCCTCGAGGTTCTCGATGCGATCCCGGGCGGCTTCTCCGTCGCCGCGCCCCAGCTCCCGCATCAGCATCAGGGTGTTGTGGAGGATCTCCAGTTTGCGGGCCAGATTCCCGAGCAGGGTCTGCTGCGCCGCTTCATCTTCGGGAGCTGCGCGTGCTGCCTCCCGCCCCTCGGCGATGACCTGGTCGAGAGCGTCGAGTTCCGGTGAGATGGCCTGCCGTGCTTCGGAAAAGCCTTCGCCGCGGACGACGAACTCGGTTTCCAGATCCCCGATGGCCCGCTCGTAGAGAATTTCCGCCTGTTCGGCCGGGTGGGGATCGGGAGCCTGCGCCGGTTCCTCGCCCCCGTAAAGCCAGTAGAAGAGGCCGCCAAGGGCGAGAAGCGGCGGGATCCAGAGCACGCGCCGCATCTCGCGAGGAAGTTATCGCATCAAGGCGGTGGCGAGCAGCAGAGCGGTGGTGGCGGCGGCGGCGAGCAGAAGGGTCCAGCCGATTCCGCGCCGGAAAACCGGTCCCTCGGAGGGAGGGGTTCCGGGAAGTTTTCCGGGAGGGTTCCCGGCGGCGCGGGCCAGGAGGCTGGCCAGGCTGCCGACCAGGCGTTCGCGAACCAGAACGAGCGCCGGCGAGATCCCGGAGGCGGTGGTGACCATGCCGGCAGCGAGCGCCCGGAGCGGCTTCCGGTAGATCCAGTCGGTGTCGAGAGTGATCCGGGGCGCGGGGGCGAGCCGCTTGATCTGCCAGAAGAAGACGAGCGCGGCGCCGAACAGGAGTCCGACCCCGTCGAGGACGTGGTCCACCGTCCACGGCGCGTAGGTGGCATCGTAAGGAAGGAGCCGGTAGAGCAAGCCGGGATGGACTCCGTACAGGAAGCAGAGCCCGGCGAGGATGCCCATGGCGGCGAGCATGTTTCCTGGAAGGGGCCGGACGGTGAGGCCCTTCGGGGGGCCGAAGAACGCGAAACGCGGCAGCTTGAGGCCCACCGAGAGAAAGGTTCCCACCGCGGCGAGGGTGAGAAGAATCTCCGGCCAGAAGAGGTGATCCTTGGCGGCGGCGCTCACGATCATGGACTTGCTGATGAAACCATTGAAAAGAGGCGCGCCGGATATCGAAAGGGCTCCCACCAGATAGAGCGCGACACCCCAGCGCATGCCGGAGGCGATTCCGCCCAGATCGGAAAGGCGACGCAGACCGGTCGCCTCGATGGCGGCCCCGGCACCCATGAAAAGCAGCGCCTTGTAGAGGATGTGCGAATAGGCGTGGGCGGCTGCACCGTTCAGGGCGAGCGCCGAGCCGATGCCGACCCCCGCCACCATGTAGCCGACCTGGCTGACGATGTGGTAGCTCAGCAGGCGGCGGATGTCGTTCTCCATCAACGCGAAGATGGCACCGTAGAGCGACATCGCGACACCGAGCGGCACCAGGATGTTCGCCTCCGGGAAGAGCCGGATGAGCGCATAGACCGCGGTCTTGGTGGTGCAGGCGGACAGGAAGACCGCACCGGTGGTGGAGGCTTCCGGATAGGCATCGGTGAGCCAGGCGTGGAGCGGAGGGATGGCGGCATTCACCGCGACCCCGGCGAGGACGAGCCAGAAAGCGGGGCCCCCTTCGAGCGGCGCGAGCTCCACCCCGCCGCCCGCGCCGCGGTGGAGGACGATCCCGAAGAACAGCAGCGCGCCACCCGCGCCGTGGACCAGCAGGTAGCGCATGCCAGCCTGTTTCGCCGCCTCGCCGCCTTTCCAGATCAGCGCGAGGGAGGTGATCGCCATCACTTCCCAGAAGACGAAGAAGGTGATCCAGTCGCCGGCGAAGAGGGTGGCGAGCGCCGAGCCCGCGTAACTCATGGCGGCGGCGGTTTCCCCGCGGCGGAGCCGGTGGGCTCCGTAGAGCAGGCCGGCGAGAGTGACGATCCCGAAAACCAGCGCGAACAGCCGGGAGAGATCGTCGGCGCGAAGCCAGATGAGCGAAAAGCCGGCGAGTTCGGTGGTCAGAACGGAAGGCGGCAGGCGAACCACCGCGATCAGGGAGGCGGCGGCGAACGGGATCCCGATCCACGCCGGAGAAACCCGACGTCCGGCGAGAAGCGCGACGAGAGCGCCGGCGAAGAGCCAGAGGGCCGGATGGGTTGCGAGCTCGATCATGGCCCGTCGCGGTAGTGCTCTTCGGGCCGGCCGAGCAGGGGCTTGAGCCAGCGGGTCGCAAGCAGGATCAACGCGCCGCCGCCCACCGCCCCGATCACCGCGTCCGAGAAGGGAACGCGGTTCCAGAAGGCGCCATAGGGCTCGTACCCCCCGAAGAGGCTGAAGGCATCAGCCACCCCGAGCACGAGGGCGAAAAGGATGACGAGCCAGCGCATCAGTCGGAAATCCGGAGGGCGAACGACGCGGGCACTTCTTCCGCGACGCTTTGGGCGGCTTCGGCGGCGAGCGACCAGAAGCCCATCCCGAAATCGGGGAAGAAGCCGAGAACGAGAGCGATCAGCGCGGCCGCCGCCGGTGGGCCGGCGAGCCACCAGCCGGGTTCGCGCAGGCCGGTTTCGGTCGGGCTTTCGAACCACGCGACCCGCAGGATCGGGAAGTAGTAGGCGAGGTTGAGCAGTCCGCTGAGAATCAGCAGCGCGATGACCCACGGCTGTCCGGCCTGAAGTCCGCCGAGCGCGAGATTCCACTTCGAGAGGAAGCCGGGGAGCAGCGGGAGGCCGGCCATTCCGAGCGCACAGGTCGAGAAGGCGGCGAAGGTCACCGGCATGGCGCGCCCGAAGCCGCGGAGGTCGGCGATCTGTTCGCGGCCGGTGGTCGCGTAGATGGCACCGGCGCAGAAGAACAGGCTGATCTTCATGAAGCCGTGGGCCGCGATGTGGAAGGCGGCACCGGCCAGGGCGAGCGGCGTGCCGATCGCTCCGCCGAGGGCGATGTAGCTCAACTGGCTGACGGTGGACCAGGCCAACCGGCGTTTCAGGTGGCTCTCGCCGAGCGCTCGCACCGAAGCGAACACGATGGTGAGCGCGGCGAGCGCGGCGAGCGGCAGCGCGAGGTCGAGCTCCCGCATCAGATCGGGGCCGAAGGCCCAGCCGGTCACCCGCAGGACACCGAAAGCACCGGCCTTGACGACCGCGACCGCATGGAGGAGGGCGCTCACCGGAGTCGGCGCGACCATGGCTCTTGGAAGCCAGGCGTGGAGCGGTAGCAGCGCCGCCTTGGCTCCCACTCCCACGAGCAAGAGAAGGAACAGGATCCGGAGTGTCCCGTCCGAAGCCGCACCTTCGAGAAAACCGCCCGGCGTGAAAGACGCTCCCGGTGCCAGCACTCCGATCCAGACGACTGCTGCGAGCAGGAGCTGGCCGGCGAACAGGGTGTACACGAGGTAGGAGCGGGCGGAGGAGAGGACTCCTTTCGCTTCCCGCCGATGCGCCACCAGCGGCCAGGTCGAGATGGTGAGAATTTCGTAGAAGATCAGGAAGGTCAGCGGGTTCGCGGCGAGAGCGATTCCGGCAGCCGATCCCACGGCGACCGAAAAAGCGGCGTAGTAGCCGGTCTGGTGGCCGGATTTCACGGCCCGCAGGTAGCCGATCGAATAGGGGTGGGCCGCGAGCCAAAGCAGCGAGGCGAGGGTCAGGAAGATGAGCCCGAGCGGGTCAGCGCGGAATTGGAGCGGCGCGCCGGGCAGCAGGGGAATTTCCGGGGTTGCCGTGCCGGTGCCGGAAGCGAGCAGGCCGAGGGTGGCCGCGAGTTGAAGGCCGGCGGCCACGAAGGACCAGCCCTCGCGCAGGTTGGGGTGACGGCGCGAGAGCAGGATCGGGATGACGGCGAGGAATCCCGGAAGAACGGCGAGGAACGGAAGCAGCGACGGATTCACGGTGACCGGACCTCGGCCGCCGGCTCAAGGAAAAGAAGGTGCTCCTGGAAGGGGCCGGCCAGTACGCCGGTGGCGATGGTGAGGAAAGCGAGGACGGAAACCGCGAAGATCACGGGGCGCGGCAGGAACCCGGAAATCTTCCCGGAGGGGCTGCGGAACCAGACGGCCTCCAGCAGGCGGAGGAGGTACAGGGCGGCGAACAGGCTCGAAATCACGATCGCGATGAAGGCGGCGATTCCGCCGGCTCCCCCGGTGGACCAGGTCGCCGAGAGGAGGAGGAATTTGGAGAAGAAGCCGGCGGCGGGAGGCAGGCCGATCAGCGAAAGCGCCGTGACGGTCAGGGCGGCGGCGACGATCGGTGCTCGGGCACCGAGCCCCGCCCAGTCCGAAATCGAACGAAGGTGCCACTCGAACCGCAGGCTCCCGGCCCCGAAGAAGAAAGCGCCCTTGGCAAGCGCGTGGGCGACCATGTGCATGACCGCTCCGGCGATCGCCATTTCCGTCCCGATCGCCACGCCGACGAGGATCACCCCCATCGCGCTGACGCTCGACCAGGCGAGCATGCGGATGACGTTCGTCTGGGCGACGGCGAGTGCCGATCCGGCGAGGACACCGGCGATACCGAGCCAGAGCACCACGGTCAGGACGACCGCAGCCGCTTCGTTCGCGGCACCGCCATCCAGGATCTCGCCGACCACCCGGAGCAGTGCGTAGGCGCTGACCTTGGCCATGACCGCGGTGATGAACCCGGCGGCGGCCACCGGCGCATGGGCGTAGGTGTCGGGGAGCCAGCCGTGAAGCGGGAAGAGTGCCGCCTTGAGGGCGAGTCCGGAGGCGATCAGAACGACTCCCACCGCCACCGCGGCCGCGCTTCCCGCATCGGAAAGGGAGCCGAGCCGGCCGGCGAGGTCGTCCATGTTCAACGTGCCGGTGACCGCGTAGAGGAAGCCGACACCGAAGAGATAGAGCGATCCCGCGCCGGTTCCCACGAGCAGGTAGCGGAACGCCGCGACCGCTGCCCGCCGTCCGCCGCCGGCGATCAGGATGTAGGCGGCAAGCGAACTGATTTCGAGGAAGACGAAAAGGTTGAACAGATCCCGGGTGGCGACGATGCCGATCAATCCGGCGAGCAGCAGCAGGATCGCGCCATGGAGCAATCCGTCCCGGATCGGGTGGCGGCCCCCGACCGGCCCCGGATCCTCCAGAGGACGGGCAGCGGCGGCGAGCAGCGCCATGAAGGCCACGAGCAGGATGAGCAGACAGCTCAGCGGATCCAGCCAGATCTCGATCCCCCATGGCCCCGGCCAGCCCCCCATGGCGTAGCGGATCGGCTCGCTCCCGGTCACCTGCATCAACAACCAGAGCGCGATCAGGACTTCGCTGCCGCCGATGGCGAGGGCGAGCGGCCGGGGCAGCCGTGGATGGAGGAGGCCGGCGAGCGAAACGAGGGCGGCGCCGGTGAGAGGGAGCCCGACGAGCAGCCCGCTCGCGATCCCGGTCACCGGGCGTCTTCCTGGAGGGTCTTCAGGAGCTTTTCCTCGTCGAGCGAACCGTGCTCTTCGCGGATCCGGATGAGGAGGGCGAGCGCGAGCCCGATCGTCGCCACCGAGACCACGATGGCGGTGAGCATCAGGGTGTGGGGCAGGGGGTTCATGTGGGCGGCGGCCTCGGGGATCGCCTCCTTCGCCCCGATGATCGGAGTCCTCGCTCCCTCCTTCCAGGAAAGAGCCACCCAGAAGACCATCACCGCCACCTGCATCACGTTCATGGCCATGAGTTTTCGCAGCAGGTTCGGAAGGAGCGTCATCCCGGCGAGTCCGACCACGAACAGGATGGCGGCGAGGGAATAGATCACGGGAGCTTCCCCGGCTCGTCGTCCCGGATGCCGGCGCTGATCGAGTGGAACAGGATCATCACGGTCCCCGAGACCGCGACGAAGACCGCGCCTTCGACCACCAGGGTCGCGATCTCCCGGGTGGTCGCCGGATCGGAGCCGAGCGGCAACGCGCCGTAGTTCAGGAACTGCCCGCCGAAGAGGATGCAGGCGAGCCCGATGGCGCAAAAGCCGAAAAGACCGAGCGCGGCCATGACGAGGGAGGCGCGGAGGCCGGGGCCGAAAGCTCCGGGTCCTGTGCCCCCCCGGATCAGGCGAAGCGCGATCAGTCCGGAGCCGAAGAGAACGCCTCCCTGGAAACCGCCTCCCGGACTCACGTGGCCATGCACCAGCACGTACAGCGCGAAGAGCAGGATCCAGGGGACGAGCGTCCGGGCGGAAGCGTCGAGCACGTCGCTGCCGAAGCGGTGGACGAGCGCCGGCTTCCCGGGTTCTCTTCCGAACGCTCCGAGGATCAGCAGGCAGCCGAGGCCGGCGACGAAGACGACCGCGGTTTCGCCGAGGGTGTCGTACCCACGGTAATCGGCGAGCACGGCGGTCACCATGTTCAGCGCCCCGGTTTCCTCCCGCGCCGCCTCCACGTAGCGAGGAGAGACGTGGGTGGAAGGGGGCGAGTCGGGATCCCCGAAGCGGGGCAGCGCCGCGACACCGGTGAACAGGCCGACGAGCAGCCCGGCAAAGGCGAGGACGGCGAGCAGCCGGGCGGTGCGGGAAGCGGGCATCAGTCGAACCACCGGCTGGTGCGGAACGCCACCGAGACGAAGAGGATCGCGCTCAGCGCGCCGCCTACCGACGCTTCGGTGAAAGCCACGTCCACCGCTCCGAGCATCGCAAACAGGGTGGCGGCAGCGAAACTGAAGATGCCGAAGAGGGCGGTGGCGGCGAGTACGTCCCGGACCAGAAGCGCCGCGATGGCGACCACCACCATGACGGCGAGCAGCCCGGTCGCGGCCAGCGCGGACGGGTCGGTCAAGAAGGTGCCCCCGAACCGGATGTTCCCGAAGGCCGCTCTCCCGCGGGGGAGTGCTCCCCGGCAAGCGGGCGAACGCCGCTGCGGAGCGCTGCCCGGCCAAGAGCGTGGGTCGCGGTGGGATTCGCGAGCATGACGAACGCGCCGATCAGCAGGAAGCGCGCCGCAACCCCCCAGTCGGCGGAAAGGATGGCGAAGCCGAGAAGCGTGAACCCGATCCCCACGGTTTCGCATTTGGAGATGGCGTGGAGCCGGGTGAAGAAATCGGGCAGGCGGAGAACTCCCACCACCGTCGTGAGGATGAAGAACAGACCGACAGCCAGGAAGAAGACAGCGAGTGTCTCGCGGAAGAAGGCGGGATTCATGCGCCCGCCCGGTCGAAGTACTTGGCGAAGATGAGGATTCCGAGGAAGCCGATCAGGGCGTAAGTGAGCGCGAGATCCACGAACATCTCCGGCTCGCCCATCAGCTCGCCCGCCACCAGCAGCAGGATCAGGGTCTTGGTTGCGATCGGCAGGAGTCCGGTGAGGCGATCCCAGAGAGTCGGCCCGCGAACCACGCGGATCAGAGCTCCGAGCATGGCCAGGAAAACGAAGCCCGCGAAGCAGGCGAGGATCAGGTGCATGGAAAGGCTGTCATTCAGAGGGAAAGAGCCGCGCCACCCGGACGCGGAGCGGATGGGCGGGCTCCCGAAGCTCTTCGCCGGATGCACCGTCGAACGCGTGCACGGTGAGTTCGCCGTCCTCGGAGTCGAGAGTCACGGTTCCGGGGGTCAGGGTGATCGAGTGGGCGAGCACGGTGCGGGCGGCCGCGTGCGGGAGTCCGTCGCGGAAGCGGACGATGCCCGGACGGACGCGGAGGACCGGCGCGAGAACGGCGCGGGCGACCTGGATCGCCGAGACGAGGATCGCGCCGAAGAGCCAGAGGAAATACGGCAGCCATCCGGGGCGGATTCGCAAACGCGACAGAGCACCCGCCTGCTCGCTCCGGAAGGCACCGCGACTTCCGAGAGCAACACCGATGGCCGCCGCCGCGCCGGCTCCTAGATGGAAGGCATCGGTCTTGCCGGAAAGCAGGAGCCAGAACGCGAACAGGCCCGCCGCGAGGGCGAAGGTCGCGCCAGTCTGACCGGAGGCCCCGGGCCTGCTCATTCCGCGGCTCAGCGGTAGAAGTTCACACCCACGAGAAACTGCTGGGTCCGGAAGCCGAAATCGCTGCCGCTCCAGATCCGGTACTCGGCGCGCGCCGAGAGATGCGAGAGGACGTACACCTCGAACCCCACGCCGGCGTGGGCGGTGAGCCGGTGGCGGGTTTCATCGAGCGAGATGTCCACCCCGATGGGAATCCGGACTCCGGTGGGGATTTCGGGGTCGGCATCCGGGTCCGGCTCTTCGTAGCGGTAGTCCTCGCGCACCTCCTCGCGGCGAACGACGCCAAGACCGGCCAGCACGTACATCTGGAACGGCTGGCGGCGGCCGATGTGATAGACGAGCGAGCCGTCGAGGTGGTAGCGGTTCGTGCGGTACTGGAAGGCGGGGATCGCGAGCACATCTTCCACCGGCTGGTTCTGATCGGTGTAGCGCCGGTTCGAGCGGCCGAAATGGAGTCCCGCTTCGGCGCTGAAGCTGTCGCCAAAACGAAAGGCGGCGGCTCCCCCGATACCGAAGCCCCGGCTCAGGTTGAGGTCGTCGTGGGCCATCAACTGCGCGCCGGCACCGGCCGCCAACCGGAAGCGGTGGCCCTGAGCCGTGGCGGGAGAGCCGAAAAGTGAGAGCAGGAAGGCCGCGACCGCGACCTTTCCGGAGAGGCCGGCGTGAAACCACGCAGGAGAATCCGCCGGCAGCCGCAAGGTGGGGGCATCCTACTTCACCGGAGAATGGCCGCCTTCTCCTACCATGCGCGAGGACCGATGAGCGAGACTTTCTCCCGATCCGGTGGCCGAGCCGCCGAAGCAGGGCGGTCGCTCGCCCGGCGGGCGGGAGCCACCTCGCTCGGAGTCGCGGTATCGCGGGTCACCGGCCTCGTCCGCGAGCAGATCCTCGCGGCGCTCTTTCCAACCGCGGCGCTCGATGCCTTCGTGGCGGCGTTCACCCTGCCGAGCACCTTGCGGGAGATGTTGGCGGAAGGGGCGCTCTCCAAGGCGTTTCTCACCGTTTTCGCCCAGACCGAGGAACGGGCGGGGCAGGCGGAGGCCGACCGGCTCCTCGATCTCACGATCCGCGCGCTCCTGCCGGTTCTGCTGCTGACGACGATTGCCGGCATCGTTTTCGCCCCGCAACTGGTGTCGCTGTTTTTCACCGGGGCAGCCATGGCGGCACCTCCTCCGCCGGGCTTCGACATGGGCTTCCGCACGGTGGGCGAGCTTTCGATCTGGCTGACCCGGATCATGTTCCCGTTCCTGTTCTTCATCTCGCTCGCCGCGCTCTTTCTCGGTGCCCTTCAGGCGCGGCGTCGCTTCTTCCTCCCGGCTGCCGCTTCGGCGTTTTTCAACGTGACGACCGCCGTCTCGGCGCTTTTGGGCGCGCTGGTCGCGTCCGAATCGGGATTCCACCCGATGTCGGGGCTGGCGCTCGGGGTTCCGCTCGGCGGCCTGGCGCAGTTCCTGATCCAGTGGCGGGCGTTTCGCCGGCTGGGGCGCGCATCCCGCTCCGCGGTTTCTCCGGATCCGCGCCGGGCCACCGGGATGCTTCGTGATCCGGGCCTGCGAAAGGTGGGCAAGCTCTTTTTCCCGGTTGCGCTCGCGGCGGGCGGCCTCCAGATTCATGTCCTGATCTCGCGGCATTTCGCCTCGATGGGAGCCAGTTGGCTCGCCTGGATGCACCAGGGGTACCGATTGATCCAGCTTCCCGCCGCGCTTTTTGGAGTGGCTCTCTCGCATGCGGGGCTTCCGGCGCTCAGTCGGGCCCGGGAGCGGGGCGATGAAGATCTCTTTCTCGCGATCCTGATCCGCTCCGGGCGGATGCTGATGATCCTCTCGATTGCCTCGGCGGCTGGAATTGCCGCGATCGCGGAGCCCTTGGTGGCGGTGATCTACCAGCACGGCGCCTTTCGGGCGGAGGACGCGGCGGCGGTCGCCACCGTGATCCGCGTCTATGCGCTCGGTCTTCCGGCTTTCGGGGCCACCCGGATCCTCTCCGACGCTTTTTTCGCGCTGGGGAGCACCCGCGCCCCGCTGCTGGTCACGATGGCGGGTGCCGGGCTCATCTGGTTCGCGACCGACTTCGCGGTGGTCGGACTCGGACTCGGGTATTCCGGAATCCCGCTCGCGACGGCGTTCGTCGCCTGGGTGTCGGTCGCCCTTCTCTTCGGGTTGCTTGCGCCGCGCCTCGGGTCGGGGGGAGCATCCCGCCTCGCGAAAGAAGTCGGAAGCGCTGCGATCCGCGGCGGATTCGCCGGGGGATGCGTCGGCGGAGCCGCCTGGCTGGTCGCGGGAAACGTGGATACGGAAGGGGAACTTCTCCGGGAGCTTCTTGCGACCGGGCTCTCGACCCTCGCCGGAGTGGCCGTTTTTGCCCTCGCGGCGCGCCGGGTTGCGCCGGTTGAGTTCTCGTTGCTCAGGGATGCAGCGAGAGGGCTTTTCGGGAGGGGGCGGAAGTGAACGAAGACATCCCGCTGGTCGCCCGTTACCTGGCGCATCTCGGGGGAGAGCGGGGCCTCGCGGCGAACACCCTCGAGGCATATCGTCGTGATCTTCGGACACTCGTCGAGCACTCGGGAGACGCCGATGTCACGGCCCTCGCTCCGGACGACATGGACCGTTTCGTTTCGCTTCTTCGGCGCCGTGGCCTCTCCTTCCGGTCCATCCAGCGGAAGGTGGCGGCGGTGCGCGGCTTCTACCGGTTTCTCGTCGAAGAGGGAGTCCTCCGCGAGAACCCGACCGAGCGGCTCAGCCGGATCCGGGCCGTCCGCGGCCTGCCCCGGCTGCTCGGCGGGGAAGAGGTCGAACGCCTGCTCGCCGCGCCGGATGATTCTCCGCTGGGTCTGCGCAACGGAGCGATGGTCGAGACCCTGTATGCGACGGGCATCCGGGTTTCGGAGCTGATCCGCATCCGGTGTACGGATCTGGTGGCGGGAGATTCCAGGATGCCGGCATACGTCACGGTGGTCGGGAAGGGGGACCGGGAGCGGATCGTCCCGGTCGGCGAAGTGGCCGAGCGCCGGATCGGGCGATGGGTCGCGGAAGGCCGCGGGACACTCCTCGGAGAGGAAGCGGATCCGGGGTGGCTTTTCCTGAGTCGTCGTGGCGGCGCGCTCAGTCGCCAGGCGTTCTGGCGCATCATCCGGGATATCGGCCTCCGCGCCGGGATCGAGCGCCCGCTCTCCCCTCACATGCTCCGCCACTCCTTTGCGACCCATCTCCTCGAGCGCGGTGCCGATCTGAGGAGTCTCCAGCAGATGCTGGGGCACGCCTCCATCAGCACCACCCAGATCTATACCCATGTGACCGAGGAACGCTTGCGACGGGTCTATGACAGCCACCATCCGAGAGCCCGGCGGCGCGCATGACGGGTCGCCCGTCCGATCGCCTGTCGGATCCCGTCCGGATCGCGGCGCATCTGGTCGAAGGAGGTGTCGCGATCTATCCGACCGAGACCTTCTACGCGCTCGGGGCCGATCCTTCTTCCCCCGCCGGAGTGCGCGAGGTCTTCCGGCTCAAGAAGCGCTCTCCCGATGCGCCGTTGCCCTGGATCGCCGCCGACGAGGCGCAGGTCCGCGAGGTGTGTCTGCTGTCCGGGGCGGCCGAAGAGCTCGCGAGGAAGCACTGGCCCGGCCCGCTCACTCTGGTCCTGCGGCGGCGCGACGATCCGGGGACGATCGCGGTTCGGGTGAGTTCGCATCCGCTCGCCCGCGAGGTGGCGAGGGCGCTCGGCCGGCCGGTGATCTCGACGAGCGCCAACCGGAGCGGTTTTCCGCCGGCGACCACCGCCGAGGCAGCGGTCGCCGCGTTTCCGGACGCGGGCATCCCCATTCTGGTTCTCGACGCAGGAGTGACTCCCGGAGGAGCGCCCTCGACCATCGTGGATGCGACCGGCGAGTCCCTCCGGGCGCTTCGCGGCCGGCTGCCCTGAGAACCGGCTGCCCGGCTGAAATCAGGCGGGCAGGTTTTCGGGGATCGAGTCCGGGGAGTCGGGCAGGGGGCGGCCGGGCAGGTCGGGGAAGGCGATCTGGAGCGCTTCCTCGATGCTCGAAACGAAGTGGATTTCGAGAGCATCCCGGATTTCGTCGGGGATGTCCTCGACCACGCTCGGTTCGTTGAGCCGGGGGAGGATCACTTCCTTGATGCCGTAGCGGTGCGCCGCGAGGAGCTTCTCCTTGATACCGCCCACCGGAAGGATGTGCCCGGTGAGGGTGATCTCTCCGGTCATGGCGAGGTGCGGGCGGCAGAGCGTGTCGGTGAGCGTCGAGATCAGCGCCGCCACCAGGGTGATCCCGGCCGACGGGCCGTCCTTCGGGGTGGCACCCTCTGGCACGTGGAAATGGAAATCGGTGCGCCGGTAGAAGTCGGGGCTGAGGCCGTAGGACTCCGCGTTCCGACGCACCCAACTGAAGGCGGCGGTGGCCGATTCCTTCATGACCGCGCCGAGTTGGCCGGTCAGGGTCAGGCGGTTGTTGCCGCGCATCTGCGAGGCTTCGGCGAAGAGGATGTCGCCGCCGACCGAGGTCCACGCGAGGCCGATCGCGACTCCGGGGATGGCGACCCGCTCCGCCAGCTCGCGGGAACGGGAAGAAGGGGCACCGAGCAGCTCGCGAACCACTTCGGGGGTCAGTTCGAGGGGCTTCTCCTCGCCCTCGGCCAGCTTGCGAACCGCCTTGCGGCAGATCTTGGCGATGGCCCGCTCCAGGTTGCGGAGCCCGGCCTCGCGGGTGTAGTCCCGGATGATGCTGGCAAGGGATTCCCGGTTGAAGACCGGGGCGACGGATTCTTCGGCGATTCCGTGGTTCTCCAGTTGCTTCGGCAGGATGTGGCGGGTCGCGATCTGGATTTTCTCCTCCTCGGTGTAGCCCTCCAGTCGGAGGATTTCCATCCGGTCCTTGAGTGCCGCCGGGATGGGGTCCACCATGTTCGCGGTCCCGATGAAAAGAACCTCGGAGAGGTCGAAGGGCAGATCCAGATAGTGGTCGCGGAAGCTGTCGTTCTGCTCCGGGTCCAGCACTTCGAGAAGGGCCGAGCTCGGGTCGCCACGGAAGTCCATGCCGAGCTTGTCCACTTCGTCGAGCATGAAGACCGGATTGCGGGATTCCACCCGCGCCAGGCTCTGGAGGATCTGGCCGGGGAGTGCACCGATGTAGGTGCGCCGGTGGCCGCGAATCTCCGCTTCGTCGCGGATGCCGCCGAGACTCAGGCGGACGAACTTGCGCCCGATCGCCTTGGCGATGGATTTGCCGAGGCTGGTCTTGCCGACTCCCGGCGGGCCGACGAAACAGAGGATGGACCCCTTCTGGTCCGGCTTGCGCTCCCGGACCGCCAGGAATTCGAGGATCCGGTCCTTCACCTTGGCGAGGTCGTAGTGGTCCGCCTCGAGAATCTCGTGAGCGCGGGCGAGGTCGTACTTGTCCTCGGTCCGCTTCTGCCAGGGCATCCGCACCAGCCAGTCCAGATAGGTCCGGCCGACCGTGTATTCGGCGGAGGCGGGCGGGATGCGGCCGAGGCGCCGGAACTCGCGGAGTGCCTCCTTCTCGGCATCCTCCGGCATTCCCGCCTTGGTGATCTTTTCCCGGAGTTCATCCAGTTCCTTGGTGGAATCCTCTCCCTCGCCCAGCTCCTTCTGGATCGCCTTCAACTGCTCCCGCAGGAAGAACTCGCGCTGGGTGCGACCGACCTCGGTCTTGACCTTGGATTCGATGCTGCGGCCCAGTTCGCGGACCTGCTTTTCACGAAGGATGGCGGCGTAGGCGAGATCGAGCCGCTCCTTGATGGCGAGCGTCTCCAGAATCTCCTGCCGTTTTTCGGCACCGAGGCTCGGGAGCTGCTCGGCCACGAAGTCGGCGAGTTGGCCGGCGGCACCGATCCGGGCGAGCTGGCGTTTCATCACGTCGCCCGGGCGGGTGAACAGCTCCGCCTTGATCATGTCCTGGAGCTCGGAGCGGATCTGGCGGGTCAGCGCCTCGAATTCCACGGTCTGCTCGCCGCTGCCGGCACCGTCCAGCTCGCGGATGTCGGCCCGGACATAGGGCTCGGTCTGGGTGATCCGCTCGACCCGGAAGCGGAAGCTGCCCCGGATCACGATCCGGATCGTCCCGTCCCGCATCCGCATCTGCTTTTCGAGACGCGCCGCGGTTCCCACCGAGAACAGGTCGTCCTTCCCGGGTTCATCCACCGCCGCGTCCCGCTGGGTGAGGACCGCGAGCATGACCTGAAGGCCGGTGCGGCCCGGGGTTTCGGCATCGCGGGTGGCGTCGCCGAGGAGCTGCTTGGTGCTCTTGCGTCCTACCGAAAGCGGCAGAAAGGAGTGGGGGAAGACGACGATGTCGCGCAGCGGCAGGACCGGGACGCCCCGGAAGAGGCGGCCTTCGCGCGGCGGGTCGGAGGGAGGAGATTCAGGCGGTTTTTCGGTCACGTTTTCAGGCATGGGCGTTGTGGTTTGGAGACTCTAGCGCGGTCAGCCGAAGCTCACCTCATCCGGGAGTTCATTCACGTCGTCCGGCTGGATCGGGAAGTGACGGGACAGGAACTCACCGATCCGGCGCACTCCGTATTCGAGGCCGGGGCCGATCCCCTTCGCGTGGATTTCGCGGGTGATCCCCTCGGCGATCTCCTTCCATGCGTCGGCACCGATCTCCCGGTCCACTACCGGATCCGCCACGATCTCGAAGCGCCTCGACTTCACCGCGAGGAACAGGAGGACTCCCGCGCCGTCGGCGGTGTGCTGCATGCCGAGGGTGCGGAAATCCCGGAGCGCCCGCCGCCGCGCGCTCTCGAAAGGGAAGAGCCGGCGGATGATGCGCACCCGCAGTTCGCGGGAGGTTCCGCGCTCGGCTTCGCCGATCGCAGCGACGATCCGGTCGAGATCCTCTTCGGAGAGTTGATCGCGGAGCGCCTTGGGGACCGTCATCGCCCTCACCAGCTCCCGCTCGCGCCACCGCCGCCGAAGCCGCCGCCGCCTCCGGAAAAGACGCTCCCGAAGCCGCCGCCGATCCCCGAGCCTCCCATCATGAAGCCGCCGCCGCCCGGAATGCCGGCGTAACCCCATCCGGCACCGCTGCGAGCGGAGGCGGCGCGGGTCATCCCGGTGGCCATGAATCCGGCACCGAGGCCCAGCGGAACGAGCCACAGGAGGGCGAACGGGCCGGCGATCAGCAGACCCAGCAGGAGCGCGACTCCGCCGCCGGCGAGTCCCGCCGCCCACGGGCCGATGGCGTTCCCGAGAAATCCGAGGATCTGGAAGCCGACCAGCGCCAGGATGAGGAAGAGGCCGCCGGGTCCGCGACGCTGCCGCCCGCCAGCCGGTCCGGGGCTATCTGCCGCCGAGTACGTCCCGATGGCGGTACCGGCGATGCGAAGCGCGGTCTGCTCGAAACCGGTGGCGTAGTTCCCTTCCTGGAAATGCGGCCGGAGCCCTTCGCGGAGAATGCGTCCGGCGAGCCCATCGGGAAGCACGGACTCGAGCCCGTACCCCACCTCGATCCGGCTCGCGCGGTCCTCCACCGAGACGACCACGAGAGCGCCGTTGTCGGTTTCCGCCTGCCCGATCCCCCACGCTTCTGCCACCCGGATCGAAAAGTCCTCGATCGAGGTTTCGATGCGGGGAACCGAGAGGATGACGATCTGGACGGTGGTTTCCGCTTCGATTTGCGCGAGGAGGGATTCGAGCCGGGTCCGTTCGGCCGGATCCAGCAGCTCCGCCTCGTCCACGACTCGTCCGGAGAGCTCGGGAATGTCCTGCCCGAAGGCGGAAACCGAGAGGAGGGCACCGATCAGCACCGCTCCGAAGCGCCGCGCGAGTCTTGCCACCGGCTTCTCAGGCTTCCGGTTCGCTGAAGTCCACCGTGGGCGCGGAGTCCGCTCCCTCGTCGGCTTCGAAATAGGCCGCTTCGCCGAAGTCGAAAAGCGATGCCACGATGCGGGTGAAGAAGCCGCGCCGCAGGGTGTTGTAGGTCTGCGCCGCCTCGTTGAAGCGTCGCCGCTCCACCGCGATCCGGTTTTCGGTCCCCGCGAGCTCGTCCTGAAGGCTCAGGAAGTTCTGGTTGGCCTGGATCGTCGGATAGCGCTCCACGGTCACGAGCAACCGGGAAAGCGCCCCGGAGAGCGCACCCTGCGCCTGCTGGAAGCGGGCGAGTGCCTGGGGGTCGCCGAGGTCGTCGGCGGAGAGCTGGATTCCGGTGGCGCGGGAGCGGGCCAAGATCACGGCTTCGAGCGTTTCGCGCTCGAAATCTGCCGCGCCTTCGACGGTTGCGACCAGGTTGGGGATCAGGTCGCTCCGCCGCTGATAGACGTTTTCGACCTGGGCCCAGCCGGCTTTCACGGCTTCATCCCCCTGCACCAGGCGGTTGTAGGTGGAAGTCACGCCGAAAAAGGCGATGAGCCCGATGACGACGAGGGCCGCGAGCGCGACACCGCAGCCGACGAGGAGAAGTTTGCGATTCATGGAAGTCCAGAAGAAGGGAGAAAGTTCAGTTGTTGTTCAGGATGGTGGGTTCGGTTCCGGGAAGGAACGCCTCCAGAATCGTGTTCGGGCCGTCCGCCGCCGGCCTGCCGGTTTCGAGATCCACCGGAACGAGCGGTACGCCCGGCGGAGGCTGGAAGCCGTCCCACGAGGTGGCTCCGGTATCCACCCGGGTCATGAAGTGACGCCAGGCAGGGAGGGCGACCACCGCGCCGCTCTGGGAGGGTCCGAGGGTGTCGTTCTGGTCGTTGCCCACCCAGACCCCGGCGGCCACTGCGGTATCGAAGCCGATGAACCAGGCATCGGTGAAGTCGTTGGTGGTTCCGGTTTTGCCGGCGATCGGGCGATCCACGCTGCGCGCGCCGCGGGCGGTTCCGCGGGCGACGACTCCTTCGAGGAGATGAGTCAGGACGTACGCGAGTTCGGCGCTCACCACCGAGGCGGTTTCCGGGTGGAAACGTTCCAGTTCGCGCCCGTTACGGTCGGTGACCCGGGTGATGAAGTGGGGAGCCATGCGCACCCCCTGGTTCGGGAAGGCGCTGTACGCGGAGACCATTTCGAGCAGGGTGACATCGGCGGAGCCGAGAGTGAGCGACAGCACCGGAGGCAGATCGCCGGTGATCCCGAGCCGCCGCGCCAGGTTCACCACGTTTTCGGGCCCCACTTCGTGCACCATGCGGACCGCGGGGACGTTCCGGGAGCCTTCGAGCGCCTGGCGCAGCGTGATCCAGCCGCGATGCTCCTCGTCGTAGTTCTTCGGCTCGTAAGGAACTTCGGTGACCGGGTCGGTCCAGGAGAACGGCGCGTCGAGTAGCAGCGAGGTGGGAGAGAAGCGGCCGGATTCGAGGGCGGCACCGTAGGAAAACGGTTTGAACGAGGAGCCCGCCTGTCTCTTCGCCTGGGTGACGCGGTTGAACTCGCTGCGCTCGAAGTCGAAGCCGCCGACCAGCGCGAGCATGGCCCCGGTCCGGACATCCAGCGCCAGGAAGGCCCCCTCGGTCAGGGGCTCCTGTTCGAGGCCCACGAGCAGTTCTTCGCCGGAATCCTCGAGGATGCGGAAATCGCCCACATCTCCGGTGCGGAAGAGCCTCGCGGCCGGCCGAAGGGTCCAGCGGAGGGATTCGGGATCCACCCGCGCCGAACGGGTGCCGATCCGGATGCGAGGGGTGGCGCCGGCTTCTTCGACCACCCCGGCGACCACGTCTCCGGTCGTGGGTGTCCCGCTCCAGGAAACGTCACGGAATTCGTCGAAATCCACCCCGTCGTCGCCGAGGTTGCGGGCGAAGCCGCGGAAGCCGCGCCGTTTGTCGTGGGCGCGCAGGGTCATGTCCACGGCTTCGTTCGCCGCCCGCTGCATCGAGGAATCGAGGGTGGTGTGGACCCGCAGCCCGCCTTCGTAGGTCTGCTCGCTGCCGTAGCGGCTCGCGAGGTGCTGGCGGACCATTTCGAGGAAGTGGGGAGCAAGCGGATGGGATTCGCGCGCCCGGAGTGCGACCGGCTCGGCGCGGGCAGCCGCGACCTCCGGCCCGGTCAGATATCCCTCCGAGAGCATCCGGGCGAGCACGATGTCGCGTCGCTCGATGGCGCGTTCGAGGCTGCGGTAGGGGCTGAACCGGGCCGGGTTGGGCGCGAGTCCGATCAGCATCGCGGCTTCGCCGACGCTGATCTCGGGGGTGGACTTGTCGAAGTAGTACTGGGCCGCGGCTTCGAACCCGTGGTTTCCGTGCCCGAGGAACACCTGGTTCGCATAGAAGGTCAGGATTTCCTCTTTCCGGTAGGCGCGCTCGATGCGGATCGCGGTGATGGCTTCCTTGATCTTTCGCTCGAGGGTCTCTTCGCGGTTCAGGAAGAGTTGCCGCGCCACCTGCTGGGTGATGGTGCTCGCGCCGGAGACGATGCGTCGGGCCCGGAAGTTGTCCCAGGCAGCCCGGGTGATGCCGATCAGGTCGAACCCGAAGTGCGTCCAGAAACGCTGGTCCTCGCTCGCGACGATCGCGTTCCGGACGTATTCCGGGAGAGTTTCGAATTCGAGCTCGATGCGGCGTTCGATGGAGAACTGGCCGATTTCCACGCCCTCCCGGTCGTAGATGATGCTGGTGGCGCTCGATTCGTGGCCTTCGAGCTCTTCGATCAGCGGTATGTCGCTCTGGTAGGCGAAGAGCAGCCCGAGCATCGATCCGGAGACCGCCGAACCGAGGAACAGGAAGACGAGGACGATGCGCCGGGCCGTTCGCCGGGCTCTTGTGGCGCGGTTCACTTCAGCAGATGCGCGAGCGCCGGCTCCAATTCCGGATGGCGGAAGCTGTATCCACTGGAAAGCAGCCGGTCGGGGATCACCCTCGCCCCGGAAAGGAGAAGAGCATCGGCCATCTCGCCGAATGCGAGTCGCATGGCGAAGGCGGGTGCCGGGAGAAAGGCGGGGCGCCGCAGGACCCGGCCGAGGGCGCGGGTGAAGTCGGCGTTCCGTGCCGGGCTCGGCGCGGTGAGGTTATAGACCGGTTCGAGCGTCTCCGTTTCGATCCGGAGGAGGTGACGGATGGCACCGACCACGTCCGCGAGGTGGATCCAGGGCATCCACTGTTGTCCGGAGCCGAGCGGCCCTCCGGCACCGAGCCGGAACGGGGGCAGCATGGTGGCGAGCGCGCCGCCATCCGGAGAGAGAACGATGCCGATCCGGAGGGAGGTGGTGGGGATTCCGAGCGCCGCGGCCTTCCCGGTCTCGGCTTCCCAGTCCCGGCAGGTGTCGGCGAGGAAACCCTCTCCGGCAGCCGCTTCCTCGTCCAGTTGCTCGTCGTCGCGGGGCCCGTAGTAGCCGATCGCCGAAGCGCCGAGCAGCCGTTTCGGCCGGTTCGGGCAGCGCTCGAGTGCCTCGACGACCGCGCGGGTTCCGTCCGTCCGGCTGTCGCGGATGGCGCGCCGCCGGGAAGCCGTCCAGCGCTTGCCTACCGGCTCGCCGGCGAGGTGGACCACCGCATCGAGGCCGTCGAGAGCCTCCGCATTCCGTTCGGCATCGTCCGGGCTCCAGGTGACGACATCGCCGGAGAAACCCGCGGGCTTCTTGCCGGAGCGGCTGATGGGAATCACCCGATGCCCGTCCTTGACGAGCGAAGCGACGAGCGCCCGGCCGATGAGTCCGGTCGCCCCGGTGATAGCTACCGAAAGGGCCTGTGGCATGGGGGGAGAGTAGCAGCGGGGGGATGTCGGGAACCGTCGCGCCCGCCGGTATTCTTCGCTCCGGTTTCGCATGACGACTGCCGACCTCAACTGGATCGCCAACACCATCTGGGGCATCGCCGACGACCTGCTCCGGGATCTCTATGTCCGCGGCAAGTACCGCGATGTGATCCTGCCGTTGACCGTGCTCCGCCGGCTGGACGCGGTGCTCGAGGACTCGAAACAGGATGTCCTCGACATGAAGGCGAGGCTCGATCAGGCGGGCGTGGTGGATCAGGACATGGCGCTTCGCCAGGCGGCCGGGCAGGCTTTCTACAACACCTCGAAGTTCCGGATGCGGGATCTCCGGTCGCGCGCAGCCCAAAAGCAGCTCCGGGCCGACTTCGAGGCGTGGCTCGACGGCTTCTCCCCGAACGTCCAGGAGATCCTGGACAACTTCGAATTCCGCAACCAGATTCCGCGCCTTTCCGAGGGCGACGCGCTCGGCGGGCTCATCGAAAGGCTCACCTCCCCGGGGATCAACCTGAGCCCGCATCCGGCCCGGAAGAAGGACGGCTCGGTCGCACTGCCCGGGCTCGACAACCACGGGATGGGCTCCATCTTCGAGGAGTTGGTCCGCCGTTTCAACGAGGAGAACAACGAAGAAGCCGGCGAGCACTGGACCCCGCGCGACGCGGTGCGGCTGATGGCCCGCCTGCTGTTCCTGCCGGTCGTGGACGAGATCCCTTCGGGAACCTATCTGCTCTACGACGGGGCCTGCGGCACCGGGGGGATGCTGACCCTCGGGGAGCAGACGCTTCTGGAGCTTGCCGAAGAACGCGGCAAGGAGATCTCCACCCATCTCTTCGGCCAGGAGATCAACGCCGAGACCTACGCCATCTGCAAGGCGGACCTGCTGCTCAAGGGCGAAGGACAGGCCGCCGACAACATCGTGGGCGGGCCGAAGTACTCCACCCTCGCGAACGACGCCTTCGGGTCCCGCGAGTTCGATTTCATGCTCTCCAATCCGCCCTACGGCAAGAGTTGGAAGACCGACCTCGAGCGCATGGGCGGCAAGAAGGAGATGCGCGACCCCCGGTTCGTCATCTCGCACGCCGGCGACCCCGAGTTCTCGCTGGTGACCCGGTCGAGCGACGGCCAGCTCCTGTTCCTCGTGAACAAGCTGTCCAAGATGAAGCGGGACACCCCGCTCGGCAGCCGGATCGCCGAGGTCCACAACGGCAGCTCGCTGTTCACCGGCGACGCGGGGCAGGGGGAGAGCAACATCCGGCGCTGGATTCTCGAAAACGACTGGCTCGAAGCCATCGTCGCGCTCCCGACGGGCCTCTTCTACAACACCGGGATCGCGACCTACGTCTGGGTGCTCACCAACCGGAAGCCGGAGCATCGCCGCGGCAAGGTCCAGTTGATTCACGCCGCCGGATGGTTCCGTCCGCTCCGCAAGAACCTCGGCAAGAAGAACTGCGAGCTTTCGGAAGAGGACATCGATCGCATCTGCCGCGTGTTTCTCGATTTCGAGGAAACGGAGGAGAGCCGGATCTTCGAGAACGCCGCCTTCGGGTACCGGAAGGTCACGGTGGAGCGGCCGCTCCGCATCGAGGGGGCCGAACCCGGCCGGGTGTATCGGCCGGCGGAGATCCGGGAGCTGAAAGAGAACGGAACGCGCAGCGAATCCGCGCCGCCGGTCATCCGGAAGGTCTGGCGGGACACCGAGGCCGATCCCCTGCGCGGTCTCTTCCCGGCGGTCGTGAACGGGAAGCCAGCCATCGTCGAATACGAGCCGGACCCCGAACTCCGGGATACCGAGCAGGTTCCGCTGCTCGAAGCGGGCGGCATCGAGGGCTTCCTGCGCCGCGAAGTCCTGCCGTGGGCACCGGATGCCTGGTTCCTCGCGGACAAGGTGAAGATCGGCTACGAGATCAGCTTCAACCGGTACTTCTACAAGCCGAAGCCGATGCGGTCGCTCGAAGCCATCCACGCCGGGATCCGGTCGCTCGAACGCGAAGCGGAGGGCCTGCTCGATGGGCTGCTCGCCGCCGAGCCGCGCGCTTCTTACGGAAAGCGGCGGATTTATGTGGACACCTCGGTCATCGGCGGCTGCGAGGACGATCTGTTCCAGGATGCGTCCCGGCGACTCTTCCAGTGGTTTTTCGACGGCCGGGCAACGCTCGTCCTGTCGGAAGTCACGTTGGACGAGCTTGCGAACGCCCCGACCCGGGTGCAGGCATGGTTGGATCGGGTTCCGTCAGCCCACTTGGAGACAATTGCTCCTTCTGACGCTGCCACCCGACTGGCCGATGCGTATCTGGCGGCGGGCGCGCTCTCCCGGCGCAGTCATGACGACGCGCAGCATGTGGCCTTTGCCAGCATCGCCCGGGTGGATTCGCTCGCGAGCTGGAATTTCCGCCACCTGGTGAATGAGCCGCGCATCGCGAAGTTCCACCGGGTCAATCGCGAGATGGGCTATCCTGCGATCCCCATAGAGAACCCGGAGGGTCTGATTCATGACGACTGACAAGCCCGCGGAGAGGTTCGACTGCATCCGTTTCGTGCGCGAGGTCCGCGACCGGAAGTACGAAATCACCAAGTACATGTCCCCCGAGGAGTACCGGCGGTGGATGGACACCCGGCGACCCACGAATCCGAAGCTCGCGGCCCTGTGGGACGAGATGCGGCCTCCCGAAGAGCTGGCGCTCCGTTCTTCATCCCGGATTATTCATGAGAGGCATTCCATAAAGACAGAGATAGCTGAAGAGACGAGATGATGGGGTGAGAGCTGATGCGGGGTAGGTTTTTTACGTCGCTGATCCGGCTTGCGCTGGGGTTTTCGAGTGGTCAACGGGAGGATTTGGTTCGGAGAGATCGAGAGAATCGGCGTAACGGACACCTCACCCGGTGAACTGTGGCGTTTTCTTCCAAAAACGGTGTCAACCGCATTCCCAATCGAGTCTGGGAAGCAGAGAGAGGAAGCGGTTCCAGTCGTCGGCCATGTCACGAGAGATGACGAAGGTGATTCTTCTGCCGTGCGTCACCACTCGGGCCGGTACCTTCAGCACCCGTTCCCGGAAACGCCGGATGCTCCATCCGCGCCGGGTGGATCGCTCCATCAATCGTCGCCCGACATGCAGCACCTGGTAAGCCAGCAGATGCAGCAGGAACAGCGCCTGGTTCGCGGGATCGACGCGATTCTGCTTCTCCGGGTCCGAGGGTGCTTCCTTGCCGGAACGGGGAGCGGATGACAGCAGCACCGACTGCTCCGTCATCAGTTCTCCCATGTGCTTCTCCGCCTTCCCGCGGGTTCGGTACAGGTTCAACAACTTCTCCGCCGGCCACTCCCTCCGTGGCAGGTTGGTGACCAGCCAGAAATAGCGGGAGATGAGTTCTCCCGGCTTGTCCAGCACCACGAGGACCACGCGTCGCGCCTGTTTCCAACTCCCCGCACGGTACCGATCCTCGTACAGCCGGATCCGGGTACCGCGAGGCGGGCGCCCCGGAGGACGCCGAAGATACGGCCTTGCCATCCGGGCCAGAACCGCGTTGTCCACCAGCCGCGATACGTGGCTCTGCCGGCGATCCTCGATCACCGACAGCACCGTATCCCCGCTGAAGCCGGCATCGATCCGGAACAGCACCGAGCGACAGCTCTTCCCGATCAACCGCTCGCACAGCCAGTTCACGAAATCGGGCGAACCGTCCGCAGACGAACATGCCCCCCGGCGCACGATCCCTCCGAGGAGATCCCCGTGCTCCCCGCTGCTCGCTACCAAGGAATGGAACATACGCTGCCGATAGTGACCGTTCCACTCGCTCCCCGATTGGTTCCCATGCGCTTCCACCGGAAGCCCATCCAGGTCGATGACCATGCGCCGCAGACGCCGAGACCCGCGCTCCGAGAGAATCCGTCGCATCCCGTACCCCAGAAGAACCTCGTTCAGAACCTCCAGGTTCTCTTCCGTCTTCATCATCCCCATCAGCCGCGACATCGTCGGCTGCGATGCCAGGCTCTGATCCTCCGCCAACACCCCGGCACCCTTCCCGGAGCAAACCGATGCCCGGAACGCAGGATCCCGGCGCAACCGGTCCGCATCGTCCTGGTCAAACCATCCCTGACACAGGAGGCTCACCCGCTCCCGAAGCAGAGTCTCCAGCGAATACCTCACTCGTGCGCTGTCTCGCGGGTCCAGAAGGCGAGATGCCAACTCCCGCGTCACCCCCGTTCGATCCATCACCTCTCGAATCGGGATCGCTCCTGCGTCACCCGTCAATCGGTCCTCCCGGCACTCGACCCGGATCGAACGGTTGAACGATGTTACGAACTGGTCTAAGCTCTCGACCATGGCGTGGTTGCCTCCCGCGGCTGGGTTTTGTCTTCTAAACCGTTATCCTACCGTTACTTGGTGGCCACGCCTACCCCTTGATCGCCGGACTAGGTGAATAATCCGGGTTCATCGCGAGAGCCCTGACATCAAGGGGCCGGATTCGTGACAACCGACAAGCCTGCGGAGAGGTTCGACTGCATCCGTTTCGTGCGCGAGGTCCGCGACCGGAAGTACGAAATCACCAAGGACATGTCCCCCGAGGAGTACCGGCGGTGGATGGACACCCGGCGACCCACGGATCCGAAGCTCGCGGCCCTGTGGGACGAGATGCGGCCTCCCGAAGAGCTGGTGCTCCGTCCCTCGCCGCAGAAGTCCTGACATCCGCGTCGGGACAGCTTTCCCGGCGCTTCATCGGCCGAGGGAAACTTCGTCGGCGTTCAGAAAAGCCGCGGCTTGAACCCCTCGGAGTTCACGATGCTCGCGTTGTACCCCACCGCCTGGATCAGGTAGAAGCCGGCTTTCTCCGCCATCCGTATCGCATCGCCCTTCGCGGTCAGATAGCCGATTGCCCCGTACATCCGGGGCCGTGCGTAGTCCGGTCGAAATTTCCGAAAATCTCCGAGCCGTGAAACGAAACGGCCGATATCGGCCGGACGCAGGGTTGTCTTGACTTCAACCACCACGACCTCGTCTTCGCCACCGGCCACCAGGTCGTATTCCCGCCAAACGCCTTCTTGACTGCGGCTGGACAGATTCTGCCCCAGAAACTCAACATCCAGGCCGGCATCGCGCAGCAGTCGCACGAAGTCGTTCCCCACAAGCGCCTCCATGAGCTGCCCCCAGCGTCGGTCGCCGTCACCGGCGATCTTGTCGAGTTTCCGGTTCAGCTTCCGCTCGCGCTCCTCGCGCTCTCGCGCCATGCGGGCTTCCCATTCCTCCCGCTCCCGCGCCATGTGCGCACGCTCCTGCTCGATGCGCGCGTCCCGTTCTTTTCGCTCCCGAGCTATTTGCGCGTCTCGCTCCCGCGCTCGACGCTCTTCGCGCTGTCGCACGACGCGCTCTTCGCGAACCTGACGGGCAAGGCCGCGAAGGATCCGCCAGATTTCGGCGGAGTGCGGATTGGCGGAGCGACGGCGACGGGACATCGGCGACCAGAGGGTAGCAGCCTGGTGCGGGGGGTGTCCGGAATCGGACCAGCCCATCGGTTACCCTGCATTCCTCCAAGAGCAGGCGGCCTCATCACGAGAGAAATCACGTTCGAAATCCGCAGAAACCCGAAGGGGAGAGGCTATTGGGCCATCGAGCCGACTCACTGCATCCAGGCCGAGGGCAACTCCAAGGATGCCATCCGTCGCAGCGTGAAGGAAGCCACGTCCCGATTCTTCGCCGCCGACCCGCAGCGGACGGATCGCCCCAGGTTCATCCGGCTTCGCTTCGTACACGACGAAGTGATCCTCGTGTGATCTCTGACATCGGCCATCCCTGGGGGCACTTCGGGGTGCTGCCGGGTTTGTCTGTTGACTTGGCAGTCTCCTCGACCGACGTGGCCTTGGTGACGATGGGTAGCGACCCTGGAGTCTCGCCGCTCGGATGGTCGGAGGCGGGAACGAATGGCTGAACGCCGCTACGATCTCACGTGAGCAAGCCACGCGTGTACATCGAGACATCCATCGTGAGCTATCTGACCGGGCGAGCATCGAGCGATCCGGTGATTGCTGCCCGACAGGCCATGACGCGGAATTGGTGGGCGGACGCACCGGATCGTTTCGTCCTTGTCGTTTCGCCGGTCGTGCTGGCGGAAGCCGCGGCAGGCGACGAAGAGGCCGCTCGTCGCAGACTCAGCGCGCTGCGTCCCCTCACACAAGTCGCCGTGACCGAAGAGGCGTCGGCCTTGACGGTGCGATTGATGGACGAGGGCGCGTTTCCGTCCGAGGCCGCCGTGGATGCCGCGCATGTCGGCACGGCAGCCACCAACCGGGTTGACTATCTGCTGACGTGGAATCTCCGCCACATCGCCAACCCGATGACGCGGAGGCAGATCGAACAGACGTGTCGTCTGGCGGGTTACCAGCCTCCCGTCATTTGCACGCCGGAGGAGCTCCACCGGGAGGATGCTGATGCAAGTTCGTGAAGTGGACCCGTTCGTCGCCGAAGTAAGGGCGATCCGGGAGACGTACGCCGCCCGCTTCGGTAATGACGTTGCGGCGATGTTCCGTGACATCGCTGCGCGACAACAAGGTCCGGTAGAAGCTCTGCGGAGCGAGGCGAAAGATTTGAGACCCAGCTCTCCGGATCCGGACATGGCCCTGTACGCGCAGCAGATGGAGGAGATCAAGAGGCGGTTTCTTGTGCTTTCCGGATTCCTGCGTGGAGAAATCCATGCCCGTTTTATCCAGACGACCGCCGAAAGTGTCGCGCTCCAGTTCAGGAAAATTCTGGAGTGCCTTGCCTTGGCATCGTTGGTTGCGCAGCGGGACGTATACAGCCAATTCGCAAGGCAGCTCGGGAGGGAGTGGAACGGCAAGAAGATACTGGCGAACCTCGAAAAAGCGAACCCCGCCTTCTATCCGGTGCCGACCAAACAGGTTCTGAATCCACAGACGGGGCGGGTCGTCGAGACGATCAGGGTCGAGCGAGGGTTCCTGGCGAAGGAGGACTTCATCCGGCTGTACGACGCGTGTGGAGCCATGCTTCACGCTCACAACCCGTTCGCCGAGACACATCCGGATGCGCGATCGTTCCTCGCGGAAGCGCCCACGTGGATGGAGAGGATCTGCGTGCTGCTGAATCATCACCAGATCCAGCTCGCGAGCAGCGACCGGCAGTGGTGGGTCTTGATGGAGGCGGCATCCGACGGGAAGGTTCATGTGTTCGATTTTCAACGTGTCCAGAATCCGGGCGAATCACCGCGCGGCCACCGCTCTTGATCGAAAACCTCCGGCCGTACCCGGCTTACAAGGATTCTGGCGTGGAGTGGCTGGGAGAGGTGCCGGAGCATTGGGAAGTTCGGCGACTACGGAGTGTTTGTGACACCCGCTTCAGCAACGTGGACAAACACACGCGAGATGAAGAGGCGTCGGTCCGATTGTGCAACTACGTGGACGTGTACAAGAACGACCATATCCACGACGGAATGCCTTTCATGCGGGCGACTGCGACGGAAAGCGAGATTGCCCATTTTCGCCTGCATGCCGGAGATGTTCTCATCACGAAGGATTCGGAGGCGTGGGACGATATCGGCGTGCCGGCGCTTGTTGTCGATTCCGACATTGACGCGATTTGTGGCTATCACCTGGCGATCCTTCGTTCGGATCGAAGAGTTCTCGAAGGTACCTTTCTGTTCCGGGCACTACAGAGCCAGCGACTGGCCCATCAGTTCCACGTTGCCGCTGCCGGGGTCACCAGATACGGCCTTTCGCAGGGCGCGGTCAGGTCGCTCCTCTTGCCGCTGCCCACGATCCCCGAACAGGCAGCCATCGCCCGGTTCCTGGACCACGCAGACCGGCGGATTCGGCGGTACATCGCGACGAAGGAGAAGCTCATCGTGTTTCTGGAGGAGCAGAAGCAAGCGCTCATCCAGCAGGCGGTGACCGGCCAGATCGATGTCCGCACCGGGAAGCCATACCCGGCCTACAAGGACTCCGGCGTGGAGTGGCTGGGAGAGGTTCCGGAGCATTGGATGATATGGGCGGCGAAGCGCTTCTATTACGAATCGGATGAGCGTTCCGTGACCGGCACGGAAGAGCTGTTGTCGGTTTCTCATCTGACGGGGGTCACGCCGCGTAGCGAGAAGAATGTGACGATGTTCAAGGCGGAGTCGCATGTTGGGCACAAGTTGTGTCGGACGGGCGACTTGGTTGTCAACACGATGTGGGCTTGGATGGCAGCTCTCGGATTGGCCCGGCAAGATGGTCTCGTGAGTCCATCGTACGCGGTGTACCGTTGTCGTCCCTCGGCCAAACTGGATGGCGAATACGTCGAGTCGTTGCTGCGCACGGTGTCATACAGGGACGAGTACCGCCGACGCTCAACAGGGATTCGTCCGTCGCGTCTGCGTCTCTATCCCGACGAATTCCTCCTCATGCCGATCCTGTGCCCCACACCAGAGGAGCAGCGTTCCATCGTCGAATACCTAGCGGAGACGACCTCGAAAACCGGGGCTGCCATTCAAGGAGCATCCCGCCAGATTGACCTCCTCCGTGAACTCCGGACCCGGCTCATCGCCGACGTGGTGACCGGGAAGCTCGACGTGCGGGAGGCGGCCGCACGGATCCCCGATCTGGTCTCGTCGGCCGACGATGCGCCGAGTACGATCCCGACTCCCGAATGAGGACGGGTTCCCTTTACCGAAAAGGAGACCAACCATGACGACTCAGCCAGACCTGCTGGCACGAATCACCGTGCGGCCCGACATTTCGGAGGGAAGCCCATCATTCGAGACATGAGGATCGCGGTGGAGCACGTTCTCGGCAAGTTGGCGGCGGGGGACACGCCGGAGACCATCCTTCGGGAATTCCCGGAACTCGAACCAGAGGACATCCATGCGTGTTTTCGATTTGCCCACATGCTCGTCGCAGGAGAGCAAGTGCATGACAGGTTGGCGATCCAAGAGGTTTCGTGAAGCTCCTGCTCGATGCCAACCGGGAGGAGCAGTATTCGTCGTGACCAGGAAGCGGGTGCGAGAGCGTCGCACCGGTGACTCGGGTGGGCCGCCCGAATGAGCGAGGCTGCCCCATGACCACCGACACCTCCGAGCGTGGTCTCGAACGGCTGATCTGCCGGGCGCTCACCGGCCACGCCTGCGATCCGCCTGACGGGGCGACCGCCGGTGAGCCGCGACAGGCCTACGGAGGTTCCGGCTGGTACTGCGCGAACCCCCACGACTACGACCGCGAGTACTGCGTGGACCTCGCGCAGCTCGCTGCGTTCCTCCATGCGACGCAGCCGGAGGCGGCGGAAGTGTTGCGGCTCGACGAGGACGGCCCGGTCCGGCGGAAGTTCCTCGCGCGGCTCCAGGGCGAGATCACGAAACGGGGCGTGATCGCGCTCTTGCGGCGCGGTCTGAAGCACGGCCCGCGCGAACTCGACCTCTTCTACGGGACTCCGTCGGCGGGGAACGAGAAAGCCCGCGAACTCTTCGGGCGGAACCGGTTCTCGGTGACCCGGCAACTCCGCTACAGCCGGGACGAGACCGAACGGGCGCTCGACCTCGGCCTCTTCGTCAACGGGCTGCCGCTTTTCACGCTCGAGCTGAAGAACAACCTCACCCGGCAAACGGCGGCCGATGCGGTCGAGCAGTACCGGAAGGACCGAAACCCCCGCGAGAAGCTCTTCGAGTTCGGCCGCTGCGTGGCCCACTTCGCGCTCGACGAGGCCGAAATCCGCTTCACGACCCGCCTTGCCGGCAAGCAGTCGTGGTTTCTGCCGTTCAACCGGGGCTTTCGCGATGGGGCAGGGAACCCGCCGAACCCGAGCGGCATCCGGACCGACTACCTCTGGCGGAACATCCTCACCCCGGCAAGCCTCGCCAACATCCTCGAAAACTACGCACAGGTCGTCGAAATCCGGGACGAGAAGACCGGGCGGAAGCGGCGGCTCCAGGTCTGGCCGCGGTATCACCAGCTCGAAGTGGTCCGCCGGCTGCTCGCCGATGTCCGGGAGCGCGGCGTGGGGCGGCGCTACCTCATCCAGCACTCGGCGGGCAGCGGCAAGAGCCTTTCGATCGCCTGGCTCGCCCACCAGCTCGTCGGCCTGACCCGGAACGATGCTCCGGCCTTCGATTCGATCATCGTCGTCACCGACCGAAAGATCCTGGACCGGCAGATCCGCGACACCATCCGGCAGTGCACCGAAATCGGCGCGACAGTGGGCCACGCCGAGCGGTCGGGCGACCTTCGCCGGTTTCTCGAATCGGGGAAGAAGATCATCATCTCCACCGTCCAGAAATTCCCGTTCATCCTCGACGAGATCGGCGACGAGCCACGGGGCCGGAACTTCGCGATCATCATTGATGAAGCCCATTCGAGCCAGGGCGGCCAGCAGAGCGCCGCGATGGGGCGGGCGCTTTCCGAAGCCGGACGGGCGCGGGAGGAGGAAACCACCGAGGACCGGATCAACCGCCTCATCGAATCGCGCCGGCTGCTGAAGAACGCCAGCTACTTCGCCTTCACCGCCACCCCGAAGAACAAGACCCTCGAAATCTTCGGCGACCCCGAGCCGCAGCCGGATGGCACCGTCCGGCATCGGCCGTTCCACAGCTACACGATGAAGCAGGCGATCCAGGAAGGCTTCATCCTGGACGTGCTCGCCCATTACACGCCGGTGAAGAGCTACTACCGGCTGGCCAGCACGGTGGGGGACGATCCGGAGTTCGAGACGAAAAAGGCCCGGAAGAAGCTCCGGCGCTATGTCGAAGGCCACGACCACGCGATCCGGCTGAAGGCGGAGATCATGGTGGACCACTTCCACGAGCAGACGCTCGCCCGGCGGCGGATCGGGGGCGAGGCCCGTGCGATGGTGGTCACGAACGGGATCGAGCGGGCGATCCAGTACTTCGACGCGATCCGCGACTACCTGGCCGAACGCCGGAGCCCGCATCGGGCGATCGTCGCGTTCTCGGGCGAGCACGAGTACGGCGGCGCGAAGGTGACCGAAGCCTCGCTGAACGGGTTCCCGTCGAGCCAGATCGCCGGGAAGTTCCGGGAGGATCCCTACCGCTTCCTCATCTGCGCCGACAAGTTCCAGACCGGCTACGACGAGCCGCTGCTCCACACGATGTACGTGGACAAGACGCTCTCGGGCATCAAGGCGGTCCAGACGCTCTCGCGGCTCAACCGGGCGCACCCGCAAAAACACGATGTCTTCGTGCTGGACTTCCTGAACGAGGCGGACACGATCCGCGACGCCTTCGCCGACTACTACCGGACCACCATCCTCGCCGACGAGACGGACCCCGACCGGCTCCACGACCTGAAGACGGACCTCGACGGGGCCCCGGTCTATGCGGACGACCAGGTCGAGAACCTCGTCGGGCTCTTCTTTGGCGACGCGGAGCGGGACCGGCTGGATCCGATCCTGGATATCTCGGTCGATCTCTACCTGCGGGAGCTGGACGAGGACGGGCAGGCGGACTTCAAGGGCAAGGCCAAGGCGTTCGTCCGGGGCTACGCCTTCCTCGCTTCGCTGCTGCCGTACGGGAAGCCCGAGTGGGAGAAGCTCTCCATCTTCCTCAACCTCCTGATCCCGAAGCTGCCGTCACCTCCCGACGACGACCTGGCGCGGGGTCTCCTCGAAGCCATCGACATGGACAGCTACCGGGCCGAAAAGCGGGCGATGGAGAAGATCCTCCTCCCCGACGAGGACGGGGAAGTGGACCCGGTCCCGATGCAGGGCGGCGGCGGTCTCGCCGAGCCGGAGACTTGACTTTGACGGTTTAGGCCTGATTTGACGCCGTAAGTCGTTGATATTGCCTATCCGTTTTCTGGATTCGCTGCGTAGTGTAGTATTTTGCCATATTGGTCACGATCTGCTAAGATCACCCCGTGTTCATCCGTACCGTCCCCCAGCGCAAAACCGGACATCACGCCGTTCAGGTCGTCGAGTCCTACCGCAACCAAGACGGCAAGCCCCGCCAGCGCATCCTCCGCTACCTCGGCTGCGCCCCCAAGGGCCCCGCTCTCGACGAACTCCTCCGCCTCGCCGAACACGTCCGCGCCCAACTCCGCGAAGAGCGCGCTCCCGCTCTCTTCCCTCCGGAGACTCTCGCCGAGGCCGTCATCGCAGCACGCAAGCGCAAGGGTTCTCCCGCTCCTCTCCCGGTGGCCGACATGCACGCCATCGCCGCCGAACGCCGGATCTGTCTCGGCATCCACGAGGTGTTCGGCGAGCTGTACCGCCAACTGGGCATCGACTCCATCTGGGATCGCCGCTCCCGCGTGTCGGCGCGGATCTTCCGGGCGGCGCTGTGGATGCGGATCCTCGCGCCGGGCAAGAGCAAACGCGCCCACCATCTGCTCTTGCGCGACCACGGGCTGGATCAGGTGGCGCTCGAACAGGTGTACCGGATGATGGATCGCTTGACCGACGAGCGGATCGCGGAACTGGATGCCCGGATACATCGGGAGGCATCGGGTCTGCTCGGCGGGAAGACGGAAGTGGTGTTCCTCGATGCCACCACCCTCAGTTTCGCCTCTGAAGTTCGGGACGATCTGCGCAAGAAGGGGTTCAGCAAGGACGGCAAGCACCAAAAGAGCCAGGTGGTTCTGGCTCTTTTGCAAAGTCCGGAGGGATTGCCGCTGGGCTACCGGCTGTACCCGGGGGACACCACCGATGTGAAGACCCTGGCCCCTCTGGTGCGGGAACTGCGCAAGCAGGTGCGGCTGAGTCGGGTGGTCGTCGTGGCCGATGCCGGGATGGCCAGTCGGGAGAACTTCGAGACGATGGAGGCTCTCGGCTTCGATTGGGTGGTGGCCGCCCGATTGCGCCGCCTGTCCGGGACCGAACGCGGCGCGCTGGCAAAGCCGGAGAACTGGCCGTTGGCCCACTCCGAAGAATCAGACCGGGATGCGCTGCGGCTCTCCGAACTCGTGGCGAGCCACGGCGCACTGGCCGGCCGTCGCCTGGTGCTTCGCTACAGCCCGAAGAAGGCCCGCAAGGATCGGGCGGACCGCGCCACCGCACTGCTGGTCGCCAAAAAGCGCCTCGGCGACGCAGTCAAGGGCAAGGGCCGGGCCGCCCGCTATCTCACCGTGGACAAGGGAGCCGTCAGACTGGACCCGCAGCGTGTCGCCGAGGACGCACTCTTCGATGGTCTCCACGGAGTCTGGACCAGCCTCCCCGATCCCCCCGCCGTCATTCGCGCCCACTACGCCGAACTCTGGCGGATCGAACACGGCTTCCGGGTGCTCAAGGGCTCGCTCAAGGTCCGGCCCATGTTCCACTGGACCGAGCACCGGGTTCGAGCCCACGTCGCCATCTGCTACCTCGCCTTCGCCCTGGTCCGCGTCCTCCGCTGGCGATTCCAGCACCAACATCCCGGAAAGACGCTCAGCGAGGAGCGCATCCGGGCCGCACTCTCCAACGTCAACGCGTCCCTGGTCTGCGATCCGCACACACAGAACCGCTTCCTGATCCCGGACCCCATCACCCGCGAGCAGCGGATGCTCTACGCGTCCGTCGGCCTCTCGCTGAACGCCAAAACGACCCTCGTCTCTCAAGGCCAAAAGTCCAAGGCCGCCTGAACGGCATCCCCCCGCACCCGAAAGTAGTGTAGTTTTGGAAACCCCAGCGTAGCTATATCAACGACTTGGCTCTCCAAACCGTCAAAGTCAAGACTCCATCTGGGATCGCCGCTCCCGCGTGTCGGCGCGGATCTTCCGGGCGGCGCTGTGGATGCGGATCCTCGCGCCGGGCAAGAGCAAACGCGCCCACCATCTGCTCTTGCGCGACCACGGGCTGGATCAGGTGGCGCTCGAACAGGTGTACCGGATGATGGATCGCTTGACCGACGAGCGGATCGCGGAACTGGATGCCCGGATACATCGGGAGGCATCGGGTCTGCTCGGCGGGAAGACGGAAGTGGTGTTCCTCGATGCCACCACCCTCAGTTTCGCCTCTGAAGTTCGGGACGATCTGCGCAAGAAGGGGTTCAGCAAGGACGGCAAGCACCAAAAGAGCCAGGTGGTTCTGGCTCTTTTGCAAAGTCCGGAGGGATTGCCGCTGGGCTACCGGCTGTACCCGGGGGACACCACCGATGTGAAGACCCTGGCCCCTCTGGTGCGGGAACTGCGCAAGCAGGTGCGGCTGAGTCGGGTGGTCGTCGTGGCCGATGCCGGGATGGCCAGTCGGGAGAACTTCGAGACGATGGAGGCTCTCGGCTTCGATTGGGTGGTGGCCGCCCGATTGCGCCGCCTGTCCGGGACCGAACGCGGCGCGCTGGCAAAGCCGGAGAACTGGCCGTTGGCCCACTCCGAAGAATCAGACCGGGATGCGCTGCGGCTCTCCGAACTCGTGGCGAGCCACGGCGCACTGGCCGGCCGTCGCCTGGTGCTTCGCTACAGCCCGAAGAAGGCCCGCAAGGATCGGGCGGACCGCGCCACCGCACTGCTGGTCGCCAAAAAGCGCCTCGGCGACGCAGTCAAGGGCAAGGGCCGGGCCGCCCGCTATCTCACCGTGGACAAGGGAGCCGTCAGACTGGACCCGCAGCGTGTCGCCGAGGACGCACTCTTCGATGGTCTCCACGGAGTCTGGACCAGCCTCCCCGATCCCCCCGCCGTCATTCGCGCCCACTACGCCGAACTCTGGCGGATCGAACACGGCTTCCGGGTGCTCAAGGGCTCGCTCAAGGTCCGGCCCATGTTCCACTGGACCGAGCACCGGGTTCGAGCCCACGTCGCCATCTGCTACCTCGCCTTCGCCCTGGTCCGCGTCCTCCGCTGGCGATTCCAGCACCAACATCCCGGAAAGACGCTCAGCGAGGAGCGCATCCGGGCCGCACTCTCCAACGTCAACGCGTCCCTGGTCTGCGATCCGCACACACAGAACCGCTTCCTGATCCCGGACCCCATCACCCGCGAGCAGCGGATGCTCTACGCGTCCGTCGGCCTCTCGCTGAACGCCAAAACGACCCTCGTCTCTCAAGGCCAAAAGTCCAAGGCCGCCTGAACGGCATCCCCCCGCACCCGAAAGTAGTGTAGTTTTGGAAACCCCAGCGTAGCTATATCAACGACTTGGCTCTCCAAACCGTCAAAGTCAAGCCTTCCTCGCTTCGCTGCTGCCGTACGGGAAGCCCGAGTGGGAGAAGCTCTCCATCTTCCTCAACCTCCTGATCCCGAAGCTGCCGTCACCTCCCGACGACGACCTGGCGCGGGGTCTCCTCGAAGCCATCGACATGGACAGCTACCGGGCCGAAAAGCGGGCGATGGAGAAGATCCTCCTCCCCGACGAGGACGGGGAAGTGGACCCGGTCCCGATGCAGGGCGGCGGCGGTCTCGCCGAGCCGGAGATGGACCTGCTCTCGAACATCCTCCGGGAGTTCAACGAGCGGTTTGGCGGCCTCGACTGGGAGGACAGCGACCGGGTCGGCCGGCTGATCGCCGCGGACATCCCGGCGCAGGTGGCCGCCGACCCGGCGTTTCGGAACGCTTGCGGAAACCCGGACCGCGAAAACGCCCGGATCGAGCACGACCAGGCGCTTCAGCGGGTGGTCACCGCGCTGATGAAGGACGATTCCGAGTTCTTCCGGCGGTTCGTGGACGATCCCGACTTCCGGCGGTTCGTCGCGGCGAAGTCGTTCCTCGTCGCGTTCGCCCAGGCGAATTCCTAAGCCGCGATCTTCCGGATCAGGTCCACGACCCGGCAGGAGAAGCCCCATTCGTTGTCGTACCAGGCGAGGATCTTGACCGCATCGCCGTCCACCACCTTGGTGAAGGGAGCATCCACGATGGAAGAATGCGGGTTGCCGAGGAAATCCACCGAAACCAGCGGCTCGTGGGAGACCTCGAGGATGCCGGAAAGCGACCCGGAGGCGGCTTCTTCGAGCGCGCCGTTGACTTCTTCGGCGGATGCCGGGCGTTCCAGCACCGCGGTCAGGTCGGTGAGCGAGACGTTCGGGGTCGGCACCCGGACCGCGATGCCGTCGAGCCGGCCTTCGAGCTCGGGGAGAACCAGGGTGACCGCCTTCGCCGCCCCGGTGGAGGTCGGGATCATGTTCACCCCGGCGGCACGGGCGCGGCGGAGGTCGGAGTGGGGCAGGTCGAGCAGCCGCTGGTCGTTCGTGTAGGAGTGCACGGTCGTCATCACTCCTTTCCGGAGGCCGAAACGCTCGTGGAGGACCTTCACCACTGGCGCGAGGCAGTTGGTGGTGCAGGACGCGTTCGAGAGGATGTGGTGCTGTCCCGGGTCGTAGCGATCGTCGTTCACGCCCATGACGACGGTCAGATCCTCGCCCTTCGCGGGAGCGGAGATGATGACCTTCCGGGCACCGGCGGCCAGATGCTTCTCCGCGTCTTCGCGCTTCGTGAAGATGCCAGTGGATTCGACCACGATTTCGGCCCCGAGATCGCCCCACGGAAGCTGCGCCGGATCCCGTTCGCTCAGAACCCGGAGGCGGGTCTCTCCGCTCTCCCGCCGGACGACCAGCTCCTCGCCCTCGGCGCTCACTTCGCCCGCGAAGGCACCGTTCACCGAATCGTGCTTCAGCAGATGGGCGAGTGTCTTGGGGCTGGTCAGGTCGTTGATCGCGACCGTTTCGACGGCCGGATCGTCGAGAGCGACCCGAAAGATGTTGCGTCCGATGCGTCCGAACCCGTTGATGCCGATGCGCAAATTGGCCTTCCTCCGAGGGCGCGGAGTATAGAAGAAATCAAATATGCGTCTAAACAACGCAGATAATCAGACATGAATCACTTGACATCCATGAGTTGGCCGGCTACGATCCCGGTGTCGGCAGCCATGCCGGCGATTTCCCATCACCACAGGAGGCAGCAAAAATGACCGAGCTCAATCTCTTCAACCACCCCATGCGCCGCGTTCTCGCGGATCCCGTTTTCGGCTGGCCGCTCTTTCCCGGCGAGTCGGCGGGCGGCGAATCGGGGGAGTCCACCGAATTCACCTACCGGCCGGCCGCGGATATCCGCGATGCCGGGTCCGAGTTCGTGATCGATCTGGATCTCCCGGGGGTTCCCAAGGATTCCGCCAAGGTGGAGTTCCACAACGGACACCTGACCGTGGAGGCCCAGCGGAGCGCGAAGCCCGAGGTCCTGGACGGCGAGAACGGGGAAGTCCGCTGGACCCGTCGCGAGCGGGTTGCGGGGCCGTACCGCCGGTCCTTCCGGATTCCGGAGACGGTGGATGTTTCGCGCATCCAGGCCGGGTTCGAGGACGGGGTTCTGACCCTGGTCCTTCCCAAGCTCGAGAAGGCGCAGCCGCGTCAGATCGAGGTCAAGGTCAACTGACGACCGCGCGGGGGAGCGCCGGCCTTCGGGTCGGCGCTCTTTTTTACGGGATCAGTCGTCCCGTTCTTCGCCGGGAGTCGCGCGCCGCCGCTTCACCATCTCTTCGTCGTAGTAGCGGCGATAGAGGATTTCCCAGTTCTCGGTCCCCTGCTGGACGGTACGGCTGTGGCTGTCGATCTTTCGGCGGACGATCTGGTCGATCTTCTCGTCGTCTTCGAGCTCCGAGTTGATGACCCGGGTGATCATCCGGCGGATTTCGCGATCCTCCGCGAAGAACTCCACCGTGTCGTCGGCGCGGAGCAGATCCAGCACCTGGTTCGCCAGGTGGTTGATCTTGCCGTTGGTGAGCCGCATCAGAGGATGATCCCCTGCTCGCGGGCCATGCGTTTCTTGACGAGCTTGAACATCTCCCGGTATTCGGCCCCGCCGGTCCGGATCTGCTCCCCGTGCTTGTCGAGCAGCTTCCTGACTTCCTCGTTCAGCTCGTCTTCCTGGCGCAGGTTCTCGGTGATGAGCTCCACGATGGACTCCACGAGGGCGTTCGGGTCTTCCGGATCGATCATCCCGGCGACCTGGAGGTCATCGGTGATCCGGTATCCAAGAAATTGGATTTGGCTTCGGGTGAGACGCATGGCAGAACCCGACAGGCTACCACGTGGGCCGTGTTTTCCGTATCCCGAAAAGGGTCCGGATCGGGTAGTCGGCTGATAGAATGCGCGCTCGCTCCGCGCCGGAAACCCGGGGTCGTAGCTCAGTTTGGTTCAGAGCGCCGGCCTGTCACGCCGGAGGTCGCGGGTTCGAGCCCCGTCGGCCCCGCCATCCCGGGCGCGGAGTATCTCTCGAGGAAAGGGGGGCTTCGTGCAGATTTCCATCACCTACTGCGTCGTTTGAAAATACGAGCCGCAGGCTGCCGGTCTGGCAGCCGTCATCAAGGAACTTCGCGGTGTCGAAGCGGAGCTGATCGAGGGCGACAGGGGCGTGTTCGACGTGCGGCTGAACGGCGATCTCATCTGGTCGAAGGACGAGACCGGCCGGTTCCCCGAGCCCGCGGAAATCCTGGGAAGGATTCCGGAATAGGGAAGCCGGCACCCGGCCGCCCCATATCCCCTCTATCCTAAGCAGGGCCATGGGTTCCGCTCGCGCGCTCGCCAACTACATCTCGGGTGCCTGGATATCACCCGCGACCGACGACTGGCTCGATGTCCCCGATCCCGCCACCGGGGAGTTGCTGGCCCGAACGCCGCAAAGCGGCCCGGAAGAGGTCGGACTCGCGGTCGAAAGCGCCTCCCGGGCGCTTCGGGACTGGCGCGAAGTCCCGCCGACCGATCGGGTTCAGCCGCTTTTCCGGTTGAAGGCGCTCCTCGAGCGCGATTTCGAGGAGCTCTCCCGGGTGGTGACCCGCGAGTGCGGCAAGACGCTCGCCGAGTCGCGCGGCGAGATGCGCCGGGCGGTCGAAAACGTGGAAGTGGCTTGCGGCATTCCGACGCTCATGCAGGGCCGGATGCTCGAGGACATCGCCCGCGGCCTGGACGAATTCATGGTTCGCCAGCCGGTGGGGGTGGTGGCGGTGATCGCTCCCTTCAACTTCCCGGGGATGATCCCGTTCTGGTTCCTCCCGTACGCGCTCGCCTGCGGGAACGCGGTGGTGCTCAAGCCGTCCGAGAAGACGCCGCTGACCATGGAGCGGGTGGCGGGGCTTTTCGAGGAGGCCGGTTTCCCGCCCGGAGTCCTCCAGATGGTGCAGGGAGGGCGTTCGGCTGTCGAAGCGCTGCTGGATCACCCGGACATCGCCGCGGTGAGTTTCGTCGGCTCCTCGCCGGTGGCGCGGGCGGTCTATGCCCGGGCGGCAGCGAGCGGAAAGCGGGTCCAGTGTCAGGGGGGCGCGAAGAACCCGGTGGTGGTGCTGCCCGATGCCGGGATGGACATGGCGGTGAGTGCGGTGGCGGAAAGCGCCTTCGGTTGCGCCGGCCAGCGATGCCTCGCCGCCTCGCTTGCGGTCACTGTGGGAGAGGCGCACGCTCCTTTCCGCGACGGCGTTGCGGAGGCGGCCCGGGGCCGGGTGGTCGGATCAGGGCTCGACGAGTCTGTCGAAATGGGGCCGGTGATCCGCGAGGAGAGCCGCGACCGGATCGAGTCGCTGATCGCCGCCGCGGTGGACCGGGAGGGGGCGAAGCCGGTGGTGGATGGCCGCCATCGTTCGGTCTCCGGCTTCGAAGACGGATATTTCGTCGGCCCCACCGTCCTCGACGGGCTGCCGCCCGCGGGGGAAGTGGCCGGAACCGAGATCTTCGGCCCGGTGCTCGGACTGATCCCGGTCCGGACCGTGGACGAGGCCATCCGGTTCGTGAATGGCGGTGACTACGGGAACATGGCCTCGGTGTTCACGAGCGACGGCCGGGCTGCCCGACGTTTCCGGCGGGAAGTGCGGACCGGGAACGTGGGCGTGAACGTCGGGGTGGCGGCCCCGATGGCGTTCTTCCCGTTCAGCGGCTGGCGCGGCAGCTTCTTCGGGGATCTTCACGCCCAGGGTGCCCACGCGGTCGAGTTCTACACCCAGACCAAGGTCGTGGTGGAGCGCTGGCCCCACGATGCCTCCCGGCGCTTCTGAACGAAGGGCGGGCTTTGGCCTCGCCCGACGCTGGCGTCTGTGGCTGCTGCTCCTCTTCTGCCTGAACGCGGTCCTGCTGCCGCTGCTGGTCCGCGGAGACAGCGGCGGCAGCGCCATTCCGGGCTGGGTTCCCGAGACCCTGCCGGCCTTCGCGCTGGTGATGGCGCTTTCGGTCGGGGTGTCGCTCCCGAGTTCGCCGTTCTGTGTGGCGGCGGGCTATCTCTTCGGCTTCCCGCGGGGGCTCATGGCGGCGTGGATCGGCAACGGGGTCGGAGCGCTGATCGCGTTCGCGCTCGGCCGGCTCGTCCTCGGCAGGTTGCGCCGCTTCCTGCTCCGCCGGTTCCCTCGCTTCGGGGCGCTCTCGGAAGCGTTCGGAACTGCCGGGGTGGGGACAGTGTTCCTGGCGCGCCTCTCGCCGATCTTCCCCTTCGCGGTCCAGAACTTCGGCTGGGCGTTCACCCGGGTCCGCACCCGCGACTACGTGCTCGGAACCGCGCTCGGGGTCGGCCCGGGGGCGCTTCTTTTCGCCCATCTCGGAGCGGCAGGACGCGCCGGGGTCGAGATGGCGCGGGGGGACTCCACCCTGTCGGGGATCATCACGATCGTCGGGATCGCCGCCACCATCCCGCTGGTGCGCTGGCTCGGCCGGGTGGGGGAGCGGGCGCTCAGCGAAAAGACCGGCGGATCAGGAATCCAGCAGCCGTAGCGCGGCGAGCAGCAGGGTGTTCGCTCCGGCGACCACGTGCTCGTCGGTCGTGAACTCGCGGGGGTTGTGGCTGATCCCGTCCACCGAGGGGACGAAGATCATCCCGGTCGGACAGACCCGCGAGAGCATCTGGGCATCGTGTCCGGCCCCCGAGGGCAACCGCCGGCAGGATCCACCGAGCGTGGTGGCTGTTTCCTCCACCAGCGAGATGATCTGCTCGTCGAACACCGCCGGGCCGAACCGGGCCAGCTCGCGGCGAGAGGTCGTGACCCCTTCGCGAGCGGCGGCATCCTCGAGGCCGGCGAAAAAGCGGCTCTCGGCTTCCGCTAACCGGTCGGGGTCCGGATTCCGGATGTCGAGGGTGAAGACCGCTTGTCCGGGGACGACGTTCGTGAGTCCGGGGGCGAAAGAGATGCGCCCGACAGTTGCGACCTGTCCTTCGATCTCGCGGGTCAGCGCCCGGGCGAGGAGCACTGCTTCCGCGGCCACCACTCCGGCATCGTGGCGGAATCGCATTGGGGTCGTCCCGGCGTGATTCGCCGATCCGAGGAGCGTGATTTCCTCCCAGAGGATCCCCTGCACCCCGGTCACCGCGCCGAAAGCGATGTTCTCGGCTTCGAGCACCGGCCCCTGTTCGATGTGAAGCTCCAGATATGCCGAAGGAGGCGGCCCCGGAAGCGGCGCGTCGCCGAGATAGCCGATGGCTTCGAGCTCTTCGCGGAGCGTCGCGGTCCCTTCCGGATTCCTGAGACTCCACGCGGTTTCGAGATCGAAGCCACCCACGTAAACGAGGCTGCCCATCATGTCCGGGTGGTAGCGCGAGCCCTCCTCGTTCGAAAAACTGGCCACTTCCAGCGGCCGCGCCGTGACCATCCCCACGTCCTTGAGAGTCCGGGCCACTTCGAGAGCGGCAAGTACCCCGAGGTTGCCGTCGTACCGCCCGCCGTTCCCCACCGTGTCGATATGGGAGCCGAGCATCACCGGCAGAAGATCCGGGTTCCGGCCCTCTCTTCGGCCGATGATGTTGCCGATCCCGTCCACCCGGACCCGGAGCCCGGCATCTTCCATCCACGAACGCAGCAGATCCCGGCCCCGGCCATCTTCCGGAGTGAAGGCGAGCCGCTCGGCCCCTCCCGCCGGGGTTGCCCCGATCTTCGCGAGTTCGGCGAGCGAAGCGAGAAGCCGCGCGCCGTTGACTCGGTTCATGGCCCCGAAGATATCCACGGAACAGACCAGGAGCAAGAGGGCTGGCAGGATCGGTGTGCGGCATCGGTCGTCCTTGCTTGCGCCCACTCTCGACCGGTCGGGCCGGTGTTAGCATCGTCCCATTGGTCGCACCTTGACTTGTCCCGGACGGCCTGTCGTGCTGGCGAGGTGCTGAGAACGTGAACACGCTGTTACCGATCCCGCCCGTTGAGCCGGCCCTCTCGAGTGAGCGGCCGGGGGCCCCTCCGCACTACCTCCGTCTCGACACGGATACTCATGGCGAGCTACCCGTTCTGGCACCGGCCACCCTGATTCGCGGCCGCGCTTCCGAGGCTCTCGACCTGCTTCCCGCCGAGTGTGTGCGGACAGTCGTCACATCGCCGCCGTACTGGTCTCTGCGGGATTACGAAACAGGAGATTCCTTTGGTCGGGACGACTCGCTCACCGACTACCTCGGCAGCATCGTCGCCGATTTCCGCAAGCTCCGGCGCGTGCTGACGGACGACGGAACGGTGTGGTTGAACATCGGCGATGCCTATACCTCCGGCAACCGGCGTTATCGGGCACCGGACAGGAAGAATCGGGCGCGCGCCATGAGCGTCCGGCCCCGGACACCGCGCGGACTCAAGCCCAAGGATTTGATCGGGCTGCCGTGGCGACTGGCTTTCGCACTTCAGGATGACGGTTGGTGGGTGCGTTCCGAGGTCATCTGGCACAAGCCGAACGCGCACCCCGAGTCGGTCGGTGACCGGCCGACCAAGGCGCACGAAACCGTTTTCCTGCTCTCGAAGAGTCAGGATTACTTCTACGACACCACCGCAGTTCGCGAGGTGAACGACCGGCGACTCAGAACGGTCTGGCGCATTCCGACCCAGCCGCGGCGCGCCCGGATTCCTGGAGAAGAACACCCGGCCCCCATGCCGATCCATCTCGCCCATCGTTGCGTCATGCTCACGAGCAAACCGGGAGACATCGTGCTGGATCCGTATGCCGGCTCCGGCACGACTCTGCTCGCGGCAGAGCAGTTGAGACGACGGTGGATCGGGATCGAAATCAAGGCGGAGTATGTGCACCTGATCGAACGCCGCCTGGATATATGAACGGTCGGGATCGCCTCAAGAGCCGGATCGATACGTTGTCGCCGATGGCGGTGCGGTTCGTCGCACGGCTCGTGGATTCGCTCTCCGGCGCGCCGAAAGCGAGCGCCGTAACACCCCCACCTGGCTGACGAAGAACCCCGAATGGATCGAGTACTTCGGGCTCGCGATTTCGGCACATCATGGCGCGACGCGCGAACCACTCGGGCTGACCAGCTTCGAGGTCGTGTTTCGTAACGCGTGCGAGGCCGTGGGATGGTCCGTGGATCCGCCCGGTTCGTTGACATGGCGCTCACGACGAAGGATGGAACAAAGCGGCGGCTGTCCCTGAAATCAACAGCAGCCAGGAATCTCTCCGAGAGCACTGCCCACATCTCCAAGTTGACGGAAGCAGCGTGGATTCAGGATATGAGGAGCGCCAGAGAGCGCCGTCAGAAGACGTTGGAACTGTTCCGTGAGTATTGCAAAGCGGTTGACGCGATCGTGATGCTCCGGGCGTTCCGGGAGCCGGGAGCCATACCGAGCCGTTACCAGCTCGTCGAGATACCGGGCGATCTGTTCCAGTCGCTGGAGAATGCGCCGGAGTCGGCATTCGCGGCCGACGGTCCGGTTATCGGTTGCGCCTACGGAGAAATGGACTCGGCCGCGCAAGTGGCGATTGACCGGTCGGATGCGAAGATCACCATACGGAAGATTCAGCTTTCCGCTTGTACGGTCCATGCCGAGTGGAATCTGGTCTCGCCTCCCGCAAGGCCCGAACCCTGAAGCGGATATCTGAAGCGGGGATATCTCTGGTTCTGAGCGGGGAGCGGGCCGTCGGTCCCGATTTCAGCCAGCGGTGCCGGTTCCGATCTCCTCCGGTGTGAGCCGGAAGTCGTCCGGCAGGCGTGGTCCGTGGAGGCTCACCACCTGCGCCGCGACCCGCGAGGCGAGCCGCCCCGCCTGCTCGAGCGAAAGGCTCCTGGCGAGCCCGGCGAGCAGCCCGGCCGCGTAGAGATCGCCCGCGCCGCTCGTATCCACGACCGGGACTTCGATCGGCGGAATCCGGATTCGTTCGGGGCCCCGGATCAGCAGCGACCCCTCCCCGCCGAGCGTCAGCGCGCTGATCGCGCTCCAGCGGGAGAGCCGGTCGGCGGCTTCTTGCGGATCGTTCGCGCCGGTCAGGTGGCGCGCTTCATCCTGGTTCAGGAAGAAGAGGCCGACCGGGCCCTCCAGCAGTTCGAGCACCGTCTCCCGCGCCTCGTCCATCACGAACCCGTCGGAAGCCGAGAGTGCGACGGTCACTCCTTCGGCGGAGGCCTTCCCGGACATCGTCCGCACCGTCTCCCGCGCCACTGGATTCGTCAGCATGTAGCCCTCGAAGTAGAGGAAGCGGGCATTCCGGAGCAACTCCTCATCGAAGGCCTTCGGGCTGATGTCCGGCGCGATTCCCAGATGGGTGAGCATCGTGCGTTGCCCGTCGGGGGTGGTCATCACGAGACTCACGCCGGTCTGGCCGGGATCCGGGACGATGAGCCGCGATCCCGTCCGCGCGCCGGCCCGTGCCATTTCGCTGCGGAAGAGGTGGCCGTTTTCGTCATCGGCGACCCGGCCGAAATACGCGACTTCGGCGCCGAGTCGTGCCGCACCGACTGCGGTGTTGCCCGCCGAGCCGCCCGGTGCGCGGCCGATCTCCACCCCGGAGAGACGCGCGAGAGCGGTCGCCTGCTCTTCGCCGCTCACGAGGCTCATGTGACCCTTGGGGTAGCCGACGGCGGCGAGTCGTTCGTCAGAAACGAGGGCGATCGCATCCACGAGCGCGTTCCCGACGGTGATGATGCGACCCCGCCGGGTGGCTGCGGATTCTGGTTGCGAGTTCATGGCGTGATCCTCAGGTTCCGGGCTCTTGGCCGACTAGCAGGCTGTGGAGAAACTGGCGTGAGCACCGAGACGGGTGAAGCGCCCGTCTGACAAGGCGCGTGAGGGAGCCATAGCAGCGCTATTTCGACCGAAACGCAACGAAGAGCGAGCCTCTAGGCGAGCGTTCAGACGGGATGCATCGCTCGTCGAATGCCGCGTTAGTTTTTCCACAGCCTGCTAGCGTTCCCAGAGCTCTCGCAGGCTGATGGAATGGATTCTCGAATCACCGAGCCGCCAGTTGGCATCGCCCGAGTAAAGCACGGCACCTCCCACAAACCGGTCGCCGCAGATCGCAGCCAGCCGCTCGATGCCACGTGCATCGCGGGGTGCGACGGCGCTGCCCGCCTTGACTTCGATCCCCCATATCCGGCGGCCATGGGTGATGACGAGATCCACTTCCACCTGATCCCGGTCCCGAAAATGCCAGAAGCGCAAGTCCGCATGGGTCCAGGTACCCTGTGCGATCAACTGCTGGACGACGAAGGTTTCGAGAAGCCCGCCCATCGCGACGCGGTCGTCCAGCCAGTCCGACGCGGCGCGGCCTGCCAGGGTAGCCGCGAGTCCGCTGTCGAGAAAATGCAGCTTGGGGGATTTGGTCAGGCGCTTGTTCTCGTTTGCATGCCAGGCCGGCAGACGGCGGACGAGGAACAGGCGTTCCAGTATGGCGAGGTACCGCATGACCGCGTCGCGCCGGAGATCCAGGCGGTTCGCGAGACTGGAGGCGTTGAGGATGGAAGCGGGGCGCAGAGCGAGTGCCTCGAGCAGGCGTGCGATATCGAGAGGTTCCCGAACCCGTCCGACATCCCGCGCGTCGCGCTCGAGGATCTGGTGCAGATAGTTTCCATGCCACTTTTTCGCCCGGTCGGGAGAGCGGCCGAGAATCTCGGGGTATCCCCCCGCGATCAGGCGCTCGGGAAGGTCAGGTTCCGTGTTCACGGGGTGGACACGCCCCGCGCCGCGGAATTCGCCCTCCAGGAAGGCACGCAGAAAGTCGCCTGCGCGTCGCTCTTTTTCGGCTTCGGTGAGCGGATGGAGGAGGTGGACTTCCATGCGGCCAGCGAGTGATTCGGATACGGTCGGAATTTGCAGCAGGTTCGCCGAACCAGTCAGCAGGAACCGTCCGGGGCGCCGATCCCGATCCACGGACATCTTGATCGCGGGAAGCAGGCCGGGTGCTTTCTGGATCTCGTCCAATGCGACGAAATCGGGCAGCGCGGCGACAAATCCATGCGGGTCGTCCTGCGCTGTCCGGCGGTAGTTGAGGTCATCCAGGCTGAGGAACCGCCGTCCGGGATCCAGGGTTTGGGCAAGCGTCGTCTTCCCGCTTTGCCGCGGACCGGCCAGGAAGACGACCGGGGTGTCGCGAAGTGCTTCCCGAATCGCCGGAGCGAGGGCGCGGGGGAGCAGCTCGCGGCCTGGCACGGAGGCGAGTATAGCGGCAGATTGCTTGTTTTTTATTCGGCAGATTGTCTTTTTTTGCTTCGGCAGATTGCCTGTTCCGTACTGTCAGCGCGGGATTCCTCGGCCCGGGGTCCACGGAACTCCGGCAGTGTCGGCCTCGGCTTCGAGTCTGGCGAGCCGGTTCTCCACGAGGTCCACGAGTTCGGCGCGCGCCGGGCCGAATTGCTCGCGGACGATCTCGACCTGACGGCGGTGGGTGGTCGTCGGGTCCGACTGCGACCAGAACGCGCCGACGACCCGCTGGATCCGCTGGCGGATGCCGGGGAGGGTGGCTTCGGCGCGCGCCCGGACGGTGTCGTCGCCGAGGAAGCGGACGCGGAGGTCGAAAAGCCCGGCGCGGATTGCCGACGCTTCGTCGCGGAGGTCGAGCTCGGCGGCTGACCCGTCCATTGCTTCGGCGAGGGCCTCCACCCGCTCGATGGCGGCTTCGAGCGCGGAGGTGGCTCCGAACACCCGTCGCTGGAGGTCGGCGACTTCGATCTGGAAAGCCTGGCGAGCTTCGGCATCGGCGACCGGAACTCCCTCCCGCGCCAGTACCTTCGGAGTGAAGGGTTGCGGCTCGCCGAGCCGGGTCGTCCCGTTCCCGTCGCGCCGGACCAGCTCGGCGGTGTAGGTCCCCGGCATGGCCAGCGGGCCGCCACGCCCTCCGCCGGCGGGGTCGGGGTAGCGGAGATCCCAGGCGACCCGGTGGATGCCCCGGGTCTTCGGCGCTTCGATCCGGCGGACGATCTCACCGCTCCCGTTCCGGATCACCACGAAGACCACCGGGTCTTCGGCGCGGTCTTCCGAGCGCAGCTCTTCCCAGCCGGGGTAGGGGATCGGCTCCCCGGCGGCGACCGCCGCCCGCTCGCGCTCGCGCCGCTGCTCCCGGAGCGACGGGGAGTTCTCCCGCAGGTAATAGGTGACCACCGCGCCGAAGGGCGGGTTGGGCGCCGTGAAGAAGGCGGCACCGCGCTGCGACTTGCCGCGCCCGCCGAGCGGGTTGGCTTCGATGTACATCCAGGGGTCCTTCACCGGAAACACCGCGCCCTCGGCGGCAAGCCTTTCGGAATCGAGATGGCGGAGCGGGGTGTAGTCGTCGAGGATGTAGAAGCTGCGGCCGAAACTGGCGAGGACCAGGTCGTTCTCGCGCTCCTGGATCTCGAGATCCCGGATGGCGATGGTGGGCAACTCTCCCTTCAGTCGGACCCAGTGTTCCCCCTCGTCGAGAGTCACGAAGAGGCCGAATTCGGTCCCCAGGAAGAGCATCCCCTCCCGTTCGGGATCCTCCACCACGACCCAGGCGAGCTGGTTTTCCGGGAGATCTCCGGTGATGGATTCCCAGGTCACGCCGCGGTCGTTGCTCCGCATCACATAGGGCCGGAAGTCGCCCTGCTTGTGGTTGTTGAAGACCGCGAAGACGGTGTTTTCCCGGTGGCGTGACGTGTGGAGATCGGCGACGTAGGTGAACTCGGGCACTCCGGGTATCTGATCCACGAACCGCCATTCCACGCCGCCGTCATCGGTGATCTGGATGCGGCCGTCGTCCATTCCGGTGTAGATCAGCCCCTCGGCGAAACGCGATTCGTCGAGCGCGACCATGTTTCCGTAGGTAGAGGTGGAGCGGTTGCGCCAGATGGCATCCACGCTCCAGGTCCGGTCCATCACGAGACGCTCGTTGCGGTCGATGCCGCGGGTGAGGTCCTCGCTGATCGGAGTCCAGGTGTTCGCGCCGTCGTCGCTCCGGAAGAGCCGGTTGGCACCGAAGTAGAGACGCTTGTTGTCGTGCGGGGAGATGATGAGCGGCGAGTCCCAGTTCCACTTGAGCGGCGCGTCGTCGGGCTCCGGCTGGGGCTGGATTTCGGTCCGTTCTCCGGTCCGGTGGTCGAAGCGGACGATCCCGGCGTACTGGTACTGGGCATAGACGATGTTGGGGTCTTCCGGGTCCACCCGCGCCTGGAAGCCGTCGCCGCCGAGCACGTCCACCCAGTCGCTGTTCATGATCCCGTGCACGTTGACGGTGCGCGAAGGCCCGGCCATGGTGGCGTTGTCCTGGGTGCCGCCATAGACCCGGTAGAACGGGAAGTCGTTGTCGATGCCGACCCGGTAGAACTGGGTGATCGGCTGGTTCGCGTGGTACTTCCAGTTCTTCCCGGCGTCCCAGCTTTCGTAGAGGCCGCCGTCGGTGCCGATCATCAGGTAGTCCGGGTCATCGGGGTCGAATTCGAGATCGTGGTGGTCCACGTGGATCCATTCCATCTCGATGCGCCGCCAGGTCCTGCCGTCGTCGTCGGTCACGTGGGTGAAGGTGTCCATCGAATAGATGCGTCCCGGCCGGTGCGGGTCGGGAAAGATCTCCATGTAGTACTGCGGGTCGGTCACGAAGTAATCGCTCCGCTTCTCCCAGCTCTCTCCCCGGTCGGTGGAGGCGTAGAACCCGTATCCCCCGTCGCTGGCCGCGATCTGGGCATACACCACATCGGGGTCGTGGGGAGAGATCGCGAGGCCGATCCGCCCGATGTCCTGGCGGGGAGCGGTGGGCAGTCCGCGGGTGAGCTGGCGCCAGGTGGCACCGCCGTCTTCCGATTTGTGGATTCCGCCTTCCGGGCCGCCGGCGATCTGGACTCCGGTGTGGCGGCGGCGCTGCCAGGCGGCGGCGTAGAGGATGTCGGGGTTTCGCGGGTCGAGAACCAGATCGGTGATTCCGGTGTCTTCCGAGATGTGGAGGATCCGGTCCCAGGTCTCTCCCCCGTCGGTCGTCTTGTAGAGCCCCCGGTCCCCACCGGCCCGCCAGAGCGGCCCCTGCGAAGCCACATAGACGGTCTGGCTGTCGCGCGGGTCGAGCACGATCCTGCCGATGTGCTCCGATTCGTCGAGCCCCATGTGTTCGAACGTCCCGCCGGCATCCCGGCTCCGATAGACCCCGTTCCCCCACGGGACGGAGCGCTGGCCGTTGTTCTCGCCGGTTCCGAGCCAGATGACGTTCGAGTTGGAGGGGTCCACGACCACCGTCGAGGTCGAATACACCGGATAGTTGTCGAAGATCGGCTCCCAGGTGGCACCGCGGTTCACCGTCTTGAAGGCGTTTCCCGAAGCGACGGCCATGTACCAGGTGGAGCTGTCGTTCGGGTCGATGGCCACGTCGGCGATCCGGCCGGAGCGGGATGCCGGCCCGATCCCGCGGAGCTTCAGCCCGGAAAGCAGCTCTTCGGTGACCGCGGGAGGGTCGTCCTGGGCCAGGACGGGCGGCGCGGCGAGAGCGGCCGCGAGCAGCAGGATGGAGAGGGGGTCTCGGTTCATGGTGTTTTCTCCGTTGGCGGAGGAATTTTTCTGGATCGTGGCCGGGAAAATCAGCCGCCGTTTCCGGCAAACCGTCGCGAAAACCAGGTAGTGGGGCTCGAAGCCGCGTTTGTGCGCCTGCCACCGAAAGCCCATGAAACCTGAATTCCGAAGATGGTGAGGAGAACTCCCCCAATCCCTCCGAGCGCGATGTCCACCTGGGTGCCCGATATGAATCTCGTCAAGATCAGGTAGCACACGAGCCCCAGCCAAAGGGCGGTCGTGATCGGAATCGCCCAGCGGAGGACTCGCTCGCGCCATTCGGCGAGTTCAAGCGACAGCAACCGCGTTGGCTCTGTGAGTTCGGGGTCTGCGGCTTCGGCGCTTTCGCGACTGACAGAAGGAATGTCCGACGGATCTGTCATGCGGGAGCCTCTTGTGCCGGGGAGCGCATCTTCGTGAGGAGCTTTCTGTAGTAGAACTGGATGAGTTCGGTGGGAATTTCTCCGTCGGGAGCATTGCGCCAAGTGGATTCCCAAGGAGATCCAGGCGCGTGGGTGAGAGCGGTGAGCTGGGTCGCGCCAAGGGATCCATACCGCTCCAAAACCCAGATCAACAGGCGCCTTTCGTCAGAATCGAAGCTCTCATCGGTTTCAGGAATGTCAGCGACGGTCAGCGGCTTGTACTTCTGCTCCTTGAGCTCGTGATAGAGCTGCCGGAACACGGGGCCGTATTGCCAAGCCTCCAGGCGCCCCCGAATCAAGGGTGCTCCGTGAAGTGCCAGCGCCCACGCGTGGGCCAGAAATACGAGTTTCAGCAGCTTGGTCAGGTTGACCTCGAAGCCGCACTTCTCCGCTTCGGCCAGCAGGAACCGGGCGACTGCGAACTGCGAATGCGCGAGTCCTTCACCGCCGCCGGAAGGTCGTATCCATCGGCGCATCAACGTGCGGCTTCCTTTTTCGACCGTCGGTAAGCCATCGGGGAAAGCCTACCGTATGGGTAGTGATGGCCCGATTGTCTGGTCAATCGGTGAGGGTCGCCAGATGGGTGGTTGCGGCGCGCGCCGAGCCGTCCACGTTGTAGCCGCCTTCGAGCAGGGAGACGAGCCGGCCTTCGCAGTAGTGATCGGCCACGTCCATCAGCGTGCGGGTCATCTTCCGGAAGCCGTCGTCGGTGACTGCGAACGAGCCGAGCAGGTCGTCCTTGCGGCTGTCGAAGCCCGCCGAGATGAGGACGAAATCCGGCCGGAAGCGCTCCACCGCCGGCAGCAGGGTCCGGTCCCAGGCGGCGAGCATGTCCCGGTCGGTCGCGCCCGGCCCCAGATGGACGTTGAAGTTGGTTCCGGTTCCGTCGCTCTTGCCGGCGAGGCCCGGATCTCCGGTTCCCGGATAGTCGTGCCAGTTGTGGGTCGAGAAGAACAGTACCGAGGGATCGTCGTAGAAGGCGTTCTGGGTGGCGTTCCCGTGGTGGTAGTCCCAGTCCACGATCAGGATGCGTTCGCGTCCGCAGGCGCGCCGTGCGAAATCGGCGGCGATGGCGGCGTTCGAGAAGTAGCAGAACCCCTCTTCGGCGCCGGTGTTGTTCGCATGATGGCCCGGGGGGCGGACCGCGCAGAAGGCGTTCCTCCTTTTGCCGGCTGAGACATCCCGCACCGCGGCGAGTGCTCCGGCAACCGCCAGCTCGGCGATCTCGCCGGTCTTCGGGATGCGGCGGATGCGCTCCACGTGTTCCGCTTCGTGCCTTCCCCGCAGGAAGGGGAGAGCGTCTGGCCAGTCCTCGATCCGTACGGTTGCCTCGAGGAGTCCGGCGGCGCGGAAGGCATCCATCATGCGGACCAGCCGGAGCGGGGACTCCGGGTGTCCGGGTCGGATTTCGTGATGGAGGAACGCCTCGCGATAGACGAGGCCGGTTTCGGGGTGCGAGGAGGTCATGGGAGCGGCGAAGATAGCGGATCGGGATTCGCCGCGGGGCTGCTACCTTGCGCGCCGTGCCCCACCGTCCCCGCCGTCACCATCCCGGCCGGAAGCCCTGGTGGAAGAAATACCGGACGACCGCGGCGATCGGCTACGTCTTTCGCCGTTTCACCGGGCTTTGGAATCCGCCGCTCGTCGCCCTCGCCGGGATTCGGGAAGGAGACCGGGTCGTGGACATCGGCTGCGGCCCCGGAGAATCGGTGGCGCTCGCGGCCGGCAGCGCGCCCGGAGTCCGGGTCCGGGCGGTGGATCCGGCCTGGCCCTGTCGCCTCGCCGCCCGGCTGCGGACGCTTTCTTTCGGCCGGCGGGTGCGGGTGCTGCGGGGGGTGGCCGAGCGTCTCCCGATCCCGGACGGGTGGGCGAGCGTCGTCCTCTCGATCAAGGCGTTCCACCACTGGGAGGATCCGAAGGCCGGGCTCGTCGAAGTCCGCCGCGCGCTGCAGCCGGGAGGACGTCTGATGCTCGCCGACGAGGACTTCCCCGAGGACCATCAGCACACCCGCTTCCACAAGGAGGCCGCCACGGTGGCACCGGTTCACGCCGGCTCGCCGGAATTGGGGGACTGGCTCGAGGAGCTCGGCTTCCACGAAATCCGACTGGACCGGGTGGAGGACGACGAGGGCATCTTCCACCACGTGTGCCGCGCCATCCGCGGCGGCTGATCGCCTGGTGCCGAAGGGGGGATTCGAACCCCCACGGGCGTGAGCCCATACGCCCCTCAAGCGCACGTGTCTACCAGATTCCACCACTTCGGCGGCGGCGCACCCCGGCTGGCCCATCCGGCCCGACGGGGCCGGGAATGCTACTTCAACCGGGTCAGGAGGGCTCTTCGGCCGGTTCGGTTTCTTCTTCGGGCTCTTCGGAATCCGGGTCAGGAGCGGCTTCGGGCTCCGTCATTTCCACCGGCGCGGACACGTCTTCCAGCACGGTCATCTCCGATGTTCCGGGGCTCAGATAACCGAGGCTAAGCGAAGTGACCATGAAAATCACGGCAGCGACCGTGGTGATCTTGGTCAGCAGGGTGGCCGTTCCGCGAGCACCGAAGGCCGCCTGACTCCCCGCGCCGCCAAAGGCGCTCGCCAGATCCTGCCCCTTGCCCTGCTGGGTGAGAACCACCAGAACCAGGAAGAAGCAGACCAGCACATGCAGGATGGTCACGAGAATTGTCATGGTTTCTGAATCCCGGCGACGATCGCGAGGAAGGAGTCGGCCTGGAGGCTCGCGCCTCCGACGAGAACGCCGTCCACATCGGCGTTCCGGGTCATTTCGCGGGCATTATCGCCCTTCACCGAGCCTCCGTAAAGGATGCGCATCCGGCGGGCGGCTTCCGGCGCGATTCCGGCGAGCCGCGCCCGGATCACCGCATGCATCTGCTGGGCGATCCCGGGAGTGGCCGCCTTTCCGGTTCCGATGGCCCAGATCGGCTCGTATGCCACCGCGATCCGCTGGCAGGCATCCCCGAGTCCTTCGAGAACTCCCAACTGGCGCTCCACCACCGCTTCGGCCTTTCCGGAGTCGCGCTCGGGCGCGGTCTCGCCCACGCAGGCGATCGGGGCGAGGCCGGCTTCGAGCGCGGCGCGGACCTTTCGGCCCACATCCCGATCGGTTTCCCCGAACAACTGGCGCCGCTCGGAGTGGCCGATCAGCACGAAGGAGCAGCCGGCAGCCCGGAGCATGGGAGCCGAGACCGCGCCGGTGAACGCTCCCTCGTTCTCGAAATGAACATCCTGGGCCCCGAGACGGAGGGGGCTGTCGCCGATTTCCTCCCCGACCGCCGGGATGGAGACGAAGGGCGGTGCAATCCCGACCTCCACCCCCTCCGGATCGCAGCCGGCGGCGATCTCCCGCGCCAGAACCCGGGCCTCGTCCGGGGCGCGGTGCATCTTCCAGTTGCCGATCACCATCGGCTGTCGAATTTCAGACATGGGCGAGAGCCTCCACTCCCGGAAGCGGGTCTCCGGCGAGGAGCGCGAGGGTCGCGCCGCCTCCGGTAGAGAGGTGGCTGACCCGATCCTCGGCTCCGGCAGCACGGATCGCTGCGAGGGAATCGCCGCCGCCGATCACGGTGAGGGCTCCCCGGTCGGTCGCGGCGGCGACCGCTTCCGCGATGCGCATGGTCCCTCCGGCGAAGCGGGGATTTTCGAACAGGCCGAGCGGGCCGTTCCAGACCACCGTCCGGGCCGAGCCGATCGCTTCCCTCCAGACGCGCGTCGTTTCCGCTCCGATGTCGAGGCCCATCCAGCGCCCCGGCGCGTCTTCGCCGATCGGGATTTCCCGTGCCTCTTCCGCTTCCGGCCCGTCGGCGACCAGGTGGTCCAGCGGGAGGAGCAGGCGGTCTCCCGAGGAGAGCAGCCGCCGCGCCCGGGGAATCTGGTCCGCCTCCATCAGCGAGGCGCCTGCCGGGAGGCCGCGGGCGGCGAAGAACGTGTACTGCATCGCGCCTCCCACCAGCACCCGATCCGCGTGGCGAAGCAGCGAGTCCACCACCGGGAATTTGTCGGAAATCTTGGCGCCGCCGAGGATCGCCACGAACGGGCGGGGCGGGTTCTCGAGCAACCGGCCGAGCGTTTCGACTTCCCGCAGCAGCAACGGCCCGGCCGCCGGCCGTGCGAAAAGACGCGGACAGGCCGCAACCGAGGCGTGGGCCCGGTGCGCCGCGCCGAACGCGTCGTTTGCGTACAGATCGGCGAGCGCCGCGAGTCGCTCCGCGAAATCCGGGTCGTTCTTCGTCTCGCCGGGCTCGAAGCGGAGATTTTCGAGAAGAAGCACCTGGCCCGCCCCGAGCGCCCCGGCGAGTTCGGCGGCGCGCTCCCCCGCGACATCCGGTGCGAGGTCCACCGGGGTTTCGAGCAGCTCCGAGAGACGGCGCGCCACCGGCCGCAGGCTCAGCTCGGGCGTGATGCCCCGTGGCCGACCAAGGTGGGAGGCGAGGATCACCGAGGCTCCTGCGTCGAGCGCCGTCCGGATCCCGCCGAGCGCCGCCCGGATCCGGCTGTCATCCACCACCTCGCCCCCAGCGAGCGGGACGTTCAGATCCGCTCGCAGCAGCAGCCGCTTCCCGGCGAGTGGAAGCTGGTCGAGGCGCGTCACGGCGGGAACCTTACCGGGCCTTCCTCGATGCGATGTTTGCGGCAGATCGGTAGAAAGGTATGGATATTGTCAAGAGACACCTACTTTTACGCAGTTGGGAGACACCTACTTTTACGCACCCCCGATTGTGAGTCGGAGAAGCGTTTCGGGTCCTGGTGTCAATGGACATCGAAAATGTCCCACTTTTCTGGAGCGATCTGAGGAGGTGTGGCCCATTCATCGTGATGTTTTCTCCGCTGTCAGTGGGATCTGAAAGTTGACACTTCTGGGTTGATTGCGTCGGCTCCGGCCAGAGGGAGCGGCGGGAGCGGAGCGACCAGGCTCGGCTCGGTCCGATGGGCGATGCGCTCTTCGAAACGCAGATCTTTTCCGAGATATACAGGCGCTTCCGCCACCGGGCCCTGGAAGTCCAGATGCACTTCTGGCGCACCCGCGACGGGCAGGAAATCGACTTTCTCGTCGAATACGGGGGTGAGGTCTGGCCGATCGAAGTCAAACTCGGCTCCCCCCGATCCGCGAGCCTGCCCCCGCTCCGTCGGATCGGTTCTCCGAACTGGCGGGAGGGCCAGGTCGTCTCCCTTGCCGCCCCCGAGGCACCTGTTCGTATCCGCGAGGACTGGACGCTTTGCGCTCCGTCGGCGCTGGCTCTCGGTTGAGCAGCGGTTGCTAGCAGGCTGTGGATAAACTGGCGTGAGCACCGAGACGGGTGAGGCGCCCGGCTGACAAGGCGCGTGAGTGAGCAATAGCAGCGCTATTTCGAGCGAATCGCAACGAAGAGCGAGCCTCCAGGCGAGCGTTCAGACGGGATGCATCGCTCGTCGAATGCCGCGTTAGTTTTTCCACAGCCTGCTAGACTGCCCGCCTTCCCCACACGGCTTCAGGTTTCGGCGGCTCCGGTCGCCGACGAAGAGGGAACCGGGTGTGAACCCCGGACGGCCCGCGCCACTGTGATCGGAATACCCAGCCCTTGCCGGACTTCAGTTCGGCACCCACTGCCGGCTTCTGCCGGTGGGAAGGGAGGGCCGGGAGGGGCTTCGGCGACAGCCGGAGCGCCGTTCCGTAAGTCAGGAGACCTGCCGGAAGCCAGAAACGGGAGCTTCTTCGCCGGGAAGAACCCCTCCATGAGTCCTCGCCGCCAACCCGCCCTTTTCGAAGAGGGGTTTCGTGCGCGCGAACGGGCCGTGCGGGATTCCGGTCCGGAGAACGCTCCTTTCGATCGAGGAGAATCTTCGTGTTCTTTTTCTCTTTCTTCGGCGCCCGGGCCCGGAGAATTCTGCTTTTGCTCGCTCTTGCCGCTCCCCCGGTCGCGGCCGAAGAAGGATCCCTGATCCTCACCGTCCGGAACGAGGACGGGACTCCCGCCGCCGGGGCGGTCGTCCGCTTCGCCTCCCGGCTCACTGGCCGGGTCGAGCGTCGGGTCGCTGGCCCGGACGGAACGGTTCCCACCGCCGGACTTTCCGAGCGCCGTTATCTCGCGACCGCCGCCTCCGGGGCTCTTGGCTCGGCTTCGGCCCTCGTTACCGCCGGCGAGCCCGCCGAACTCATCCTCCGCTTCCGCGCGGTGCGCGAAGAAGTGGTGGTCTCGGCGTCCGGAGCGCCCCGCGCCGCTTCGGGGGCGCTCGTCGCCACGCTCTCGCACGAAGAGCTGGACGGCCGCGGGGAGGAGATGGTTTTCGAGGCCTTGCGGGGCATACCGGGCCTCAACATCCGGCAGAGTGGAAGTCCCGGCCACCTGGTCGCGGCTTCGGTCCGCGGCATCCCCGCTTACGGGACCGCGGTGATGGTGGACGGGGCACCCATGCGTGACCCGGCCGCGCCCCAGGCCGATGCGTCGAGCCTGCTGCCTTCGCTCGGAACCTTCGGAATCTCGCGCGTCGAGGTTCGTCGCGGTGGCGGATCGTCGCTTTACGGAACGAACGGGATGGGCGGCGTGATCCACATCGTCACCCGGGGAGCCGGGGACGGCCCCCGCGCCTCGGCCGAACTCGGCATCGGGAACCGGGGCAAGACCCGCGCCGGCGCGCAGTTCGGTGCCGGGAGCGACGGGCCGGCGGTTTCCGGCGGGGTCAGCCGCACCGGCGTTACCGAAGGGGCCACCGGCGACGATCGCTTCTCGGCTCTCAGCGGAGTCGGGCGGGTTTCGTTCGAGGCCGGCGGAATCCGGGTCGGCGGGCGTTTGCTGGCTTCGAGCGCGAGCTTCGGGCTCACCGAAAGCCCCTCCCCGGTGGGTGCGCTTCCGACCGGCGTGGTGGATGCGGTGGAAGCCCCGCTCGCCGCGATCGAGAGCTTCGAGAACGGAACCCCGCAGGCGGAACTGGTTCTCGGGAACGCGAACTTCCTCCAGGATGCGGTGGACCCGGATGCCGAACACCGGACCCGCTACCTCGCGGCCCAGATCTCGCTCTCGGGCGCGCTCGGTGGCGAGAGCGCCTGGATCGTTCGTCTGAACGATCTCACCACCGCCCGCGAGATCGAGGACGGCCCCCTCGGGACGAGTCCCCGGGATCCGCCAGCGGCGCAGGTCACGCATTACGACGGCGGGGTCCGCGGCGCGGTGGGACGTTTCGCGATGACTGCCGGAGCCCACGACCTCACCCTTGGTGCAGAGGGGGACTGGGAACGGATGAGCATCGAGAGGCCCCTTTCGCGCATCGAAGCCCGCCAGTCGGCCTTCGCCGGGTTCCTTCAGGACGAGATTCGGTTCGCGGAAGATCGGGGGCGGCTCCGCGGTGCGCTCCGGGTTCAGGGTTTTGCCACCGAAGGCCCCGATTTCGATCCGGTTGACGGCAGCCCGTTCGCGGAGGCTCCGGATCCCGAGGGCGGCCTCGGCTGGAGCGGCGACGTTTCCTTCGGGTTCGCGGTTTCCGAGGGAGTGCGGCTCCGGGGGTCGTGGGCCCGCGGTTTCCGTGCGCCATCGCTCTACGAACGGTTCGGAACCTGGTATTCGTCGTTCGGCTATTCGGTCTATGGCGACCCGCGGCTCGAGCCCGAGTTCACGAACATCTGGGATGCCGGGATCACCGTGTCTTCCGCGGACGGCCGGGTGGACGGCGAGGCGGCCTGGTTCCAGTCGGACCGCCCGCAGATCATCGGCTTCGGCCCGCTCGACACGGCTTCCGACCCTTTCGGCCGCTTCTCCGGCTATGCGAACACGGCCGCCGGAACCGCGCGCGGCTTCGAGAGCGGCCTCCGGCTCGCGCTGCCCGCCGGGATCCGGGCGCGGGGCACCTTCACCTGGACCGATGCCGATCCCCCGGACAACGCCCAGACGAGCTCCCTTCGGCGTGGCTCCTTCCGGAATACGAGGGAAGTCTGCTCCTCTCCGGGCAGTTGCAACGCTTCACCTGGTCGCTCGACCTGCACCTCGCTTCCTCTCTCCATGCGCCGCTGTTCGACCCGAGCGATTTCTCGAGCCGGGTTTTCCGCTTCGAGGGCCGGCGGCGTCTCGATCTGGTCGCCGGCTGGGAAGTCGTGGACGGCCTGCGGGTTCGGGCGCAGGTGCGCGACGCGCTCGACAACCGAGCCTTCGAGAGCGGCGGGTTTCGTCCGCTCGGTCGGGTGTTCGAGGCCGGTATCCGTTACAACTTCCGCTGATCCATGAGCATTGCGACGACTCGCGGCGACCGGGGAACCACCCAGTTTCGCCGCCGCCGGGAGTCCAAGGGATCGCTCGCGGTCGAGGTTCTCGGGGTGCTCGACGAGCTCGGTTCGGCGATCGCGATGGCCCGTGCGCTCTCGGGGCCGGGGGCCATCCCGGACCGCGCCGAAGCGCTCCAACGCGACCTGTTCCGGGTTTCGGCGGAAATTGGGGGCCCTCCGGGTTCTCCGCCGGGTATGGATGCCGAGCGGCTCGGAGCGGTCACCGCGGAGATCCACGAAATCGAAAAAGACGGGCGGATCACCTTCGATTGGGCGCTCCCGGGCAGGAACCCCGGGGGAGCGGCTTTCGATCAGGCCCGGACCACCTGCCGGCGCGCCGAGCGGACCCTCACGCGGTTCGTGGAGCAGGGCGGGGAGGTGGCTCCCGAAACGCTCGCCTGGGTGAACCGGATATCGGACCTGCTCTGGCTCTACGGCCGGCTGGTGGAGATGGAGGCGGGGACGGCCGAGAGCCTTCGGTAGCCCCGCCCCGGAGTCACTCGCCCCAGGTTTCGGTGGCTTCGCGGATGCGCTCCCGTACTGCTTCGGTGAAGGTGCCCGTCCGGTCCAGCCGCTCCGCGTCCTTGAGCGGCCACTGGTACTCGACGCGGAGGCCGGGAGACATGGAGATCTGCCGGTAGCCAGTGGGAGTGGTCTGCTCGTCGAGCTCGTCGATTTCCTGCTCGGCGATCAGCTTCTCGCGCGCGAGTCGCTCCCATTCGTGGCGGAAGCTCCCAGCAGCGTCGCGCCGGCAGGACCGGATTTCCTGGTGGCGGTCCTTCCAGTAGGTGAGGTACTCCCCGAGCGTCATGTCCTCGGAAGGGGCCCAGTAGAAGTGTCGCTGGATCCTGGAGAACTGAAGATTCGGTTTCACGCTCCACGATTCCTGTTTCGAGAGCGTCTCGAGCTTCGCGGTGTCCACTCGGGGCCAGAAGGCGCGTGCCTGAGCCATGTTGGCGCCGGGGTACAGGCTCAGCCGGATCGAGCCAGGGTCGTCGCCTTCGCACCACAGATAGATGCGCTTGTGAGTGTCCGCCGTGACTCCGATATGGGGGGCCCCTCCGTCCATGACGGGGCCGATATCCTCCAGGCCCTTCAGGATCGTTGCGCAGCGCCGATTCAGCAGGCCGGGATTGCCGCGGCAAAGGCCGAACCGGTCGAACGGATTCAGTTCGGGGTGCCGGGCGTGGACGAAGTCGAGAAAATCCGAAACCAGCGACGTTTCGGAGGGAGACAGCAGCTTCCTTCTGTCGAGGTCGGCGAGGGTGCGAAAGATGTCCCGCCAGGCGAGTACTACCGGTACCTTGTCCACCTGGACCGGAGACTCCCCGTCCTCCTCCGGCGGCAGGCTGCTCTCGGCAGGCTTGAGTTGCTCGATATTCACCGAGGCACCGAGCTTCGTCTCCACGGTCAGCGTCACGGGTTCCTGATCGGGAATTCCACCGACAACCCTTTCCGGCAGTGAGAAAGTGAGGATCCCGTCGTAGATCGCCCGGCGGGGGCTGGGCTCGATGGTCGCTCCCGCTTCGCCTCCCTCGCTCGTGATGCCGACAGCTGTGAGGCGGCCGCTTTCTGCCACGATTCCGGAGTCCTGCGTGTCGATCCGGGTTTCGCAGCCGAGCATTTCGCTGAGAGCGGGGATTGGTTCCTCCTGTTGGGCCCGCACGAGATCCACGAAGGCCACTCGGGCCATCGGCGCGAGCCGCAACAGGCTCATCAGCGCCCAGGTGAGGCGGTTTTCGCTTTCTTCCGGATAGCGGGCGGCGAAGACGTTCAGCTTGTTCATCGGGATGCTCCTTTTCGATTGGTACGACGATCCGATTCGTCGTCACCCGCGCATCCTGAATCCTGGCCATGTCAATTCCCGTCGCGTCTCCGTCCCTCCGGGAATCCGGCCAGCAGTTTCGAGAAGGCCTGCGGCTGATCAGAAAGCCCGCGGCTCGAAGCCTTCCGAGTTCACCAGCCGGGCGCTTCCGCTCACCGCCTTGATGCAGTAGAACCCGGCTTCTTCGGCCTCCCGCGCCGCGTTCCCCTTGGCGGTGAGGTAGGCGAGAGCACCCCAGATCTTCGGGCGCGCATAGTCCGACCGCCACACCCGGAAGTCACTCATGCGCTCGGTGAACTTCCGGACATCCGCTGCCCGGAGGGTGGCCTTGCATTCGACGACCATCGTGTCTTCTCTTCCGATCGCGATCAGGTCGTATTCCCGCTTGATGCCGTCCATCTCGGCCCACAGGCCGGCCCGCACATGCTGTACGGGAATACCGGCATCGCAGATGAGCTTTTTCAGGTTTCCTTCCACGAGCGCCTCGATGAGCTGCCCCCACCGGTTGTCCCCGTCGCCCCGGATCCGGTAGAGCTCGCGTTCGGTCGCCCGGTCGCGCTCCGCTTCTCGCTGCTCAAGTTCCTTCTCGAAGCGCTCCCGTTCTCGTTTGAGTTCCTTCTCGAAGCGCTCCCGTTCCTGCTCACGCTCCCGTTCGGCTTGCAGTCGTTCCCGCTCGGCCTGAAGTCGCTCTTCTCTCTCCCGGGCGATCTGTCGCTCGACCTCCCGCCGGGCGGCCCGGGCCTCGCGGGCGTTGGCGCGCAGGATGCGCCAGATCGCCTCGGGGTTCAGGGCATCGCGCCGGTGACGCCGCCTTCTGGGCATGGAAACAGGATAGCGCCGGATCATCCGCTCCGTCCCTCCGGGAATCCGGCCAGCAGTTTCGAGAAGGCCTGCGGCCGGTCAGAAAGCCCGCGGCTCGAAGCCTTCCGAGTTCACCAGCCGGGCGCTTCCGCTCACCGCCTTGATGCAGTAGAACCCGGCTTCTTCGGCCTCCCGCGCCGCGTTCCCCTTGGCGGTGAGGTAGGCGAGAGCACCCCAGATCTTCGGGCGCGCATAGTCCGACCGCCACACCCGGAAGTCACTCATGCGCTCGGTGAACTTCCGGACATCCGCTGCCCGGAGGGTGGCCTTGCATTCGACGACCATCGTGTCTTCTCTTCCGATCGCGATCAGGTCGTATTCCCGCTTGATGCCGTCCATCTCGGCCCACAGGCCGGCCCGCACATGCTGCACGGGAACACCGGCATCGCAGATGAGCTTTTTCAGGTTTCCTTCCACGAGCGCCTCGATGAGCTGCCCCCACCGGTTGTCCCCGTCGCCCCGGATCCGGTAGAGCTCGCGTTCGGTCGCCCGGTCGCGCTCCGCTTCTCGCTGCTCAAGTTCCTTCTCGAAGCGCTCCCGTTCTCGTTTGAGTTCCTTCTCGAAGCGCTCCCGTTCCTGCTCACGTTCCCGCTCGGCCCGAAGTCGCTCTTCTCTCTCCCGGGCGATCTGTCGCTCGACCTCCCGCCGGGCGGCCCGGGCCTCGCGGGCGTTGGCGCGCAGGATGCGCCAGATCGCCTCGGGGTTCAGGGCATCGCGCCGGTGACGCCGCCTTCTGGGCATGGAAACAGGATAGCGCCGGATCATCCGCTCCGTCCCTCCGGGAATCCGGCCAGCAGTTTCGAGAAGGCCTGCGGCCGGTCAGAAAGCCCGCGGCTCGAAGCCTTCCGAGTTCACCAGCCGGGCGCTTCCGCTCACCGCCTTGATGCAGTAGAACCCGGCTTCTTCGGCCTCCCGCGCCGCGTTCCCCTTGGCGGTGAGGTAGGCGAGAGCACCCCAGATCTTCGGGCGCGCATAGTCCGACCGCCACACCCGGAAGTCACTCATGCGCTCGGTGAACTTCCGGACATCCGCTGCCCGGAGGGTGGCCTTGCATTCGACGACCATCGTGTCTTCTCTTCCGATCGCGATCAGGTCGTATTCCCGCTTGATGCCGTCTATCTCGGCCCACAGGCCGGCCCGCACATGCTGCACGGGAACACCGGCATCGCAGATGAGCTTTTTCAGGTTTCCTTCCACGAGCGCCTCGATGAGCTGCCCCCACCGGTTGTCCCCGTCGCCCCGGATCCGGTAGAGCTCGCGTTCGGTCGCCCGGTCGCGCTCCGCTTCTCGCTGCTCAAGTTCCTTCTCGAAGCGCTCCCGTTCTCGTTTGAGCTCCTGCTCGGCTTGAAGTCGCTCCTCTTTTTCGCGGGCGATTCGCAGCTCGACTTCGGCTATTTCGCGTCGGATGGTGCGGAGGGTGCGCACGACCGCCTCGGGAGTCAGGGCATCGCGCCGGTGACGCCGCCTTCTGGCATGGAAACAGGATAGCACCGGATCATCCGCTCCGTCCCTCCGGGAATCCGGCCAGCAGTTTCGAGAAGGCCTGCGGCTGGTCAGAAAGCCCGCGGCTCGAAGCCTTCCGAGTTCACCAGCCGGGCGCTTCCGCTCACCGCCTTGATGCAGTAGAACCCGGCTTCTTCGGCCTCCCGCGCCGCGTTCCCCTTGGCGGTGAGGTAGGCGAGAGCACCCCAGATCTTCGGGCGCGCATAGTCCGACCGCCACACCCGGAAGTCACTCATGCGCTCGGTGAACTTCCGGACATCCGCTGCCCGAAGGGTGGCCTTGCATTCGACGACCATCGTGTCTTCTCTTCCGATCGCGACCAGGTCGTATTCCCGCTTGACATCGTTTATCTCGGATCGCAAGCCGGCGCGCACATCCTGTACGGGAATACCGGCATCGCAGATGAGCTTTTTCAGGTTTCCTTCCACGAGCGCCTCGATGAGCTGCCCCCACCGGTTGTCCCCGTCGCCCCGGATCCGGTAGAGCTCGCGTTCGGTCGCCCGGTCGCGCTCCGCTTCTCGCTGCTCCCGTTCCACTTCTCGTTGCTTGAGATCCTGTTCGAAGCGCTCTCGCTTCTCTTTTTCGCGGGCGATTCGCAGCTCGACTTCGGCTATTTCGCGTCGGATGGTGCGGAGGGTGCGCACGACCGCCTCGGGGTTCAGGGCATCGCGCCGGCGACGCCGCCTTCTGGGCATGGAAACAGGATAGCGCCGGATCATCCGCTCCGTTTCTACTCCACGAGCGCCTTGAAGACCGCATCGGCAGCGTCCGAGTAGAACTCGATGTTGATGCGGGTCCAGATGTCGTCCGGCAGGTCGAACAGGTTGCGCCGGGCCGAAACCGGCATGAGCAGCACGGAGGCCTGCTTCTCGACTGCGAGCTCGGCGATTTCCACGGCGCGCGGCAGGGGCTCCACCGAGCCTCCGAGATTCAGGGCACCGACCACCACCGCTCCGCCACGGACACTGCGTCCGAGAACGGCGCCAGTGAGTGCAACCAGTACCGGCACCCCGAGTCCCGCGCCCGATCGATCGGCATCGTACGGGCGGAGCTGGAGTTGGTATTCGTGGCCACGCGGCTCCCGGTCGCCCACGAGCCGCTTGCCGTGGGCGTAAAGATTCTGCTCGCCGACGCGGACGCTCTCCCGGAACGCCGGTGGCACCGGCTGGTTCAGGATGCGGACACCGGAACCCGGACCGGCCGCCGCCTCGATGCGGTAGAGCGCGGCGCTCGTTTCGCCACTGCCGGGGCCGATCCCCCAGACCTGCCCGGCAGGGAGCGGGTCTTCCTCGATGGCACCATCGGCGCGCAATTCCGGAGTGCCGACGAACTGTTCCACTCCGTCCGCCCCGAGCGTGAACGAGAAGTGGGTGTTGCGGAACTCGCCGTAGAGGCAGCGCTTTTGCTGTTCCTTGACCCGTCGGCGGGATTCGAGCGCAGTGCGCACGATCCACTCCAGATCCTCGTCCGGAATCTCCATGTCCGGGTCCGGGAAGAGCAGCTTGATCAGCGCCGAGGCCGTCTTGCCCACCGCCTCCTGGTCACGGCCGCTGAGCGCGCCGCCCCAGTAGATCCGGCCGTGGAGGGCGGAAAGCCGGTTGGTTTCCCGCATCCGGCTCCAGCATTCGCCGAGGAAGTCGCTCACGAGCCCGAAGCGGTTCGTGAAGTGCACATCCGGCAACAGTTTCGGAAAATCCCAGCCGGGGACGAAGGCGTGGATCCGGTCGTGGAACGCCGTGTCCTGACGCATCTCCTTCGGGAGCGGACTGAGCAGGTGGCCGATGCGCTGCTGGCTGTCCACGTCCACATCGAAGTTGCCGACCATCACGATCCCGCCCTCGGCACGGATGGTCTCTTTCCCGCGGCTGAACTCCCCGGAGGCCATGTACCCCTTCATGATGTTCACGCCCTCCTTCTGGTCGAAGGAGATGCCGGAGACCTCGTCGAAGCAGACGACGTCGTAGAGGCAGACGAGGCCGCGCTGGCCGTTCGCCATGTTCACGAACATCTTGGCTACGGTCGCCTTTCCGCCGGAGACGAGGTGCGAATAGGGGGAGATCTGCTGGTAGAGGTGGCTCTTGCCCGTCCCGCGCGGGCCGAGTTCCACGAGGTTGAAGTTGGGCTCGACGAAGGGAGCCATGCGCAGCAGCGCCACCCGTTTCGCCCGGTCGTCGAGTGCCTCGGGTTCGAGACCGATCGAACGGATCAGGAAATCCCGCCACTCGGCCGTCGCGAACGCCTGGCGTCCCCGGGCGAGCTGTTCGAGAACGTCCGGGTCCGACATCTGGATCGGGCGGACCGCGCCGATCGTGAACGGCGCGCCGCGTATTTCCTCGGCCTGCGCTGCCTGGTAGCTCAGCGTGACTTCCCCGTAGAAGCCGTCGGTGAGCATCCGCTGGTTTTCCAGCACGATTTCGGGCGCGATGCTGACTTCGCGTTCGCCGAGGCTCGGAAGCTCCACGAGGTAGCGATCGTGTTTCGCGTCGAGCCGCGCCCGCAGCAGGTCGATCAGCTTCACCGACCCCTTCTCGCGGGCGTTCGAACGGAATCGCTCGCGATCCCCCGGACGCACGGTCCGGCCTTCGAGCTGGCTCTCGACGATCTGGAGCCCCTCCTGGATTTCCGCTTCGTCGGTGCTCGCGCAGTAGCGGCCGAGCAGGAACTCCACGACGTAGGTGGGGACCGGGAACTGGCGCGAGTACTTGCGGACCAGATCCTTCCGCACCAGATAGCCGGGAAAGGCATCCGCCGCGATTTGATCCAGCGCGTCCATCCCGGTTGCGCCCTCGCTCGTCATGATGTTCCTCCTCGGGTGGCTCGCATGGCCACCGGGTGATCGGACTCGTCGAGCAGCACCACCGTGAGTTCCTTGCCCTCGAAGTCGTCGTCGGCCAGCACGAGGCTCACCTTGCCGTCGTCTCCAACCGGTTTTCGTTTCGCGGCCACCGATGCACCGCCCGCGCCCCCGAGACGGAGGTCGGCGCGGAGCCCGCTCCCCCGTGCGGCTTCCACGATACAGCGAAGCCCTCTCCAGGACACGGACACGATGGAGGCACCCGAAGCATTGCCGCTTTCGATCAGGATGTCCGGAGTCAGGCATTCCTGGAGGCTGACCCCGCCGTGGACGAACGCGTCGGACTTGTTGAAGCAGGCGATGCCGGGAGGGGTCGCGAACCACTGCCCCGGATTCCACGTCCACGGGAAGCGGGGTACGCCGGGGTCGCGGTCGCCGGAAAGCACGGCGGCCCGGGCCCAACGCGTCGCGGTCAGGTGTTTCGGCAGATCGACTTTCGGGAGCCCGCCGGGCAGGAAGAGCCATCCGTGGTCGGTGACGATCCGCACCGAAGTCCAGCCGGCATCGAGAAGCTCCCGGACGCGCCTTGCGACCCGCTCGAGTTCCGGCCCGATACGGTGCGGGAAATCGCTCTGCTCCGCGTGCCCCGCCTTGTCGATCGATCCTGTCTCGGCCCAGCCGTGAGCTGCTTCGGGCGGTTCCGCGCCTTCGAGGATCTGGTATCCGCGCTCGCGCATCCGGGCACGCAGGTCGCTGGCAGCGAGCGGCTTTTTTGCGTCACGGTGAGCCGGGGCGAGGCTCTCGTCGAGCGCTCCCCCTTCGAATTCCTCCGCGAGCGGAGTCACCGACGGTTTTGCGGTGGCGGTGACCGAAGGAAGCGCGTTCCACCGCGTCGTCATCTCCACCGAATATCCCGATTCCTGAAGCCGATCCGCGAGCCGCTTTCCCAGATCGGCGCGGAGGGCATCCACGAAGAAAAGGCATCCTCCTTCCGGAGCTTCCACCGGCGGCTGTTCGTGGGGAGCGGGCAGGGGTGTCCGGGCGACCGCGTCCTGAAAGGTGCGCGCCGACTCGTCGAGCCACGGCCGGAGGATGTGGCTGACCACCCGGCCGACCAGTCCGGCGTGCCCGTCGCCCGCCGCTGCGACCGCTTCCCAGGAGGCCGCGTCCACTTCGAGGCTGCGTTCTTCCCATGCAGAGCGGAAATCATCAGGATGGCTCCCGCCGAACGGCGAGCAGACTCCGTCGGCGAGGCGCGAGAGTGGCAGGAGCGCCTCGGCGAGTGGAGCGTGTCCGAGCCGCGCCCAGATCCACGCACGGCGTTTTCCGTGCTCCTTTTCCAGTCGGTTGATGGATTCGCATGCCTTCGACGGAGCCAGTTTCGGCAGCTCGTCGAGCGCCTGCCTGAGCTCGGCTTCGAGGCGGTCGTTCTCGTTCGGCCACCGACCTTCCGCGACCATGAAGGGCTTTCCGTCGGGCTGGGACTGGCGGAGGACCCTTTCCACGCCCGGAAAGTTCTCGGGGGCATCGGCGTAGCGATTCCAGACACTCGCCCAGTTTCCGGCCCCGGCGACGAGTTTCGGCCCCGCTTCGAGAGGGGTCTCCTCGTCGGGGTCGAATCCGAGTCTCGAACGGCAGAGATCCGAGAAAGCGCCCCAGTCGTCGCCGATGTGTGTTCGCGTCTGTTCCGGCGCTCCCATCCAGCCGAGGAGTTCCCGGTCCGGGTCGGAGATGCGGAGGCCGTGGAGGAAAGAGATGTCGAGGCGCCTTCCCCGAAGCCTCTCGACGGGATGGTCCATGACATCGCCGAGCGCCCGGAGCAGGGCGGCTCGCGTGGGCGAGTCAGCGGGCAGGTCGAGGCCGAGCCCGTCTTCCGAGCCGAGGAAGGCAGTCGGTGTCCAGTCCTTCCCGTTCTTCTGGAGCCAGGGTTTGCCGCGGTAGAGCAGCTCGACGAGGGGCCGGAGGTGCGCCGGGCATGCTTCGCCGGAGCGGAGTTCGTCCCGCCCCACGCCCGGCAGGTAGAGAATCGGCGGCGCATCGCCCTTCCGGAATTCCAGCGCCCAGCGGAGCCAGATGGCGGGGCCGGTGCCTGCTTCGGGATCGTAGGTGCCGAGCGCCAGCAGTTCGGGAATCCAGCCCCGGACCTGTTCGTGTACCTGTTCCCATGCCCGGTCCGGATCGGTCCAGAGGATGGCCGCCGGGGCCTCCTCGCCGTCGCCCGACCGGGCGGTCTGGCGCAGGTGTTCCACCAGTGCGGTGAGCGGAGTCGTAGCGGAGAAACTCACGCAGGCGTGCCGCTCGTGTAGCCGGATTCGTCCAGTCCGGCGGCGAAGATCGTCAGAAGCAGCTCCGACTCGCCGATCATCCGGTATTCCGGCGCCCGGCTGGAATGGGCCTCCGATCGGTCGAGGATGATCGGGACCCCCTCGCCGCGCTTGTCCATGAAGGTGCTGCGCGTCGTCTGGATCCACGGAAGATCGCGAGGAGTCGGGATCGCTCGCAGCCGGTTCACGATGGTTTCGTTGCGGGTAGTGTTGGCGAAAGCGGCCATTTCGTCGGCCAGCGCATTCCGCTTGCCGGCGAAGACGATCTCCTTGAGCTCGAGAGTCGTGTCTTCTCCCAGCCGAATCCGGTCGGGAAGTTCGGGTGCGGACTCAGGCATCCCCGGATTCTGACCGCCGGGCGGCTTCTTTGGCGGCGCGGGAGTAGTGGAGGTCGTTCCAGCGTGCCCCGTCGAAGCTCCGGCCGCCGGGGAAGTTGGTCCGCTCGGTTTCGTTGCCGTCGCCGGGGCAGGACCAGAACCACGGGAACTCCGCCCTGGGGCGGTACTCCTCCTCTCTCCGCTTTGGATCGAGGTGCTGGGGTTCCTTGCCCCGGTCCTTTCTCCAATGGACGTTCGGCTTCGAGCGGAGAACCCCGGCCCCCTTGCGCCCACGGGGGAGTTCGGCGCGGAGGAACGGGCGGATGTTCACCCGGACCCCGTCGTCGCGGTCCGGATGCCAGCCGATCGGCTGCGCGGCGAGCGGCTTCCAGCGGACGAATATGTCGAGCGGCGTTTCGCCGGCGAGGATCCGTTCGAGCTGGAGTGCGAGGTCGAGGGCGGCTTCGAGGCGGGCCTCTGCCCCTGTCACACCTTCCCGGATTTCGGCGCGCTGGCGTTGAATCCAGTCGCCGAGGTAGCTGTGGGTGAGGGATTCGAGGGTCTTCCGGCCCGCGCCGCCCGGAGCCGAGAGCTCGTGGTAGTTGACGAGCGCCGCGAACCCGCCGGGGAGGCCGTCCCAGATGTGCCAGACGAACGGCCGGTGATGGAAGAGCGAGCAGTGCTCCGCGAAGAAGAAATCCCGAAGCCAGCGGTCGAGGCTTTCCGCCGGTGGTTTCCCGCCGGCCGCAGCGCGAAGAAGCCCCTGTTCAACGGTGGCGGACCATGCGGAGCCGTAGGCGGCGGCGAGCAGCTCGCGGAGCCGATCGGCGGCGGGGGTCTCGCCGCGGAGTGCGGGCAAGGGGACGATGCCGTCCGCGTCGGCGAACGGGAGGAGTTCGCCCGAGCGCTCCACGAAGCGGCGCGACTCGGGAGCGAGGCGCATCTCCCGGTCGTGTTCTGCGGGCCAGCGGTAGCCGCAGAGCCGGGCGACCGCGACCTGGAGGACGCTCGCGTCGTGGCGGAGGGGGCCCTCGGCGGTCTGTTTTGCCACGGGATCCCAAATGACGCTGCCGCAGGGGTGGCCGTGGAAGATCCACTGGGTGGGGTCGTCGGAATAGGGCTCGGGGAGGCCGTTCGGGTACTCCTCGGCGGCGACCTGCTTCCACCGTTCGATGTCGAAGGGGACCTGGGCCAGCGTCGCGTTCGTGACTTTCAGTTCCTGATTGAGCTCCCGGACGGCGCGGGAGTACTCGGGCGAAGAAACGAAACACCAGACGGCGGGAAGCACGTCGGCCGCCAGCGGTCCCAGCGCGGCGCAGTTGCAGTCGAATTTTTCGCCGGTGTAACGGGTCGCCGGGAGCGCTCCCATCTGAGAAATGGTGACCCCTTGTCTATTCCATATCCCCCCCCCCTGTACACGTACGTGGGTTTGCCTCTCTTCGTAGATTTCTCCTTCTTCTCCCCATTCAACAACATGTTCTCTTCCTCCGAAGTCGATCGTTTTCTTCACCGTGCTCTGTTGTGGTGTCCACGGTTTCGAAAGCGCGGGAAATTCCCAGAATTTCCGCCCGAAACAGGAATGGTCGGCAGTTGCGATCCCTTGGCGTCCCTCGCCGAATGATGACAGGAGGACCGATCCCGCTTGGGCCGATGAAGTGATACGGGCCTCCGGATCCCGAAGTCGGTCTTTCTGGGACAGGAGGCGAATTTCTTCTGTGCGAAGCAGCTTGGCCTTCTCGGTAGCTGGGATCGGGGTCTGGCCGCGGGGGGCAGAGACATCCAGTCCCGCGAGTTGCGCGTCTTCGTTCGGCCTGTCACCCGAGAGGATCGAGAGGGCGACGTTCACGACGTGTCCGCCGATGGTCTCGAACGCGCCAGGCCCGAGCTTGGCCACCAGTCGCCAGCGGCGGTTGGTGAGAAGCGCTTCGCGGAATTTGCGGTAGATGGTCAGGAACAGCCAGTTCTGCGGGACGACGACCGCTTGCGCGCCGGATTCGCCGAGCCACGGGAAAGCCCGGTCCACGAACATCGTCGCGAGGTCTCCTTTCGCCGCCCGGTGGTTCGTATCCGCAAAGCCGCGAAGCGTGTCATCCTGCTTGCCGCGCGAGAGGTAGGGGACGTTGGTGATGACCAGCGTGTAGGTTCCAGCGAGCAGCCGCGTCGCTTGCGCCATCCCGGAGGCTGCGACTGCTCGCTCCCGTCGCTCTGGATCTCCTTCGACCGCCCGGAGCACCCGGTCGAGGAGTGCTTCGATGGCCTCGTAGTTCTTGGCGAAGAGACCGGTCCCGGTCGCCCACCGGGGGTTCAGCAGCGAACCGAGCGTCGGCCCATCCTGAAAGAGGCCGTGGAGCGCGGCCAGCGTGGTCTTGACCGATTCCCGTGGTGCTTCCGTGGCTTCCTGAACCGCCAGTTCGAGCCATTCCGCCTTCGTGGCGTGCGGGGCGAGACCCGAGCAGGCGATCTGGAGTGGCGGTAGCTCGAAGACTTTCCCGACGAGCTTCCACGCCGCGAGCGCTACCGAGAAGGCCGCGAGCTGGGTGCAGCGCGGGTCGAGTTCGAGCCCGTGCAGGTTGTCGCGGAGAACCGCCCGGACCGCCTCTTCGACTCCGAGTTCCTCTTCCTCCATCCGCAGCGCGACGAAAAGCCGGAACCCCTCCACCAGAAAGTGGCCGCTGCCGCAGCAGGGATCGAGAAACCGGACTTCCGCCGCGCGGCGCGGCCACTTCGAGAAGTCCCCCGCCGCCGGCCGCCACGGGCCGGAATCCCCGTCGCGCACGAAGCGCAGGTAGTCGAAGTCGTACCCGCCGCCCGCTTCGAGGCGCACGGCTTCCCGCAGTTCCGTCTCGTCCTTCGCATCCTGTGCGAGCTCCTGGTGTTTCGCGAGGATTTTGCCCGCCCGCCACGCTCCGACCGTGTTGTCGAACAGGAAGCGGACCATGTAGGGCTCGGTGAAGAGCTGGGTGACCGCGGACAGCTCGTCGGCCCCGATCTTCACGCCGCTCCGGTTCACCGCGTCCTTCTTCTCCGCCTGCCAGAACTGGTAGGCCCAGCCGATGGAATCGTCGGCTCGAAATACCGCTGCCGGGAGTCCGGCGAGGAGCGCTTCCAGCGCCTGACGGGATTCCGGAGGGAGGCGCACTTCAAGCGAGGGGTCGTCGCTCCGGAAGATCCGGGGCAGCATCCGTTCGGCGTAGCGGGCGGCGAGTTCCCACGGGTCTTCACCCGATTCGTGGGCGAGTTCCCGGCATTCGTCGAGCGTCACCGCGACTCCGCTGTCCGGTTCGATCAGCAGGCCGTTCTCCGCGAGGAAGCGGGCGAAGAGCATCCGGTGCCAGTGCTCGTAGGCGACCTCGTGCGCCAGCCGGGTGATCTCCTGGCCTCCTCCGGGAAGCCCCTTGTCGCCGAGCGCGCGGGCGTGGGCGCGGAGATGCTCCCGGAGTGCCACCGTTTCTGGCCCCATCCCGGGATCGGGCTGCGTCCGCTCGACTGCGAGCGCCCCGAGGGCAGCCCGCGCCCCCGATTCGGCCTCCCGCCGAGCTGCCTCGACGGTCCGTTTGAGATTCTGCCGAAGCCCCCGATCCAGCGCGTCGCTCACGGAAATCTCTCCTTCGGTTCCTTCAGTCGAGCGGCGCGATCTTCCCGGGATTCTCGCCCCGCTGCGCCCGCTCCCAGGCGGCGAGCAGCTCCTGTTGATGGAGCGCGGCCCAACGAAGGAGCAGGTTCAGGACGGGTGGTGGCAACTGGCCACGGATATCCATTTTGATCGTGCGTCCGCCGTGTTCGGCGTGGAAGTGGGGCGCGCCGTGCTCGTTGAAGAAGATCCGCACGATGATGCCGTGGAAGCGGCTCACCTCGGGCACGCGTGGCTAATTCTTCGCCTCCGCAACTTCTTCCAAGAGCTCTTCCGGGAGCTTCCCGGTAAGCCGCTGATACAGCGAGTCGGGGCATATGTCCAGCTCGTCGTTCCAACTGATGGCATTTCCGCCGCCGATCTGAACGCGCTCGAAGAAAGCACGGTCACGCCACGCCTTGAAGACTCCTTTTTCGACCAGGTGAGAGAGATCCACTTCGCCTTCGACCCCGTCGGCGTATCGCAGCCAGATGCGGTATCCGTCCCGCGCTTCGACGGCGATGGGGCGGAAAGGGTCCGGGTTTGCGTCCGAAATCATGATCGTTTCTCCTGAGTGCGGCCTCCATCTCCGAGGGTTCTCCGAACATCCGCGGCCGGAGGTGCTGCCCGGAGCTGACTTCTGAGCGGGAGAGATGATTCTACCGGGCTTCGGCGGGTCGGCTCGCGCTCCGTCATTCCGGTTGAACCGGGCCTTTGCGGACCGCCTCCAGCAGGCGCTTCCCGGTGTCTTCGAGCCACTCGCGGACGGCCGCTTCGTCCCGGAGAGTCCTCCGGGGGAGGGCGACCGGAGTGGGAGCGGATGCGTCGTCTTCTGCGAGTTGCGGGAGATCGCCGAGCGCTCTCGTCAGACGGGCCGCCGTCGCGTCCACTTCGGCGCGCCACGCGTCGAGGGAGCGCCCGTCGAGTGCTCGCCGAAGCGCCTCGTCGGTCCCGAGATCGAGAGCAGCCGGTGGGATCAGTCGGTGGACCTGGGAGAGCCGCTCCTGCTCGGAGGCATCGAGGGCGCTCCAGCGCGGGTCGCTGCGGAGCTCCCGAAGCGCGTTTTCGATGGTGGTGGCGAGTTCGCCGTGGAGTTTCGTGACTTCCTCGCGGAGCGCCTGGGCCAGTCGGGGGGTGATTCCGGCCAGTGGGTCCGCAGGCTCAAGCAGGCTGCGGTTTTTCCGGACAGCCGCGAGTTCCTCGCCGACCTCCTCCTGCGGGTCGAGACCCTCGGCGTATCGGTGGAAGGCCACCGTGAGTTGCCACGCCTTTTCCCTCGCGTCGCGGCGATCCGCCCGCTCCTGCCAATGTTGCCGGAGTTTCTCGAACTCCTCGTGGTTCTCGTGGATGAGCTCCAACTGTGCGTTGCCGGCGCTCCCGGAAGCCTCGTCGAGGAGCGCCGAGACCGGCTTCGTCGGCAAGGGAGCTTCCCCGCCGACGCGTTCCGCCAGCGCTCGGAGCGCGTCGAGGTAGCGCCCCGCGCCTTCGGATTCCTTGCCGCCCGGAACCTCTACGCCGGTCTTCCCGAAGAGCCCCCGGAGCGCGATCTTCTGTTTGACCGTGAGGACGATGTGCTCCGGTTCGAACTCCGTGGTCTTGATCTGGGCCTGGGTGAGCTTGCCCGGGAGGACCGGCTCGCCGTTGCGTCTGGCCCGCAGGTGCTCGGCCGCGTGGAGGGAGAGCAGCGCCGCATCCACCGCGTCCTGCGGCCAGCCGAACGGAGGCATGGCGAGCTTGCGTTGTATCTGGCTTCCGGGAGTGCTCTTCGTTCCGATCTGGCTCAAAACCTCCTTCGCTACCGGGTGATCCACCGGATCCCGATCCCAGTCCACGGGCTCGAAGGGCTTGTCCCCGTTTTGTCGGGCCCGGTCGAGCGCCTGCCTCCAGAGCGAGTGGTCTCCCTCGCTGAAGCGCGGATAGAGCCGCGCCAGCCCCCGTTCCACAGCGGACTGGATCCGGGCGGCCAGATCGTTCCCGGTGATCTCGTCCCCGCCGCCGACGAACACCCGGGCGCTTCGGAGCAGTGCCGAGAGGATGGTGCCGCGGTCCGCTTCCGCCCGGTCGAGCCGGCTCTGGAGCGACCGCCGCGCGTCGCGGCCGGAACCCGAGGCGGGTGTCCCCCGAACTTCGAGAACGCGCCGGGCCGCGAGCGCCTCCACGATCCGCCCCTCCAGTTCGTCAGCCCGCTCCTTGGGAATGTGGACATGGACGACGGGATCGTCGGAGCCGGCGGAGCGCGCCGCGGCCTCGCAGTCCTTCGGGGAGCACTCCCACCCGTCGCGAAGCCAGACCATCACTTGCCGCTCGCGATCCGGGTCATTCGGAGGGCCTGGTTCGGCGTGGAGTCCGGCGTGCCGCTTCACGTTCGCCGCTCCGTGGAGCAGGCGGAGTTTCGATACGAAGCCTTCCACCAGCTCCCGGAAGAGCCGGCCTCGCTCTCCCCCGATACGGCTCGCGTCGTTTCCGAGTTGCGCCTCGTTTCGACGGAAATCCTGATCCCATTCCGCGCCCTCGGCGGTCTGGATCCGGTATTCGTCGCCGACGCGCATGAGTTCGCCGGCGTTCGTGAGCGATTCGAGGGTTTCTTCGACCCGCTTGCGGAACGGTGCGGAATCGGCAGTGATGTCCGCGACCAGCAGATCGGCGAAGGTCGCGGCATCAGCGCGCACTCCGGCATCCACCGCCGCTTGCCGGGGCAGCTTGGCGATCAGGAACGCGAGGGCGGCCAGATCCCGGCCGAGCCCGTCGCCCGTTTGCTGGCCGAGGCGCTGGATACGGGTGTGGACCTCGTTCAGGAGCTCACCCGACGCGAGAAACAGCCCGACCATCTGGTGGAAGAGGTCGCTCGCCGGGATGACCACCCCGAGCGGCTGGTCGGCAATCGCCCCGAGCGAGTCGTGGAGGATCCGGAGTTGCGACCGCAACTGCGCGTTGCCGCCCCCTCGATCCACGGCTCGCAGGCAGGCTTCCCAGAACCGGCGACGTGGTGCCAGCAGCGGGTAATCGTCGGTCCGGGTCTCGCGGTCTGCGGTACGGGATCCGATGCGCGCATCCTTCAGGTGGCGTGAAACTTCTCCCTCGCTCGCCGCGAACATCGCTTCGATCTCGGGGAGGTGCGTCTGTTTCTTGCCGAGCAGGACCTTGCGGGTCACGACCTCGACATCGGCATCGGTGAGTTCGACCTGGATGCGGAAGCGGTCGCGGAGCTTCTGGAGCTCTGGCGTGCCCTGGAGCGACGACTGCCCGGATGCCACGAGCGCGAGCCGGCCGTCGAACCGGGTCTGGAGCGCCTCGGCCGCCTCGGTGAAATCCGCCGCTCGCCGGTCTTTCTTTCCGATGTACTGCTGGGCTTCGTCGAGGATCAGCATGGTGAGCGGGAGCGCATCCCCGTCGCCGAGCGCCCGGCGAGCGAGGTCCACGAACTCGTCGGTCGAGATGTCGCCGGAAACGCGGCCGAACCGGTCCTTGAAGAGCTGGAGTGCTTCCGCCGGACCCGCGGCGAGGTCCGGGGCGCTTTCGAGCACCGCTCCCGCCAGTTCCCGGCTCACGGTGAGGGCGCGCAGTTCCCTCGTCCAGTCGCGTCCTTTTTCCTCGACCCGGCTGCGGACTGCGTCGTGGATCCCTTCGTCCTGGAGCCAGAACGAGAACCGCGCTTCCGAGATGTCCGTCGGGAGACCCCGCGACCGGAGGACGACTTCGAGAACGTTGGTCCGGACGCGGCCGTCGCCCGAAAGCAGGGTGTCGGCTGCCGCCACCGTCTTCGTTCCGGCGCGCTGCGCACGGGTGTCGAGCTCGCGGAAAGCCGCCCGCAAATCCTCCGGCAGCCGTGCTTCCACGAGCCCGCGGGCGGTCGAGCCGTCTTCGAAGCGGGTGTTCTCCCAAAGATGCGCCAGCATCTTGAGCAGGTGCGATTTCCCGCTGCCGTAGAAGCCGCTCACCCAGGCGTTTTCGATCAGCGGGCCGCCCTGATGGGCGAGGAACCGATCCAGAATCCGGTGCATGCCGACTTCGAACTCGCCGTCACATACGAAGGCCGCGAGTTCGGCGCGGACCAGTTGCTCGCTCTGGCCCTGGCTCTCGAGTCGGGCCTGGCCCTGATTGACCAGCCGGTCCCGGGGGTCGAGTTCGAGGGTCTCGCGGATGGTGGGTTCAGTCATTCTTCGTCTGGCATTCTTCGTCTGTTTCCCCGAGGTCATCGAGCGTGATCGCCTGCGCCAGATAGTTCCAGCCGTCGCGGGCATCCAGCAGCCGATAGTTCGTCTCGTCCCGGGAGCCGGGGAAGAACACCAGCAGACGACCGGGGATCATGGGTTCCACCGTTCGGATCAGTTCGGACACGCGGAGAAAACCATATAGCGCTGCCACGCCAAAAAGTGACACGACCCCGTTCCCGGTGGATTCCGACAGGGCCTTCTCCAGCTTCTCCCGCGCAAAGTCGGCGAAGTCGGTCTCGAGACGGGATGCGAGCTCCTCCGGTGCCCGGAACCACTCCTCGCGGTACTCGTCCTCGTGGATCCACTCTGCGAACCAGCCCGTCGCATCCAGTGTCCGCCATTCCCGGCCTTCGGCTTCGGTCGCGTTTCGGAAGCGGTCCCGCTGGGCTCGCAGGGTGCGTTCGAGCGGCGGGGGATAGACCACGAAGACGACGCGTTGCCCGCTCGAAAGCGTCGGCCCCCACGGGCCAAGCACGTGCTCCCGATACTTTCGGGCGAGACGTTCGGCGCGGCTCACGGGGAATCCAGTCTGGCAGCGCGGAGCCCGAAGACACCGCCGCCGCTTTGGAGGTCGAGGAGTTCCAGTCTATGGGCCTCGCCGGCCAGCTCTTCGAGTTCCGTCGGGGTCCGGTCGAGCACTTCGGCCCACCGCGACCGGAGAAGATCTCTGCCACCGAGTCCTTCCCGTTCGCCCAGCCAGACAGCGAACGAGAGCGCGCCGGGGGTGGCGGCCGCCCGGTGGCGCACCTTCGGGTTGCGGCTTCGGAGGTGGCCCGACTGCGTCCACGAACTTCCGGTGTGGCGGGCCGCCTTGTCGAGGATCGCGTCGTTGAGCCGGTCGCCGGTGGCATCGCGGAGCGCGTCGCGGAGCGCGGCTCGATAGAGCGGTGCTCCTTCGGGCAGCGGCAGGACGGCGGGTGCGGTGGAGCGCAGCAGGGGGTCGCGGGCCAGCGCGATCAGCAGCGCGAGCAACCGGCGGCCGGTGACATCGAGATCCCAGAGCCGGCGAAAGATGCGGAAAAGGGGGACGACTGGATCGAGAGCGTAGAGCTCGCGAAGGCGCTGCCGTGCGTGGAGCCTTGTCGCGTGGGTCGCCTTCCCGAGGACGTTCTCTTCGACGATGGCCTCGGCGTACGCAGCGCGAGCCGCATCGGGCGGGACCGCGGCGAGAAGCTCCGTGAGGTCGGCCAGCATGAGGGTGCGGCTGCTGTGGGTGCCCCGTGCGCCGAACCGAAAACCGGCGCTGACCGCCGCTTCCGGGGGGGGATCGGTCTCCGCCCAGCGGGTGGGGAAGGGTTCGGTGTCGGCCGGCATCGGAGACCGAGCGTAGCAGGAGCGGCAGCGGCTTCAGGGGAGGGGCCTAGCAGGCTGTGGAAAAACTAACGCGGCATTCGACGAGCGATGCATCCCGTCTGAACGCTCGCCTGGAGGCTCGCTCTTCGTTGCGATTCGCTCGAAATAGCGCTGCTATTGCTCACTCACGCGCCTTGTCAGCCGGGCGCCTCACCCGTCTCGGTGCTCACGCCAGTTTATCCACAGCCTGCTAGGGCTGGCCTCACTGCAGCAGGTTGTGTCGCCGATATGCCTGGCTCCGGTGCAGGATTGCCTGGATGTCCACGGTGCCGGTCTCGGGGTCGTATTTGTAGATCACGCGCCAATCACCGACTCGAAGCCGCGCCAGATCACCTGGGCCTTTCCATCTCTTCGCGTTGCCTTGGTCTGACGCGACGCAGCGATCAATAGCCTCGACCACCCGCACGCGAGTGGAGCGACCAAGCCGCTTCAGGTCACGAAGCGCGCGATTTGGACGCACGCTCGTTCAGAGGCCGAGCTCTCTCTTCACATCATCCGAGGTATGGGTGCGACCGGCCGCGTGGTCCGCAATTCCTTCCTCGACCGCTCGCCGCGCCTCCTCACTCAACTCTTCTTCGTCAAGCGGCAGCGCCGCAACGGGTGTTCGCCCCGAATTTCCCTCCTTGGCCAAGGACTCCAATATCTGCGCGGCGACGGCGGTTTGGCCATCCGGGAGCCGATCCACCAAATCGTGGAGTTCTTTCCTCACGGATACTTTCATGGGCCAAGCCTGGCAGGCCGGGCGAGCGCGGCTCGAATTGCCTGCTCAGCCGTTCTGGGCACCGCCGAACGCCTCGGCACCGCGGCGCAAATGCCAGGTGGCCGTTTCGTCGAATCCGATGCCGGGTGCGGTGAGCATCCGTCGCGTCAACTGCCCGGCCATCAGGCCGGTGGCGGTGTGCGGGCAGTCGGGGGCGATCGCGTGGGTAAACTCGTGGGCCAGCACCCGGCCGAGCGCCACTCCGAGCCGCCGCCTGTCCTTGCCCGACCGGATGCCGTCTTCTTCTCCGGTGATGCCGATGGCGCGGGCGGCCGCTCCGAGCGACAGGAAAACCGAGCGGCGTTCGCCGGGCGAGCCGATTGCGACCCCGATGGCCTCCGGGTCGATCCCCCAGTACGGCGGGATCTCCGGGTAGAGGGTTGCGCTCACTGCTGGCCCGCTCCCGACGAAGCGGAGTTCGACACCACTTTGCCGGAAGAGAACCTTGACTTCCCGCTCGACCCAGCCCCGCGTTTCGCGGGCGAGCAATCGGGAAGGATCGTAGAGGCGCACCCGGATCGGATGGTCGGTGGCCGGCGGCGGGTGGACATGCACCTGCGGCGGCCGGGAAGCCCCATCCGAAGCGGAAGCGAGGGAAAAGGAGACGACGAGGAGAAGCGTTCGGGCAAGGGTGCGCATGAAAGAGTCAACGCGAAATACCCGGAAGCGGTTCCCGCGGTAAGGTGCCGCCCGCCGTGCCCGAGACATCCCGGCTGCGGGGGCTGCTCGGCCTGCTCCGGGAGGCTCTCCGGGGCTCCGATCGTGATCTGACCAAGGGGCCGCTCGCGCCGGCGGTCTTCGTCCTCGCGGTGCCGATGGCGCTCGAGATGCTGGGCGAATCCATCTTCGCGGTGGTGGATGCCTTCTTCATCGCCCGGCTGGGGCCGGCGGCGCTCGCCGGCTCCGGAATCACCGAGACCGCGCTGGATCTGGTCTATGCGATCGCGATCGGGTTCAGTTTCGCGGTGACCGCAGTGGTCTCGCGGCGCTACGGGGAAGGGGACCGGCGCGGCGCGGCGCGAACCGGAGTCCAGGCGATCGGGCTCGGCCTCGTCGGTTCGCTCGTCCTGGGTGTGCTCGGATTCATCTTCGCGGCCGACGTGCTGCAGTTGATGGGAGCCGATGCCGAAACGGTCGCGGTCGGGACCCCGCACGCCCGGATCATGTACGCCGGGATGGCCACCATCCTGCTGCTCTTCCTGAACAACGCCATCCTGCGGGGTGCCGGGGATGCACAGGCGGCGATGCGGGCGCTGTGGCTTTCGAACGGGATCAACATCGTCCTCGACCCCTGCCTGATCTTCGGGCTCGGTCCCTTCCCGGAATTCGGGCTGCCGGGGGCCGCGATCGCCACCACCATCGGCCGCGGGACCGGGGTGCTCTACCAGTTCTGGATCCTCTCGCGGGGCAAGCGGCTCCGCATCCGCCGGGAGGACATCCGGCTCCAGTGGGATGCGCTCAGGAACCTCTGCCGGGTCTCGGTGGGCGGGATCGCCCAGATGCTCGCCGACATGCTGCCCTGGATCCTGCTGATCCGGATCATCGCGAGCTTCGGCACCATCTCGGTGGCGGGCTGGGTCATCGCCATTCGGGTGGCGCTCTTCGTCCTGCTTCCCTGCTGGGGGCTCTCGAACGCGGCCTCCACCATCGTCGGCCAGAACCTCGGGGCCGGAAATCCGGACCGCGCCGAACGGGGTGTCTGGATCACCGGCTTCTGGAACATGGGCTTCATGGGGCTCGTGACCCTGATCTTCGTGGCCTTCGCCCCCGCGATCGCCGGGGTCTTCACCGACGATCCGGAAGTGCTCGCGGTCGCTTCCACCGCGCTGCGGGTGGTCAGCTACGGCTATGTCTTCTACGCCTGGGGCATGGTCACCCGGCAGGCGTTCAACGGGGCAGGGGACACCCGCACCCCGACCTGGATCGACATCGGCTGCTTCTGGTTCTTCGAGATTCCGGCCGCCTGGTGGCTCTCCCGCACCGCGCTCGGGGTCGAAGGGGTCTTCTGGGCGGTCGCGCTCGCCTACTCGCTCTCGGCGCTGGTCAGTACGTTCATGTTCCGGCGGGGAGGCTGGAAGCGGGAGCGGGTGTGATCTCCGCCAGCCCGATCAGGAAGGAGTGGATTTCGGCCACCTCCTCGAGCCCCCGGTAGCGCCCCGAGCGGCCCCCGTGGCCCGCATCCATGTTGGTTCGCAGCAGGATGAGACGGCTTTTGGCGGTGTTCTGCTCGCGCAGACGCTGGACCCATTTGGTGGGTTCCCAGAACTGGACCTGCGAATCGTGGAGGCCGCTGGTCGCGAGCACGTGGGGGAGCGCCGCCCTCGGGACGTTTTCGTAAGGGGCGTAGGAGAGCATGAGCCGGAAGAACCGGGGGTCCGCGGGGTCGCCCCACTCGTCGTATTCGCCGGTGGTGAGCGGGATCTCCGGATCCAGCATGGTGTTCACGACATCCACGAAGGGGACCATCGCGACGATTCCGTGGAAGAGATCCGGCCGCAGGTTCAGGACCGCGCCGACGAGCAGCCCGCCGGCGCTCCCTCCCATCGCGTACATGCGTCGGGGATCGCATTTTCCGCCGTCCCGGAGACGATCGGCGCAGGCGATGAAGTCGTGGAAGGTGTTGGTCTTTTCGAGCAGCCGCCCTTCGTCGTACCACCGGCGGCCCATCTCCTGACCGCCCCGGACGTGGGCGGTGGCGACGGCGAAACCGCGGTCGAGCAGCGACGGGCGGGTGAGCGAGAACGCCGGATCCATCGAAATCCCGTAGGAGCCGTAGCCATGGAGAAGCAGCGGGCGCTCCGGCCCCGGCGGGTGATCGCGGTGGTGGACGAGCGAGATGGGGATCCGGGTTCCGTCCTTCGCCCGTGCGGTGAGGCGGGCCAGCCGGTATTTCCGGGAGTCGAAAGTCGGGACCCGTTCGCGCTTCAGCGCCCGCCTCCGCCCGCTCCCGAGATCGACGGCGAAGGTGGTGGGCGGGGTTTTCGGGTTGCTGACCACCACCCGGATTTCCGGCTGTCCGGGCTCCGGATTGGATTCCTCGTCGAGCGAGCGGATCGCGCCGGGCAGCGGAATCCGGCGCGACTCCCCGGTTTCCCACTCGACGAGTCGCAGCTCCTGCCGTCCCAGCGCCCGCTCGAAAAGCGCGAGGTGGGTGTCGAAGAGCTGGAAGTCCTCGAGGTGGCCCTCCGGGTTCGCGGGCACGATATCCCGCCATTCTTCGGGGCTTTCTTCGTTCGCTGCCACCAGCCGGAAGTCGGGGGCTTCACGATTGGTCCGGATGAAGAAGCGGCCGCGGAAGTGGTCGAGGTCGAACTCGTGGCCGTCCTCGCGGGGGAGGATGAGGCGCGGGCTCTCCTCCGGATGGTGGGCCCGGACCGCCCAGGTTTCCGCCCGCTCGGTTTGCTGGCAGTGGATGAGCAGGAGCTCGCGGGAGCGGCTTTCGAAGACCGAGATCCAGAAGGCTTCGTCCTTTTCCTCGAAGACCGTCTCGTCGGCCTCTGCCGGAGTTCCGAGACGGTGGCGGCGGATCCGGAACCAGCGGAGCGTCTCGGGATGGACTTCGGTGTAGAGGAGGGTTTTTCCGTCGGCCGACCAGGCGAAGTTGGGAGCGGCACCGGGGATCCGGTCGGGGAGGTCTTTTCCGGTGGCGGCATCCCGGAACCGGATTTCGTGGATGCGGCGGCCCACGGCATCCACCGCATAGGCGAGGCGGTCGTGTCCGGGGGTCATCTCGACGGTGCCGATGCGGAAGTACCCCTCGGCCCCCGCACCGTGCGCCTCCTCGGCGAGCTGGTTGCCGTCGAGGAGGGTGACTTCCTTCCGGCTCGCGCTCTCGTCCGCCGGGCGGCGGCGGAGCGCCGCGTATTCCTGCCCTTTCCGGTAGCGCCACCGATAGAGGAACGGGCCGTCGCGAACCGGCGCACTCGATTCATTCGGGACGACCCGCCCGCGCATCTCACCGAGAACCTGTTCGCGGATGCTCCGGAACGGGCGGAGACGCGCTTCGGTGAAGGCGTTTTCGGTTCGCAACAGATCGAGGACTTCCGGATCCTCGGGATCGCGGATCCATGCCCACGGATCGACGCGCCGGACACCGTGTTCCTTGCGGATGGCCTCGCGGCGGGGCGCTTCGGGAGCCTTCATGAGCGCCGGAAGTGTAGAAGCCAGTGGTCACTTCCTGTCACCAGCAGGGGCCTATAGTGGAGAGATGCCCGCGCGATTTCTGAAGACGGTGAGCGCCGCGCGGCGCGTCGAAGCGGCGCGCGAGTTCCTGCTGTCGGGTTCGTCCAGCGAGCCGTTCCTCGCCGTCGGCCATACCCGGGCAGCGGCCGACTCGCTTGCGATGGAGGTCGTCGAACGGCGGGAAGGAGAAGAGGCTTCGTTCGGGGCTTACCGGTATGCACTCGGGGTGCTCGCGTTTCGCCTCGCATCGCCAGCCGGAGTCCGGATGCTCGGTCTTGCCGCGCGGGATGCCCTGGTCCTGCGCCTCGTCCACCGTTCGGCCGAGGCGGGAAGACTGGGCCGGTTTCAGGGAGTGGCGGAAGCCCCCGGACTTCCCCGGCGGCTCGCGGCGACCTTTCGTGACCTTCGCCTCGCGCAAGTGGAGCCGGAGAGCCTCGAAGACACGGGTCCGGAGCTCGCGGCGCTCTACCGCGACTACGTGGCTGCGCTCGACGAGCAGGGGTTCGCCGACCGGGCGCGGATCCTCGAGCTCGCGGCGCGCTCCGTCCGCGAGCGACCGGTGCTTCCGGTGGGAGCGCGGCTCCTGCTCCTCGACGTGCCGATCACCGACCGCTCCACCCGGGAGTTCGTCGAAGCGCTGGCCGAGGCCGCGCCGGAAGTGCTGATCACCGCGCCCGAGGGCGATGCCGAGACCGAAGCGGCGGTGCTTGGTTGGGCGGAACCCGTTTCCGAACCGTTCGAGGACGCGCCGGCTGCGAATGCGGTCGAAGCGGCGCAGCGCCACCTGTTCCGGACCATCCGCCCCGAGGCGGAACTCGAAGGACTCTCGGTGGTTGCGGCTCCCGGACCGCTCGCCGAAGCCATCGAGATCGCGAGCGCTCTCATGGCCGAGGCGCGCCGTGGCATCCGGTTCGACCGAATGGCGGTGCTCCTTCCCACGGCCGGAGGGCAGGCGGCCGCGTTCCGGGATGCGTTCGCGCGCGCCGGGATCCCGGCCTTCTTCCAAAAGGGTGCACGCCTGCCGCATCCGGCGGGCCGGGCGTTTCTGCTCTTGCTGGACTGCGCACTCGAGGGGCTTCCCTCCACCCGTCTTGCGGAATACCTCGCGTTCGGAGAAACCCCGACGGGGGAGGGAGAGGGATTCCATCCACCCCGACGCTGGGAGCGGATGGTCCGCGATGCGAGCGTCGTGGGCGGACTGGATCGCTGGGAGCGGCGGCTCGGGGAGCTCGAGGAGCGGCTCGCCCGGGACGGCGAGGGCGATGAAGGGCCGGGGAGCGCCGGGATTCGAAGACAGCACGAGGAGATCCGTCAGCTCTCCCGGACCGTGATGCCCATCCTTCGAGAGCTGGCCGCGCTTCCTGAACGGGCGGATGGCCCCGAGTGGCGGCAATGCCTCGGAAGCCTCGCCCGATCCGCACTCCGCCACCCGGAAGGGGTTCTCGAGTGCATCGAAGAGGCGGCGGCAGGTGAGGCGACCCTCGGAGAGATCCGCCAGAGCCTCGCTCCCCGGCTCGGAGATGTGGTGTTCCGGTCCGGTCGGGGCCGCTTCGGAAGCGTCTGGATCGGCCCCGTCGAAGCGGCCCGGGGCCTCGCGTTCGACGTGGTCGCGGTTCCCGGACTCACCGAGCGCGCCTTCCCCCGCGTGATCCGCGAGGATCCGCTGCTCCCCGACCGGCTGCGGGAGTGCGTTTCTTCCGATCTGGTTCAAAAGAGCGGCCTCGGAGATCGCGAGCGGCTTCGGCTGCGGCTCGCGGTCGGGGCGGCATCCGGGCGCCTCATCGTCAGCTACGCCTCGCTGGATGCGGTCGAGGGCCGGGTTCGGGTTCCCTCCTACTATCTCGCGGAGGTTTTCCGCGCCGGGTTCGGGAGAGTTCCCTCGCTCGGGGAGATTCGCAAGGCCGCGAGCCGGGAAAGCCGGGTGGTCCGCGGAATCCGTGCCCCTACCGGGTCGGCATCGGCGATCGACCGGCGCGAGTTCGACCTTTCCCGGGTGGCCGCGGCGATCGGTCGGACTGGCTCGGAATCCGCGGGCGCGGCCGCCTACCTGCTTTCCGAACCGGCGCTCGCCCGCGCGCTTCGGCAGGAATACATGCGGCAGGCGCGGAAATGGCAATCGCCGGACGGGTTCCTGAATCCTGGAGCCGAGGCCCGCGCCGCGCTCGAGGCTCACCGGCCGGCGACCCGGTCTTTCTCGCCGACCGGTCTCGAAGCCTACGCCACCTGCCCGTACCAGTTCTTCCTCAAGAACGTGGCTCGTCTCTCCTCTCCCCGCGAACCGGAACCCGGCACATCACTCGACCCGCTCACCCGGGGGAGCCTGCTCCACGAGATCTTCTACCTGCTCGGCGGGGAGCTTCGCGAGGCGAGACTCGATCCGCTGCCGGCCGAGGAACAAGGCCGCGCTTTCGGGATGGTTCGGAAGATCTTCGCGGGGGTGGAGGAGGCGTACCGGGCGCGGATCGCGCCAGTGGCTTCTCGCGTCTGGCGGGACGAGATGGACGGTTTGCTCGCCGACCTGCACGGATTTCTGGAGCGTCACGCGGGAAGCGGGCGGAGCGTCGTCGCGAACGAGCTCGCATTCGGTATGAGATCGGGGCCCCTCGCGGACCGTTCGAGCACCGAGGAAGCGCCCACGCTCCCTGGCGGGCTCCTCGCCCACGGTTCGATCGATGCCGTGGAGCAGCTTCGGGACGGGAGCCTCCAGGTCACCGACTACAAGACCGGCAGGATGAATGGCCCCGAGACTTCCGACGGGGCCGTGCGCGGCGGCAAATCTCTCCAGCCGGTGGTCTATGCGTATGCCTACGAGGCGATCACCGGCCGCCGGGTTTCTTCCGCCCGGCTCTACTACACGACGATTCGCGGGGTCTATCAGGAGATCGTCGTGAACACCGGCGCGCCGGGGACTCGCGCGACCCTCAAGCAGTTCGCGTCGGACCTCGATCAGGCCATCGTGGCCGGGAAATTCGCGGCTGCACCGAACTGGGAGGGTCGTTTCGTGCCCTGCAATTACTGCGATTACCAGCCGATCTGCGGCCCGCGTCCGGCGACGCACGGGAGGACCAAACCGAGGCAGGCGCAACAGCTCGAAGAAGTCATCCGCATCCGGGAGCTGCCATGAGCGCGAACGGTGGAGGCCCCCTCGCAGATGCCGAAGCCCGGCGACGAATCCGCGACGACCACGACACCACGCTGATCGTGGAGGCGGCGGCCGGCACCGGCAAGACCACGTCGGTCACCGAACGGATCGTCGCCATGGTTGCCACCGGAACCGCCCGCATCGGAGAGATCGCCGCCATCACCTTCACCGAGAAGGCGGCCGGCGAGCTGCGGCTCCGGATCCGGCAGGGGATCGAGGCCCGGATCGAACAGGAAGACGATCCGGAACCCCGGGCACGCCTCGAAAAAGCCCTGGCGCAGCTCGAAGAAGCCTCGATCGGGACGATTCATGCCTTCTGCGGGGAGATCCTTCGGGAACGTCCCATCGAGGCGGGGGTGGATCCCGACTTCCAGATCCTCTCCGGGCAGGAACGGGAAGCGCTGATCGAGCGCGTGTTCCAGGCGTTCTTGCGCCAGCAGCTCGCAAAACCCGGCCCCGGGATTTCCCGCCTGCTGCGGAGGAGCCGCGACTCTCGCGAGAACCCGCTGGACATCCTGCGCCGGGCAGCAGGGCTGCTGCTCGACTACCGCCGTCTCGACGCTCCCTGGAGCCGTCGGGGCTGGGACGGCGAGGAGGCGGTGCGCCGTACGATCGGGGAGGATCCGCCGGAGATCGCCGACCCGGGGAAAGAGGAACCGACCGCATGGCCCACGCTCTTCGAGATCGAACGGCTCTACCGGGCGTTCCCGGAGCTGGCGGCGGATGCGCGCGTCAACTGGCTCCGGTTCTCGATGGCCGGAGCGGAAGCTCTCGCCCGCGAGATACGGGTTCGGCGCACCATCGACGCGGTGGATTCGGAGTGGGTGGAACAGGCGCTGGCTTCGCTCTCCGTCCAGCAGTATTCGGGGCCGCCGCCACCCGGTCGGCCCTTCGCCGAAAAGTGGCGCGACGACTTCAAGGAATTGCTCGAAGAGTTCCAGCGGGAGAGCAATGCCGATCTCGCCGCCTTGCTCCGGGAGGATCTCCGCGGACTCGTTCGCGGCTATCAGGAAGCGAAGCAGAAGGCGGGGCAGCTCGATTTCGACGATCTGCTCGATCTGGTCCGGGATCTGCTGGCTGAAAACGCCGAAATCCGCGCCGAACTCCGGTCGCGCTTCCGACAGATTCTGGTGGACGAATATCAGGACACCGACCCGCTCCAGACCGAGATCGTGATGCTCCTCACGTCCGAGGAGCCCGCTGAAGGAGAGCGGCCTCCGGGGCCGCTGATCCCGGGGCGGCTGTGCCTCGTGGGCGATCCCAAGCAGTCCATCTACCGCTTCCGGCGCGCCGATGTGGCGAACTATCTGGCCGTCAAGAAGCGTCTGCTCGCAGCCGGTGCGGTGGAGGTTCGCCTCAGCACCAATTTCCGCTCCGTGCCGAGGATCACCGATTTCGTGAACGAAATCATGGAACCGGTCTTCGAGAGCGGGAAGGAGACGGAAATGGAAAAGGGCTCGCGGCAGGTGGACTACGTGCCGCTCATCCCCCATCGCGGGAACATGGAGAGCGGCCCGAGCCTCGCCGCCATTCCGATTCCGAACACGAAGTACCTGCGCTATCTCAGCGAAAACGAGCCGGAAGCGGTCGCCGATTTCGTCGAGGAACTGCTCGCGAGCGATTTCCGGGTCTCGACGACGGACGGAGGCGAGCGGGCGCTTTGCCCGGAGGACATCTGCCTCCTCTTCCGCCGTTTCCGGAACTACCGGAGGCTGATCCCCCAACCCTACGCCGACGCCCTGCGCGACCGCGAGATCCCGCATTCGCTCTCCGCCATCGAAAGTTATGTCGGCAGCCCGGAGATCTCCTTTCTCCGCACCGCGCTCTTCGCCATCGAGCACCCGGATGACGAGGTGGCGGTGTATGCGACTCTTCGCGGGCCTCTCTTCGCGATCCCGGACGAGGAGCTTTTCCTGTACCGCGAGCGACAGGGCCGGGAGAGCCTTCGTCCGGCGTGGGCTGCACAGAAAGGGTCGGAAGCGGCTGTTTCTCCTGTCGAACGGGAGATCCTCGATGCTCTCGGCTTCCTCGACCGGCTGCACCGGAACCGGAACCACCAGCCCATTTCCCGCACGATGGACGAGCTGCTTGCGAAGAACCGGGCCGAGGTCGGCTTCGCGTTCTGGAAGTCGTCCGATCAGGTGCTCGCCAACCTTCGTCGGCTGGTCGAAACGGCGCGAGCCTTCGAGTCGGGAGGAAGGGCTTCGTTCCGGGCGTTCGTGCGGCGGCTCGCCGAGGAAGCGGAGCAGCCGGACTTCGGCGCTCCTCTCGCTCTCGACGAAGAGGTTGGCGGGGTGCGGCTCATGACGATCCACGGCGTGAAAGGGCTGGAGTTTCCGGTCGTGATCCTCTGCGACAGCTCGTTCGCGAGGAAGCCGCGGGTGACACGCGCGGTGCGCCCGGAGCAGAGGCTCTACGCGTGCGATCTGGGAGCGGGACTCAAGCCCTGGGATCTCATCGAGGAGACCGCCGAAGAGGAAGCGCAGGATCTGCTCGAACTGGACCGGCTGCTCTACGTGGCGGTCACCCGCGCCCGCGACCTCCTCGCCGCGCCTTCGACCACAGGAAAATTTCCGCGCGACAGCTACCTCGAGCCGGTAGCACGGGGGCTTCAGCCGTTTCTCCCCGAAACGGATTCGGAGAAAGTCAAGCCGGAATACCGGCCGGGTGATGTCAGGATGTGGGATCTGCTCCGCCAGGAGACTTCCGGGACCGCGGCGGGCGAAGGCCGCCGGCTCGCAGCGGAATTCATCGAAGAAAGGAAACGGGCGCTCGACTCCGGGAAGACACCCCGCCGGCGAGTCGCCCGGGCCGGCGCTTTCGGCCGGTCCGGATTACCCGGCCGTTCGGTCGCGGTGCACGCGGTTTCGCGCGAGGCGCACCGGCCGGGTGGCGAGGAATTCGGGATCCTCGTCCACCGGGTTCTGGAGACGGTTCCGCTCGATGCCGGAGATGACGATGTGCTCCGCACCGCCGAGCAGACGGTAGGGGAACTGGATCTGCCGGAGATGCTCGGCGCGCCGGCGGGGCGGGCGGCGGTGGCTGCGCTCCGCCACCCGGTGCTCCAGGCGGCCCGGGCGGCTGCGGTGTGTCACCGGGAGCTGCCCTTGCTGCATGTGGAGAAAGAAGCCGCGCTCGTCGCGGAGAAAGAGCCCGGTTTCGAGACGGGTTCCGCGCTCGATGCCGAAGCCGATGACAGCGGGGAGGCCGCCGCCGGGGAAGGGCCGGTCCTCGTGGACGGCGTGGCCGATCTGGTGTTTCAGGAGAGGGCGGGCGGTCCGTGGACGGTCGTGGACTTCAAGACCGGCGATCCGGAAGCCGAGGTTACGGGCGATGCCTACCGCGTCCAGGTCACCCTCTACGCCCGGGCGATCGAGCGGGCCACCGGCCAGGAAGCGGAACCGGTGCTGCTCTTCGTGTAGAAGTCGGATCAGGGGACCGGGGGACCCCCGCGGACGAAGTCCATCAGGCTCGGGATTCCGGGCTCCCAGGCGAGCCGGCCCCTGGTGCGCCAGATGTAGCCGAGGTCGCGCAGCGAGCCCGCGGCGCGCTCGTGAGCGGTGGGTTCGGGGGAGCCGCCGAGTCCGGTGCGGATGGCGATCCCGAGTGCTTCATCATCGAGAACCGGATCCCGGTGGAATGCATCGGCGACGGCGCGCGCGACCGGGAGCAGGCCTTGCCGGGAAAGCTCCTCGAAGCGTTGGGTGTAGTACTCGTGGCGGGTTTCGTCGAAAGACTTTCGGGCGGTGGCGACGAGGTCCGGAGTGATCTCCTTCGGCCCTGCCCGCTCGGTGACGCACCGCCAGATCGCTTCCCCGAGCAACTGCACGAACCAGGGATACCCCTGGCTTTCGTGCGCCAGCTCGCCGAGAAGATTCGCCGAAACCCGGATGCCTTCCGCTTCGAGGGGTCGAAGGAAGGCTTCCGCCGTCGCTTCTTCATCGAGCCGGCCGATGCGGAGTTGCCGGGACCGGCTCCAGAACGAGGCATCCATCGCCGCAAGCCGCGCCTGAAGGTTCGGAGTGCCGGCGAGAACGAGCAGGAAAGGCAGCTCACGCCTCACTTCCTGGCTCGCGCCAAGCAGCGCCCGTCCCAACTCGATGTCCAGCGTATGCGCCTCGTCGAGAACCATCAACAGGGGATTCTTTCGGGTCCGCACCGCCAGGATCTGTTCGAGCGGGGGCGGCCCCGTACCACCGGAGGTACCGGGTCGCCAGGAAAATCCGGCGAATGCCAGCTCCTCGGGAGTGAGACGATCCCACCAGCTCGTCGGCGCGAGCCGTTCGGCGAGCCGGGTCGAATCGGGAGCGCTCGACGGCAGGACGGCGACGGTTTCGGCCTGCGCACAGCCCGCTCCCTGTTCCCGCAACCAGTTCAGGAGCACGGTCTTGCCGTTGCCGCGCGGCCCGTAAAGGATCACGTCGCTGGAAGGCGGCACGCCCCGGTCGAGATCTTCCAGCAGTCCGCCCAGGATCCGCTGTTCCTCGCTTCGGCCCGCGAGGTGCGGCGGCGTGGCACCCGATCCGGGCCGGAAAGGTCCGAAGACACTCGCCACGGTCATCTGTTTCAGTCTATCCGTCGGGGACGGAGAGTCACGGGTCGTCTTCCGTCGGGCGTTGGCGGAGGCGTTTCACCTCGGCCCGCTGACGCTTCGTCTCTCGCCGGGCGCGTTTTTGCGACGGGGGAACGTGCGTCGGGATCCGCGGCGGTCGGGTCATCAGCCTGTTTTCGAGGCGGCGGCGGAGGATGCCGAGCGCGGCTTCGCGGTTGCGGAGCTGGCTCCGCCGCGCGCGGGCGACCACCACGATTCCGGTGGGCAGGTGGGTGAGGCGGACGGCGCTGTCGGTAGTGTTCTGGTGTTGGCCGCCCTTGCCGCCGGCGCGCATGGTGTTCACCCGGCACTCGGCGAGGAGCCGGTCGTCGGACTCGGGGATGACGAAGGCCGGAGAGATTTCGGGCTCGCTCATGGCGGGCGGGGCTTCTACCGTACCGGCTCCAGCACCAGACGGTGCTCCGTGACCGACTCCACCCGGGCGCGGGTGTAGGCGAGCGGGAAATACTGGTTCCGGACCCACAGCTCGAACAGATCCCGGTAGTGCGGGCTCATCGGATCGCCCGACTGGCCGGGGGCGCTGGTCGCCACCGAGTTGTCCCAGTTGGAGGGGTCGAGGATCACCCGGAAGCTGCCGCCCGAGCGCTGGTTGTCCCCGGCCCCGGTGTTGTTCACCGTGGATTCGTAGCCGCCCCGCGGATACGGCCCGACTTCGAGAAGGCTTCGGGTTTCCTCGTTCACTGCCTCTGCCATGTAGTGGGTGATGTGGACGTGCTTCATGGCTTCCTGCCCGTATCGCCAGCCCGCCATGTCGGAGCCGAGCCGTCGCTCCACGTCGGCGACCCCGTCCGCGAACGCCTTGAGGAGGAGCGCGTCGCGGCCACCGATCGGGTCTTCGCCGAAGCGCCCGTCGGGGGCGATCAGGTGGTCCAGCATCCGCTTCTTGTTGACTCGCAAGACGTGGCTGCGGGCTGCTTCGGGGATGAAGAGCTCCGCGATGGCCTCGGAGACCCGGCGCTCGAAGTGGAGGTAGATGGTCGCTGCGACCGAGTTCCGATCCATCACGAAGTCCCAGTCTTGAAGCGCGAGAAGTGCGGGGCCTTCGGGCGGCTCCGCCAGCATCAGCAGCGGCACCAGATTCCGGGCCATCACGCTCAACTCGTCGTGCTGGTAGGCCATCATGTCCCCGACGGTCATCCGGCGTCCGGTCCGCATCAGTTCATCCACCCGCAGGCCGCGCATCTCGTCGCCCCAGGTGAAATGGAGCGCTTCCGGATGCGGGTAGTGCGACTGCACCGCCGGGGCCATCAGGTTGTTGGCGGTGCCCCAGAACCCCTTCTCCGGGTTCTTGACCGAGGGGAGCGCCTTGATCGGCAGGTACCCCGACCACTCGTAGCGCCCGTCGCCGGGGACCGGGACCAGCCCGCTCCAGTTGGCGTTCCGGATCGGCGAAACACCCACCGCCTGGTAGCCGATGTTGCCCTCCGCGTCGCCCCAGATCATGTTTTCGGCGGGGATGCCGCTGTAGGCGCAGGCCTCCACGAATTCTTCCCAGGTGCGGGCCTGGTCCATCCGCAGGCTGGCGAGGTAGGGAGCGTTTCCGATCTCGAGCCAGGCGGCGCGGAGCGCATACGCCTTGTGGTTGCCGGTGTCCTCGAAGACCACCGGGCCGTGGCGGGTGTACTTGAGGGTGGCGGTGTGGTCGGCCTGGCCTTTCACCGGGATCGTCTCGGTGCGGATGATCATGGCCTCCCATTCGCCGAGGTACCGGTACTCGTCGGGGTTTTCCGGGTTCGTGTCATAGACCATCAGGTCCTCGTTGTCCTGACCGAAGACGGTGAGGCCCCAGCCGCCGTATCCGTTGTGGCCGATCGAGAGTCCGGGGAGCACCGGCTCGCCGCCGCCGATGACACTCCACCCCGGTCCCTCGATGTGGACGAAGTAGCGCAGCGAAGGCGCGATGATGGTCCGGTGCGGGTCGTTCACGATCAGCGGCAGGCCGGTCCAGGTGCGTTCGCCGCCGACCACCCAGTTGTTGGACCCGATGTGTTCGCCGAGGTCGGTGAGCCGGAGTTCCGATGGGAATTCCTCGACCAGCGCGAGCCGCTCGGCGTCCTCGTTCCGGTATTCCGCCACGATCTGCTCCGGCCGGAAGACCACCGGGCGGCGGAAGGCGCGGTAGATGTCGAGAATCTCCGGCTTCAGCAGCGAGCCATCGATCACCGGGTCCAGCGCGAGATGGGGGACGCCGGGCCGGTACCAGTCGATATCCAGCAGGGCTTCCGCGCCGACGGCGGCCACCGCCATGCCGAGGTTCAGTTCGGTCGTCGCGTTCGAGAGCAGTCCCTGGTGGCGGGAGATGACCACTTCTTCGGTCCACGGCTCGGGCAGGATGCCGAGCAGCCGAAACTCGAGTGGCAGGGCGTCCGGGTTCTCGAGCGCCCGGGTGATGGCGGCGTTCACCCCGCGGACGAAGGCCGGGATGATCGAATCGCCGCGCGGGTGGTACCAGCGCATCTCCTCGCCCATGTCCTTCCGGAACATGTGGAGCCGCGTACCGATGTCGCGGTCGAGCTCCGTCGGCCCCAGGATTTCGGCGACGGTCCCGGTGGCCTGCCGCCGCCACATCTCGAACTGGAAGAGCCGGTTCTCCGCCGCCCGGTAGCCCTGGACGAAGAACAGATCCGCTTCGGTCCCGGCGTAGATGTGATCCACGCCCCAGCGGTCCACGAGAACCTCGGCGGACTGCTTCAGCCCCGTCACCGAGCGGGTCTCGTCTTCGGTGAATGCCGGCCGGGAGGCGAGAGTCAGCGCCGCGAGGGCGAAAGTGGCGAGGCGACGGATCATGGGACCCTCCTTCGCCTCCCGATCATACCGGCTCGGAATCCCGCCCTCGCTGGATCCTCGGCGAGACGCGCCAGTGGCTACGGGAAGGGCGTGGCCGGATCGAGCAGCCGTCGCAGCAGCAGAGCCTGCATGTTCCGCCGCCCGTCCGCGACCAGAAGCACGTGCGCGACGCCCTCCGTTATCTGGTAAACGATGCGATACGGCCCGAAGACGATTTCGCGGTATCGGCGGATTCCGAGCTCCTGTAGTTCGCCCGGGTAGTGACCCCGTTCGGGGAATGCGGACAAGGTTTCGATGGTCGCCTCGATCCGGGCCAGGAAGTGTTGCGCCTGATCCGGTCCCCCGGTCGTCGCCGCGTGATCGGAGATTTCTTCGAGATCGCGGACGGCGTGCGCGCTCAATCGGACCGGGTTTGTCATCCGTCCCGTTGGTATCGAGCCCGCAGCCGCGCAATCACGGTGCGCGCCGATTCGGTGTGCCCCGCCTCGACCTGATGATCCCCGAGAGCGAGCAACCTGAGAAGAGCCATCGTCTCCTGGGTGCGCTCATGGTCGGCGATCCCCATGAGGACCGCCTTGGCTTCGCCATTCTGGGTGATGATCAGCGGCTCCGACTGGTCGGGAAACGAGCGAATGATCTCGGCGGCGTTCGCCTTCAGATAGCTGATGGGCTTGATCCGATCGGACAGGGACATGACTGCACCTCGTGTGAGACTGAATATAGTCCGTTTTCGGACTGACGGCAAGAGGGGCAAAAGTCAGGTGCCTGCGTTGACCCATCCCGGACGCTGATACCTTCGCCTTCCCATGGCGGCTCCCCGCGGGTTCCGGCTTCCCTCGCTCGGGACGTTGATGCTGCTCGCGATGATCCTCGGCGGGAGTGTCGGGCTGCTGCTCGGCGAACGGGCGACTGCGGCTTCTTTTCTCGGTGACATCTTCATCCGGCTGCTCATGCTGGCGGCGGTCCCGCTCGTCTTCTGCAACATCGCCCTCGCGCTCGCCGCTGCCCGGCCGGCCGGTGGACTCGGCAATCTCGCCTTTCGGGTCGTCGCCTTCTTCGGCATCACCTCGGCCGCCGCCCACCTGATCGCCCTCGCCGTGGTCGGGGTCATCCGGCCGGGAGAGGGGTTTCCCGACCCGTCCGCCACCCCTGTTCCCGAAGCCCCGACGGGAGCGGAGTTCCTGGCTGCGCTGATCCCCGGAAACGCGTTCGGGGTTTTCGTGGAGGGACGGATCACCGGGATCCTGGTTCTCGGGCTGATGCTGGGCGCGGCGGCCCGCTTCCTCGAACCCGAGCATCGGGACCGTGCGGTCGCCTTCTTTCGCACCGGGGCCGAACTCTTCCGCAAGCTGGCCACCGGGGTCATGTGGTACGGCCCGATCGGGGTGGCGGCGCTCTCCGCCGCCGCGCTTGGTGAGTACGGGCAGGCGGTGTTCGGGCCGCTCGGCCTCTACATCCTGTCCATCTGGGCGGCGGATGCTCTGATCCTCGGGGGGTATCTGGTCATCCTCCGCTTCTTTTCCGATGTTCCCCCCGGCCGGTTCCTGCGCGGGACGGCGACCGTCTGGACCACCACCATTTCCACCTGCAGCAGCCTTGCGAGCCTCGGTGCCTCGTTCCAGGCGGCCGAGCGGATGCGCCTTCCGCCGGCAACGGTCGCGTTCACCCTGCCGCTCGGGGCCCAGCTCAACAAGGACGGAAGCTCGGTTCTGATCGCCGGAGTGGCTCTTTTCACCGCCCAGGCGTTCGGAATCCCGCTCGGGATCGGACAACTGGCGGCGCTGGTGGCGCTCGGCGTCCTGCTCTCGGCTTCCGCTCCCGGAGTGCCGAACGGTGGGGTGGTGAACCAGCTTCTGCTTCTCGGAGCGCTCGGGATGCCGCTCGACCTCGCGGTTCTGGTGGCCGGCGTCTATCGCCTGGTCGATATGCCGACCACCACCCTGAACATCCTCGGGGATCTGGTCGGTTCGGCGGTGACGGCGGCGCGTCAGCGTGCCTGAACCGGTCGCGGCGGCCCGCGCGCTCTTCCCCGGCGCGAACCGGAGGCCGTATCTGAACGTCGCGGTCCGGAGCCTGCTCGCCGCCCCGGTGCGAAACGCGGTGGACCGGTTCCTCGACGGCGCGATGGTGGGAGAACCGACGAAGGAGGAACTCTTCCGGGTGGTGGAGCGGGGCCGGGAGGCCTTTGCCGCCTGGATCGGTGCGGAGGCCGACGAAATCGCCTGGGTTCGGAACGTCACCGACGGGGTGAATCTCTTTCTCGGATCGCTCGACTGGAAGCCGGGAGACGAAGTCGTGCTATGCCCCGAACGGGAGCATCCGGCGAACGTCCTTCCCTGGCGCAACCTGGCCCTTCGGCGGGGAGTCCGGCTTCGCGAAATCCCGGCGCAAGGAGGCCGGATGCCGGTGGAGCGGATGGCGGACGCGGTCGGTCCCCGGACCCGGGTGGTGGCGGTCGCCGCCATGTCCTTCAGCCCGGGTTTCGTGACCGATCCGGGGCCGCTCCGGGAAGCCTGCCGCGGGCGGGATGCCCTGCTCCTGCTCGATGCCGCCCAGTCGGTGGGCGCACTCCACACCGATGTCGGCGAACTCGGGGCCGATGTCCTCGTGGTGGCGACCCAGAAGGCGCTCGCCGGGTTCTACGGGGCCGGGTTCCTCTACTGCCGGCGCGAGGTGGCCGAGTCCCTCGTTCCGGGTTCGCTCGGCCGGTTCGGAGTCGAGGCAGAGGGCGGCGAAACGGCCGCACCGGGAAACGGGCTCGTCTATGCGCCGGGGGCGCTCCGTTTCGATCTCGGGAACTACAACTTCGTGGGCGCAGTCGCCGCGGAGGCGGCGCTCGGGATGCTCGGCCGCTTCGGGAGCGAAGCCATCTCTCGCCACAACCGGTCGCTCGCTGCCTCTCTCGCCCGGGGACTCTTCGATCTCGGCCTGCCGGTGACGGGCGGTCCTCCCGGCCCCCATCTCGGCCATATCGTCTGCGTCGGTTCGCCCGGCGACGGCACCCATGACACCGTGGACGATCCGCGGATCCGCGCATTCGCTCGAAAGCTCGAAGCCGCGGAAGTGGTGTGTTCGATCCGGCGCGGCGTGGTTCGCTTCTCGCCACACCTCCATAACGACGAGGCCGATATCGGCCGGGCGCTCGAAGTCGCGTCCTCCGTGTAACTTATGCACCCCTTCCTTCGTCCGCACCCAGGAGGTTTCCCGTGCGCACCGTCTCTTTCGCGCTTTTCGCGCTCGTCTTCGCCGTCGCCGGCTTCGCCCATCCGCACTTCAACAAGACCGTTTCCACGACCGTGGGCGACGTGGAGGTGAGCCTCCGCTACAACTCCACCGATGCCAACATGGAGCGGGTCGCCGCCGTCGAAGCGGGGATGTTCGTTGCCCCGCGCAACCCGCGACTGAACCTCTCCGGCTCGGTGATGTCCGGCAGCATGTCCATCGCTGCCGGTGAATACGTCGTGGGAGTCGTCAAGGGAGAAGACGGAAGCTGGACCATGGCGCTTCACGAGGGCATGGTGAACCGGGAGACCGGGCCGGACATGAGCAAGGTGATGAAGCTGGACTCGCGCTACTCCGAGAGCATGGGGACCGCCGAGCACATGCTCATCGACATCACCGCCGGCTCCGGTGATTTCGCCGGAAAGCCGGTGCTCACCATCCACTTCGGCAACATGCACCTTCAGGGCGCGATCGGCTGACACCCTTCGCCTGATCGGGCACCGGGGTTCGCCTCGGTGCCAGCCTTCGACCGGGACGGGCGTATCCTTCCCGCCGGTTGATCCGCCCCGTCCGTCAGCAATGCTGAAGTCCCTTACCGCCGAGAACTTCACTCCGTTCGCACGTGCGCGCCTCGACTTCGGGACGCGGCTGAATGTCATCGTCGGGGAAAATGGTCTCGGGAAGACGCACCTTCTCAAGCTCCCCTACGCTGTTCTTGCGGCTCGGGAAGCGCTCTGCCGGGGCAATGGTGAGCTTGGACCAAAGGAGCGCTTCAGCGCGAACTCGCGGACAAGCTCGTGGGTGTTTTCCGGCCCGATTCCCTCGGCAGGTTGGTGCGGCGTCGGCCGGGACGGGGTCGTGCGCACATCGAGGTCGCTCTCCGCAACGGGGAGCCCGAAGCGGCCCCGGACAGTCGCCTTGCTTTCCGATTCTCGACCAACAGCCAGAGAGTGGTGGTCGAGGCGATGCCCAAGCCTCAAACCGCTTCGCGGCCCGTATTTCTCCCCACTCGGGAACTCTTGACCGTTCATCCGGGGCTGATCGCGCATTACGAAACACACCACCTCGATATTGAGGAAACGTGGGTTGACACGTGCAAGCTGCTCCAACTACCCGCTCTGCGCGGGCCGAGGCTTGCCGACATCGCGGCGCTTCTGGAGCCTGTAGAGCGGGCCATGGGGGGGAAGGTCGTGCTGGACCATACCGGCCGTTTCTACCTCCGATCTTCGCACGGCGCGACCCTGGAAATGCCGCTCGTTGCCGAAGGGCACCGGAAATTCGCCACACTGGCTCAACTTCTGGTGAACGGCTCACTGCTGAAGCAGGGCTTTTTGTTTTGGGACGAGCCGGACGCAAATCTGAACCCGATCCTCATTCGTCAAGTGGCCGAGGCCATCCTGAACATCTGCCGTGGCGGCGTTCAGACTTTCATCGCGACGCATAGCCTGTTTCTGCTTAGCAGGCTGTGGAAAAACTAACGCGGCATTCGACGAGCGATGCATCCCGTCTGAACGCTCGCCTGGAGGCTCGCTCTTCGTTGCGATTCGCTCGAAATAGCGCTGCTATTGCTCACTCACGCGCCTTGTCAGCCGGGCGCCTCACCCGTCTCGGTGCTCACGCCAGTTTATCCACAGCCTGCTAGGGAAATCGAGATCCTTCTTGGTAGCGAAGGTGCCGAGGACGACTGGTACCGATGGTTCGCCCTTCGCTCGGAGGAAGGGGGGGTTCTTGTGGAACAGGGCGATTCCCCCGAGGCGCTCCAGACCATCGCTTGCCTGGATGCGAGCCTCGATCGATCGGACCGTTTCCTTGCTGGGACCTGACCGACTTCCGATGCGACTGCAAGAGGGGGATGTGACTCTCGGGTTCCCGAAGGACTGTCGGGTCATGCAGTACGACAAATCGTCGTTCTTCAACACTTTTCGGAACGTTGCGAACTCGCGCGGCGTGGATTTCGCCTGTGTCCACCGATCCGAATGTTGGTTCATCGAGGTGAGGGAAAGGGCAAGGGCCGTGGGGGAAGACTACCCAGAGAGGATCAGGGATTCTCTGCGCACTGCAGCCGAACAGGTTCGTGACACGCTGGCGGGCTTGGCCGCTGCTTCACGTAATGCAGCCGGCGAGGAAGGGGAGTTCGCTGCCTCTGCTTTCACCACACGGAGGTGGCGCGTAGCCGTTCACCTCGAGCAGCGTGACAAGACCAGCCGACTCCATCGCCAGCCCTGCGACCCTGCCGATGCCACAACCAAACTGCGTCAGCTCGTCCTGGCAATGGATCCGCAGGCGCTGGTTGTTGATTCATCCGGTGCCCACAATCCGGCGAACGAGCTCGTCCCCTGGCATTCTTTCTGCCAACATCCGTGAGACACCCGCCCCATCTGAAATTACTGACGAGGGCGGAGGAGGGATGTCATGGGCGCAGGAACAGGAACGAACGGGCTGATCCCGCTGCCGGAGGCTCGCGCTCCGCAATAGACTTGCCGCGCCGGGCGTCCGTCGGGAGTGGCTCCGTGAACCCTTGACCGCGCGACCGGGCGAGGAGCAGCGTCTTGAGCAAAGTCATTCTGATCACCGGGGCCTCTTCCGGCATGGGCCGGGAGGCCGCCATCCTGCTCGCCCAGGCCGGTCACGCGGTCTTCGCCGGAGCGCGCCGCGCCGACCGCATGGCGGATCTGGCCGAACATGGCATCGTCCCGATCGGGATGGATGTCTCGAAGGGCGAGGACAACGAGCGGGCGGTCCGGCAGATCCTCGACGACAAGGGACGGGTGGATGTCCTCATCAACAACGCCGGTTTCGGCCTCTACGGACCCGTCGAGAACATCTCGCTCGAAGACGCGAGGTATCAGTTCGAGGTCAACCTCTTCGGCCTCGCCCATCTCACCCAGCTCGTCCTGCCGCCCATGCGGGAGCAGGGCAGGGGCCGGATCGTCAACATCTCCTCGATGGGCGGAAGGGTCTACACGCCGTTCGGGGCCTGGTACCACGCGACCAAGCACGCACTCGAAGGCTGGTCGGACTGCCTGCGTATCGAAACCGCCCCTCATGGCATCGAGGTCGTCGTCATCCAGCCGGGCTTCATCCGGACCGAATTCGGCGACGTGGTGGGAGGCAGCCTCCAGAAGTACCACTCCGAAAGCGCTTACAAGGCCGGTCTGGATCGGTTCCTCAAGCTGATGTCCGACCCGAGGATGGCGAGCCGCGGTACCGATGCGAAGGAACTCGCCCGGGTGTTCGTCGAGGCGGCCACCGCCGAGCGGCCGCGCCGGCGTTATGTGAAGGGAGAAGGAGCGCGTCCCATGATGTTCATCCGCAAGTGGTTTGGCGACGGCGCCTTCGAAGCGACGCTCCGCCGCAGTTTCGGTTTGTGACACCCTGGTTCCTGCCCGCCTGCCGATGCCCGCGCCGGACTTGAGTTCTGCACCGGAATCGGGAGCGGCGCGCTTTTTCAACACTGCCGGGCCGGTGGTGGCAGAGGATCACTACTGCCTGCCACCGCTCGTCCGTCTCGATGCCGGCCGGGTCTTCGAGCTGATCGGACAGAAGAAGTACTTCATCCTCCACGCGCCGCGGCAGACCGGCAAGACCTCGGCGTTGCTCGCGCTTCGGGACGAACTGAACGCCACGGGCCGCTATCGCGCCGTGTACACCAACGTCGAAGATGCGCAGGCGGCTCGGGAAGATGTTCTCGAGGCGATGCGCGCGATCCTGAGCGGGCTCGGGGACGCAGCGGAGATGGCGCTCGGCGATTCCTTCGTGCGCGACCACGAGCAGGAAGCTCTCGCCTCGGGAGGGCCTTTCGGCGTGCTCCGCAGGATTCTGAACGCCTGGTCGGCGGCGGATCGTCGGCCGCTGGTCCTCCTGGTTGACGAGATCGACTCGTTGGTCGGCGACACCCTGCTCGCCGTGCTGCGCCAGTTGCGCGCCGGGTACGCCGATCGGCCGGCCCGCTTCCCCCAGAGCGTGATCCTTTGCGGGATCCGCGACGTGCGCGACTACCGCATCCACTCGACATCCGAGAAGGCCGTCATTACGGGCGGCAGCGCGTTCAACATCGAGGCGGAATCCCTGCGGCTCGGCGACTTCTCGGAAAGAGAGACCGACGTGCTCCTGTCCCAGCACACCGATGCGACCGGACAGGAGTGGGCGGAAGCGGCGCGTCGGGAGATCTTTCTTGCGACCCGGAGCCAGCCGTGGCTTGTGAACGCCCTCGCCTACGAAGCGACGCGAGAACACCGCGACCGCTCGGAGATCATCCCCGTCGCTGCTATCCACGAGGCGCGCGAACGCCTGATCCACGAACGGGTGACCCACCTCGACCAGCTTGCCCACAAGCTCGAGGAGGAACGCGTCCGTCGGGTGGTCGGTCCCCTGCTGAGCGGAGATCCGGATGCCCCGGCAATCCGCCCCGACGACCTTCAGTACGCCCGCGACCTCGGCCTGATCGCGCGAGACGATCCGGTCCGGATCGCGAACCCGATCTACCAGGAAGTGATACCCCGGGATCTGACCTGGACGACCCAGGCGTTCCTTCCCATGGAGTCGTCCCGTTTCGTCGAGGATGGAGAACTCCGCGTGGATCGCTTGCTCGAAGCGTTTCAGGAGTTTTTCCGCGAGCACTCGGAACACTGGGTAGGGCGTTTCGACTATCGGGAAGCCGGGCCGCAGCTTCTGCTTCAGGCTTTTCTGCAGCGGGCGGTGAACGCCGGTGGCCGTATCGAGCGGGAGTATGGGCTCGGGAGGCTGCGCACCGATCTGCTGGTGATCTGGCCGTCGGGCCGCGGGTTCCACAAGACGGTGATCGAGTGCAAGCTGCTTCGCGGAAGCTTCGAGGCGACCCGGGAGCGGGGACTCGCCCAGACCCGGGAGTACATGGACCGGTGCGGCGCTTCCGCCGGTCACCTCGTGATCTTCGATCGGCGGGAGGGGCAGACGTGGGAGAAGAAGATCCGGCGCGAGGAGGCTCCCGAGGCGGAGGCGCCGGTCACCGTTTGGGGAATGTGAAGGCGGCCGCCGTCCCGGTTCTCGGACTCATCGGCTGCGCGCTTCTTTTCTTCGCGGCCGGACGTTTCCGGTATCCGGTGACGCTCGCCGAGGCACCGGAGCTGAGCGCGGCCCACCTCGCCGATCCGCGCTTTTCGGGAACCACGGTCGCGATCACCGCCGAGGCCACCGGAGTCCGGAGGTACGCCCGCGGGATGCTCGCGATCCGGCTCCGCCAGGCCGACGAGGACCTCCATCTCGAAGCCCCGGTGTTTCCGCGGCTCGGCTGCCTCCCGGTGCGGCCGCTACCCGGTGAATCGGTACGGATCCACGGCAATCTCGGGAACTTCGCCGGCCGCCCGCAGGTTCGCCCGCTGTCGGCGGCGCACGTGAAGGTGCTGGACGGCCCGAAGCGCGCCGATGCCGTTTCGGTTCGCGAAGCCCGGACGCGCATCGGAGAGACGCTGCTCCTCGGCCCTTTCCGGGAAGCCTCGGTGGAGCCTTTCACGAGCAGCGCCGGGCTGAGACATTTCCGTCTGCGGCTCGCGGACGAATCGGGGTCCGCACGCGGTGTCCTCTTCGAGGGGAACGCCGGCCACTGCCCGCTCGCCCGGCTGCGGAGCGAGGAAGCCTTTTTCGCCACCGCCCTCGTCGAGGAGTTCGAGGGTGAGCCCTCCCTGAACATCCGGCGGGTGATCCTCGCCCGCGATCTCCGATGATCCACTTCGCGGCGGCGGTCGCCGGAGTCCTCGCCGGAGTCGTGACCGGACTCCTCCCCGGACTCCACGTCAACACCGTCACCGCGCTGCTCTTGAGTGCAGGCGCCGCCTGCGCGGCCTTGGGGCTGGAGTTTTCGACGCTGATCGCGTTCATCGCCGCCCTCGCCATTTCCCACACCTTTTTCGACGTGGTTCCGGGGCTTTTCCTCGGTGTCCCCGGCGACGAGACGTTCGCCCTGCTCCCCGGGCACCGGATGGTCCGCAGGGGTGAAGGACTGCTCGCGGTCCGGCTCTCGGTGGCGGGCAGTGGCTTCGGGCTCGTCTTCGGGGTTTTCGTGCTCGCGCTGCTGCTCTTTTTCGGAAACGCCCTCGGTGCGATGGAAGCCGTCATCCGGCCGGCGCTTTTTCTCCTGCTCGCCGCGATTTCCGGGGTCCTCGTCCTCACTGATCGCCCCCGGATCGCGGCGGCGGTCAGCTTCCTCGCGAGCGGCGCGCTCGGGGTGGCGGTCTTCGGTTCGCCTCTGGTTCCGGGAGGGCTCGACGCGCCGCTGAACAGCCTCTTCCCGAGCCTCGCGGGTCTTTTCGGAGTGGCCGGATTGTTGTTCGCGATCCGCACCCGCACGGATCCGGCGGGAGAGCAACCGGTGGTCCGGGAGGAAGTCCCGATGGCGAAGGTTCTCCCTTCGTGTATCGGGCCCGGACTAGGCGGAGGCGCGGCGGGCCTCCTCGTCGGCCTGCTCCCCGGACTCGGGGCGGCGAACGCCGCCACCCTCCTCGAAATGCTGGGTCGCTTCCGCCGCCGTCGCGACCCGGAAGCGCGCGAGCGGGCCTATCTGGTGACGACTTCGGCCCTCAACACCTCGGAGGCGCTTTTCGCCATCTCTGCCCTCTACCTGATCGGCAGGAGCCGCAGCGGTGCTTCGGTGGCGGTGGAGCAGGTGCTCGGTGGCCGGGTGGGGGCGGCCGATCTCGCCTTCGCGGTTTTGTGGATGCTGCTCGCCGGAGTGCTCGCCGCCTGGATACTGGTCCGGCTGGGCGGCCCGCTCGCCACGCGGTTGTCCCGGCTGGATCCCTTGCGGCTCAACTACGCGGTCATCCTGTTGCTCGCCGCCGCGGTCTTCCTCCTGCTTGGCTGGGGAGGGCTCGCGATCCTCGTGGTCGCAACCGCGGTGGGCTGGATCCCGCTGCAGGCCGGAGCGCGCCGCGCCCAGTTGATGGGCTTTTTCCTCGTCCCCACGATGCTCTTCTACTCGGGCTTCGAGCGCGGGATCGTGGACCGGCTCGGCATGGAGGGCAGGACGGCGCCGCTCATCGCCGACGGAGTGCCGCCGGATCGTTTCCCGGCGCGCATCCTCCGGGTCGTGGACGGCAACACCGTGGATATCGCGAGCGCCTGCCGCCGGTTCCGGGTGCGTCTCGGGGGAGTGGACGCGCCAGCGCTTTCCTCCGCTGCCGACTGGCTCCGCTCCTTCGCCGAGGGCGAGGATTGCCAGTGGCGTCCGGTCGGGGTGGATGCTTCCGGACGCTTTCTCGGCGAGGTGATGCTTCTCGACGGGACCGATCTGGTCGCCGAACTGACACGGCAGGGCTACGCCGTGGATCGCGGCAACCCGGCGGACATCGCCGGGTGGGATGACGACGGCAACGGCCGGATTTCCTGCGCCGAGGCGCGGGCCCACGGAATCGCGCCGGTGCGGCGCGGCCACCCGGCCTATCCGTTCATGCGCGACCCGGACGGCGACGGCGTGGTCTGCCGGTAGAAGAGGGATCGCGGTTCCCGCTCGGGCTCCTCATTCCTCCGACTCGAGGTTGCTGATCGCCTCGCAGATTTGATCAGCCGCCACGTAAATGGCCGAATCGTCCCTTTCATCGGAGGGCATCGTAAGGTAAATGCGATTCAGGACCTTGCGTTGCTTCTTGAGTTCGGAACGGATGTCGCGGAGCACATCCAGGATGGTTTCCTGGTCTGTCGATTGGGCGGGAGGCAGGGAGGAGTCTGACATTCCGGGGTATGGTATGTCATCAGCCGCCGGTGATCCGGCGCAGCAGGTCGGCGGCTTCGGTCGCGAAGGGATCTCCGGGCGGGACCGACCGAAGGTGCGTGAGCGCGTCCTCCATGCGGCTCTGGGAGAGCCGGGTGACCGCCATGAAGAAGTGGATTCCGGGCTGCGAGGAGTCCAGCCGGTAGCTCTGCTCGAACGCCCGGGCCGCCGCTACCGTGTTGCCGTCGAGTACGTGGAGCCGGCCGAGGTTGAGTTGCTGGGACGCGTCATCGGCGAAGAACGCGCCGCGGATGGCGTGGCGGCGCTTCGCCTCGTCGAAGGCCAGCCCGGCTTCTCCGTCGAGGCGACGGACTCCGAGGTTCAGGAGCGAGATGGCGGCGTTCATCCGCACCGACCGCGTCTCGTCGGTGACCCGGTCCACCAGAACCTGCCGGATCCCGGGAGCGTCCGCCCGGCGCGCCTCTCCGAGCTTCAGCGCCGCGACCGCCCGGACCATGGGGTGTTCGTCTTCGGCGGCGCGGAGGATGGCTTCCATCGCGGCCTCCCGGGTTTCGGCATCCCCGAGGTAGCGGGCGAGGTGGCCGGTCGAGTTGGCGCGGTTCAGGGGCCCTTCGGCCTCATCCACAGACATGGCGAGGAGGGCGTCGAGCGCTTCCGGCGAGAGTTCCCGGGCACCCGAGTAGGCCATCGCCCGGCGGACGGTCCTGCGCCTTCGCGGGGTGTCGCCCCACCAGTCGTCCATGTGAGCTCCGGCCCACGCCGGGGACTCGTCGGTGTGGCAGAGGTTGCAGGCGTTCGGAATCCCGTGGCGGATGGTGTTTTCGGGGGAGGGGACCGAGATGCTGTGGTCGCGCATGGTCGCCCGGATGCTGGTCACCGAGCGGGGCATGTGGCATTCGACGCAGCGGGTTCCGCTCGTCCCTTCGGGGTGGAAGGAATGGGCGGCGGCATCGGCTGCGATCGCCTCGTGGCAGCCGGCGCAGAGCGTGTCGTTTTCCGGCCGGAGCTGCGGGCTTTCCTCGATCTCCGGCCGGTGGGAGCTCGTGTGGCAGCCGGTGCAGGTGGCTCCGCCGACCACGAAGCACTCGCTCTGCCAGACACCGAGGGCGTTCGTCGAGAACCGCCGGGTCTTCCCGTCCACCCACCAGGTGGGGTCGCTCGATTCCTCCTCGCTGTATTCGAGGAGCGGGAAGAAGTAGTCGAAGTAGTCGTCCCCGGCATCGAACCCGAAAGCCATCTGGTCCCGGAAGCTGTGGCACTGGGCGCAGACCATGCTGTTCCGGACCGGATCCAGCCGGGTCTGGACCACGATGTGGGTCTCGGGATCGTCCCCGTGGATCTCCGGGTGGCTGTACTTGTCCACGTGGCGACTGCCGGGCCCGTGGCAGCGTTCGCAGGTGGTCCCGAAGTCGAGCCAGGAGGTGTTGTACGCGCCTTCGACGTGCCGGTAGGCCTTTTTCTGGTCGCTCACGTGGCAGCCGAAACAGTTCTTGTTCCAGAGCTGCACCGGAACCATCCCCGCTTCTTCCTGCTGGTCGGGGGCCGCGATCTCGAGGTTGTGGAACCACTCTTCGCGCTGGATGTCCCAGCTCGGCGGCAGGACCACGATCCGGCCGTCTTCGAGGGTGGTGAGGTAGTGCTGGATGCGCCGGTTCCCGAGCGTGTATTCCACTTCGCGCTCTTCGGGAGCGCCGGTCAGGAAGGACTCGGTGATGAAAAAGCGCGAGCCCTGCCGGCGGAACCGGTACTCCTGCCGCCGGAGGACCACCGGGCCGGCATCGAAATCGCCGCGCACCGCGGAGGGAGTCGCCGGCTGGACCATCTTCGAATGACGCGAGGACTCCCAGACTGCGTGCGCGGTTTCGTGGCAGCTTTCGCACGCGGCATTGCCGACCATCACCGGAGGCTGTTCCGAGAGGGGCGGACGCTCCTGGCTTCCGAGCGCGCCGAAAGCCGCGACGAGGAGCCAGAGGCTCATGTTCCCGGCTCCTCGATTTCGACGTACCCGCCGGTGGGCGGCGGTTCGAAGCTGCTTTCTCCCCCGGTGGGCCAGCGAATCGTGATGCTCGATGCGCGTCCGTCTTCGCCGAGGCCGATCAGCACCGGGAGCTGGTTTTGCGAGGCGTATCCGGTGGCGCTCTTCACGATGCGGGTCTCGCGGCGGGTCATGCCGTCGCTTTCGATGGTAACCGTGATTCGTGCGCCGATGGCATCCCGGTTCGCGCCCTTGCCGCGAAGGCGCACTCCGACGAACCGCCTGCCGTCCCCCGCGTCGTTCCGGAAGAGCCGCGCCGGGCCGCCGTTCTCGTTCACCGCGAGATCGGGGTCGCCGTCGCCGTCGATATCCCCGAAGGCGGCACCCCGTCCCACCATCGGCCGGGCGAGGTCCGGAGAAGCGTCGGTCACCTCGCGGAAGCCGCCGTCTCCGGTGTTTCGGAACAGATGGGGAGGCTGCCGCCAGGTCACCCGCTGCTGCACCGCCGCGATGTCGTTCTCCACGTGGCCGTTGGCGAGGAAGATGTCCTCCCGGCCGTCGAGGTCGTAGTCGAAGAAGAACGCGCCGAACGCGAGGGTCAGCAGGCTGTTGCGGCCGATTTCGGAGACCGGGGCCTGGTCGATGAAAAAGCCCACACCCTCGTTGTGGTACAGCGAGACCATCTCGTTCGAGAAGTTCCCGATGACCAGATCGGGCAGTCCGTCGCCGTCGTAGTCCGAGGCATCGATACCCATCGCGCCGCGCGCCGCGCCGTTTTCGGCGAAGGCGATCCCGGCGAGCACTCCGGCATCTTCGAAGCGGCCGTCGCCGAGGTTCTGGTAGAGGTAGTTGGGCTGGGTGTCGTTCGCGACCGCGAGGTCCAGCCAGCCGTCGTTCTCGATGTCGAGCACCGCGACGCCGAGGCCCTTGCCGCGCGGGTTGAAGAGCCCCGACTCCACCGTGGCGTCGGTGAAGCGTCCGCCCTCGTTCCGGTAGAGGACGACGCTCGCGCCGTCGTAGGACTCCGGAGTGCAGTAGCTCTTGTTGACTCCGTCGAGAGCGCAGAAGATGTCGTCCTCGATGCTCCATTCGACGTAGTTCACGACGAAGAGGTCGAGGTCGCCGTCGCGGTCGGGGTCGAACCAGGTGGCCCCGGCGGAAAAGCCGGGGTGCGCGACCTGGTCGTTCTCCGGGGCCGGAGCGAAGACTCCGTCCCCGCGGTTGCGGAGCAGCCGGTTGGGGCCGAGCACCGCGAGGTAGATGTCCTGATCCCCGTCGGCGTCATAGTCGGCGATCGCGACTCCGATGCCGTAGAGCGGCTCGTCCAGCCCCGATCCCGCGGTCGCGTCCTCGAACCGGCCGTCCCCGAGGTTGCGGTACAGCCCGGCGACCGGCGGAGGCCCGGTCCTCCCGGACGGCCAGCGCCGGCTGTTCACGAAGAGCAGATCCTGGTCTCCGTCGCCGTCCATGTCGAAGAAGGCCACGCCGCTTCCCATCGTTTCGGGGAGGTACTTCTCTCCGAAGGCCCCGTTCTCGTGGACGAAGGCGATCCCGGCCTCTTCGGTGATTTCGACGAACTCCGGCTGCGCGGAAGCGAAAGCCGGGAGGAAGGCGATCGCGAGCGGAATCAGGTCAGCGGGGCGCAAGGAACGCCGCGATCTTCGCACGAACCGCTTGAGCATCGGTTGTCGAGAGTGTCCCGACCCGGTGGCGTATCAGGGATCGGTCGAGGGTGAAGACCTTGAATCGCACCCGGCACGGAACCGTGAGGCCCGTGTGTTGCCAATCCCGCAGCGGGACATCGCCTGGCCAAGCGTCCGAGACGGACGTGATCATCGCGAAGATCGCGTGCCCATGGAGCTCGTGGAAGTCTTTCGAGGAAACCACCAATGCCGGCCGCCGTTTCGTCCCCGGCCCATCCGTGAACGGGAAGGGGACGACCACGACGTCCATTTCGTCACAGGTCACGCCAGGCGCTTTCATCCTCCTTCGAACTCCACTCGCTCATGGTTTCTCCGACAGCACGGAGATACTCGTCGGAATCTGGAGAGACGCGACGAACCCGCAGCTCTTCGCCGATCCGCTCAAAGGCGAGTAGATCACCGGGGCGGATGCCGACGCTCTCCCGGATGCGCTTGGGAATGGTGGTCTGTCCGCGGGTGGTGACCCGGGCAAGTTCCAAGGACATGAAATGCTCCGCGATGTGTACGTCTTTCTGATTGTAACGAATTTCGTACGCAGCGAGATCTCCCGGCGTGGGAACCGTCACGGCTCCGCTCCCTTCGGGGAAGCGGCGTCGAGGGCGTTCGGGTGTTCGTGGATCGGGAGGCGTTCGTTGTTGTCCTCGGGGTGGGTGCGCCGGTAGTCGCCGCCGGTTGCGTCTGCCGATTCGTCCGCCTTGAAGCGGAGGTACAGCTCCTGGTGGTGGGCGGTTCGCTCGGGGTCGCGGAGCCCGCGGAAGGAGAGCATCAGGTTGTAGTGGGCTTCGAGATCCTCGGGGTCAATTCGGAGTGTTTTTTCGAGAACCGCGACGGCCTCCGCGTATTCCCGCTTCAGGAACAGCAGCCGGCCGATCTGGTTGTTCACGACGCGGTCCTTCGGGTAGCGCTCCGCGACCGCCCGCAGGTCCCCGAGAGCCTCGTCGTACCGGCCGAGCGCCTTCAGGGCCATCGCCCGGAAGAAGAGCGCCCGCGGGAGTCCGGGGGCCATGGCGAGCGCCTGGTCGGCGGCGGCGAGCGCTCCCTCCGGGTCGCCTTCCTGAACCAGCACCCGGGCCAGGTTCACCGGGGCATCGGGGAAGGAGGGGTCGAGTTCGGCGACCCGGAGGAACGCCGCCTCCGCGCCGCGGAGATCGCCCTGGAGCAGCAGGCCGATTCCGTAGTCGTTGAAGCGGAGCGCCGTCTCCCGAGGGGAACTCTCCCGCCTCTCGCCGTCCGCACCCACCGGGAGAGTGACTTCGGCCTCCGCCATGGTCACGATCGGGATGTCGGGCGCTTCCCGTTCCGGGTCCAGTACCCAGGTCCGGTCGTCGAATCCGGGTGCGACCTCCCCGTCGTCGAGGTGCTCGCCCCGGAACACCCACTGGGTGTGCCACCAGTCGAATTTCCGGTAGTTGAGGCGGGCGGTCAGGGTCACGGGCCCTTCGGCATCTTCGGGGATGCGGACCCGGTAGCGAACCGTGTGTGCTGCTCCCGGCGGAATCTGCGAGACGTAAAGAGCGCTGCGGGCGGCCCAGGCGTTTCGCTTGTTGATCGGGTTGCCGCGTCCGTCGAGCAGCAGGGCGCGGAAGAAGTGGGCGGAAGGCTCGACCGGAGCGTCCTCACCCTCGGTGAAGCCCGACCAGAAGAACGTCCGTCCGGCGGCATCCACCGCCTGGAGTTCGAGCCACACATCGTGAGCGTCCACCGTGCCGCTCGGGAAGAAGTGCCCCACGTTGCGGGTGCGGACCACCACGTCCACCCGCACGCTCTCGCCGGGCTGAAGAGCGGGCTGTTCGAGGTCGAGCGGCGCGGTCAACTCCCCTTCGGTACCAACCGCTGCGTAGCGTCCGGGCGCGGCCATGGCTTCTTCGCCCACTGCGAACGTGGAGGCGAGGGCCAGGGGATCGGCTTCGGCGGCGTTCTCGGCGGCAGCCGTCGCGCCGCCCCGGGTCATCGCGAAGATGTCCACCGTCAACTGTCCGGCCTTCAGGAAATCGCGCACCGCCTGGAGCTGCTCGTCCCGGCCGAAGTGAACCGGCAGGGCGGTGTTCGCGGTCGCGAACCGGTGCGAGCGGACGAGCCCCCCGGCCGCCGCCGGATCCTCGCCGGGGACCGGTGGCATGTGGCAGTCAGCGCAGGTGCGCGCCTCGTCCGGGTAGTAGAAGGAGCGCGCTCCGTGGCCGGAAACGCCGCTCGCCTGCCAGTTGTCGTAGCTGTTGAAGCCGCGCAGCCAGCGGTAGTGGTTCACCGGCTCGTCGAGGTGCACCTTGTGGCAGGTGGAGCAGAAGGCGGAGCTGTCGCCCTCGTGGATCGGCTTCAGGAACGCCTGCCGGTGCGGTTCCGGGTCGAGGTGGATCACGAGGTCGTGGAGGCTCCGGAGCAACGGGTTTTCGGAAGCCGCGAGATCGTTCAGCTCCGGATACTCGATCACGAAGCCGGCGTTGCCCATCGTGTTCCGGACCTCGGTGATCGCGTGGCAGGAGACGCAGCCGAGCCCGGCGCTCGCTGCCGGGGTGTCCACGATTTCCTCGATGGGCCGATCCATCATCCCCGAGAAGAGCACCGCGTGGTCGTGGCAGCCGGCGCACCATTTCGACGGGGTGACCCCGACCACGCTCTGCATGTATTCGATGGAGCGCCGGTACCACGGGTTGTTGAAGGAGGCGAACCGGTGGGCGGAGTCCTCCCACTGCCGGGTGATGTCCCCGTGGCAGCGGCCGCATTTTTCGCTTCCCATGAAGAACTCGTCGGGAATCAGTCCGCCGTGCTCGGTAGCGGCCGCCGACGGGAAGAACGGGCCGTCCTCGCCCCCCATGGCTTCGCCGGCCATGTTGGCGGGAGGAAGCCCGGCGTTGAGAACCGGACCCGGCTCGGGCGCGAGCCGCCCGAGCAGTCCGCCGAGCGGGATGAAGACGGCGACGACGAGCGGTGCGAGCAGGAGCCGCCGATGGGCGAGCAGCAGCGCGAAGCCGGCGGCGGAGGCCAGATGGACCGCGAGCAGCGGGGGGTTGGCGCCGGTGATCAGCAGGCCGATTCCGGTGGCGACGAGGAGCGCACCCGATCCGAGGAAGGCGATGCGGAGCGGCTCCCGGCGAAGCGCTTCCCGTAGCTCCCGGTAGCCGAAGAACAGGAACTTGAGCGCCGCGATCCCGAGCAGCGGGTGGAGGAGGATCTGGCTCGCGTGGGCGAGGCTCGCCTCGCGGGCGATCAGCAGGTAACCCGAGTTGACCAGCAGCAGCGCGGTGGTTGCGGCGGCGAGCCGCTGCCAGCTCATTCGGCCGTTTCGGCGTCCACTCCCGCCTCCTGGAGGGCTCGCCGGGCGGCCCGGGTGATGCGGATGGTCACCAGAACGAAAGCGACCAGTCCGACCACGAAGAGCGCGTTCTCGAGTCCTCCGCTGTCGCCCGAAACCGCACGGGCCGCTCCGCTTGCGATATAGACGTAGAGCATGGTCCCCGGCAGGATGCCCACCGCGGATGCGACGAGGTACCCCCCGAAGCTGACCCCGGTGAGTCCGTAGGCGTAGTTCTGGAGCGAGAAGGGGAACACCGGGGTCAGCCGGGTCAGGAGGACGATCTTCCAGCCCTCCTTGGCGACCGCCCGGTCGATGGCGGCGAACGAAGGCCGGTTCGCGAGCCAGGAAGACACCCGGTCGCGGGCGAAGCGGCGGGCCACGAGGAACGCGAGGCCGAGTCCGAGGGTCGCGCCTGCCCAGACGCTCAGGGTTCCGAGGGTGAAGCCGAAGGCCGCCCCGCCGATCAGGGTGAGCGCCGATCCGGGGACCATGAAAACGGTGGCGAGCGCGTAGAGGGCGGCGAAGAGAACGAGTCCGAGGGGGCCGAGCTCCGCGGCCCGGTCCGCTCCGGTGGCGAGCCAGTCTCCTACCGGCAGGAAGTAGAGAACGGCTGCCACCGCCGCGAGGCCCGCCCCGAGCTTCAGGTATCGGCTCATCGCCGCCTCCGGTAGAGCCACTCGAAGATGCTCTTCGCCCGTGGAGTCAGCCGGGTCCGGTTGTAGGCATCGCCGACCCGCTGCGCCGCCTGCGCCCAGGTGGGGTAGGCGTGGATCATCCCGGAGATCGAACCGAGCCCGCTTCCGGAGCGGGCGACCGCCATGATCTGGTGGAGGATTTCTCCTCCCCGCGAGGCCACCACCGTCGCTCCGAGGATGCGGTCCTTGCCGCGCGCGGTGACCACTTTCACGAATCCGCGGGTGGCGCTTTCGGTGATCGCCCGGTCGAGATCATCCGCCGGATGCCGGTGGACATCCACCGCGATGCCCTGCTCTTCGGCATCTTCCTCGCGGAGGCCGAAGTGGGCGACCTCCGGATCCACGTAGGTGACCCAGGGGACGTGCCGGTAGTCCACCCTGGCGCGGGGGATCGGAGGCGGCAGCAGGATGTTCCGCACCACGATCCGCGCCTGGTAGTCGGCGGTGTGGGTGAAGCGGTAGGGACCGGTCACGTCGCCACAGGCGTAGATATGCGGGACGTTGGTCCGGAGGCTCGTGTCCACCGGCACGCCCCGGCGGAGATCGAAGCGGACTCCGGCCTCTTCGAGCCCCAGATTCGCGACGTTCGGGGATCTTCCGGTGGAGACCAGCAGCCGATCGGCCTGGATGCTCCGGACACCCTCCCGGGTCTCGACTTCGGCGGTGACTCCGCCGTCAGCTCCACCATCTGGCCAGGAGAACCCGCGGACCTTGCCGCCGAACACGATCTCGATCCCTTCGGCCTCGAAGGCCTCCCGGATCACCTCGGAGGCCTCCCGGTCGTCGCGGGGGAGGAGTCGGTCCACGTCGGTCAGGATGGTGACCCGCGCCCCGAGCCGCCGCATCACCTGGCTCATCTCGCAACCGATGGGGCCGCCGCCGAGAACCAGAAGCGATTCGGGGGGGCCGTCCTGTTCGTCGAAGAAGTTCTCGTTGGTGAAGACCGGCCCGTCGCGGAGGCCCGGAATGTCGGGGAGGTAGGCGGTGGAGCCGGTGGCGATCACGAAGTGCGCGCCGGCGAGGCGGGTTCCGTCGTCGAGTTCCACCTCGTGCGGGCTCGTGAAGCGGGCGCGGGCTTCGAAGACATCCACGCCGAGACCCTCGAAGCGTTCCACCGAATCGTTGGGGGCGATCACGGCGCGGCGCTCGCGCATGTGCTCGAAGACCCGCTCGAAGCGGAACTGCGGATCGTTCCGGTCGAGCCCGTAGTCCTCGGCGTGGCGGATCTGGTGGATCAGCTTGGCGGTGGAGACGAGCGCCTTGGACGGGACACAGCCGGTGTTCAGACAATCGCCGCCCATGCGGTGCGCCTCGATGAGCGCGACCCGTCCGCCGAGTCCGGCGGTTCCGGCAGCGGTCACGAGCCCGGCGGTTCCGGCTCCGATCACCACCGCGTTGTAGCGCCCTTCTCCGCGCCTTGGTCCGGTCATGCTCCTCTGGTCGCCCCCCGTTTCCCGGATGATGCTAACCGACCGAGGCGAACGAAGAGAACGCGAAGGATGCGACCGTGACCGGGGGCTCTTCGGTGGCCTCGTCAGCCGGGTGCCTCACCGTCTCGGTGTTCACGCCAGTTTCTCCACAGGCTGTTAGCAGGCTGTGGAAAAACTAACGCGGCATTCGACGAGCGATGCATCCCGTCTGAACGCTCGCCTAGAGGCTCGCTCTTCGTTGCGTTTCGGTCGAAATAGCGCTGCTATGGCTCCCTCACGCGCCTTGTCAGACGGGCGCTTCACCCGTCTCGGTGCTCACGCCAGTTTCTCCACAGCCTGCTAGCCGTCATCTTGTAGAGTTCGCCGTATGGATGCTGCTTTCGTCGCCATCATTACCGTTGGGGTGAGCCTCGCTGCTCTCATTCTGACCGGCTTGCGATCCATCCGTACCGACCTCCGGAGCGGTCTCGAGGCCGCCGCTGCGGAACGCCAGGCGATCCGTACCGACCTCCGGAGCGGTCTCGAAGCCGCCGTTGCGGAACTCCAGGCGATCCGCGAGGATCTGCGCTCTCTCGGTGAGCGGGTCGCACGCCTCGAAGGCGCGTTCTCGTTCTTCGCGCCTCGCAGCGACACGAATTCCCCAGCCGCTTGAAAGCGCCTTTCCCGGAATACCATCCGTGGGTGATTCTCGGGATCGACGAAGCGGGTCGCGGCCCGGTCATGGGGCCGCTGGTGGTGGCCGCGGTGCTGCTCCATCCCCGCCGCGCTGGCGCTCTCACCCGCCTCGGAGTGCGCGACTCGAAGTTCTTCGGAACCGGTGGGCCGGCGGCCGGCCGCCGCGGCCAGCTCTTCGGCCACGTGAAGCGGCTCGCCGACTGGGTGGGGGTGCGGGTTTTCCCGGCACAGGAAGTGGATCGCCGGACGCTCGTCGGCGAACTCAACGAGCTGGAACGGGAGGCGGCCCGCTCGCTCCTCGCCGAAATCCCGGCGGGTTTGAAGCCGCAGCGGATTCTTGCGGACGGCGAAAAGGTGTTCGCGAGCCTCGCGTCCGATTTTCCGGATCTCGAAGCCCTCGACCACGCCGAATCCCGGCACGTGGCGGTGGCCGCTGCCAGCGTCGTCGCCAAGGTGCGGCGCGACCGGTTGTTCACCGAGCTGCTGGACCGCATCCGCCACGAGTACCGCGAGCAGAAAGGCGAAGACTTCGGCCCCATCCAGGGGAGCGGCTACGCGAACGAAGCCACCGAGGCATTCCTCCGCGCCTACCACCGTCGCACCGGGGCGCTGCCGCCAGGTGTCCGCCACGCCTGGAACTGGCCGGTGATCCGGGAGCTCAGCCCCCGCCGCTCGCTCTTCCAGGTCTGACCCGCCGGGCGAGCGCCTGGATGTGCCTTCGGGCCACGGGTTCCAGCTTCCGGTTGTAGAGGAGCGCTGCCGGGTGGTAGAGGACTGCGAATTCGCGGCCCGGATGCCCGGCCAGCTCGAAAAAGCGGCCCACCTGCTCGCCGAGCGGGCGGCGGGCCCGTTCCGGGTCGAGGTGGCGGAGCGCAGTGCGGCCGAGCAGGGCCACGAGCCGCGCCGGCGAGAAATCGAGCTGGCGGTCGAAGAACGGGCGGCAGGCGGCCGCTTCCGCCGGCCGGGGATCGCGGTTTCCGGGGGGACGGCACTTGACCACGTTCACGATCAGCAGGTCTTCTTCGGTCGAAAGCCCGGCCGAAGCGAACAGCCGGTCGAGCGTGGCACCAGCCCGTCCACAGAACGCGATCCCGGAAGCGTCCTCGGCGGCCCCCGGCGCTTCGCCCACCGCGAGGATCGGGGCATCCGGATTGCCCCGGTCCACCACGATGCGGGTCCTGCCTTCCGAGAGCGGGCAGCGGTGACAGTCGCTTCCGGCGAGCCGCTCGCGGAAGCGGGAGTAGTCGGGAGCTTCGAGGATGCTCCGGAGATCGATCAACCCCGGTGCTCTCCGAAGACCTTCCGGAGGACATCGGAAATTTCTCCGACGGTCGCGTACCGGGAGACCGCCTCGAGGATGGAAGGCATCAGGTTGCTGCCGTTTTGCGCCACCCGCCGTACTTCGGCGAGCGCGTTTTCGACCGGTGCCGGGTCTCTCCGGCTCCGTAGCCCCCGGACCCGCTCCTGCTGGGCACGCTCGATTTCGGGATCGATGGCGAGCGGCTCGATCCTGGTCCCGGTCTCTTCTTCCTTCCGAAAGCGGTTCACCCCCACTACCACTTCCTCCTCCGCTTCCATCTCGCGCTGGTAAGCGAACGCCGCGTCCTGGATCCGCGCCGCCACGAACCCGGAGGCGACCGCTTCGACCGCTCCGCCTCGCCGTTCGATTTCGGTGATCCACTCGATCGCCTCCGCCTCGACCGCGTCGGTGAGCGCTTCGATGGTCCACGAGCCGCCGAGCGGATCGGCTGTCCGCGGCGCACCGCTCTCGAAGGCGATCACCTGCTGGGTGCGGAGCGCGAGTTCGGCGGTTTCCTCGGTCGGGAGCCCGAGCGCTTCGTCGAGAGCGTTGGTGTGGAGCGACTGGGCCCCGCCGAGCACCGCCGCGAGCGCTTCGAGGGTGGTTCGCACCACGTTCACCTGTGGTTCGATCGCGGTGAGCGTGGATCCGGCGGTCTGGGCGTGAAAACGCAGCATCCGGGCGCGTTCGCTCTTCGCACCGAGCCGCTCGGTGAGCAACCGGTCCCAAAGGCGGCGCGCGGCCCGGAACTTGGCCACTTCTTCGAGGAAATCCCGGTGCGCGTTGAAGAAGAACGAGATCCGGCTCGCCACCTGGTCCACATCGAGACCGCGCGCCACCGCCGCCTCGGTGTAGGCGAGGCCGTTCGCGAGGGTGAACCCCACTTCCTGGGCGGCGGTGCACCCCGCTTCCCGCATGTGGTAGCCGCTGACGCTCACCGGCTGGAAGCGGGGCAGCTCCCGTCGCGACCATTCGATGACATCGGTGGCGAGCCGCATGGAGGGGGCGGGTGGATAGATCCAGGTGCCCCGCGCTGCGTATTCCTTCAGGATGTCGTTCTGGACGGTCCCGGCGATCCGGTCTGCCGCGACACCCTGGCGGCGGCCGACCGCCACATAGAGCGCGAGCAGGATCGCGGCGGTGGCGTTGATGGTCATCGAGGTGGAGACCTGCCCCAGCGGAATGCCGGAGAAGAGTGTCTCCATGTCTTCGAGCGAATCGATGGCGACTCCGACCCGGCCCACTTCTCCCTGGGCCATCGGGTGGTCGGAGTCGAAGCCGATCTGGGTGGGCAGATCGAACGCCACCGAAAGGCCGGTCTGGCCGCTCGCGAGCAGGCGGTGGTAGCGGGCGTTGGATTCGGCCGCGGTCGCATATCCGGCGTACTGCCGCATGGTCCAGAGCCGCTCCCGGTAGCCCGAAGCGCGGATGCCGCGGGTGAAGGGGGGGCTTCCGGGGGTTCCGATCCGCTCGGGGACCGGGCCCTCCGGCTCATGGAGGGGCGGCAGGGGTCGCCGGGGCCGGAGGTTCAATCGCCGAGCCTTGGGGCGCAGAGGAACCCGCAGACGACCATCTGGTCTCCCCATATCTCCGACCGCCCGAGATCCAGCGGGCAGAGCTCCACGAGCTCTTCTTCGAAAAAGAGCGGGCAGTCATCGAAGTCGAGACTTGCGAGCTGTTCGGGGCGGCGGACCGGCATTTCGAGCGCCCGGCGGGTCGGTGCCCATCCCTGCTGTTTGCCGATTTCGATGAGGCGGCGGCGCAGGTGCTCCACTTCCGTCCGGGCCTCGGTGAGCGCAATATCCTGGATCTCGACGCGCTCAAGGATGTCCCGGGCCTGATCCCGCAACTGGGAGATCGTTCCGGCTTGCGCCGCGGAGACGGTTTCCGCCTGTGCCGGAAGGAAGAGCCAGAGGATGAGAAGCGCCGTCACCCGCCGAATTCCTGTTGCGGCTGGGAGGAGGGAGGAGAGGGGAGTCCGTCGGCTCCGAGCTTTTCGGTGAGCCAGGAGCGGAGCGGCACGTCCTCCGGTTGAGGCTGATACCAGCCGACCTCGGTGCGTCCGTCTCCGAGGAGTTGGCGAAGCACCGGACTGCAGCGTTCGAGAAATCCGGCGGGCAGCCCCTGGTAGTCGAGCGCCCGAAGCCACCGGTAGCTGTAGCCGAAGAAGAGCGACTTCCGGACCGTTGCCGAGGTGTTGCTGCCGTGCCGGTGCCAGACCCGCCGGTCGAAGATGGTCACGTCGCCGGGGCGCATCGCGAGGCGGAGGCGTCCGTCCCAATCCGGGTCATCCGCTTCCTTCGGAGGCGCGTCCAGCCGGTGGCTCCCCGGAATCAGCTCCATCCCGCCGCGGTCGGGGTCGCGGGTGTCGGTCAGCCAGAACGCCACCTTGACCGAAAGCCGGGGGGCGGGGCGTTCCAGCTCCAGGACCGGCCGGCCGCTGTCCTGGTGCCAGACCGGAGCGCGGCACTGGACCCCGCCCCAGCTTTCCGGCGGATAGACGACCAGATGGGAGATGTAGAGCTGGATGTTCCAGCCGAGGATGCTCCAGACAGAGGGGAGGGTCTGGTCCAGATCCACCAGATCGAGAAAGGCCGGATCGAAGCGGATGACCGAGAACCTCGACATCATGTCCCCGGTTCCGAGGCTGAGCCGGTGACGCTCCGCCTGGTCGAGGCGATCCACCGCCTCGAGGACGCGGGCGAGCGCGTCCTCTTGAAGAACTCCCGGGAAGTGGAGGAACCCGTTCCGGTCGAACTCGCGAAGCTGGTCTTCGGTGGGCAGGTGCTTCAGACGGCCCTCGCCGGAGCTGCCAAAGCCTCGGTCGCCAAGCGGAAAGTGGACTCGGGAGTCCACGGGTTCGACAGGAGGAGCGATGAGTTTTCCCATGGGAGGATCCGATGCGGCGGGCGCGTTCGGGCCACAATCGTATCCGCACGGCCGGGCGCTACCATGTTCCGGTGAGCGGCCGACGACTGCGGCTCCTGGTGGCTTGGGGCGCATTGCTGATCCTCGGGGGCAGCATCTACCTCGGTCCCTATTTCGCGGCCTGGCGCATCCGGCAGGCGGTGGAGGCGCAGGACGGGGAGGCCCTCCACGCGTGGGTGGATTTCGAGGCCGTTCGCGCCAATCTCAAGAGCGAGTTGCGGCGGACCATGGGAGCGAGCCGCCGGGCGCGCGAGCGCGAGCAGCAGGAACAGCCACCCGCCGCCGAGGAAGCCCCGACACCGCTCGATTCTTCATCCCGGCTCGCCGTGGCTGTCGGGGAGGCGATGATCGACCGCTTCGCCACGCCCGAAGGAGTGGATCGCGCGCTTCGCGGGTCGGAGGCGGCGAGCACCGGCTGGGATTCCTTTCTCAACCTGGGTGATGGCGGCGGCGGGAACCGGGTGTCGGTGGACGCCGGGTACGACGGCTGGAGCGATTTCCACGTGCGTCTCGGGGTGGATGCCGATGAGCCTGCTTCCGAAGACGAGGCTCTTTGGGCCGACATCCTGTTCGAGCGGCGGGGAATCTGGGCCTGGCGGGTCACCGGGGCGCGGGTGAGTCCGCACGCCATCCCGCTGCTCGTCAACTAACAGGCAAGCCGGGCGAGCGCTGCGGTTCGGTCGGGAATCCCGGAAACTCCGGCCGCTTCCACGGTGAGCGCGGCAGCGGCAGCGGCGACCCGCCCGGCATCCCGGAGGGAATGGCCGCTTGCGAGCTCGAGAAAGAGCGCCGCGCCGAACACGTCTCCCGCCCCCGTCGGGTCGCGTTCGGCGGCCGGAATCGCCGGAATCCGGAGCGCGTTCTCCCCTCGTCGAAAAAGGGTTGCTCCGCGTTTTCCGTCGGTCACGGCGAGAAGCGGCGGAGCGAACGGGAACGGAGGCTGCTCGGCGCGGCTCAGCGAAACCAGATCCATGTCGAGGAGACGCCCCGGCAGTTCCGGCGGCCAGCGAACCCGGACCCGGCCGTCCTCACGGGCGGCGCGGAGGAACCCCTGGGGCAGGACACCCACTGGTCCCGCGACGGGTCGCGGGAGCGTCCACTCTCCGTCCAGTTCCGAAGCCACCGGCGCGTAGAGAACTCCGGCCCTTTCGGGCAACCCGCGAACCGCCTCCCGGACCCGCGATTCCGGAATCGGGGCAGCGGCCCCGAGCAGCCGCTGGTGCCTCGTTCCCTCCTCGTAACGGTTCTCGAAGCGGGTTCTCGTGGGCGACGGGAGCCGGAGCACCCGGCATCCTTCGGGCTCGAAGGGAAAGCCGGCATCCACGGCGGTGAGGATGCTGGCCGGAACCCCGAAGCGGCTCGCCAGCAGGCCGGCGTAGGCCGAAGCGCCGCCGATCCGCGATCCGAATTCGCCCACGTCTTCGGTCAGGTTGCCGACGATCAGGAGGCGGGGGAGCGGGCGCATGGCGGTTAGGATCGGACTCTTTTCCAACATATCCCTCCCGTGGCCATGCTCGTCTGGACTTCTCTCATCGCCGGCCAGAAGCGCCGGGCGGCGATCTCCCTGCTGGGGCGGTTGTTCCTTGCCCTTCTGGTCTTCCAGCTTGCGAATTTCTACGGATGGACCTGGCCGTGGATCCTCGGTTTCGCCATCCCCGCGGCCATCCTGATCCGCTCGATCGGCGCCACCGCGTGGTTCTTCAGCCGCCATCCTTTCGTCTCGGTGGATGTGGGGTTCAGCGAGAGTGCCGTCCCCGGCGGCGCAGTGCGCTGCGCAGTGCGGATGAAAGCCCGCCTGCCGGTCAGGCCGGACGGGCTGAGCTTCCGGCTCACCGCCGAGAGCCGCGGCGGCTCGACGCCGACGAAGGAACTCGCGAGAGTGGAACGGACGCTCGATCTGCCGCCCCTCGAACCGGGGGAGCGGTTCGAGGCCGAAGTCGGGATTCCGGTGCCCGAGGATGCCCGGTTTTCCTACCGGTCGTTCGAGGGGCGGGTGATCTGGGCGGTCGAAACGCGCCTGAGCATCGAGGGTCATCTGCCCTTCGAGACCGGCATCGAAGTGCTGGTGGCCCCCCCGCTCGGCGACTGAAGCGGATGTCCGGCCGCTTCCGGTGGGCCGCCCTCGTGCGGAATCCGGTAGCGGGGCGCGTCGGGGATGGTGGCGAGCCGGGAAGGTTTCGCGGGATTCTCGAAAAGGCCGGCATTCCGCTCGTGGAAAGCGTGACCCGGGGGCCGGGAGACGCAACCCGGATCGCCGCGGAGTTCGCTCGCGCCGGCGCGCCGCTGCTGGTCGCCTGGGGAGGAGACGGCACGGTGGCGGAAACCGCCCGCGCCCTCGCCGGGACCGGGACCGCGCTCGGAATCATCCCCCGCGGTACGGTCAACGTTCTCGCTCGCGAAACCCGCATCCCCTTCGCGCTCGAACGGGCGGCGCGGGTCCTGCTCACCGGACGGGTGGTCGGCGCGCGGCCCGGAATGCTGCGGACGAGCTCGGGAGAGCATCTCTTCGTGGCGCTCGCTTCGGTGGGACTCGATGCCCAAACGGCGCATCGGATGGCCGATCCGGGTTCCCGCCGGAGAGGCCTGCTCCCCTGGTTCGCTGCCGGGCTCCGCGTTTTTTTCACGGCCCCGCTGCCGGAGCTATCGGTCACTGCGGACGGCATCCGGCAGACGGCGACCTGGGTGGGTTTCGGGAAACAGCCCCGCTACATCCATTCCCTTCGTGCTTTTCCGGGCGCGAGCCTCGAGGAAGATCGAGTGATCCTCACTGTCCTGAAGTCGCGGACCCGCCTGGGCTACCTCTTCGCGGCGGCGGCAGCGCGGTGCGCCGTCCCCGGCCTCCTCCCTTCGGTGACGGTCAAGCCGGTTCGTGAAGCGGCCATCACCTCGGTGAGGGCACCGGTGGCCTGCGAGGCCGACGGGAGCCCGGCCGGGATGACTCCGGCTCGTGTCCGCGTCCTCGAGAAGACGCTGCGGCTGGTTCTTCCCTGATGTTTCTGCGTGTTCAGAGCCGGATCTGGATCACCATGGCCTCGTGACCCCGCGAGCGCAGTTGCGCTGCGAGCCGGGCGGCTTCCTCTTTGTCCTCGAACGGCCCGATCCGGACTCGATGGAGGTTTCCGTGCTCCTGGACCACCGCGTTGCGGTAGCCGGCACCGCGCAGCCGGTCGGCCTGCTTCCTTGCGGCGGAAGCCAGGCGGTAGGCCCCTGCCTGCACCGACCAGGTCGGCTCTTCTCCGAGCTCCAGATAGGTGAGCATCACCCGGGCGACACCCCGGCGCAGTATCCCGAGGTCCCGGGCGGCCCGGTGCGAGAGATCGATGATCCGGCCGCGGATGAAGGGTCCCCGGTCGTTGATCCGGACCTCCACGCTGTGGCCGGTGTCGAGGTCGGTCACCTTCACCAACGAGCCGAACGGGAGCGTCCGGTGGGCGGCGGTCATCGCCTCCGGGTCCATCGCCTCCCCGTTCGCGGTGAGCCTGCCACGCTCTTCGAGGCCGTACCAGGAGGCTTCGCCGATCGTGGAGTCGCCGAGAGCGCTGGCTGGCGGCCGCGCCGAGCATCCGCCGAGCACGAGCACGAGGGGCGCAATCCACCGGAGGATGCGGGGGCGCAGGTTGCCGGAGACAGGGCGCATGAGGATCGCGATGGAGTTTTGGAATTCGGTGGAACCCCGACGATGGCGACTTTCATGAGTCGCTCCTGTCGCCGGATTCGATTGTGCGCCCCGGAGGATCTCCTGAACGGATTCGTGAACGGATTCGTCGGGGCTGCGGCCGGGAGTCGTTCGGAGTCGTTCGGGGGAACACCGCTCCCGGCGGCAAAGCGGCGGGACTCTAGCACGGGGAGCCCCGTCAGGGTGGATTCGGGTTAACAGGCTGTGGAAAAACTAACGCGGCATTCGACGAGCGATGCATCCCGTCTGAACGCTCGCTCTTCGTTGCGATTCGCTCGAAATAGCGCTGCTATTGCTCACTCACGCGCCTTGTCAGCCGGGCGCCTCACCCGTCTCGGTGCTCACGCCAGTTCATCCACAGCCTGTTACCCCCGCAGCCTTGTTGCGGGGGTGATTTACGATTCGCGCCGTGAAATCCCTACCGCTCTCGCGGCGCGGCTTTTTCGGCGCGGCCGGAGCCGGCGCTCTCGCTCCCTCCTTCGCGGCGGGGCAGGAAGATGCGGCGGCGATCACCGGCAAGACCGATCTCCGGGTGCTGAGCGACCGGCCGGTGAACGCCGAGACCTGGGTCACCGACCTCGATCCGCGCTACACCCCGAACGACAGGCATTTCGTCCGGAACAACGGCGGCATCCCCGAACGCGCGCTCTCGGGGGATCTGACCGGCTGGAGACTGCGGGTGGATGGCGAGGTCGAAAACGAGCTCGAGCTCTCGTTCGACGACCTCACTACCGCCTTCGAGACGGTATCCCTCGCGCTCGTGCTCGAGTGCGCGGGCAACGGCCGGGCCGCCTTTCGCCCCGCCGCCGCCGGGAATCAGTGGTGGCTCGGCGCAGTGGGGTGCGCCCGTTACGTCGGGGTGCGCCTCAGGGACGTGCTCGAATCGGCGGGACTCGGTGCCGAGGCGGTCTTCGTCGCCTACTACGGAGAGGATCCGCCGCTCAGCGGCAATCCGGACGAGGTTCCGATCTCGCGCGGGATTCCGGTCTCGAAGGCGCTCGAACCGGAGACCATTCTCGCCTTCGAGATGAACGGCGAACCGCTTCCGCCGATCCACGGCTTCCCCCTGCGTCTCGTGGCCCCCGGCTATCCGGCTTCGGTCAGCGGCAAATGGCTCCGCCGCCTCTGGGTGCGCGACCGGGTCCACGACGGCCCCAAGATGACCGGGTTCTCCTACCGGGTTCCCCGCGAGCCGGTTGCGCCCGGCGCGGAAGTCCCCGAGGAGGACATGAAGATCATCGAGGCCATGCCGGTGAAATCCCTCATCACGAATCCGGGCTCGGGAGTCCGTCACTCGGTGGTGGGGCCGCTCGCGCTTCGGGGGCACGCCTGGGCCGGTGACGGACCGGTAGCCGCCATGCACATCAGCGCGGATTTCGGGGCGACCTGGACATCCTGCAGTCTCGAAGAACCGGAGAACCGGTTCGCCTGGCAGCGGTGGGAAGGAAGCCTCTTCTTCGACATTCCCGGCCACTACGAAGTGTGGGCCCGGGCGACCGACCATGCCGGCCGCATGCAACCCATGGTGACTCCGGGGTGGAACCCGCGGGGTTACCTCAACAACGCGATGCACCGCATCGCCGTCACGGTGATCTGACTTGGCTGCCCTCCGCCTCTTCGTCCTTCTCGTCCTCGCATCCCCGGCCTTCGCCCAGACCGACAACCTGAAGGACGGGCCCCATGTGGAACTGGTCCGCGAACAGTGCCTCGCCTGCCACGAGGACAGCTACATCACCTCCGCCGAATTCGACCGCGAGACCTGGGACGAGATGCTCGATGTCATGGTCGGGATGGGGATGGAGCCGCTCGATGCCGAGAGCCGGGAGAAGGTTCTCGACTACCTCGAAGCGACGCAGGGGCCGGAGAGCGGGGGTGAAGAAGGGGAAGGGGAGACCCCCTGGGCCATGCCCCTCTACGCGCCGAATCCGCTCGACTGGGCCCGTCCGGCCCGATAGCCCGACCAGACAGTCCGACCAGACAGTCCGACCAGACAGTCCGACCAGACAGGGGCCGACCGGCTCAGCGGAGCGGGATGTCGGTGAATTCCTGACGCTCGATCGCCCGGCGGATCTCCGCCGGAGTCGCACCCTCTTCGTGCATGTCCGCTGCCAGGAGGACCTCCTGGAGGCAGATCGTTCACGTGGCGGCGTGGTCGTCCACGAAACAGTCCAGCAGGCTTTCGTGGCCATGGGACATGTGGCAGTTGCATAGACACGGCAACTGGACGAGCACTTCGGGAATCTCGCGGGCGATCTGGTAGGCCCGCTGGAGCGTCGGGCTCTCGTAGGACTCCGGCGCTCTCGTGATCGGGAAGGGTTCCGCTTCCTCCGGCGAAGCGTGGAACGGGAACGGCTGGGGTGCCTCCCGCGCGACGGGAGCGTCTTCGCGCACCGTGTCGTCCGAGGTCACCGCCACCAGGAACACGACGGCACCGAGCGCGAGCAGCAGGATGGCGAGGACCGGCAGGGCCCCGCCGGATCTCCGGGGAGCCGGCGGGGGCTTCCGGGCGGAGGAAGAGGAGCGACGGGTCATCTCCCCATCCTAGCTTTCCGCCGGGTGGAGGGGAGCCTGACGGCTTCCGCGATCCGTTCCTCCCGGGGCGCGAGGAGAGAGCCGGCGAGCCCTGCCTGTTCGAGCAGACGGTCCTCGGTTTCGCGGTGCGGCTCGAGGTCGCCGTTCCCGAGAATGTGCGCGACTTCCACCCCTTGCCTCGCGAGAGCGAAGGAGACGAGCCGCGTCCGGTGGCAGCCGAGCGGGTCTTTTTCGGCGCACATGAGCGCGATCCGGTGCTCTTGCGCCCCCCGGATCACCCGGTCGAGCCCTTTCCGGAACGCTTCCGTCTCCCTGACGCGCTCGTAGTTGACGCGGCCGCCCTCGTAGCAGGCGAGATCCCGGGGCTTGCCGCCCAGTTGTCCTCCGAGAAAGAAGTACCGGACCCCCGCCGCTTCGAGGTCGCGGGCGAGCGTCTCCCGGTTGAAATGGGGGTTGAAACGGCTGTAGGGCGCGGAGCGGACATCGGCCACCGCGGTCACGCCGTGCTTGCCCAGCAGACCGAGGAACTCCGCGAGGGAATGCGTCGCATGCCCGACGGTGAACACGGACGGGTTCCTCGCGTCGCTCACGGGCATCCCCCTTGGCCTGTTAGCAGGCTGTGGAGAAACTGGCGTGAGCACCGAGACGGGTGAGGCGCCCGTCTGACAAGGCGCGTGAGGGAGCCATAGCAGCGCTATTTCGACCGAAACGCAACGAAGAGCGAGCGTTCAGACGGGATGCATCGCTCGTCGAATGCCGCGTTGGTTTTTCCACAGCCTGCTAGCCCTATGCTAGTGCCCCGTGGCCACCAGGTGGATCGTTCGCGCCGGGGTTTTCCTTTCGGCCTTCCTGCTGTTCTGGATGCAGCCGATGGTCGCGAAGCGGCTGCTCCCCTGGTACGGCGGCGCGCCGATGGTCTGGGCGGTCTCGCTCTTCTTCTTCCAGACGGCGCTGCTCGTCGGCTACGCGTATGCCCACCTGATCGCGAGCAAGCTGACGCGCCGGGCCCAGCTCGGGGTTCATGTCTTCCTGCTCGCTGCGGCGGTCGCGCTCTTCCTGCCACCGACCCCGGCACCGGAGTGGATTCCCGAGCCGGGTTCGGCCCCGGCGCTGCTCGTTCTGGGCACCCTGCTCGCGACCGCGGGTCTCCCCTTCGCGCTGCTCGCCGCGACCACTCCGCTGCTCTCGCACTGGTTGTCCGAAACCCCTTCGGCCGGAAACCGGGTCTTCCGCTTCTACGCAGTCTCGAACGCCGGCTCGCTGCTCGGCCTCCTCCTCCATCCACTTCTTTTTGAACCGCTGCTCGGCCTCGACGGCCAGGAGCGGCTGTGGGCTCTCGGATTCGTGCTCTCGGTGATGCTGATCGGCGCGGCCGGCGTTCGCCTGCCTTCGGCTCCGGCGCGGTTCGGGGTCACGGGAGGCCTCGATCCGAAAACCCTCCTGCTTGCGGCGCTCGGCTCCTTTGTGCTCGTCTCGGTCACGACCCATCTCACCCGCGATCTGGCTGCGGCCCCCTTCCTCTGGGTCCTGCCGCTCGCCCTCTACCTCGTCACCTTCATCGTCGCGTTTTCGCGTCCCCCTGCGCCGCCGGGCTCGAAAACCCGGATGGCCCTGCTCGCGATCTCCGGGGTCTGCCTCGTGATGCGTCAGCGGGCGCTCGGCGGCGCTCTCGATTCCTGGGTGCTCGAGGCCGCGCTTGCCCTCCTGTTCCTGTTTCTGGTCTGCTTCGTGATCCACGGCATGGTGGCGGCCCGGCGCCCCGATCCGACGCGCCTCACCGGCTTCTATCTCTCGTTGACGGCGGGGGGAGCGGTCGGGGGACTCCTCGCCGGGCTCGTCGCCCCGGCGGTGTTCCCGAACGTGTTCGAGTACCCGCTCGTCCTCGGGGCGGGTGTTGCGATCGCGTACGCCCAGGCCCCGCACGGCCTCTATCGCAACCTGGCGATGGCCGCCTCGGTCGTCGCGACCCTGATGGTGGTGCTGACCGAACACCAGCGCCCGATCCACGCGGAGCGCACCTTCTTCGGAGTGGTCCGGGTCTTCGAGGGGTTCGAGGGTGGCTCCCGCTGGCGCCGCGATCTCTGGAACGGAGGCATCGCCCATGGATCCCAGTGGATGGCCCCCGGCCGGCGGGGAGAGCCGACCCTCTACTACAGCCGGGGATCCGGGGTGGAGCTTGCGCTGAACCGTCACCCGAAACGCGACCGCCGGGAGCCTCTCGAAGTCGGGGTCGTGGGGCTCGGGGCGGGGTCGCTCAACGTCTGGGCGCGGGAGGGGGACCGGTTCCGGTTCCACGAGCTGGATCCGGCAGTCGAGCGGGCGGCCCGCGAATACTTCACCTATATCGAGGACTCTCCGGCGACGGTCGAAGTGGTTCTCGGGGACGGCCGCCTCGGTCTCGCGGAAGAACAGCGGGCGGGCGCGCCTCCCTACGACGTCCTGATCCTCGATGCGTTCAGCGGGGATGCGATCCCCACCCACCTGCTGACCACCGAGGCGTTCGACGTGTACACGAGCCGGCTCGCCGAAGGCGGAGTGCTGGCCTTCCACATCTCCAACCGCCACGTGGATCTCGCGCCCGTCCTCCGCGCCCAGGCGCAGCGGATCGGGTGGGCACCGCTTCTTTTCGAGACCGAAGCGGCACCGAATGTCCACCAGTACGAATCCACCTGGATCCTGCTCACCCGCAACGCCGATTTCCTGACCGATCCGGCGGTTCTCGGCGGAGCGGGAATATGGGTGGGCCCCGCCGTCCACCCTCGGGCACACCACCGGTGGACCGACGATTCCTCGAATTTGCTGGGCGTTTTGCGGTAGCTCCAGACGCTCGGGGTGCAAGGGTTCGCCGATGCGGACATAATGCGCGATCCGGCAGCCGTTTCCGCCGGACTGGGAGAAAGTGACTTGACATCCTTGAAAATCAGCAGCACCCGGGAGGATGGCGTGGTGATCGTCTCGGTGAAGGGGAAGGTGGACGCGGTCAGCAGCGCCCGGTTCGAAGAAGAGCTCCTCAACATCATTCAGGACACGGACCGCATCCTGGTCATTGATTTCGCCGAGCTGAACTACATCAGCAGCGCTGGATTGCGGGTGCTCCTGATGCTGACCGATCAGGCTTCGCGGTGCCAGGTCCGCTACTCGCTCTGCTCGCTCGTGAAGCCGGTTCGGGATCTCTTCCGGATCAGCGGATTCGATCGCATCATCCCGATCTACGAGACGCGCGAGGAAGCGCTCGCCGAGCCGGTCGCCACTGGTTGATCGAGCCCGACCCGTCGCCTTCGGTCCGGTAGAATCCGGGGGCCCACTCTGGAGGAACGCCCATGTCCCGTCATCGTTTCGGCCGTCATCTGACGGTCGCCGTTCTTCTCGCCGTTCTTGCGGCGGTCGCCGGTGCCCAGGACCGGGATATGCCGAATCGGGATATGCCGAATCGGGATATGCCCGAAGGGGAATGGCGCTACCAAAGCGGTGACGCGTGGGGGACCCGTTCCTCGCCGCTCCGCGACATCAACGCGGAAAACTTCGGCGACCTCGAAGTGGCCTGGCACTGGCGCGGGGACAACTTCGGACCCAAACCGAGCTACCTCTCCAAATCCACCCCGAGCTACATCGGCGGCCGGCTCTACACGGTGGCGGGCTACCGGCGGACGGTGGTCGCGATCGATCCGGCGAACGGCGAGACGGTCTGGACCTACCGCGAGCCGACCACGCGGCGGTGGGAAGAATCCATGCGGTCGAGCTACGGCAAGGGAGTGGCCTACGCCGAGATAGACGGGCGGGTGGTCATCTACGTGGTCAGCCCCGGCTTCTTCCTCCACGCGCTGGACGGGGAGACCGGCGAGCACATCGAGGGTTTCGGCGAGCCGGTGGACATTCCCGGGTTTCCCGAGACCGGGGTCGTGGATCTGCTCGCCCACTTCGGATACAACTACGACCCCTACGAGGGGCTGCCCCCGACGGTGGGGTACATCACCAACTCCTCGCCGGCGATCGTGGTGAACGGAACGATCGTGGTCGGCAACTCCCACGCACAGGGATACCACCAGACGCGGATCGAGAACGTTCCCGGCGACATCCTGGCTTTCGATGCCCGCACCGGGGACTTCAAGTGGAAGTTCCACGTCACCCCGCGCTCGGAGGACGATTTCGCCGCCAGCACCTGGGAGAACGATGCCTGGAAGTGGACGGGAGATGTCTCTTCGTGGGCCCCGCTCTCCGCGGATATCGAGCGGGACATCGTCTATATCCCGACGAACGCGCCCACCATCGATTTCTACGGCGGCTTCCGGCCGGGTGACAACCTGTTCGGGACCAGCGTGATCGCGCTCGACGCCCAGACCGGCGAGCGCGTCTGGCACTTCCAGACCACCCATCACCCGATCTGGAACCACGACCTGCCGAACGTCCCGATCCTCGCGGACGTGGAGGTGGACGGCGAGAAGGTGCCGATGGCCATCCAGACCACCAAGCAGGGGCTCACCTTCGCCTTCAACCGGGAGACCGGGGAGCCGGTGTGGCCCATCGAGGAGCTTCCGGTCCCCCAGTCCATCGTTCCGGGCGAGCAGCTTTCGCCGACCCAGCCGTTCCCGACGAGGCCCGAGCCGGTCGAACTGCTCGACCTCAGCGAGGACAACCTCATCAACTTCACCCCGGAACTCCACCAGAAGGCGATGGACATCGTGTCCGAATACGAGGTGGGCGGCCCCTACATGCCTCCGATCCCGAAGGATTACGACGAGAACAAGGGATGGATCGCCTGCGGGGTTCATTCCGCGGTGAACATCACCCACCCGGCGGCCCTCGACCCCGAGACCGGCATCCTCTACCAGTCCTCCGGCCCGGCGTGTTCGGGGCGGATGGTGCAGCCGGGCGTGGAAGCCGACCGGCCGGTCCACGAGTGCACGTCGCCGAGCGGGGAATGCACCACGATCGGCGAAACGGTCGCGGACTGGGTGGATTACCGGCTGATCCCGATTCCGGGGCCGGACGGGCTGCCGATCTACAAGCCGCCCTACAGCCGGGTCACCGCGATCGACATGAACACCGGCGAGCATCTCTGGTGGGTTCCGGTGGGCGAACCCAACGACCGGATCAAGAACCATCCGGCGCTCGAAGGCGTGGACCTCTCGCAGGTCGGCGGGCAGGGACGATCCATCCTGATGGTGGCCGGGGATCTGCTTCTCACCACCGACGGCATGCGCGGCAAGCCGGTGCTCCACGCCCGCGACAAGATGACCGGTGAACTGGTCGCCTCGGTGGATCTTCCAGCCCCCGCGATGTACGGCATGATGACCTTCCGCCACGAAGGCCGCCAGTACATCGTCGTCCAGGCCGGTGACCGCGCCGGCGGTGTTCCCGAGTCGTATATCGCCCTCGCGCTGCCCGAGTAGGAGGGGCAGCGTGCGGAAGCGGATCGGAACCGCACTGCTGTTCGCAGGTATCGGGGGCGCAGCGCTCGCCGAGGAAGAGAGCCTTTCCGGAACGGTCGCCGACGAGACCGGCGGCACCTTGCCGGGAGTGACGGTGGAAGCCTCGGGCGATTCGCTTGTCTCCCCGCGCCTCGAGGTGACCGACCGGGACGGCGCGTATCAATTCACCGGGCTGCCTCCGGGGGATTACGTCGTCGTCTTCACTCTCGGGGGCTTCGAGCGTCTCGAGAGGCAGGTCATGGTGATCGCGGGCACTCCGGCCACCCTCGATGCGGAGCTTCGGCTCGGAGGGCTCTTCGAGCAGGTGAACGTCACGGTGACCGGATCGGCCATCGAAAGCCCGGCCATCAACATGCCGAGCCCGGTCACGGTGGTCAGCCGGGAGATTCTCGAGCAGCAGGGGAACACCCAGCTCGTGGATGTCTTCCGCAACCTGAACGTCAGCCACGGCGTGGCCGGCGAAAGGAGCAGTTGGTACAACTCCAACCAGCCGGCGACGCTCACCGAAAGCGTCGCGAACGTCAACCTCCGCGGCCTCGGTGCTTCGAGGACTCTGGTTCTCCTGAACGGCAGGCGTCACGCGCCGGTGCCGGCGAGGCTGATCGGCGGCCGGTTCGTGGATGTGAACACCATCCCCTCGATCGCGGTGGGCCGGCTCGAAGTGCTGAAGGAAGGAGGCTCCGCGACCTACGGCTCGGATGCGGTGGGGGGAGTCGCCAATTTCGTGACCCGCAGTGACTTCCGGGGCTTCGAGTTCAAGGTGGGCCACGACTGGTTCGAGGGTGCCGGGGACACGACCTTCGCCGGGATATGGGGAGCGGGAATCGGTGCTTCGAATCTCGTCGTCGCGATGGAGACGGTGGGGCGCGAGGAACTCATGCTCGAGGAACGGCCGTGGACTCTCGCGCGGATGACCGACTACCCGCCGGGCAGCCGGGTGGGCTGGTCGAGTCTCGGCAATCCGGGGACGTTCTCGGTAGGCGAGCCGGTCCCGTGGACGGCCGATGTGTTCGACCCCCGGTGCTCCGACTTCGGGGGCCTCGACGAGGGTTGGACCTGCCGCTTCCGCTACGCCCAGTACGACAACGTGATCGAAGAGCAGCGGCACAACCGCTTTTTCGCCGAGCTCAACGGGCCGTTGACGGATCGCGTGGACTACCGGATCGAAGGGCTCTGGTCCGATGCCGTGATCCCGAACTGGTACACCACGCCGTCCTACCCGCCGTTTCCGCTGACCAGCACGACAACCCAGGAGGTCGGAGCGGACCACCCCGGCCGCCAGGCGTTTTGTTCCGCTTACGCCGGGGATCCGAAGGCCGATCCCGCAGGAGCGTGCCTCGACGACCGTCCGTGGTACTTCAACGGCCGCCCGTTCGCGAACTCGGGCCCCGCCCGGCAGTTGCGCCGCGAATCCCGGACGCAGCGGATTTCCGGATCGCTCGACGGCGACTTCGCGCTCGCCGGGCGCGACCTGCACTGGGACACCGGGCTGACCTTCTCGCGAGCCGAGGGGAACTACAACCTGCCGGCGGTCTATTCCGACCGGCTGTTCCTCGCCTATCGGGGTTTCGGCGGGCCGGGTTGCGGGGTGGGGGTGGTCGCCGACCCGGACTCCTCCGCCGGGATGCGGCTCGGTCCCCTGAACGGGGCGGTGGCGGGGCGGGGCCCCTGTTCGTACTACAACCCGTTCAGCAACGCCATCCAGTTCTCCGAACAACACCGCTCGGCGCTCCGGGATACCCCCAACCCGGACTACTTGGCCGAACTCCGGAACACCGAGGAGCTCCGTCTCTGGCTGAATGACGAGTCGGATCTGGTCAGTACCGTCGATCTCTTCGTGGCCGACTTCACGCTCAGCGGTCCGCTCGTGGAGAACCTCGCGGACTTCGCGCTCGGCTACCAGTTCCGGAACACGAACGCGGCGGGGAATCCGAACGACTCCGGGGACGTGACGATCAATCCCTGTCCGGTGACCGGGGACACGAGCTGCGACGAGGGGAGACGTTTCGGGCCCTTCGCCTTCACGAACGTCCACCGGCCCTACAGCGCGAGCCAGCGGGTCCAGCGGTTCTTCGCCGAGCTCGCTTTCCAGCTTGGCTCCCGCATCGACACCCAGCTCGCCGCCAACTACGAGTTCTACGATGTCGAGGGGCGCCGGGTGAACAGCTTCGACCCGAAGTTCGGCTGGCGCTTTCAGGCGTTCGAGAACCTCGACTACTCGCTTTCCTTCCGCGGTTCGGTGCAGACCACCTTCCGGACCCCGTCGCTCGACGACCTGAACACGAGCCCCTTCACCACCCTCGAATGGATTCCCGAGACTGGTGCCTACCAGGCGGTGGATCGCTTCGGCCGAGCCGACCTGCTCCCCGAGCGGGCGTTCACCTACAACGTCGGGGCGGTGCTCTTTCTCGGAGGAAACCTCGAGGCGACCGTGGACTTCTGGAGCTACGACTTCGAGAACGTGATCGGCTCGATGCCCTACGACGCCGTCTCGGGGCTCTATTCCGGCGGCGACCCCGCCATCCAGGATGCAGTGGCGCCTTTCGTCGTCTGCGCCGGGGGGCGGGCTTCCGATCTCGCGCCCGCCGAGCGATGCGATGCCCAGAACCTCAAGCGCCTCCAGATCGATCTCGTGAACTGGCCGGGACTCACCACCACCGGGTTCGATACCCATCTGGCCCAGCGCCTCGACATCGGACCCGGCCGGCTCTCGCTCAGTTGGGACTCCACCTACACCCGCAGCTACGACACGAAGGAACTGCTGCTCCCGGGGACGAGCGTGGTGCTGAGCGAGGCGGAGGAGGCGGCGGGATACCTGAACTTCGCCCACCCGATCGCGGTACCGCTTCCCCGCTGGAAGAGCCGCTGGTGGGCCTCGTGGGACTGGGGCGACTACCGGCTCGCCGGCTACCTCAACTACATCTCGAGCTACGAGGACCGCGGCGAAAACACCACCGTCCCCCTGATCGAATCCTTCACCACCCTCGATGCGAGTTTCCGCTGGCGGTTGCCGCAGGGCGTGGACCTGACCCTCTACGCGCTCAACCTGACCGGAGCGATTCCTCCGCACGCGAACGTCGAACAGGCCTTCGACGGCTTCACCCACGACCCGAAAGAGCGAAGACTGAAGGCGGCGCTGACCTGGCGCTTCGGCGGCGAGTAGGCGGCCCGCGACCTCGCGCTCCTTCGACGGACCCGAGGGGGCCGAACCTCTCCGGAGCTACCCGGTGAGCCGATCGAGGACTTCCGCAGGGGTTCGCTCCGGCGAGGCGAAGGGGTTGACCACGCGAACCCCGTCGAGAGACTGGCCGTGCTGGAGATCCTCAGTGAGGAGCACCGGACACCCTGAGACTTTTGCGGCCCCCACGATCAGCGCGTCCGACCAACTGAGCGAATAACGACCTCCGAGCTTCCAGGCCGCCTCCATGAGGTCCAGATCGATGACCGTGGGATGCCAGACTGTCAATTTGCGGACGATCTCCTGCGCAAGCTCGACGTCCACCGTCGGATCCAGCTTTCCCGTCAGCGTGGAGTAGAGCTCCTGAAGCACCTGAAAGCTGATGCGCGCTGCCTGGTGTTCGCCGAGATATGACAGCCAGTCTCTCGCCCGGGCTCTTTTGGCTGGATCCGCGTTGTCTTCGCAGTACACGAGGACGTTCGTGTCAACGAAGACCGGCCCGGTCATGGAGTTCCTCCCGAGTCGGTTTGCGGCCGCCGACCCATTTCCTTGACTTTGACGGTTTGGAGAGCCAAGTCGTTGATATAGCTACGCTGGGGTTTCCAAAACTACACTACTTTCGGGTAGTGCGGGGGGATGCCGTTCAGGCGGCCTTGGACTTTTGGCCTTGAGAGACGAGGGTCGTTTTGGCGTTCAGGGAGAGGCCGACGGACGCGTAGAGCATCCGCTGCTCGCGGGTGATGGGGTCCGGGATCAGGAAGCGGTTCTGTGTGTGCGGATCGCAGACCAGGGACGCGTTGACGTTGGAGAGTGCGGCCCGGATGCGCTCCTCGCTGAGCGTCTTTCCGGGATGTTGGTGCTGGAATCGCCAGCGGAGGACGCGGACCAGGGCGAAGGCGAGGTAGCAGATGGCGACGTGGGCTCGAACCCGGTGCTCGGTCCAGTGGAACATGGGCCGGACCTTGAGCGAGCCCTTGAGCACCCGGAAGCCGTGTTCGATCCGCCAGAGTTCGGCGTAGTGGGCGCGAATGACGGCGGGGGGATCGGGGAGGCTGGTCCAGACTCCGTGGAGACCATCGAAGAGTGCGTCCTCGGCGACACGCTGCGGGTCCAGTCTGACGGCTCCCTTGTCCACGGTGAGATAGCGGGCGGCCCGGCCCTTGCCCTTGACTGCGTCGCCGAGGCGCTTTTTGGCGGCCAGCAGTGCGGTGGCGCGGTCCGCCCGATCCTTGCGGGCCTTCTTCGGGCTGTAGCGAAGCACCAGGCGGCGGCCGGCCAGTGCGCCGTGGCTCGCCACGAGTTCGGAGAGCCGCAGCGCATCCCGGTCTGATTCTTCGGAGTGGGCCAACGGCCAGTTCTCCGGCTTTGCCAGCGCGCCGCGTTCGGTCCCGGACAGGCGGCGCAATCGGGCGGCCACCACCCAATCGAAGCCGAGAGCCTCCATCGTCTCGAAGTTCTCCCGACTGGCCATCCCGGCATCGGCCACGACGACCACCCGACTCAGCCGCACCTGCTTGCGCAGTTCCCGCACCAGAGGGGCCAGGGTCTTCACATCGGTGGTGTCCCCCGGGTACAGCCGGTAGCCCAGCGGCAATCCCTCCGGACTTTGCAAAAGAGCCAGAACCACCTGGCTCTTTTGGTGCTTGCCGTCCTTGCTGAACCCCTTCTTGCGCAGATCGTCCCGAACTTCAGAGGCGAAACTGAGGGTGGTGGCATCGAGGAACACCACTTCCGTCTTCCCGCCGAGCAGACCCGATGCCTCCCGATGTATCCGGGCATCCAGTTCCGCGATCCGCTCGTCGGTCAAGCGATCCATCATCCGGTACACCTGTTCGAGCGCCACCTGATCCAGCCCGTGGTCGCGCAAGAGCAGATGGTGGGCGCGTTTGCTCTTGCCCGGCGCGAGGATCCGCATCCACAGCGCCGCCCGGAAGATCCGCGCCGACACGCGGGAGCGGCGATCCCAGATGGAGTCGATGCCCAGTTGGCGGTACAGCTCGCCGAACACCTCGTGGATGCCGAGACAGATCCGGCGTTCGGCGGCGATGGCGTGCATGTCGGCCACCGGGAGAGGAGCGGGAGAACCCTTGCGCTTGCGTGCTGCGATGACGGCCTCGGCGAGAGTCTCCGGAGGGAAGAGAGCGGGAGCGCGCTCTTCGCGGAGTTGGGCGCGGACGTGTTCGGCGAGGCGGAGGAGTTCGTCGAGAGCGGGGCCCTTGGGGGCGCAGCCGAGGTAGCGGAGGATGCGCTGGCGGGGCTTGCCGTCTTGGTTGCGGTAGGACTCGACGACCTGAACGGCGTGATGTCCGGTTTTGCGCTGGGGGACGGTACGGATGAACACGGGGTGATCTTAGCAGATCGTGACCAATATGGCAAAATACTACACTACGCAGCGAATCCAGAAAACGGATAGGCAATATCAACGACTTACGGCGTCAAATCAGGCCTAAACCGTCAAAGTCAAGATTTCCGCGCGACCGCCGGCCGATTCAGGTACCAGCGCATGGCGGCATCGTAGGCATCATCGGATCGCCGCATTTCGTCGAGCTTCTCCCTGAGCCAGCGAGACATGCTCCGACCGTTCCGTGCGGCCTCGACTCGTACCCACGCGGCAAGATCTTCAGGCATGGTGATGGTTACGTTCTTCATGCCACAATTTTAGGGAAACACGAAATTCGTGTCAAAATTATGTCGGCAGCACGAAGCAGGTTCTCCAGGGTGTCGACCTGAGCCGGATGATGTTCCGGAAATTTGGACGCACCCGGGATTGTGAGACGACAGATAAAACTGGTCCACTTGGCGACAGATAAAACTGGTCCACCGGATTGGGCGGCCCGCCCGTTCTTTCGACAGCCTGGGCTTGTGTTCCTTCCGGCGAGTGTGGGAAGAACGATGGACACCGGGACTATGCAGCCTCTGCTCCCACTCGGATTCGGGTCTTGCAGGACCGGATCGAGATCTGGAATTCGGCCGATCTGCCGCCGGGATGGAAAGCCACCGGACGCGACGGCAAGCCGGTCTCGCAGCCGCACAACCCCGGATCACCAGCGCCTTCTTTCGCGCCGCGATGATCGAGGCTTGGGGACGCGGCAAGAAAAGTGTCATGTTCCGACTTTTCCCACAGGCTGGTAGTGATCGGATCGCGAATCCGGATATCGCGAATTCGGATCGCGAAAATTCGCGATCCGGTGGGTGGGAGGGATCGGTCGTCCGCGCCCGGAAACCACTCACCGGTGTCGAATTCCACTGAATTCCAGTGTTTTTGGGGCTTTTCGGGGCGGAAAACCAGCGTTTTCGCGATTTTCCGGGGTGGATTCCGGATCGCGAAAAGAAAGCGCTGGATCGCGAAAAATGCGAATCGGATCGCGAATCGGATCGCGAATCGCTACGCCGGGTCCATCGATCCCGGCCACTCGGGCCGGCGTTTTTCGAGGAAGGCGCGCATCCCCTCGCGGGCATCGGGGGCGGCCGTGTTGCGGCTCATCACTTCGGACATGGCGCGCGATGCATCTTCGACCGGGAGATCGCGCTGGCGATGGAAAGAGCGTTTGCCGAGCGCCACCACCGCCGGGCTGGCTTCGGCGATCTTCTTCGCGAACCCGGCGGTCGTCTGCTCCAGTCCGGCTTCCGGAACCACCCGGTTCACGAGCCCCCAGCGGAGCGCGGTTTCGGCATCCACGAAGTCGCCGGTGAGGAGCATCTCCATCGCCTGCTTCGGGCCGATCGCCCGGCTCACCGCGACCATCGGGGTGGAGCAGAAGAGGCCGATCCGGACACCGGGAGTCGCGAAGCGGGCGCTTTCGGAAGCCACCGCGAGGTCGGCGGTCGCGACCAGTTGGCAGCCGGCGGCAGTGGCCACCCCCCGGACCTCGGCGATCACCGGGGTGCCCGATTCGCGGATCGCGGCCATCAGGTCGTGACAGGCAGCGAAGACCTGCCGCGCTCCGTCGAGATCCTGGTCGAGCAGTTCCCGGAGGTCGTGGCCGGCAGAGAAAACGGAGCCGCTCGAAGCGAGGACGATGGCCCGCGCTTCGGGGTCGCGGTCGGCCTCGCGGATCGCCGCGACCAGCCGGCCCATCATCCGCTCCGAGAGCGCGTTCCGCCTTTCGGGCCAGTCCATCTCGATGCGGATGGCGGGCGACTGGCGGGTGATCTGGAGCCTATCCATCGGAGAGGAAGGGCGCGACCTGTTTCGGGTCGGGCGGCGCGGTGAGCAGACTGCCGAGGACGAGCCCGGTGAGCGAGGCGAGCGCCGCCGGGTAGATCACGTAGTCGTAGTCGGTCGGGAGGAACCAGACCTGCTCCACCCCGAGCGTCGCGAGCAACCCGAAAAGGAGCGTGGTCCCGATACCGGCGGAGATCGAGGCGACGCCGCCGGCCGGAGTGGCCCGCCGCCACAGGAACGCGGCCAGCAGTGTGGGGGTGACCGCAGCACCGACCATCGTGTAGGCGTAAAGCGCCATGTCGAGGATGCTCTCGAACCAGGTGGTCACCACGTAGGCGATTCCGGCGAGCCCGACCATCGCGATCCGCTGGACACGGATCATCCGGGCATCGTCGGCATCCGGGTTCACGAAGCGCTGGTAGATGTCGCGGGCGAGGCTGGTCGAGGGGACCAGCAGGAAGGTGGTGGCGGTCGAGAAGATGATCGCGACTGCGCCGGCGAGCAGCAGGCACCCGGCGAGGACCGGCAGCCCGTCGCGGGCGAAAGTCAGCAGGATCGTCTCGGTGGCCCCGGCGGCGAACCCGCCGTCCGCGGCCCGGAACGCCGAATCGCTCCAGTAGCGGGGGGCTGCGAACACCGCGGTCGCGACGATCAGCACCTCGACGAGAATCACCCCCACGATCATCCCGAGCACCGCCTTCCGCGCCGCCGATTCGTCCTTCGCGGCGAAGAACTTCTGGTACATGCCGCTCTCGCCGAGCAGCAGCATCATGCTCGGCAGGAAGAGCCCGAGCGCGGCGGCGATTCCGAAGCGCCCGGTGAGCGTGAAGTGGGTCTCGGGAAGCGCCGCCGTGACTCCGGAGAACCCGCCCGCCTGCGAGAGGGCGAGCGGCGCGGCCAGCAGGATGCTCACGATGATGAGGATGCCGTTCGCCACGTCGAGACGGATGATCGAGACCATGCCGGCGGTGACCGCGAAGAGGGCCACGAGCGCCGCCACCCCGAGCTTGCCGAGGTCCGGGTCGAGTCCGGGGAAAAGGATCGCGAGCAGCCGTCCGCCGCCGACGAACTGGTAGCCGGCGATGGTGAGGTAGGCGATCGCGATGGCGATGGAGCCGAGCACTCGCGCCGCCGGGTGGTACCGCCGCTCGAGGATGTCCGGCACCGTGTATTCGGCGATGCGGCGGACCCGGGCCGCCAGGAAGAAGACCACCGCGATGCCGAGCCACGCTCCGGCGCTGAACCAGAGCGCCGAAAAACCCTCCCGAAAGGCGCGGCCGGCTCCCGCGAAGAGGCTTCCGGAGCCGATCCAGGTGCAGATCAGGGTTCCCACCAGAACCTGCCACGGAGTGGAGCGCCCGGCGACCATGAACTCCTCCTGGGTTCGGACACCGCGGGACCGCGAGAAGGCGATCCCGAGGAGCAGCGCGAGGTAGCCGGCGACCGCCACGATGTAGATCACAGGCACGATCCTATCGGGTAGTGCACAATGGGCCGATCCATGAGGAGGTTCTCATGCGTACATCCGCTCTGCTTCTGATCGTCACCGTGGCTGCCTGCGCCGGCCCGCCCCGCGAGGATCTCATCGCCTTCCTCGGGCCGCGCATCATCGCCGGCGATGGCAGCGACCCCGTGGACGTGGGCGTGCTCATCATCGAACAGGACCGTATCCTCGAAGTGGGCGCGCTCGGTCAGGTCTCGATTCCCGGGGATGCCACCCGGGTGGAGGCCGCGAACCTCACGATCATCCCGATGCTGATCGACACCCATGTCCACCTGAACTCCACCCGCGAGGAGCGGATCGAGGACATGCGGCGGCGGGCCTACTACGGGGTCAGCGCCGCTCTCAGCCTCGGCCTCGACGACGGCCCGGCGGCCTTCGCGCTCCGCGACGAAAGGATCCCCGGTGTGGGCCGGAGCTTCACCGCGGGGCGGGGGATCACCCGGCCGGAACCCGGGCGGAGCGAGGTTCCCTACTGGATCGAAACCGAAGAAGAGGGCAGGGAGGCGGTCCGTGAACTCGCCGAAGCCGGCGTGGACATCGTCAAGATCTGGGTGGACGACCGGGACGGCCAGTACGAGAAGCTGACCCCGGATCTCTACGGGCCGATCATCGAGGAGGCGCACCAGCACGGCCTCCGGGTGGCGGCGCACATCTTCGATCTCGCGGATGCGAAGGAACTGCTGCGGGCGGGAGTGGATGCCTTCGCCCACGGGGTGCGGGACATGGACGTGGACGAGGAGTTCCTCGAGATGGTCCGCGAGCGGCCCGACGTGTGGCTCATGGCCAACATGGGGTCGCGCGGCGTGCTCGACGATGTGGACTGGCTCGCCGGGACGATTCCACCCGATGATCTCGAAGAGCTCCGGTACAGCTACGCCCGCGATCTCGACCGCCAGACCGCGTTCGAGATCGAGGCGCGGAATCTGAGGGCTCTCCACCGGGCGGGGATGAAGGTGGTGATGGGAACCGACGGCAACGGGGCCTATCGGCCGCACTTCGAGATGACCGACATGACCTACTCGGGGATGAGCCCCGGTGACGTGATCGTTGCCTCCACGAGCGCCGGGGCCGAGTTCCTCGGAATCGCGGACGAAACCGGGACCATCGAAGCGGGCAAGAGCGCCGACTTCATCGTGCTGTGGGGGAACCCGCTCGACGACATCAAGAACACCCGGCGGATCGAGTCGGTCTATCTCCGGGGCCAGAAGCTCGACCGCGAGGCGCTCAGCGCGGGCTGGCTGAATTGACCCGGCGGCCCGCTTCATGGTTCCTGCCCGCAGAGGCGGCGTATCCTGAAGGCCGGCTCGCCGGCATCGACTCGTCATCGGAAAGATATGCATAACAACCGGGAAGGTGCATCGTGATCACCCGCATGAGGCTCGAGAATTTCAAGGCGTGGCGAGAAGCCAATCTGACTTTTGGTTCGCTGACCGGCTTCTTCGGGGCCAACAGTGCCGGCAAGAGCAGTTTGCTGGACCTGCTGTTACTGCTGAAACAGACCCGGAATGCGACAGATCGCGGCATCGTCCTGGAGTTCGGAAGCCCGTCGGAGATGGTGGATCTCGGAAGCCTCGCGGATGTCATCCACGAACACGACGTGAACAAGATGGTTCGTTGGTCTCTCGAATGGATCCTTCCGGATTCCCTGGTTGTCAGGGACCCGATGCGTCCGCGGGGAGGCGCGAAGTGGGAGAGCGAAAAACTCGCGATTTCCTGTGAAGTGGCACTGCGAAACAATCGGCCTTTCGTTTCGGGACTGACCTATCGATTCGCCGAGACCGATTTCCGCGTCCACGAGAAAAATGGATCAAGGAATTCGTTCGAACTGTCCACGAGCGCTCCCGACTTCAACTTCGTCCGAAACCAGGGGCGGCCTTGGCCCTTGCGACGGCCGATCAAAACCCACCTTTTTCCCGATGAAGCCAAGACGCTTTTCCAGAATTCCTCTTTTCTGAGCGAGTTTGAGCTGAGATATGAGCGGTGGATGGATTCCATCCACTATCTCGGCCCCTTGCGCGAACATCCGAAGCGCGAATACAACTGGGCAGGCTCACGTCCGGCGGATGTCGGCCAGCGTGGCGAGCGAACGATCGATGCGATTCTGGCCGCGACGGCGCGAGGCGAAAAGAGAAATCTGGGATACAAGAAGCGGAAGAAAACGTTTCAGGAAATGATCTCGTACTGGCTTCGTGAATTGGGTCTGATCCACAGCTTCGCGCTCGAAGAGATCGCCCCGGGAACCCGCCTCTACCGCGCCAAGGTCAGGGCGAGTCCCTCAAGTGCTCCCACCGCGCTGACCGATGTGGGCTTCGGCGTATCCCAGGTTCTTCCCGTGCTCGTGCTTCTCTACTACGTTCCCGAGAGGTCCACCGTCCTCTTGGAACAGCCGGAGATTCACCTCCATCCGGCAGTACAGAGCGGGCTTGCCGATGTCATGCTGACAGTGGCAAAGACTCGCAAGGTGCAGATCATCGTGGAGAGCCATAGCGAACATCTCCTGCGTCGTATCCAGCGGCGCATTGCGGAGGAAAGAGCGAAATCCGAAGACGTGCAGATGTATTTCGTTTCGAAGAACGGTGGAGAAGCTCGTCTTGCCGATTTGAGCATCAATCTGTGGGGTGAAATCGAAAACTGGCCGAGCAGTTTTTTCGGGGATGAGCTGGGAGAGATCGCGGCGATCACCGAGGCTTCGCTCAAAAGAAAACTGGATTCCGGGTCATGAGCGCGGTCGTGGTGGACACGAACGTCGCGATCGCTGCCAACGGCAGGGAAACGCACGCAAACACGCTTTGCCAACTGGAATGCGTGAAGGCACTGCGGAAAGTGGCAGCGGAGTCTGTCGTGGCGCTGGATGATGCTGGTTTGATTCTCAAGGAGTACGCGCGAAACCTTCGTTGGTCCGGCCAACCGGGAGCCGGCGATGCCTTTTTCAAGCACGTTTTCGATTCCCAGTACGATCCGGATCGCGTGTGCAGAGTGGCGCTGTCACCGTCGGCGGATGAGCGGAAGAGCTTCAAGGAATTGCCACCGAACCGGCTCGATCCATCGGACCGGAAATTCCTGGCGGTGGCGGTAGTTGCTCGGGCCGCTCTGCTGAACGCGACCGACAGCGACTGGGTCGAAAACCGGGCTCTGACCGAGGCCCTTGGAGTCAGAGTTCGGCAATTGTGTCCCCAACACGCCTCGAAATGACTTCCGCCCCGAACCCCAAGTACCCGAGCACTCCGTATTGGCCATGGTCACCCGCGGTGGCGCGGGGAGACCGCATCCACCGGAATCCGGAGCGATTCGTTGGTGAGCGGGTCGTGGTGACCGAGAAGCTCGACGGAGGTTGCACGCTGCTGCGACGCGGGCGGGTGTTCGGGCGGAGCGTCGCGGCTCCATCGGCGGCCGGCTGGATGGCCATGGTCAAAAAGCACCACGCCTGGAAAGTCACCGAACCCGATGTCTGGCTGTATGGGGAAGATATCTACGGTGTCCACTCCATCACCTACGACCCGGTTCCCGAAGACCGTACGTTTCATGCCTTCGCCCTGCGGGACAGTTCGGGAGTGTTCGCCGCGTTTGGTGAGCTTGAGCGCTATGCGCGTGACCACCGGATTCCCGTCGTTCCCGTCCTCTTTCGGGGCACCTTCGCCTCCGTGCGCGAGATTCGGGAATTTCTCGACCGCGAGCATGGGAAGCCGTCTGCGCTCGGCGGCGAGCGGGAGGGCGTGGTCCTTCGTCTGGAGCGGTCGTTCCCGGCTCGGGAATTCGGAGAAGCCGTCTCGAAGAGCGTCCGGGCCGATCATGTGCAGACCGGGGAACACTGGACCCGAAGTTGGCGGCCTTGCCAGATCACCGGGCGAGCCGGGGAAACGACTCCTTCTGGCGGCCCATGACCACCCGCGGAATCCCGGCGAGGTCGGGCCGGGTCTCGATGGCCTCGAAGCCCGCCTTCGCCAGGATGTCCGCCGCCGCTTCCGCCTGACCGGCTCCGATCTCGGCGAGCAGCGGTTTTCCGGGTTGGAGCGCGGCCGCCGCCTGGGGCGCGAGCCGGCGTAGCGGGTCGAGTCCGTCCGCGCCGCCCGCGAGCGCCTCCCGCGGCTCGTGTTCCCGGACTTCGACGGCCATCTCCGGAAAATCCGGTTCCGCGACATACGGCAGGTTGGCGGCGACCAGATCGAAGACTCCGGGGCGGAAGGCCGTCATCAGATCCCCGGCGACCAGGCGGACGCGGTTTTCGAGTCCGAGCGCCCGGATGTTCTCCCGGGCGAGCCGCAGCGCTCGCGGGGAGCGCTCCACCGCGACCACCCGGGCACGGGTGGCGAGGGCGATCGCCACTGCGCCGCTCCCGCACCCGATGTCGGCGGCGAGCGGGTCCGGGGTGTCGAGGCGGGGAAGCGCCGCCTCCACGAGCGTCTCGGTGTCCGGCCGCGGAATCAGGGCCTCCGGGCTCGTGGCGAGCCGGGTTCCGTAAAAATCCACCCGCCCGCCGAGGTGCTGGACGGGAACGCCGCTGGCGCGCGTCTGACAAAGACGGGAGAACGCCCGCAATGCCGGAGCCGGCAGCGGTTCGCCGCGCCGGGCGACGGCCTCCGCCGCGGTCCACCCGGTGACCGTTCGCAGCAGGAGCTCCGCTTCGTCCGACGGGATTCCCGCGGCGCGGAGAGCCTCCCAGACGGTCAACCGGCGGCCTGGGCGCGCAGTTGTTCGGCCTGTTCGTGGCTTCGGAGCGGGGTCACCAGGGCATCGAGTCCGCCGCCGAGCACCGCCGGGAGAGCGTGCAGGGTCAGCGGGATCCGGTGGTCGGTAACCCGGTTTTCCTTGAAGTTGTAGGTGCGGATTTTCTCGCTGCGGTCGCCCCGGCCCACCTGGCCGCGCCGGACTTCGGCCACCCGCGCCTGCTGTTCCTGCTGCGCCTGATCGAGAAGGCGCGCCTTGAGCACCCGGAGCGCCTTGGCCTTGTTCTTGATCTGGGATTTCTCGTCCTGGCAGCTCACCACGAGGCCGGTGGGGAGATGGGTGATCCGCACCGCCGAATAGGTGGTGTTCACGCTCTGGCCGCCCGGCCCCGAAGAACAGAACGTGTCGATGCGCAGATCCTTCGGTTCGATGCGGACTTCCACGTCCTCCGCCTCCGGCAGGACGGCGACCGTCACCGCCGAGGTGTGGATGCGCCCGGAGGCCTCGGTGGCGGGAACCCGCTGCACCCGGTGGACACCGCTCTCGTACTTGAGCTGGCTGAAGGCACCGCGCCCCTCGACCACCGCCACGATTTCCTTGACCCCGCCGACCTGGGAGTCCTGGCGCGAGACCACATCCACCCGGTAACCGAGGTTCCGGCTGTACTGCTCGTACATCCGGAAGATGTCCCGCGCGAAGAGCGCCGCCTCTTCTCCCCCGGTTCCGGCCCGCACTTCGAGCAGCACGTTCCGCTGGTCGTTCGGATCCCGCGGAAGGAGCATTCTGCGGATGTCCTCTTCGGTCTGTCGCAACCCGGCGGCGACTTCGGCCAGTTCCTCTTCGGCCAGCTCCCGAAGCCCGAGGTCCGGATCCTCGCGCATGGCGCGGGCGCTTCGGTCGCGCTCCTCGAGGGCGATTCGGCGGGCATCCGCTTCGAGCAGCGGCTCGAGGGCGGCGTGGGCCGAGGAAACCTCGCGCAGCCGGTTCGGATCGGAGTGGGTCGCCGGATCCTGAAGTGCCTCGGTGAGCTCTTCGAACCGCTCTTTCGCGGCTCGCAGCGAGGACTCGAAGGAGCCGGCCGGTGCTTTTTCGCTCATGGTGGACACCCGCCCCGGCGGAGCGGCCTCAGGCGGCGGTTACTGCTGCCGGGATGCGCGGCGCGAACGAACCTGCCCGTACTTCTGACGGAACCGCTCCACCCGTCCGGTCGAGTCCACGATCCGCTGCTTTCCGGTGAAGAAGGGATGACACTTCGAGCAGATTTCGAGGCGCAGATCGCTTTTCCGGGTCGAGCGCGTCGAAAAGCTCTCGCCGCAGGCGCAACTGACCTGGATGTCGTTGTATTCGGGGTGGATGCCTGTGCGCATGAGAAGAGGATTTTAGCAATTTCACTCCGGACTCTCGTCCAGCATGGACTCGAGAAAGTGCGCGTTCGACCGGGTGGCGCGCATCCGCTCGATCATCAGCGTCATCGCGTCCACCGGCTCCATCTCCGCGAGAACCCGGCGCAGCACCGTCATCCGGCTGTGCTCCTCCGGAGTCAGCAGCAGCTCTTCGCGACGGGTTCCGCTCTGGTGGAGATCGATCGCCGGGAAGAGCCGCTTTTCGAGGAGTTCCTGGCTCAGGTGGATCTCGAGGTTCCCGGTGCCCTTGAACTCTTCATAGACCAGATCGTCGAGCCGGCTTCCGGTGTCCACGAGCGCGGTGGCGAGGATGGTGAGGCTGCCCCCGTTCTCGATGTTCCGCGCCGCCCCGAAGAAGCGCTTGGGATGCTGGATGGCGTTTGCGTCCATCCCTCCGGAGAGCAGGCGGCCCTCGGAGGCGGCGGCGCTGTGGTTGTAGGCGCGGGCCAGCCGGGTCAGCGAGTCCAGCAGGATGACCACGTCCTTGCCGAGCTCCACCTGACGCCGGGCGCGGGCGAGCAGCGACTCGGCGACCTGGATGTGCCGGCTGCCCCGCTCGTCGAAGGTGGAGCTCAGCACTTCTGTCCCCCCATCTGTCTTCACATGGCGGAGCATGTCGGTGACTTCCTCCGGGCGCTCGTCCACGAGCAGCACGAAGACCAGAAACTCCGGATGATTCCGCCGGATGGCGCCCGCGATCGCCTGGAGCATCATCGTCTTGCCGGCCCGCGGGGGCGCGACGATCAGCCCGCGCTGCCCCACCCCGATCGGGGCCACCAGATCCACGATCCGGGCGGCCAGGTCGTCGGAGTCGTTCTCCAGCCGGATCATCCGGTCGGGGTGGAGAGCTACCAGGCTCTCGAAATCCACCCGCTCCGGGTGAGGTGTCGCCGGAGCGCCGTTCACTTCGAGAAGGTCGGCGAGCCCGAAATAGCGTTCGCCGGGCCGCGGCTGCCGGATCTCGCCGGAGAGCATGTCGCCGTCCCGGAGCCCGAACCGCCGGATCTGGGCCGCCGAGACGTACACGTCGTTCGGCCCCGGAAGGTAGGAGCGGATGGGCGGGCGCAGGAATCCGAACCCCTCGACGAGCCGGTAGAACGCCCCGCGCGCGAAGGCCTTTCCACCCCGCGAGGAGTGGGCGCTCAGGATGCGGTGGATGAGTTCGGCGCGGGGGTAGGCATCCGGGGCTTCGATGTCGAGCTGCTCGCCGAGTTCCGAAAGCTCGGCCAGCGTCCGGGTCGCGAGTTCGGCGGTGTTCAGATCTTCCGGTGCCGGGGGGGCGGATCTCTCGAGTACCCGTGGCCCGGAGCGGAAGACCTTGCGCCGCCGCCAGCGGGGCCTCCCGGGGCCGCTTCTCAGGACCACTCTGCCACCTTCATCCCGATCAGCCGCCGGATTTCATGGAGCCCGTTGCCCGAGACCGGGTGGCGGGCCGGGGCCATCGCGGACCAGGCGATGACCGGCCGCTCCCCCTCGCTGCCGTAAGCGGTCCGGAGCTTCCGGAGCCTGTTCTTCGCCTCGCCGATTCCGAGCTTGTCGGCCTTGGTCGCCACGACCGCCACCGGGTGGCCGCTTCGGACCAGCAGGGCGAGCGCCTCCTGGTCGAGGGCCACCGGATCGCGGCGCAGGTCCACGAGCAGCAGGCTCAGCACCAGATCGTTGCGGCCGATCAGATAGGAGAGGACGAGCCGCTCCCAGCCCGCGCGCACCGACTCGGGAACCGCCGCGAACCCGTATCCCGGCAAATCCACGAGCCGATGCGAGCCTTCGACTTCGAAGAAGTGGACGAGGCGGGTCCGTCCGGGGGTTCGGGAAACCCGTGCGAGCCCCGGCCGGCCCACCAGGTGGTTGAGGAGCGTGGACTTCCCGACGTTCGAGCGACCCACGAAGGCCACTTCCGGGAGCGTGGGGCGGGGGAATCCCTCCGGGCCGGCGGCGCTCGTGAGCAGGGAGGCAGTCTGCTTCCGGTTGGTCATGGTTCACGGACGGGGGCGGGGCCACCGCGCCCCGCGGGTTGCGTTTTCGTTACCCGGCTTTCTTGAGCACGAGCACCGGGGTGGCGGAGCCGGTTGCGAAATCCGGAGTGATCACGACCTCGCGCACCTGCTTGTTCGACGGCAGGTCGTACATCAGGTCGAGCATCAGCTCCTCGACGATCATCCGGAGGCCGCGGGCTCCGATCTTCCGCTCGCGCGCCAGCCGGGCGATGGTGGAGAGGGCTTCGTCGGTGAAGGTGCATTCGACACCCTCCTCTCCGAGAAGCGCCTGGTATTGCCGGACGATGGCGTTCCTGGGCTCGGTCATCACCTGGACGAGTTCTTTCCGGGACAGCTCGTCGAGGCTTGCGACCACCGGGAGCCGCCCCACGAACTCGGGGATGAGGCCGTAGCGGATCAGATCTTCTGGCTGCTGGTGGCGGAGCGTGGCCTGACGCCGCTCTTCGGAGCTTTCGGGGACTTCGGCACCGAAGCCGAGGGCTTTCTTGCCGACCCGTCGCTCGATGATCTGTTCGAGTCCGACGAACGCGCCGCCGCAGATGAAGAGGATGTTGCTCGTGTCCACCTGGTGGAATTCCTGGTGGGGGTGCTTGCGGCCTCCCTGCGGAGGAACGCTCGCGACCGTCCCCTCCACGATCTTCAGGAGCGCCTGCTGGACCCCCTCTCCCGAGACATCCCGGGTGATCGAAGGGTTCTCGCTCTTGCGGCAGATCTTGTCGATCTCGTCCACGTAGATGATGCCTTGCTGGGCGCGGGCGATGTCGCCGTCGGCGGCCTGCAGGAGCTTGAGGATGACGTTTTCCACGTCCTCGCCGACGTAGCCCGCTTCGGTGAGGGTGGTCGCGTCCACGATGGTGAACGGGACATCGAGGATGCGGGCGAGGGTCTGGGCCAGCAGGGTCTTGCCGGTGCCGGTGGCACCCATCAGCAGGACGTTGCTCTTGCCGAGCTCGACCTCGTCCTGGCCGGCTTTCCTCGAGGCAGCCCGTCGGACCCGCTTCCGGTGGTTGTGGACCGCCACTGCCAGCTTGCGTTTGGCTTCGTCCTGGCCGACCACGTACTCGTCGAGACGCGCCTTGATGTCTTTGGGAGTCGGAGCCGGCCGGCGGCGCTTCTGCTCTTCCGGCTTCGCTTTTTCCGCGATGATGTCGTTGCAGATCGCAACGCACTCGCTGCAGATGCAGATGCGATCCGGGCCGGCGATCAGTCTGCCGACTTCGGCCTGTGACTTGCGGCAGAACGAGCAGACGAGGCGGTTACTCGAGCTTCTCCCACCCTTTCCCTGAACTGGCAAACACGAACTCCTTTGATGGCGCGACGGCCGCCCGGGCCACTCGCCGCCACGATTCTAGGCCACCGGCCCGGTGCTTCAGGCGCGACGGCTGATGACGTTGTCCACGATTCCGTACTCTTTCGCCTCTTCTGCGGTCATGAAATTATCGCGATCGATGTCGCGGGCGATTTCTTCCGGAGAACGCCCGGTGTGGCGCGCGAGGATTTCGGTCAGCCGCGCCCGGACCCGGACGATTTCCTTCGCCCGGATTTCGATGTCGGCAGCGGTCCCCTGAGCGCCACCGAGCGGCTGGTGGATCATGATCGTCGCGTTCGGAAGGGCGTGGCGCTTGCCCGGAGCACCGGCCGCCAGCAGGACCGCTCCCATGCTCGAAGCCTGGCCGAGGCAGTAGGTCGTGACATCGGGCCGGATGAAGCGCAGGGTGTCGTAGATGGCGAGGCCGGCGGTGACCGATCCGCCCGGGCAGTTGAGGTAGATCGAGACCTCCTTTTCCGGATCCTCGGCCTCGAGAAACAGGAGCTGGGCCACCACCAGGTTGGCGAGGGCATCGTCGATCTGGTCGCCGATGAAGATGATGTTGTCCTTGAGCAGCCGGGAGTAGATGTCGTAGGAACGCTCTCCGCGTCCGGTCTGTTCGATGACGTAGGGGATGAGAAGGTTGTTCGGCATGGTCAGGCTTCTCCGGTTTCGGTGATCTCGGCGCGTTCGCGCAGGAAGCGGCGGGCAGCGGCCCGCCGGAGGAGGAGCTTCATGTGGAGCAGCCCGCCATCCTTTTCGAGCTGCGCCCGGACCACGGCCGGGGCTTCGTCCCGTTCGCGGGCGGCGGCGGTGATGGCGGCTTCGAGTTCTTCGGCGGGAGCTTCGATCTCCTGCTGTTCGGCGAGGAGGTCCAGCAGGATTCCGTAGGCGAGGTCCCTTTCGACGCGCGGTTCGAGGCGCTCCCGCATCTCGCCGAGAGCTTCCCGGCTTTGAGCGAGATCCCTTCCTGCCTCGACGAGCTGGCCGGCGAAGCGCCGCAGCTCGTTTTCGAGCCCTTGCCGGACCACTCCGGGAGGCGGCACCACCGGATTCTTCTCCCGGAGCCCGGCGAGGATGCGGGAATCGAGTTCGCGTTCATCCCGGCGCTGATGCTCCTCGCGCAGCCCGTCGCGGATGTCTCCCCGCAGCGCGAGGAGTGAGTCCTTGCCGATCTTCTGCGCGAAAGCATCGTCGAGCGGGGGCAGAACCGGAGAGAGCGCCTCGGTCACCGTGTAGCGGGCCGAAAAGGTCCGGCCGGCGCGCTCCTGGTCAGGGATTCCGGCATCGAAGCGGACGGTGGCGGACACCGTCTCGCCGGCCTGGGCCCCCTGAAGAGCCTCCTGCATCGCCGGGTGGTAGTGGTTCTCGCCGATCCCGAGCCGGACCTTCGAGGTCTTCCGGGGCGGAGTGCGGTGGCGCGGGTTGCCGTCCTCGTCCAGCTCGGTCTCTTCCAGTTCGCCTTCCGCCACGTCCCCGTCGGCGAGTCCGCGCGGCCCGACCGGCCCGAGTGGCGCGACCTCCCGCCGGATGTTTTCGAGAACCCGGCCGATGTCCGACTCGGTGACCGGGGAGTGCACCGCTTCCACCTTGATTCCGTCGAAGCGGATGGGATCGAGCTTGGGGTGGACGCTCACCTCCACCCGGCCGACCAGCGGCTCGCCGGGTTCGCCTTTTTCGACCCGGGCGGTGACCGGGGCCACCGGGCGAAGCTCGAATCGCTCGACGCACGCGACTCCCGCACTCCGGAGGAGATCGGTGGCTGCGTCCTCGCGCGCCTCGTCGGCGTAGCGGCTCTCGATCACCGACCACGGAGCCTTGCCCTTGCGGAATCCGCGGATCGTGACTTCGCGGCGGATTTTCCCGAGCCGGCTGCGGACCGCCTTCTCACGCGCCTCGGCGGGGATGGTCACCCGGAAGTCGCGGTGGCTTTGGCCTTCCTCGACCAGCTCCACTTCGAGACCGGGGATTTCGGGAAGCTCCGGTGCCTTCTTGCGGGTCATCGGATCGCCTTGTACGGGAAGTAGAGAGGGAAGGGTCCGGCTGCGAAAGGGGGGACTCGAACCCCCACGGGTTGCCCCACTGGAACCTAAATCCAGCGCGTCTGCCAATTCCGCCACTTTCGCAGCGGTGCCTCGACCCCGACCGCGGGGAGCTTATCAGCGTCGGAACCCCGATCCGCGGATACTCGAGCTTCGGTGCGTCAGGATTTGGCCGAGCCGATCCCCATACCAATCCCCAAAAGCGCAGCGTTCCAGACACCGAGAAGGAACGGGAAGAGCAGGCCAGCCAGGATTCCCGATTCCGGACCGATTCGTCCGGTCAGAACCGAGGTGGCCAGGCTGAGCAGCGCGATGAACGCGATCCCGAGAACGGTTCCGAAAGCAAGTTGGCGGAAGAACCCGGAGGTGGCCCAGGGGCGAATCCAGCGGCCCACCGCGACCCAGACCGGAAAGGCGACGAACATGGCGAGCGCCACCCCGAACGCTGTTTCTGCCACCGCGCGCCCGCCCGATTGCTCGACGAGAGCGCCCCAGAGCGCGATCCCGATGCCGGTGCCGAGAGCGAGCCCGGTTCCGAGTCGCAGGGTGGACGGGCTCACGGACCAGCCTGGAGTCAAATCCAGCACCCTCCGGTGCAATCCGAAAACCGGTTGAGGCAGGTGTTGATGTCATCTTGATGCGCGTTGTAGCACCTCTCAAGGCACCCTCGGGCTCCGAAAATGCCACATCGGTTGGCGCATGCTTCAAGATCTCCCTCGGACGCACGAATGCACCTCGTGAGGCGTGAAGAGCAATCGTTGACGCAGTCCCGTGCGTCTTGAGCGGCTGGTTTACCAGATGCGAGAAGCAGAAAGACGGCGATGTGGGCGAGCAGGAAGGGGAAGATCGGGATTCTCATGGGGCCGTCTCCAGGGGTTGGTCGGAGTCGGAGTTCTTCGGCGGGGGTGTCAGAACGGGAAGCGCTGACCCAGAGCGTCCACTCGCTCGGCGTGAGCAAGCGTGATGCGTTCGAGTTCGGCGACGATCACGGCTCGTTGCTCCTCGGAAACACCCCGATCACGAAGCGAGGCATCGAAGGCGGCCACACGGGAGGCCAAGTGTTCCCGGAGTTCACGCGATGCCTGTTCCCGGGTGAATGTCGCCGGAGAAGACGGGGTGATGGCAGGCGCGGCGCTTGGCGCTTCGCAACCGGCAAAAGCCGCCGGCAAGAGCAAGGCTATGAAAAAGCGGGAAATGGATCGGAGCATTTCGGGGGCCTCCTTGGTGGAGAGATGCTGACAGCAGTCGCTCCCTCACACTCTGGTTAAGCAGGGAATTCGTTCGCGTCAAGGGCTATCCCGCCAAGAATGTGGGTATCACGGTTGCGGGGTGGCATCCTGGTGGCTGAAGATAGGAGCAGGTGGTTTGGATGGGGCCATCGAGGTTCAGTGATCATGCCGAAAGGTGGGGACGCGGATCGTCTCGAAAATGCCTGGTCGGAAGACGCGGGTGATTCGCTGTCCGGCGAGGAACTGGACATGCTCGCGGTCTATCTGCGTTCGGTTCGCATGCGAAGCGTCGAGATCGCCAGCGAAGCGGAACGTCGCGATCCGTCAGGAGGCGGAGAGACGGTTGAAGGCGACCCAGCCCAGGATGCCCTGGTCGAAGCCCATCTGGGACTCGTGGTCCGGATCGCGAAGCGCTACATCCGCTACGGCTATCCGGTCGAGGATCTGATCCAGGAAGGGAACCTGGGTCTTCTGGCTGCGGCCCGCCGATTCGAGCCGGCGCGGGGAATCCGCTTCGAGAACTACGCGGCGGGCTGGATCCGGCAGGCGGTTTGTCGCGCGCTCTCCATCAGGAGCCGGACGATCCGCATTCCTCTCGATGTCCTCCTGCTGCGGCGTCAGGCCGAGCGGGTGCTGGCCGAACTGGAGCAGGAGGCGGGAGAACGCGGTTCTCGTGCCGGACGACGCGAACGCCAGACAGAAGAGGAGTGCGCCCGAAGGCTCGGGGTTCCGCTCGAGCGTCTCAAGGCGACCCTCCGATCAACACCCGATGTGATCTCACTCGATGGTCCGGTTGCGGCGCTCGCCGCGATCCTTGAGGATGCAAGCGCCAAAAACCCCTTTGAATCCGCGGCGCTCCTGGAGCAGTGCGCGTTGCTCCGCGCCGGACTCGAGGCGATGCCGGGTCGCCTTCGGCTGGTGATGACCCGCTACTACGGCCTCGACGGGCGGGAGCCCGCGAGCTTTGCCGCGCTCGGAAGGGAGCTTTCGCTTTCACGGGAACGAGTGCGTCAGTTGCACAACCGCGGGGTCGCCTCGTTGCGCGAAATCCCCGGCCTCGGTGAGCTGGTGGTCTTCGGGTCGAGAATCAGTCCGTGAGTCCCGACTCGACGTAGGGAGTTCCATGAGTGAGAAAACCGATTTACCCCATCCGCAGGAATGGGCCGGTTATCCACTCGGGAAGATTGGTTCCCGGCCGGAGCGCCGCAACGCCGACCCGGTTTTCGGAAACGAACCGTTCGTCAGCGAGCCATTCCGCTTCGGCAGCATCCGGGACCAGAAGCAGCGTCGCGTGGGGTCGCATCCCGTCCCAGCGCAACGCGTCCTGGTAGAGGTGTGCTGACTCGCGCATCCCGCCGAGGATTCCGTCCTGCGCAGTCCGGTACTTGGCATCGAGGACGACGAAACCGGCTCCGGCCGGGGTTTCCCAGCGGAGAACCAGGTCCGGTCGGCACTTGACCGAGACGGACTTGAGGCCGGTCGTTCTCCGGTTCGCGGTCTTCTGGAGGAATAGAGTGACTTTCGCGCCATCCGGCCCCGAGAACCGGGTTTCCCGGTGGTCTCCGTTTCCTCCTTCCCGCTTCTTCCACCCGGGTAGCTGCTGCGCGAGGTGGCGGGAGAGTTCGACGTAGCACCAGCGCTCGTAGATCTCCCAGGTCGGGCTCAGCGGGAGCTCGTCCTCTTCGGAGCGGGACACTCCGCGCCGCAGCGCTTCCCAGCCGAGCCGCCAGAAATGCTGGTAGAGCGGGTGTGCGGCGACGGCATTGAGTCCGGCGGCGGTGATTTCCGGCCGCTTGGCATCCCGGAACGGCGAGATGCGCTCGGCGCGAGAGAAAGCTCGCGCCATTCGCTCGAGGATTTTCGCCCAGCGCGGCAGTTTGCCGGCGAGCGTGGTTCGCGCCGAGGCCTGATCTTCGGCTTCCACCTTCTCCTCCAGTTGACGGAGGGTTTCCGAAGCCCTCCTTCGGAGAGCGCGGATCATCAGGAGTGCCGCCCGGTTCGCCGGAGAATCCAGACTCCTCTCGGTGGTCGGGACGCTCAGGAACGGTTGCACGGTTGTCTCTCTGCTTCGGATGGCTCCGATGACGGCGGGTTCCCGGACGGCCATGGCGAGCGTTCGCGGGTCGGCGCGGCGCACCCGGTGGAGCGGAACGAATTCGCGCCGCGATCTGAGCACGCTTCTCGGCTCCCTCCGGATTACTGCGATGGTGCGAAGCAGCCCTTCTTCGCGTTGCCGGAGTCGTTCGAGGGCCACGAAAGGGTCGTCGCCGCTGTCGAGCGCGCCGAATCGGATGCGGGAGGATTCCGCGCCGACGAGCAGCGCCGGGTGGTGGGCGAGGATGTCTCCGACCATCCGCTTGAAGATGTCTCCGGGTGCTTTCTTCGGATCGGGAGAGACCTGGAGCGTCCATCTGCCAAGAGCTTGCCCGGATGGGTCGAGCAGCTCGGCGCGAACCGGCCCGGCGAAGAACCCCGGACTCCAGAGCCAATCCCCGGATTCGTTGGTCGGGAGCGGTTCGTCGTCCACGAGTACCCGCGCTTCGGGAGTGCCCAGCGCACGGAAGGTGGCTGACTCATGCTCCCGAAAGCCATCGTTCGGTTGGGCGGTCGTGAGCGGGATCCATTCCTCTCCGCGCCGGACCAGCAGTTCGGGCGCGCTCACCGCCAGAACTTGAAGTGCCCGATGGCCTGCATGTCCTCGATGAGTTCCTGCACCTTGGCTTTGGACTGCTTCAGGTTTTCCTTCTCGAGTACTTTCCGGCACGTATCCAGTGCCTTCCGGTACCGCTCGGAGTCGTCGCCGCGGAGCTTGGGGAGCAGCTTGGCGTAGAGAACCGTGTCGAGAGCTTCCGTCGCGTCACCTTTGCCCTCCTCGTGGCGGGTCAGGAAGGCGACGCACTCGGCGATCACTCGCCAGCCGAAGTGGAGCCGCGCCGGACGGAGCGCCGCCATGAGTTCGGTGAGCACGCGTTGGACCCGGTCCGCTTCCTTCAGTCGGCAGTCCGCCCAACCCGGCCACGCGTCCACGTTGATGTCCCAGAACTCGAGGGTGAAAGCGCGGTCGAGCACCTTGTCGGAAAGTCCCATGGTGGTCTCGTCCATGTTCACCGTGCCGATCAGCACCAGATTCGCGGGGTAGAGGATGCGACCTGGAACTCCGAGATCCTCTTCGTCGCCGTCGTGGAACTCGATCATGCCGCCCTCTTGCTCCATCGCGCTGAGCAGCGGGGCGAGGTATTGCTCCGGGTGCGAGAGGTTCATCTCGTCCAGCACGCAGGCGTGGACCTCGGTCGGGTTCTCCGCGGCGCTCATCAGGGATTTCTGGAACCAGGTCCCCACGTAGATCCCGTTGACCGGGTTCACATAGCCGAGCAGCTGAGTCGGGTCGTGCCAGCCCGGGGCGACCGAAACTGCCGCGAAGCGGTCGTCGGTCACGCCTTCCGCCCCCGTCACCGCCCGGGCGTACTTCCAGGCGAGCTGGGTTTTCCCGCTCCCCGAGAGCCCGGCAAGGATCGCGAAGTGGCGACGCTCATGGGACCAGAGTCCGTAATGGAGGTTCTCGATGAGTTTCCGGTCGAAGTCGAGCGTCCGCTCGGCCGCTGCGGTGGTGACTTTCTTGACGACTTCGGCGACGGGTGGTGGCTCGACCCGGCCGGCAGGCGGCGGGAGTGGACCGGGAAGCGGCTCGGGTGGCCAATGGATGGCGCTCCTCCAGCGCCGCCCCCGCTCGGTGAGCTGATTCTTTCCACCCTCGCTCGCGATCAAATCCAGGGATCGAAGGCAGGCAAGGAGGGCGTCCGGGCCGGCCGTCGTGCGGAAACCGGGGTTGACGCGCTGGAGATGCTTCACGAGGACGCCAGAGGCGAGCGGCTCATGGCTCAACTCGACAAGCACGTGGTCGGGTCCGAAGACCGTGGTCAGAAGTCGGTCACGCAGCGCGTCGGGGTCGCCCGATGCGAGGAGCTCTTTGCCGAGCTCGGTGACTTCGAGGTTGCTGCCGGCTCTCCGCAGCACTCCCAACGGGGCGGCCACTCGATGGAAATGGTTGTGAGCGGAGTTTTTCTTCCAATTCGGGTTCTCCGCCCGGAGTTCTTCGAGCACTTCCTCGAAGGGGCGTCGATCTCCAACGCGCTCCACGAGGTGAAGCACTTCGTCGAAGCGCAGCGGGATACTTCTCTGGCGGCGAGTCGCCGGCAGGGGCTCCAGTCCCGGTTCGTTCAACCAGTCTTCAAGGCGTTTCGCCAGTTCGGAGCCTCCGAGGTGGAGCACAGTCTGATAGGCCCCCAGCTTCTTCCTGGTTTCCGGGTCGAGCACTCCTCTTGGGATTTCTCGTTTCTTCCACTCCACTGGAAGCGTGTGCCGAAACTCACCGTTCACTTCACGGTACGAGTAGATACCGGTGATGATCCCGATGGAGACAAAGTCCCGGCGCTTGCGTGGCAGTATTGCCAAGTCACCCGGCTTCGTTCCCGTTGCGAACGGCCTGAGGTTGCCGAGCGCAAAGCCGATACTCTTTGATTTCTCGCCCGGATACGCTGCCTGGCACGCTTCCCGTATGGCGTTGTCGTCGGTCGCAGCAGAAAGATCCCCCACTTCGCGCCAGCGGATGAAGGCGAGCCCGTGCGCGAGCCACGCTTCTTCTTCCTGCCCTTGGTCACCCGCGCGGAAGAGCCAGACGCTTCTCTCCTTCTTGTTCACCATCGTGGCGAGTTTTCCCGAGACCAGCACCCGCAGCGCGTGGTCTCTCATACCCTTCGGCTCGTCGAGCACCTCGTCCAACCGATTTCGAATCCAGAAATGCTGCAGCGTGCGTCGATGTGGGCTGCTCGATTCGTCGTCGAACGAAGGGCCGCCCATCGCTTTCGTGAGTTGCCATATCCGCCAGCCGTGGCAGGTTCCGGCCGTATGTGCGGGGTAAAGGTGCACGAGAGTGCGACGGACCTGCATCCACTCTCGATCTGCCTTTTCGTTCGTCTTCAGGGAAAGCTCGTGTATCCGGTTGACGATTTCCCGATGGACCCGAGCGAGAGCCTGGTTCCGCTCCGTGGGATCCGCCGGGAGATCGGGTGGCAGCCGTTCCACGAACCACTTGGCGAATTCCGGATCCTCGATCCGCTCTCCCAAGCGATCCTGCATATCGACCGCCGATTTCTCGCGCCAGATCTTCCGCTGGAACTCGACGGTGGCCCGTTCTTCCGAGGGCGTGGCGGCCACTTCTTCGAGGAAGCGGGTCACCCGGTCCAGGCGTTCCGGTTCGATCTTGCAGGCCTTCGCCTCGAAGGCACTCCGCAGCCCTTCGTCCGTCTTCAGGTCGAAATCCATCGGTCGTTCCTTTCCCACCCCGCGAGATATCGTTTCACGGAGGGATGCCGGAACCTGTCATATCGAGCTACCGGGACTCGACCAACCGTGCGCGCTGGTGCCGAAGCAGGGATTTGAACCCTGACACTCGCAAGGAGTACTGCGCCCTGAACGCAGCGCGTCTGCCGTTCCGCCACTTCGGCGCGCGAAGCCGGGGAGTGTAACAGCGCACGTGGCCCATCGGCAGCGACAGCTCGTTCGCGGGGTGTTGACCGGGAACGCCGACGGCGGCGGCTGGGTCACACCCGATCCTCCGGGCGGCGAGGAAATCCACATCACCCGCGGCCGGATGGAGACGGCGTTCCCCGGCGATCTCGTGGAGGCGGAGCCGCTCTTCCGCTCGCGGCGGGGGCGGCTGGAGGCGGAGGTGGTCCGGGTGATCCGCCGAAGCGTCGATCCGCTCATCGGGGTCGTGGCTGGTGTGGGTGACCGGGTGGTGGTTCGTGAGGGGGCATGGACCCGCGAAGTGCGGCTCGAAAAACGCCTCCGGGTGGATGAACTGATCGCGGTACGGATCGGGAACGGGAAGGTCGCTTCGGTGGAGCGGGTGTTCGGGAACCGAGGCGATCTCGGTGCCGGGATCGAAGCGGCGATCCACCGGTTCGGCCTGGGGAGCGAGTTTCCCCGTGCCGCGCTCGAAGAGGCGGAGCGCGTTCCCGGAACGCTCGCGCCGGGCGACATCGAGGGGCGCGAGGACTTTCGCGGCCGGGTCGTCCTCACCATGGACCCGGCCGATGCACGCGACCACGACGACGCGCTGAGCGTGGCCCGGCTTCCCGGCGGGGACTACGAAATCGGGGTCCACATCGCCGATGTGGCGGCGCATGTCCCGCCGGGCGGAGCCATGGACCTCGAAGCCGCCCGCCGCGGAACTTCCGTCTATTTTCCGGGTCGGGTCCTGCCCATGCTCCCCGAGCGGCTTTCCTCGGGAATCTGCTCGCTCCGTCCGGGCGAAGACCGTCTGGTCCGTTCGGTGCTGCTGCGGGTCAGCGCCACGGGGGAGATCCGCGAAGCCCGGTTCGCCGCCGGAGTGATCCGCAGCCAGGCGCGTCTTTCTTACGAAGAGGGGATGGGGATGCTCGCCGGATCGGGCTCCGGGGAAGTTCCGGAAACGGTCCGCGCGCTCGGCCGGGTCGCCGAAGCGCTTTCTGCCGCCCGTCGGAAGCGGGGCGCGCTCGACCTCGACCTGCCGGAGCGCGAGCTGGTTCTCGACGAGACGGGCGCGCCAGCGGATGCCCGGATCGCCCACGGAAACGAAGCGCACCGGCTCGTCGAGGAATGCATGCTCGCCGCGAACGAAGCGGTGGCCCGGCGGCTCCGCGAGACGGGCACTCCCGCGCTCTTCCGGGTCCACCCGGCCCCGGCCCCGGATCGACTGGGGCGGTTTCTCGATCTGCTCACCGTTTTCGGCGAGCGCCTCGGGCCTCCCGGCAGGGCCCCGCATCCACGGGACTTCGCCGGGCTTCTCGACCGGATTCGCGAGCGCCGGGAAGCCCCCTTCCTCCGCCGCCGACTGTTGCGGAGTCTCGAGCGGGCGACCTACGAGCCCCGCCCGCTCGGCCACTTCGCGCTCGCGCTCCCCGATTACGCCCACTTCACTTCGCCGATCCGGCGGTATCCGGATCTGGTCGTCCACCGGGCGCTCCGGGGCGAAGGATCCGCCACCGACCTCGACCGGCAGGCGCTTCACACCTCCCGCACCGAGCGGGCCGCCGAATCGGCGGAGCGGATGGTGGTGGATCTCGGGATCGCGACCCTGCTCGCCGGCCGTCTCGGGGACGTGTTCCCGGCGCGGGTGGCCGAAGTCGGCCGCTTCGGGCTCCTTCTCGAGGTCGAGGATTTTCCGGCTGAGGGGCGGATTCCCATGGATGCGCTGGCCGGGGACTCCTTTCGTTTCGACCGAAGGAGCCTTGCGCTCCGGGGCCGGCGGACCGGGCGTTGCTTCCGGATCGGGGACCGCCTCCGGGCGCAGCTCGTCCGCGTCGAGCGCTTTACCGGGGCGCTCGAATTCGCCCTCGCCGATTGAATTCAGTCTCCGCGTGGCAGGAAGACCGAAAAGCGCGAGCCCCGCTCCGGCTTGCTGCTCACCTCCATGCGTCCCCCCAGCAGTTCCACCGCGTGCTTCGCGATGGCGAGCCCGAGCCCGGTGCCTCCCACCTCCCGGGATCGCGCCTGATCCACCCGGTAGAACCGCTCGAAGATCCGCTCCCGGTGCTTTGCGGGAATGCCCACCCCGTCATCCTGGACCGAAAGACAGATCAGATCCTTCTCGGCCAGCCCGGCTTCGACTTCGATCCGCCCCTCGTCGTCCGAATACTGGACGGCGTTGTCCACCAGATTGTGGAGAACTTCGGTGAGCAGATCCGGGTCGGTGTGGAGCGTCTCGACTTCCGGATCTTCGCGGTAGGTGAGTGTCCGGTTGCCTGACTTCACCCGGGCCGAATCGAGGACGCTCTGCGCCAGTTCGCGGGTCCTGACCGGGCGCATTTCGGGCTCGTGGCGGCCGCTCTCCATCCTCGCCAGCCGCAGCAGGTCGTCGGTGATCCGCGAGAGTCGCACCGCGTGTTCATGGATGCGGGACAGGAACCGCCCCCGCTGCTCGTCGCTGTCTATTCCTCCGGCCATCAGCGTCTCGGCGAACCCCTGGATGGAGGTGAGCGGGGTCTTGAGTTCGTGGGAGAGATTGGCCACGAAGTCGCGGCGCACCCGCTCCAGTTGGTGCAGCTCGGTCACGTCGGTCAGGACCAGCACCGCTCCGAGCGGCGTGGTTTCCTCGGCGGACTCCGTTCCCGGAAGGCTCGCGCGCACCGGCGCGGCCCGGACCAGGATTTCGCGGCCGGCGAGCGAGAACTCGACTTCGCTGCGCTCCCCCTTGAGTGCCCGTTTCGCCATCCGGACCATCCGCGGTGCCGGGAGAGTCCGCTTCACCTTGCGGCCTTCGAACTCCTTCCAGGAATCACCGGGAAGCTCCAGCAGCGTCCGGAACGCCGAGTTGAGGTAGAGGATGCGGAGGTCGGGATCCATGACCGCCACTCCCTCGTCCATGCTGGAAAGGATCGCGGCTCCCTGATTGCGCTCCGCGGTCAGCGACTCGAAGCTCTCCTTGAGACGGCCGGCGGTGCGGTTCAGCGAGGCGACCAGCCCGTCCAGCTCGTCCATCCGGGGGGATACCTCCGCCGGGCGAAAGTCGCCCGCCGCCACTCGTTCGGAAAACCGGTAGATCTGGGCGATGCGCCCGGAGAAGCGTCCGGCGAACCAGAACGAAGTGGCGGTGGCGAGCGCCGCGACCAGCATCGCGATGAGTGCGACCGGGGTCAGGATCGAGAGCGTCGTCTCCTCGATGAGGAGCACCGGCGACGCGAAGCGGACCACGCGATCCGGGCTCCATGCGGGGCGGACGGCCACATAGGTCAGATCCTCGCTCCGGGTTTCGCTGAAGCGTTCGGACCGCCCGTAGCCGCTGCGGAACGCCTCGGCGATTTCCGGCCGGTCCGCGTGGTTGTCCATGGTGCCCGGGTCGCTGTGGGAATCGGCCAGGACGACCCCTTCGCGGGTGACGAGAGTGACCCGGCGATCTCGCTCTCCGGGGAGAGGACGCTCGTCGCCGAGGATCGCCGCATGGCGGAGCGCCCATCTGCCGAGCCCTTCGTCGGAGCGATCCGCCGGGGGATGGGCGAGCGCGAGATCGGCCACCGAATCGAGATCGGCAAAGGTCCGGGCAACCGTGGTCTCGCGCACCGTGGAAGCCATGACCAGCAGCACCGCGAGAAGCGGCACCACGATGACCGCGAGGCTCGCGAGAGTAAGACGGATCGCGAGGCGAGAGGCGCGGAGTCCGGGCCGCCGCTGCTTCCTGCTAGTCGCCACCGACCTCGAAGCGGTAGCCGGCACCGCGCACCGTGGTGAGCATGGATGGCTGTCCCGGCTGGTCGAGTTTCTGGCGCAGTCGCCGGATGTAGGCATCCACGCTGCGCTGGGTCACGTAGGTGTCTTCGCCCCAGACTTCGTCGAGGATCCGGTCCCGCGGACACATCTGCCCGGGCCGTGAAGCCAGATGGTGGAGCAGCCGGAATTCCAGATTGGTCATGGGGACCGCCTCGCCGTTCCTCTCCACCCGATAGGACACCGGATCGATGAGCAGATCTCCGACCCGAACCGGCATCGGGCCGCGACTCGTCCGCTCCCCGGACCGGACGCGGGCGGCGCGGCGCAGGACCGCACCCACCCGGGCGACCAGCTCCCGCGGGCTGAAGGGTTTGGTGATGTAGTCGTCGGCACCGAGTTCGAGGCCGGCGATCCGGTCCGGCTCTTCTCCGCGGGCACTCACGATGATGATCGGAAGCGCCGCGAGCGACGGGTCGTTGCGGATTTCCCGACACACTTCGAAGCCGCTCTTCTCGGGCAGCATCAGGTCCAGGATCACCAGATCCGGGTGTTGCTCGCGGATGGCATCCAGCCCGTCGGCCCCGGTGCTGGCCGAAGTGACCCGGTAGGACTCGCGCTCCAGGTTGAACTCGAGCAGCTCCACGATGGCCGGATCGTCCTCGACGACCAGGATGTGCTTGGGCATGGCGGGAGGGCACGAATGCTAAGCGCTCGCCGAACCGTTCACGGAAAACGCGCTCTTCTTTCACCGACCGGTCACACAAGAGAGCGGGGTGCTCGCGAGAATTCGCGCCGTCATGCTCGCCTCGCTCCACCCGCGCCCTTGGACGTTCGCTGCTGTTTGTCTCGCCCTCTCCGGGTTTCCGGCTTTCGGCCAGGAGAACGGAAACGGGGGCACCCACTCCACCGGGACGGTGACCGGTGTGGTGCGCGACAGCTTCAACGCCATGACGCTCCCGACGGCTCCGGTCACCCTGCTTTCCGAGAACCGCACGGTCTATACCGAGCTCGACGGGGCCTTTTCGCTGGAAGTACCCGAAGGTATCCATGAAATCCGCGTGACCTTCAGCGGTTACCAGGAAGAAGTGGTCGCCGTGGACATGGCACCGGGTGAGACGGTGCGGCTGGATGTGGCGCTCACCATGGAGCGCTTCGCCGAAACGGTTTCGGTCACGGCCACGGTGGACGACATCGAACTCCACACCGCCGAAGCGCAGCTCGTCGAGCGCCAGCGGGCAGGGGCCATCACCGACAACCTCGGCTCGGAGGAGATGAAGCAGAACTCCGACTCGAACGCCGCCTCGGCCATGAAGCGGGTGGCTGGCCTCACGGTGGTGGACAACCAGTACGTTTTCGTCCGCGGGCTCGGCGAGCGGTACTCGAACACCACTCTGAACGGCGCGGTCCTGCCGACCACCGAGCCCGACAAGCGGGTGGTGCCGCTGGATCTCTTCCCCACCGGACTCATCGAAAGTGTCTCGGTGGTGAAGTCCTATCTTCCCGACAAGCCGGCCGACTTCTCCGGCGGCCTCGTCGAGATCGATCCGCTGGCCTTTCCCGCCGCTCCGGTGCTGCGGTTTTCGATGTCGCAGGGGTTCACCCAGGGCACCACCTTCGAGGACGGGCTGACCTACGAGGGCGGCAGCCGCGACGCATTCGGTTTCGACGACGGCAGCCGGAGTCTCCCGTCCGCCATCCCGGATGCCAAGGTGGTCCGGCGAGGCCGTTTCAGCAAGGCGGGCTTCACTCCGTCCGAACTCGAGGCGATGGGCGAATCCTTCTCGAATGTCTGGTCGCCGGTGGAAGACCGCATCGGACAGGATCAGTCCTACAGCTTCGTGGCTGGAAACAGTTGGGACAGGCTCGGCGCGATCTTCAGTGCCACCTGGTCCCAGGGACACCAGAGCACCGACGAAGAGCAGACCTATTACTCGGTCTCCGGTGGCGAGCTGGATGTCCAGAACGACTACGACTTTCAGGTAACCGAATCGAAAGCGTCCACCGGAGTCATCGGGAACCTCGCCTACAAGTTCTCGGGCGACCACCGGATGTCGCTCGAAAACTTCTACACCCACAGCTCGAAGAACCAGGCCCGCGTGTTCGAGGGCTATAACGCCGACCTCGGCGAGAACCTGCGGAATACCCGGCTCCACTGGATCGAGGAGTCCATCCTCTCTTCGCGGCTCTCGGGGGAGCACCGTTTTGCTTCGCTCGGCAGCGGGCTCTTCGAATGGAACGCCACTCTTTCGCGGGCTACCCGCGATGAGCCGGATCTTCGCGAAACGCTCTACGAGTTCAACCCGGCAGTGAGCGACTTCGTGCTGGCTGACGAATCCCAGAGCGGCTTCCGGATGTTCAACGAACTCACCGATGACGTGCGCGAATTCGGGTTCGACTGGAATTCTTTTTTCACCCAGTGGAGCGGGCTGCCGGCCAGCGTCCAATTCGGTCCTTCCTTCTCGTTCCGGGAGCGTGATTTTTCCTCGCGTCGCTTCCGCATGAACCCCCGGGTCGCCGGAGCCACGGACCTGACGCTCGCTCCCGAACAGTTGTTCACTCCCGAACTCATCGGACCGGTTTTCGAGCTCCGGGAAGAGACCCGGCCCACCGATGCCTATAACGCCGAGCAGCAGGTCTCCGCCTTCTTCGGGATGGTGGATTTGCCGCTTTCCGACCGCATCCGCTTCGTCGGCGGTGCCCGGGTGGAGCGTTCCGAGCAGGTCGTGGATACCTTCGATCCTTTCTCCATCTCCGCCGGGACCATCACCGCCCAACTCGAAAACACCGATCTCCTGCCCGGCTTCAATATCGTCTATACGCTGAATTCGGCCACGAATCTCCGGGTCGGCTACAGCCACACCGTGAACCGTCCCGAATTCCGGGAACTCGCGCCCTTCGAGTTCACCGACGTGGTCGGCGGGCGGGCCGTGGTCGGCAATCCGAATCTCGAGCGGGCGCTGATCCGGAACGTGGACCTCCGGTTCGAGACGTTCCCGGGTTCCGGCGAAGTTCTCGCGGTCAGCGTGTTCTACAAGGACTTCGACAACCCGATCGAACGGGTGGTCCAGCCCACCGCGCAGCTCCGGACTTCCTACGCCAACGCGCTCGGTGCGCGGAACGCCGGAGTGGAGGTCGAGGGAAGGCGCAGTTTCGGAAGGCTTTCCGCGTCCGCCAACTACACCCATGTCAACTCGGAGATCGAGCTGGAGCAGGTGGCGGGGCAGGTCCAGACGAGCCTCGAACGTCCGCTGGCCGGCCAGTCGGCCCACGCCCTGAACCTCGCCGCCGCGCTCGGACTTCCTGAAATCGATGGGAGCATCCGGGTGCTCTACAACTATTTCGACGACCGGATCGTGGATGTGGGTTCGCTCGGGCTTCCGGACATTTACGAAGACGGCCGCGGCGTTCTCGATGCCGTCCTTCAGAAGAACTTCGGCGTGGCCTGGAGTCTTCGAGCCTCTTTCGACAACCTGCTCGATGCCGAGCATCGCTTTACCCAGGGCGGCCAGGTGCAGCGGATTTTCCGTCTGGGCCGCTCTTTTTCCATCAGCGCTTCCTGGAACATCCGATAAGAGAGGGAATTCGTGCGCAAATCAGCCATGTTCATGGCCGGGCTACTGGCATTCGCCGGTGTCGCCTGCGATGACGACTCCGACACTCCGGCCCCGGCTCCCGCGCCGGCTCCTGCCCCCGCAGAGACCCCCGAGCAGCCCGCCGCTCCGGAGATCCTGTCCGGTGAGATCGCCGGGGACATGACTCTCTCCGCGGGTACCGAATACGTCCTCTCGGGAGCCGTATTCGTCACTGACGGTGCCACACTGACCATCGAAGCGGGAACCACGATCTACGGCGAAAGCGCGACGAACGGAGCGCTGGTCGTCGCCCAGGGTGGCCGGCTGGTCGCCGAGGGAACGGCGGATGCTCCCATCGTCTTCACGAGCGACCAGGAAGAGGGATCCCGCGCCCGTGGCGACTGGGGCGGCCTCATCATCAACGGTCGTGCTCCGCTCAACGTGCCCGGGGGAACCGGCGAAGGGGAAGGCGACACCGGAACCTACGGCGGCGACGATCCGACAGACGACAGCGGTGTTCTCCGGTACGTCCGGGTGGAGTACGCCGGAACCGAGTTCAGCCCCGAGAACGAACTGAACGGGATCGCTTTCCAGGGCGTTGGCAGCGGTACGGTCGTGGATTCCATCCAGGTCCACTACAACAAGGATGACGGCGTGGAGTTCTTCGGGGGAACCGTGGACGCGAAGCGTGTCGTCTGCACCGGGATCGCTGATGACAGCTTCGACTGGACCGATGGCTGGACCGGCCGCGGCCAGTTCTGGATCGCCCAGCAGCGGGGCGATGATGCCGATAACGGCATCGAGGCGGACAACAACGGCGAAAACAACGACCTGACTCCGCGTTCGGCACCGACGCTCTTCAACGTCACCCTGATCGGCGATCCGGGGACGGAGCTCGGCGACGAGAGCGACATCGGGATGCTGCTTCGGGAAGGCACCGCCGGCCGTTATGCCAACTTCATCGTGGTCGGCTTCAAGGAAGAGGGGCTGCGGCTGGATCAGTCCGCCACCTATCAGCAGGTCGTGGGTGGCAACCTCGTCCTGACGAATTCGATCTTCCACGACAACGCCGGGGGGAGCTTCGGTGACGGAGGCAGCAAGGGGGAATCCGACCCCGCGGTCGCGACGCTGATCGAGACGGCGAACACGGCCGGTGCCATGATTCACGACGACGTGGATCCGATGCTGGAGCATCCGTACTACCACCCGGACCATGGGGACGAGGTCGAGGAATTCGGTGTCTGTCCGACGGCGGGATCGCCTGCTCTCACCGGGTCTGCCATGCCGCCGAACGACGGCTTCTTCGAGCCGGTGAACTACATCGGTGCCTGCGATGAAGGCGGCGACTGGTTCGCGGCCTGGATCAACCTGGCCTCGAACTGAGGACGTACGCTCCCGCCGTCCTCGCGGCGTTGCTTCTGCTTGTCGCGGGGTGTGGCGGCGGGTCCGGTGCGCCTGTGCTCGCCGGGATCTACCCGAGCCCCGAAGCGGCCGCACGAGAAGCGCTCGACCGGCTTCGGGCCGGGGACCGGGAGGGGCTTCTGGCGCTCGCGATGAGCGAGGCCGAATTCCGGGACATCGTCTATCCCCGGCTTCCGGCGAGTCGCCCCGAGCGCAACACCTCCGCCGATTTCCTCTGGGGGATGCAGCAGATGCGTCAGCAGGTTCATTTCGGCGAGACCTACGGCCGCTTTCACGGGCAGGACTGGGAGCTCGTCCGGCTGGAGTTCACGGGCGAAACCACCGACTACGGCGGGTTCCTCGTCCACCGCGACTCCCGGCTGGTCGTGCGTTCTCCGGATGGGGCCGAGCGTTCCGTCCGGCTCTTCGGCGCGATGCTGGAGCAGGACGGCGCGTTCAAGATCTATAGCTTCATCGTGGACTGACGGGGTCGCCGGAGCCAGTCAGGAGGATTCGTTCCGGAGACGCGTGCAGAAATCCGCGAAGTTGCCGGCGGCGTTCGCCGCGCAGAGCGTCGCTTCGATGGTGGACCGCCCCAGCAGTTCTCGTTGCGATTCCGTGGGGAAGTCGTCCGGGACTTCGATTTTTCGAGATTTCAGAGTGACTCTTGCCAGACGGGCACGCTCCTCGATGCGGCCCTCGGCGCGGCCTTCGGCGCGCTGTTTTCCGAGGATCGGGTCGTCCTCCGGTCCCGTCCCTTCCAGCGCGCCGAGCGCCCGGCCCACCCGCTCCAGCACCTCAAGCGTCTCCTTCGAGGAGACCCTTTCGTTCAGCGCCTGGTGGATTTCCTCCGCCCGCCAGGTCGGGAAGGCACGACTCTCGTCCGCCGGGACGTACCCCCTCTTCGTCAACAGGTGGATGCGGAGTCCGGGTCGGAGTCCACGCGGCCGGCCGGGCGCGTAGGCCGACGGAACTTCGATCCAGACCTCGGGGAACTCCCAAGCCTCGTAGAGTGCGAGCCGGTTCCTCCGCACGTCGGTCGTACTGTCCACTTCCATGACCACGTCCGGCTTCGGCTCATCGTCACCGGCGGTCAGGAAGAGGGGGCCGATCCGGTCCGTCGTCGCCGGATCGAGATACACGGTCTGGTCGGGAAGGATGTGGCGGGAATGCCCGCCCGCGAAACGCCGCCGGATCTCCAGTTCTCCGAGGCAGGTGATCGGCGCGCCGCGAAACTGCGCGATACAGGCGAGCAGCATCGGCAGCCGTTCGCGGGACCCTTCGTGCGGCCTGTGGGCGGCTTCGTTCGCGAACACAGCCAGTTGGGTATGGGAGTCGTAGAACTCGACGCGCTCCTCGTGCCGCTCGTACTCGGCGAGCGTCATCCGGCGGGTGTGGCACCCGACCCACTCCAGGTCGGAGAGGGCCGGCTCCGGGAACCCGGGACGGACTGCGGTGGTGGTTTCAGGCATTTCCTTCACGAAGACGTGAGCAGAAGTCCGCGACACTTTTTGCAGTGGAAGCGGTACGGAAAATGGCCTCGGCGGAGGTGGTCTCGATCAGGTCGCGTTCGTGCGATGCGGGGAAACCCGGGGGTACCGGGATCCCGCGTGACAGGAACATGGCGCGAACCATCTCGGCGCGGCCTTCGGCGCGCTGTTTTCCGAGGATCGGGTCGTCCTCCGGTCCCGTCCCTTCCAGCGCGCCGAGCGCCCGGCCCACCCGCTCCAGCACCTCAAGCGTCTCCTTCGAGGAGACCCTTTCGTTCAGCGCCTGGTGGATTTCCTCCGCCCGCCAGGTCGGGAAGGCACGACTCTCGTCCGCCGGGACGTACCCCCTCTTTGTCAACAGGTGGATGCGGAGTCCGGGTCGGAGTCCACGCGGCCGGCCGGGCGCGTAGGCCGACGGAACTTCGATCCAGACCTCGGAGAACTCCCAAGCCTCGTAGAGTGCGAGCCGGTTCCTCCGCACGTCGGTCGTACTGTCCACTTCCATGACCACGTCCGGCTTCGGCTCATCGTCACCGGCGGTCAGGAAGAGGGGGCCGATCCGGTCCGTCGTCGCCGGATCGAGATACACGGTCTGGTCGGGAAGGATGTGGCGGGAATGCCCGCCCGCGAAACGCCGCCGGATCTCCAGTTCTCCGAGGCAGGTGATCGGCGCGCCGCGAAACTGCGCGATACAGGCAAGCAGCATCGGCAGCCGCTCGCGGGGCCCTTCGTGCGGCCTGTGGGCGGCTTCGTTCGCGAACACTGCCAGTTGGGTGCGGGAGTCGTAGAACTCGACGCGCCCCTCGTGCCGCTCGTACTCGGCGAGCGTCATCCGGCGGGTGTGGCACCCGACCCACTCCAGGTCGGAAAGCTCCGGCTCGCACGGGGTCGCCTTCCCGTCCCGTCTTCCTTCTGCCCACTTGATCGCCGCATGCTCCACCGTTATCGCCACCTGATGGAGTGTAGCTCGCTCTACGGTTCGCGGACCCGCAAGGAGAGCCCGATGACAGCCATTTCCTCCGCTTCCCGGGTGATGGCGGCCCGGGTCAGCGGGTAATGATCGAGCCAGCCGCACGGGAATCGCAGATCCAGCTTTTCGCCCTCGGTAGTCGCTTCGATCAGGGGCAAGGGTTCGCGGCTCCTCCGGCGGCAGAGGAGCACCGCGATCCGGAGGATGGCCGCGAGACGGCTCACGGTGGTGGCATCGGCGGCGGTCATCTCGTCGAAGCGGCCCTCGCGCAGGTGTTGCCGGTGGGTTTCGATGAGCGCCGCCAGCAGCTCCTGGTCGTCGCGTGAAAAGCCGGGCATGTCCGAATTCCGGACGATGTAGGCACCGTGCCGGTGGTAGCCGCTGAAGGAGACCGAAAGCCCGATTTCGTGAAGATCGGCCGCCCAGCCCAGGAATCGCCCGTGGATGCCGTCTTCGAGTCCCCACGACTTTTGAAGCTGCTTCAGGCCGACCATCGCCGTGGTCTTCACGCGCTCGGCCTGTTCGCGATCCACCCGGTACTGGTCCATCAGGTTGCGGATGGTGGCATCCCGCACGTCCTGCTGCCGCCGCCGGCCGATCAGGTCGAAGAGAACCCCCTCCCGGAGGGCCCCTTCCGCCGGTTCGATCCTCTCGATGGCCAGCGTCTTCATCGTCGCCCGCAGGATGGCGATGCCGCCCGGAAAATCCCATGCACGGTCCGCGGGAAACCCCGGAATGGCGTCCCGTCCGCTCGCGAGTGCCTCCACGTGCGCCGCCCGAACCATCCGGTCCCGCAGCTTCTTCAGTTCCGGACGGGTAACGCCGCCATTCCCTCGCAGCATTTCCGAGGCCGCGAGAACGGTCCCCGACGACCCGAAGGCATCCGCCCAGCCGAGCCGAAGGAATCCCTCCTGCACGGTTTCGAGTTCGTGGCGTGCCTCGGTCTCGGCAGCGACGAACGCGGCCTTGCTGATGGCTCCGCCGGGGAAAAAGCGCCGGGAAAAGGACACGCACCCCATATAGAGGCTCGCTGCCCGCAGCGATTCGTCCTCGCGGCCGATGACGAGTTCCGTGCTCCCGCCGCCGATGTCCACCACCAACCGGCGGCCCTTCCCGCGTGGCAACAGCGCACTGACCCCCTGGTAGATCAGGCGCGCCTCCTCGGCACCGGAAATGATCTCCACCCGGTGACCGAGCGCGTCCGCTGCCTCGTCGAGCAGGGCTTTCCGGTTTCGGACCTGGCGGAACACGTTGGTGCCCACCGCGCGTGCCTGTCCCGGAGGGATTTCGCGGATGCGCTCGCCGATCCTGCCGAGCGCCGCCTCGGCCCGTCGCCAGGCGGCAGGCTCCACTGTCTTGTCCCGGAAGCCGGCGGCGAGTCGGACGGGCTCCTTGAGGCGGTCCACCACCTCGATGTTTTCTCCGTGCACCCGGGCCACCGTCAGGTGGAAGCTGCGGGAGCCGAGGTCCACGGCGGCGAACAGCGGTACCGGTATTTCGGGCTCGCTCACCGGCGTAGTATCCCCCGCGGATGGCGACCTGGGTTCTCGGGGATGTGCAGGGCTGCTTCGGCGCATTCCGCCGCCTGCTCCGGCAGATCGAATTCCGAAAGACCCGCGACCGGCTCTGGTTCGTCGGCGACCTGGTGAACCGGGGGCCCGATTCCCTCGGGATGTTGCGCTGGGTGCGGGATCATGAGGATTCGGTCACGGTGGTTCTCGGAAACCACGACCTCCACCTGCTCGCCCTCGAGGCGGGAGTGCGGAAGCTCCAGCGCGGGGACACCCTTCTTCCGGTCCTCGAAGCGCCGGATGGTGCGGCTCTTTGCGACTGGCTGAGCGTTCGTCCGTTTTTCCATCACGAAGGGCGCTTCGCCATGGTCCACGCCGGGATTCCCTCCGGCTGGAGCCTGAAAAAAGCCGGGAAGCGAGCGCTTCGGGCTGGAAAGAAACTTCGCGAAAATCGCCGCCGGTTCCTGAAGGATCTCTACCGGCTGCGGAGCGGCAAGGGCGTGGCGAGCCGGGGAGTCGCCGCTGCCTCGCTCCTGACCCGGCTGCGCGCGGTGGACTCCGCCGGGGCACCGCTTTTCGGCTTCGACGGCCCGCCCGAGGAGCTCTCTTCCGGCGCCCGCCCGTGGTTCGATCTGCTTCCGCTGTCCGACTCTACCATCCTCTTCGGGCACTGGGCGGCGCTCGGCCTTCTCGTCACCGACCGGGCGATCTGCCTCGACTCGGGCTGCGTATGGGGCGGATCGCTCACCGCGATGCGCCTCGAAGACGGTGCTGTCGCCATCCAGCCGGCGCTTCCCGAAGAAAGCGTCAGCGTCTCTTCACGGTCGTAGCAAAGGCTTCGTCGCCGAACTGGCGGCGCGCCGGCTCGCGGGTGCCGAGGTCGTACCGGTCACCCGGCATCAGGAAATAGAAGCCACCCCCGTTCGGAAGCACCCGGGTGTTGTCGTAAATCGCTACATATCCCGATCCGATCACCTCGAAACCGTTGCCCCGCACCACGATCGCGGTGTCTTCGTCGAGCCCGATTCCGAGCAGGTCGGGTCGCGCCTCGAGGATCTCCAGGAGATCGAAGTGGCGGTTGCGGACGAGCAGGTGCTGGTCGATCGCCACGCCGCGCAGGAAGGAGAAGCCTTCCTCGTGGTCTCCCATCATGATCGTGTTTCCGGAGGTGTCACCGCGGGCCAGATACTCCCCCTGGATGGTGGCGCCCGCGGAGGAACCGCCGATCACGCCCCCGCGCGCCAGCACCGCGTGAAGTTCCTGTTCGGTTCGGGTGTCCCCGTAGGAATCCACGAGCCGCCATTGCCGGCCGCCCGGAAACCACACTGCGCGAGCCCGACGAAGGGGAGCCACGAATTCCTCGCTGTCGGCTTCGCTCCGGTCCTTGGTGTGGATCACTGTCACGTCGGTCATGCCCATCTCCCGGAAGCGGCGGGCACCGGCGTACCACCCGTCGTATTCCTCTTCCCCGCCGGCGGTGGGAATGATCACGAGAGGAGCCTCGGGGCCGCCCGCGAGCCCCATGAACCGCCCGAGGATCTCCGGGCTCTGGAGCGCCCCCCCGACGATGACGAGCGAGCCCCGTTCGGGTCCGAGCTGCGGGCCTGGTTGGGCGAATGCCGGGGTTGCGGCGAACAGCAGGATGAGAAGGCATCTGGTCATTGAGTAAAGTCCCTCGAGGACGGATTATCGCCATCCCGGCAAGCCTCCTAGAATCGCGGCCATGCGTCATCTGGTGGTCGGCACCGCCGGCCATATAGACCACGGCAAGAGTTCGCTCGTGCGGGCGCTCACCGGAACCGACCCGGACCGTCTTCAGGAGGAAAGGGCGCGAGGAATCACCATCGACCTCGGGTTCGCGCATCTCGATCTCGGCGACTTGCGGATCGGCTTCGTGGATGTGCCCGGCCACGAGAAATTCGTCCGCAACATGCTGGCCGGAGCAGTCGGTTTCGATGTGATGCTGCTGGTGGTCGCCGCGGATGAATCGGTCATGCCGCAGACGGTGGAGCACATCTCCATTTGCCGTCTGCTCGGAGTGAGCGCGGCAGTGGTCGCGCTCACCCGGGTGGATCTGGTGGCCGATCCGGAACTCGTGGAGCTGGCCGGACTCGAGGTGGCCGATGCGCTCGCCGGGAGTCCGCTGGCCGAAGCCCCGATCCTTCCGGTTTCCTCGGTCACCGGCGAGGGACTCGCCCGGCTTCGGGAGGCGCTGGTCGAGGCGGCCCGTCGCGCCCCGGAGCGGGATCCGGACGGTCCGTTCCGCCTGCCGGTGGATCGGATTTTCTCGGCTCGTGGCTTCGGTTCGGTGGTGACCGGGACGCTCTTTTCCGGAAAGATCGCATCGGGTGCCGAGGTGACGGTGCTGCCGGGAGGGGGCCGGGCGCGGGTGCGCGGTATCGAAACGCACGGCGAGCGGGTGGAGGAAGCGACGGCCGGCCAGCGCACCGCCCTGAATCTGGCCGGTGCCTCCCGGATGGAGATCGAGCGCGGGTCGGTGGTGGTCGAACCCGGTGCCTTCGAGACGACGGCGATGCTGGACGTGGCGCTCGAAGTCGTCGCGTGGGCCGAAGCGCCGGTCGTGGACGAGGCGCGGGTGCATCTCCACATCGGGACCGCGGCGGTTCTCGCCCGGGTCCGGCTCCTCGGAGGCCGCCGCTCGCTCGCTCCCGGCGATTCGGCACCGGTTCAGCTCCGGCTGGAGAATCCGGTCGTGTCGCTCCGCGGCGACCGGTTCATCATCCGGCGCTACTCGCCGGTGGTGACCATCGGGGGCGGGCGGGTTCTCGATGCGTTTCCGCCCAAGCGTTCGCCGCGCAGCGAGGCGCATTGCCGCATGGTCGAAAGGCTTCGGAACGCGACGACGGAGGAAGCCGGGCATCACTTTCTCGCCGAAGCCGGCCTTCGGGGCCTGAGTCGGGGAGAGTTCGCCCGGCGGCTTGGAGTGGTGCGGGAGATCGCGGACCAGGTGGCCGGGCGGCTGGTCGAAGCCGGAGAAGCGGATCCGGGAGAGGTCCTGCTCTCCATCGCGACGAAGCGCGCGCTCGAAAAACGCCTGCTCGTGCGGCTTGGCCGGTTCGAGGCGGAGAACCGGCTCCGCGCCGGCATGGGGATCGAACAGCTCCGGGAGCAGCTCGGTGTCCCGCCCGCTCTCGCGGATCGCATCCTGCTGGATTTGCGGCAGAGCGGGCGGATCGAGGTTTCCGGTGGGGTGGTTCACACCGCGGGCCGCGAGGTCGCGCTCACCGAATCGGAGCGGGATGCGCAGGGCCGATTCCACGAACTCCTCCGCGAATCCGGGCTGAAGCCGCCTTCGCTCGCGGACGCGGCGCGCTCGCTCGGCATCGCGCCGGAGCTTCTCGATGCCCTCCGCAGGCTGCTGCTGCAAGATGGCCGCGCGGTGGATGTGAGCCCGGATTTCCACTTCGATGCCGCGGCCATCGAGGAACTCCGCGGCGCGCTCCACGAGCGGGCTGCGACGAATCCCGAGATCGACGTGGGCTGGTTCAAGGAGAGCTTCGACCTGAGCCGGAAGCACGCGATTCCGCTCCTCGAATGGCTGGACCGCGAACGGGTCACGCTCCGCTCCGGAAACGTCCGGCGTATCCGCGCCTCCGAAACGTGACTTCCCGCGTCGCGCCCGTCGCGCTTGGGACCGAACGGCTGTTCCTTCGCCCTTTCCGTCTCTCCGATCTCGTCGATGTGCAGGTCTGGGCCGGGGATCCGGAAGTGACGCGCTTCCTCCGCTGGGGGCCGAACGACCCTGGCGAGACCCGGCGGTTCCTCGTGCGAGCGGTAAAAAACGCGGCGACGGAAGAGGCGAAGGATCTCGACCTCGCCATCGTCGAGCGGGCTTCGGGGCGGGTTCGGGGCGGGGCGGCGATCCACCGCCGCGCTCCCGGCCGGGTCGAGATCGGCTACGTGTTCGCCCGCCCGGCATGGGGGCGCGGGTACGCCACCGAGACCGTCCACGCCCTGCTCGAGTTCCTCGGGCGCGTCTGTCCGGATGGCGAGGTATTTGGTCTGGTGGTTCCGGGGAACGATGCCTCCGCCCGGGTTCTCGAGCGTTGCGGGTTCCGGCGCACCGGGGACACCGCGCCTTACCGGCCGTGGATGGAGGGACTCTGTTCGACCGCACGGGTCTATCGGCTCCGATTGCGTGGTAGCCTCCGCGACGGCTTTGAACAGCCCGAAGGCGTGAAGCGGTGAGCGGCCGCCGCCTCTGATGTACCTTGATCGGAACGGGTCGGTAGCCGGCCAGTTGGGTGGTGATCCTCGTGCGGAGTTCCCGTGCCCGGACGGCTCGTTTCTGGCCTGTCCGGCCGCCCCGTCGTCGCCGCCGGGTCGCGACCGATTCCCCGGCGGACCGGCTGCTCGAACAGGGAGCCCGCTCGCTCGGCAACGAGGAGCTGCTGGGGCTCGTTCTCGGGGCGGCCGAACCCGGTGCTGCCGGGAACATCCTGAAGCATTGCGGCGGCGTGGGCCGGCTGGGGCAGGCTCCGCTGGGACAGCTCCGGCAGGTTCCCGGGGTTTCGCGCGGCCGACTCGTGCGGCTGGCGGCGGCGCTCGAACTCGGACGGCGGGCTGCCTGGACGACGGATGAGCGCGTTCCGTGCTTCGGGACCCCGAAGGAGGTCGCCGAGTTCCTCATTTCGCGCTACGGCAACGGGGATGTCGAGGAATTCGGCATCCTGCTGCTCGATACCCGCGGTTGTCTGATCCGGGCCGAGATCGTCGCACGGGGCTCGCTCACCGGCGCTTTGGTACACCCGCGCGACCTGTTCCGGGTCGCGGTCGCCTATCAGGCCGCTTCGGTGGTCCTGTTCCACAACCACCCATCCGGAAACCCGACCCCTTCGGATGCGGATCGAAGGCTTACCGAGCGCCTCCGCGGGGTCGGTGAACTGGTGGGAATCCCGGTGCTCGACCACATCGTGATCGGCTCGGGCGACTGGTACAGCTTCGACGAGGCGGGCGAATTCTGAGAGGGTTCAGGCCTCGGTCGGCTCTTCCTCGTGGCATTCCGCGCACATCCCGTAGAGCTGGTGCCGGTGGGAGAGGAGGCGGTAGCCGTACTCGGCCGCGATCTGCTCCTGTTGTTCTTCGACTTCGTGCGAGAGGAATTCGTCGATGCGGCCGCAACCGACACAGATGAGGTGGTCGTGGTGGCCCCGGAAGAGTGCCGGCTCGAAGCGGGTGAGTCCGTCCCGCAGCTCGATCGAAGTGGCGATCCCCGCGATGCAGAAGAGCCTGAGCGCCCGATAGACGGTGGTTCTGCCGATGGTGGGATCGGCGCGCCGCACTTCATCGTGGACATCGGTCGCGGAAACGTGTCCGGGCATCCTGAGGAAATGTTCGAGGACCAGATCCCGGCGGCGGGAATTCTTGAGTCCCTCGCTGCGGGTGAACCCCCGGAGGCGGGAAAAGGCCTCCTCGCGCACCCGGGCGGCATCCTCCGTGGGGCCGGTCACCGGATCCTCCGGTTGCCTGAATCATCCATCCGCAGCCCTCTAGCCTATCCGGTTGTGGTGGCATCCGTCTCTACAATGCCGCCACACCTTCATGCGCATCCTCCTGATCGATGGCTCGGCCGGCCTCGCTGGTGACATGATGCTCGGTGCCTTGCTCGATCTCGGCTATCCGCTCGAAGCGCTCGAAGCGACAGTCGCGGCGCTCGGAGTTCCGGCCTCGGTGGTCTGCACCGAATCCTCCCGGGGAGGCATTCGCGGAAAAAAAGTCACGGTGGAAGCGCCGGACGACCGGGGCTACCGCCATCTCTCCGATTTTCTCCGGGTGCTGGACGCGAGCAATCTCCCGGACGAGGTCCAGGAGACGGCGACCGGAATCTTCCGTCGCATTTTCGAGGCCGAGGGCTGGGTGCATGGAAAGGATCCCGAAAAGGTCCATCTGCATGAGCTGGGCTCGCTCGATACGCTCGTGGACATCGTGGGATCGGTTGCCGGCGCGAACCACCTGCGGCCCGACCGGGTGGCGGGGATGCCGGTGAACGTGGGCGGCGGGTCGGTGATGACCGAGCACGGTCGTCTCCAGATTCCCGCTCCCGCTACCGCGCGGCTGCTCGCCGGGATCCCCTCCTTTGCCGATGATTCCGGCTTCGAACGGACGACCCCGACCGGCGCGGCGCTCGCGGGCCTCGTGGATGAGTTCACGGGCTGGCCGGAGATGACTCTCCGCCGTATCGGATATGGACTCGGGGATGCCGACCGCTCCGAACGCCCCAACGCGCTGCGGATGGTCATGGGTGAGGGGGCGCTCCCCGCTGGCGCATCGCCTCTCGTCGTCCTCGAGGCCAATCTGGACGATCTGGTCCCCGAGATGGCTCCGCACCTCCTGGACCGGCTTCTCGCCGCCGGGGCCCGCGATGCCTGGTTCACCCCCATCCAGATGAAAAAAGGGCGGCCGGGATTGCTCGTGAGCGCGCTCGCTCCCGCGGAAAGTCAGGCTGCCGTTTCCGGGGCGTTCTTCGAGGAGAGCACGACGCTCGGCGTGCGTCACCACCCGGTTTCGCGGGAGACGCTCGAACGGCGGACGGTCCGGGCCCCGACACCCTGGGGCGAAGTCTCGATGAAGCTCGGCTACCGCGAAGGCCGGCTCGTGAATCGCGCCCCCGAGTTCGAGGAGTGCCGCGAACTCGCTTCGAGCGCGGGCGTGCCGCTCAAGGAGGTCTATCGCCACGCCCAGGCCGCCTTTCCGAACGAGCCTGACGAGTGACCGATTCGCACGCCCACCTCGACGCTGCCGAATTCGACCCGGACCGTGACGAGGTTCTACTGAGGGCCCGTGACGCGGGAGTGAGCCGGATCGTTTCCATCGGAATGGTGGATGAGGCGGGAAGCTGGGAGCGCGCCTTTGCGCTCGTGGACCGTTTCCACCCGGACGGGGAGGACCACGGGAACCCGGAGCTCCCCGAGCTTTGGACCACGGTGGGATGCCATCCGCACGATGCCAGCCGTTTCGACGCGAGCGGCGGAGAAGAAGCGCTGGCCCGGCGTGCCCGAAGGCCCCGGCTGCTTGCGATCGGCGAGGTGGGCCTCGATTACCACTACGACCTGAGCCCGCGGGCGGCGCAGCGTGACGGCTTCCGCCGCCAGATCCGGGTGGCCCGCGAACTTCGACTTCCGGTCGTGGTGCATCACCGCGATGCCGAGGAGGACTTCCTGCGGATCGCCGACGAGGAGAGTCTCGACGAGTGCGGAGCGATCATGCATTGCTTTACCGCGAGCCGTCCTTTCGCCGAAGCGGCTCTCGAACGAGGCTTCCTCATCTCCTTTTCCGGCATCCTCACCTTCCGGAACGCCGGAGATCTGCGATCCACCGCCCGTGCGGTTCCGCTCGACCGGCTGCTGGTCGAGACCGATTGCCCTTACCTGACACCGATCCCCTTCCGGGGCCGCCGGAACGAACCGATGCGGGTTTTCGAGACCGCGCGGACGCTTTCCGCCCTCGTCGGGGTTTCGCTCGCGGAACTCGAGACCGCAACCGACGAGAATTTCAGCCGCTTCTTCGGACTTTCTCCCGAAAGCCGCCCCACTCCCGCGGTGCGATAATCCCTCCCGAGATTTGATGTCCCCGGTTTCCGTCGCCCCTCCACTCGCCGGGATCGAGGAGGAGCTCGCGACCGATCTCGCCGAGGTGGATCGCATCCTCGCGAGCCAGGTGGACAGCCGGCTCAAGCTGGTCGAGCTGGCGAGCCGGTATCTCTACCAGAGCGGCGGGAAGCGCATCCGGCCGATGATCGTCCTGCTGGCCGCCCGCGCCACCGGAGAGGGAGCGGCCCGCGCCGCCCGGTTTGGAGCGATCGTCGAAATCATCCACACCGCCACCCTGGTGCACGACGACATCGTGGACCAGGCGGACACCCGCCGGGGCCGCGAGTCGCTGAACCACATGCTCGGCAACGACGTGACGGTGCTGATCGGGGACTACCTCTACATCCGCTCCATGTCCCTCGCGGCGGCGGCCGGGGATCTCCGCATCGTCGAGATGATCTGTGACCTTACCGAGCGCATGATCGAGGGGATGCTCCTCGAGACGATGCGGGGAGGAACGATCGGGCTGACCCGCGCCGAGCACCTGAACATCCTGCGACTCAAGACCGCCTGTCTTTTCGACGGGTGCGGCCGGATCGGTGCCCGGCTCTCCGGCGCGGAGCCGGATATCGAGGAAGCGCTCGGCACATACGGAATGAATCTGGGGATGGCGTTTCAGGTGGCCGATGACCTGTTCGACTTCACGGCGAGCGCCGAAAAGGTCGGCAAGCCGGTGCTTTCGGATCTGAAGGAAGGCCACTTGACACTCCCGGTGCTCCACGCCCTCGAACAGGAGCCGGAGGCGGTGGAGCTCGTGGAGGAGGTTCTCGCGAGCGGCGTGCTCACCGAAGCCACCCGGGAGCAGATCCTGGAGCTCGTGGAGCGTTGCGGCGGCCTGCTCGAAGCGCGCCAGGTGGCCGAGGGATACGCCCGGGCGGCCCGGGAAGCGCTCACTCTCCTCGCTCCTTCGCGTTTTCGGGATGCGCTCGTCGCGCTCACCGATTTCGTGATCTCCCGCGACCGCTGAAGTATCCCGCCCCCGCCTACCGCCACCGCCCCGGTGCAACTCCGCATCCGGAGCGGGCCCCGGACGGACATCGCTTCCTCGAGCGGCTCCCCCCGGGAGTCCTGCCTGCGCCCCGGGTCACTCTCGCCCTGCTTCCCGAGGACCCGCTCTTTCGCTACGGGGAGGATCTGTTCCGCGACCGCTTTTTCTGGGAGGCGCACGCCGTCTGGGAAGAGCTCTGGAACGCGGCTCCCCGCGGCAGCCTGGAGCGGGCTACGCTCCGCAGCTTCATCCAGCTCGCCGCCGCCCGGCTGAAGCGCGCGATGGGAAACCCCGAAGGAGAAGCCAAGCTGATGGAAAAGGCCGCCCGGGTGTCGCTCCCGGAGCCGCTTGTTTCGCGTTTCCTCGCGCTCGCCGACTTCAGGAGGGATGCAAGCCCTTGAGCCCACCGACCGAAGACATTTCGGTTCTCGTCGTGGACGACGAGGCGATGATCCGCCGGTCGCTTCGCCGCCGGCTTCGCTACGAAGGGTGGCGGGTGACCGAAGCCGGCTCCGGCCACGAAGCTCTTGCCGCCCTCGATCGGGAAATCCCCGATCTCGTGGTGCTCGACATCAAGATGCCGGGCATGGACGGGATGGAGACGCTTCGCCGCATTCGCGAGCGGGATCCGGCGATCGCGGTGGTGATGCACACCGCGCACGGAGACATCGAGACCGCGGTGCGGGCCATCGATGCCGGTGCCGCCCATTTCCTCGAAAAGGGCGGGATCAGCGATATCGGGGCTTCGCTCCGGGTGGCTCTCGAAAAAGCCGCCGTCCTCGAGCGGAAGCGGCTGGCCGAGGAGAACCGGGAGCTCGCGCGGGAGCTGGATGTTCACCGAAACCGCGAAGAAGCGCGTTTCCGGCTGGTCGGCGCTTCCCACGCGCTCGAAGCGGTGCGCGAGCGGATCGCGCGGGTGGCACCCACCGAGGCGCGCGTCCTGATCACCGGCGAATCGGGGACCGGGAAGGAGGTGGTCGCCCGCCTGATCCACGAAGCCGGCCCACGCGCTTCGGCTCCCTTCGTGGAAGTCAACTGCGCCGCCCTGCCCGAGGAACTGATCGAGAGCGAGCTTTTCGGGGCGGAGCGGGGTGCCTACACCGGCGCGCACCGGCAGCGGATCGGAAAGTTCGAGCAGGCGAACGGGGGAACCCTGTTTCTCGACGAAGTCGGCGACATGAGCCCGCGGACCCAGGCCAAGGTGCTGCGGGCGCTGGAGGAAGGAAGCGTCAGCCGGGTCGGCGGTTCGCGGACCGTCGAAGTGGATGTCCGGGTGCTCTCGGCCACCAATCAGGATCTTCGGGGCGGTGCCTTCCGCAACGACCTGCTGCACCGCCTCGAAGTCGTGCCCATCCGGATGCCGGCGCTCCGGGAGCGTATCGAGGATGTTCCGCTCCTCGTGGCTCATTTCACGGAACAGCTCGCTCCCGAAGGTAGTGGGGCGCGTCGTTTCACGTCCGCGGCACTGAAACGGCTCGCTCTTCATCCCTTTCCGGGCAACGTCCGCGAACTGCGGAACCTGGTGGAGCGCCTGCTGGTGCTCGCCGCCGGCGAGGAAGTCACCGAAAAGGACATCGAGGACCACCTCGACGCGCCGCCCGCTTCTTCGGCCGACACGGAAGAGACGTTCGAGACCTGGATGGAACGCGCCGGGAAGGCCTTCGTCTGCCAGCGACTCGCCCTTCACGCCGGGGATCGCAAGGCCGCCGCGAAGAGCCTCGGGATTCCGGTCGCCGAATTGGATCGCCGGATCGGGTAGTTCAGCCCGGCAGGTTCCGGTTGCGGATCGGGTCGGCGGGATAGGAGCCGATGATCGTCACCGAGCTCGAGAAGAACCAGAGCTCTTCCAGCGCCCGCTCCACCTCGGGGTCGTCCGGGTGGCCCGCGATGTCGCAGAAAAAGCGCGTCGAGCCGAACGAGCGGTCGAGCATCGTGCTTTCGAGCCGCAACAGGTTGACCCCGTTGGTCGCGAAGCCGCCGAGTGCCTTGTAGAGCGCGGCGGGGATGTTTTTCACCTCGAAGAAGAGGGTGGTGAGGATCGCTTCCCCGGGCGAGGTTTCCCGGACCTCTCGCGCCATCACCAGGAATCTCGTGGTGTTGCGCGGGGAATCCTCGACATCCGCTTCGAGGATCGTGAGGCCGTGGATCTCCGCCGCCAGCGCCGAAGCGATCGCGGCCCGGCCCGGATCCCCGCTTTCGGCGACCCGCGCCGCCGCGCCTGCCGTATCGGTCTCGATCACCGAGGATATGCCGAGGCGGCGGACCAGCTTGCGGCACTGGGCGAGCGCGTGCTCGTGGCTGTGGACGGTCGAGAGCCCCTCGATGGTCGCTCCCGGAACGCCGAGCAACTGGTGGCGCACCCGCTGGAAGGTCTCGGCGACCACGTAGAGGCCCGAATCGGGGAGCAGCCGGTGGACATCCGCCACCGGTCCGGCCACCGAGTTTTCCACCGGGATCATGGCGAGCTCGGCGCTCCGCCCGGTAACCGCTCCGCAGGCCTCGAAGAGGGTGGAGCAGGCGAGTGGCTCGTGGCCCGGGTAGAGCTCCCGGCAGGCGAGTTCCGAATAGGAGCCGGGGACTCCCTGGAAGGCGATCCGGCTCTTCATCGCCGGGAGTTTTCGAGAAGAGCCGGGTATGCCCGGAATTCCTCGAGCGTCGAAAGAGCCGGTGCGACTCCGTCTTCGAGCGCGACCGGCGGGAGGATGAGCCGCTCGCCGTTCTCTCCGGTCGCGAGAGACCGCTTGCCAGCTTCGCCGGCGGTCACCTGCGGCAGCCGGCCGGGAGCACCGGCCAGAAAGACGAGCACCCGCTCGCCGACCGCGAATTGCGGGGAGTGGGTCACCATCAACCGCATGTCTCCGACCGTCCCTCCCGGGACCCGGAACCGGACGCTCGTCCGCTCGGGGCCGGCGAGGCTTTGTTCCACCCGGAGGGTCACGGTGGTAAAAATCTCTGTCCGGTCGGCCGACCAGTCGGCGTGGGTATCGGTCACTTCTCCGGCCACGATGGAGTGCGACTCTTCCACGAGTTCGGCGGCGGTGGGCCAGTCGTAAGGCCCGTGGTCCTGTCCCAGAGCCATTCCGGTGGTTCCGAGGAGAAGGAACAGAGGGAGGAGGCGCATGAGCCGCAGCTTACCGTGTTCTGTTTTTTTATTGGTTGGGGGCAGTTAGGATGCACCCCGGCTTGAGTCGTCCAGGCGGTCGCCGGCCCGTTCGCGGGCGGGAGGAAAGTCCGAACTCCGCAAGGCGATGCGCTGGGTAACGCCCAGTCCGGGTAACTGGAAGGAAAGTGCCACAGAGAACAGACCGCCTCTCCCCTCGGGGAGCGGCAAGGGTGAAACGGTGCGGTAAGAGCGCACCGCCCGGGCAGTGATGTCCGGGGCACGGCAAACCCCGCATGGAGCAAGACCAAATAGGGAAGCGTTCGAGGGCCGCCTGTCCGAGCTTCCGGGTAGGTCGCTCGATCCGGTGGGCAACCACCGGGCTAGATACATGACCGTCGTTCCCGATCGGGTAACCGTCCGGGAAAACAGAATTCGGCTTACGGACGGCTCGAGCCCCCTTCCGGCTTCTTGATCCTGGTCACCGGCGGGGCCGGGTTCATCGGCTCGGCGCTCGTGGCCCGTCTCCTCCGGGAAGGGGAGAAAGTCCGGGTTCTCGACGATTTCTCCACCGGAAGGCGGGAGCGGCTCCCCCGGGCCGCCGGAATCGGGATCGTGGAGGGCGACGTGGCCGATCGAAAGACGGCGCGCGAGGCGCTCCGCGGCGTATCCGGCGTCGCGCATCTGGCGGCGCTCGCTTCGGTGCCGCGGGCCGAATTCGAGCCGGCACTCGCCGCCCGTTCGAATATCGCCGGCACGCTCCGGATCGTCGAAGAAGCCAGGCAGGCCGGTGTATCGGCTCTGGTCTATGCCTCTTCCTGCTCCCTGTACGGTGACTTCGGCGAGGGCGCGATTCCGGAAGACGCGCCGCTTCGCCCGCAGTCGGTCTATGCGGCCACCAAGCTCGCGGGCGAAAGGCACGTCCTGCTCCACCATCGCACCGGGGGCCCTCCCGCGATCGCGCTCCGTTTCTTCAACGTGTATGGCCCCGGCCAGCCCGCCGATTCTTCCTATTCCGGTGTCCTCGCGCGCTTCGCCGCGGTGGCGCACGCCGGCGATCGTCCCGAGGTGCACGGCGACGGAGGCCAGACCAGGGATTTCGTGTTCGTCGAGGATGTCGTCGAAGCCATCCTGCTCGCCCTGAAGAGCGCCGAAACCGGTCGCGGAGGGAAGGTCTATAACGTGGGGACGGGGAAGGCCGCGTCGGTTCTCGACATTTGGCGGAGGGTTTCCGCGGTGTCCGGTTGCCGGTCTGAACCGGTCTTCGGGCCGCTGCGTCCGGGTGATGTGCGCCACGCCTCGGCGGATACCCGGCTCGCTCGAAAGCTCCTCGGATTCGAGGCGCGGATCGGCATGGACGAAGGCATCCGCCGCCTGGTCGAAATGCCTGTGTCTGAACATACCTGATATCCTGTATGACAGCATGTCCGGCTTTTTCAGCTCATGGCGAGCCTCTGGACGGGCCACCAGCCCCGCGATCGCGTTCTCGCTCGCGGCGCTCGGGTACGTTGTCCTGCTCCTTTTCGCCCTGAACACCTGGCCGGTGCCGGCGCTCGACATCCGGAGCCATGAGCCGCCTGCGTCACCGGCGGCCGCCTCGACGCTTCCGGCGATCGGGATGGATTCCGTGCCGGACCGGTTGATGCCGGGGGACGGGCTCGGTGCAGTCCTTCGCCGAAACGGGTTTCCGCCAGCCGAGACGGTGGAAATCACCGAGACGCTTCAGTCGGTGGTGGATCTGCGGAGGTTGCGGCCCGGCCAGACGCTCTGGCTTCACCGCGACCTCACCGGGAGCCCGGCGCGCGTGGATCTCGAGCTTGGCGACTGGCGGGTGGTGAGCGCCGAGCGGGTGGCTGCCGGGGAGTGGAAGGTGAGCGAGACCCGGATGGATCCGGTAGCGGAGCGCGAACTGGTCGCCGGGGCGGTTCGCACGAGCCTTTACGAGAGCCTGCTGGAAGCCGGAGAAGAACCCGAGCTCGCCGTGGTGATCGGGACCGTCCTCGAATACCAGTTGGACCTGCGACGGGACATCCGCCGGGGGGACAGTTGGTCGGTGCTCGTGGACAAGCTCAGCGTGGATCGCGAGTTCGTCGGATACGGCGAAACCCACGCGGTGCGCTTCGTGAACCAGGGCGAGGAGATTTTCGCGTTCCGCTACCGGTTCCCCGATGGATCCACCGGGTATTACGACGAGAACGGCAGGGCGCTGCGCCGGGCGTTCCTCGTCAGTCCGGTGCGCTACACGCGCATTTCCGGAGTCTTCACCAGCCGCCGCCTCCATCCGGTGCACCGCGTCTATCGGCCTCACTACGGCGTGGACTACGCAGCGCCGCATGGCGCGCCGGTCGTCGCAACCGGCAACGGAACCGTGACCGATGCCGGAATGCGCGGGCCGAACGGCAACATGGTCACGATCCGCCACCCGGGCGGCTACCAGACCAAATACCTGCACTTGTCGCGCATCCCGAAGCACATCCGGCCCGGCCGCCGCGTCGAGCAGCGGGAAGTGATCGGATACGTGGGTTCCACCGGAACCTCCACCGGACCTCACGTGGACTACCGCCTGTACAAGAACGGAAGGCCCATCAATCCGCGGGCGAATCTCCTTCCCGAAGGGCCGCCGATTCCCGAGCCGAACCGCGCCGATTTCGAAGCGAAGCGTGATGCCTTGATCCTCGCGCTCCGCGGGGAAGCAGGTGGCGGGCGACGGAGAACTCCGGCGCGCGTCACCGACGCACTCACCGAATAGTCCGCTTCCGTCGTCCGATCCGGCGGTGTCAACCAGAAGCGACGGTGTGCAACCCTGGTTGACGGGGCCTGTCCACCGCTGTTGACACACCCGTTTTCCGGCGAGGTTTCTGGTCGACAAAAATCTGGTTTAAAGTCATAAAAGTCAATAACTTGTGTGATTTTTGGCGCATCGCTTCCTTTCGGGCGCGCCTCTTGCGGCTTCCGGATTCGCCGGAATCGTCCGGCGGATGTCTTTCCGGAAAGCCCCAAGGAGGCCTTCATGCATCGGATTCTCTTTTTCGCGGGCGCTTGCGCCCTTTCGGCCGCGGTCGCGCTGGGTGCTCATGCCCTCCAGCCCGAACAGCCGATCAACATCAACACCGCCACCGCGGAAGAACTCGAAGAGCTTCCCCGGGTCGGCAAGGCCACCGCAGCCCGCATCATCGAGTGGCGCGACGAGAACGGCCCGTTTTCGCGGGTCGAAGAGCTCCTCAACATCCAGGGGATCGGCGAGCGGACCTTCGAACGCATCAAGCCGCATGTGACCGTCGGCGGCGATGCGGAGGATCGTCCGGGAACTCCTCTCGACGGGCCAGAGACCCCTTCGCACGGCGACCGTGGGCTCGTTTCCCCGGCGTTTTCCGCGTAGCCGGCATCCGGTCGGTGTCTCCACGGGATACACCCTCACCGAGTTGCTGATCGCGCTTCTCGTGATGGGAGTTCTCGCCGGTGTCGCCATGCCGCCGGTGCTGAACGGGCTCCGGGCGCAGCGGGTCCACGCCGCGGCGCTCGGGCTCCGGACGCTCTTCCAGAAAGCGCGGGCCCAGGCCGCGGCGCGGGCGGCCAACGTGGCGGTGGTCTTCGATCCGCCCGGACAGCCGGACCCCGGAAATCCGGAAAGCCCCTGGATCGGTGTCTATCTCGACGGAAACAACAACGGCGTTTCGCGCCGGGAGATCGAGGAAGGGGTGGAGCGCGTCCTTCTCGAGCCGTGGCGTTTCGGAGATCGCTACCCGGGAGTGCGCCTCGGGACGCCGGGCGATCTTCCGGGAGAAGAAAGCCTGCCGGGTCGCGCGATCGGCTTTGCCGACATGGTCTCGTTCACGCCTTTCGGGGCTTCCGGTTCCGGACGAATCGTCCTGAGCGGTGCCGGAGTGGTCTATTCGGTGGTGATCTTCGGCGTCACCGGCCGCATCCGGCTCGAACGGCGGCGCGCCGGGGCGTGGGAGCCCGCCAGATCGGAAGTGCCAGATCGGAAGTGCCTGATCGGAAGTGCCAGATCGGAAGTGCCAGATCGGAAGTGCCAGATCGGAAGTGCCCTGTCTGTCTCCTTGTCCGTCTCAGCGCAGGCGGACAACCCCGTCGTGAACCTCCGCCATCTCCTTGTCCGCGAGCGAAGCGAAGGCCGCCCCCACGGCGACGACCGCCGGCGACTTCCCATAGAGCTCTTCCCCCACGATGCAGGCGAGGGCGAGGAAGGCATCCACCTCGCGGGTCACGAAGGCCGCCGGAGCGGTGCCGTGCCGGATCGCTTCGAGCAGGACCGCGGTCGTGGTGGAGGAGCCGCGGGTGGCCGGGATCGCGAGGATCGTTCCGGCGGCGTTCTTTCCGGCGAGCGGGTGGTGGGTGTCGGTGATGCGGCCTTTTTCGGCATCGTACCCGCCCCAGAAGCTGAGTGGCTCCTGCGCGTGGAGGAGTGGCCCCTCGGCAGAGCCGGCGATCACGGCGCGGCCAGCGATCACGGCAGAGCCGGCGATCACGGCGCGGCCGGCGATCACGAGCGGCTGTCCCGTCACCTCAACCCGCCCCGTTCCACGCTCCGGACGAGCGGATCACCCGGCCCTGTTTCGCCGACTCCACACATTCCTCGAGGCTCCCGAACGCCACGCCGGCACCGAGCAGTCCTGGGGCGTACCAGGCGTACTTCGCCGAGTTGGTCATGATCCGCCGGACACCCTTTTCGAGCATCGGAGTGGCCAGGATGCAGGTGTCCACGGTCAGCCTGCCCCCGAAGCCGAGGAGCGGTTCGAGAAGCCCGGCGCGGTCGGCCAGGTCGCGGACGATGCGGCTGGTCGTCACCAGGAACTCGCAACCGGCGGCCCGCTCCCCGCCGCGGGTGCGGATTGCGGAAGCGAGCGTCCGGAACTCGGCGAGCGAAAAGTGCGGACTCCCCAGGACCACGAGATCGAGAGAGCCGTCTTCCCCGGTGCTCAGTTCGCGCCGCGCCTGTCGCAGCGCCGGGACACCCACCCGGTGCGTGACTCGTGGAGCTCGCCCGCCGAGGGCATCCTTCAGGGTCGGAGCCTCCGGAGTCACTCCCGGAATGTGGAAGAGCGCGACCGCTCCCGAGGATGCGGCGGCGGCTCCGAGCGCCTTCAACCGGTCTTCCGAAGGTGTCACCGGCAGGCCGGAGATGGCCGTCACTTCCTCTTCCGCGAAGGTTCCGAGCAGGTGTCCGAGCACCGGATAGAAGTCGTCGGCTGCCGCGAGCGAAACCGGGATGTTCTCGAGTTCCAGCACGCGGGTCGCGATCCGGTTTTCTTCGAGATGCAGGCCGACCGCCGGTGCCCGTCCGGTGATCGCCGCGCAGATGTCGAGGAGATCCGGATAACGCTCGGTCCGGGCACCGATCACCGAATTGGCGAAGCAGACGGCATTCGATTCCCCCCAGGCGATCTGCTGGCCGAAGCGGGGCAGGGGACTCGTCTGGTAGGGCGCGCAGGTCCAGGTGGCAGTCGTGCCCATGGATGCGTAGGCGCGCATCTGCCGCGCCGATTTTTCGGCCCAGTCGGCGGGGACGGCCCATTCCCGGTAGTGATGCTCGTCGAGGCCACTTACGTTGAGCGTCGAGGGAACCACCACCCGCGCCCCGAGTCCGGCGAGCTTTTCGGCGAATTCGAGCCCGGCATCTCCCACGTAGATCGTGCTGTCTATGTGGGCGCTCTCGATATCGAGCATCTCCCGGGCACCGCGCACCTCAGCCATCCGTACGAGGATCCGCATGGCCAGCCGGGCCGCCTCGCCGCGCTCCCCGGCGAGGGCCGCCCGATCCGTTTCGGCGAACCTGACCCCCATCGAACCCTGTCCGGGCTTCTAGTCGTCCGCTTCCGAAGCAGCAGCGCGGGCCCGTCTCCAGACCGCACCACCCGCCACGAGGCACAGGAGCGCGAGCAGTCCCGACTGAAGCGCGACCGTGCCGACGGTCAACCCCACCGGATGCCACCAGTCGCCGCCCGACTCCCGGGCCGCGCCGACCACCCACCAGGTGATGAGCGCGATGAATTCGAGCGGCACCACCCAGGTGATGAGGACATCGAACCAGCGGCCGACGCGCCACTCCTCGTGGGAACTGTTCAGGTAATCCTCCCGGAACCGGGCGGCCCCGGCGCGGATGACGGTGAGCGCGACGAACAGGCCCGAGATCATGAGCCCTGCGCCCCAGGTCCAGTCCTGGTTGTTGAAGAACCCCATGGAGATCGCCGACGGGATGCCGCAGGCGAAGGTAAGGACCGCAACCGCCGGAACCGAGCGCTTCCGTGGCAGCCCGACATCCATGACCATGCGGTTCACGAGTTCGAGCTGGGTGACGAACGAAGAGATGGCGGCGCAGGAAAGCGCGAGGAAGAAAAGCGGCAGCATCACCGCGCCGCCCGGCATCTCGAGGAAGAGCCTCGGCAGCCAGAGGAAGGTGAGCCCTTCGTTCCCCGCTCCGAACGCCGCCTCGATGGATTCGGCCGAAGCGCTGAGCGCGAACACCGACCCGATCACCGCGACCCCGGCGAGCAGCGATGCCAGGTTGTTCGCGACCGCCGAGAGGATGCCGGTCCGGACGAAGCCCTGATCGCTCTTGATGTAGCTCCCCAGCACGATGACGAGGCCCCAGCCCGCGCCGGTGCTCCACGCGGTCTGGGTGAGGGCTGCGAGCCAGATCCGGTAGTCCGCCAGGTTGGCGAGATCCGGAAGGAACAGGAAGCGGAGGCCGTCGGCCGCGCCCGGCAGGGTGACCGCGCGGATGGCCGCCCCCACCAGCAGGATGAACAGGGTGGGGATCAGGTAGCGGTTTACCCGTTCGATGCCCGCCGAAACGCCGCGGTAGATGATGAAGGCGGTGATCGCCACCGAGACTCCGTGGTAGATCAGCGGCTCCGTTCCGCTCATCCGGAAGCTCTGCCAGAAAGCCTCCATGTCGGCACCCTGGAGCTGCCCGGTCGCGGAAGCCACCAGATATTTCAGGCACCAGCCGACCACCACCGAGTAGTAGAAGGTGATGAAGACGGTGACGAACCCGATGAAAAGCCCCATCCAGTTGCGCCCCCCGCCGATTGTCGCGCCGACGGCGGCGGCCGGGCTTCTTCGGGAGCGCTTGCCGATCGCGAACTCGGCGAGCAGCAGGGGAATCGCCCAGAGGACGAGGAAGATCAGCCAGGGGATCAGGAACTCTCCGCCGCCGTTCTGCGCGGCGATCCGCGGGAAGCGCCAGATGTTCCCGGTGCCCACCGCCATGCCGATGGTGGCGAGCAGCACCGCCCACGAGGAGCTGAAGCGGGCCGGAGTGCGCGTCATGTCTGAAGGCTCACTCGCTGGCCGAGTCCGCGGGCGAGCGCCTGCTCATAGACGTGGCTCGCGCAGATCACGTCCTCGATCGCCACCCCGACCGACTTGAAGAGAGTGATCTCGTCGCCCTCCCGGCCGGGGGCCTTGCCGGCCACGATGTCGCCGAGCTCGGCGTGGATGTCCGAAACCGCGAACGCGCCGTCCCGGATCGCCGCGATCAGGTCTCCCGCTTCTTCGAGAACCTGGGTCTGGAAGTCCGGGACCACCCGGCAGCGGGCGAACGCTTCGGCGGCGACTTCCCGCTTTACCGGGGCGTTGGCACCCACCGAGTTCACATGCATCCCGGGAGACAGCCAGTCGGCTTCGATCACCGGGCTCTTCGCGGTGGTGGCAGCGCACGCGATATCCGCGCCCCGGATCGCTTCTTCTGCAGTTTCGACCGCCACCGCTTCGATTCCTTCTTCCCGGAGCGCTGCGGCAAGCGATTCGGCCGCCGCCGGAACCACGTCGTGGATCCGTGCCTTGCGGATCTGCCGCACTTCGCGCACCGCGGCCACCTGGTTTTTCCCCTGGAAGCCGGCCCCGATCAGCCCGAGGACCGAGGCATCCTCGCGGGCCAGATGCCGGGTAGCGACCCCGCTCGCCGCCCCGGTGCGGGTTCCGGTGATGTAGCCGCCGGGCAGCACCGCCCGGAGTGCCCCGGTGGTCCAGTCGAAGTGGAGGAGGGCGAACCAGGTGTCCTCGGGAGCGCGCTTGCCCGGAGTGCCGGTGAGCGTCTTCAGCCCGAAGCTGTTCCGGTCCGGGATCACCGCCGCCATGATGCGGAAATTGCCCGCGTCTCCGGCGAGCGGCATCACGAGCCGCGGTGCCAACGAGGTTTTCCCCTCGGCATGCAGTCGGAAAGATTCTTCGAGAAGTCGAACCGCGTCCCCCATCGAGAGGACCTCGGCCACATCCCGCTCCTTGAGGATGAGCACCATGGGCCGGCGAGTCTATCCGCCCGCCGGGTACGTCAGTCGCGCGAGAAAACCGCCCGCATCACATGCCCGGCGATATCCGGGTTCTTTCGCAGCCGCCGCAGCGAATAGGGCAGCCATTCCGGGCCGAACGGAACGCCCACCCGCACCCGGTGCCCGGCCTCCATGACGGTCTGCCGAAGCCGGGGCCGGACCCCGTGAAGCATCTGGAATTCATACCGGTCCCGCGGCGTGCCGAGCTCGTCGAGGATCCGCTCGGCCCGGAGGATGAGCCACTCGTCGTGAGTCGCGATCCCCACGTAGCAGCCGCCCGCGAGCAGCTCCCGGAGGATCGCCAGATAGTTCTCGCGGATGACATCCGGCTCCTGGTAGGCGAGTGCCGGCGGCTCGAGATACACGCCCTTGCAAAGGCGCACGTTGGCCCCCATCGCCGCGAGATCCCGGGCATCCCCGAGGCTCCGCCGCATCCGCGACTGGAGCACCACCCCGAAGTTCGGGAACTCCGGGCGGAGATCGCGGTGGATGTCGAGGGTCGGCTGGATCTGGGGGCTGTCTTCCATGTCCATCCGGATGAGTGTCCCGCCCCGTCCGACCGCGTGGGCGAGCACCGCGCGCACCTGGTCCCGGCAGAACCGGTAGTCGAGACCGAGGCCGAGATGCGTGGGTTTCACATGGACATAGGCCTTCAGCGAGTGCCGATGGATCTCGTCGAGGGTCTCCCGGTAGATCCGGACCGCCTCTTCGGCCTCTTCGCGCCGGGTGATGAACTCGCCGAGCTGGCTCACCGCCACCAGCATCCCGGCCTCGTTCAGTTCCCGGGTCACCGCCACGAGATCCCGGACCGATTCGCCCGCGATGTAGGGCCGGGCGAAGGGGCGCACCGCGGCCTTCGGCAGCACCGGGAGCAGGGTGACGACTACCCGGTTCAGCAGTGCCAACAGTCGAGATCAGCCCAGTTCGAAGTGGGCAAGGATGCGGTCCAGGGCTTCGAGGGTCGGCGGGTCGAGTGCCGGAGCGGGAGCCCGGGCACCCGGATGGGCGATGGCCCCGCGGCGACGTAGCATTTCCTTGCGGATGGGCATCCCGATCCCCTCCTGGAACTCGAAGCGCATCACCGGGGAGTAGTGGTAGAAGGTCCGGGCCGCGCCGTCGCGGTCGCCCGCATCCCATTTGCGCACGATCTCGACCAGCAGCTTCGGATAGGCGAAGCCGGTCATCGCTCCGGTGGCCCCGGAGATCAGCTCCTCGAGCAGGAAGGCCCCGCCGAGCCCGCCGAAAATGCCGATTTCGAGCCCCTCGGTGAGCTCCCGGATGCGGGCCGCCTTGTAGGGAGTGGGCGCGTCTTCCAGCTTGATGATCCGCGCCGAAGGGATCTCGCGGCAGAGGCGTGCGAGTAACTCCGCCTCCATGTGGAAGCCCGAGATCGGCGGGAAGTCCTGGATCACGACCGGGATGCGGATCGCCTCAGCGATCTCGCGGAAATGGCGGAGGACCCCGGCCGAGCTGCAGCGGGGGGCACGGGGGGGCGAGACCATGACCCCGGCGGCCCCGGCCCGCTCGGCTTCGCGGCAGCGTTCGCGGCAGGTGTCGAGTCCGTCTCCGGTGGCTCCGACGATCACTGGGACGGCTCCGGCCACCGCACTCATGCTGGCATCGAGGATCCGGCTCCGCTCCCGGTCCGAGAGTCTCGACACCTCGCTCGTCACTCCGAGCGCCGTGAATCCCGAGACACCGTCGTCGAGAAAGAGTTTCACGACGCGGCCGAGACTCGCCTCGTCGAAAGACCCGTCCGGGCCGAAAGGAGTGGGCAGGACCGAATAGACGCCGCGCATCAGGGGGAAATTATCGCACGCCAGTCTGATAGAAAACGGGGCATGAAACTGCGCCTGCTCTCCGCTTCCGATGTTCGCCGGGCCATGCCGATGGCGGATGCCATCCCGATCGTCCGTCAGGCCTTCGTCGAACTTTCCGCCGGCCGTGCCGTGATGCCGGTTCGCACCCGGATCCCGATTCCGGCAAGCGGCGGGATCAGCCTTCACATGCCGGCGTATCTACCGAATCCCGGGTCAGGCTCCGGGCAGCTCGCCACCAAGATCGTCTCGGTGTTTCCGAAAAACCCGGATCGCGCCGCGCCGCTTCCCACCATCCACGCGCTGGTCCTCGTGCTCGATGCCGAAACCGGAGTCCCGCTTGGCGCGCTCGAAGGGGGAACGCTGACCGCGATCCGCACCGGGGCGGCTTCCGGGGTCGCGACCGCCGACCTCGCCCCCGAGGATGTCGAAACCGCTGCCGTTCTCGGTGCCGGGATCCAGTCGCGCACCCAGCTCGAAGCGATGGTCACCGCTCGCCCGGGAATCCGTCGCACGCTCGTGTTCGACATCCGGCCGGAGGCGAGCGCCGCGTTCGCCCGCGAGATGAGCGAGCGGCTCGGGATTCCGGTGGAGGCCGCGAAGAGTGCCGAGGAAGCCGTTGCCGCGGCGGACGTGATCGCCGAAGCCACCACCGCCACCGCGCCGGTCTTCTCGGACTCCGCGGTGAAGCCGAACGCCCACATCAATGCGGTTGGCTCCTTCACCCCGGAGATGCAGATCATCCCACCCGAAACAGTCGCCCGGGCGAAAGTGGTGGTGGACCACCGCGAATCCTGCTGGGAGGAAGCCGGTGATCTCATCCGCCCCCGCGATGCCGGCCTCATCGCCGAGTCGCACGTCCTCGCCGAGATCGGCGAGATAGCAGCCGGCAACGCGCCAAAACCCGAGGGCGGCCCGGTGCTCTTCAAGACGGTGGGAACCGGGGTCCAGGATGTCGCGGTCGCGACTGCCGCTCTCGCCCGCGCCGAAGAAGAGGATCTGGGCACGGTGGTGGATATCTGACCCCGTGCCTGGTGTTGAACCGAGCAGGAACTCGGGCTAGGGTCACGAAATGAGCCGGCCCATCAACATAAGAACATCCGCGACACCCCCCGACGTACCCGGACGCCCGAAGGACTGGCGCGAGCAGATCCAGGCGGACCTCGCGGCACAGGTCGAGGCCGGCGGCACGCTCTACGGGTTTCGCTCCGATGGCGCGTACATCGCGCGGACCAAGGACGGCGACCGGGTGCTTCCCCCACCGGGGTGGAAGGCGAACTGACGTATCCGACTCTTCGGGTCGTCGCCGGCCCGAACGGGTGCGGCAAATCGAGCCTTACCCGGACGACATGGTTCGATGACATGGACATCATCGACCCCGATGCGATTGCCCGCTCCCTGGAATCCGGGAGCCTCGCGCTCGCGGACGAGGCGCACCTCTACGACAACACGGACCCGGATCAGCCGCATCGCGAGGTCGCGGTCCTGCGAGACGGAGCCTGGTGGGCTGCCGAAACGGTTCCCGGCTGGGCGGCCGTCGCCCTCGCGCGAATGGAGACATAAGCACATGAGCTGTCGCCGAGTCTGAGGTGCATAGGGTGCGGTTCTCCGAGCGGCTGGTGCGGCGCTACTTCACGCGTTCGGTATTGTGCTTGCCCCCGTGAACGCTCGGCTCGGCGCACCATTTTTCGCGCAGCAGCGCCACCTGGTCCATCGCCTCATCGTCGAATCCGAGCACGTCCGCGAGAACCCGCCGGTCGAGTTCGCATCGTGCCGGATCCCGATGGGCCTCATGCGCGGGGAGGAAGTCGGTGTCCCGCATGGCATCGAACGATGCGCCGAGTTCGTCGATCTGGGGAGCAGAGAGTTCGCGGAGATCCAGCACGGGTAGATCAGGGAGCCGGCTCAGGGTCAGCACGGTGCGTCCCGTTTGTTGAGCAGAGCCGACCCACCAGAAGAGCAGAAGGCCGAAGCTCGAATTCGCCCACACAGCCAGCGCTTTTTCCCATTCTGATCTCGTCTTGAAGGAAGGCCACGCTCTGCCACCGATAGAGGGAGAGGGGGTCAGGCAGGCGGCGAGGCTCTGCGAATTCAATCGAAAATCGCGGTTGAAGTGGAGCCGGCTGGCGGTATTCCAGACGGCGGCGGCATCCCTGTCGCGGCCCGGACGGGTCTGCCCCATCGAATCCGGTGTTACCACCAGCCGTCGCTCTCGTGCCGCTTCGTGCCCCCACAAGATCGGAAAGGTGGGGACTCCCGATATCGGGCCGATCTGGAATGGGCCTCGGGCGGTGATCGTGGAACCGATTCGTCCACCGATGTCCCGATCGAGTGGACCGCGATTCCCAAGATTGCCGAGCCGGGTGAGCGGAATGGACACCGCTCCTGCAGTTCGCGGCAGGGACAATTCTCCCTTGTTGACCAAGCGAAGCGTTGCTGACGCGAGCACGGGATCCGCGACTCCGACCAACCCCCCATCCGCGAGCGTGGCGACCAACCCTTGGCCCATGATGCTGTTGCCGAGCCGCAGATCGAAAGCAGTGCCGGGGTGCCCCGCAGATTTGTTGAGTTGCCGTCGGGTCTCCCGGGCGACCTCCATGGCCTCCGCTGCACTGCGGGGGCGCTCGCCGAGAGCGATCCAGGCCGTTTCCGCGTCAGCAGGTTCGCAAGGTCCGGCCGTGTCCGGTCGTTTGCTTCCCACCACCAGAACTTCCGCCATGCCGGTATCGGCGGAAAAAGACTTGCCACTGCTCCGGGACGCAGCCAGCGAGATCACCACGAGACGTTCGTAATGCCGGGCCAGCAGCCTGCGACTCGCCGCCCAGGCCCCACCGAGCGCCAGGGAGGCCGGCAACACCATGGCCAGGGTTCCGCCCGGCTTCAACTTGAGGTGGGCGAGGTCGAGAAAGTTGGATGCGAGTCCGGCGTTTCCGTCACTCGCTGGCGGAGCGTGGCCGGGCTCGGCGTTTCGGACGAGATTGCCACGCAGACGTTTCAGTTCGGCGCTCATCTCGGCCTGTTCGGCGGCGGTCGTGCCGAATCCTGCGAACGACGGCACGTTCTCGTCTGCGATCTCATGGTTGGTGGGCCGGGTGAACGGCGGGTTCATGATCACGAGATCGAGAGAGCGGTTGGCGAGTGCGAAGGAAGAGCTCTGCGCCTCGGCTTCGCTGACATCCTCGCCGGTTTTTCCGCCGAGGCGCTCCATGCCAGCGGCGAGTCCGGTCCCGAAGAGGGTGAGCAGCTCGCCTCGGTCGAGGAGGCTGAGCGCTCCGAGCGCGGGCATCGTGATCCTGGGATGCCTTCCGTAGGGCAGCGTATAGACCTGGGTGCGCTCGTACTTGAGCGCCGGATGAACGCTCGAGAGCATCGCCCCGGTCAGATGCGCTGCCGCCGGCATGATGTCTGCTGCGATAAGGCTCTCCTCCATCATCTCGGGGTGAGCTTGCCGGTCATCCCAGCCAGCGCGACGGTAGCGGCGGATCAGGGCCTGGTACGCGGCGGAAATCAGCGTACCGGTGCCGCAAGCGAGGTCGGCGATGCGGAGGCTCTTCATTCCTTCGCGTTCGCTCCAGTCCACATCGGTCATCCCCACCGCGATTTCGGAAAGCAGAGCCGCCGCCTCCGGGCGGGTGTAAAAGGTGGCGAGGAATTTCCGGTCCTGGATGAGCCGCTGGAACATCCGGCCGGTCAGGTCGTGAGAGCGATTCGCGCCCTGTTGCACGAGGAGATTCGCCAACCTGGAGAAGCGCTCGAGAACCTCCGCACTTTCGCGCGGGGGCAGAGTTCGCAGGATTTCCCGAGCCGTGTGGAAGATCGGGTAGTAGTTGATTTTCAGGATCGTCGTCCACTCATCGATTACATCCGTCCGAACAAGGGTGCCATTCTGGTCGCGAAGCTGATGGATGGACCGAATTCCGTGGTTTCCGGCCACCGTCTCGTGGAAGACACAAGCGCTCGCGAGAATCACCAGAGCCATGCGCGTCGTCTGTTCCCCGGGCTCCTGGGACAGCTCGCAGGCGATCCAGGGGAGTATGTCGGGCCTGCTGTGGGTCAAAGACTGCGTGAGATAGAGGGACGTTTCGCGCACTGCCTGTTCGAGCAGGTCGGTGCTCCGGGTGACCGCCCGTTCGGAGACCCCAAGTGTCTCGACGAGGGTGGCGAGATCGTCCAATCCGAGCAGCAGCCAACCCCCTTCCGGGAATCGGCAATGGCGTGCCGCAGTGGGCTCGCTTTCTTCCGATTCCCTTGGCTCGGACCACACCGCGCAGGAGAAGGAAGCCTTTTCGACGCACATTTCCAGATCGGCCTGCGGGACATCCCGGAGTTCTTTCGGAGCCCGGATTGCAACCGCCTGTTCGATCTTTACGCCAGCCGCCGTGTTCTTCGAGAGTCGAGCCCGGGCATCCTGCTCCACAGTTCGCGCCGGTTCATATTCGGTTTCCACTGCAATCGGTGCCGGCCCGTTCACCCCTCCGACCAGGATGTCGGGACGTCCGGTGCCCCTGAGCGCTCCGAGCCCTTCCGAAACAACAGTGCCCGAAACGCGCCAGAGGGGGCTTCGCTTGCGCAGGCAGGCCGCGAGAACGGTGTTGAGCGTGTGCTCGTCGTTCCGCGCCATCAGCGACCGGGCGGAGCTGCCGAAGCCGCTCCTTCAGAAATCAAGCTCTTCACGGACATCATCAGGTGAGTGGGTGCGGCCGGCTGCGTGGTCCGCCATCCCTTCCTTGACAGCCCGCCGCGCCTCCTCGCTCAACTCTTCTTCGTCGAGCGGTAGCGCTGCTACGGGCATCCGCCCTGGACTTGTTCCGGTAGTCAGGGATTTCAGGCAGCTCCGGAGGAAGTCCATGGGAAGTGCGTCCGGATTCGGGTAGCGCCCGTATGCGTTGAGGCCCGGCGCGGCGCAAAGCCAGCCCGTTTCGCCTCGATTGCCGAAGAGGACGTGGAGCACCGCCTGGGTTTCGGGGGCCTTGTCGGGTGCGCTGAAGGACAGGCAAATCTCCCCATCCGGGGGCGGGTACACGCTCGGTGTGAGCGGTTGGTGCCCGAGTTCCCGCAGCGCACGCCGCGCCGCGTTGTCCACGGGAGGAAGTTCGTCCTCCGCGATCTCTTCATCGATGCTTTCCAGCTCTTTCAGGGCGTCCGGCAGCCAGCCGGCCGGTGCCCCGGCTTTTGCCTGTTCACCGGTATGGGTCGCTGCCCTCCCGGCCTCCCTCGGCGTTGCCGCTTCGAGAGCGCCCCTGAAGGCGGCTTTCAGGGCGGCGATGGTTTCGGGAGTCATCGCGCCCACCTCGCCGGCGGCAGTGCCTCCTCGATCTCCGAACTCACCTCGTCACCAGTGTTTGGAACGGACCCCTCGGGATTAGTACTATTTCCCTCGGACTCTGAATCCCGGAAGGAGGAGGTTCTCCCTTTTGCGGAATTCGAAGTGGGATCCGTCCCAAACACTTCTTCGGGCTTCAGGTTGTGAGCTCGTCCCCGGTCGTCCGGCAGGGTGATGTGGAGCGTCGTCACTTTCCGGTTCTCCCGGCCCGCCCAATGTAGCACCGGCCCGAGGGGGGCCGATTACCGGCGGAGCTGGAAGCGGCGGACGGCGCGGTTGTGTTCGCCGAGAGTGCGGGAGAACTGGTGGCTGCCATCGTTTTTGGACACGAAGTAGAGGTAGTCGGTCTCTTCGGGGTGGAGAGCGGCATCAAGCGCCGCGAGTCCGAAGGAGGAGATCGGGCCGGGGGGCAGCCCGGCTATGTGGTAGGTGTTGTAGGGAGAGGGGAGATCGAGATCTCGCCGGCGGATGTTGTTGCCGAAGTCTCCTTGGGCCCGCATCGCGAACAGCACGGTCGGGTCGGACTGGAGCCGCATCCCCCGCTCGATCCGGTTCCAGAACACGCCGGCGATCCGCGGCCGCTCTCCGGAAGCGCCGGTCTCCTTTTCGATGATGGAGGCGAGAGTGGCGATTTCCCGGAGGGTTACGCCGAGTTCCGTCGCCCGCTCCGTCCGATTGCCTTCCCACGCTGCCCGAAACCGGCCGGAGAGAAGCCGGGCGATCTCGGTGGGGCGAGTGCCGGGCGGGATGTCATAGGTGCTCGGAAAGAGGTACCCCTCGAAGTCGCGCGCTGCCGGGTCGAGATCGCCGAGGGCATCCCCGGTCAGGGCCGGGTCACGGAAGGCGCTCTCCAGTTCGGCGGCATCGCCCATTCCGGCTTCCGCCAGCCGGATGCTGGTGTCGCGGATGTCGAGTCCCTCGGGAAGGGTCACCCAGTTGCGCGCCACCTCGCCGGCGGCGAGACGGGCCACGATGTCGTCCGGGCTGAGCGCCCCCTCGAAGCGGTAGAGCCCTGCCTGGAGCCTGCCAGCCGCCTGTTGCCTTCGTGCCGCGTGCAGGAAGATGCGGCGGTCTTCGATGATTCGCAAGGCTTCCAGCCGATTGGCGATCACCCCGGCGGTCGAGCCCGGCCCTACCCGGAAAAAGATCCCGCCGCCGGGTCGGGTATGGGGTCGCTCGATCGCCGCGTTCCGCCGGGCGAGTTCGCGAACCTCCAGAAGCTGGTTGCCGCCGTAGCCGAACGCCAGCAGGCCGGCTCCGGCAAGCGCGACCTTCCGGAGCGGGAGCCGCGCGAAGTGCCGGATCCACTTCGCCTCAGGCGGCTTCTTTCCGGTCGGCTCGCTCCTGTCGGATTTGGAAAAGCGCGAAATCCAGTTCCGGATCTTCATCGTCGAGGGTGTCCACATCCCGCTCGAGGTCCGCGGGGGTGATCGAAGGAACGGCTCCCACGCCGAGGAGCTCTTCTCCTTCCGGATCGAGATACTGCCGCACGGTGAGCAGGAGCGCGTCGCCTTCCGGGAGTTCGATCAGCTCCGGAGCACCGGTGCGGCCCGCGGTGCGGCCTCCCACGAAAGCGCCCCGGCCGTCCGCGACGATGGCGGCGGCGAGCAGCTCGCCGGGGCCGGCGGTGGTCCCGTTCGCGAGGACGGTGAGCGCGCCGTTCCAGGAGGTGGCGTTCGGAATCCCGGCGAGCAGTGCCGGTGCCTCTTCGGCATCCTGCCGGCCGCCGAGCTGCGCCACCAGCGCGTCACCGAGGAAGAGGCCGCCCACCGCGCGGAGGTCGAGGGCGTAGTCCTCATCACCCCGGCTGCCCCGGAGGTCGAGAACCAGGGCATCCACCCCCTCGTTTTCGAGCGCGGCGATCGCCGCCACGACCTGATCCGTGGTCCCCGCGTGGAACGAGCGGATGCGCATCCACCCGATTCCCGGTTCGAGAACCCGGTGCTCGACCGGTGGCGGCGCGAGCTCCCGCCGGATCAGGCGGATATCTTCCGCTTCCGCGTCGGCGGAATCCCGCACCATCAGCGAAACCTCCGATCCCGGAGCGCCGGCGAGCAACAGCCTCCCCACCGGGATCTGCATCTCGCGGGTAGTGATCCCGGCGATTTCGGTGACCGCCGCTCCCTCTTCGATGCCGGCGGCCTCGGCCGGCGAACCGGGGAGGACGCTGTCCACGTGGAGGTAGTAGCGCTTGTCGAGGGTCACCCCGACATCCCCGAGCAACCCGGCCCGCTCGTGGAAGATCTCGGTCTGTCCGGCGGTCAGGTACGCGCTGTCGTCGTCGAGCGCGCGGAAGATGCCCCGGATCGCGCCATCCATGACCCAGTCGGGTTCGACCTCGGTGAGGTAGTGCTCGCGGATCAGCCCGAGGGCGTTATGGAAGACCGTCAGGGTCTCGTAGTTGGAGCGCTGGGCACCGCTTTCCGCCTCAACGCCTTCCGTCGCTCCGAGCCGGGCCATCAATCCCGGCGCCGGAAGCCCGGTGGTCCACCCCACGATGTGGGGCATCAGGAAGAAATGGGCGAGCAGGGCACCGAGCGCGGCGGAGACCAGACTCATCAGCAGGCTCCGGAGCCAGAACGGCGTGAGTTTCGCCACCGGCAACTAGGAACCAGAGACCTGGAACTCGATGACCTCGGTGTGCGACTGGTTGCTCACCAGGTCGTTCACGGTGATCTCCGCGGTGTAGATCCCGGCTTCGAAGTTCTCGGACCGTCCGTCGGAGTAGCGACGGGCGAGCGGGATATCCACGATGCCGATCGAGAGCTCGGCGGACGCGAGCTGCATGGCGGTCGGGTTGTAGCGGATGTAGCGGGTGCCATCCTTCTTGAACTCGATCTGCCAGTTGAGGTTGGGGGCATCGCCGTCGAGGCCGTAGCCGTAAGCGTTGAAGACCACCCGGAAGTTCCCGCCCGGCGCGTAGATGTCCGAAATCTTGGGAATGAAGTGGAACCCGCCCACCAGCAGCGCCCGTCCCGGCACCGGCGTGAAGTCCTCGACCCGGGCACCATCCTCGAAGCGGGCCATGGTGGAAACGGTGAGCGTCGTCTGGTTGAAGTCGGGGCTCACGACATCGAGGTTCATCGTCCCGTGCTGCTGACTCGCGATGTCCAGGATGCCGAGCCGCACGAGGTAGGCCCCGGCGGGCATCTGCATGGGCAACTCGAGAAGGGCTCCGCCTCCTTCTCCCCGCATCAGCTCCACTTCTTCCTCGGCCTGGCCGACCACCGTGCCGAGCGAGTCCTCGATGCTGTAGAAAGCCTGCACCTTCGCGCGGTCACCGGCCCAGGTGATGCCGCCGTCCGCGATCTCGACCATGGCCGCCACGTAGGTATCGTTGGTGTTCGAGCGGAAGAACATCAGGTCCGGGTCGAGCGTGATCACGCTGCTCGTCTCTCCGCCTTCCCGGAGATCGTTCAGGATCTGCTTCGCCGGACTGTTGGGATCGAAGAGATCGTCGAGCTCGCGCAGCCGCCCTTCCTCGTCGCGGGCGTAGTTGATGCTCGGCCACGCGATCTGGCGCTGCCGAGCGCGTTCGAGGGCCGCATCCACCTCTTCGGTGCGAACCAGCCGCATCCCCAGGTTGGTGCTGCGAAATTCGAGCTCCAGTCCCTCCGGCAGTCCCCGGTCCGGGTCGGGCACCCAGGTCATCTTCGATCCGCGTCCTCCGGGGCCGCCGAAGCCGCCGCCACCGCCACCGCCGGCCGCTCCGGCACCGGGGCCGCCCCCGCTCTCCGCGATGGGATTGCCACCACCTCCGCCGCCGCCACCGGTATCCGGCCGTCCGCCGCCTCCGCCGGTCTGCTCACGGTTGTCGGGCGGGCCGAAAAGCAGCATCACGAGCGCCATGTCGGTGCGATAGCCGCGCTGGCCACGCTGGCCGAACTGGTCGTTCGCCATGTCGCGCCAGTTGTCGTAGGCATCCTTGGCCTCGTTGTCGCGGTTCGCGGGGGTGGGATCGCGTCGCGCCCAGAAGAGCTCCCGGAAGAGATCCCGGTCATCCTTGTCGATCTGCTGGAAGAGCTCGCGCTCCTGCTCGGTCATGATCGGGTCCACCTCTTCCATCCAGCGGCGGTCGCCCCGGCTCAGGCGATCCTGGGCGAAGGCGGAAGCGCCGAGACCGGCGACCGCGAGGAGGGCGGGCAACGAAACCCGGAAGTGGAACGTGCGATTGTGCATGGTGGGAGAGGCTCCTCGGATCCCCTGCTGACGGGCGCTCCGGGCGGTTCGACACCGCTTCGGAAAAGCCCGTGAGAGAACCCCAAATCTTACGGCCGGAAGGCGCGTCCCGCAACTGAAAAACCCGCGCTATACTCGCTTTCAGGTCTTCTGGCACATGCGTCTTCGTCCCTCTTTTCTCTCCGTCTGGATACTCCTGCTCGGTGCCGGTGCAGGTTGCGGGACCGCCGCCAAGCGCTCCTGGACGCCGGACGAGATCCGCGCCGACCTGAACCACCGGATCACGCCGGAAATGCTGGCGCGGGTCGAGGTGCCGTTCGAGATCAACGACGAGATCCGTGCGCTCGCGTTCCGGGTCACCGAGAACCTGCGCAGCGACAAGGAAAAGATGCGGGCGATCATCCGCGCCATCCGCCAGCACACCGGCGGGACCATCTCCTACGACTGGCTTTCCAACAAGACCGCCGTCGAGGTCTTCGAGCAGGGGCGGGGGAATTGCCTCGCCTACACCAACCTCTTCGTGGGCATGTCGCGCGCCGTGGGAGTCGAAGCCGTCTATGTGGATGTGAAGACCATCGAGAGGGTCTCCCGCGAGGCGGAAGTGATCGTCAACAGTGGCCATATCACCGGCGGCATCAAGGACGGCCCGGACATCCTCTTCGTCGATTTCACCGCCAACCCGGAGCGCCAGTACGCCGGTGCCGAGATCATCGACGACTTCGAGGCGATCTCGAATTTCTACAACAACCAGGGCTTCCTCTACGGCTACTTTGCCGAAGCACTCGCCGACCAGGGGGGCTTCGATCCGCTGGCCCGCGAGATCGAGATGTACGAGCTCGCGCTCTCCGTCCGTCCGAATTTCAACCGGGCGCGCAACAACCTCGGGGTCGCCTACAAGCGGCGGGGCCGTTTCGAGGAAGCGGTCGAGCAGTACAACCTCGCTCTCGCTCTCGAGCCGGACTTCACCGAGGCGCGGGCCAACCTGGCGAGCGCCTACTACTCGGAAGGTGACGTGGACAGCGCGATCCGCGAGTTCCGGGTCGCCGAGCGGCGGGACGACCAGAACGCCTACGTCCGGCACCACCTCGGAGTGCTCCTCTACCAGCGGGGCGAATACGAAGCCGCCGCCGACTACTTCCGGAAGGCCCTTTCCCGGGATTCCGGGCTGGCGGATGCCCGCTTCTTCCTCGGAGAGACGATGCTGAAGCTCGGGGACGAAGACCGGGCCATCGAGCAGTACGAGCGGGCGATCGACATCGATCCCAACTACGTTTCGGCCCGGGCCCGCCTGGACCTGATTCGCGACCGCCGGGCGAACGGAGTCGGGCCGCGCTGACGGACGAACGGGCTCCCTTCCGCACGAAGTGAGCGTGGAAGGCCGGACATCCGGCCTCAAGTCGCGCGAACGCAGGCTGCTCATGCGGCTGGCGGACCGGCGACTGCCACCTGCCGCGCTTCTTCCACAGGATTTCGCCCGCCGACTGGCCGAAGTCTCCCGCCTGATCCGGCGGCAGATCGGCGTTCTGGTGAACCGGCGCGGGTCGGTGACCTGGGTCGGAGTCGGCGATGCCCACGGTGTGGAGTTTCCGGATCTCAAGAGGCAGCGAATCGCCGGAGACCGGCTGCGGGGGCTCCGGGCGATCCGGACCGAGCTGCTGGCCGGTCCGGGCAGCGGGAGGCGGCCGGACGACGGGCCGGTGGAACTCGCCGGAATGAGCTTCCGGCCGGCCGAGCTCGCGCCTCTCACACTCGAGGATTTGACCGACCTGCTGCTCATGCGGCTCGACCTGATGGCGGTGCTGACCGTGCGCCCTGATGGTTTGCCCGAAGAGATCCGGGCGGCTCATCTGAAGCCTCCGCCAGCGAGTGCGCCGTGGGAGCTGCTCGAAGCCGCTCATCCCTCCCGCCTCGAACTCGACTGCGGTTTCCTCATCGCCGATCTGGAACGCCAGTTCGCCCGGAGCGCAGCCCGTCCGGGCAAGGGGCCGGAAGAGCGCGCCATCCTGGTCGGGGTCACCGAGGACGATCCCGAGGCCGAAGAAGACCGGGTCGCCGAGCTGGCCGAGCTGGCTCGCGATGCCGGGCTCACGGTCTCGGACCGCCTCCTGCAGCGGCGCAGGAGGCTGGACCCGGGAACCCTCCTCGGGCGCGGCAAGTTGCAGGATCTGGTGATTCGCGCGCTCATGGCCCGCGCCGACGTGATCCTTTTTTCCCGTGACCTGACCCCTTCCCAGGCGCGGAACATCTCGGCGGCCACCGATCTCAAGGTGCTGGACCGGACCCAGCTCATCCTCGATGTTTTCGCCCGCCGGGCGAGCAGTCGCGAGGGGAAGCTCCAGGTGGAGCTCGCGCAGCTTCGGTACCGGTTACCGAGGCTCGTGCAGCGGGACACGTCCCTCTCCCGGCTCGGGGGCGGCATCGGCGGCCGCGGACCCGGTGAAACCCGGCTGGAGGTGGATCGGCGGCGGACTCGCGAGCGGATCGGCCGGTTGGTCCGGGATCTCGCCGCCATCGCCGGACGGCGCGGAATCCGGCGCAAGCGGCGCGAAGCTGGAGGGCTCCCGGTGGTCTCGCTGGTCGGCTATACGAACGCCGGCAAGTCCACCCTGCTGAATCGGCTCACCCGCAGCCGGGTCGCCGCCGGGAACCGGATGTTCGAGACCCTGGACCCGACCTCGCGTCGCTTGCGCGTTCCGGTGGAGCGCGAAGTCCTGCTCGCCGACACCGTGGGTTTCATGGACGAACTCCCGGAAGATCTCCTGGAGGCGTTCCGCGCGACACTCGAGGAGATCGCCTCGGCGTCGGTGCTGCTCCACGTTCTCGATGCCGCCGACCCCCGCATCGAGAGCCGCCGGCGGGCGGTTGAGCGGTTGCTTCAACAGCTCGGTTTCGAGGAAATTCCGAGGCTGCTGCTGCTCAACAAGGTGGACCGGCTCTCGACGGTTGAGCGGGAGGCGGCGCTTTCCCGTTTCACCGGAGAGGGGGCTGCTTTTCCGGTTTCCGCCAAAACCGGGGAGGGACTCGATGCGGTGCTCTCGGAAATCGCCGGACTCATTCCCATGCGTCGGCCGATGCGCTGGCCGATGCGGCCGTCCGCTCACGAATCTGCCCCGCAGCTTCCGCGCTCAGCCGGATGAGGCTCTCGTGACGGGCTTCGGGGATGGTCCCGTCCGCCACCGCCTTCCGGATGGCGCAGCCGGGCTCGCTCACATGGGAACAGGTCCGGAACCGGCACGCTGATGCCAGCGGGACGAGATCGGGGTGGGCGGCGAACACCCGCTCCGGGGTCAGTCCGTCGAGGCCGAGTGCCCGGAAGCCAGGGGTATCCACCACTTCGCCGCCGCCCGGCAGGGCGAGGATTTCGGCGCTGGTAGTGGTGTGGCGGCCCCGTCCGAACCGGTCCACCCGCCCGCGCCGCCGTCCTTCGATCCCGAGCCCGGCGAGCAGTTCGCTCTTGCCCACTCCCGAGTGGCCAACGAGCGCAGTGCGTCGCCCGGCGAGGTGTCCGGCGAGCCGTTCCAGCCCTTCGCCGCCGATCGCCGAGGTCTCGAAGACCGGGAGGTCGAGCGTGCGGTAGCGCTCGAGTTCGCGCTTGAGGCGCTCCCGGCCGTCCGGGTCTGCCAGATCCCGCTTGTTGAACACGAGCGCCGGAGGCATTCCGGCATCGAACGCGATCACGAGCGCCCGATCCAGCAGACCGACGCGGTACGGCGGATCTTCGAAGGCGGAAACCACCAGCAGTCCGTCGGTGTTCACCACCAGCACCCGCATCTCCCGACGGTGCGGGGGGCCGGCGGCGCGACGGAGTTCGTTCCTTCGCGGCCCTACCCGGCAAATGCGCGCCGCGCGGCCGGAATATTCGAGCTCGACCTCGTCACCGGTTGCGACCGCATCCGGCCCTTCGTCTCCGGAAGAGGCGAAGAGCCTGCCGCCCGGAAAGCACGTCACGATCCGACCGTCGCCCGTGCGGACGACAGCCTGTTTCCGGTTCACCCGGACGACTGTTCCGATGTCTGCCGATGTTCCGATGTCTGCCGACCCGGGGGTTCCGATGTCTTGCAACGAGGGCGATGCTACTCCGAACGCCCCCGCCCGCCGCACCCCGCCGCTATCATGGGCGGATGCCGAGGGTGCCGCGAGGATGTCGCTTCCGTCGGGTCGGAGCCTCGCTTGTCGGAGTCCTCTTGGCGCTCGCCTGTTTCGGATTCATTTCCGAAGTGCCGGCTTCCATCCGGTACATGCCGCTCGACCGGATGGCGGTCGAGTCGGACGCGATCCTGGTCGGCCGGGTGGTGGGGAAGCGGAGCGAGATGGGACTCCGGCACGACCGGATTTACACGTATGTGACGATCGAGGTGGACCGTTATCTCAAGGGCGGGGGCGGGAAGTCGCTGCTCACGCTTCGCCTGCTCGGAGGTTCGGCGAAGGGATACCGGCTCATCGTGTCCGGCATGCCGCAATTCGCGTTGCAGGAAGATGTGCTGGTGTTCGTCGAGGAGACCAGGGGAAGAGTGCCGGGAGTGTTCGGGTGGTCGGCGGGGAAGTTCTCCCTCGCCCGGCGCGCCGGAACCGGCGAGCTGATGCTCCACCGGACCCTCGCGGGTCTCACGGTCCAAAACGCCGGTGGAAACCCGGGGATCGTCGCGCCCGCCGTCCGGGAGCCCGCGACCCTCGCCGAAGTGGAAGCCCTCATCAACGAGGCGCTCGGGTCGAGCCCCTGAGTCGTTTCCCTCCATGAAGAGAATCTCGGGGATCTGGCCGCGGCCGGGGGGCTTCCTTCGCCCCTCCCTGTTCGCTGCCCTGCTGGCGGTCTCGCTTCCGCTCGCGGGAACGCCCCAAGCCACCGGGTACCACTTCTGGCGGGATATCGACTTCGTCTGGGCGGAAGAGTCCTGGCCCATCCGGTTCTGGGTGTCCAACCGGGCGGACAACCTGCTGACGGTGGAAGAGCTGGTCGAAGAAGCCCGAGCCGCGATGGATGTCTGGACGAACGACCCCCGGGTCGCCGCCACTTCGGCCTACGCGGGGATCACCAACCTTCGTCCGTTCGACTTCTTCGATTCCACGAACACCGTGGGTTTCACCACCGACTCCCACTTTGCCGAGCTCGGGATTTCCCGGACGACGCTCGCCGTCACTTCCTGGCTCGTCGAGGAAGAAACCGGCCAGATCGTCGAGTCCGACATCCTGGTGAATGCGGCCTTCAACTGGTCGAATGATCCCGGTGACAACCTCTGGGATGTTCGCTCCATGCTGGTGCACGAGTTCGGGCACTTCCTCGGTCTCGGGCATTCGGGAGTCGGGCGGCAGGAAGACGAATTGCTGGTGGGCAGCGCCGTCATGTGGCCCTACACCTTCGGGAGGGGATCCACCGCCGGGCGGACCCTGACCGACGACGATATCCAGGGAGCCTCGGTGCTGTATCCGACGGCGGAAGCGGAAAACGGCGGGATCCGGGGCGTGATCGTGGACGGGAACGGAACGCGCGTCGGCCACGCCCACGTTTCGGCGTATGAACCGACCCGCGATCTGCTCATCGGTGTCTGGGCGGATCGGCACGGCCATTTCGATCTCGCCCGGCTTCCCTCGGGGAGCTACATCGTGCGAGTCAACCCGATGCCGGATGAACACCCGGCGCTCGCCTACCAGTTCCATGTGGACGACGTGGATCGCGACTTCGCGGTGACCATCGCGCCGCGCTTCGTGACGATTCGGTCCGGCGTGGTGACGGAGATAAACATCGAGGTAACACGGTGAACCGGCGGCCGGCGCTCGATAAGGCGCGACGGCTGACCGCGGAGTAGCTGCGGGGTGATCCACCGGATCTTCGGTCTGACCGGCATCCTGCTCTTCTCGTTCGCCGGGGCCGGCGCCGGCGAGACGAAAGAACCGGCGACACAGGCCGGTGCCGGCGGGTCGGGGTCGGTCTTCGGGCGTGGCGGCACGTGGTCGCGCGCGGAAGTCGCCTTTCTGCTCGGAAGCCAGCGGGTGCGCGAGGAGCTCGGGGTGTCCCGCAACATCTTCGGCTCGGTCTCGGCGGAGTCATCGAACGTCGGCTTCGGGGAGCACTACGGCGGGCGTGCCACCGTCTTCGTGAACCGCTGGTTCGGTCTCGAAGGATCCTGGTTTCGCACCACCAGCGAATTCGAGTTCTCGATCACGGATGCCGAGGCTGGTGCCGTCCTGTTCGAGGACGCGCTGGTTCAGGAAAGCTGGGAGCTCGCCGGTGCGGCCATCCTGCAGTGGCCGCTCGTCGCTCTCACGCCTTACGCCGCTTTCGGATACGGCTCCCGGACATCCGAAGTCAGCGAGGTGGAGCCGTTCCGAAGCGGTTCGTGGCACCTTGGCGCGGGGATGAAGGTTCCCTTCGGGGATCTACCGTTCTCGATGACGTTCGACTACCGGTACGTCCGGTACCGCGAGGTCAACGAGGCGATCCAGTTGACGGAGAGCGGGGACCGGCCGACCGCCTCGGTCCTCACCGTGGGGGTCATGCTCCGGACTCCGGGTCGTCGCTGACGAGGCTCCGGGACGGGTAGAATCCGCGGCCGGACTGACGACCCGGGCGGGGCTTCCCGCCACGTTCGTCGGCTCTGGTTGCGCCGGCGTAGCTCAGCGGCAGAGCAGCTGATTCGTAATCAGCAGGTCGGTGGTTCGATTCCACTCGCCGGCTCGGCTCACTTCCTCCCGGTCACCGGTTTGGTGCGTGCGAGAAGAAGCCAGGCGAAGCCGAGGGCGAAAAAAACCGGAATCGGGGCGTAGATCAGGATGCCGAGCGGGCCGAAGAGTCCACCGAACAGGGCGAACAGGACCGAAAACGGCAAGGCGGCAACCCATATGCCGACCAGCAGGCGGTGGCGGGCGGGGAAGCGCCGTACCAGCCGGAGCAGCGGGAAGGTCAGGATGCAGCCGGCCACGAAGATCACGACGAGACCGGGCACCGCCTGGCGCAGGCCTTCGAGGAAGTCGGCATCGGGGGCGATCAGGAGCAGGCGGAAGATCGCGATGGCGTGAAAAATCCCGGTGAAGGCGAGTCCGCCGCGCCACGTCCGGAGCAGGTCGCGTATCCGTGGGGTCATTCGGTCAGGCCTCGTTTTCGCCCGGTTCCTGGCCGCAGAGGAACAACAGGGTGTCGCCGGCCCGGATCCGTTCGCTGCCGCGGGGTGCGAACGTCGGTGTTTCTCCCTCGCGCTCGATGGCGACTGCAACCATGTGCTGCCCGGCGGTGGCCTCGGCGAGTGTCCCGCCGGTGATCGGATCGTCTGCCGACACCACCCGCCGCTCGAGCTCAAGGCCGAGCGGGATCAGGTTGTAGAGGACCGACACGGTGCGGGCTCCTTTCGGATGGAGCAGGTTTTGCAGCAGATGGGCGCTGGCCGCGCCGTGCGGGGAGATCACGTCTTCTTCGCGGGCCCCGGCACGGAGGAGGTTGGCGCGGGATCGCTCCTGCTCGGAGCGGGCCAGGATCCGGATTCCGGGGCGGAGGCCGGAGGCGGTCATCGCGATGGAGAGGTTGTCGGGGTCGGAAGGCAGGAGCGCCGCGACCGCCCGGGCGCGGAGGAGCCCGGCGCGTTCGAGGACCGATTCGAGGGTTGCGTCGCCCTCCACCACCGGAATCCCCCGGTCCAGCAATTCGCGGACCCTGGCTGGGTCGTTCTCGATGACACAGAAGTCCTCCCGCCGCCGCGAGAGGCCGTCCACGACCCCTCGCGCCATGCGGGAGTAGCCACAGACGATCAGGTGTTCCTTCATCAGACGAATCCTCAACCGGAGCCGGCGTTCGTGACGCTTCGGGATCTGTTCGCCGAGTGCGGTGATTGCGAAACTCAGCGTGGCGACTCCGCCGAGGATCAGGGCGATGGTAAAGAACTTGCCGGCCGGCGACAGCGCCCGAACCTCTCCGAAGCCGACGGTGGAGAGGGTGATCACCGTCATGTAGAGGCTTTCGACCAGCGTCCAGCCTTCGATCCACGAATAGCCGATCGTCCCGGACACCACAGCGACGGCGGCGGAAGCGATCAGGGCACGGAACGGACGGCTCTCCCCGGCTCTCTCTCCAACCCCGGGGCCATCGGACATGCGCTCCCTCCCGTACGGTTCCTGTCTGGCGGGCCTCTTCTGGTGAGCCTCTTCTGGTGGGCCTCTGTTGGGCCGGGGAACCTCGCCTGGTTGCGGGGGGGGGATTCGAACCCCCGACCTTCGGGTTATGAGCCCGATGAGCTAACCACTGCTCCACCCCGCGTTCAGGCTGCGAAGGAAAGAGGATTGTAGCGCGGCTTTTTCCCGGGGGTAAGCTCACTCCGCATGAAGTTCCCCTTTTTCTTCGCGGCGCTGGTTCTGGCCGCTTTCCCGGCCGGAGCACAGGCTCCGGACGGGGGGGCGCTGGTCCAATTGTTCGGGCTGCTCGCCGGCGAGCCGCAGGTGGTCACCCTCTCGGAAGCCGAGGCGAATGCGCTCCTCGAGTCGAGCGTTCTGGCTCCCCGGATCGAAGCCGGCGCGGGGCTCACCGGGCTGCGGGTTCGCTTCCGTTCGGGAGAAGTGGAGGCGGCCGGTCGCCTGGACCCATCCCGCCTCGGCTCGTTCGGGAATCTGCTCGGAGGCCCGGAGTCCGCTCCCCAGCCGGTGGAGTTGGTTTTCGGCCTCGGTGGTCAGGCGGGGATGGGGACCGTGACCTTGCGGCGCGTCGTGATCTCCGGGATGGAACTCCCGCCCGCCGCTCTCGAAGAAGCCCTGACCCCGATGCTGCTCGCTCCGTTTCAGGAGGCCGGAGTCGCTCCGCCGGTCTCCGGCGAGCCGTTCCTGCTCCCGTATGGCCTCGAATCGGTCGAGGTTACGGATGGCGCTCTCCATCTTCGCGCTCCCTCCCGCTGAGGGGCGACCGGAAGCCTTGCCCGAGGTCACTCCCGAGACCGAGATCCGGTTCCTCAAGGGAGTCGGGCCGGTGCGTGCCGCTGCTTTGGCCGGAGTCGGTGTCCGCTGTGCCGGTGATCTGCTGCTGCGCGCCCCGTACCGGTACGAAGACCGGACCGGAGGGTCGCCCGGCGCGTCGGGGAGCGAGGACCAGCCGCGGGCCCTCGAGGTCGTGGTCCGCTCGGTGACCGTGCGACCCACTCGTCGCCGGTCGCTCAAGCTCGTCGTGATGCGCGCCGATGCGCAACACGGGACGGTGGAAGCGATCTGGTTCAACCAGGCGCACCTGAAACGCGTTCTTCAGCCCGGCCGCCGGGTGTTGTTGTTCGGCAAGACGGACCCCGGAGCGCGGGAGTTCCAGAACCCGAAGTGGGAGTTCACCGAAGACAGTGTCGCGGACGATTCCTCCCCGGACCCCTTGCGATCCGCGGATCCCCACGTCGGCCGCATCGTCCCGATCTACGAGCGGGTGGGTCCGGTCACCCCCCGCCGGTTGCGAACGCTCATCTACGGCCTGCTCCGGAGCGGCGACGCGGTCGGTCCCGGATACCTGCCGGAAGAGGCGGTCCGCCGCCTCGGACTTCCTTCCCGTCGGGAGGCGCTCGAGAGCATTCATCTGCCCGAGCCCGGTGCCTCGCTTCCCGATCTCATGGCCCGGCGTTCGCCCGGGTACCGGAGGCTGATTCTCGAAGAGTTCTTCTGCTTCGCAGCGGGGCTCCTGTTGCGGCGGCGCGCCGACCGGACCGGCCGCCGTCGCGAGCACTCCTTTCCGGTGGACGACCGGATTCGGGAGGATGTCCGCCGGTTGCTTCCATTCCGGCTCACCGGCTCCCAGCGGGAGGCGCTTCGGACGATCGCCGAGGAGATGGGTGGCCCCCGGATGATGCGCCGGCTGCTCCAGGGGGATGTCGGCTCCGGGAAGACGATCGTCGCGGTTATCGCCGCCCTGATCGTGATGCGCCATCACGCCCAGGTCGCCTTGATGGCACCCACCGAGCTGCTCGCGGAACAGCACTTCGTGAACATCCGCCGACTCCTCGAACCGCTTCGCTACCGGCCAGCGCTTCTCACCTCCGGTTTGTCCGCGTCCGACCGGCGCGACACGCTGCGGGCGGTTGCGAGTGGCTACGCGCAGTTCGTGGTCGGTACCCATTCGCTCATCCAGGAAGGAGCGCGCTTCCACGATCTGGGGCTCGCCATCGTGGACGAACAGCACCGCTTCGGGGTGGCCCAGCGACGGCTGCTCCTCGAGCAGAACGGCGATGCCGACCTGCTGGTGATGACCGCCACTCCGATCCCCCGGACCCTGACGCTCGCGCTCTACGGCGATCTGGCGCTTTCCGAGCTCCGGGACATGCCGCCCGGACGCAAACCCGTCGAGACCCTGCTTCGCGGTGCCGGCGACCGCCGGGAAGTGGAAGAGCGGGTGCGACAGGCGGTCCGCGAGGGCGGGCAGGCCTACTACGTGTGCCCGTTCATCGAGGATTCCGAAGCGCTTCCCGGGAGCGCCGCCGAATCCCGTTTCGAGGAGCTTGCGAACGGGCCGTTCCGGGACTTGCGCGTCGGCCTCGTCCACGGCCGGATTCCCTCCGCCGTGCGTCAGGAAACCATGCGGCGCTTTGCCGCCGGCCAACTGGACGTGCTGGTCGCCACCACCGTGATCGAGGTGGGGGTGGACGTGCCGAACGCAACGGTCATGGTGATCGAAGGGGCCGAGCGTTTCGGTCTCGCGCAACTGCATCAGTTGCGAGGCCGGGTGGGGCGGGGCACCGCGCCTTCGACCGCGGTGCTGCTCGCCGGCAGCGAAGAGATCTCCGAAAACGCCCTCCGCCGTCTCCGGGTGATGGTGGACACCGGCGACGGCTTCCGGATCGCCGAGGAGGATCTCGCGATCCGGGGGCCGGGTGACTTTCTCGGTGCCCGACAATCCGGGCTGCCGCCCTTTCGGATCGCCGATCTCGTCCAGGATGTGGACCTGCTGCGTCTCGCGCGCGACGAAGCGCGCCGGTTTCTCGGCTCTTCGCACTCGGCGGGCGCCGAAGGGGAGCGCATCCTCGCCCATGTCCGCTCCACCTGGGGGGACCGCTTTGGCCTCACCGCCGCTGGCTGAGCAGGCCGGAGCGGTGCTCGGCGGCCTGCGAACCCGTATCTTCGTCCCGTCCGAACGTGGTCCACTGCCGGTGAGCCGGACGGATTGCGAGGGAAGGGGCATCCTGCCGGGAAGGGAGGCGATGTCCGGGGTGGGCCTGGAGAGCGACGCTCGTGCGGAGTACCTCGCACTGGAGGGAATCGAAGAACCGGCGGGCGTTTCGGGGAGCCCAGGCGGCCATCGTTTCTCCGAGCGCCATCGGGTGCGCGTCCTTTTCCGGGTCGAGATCGCATCCCGGCCGATAGGTCCGGAACGCGTTGCCAAATACGCTGAACCTCTTTCCGATCCGCTTGCTCAACAGGAAGGTCATGGGGCCGGTCACGACCACCACGTGGGATAGCCCGACGGTGCGCTGCTGGAGTTCTTCCGGATCGAGGACGGCTGTCTGCGGATCGGTCTCCCCGGAGGCGAGGCCGGTAGCGAAGATCGGCCGGGTGCGGCCGGGATGGGTAATCAGGTGAACGAACTCGTCCACGTCGCTGCTGGTGCTGATCACCCAGGGTTCGGCCCGCAGCGGAAAGCCGTAGTCGGTGAGTCCGGGCCGGCGCGCCAGCCGGCCGATCAGGGCCGGACTCCACGGCGTATGCGGTTGTCTCCACCCCGTCCGGCCGGGAGCGAGCAGGGTGATCCGGAGGCGAGCGGCGCCGGGGACACCGAATATCGAGACGATGGTCCGGGTGAGCACTTCGTGGCCCCGGTTCACCAGGGTCAGGGCCGCGGCGAAGTAGCGGGCATTCCCGACGGTACGGGAGATGGCTTCGATTTCGGCCCGGCGCGAGACGACCGAGAGCCGCCGGACCCCTCTGCCCGTCTTTTCCCAGCATGCGTCGAAGTCCTGCCAGTGTCGCCCGGCGTGGTTTTCGAGCCACATCCTCATCTGTTCCCGGGCAGCGGTCAGTTCGTCGCGATCCCGGCCGGAGCGAAGAGCCGCGGAGACAGCCGCCATGATTTCGAGCCGGTGGTAGCTCCCGGAGGGCTCTTTCTCGCGGTGCCTCTTGACGAGCGGTGGCGGAATGCTGCGAAGGGGGCGGAGCCTGGGTCGGGGCAGGGCGGAGGGCATGGGTTCTTTCCTTGGGGGGCTTGCGGGCGTTGAGCCTGCGCGTTGCGGGGGGAGCTTTCGCCGGGCGCTCCCTGCTCGGGCCGCCTCGGGAGGGGAAAGCCCCCGCGGGGTTGCGGCCGACGGCGGTTCGCCTGCGAAAAAGCGTCTTCGAAGTCCTGAGCGCGGAACTCGTCGGTGCCCGCGCGCTGGATGTGTGCGCCGGGGTGGGATCCCTCGGTTTCGAGGCGTTGTCCCGTGGTGCATCGCACTGCGTCTTCATCGAGGAGTCCCGGACAGCGGCCCGGCGCATCGGGGAAAACGCCCGGCGGCTCGGGCTGGCGGCGGAAGCGATCCGCATCCACCGGGGGGATGCCGCCCTCGTCCTGCCGCAGCTCCAGACCGCCGCCGAGCGCTTCGGGATCGCGTTTTTCGACCCCCCGTGGTCCGCCTGGCGCGACGGTACGGCACATGGTCTCGCACATCGGGTGGCGCGCCTCGAACCGGCCCTGCTGGCGGTGGAGCACCCTGCCGCCGCCCCATCTGCTGCCCCGGCCGGGTACGAAGCGGTCCGGACTCTCGTGGCTGGCGATGGAGCTTTCACGCTCTTTCGGCCCGAAAGGGAAATTCCCCATACTGAATCTCACGCAAAAGCGACCCCTTTTGTTGCGTGAAAGCCGATTCCGGCCGAAAATTGTGGAAAACTCCCCGCTTGACCGCCTGTCCCCCGTGCTACCTTCTTCCTCCCGGAGGGGTGTTCCGATGAGAGACCGACTCGCGATCTGTCCGGGCTCGTTCGACCCTCTGACCCTCGGCCACGTGGACATCATCCGCCGGGCTTCCCGACTGTTCGAGCGGGTGGTAGTGGCGGTCCTCCACAACCCCGAGAAGGCACCGCTGTTCTCGGTGGAGGAACGGGGGGAGATCATCTCCGCGACCTTCGCGGACGACCCTTCGGTCGAGACCGATTCGTTCTCCGGGCTGCTCGTGGACTATGCGCGGCGACGGGGCGCAACAGCGATCATCCGGGGCATCCGGGTGGTGTCCGATTTCGAGTACGAATTCCAGATGGCGCTGATGAACCGTCGCCTCGCGCCCGAGGTGGAAACCGTCTTTCTCACCCCGGCCGAGGAGTATTCCTATGTGAGCTCCCGGCTGGTGAAGCAGATCGCCGCGCTGTCCGGCGACATCACGGGACTCGTTCCCGAGTTCGTGCGGGAGCGCCTCGTCCGCAAGCTCGCGGGAGAAAACTCATGACCGATGCCGGGCTGCCTCTCGCTTCCCGGGTCTCCCGGATCTCGCCGTCCCCGACGATGGCGGTCATGGCCGAAGCCATGCGGCTCAAGGCAGCCGGGGAAGACGTGGTGGATTTTTCCGCCGGCCAGCCGGACTTCCCGACACCGGAAGTGGCGCGCGATGCCGGCATCGAAGCCATCCGCTCCGGCTACACCCGCTATACGCCGAACCCGGGCGCTCCCGAAGTGCGGGCGGCGGTCGCCGAGCGATACCGGCTCGATTACGGACTCGATTACGGGGAATCCGGAGTGCTGCTCACCGACGGGGGCAAGCACGCCCTGACCGGCCTCCTGCTCGCCACCTGCGAGCGAGGAGACGAGGTGGTGATCCCGGTCCCCTACTGGCCGACCTTTCCCGAACAGGTCCGGATCGCGGAGGCGACCCCGGTGTTCGCCCCGGCTTCCGTCGAGGATGCCTTTCGACCCACCCGGGCGGTGATCGAACCGCGGGTCAGCGAGCACACCCGGCTCATCATCCTGAACGTTCCCGGCAACCCCTCCGGAGTCGTTCTCTCTCCGGACGAACTGATCGCGGTGGCGCGCCTCGCCGCCGAGGCCGATGCCTGGCTGATGTGGGACGACACCTACGCCCGGCTGACCTTCCGCCCCGCTCCCGAAGGGGCCTACCGGGCGGTAGCGGACATCCTCGGCCCCCGCTTCCTGATCGCCGGCTCCGCCTCGAAGTCCTATGCGATGACCGGGTGGCGGCTCGGCTGGGCGCTCGGCCCCGAGCCGGTGATCCGCGCCGCCGCGTCTTTGCAGAGCCAGATGACCTCGAACGCCTGCTCCATCTCGCAGAAAGCGGCGCTCGCCGCGCTCCGGGCGAACCCCGCCGACTTCGCCTGGATGACCGAAGCCTTCGAGCGGCGCATGGAGATCATGCGGGGAGCGCTCCTCGATATTCCGGGAGTCCGCTGCGTGACCCCGGATGGCGGCTTCTACCTGTTTCCCGATTTCGGAGAGCGGATGCTCCCGGGCGAGACCTCGGAAGAGCTCGCGAAGGCCCTGCTCGGGGAGCGGGTCGCGACCGTTCCGGGGGGCGCTTTCGGGTGCGACACGCACCTTCGCATGAGTTTCGCCACCTCCGAGTCCGAGATCGGGAAGGGGATGGGGCGGGTCCGGGATTTTTTCGACCGCCGGGCCTCCTGACTGGTGTAGAATCCGCCTCCCCCCGCACTTGTGCGGCTTGTTGGTTTTTCGTCGCGCCTGCGCGGCTTGTTGGCTTCCTCTCCGTCTGAGTCGGGCCCGCGCTTTTGCTGCCGGCGATCCCGATGAGCCCAGGCCGTCCCCGCCCGCCATCCAAAGAGGAGTACATGACAACGGAGCCGGTATCCCGGCCGCTCGAGGGCGGCCGAATCTCCATCGAGAACGGGATCCTTCAGGTCCCCGACAACCCGATCATCCCCTTCATCGAGGGCGACGGAACCGGCCGGGACATCTGGCGCGCCAGTGTCCGGGTGTTCGATGCCGCCGTCGAGAAGGCCTACGGCGGCCGGCGCCGGATCGTGTGGCGGGAGACGCTCGCCGGCGAAAAAGCCTTCAACGAGACCGGCAACTGGCTCCCCGACGAGACGGTGAACACCTTCAAGGAGTACCTAGTGGGCATCAAGGGGCCGCTCACCACTCCGGTGGGTGGTGGCATCCGCTCGCTGAACGTGGCGCTCCGCCAGCTTCTCGACCTGTATGTGTGCCTGCGCCCGGTGAAGTGGTACGAAGGCGTCCCGAGCCCGGTGCGGAACCCGGAGCAGGTGGACATGGTGATCTTCCGCGAGAACAGCGAGGACATCTACGCCGGGATCGAATTCCGCGCCGAAACCGAGGATGCCCGAAAGCTCGTCGCCTTCCTGCGCGACGAGCTGGGGGCCACGAAGATCCGGTTCCCCGAGACCTCCGGGATCGGAATCAAGCCAGTCAGCCGGGAAGGTGCCGACCGGCTGGTCCGGGCCGCGATCGAATACGCGCTCCGCGAGGGTCGCCGTAGCGTCACGCTGGTCCACAAGGGCAACATCATGAAGTTCACCGAGGGTGCCTTCCGCGACTGGGGCTACGCGCTTGCCGTCCGGGAGTTCCGGGAGCAGACGGTGACCGAGCGGGAGAGCTGGATCCTCGGGAACCGCGAAGAAAACCCCGACTGGACCGACGAGGAGAACGCCCGTGCGGTGGATCCGGGCTACGACCTCATGGTTCCGTCCCAGCAGGCCGCGCTCCGCCACGAAGTGCATTCCTGCCTCGACGCGCTCTGGGAGTCGCATGGCGAAGGCCGCTGGAAGCAGAAACTGATGATCCGGGATGCCATCGCCGACATCACCCTGCAGCAGGTTCTCACCCGGGCGCAGAGTTTCGACGTGATCGCCACCATGAATCTCAACGGCGATTACCTTTCGGATGCGCTCGCCGCCCAGATCGGCGGAATCGGGATCGCTCCTGGCGGAAACATCAACTACGTGACCGGTCACGCGATCTTCGAGGCAACCCACGGAACCGCGCCGAAGTACGCGGACCGCGACATGGTCAACCCCGGCTCGGTGATCCTCTCGGGGGTGATGATGTTCCGCCATCTCGGCTGGGGCGAGGCCGCCGACCGGATCGAGAAGGGGCTCGAAGCGAGCATCGCGGCGAAGCGGGTCACCTACGACTTCCACCGGTTGATGCCGGGTGCCACCCGCCTCAAGACCTCGGAGTTCGCCGACGAGGTCATCCGGGGCATGGGTTGAGACCCGAACCAGCCCCCAACCAGCCACAAGGAGAAACGATGCGTCCCAAAGTGACGATCGTCGGCGCCGGAAACGTCGGCGCGACCGCCGCGCAGCGGCTCACCGACGCGGGGCAGGCGGATGTGGTCCTGATCGACATCCTCGACGGCATCCCGCAAGGCAAGGGGCTCGACATGCTCGAGGCGGCCCCGGTGAGCGGCAGTGACGCGTTCGTCTTCGGCACGAACGACTACGCGGACACCGCCGGATCGGACATCGTGGTCATCACCGCCGGGCTCGCCCGCAAGGCGGGGATGAGCCGCGACGACCTGCTGCGAAAGAACCACGCGATCGTCAAGAACGTCACCGAAAGTGCGGTGGCGGTCTCGCCGGATGCCATCCTGATCGTGGTCTCGAATCCGCTCGATGCCATGGCGCAGACCGCGTTGCGGGCGAGCGGCTTCCCGCGCGAGCGGGTCATCGGGATGGCGGGGATCCTGGATTCAGCCCGGATGCGCTCCTTCATCGCCGCCGAACTCAAGGTGTCCACCACGAATGTCCACGCCTTCGTGCTCGGCGGACACGGCGACGACATGGTGCCGCTTCCCCGCTACACCACGGTGGCCGGAATCCCGCTCCCGGATCTGCTCGATGCCGAAGCGATCGAACGGATCGTCGAGCGCACCCGCAAGGGCGGCGGGGAGATCGTCGCCCATCTGAAATCCGGATCGGCCTACTACGCGCCCTCCGCCGCGATCGCCGAGATGGTGGACGCGATCCTCGGTGACCGCATGAAGATCCTCCCCTGCACCGTCTATCTCGAAGGCGAGTACGGCGTGAACGGGCTCTCGATGGGAGTCCCGATCAAACTGGGCCGGAAAGGGATGGAGGAAGTCGTCGAAATCACCTTGAATCCCGATGAGCAGGCGGCACTGGATCGTTCCGCCGCCTCGGTTCGCGAGCTCGTCGAGAAGATCGGCGTCTGATCGTGAATCTTCCCCGATGAATCTTCACGAATTCCAGGCCAAGGCGCTCCTCGCCGACCACGGTGTCCCGGTCCCCCGTGGCCGGCCGGTGGAAAGCGTGGAGGACGCGCTGGCAGCGGCGGGGGCTCTCGGGCTTCCGGTGGTGGTGAAGGCACAGATCCACGCGGGCGGGCGCGGGAAGGCGGGGGGTGTCCGCCTCGCCCGCTCCGAAGAAGAGGTGCGGGAGGCCGCCGGAGCGCTCCTCGGTTCCACGCTGGTCACCCGGCAGACCGGCCCCGAGGGACGGAAAGTGCGGCGGCTGCTCATCGAGGAAGGTGTCGGGATCGTGCGGGAGCTCTATCTCAGCTTCGTGCTGGATCGGGCGACCGGACGGCCGATCTGCATCGCGAGCGCTTCGGGCGGGATGGACATCGAAGAGGTCGCAGCGGAATCCCCCGAGAAGATCCTCACCGTGACGGTGGATCCGGTGGTGGGACTTCAGCCGTTTCAGGCGCGGGGGCTCGCGTTCGGACTCGGGCTCGTCGGGCCGCTGCTGCGCCCGGCGGTGGATTTCCTGCTGGCCCTCTATCGAGCCTACGACAGCCTCGATGCGAGCCAGGTGGAGATCAACCCGATGCTCGTGACCGATGACGACCAGGTGCTCGCGCTCGATGCCAAGGTTTCGGTGGATGACAGCGCCCTGTATCGCCAGAAGCGGGTGGCGGCGCTCCGCGACATCCACGAGGAGTCGCCGCTCGAAGTGGAGGCGAGCGGTTTTGGCCTGAACTACATCAAGCTCGACGGCTCGGTCGGATGCATGGTGAACGGTGCCGGGCTCGCCATGGCCACCATGGACATCGTTCAGCTCGCCGGAGCGTCGCCCGCGAACTTCCTCGATGTCGGCGGCGGCGCGAGCGCCGGGCAGATCGAAAACGCCTTCCGGATCCTGACCTCGGATCCGGACGTGCGGGTGGTGCTGATCAACATTTTCGGCGGCATCCTCCGCTGTGACCGGCTGGCCGAGGGGTTGATCGCCGCGGTCACGAATCTCGGAATCCAGTTGCCCATCGTGGTCCGCATGGAGGGCACCAACGTGGACATCGCTCGCCGGATGCTGGCCGATTCGGGTCTCCCGTTCACAGCCGCTGACGGCATGCAGGACGCGGCGCGGAAGGTCGTCGCCGCCACCGGGGAAGCGCCATGAGCATTTTCGTCGGCAAGGAAACCCGCCTTCTGGTCCAGGGGATCACTGGGCGCGAGGGCAGCTTCCATGCCGAGGCCTGCCGGGATTACGGCACGAATCTGGTCGCGGGCGTCGTTCCCGGCAAGGGGGGCCAGCAGGCTCTCGGAGTTCCCGTGTTCGATACGGTGGCGGAGGCGGTGCGGGATACCGGGGCGGGCACCTCGCTCGCGTTCGTGCCGCCGGCTTTCGCAGCCGATGCGATCGCCGAGGCAGCGGATGCCGGGCTCGAGCTGGTGGTCGCGATCACGGAAGGCGTGCCCGCTCGGGACATGGTGAAGCTGATGCGCCGGATCGAGGGGGGCCGGACCCGTGTTCTCGGGCCGAATTGCCCCGGTGTCATCTCGCCGGGTCGCGCCAAGGTGGGGATCATGCCCGGCTTCATCCACCAGGAGGGGCCGGTCGGTGTCGTGTCCCGAAGCGGCACGCTCACCTACGAAGCGGTCCATCAATTGACCGCCCTCGGCATCGGCCAGAGCACCTGCGTCGGGATCGGCGGCGACCCGGTGGTGGGGACTTCCTTCATCGACGCGCTCGAGCATTTCGCCGCGGACGAGGAGACCGAAGCGGTGATCCTCATCGGCGAGATCGGCGGCGGTGCCGAGGAAGAGGCGGCCGGATTCATCAGCCGCGGATTCCCGAAGCCGGTGGTGAGTTTCATCGCCGGCCAGACCGCGCCTCCCGGTCGCCGGATGGGACACGCGGGCGCTATCGTCATGGGAGGCAAGGGGACCGCCGCAGACAAGATGGAGGCCCTCAGGTCGGCCGGTGTCACGGTGGTCGAAAGCCCCGCGGATCTCGGAGCCGCCATGCACGCGGTGCTCTACGGCCGCTGACATTTTCATCATGCGAACACTCACGATCATCAAGCCGGACGCAGTCAGCGCCGGAAAGACCGGCGAAATCCTCGCCGCCATCGAGGCGGACGGGTTCCGGATCCGGGCGCTCCGCATGGTGCGCCTCGACCGGCGCGAAGCCGAGGGGTTCTATGCGGCACACGCCGAGCGGCCGTTCTTCCCGAGCCTCGTGGATTTCATGTGCTCCGGCCCTTCGGTAGCCGCCGTCCTCGAACGGGATGACGCGGTGAGCCGCCTGCGGGAGCTCATGGGGCCCACCGATCCGAAGGACGCGGCACCGGAAACCCTGCGCGCCCGGTTCGCGACGAGCATCGAGCGAAACGCCGTGCATGGGTCCGACTCGCCGGCTTCGGCCGCAATCGAAGTCGCCTACTTCTTCCCCGCAGTCACCTTCGCGGCCGGCCGGGGCTGAAGGGGGGATCCCGATCATGCCCGGGATCAAGCCGGATTCCTGGATCCGCCGGATGGCGAAGGAACGGGGGCTGATCGACCCCTTCGTGGACGGGCAGGTCGGCCGGGGAGTGATCTCCTACGGGCTTTCGGCGTTCGGGTACGACATCCGGGTTTCGGACGAGTTCAAGATATTCACGAACGTGCACACCACGGTGGTGGACCCGAAGAACTTCGATTCGCGGAGTTTCGTGGACTACAAGGGCGAGGTCTGCGTGATCCCTCCCAACAGTTTCGCCCTCTCGAACACCGTCGAGAACTTCCGGATGCCCCGGAACGTGTACGGGGTCTGCATCGGGAAGTCCACCTACGCCCGCTGCGGAATCATCATCAACGTGACCGGCTTCGATGCCGAGTGGGAAGGCAACGCCACGCTCGAAATCTCGAACACCACTCCGCTCCCGTGTCGCATCTACGCAGGCGAAGGCATCGCCCAGGTTCTTTTCTTCGAGAGCGACGAGGAATGCGAGACGAGCTACCGGGACAAGAAGGGGAAGTACCAGGGGCAGGAGCGGATCACGCTGCCGAGAATCCTTTCGGAAGGCTCTCGAGGCTGACGTGGAGCTCCTGACGGGTTCCGCCCTTCGTCGCTTGCTCGAGGAACGCCCACCGCTGATCGAAAACCTCCGGGACCCGGATGCCCAGATCCAGATGAACGGGGTGGATCTGACTCTCGCCGAGGTGCGGAGTTTCGGCGCGGGGGCTGGCCGGGTGGATTTCGACAATGAGACCCGGCGGATTCCGGATTCGACACCGGTCGCCCGGGAGGCGGACGGCGGGTACCGGCTGGCACCGGGGCCCTACTGGATCCGCTACCGGGAAGTCGTGAACATTCCGGCGGACGTGTTCGCCATCGGCCGGACCCGTTCTTCGCTGCTGCGGAGCGGAGCGCAGGTCGGCACTGCCGTCTGGGATTCCGGCTATTCGGGCCAGAGCGGGTCGCTTTTGACCATCCACCACCCGGATGGCCTCGAGCTCGCGGAAGCGGCCCGCATGGTCCAGCTTCTCTTCTTCCGGCTCGCCCGCCCCGCCGAGCGGCTCTACTCGGGAATCTTCCAGAACGAGTAGCGTCCGGCGGTCAGAGCAGCCGGAACTCCACTTCGATCTCTGCGATCACGTCCACCGGGTTGCCGCGGAAGCGGCCGGGAAGAAAGGTCCACTTGCGGACCGCGGCGATCGCCTTCTCGTCGAGGCCGGGGTCGAGGCTCTTCAGGATCCGCGCCGGGCCGATGCGTCCGCTCCGCAGGATGACGACTTCGAGGACCACGGTCCCTTCGATCTTGCGTGACAGTGCGTCGTCGGTGTACTCGGGGGTGATCTGCTGGCGCAGTTGCGGGGGCTCCACGCCGCTGCCGATCCGGTAGGCCCCGCCCCCGAAACCGCCTCCGGTTCCTTCGCCGACTCCGTCGCCCGAGCCTTCGCCGATACCGCCGCCTTCACCGGTTCCGCCACCGCCTCCCCGGCCGCTCCCGGCCTGCCGGTTGAAAAGGGCATCGTTCGCGTCGCGGATCAGCCCGGCCAGATCTTCCGGGTCGGGCATCGCGGAAACGAAAGGTGCGAGGACGGCATCTTCGAGCTCTTCTTCCGGCTCCGGGTTCGGGATATCGGGATCGTCGAAGATCAGGTCTTCCGGCTGGGGGAGCGCGGCGATCGCCACCTGCGCCAGATCCTGCCCGGAAAGCTGGAGCGGCGCGGGGGCCTCTTCCGACTCGTCGCCTCCGCCGCCGCCTCCGCCTCCCGGGCCCTCGGTCGCCACGAACACGAGGCCGGGCAGATCGAAGGGACTGTCCTCCATGACCTGCGGCGAGGAAAACAGGCCGAGCAGGATGATCGCGAGGATGGCCGAATGGGTAGTGAGCGCGCCGAGGAGGCTGCTCCGGGCCGCGCCCCTGCCGCCGTCGAGATGCTCCTGATGGTGTCCGGTGATCGGGCTGGTCTCGGGGCCGGATCGTCCGATCACCTCACGGGCCGCAGTCCGGAATTCGCGAACAAAAGTCTGGAAGTCGAATTGCGGTCGGGACACGGCAGATTTCGGATTCTAGCCAGCGCTGCGTGCTACCCTCGCCGCGTTTTCGGGTCGCCGGGGGCTTTTCTTTTCATGCTTCTTCCGAGGCGGCCACCTTTTGTGACCCATGATCCTGCCCTTCGGAGACCATGCACCGACCGTCCCGCCCTCGGCTTTCGTAGCCGCGAATGCCACATTGATCGGAGACGTGAATCTCGGAGAGGATTCTTCGGTCTGGTTCGGCGCGGTGTTGCGGGGAGACATGAACCGGATCCGGCTGGGGAAGCGATCCAACCTCCAGGACGGTGTGGTGGTCCACGTCAATGCGGGAGACGAATGGACCGGGATCGGTGACGAAGTGACGGTGGGCCACCGCGCCGTCGTCCACGCGTGTCAAGTGGGCCGGCGCTGCCTTATCGGCATGGGGTCGGTGGTGCTGGATCGCGCTTCGGTCGGCGAGGAGGCGATGGTGGCGGCGGGCTCGGTGGTTCCTCCCGGCCTCGTGGTGCCGCCGCGGATGCTGGTTCGGGGAGTGCCGGGCCGGGTCGCCCGCCCGCTGAGCGACAAGGAGATCACCCATCTCGCCGAATCGGCGGCCCATTACGTGGAGCTCAAGAACCGCTACCTTCGGGAGCAGGAGTCCTCCCGGTGAGCGTGCCGACCCGCCGTACCCATCACTGCGCCGAGCTTCGAGCGGAGCACGTCGGAGCGGAGGTCACGCTCATGGGCTGGGTGGAAAAGGTCCGCGACCTGGGCGGGCTTCTCTTTCTCGATCTCCGGGATTACCGGGGCCACACCCAGGTGGTCGTGCGTCCCGATTCGGCCGCCGCCGGGGAAGCGGCCCGCGCCGGATCCTGGTGGGTGCTCGCGGTCGAGGGGACGGTGATCGAGCGTGCTTCGGAGAATCGCAACCCGGCCATCGCCACCGGCGGAATCGAAGTGGAAGCCCGCACCATCCACGTCCTGAGCGAATCGCGGACACCTCCCTTCCCGCCGCTCACCCCCGGGGGAGTCGGAGAGGATCTGCGGCTCCGGTACCGCTATCTGGATCTCCGGCACCCCCGGCTCCAGAGAAACCTCCGGATCCGCGCCCGGTTGGCTCGCGAGACCCGCGCCCATCTCGATGAAAACGGCTTCACCGAGGTGGAGACTCCCTTTCTGACCCGATCCACGCCGGAAGGCGCCCGCGACTACCTCGTCCCCTCGAGGGTCCACCGGGGCGAGCTCTACGCGCTTCCGCAGTCGCCCCAGCTCTTCAAGCAGTTGCTGATGGTCGGCGGCCTCGACCGTTACTACCAGATCGTGCGCTGTTTCCGGGATGAAGATCTGCGCGCCGACCGCCAGCCGGAGTTCACCCAGGTGGACATCGAGCTTTCGTTCGCCGATCAGGAGCAGGTCATCGAACTCACCGAAGGGCTGTTTGCGCGTGCCCTCGGCGCGGTGGGTGTCGAAGTCGAGCCTCCGTTCCCCCGTTTTTCCCACGCCGAGGCGATGGCCCGCTATGGAGTGGACCGGCCCGACCTGCGCTACGGCGCGGAGCTTCACGATCTCACTCCGCTCGCCTCGGGGCACCCGGTCCTCGACCGGATCCTCGAATCCGGCGGCCGGGTTCACGGGTTCGCCGCGCCCGGCTGCGGAGGCTTCTCGCGGAAGAAGCTGGATGCGCTGGAAGAGGCGGCCCGCGCCGAAGGAGCGCCGGGGCTCTTCCGGGCCGGCTTTGCCGACGGGACGATCCGCTCTCCCCTGCTGAAGGCGCTCGGCGCGGACCGGCTCACCGCGCTGCTCGAAGCGGTGGGCGGTGGCCCGGGGGATCTGCTGCTGATGGTGGGAGGCGATTCGCGGGAATCCTGCGTCGCTCTCGGCGCGCTCCGGCGCAAGCTGGCGGCCTCGGAGGGCTGGATACCGGAGGGCGCTTTCCGAATGGCGTGGGTGACCGATTTCCCGCTCTTCGAGCGCGCCGAGCAGGAAGGCCGGCTGACTTCGGTGCACCATCCGTTCACGAGTCCCCACCCGGAAGATCTGGATCTTCTTGAAACCAACCCGTTGCGGGTACGATCCGTCGCCTACGACGTGATCGCGAACGGCTACGAACTCGGGGGCGGGAGCATCCGGATTCACGACCCTCGCGTGCAGCGGCGCGTTTTCGACGCTCTCTCGATTCCGCGGGAGGAAGCTGCCGAGCGCTTCGGCTTCTTTCTCGAGGCCCTCGAATACGGGACACCTCCCCATGGGGGCATCGCGCTCGGGTTCGATCGGATCGCCATGCTGGCATCCGGCAGCAAAAGCCTGCGCGATGTGATCGCCTTCCCGAAAACCACTTCCGCCGCCGACCTGATGACCGGTTCCCCCGCCGCGGTGGACCCCGCGCAACTCGCCGAACTCGGCATCATGGTGACCGCCGGGAAGCCGGCAAAGCGTTTTCCGCCCGATGCCTGATTCCCCGGAAATTTCACGGCTTTCGTTCCGGAACGACCTCGCCGGGGTTCCGGCGGCCGTCGAATGGATCGAGCGCTGCTGCAAGGAGCGGAGCGTTTCCCTGATGGTGACCCAGGCTCTCAACCTGGCCGTCGAAGAGCTGATTATCAACAGCATCTCCTACGGATACCCGGAAGGCACCGAAGGCCGCCTGGAGCTGAGTTTCGAACGCCGCCCCTCCGAGGTCGTGGTGATCGCTCGCGATGATGGCCGTCCTTTCGATATCACCGATGTGCCCGAGCCGGACACCCATGCCCCGCTGGAAGAGCGAACGCCCGGAGGTCTCGGCCTTCTCTTCGTGCGTCATTTGATGGATCGCGTCGAATATCGCCGCGAAGCAGGCCAGAACGTGGTCACGCTGGTCAAGCAGCTGTCCGCCTGATTCAGTTTTCGGGGTCTGCCTCGTCCCGGATCCGGACCCTGCCACCCGGTGCCACGATCCGGATCCGGGCGGTTTCCGGGGGGCCGCCCCAGTAGAAGGGCGCGTTCCGGTTGGGGATGCGGTCCCGGTCATCGAGGCCGTCTCCGGCGGTGATGTCGAAGCGGGCCGCCAGGGTCTCGGGCAGCACGAGCGAAACGCCTCCGTCGGCGCTCCGCAGGAGCCAGTCGCCCGAGAGCCTTTCCGCCCCGCTCAGTCGTACCGCCACCCGTCCGTCGCCGGTGACGGCGTGGACCTTGCCGAGCTGGCCTTCCAGCCGGATGCTGCCGTCCGCGGTTTCGGCTTCGATCTCTCCCCTGAGGCCCCGCCCCTCGATACGTCCGTCGCCCGAACCGAGACGCACGGTGGTCGCCTCGGTGCCGACCCGCGAAGCGATCACCCGTCCGTCGGCGGTGAAGGCATCGAGCGGTCCCGAAAAGTCTTCGATGTCCAGATCCCCGTCCCGGGCGCGAAGCCGGGCCGGTGTCGGGGACGGGACGTGGAAGGTGAGGGTCAGGGAAACCGATTCGCCGAAAAGGAACGCCGGCACGCCCCAGGCCGCATCGTGGCTCGTCACGAGGAGCGCGCCCGTTTCCGGATCACTCCGGATCGTCACCGCGAGCCGGTCGAGAGCGGCACGGGCGGCGGCCTCGGAACCCGCGATCGCGCGACGTTCGATGACGAGCCGCGCCGGACCTTCGCTTCCCCGGAAGCGGATTTCCCCGTCGTGGATGTCGGCTTCGAGACGGTTCATCGGCGGAAGCAGAACCGATTCCGACGAACTCTCTTCGATTCGTTCCTCGCAGCCCACCAGCAGAAAAGCCGCGAGCAGAAGACGCAGCGTCATCGGGATTCCTCGTCGAGATTCATGACCCGAACCTGGCCAGCCGGTGCCGCGAGCTCGAACTCGGGGCCGCCTGCTCCGCGGAGGAGTGTCCAGACGCCCTCCTCGCCGGCCGCAAGCCCGCCCTCGGGCGGAAGGCCGCTCTCGGCCGAAAGCTGGAAGCGGGCATCTTCGGGAACCGCGAGGCGGATGTCCCCGGTTTCGGTGAAGAGGGTCATGCCTCCTCGTACCCGGCGGGTCGCGATGTCGAGCCCGCCTTCTCCGGCGGTGACCGCGAGCGCGCCGCCCACATCGCGGATGGTGATGTCGCCGTCACCGCCGCGGATGGAAGCGGAGGAGGTCAGATCGGATGCGAACACCGGCGCGTCCCCGGTGCGGATTTCGAGTGGCCCCTCGATCCCCGTGGCCCGTGCGAGCCGGTGATCCCCGAGGATTCGCACCCGGCCCTTCGTGTCCGTGACATCCACCGGGCTGTCGTTCAGCGAGATTTCGAGCGCGCCAGTGACCCGGGATGCGTGGAGATCGCCTTCTCCCTCGATGGTTGCGTCTCCTTCGATGCGGGTGAGGGTGACCGGGGCATCATCGGTTCGTATCCGGACCGGCCCGGTGGCATCCCGGATGAATACCGGGGTGCCCCGCGCATCCACCTGGAGTTCGCCCCGTATCGAGGCGACCCGGACCGATCCCTCCCGTGCTTCGATCCTGAGTTCGCCTTCGACAGACTCCACCTCGACCGCCGTGTCACGTCCCCGCAACCGGGCCGAACCCAGGATGTCCCGGAGGAGGATGCTGCCCCCTTCCGTCTCGGCGAAAACGGTTCCCCGCGCGCCGAAGATGCCTATCGGTCCCGCGCCGCCCTGTGCGGAAACTCCCGGAAAGGGGCCCTCTACCCGGATGCCGCCTTCGCCGGTCCCGGCCACCACCGAAAGGCCGGGTGGCACGGCGACCTCGAGGGAAAGCCCCTCCTCTCCCTCTTCCGGCGGCTCCACCCGAATGGCGATTTCTTCCCCGGTGGTCATGGAGACGAGCCTGGGCCAGGCGGGCGTTTCGCCTTCGCGAACCCACGCTCTGGTCTCGAGCGTCGCCTGGACCTGTTCCCCGGCTGCCTCCTGCACCCGGATGCTCCCCCAGGGAAGATCGAGTCGAAGCCGCGCCGCTTCGGGCGGGACCGGGATCGTGATTTCCTCGCGGTTTCCCTGTCCGGGGAACGGCGTCTCGCGCCGCTCGATCCAGTCCTCGAAGGTTCCGATTTCGCCTCCGACCGTCCGGTGGAGAAGGGTGAGGGAGGTGCCGACCGCGAGAAACACGATGAGCAGCAGCGCTTCGACGCACCCGGAGCGGCCTCCGCCGAGCCGTCCGCTCAGCCGCAGCGCCCCGTAGGCGATGAGGACGACCGGCCACCAGCGGGCGGCCACCGGGAACAGGGCCAAAAATGCGGAGGGGCCGCCGACGAGGGCGATGAGGCCGATCAGTCCGACGAGGATCAGGAGCGCCCCGAACAGCAGGACGCATCCGGATGGGGATCGGGATGGGGGGCTCACGGAGGCGGGGGAGGGGGGCTTTCTTTTTCGTCACTCCGGCCCCGGCTTTCGAGCACGAGCTTCGCCCCGATCAGGATGAGGATCAAGGGCCAGAACCGAAACAGATCCCCGATGCGGATGATGTCGAGGGTGGCGAGCAGAAACGCCACGCCGATCACGATGAGGGTGATTCCTCCCCAGGGCGTTTGTCGGGCCATGGTTCTATTCCTTTGCGAGGTTCCTTGTCGGGGTCGCGGGCGGGCGGTCGCGAAGGATCCGGATACCGACCACGATCAGAATGGCGGGCCAGAGGCGGGCCAGCCAGCGCAGTACCGGGGTCGCGGAGAGCGCCGCGAGGGTGCCGACGATGACGAGGCCCCAGGCCCAGCGACGATCCAGTCCGAAATCCGGGTCGCGTGCTTCGGCGGCGGCCCGGATGGCCTCTTCCGCCGACTGGACAGCGTCCACGATTCCGAAAACCCAGAGCGCCACCATCATCGGGATCAGACCTTCGTAATGCGAAACGCTGCTGATGAGAGCGATCCAGGATGCCGCGAGCGCAATCGCGCGATGCGTCGCCCGGACATAGAGGTGGCCGAGGCCGGGAAAGAGAACCGAAAGCGCGCCGGCCCAGCCAGGAGAACGGTTCATGGGGCGGCTTCCTCCCGGTCGCGAATCCGGTTCCGGTGGCGCGCCACCTCTTCGAGTTCCTGGAGCCGTTCTCCCACTTCGTCCGCTCCATCCTCGAGCGCGGTGCCCATCGAGGCGCGAATGACGCTCCATTCGGTCAGAACCCGGTCCGCCCGGTCACCGGCCTCGGAGAGGAAGGACGAGGCCCGCCGGGAGATGCCGTCGAGGCTTTCGAAAGCGCTGCCGAACGGAGGGGGCTGCACGATCAGCAGGACGGCGGCTGCAGCGGCCGCAGTGAGCCAGGTGGGCAGGAGGGAGCGCCGGCCATAGAGGCTTCGGAACACCGGAAGCGTGTTTCCGAGAACCCGCTCCCGGAACCCGTCGGGCGGGTCTCCGGCACTTCGCCGGAAAGCGGAAAGCGCCCGGTGCGCCTCGCGAATCCGGCCGTAGAGCGCGGCGAGCCGGGGCGAACCCCCGAGTGCGGCGCGCGCTTCGGCGGCAGCTTCGCCCTCGAGTTCGCCGGCGGCGAGTTCGCCCGCGCGGATTTCTTCCGGAGAAGGAGTCAAAGGACATCCTCCTCGCGGAGCTTTTTCAGGGATTTCGCCAACTGGAGGCGTCCCCGGTGGATGCGGGATTTCACGGTGCCCACCGGAACCCCCAGCTTCCCGGCGATCTCCGGATATCCCCATTCCATCAGGTCGCGCAGCATGACCGGCTCGGCGAGTTCTTCGGGGAGTTCGTCCACCATGCGACGGACGAGTGCCGCCTGGTCGCGGCTTTCGGCGAGACGGTCGGGACGCGCCGGGGCGGGAGCGGCGGGCTCCGGGACTTCTTCGGCTTCGAGGAGCCTCGGGGCGCGCTTCCTGCGTCGGAAGGCATCGATCCCCACGTTGGTCGCCACCTGGCGCACCCACCCTCCAAGAGCGCCCGAGGGCCGGTAGTGCGGCAGCGCGGTCAGAAGACGCATGAAGATGTCCTGGGAGAGCTCCTCCGCGTCCTCGGCGGTGGCGGTGAACCGGTAGGCGACGTGCCAGACCGTTCTGCCGAAGCGATCCACGAATTCACGCCAGCAGTCTTCGCGTCCATCGAGGCATCGGCGTGCGAGTTCGGCATCGGATAACTGGGCCGGCAAGTCCAAAACGGCTTTTCTGGCGTCCTCCCGGTGCACATCTCTAACGCTCGGTCGTTCCCTTTGGTTCGGGAGGGGGTTTTGGAGTCAAGAACGGGAGCCCGGACGCCGGATCAGGCCGTCGATCGCCTGGACGAAATCCTGCGTGTCGCGGAAGTCTCGATAGACCGACGCGAACCGGACGTAGGCCACATCGTCCACTTCTTTCAGGGCCTGCATCACGATCTCGCCGATCTCGCGGGTTTCGAGCTCGCGGTCCGGGCTGCGGCTCACCATTTCGGTGACGTGGTCCACGATCTCGTCCAGCCGTTCGCCGGCCACCCGCTTGTCGCACGCTTTCTCGAGCCCGGCGAGAACCTTGCTTCCGTCGAATTCCTCCCGGTCGCCGTTTTTCTTGATGACGGTGGGTGGCACTTCCTCGACGGTCTCGTAGCTCGTGAACCGCTTGCCGCAGGCGAGGCACTCGCGACGGCGACGGATGATCTCTCCCCCACGGCTCTCGCGGGAATCCACCACCCGGTCGTCGGCGTGGGCACAGAACGGACACTTCATGGGGTGGCAAGGCTACCGCGATGCTCTTCGAGCGCCCTTTCGATGGTGCGGGGCGGGGCGGGAAGTCGCAGATCCTCCTCCATGTCCTTCGAGGTCGCTGCTTGCGGGATGAGGCCCACGATTTCCGACCCGAGGATCTCGATGCCGCGAAGGTGCGCCTCCTTTCGGACATGCGAGAACACTTCGGCGAGAGGGGTCTCTTCCACGTGTTCCACGTTCATGGTCACCTGCGCCACGGGGCGTTCCCCGACCCGCGCCTCGACACCGAGCGCTCGGAGTCCCTTGAGGCCGCCGCCCGTTTCCCGCACCGCAGCCGCAATCCGCCGCGCGATCCGCGTATCGGCGCTGTCGAGGTTGATGTTGTATGCCACGAGCGGATTCCGGGCCCCGACCGCGACCGCTCCCACTCGCGGATGGAGCCGGGGCGGGCCGAAATCCGGAACTGCCTCGCCGTCCCGCAGCCGCTGCTCGAGACCCGTCGTTCCGCCCCGCCGGATTTCCCGCAGCGGCCTTCGTCCCGAAGCCGCCTCGCCGTAGAGGAACACGGGTACGCCGTGGTTCGCCGCAAGCTCCGTCGCGGTTCGCCGGGCGAGCTCCACGGCCTCTTTCATCCGCGCGCCGGGCAACGGAACGAAGGGAAGGACATCCAGGCTGCCGATGCGCGGGTGTTCGCCCCGGTGGCGGCCGAGATCCACCGATTCGAGAACCACTTCGAAGAGCCGGAGCGCGGCGGAGAACAGCGCGTCCGGATTTCCGAACAGGGTGAAGACGCTGCGGTGGTGACGGGGGTCTGTGTGGCAATCCGCGAGGCAGGGCGCGGCGGCGGCCGAAAGCCGGCGGAGAATCGCCGGATCCCGCCCCTCGCTGACGTTGGGAACGGCTTCGAGCGTCGAACCTGAGGGGGGCGCGGGATGCACAGCCGAAAAAACATAATACGCTCCCGGCGGCCCGCGCATGACCCAGAACGACTCTTCGGATTCTCCGCCCCGGAATTCCAGCCGTCGCGACCCGGCTCACTGGAGTCAGGAAGTGCGCAAGCGGGTTCAGCAGCGCACCGGCGCTCCGCCGCCCGAAGCCGGGGAAGGCGCGAAGGAGGCGAGCGAAAGCGGTGCGGTCCGCTCCCGGGTGGAAGCACGGCTCCGGGAAGCCCGGAATGCGATCGCCGCAGAGCGCGAACGGGTGGCGGCGTTTCCGGAAGAGAGCCGGCCCGTCGAGGTTCCGGAACAGCCAGCCGCCGCAAAGCCCGAGCCGGTCCCGCTCGTGACCCGGGCGGCTCCCGAAAAGCCATTGCCCCCGACTCGCGCTCCCCGCTTCGTCACCGCGGTGGCGACCTGCGTCGGCATCGGCCGCATCCCTCTCGCGCCGGGGACTTTTGGCTCGCTCGCCGGCCTCGGGGCTTTCGCGCTCACGAGCAGCCTGCCTGCCGGCTGGCAGTTGGGCCTGCTTGGTTTTTTCGTCCTGCTCGGCTGGTGGGCGGCGAGTCGCTACGTCCGCGCCACCGGCCGGAAGGATCCGGGGGAAGTCGTCGTGGACGAGTTCTGCGGGATGTGGCTCGCGCTGGTTTTCGCCTCCCCGGGCTGGGTCGCCGCCGCCGGTGCATTCCTTCTCTTCCGGCTGCTGGACATCGTGAAGCCGCCCCCGATCAGGCAGTTGGAGCGTCTCCCCGGCGGGCTCGGAGTCATGGCTGACGATCTCATGGCCGGACTGGTGGTGCGGATACTGGTGCTGTTCTTCCTTGCGATGTAACCCGGCCGCCGCGATCCTGACGGTCGGTGCCGAACTCCTGCGCCCGCACCGGGAAGATCGCAACACGCCGCTGCTGAAAGAGCGCCTCGCCCGCCTCGGGATGTCTGCGGTCTTCGCGGCCGTCCTTCCTGACGACGAGGCGATCCTCGCCGAAACGATCCGGAAAGCGCTTCAGGCTTCGGACTGGGTCTTCGTCTGCGGGGGCCTCGGCCCCACGAGCGACGACCGGACGCGCGACGCGGCGGCTTCGGCGCTCGGGGTTCCGCTCGTGATCGATGCCGGCTCGGCAGAGCGGATCCGCGAGCGATTCCGAAAACGGGGGATCGAGATGCCGGAGGTGAACCTGCGGCAGGCGATGGTTCCTTCGGGAGCACAGGTCCTGCCAAACCGCCACGGAACCGCTCCCGGCGTGCTCGCCCGGGCGGAGGACGGAGCGAGGCTCGTCCTGTTGCCCGGCCCGCCGCGCGAACTCGCGGAGATGTTCGATAGCGAGGTGGCACCGAGGATGCGCGAAGCCGGGGCCGCGGCGGAGCGTGCGCCCGAGAGCGTGATTCGGCTGGCCGGGATCCCGGAATCGGCCCTCGAGCAGGAGATCGGGCCCCTGACACCGCCCTCCGGTGGCCCGCTCTCCCTCGCGATCCTCGTTTCCCGGGGGGAGATCGAGGTGCGGGTCACCGGACGCTCGCCGGCCGACCGGGATGGCGCTTTCCGGCTCGCGGACCGGATCGCCGCCCGCATGGGAGAGGCGGTCTATGGCCGCGAAGCGGGGGTCGGGCTCGAAACGCCGATCGGCCGCCGGCTCGCGGATCGCGGGGAGCGGGTGGCGGTGGCCGAATCGCTGACCGGCGGGCTGATCGCCGACCGGATCACCTCTGTTCCGGGGGCTTCCGGCTGGTTCGACCTCGGCATCGTCGCCTACGCCAACCAGGCCAAGCGGGATCTGCTCGGAGTCCCCGAGACGGTTCTTGCTTCTTCGGGAGCGGTCAGCGAAGAGACGGCGCGGGCGATGGCAGAGGGAGTCCGTATGCGGGCCGCGGCGCTCCGGGCGGAGAAGGCGCGGACCTGGGGGCTCGCGGTCACCGGCATCGCCGGCCCCGGGGGCGCGACGGAAGACAAACCGGTGGGACTCGTCTGGATGGCGGTCGCCGGAGAGAAGACCCGGGCCGTCCGCCATGTGTTTCCCGGAGATCGGGAGCTGGTGCGCCAGTTGACCGCCACCTACGCGCTGGATCTGCTCCGCCGGACGCTCGGGGAGCGGTGAAACCTCGCGAAGCGGCGAAGCCCTCCGTCCGGCTGTTTGCCGCGGTTCCTCTTCCCGCGGATCTCCGGGCGCAGCTCGCCGAGGCCGGCCGGGAACTCGCCGCCGGCCTGCGGGGCGCTCGGGTGCGGCCGGTTCCGGAAGCGAATCTGCACCTCACCATCCGCTTTTTCGGGAAAGCGGACCTCGAACGGATCCGCGATTCGCTGCAAGGGGCACTTCCCCCTCCGTCGGCACCCCGGCTTCTGCGGGTGCGGGGGTACGCGGCGTTTCCGACGATGCGCCGCGCCCGCGGGGTGTTTGCGGAAATGGGTGGAGATGAACTGAAGCGTATTCGCGAGGCCGGCGAAGCGGCGGCGCGAGCGGCCGGGCTCGCTCCCGAGAGGCGGCCTTTCCGGCCTCACATCACGATCGCCCGCTTCCGGGGGCCACTTCGTCTCGATGACGAGGCGCTCGGGGGGCTCCCGCGGCCCGCCGGGGCGTTCGAGGTGGAGCGGCTCCAGCTTCTTCAGAGCACCCTCGCGCCGGAGGGTGTGAGCCATGAGGTCCGGGGCGAGTTCCCGCTCGTTACGGACGAGTCGAGCCGGAAATCCGCCAGCAGATCCGGGCCGAGCCGGGCGTAGCGCGGGCGCCCGGCGAGGGGCTGCGCCAGCGGGAGTCTCCTCGTTCCCGACTCGCCGGACTGGCGGGTCGCGTCGAAAAGACCGGTGCCTTCCCCTCTCCCGAGAAACCGGGGAGCGATATAGAGCACCAGCCGGTCCGCGAGCCCCTCCTGTAAAAACGCGGAAGTCACCCGGGGGCCGGCTTCGACGAGCACCGTCCGGATGTCTCTTCGACCCAGTTCCCGGAGCACCGGCTTCAGAGCGAGCTCCCGCTCCGAGGTCGGGGAGAGCGAGGTTCGTTCGACCATCGCGCCCCTGCCGACGAGTCGCCGGGCGGCAGCTTCTTCGGCCGTGGGAGCGGCGAACAGCAGGGTCGGATCCCGGTCGAGTCCGGTCAGGATCTGCGCGGTCTCCGGAGTGCGGAGGCTCGAGTCGAGGACGACCCGAAGGAGGTTTCCCGCCCCCCGGCGCGGCCTCGCGGTGAGGCGGGGGTCGTCGGCCAGCACGGTGGCGATTCCGGTGAGGATCGCCTGGTGTTCGCGGCGCAGCACCCGCCCGTGGCGTCTCGTGGCGGCCCGGGTGATCCACCTTGCCCCCGGTGGTGCCATCGCCCCGTCGATCGAGATCGCGGCCTTGACGGTGACCCAGGGCAGGCCGGTCGCGAGGTACTTGAGATATGCCCGGTTCAACTCGCGGGCATCCGCTTCGAGGACTCCCGAGCGCACTTCGACACCCCGCGCCCGAAGGTAGGCGAAACCGCCTCCGAGAACCCGCGGGTCCGGGTCGGCGTGAGCGGCGACCACCCGTCGGACTCCGGACGCGACGATCCGCTCCACGCACGGCGGGGTCCGCCCCACGTGGCAACAGGGCTCGAGATTCACGTAGAGGGTGGTTCCGCGAGCCGCTTCTCCCACGCCGAGCACCCGGCTCTCCGCGTGGGGTTCTCCAGCGCGGGCGTGGAAGGCCTCGGCCACGATGTCGTTCCCCCGGACCAGAACCGCCCCCACCGCCGGATTGGGCGAAGTGGTGAACTTGCCGAGGGCGGCGAGCTCCAGCGCCCGTCGCATGAACCGCTCTTCCATATTCCCGGAATCGTACGACCGGGCCGCCGCTTGCGCTCCCGCCCGCGCCCGGCGAACCTTCCCGGCATGTTCACCGGGCTGGTTCTGGGCAGCGGGGCGATCCTCTCCCGCGAGGGGAGCCGGCTCACGGTGGAGCTGCCCCCGGCTTGTGGCCCCGCCGCCGCGCTCGGGGAAGTCTCGGTGGGGGACAGCGTGGCGGTTTCCGGGGTCTGCCTGACCGCAGTCTCGGTGGGTCGGGGCGTTCTCGGTTTCGATCTGGCGGAGGAAACCTTGCGGCGCACTGCGTTCGGGAAGCTCGGTGCCGGTTCCCGGGTGAATCTGGAGCTTCCCCTGCGGGTTTCCGATCGCCTCGGCGGCCACTTCGTTCAAGGACACGTGGATGCGGTCGGGACGGTGATCGCCGCGGGGGGCGAGCCGGACGATTACCGCATCCGGGTGGAGCATCCGGAACCACGCTGGATCGTCGAGAAAGGGTCGGTGGCGCTCGATGGCGTGAGCCTGACGGTCGCGTGCTCGAACCCTTCGGAGCGGGCTTTCGAGGTGGCGATCATTCCACACACCCGCAAGGTCACGACGCTCGGGAGGATCGCTCCGGGCGATCCGGTTCACATCGAATACGACATCCTCGCCAAGTACATCGCGGCACAGTGGGATCCGGAAAGCGTGCGGTAGAGTCCCACGGGTATCCCTCATGGCTGACACATCCCCATCCGAAAGCCCCGAAGAAATCCCGTTCCTCACGCCGAAACAGGCGATCGCCGAAATCGCCGCCGGGCGGATGGTGATCGTGGTGGACGATGCCGACCGCGAAAACGAGGGCGACCTGACCGTCGCGGCCTCCGCCGTCACTCCCGAAGCGGTCAACTTCATGGCGACCCACGGTCGCGGCCTGATCTGCCTCGCGATGACCGGCGAGCGGCTCGACGAGCTCGACGTCCCGCTGATGGTGGAGGACAACACCTCGGCGCTCGAAACCGCCTTCTGCGTCTCCATCGAGGCGGGCGACGGAGTCACGACCGGGATCTCCGCGGCCGACCGGGCGCGGACGGTCCAGATGGCGATCCACGAGGACACGAAGCCCGACGATCTGCGTCGGCCCGGACACGTGTTCCCGTTGCGCGCCCGTCCCGGCGGCGTGCTCCAGCGCGCCGGCCAGACCGAGGCGGGGGTGGATCTGGCGCGGCTCGCCGGGCTCTATCCGGCTTCCGTCATCTGCGAGGTGATGAACGAGGACGGCTCGATGGCGCGCCTCCCCGATCTCGCCCGCTTCGGCGACGAGCACGGCATCGGCGTGGTGAGCGTCGCCTCGCTGATCCGGCATCGGCTTCGGACCGAGTCGCTGGTGCGCCGGGTGGCCGACACGGTGATTCCCACGCGGTTTGGGGTGTTCCGCACCTTCGCCTACGAAAACACTCTCGACGGTTCGAAGCACCTCGTGCTCCAGCTCGGCGAAGTGAAGCCGGAAACCCCGACGCTCGTGCGGGTCCACAGCCAGTGCATGACCGGCGAGGTGTTCGGTTCGCTGCGCTGTGATTGCGGGCCCCAGCTCGAAGCCGCTCTCGCCGCCATCGGCCGCGAGAAGAACGGCGTGATCCTCTATCTCAACCAGGAGGGCCGCGGCATCGGCCTCGTGAACAAGCTGCGCGCCTATGCCGAACAGGATCGCGGGCTCGACACGGTGGATGCGAACACCCACCTCGGTTTCCGGGCCGACCAGCGCGACTACGGGGTCGGCGCGCAGATCCTCCGGGATCTCGGGATCGAGAGCCTGCGCCTGCTCACGAACAACCCGCGGAAGTTCGTCGCCCTCGAAGCCCACGGCCTCACCATCGCCGACCGCGTCCCCATCGAAGTGCCGGCGAACGAGTACTCGCGCGACTACCTCCGGGTGAAGAAGGAGCGCATGGGGCACTTGCTGTCCGACGTGTAGGAGAACTTCTCATGACCAGACAGTACGAGAGCAATGTCCTGGCATCGGTCCACGAGACCGCGCTCGGGATGTCCGAAGCAGGGGCGATCTCCAAACAGAAGATGAGGAATTTCGACGAGATGTGCCTGACACCGGTCAAGCCCGCGGCACCGGAGGAGACTCGTACGCGTCGGGTTCGCGAGAAAGCAAGCCAGGCGGTTTCCGACCGGTCTCTTCGGTAGCGTCGGAGCCGTCCCCCGTCGCTGGTACCATCCCCGGCCCCGCCGGGCGGCGGATGGGAGTCTGATTCTTGGCTGATACCTACGCGACGAACGAGTTCCGGACCGGCCTGAAGGTCATGCTGGACGGCGATCCGGCGATCCTCCTCAACTGCGAGTTCGTCAAGCCGGGCAAGGGACAGGCGTTCACCCGCATCCGCTACCGCAACCTCAAGACCGGCCGGGTGCTCGACAAGACGCTGAAGTCGGGCGAGAAGGTTCCGGCGGCGGACGTGATCTCGACCGAGATGCAGTTCCTCTACGCCGACGCGGACGAGTGGCACTTCATGGACCCGAACACCTACGAGCAGCTCCCGGCCGACCAGAAAGCGATGGGCGGAGCGGAGAAGTGGATTCTCCAGGGCATGAACTGCGCGATCACCCTCTACAACGGGGCCATCCTGCTGGTTGCGCCGCCGCAGTTCGTCGAGCTCAAGGTGGTGGAGACCGAGCCGGGCATCCGGGGCGACACGGTGAGCGGCGGCTCGAAGAACGCGACCCTCGAGACCGGCGCAGTGGTCCGGGTGCCGCTCTTCATCGAGACCGGCGAGACGCTCCGCCTCGACACCCGCACCGGCGAATACACCGGTCGTTTGAAGAACTGACCACCGCCCCCGCCTGGGAGCCCTCGGCGACTCTCGACCGGCTCCGCGAGCGCGCCCGGCTGATCCGCCGGATGCGCGGCTTCTTCGAGGCCCGCGGCTATCTCGAAGTGGAAACACCCATCCTGGGGCCGCACCGTTCGCCCGACCGGCATCTCGAAAACGTCCCTGCCGACGGCGGGTTCCTCCACACCTCGCCCGAATTCGCGATGAAGCGGCTGCTCGCCGCCGGGAGCGGCCCCATCTTCCAGATCGTCAAGGCGTTCCGGGGCGAGGAGCAGGGCCGGCTCCACGCCACCGAGTTCACGATCGCCGAGTGGTACCGCCCCGGAACCGTGGAAGCGCTGATCGCCGAAACGGACCTGCTGCTCCAGCACCTGCTCGGCCGTCCCGCCGCCGAAATCCGGAGCTATCAGGAGCATTTCCGGGCCGCGGTCGGGGTGGACCCGCTCTCCGCCGGGGATCCGGTGCTCGCGAATCTCGCCGAAGCCCACGGCCACCCGGGGCCTCCTCCGGATCGGGTGGGCGCGCTCGACTACCTGTTTCAGAAGCTCGTGGAGCCGGGTCTCGGGTGTGATGTCCCGGCCATCGTCACCGGCTACCCCGCTCCGCTCGCGGCGCTTTCCCGGCTTTCGGAAGAAGACCCGCGCGTCTCCGGGCGCTTCGAGGTCTTCGTGGACGGCCTCGAAATCGCGAACGGCTACGACGAACTCGCCGATCCCGTCGAGCACCGCCGCCGCTTCGTCACCGAGATCGAAGTCCGCCGCGCCATGGATCGCCCTGGCGGAGATCCAGACCCGCGCTTCCTCGCCGCCATGGAGGCCGGGACGTTTCCCCGCGCCGCCGGGATCGCTCTCGGGGTGGACCGGCTGGTCATGGCCGCCACCGGCGCGAAGAGCCTCGACGAGGTGGTCGCCTTCCGCGAGTGGGCTCCGCCGTAGAATCCCCGGTTCACGACCACGGAGGTACTCATGAAAATCCGTCTTTCGCTCGTCCCGGCGCTCCTTTTGAGCGCATCCTTCGCCGCTGCCCAAGGCAGCCACCGCGACTACGACGAGCACTTCGACGAGGCCAATGTCACCGTCCCGACCGAATACACCGACGGGCTGAAGTTCCGGAACGTCGGCTTCACCCGCGGCGGCCGCTCCACCGCTTCCACCGGAGTTCCCGGCGATCCGCTGACCTACTACTTCGGCGGAACCGGGGGCGGGGTCTTCAAGACGACCGATGCCGGCCATTCGTGGACCAACGTGAGCGACGGATTCTTCGGAGTGGGCTCGGTGGGCTCGATCCGGGTGGCCCCTTCGGACACGAACGTCGTCTATGTGGGCACGGGCTCTGCTTCTCCCCGCGGAAACATCTCGGTCGGGGACGGGGTCTATCGCTCCGACGACGCGGGCCGGACCTGGGAGCACAGGGGGCTCCGCCACGCCGGCCAGATCGGCGCGCTCGCGGTCCATCCGGACGATCCCGACCTCGTCTATGCGGCGGCGCTCGGCTACATCTTCGGCCCCAACGACGACCGGGGCATCTACCGGACGATGGACGGCGGCGAGAACTGGGAGCGGGTGCTCCACATCTCGGATCGCACCGGCTTCGTGGAGATCCAGATGGATCCCAACAACCCGCGGATCCTCTACGCCGGAGCGTGGCGCGCCGAGCGGAAGCCGTGGACGATGATCTCCGGCAGCGAGGACGGCGGCATCTTCCGCACCCGCGACGGCGGAGACAACTGGGAGCGGATCGAGAACGGGCTGCCTGCCGGCATGGTCGGCAAGACCGCAGTTGCCATCTCTCCGGCGAACTCGGACCGCATCTGGGTTCTCCTCGAGGCCGAGGGCGAGCGCGGTGGTCTCTACCGCTCCGATGACGGCGGCGAATCGTTCACCCGCGTCAACGGCGACGCGGCGCTTCGCCAGCGTCCCTGGTACTACATCCACCTCTACGCCGACACCCACGACGAAAATACCGTCTATGTCCTGAACGTGCAATTCCACAAGTCCATCGATGGCGGCCGCACGTTCGCCGAGCGCATCCAGGTTCCGCACGGGGACAACCACGATCTCTGGATCAACCCCGACGACCCGATGAACATGATCAACTCGAACGACGGCGGGGCCAACGTCAGCTTCGACGGCGGCAAGAGCTGGACCGACCAGATGGGTCAGGAGACCTCGCAGATGTACCGGGTCTATGTGGACGACCAGTGGCCCTACCGCATCTACGGATCGCAGCAGGACAACAGCACGATTTCGGTGCCTTCGCGTGGCGGCTTCACGGTCACGCCCGACTGGTATCAGGTCGGCGGCTGCGAGAGCGGCCACATCGCGGTGGACCCGCGCGATCCGGACATCATCTATGCCGGCTGCTACGGCGGCTCGATCACCCGGCTGAACCGCAAGACCGGCGAGTTCCGCCAGATCCTCCACTACCCGCAGCTTCAGCTCGGGCAGGCGGCCCGCGATCTCGAGTACCGGTTCCAGTGGAATGCGCCGATCCGGCTTTCGCCACACGATCCGGACATCCTCTACCACGCCTCGCAGGTGGTCCACATGTCCGGCGACGAGGGCCAGAGCTGGCGGATCATCAGCCCCGACCTTTCGACCAACAACCCGGAACAGCAGGACTACGCCGGCGGGCCGATCACCCAGGACGGCACCGGGGTCGAGATCTACAACACCATCTTCTCGTTCGAGGAGTCCCAGCACACGCCGATGGAGCTGTGGGCCGGAAGCGACGACGGCCGGGTGCATCTCTCCCGCGACCGGGGTGAGACCTGGACCGAGATCACCCCCGAGGACATGCCCGAGGGCGGGACGGTGAACGCCATCGAAATCTCCGACCACGACCCGGCGCGGGTCTTCCTCGCGGTGTTCCGCTACCGCGAGAACGATTTCCGGCCGTACATCTTCCGGACCGACAACGCCGGCGAGGACTGGGAGCTGCTCACCGACGGGACCAACGGAATCCCGCCGACCCATCCCACCCGGGCGATCCGCGAGGATCCGGACCGGAAGGGCCTGCTCTACGCGGGCACCGAGTTCGGCCTCTATGTCTCGTTCGACGACGGAGCGCACTGGCAAAGGCTCCAGAACAACCTGCCGGTGGTCCCGATCACCGACATGCAGGTCCACCGCCAGGATCTGGTGATCGCCACCCAGGGCCGCTCGTTCTGGGTGCTCGACGATCTGACCCCGCTCCATCAGCTCACCGACGAGGTGATGGCCGCCGATTCCTGGCTCTACGCGCCGCGCATGGCGCATCGGGGCGGTTTCCTCGCCGGCGCGGACATCCGCTACTACCTGAAGGAAGAGCCGGAGTCCGCGATCACCCTCGAAATCCTCGATTCCGAGGGCAACATGGTCCGGAAGGTCATGGGCCAACCGGGTGACATGGCTCCGACTGGCCCGGTCTCTCCTTTCGCGATCTTCTTCGGCCTCGGTGGCCGCGCCAGCCTCCCGGCGGTCGCCGGACTCAACAGCTTCCGCTGGAATCTCCGCGAGGAGGGCATCGAGCGGCCCGCCGGCGTCGTGCACTGGGGCGGAACCCCCGGCCTCACCGTGGTCCCCGGAACCTACGAGGTCCGGCTGACGGTGGGCGAGGAGACCCATACGCAGATGCTCGAAGTGGGCATCCGCCCGAACCTCACGATCACCGCCGAAGACCTCCAGAAGCAGTACGACCTCGGCGAGGAAGTGGCCGGCGAAGTCACGAAGCTCTTCGACGCGCTCACCCGGGTCCGCGATGTGAAAACCCAGGCGGCGGACATCGCGGCGCGCCTCAACAAGGCGAACCGCGGCGACGAGGAACTGGACGCGATGGCCAAGGCACTCGACGAGCGGCTGACCGAGATCGAGGAGACGATCACCCAGACGAAGAGCCGGTCCTCGCAGGATCCGATCAACTTCCCGCCGCAGATCGACAACCAGCTCGTGACCCTCTACGGCTACATCGTCCAGGGCGACGATCAGCCAACCGCCGGAGCCCATGAGCGGTTCGGCGATCTCAAGCCGGAGCTCGACGCGATTCATGCCTCCATCGAAGCCGCGATGAGCGAGCACGTGGTCCCGTTCAACGAGCGGGTCGCATCGCTCGGCGTGCCCGCGGTGGTGGTCGCGATGGAGGAAGACTGACGCTTCGGCAGCGCGGACGGATGCCGGCCTTCGGGCCGGTGTCCGGCTGAGGGTCGGGTTCAGCGAGAGCGGCGACCATGCACATCGAAAGCATCGAACTCCGCAACTACCGGGTCTTCCTCCGGGCGGAACTGCGGCGGCTTTCCGGACTTGCGACGGTTGTTGGGGCGAATGGCTCCGGCAAGTCCACCCTGTTGGATGTCTTCAGCTTCCTGAAAGAAGCGCTCGCAGGGAACGCGGCTGCCGCCGTGGCCCGGCGCGGCGGGTTTCGGGAACTGGTCAGCCGGGGGGAAACCGGGCCCATCGGCATCACCATGAAGTTTCGGGAGAGCGGTGGCCGACTCGCTACCTACCTGCTCGAAATCGCGGCCCCGGACGGGCGGGTCGTGGTGCAGCGGGAAGTCCTCCGCTACCGGCGCGGCCAGAAGGGGAAGCCGTGGCATTTCGTGGACTTCAGCAGCGGTGCGGGAACCGCGATCACGAACGAGTCCGCCTATGGACAGGAGGGGGCGGCCGAAGAGCGCGAGGAGTACGCGCTGGAAGACCCGAGCGTGCTGGCCATCAAGGGTCTCGGCCAGTTCCGTGAATTCCGCGTCGTCTCCGAGTTCCGCACTCTCATCGAGAACTGGTACATCTCCGACTTCCATATCGCCGATGCGAGGCCAAGCGCCGAGGCAAGCTTCGCCGAGCATCTCTCGACTCGCGGCGACAACGTGGCGCAGGTCGCCCAATACCTCTTCGACAACCATCCGCAGATCTTCGATCGCATCCTCGAAGCGATGCGCCAGCGGGTTCCCGGTGTCGAGAAGGTGGAAGCGAAGCCCACGGAGGATGGACGCCTGGTGCTCCGCTTTCAGGATGGTCACTTCCGGGATCCGTTCATCGCCCGCTACGTCTCGGACGGAACGATCAAGATGTTCGCCTATCTCGTCTTGCTCCACGATCCGAAGCCCCATCCCTGCCTCGCGGTCGAAGAACCCGAGAACCAGCTCTACCCGGAACTCCTGCTGGAACTCGCAGAGGAGTTCCGCGACTACGCACGGCGTGGCGGGCAGGCATTCATCGCCACTCACTCGCCGGATTTCATCAACGGTGCGGCACTCGACGAGATCTTCTGGCTGGTGAAGGAACAGGGATTCACGACCGTGCGCCGTGCTTCGGACAACGAGACGCTCCACAATCTCGTCACCGAGGGTGACCTCCCCGGCACGCTCTGGAAACAGGGTCTGTTCGAGGGGGCTGGCTTGTGACGGGTCGGATTGTCTTTCTGCTCGAAGGGCTCCTCCCACGGGTTTTCCCTGATCTCTCCTTTCTGTGTGTGGCGCACGAGGGCAAGCAGGATCTCGACAAGAGCGTGCCGCGCAAACTCAGGGCATGGAGAGAGCCGGGAGTCCGATTCCTCGTGCTCCGGGACAACGACGGCGCGGACTGCCATCGGGTGAAAGCGCGACTACAGGGCCTCTGCCGAAAAGGGGGGCGCGAGGACACCGTCGTCCGCATCGTCTGCCAGGAATTGGAGGCCTGGTATCTCGGCGATGCCGATGCTCTGGCGGAGGCGTTCGGCCGGGAAGCGTTACGGCGGATTTCGGGGCGATCCCGATTCCGCGACCCGGACAGCGTGAGGCAACCTTCCGCCGCAGTGCGTCGCCTGATTCCGGAGTTCCAGAAAACCTCGGGTGCCCGCCGCATGGCCCGCTTCCTCTCGCGGGAAGGGAACCGGTCGACAAGTTTTCGCTGTTTCATGCAGGGGATCGAACGCCTGCGGGCAGCACCCGTCAACCCAACCGTGGAGGACCGCCCATGTCCCGACTCCAGCTCGCCCTGAACGTGACCAACCTCGAGAAGGCAATCGCTTTCTACTCCAGGATGTTCGGTGTTGCCCCCGCCAAGCGGAAGCCCGGCTACGCCAACTTCGAGGTCGCCGATCCGCCGCTCAAACTGGTGCTCTTCGAAGGCGAGGCGGGTGCGACCATCAACCACCTCGGCGTGGAGGTCGAAACCGGCGAGGAAGTGGTGGCGGCCGAAGCGCGGCTGAACGACGCCGGGCTCGCGCCGACCACGGTCGAGGACACTGTCTGCTGCTACGCGGGCAAGACCGAGACCTGGGTCACCGATCCGGACGGAGCCCGCTGGGAGTGGTACGTGAAGCGCTCGGACAGCGCCGAGTTCGGCAGCGGGACTCCTCCGGTCGCGATCGAAACCTGCGCTCCGGCGGCATCGTGAAGCCGGTCGTCATCCCGGAGGAAGCGAACGCGGCCCGCCTCCGCATCGCGCTCGAGCACATCCGGCGCGCCCCCTTCCGGGTGATCGAGGTCCCCTTGATCTTTCCTGTGCCCACACGCACGAGATCATCCAGGCAACGTTCGGCTGGGTGGATGACCACCTGTGGTGTTTTTGGGTCGGCAAACAGCGGATCGAACTTCCGGATCCGGAATTCGCGCCCCTTGCTGGCCCGAAACCGCTGGATGCGACCCGCTACTCACTGCGTCGGATGTTGGAAGCTGTCAAGCGACATCGAGAACTGGGCCGGTGGCGACAGATAAAACTGATCCACCCTTGAGCGTGTAGTGGGTTCATGAGTTCGCCTCGTGAGATTCGGGTTTGTTGGGGGCATGGGCGGAGAGGAGGTCCGCGAGAGTTTCCTCTCGGTCAACTGGCTTGAATTCTTCTAGGCGGCCACGCTGCCTGATCGAGTGCGCCTGCTTCGCGAGGCTCTGCGAAGAAAGTTGCGTCTCAGCGGCAACGGCCGGCTGGGCGTACTCCGGATTGGTGGAGTTCGAGCGTTGGCCGACCGTTCGGAGATCGCTTCGATACGGGTGGAGCGCCACCAATCGAGGGATGACCCTTCCCATGCGGGTATCCACTTCGCTCCCGAGCACGAGGTGGCAGCGGCCGCGCGGCGCTGGCGAACCAGGTGGAAGCTCTCCCGGCCGCTCCGGAGTCGTAGGTTCGGATTCAGGCGGGCGGCAGCTCTTCGAGATTCCCGCGCTCGATGAGCCCCCGAAAGTGGGTCACGACCGTCCGCGCCAGGATTCGGTCCCGCACCAGCACGCCCATCTCGATATTGCGTTCGAGTGCGGCTTCCGTGAGGTTGGCCGACGAGACGAACGCGATCTCGTCGTCCACAACCAGTGCTTTGGCATGGAGGACACCTTCCGGCCCGGAAAGATCGAGCGACCGCGGGTCGTAGAAGACCTCCGGCAGCCGGCTCCCCGGCCAGTCCTTGCCCCAGAAGCGCCCGGCGAACCGCCGGACCAGAGCTTCGGATCGGGTCGTGTCTCCTCGCTTGCGTTCGATGTTCAGGAGGAGCCGAACCATCAGTTCGGGCCGCTCCTCCATCCGCCGGGCCAGCGCTTCGAAGGCGCGGGGGCCATCGAAGAACACGTAGGTGGACAGCCAGACCGATTTGTCCGCCGAGCCGATGGCCGTTTCGAGAGTCGCGCCGGTGCGAAGAGCATGGAGCCCTCGGACTATCGGGCCGGACCAAACGAATTCTGCAGCCGGAACTGCTGACTGGTCCAGGCTTTCCACGCTGCGGAGCCACGAGGCGGCGATCGGAGCGGTGACACCGAGTTCGGCCCACCTGCGAAAGAGCGTTTGTACATCCGGAGCATCCATCCCGAGGGCCACTCGCACGGCAACCTCCGGGTACGGCGGCGCGAGTCCTCCGGTCTCGAGGGCGGCCAGGAGACGCTGGCGTCGGAACGCCGGCAGGTCCAGAAACGGGCGGATCAATTCCGGAAAAAGGCGGCGTCAGGTTGTCCGAGAACCGGAACGACAAGCGCGCGGTCCAGGTACTCGTTGCGCATCTCGCACGACGACTCGGCGATCAGGGTGCATCCATGGCACGACGCGCCGTGCAGAAGGCGGCTCTGGAGTTGGTTTCCCGGCTGATGGTGGGCGCAGGTCGGGTCGTTCGAGCAAAAGCGGGCCTCTTCTACGGCCTCTTCGAGTCGATCGAGGATTCGTTTCGCCTGCTGCGTCAACCCGCCCAGCGTTCCTTCCGCGTCCGGGCTCGCCGTGTAGAGTAGAAATCCGTAGCGGGCGTTGTCGGGGTCGAGATAAATGCGCTCGCGCAGGGAGGCCGCCGGGTATCCGCAGTGGAGTGCGAGCGCTTTCAGGAGAAGGTGGGCAAGGGTGTGGAGCAGGAGGTAGGGGCCACCCGGGAATTCCCGATTTCTGCGCTGCTGATTCCAGAGAATTTGACCGTTCCCGAGGGCTGCCACCCGCTCGCATACTGCCGGTCGCGCCTGCCAGGCCGCGACCTCGTCCGGGGCGAGTTGCAGGAACACGCCTTCTCCCCGGTTCTCGACGGCCGGGAACCACTTCGGTTCCACCGCGAGTGCGGCCCGCTCCACGTCGGTTTCGTACTCGCCGTCTATCCCCGGGATCGGGGCCTCGAAGCGGGTGAAGCCGCCAAGAGCCATGATTTCCCGCAGGCGATGGACCTGCACGACACGGGCGAAGGCACTGGCCCGCGTGGACGACTGCCAGACGGAGTCCGGAAGGGATCGGGCGTGAAAGTCGGGATCCACCGGCACGTCCTCCCCGTAGCCTTCCGGCGCGTCCACGAAGGCTTCGAGCTCGGCGAGCCGTGACGGCTTCGGGGAAGGTGTTTCTTCTCGTCTCTTCCCGATGGCGGCGAGAATCACCTCATCCGGGAAATCCGCGAGATCCGAACATTGCGGGAGGTGGCGCATCGCAGTGAGGCTCTCGATTCCCGTCACTCCCTGCAGGTAGGTCCAGAGGTCGGCGACGATCCGGTCCAGTTCGCTCCCCCGGTTGGGCAGCGACAGCACGCTCAGGATCTGGGGGAACCACGCGTTGGTCGCGGTCCGGATCAGGAGACGCGTCGTTTGGTCACAGTCTTCCTCTGTGTATTGCCCGAGCCAGGGCCGCCGACCCGTGCACTGCCCGAGCGCGCCAGGGTTCTGCGCTTCTGCGAGCGGGCGCGACTTCCCGCAGGAGCAGGCTATGCGCTGATCGGAAAGATCTCCCGATGTTCCCTGTTCCCGAAGCCGGAGCCGCCCCATACACGGGCTCGACCCTTGATGGACGAAGCCGCGCCAGTCGAGGTCGTCGAGGTGTCCCCGGATACAGGCCCTTACGAAACGAACTGCCACTACCGGTTCATTCTCGAAGCGGGCTGGGCCATTGCCGCTGTCGAGTTGAGCCAACGGAACAAGCGCCCGAAAGCGCCGTCCGTTTTCGTCCGTTCGTGGCTTTTGTTCCACGAACCATTCCGGAAAACGAAACGCCTTGACCCAGCCACCGGACCCCGGTGGGAATTCGGAATCTTCCGGAGGAGCGAAGAGCTTCGGATCTGGCCCCGCGCCGAATCCGGAGAGCTTGTGGGAAAGCCGCGGCTCGACGATCTCTCGCTTCGGGTTCTGTTGCGTGAACCGCCAGTGCTCGAGCCCGGCGATGATCGCTGACGACATCGGGAAATCCACGAGTGACCCGACCCCGAAGGTGGTGATCAACTGGCTGTGGCGGATTTCTCCACGGTCGCGCACTTCCATCTTTTTCTTCACTGGTCGCACACCAGGATGGGAGTCTCGGGCTCCACGTCGCGGAGCGAGCGGGCGGCGCGGAAGGTTTGTGCCGTCGGGCTCAGCCCGTCTTCAAGAGGGTCGCGAAGGAGCCACTGGACCGGTTCGGGGCTCTTTTCCCACTTCTGGTACTGGAATCCGTGCTTCGACTGCGCGTGGAGTGTCTGGAGTTTTCGCCATGCGTCGAGGATCTCCGCGATCCGGGAGCGGGTGGCCCGGATCCGTTCCACTACTTCGGCCGGTTTTCTTATCGGCTGCTCCCGGATACGCTCGACGAAGATTCCTTCAAGCCGCGAATCCGGTCCGGCAGGGGGATCGGGCAGCCGGCCGGCTCCGGTCGGGGGAGTCATGCCGGGTTCGCTGTGGCGGGTGAGCGCGACGAGGACCGCAGCGAGTCCGCGGTCGAGGGCGCGGGCCGCGAAGGGGGTGACCGTCGCCGATTCGACGGCGCGGTAAAAGGTCTCGTGGTAATGACGGAACCGCTCGTAGTGAGACTGGTCGCGCGGCTTGTGGATATTGAGGATGGTCACGACCAGTCCCGGCCGCTCCCGGTCCCGGCCGATCCGGCTGGTGGCCTGGATGTACTCGGCGTGTGTCTTGGGCTGGCCCGCCACGACCATGAGCCCGAGGCGCTGGACATCGAGGCCGACCGAAATCATGTTGGTGGCGAGGGCGCAGGACACCCGACCCGATTCGTGGAAGCGCCGCCCGAGACGCTCGCGGGCCATCGCGACTCGATCCGCGGATTCCCGGGAGGTCAGCTCCACCACTTGCCCCAGCTTTTCCCGGTTCGCAAATATCTTGCGCGGCTCGTTGAGCCGCCGTCGCTCGTTCCCGTAGCGGGCGAGGGGGCTCTGGACCTCTTCCTCGACGATCCGGCGGGCTCCGCCGAGCTCGCGAAGCGCGTTGAAGTAGCTGAGGACCGTCATGTAGGGGTCCGCCGGGTTGTTTGGGTTCTTCCTCGCACCCGCGTCGGAGTAGGCCCGCTGGGCGGAGGAGAGCAGGGCGAGGAGAACCCGCCGCATTACGACTTTCGCGCTCCGTCCGGGCGCGGCGACCCCGAGATAGCGCCGGGCGATGTCGCTCCCCGGCTCGGTGTGGGCGAAGAAGGAATCGCGCCGATCCGGCCCCGGAGGCGGAAAGACTTCGGAACGCGCCCGTGCGAAGACTGCCTGAATCTGATCGTGGGCACCGCTCGCGGTTGCTGTCGAGGCCACGATCTTGGGCCGCGATTCACCCCGCGCCGAGAGCGCATCCATCGCGGTCTCGTAGAGCCCCATCATCGTCCCGAGCGGGCCGGAAATGAGGTGCAGCTCATCCTGGATGATGAGGTCGGGCGGAAGAAGCTCCGGGTCCGCTCCGAGCAGTTTGCCGGAGTCACCTACCCATGGCAGCGACGCGAACTTGTCCACGGTGGCGATCAGGAACGCCGGAAGCTGTTTGTAGAGCGGTTCGTCCACGGCGACGATGGGCAGGGGGCGGTCGCGGGTGAAGTCACAGTTGTCGTTGAGGCAGACCACCCGGAGAGTCTTCGGGCGGTCGTTGTTCGGTTCGAGGGTGAAGGAATCCCGATCGAAATCGGTGCCGCACCACGGGCAGCTCCGGATCGGGATGGGGCTCGGTTTGCTCGAGTCCTGTTGAAATTCCAGGCAGCGTTCTCGTGCTGTGCCTCGCCGTCCGTCTCCCTTCTTCCCCATCTTGTTGGGCGTCGCCGCCTTGCCGACCCAGAGGCCGATCTCGAAGGGAGCTCCGCCGTAGGTTCCGGGTTCCTTCTCGCGCAGCAGTTCGAGCGCGCAAACCAGCCCGGCGGCGCGATGAAGCTGGTCGAAAGTGAGGAGGCGGAGGGTGTAGCGCATGATGACCGAGACCCCGGCGCTTTTCTCCGGATTCCGTAGCCTCCGCAGAATCATGGTGAACGCCGCGAGTCCCAGATAGGCCTCGGTCTTCCCGCCGCCGGTCGGGAAGAAGAGAAGATCGGCGATTTTCCGCTCCGGGTGGTCTGGGCCGGCGAGCCCCGGAAGGTTCAGCAGCAGGAACGCGAGCTGGAACGGACGCCAGCGCGGAGTAGCGATTTCGTTCCGCTTGCGAAGGGCGAGTGCCACCGCCCGGTTCGCCATGCGAAAGGCATCGAGTGCCTCCGGATCCTGCTCGAGAAGGTGGATCCCGCCTTCGATCCGATTCGCGGCCTGTTCGGCGACGAAGAGCAATTCCTCGCTGGTTTCATCCGACGCGCCCGTGAGTGCCCCGCGCTGCTGCTCGATCCACTGGCGGTAGCGGGTGACGAGGGGGGACATCATGCGCTGCGCAGCCGCCCCGTCCTCCGCTTGCGCCAGAGCGTCCATGGATAACTCGACCTCGGGGATCGGGGTGGTTTCGGTGCGTTCGACTTCTGCCCGGGGGATCCATTCGGTTCGCACCGCTTGGCAGAGCCCGTCCGTCACATCCCAGTCGGCCGAGACTCCGTGACCGGTCGCGTAGCTGGAAGTGTCCCGGTAATGGAGTTCGGCGGTCCGAGCATCGAGATCCCCGGAATCGCTCCCACGCCGGTCCGGGCGGGCGAGGAATCCGGCGGGTGATGCCACTTCGAGCTGCGTCTGGAATATCCATGCGATGTCCTCGTCGGCGCGGGTTTGCTTCGGTTCGCGCTGGTTGACAAGAAAGAGGGAGACCGCGGATGGCCCATCTTCGAGTCGTCGCTTCACGCGGTGCAGGACGAGACCTTCCGAATCCGGAACCTCGCGAGTCGCCTCCGGTTCGCCGGACAGGCTGAACGAGACGACTTCGGAGCGCGGCGTTCGCGCCCAGGCTTCCCTCGTTTCCCCGAGAACTTCGGTCTCCTCACGGCGGTAGTCGCCCCAGCGAACCTCCACGCGGACTTCTCCCGCGTCTTCGGGAACGAGGAAGCTCAGGCCGAGGGAAGAGGGGAAATGGGTTTTCTTGGCGGATCGTCCGTCGTCGGCCGATTCTTCTGCGGTCCCGGCCTTGCCGATGTCGCGGTTTCCTTCGTCGTCGGCCTCCGGGTCGTTCCGGTGTTCCTCGGAGGTCCTCGCCGGAACAAGGAATCCGGTGAGGTACCAGTTGGATGGCCGGTTCCGGATCGGGAGCATCTCGTTCTCGAAATCGGAGCCGGGCCACGGTCCGACGAGATCGAGCCGCAGCGCCTCCTCGATCCGGTTGCGCACTTCGGCGGAGGTGATGGGCAAAGGGGACGGAGAGGTCTTCATCATCGGACTCCTCTCGCTTTCGCCTCGACGGCAGCGCGAGCAGCGTTGAGATCCATGAGGCGTCCGAGAACGTCGTCGTGGACGGAGTCCGTCCAGCGGTAGCGGTACTTGCGGGGCGCTTCGTCATCTTCCGTTTCGTCCGGGTGGAGCGGGAAGAAGTCGCATTCGGTCGGGATGTCCGTCCAGCCGTAAGCGGCGAGGACGGCGCGATCCATCTCGGCGTGGAGTTCCCGAAGCCGCAGGATGCCGGGGTCTCCTTCTTCCGGATCGTGGAAGCGGTTGTAGGTCTTGGTGAGCCCCTCGTTGTTCTCCTCCATCAGCCGGGCGCGGTGCTCGTGGTACACCCGCCCCGGAGCTTCGAGATCGTTTCGCGAGGTCCAGTGCTCGGGGAAGGGGAAGGTCTCGAAGACATCCGATGGCGTATAGCGAAGGCCATCCCCCAAAGTCGAGGCAAAGAAGCGGAACCAGATCTCGTGGGGTCGGCCCTGGAGGGCAGCGAACCCGGCGAAGGTCGGGACGGGAAACACGATGAGAGCGTCAGAGAACACCATGCGTGCCCGGACGAACGCGAAGGAACTGTGCGAAGTGACGCGTGAAATCACCATGACGCGGTCCAGGCCTTCGGCGGTTTCGTAGAGCTCCTTGGCGAGCGAGCCGTATCTCCACCAGAACTCGGCGCGTCTGCGACCGATGGCGTTCCGCGTCAGGTGGGCGCGAGTCGGCTTGACGGATCGTTCCACGATGGCCAACAGGTCTGGCCAGTCAGCGGCCACCGGGTCCGGGTAGTCGAGCGGGACCACCCCGGAGCGCAGCCAAAGCGTTCGTTGGCGCGAGTTCGCATCCCGCCACGCGGTTCCGATGTTGCGGGAGGCAGTGAAAGGGTGCGATTCCTCGGCTGCGACATCTCCCTCGCGATAAGCGGCGAAGGTCCGGGCTGCCGGGATAGGGCTTCCCTTTCCGCCGATGACAGCGCGGCGGAGGGGCCAGTCGCGGAAGTTGATGACGAACCGGTGGTGGGCGTGGGTGGGGTCTTTGTTCACTTCCTCCCCGCCGATGTAGGGAAAGATCACTTCCCGGTTGCGGGGATCCTTCGCGATCAGTCGCTCCATCTCGGCGAGCGAGCTCGCGATCCCCTTTCGGTCGGTGTCGTCGAAGGTGAATCCCATGCCGAGGACATAGCTGCCCACGAAGCTCCGACCGGCGTTCGCGTCAAGACGCGCGGGGTCTTCATCACTGCCCGCGGGGAAGAGAAATGCGGTGATCCGATCCACCGGGCAGCCGTCGAGCTTCACTTCGGAAGGAATCGGCCCGCGCACAATGTGGAGGACACTCACCACCACGGCGGCCTTTCCGGGCCACTTGTAGCGCCTCGTCGCGTCGTAGATCACACCGCCGTTTTTCCGGATCCAGGCGAGCCCGGTGGAACGGGTATCCCCCTGGGCGATGGAATTAGTCGCGATCAGGCCAAGCGCTCCTCCCTTGCGGAGGAGTGCATAGGCCCGGCGGAAGAAGTGGGCGACCAGATCCGAGTTGCCGTGGCTCCCCGGATGCTGCTGCTTCAGCCAGTCGGGGTAGTGATCCGGGTTCCCGGCGGCCACCGTGTTCTTGCCGGCGAACGGCGGGTTGCCGACAAAGGCATCGAATCCGGGGTTCTTCCGATCGAATGCCTCCGGGAACTCGATCTCCCAATGGAACGGCGCGAGCGGCGGATCGGTGTCTTCGCGGAGCGTGCGCAGGCGTTCCCGCTGCGTATCGGCGAAACCGTCGGTGATCCCCCGGACCATCTGCCGTCGCCGCTCGGCGCGTTCTTTCGCCTTCGCCCCATCGAAGAACGCGCTGATCGTCAGGTCGCCGGCGAGGCGGATCCGGGTCAGTTTCTCCTGGAGTTCCCGCCAGAGCGTCGCGGCTTCGCCCTCGTCCCCGGTCTTCCGAATACGCCTGCGAATGTCGCTCGCCTGGGCGAGTGCCTGCCTTACCTCCCCCGCGAACAGCCCCCGTTGTCCGGCGTCCCAGTGGAGCTCGCCGATCTGTTTCTCGGAAAGACCCACGAGGGAATCTCCGCTCTGAAGCGCGTGGTCGAGGAAGGTGAGCGGAAGGTTTCGGGCGAGGGTGGCGAGCCAGAGCGAGAGCTTGGCCAGATCCACCGCCATCGGATTCCGGTCCACTCCGTAGAGGCATGCGCGCGCGACCATCCGTCGCGCCACCACCACCTCGTCTTCATGCCCGGCAGGTCTCTCTCTCTCTCTCTCTCTCTCTCTCTCTCTCTCCGCGCCCGTGGATTTTCCACGACTCGATCAGTGCGTCGCCGAGTTGACGGCAGGTTTCCACGAGGAAGGCACCGGAACCCATGGCCGGATCACATATCCTGAGATCCAGGATCTGCTCCGGTCGCGGCGGCCCGTCCGCTTCCTCGTGGAGTCGTGCGAGCAGCGGCTCCAGCGTGCGCGTGACGATCGGCGCGGTCAACGAGCGCGGCGTGTAGTGCGAACCGGAACGCCGCCGTTCGTCGCCGGGCTGGAGGAACAGATCCCCCGCTGCGAGGATGTCCGGGGTCGCCGCCCGGTCCACCACCGGTTCGAGTGCGCCGTGTAGAGCCTCGACGGTTTCCGCCTTCCGGACGGGATCGAGCACCCTTGGTGTCAAGTCCCGGCCCGTTCGTTCTTTGACGAATTTTCCGCGGGAACCCGGCTGCACTTCGAGCAGTTCCTCGATGTTCAGCAGGCTCGCCGCACCGGGGGCGCGGATGGCCAGCGACTTGCCCGAGGCGATTTCGAGATGGAAGCCCATCATCGCCTCATATACCGACCCGATCTGCTCGACATCGAGGGCGCGATAGGAAATACGCTCGCCTTCCAGCACCAGGAGCTTCTCCAGCACCGTGAGCACCGTGCCGTCCGGCACCCGCGGCGGCGTGATCCTCTTTTCCCGCCAATCGCCGCTTCCATCCCGGCCTTCGAGCAAGGGATAGCGCGCCGGATCGAAGAGATCTCCTTTCCACGCGGGGAGGTGCATCGCGCCGCTCTCTGCTCCGTCGTGGATCATCCGGAAGAGCGCGAGGAGATGCGCCCACGCGCCGAAGCGCTGGTCCATGGTGTCTTCGTGGTGGGTGCGGTCGGTGCGCAGCCGCTCGAAGAGCGCCATCAGCGAGTAGTGCTGGACGAACGTCCTGTCCGAAGGGAGCAATCCACGCTGCTCGGTGTAGAGAAGGAACACCAGCCGCATCATCACGGTAAGAAGGGCGTGGTAGATCGTTCTCCGCTTCGCCGGGTCGGCGAGGAACTCATCTCTGCGACGGCTGACTTCTGGTGAGATGCCGCGGAGGAGTGCGTAGAGCCCCTCCACCACCTGTCCGGCCAGCCGCTCGCTCACCTCGTTCTGGTACTTGCGGCTCTCGGCGAGCAATGCCGGAAGTCGTTTGGCGGCCGGCAACGAGAGGAGCCGGTTTTTGCGAAGGAGAAGCTGGAGAGCGTTGAGCAACGGTCTGCCCGCGGTGTCCTCCATCTGGTCGAGGACGAAATCGAGATGGCCGGAGCTCTCGCCGCGCGGTGCGGAAACGAGCCTCAGTCTTCCGCCACCCCAGATCACCCCGGCGGGAATTTCGGTGTGGCGAAGCAGTCGTTCCATCCGCGCGCCCGGACTTTCGCCGAGGGATCCGGGTGCCGGCTTGTCGAGGTCCTGTTGAGATCCCCACTCCGAGACGACGATCTGCCACTCGTCTTCCCGATCGGGCTCCCGAACGGCGAAATCCGGCCGAATCGTCTCGCCGTAGTCGGGAAGCGAAAGGGATGGCATTTCTCCGTTTTCGGAGTACCACCGGTGCGAGAAATCCCAATCGAGAACCGACTCGGCGAACGAGCGGAAACCCTTTTGCCCGGTATTCCGCCAGAGTCGGTATCGCTTCTGGCCCTCGGCATCCCGGGCGAGAATGGCACCAGCAGTCACGAGAGCCGGAGCCGCAACCACCAGCCCGGTGGGCCGGATCAGGGCGAGCCAGTGGAGGTGATCTCGAAGCTCGGGGCTCTGGCGAGGCACCGTGTCAGTTGCTCCGTGGCCAGAGGTACGTGAGGCCTACCGGCTCGAAGCGTGATGCCTTTACCCGGTAGAACTCCCGGATGCGCTCGGGCTCCGTTTCGACTTCCCGGTCGAACTGCTCGATACGGGACTTCCAGGCTCGTACGTCATCCTGTAGCTGCCGTTTTTCGCGAAGGTCGCCGAACAGCGAAAGCTGCTGGAAGCCTTGGTCCTCTTCCCACTTCGCAAGCCTCTCGGCGACCCGGCTGCGCTGACGCTGGAGCACTTCGGTCAGATCCTGCGCTTCCTTTTCTCCGCGCCGTTCGAGGCTTGCCCGCGCTCGCTGCTCCCGTTCCCGTGCGTCCTCTTCGAGCTCCGGGAGAAGCTCTGCGATGTCGCGCTCGGCCGATGCCTGGAACCTCGCGACGACCGGGTCCGGAGGGCTGCCGGGAAAGGCGACGAGAGACTGTTTCAGGAGGTCGAGCGCCTGTGTTTCGGCTTCCCGCGCGTAGCGCTGGAGGGCCGTCCGCCGTGCGGGGTCCCGCCACCGCGCCGCCACCACGGTGAGTTCCTCGTGGAGACGTTCGGCCCTGCCACCGAAGAGGCAGAGGCGTCCGAGTAGCAGGACGCGCGGAACGGCATCCCGGGTCTGGACGAGACATGCCCGCGAAAGGTCGTGGTGGATGAAACCCTGAGCGCGGAACCGGGAAAGAAGCCGACGGGCGATCCGGTGTTCGAGATGCAGATGAACTGATGCTTCGGTGAGCCGGCCCGGCTCCTCGAATACGACGGGACGAACGGCTGTGGATTGTCGCCACACCGCGAGCTTCTGGTCCGGCTTCCGCGGGTGGCGAAGGGCATCGAGCGCGTTTTCCCAGCCGTGATGCTGTGCGAGATCCGGAAACTGCCAAACGTCTTCGCCGTCCGAGCGCAGCGGGGCTGCACCAAGGATCTCGAGAGAACAGGAGAGCGCGTCGCGGAAAGCCCTTTCGTCGTACCCCACCCACTTGCGCGATCGCTCAAGCAGATTGCGACAGGTCTCGTTGGCTTTCTCCAGGGTGTCTCGACGATCCCGGGCATCAGCAAGCTCCGATTCGGCGGCCTGGCGGTGCTTCGCATCTGCACCGAGTCCCTCGATTTCGCGCGCGAGACGGTCGGCATCCTGATGGCGAATGCCCCGCTTGAGCCGCTGCTCGATGTCATCGTCAAGCACCCGTGAGAGGCTCCCGAGTTCTCGCTTGATCGTCTCGGTCTTTCGCGCCAGCACATCAAGGACATGGTCTTCGGGGCGCTGGGGCAGCTTGAAGTAACGGCAATGGACTTCGTCTGCCTGCTGCAGCTTCCGGTCGATGCGCCCATTCCGCTGCTCCATGCGCCCCGGGTTCCAGGGAAGGTCGAAATGGAACAAGTCGGAGCAATGCGCCTGGAAGTTCAGGCCCTCGCGAGCGGCATCGGTGGCGAGGAGGATGCGAAGTGGGTCTTCCTCGGGGGGCGTGTTGAAGCGGCGCTGAATCTCGCGTCGCCGGTCGCCGGCCACCATGCCGTCAATGACTTCGATGCGTTCCGAAGCCCGGTCGGTTCCGCGAATCGCGTGGCTGAGGATGTTGCGAAGGTGCTGTTTGGTGCCTTGCCGATTCTCAGTGAAGATGATGACCCGGCGTGTCGTCCACGGGGCCGGAGGTCCTGTCGGCGCGGTGCCGTAGGCGGCCATCTCCGGACACTGGTTCTCTCGAATCCAGTCGAGGAGGCGCAAGGTCTTGGCATCCGGCAAGCCCCGGGCCCGATCCGCGATCGTCGCCATCCTCGCGAGGAGTTCTCGTTCTTGCGCCCGCAGCCGCGCGGCTTCGGCCGTCGGCGAGAGTCCGGCCTCCGCCGACTGGTTGAGGAGTTCGATCTCGACCTCCTCGTCGGGAGTGGAATCCTCGTCGTCGTCCGCGCCCTGCGAATGAAGAAAGCTGTCGTCGGGATCTATGGCCGGCGCGTCTTTCGCCCATTGCCGCTCTGCAGTCTCGCGGTGTCTTGCCAGCGAGAGCGCGAATGCTTCGATGGACGAGAGCAGACGCTGCTGGAGGCCGATGGTGAGCAGCGCCGCACTGGCCTGCTGTTTCGTCGTGGCACGCTTGAAACGTTGCTCGCGCAGATCCCGGTACTCGTTGAGGAGGCGGGACAGCTCGAGCTCGGGGGCATCCTCGGGGAGCCCGGCGACTTCGAGGCATTCCACGATCCGCTTCGGAAAGCCACCCTGGAGTTCCCGGATGTCGTTCTTGAGGCGACGCACCATCACCTGACGCAGTCGGCTCTGTTCGTGGTTGCCACGGAGTTTCACGCCGCGGGTGAAGCGGTACGGGTCAAGAATTTCCATCAAGGCCGAGAAGCTGTTGGAATGGCCGTTGTGCGGGGTCGCGGAGAGGAAGAGACGGTGCTCGAAGCGTCCGCTGATGTCCCGAACCGCACGAGTCAACTTGGAATCGATCGCGTAGCGGTTCCCACGTGCCGGGGCGGCGTGGTGTGCTTCGTCCAGGACGAAGAGGCTTCCCGGCAGGCGTTCGCCGAGCCATTCGCGCATCGGCCCCGCGTAGATGTCGCTGATCAGCAGGTTGTGGGATACGAGGAAAAGGCTCGCGGTGCGCCACGGGTTCACGCCGTAGCCGTGGTCCTGCCGCACTTCGGCAAAGTAGTTGCGGTCCAGGATCCGGAACCGGAGTCCGAAACGATCCTCCATCTCGACGCGCCACTGTTCGAGTACCGAAGCGGGTGCGGCGACGACGACCGTCTTTGCCTTCTTGCGGAGCAACAGCTCGCGAAGGATCAACCCGGCCTCGATCGTCTTGCCGAGACCGGTGTCGTCCGCGATGAAGAGTTGGACCCGGGGCATGGCAAGCGCCATCCGGAGCGGCTCCAACTGGTAGGCATCGAGCTGGATTCCCGCGCGGAATGGTGACTGGAACAGGCGCGGGTCGGTAGCGGTTACCGAGTTCCACCGCAGCGCGTTCACGTAGGCGGCGAAGCGTCGTGGCGGGTCGAATCCCTGCTGGCCGAGGCTGGCCCACGCTTCTTCCGAGAGGATCTTCCGATCGGGTTCCGCGCTCCAGAAAATTTCGAGCGCTTCGCCCTGCGCATCGTCGTCAGCGCAGTTCAGACTCACCCGGGCGGAATGGCCGGGAGACGGAGCCGGAGAGACGTTCTCGACCAGCCAGGTTCGCTGCCTTACCTGAACCAGTTGGCCGACCTCGGGCGGTGTCTCGGAGAGAAGAAGGTCGGTTCCGGCCACGGGTGGCCGGAGTGTATGCGACGGCTTCAGCTCGGAAGAGGCTTGCTTCGGTCGTCGAGTTCGGCGATCCGGTCGAGTTTCTCCGTCACTTCCGCCGGGATGCGGTCGGGGTCGGCGAACGCGACGAGGCGGTCGAGGTCGCCCTTTCGGAGTAGCATCGGGCCGCCGGTGCGGGCGGCGAGGCGGCGGAAGAAATCCTCGGCGAATTCGCTGAGCTTGATGTCTCGCGTGGCGGCTTCCCAGAGCAGGCGCGCCGGTTCCCCGTGGAGTGATTTCCAGGCCTCGAAGTCAGCTTCGTCGTGAAACACGCGCTGCTGGATGACCTCGTCCAGGGCTTCCTCGATTTCTTCGGTGAATCCGCGGAAGAGGGTGGCCTCGGCGAGCCGGCTCCGCGAGGAATTGGTGAGCAGCTCCGGAGTCACGAAGTAGTTCTCGATTTCGTAACGCCGCCAGAAACTCGTCTGGAGGTCGCCTTCCACCCGGTCTTCGCTGTTCTTCTGGTCGGAATCCAGGATGGCGAGTCCGTGAAGCTCCGGCAGGAGTCCCTTCATGGCGGCGAAGTGCTCGCGGGGAGTCTTGCCGAATCCATCCTCGGCGCGCAGGAGTTCGGACTCCCTGGTCTTCGCCGGGAAGATGTCCCGCGTGTAGTAGGCGTTGACGCGCGCGTCGAGAAAGTCGGCCGATCGGTGGCCGAGTCGTCGTGCCAGGGCGCGCAGGATGCGGATGTCCGTGTCGCCCTCCACATAGAGGACGTGTCCGCACTGTCGGGCGCGGACGTAGGACTCCGTTCCGCAGAGCCGGAGCGCGGCGTGGATCGGTGCCCGGGAAGAAAGGTCGTCCGTCCTGCCGTTGAGGAGCAGGGTCAGGTTGTGGCCGAGTGCTTCTGCGAGGACGACCTCGGAGTGGGTGACGAGGATGACCTGCGATCCGGTCTCGGCGGCCAGTTCGCGGAGCAGGACATAGATCTGGCGCTGTCGCAGGATTTCGAGGTGGGCATCCGGTTCATCTATGAGCAGGACGCTGCCCGGATGCGAATGGAGGTAGGCGAGGATCAGCAGCACCTGCTGGAAGCCCCGCCCGGCGAGCGAGATGTCGAACGGAGCCTTGGCACCTTCCTGCTGGTACTGCAGCTCGATGCTGCCGCGGGTCGTCTCTCGTGGGGCGGCGAGTTTCACCTGGAAGAGCTGCTCCATGAGTTCCTGGATGTGCTTCCACGAGTCCGGAGCGTCGCGGAAGACGATCAGGCAGAGGTTTCGCAGGACCTGGGCGGTCTGGCCCTGTCCGAGCAGCACGTCTATCCGACCCGGCTGGAGCACTGGCTCCTCGGTATCGAGCCCCGACATGGGGTAGAGCAGCTCCACCCGGATGCGCGCCGCCGCGGCGATGAGTCCCGGGTCTTCGAGAGTCGCGGCGTCTGGTTCGCAATAGACGAGGTCGTCGCCCTGGTTGCGAAACCGCATCGTGACCGGCCGGACCTCGTTCTCGTGGAGGATGCCGGCGGTGATGCTCAGGTGGATGGGTTCGTTGCCGCGTCGCACCGACGCATTCGTCCAGAAATATCGGGTTCTCGGGACCGGAACCGCCGGGATCGCCAGTCGGTTCAGCGAGGTGGCCTTTCGCTCGGCGGGAGGCGCTTCGCCTTTCTTCTCGGACCAGGCCTGTACCGCCTGGGACCAGAGCGTGATCGCCTGGATCGCGGTCGTCTTCCCGCAGTTGTTGGGGCCGATCAGGACCGACGGATGATCGAGCTCGATACGCCGTTTCGCGCCGAACCGCTTGAAGTTCTCGATCTCGAGGAAATGGAGGTGTTTCATCGCGGGCGGCGGCGAAGGTACCCGGTACGCGGATCGCCCGGTTCTCGGCACCTCGGGCCGATTCCGTTATCCGAACAGGCGGTTGAGCGCGGTGACCAGCGCCAAGAGGCCGCCCACGATCAGAAAAACGCGCCAGGTGAGGGCTTCCTTGAGTTCCGCGAGGTCAGCCTTGGTCGCCGCGTTTTCATCCACGGCGGCGCGGATCGTTTCCGTGATGGCCTCGGCCTGGGCGCTGTCTATCCCGGCGTTTTCGAGAGTCCGGGCGGCAGCCAGCGTGTTGAAGGACATACGCCCGAATCATAGGCGAAGGAGATTGCCGGTCGGTAGCCGCTCCCCGCGCCTCCGGGCGGACGGAATGCCCGCCCGGGGACGGTTCAGAACGAGTAGCGGAGCGCCAGCTCGAATTGGCGCGAGGGCGCGTTGATGTTCGGAGAGAGCGCGAGGTCGTTCTCGCCGAAGCTCGGGGAGCGGAGGTTCCCCGAGGGGGTTCCGAAGTTCGCGCGGTCGAGCAGGTTCAGCGCCTGGCCTACGACTTCGACCCGGTGGATGCCGAGATAGACACCCCACGAGGCGCGGACATCGAGGTTCAGGAAGTCGGAGCACTTGAAATCGGTCACCGGGCTCTGGCCGATGCTCTGGCGGTAGGCGTTCGCCGCCGAAAGGTCGAGGTTCCGGCAACCGTAGGTGTTGGCCGCGGAGAAGCCGGGGGCGAGGTCGCCGCCGTAGTCGTCGCCGTTGAGGTTCGTTCCCGAGTCCACCCGCACCGGAAGCGGGGAGCGGTAGTCGAGGATCGCCGAGAGGCGGATGTCTCCCGGAAGGGTGAGGATGCCGCTCGTGACTACCCGGTGGCGGCGATCGGTGTCGCCCGGGCGGGTCACTTCGGAATATCCGGGGAAGCTCGCGAGCCAGTTCCCGCGGTTCGTGTCCCGGGTCCAGAGCTCGGTGGTCTCCGTCTCGGCCAGCGTGTAGCTGACGAGGAACTGCCAGTTGTTCGAATATCGCTTCTCGAACTTGGCGTAGAACGCCTGGTAGTCGTGGTCGAGCAGCGAGTAGGTAGCGTTCACGTTCCGGAACTGCGGGTAGGGCCGTACGCCGTCCACCGCGTAGTTGATGTTCACGTTCGACATCGCGTCGGCGCGGGTCATCACCCGGGTCAGGTCCAGCGAGATCGCCGCCGTTTCCCCGAGCTGGTGCGCGACACCGAGGTTGAAGTGGTGGGCGTAGGGCTGCTCGTAGTCGTTGTCGAGGACCGTGATGTTGGGCGCGGCCGTCGTCAGGTATTCCTCGCGGGAGCGGCCGCCCAGCGGATCGAGGAAGTCCGGGTCGTTGATGATGATCGTGGAAGCCTGGTGCCACCAGCGCTCGCCGAAGTTGGTGAGCGTGCGGATGTTCTCGAAGAACTTCCCGTAACCGCCCTTGACGGTGGTCCGGCCGGTCGCGCTCGGGGAAACGTCATAGACGAAGCCGACGCGGGGGCCGAGGTTGTCGAGATCGCCTCGGCGGTCCGCACCCTCGTGGAACGGGACCGGCAGCGGAAACTGGATCTCCCGGATGTCCTCGTTGAAGGTTCCGGACTGGAGGTCGTATCGCAGCCCGAGGTTCAGTGTCAGCCGGTTGCTCACCCAGTCGTCCTGGGCATAGATCGAAAAGTGATGGACCGGAACCTCGTCGTAGCGCGGTTGCGACTGCGAATACTGGATGGGGTGGGTTGCCGGGTTGGCAGGGTCGAACGCCTCGTTGGTATCGAAAATGAACGTCCCGGAGTAGTTGTTCACGACATCCGCCGAAAAGTCGATCCAGTTGTAGTCGAAGCCGAACTTCAACTGGTGGGTACCGCCGAACCCCTCCCGGAACACGGTCATGTCGTTCTTGAACTGCCACCGGTACTCGGGGCCCATCTGGTCGTTACAGGAACCGGTCCGCAGGTTGGGACGGCGGATGTTGACATCGCAGAGCGCGAGCCGTTCCGCGTTGAAATCCCCGGCATCGAACGAGCCGTTGCTGAAGGACGGGCTGACCTCGTATTTCGAGAACGCCCTCTGGAAGCGGAACTCGTTGAGGATGTCCTCGCCCGCGACCCAGGTCCAGCCGAAGACCTCGGCGTTCCGGGGCACCGCGAAGTCGAAGCCCTCGGTCGTGATACCGCTCGCGTTCAGGTTGGGCCGGTATTCGTTCTCCCAGGCCACGCGCAGCCAGACCGAGTGGTCCTCGTTCACCTGGTGGTTGAGCCGGGCGAGCCACATGTAGCGCCACTCGTCCTTCGGGAACGTGCCTTCCTGCTCGGGGAACACGCCGCCGGTGTTGATGTCGTAGAAGAGGCTTTCATTGGTTCGTTCGTAGGCGAAGAAGAAGTGGGTCCGGTCTTCGCGGATCGGGCCGCCGAGCGAGCCGCCGAACTGGTGGCGGCGATACTCCGGTTCCTCGAACGTCGAATCCTTCGCCGCGAACTCCTTCTGCTGGTGGGTCAGCTCGGTCAGCGAGCGGTCCCGGAAGAACCAGAAGCCGCTTCCGGAGAAATCATTCGTGCCGGACTTGGTCACCACCGTCATCAGGCCCCCGGTGGCGAGCCCGTACTCGGCCTTGAAGTTGCTGGTCGTGATCTGGAACTCGCCGATGGCATCCATCGGGAAGTTCTGGCGGGCCTCGCCCATCTCGGCCCAGGTGTTGTTCACGCCGTCCACGATGAAGCCGTTGGCGTAGTAGCGGCCGCCGGCTCCCATGTTCACATTGCCCCGGTAGTAGAAGCCGCGGATCGCGTCCTGGCTGGTTCCCGGAGTCAGCAGCGCGAGATCCACCCAGCGCCGTGAGGCCACCGGAAGATCCTGGATCTGGAGGTCGGAGACCGAAGTGGAAACATCCGAGCGGCGGGTGTCGAGGATCGGGGCCGCGCCGGTGACCATCACCGTTTCTTCGACCTGGGCGAGGCCGAGCTCGAAGTCCATGACGATGGTCTGCTGGATCGTCAGTATGACCCCGGTGTTCACGACGGTGGCGAACCCGCTCAGTTCGGCGCTCACCGACCAGTTGCCGGGCAGCAGGGCGGTGAGGCGGTAGTTGCCCCCGGTATCGGTCACCGCAGAGCGCGAGACGCCGGTCGCCTCGTTGGTCGCGGTCACCGTGGCACCCGGGAGCACCGCGCCGGTCGCGTCCGCTACCGCGCCTTCGATCTGCCCGTACTGGGCGAACGCCGGGGTCGCGAGGAGGAGAGCTGCGACCGCGAGGCGAAATCCTCGAAGTCTGGAATGCGAAGCGTTGGTCATGTCAGGTCTCCTCTTGGACGATGCCGTCACCATAACGGAAATTCAGAAGATGCCGTGGAGGGGGCCGCCGGGGGCTGCGAGCGCATCCACCCGCCGGGTGATCGCCGGGTCTTCGACGAGCGGCGGTGCGTGGTGCGGCTTTCTTCGGGCATCGATCACGAGCGGCTCTTCGCAGGACCAGTGCTTGTGCTGGATCCGGGCGTTTCGGCCGTGGATGTCGTGCGAGGGATTCGAGCGGGTGAAGGCAACCCAGAGCAGGTTTCTCAAGCTCTCGGCGGCCATCGCCGGGTCGTCGCACAACACCATGAACGGAATGCCCGAGAGATTGGTTCCCTTCGCGGCTTCGTCGAGCGCGGCGAAGAGGGGGGCCAGATCCCGTTCGACCTGATCCTGCGCGGTGAAGCGGGGGCCGCCGAGGACCGCGATGCCGGGGAGGGCGAGCCGCAAGCCGTGGAAGCCCTCCGGGACGGCTTCCCCATAGGCGCGAGGGATGCTTTTTGCGAGCTCCCGGCGCTTCGGGCCGGCACCCGCCACGATGAGCTTCGAGCCGGCATTCAGGCCGGTCCCCGAGTAGTCGAGGGTGTCGATCGTGGTGGCGGTCTGGAAGTGGAGGTCAGACCGGAAGTCGGCGCGGCTCAACACGTGGGCGAAGAGCTTCGGGATGTCGTTCGCCGAGAGCGAGGGGTCGTCCTCGCGCGCCGCGAGGAACAGGTACTTGGCGAGCGAGCACTGGCCGAAGCCGAGGATTGCGTTGGCGATGGTCCAAAGCTCCTGCGGCCGCCGCTCGCCGAAGGGCACATAGCGTTCGCTTCCGACCGCGAGCAGCAGCGGATGCACTCCGGCGGCGTCCACCGCGTGGAGCGAGTGCACGCCGGGGAGACTCTCGGGAACCATCGGCTCGGTGATTTCGTGGATGAGTGCGCCGAAGCTGGTGTCCTCCTGCGGCGGGCGTCCCACCACCGTGAACGGCCAGATCGCGTCCCGGCGGCGGTGGATGCGGGCGATCCGGAGAACCGGGAAGGGGTGCTTCAGGCTGTAGTAGCCGAGGTGGTCGCCGAAGGGGCCTTCCGGAAGGGTGCGTTCGGGATCCACCCAGCCGGTGATCGTGAAGTCGGCATCCGCCGAAACGAGGAAGCCGTCGGGATCACGTGCCCAGCGGAACGGGCGTCCGCCGAGCATTCCGGCGAAGAGAAGCTCCGAAAGGCCTTCGGGCAGGGGCATGATGGCGGCGAGGGTGTGGGCGGGAGGCCCTCCCACGAAGATGCTCACCCGCAGCGGTTTCCCCTGCTCGCGGGCCGCGGTGTGGTGGATGCCGATGCCGCGGTGGAGCTGGTAGTGCATCCCGATCTCGGACTCCCCGTACTCGTTGCCGGCGAGCTGGACCCGGTACATCCCGAGGTTGGAGCGAAGCAGCCTGCCGCCCGGCGGGTCTTCGGTGAACACCTGGGGCAGGGTGATGAACGGGCCGCCATCGTCCGGCCACGAAGTGATCCGGGGAACGTCGGCTAGCGGGATGCGGAGCTGCTGGCTCGCCGGGTTCCGGGTGCGCAGGGGGAGCGAATGCACCGCGGCGGTGGCTGCCCGCAGCAGTTCGGCGGGTCGGAGGAGATCGCGCGCGACCTTGCCCGGCTCGGCCCGGTAACGCACCGCCGCCTTCGCGTTGTCGAGTCCGTCGCGCAGCAGGAAGCGCGCCCGCTCCAGCGTCCCGAACAGGTTGGAGACGCACGGGACCGGCGAGCCCTTGAAGCCCTCGAAGCTCTTGATGCGCTCGAAGAGGATCGCGGGGCCCTTGGCGGCGTAAGCGCGGCGCTGGATTTCAGCGGCTTCGAGGTGGCCATCCACCTCGTCCGGAATCCGGACCAGCATGCGCCTCTGTTCAAGATCCGCGACTGCCTGGGCGAGCGAGCGATAGGCCATGCCGGGAAGACTACGCGGGCACCTGGTTTCTGCGGATGCCGCGCCCGTCCTGGGGGTTCGTCCCGAGATGCGAACGCTGGAGATTTCGCCGAGCCGGGCGGTTGTCACATGCCGCGCGTTCGACGGATGTGTCAGATCTTCTCGTGGTGATCGAGTCCGAGGAACCACTCTCGGCCAAGCGGAATTCCCTTCGTCACCCTTCCCGGAGAATCCGACCTCTCGGTGCTGGCCTTCGCGGCGAACACGATCTTTCCAAGGCGCTGCACCTCCCGCACGGCGGAAACGAAGTCCGCGTCCACCGACAGGAGATACGCCACGTCGTACTGGTCCCGGAACGCCATCGTTACCAGGTCCACGGCAATCGCGACATCCACCTGCTTCTCGACATGGTCGGCCACCGGCATCGTGGACAGCTCCGCCAATCGAGCCCGAATATCAGCGGGAATCCGCTCGCCGTTCTCGTTCACGAGCTCCCGCAACTTCCCGAGGACGGGGTTCCTCGCCGGCGGGATCGAGTTCCTCCGGACCCGCCCCCACGTGATCCGCGCCCCCTGAGCTTCCAGAGAGGCGATTTTCCGCGCGCCGGTTGCGTCAGGATTCCAGGGAAATGGGCGGGCGCGCGTTCCGGATCGGCGGAGTCAGCGTCTCGGAGCACGCGCCGGTGGATGCGGATTCCGGGACTCCGTTGGTCGCGCTCACCCACGGGGCGGGTGGAGACAAGGACACGCCCGGGCTCGTGGCGCTCGGCGACGGGCTCGCGGCGCGGGGGCTCCGGGCGCTCCGGTTCAACCTGCCGGCAGCGGAAGCCGGCAAGCGCCGTCCGGATCGTCCGGCGGTTGCGATCCGGTGCATCGCGGAGGTGGCGGAGGAGCTTTCCGGCGCGGGGCCGCTATTCCTCGGGGGTCGCTCTTTCGGAGGCCGGATGGTTTCCGAGTATCTGGCGGGGACGGACTGCGTTCCGGTTCGCGGCGCGATCTTCCTCGCCTATCCGCTGCGGCCGCCGGGGAAGGCCGAGGCTCCGGAAAACCGGGTCGCGCATCTCGGCCGGATTCGGGTTCCGGCGCTTTTCCTCAGTGGGGATCGGGATCCGTTCGCGCCGGAGGGGTTCCTCGAAGAACTCGCTGACGCGCGGAAGCGGGTGCGACGTATCTCCGGTGCTGACCACGGCTTCCGGGTGGCGAAAGCGCATCTCGCCGGGAGGACTCCGGAAGAGGTTCGGGAGGAGGTCGCCGGTCAGGTTGCGAGCTTCGTCGCCGATGTCCTGACCGGCGCGTCCGGCTTGGTTACTTCGGGCCGAAGACCCAGGAAAGGCCGATGGTGAAGGTGTTCTGGCCTTCCGACAGCCCTCCGGAGCAGCTCGGACAGTCGAAGAATGGTTGGTCCGACCAGTCACGCCGGAACTCGAAGCGGGCCAGCATCCGCGGATCATCGGCCACCGGCTGGTATTCGAGGGTGATCGTGTTCTCCATGAGCAGGTGCTCGATTCCGGTGGAGCGCGCTTCCCGGTCGTTCATGAACTCGAAGCGCTCGGCGATCCGCCACTGCGGCCCGAGGTGGAAGCGGAGGTAGCCGCCGAGTCCCCAGGAGAGGGCGGTCGCGTCGTCGGGAGCCACCGCCTGGATGGCATCCATGTTGACCATCGCCTCCACCCGGTCGTGGATCCCGAGGTAGGCGTTCCAGCTCAGGTCACGCTGCCAGCCGTCGTTCGTGCCCTCGTTTTCCGGGCCGTGGATCCAGGTGAGGGTGGTGTTGAAGCGGTCGTTCGGGGCGAGCGAGCCCTGGAGCCCGTAGCTCTTGCCGGTGTTCTGGTCGAAGGCGTTGTCGAACCCGTTGACCAGCATCACCGTGCCGGTGAAGGTGTCCGAAAGCGGCCGGCTGTACTTGGCTCCGAGGTGGGAGAACGGCTCGTTCCAGGCCCAAAGGAGGCCCCGGCTGTAGTTCCAGTTGAGGTGCGACTCGGCGACTTCGAGGCCGGCGATGGTGCCGAAAAGGCCCACGTCGAGCTGGCCGCCGCCGGAATCCCGATAGTAGCCGTAGGCCTGCTGGAGGTAGAGGACATCGGCGAGCGGGCCCGGTTCGAGCCCCTCGCGGAAGAGTCGCGCGCCGGAGCCGAACCAGACATCGCTGCGGAAACCGATGGGGCCGTCGCCGGTGGTCTCCATCTCGAGCTTCAACTGATTCAGTCCGAAGCCGCGGGCGTTCGGATTCGTGTAGTAGAGGTCGTTCACGCCGCTCGCCGGGCTGTTGAAGTTGTGGGTGAAGTAGGTGTCCACGAGGCCGGTGAAGGCGATGGGCGGGCCGCCGGTCGAGACCGCGCCCATCGTGTCGTCCTCCTGCGCTGTGGCGGCCGGAGCTGGTGTTTCGGCGGGAGTCCTGGCGGCGACCAGCGCCATCAACATGTCTTCAAGCGCGTCGATCCGGTCGCGAAGCGAGGCGATCTCGTCCCGAATTTCGGACTCCACGACGAGAGCGGCTGCTTCCTCGGATGCCGCAAACAGCGGCGCTCCCGAAAAGGACAACGCCATCGCCAGATACAGAACACGCCTCATCTTCATACCTCCTGGGGGTGAGACCAAGCCGGAAAAAAACGCCGGCCCAAGAGAAAATTCTAGTCGCTGCCTACTGGCTGTTTTCGAGCGCGTACCGCGCCACTTCCTCGTGGGTCGCATACCAGACATCCCCCACCGCATCCATGTGGTCGATCAGTTTTTCCAGCATCACGATCCGCGAACGGTGGCCGATGACGTGGGGATGCATGGTGAGCAGGAACATGCCGCCTTCCGCGTGGGCCACGTCGAACTCGGCGCGCCAGATCGAGAGAACGTCATCCGGTGTGCTGTGCGGCCGGATCGCGGAATAGCGGCTGAACCCGAAGTAGGGAGCGTCGTCGTTGATCCATTCCACCGGGAGCTGCACCACGCCGGTGGGCTCCCCGTTCGCGACGATTTCGTACGGCCAGTCGTCGGCCATCAGGCTGGAGTCGTAGAGGAATCCGAGATCGCGGATGATCTGAAGGGTGTTCGGGCTGTAGTCCCACGACGGGGTCCGGATTCCCACCGGGCGCTTGCCGGAGAGTTCGGCGAGAGTGTCGAGCGACCGCTCGGTGAGTTCGCGTTCCACATCGCCCGGAATCAGCGAGGTACGTTCGTGGATCCAGCCGTGGACCCCGATCTCGTGTCCAGCCTCCGCGATCGCCTTCACGTCGTCCGGATAGATGAGTCCGCTGACCGCCGGGATGAAGAAGCTGGCCGGAATGTTCCGGCGTTCGAGCAGATCCAGCACCCGGGGCAACCCGGCCCGCGAGCCGTATTGCCCGCGCGACAGGTTGGACGCAGTGGTGACTCCGTCGCGTAGCGAGACCGTTTCGTTGTCGAAATCGAAGGAGAGCGCGACCGCGACCCGCGCTCCGCCCGGCCAGGATTCGGGAGCGAGTCGCCGCCCGGCCCGCACCGCCTCGATGGGTGCCCGCCACTCGGCCTCCGTCCACTGCCACGGCTCCCGCTCCACCGGGGGTGCGGTTTCGGTTTCGCAGCCGAGGAGGAGTGGGGCAAGAAGGAGAAGGCTCAGGAATCCGCGCATGGGCCGATTCTATGCGGGCCGGATTCCGGCATTCCCGCAGGGGAGAGCGGGCGTATAGACTGCGGCCGCCATGACGGGAGGGCCCGATTTCTCGGTGGATCTGACGGCCGTCCCGGAGCACGGCCTTCCTTTCGACCTGAGCGCTTCGGCCGCCGATCTCGACTTCGGCGAAGCAGGGTTCGAACTGCCCGGGAAGCTCCGGCTGGCCGGCCATCTCGGTCGGGTCGAGGGAGGCGGGTTCCGTCTCACGGGTCAACTGGAGGGGGAAATCCGGATGGAATGCGTTCGCTGCCTCGATTCGTTCGACTGGCGACTCGCCGAATCCCTGGACCTCGTGTTTCTTCCCGCGGAGGCGGATTCCGGCTATCATTCGGCTCCCGCGGGTTCCGCGCGCGCCGGTTCCGGCGGCGAACAGGGTTTGGAGTCGGACGACATGAATGTTTCGTTCTTCACCGGGGATCGGCTGCAACTCGCCGAGACGGTGTGGGAGCAGAGTCATCTGGCGCTCCCGTTCCAGCCGATCTGTTCTCCCGGTTGCCGCGGTCTTTGCCCCGGTTGCGGCAGAAATCGGAACACCGCTCCGGATTGCCGGTGCGGAGAGTCGGAAACCGGTGGAGGGCCTTTGGGCGGCCTCCGGGATTTGCTCCGCTCCGGCTGAGCCGATTCGAGGCTTGCCGCCATCCGGAGCCCCCCTAAAGAGGAGTCAAAGACAATGCCCCACCCCAAGCGACGGCATTCGCGTTCCCGACGCAACATGCGGCGAGCTCACGACGGGCTCGCCCCTCCCGGCATGTCGGTTTGCCCCGACTGCCAGGATCTGGTTCGTCCTCACGTGGTCTGTCCGCTCTGTGGCTACTACAAGGGACGCAAGGTGATCCAGGTGAAGGGCGCGTCTTGAGCCAGGTCGCGTTCGTCTTCCCCGGCCAGGGATCCCAGCGGCCGGGGATGGGTCGCCTTCTCCACGACGCGTTCCCGGAGGCGCGGCGGGTTTTCGAGGAGGCGAACGAGGTTCTGGGGGAGCCCTTCACTCGCCTGGTGTTCGACGGATCGCCGGAAGAGCTGACCCGGACCCGCAACAGCCAGCCGGCTCTTTTGACGGTCAGCGTCGCCGTGCTCCGTGTCATCGGTTCGCGTGGGGCGGCGTTCGACGCGGTCGCCGGCCACAGCCTCGGGGAATACAGTGCGGTGGTGGCCGCCGGGGGGCTCCCGTTCGCCGAGGCCCTTCGCCTGACCCGGATGCGGGGGGATTTCATGCAGGAGGCAGCTCCCGAAGGAACCGGCGCGATGGCGGCGGTGCTCGGACTCGATGCCGATGCGGTGGCCGCGATTCTGGAGACGATCGAGGCCGAGACCGGAGGAGTGGCGCAGCCCGCGAACTTCAATGGTGCCGGTCAGGTGGTCATCGGAGGAGACACGCCGGCGATCGTGCTCGCCGAGGAGCGTCTCCGGGAGGCGGGAGCGCGACGGGTCGTGCGTCTTCCAGTGAGCGCGCCCTTCCACACCCGGCTGATGGCACCGGCGGCGGCGAAGCTCGCTCCGCATCTCGACCGCGCTTCCTTTTCGGACCTTTCGGTGCCGCTTTGGAACAACGCGGACGCGGCGCCGGTCCGATCCGCCGGGGACGTTCGCGACGGGCTGAAGCGCCAGGTGGAAGCACCGGTCCGCTGGGAGGAGATCCAGCGCGGCCTCGCGGATTCCGGAGTGACGAGCCTCGTGGAAGTGGGCGAGGGGAAGGTTCTCGCCGGCCTTGCGAAGCGCGCGATGCCCGGCGTGCGCTTGATGGGCGTTTCCACTCCGCAGGACGTGGAGCGGTTCATGGAGATCGCGGCGTGACGAACTTTCAGGATCAGGTCGTTCTGGTCACCGGCGGAACCCGCGGGATCGGCCGCGCCATCGCGACCCGCTTCGCGAACTCGGGCGCGAAGGTCTGGCTCACCGGAACCGATGCTGGCCGTGCGGCCGAGGTGGCGCGCGAGATGGACCCGGGGACCGGGCTGGTCCACGGAATCGGGATGGATCTGACCGATCCGGAATCGATCACTGCCGCGGTGTCACAGGTGGTGGACGAGGGCGAGAGCCTCTCGGTGCTCGTCAACAATGCGGGGGTCACCCGTGATCGGCTTCTCGCGTCGCAGCCCCCCGAGGAATGGCGACTCGTGATAGGTGCCAACCTGGACGGGCTCCATGCCTGCTGTCGCGCCGCGATCCGCCCCATGATCCGGGCCCGCTATGGTCGCATCATCAACATGAGCTCCATCGTGGCGCTCCGGGGCAATTCGGGGCAGACGGCGTATGCTGCGGCGAAGGCCGGAATCATCGGTTTCACGCGCTCGCTCGCCAAGGAAATGGCGCGCCGGAACATCACCGCCAACGTCATCGCGCCGGGTTTCATCGAGACCGCGATGACCGAAGCCCTGCCGGCGGCGGCCCGCGAAGAATCCATGAAGCGGATCGCGATGCGCCGGTACGGCTCTCCCGAAGAGGTGGCGGCGGCCACTGCATTCCTCGCTTCCCGGGAGGCGAGCTACATCACCGGTTCGGTCCTCGAAATCCACGGAGGACTCGCCCTCTGAACCGCGGAGCCTCGTCGGTTTCCGCGCATCACGAAAACAGGAGATCCCATGTCCGACAACAAGAACGGTCAGCCTGAGGCGGAAGTGCCGATCCGGGAGCGGGTGTCCGAGATCATCTGCAACCAGCTCTCGGTTTCCCCCTCGGAAGTCACCGACGAGGCCACCTTCGTGAACGACCTCAACGCCGACTCGCTCGACATGGTCGAGCTGATGATGGCGCTCGAAGAGGAATTCGGAATCGAGATTTCCGAAGACCAGGCCGAGCAGATCCAGAACGTGGGTGACGCGGTCGGCTTCATCGAGCAGCACCTCAAGGGCTGACGCCCGGGCCGGAAGGGAGGGGCACCTTGCATCCGAGACGGGTCGTCGTCACCGGTGTCGGGCTGGTTTCGCCGCTCGGCAGAGACCAGAAGACCACCTGGGAAGGGCTGCTCGCCGGCCGCTCGGGTGCCGGCCCGATCACCCGGTTCGACACCGAGGGCTTTTCGGTCCGGTTCGCCTGCGAGGTCAAGGGTTTCGATCCCGGGGATTTCATCGCGCCGCGGGACGTGCGCAAGATGGACCGGTTCACCCACTTCGCGATCGCGGCATCGCTGATGGCCGCCGAGGATGCCGGGTGGAGCCTTCCGGTTCCGGATGCATCGCGGGTCGGGGTCATCATCGGATCGGGGATCGGCGGTTTCGAGACCTTCGAGACCGAACACACGAAGCTCCGTGAACGCGGGCCGCGGCGGGTGTCTCCGTTTTTCATTCCGGCGATGGTGGTGAACCTCGCCGCCGGCCAGGTCTCGATCCGTTTCGGTGCCACCGGCCCGAGCACCGCGCCGGCGACTGCCTGTGCCGCCGGGGCTCACGCCATCGGCGACGCTTTCCGGCAAATCCGCCATGGCCACGCCGACGCGATGGTGGCGGGGGGCGCGGAAGCCACCATCACGCCGCTGGGAGTGGGCGGTTTCGCCTCGATGCGGGCGCTCTCGACCCGAAATGACGAGCCGGAGCGGGCTTCCCGTCCCTTCGATCTCGACCGGGACGGCTTCGTGGTGGGGGAGGGGGCCGGTGTCCTCATCCTCGAAGAGCGGGAGTGTGCCCTCCGGCGAGGGGCGACTCCCATCGCCGAGATCGTCGGGTACGGGATGAGTGCCGATGCCTTCCACGCCACCGCGCCCGCCGAAGACGGAAACGGGGCGATCCGGGCCATGCGCGCCGCGCTCGAAGAAAGCGGTCTCGCCCCGGAGGAGATCAGCGCCGTCAACGCGCACGGAACCTCCACCAAGCTGAACGATGCCACCGAGACCCGGGCGCTCCGCACCGTTTTCGGCGACGCGCTCGACCGGATCCCGGTGAGCTCGTCCAAATCCATGACCGGGCACCTGCTCGGGGCCGCCGGCGGACTCGAAGCGGGGGTCTGTTGTCTTTCGCTCCGGGAACAGACGCTGACTCCCACCATCAACCACGAGACACCGGATCCGGATTGCCGCCTCGATGTGGTTCCGAACGCGGCGCGGCCGGCGAAGCTCGAGGCGATGCTCTCCAACAGCTTCGGGTTCGGGGGCATGAACGCTTCGCTCGTCTTCCGGAAGGCGGACTGAAGTGGACGAGCTGTTCCGGCATGTCCGCGAACTGGTGGACATTCCCTCGGTCAGCGGCGAGGAGGCGGCGGTTGCGTCGCGGGTCGGCTCGGACCTCGAACGGATCGGTTTCGTCGTGGAATACGACGAGGTGTCCTCCGGGCGGCCCAACGTGATCGCCCGGCTTCCCGGCCGCGAACCCGATCTGTGGTTTTGCACCCACCTCGATACCGTCCCGCCGTTCTTCCCGTCGAACGAGACCGCGACCCACATCGGCGGCCGCGGCTCTTGCGATGCCAAGGGGATTCTCGCGGCGATGTTCTTCGCGGCTCGCGACCTGGTCGCGGCCGGTGCCACCGGGATCGGACTGGTCTTCACGGTGGGCGAGGAAGTCGATAGTGCCGGGGCGATCCACCTGAACCGGCGAGGCAGCCGCAAGGGCCACCTGGTCTGCGGAGAGCCCACCGAAGGGTTGATGGCGCTCGGCCACAAGGGGACGCTCCGGGTGAAGATCCGCACCCGGGGGAAAGCGGCCCATTCCGCCTATCCCGAAATCGGCGACTCGGCGATCCACCGGCTGCTCTCGATTCTCGAGGAGCTTCGCGGCCTCGAATGGGAGCGGAGCGAACGGCTCGGCGAGGTGACCCTGAACATCGGGCTGATCTCCGGGGGAGTCGCCGGAAACGTCTTCGCACCGGCTGCCGAAGCCACTGTGTATTGGCGACTCGTGGGCGATGCCGATCCGGCCGAGGAACGGATCCGCGCCCGGCTCGCCGGCGATCCTGCCGCCGATTTCGAGCTGGTGGGAAAGAACGACGCGGTCCATTGCCGCACGCTGCCCGGGTTTTCCACCACGGCGGTCTCCTATTCGACCGACATCCCGTTCATGGATGCCTGGGGAGTTCCGTTGCTGATCGGGCCGGGCAGCATCCTCGACGCGCACACCGCCACCGAGCGGGTGTCGAAGAGCGATCTGGTGGACGCGGTCGGCTACTACCGCCGGATCGGCGAGGCGCTGCTCGACTGAAGCGCCGGCAACAAAAGTTGGATGGGCGGCTGACCCGGGCGCTCGTCGCCTGGAGCCGGGAACACCGGCGTCAGCTCCCCTTTCGCGACGCCCCGGATCCCTGGCGGATTCTGGTTTCCGAGTTCATGCTCCAGCAGACCCGGGTCGGGGCGATGAAGGAGCGCTACCGGTCGTTCCTCGAGCGCTTCCCCGACCCGGAGAGCCTCGCCGGGGTCACCGAGGACGACGCGGTCGCCGCCTGGTCCGGGCTCGGGTACTACCGGCGCGCCCGGTTCCTCCACCGTGCGGCGCGCCGGATCGGAAAACTCGGCGGCCTCCCGCGGGATGCGAAGAGCCTCCGCCAGCTCCCCGGTATCGGGGAGTACACCGCCGCCGCAGTAGCTTCGATCGCTTTCGGAGAGCCGGTTCCGGTGGTGGATGGCAACGTCTCCCGCGTGCTCTCCCGCTGCTTCCGGATTCCGGGCCACGATGCGCGGTTCCGCGAACGCGTCCGGGCCGTCGCTTCGGATCTCATGGAAGCGGGCGGAAAGAAGAATCCGGGACGCTGGAACGAAGCGCTCATGGAACTCGGGGCGCTGGTCTGTGTTCCGAAATCGCCGAAGTGTGCCGAGTGCCCGGTCCGCGGGTTCTGCTCGGCATTCGCCGAGGGCCGGATCGCGGAGTTTCCCGAGCGCCCGCCCCGGCGCACCCCGGAGTCGGTGCGCCTCGTTCAGGCGGTGATCCGCGACGAAGCGGGACGGCTCCTGCTGTTCCGGCGCAAGACGCCGCCGCTCGCCGGGCTCTACGAGCTCCCGTCCGGGGAATGCGAGGGTGCCGAAACCCCGGAAGAGGCGCTCCACCGTGCCGCATCGGGGTACGGCATCCGGATCTCGGGGCTCGCGCCGCTCCCGGTCTTCCGGCACGCCATCATGCACCGGCGGTATGTCGCCCATCCGTTCCGGGCATCGCTCGTGGGCCGGAAGCCCGTTTCGGGGCGCTTCGTCTCCCCCACCGACCTCGGGCGGATTCCCTGCGGATCGCTACTCACCAAGGCGCTCGGCGGGGACTACACTCCGGCCCCCACGAGAACCCCATGAGCCTCGATCACGAAGCTGTCGAAACCCGCTGGCAGGAGCGCTGGGAAAAGGAAGGAGTCTTCCGGACCCCCGACTTGCCCGAAGGCCCCCGTTTCTATTGCCTCGAAATGCTGCCCTACCCCTCGGGGCGCATCCACATGGGGCACGTCCGGAACTACTCGATCGGCGACACGGTGGCGCGGTTCCTGAGGCGGCGCGGCTTCGCGGTCATGCACCCGATCGGCTGGGATGCCCTCGGCCTTCCGGCGGAGAACGCGGCGCTCGAACGGGGAGCGCATCCGCACGACTGGACCCACGAGAACATCCAGCACATGCGGCGGCAGCTCCGTCGGCTGGGGTTCGGATACGACTGGGACCGCGAGTTCGCCACGTGCGATTCGAGCTACTACCGGTGGAACCAGTGGTTCTTCCTGAAGATGTGGGAGAAGGGGCTCGCGTACCGCAAGAACCGCGAAGTCAATTGGTGTCCCCCCTGCGCGACGGTGCTCGCCAACGAGCAGGTGATCGCGGGGTGCTGCTGGCGCTGCGACGCGCCGGTCGAGATGCGGGAGCTGCCCCAATGGTTCCTCCGCATCACCGACTATGCCGCCGACCTGCTGGATGCCCTCGACGAGATGCCCGGTTGGCCGGACACGGTGAAAGTGCTCCAGCGCAACTGGATCGGCAGATCCCGGGGTGCCGAGATCCGTTTCCGCGTCCCCGCGCTCGAACGCGAGATCCCGGTGTTCACGACCCGGGTGGACACGATTTACGGGGCGACCGCGCTCGTGCTCGCGCCACAGCATCCGGCGACGGCGGAGATCGCGGCCTCGGAGCCGGAGGTCGCCCGGTACGTCGAGAAGGCGGAATCCCAGCGCCCCGGACACCACCACCTCGAAGTGGGAAAAACCGGGGTCGGAACCTCGGTTCGGGCGGTGAATCCGTTCTCCGGCGAGGAGATTCCGGTCTGGGTGGCCGACTACGTGCTCATGGATTACGGGACCGGCGCGGTGATGGCGGTTCCGGCTCATGACGAGCGGGACCATGAGTTCGCCCGCCGCCACGGCCTCGCAATCCGGACGGTGGTGGTTCCGAACGATCCCGACCGGAAACCGAAGCCCGAAGAAGAGGCATTCGTCGAGTACGGAACGGTGGTGGACTCCGGCTCCTTCAGCGGCCTGCCCACCGAAGAGGCCAGGAAGGCGATGGCCGCTCACGCCGCTGCCGAAGGGTTTGGCGAGGAGAAGACCACCTGGCGGTTCCGCGACTGGGGGATTTCCCGCCAGCGGTACTGGGGAACCCCGATCCCCATGATCCACTGCGAGACCTGCGGCACGGTCCCGGTGCCGGAGGAGGATTTGCCGGTCGAGCTTCCGCGCGACATCCGGATCACCGGCGAGGGGGGATCCGCGCTCGCCCGAAGCAAGGAATTCCTCGAGGTGGACTGTCCGGCCTGCGACGAGAAAGGGCGGCGCGAGACCGACACCATGGACACCTTCGTGGATTCGTCCTGGTACTTCTACCGCTACCTCGACCCCAGGAACGAATCCGCGCCCTTCGATCCCGAGCGGGCCCGCGCCTGGTTTCCCATCGACCTCTACATCGGCGGAGTCGAGCACGCCATCCTGCATCTCATCTATTGCCGGTTCTGGACCCGGATGATGCGCGACCTTGGTCTCGCTCCGGTGGACGAGCCGATCGTGCGTCAGCTCAGTCAGGGCATGGTCATCAAGGACGGTGCCAAGATGTCGAAGAGCAAGGGCAATGTGGTGGACCCGGACGAGGCGGTGGCGAAACACGGAGCCGACGCGGTCCGGCTCTACGTCCTGTTCGAAGCGCCTCCCGAGAAGGAGATGGACTGGACCGATGCCCGGCTTGGTGGCCCGGCGCGGTTCCTGCGCCGGCTCGAGCGGATGATTCCCGGCGAGTCCGGATGGCTTGCTTCGGCCGGGCGGCCGGCAGGCGACGAGTCGTTCGATGCGGAAGACCTCGCCCTGCGCCGCCGGACCCACCAGACGATCGCGGCGGTGACCCGGGATCTCGGCGAGCGGATCCATCCGAACACCGCGATCGCCCGGATCATGGAGCTCGCAAACGCGCTCCACGCCCGGATTCCCGAAACGAAGACCGAACCCGCCCGGCGCGTGGCTCGCGAGGCGGCCGAGACGATCCTGATGCTGCTGAACCCGATGGCACCGCATCTCACCGAAGAACTCTGGGAGCGACTCGGGGAGGAGAGGATGCTCGTGACCGCTCCCTGGCCCGAGTGCGACGAAGAACTCGCCCGGGAACAGGAAATCGAGGTGCCGGTCCAGGTGGGCGGCAAGCTCCGCGGCCGGATCACCGTCCCCGCTGGAACGGAGGGGGACGCGCTTGCCAGGCTGGCGCAGGCCCACCCCGCGGTGGAGCGGCTGATCGCGGGCAAGGAAGTCGTCCGTGTCGTGGTGGTTCCCGACCGGTTGGTCAACCTGGTCGTGCGGTGAGCGTTCGTCCGGTCCTCCTCATCGCGCTGCTGGCCCTGAGCTGCGGGTATCGCCTCGCCGGCCTCGGTGGCGGGCTCCCCGGCCACGTCCAGGTGGTCGGGATTCCTCCATTCGTCAACGAGAGCGCCTTCCCGGAGATCGAGGACGGGATGACCGACGCGCTGATCGAGGAATTCCAGCGTCGCGGCGATTTCGAGGTGCAGGATTTCGAAGAGGGCGCGCAGGCGGTTCTCCGCGCCACGATCCAGAGCGTGGATTTCGCTCCCGCCCAGCTCGACCCGGCAACCGGCACCGCTTCGACCTATCTGGTGGTCGTTCGGGCCGAAGTCGTTCTCGACGACCTGGTGGACGAGGTCGAGCTTTTTTCTGCCGACGAGTTCACCCTGCGGGACGAGTTCTCGATCGGCGACGACCCGGATGCCGCCTTCGACCGGGAGGGACTCGCTTTCATCCGTATCTCCCAGGCCTTCGCCGACTCGCTGGTAGTGGCCATTCTCGAGGGGTTCTGAGCGATGGCTCGCGAGACAGGCTTCGGCCAGCGTTTCCGGAGCCTTTCCCCGATTCCCGCCGCCGACCGGCTCCCCGAACTGCCGGAGGCGGGGACCCCCGGGATCTATCTGGTAGGCGGCGCGGACAGTTGGCTTCGCCAGCGGGTCATCGGCCACTGCGCCCGCCACCATCTCGGCGACGGGGGCGATGCCTCCTTCCGCCTCCGCCGCCTCGACGGTGTTTCCGCGACCGGGGAACAGGTGGTGACCGCCACCCGCGCGGTCGGCTTCGGCGGCGGCCCGGTGGTGATCGTCCGGGATGCCGTCCGGCTGGTCCAGCCGGCGGCGCGCGATGCCCGGCTGGGGAAGTTCTTCGTCGAACTGGTGGAGCGTCCGCCGGCGCGGGCGGTTCTGATCCTCGAATGGCAGAAGAATCCCGACACTCGGCGGAAGGGTTGGAAGGTGCTTCAGGAAGCCCTGGCTGGAGGGGCGCGCACGGGCCGGATCCGGGTTTTCGACTGCGATCCCCCCGCCGAGGCGGCGGTCGCCCGGTGGATCGGGCGCGAGGCCGGCTCGCTCGGCCTGAGCCTGCCCGAGGGGGGCCCGGAACTGCTCGTCTCGCGCTTCGGCCGCGACCTGCGTCGTCAGCACAACGAGTTGGAGAAGCTCGTGATCTATTGCGACGACGGGAAACCCTCGCTCGACGACATGCGGGCGCTGCTCGGCGGAGGAACGGCCCGGGACCGCTTCCGCTTCACGAGCGCCGTCGAATCCGGCCGACCCGCCGAAGCGCTCGGCCTCCTCGACCTGTTGCTCGCCGAAGGGGAATCTCCGCAGATGCTGCTCGCGCTCCTCTACAACCTCGCGGTGCGAATCCAGGTCGCTCAGGCGGCGCGTCCCGGCGACGGGCCGCTCCACGAGACCCTTCGACTCCCTCCGGCGGTCGCTTCCCGGATCGCTCGCGCCGCCCGGCGATTCGATGCCGCTGCCCTGCGCCGGGTCCTTGTCGAAATCGCCGAGATGGACTACCGGTTGAAGTCCACCGCCGCCCCGGCGCGGGTGGTCCTCGCGGGCATCACCCTTCGTCTCACCGGAACCGGTTGACCGGGTGTGGGGGTGGTTCGGACTTGCCGCTAAGCTAGTCCGTTACCTCATGGACCCACAGCGATGAAGTTCCAATTCCGCAACATCGGTCCGATTCGAGAGGCGGAACTGGAGCTCGGCGATCTCACGATCATTGCTGGCCGGAACAACACGGGAAAGACGTACCTCGCGTATTCGCTCTACGGATTCCTGAAGAGCGTTCCCGGATGGCCAGGTTTTCGGGATTTCCTGCTGGATGAAGGCGGGAGAGTGTTGGAATCGGATCCCGTGGATGTGCCAACGCTCCGCAGGATGGCCCGCGCTTTGGCCCAAACGGGTGAAGCGCGCCGCACCGTGGCTCCGGCCACTCTCGCACGCGAACGCGCCGCAGTCGTGGAAGCAGTCAGCGAGCAGTTTTCGAAGGGGCTTCTTGCGTCGGTCTTCAGTGCCCCCGCCGACCAGTTCGAAGGCGCGGCCTTGCGTGTGGCCTTCGAAGAAGAGTTTCCCGAGACCATCTCTCCTGAAACTCTCGCTTTCTCTGGCTTTGGCGAGTACACGTGCGGGTATGACGGAGATGAAGTGCGTTTGCGGTCGGTTGTGGGGAGCCCTGGAGCAGACCGGGGGCCATCCATTTTCCCGCACCTGTATGGACATCTTCTCCTCCACCCGCTCCCAAATCCGTTCGTTCTCTCCGCGGAACGTTTCGGTATTTCCCTGTTCTACAAGGAGCTTGATTTCACGAAGAACAAGCTCGTGGAACTGCTACAGGAAATCCAGGACGGAAAGCACGAGGCGCGCTTTTCTCCGTATGTCTTCATTGACAAGACAACGAGTCGCTATGCCCTCCCCATCAAGGACAACATCGACTACACACGGGGACTCTCGGAGATCGGCCGGGGTCGCAGTGCGATCCACGACGACAAGTTGTTCGACTCCATCAAGGACATGCTTGACGGCTACTTCCGCGCTTCCGATGACGAGCTCCGCTTCATTTCCAAACGGCGGAAGGATGCGCGATTCGACATCCCGCTCTATCGTGCGTCTTCGTCGGCCCGCGGACTCTCCGATCTCTATTTCTACCTGAAGCACGTGGCCCGCAGAAATCACCTGCTGATCGTGGACGAGCCAGAGAGTCACCTCGATACGGAAAACCAGGTGGCGCTCGCCGGGTTGCTGTCGGCCATCGTCGGCTCCGGTATCAGGGTGCTGGTGACGACCCACAGTGACTACCTCATCAAGGAACTGAACAACCTCATCATGCGCGCGGAATTGAACCACTCCGGTAACGGGGAAGCTGAATCCACAGCAGCAGAACCCGGGTTGCCGGCGGAGCGGGTCCGCGCCTATGTAACAGAACGCGGTGGGTTGAGTCCGTGTACGGTGGACCACTACGGCATGGACATTCCGATGTTCGACAAGACGATAGATGACATCAATCGCCGATCCCGAACTCTCGCGGCGAGAGTGACGCAAGCACGAGAGAACGGCTCGTGACCCGCTGGGCTGAAGCGCTCTCGAAGTGTCTGGCAGAAAAGCACCTGGTGTTGTCGCGTCAGGAGGACGGGGGCCGCGAAGTGGAGCTGGCCGAGAAACAGGCCAATGTGGACATGAAGGTGACGCTCTCGCAGGTCTGGGAAGACTGCGTCGTCGTGAACATGGCGGGTGTGGATCATCCCGACTGTGTCCTACCGGGCGACTTGCGTCAGAAATGCGACTTCCTCATCTTCGCCAGTACCGGGGAAGGGCGCGCCGTGATTCTCATCGAGTTGAAGCAGACGGTTACGGGGGAGAGCAAGCCCTACGAGCAGCTTCTTCGCACGAGACCCATCGCGGATTATCTGGTGTCGCTGGCGGAAAGGGATGCGGCGCTCGGGAATTCGTTATCGCCAAAAGCCGCGCTCCCGCTCCGCTTCCATTACGTTTTGCTGGGCAGGAAAGCCGATGACCGCCTCGACAAGCAACGCATCCGAACCGGGCCGGCGAAATCGGCCTGGTACGAAGAGTTTGCGAACGAGTCCGTCTTGGTGTTTCTCGACGAGCGGATACCTGCGGCGGAACTCCTGAGGGGTGCTCCCGGAGAATCTCGTGCGTAGAGGGGGCAGGCGATGAGTGCCATCGATCACAAGCCGCCGGCGACCCGGAGGTTCGCAGGGTTCCGGGAGTTCCGGCGCGCCCCGCATCGCGCCATGCTCGATCTCACGCGGGAGCATGGAGACCTGGTTCTGCTTCGTGGCTTCGCGGATATCCACCTGCTGAACCATCCCGACTTCATCCGTCCCGTCCTCTCCGGCAGTCACGATCTCTACACGAAAGGGACGCTCGGCTACCGGGTGGTTGCGAAGACCCTCGGAAAGGGGCTGGTCACGAACGACGGCCCCGACTGGGTCCGGCAGCGGCGGCTCATCCAGCCCTCCTTCAGCCATCGGAACATCCAGAGCTTCGACCGGATCATCGGCGGCCTGACCGATGCGGCGCTCCGGGACTGGGAGCTTCGGGCGGACGGGGAAGCGGTCCGGATCGACGAGGAGATGAGCGCGCTCACTTTCCGGATCGTCGGCGAGACGGTTTTCGGCCGGAACATCGAGCACCACGCCCGGGAAGTGCGCGACGTTCTCGACATCGTGAACGTGGACCCGCTCGGGTATCGGGGTCTGCTGACGCTCGCTCCCTGGATTCCCACGCCCCACAACATCCGCTTCCTGCGCGCCCGTCGGCGACTCGACCGGGTGGTCTATGGAATCATCGCGGCGCGGGAGGAAGCGGGCTCGGCGGGTGAAGACATGCTCGCCCGGCTCATGCGGGCGCGCGACGAGGACACGGACACCGGGATGACCGGACGACAGCTTCGCGACGAGGTGGTCACTCTCATGCTCGCCGGGCACGAGACTTCGGCGACCGCGCTTTCCTGGGCGCTCTACCTGCTCGGGATGCATCCGGAAGTCGAAGCGGAGCTGCTCGACCACCTCGATTCCGGGCTCGGCGGCGAGCCTCCGCTCGCGGAGGACCTCGCGCGCGTTCCGTATCTGAAGCAGGTGGTCCAAGAGGCCATGCGGCTCTATCCGCCGGCGTGGGGGTTCGCCCGTCGGGCAGAAGAACCCCAGGAATTTCGTGGCTACCGGCTCCCGAAGAACTCCTACCTGTTCATCTGCCCCTACGCCCTCCATCGGCATCCGGATTTCTGGCCCGACGCGGAGCGCTTCGACCCCGGCCGCTTCCACCCGGACCGCAGCAGCGAGCGCGATTTCTTCTCGTACCTGCCGTTCGGGGCGGGGCCGCGCACCTGTATCGGTGCGGGAATGGCCATGCTGGAAATCCAGATCGTGCTCGCCCGCATCCTTCAGCGCTTCCGTGTCCGCCTGGTTCCGGATCATCCGGTGGAAGCGGTCGCGAAGGTGACGCTCTGCCCGAAGTTCGGGATCGCGGCCACCCTGGCGAGACGCTGACGATTCAGGAAGATCGCACTAAGCGTATATTAATTGCGACAAGCCGGTCTTATGCGGACAAAAGTTCCGTTTCGGTCCATTCCGGCGCGCCAAACCCAGCAAATGTCCCGTCCCTCTGAACTGGGCGCGATGCCCGAGGTCTTCGTCTCCCACCGGGGGATCGCGGCGCAGGTTTCGCGCGCCGTCGGGGACGGCAGGCTGCGCAAGATCGGGTCGCGGCTCTACACCCGGAATCTGGATGATGCCCCCGAAGACCTCGTGCGGTGCCATCTGTGGCCGATCGTCGCTGGCTTCTTCCCGCAGGCGCTGATCGCCGACCGGACCGCGCTGGAGAATGTCCCGGCCGCGGACGGATCGGTCTGCCTCGTCACCGAGCGGGGAAGGGATATCCGGCTGCCCGGGATCACGCTTCGGCCGCGCCGCGGCGTGGGTCCGCTTCCCACCGACACCCCGTTCCTCGCCGGCCTTTTCCTCAGTTCGCGGGCGCGCGCCTTCATCGAGAACATGCGGCCCTCCCGTTCCCGGAGCGGCCTCGTGCGGCGCACCCTGCACCGGGTCGAGATCGAGGAAAGGCTCGATGCCCTGATTCGCAGTTCCGGGGAAGACGGCGCGAATCGGCTCCGGGACGAAGCGCGGGCGGCGGCGTCCGCGCTGGGCCTCACGGAGGAGAGCCGGCAGTTCGATGGGATCGTCGGGGCGTTGCTCCGTACTCGCGATGCCGGACTCCGGGCCGGGCCGGCGGTCGCCCGCAGCAGGGGGATACCGTATGACCCGGAGCGACTCGCCCTCTTTGCGTCGTTGGCATCGGCCCTGCGCGATCATCCGCCCTTGGCCCGGTTCGCTCCCCGCCGTTCCGCGGAGGCCCGGGCAACGCTCGCGTTCTATGAGGCCTATTTCTCGAATTTCATCGAGGGCACCGAGTTCGAGGTTGCCGAGGCGGCCGGGATCATCTTTGGCGGAGTCCTCCCGCGTGAGCGGCCCCAGGATGCCCACGACATCCTCGGGACCTGGCGCATCGTGTCCGACGAGACGGAGATGCGGCGCACGCCCACGACCGAGACGGCACTGGAGAACCTGATGCGGCACCGCCACGCTTCGATCCTGGAGAGCCGTCCGGAGGTGCGCCCGGGCGCGTTCAAGCTGCGCGAAAACCGCGCCGGTCAGACCGTCTTCGTCGCTCCCGAGCTGGTACGCGGAACCCTCGCCCAGGGTTTCGATCTGTATCGCAGCCTCGAGACCCCGTTCCAGCGAGCGGTGTTTCTCATGTTCCTGATCGCCGAAGTCCACCCCTTCACCGACGGCAACGGGCGCATGGCGAGGGTCATGATGAACGCCGAACTGGTGGCGTCCGGAGAAGAGCGGATCGTCGTCCCCACCGTCTATCGCGCCAACTATCTCGCGGCGCTCAAGGCGCTCTCGCAGAGTGGCCGGAGCGAGCCCCTGATCCGCGTGCTGGACTATGCCCAGCGCTGGACCGCAGCGGTCAGCTGGAGTTCGGTCCGCGAGACGGAGCGCGAGTTGGCCGACCTCAACGCCTTCGACGATCCGCTGGTCGCCGAAGAAGAGGGGCGGCGGCTGCGGATGCCCGGTGGCGGCATCCGATAACTCCCCACTCTCAGGAGAGACCCATGTCCCGATTCCTTTTCGCCTCCTTGCTTCTCGCCACGCCGGCGCTCGCGCAGCCCGAGCCACCGGTGTTCGACGACCTGCCGCTGCGGTCCATCGGGCCGGCGGTGATGGCCGGACGGATTTCCGACCTCGCCGTGACTCCCGGCCGGCCGCATCACTTCTACGCGGCGACCGCGTCGGGCGGGCTCTTCCGGACCCGGAACAACGGCATCACCTGGGACTCGCTATTCGACCACTACGGGACGACTTCGCTCGGCGCGGTGGAACTTGCGCCGTCCGACCCGGAGACGGTCTGGGTGGGGACCGGTGAACCGGCGAACCGGCAGAGTTCCTCGTTCGGGGACGGGGTCTATGTCTCGCGGAACGGGGGCGATTCCTTCCGCCACGCCGGGCTCGAAGAATCGGAGCACATCGGCCGGATCCTGATCCACCCGGACGATCCGGGGTTCGTCTATGTGGCGGCGCTCGGGCCGCTCTGGCGTTCCGGCGGCCAGCGCGGCGTGTTCCGCACCCGCGACGCGGGCCGGAACTGGGAGCAGGTACTCGCGATCTCGGAGGACACCGGGGTCGTGGACATGGAGATGGATCCCCGCGACCCCGCGATCCTCTACGCCGCCGCCTACACCCGGCGACGCACTCCCTGGGGCTTCAACGGCGGCGGCCCGGAGTCCGGAATTTTCCGCAGCTTCGACGGCGGGGACACCTGGGAGCGGCTGGCCGCCGGGATTCCCGAGGGGCCGCTCGGGCGCATCGGCATCGATATTTCGGAATCCGAGCCCCGGACTCTCTACGCCACCATCGAGCACGCGACCGAGTCGGGAACCTACCGGTCCGACGACCGGGGCGACACCTGGGGGAAGGTGAACGACCTGAATCCGCGCCCGATGTATTACTCCCATATCGAAGTGGATCCGGTGGACCCGTCGCGGGTCTATGTGCTGGGGGCACCCTTTTTCGTCTCCGACGACGGGGGGCAGACCTTCGCGGCCAATGAGTCCATGACCCCGACCTACGACATCGGGGTCCACGGCGACCACCACGCGCTCTGGATCGATCCCGAGGAAAACGACCACCTGCTGCTCGGAAACGACGGCGGCATCCACGAGTCGTGGGATCGCGGCCTCTCGTGGCGGAAGCTGAACAACATCCCGCTCGCCCAGTTCTATGCGATCTCGCTCGACATGGAGACTCCCTACAACATCTACGGCGGCGCGCAGGACACCCACTCGTGGATGGGGCCTTCGGAGACCCGCCGGCAGGCCGGCATCCTGAATGCCGACTGGATCCAGACCAACTTCGGCGACGGGATGGACCAGGCGGGAGCACCCGGCATCCAGGGAACGGCGTTCGCGTCCTCGCAGAACGGCGGCTTCGTTCGCCTCGACACGCTCACCGGAAACCGGACACCGATCCGCCCGATCCCCGAAGAAGGCGAGGATCGCTACCGGTTCCACTGGCTCTCCCCGCTCATGAGTTCGCCTCACGAGCCGGGCCGGATCTTCCTCGGCGGCAACCGCTTCTTCGCTTCCGACGATCTCGGCGGCACCTGGCGCGCCAGCGAGGATCTGACGCTCCGCGAAGACCGCAGCGAGCTTCCCATCCTCGGGGTTCTGCCGGCGGAGGGGATGCTCTCGATGCACGACGGGGTGGCGGCGTGGGGAACCCTCACCACTCTCGCCGAATCGCCCCGGATCGCCGGCCTGATCTACGTCGGAACCGACGACGGCCGGGTGGCGCGGTCCGAGGATGGCGGGATCTCCTGGACCTTCCTCGAAGAGAACCTCCCGCTGGATGTACTCCGCGCCACCATCAGCCGGGTGACCCCTTCGGCGCATGACGGGGATCGCCTGTACGTGGCGGTGGATCGCCACCAGTTGGGGGATTTCGCTCCCTACATCTTCGTTTCCGAGGACCGCGGCTCGAGCTTCGAAGCGATTGCGGACGGGCTGCCGCACGGCTGGGTGAACGACATCGTCGAGCATCCCGAAGGCGAGAACCTGCTGATCGCCGGAACCGAGGTCGGGGGGTTCTTCTCTTTCGATCGCGGCCGGAGCTGGATGCGGGTTGGCGGCGGGCTTCCCCACGTGCCGGTGGACGACATCGAGATCCACCCCCGCGAGCTCGACATCGTCTTCGGAACCCACGGTCGCTCGCTCTACATCCTCGACGACAGCGGCCCGCTGGCGCGCCGCGCCGGGAACGCTTCGCAGGTTTTCGGGCCGACCACCGCCCATGTGTTCCTGCCGTGGAAGGACGAGAGCTACGAGGGGCAGGCACGCTACGCCGGCGAAAACCCGCCCCCGGGCGCGCTGCTCACCGTGTTTTTGACCGAAGCCGATGCGGCGGGACCAGTGGCGCTCCAGATCCTCGATTCCACCGGAGAGGTCCTCGCCGAGCCCGCTCTCGAAGCGCGGCCGGGATTCCAGCGGACCTCGTGGGATCTCCGCCGGATGGGCAGCATGGAAGACGGCCGCGGTGTCTGCCGGAGCACCGGCCCGCGGGTCGCAACCGGAACCTGGCAGGCCCGCCTGACGGCCGGGGGCAGGGAGACGACGGTCCCCGTCGAAGTGGCGCTCGATCCGGGCCAGACGGTCACGGGCGATGCATACCGCGAGCGTTCTGCCTTCCTCGAGAACATCCACCGAACGGTCATGGATGCCTGCGCCGTCTTCGCATCTCACGAGGATGCGCCGGATGCGACCGAAGCGGAACGGGAAGCCCTCGCCCGGCTGCGCCCCACCGGCGGATTCCGGAACCCCTCCGATCTCGCTCGGCTGGCCCGCCTTTACGGGAGTTTCACCGGCGACCAGGTGCGACAGGGGACGCTGGTGGCACCCACCCCGCTCCACCGACGCGAGGCCGAACGGCTGACGGCTACGATCCGGGAGGCGATGGCGACCCTCGGGCAGTGAGGGAACGGTCGAGCCTTGCCGAGACGAATCGGGAGATGGATCAATCGTAGCCAGGAGGCTACGATCCAGTCTTGGAGATTCGCAAAACGGATGCCTACGCCCGGTGGTTGGACGATTTGCGCGATCCCCGTGCACGAGCCCGAGTCCTCGTCCGAGTGGAGCGTTTGGGATCCGGGAACCCTGGAGATGTCCGATCCGTGGGAGAGGGTGTCTCGGAGCTCCGGATCGCTTACGGACCGGGCTACCGGGTGTACTTCAAGAAGCAGAGCAACACGATCATCGTGCTTCTGGCCGGCGGGGATAAGCGTTCCCAGCGCGGCGACATTCGACGGCCCTCCGTCTCGCACAAAATCTGTAGGTGGAAACCATGACCAAGACCGCTACTTCACCATACGGTGTGGCTGAGCACCTCCGAACGCCGGAGGAGATGGCCGCCTATCTCGAAGCCAGCCTTGAAGAAGCCGCGGGCGATGCTGCGTTCGTTGCCAAGGCCCTCGGTGACATCGCTCGCGCCCGAGGAATGTCGCAGGTCGCGTCCGATACCGGCCTGTCCCGGGAAAGCCTCTACAAGGCGCTTTCTGGAGAACGCAACCCGACGCTTGATACGGTGTTTCGGGTTCTGGGCGCGTTGGGCCTGCGTTTGCGCGCCGAGCCGATACCGCGGAGGGCGCGTCATCGGATCGTTGAACGCTGAGGCGAAACTACCGTGTCCTGTTCCGGGAGGTTCCCCATGAAATCGAAAGCGCTGCTCACGCTCGCCTTGGCTCTCGGGGGTGTGGCGACCCCGGGCGACAGCCGGGCCCAGCCCGCGCCGCAACCGCCGCTCGACAAGGAGGCCGTGCGGGAAATCGTCCGGGAGTACCTGCTGGAGCAGCCGGAGATCATCGAGCAGGCCATCCGCGAGCTCCAGGCGCGTCAACAGGCCGACCGGATGGCGAGGACGCGCGACGCGCTGGCCGCGAATCGAGCGGCGCTGGTGGATCACCCGATGTCGCCGGTTTCCGGCAACCCCGACGGCGACGTGACGCTCGTCGAGTTCTTCGACTACCAGTGTGGCTACTGCAAACGCTCGCTCGGGACGGTCGTGGAACTGATCGAGAGCGACCCGGAACTCAGGATCGTGTGGAAGGACTTTCCGGTTCTGGGAGAAGTCTCGACCTTCGCCGCGCTCGCGTCCATGGCGGCGCAGAAGCAGGGGCAGTATCTGGAACTCCACAAGGCGCTCATGGGGGCACCCGGCCGCCTCACCGAGCAGTCGGTGATGGAGATCGCGAGCCGGGTCGGGCTCGACGTGGAGCGATTGCAGCAGGACATGGCGGACCCGGAGATCGTCGCCTATCTTCGAGACACCCAGCGCCTTGCCGAAGAGCTCGGCATCGGCGGAACTCCGGCCTTCGTGATCGGAAACACCCTCGTCCCCGGCGCGGTGGATGGCGCAACGCTCCGCCGACTCATCGAGGACGTTCGCAGCGGCGGCTGACGGGAACGCGCTCGGCCGATTGCGGGCGACACGGCCCCGTCCGCGTGCGGAAGAGGTTGAGGATTACGAAGCGCATTCGTGGCTCACGATAGCCGGGTCTGGGCGTGGTGCGGCATGGAGACGATGACGATCCGGTCTCTGGCGCTGTCCCAGTAGTAGTAGATGCGCAGGCAGTTCCTCCGCTCCCGGTTCTTGCCTCGTTTGATGTTTCGGCGCTCGTTCTGATCGACGTGCTTCCAGTCCGGGAAATGGACATCTTTGCCCGCCGGGCCATCGGTCAGGGTCGAGTTCACGTCCTTCTTGATGTCGGGTTGTTCGCCGCGGTTGGGCCGGCGTGATTCGCGGTAGGGGCCGGCGAGCCATGCGAGGCACTCGGCGGCGAGCCACGGGTCTTCGAACTCCGCTTTCTTCATACCCTTGACCGCGCCGGGAAGCAGCTCGAGGCGCTCCCCGAATTCGGTCTTGCACCAGAGGATCATTTCCTTCCAATTCGCTGGAACCGGAACGAGGTCGTGGTTGCGCAACTGCTCGATGAGTTGCGCGGCGTGTTCCTCCTTCCGGTTGTCTGCGCCGTTCCGCCCGCGTTCTGCTTCCTTCGCCCGCTCATCTGCCTGCTCCCATTCCGCGAGGTACGAGGCCGCGTCCTTCTCGGACTGGCGGGATGCCTCCCTGCTCTGTTCGAGCTTCGTCCTGATCGCCTCGTTCTCCTGCTTCGCACGCGCGAGTTTCTCGCCGAGCTCGCGGGATGCCTCCCTGCTCTGTTCGAGCTTCGTCCTGAGCGCTTCGTTCTCCTGCTTCGTACGCGCGAGTTCCCGGAGCGGGAAGAAGCCGGCGAGCCAGCGGCCCAGGCGCATCCGCCAGCCTCGGGGAGCGTCGTGGATGGGCGTCTCCGATGCCGGTGGCAGTTCCGGTGCCGGCGCTTCTTCCGGGAGTTGTTCCGGTTGGGACGGTTCGGGGACAGGTGTCGGATCTGCGGGCTCCTTGTCCGCGACCGGTTGCATATTCGATGGCAGTCACCAAATGTACAACAATTCTGACTCCTCCTCGAGTTGGCGGATCAGCGTCTCGAAACTTCGGGCTGGCTGGGTATCAGGAGCAACCCGAAGTCGCGCCGCAGTTGAGGCACTTGAAGCAGGTGCCGCTCCGCACCATCAAGGCACCGCAGGTGGAGCAGGGGGGCGCGTCGGCGAAGACGGCCGCCGGCTGCAGGATGCGGTCCGACGAGCCAGCCGACCCGTTGCCGGCGCGGCCCGGCTCTTCCACCGGCTCCTGCTCGCCGTCGCCTTCCTCGCTGAGGAAGCGGAGCTCCAGCCAGCGGAAGATGTAGTCGGTGATCGAGTCGGCATGCGGAATCTCGGGGTTGCCGGTGTAGCCCGAGGGCTCGAAACGCGTGCGGGAGAACTTGTCCACGAGCGCGCTCAACGGAACTCCATACTGCAGGTTGTAGGACACGGCGCGGGCGAACGCATCCATGAGGCCGGAGACGAAAGAGCCTTCCTTCGCCATGCGGAGGAAGATCTCGCACGGGGTTCCATCGGGCCGGAGCCCCACCGTCAGATAGCCCTTGTGTCCGGCGATGTCGAACTTGTGGATGATCGCGTCGCGCTCCGCCGGGAGGCTCTCGCCTTCGATCCGCGGCGCAGCGGTACTGGTCGCAGCGGCGGACTTCTCCTTCTCCTCGTCGCCCTGGTTCAGGGGCTGGGCGCGCTTGCTGCCGTCGCGGTAGATGGCGATGGCCTTGACTCCGAGCTTCCACGCATCCGAGTAGGCCTGCTCGATGTCTTCGACGGTGCTGTCTTCCGGCATGTTCACCGTTTTCGAGATGGCACCCGAGAGGAACGGCTGGACCGCGGCCATCATCCTGACGTGGCCCGAGTGGTGGATCGAACGGTTGCCGTTCGCCGGCTTGAGAGCGCAGTCGAACACCGGGAGGTGAGAGGGATCGAGCTGTGACGACTCCTCCAGGTGGCCGTGTTCGTCCACGTGGCGGCAGATGGCTTCCACCTCGTCGGGGTCGTAGCCGAGCCTTTCGAGAGCCGCCGGCACCGTGTGGTTGACGATGCGGATGATGCCCCCGCCGATGAGCTTCTTGTGCTTCACGAGCGCCAGATCGGGTTCGACCCCGGTGGTGTCGCAGTCCATCATCAGGCCGATGGTGCCGGTGGGCGCGAGCACCGAGGCCTGTCCGTTCCGGTAGCCGAGCTCGTCTCCGAGGGCGATGGTTTCCGCCCAGACATCCTGGCTTCGCTGGTGGAGGTCGGCCGGGACCCCGTCTTCGGGAACGTCGAGCGCCGCGCTCTGATGCATGCGCATCACCCTGGCGAACGGGTCGCGATTTTCCGGATAGCCGTCGAAAGGGCCGACTGCGCCGGCGATGCGGGCGGACTGGCCGTAAGCCGCCCCGGTCATGAGCGAGGTGATGGAGGCGGCGACGGCGCGTCCCCGGTCGCTGTCGTACGGCAATCCGTAATGCATCAGCAGCGCACCCAGGTTGGCGTAACCGAGCCCGAGCGGCCGGAACCGATGGGAGTTCTCCTCGATCCGTCGGGTCGGATAACTGGCGTTGCCGACGATGATCTCCATCCCGGTGATGAGCACCTTCACGGCCTGCTCGAACGCGGGAGTGTCGAACTCACCGGAATCGTCGAGGAACTGCATCAGGTTGAGCGACGCGAGATTGCACGCGGAGTCGTCGAGGTACATGTACTCCGAGCAGGGGTTCGACGCGTTGATGCGTCCGGTGTTCGCCGAGGTGTGCCAGCGGTTGATCGTGTCGTCGAACTGCATCCCCGGATCGCCGCACAGGTGGGTGGATTCGGCGATGCGCCGCATGACATCCCGGGCGCGGATCGAGTCCATGGGCTCCCCATCGGTGATCGAGCGGGTTTCCCACATCGCGTCGTTCTCGACCGCTTCCATGAAGGCATCGGTGACCCGAACGCTGTGGTTCGCGTTCTGGTACTGGATCGATGCGTACGCTTCGCCGTTGAGCGACGCGTCGTAACCGGCATCGATGAGCGCCCAGGCCTTTTGTTCCTCGCGCGACTTGCTGTCGATGAAGTCGAGAATGTCGGGGTGGTCCACGTTGAGGATCACCATCTTGGCGGCTCGCCGCGTCTTCCCTCCGCTCCGGATGACACCGGCGAAAGAGTCGTAGCCCTTCATGAAGCTGACCGGGCCGCTCGCGATTCCTCCTCCGGAAAGTTGCTCCCGGGAGCTGCGGATCGGCGACAGGTTGGACCCGGTGCCCGATCCCCACTTGAACAGCATCCCCTCGGTTCTCGCCAGGGTCAGGATGGAGTCCATGGTGTCTTCCACCGAGTTGATGAAACACGCCGAGCACTGGGGGTGCTCCTCCACGCCGCAGTTGAACCAGACCGGCGAATTGAAGGCGGCCCGCTGATGCAGCAGCAGCCAGGTGAGGTCGTCCTCGAACGCCTGGGCCGAGGCATCGTCGGCGAAGTAGTTCCCCTTGCGGCCCCACTCGGTGATCTGGCGGGCGACGCGTCCGATCAACTGGCGGACACTGGACTCGCGCTCGTTCTTTTCGAGCGAGCCGTGGAAGTACTTGGAGGCGACGATCGAGGTGGCCATCAGGGACCAGGCCTTCGGAAACTCCACGCCGCGCTGGGCGAAGATCTCGTCGCCATGCTCGTCGGTGATGACGGCATCGCGGAGCTCCCATTCGACGGTGTCGAACGGAGATTTGCCGGAGGGAGTGAAATATCGATCGAAGTGGAGGCCCTCGCCGGCGGATGCCTGGGCCGCGGGAGGAAGCGCGCTTCCGGGGATCGTTTCCGGGGTGTTCGTGGGGCGCAGGGCTTGTGTTCGGGTTTCCATGGAGTACCGCCTGGGGGAGAAGGGAGCGGGCCACCATACCACAAGATGTAGGGGTCTTTTCACCCCCGGGCCACTACCGGTTGTGGTTTTCTTCGGATCAGCTTTTCCGGGTGATCCGGCCGGGGCAGGGGGAACTCAGCCTGATCGGGGCCGTCGCCGGGAGGTAGAGGAAGAGCGGGAGGAGTTGGGCTTCGAGGGGCGGGAGCGGGGTGCGGCGGAGGAACTCGGTCTCGAGGGGCGGGAGCGGGGTGCGGCGGAGGAACTCGGTCTCGAGGGGCGGGAGCGGGGTGCGGCGGAGGAACTCGGTCTCGAGGGGCGGGAGCGGGATGCGGCGGAGGAACTCGGTCTCGAGGGGCGGGAGCGGGGGGCGGCGGAGGAACTCGGTCTCGAGGGGCGGGAGCGAGGTGAGGTGGATCGGGGAGTGGACCGTGGGGTGGACCCGGATCGTGGCGCGGCTCGCTGGCCAGCTCGCTCAGGGGCATCCGAGCCGCTTCGCGGGCGCACCGAGCTGGGCCGGCGGCTTCCGCTCCGGGGCGTTGCGCCACGTGGCCTCGGGGGACGAGAGGAGCGCGTCGCGGCACTTTCCCGGCCGCTGTTTCGATTGCCGATGCGTCCGGAATTCCTTTCGGTGCCGCGGGTTGTCGCCCGTGGCCGGGCCTCGCGGCTGTTCGTCCGAGGGGTTGCGCCCGACGGGCGAGTGGCGCGGCCCGCCGAGGAACGGCTCCTTGCGCCGGCGGCGGGAGTTGCGAGACGCTGCGCTCCGGTGGTGGATCGCTCCTCGCGGATCATCGCGCCCCGCCGGACATTCGAGAGGCTTCGCGCCGTGGATGCGGTGGCTCTCGATATCGCCGTCCTTCCCACCGCGCGTTCGCGAAGGTCACGATCGAGAACGGCTCCCGAGGAAAGAACGCGCGCTGTGTCCAGATTGCGGGCCTTCGAGAGATCGAGCCGGTTCCGGGAGGCCGGGCGCCCCATGGCGGTCCGCTCGGTGAAGCTCCAGCCGCGCCGAGGTCTTGCGCGGCGGTCCACCGAATCGCGCGCAACGGCGCGTCCCACCACCTCGCCGGGCCGGACCCCGCTTCCTCCGTAGATGCCGTGGCGGCCGTAATGGAATGCGTACACCGGGCGGTTGTAGTAGCCGAGCGGCGACCATCCGATCCAGTCGGGCCCCCAAGCCCACGAGACCCATGCCGGCCCCCAGACGGATCCCGGCAGCCAGTACCAGCCGCGCGCTCCGTAGCCCCACCGGCCGTAGCGATAGGGGGCCCAGCCCCACGGATCGTGGGAGATCCAGGTATAGCCGAACGGGGTATAGGCCCACCGTCCCAACTGATAGGGCGCCCAACCGGCGACCACTTCCGGATACCAGACCCACCCGAGATGGGAGTCGCGAGACCAGCGGCCGTGACCACGCAGGTCGTGGACGTGTTCGCGGACTTCGTGAGGCAGATCCTCGTAGTAGGGAGCGTCATCCGGGTGCTGATATCTCGACTGTTCGCGGCTGGCCGCCCATTCGCTCAGCGCGTCCCGATCGAGCCGGCCCATCCCTTCGGGAGCGCTCGGTGCTCCCCCGGCGACGGATGTCGTCTGCTGGCCGCTCGCGATCACGACCGAGCCGGCATCGCTCTGAACGGTGGCAACCCCCTCGATCGCGGCGAAACGAACGCCTTGTCCGTCCGGGAGGACATCGAGGCGGTACCGTCCGGCGCTCTGGGTGGCGAGGGAACCACCGGGACTCTCCACCGTCACCGTGGCCTCCGCCTCCACCCGAAGCAGAAGGCTGCCGGTCCAGAAGCCGAGCCGATGTGGCTGGTCCCCCTCCACGTAATCCAGCTTGGTCCGCTCGTCCAGCCAGGCGGTCACCGGGCCAGCGAACCGCAGCTCGGCCTGTCCGGGTTCGCGGGTCCACAGTCGGTCGCCGGGGAGGAAGGGACTGTTGGATTCGGCTTCGTTCGCACCGAAATCCTCCGCTCGCTGGAGCCAGACATCTCCTCGCACCTGGCTCACGTTGCCGTATGCGTACGAACGCTCGAACCCCTGGGCGGCGGCCGCGGCCGGAAACAGGATCGCGAGGACGACGGCGAGGCTCCGGAAAGGAGCGATCGGACGATCTTGCGAAGAGCGGCGGTTCGGATGGAGCATCGGGGACCTCCGGGACGAAGGGAAAGGTGGTGTCCCACCGGGAAAGCAAGGAGCGCGCCATCCGGGGGAGAGAACGCCCCGGGAGAGATCAGTCGAGTTCCGAAAGGCCGGAAAGAAACGCCCGCGCCTGATCTTCCGCGCGACCCGTGCGGAACAGGCGCCAGGCGTTTCGCGCTTCGCGATCCCGGATCACCACCTCGGCCATCCTGCTTCCGTCGGGATCGCTTTCGATGAGCGTTTCGAGGCGGGATTTGAGCGGGCTGTCGGGAAGCTGTTCGACGAAGGCATCCTGTTCGTCCAGCGTCTCCTCGAGCTTCGGCTTGGGGATCGGGACGAAGCGCCCCCGCGTATCGGATTCGAGTTGCCACACGATCCGCTGGTTGGCAGGATCTTCCTGATCTTCCGAGACGCTGACCATGCGGGAGGTATCCCGGTCGTAGTAGTAGGTACGCTCCGGGCCGTCGTCGAGGAACGCGGCGATGACTGCCCTCGTGAGCGTCGGGTCTATTTCCATGGCGGAATGACTTGAGCGACCGCTTATTTCGGTCGCAGCGGGTACCGAAGCATATCGGATGCGTCGGGGAAGAATCAGCCGCGGCGCGTCCGGGTGAGGCGGGAGATTTCCGGCGGATCGTTTTCGAGGATCAGGGTCGTGGTGCGAATCCCGGCCGCACCCGACTGGACACCCTCCACCAGAGCTCCGTCGGTGACTCCGGCGGCGCAGACCACGAGGTGAGGCCCCGGCGCGAGATCGTCGGCGCTGCGCTCTGCCTGCGGATCGGGAACACCGACACGCTCCACGCGCCCCCGTTCCTCGTGGTTCCTGACGAGCAGCCTGCCGAGCATCCCGCCGCCGAGGCAGCGGAGGGCGGCCGCGGTGATCACTCCTTCCGGTGCCCCTCCCGAGCCGATTGCCGCGTGGATCCCCGATCCCGGCAGGGCGGTCCGGATTCCGGCGCTCAGATCGCCGTCGCCGATCAGCAGCACCCGCGCGCCGGCCCGGCGCACTCCGGCGATGATTTCGGCGTGCCGGGGGCGATCCAGCACCGCGATCCCGAGGTCCGCGGGCGCGAGACCTTCGGCTTCGGCGATGGCGGCCACCATTTCGTCGGCGGGTTGGTCGAGATGGATTCGCTCGCCCAGCAGCGGTGCAGCCGCTGGTCCCACGACCACCTTCTCCATGTAGATGTCGGGTGCCTGCAAAAGTCCGCCCCGGCCCGAAGCGGCGAGGACCGCGATGGCGCCCGGTCCGCCGGTCGCACAAAGGTTGGTGCCTTCGAGTGGATCCACCGCGATTTCGATTTCGAGAGCGTTCGCATCACCTGATCCGAAGGTCTCTCCCGACCAGAGCATCGGTGCCTTGTCGCGTTCGCCTTCGCCGATCACCACTCTGCCACGCACCGGCATTTCCTGGAGCGCGTCCCGCATGGCGGCGACCGCGACTTCATCCGACCGGTGCCGGTCGCCGAACCCCATCGTCCGGGCGCTGGCGATGGCCGCCGCCTCGACCGCCCGGACGAGCCCCACGGTGACCCATTCCGGGAGCCGGGTCGCCACCGGATTTCCCGCGCTCAGCCTTCGAAGGTGGGGAGGCTCACTCGGGACGGCCGGTCCCGTCGGTACCCGAGTGCGTAGTCGGCCTGCATCAGCGTGTGGATTTCGCGGGTGCCCTCGTAGATGACGGCACCCTTGGAATTCCGCCAGAAGCGGCCCACCGGATATTCATCAGAGTATCCATAGCAGCCGTGGATCTGGACGGCATCCGATGCGGCCCGCTCGGACGCGACCGTCGCAACCCACTTGGCGAGCGATGTCTCGCGGGTGTCCCGACTCCCCCGGTTCTTGAGCTCCCCGGCGCGCAGCCAGAGGAGCCGGGAGACCTGGTAATCCCGCTCCATGTTCGCGATCATCTGCTTGACGAGCTGGTGCCGGCCGATTTCCTCGCCGAAGGTCTTGCGGGAAAGCGCCCATGCGACGCTCGCGTCCCGGCACGCCTTGATGAGACCGGTGGCTCCGGCGGCCACCGTGTACCGGCCCTGGTCGAGAGCGAACATGGCGATCCGGAAACCCTCTCCCTCCTCGCCGATGCGCTGGCTCGCCGGAATGCGGACATCGTTCAGCCGGAACCATCCGGTGTTGCCGGCGCGGATCCCCCATTTGTGGGTCATCTTGCCCGACTCGAACCCGTCGGCGGTGCGTTCGACGAGGAAGGCGGAAAGCCCGGTGTGGTCCCGGTCCTGCCGCTTCTTCGTGTCGGTCCAGGCGATCACGACGAAGTGGTCGGCAATTTCCGCGAGGGAAATCCAGTGTTTCTCTCCGTTCAGGATGTAGTCGTTTCCGTCCTTCGTGGCGACGGAGCGAATCGCCACCGCATCGCTGCCGGCATCCGGTTCGGTGAGGCCATAGGTGCCGATGGCCCGGCCCTCGGCCTGCGGCTTGAGAAACCGCTGTTTCTGGTCTTCGGTCCCCCAGGTCAGAAGCGACAGGGAGTTCAGTCCGGCATGCACCGACATGATGACCCGGAGCGAGGTATCCACGTATTCGAGCGCCTCGGAGGCGAGGCCCAGACAGACGTAATCGAGACCCGCTCCGCCGTATTTCTCGGGGATCGAGAGGCCGAGGATGCCGAGCGATGCCATCTTGTCCAGAATCTTCCGGTCGAAGTGCCCGGCGGCATCGTTTTCGCGAATGTGAGGCGCGACTTCCCGGGCGGCGAAATCCCGGACCATGGCCTCGGCCGAGCGCTGGTCCTCGTTCAGGTCGAAATTGAGTCGTTCCAAATGGTTCTCCCGCCCCGTGGGGCTCTTGGCGAAACGGAGTGAGTATAGGAGTTCGTCACTGCCGCCGTTCGGCGAGCGCGGTGGCGGCCGCCTCGGCTTCCGCGCTGCGCTTGCTCGGGCCGCTGCCCCGGGCGAGTGCCCGCCCGTCCACCAGCACTTCGACGTGGAAGGTCTTGTCGTGTTCCGGCCCGTCTTCCGAGATCACCCGATAGGTCGGGAAAACCTTCCGCTCGCGGGCCATCCATTCCTGGAGGGTTCCCTTCGGGTTTTCGGGACGGGAAGCATCCTTCGCGCCGGGCGTCTGCGGGCGGCCGGCCTTTCCCCCGTTTTTCTCGTTCGCCGGTTCCTTGTGGTCGGGAAACAGCCGGCTGCAGGCTTTGGCCGCCGCGTTCTTTTCGGCTTCCTTGATGCCGCGGCCGATTCCCCGAAAGGTTTGCCCGTCCGGGAGGCGCAAGGACACGGCGACCCGCCCGCCCCCGGGGTTCGAAAGCTCGCGGTAGGCGGGGGGATCGCCTCCGGACTGCGCGATGCGGTTCTGGAGCAGCGTCTTCGGGTCGAGAAGTTCGAGGTCAGGTTTTTCGAGTTCGGCGAGCTCGATGTCGAATGCGCTCCGAAGTGCCCTGCCGGCGGCGCGGAAGCCGCCATCGAGGTACAGGGCACCGAGCAGGGCTTCGACGATGGCGGCGCTCGTCTGGCTGTCGGCGATCCGCCAATCGACACCGAGCCGCAGCAGGAAATCCTTTTCGAGGAACCGCATGCGGGCGAGTGTCATCCGCCCCTCGTCCCACTCGGGGAAGTGCCGATGCAGCGAATCCGCGATCAGGAGGTGCAGCACGTCGCGACCGAGGAAACGCTGGGCGAGCCAGTCCATGTTTCCGGCTTCGCGGCGGTGCCCTCGTCGTCGCCGGGCTCGGTGCCGCCCGGAGGCGCGGCGCGTCGAAGGCGTGGCGGCCGGTTCGGTTGCGGTTCGGAAGAGCTCCGGTCGTCGGAAGGCGTACCGGAGAGCCCGCTCGGTGGGAGTGGTGAGACGGAGCAGGCCGCGAAGAAGCGCAAGCGAGGTGAGCAGCGCGCGCATCGGGGACGGGGAGCGGCGCGCCTTCGCGGGGTCGAGGCCCAGGGAGCGAAAACGACGGGCAAAGGCCCGACTGACGATCCTTCTCACCGCATCGAGGCCCCCATCGAGCCAGGCGGCACCGAGAACCGCTTCGAAGACATTGGCCAGGATCCGGTCCGAAGTGCGCGCTCCCTGCTCACCTGCCTGCCCCCGGCCGACCCGCAGGCCGTCGGGGAGTTGGAGAGACCGCGCCGCAGCCGCCAGCGATTCGTTGTTGACGACCGAGGATTTGACTTCCTGGCGGCGATGCAGGGACCACGAAGGAGAGTCGAAATGAACGATTTCGGTGACCACCAGACCGAGAGCCGCGTCGCCGACGAATTCCAGGCGCTCGTAGTCCTCCACCTGATAGTCGTTCGCATACGAGCCGTGGGTGAGCGCCTCTTTCAGCAGCCCCAGATTCCGGAACCGGTGCCCGAGACGGGAACGGAAATGTTCGATGGGCCGGTGGGCCCTCGGGGCTTCGGAAGCTCTTCGGCGGCGTCTCGACATCAGTCCACCCGCACCAGCACCATGGTCAGATCGTCGGCGTGGGTTCCTGCGCCGGTGAATTCGAGCACGGCATCCTCCACGGTCTGCTGCATCTCCTCGGGCGGCTGGGCCCAACTGTCTTCGAGCAGGCGGGCGAGGCGTTCCTCGCCGAACATCTCGGAGTCCGCATTCATGGCTTCCGAGACCCCATCGGTGAAAAAGATCCAGGTGTCCCGGCCGACGAGGGGAGCGGTGCGCTCTTCGAGCACGCGGTCGAACACTGGTCCCGGATCGAGAGCCACTCCGAGCCCGCGCGGCGCGTGCGCCTCGGCGCGGGCGGCGGCACCATCCCGGCTCAGCCGCAGCAACGGGCTGTGTCCCGCCCGGGCATAGGTGACGGTTCTTTTTTCGGAATCGAAAACGGCGTATGTCATGGTGATGAAAGTCCGGGCGTCGAGGGTCTCGTGGAGAACCCGGTTCGCCTCGATGAGGACCCGGCGGGGGGATTCGTGCGCCCGACTGAGCGCCAGCATGAGTCCCTTCAGTTCCGCCATGGTGAAAGCGGCGCGGGCACCGGTGCCGGAAACGTCGGCGATCACGACCCCGAGTCGGTGAGGACCGAGGGGGATCAGGTCGTAGTAGTCCCCTCCGACGGCAGCCGCCGGCCGGCAGACCGCCGCCGTCCGGAGGCCGGGTACGGCGACCGCACCGTCGCGGGGGAGAAGTCGTGCCTGCGATTCGCGCGCGGTGTCCATCTCCTGTTCGAGTTGGGCGGCTCGTCGCAGGCGTTCGAGGTCATCGCGGATCTTGGCGGTCATGATGTTGAAGGACCGCGCCAGTTCGCCGAGCTGATCCCGGGACAGCGCTGCCACCTCGTGACCGAAATTGCCGCTGCGAACCATGCGGGTTCCCCGGCTCAGGGCTTCGACCGAGCGGGTGATCGACCGGGCGAGCCGCATGCCGACATAGATGGCGAGCAGTTGGAAAGCGATGAAAACGAGGCCGAGCCCGCCGAGGGCGAGGAGCAGGCTCGCGCCCACGTCGTAGATGTCGAGAGATTCCGGCAGGCCCCCGGTTGCGCCTCGCAGAAGTTCGAAAGGCGCGAAGGCGAACGAGATGAGTACGGTTCCTCCGGAGAGATCCGGGCGGGCGGGAACCGCTTCGAGGGCGACGAACGCGCCGCGAAAGGTGATCTCGAAAGTCTGGTTCTCGGGAGGAAGGCTTTCGGGCTCGGCCGATTCCTCCCCGATGTACAGGGTCCAGATCGTTCGGATCGAGACGCTTTCCTCGCGGGCGCTTTGCTGCAGCAGCGGCGCGAGGGGGGCGAGGATGGCGACGGTGCCGACCGGGCCGGGAGACAGGGCACCGAACCACTCGGTGTCCTCCATGCGGATCACTCCCTCGAACGGCTGGAGCGCCCAGACCGGGAATTCCGGCCTCACGATCGGCTGCTCGCCCTCCGAACCGACAACCCGGGTCAGCTCCGCTCCGTTGTGTTCGAGATACCAGGCGGTCACTCCGGGAGCCAGTTCGTCGGCCTGTTCGGTGGCGCGATCGAGCGCCTCCCGGATTCGGGCATCGTCGGCATCCGGCGGGAGATCGATCAGGACCCGATCCGCAATCTGTCCGAGGGCAGCCCCGCGTGCGTTCAGGTTCGCCTGCAGCGCGTAGTAGCCGAAGAGCCCGAGAACCACATAGAAAGCGAGCAGGAAGAAGGCGCTCAGCAGCAGGATGGGCAGAAGGCCGCCGAAGAGGTAGGAAATCCACAGCTTGCGCTTTACCGGAAACAGCAGCCAGTGGAGGATGTCCCGCGCATACCAGATCAGGATCGCCGCGGTGGTGACCATGGCGACGAGACCCAGGGTTCCGATCCACGCGACCGGAAGGATGTCGCCACGCGCCAGCAGCCACAAGGCTCCCACCAGCAGGAGGAGGCGCGAAGGCCAGGAGCCGAACAGAAGAAAAAGCGCCCGCCGCGGGGTGGTTGCGTCGGCGGGGGGAGTCTCCCCCGGAGTCGGTTCCGGGAGGCTGCGGGGTGAAATGTTGCGGGGCCGGCGGGTGGGAGGGGATCCTCGGGCGCCCGGTCCCGGCAAGAACCCCGGCCGGGCGCGCCGCAGAATCGGATCTGCGTGGTTTTCGCGATGCCGGGCCTCAGGACCGGATCCGGCACCGCGCCAACTTCGCGCCCATCCAGGCCCGCCGCAGCAGCGCTCCGAGCACCCCGCCTGGATGGCCGGGGCGTCGCGGCGTTCCGGGTCCGGGTTGGCCCGAAGTCGCTTTCACCCCGGATTCTACTCCGCCCGGGGAATTAGACTCCGGATTCGGCCATGCCTGTCGCCCTGTTCTTCGCCTGGTTCCTTCTTGCGGTGGCTGCCCCGCTCCCGGAAAGCGTGCGATTCGTCGGCGTTGCGCGGCAGGGGGATCGCGAGGTGGCGCTGCTCGAGTTCGGGAGCGGCCCGGGGTGTCGCCTGGTTCAAGGAGAAGAGTGCCGGGGGCTGCGGCTCGTCCATCTCGAAGGCGGGGTCCTGACCTTGATCGGAGAGGAAGGGACGTTCGCGCTCGAACTCTCGGCGGGCCACTCTTCGGGAAAAGAAGCCATGAGCCGGAGTCCGGAGCGGTTGCCCGCTGTCCGGCGGGAGCCGGAAGCGCCTGCCGATTCGGTCACCGAGCGCCCGTCCGCGTCGGCGGATACGGCGGAGCGACGGTTGTTTTCGCGCGACGAGGTGCGCTTGCGCCTTCCCGGAGAACTCCCGCGAATCCTCTCGGCGTCCACCGTGATCCCCCGGATCATCGGGAGTGAAGTCGCAGGGCTGGAGCTCGTCTCGTTTCCGGAGGACACCATCCTCGGAGAGACCGGGCTTCTCCCCGGCGACGTGCTGCTGAGCGTGGGTGGGCGCGAGGTGCGCGGGGTCGAGTCGCTGGCAGTGCTCGTACAGCGCTTTCAGACCGCCGACCGGCTGGATCTGCTGGTGGACCGGAATGAGCGGATCCTGACGCTGACGCTGGAATTTCAGTGATCCGGATCTTCGGGATCCTCCGACAGCAGGACCACGATTTCGTCGGGAGCGGAGAGAAAGTGCGCTGATTTCGCAAGGAGCTCCAGCGCGTTCGGATCCTCTTCCAGTCGCCGCACCGCTTCCTTGAGCTGCGCCCGTTCCGCTTTCCGTTCGTTCAACTGTTCCTCCATGAGATCCCGGCGACTATGGGCTTCCTCGAACCGGGCGAGGCCTGCGATCCAACTGGTGAGCATCCACCCGGTGACGAGCGTCGCGACGGCTGCCGGCGCGAACGTGAGCGAGCCGCGAAGTACTCGCTCCGCCCAGATTCCCGGTTTCCGGATGCCACGGAAAGAACTCCCGGATGTTTCCCGGGGGCTTTTTTCGGAATCCAAGGTGTCGCCGGCGACAGAAGCCAGTCCGGCCGATGCTATCAGCCCGCCGGAAGAGAATTTCCGGATGCGAGACTGCGGGCCAACCCGGTGAGCCGGCGCTCCTGATCCACGAGCGATTCCAGCCGCTCCCGATGTTCTCGCACCACCTCCGGGTTGGCGCGTTCGAGGAAGCCGGGGTTTTCGAGCCGGCGGCGACTGGATCGAATCTGGTTCCCGATCCGCTCCCGTTCCTTTTCCACCCGAAGCCGGACCGCGTCGAGGTCCACGCTTTCGGTGAGAGAAACCGCCGCTTCGCATTCCGGATCCACGATTTCGATATGACCGGGAGGCGGCCAGGGCTGGTCTTCGGGAACGGTTTCGAGGGATGCGAGCCGGCCCACGGCGGACAGCGGGCCGCCGGCCTCTTCGAGGAACCCCCCGAATCCGGAAGGGCCCCGGCCGGATCGCACCACGAGTCGCACCGGAAGGTCCGGACGAACCCCGGCATCGGCACGCAGTTTTCGCACGGAAACCACCAACCGGCGGGCGGTCTCGAAAGCCCGTTCGAGATCGGGATCGGGGAGCCCCGCGGTGGCGGGAAACGGCGCGCGCGCCAGCAGGACCGGCGGCGATGCCTCGCGGAGGCCGGCGGCGACGAGAGCCGCCTCAAGTCGGGCGTGGAGGAACTCGGTGGCGAACGGAGCGACCGGATGGAGGAGGCGCAGCGTATCCCCGAGCACTTCGCCGAGACCGGCGGCAGTGGCGCGCGACCGCTCAGGATTCATCCGCATGCGCGACTTGGCGAGTTCCACGTACCAGTCGCAGAAGTCGTTCCAGATGAAGCGGTAGAGAGACGAGCCGACGGCCGCGAAATCGAACCCTTCGAGGGCCCGGGAGACCTCGCTCGCGCATGCGGAGAGACGAGAGCGGATCCACCGGTCCTCGATCGCGGGTCCGGAGGTTTCCTCCCGGGCTCCGGCCGCTTCGATGGACAGGAGGGTGAACCGCGAAGCGTTCCACAACTTGGTGAGGAACCGGCGTCCGATCTCGTGGAACTTCGGAAGCGCGAGGCGCATTTCCTGCCCTTCGGAGCACAGCCGGATCAGGGTGAAGCGAAGCGCATCGGCACCGACACCCTCGAACCCCCTCGGGAAGCTCTTCTCGATGCGCCGGGCCAGCGTCTCCATGTCCGCGGGACGTGCTTCTTCGAGCGGCCGCCGCAATTCTTCGAGAGTTGCGCCGTCCATCACCGCGAGTGGATCGATCCCGTTGCCCTTGCTCTTGCTCATCACCGCGCCCCGCTCGTCGAGCACGGTCGGATGGATGAAGACATCCCGGTACGGCAGCCGATCCGTCATCTCCAGGCCGGCGAAGTTCATCCGCGCCACCCAGAAAAACAGGATGCCCTTGTCGGTCGAGAGCGTCGAGGTGGGGTAGTGGCGCTCGAAGTCCGGCGACCCGTCGGGCCATCCCAGCGTGCTCATCGGCCATAGCCAGGAGCTGAACCAGGTGTCGAGCACGTCTTCTTCGGGTCTCCACTTGTCCGGCTCGCGCCGGACGGCTTCCGGAGTGTCCACGCCGACCTCGACCTCGCCGGTCTCGCGGTGGAACCAGGCCGGAATCCGGTGTCCCCACCAGATCTGGCGGCTGATCGTCCAGTCGCGGATCCCGATCAGCCACTGCGCGTACACGTTTTCCCACCTCGCCGGATGGAAGCGCAGCGCGCCCTCCCGCTCCTTGGTCCAGCCCGATTCGCGCTTTTCGTAGCCGCTTTCCCGAAGCGCGCGATCGGCGAGGGGGCGCATCCGGACGAACCACTGGTCGGACAGGCGGTACTCGATCGGGACTCCGGAGCGCTGGGCGCGCCCCAGCGGAAGCCGGTGCGGGGTCACCGCCTCGAGGAACCCGGCTTCCCGGAGCGCCTCCACGGTGGCGGAGCGGGCCTCTTCCCGGCTCATGCCGCGAAAGGCTTCGGGCGCTTCGTCGTTCAGCGAGGCATCCTCGTTCATGATGTTCCGCGGAACGAGGCGGTGACGCTCGCCGATCTCGAAGTCGTGCGGATCGTGGGCGGGGGTGATCTTGAGGCAGCCGGTTCCGAATTTCAGGTCCACTCCTTCGTCGGCGATTACCGGAATCACCCGTCCGGTGAGCGGCAGCGTGACCTTCCGGGAGACGAAACGCTGGTAGCGGGAATCCTCGGGGTGGACGGCCACCGCGACATCTCCGAACATCGTTTCGGGGCGGGTGGTCGCGACCACCAGTCGCTCTTCCGGTTCATCCGCGAGCGGATAGGCGATTTCCCACAGATGTCCGGGCTCTCCCTCAGGGGCGGTCTCCACTTCGTCATCCGAAAGCGCGGTGCGATCCACCGGGCACCAGTTGACCACCCGTTTGCCGCGATAGATCAGCCCGCGGTCGTAGAGCGCCTTGAAAACCGTGCGGACCGCCCGGGAAAGGCCCTCGTCCATCGTGAAGCGGGTGCGACGAAAGTCGCACGAGCAGCCGAGCCGTCGGAGCTGATCGAGAATCACTCCGCCGTATTCCTCGCGCCATTTCCAGACTTCCTGGATGAATCGTTCGCGACCGAGTTCGCGGTAGTCCACGCCTTTCGCATCGAGATGCTTGCGGACCACCGTCTGGGTGGAAATGCCGGCGTGATCGGTCCCCGGCACCCAGAGAGCATCGCGCCCGTTCATGCGCTGATGGCGGACCAGCACGTCCTGGATGGTGTTGTTCAGGGCGTGCCCCATGTGGAGTCGGCCGGTGACGTTCGGAGGGGGGATGACGACGGTATAGGGCTCCTTTTTCGGGTCACCCCCCGGGCGAAGCGTGCCTTGCGGATCGAATTCGGTTTCGAAAGCTCCGAGCGTCTCCCAGCGCTCCCACGCCCAGGTTTCGACGGTTTTCGGGTCGAACCTGGTCGGCAGGGACGTGTCGGTCGGGGAGTGATCGGTTGGGCTCATGGCCGCAGCAGGCTGCTACCCGAGTTCTGCGGCCAGATCGTCCGCCCGGTCGGTGCGCTCCCAGGTGAACCCGGCTCCGGAGCGGCCGAAGTGTCCGCCGCTGGCGGTGGCTTCGTAGATCGGCCGACGGAGATCGAGCGCCGAAATGATTTCCCGCGGAGTGAGGCCGAACACTCGACGGACCGCCGCTTCGATGTCCGCATCGTCCCGTTTTCCGGTACCGAAGGTGTCCACCCGGACCGAAACCGGGTCGGCGCGGCCGATCGCATAGGCGAGTTGGACTTCCGCCCGCGACGCGAGGTCCGCCGCCACGATGTTCTTGGCCACGTAGCGCGCCATGTAGGTCGCCGAGCGATCCACCTTGGTCGGATCCTTTCCGGAGAACGCGCCGCCTCCGTGACGCGCCATGCCGCCGTATGTGTCCACGATGATCTTGCGGCCCGTGAGCCCGCAGTCGGCAGCCGGCCCTCCGGCAACGAAAGCCCCGGTCGGGTTCACGAAAACCCGGAACGAATCGCTTCGGAGCTTTTCGTCGATGATGGATTCGGCGACCTGTTCGCGAAGATCCCGCCCCACCCGGTCCCCCGCTGCCGCGGCATGCTGGGAAGAGATGACGACCACCGGAACCGACCGGGGCTTGCCGTCGGGGTCATGGGCCACGGTCACCTGGGATTTGCCGTCCGGCCCCAGGTAGGGAAGCTGGCCGGCCTTCCTGACCTCGGCGAGCCGGTGGGTGATGCGATGAGCTAGCGTTATCGGGAGCGGCATGAGTTCCGGCGTTTCGTCGCAGGCGAAACCGAACATCATTCCTTGATCGCCCGCGCCTCCGGTATCCACTCCCATCGCAATGTCCGCCGCCTGCCGTCCCAGACGGATGGTGATGTCCACGGTGTCGGCATCGAAGGAGTCGTCGCGGCCGGTGTAACCGATGCGCCGGATCGTGTTGCGTATCGTGGAGCGGATTTCGTCGTCTTCGGGTGGCGCACCGGAAGCCGTCTCACCGGCGAGGATCACCACGCCGGAGGTCACGAGGGTCTCGCAGGCGACGCGGGCTTTCGGGTCGCTTCGCAGGTGGAGGTCGAGGATCGCGTCGGAAATCTGGTCTGCGACCTTGTCCGGGTGCCCTTCGGTGACCGATTCCGAAGTGAACAACCGGGGCTCTGACATCTGGCTCGGGTTCAAGGGAAGTCCTCCTGGGTCTGAAAGCGTCCGAATCGGACACCCCCCGGGCGAGGGCCCCGTTCGCTCCGGGATCTTCCTGAACCCGCTGGCGGCCCGGACAGCGGCGCGGAGCATAGCAACCCCCCGGGCCGCGCCTCGGGAAGGGGGTGGCGGCCGGTGAAGACGAAACCGACCGCGGTCATCCTGCTCGCCGGCCGTTCCCGACGGACCTGGCCCCTGACCGGGCGGATTCCCAAGCCGCTGCTTCCGCTTTGGGGCCGGCCGCTCGTGGAGCGGGTTCTCGACCAGCTCCAGGGAATCGTGGACGAGGCCATCCTGGTGGTGGGAAACCGAAAGGAAGAGATCCTCGAACGCCTCGGCGAGACTCACGGGAGCATCCGGCTCGTCCCGGTCGAGCAATTGGTGGCCCGCGGTACGGCGGATGCGCTGCGCGCCGCACGGGACATCCTCGACGGCCCGGCGCTCGTCGTCAATGGAGACGACTTCTACCACGCCGACGACCTCAGGCGGGTGACCCGGGAACGCCCCGCCATCCTCGCGAAGCCGGCCACCGATCCCTGGAACCGGGCGGTGATCGAAGCGACCGGGGATGGCTGGCTCCTCGAGGTCGCGGAGAAGCCGCCGGGTGCCCGTTCGGGAGAGCTATCGAGCATCGGTGCCTATTCCCTGGACCTCGAGGATCTCGGGCATCTCGGCGAAGTGGGAGAGAGCATTCGGGGAGAACTCGAGCTTCCCGACCTGATCCAGTTGCTGGTCCGGGCGCGCGGTGTCCGGATCGTGCTTTCGGAAAGACCCTGGCTGCCGCTCACCTACGCCTGGGATCTGGTGGGAAGGGTGGCGCCGCTGTTCGCCGAGGAAAATCGGAGCGAACTGGCGCGGGTGCTCGGTTTCGAGTGGAGCGAGTTCGGCTCCGAATCGGCAGCCGTCACGCTCGGCGCGGGTGCCTCGGTGCACCCGGAGGCCCATCTCCGGGGCGCGGTGGCGCTCGGCCCGGGAGCCCGGATCGAGGCCGGCGCCGAGGTTTCCCGCGCGGTGCTTCTCGACGGTGCCGTCGTGGCCGAAGGAGCGGTGGTGAGCGACAGCGTGATCGGCTACGACGCCCGGGTGGGCGAAGGAGCCCATCTTCGCTCCGGAGCGGTCGAAAGGATCCGGGTGCTCGATCATCTCGCTCGTCCGGGGGTTGCGCAGGTGGGTGCCTGTCTCGGGGACCGGGCGGAAGTTCTGCCCGGCGAGGAAACGTCCCCGGGAACTCTGGTTGGCCCCGGAGAGCGTTTTACTCGGAAGGCCTGAGGATCAGCAGGAGCGCGACGAGCCCGAAGAAGAGGTTCGGGGTCCACGCGGCGAGCACCGGCTCGAGCACTCCCGCATCCCCGAGAAACCCGAAGAGCCGGTTCGCTACCAGGTACAGGATGCTGATCGCGATCGCGAAACCCACGCCGGCGAGGGCACCCCGGTTGGAGCGCGAGAACGCGAAGGGAAGGCCGATCAGCACGGCGACGAGTGGAGCGAGCGGCGCGGAGAATCGCCGCTCCAGATCGACCCGGAGTTCGGGTACCTGGTGACCGGTCGCCTCGATGATCCGAATCTGCTCCTGAAGTTCCGTCCGGGTCAACTGCCTGGCGACCAGGTCCGGATCGAGAAAGGAGGCGGGCGGAGGGATGTCCGGAAACGGGCGATTTGCGAACGGGCGGATGGCGGCCCGTTCTCCGAAGTCGCGGGTCCAGCCACCGATGCCGTTCCAGACACCTTCGGTTACCGACCAGTGTGCGGTGCCGAGGTAGCTCCGGGACTTCAGCGAACTCCCATCCGCTCCGGGCGTGAAGATGGAAAGCCCTTCGAGATAGCCGGAAGCAGGATCGAAAGTCCGGTAGTGGAAGAGGGAACCCCGAGGCCCCCGTATCCAGTGGCGGTCGAGCGGGTCCGTCGTTCGTCGGACTTCGCCCTCGATCTGCGCTTCGAGCTCCTGGACCTCGGCATCCACCGCGGGAAGGACGCGCTCTTGCAGGAGCCAGGCGAGCGAAGCCGCGAGCAGCCCGCCGAGGAGGATCGGCGCAGTGAGTCGCGCGCCCGAAATGCCACCGGCTCGAAACGCGATGAGCTCCCGGTTGCGACGAAGCACCCCGAAGGTCACGAGAGTTGCGGCGAGCGTGGCGAGCGGGAGCATGTCGAGGAGGAGATCCGGCTGGGAGAGCGCGAGGAAGCGGGCGAAGGTGGCGGCCGGGATGTCGTTTTCGAAGACATCCCCGATCACCCGGGTGATCCTTCCCACGATTTGCATGGAGGCGAGCACCGCGAGGCCTGCTCCGAAGAAGATGGCGAAGCGCGAGAGCAGGTAGCGATCTCCGACCTTCGGGAACGGGAGCCGCCGCGGAAAAAGCCGGAGGCGGTGTCCGGAGGAGTGCCGGTCTCCGGTGCCGGGCAGCGCCCGGGCCGCCAGTTGGCGAATCGCCGCCTGTGGGTCGAATCCCCGGGACCGGAGCAGCAGGAGCAGGAGGCCGGTGCCCACCATCCCGATGTTGGCGAACCACATGGCCACCCACGGCGGGAGTTCTCCGGAGATGGCGAGCTCTTCCCCGAGGATCAGCGGGATGTAATACAGGAGCACGACGGCGGCGGCGATGACGAATCCTCCGGACCGGGCACCGCCCGCCGACGGGCTCAACCCGAGCCCGAGCCCGATGATCCCGAAGGCGGCGCAGGCGAACGGGAGGGTGAACTTCTTGTGGATTTCCACCAGATAGACGGGGGCTTCGGTTCCTTCCCAGCCGGCCACGAGCTCTGGCAGTCGCATGGCCCGCGCATCCCGCCGGGGGCTTGGCGTCTCGGGCCCGAACACGAGCGTCGGGTCCACCGGAACGCGAATCCGTTCGGCCCGCTGGATGCGGTATCTCCCGGGGTTCTGATCCGGAGAGTCATGGGATTCGACTTCGAAGAGTTCGAGGTAGGCGATCCGGTCCTGCGGGGCGACCACCATCCGCGCCCGCCTGGCCGCATACACGGTGGGGGCCCGTTCGTTCTTCATGTCGGCGAGGAACACCCGCTCCCAGTCACCGCCAGCGGGCGCGTCGCCGATCAGCAAGACCTTGTCGTCGAGCAGTTCGTCGTAAAAGACCCGCGGATCGATCTCGGCGCGCAGCCGCGAGGACGCGAGTTCGCTCGAAATTTCGAGAAAGCGCTGATTGGAGCGGGGTACGGCTTCGAGGGTGAGGAACAGGGTGGCGAGAAACCCGAACAGGGCGGCGACCGCGACGGGGGCGAGGAGACGCGCCGGACTCACGCCGCCGGCGCGCATCGCGAGCAGCTCCGACCCGGCGGTCAGTCGCGAAAAGGCGAGCAGCACTCCGAAAAGCAGCGCACTCGGGATAGCGACCGCGAGAAGCGCCGGGACGAGACAGGCGAGCGCGAACAGGACGAGGCCGGGGTCGGCACCCTGGGTGACGAGCACCCGCAACTGGACGATGAGCTCGTTCAGCAGCAGCGCGAAGAGAAAGACACCCGACCCGAGGGCCGCTCCGGGAGCGATGAGGCGCAGGATGTAGCGGTCGAGAAGGCCCAAGGGAACGCCCGCCATTCTGACAGCCGGCTACCGGGGCTGACGACCTGGACCGGGGAGGGTCGCCGGGCCGATTCCGGGGTTGGGTTCCGTAGAATCCGGGGATGGACTCTCCGGGGGGAACTCTCTTGCGGGTGGAGCGCCTCGAAATCGCCGGATTCAAGAGCTTTGCCGACCCGGTCACGGTTTCCTTCCCGGGCGGCGCAACGGCGGTGGTGGGGCCGAATGGGTGCGGAAAGAGCAATATCGCGGATGCCATCTTCTGGGTGCTCGGCGAACTCGGTGCCCGGACCATCCGGGCCCGGGGCGAGGATCTCATCTTCTCCGGGAACCGGAATCGCGATCCGCTGGGCCTTGCCGAGGTACGGCTTCACGTAAGCGGTCTCGAGCGCGCCCCGTCCGGGAGCGAGGAACCGGAAGGCGGAACGGTGGTGGTGGGGCGGCGGGTGGACCGAACCGGCCAGTCCGTTTACGAGATCGGAGGACGCCGCGCCTCGCGGAAGGAAATCCTCCGGCTTTTCGCGGGCACCGGCCTTGGAGGGCGTTCCTATGCGCTGATCGAACAGGGCCGGATGGGAGAGGTGCTTTCCCGGCCTCCGGAGGAACTGCGCCGTTTCGTCGAAGAAGCCGCCGGGCTTGGAAGGTATCGGCAGAATCGGCGGGAAAGCGAGGAAAACCTGCGGGCGGCGGAGCGGGCGCTCGCCCAGGTGAAGCGGCAGATGTCGGAGCTCGACACCCGAATCCGTCAGCTTCGCCGCGAGTCCCGCCAGGCGGCGAAGGCCCGCCGGCTCGGTGGCGAAGTCAGGGATCTGGAAATCGCGGAACAGGCGGCCCGCCGGGAGGAGCTGGAGCGGCGCCGCTCCGGGAACGAGCGCCGGCTCGCCCGGCTCGAAGAGGAGGCTTCCCGCCGCCGGGAGAGCCTTCGGGTCTTCGGGCAGCGCATCGAGGAAGCGCGGCACCTTCGGGAAGCGGCGGCCTCCGACCTTCGGGCGATCACGCGCCGAATGGGTGAGGCGAGACGGGCGAAAGGGGAATCGGCAGCGCTGCTCGCCGAGGGAGAGCGGTCGAGCCGGGCGCGGCAGGCCCGCCGGGAACGTCTCGATGCGGATGTTGCGGCGCTTCGCTCCCGGGCGGCGGAGCGTCGGGAAGAACAACGAGGACGCGACCAGCGCCTTCAGTCTCTCGGCGAAACAGCGCGCGATTCCGCGGCCGCCGCCAGGAAACAGCGCCTTGCTCTCGAGGCGGCGCGTGAACAGGTGAACGACCGGGAGAAGGCTCTCGAGGCAGCGCGGAATCAGGAGCTTGGAAAGCGCGGCGCGTTGCGCGAGCTGGAGTTCCGGGTGGATCAGCACGAAAGGCGGGAAGAGGGTTTGCTGGCCGCTCGGCAACGTCTCGAAGTGGAGCGGCAGGAGCTCGGAACCCGGCTCAAGGCCGCCGGGGAGCGGGCTCGGGAAACGGCTCGTGAACAGGCCACCGCCGAAGAGCAAGGCCTGGAACTCGAGGAGCGTCGGCGCGTCGCCGAGAGGCGGGAAGCGGAGCGGCGCGAGTCGCTCGAAGCAGCGAGGGAACGGGATTCCGAAGCGGAGAAGGCGCTCGCGCGTCTCCGGGCGCGCCTCGAATCCGCAAGTTCGCTCGTGATTTCCCGGGAACAGCTCGGCCCCGCCACCCGAGCCATCCTCGATCGCGCCGGACGGGAAGGGCTCGATCTTCCGGGGGCAGTCGGGGAGGGGCTCCTTGTCGAGGAGGGCTACGAACGGGCGACAGAGCGGATCCTCGCGGTTCACCGGATCCGGGTTCGGCGCGCTTCGGATGTTGCGGCGCTGCTCCGCTTCGCCGAGGAGCTGGAACCTGGCCCCTGGGAGGTGCAGGTGGGAGAGTTCGTCGAACGGAGCCCGGCCCCTGCGGCTCCCCCGGAAATCGAAGGGGAGCGGCTCCGGAAGCGCGTCCGCAGCCAGGATCCGCAGCTCGCCGCGGCGATTCCGGATGCGGTGATCGTCCCGGATCTCGGGGAAGCGCTCGCCGCCTACGCCCGGGCTCCCGGCCACTATGTGACTCCGAACGGAGATTCGGTGAGTCCGCCGGGGGTCGTGCGTGTCGGACGGGGAGGCCCGGGCGAGGGTTTTCTCGCCGCCCGGCGTGACGTGGAGCGGCTTCAGGAGGAGGAGAAGGAGCAAAGCCGCCTCGCGGAGGAAGGCGCCCGCGCATTCCGCGAGGCGGCGGAGGCCGCCACCGAGGCGACGCGCGAGCGGGAGCAGCTCGCCGAGGCTTCGGGCGCGATGGAGCGGCGGCGGGAAAGCCTTCAGCTCCGGCGCGAACAGGAGAGTCGCGGGCTTGGCGAGGCCGAGCGCCAGCTTGCGGGAGTCGAGGCATCGCTTTCGGGAAACGGGGAAGACCGGGAGCGGAACCGAAAAGCTCTCGAACAGGCGCTTCGCGATGCGGCGGAGGCGAGAGAGGAGCTCGCGGAGCACGGGAAACAGCTCGACGAGGCGCGGGAAGCGGCTGCCCGATCCCGCGCGCTCTCGACCGAAGCGGAAGCGGTCTGGGAAGAAGCGGAAAAGGAAGCGAACCGGAGCCGGTCCGCGGCCGAGGCGGCGGAACGAGAGCAGGAAACCGCCGAGCGTCAGGAAATCCAGGACAAGGCGCGCCTGGAGCAATTGTTGGCGGAGCGCTCCGATTTGATCTCGGAAGACGAGGCGTGGCTCGAGCGGCGCACGGAGGCCGCCGCATCCTCCCGGGCGGCCGCCGCGGAAGAAGCCGGACTCACCGCCCGCGAGACCGAACTCGTTACCGAGGAGCAGGAGCTTTCGTCCCGGGTGGCTACCGGCGAGGCGCTTCTGGCCCGGCGGCGGAGCGAACTCGGAGACGTGGAGGGCACCTGTTCCTCCATCCGGGCAGCGGAAGAGGAGGTGGGACGTTCGCTCCTCGAACTCGAGGAGGAGTTCCAGAGGCGCTACGGAAAGTCTGTTTCCGATGCGGCCCGGGATCTCCCCGCGGATGTTTCGGGTCGGCCGCGGGCCGTGCTGCTGGAAGAGCTGGACCGGGCGCGGCAGGCGGCGCAGGCGATCGGTCCGGTGAACGAAACCGCCGGGATGAGGCTTTCCGAACTGGTTGCGGAGCGGGAGCGGCCGGCTGCGGAGCTCGAAGATGTCGAGAACGGGGTGCGGGACGGCATGAAGGCGCTCGCCCGCCACGACCGGGATGCCCGGCGCCGGTTCCGGGTCGCCTTCGAGGCGGTGGACAGGAACTTCACCGAAGCCTTCCAGCAGCTTTTCGGGGGAGGCCGGGCCTCGCTTCGCCTCACCGGGCCGCCTCCGGAGGAAGACGGAGGCGGGACGGTGGAGGATGGCGAGTCGGGTGATGGAATTCCCGCCGACCTGACCGCGGGAGTCGAGATCCTGGCCGAACCTCCGGGCAAGAAGCTGCGGGGCGTGCGGCTTCTTTCCGGTGGGGAGCGGGCCATGACCGCCATCGCCTTCCTGCTCGCGCTCTTTCGATACCGGCCGGCACCCTTCTGTTTGCTCGACGAGGCCGACGCGGCGCTCGACGACCAGAACGTGGAGCGTTTCGCCAGCCTGCTCGCGAATCTCAGGCAGACGACCCAACTGGTGGTGATCACCCACAACCGGCACACGATGGAGTCGTGCGACCACCTTTACGGAGTGACGATGGAGGAACCCGGTGTCTCGCGGGTCGTTTCTCTCAAGCTCGACGATGCCCTGTCGTCCGAGTGGCTGCCCGATGCTTCTCCGGAAGCCTCCGAGTCCCTGCCGGCCTGATTTGCCGGTCTGATGGGGCGGTGGCGGCGATGCACCCGGGTCGAGGCCGGCCGCGCCGCTCCCTCCATCCGGTACGGGTCGGCCCGGCAGTCCCGGGATGATTCCCCGGCACGCCATGGTGTTCGCCGCCGGGCGCGGCGAGCGGATGCGCACGCTCACCGAAGACTGCGCCAAGCCGGCTCTGCCGCTCGTCGGAGTTCCGGTTCTGGGGCGGGTTCTGGACCGGTTGCGAAAGGCGGGAGTGCGGGAAGTCGTGGTGAACCTCCATCATGCGCCGGAATCCCTCGAACCGACGCTCATCCGGGCCTCGCGGGAGGGGATGGAAGTGCTGCGTTCGGAGGAGCGGGAGCTGCTTGGAACCTCGGGCGGCCTCCGGCGCGCCGTTTCCCGCTTCGCCTCCCGCGGCTTCGGTCGGACACCGTTCCTGCTGATGAACGCCGACGCCCTGACCTTTGCCGATCTTGGCCGGTTTGCCGATGCGCACCGGCGAGGAGGCGGCCGGGCGACCCTGTTGGCGAACCCTCGTCCGGGTCCCGATTTCTCCCGGGAGCGACGCCTCGGCGTGGATGCGGATGGCCGACTGACCGGGCTTCTCGCGGCGGAGAACCCGGGGCCGGTTTTTTGTGGAACCTGGATGCTCGAGCCTTCGGCGCTCGAGCTGTTGAAGCCGGGAACGAAGAGCCTCTCTTCCGACCTGCTCCCCGGACTGATCCGGACCGGTTCGGGACGGGTGGCCTTCTCGCGGGCCGGATGGTGCGAAATCGGAACCCCGGCACGTTACCTGGCGGCGTCGCTCTCGCTCCTGCGCCGCTTCCGTTCCGCCCCGCGACTGCCGGCCGGAGTGCAGGTCGCCCGGAGCGCGACGGTCACCGATCCCGGTCTTCTGGGCACCGGAGTCGTGATCGGAGAGGACGCGCTCGTTACCGGCTCCCTGCTCCTCGACGAAGTCGCCGTGGGCGCCCGCGCGGTCGTGCGGGATTCGCTCGTGGCCCGCGGAGAGCGGGTTCCGGAAGATGCCCGTCTCTCGGGAGTTCTTTTTGCGCGCGGCATCGCTTCGCCGCTCTGAGGTGTCCGTGAACCATCTGGCTGCAACCCCCGCTGCGGGCGACCGGGCCCGGCTCGAAACCTACCTTCGCCGGCAAGGAATCGAGTGCCCGCCTCCGGTTCCGCTGGTCCGGGATGCCGGCGAGCGCATGTATTTCCGGCTCGAACGGGAGGACGGGGATCCGGTGGTGGTCTGCCTGATGGGATCGCCGTACGCGCCGGGTGCTCTCCCGTTCGCCAACTCGACCCGTCTCTACCGGGAACTCGGGGTCGCCGTCCCCGAAATCCTCGACGAAGCCCCGGATTTGGGCGTGGTTCTGCTCGAGGATCTGGGAGACGATCTCCTTCAGCACCGCGCGCTGCGGTGGACACCCGAAGTCGCCCGTCTCTACGGCGAAGCGATCGAAATCCTGGTCCGTATCCAGCGCGAGGGCGAGCGGATCGGCGGCCTCGCGGAGCGGAGCACCTACCGGGCGTATGCGATGCGCCTCGACGCGGCACTCTTCCTCCGCGAGCTGCGCTTCTTTCGGGAGCATTTTCTCGAAGAGCGCGTCGAAGGCGGGTTTTCCGAATCGGTCGCCTCGTCGCTCGAACGCTTTTTCGCCTCGCTGGCCGAAGAGGCGGCCGGAACGCCGGAGGCCCTCTGCCACCGGGACTTCCACTCGCGCAACCTGATGGTGCCGGGTGCCGGTGGGCTTTTCGTGATCGACCATCAGGACACCCGGATCGGGCCGCGGACGTATGACGCGGTGTCTCTCGCCCACGATCCCTATGTACACCCGGAGGGAGGCTCCGCTCCGTTCGTCGCGGAGGAGATGCTGGCCCGGTTTCGGGACGCGGTGGGGATTTCAGAAAACCAGAAGGAGTTCGACGCGGTGGCGCTCCAGCGCACGCTCAAGGCGCTCGGAACCTATGGCTATCAGGTGAGCGCGCGCAAGAACCCGGTGTACGCCCGCTACATCGCTCCGACCCTCGCTACGGCCCGGGGCATCCTGGACCGACCGTGCAAGGTCGCCGGTCGTGGGGAACTCCTTCGCATCCTCGCGGATCTCGCCGAGTGATGCTGTGGGTTGCGCGACCCCGGAGCGCCTGCGACACTCCCGGCCCGTGCCTTCCCGGAATCCGCCCGCTTCCCTCGACGAACGCCTGCCGCCGACTCTCGCCGCCATGGCGCGGGGCTTCGAAGACCCGGATGTCCCCAAAGAGGGCCCCGAAGTCACGGTTCGCGGTTGGCTCGCCGGCCGCCGTTCCAGCGGGCGCATCCTGTTTCTCAGGTTCCGGGATGGTTCGGGGTTCGCCCAGGTAGTGGTGGCGCGGGCCGCGGTTTCCGAGACGGCTTTCGAGGCAGCGGCCGGCGCGCCAGTGGAAAGCGTCGTCGAGATTCGGGGAATCCCCTGCCGGGAGCCGCGAGCGCCCGGAGGGATGGAAATCCGCGCATCGGACTTCTCGGTGCTCCACCAGGCGGATCCCTATCCGATCACGGCCAAGGAACACGGCGCTTCTTTCCTGCTCGACCACCGTCATCTGTGGCTCCGGTCGGGAAAACAGCACGCCCTGCTCCGGCTGCGGAACGGCGTGCTGCTCGCCTTCCGCGAATACCTCGACGATCAGGGCTTCGTGTGCGCCGACACCCCCATCTTCACTCCGAACGCCTGCGAGGGGACGACGACGCTGTTCGAGACCCGCTACTTCGACCAGCGGGCCTATCTGAGCCAGAGCGGCCAGCTCTACAACGAGGCGGTCGCCATGTCGGTCGGCCGGACCTATTGCCTCGGGCCGACGTTCCGGGCGGAAAAATCCAAGACCCGCCGACATCTCATCGAGTTCTGGATGCTGGAGCCCGAAGTGGCGTTCGCGGAGCTCGACGACATCGTGGCGCTCGCCGAAGGGCTCATCTGCCACGCCCTCGGGAGAGTGCTGGAGCGGTTCCGCGGCGAACTCGAAACGCTGGGTCGGGATACGGCTCCCCTCGAAGCCGTGCGTCCGCCGTTTCCGCGGATGACCTACGAGGAAGCCGCCGCCGTTCTGAAGCGCAAAAAGAGCGACTTTTCGCCCGGTAACGATTTCGGGGCCCAGCACGAGACACTGCTTACCGAGGATCTCGACCGTCCGCTGGCGGTGACGCATTTCCCGTCGGCGATCAAGGCCTTCTACATGCAGCCGGATCCGAAGCGCCCGGACCAGGCGCTTTGTCTCGACATCCTCGCCCCGGAAGGCTACGGAGAGATCGTGGGGGGCGGCCAGCGCATCCACGAGCCCGAACTGCTGCTCGAGCGCATCCGCGAGCACGAGCTCCCGGAAGAGGCCTTTTCCTGGTATCACGACCTCAGGCGGTACGGATGCCCTCCCCACTCCGGTTTCGGCCTCGGAATCGAGCGGTTCGTCGCCTGGGTGGCGGGACTTTCCCACCTGCGGGAGGCGATTCCCTTCCCGCGCACCCTCTACCGTCTTTCTCCATGAGTCGCACGGGAGAAGTGCAGCCCGCCCGGGTGGGCCTCGTGAGCCTCGGCTGCGCCAAGAACCTGCTCGACAGCGAAGTCATGCTCGGAGCGCTCGCGCGTCGGGGGTTCCAGACCACCGAGGATCCGGGCGAAGCCGATGTGCTGGTGGTGAATACCTGTGGTTTCATCGGGCCCGCGAAGGAAGAGGGGGTCGAGACGATCCTGGAGCTCGCGCGCCACAAGAAGGAAGGGCGCTGCCGCCGGCTGGTGGTGGCGGGCTGCCTCGCGCAGCGGTACGCGGCCGAACTGACCCGGGAGATTCCCGAGATAGATGCGGTTCTCGGCCTCGACCAGGTCGAGAAGATCGCCGAGGTGTGCGAATCGGATGCCCGGATCACACCTGGTCTCGGTGCCGATTACGGTGTCACCTGGCTCTACGACCACACGACTCCCCGCGTGCGTTCGACTCCCCGTCACTCGGCCTACATCAAGGTGGCAGAGGGGTGTGACTATCCCTGCTCCTTCTGCGTGATTCCGCAGATTCGTGGCCGTTTCCGCAGCCGCTCCGAGGAATCGGTTCTCGCCGAAGCGGAGAACCTCGCCGCCGAGGGGGTTCGGGAACTGGTTCTGGTCGCCCAGGACACCACCGCCTGGGGCACCGATCTCGGCGGACGGCGCGGACTCGCCTCCCTGCTGCGTCAGCTCGCGAAGGTGCGCGGAATTTCGTGGGTGCGGTTCCTGTACGCCTATCCCACGACCCTCGATGACGCGACCCTCGACGCGATGGCCGAAGTCCCGGAAATCTGCCGCTACGTGGACATCCCGCTGCAGCACGCAAGCCGCCCGATCCTGCGCGCGATGCAGCGTCCGGGGAACCGGAAATTCAACGAGAGCCTGCTGCGACGCATCCGGGAGCGGGTCCCCGGAGTCGCGATCCGCAGCACCTTCATCGTGGGGTATCCGGGAGAGACCGAGGAGGATTTCGCCGAGCTTTTCGGCTTCGTCGCCGGGGCCCGGTTCGATGCGCTGGGTGCTTTCTCCTACTCGAACGAGGAATCGGCAACCTCCTGGGTGAAGCAGGAGGCCCTCTCCGAGGCAGAGAAAGCCGACCGCCGGGATCGTCTGGTCGCTCTCGGGCGCGAGATCGCGCTCGAAAGGCATCGGGAGATGGTGGGCCGGGTGGTCCCGGTTCTGGTGGACGGCCCCGCCGAGGAAAGCGACCTGCTCCTCAGCGGGCGCACCGAAGGACAGGCTCCGGAGGTGGATGCCCGGGTGCTGATCGTGGATGGAGAGGCGCGTGCCGGAGAGTTCGCAAACGTCCGGATCACCGAAGCGCATCCGGAGGAGCTGATCGGCGTATCTGTCGAAGCCGCGGCTTCGCCCTCCGCCTGACCCCCGGCAAGCCCCACAGCCTGCTATAGTCGCGCCCCTTCCGGCCGCGGCTCTTTCGCTCTTTGCCGGGGTGCACCGCCGCCGGCTCTGGTGGCGGTTCTTTTTTCCCGACTCCGTTCCTGCGAGGTGTTTCGGAATTTCTCTCCACGCCGTGACTCCGGAAACATCGGATCAGACTTCTGAGGGTGTGCTTGCTTCCGTGGAACGACTGGCCCGGGAGGCGGTAGCGAGCGCCGGAGTTCGCCTCGCCTGGGTCGAGATCAAGGGGCCTCGCTCCGGCCGGCGGGTGCAGGTGGTGATCGAACGCGATGCAGATCGGGTCGGACTTCAGGATTGCGAGCGGGTCAACCATGCCCTTTCCGCCCTTTTGGACCTCGAAGACCCGTTTCCCGGGCCCTATACCCTCGAAGTCAGCACTCCCGGGATCTTCCGGCCGCTCCGTTCGCTCGAGGATTGCCGCCGGTTCGTCGGCCGTCGGGCGCGGGTGCGCTTCCGCGACGAAAACGGAATCCGCGAGACGAAGGGTGTCCTGTCCGGGGTCGAATCCGGTGCGGTGCAGTTGAGCGTCCCCGGGGGAGATCAGCGGATCGCCTGGCCGGTGATCGAAGATGCCCGGCTGGATCCCGACGTGGACGCATTGCTCCGGAGGCGCCGGTGAAAGCAAGCGGGTCGCCGCCGGATCTCATGACGCTGATCGACGAGGTGGCGGCGGCTTCGGGAGTTTCCGCCGACGAGATCATCGGAAGCGTGGAAGTCGCGGCAGGACTCGCGGCATCGGAGAGTGTCGGCGCACCGGTCCTGGTCCGTCTCGATCGCGAAACCGGTCGTTTCCACCAGACGGCATCCGGTTCCGACGAGAGCGAGGAGGCAGGGCCTGCTCAGGGGACGGCGAATCTTCGTCAACTTGCCCGGCCGATCCTCGGGGCCGCCCGGCAGGAGCTGGAAGAGCGCCTCAAGGCCTCCCGGATGCTGGCTGGAGGCGAGCGGTTCCGGAACCGGGTCGGGAAGCTCGAGACCGGGCGGGTGGTGGGTCGCGAGGGGGGCGATCTCATCGTGGATCTGGGTGCCTCCCGGGCACGCCTTCCGGCGAGGGAGCAGAGCCGTCACGAGGTGTTCAACCCCGATGACATGGTGCGCGCCGTCGTGGTTGCGGTGCGTCCCGAGGAGCCGCCGGTGATCCTCTCCCGGATCGCTCCCGCGGTGGTGGCGGGCGCCCTCGAGCGGGAAGCCCCCGAGGTGCGTTCGGGAGCGGTCACCGTCAGGGGCGTGGCGCGCTTTCCCGGAGTGCGAGCCAAGGTCGCTGTCTCGTCGGATTCCCGGGAAGTGGATCCGGTCGCCTGTTGCCTCGGTCCCGGAGGCAGCCGGATCCGCGCTGTCAGCCGGGAGCTGCGTGGAGAACGGGTGGATGTCGTCCGTTGGCACCCGGATCCCAGGGTGTTTGCGAGGCACGCACTCCGGCCCGCCGAAGTCCTTTCGGTGGAGTCGGACCCCGAGGGCAGGGGAGGTCCGGGCGGCCTTCTCGTGTGGGTGACCGGAGAGGAACTGCCACGGGCTCTCGGGAAAAGGGGGCAGAACGTCCGGCTGGCCGCCGACCTGCTCGGGGTCTCGCTTGAAATCTCGCAGCGGGAGGGCAGCGGGCATCCTCCGCTTCGGACGGATCGCCAGGTGGCATCCGGAAGCGGCAGACGGGATCCGGGGACACCGGGGAACCGCTTCCGCCGCCGGCCGGAGCGGACGGGAGATGACCGGAGAAGAAAGCCGGGTTCGCGGAGACATCCCGGCGGCAGCCGGCGACATCGGGAAAAAGCGTCCACTAGCGATAGCCTTCCCCGCGCCAGCGATTCCCGAGAGGCCGGCGGAGCATTCCGCGCCGGGCCGCCAGCCGATTCGAAAGATTCCCGGGAAACCAAAGCGAGAACCGATTAGCAAGATGCCCGCCACCATCCGCGTCAGCGACCTGGCCAAGGAAATGGCCATGGAGCCGGCCGAGTTGCTCGCGGTTCTGCAGAAGGATTTTGGCCTGCGGGTGCGCACGGTTTCCTCGTCGATTCCGGAGAGTGAAGCCCGAAAGGTCAAGATGCGGCTGCGCCTCAGGAATCGACGCACCTCCCGGGTGGATCGTCGCGAAAGCGCCGCCGAGTTGATCCGCATCAACGAGGCCGAGCGTCTCCGCGAAGCCGCGGCGCGTCAGGAAGCCGAGAAAAAGGCTCGGGAAGAAGAGCTTCGCCGGGAGCAGGAGGCGGCGGCTGCCCGGGAGGAGGAAGCCCGTCGTCGCGCCGAGGCGGAGCGCGAGGAAGAGGCCCGCCAGCGAGCCCGGGCGGAGCGCGAAGAAGAAGCCCGCCGGCGTGCCGAGGCGGAACAGAAGGCTCGGGAGAGCGAGAAGCAGGCAGCCTCTGCGTCGCGTTCGGAGCCGGATGCCCCTCCGGCGCGCGTCGGCCGCCACCTCGAGACCCGGAGCATCACCGCGCCGGCCAGTCCGGGCGCTTTTCGTCCGGGAGCCACCGAACGGGTCATTCCCGCTTCGCTCACCCGGCCCCCGGCGCGCCGGGCGACTCCGCCCCGCATCCGGGCCACTCCTCCCACGATTCGTCCTTCGCGTCCTCCTTCCGCTGCCAAACCGGGCCGCCCCGGCCCCGGCAAGAGGTCACGTTCCCGCCGTCACCAGGCCGCGACCGAAACCACCGATACCACTATCGAGAGTCTCGACAGCCCGCTGCCGCCCGGTCTTCGGCAGGCGGCGACCCGGGAATACCGGACGACCTCGAAGGTGGAGCTTGGCGATGCCATCACCGTCAAGAGCCTCGCGGAGGCGATGTCCATCCCGGCCGTCGAGGTCATCAAGGGGCTCCTGCTCAAGCACGGAGTGGCCGCATCCATCACCCAGTTGCTCGACCGGGAGATCGCCGCCAAGGTGGTCGTGGATTACGGGGGATCGGTGACCTCGCCGGTGGACGGACCAGAAGAAGAAGAAGCCGCCCGTGCGGAGACATCCACCGAGGGGCTGGTGGAGCGCGCTCCGGTGATCACCGTGATGGGCCATGTGGATCACGGGAAGACGAGTCTGCTGGATGCGATCCGCGAGTCGCGGGTCGTCGAGTCCGAAGCCGGCGGCATCACCCAGCACATGAGCGCCTATGTGGTCCAGTCGAATGGCCACCCGATCGTTTTCCTCGACACTCCGGGGCACGAGGCGTTCAGCAAGATGCGCGCCCGTGGCGCGGATGTGACCGATGCCGTGGTCCTGGTGGTGGCCGCCGACGACGGAGTCAAGGAACAGACGCTCGAAGCGCTCAACCACGCCCGTTCCGCCAAGGTGCCCATCGTGGTGGCGGTCAACAAGATGGATCGTCCGGGTGCCGACCCCGACACGGTCATGCGGCAGTTGGCGGAACGCGGCCTGACACCCGAGCAGTGGGGTGGCGACACCCTTTTCTGCCCGGTTTCGGCCAAGACCCGCGACGGGTTGAGCGAGCTTCTCCAGTCCGTTCTCGATGTTGCCGAGCTGGAAGAGCCGATGGCGAACCCCCGGGAGCGCGCTCACGGGGTGGTTCTCGAGGCGCGCAAGGATCGGGGCCGCGGCTCGGTGGCGCAATTCCTCGTACAGGGAGGAAGCCTTTCGGTGGGCGATGTGGTCAGCGCGGGTGCCGCATGGGGGAAGGTGCGCGCCCTGCTGGATGAATCGGGCCGGCGCATGAAGAACGCCCCGCCCTCGACCCCGGTCGAAGTACTGGGTCTCAACGAGGTCCCGGTAGTGGGGGATCGCTTCCGGGTCACCGCCACTCCCGCCGAGGCGCGCTCGGTCGCCGAAGAAAAGCAGGAAGCCGACCGAATGCTTCGCATCGAAGGCCGCCAGCGTCTCAATCTGGCCACTCTTCACGCCCAGGTGTCCGGCGAGGGGCGGAAAGAACTGCCGATCGTCGTCAAGGCCGATGTCGGGGGGACGGTGGAGGCGGTTCGCGATTCGCTGACCAAACTGGGCAATCAGGAAGTGAGTGTGCAAGTGGTCCATGCCGCCGCCGGAGCGGTGACCGAGAGCGATGTGAACCTCGCCGTCGCCGCGGATGCGATCATCGTTGCGTTCGGGGTTCGCCCGGAGCCTTCCGCATCGCGCCTCGCCGAGCGCGAGGGAGTGGAGATCCGGGCGCACACGGTCATCTACCACCTCACCGAGGAGATCGAGAAGGCGATCGCCGGGATGCTCAAGCCCCAGACCGAGATCGTCGAAGTCGGCAAGATCGAGGTACGCCGGACCTTCCAGGTGCCACGGGTGGGTGTGGTCGCGGGCTCCTACGTGCTCGAAGGCGCCGTCCCCCGCTCCGCCCGGGTGCGCCTCGTGCGTGACGGCCGCGTGGTCCATGAAGGACGTATCGGCAGCCTCAGAAGGTTCAAGGAAGACGTGGGCCGGGTTCGCGAGGGTTTCGAGTGCGGAGTCGGGCTCGCTGGCTACAACGACGTGAAGATCGGCGACATCATCGAGGCGTTCGAGGAGGTCCCGGTGGCGAGCCGGACGGCGGGCTGAGCCCTTCTGCCCGCTCTCCGACTTTCCCGAGGAGCGCCGGTTGGCGATGGCTGCGGTTTCGGTGGGGGTCCTGTTCCTGACTCTCGAACTTCCGGGTGCAAGATCGCTCAAGGATCGTCGCCGGGTAGTGCGTTCGCTCAGTGACCGGTTGCGGGCCCGGTGCCAGGTTGCGGTGGCAGAGACCGGCGAATTGCGGACCCCCCGCGAGGCGGAGGTCAGCGTGGTCGCGGTCGGAGCCGGCAGGCCGGTCGTGGATGCGCGCCTCAAGGCGGCCGCTGCGATGGCGATCCGTTCGTTCCCGGCGGAAATCGTGAGCGCCGAGATCGAGTGGGCCGAACTCGCGGGCCCTCCATCCGAAGAGGAGGACGGGTTCCGTCCCGGCAGGTCGAGTGGCGAGGCGTGACCGGGGCCCCGGCGGATGGGGGCGCTCCGACCGGGTGGGAGAGCAGCTTCGTCGGGAGATCGCGGACATTCTCGGCTCCGGTTTTGCCGATCCGAGGATCGGCCGCGCCACCGTGACCCGGGTGGAGATGGCGCGGGATCTTTCGGTGGCCCGGGTGCGGGTCTCGGTACTCGGCACCTCCCGCGAACGGGACGAGACGCTTGCCGCGCTCAAGCGGGCAGAAGGAAGGGCGCGCAGCATGCTGGGGGCCCGCATCCGGCTTCGGGTCACTCCCGAAGTGCGTTTCATCTTCGATCCTTCGGTGGAGTTCTCGATCCGGCTCGAGAAAATCCTCGATGAGGAAAAAGCTCGCCGGCCCGTGTCGGAAGAAGGGGACGGCGGGCCGGATTCCGAAACGGAGCGCGGCCCCTGAGCAGGCAGGGAATCAGCCCCCGTACTTTCCCCATGACCGAGCCGCTCGCCGGCCTGCTGCTCGTGGACAAGGAGCAGGGGATCACCTCCGCCGGGGTGACGAGAAGGGTGAAGCGGATCGCCGGGGGAGCGCGGGTGGGGCACGCCGGATCTCTCGACCCCTTTGCAACCGGGCTTCTCCCGGTGTGTCTCGGCCCGGCCACCCGGCTCGTCCGGTTCGTGGCGGCTGGTGCCAAGCAGTACGAGGCGACGGTCCGGTTCGGGCAGGCGACCGACACCGATGACTGCACCGGAGCCCCGCTCGGCGAGCCGGCCCCGCTCCCGGCTGCGGAGGACATCCGCCGGGCCCTGCCCGGATTCCTCGGAGAGATCCTCCAGACACCGCCCCGCTACTCGGCCAAGCGGGTCGCCGGAAAGCGTGCCTATCGGATGGCGCGCGCCGGCAAGGAGGTCCCTCTCGCGCCGGTTCCGGTCCGGATCCGGTCTGTCCGGCTTCTCGACTACGACGGCCGCGATGCGCGCATCTGCTGCGAGACCGGCCCGGGCGTTTACATCCGGGCGCTCGCCCGCGACCTCGGAGCGCGTCTCGGCGGGGCCGCGCACCTGGTCTCCCTCCGGCGCCTCATGGTGGGGCCTCATCGGGTCGAAGACTCGGTGAAGTCGGAATCGCTCCGTGGCAGGGAGGATCTCGCGAGGGTGCTTCTGCCCGCGCTGCGCGTGTTCGACGGCTGGGAGTATCTCGAGGTCAGCCAGGAGGAGGCTCGTCGCCTCGGTCACGGTATGCCCATTCCGGATTCGGGATCCGCCGTCGCGAACGGACAGCGGGTGGCGGTGCTGGATCGGGCCGGCTCCCCCCGCTTCGTCGCGGTGGTGGAGGCCACGGATTCGCGATGGAGGCCGATCGTGGTCTGGCCGGAACCGCCTTTGTGGTAAGGTGCCCCCCTTCGCCGGCCCCGCCGGCATTCGCAGGATTCGAGAGCCGACAGGAAGCAAGGTTTGACACTGACTCCAGGTATTCGACAGGAAATCATCGGGCGGCATCGCCGTCACGACAGCGATGTTGGATCCCCCGAGGTGCAGGTCGCGATGCTGACCGCCCGGATCACCGGACTTACCGACCATTTCTCCACGCACCGGAAGGATCACCATTCCCGTCGGGGTTTGCTCAAGATGGTCAGCCGCCGCCGCCGGCTGCTGGACTACCTGCGCCGGAAGGACGCAGGTCGGTATCGGCAGTTGATCGCGGATCTCGGCCTGAGAAAGTAAACGGCGCCGAGGAGCGTCGCCCCGGGCCGCGTGCCCTCTCCCCCATTCCCCAGAAGGAAGGCAGTCAATTTGGTTCACACCGTTCAAGCCCGGATCGGGGCAAACGATCTCATCATCGAAACCGGGCGGGTGGCCCGGCAGGCGGCCGGCGCAGTCACCGTGCGCTACGGAGACACGGTCGTGCTCGCCACCGCCGCTGCCGCTTCCACGCCGCGCCCGGATACCGACTTCCTGCCGCTCGCAGTGGACTACCGCGAGAGTTTCTATGCGGCAGGCCGGATCCCCGGCGGGTTTTTCAAGCGCGAAGGGCGCCCGAACGAGAGGGAGATCCTCACCTGCAGGCTGATCGACCGGCCTCTGCGCCCGCTCTTTCCCGACAACTGGCGGGCCGAGACCCAGCTCACCTGTCTGCTTCTTTCGGCGGATCGCGAAAACGACTCCGATGTCCTCGCGATCACCGGAGCCGCCACCGCGCTCGCGATCTCCGATCTCCCCTTCGAAAAGCCGGTGGCGGCGGTCCGGGTCGGCCTCGTGAACGATGAGTTCGTCGTTTTCCCGACCGTCCAGGAGCTCGCCGAATCCCGTCTCAACCTGGTGGTGGCGGGGAGCCGGGATGCCATCGTGATGGTGGAAGCCGGTGCCCAGGAGCTTCCCGAGGATCGGATCGTGGAAGCGCTCGGCTTCGCGCACGAGCACATCCGCTCCATCGTGGACCTTCAGGAACAGCTCGTCGGGCTCGTTCAGCCGACCAAGCGCTCTGCTCCCCCGAAGGAGAGCGATGCTGCTCTCGAAGAAGAGATCCGCGAAAACTTCGGCGAGCGGCTTTCGGAAGCGATGCGAACCCCGGGCAAGCTCGCCGCCTCTTCGGCGGCCGCAGCGGTGAAGGCCGATATCCGGGCGCACGTGGCGGGCCGCGGCGAAGACGGGGCCACCGCCCAGGTCGGGGACATCGTCAAGTCGCTCGAGGAACAGATCCTTCGCCGGGCAGTGCTCGAAGAGGGACGCCGGCTCGACGGGCGATCCTTCGATGAAATCCGGGAAATCACCTGTGATGTCTCGGTCCTGCCACGAGCCCACGGCTCTTCGATCTTCACCCGTGGAGAGACGCAGGCGCTTGCAGTCACCACCCTGGCCCCGACGAGCGAGGCGCAGCGCCTCGACTGGGTCCACGGCGGGGGAGAGAAGCGGTTCATGCTCCATTACAACTTCCCCGCCTTCTCGGTGGGCGAAGCCCGCATGATGCGGGGTCCGGGCCGCCGCGAGATCGGGCACGGGGCGCTCGCCGAGCGTGCGCTTCTTCCGGTCATTCCCGACGAGGAGAGCTTCAACTACGCGATCCGGGTCGTCTCGGACACGCTGGAGTCGAACGGCTCCAGCTCGATGGCCGCGGTCACCGGAGGCTGTCTGTCGCTTATGGATGCCGGGGTTCCGCTACGGGCGGCCATCGCCGGAGTCGCGATGGGCCTCGTGACCGACGGGACGAAGCACTGCATCCTCACCGACATCGCCGGGGCGGAAGACCACTTCGGAGACATGGATTTCAAGGTGGCCGGCACCGGGAGCGGGATCACCGCGCTCCAGATGGACATCAAGATCTCGGGGCTTTCCCTGGATCTGGTCTCGGAGGCTCTCCAGAAGGCCAAGGAGGCCCGGGAGAGTATCCTCGCGAAGATGGCCGAAACCCTTCCGGCACCCCGCGAAGAGACTTCGGAGCACGCTCCGAGCATCCTCACCATGAAGATTCCGGTGCGGAAGATCCGCGACGTGATCGGGGCGGGCGGCAAGACCATCCGTGCCATCACCGACGAGACCGGCGCGCGGGTGGATGTCGGAGACGACGGGGTCATCCAGATCGCGGGGATCGACGCGGCGACCGCGCGACGCGCCATGGAGCGGATCGACGGCATCGCCAACGGTCCGGTTCCGGAGATGGGCCGCGACTACAACGGGGTCGTGAAGACGATCGTGGATTTCGGCGCATTCGTCGAAATCCTTCCCGGCACCGACGGGCTGCTCCATATTTCGGAGATCGCCGACCACCACGTGCACAGCGTCCGGGACGAGCTCCAGGAAGGCGACGAGGTCGAGGTCCGGGTGATCGAGATGGATCAGAGCGGGAAGGTGCGGCTTTCCACCAAGGAAATCCTTCGGGAGCGCGCCGGTTTGCCACCGAGTGCGCCGCGCGGCCCGCGCCGGCGTCCCGGGGGAGGAGGCCCGCCTCGCCGCCGGGAGCGGGGAGATCGGGAGCACCGGGGCCGTGGCGGTGATCGGGAGCACCGGGATCGTGGTGGCGACCGGGACTACCGGGACCGGGGCGGCGACCGGCCGTATCGGGATCGGGGCGGTGACCGGCCGTACCGGGACCGGGGCGGTGATCGGGACTACCGGGATCGCCGGGACCGCTGATCGAACGGCCTCAGGAATACCGCAGCGGCGGAAGCGGCTCTCCGGTGATCCGGCTGTAGATGCTCTGGAACCGCTCCGTGGTGCCTCGCACCACGTGGTCCGGGATGTCCGGTGCTGGCGGTGACTTGTCCCATACGAGCGTTTCCAGGTAGTCGCGGACGTACTGCTTGTCGAAGCTCTCCTGGAGCTTTCCGGGTGTGTATTCGTCAGCGGGCCAGAAGCGCGAGGAATCGGGGGTCAGCACCTCGTCGATCAGGAAGAGTTCGCCGTTTTCGTCTTCGCCGAATTCGAACTTGGTGTCGGCGATGATGATGCCGCGCGGCCGGGCCCACTCGACCCCTTGTGTGTAGATTCGGCGCGAAAGGTCATGCAGTTTCCGGGTTCGCTCGGCTCCGATGGCGTTCGCCATGAAGGCTTCGCTCACGTTCTCGTCGTGGCCGGTCTCCGCCTTGGTGGCCGGAGTGAAGAGGGGCTCGGGAAAGCGGTCGGCGAGCTGCATGCCCTTCGGCAGGGGGATGCCGCAGACGCTGCCTTCGCGACCGTATTCCTTCCACCCCGACCCGTAGAGGAAGCCGCGCATCACGCACTCGAACGGAACCGGGCGCAGCTTCCGGACCAGCATCGAGCGGCCTTCGAGCGCGGCCTTCGCCGAACGAAAGGGCTCGGGGTAGGCATCCACGTCGTCGGTGACGAGGTGGTTCGGGACGATGGATTCGGTTCTTCTGAGCCACCACGCCGAAATGCTGTTGAGAACCCGGCCTTTTTGGGGGATGCCCTGCGGGAGCACCACGTCGAATGCCGACACCCGGTCGGTCGTGACCAGCAGGAGCCGATCTTCCGCCGCTTCGCTTTCTACCGGGTAGATGTCACGGACCTTGCCGCGGGAGATGGGTTCGACCCCGGGAATCGTGGGAGAGAGGAGTGCGTCTTCCATACGCGGATTCTAGGCCCGATTCCAGAGCGGATCGCTTGTCCGCGAGCTGTTCTTTGTGTTAGCTTGACTTCCTCCGATTTTGATGCGGGCGAGAAACACACGGGGTCGGCGGCAGCATCGAGTGAGCCCCGCCCCCCGCGCCTGACCGGTTCTTGCCTCGTGAACAGCGAAGCCGCCGGGGCGTACCCGCAAACCTGTGCGGAATGACCAGGATCCGGATTCCCGGCGATGCCGGTCTCGCGTTTTTCGGGATTCGCGACCGAAGCCTGCGCGGGCTCGAAGAGATGCTCGGCCTGAAGCTCGCAAGCCGCGGCGATGCCCTGCTGGCCGAAGGCCCGGAAGATCGCATCGCACTTCTTTCTGCCGCGCTCGACGGGCTCGCCTCGGTGGGCGAAGATGCGGCGCGACGCTTCCGGGCGGGCGATCTGCGAACCGCGATCCGCATCCTCGAACAGGATCCCGGTGCCTCGCTCCGCGAATATTTCGTGGATACGGTGGTGCAGCCCTCGCCGGGGAGGACGGTGCGGCCACGCAGCTTCGGGCAGCTTCAGTACCTGCGATCCCTCCGGAAGCACGAGCTCGTGCTCTGCGCCGGTCCGGCGGGCACCGGCAAGACGTGGCTCGCGATGGCGGTGGCGATCGAAGCGCTCCAGAACCAGCAGGTGCGCCGGATCGTCCTCACCCGGCCGGCGGTGGAGGCGGGCGAGAAGCTCGGCTTCCTGCCGGGCGATCTGACCGACAAGGTGGACCCGTACCTTCGCCCGCTTTACGACGCCCTCCACGACATGATGGAAGCGGAGCGGGTTCTGCGGCTCCGCGAGCGCGGAGTGATCGAGATCGCCCCTATCGCCTTCATGCGCGGGCGGACGCTCAACGAATCCTTCATCGTTCTCGATGAAGCTCAAAACACCACTCCGGAACAGATGAAGATGTTCCTGACCCGGATCGGACATGCCACCCGGGCCGTCGTGACCGGGGACATCACCCAGAACGACCTTCCTCCGGGGAGAGTGAGCGGCCTCGTGGAGTGCCTCGAAGTGGTGGGAGGCCTCGAGGGGGTCGGTCTCGTCCACCTCGGTGAAAGTGACGTGGTGCGCCACCGCCTGGTGCAGGCGATCGTCCGTGCCTACTCGATCAGCGAACGCCGACGAGGAAGCGAGGCTGCCGCTTACCGGGAGCGGGCCGCACGGACCCGCACGGATTCGGATGACTGAAGACATCCGGCCCCCCGGGTTCGACTCCGGATTCGGCGCGGTTCGCGGGTGGATTTTCCGGACTCTCGACGGACTGTTCGGCCGCCCGCTCCTGACCGGCGGCATCCTCGCGCTGATCCTCGCCTTCCTCATCTGGCCGGGACTCGGCCTTCGTTCCCCGGTATATCAGGTGGGCGAGATCGCGGGCGCGACGGTTCGAGTCTCTGCCGACTTCCTCTACGAGGACGTGGCGGCGACCGACGAACGCCGGCGCGAGGCGCTCGAACGGGTGCCCGACGTGTACGACTTCGCGCCGCAGCTTCGGGAGACGGCGCGGGCCCGGATCGCCCGGGCTTTCGCGTTCGGCCGCGCCGCTGTCGAGTCGGCGACCACCGAGACCCCCGCTTTCGCGGAGAGTCTGTACCGCGAACTCGGCGTGGAGCTCCTTCCCTCCCAGCTCGACCTGCTCGTCGATCTCCAGTTTTCGGAAACCGCCGAACAGAACATCACGGATGCGGTGGTGAGCGTGCTGGCGCGGGACATCCTCGCCGAGAAGGCAGCCCTGGTGGCGCTCGGACGGCCCATCCAGCGGATCGACCCGGAACTGGATCAGGCCGAGGTGCTGCCGGATCTCGCGGATGTCCTTTCCATGGAAGACGCGGCTCGTGCGGTGGAGCTTCAGATGCTCGCCCTTTCGGAGCGTTCGCGAGCGGATCGAAGTGTTCTGGCCGATATCGCGACGCTCGCCATCGAACCGACCCTGCGCCGCAACGAGATTCTCACTACCCGACTGCGCGCCGCCGCCGAAGAGGAGGTGGATCCGGTCGTCATCCAGATGCGCCGCGGGAGAATCCTCGTCCGTGCCGGAGACGAGGTGACCGAGCGCGAATTCCGGCACATGGAGGCGATGCGGGCGCTCGCGCCGGCAGCCTCGCCGTGGGCGGGAGTCGGCTCCTTGCTGTTTGCTGCCCTGCTGGTCGGCGTGCTGTACCGCCTCCATGCGCCCTCCCGTCCTGGCTCCCGCTGGATGGGACGTGGTTTCGCGATGGCCGGGACGATCATCGTGGCGCATCTCGTCATCATCCGGGCGTTCGGTTTCCTGTGGCGGGCGGTGGCCGCCCAATCGGGCATTCCGGCGCTCTCCGATCCCGCCATCTACATATGGGCGGTTCCCTATGCGTCGGTCGCGCTCCTGATGGTGATCCTGGAAAATCGGGCCTCGGCGATCCTGACCACCGGGGTCTTCGCCGCGCTTGCGAGCCTGATGACCGGAGACATCGCGGTCGGCCCCTTCGCCTTCATCTGCGGGCTGATCGCTCTGTTCGCCTACTCGCGGATGGAGCGCCGGACCGAAGTGTTGCGTCTCGGGGCGTTCGTGGGAGTGGGGGGTGCTCTCTTGGTTCTGGGCATCGAGCTGGTTCGCGGGGATGCCATCGGCCCGCTCGGGATCGCGGTCGAGGCCGGCTCGGCGTTCGTGGGAGGAGTCCTGACCGCTCCGCTCCTGATCCTGGCGCTCCCGGCGCTCGAGTTCGCATTCGAGCGGACGAGCGATCTCCGGCTGATGGAGTTGGCCCGCCGTGACAATCCGGTACTCCGGCGGCTCGCCCTCTACGCGCCCGGCACCTACCAGCACAGCGTCCTGGTCGGCCTCCTCTCCGAGGCGGCGGCTTCGGCGATCGGGGCCAATGCGATCTACTGTTCCACCGCGGCTCTCTACCACGATATCGGCAAGCTCCGGCGCGCCGAGTTCTTCGTCGAGAACATGCGGAACCAGAACCCCCACGACCATCTGCCTCCCCGGGAAAGCGCAACGATCATCCGCAAGCACGTGGTCGAGGGGATTCGGGATGCCGAGCGGCTCGGGCTTCCGAAAGACGTGGTGGATGTGATTCCCCAGCATCACGGCACCCGGCTGATTCGCGTTTTCTTCGAAAAAGCGCGCGAGAGCGGGGAAGAGGTCCGCGAAGAGGATTTTCGGTATCCGGGCCCGAAACCCCAGACGAGGGAAGCCGCCATCGTGATGATGGCCGACAGCATCGAGGCGGCCGCCCGCAGCGTGGACAACCCGTCGCGGGAAGAACTCGAAAGGGTGATCGACAGGATCGTGAGTTCCCTCGTGGAAGACCGGCAGCTCGACGAAAGCGATCTCCGCCTCCGGGACATGGCGACGATTCGTGAGAGCTTTCTTGCGACCCTCGAGGGAATCCATCATCAGCGGATCGCCTACCCCGGTTTCGAGTTCCGCGAATCGGCCCGTGGCTGATCTCTTCGCGCCGGCCTTCGCGGTCCAGAACCGGCAGCGGCGGTGGGCCGTGGACTGCGAGGGACTTTCCCGGCTCCTTCAGGGCGTTGCGAATGACATCAGTCCGGGCGATCCGCGCGGTGCCACGATGCGCATCGTCTCCGACCGACGGATCCGGGAGCTCAGCCGAAGGTACCGGGAGCAGGACCGGCCGACGGATGTGCTCGCGTTTCCCGCCGAGCCGCTTCTCCCCGAAGAAGACCCGTATCTCGGAGACCTGGCGGTTTCCGCCGATACCGCTGCCCGGCAGGCTTCCGAGCGCGGCTGGACCCTCGACGAAGAGCTCCGGATCCTCGCGGTCCACGGATTCTTGCATCTCGTCGGCTACGACCACGAGCGGGACAGCGGCGAGATGCGCCGTCTGGAGCGGCTCCTGCGCCGCCGCCACGGCCTCCGGACCGGAAACGGGTTGTGATGGCGCTGCTCGGACTCGGTCTCGCCGTCTGCGCGTTGGTGGTCGTCCTGCTGGCTCTCTTCGAGATCGCGTTCTTCTCGTCGAGCGAGGTTGCGGTGCGGGTTCTGGCCGAGCACACCGATGAATCGGATTCGCTGCGCGAGAGCCTGAGCGATCCCCTGGTCGTTCTCGCGCCGTCCCGGATCGGGATCGGTCTCGCGCTCGTCGTCGCCTGGCTGCTGTTGATCCGGGATCAGGGCCCGGTCGTCGCCACCGCGATCCCCGGCGTGTTCATCCTCGCCTGCATTGCGCTGCGGGAAGTGGTCCCCGCCGCCCTGTTGCTGCGGGATCCGGAACGGGTGCTGATGCGGCTGCTTCCGTGGTTCCGGCGCTGGGAGCGGATCACCGGCCCGCTGCGGAGAGGGCTGCGTCATTTCTTCCCGGCACCGGAACAGCCGGATGACGATGCGACGGACGCCGAGGTGGAAGCCTTTCTGGCGGCCGGCGAGGAGGAAGGAATCCTCGAGCAGGAAGAGGCCGAGATGGTTCGGGGTGTCCTCGATCTCGACGACACGATGGTGCGGGAAGTCATGACCCCCCGGGCGCGGGTGGTGTCCTTGTCGGACCGGGCCACGGTCGGTGAAGCACGCCGGCTGGTCGAGGAAAGCCGCCATCACCGGCTTCCGGTTTTCGACGAGAACGACCGCCCGGTGGGAGCGGTGAACGTGGTGGACCTGCTGGCACCGAAGCCCGGAGATCCCGTGCTGCCTTTCGTCCAGAAGGCGCGGGTCGCGCCGGAAACCCAGCCGGTGGACGAACTGCTGCGTGATTTCCGGAAGGATCAGCGGACCCTCGCCATGGTGGTGGACGAACACGGCTCGATTTCGGGCATCGTCACCCTGCGGGACATTTCGGAAGAAATCGTGGGCGAAGTGCGGGAGGAGGAAGCTCCCGCCGCCCGCGATGTGGTCGAGGAGATCGCCGGCGGCTTCCTGGTGCGGGGTGGTGCCGAACTCGACGAGGTGAACCGGCAGACGGGGCTCGCCATCCCGGATTCGCTGCGGGGCGCGCCTCTCGACACGGTGTCCGGCTTCGTGGTGGCCGCGCTCGGGCGCATTCCGCACGCCGGCGATGTCGCCGAGCACGGAAGCATCCGCGTGGAAGTGGTCCGCGCGAACGACCGGAGCGTGGAGCTCGTCCGCCTCACCCGCTCCCCGGAATGACCGAAGCGACGCCCCCTCCGCACCGCGCCGGTTTCGTCGGCCTGCTCGGCCCTCCGAATGCGGGGAAATCCACATTGCTCAACCGGCTCACGGGGAGCCCGCTCGCGATCACAAGCCGGAAGGCGCAGACCACCAGAAGGCGCATCCTGGGGATCGCCCGGCGTCCCGGCATCGAACTGATCCTCCTGGACACTCCCGGCCTCCACCGGCCCCGGAACCGACTGGGCGAAGCGATGATGCGCTCCGTCACCGAAACGCTCGGTGGGGCGGATGTGATGCTGGGAATCGTGGACGGTTCCGCTCCGAGGGAGTACGCGGAGCGCGAGCTCGTGAACTGGATGCGCCGGTTTCCGGGGCCACGGGTTCTCGGCATCAACAAGCTGGATGCCGTTCCTCTCCGGCGGTTTCGGGAGCGCGAGGAGGAGTGCCGGGCGCTCGACCTCGGCCAGGTGGTCCCGTTCTCTGCCCGGACGGGCGAGAACGTCGAATCGGCGGGCGGCCTCGCGCCGCTTCTCGCGTCCCTGCTGCCGTTTTCTCCTCCGCTCTACCCGGAGGACGAGATCACCGATCTGCCGGAGGCGTTCTTCGCCGGCGAGATCGTCCGCGAGCGGATGCTGGCGCTCCTTCGCCAGGAGGTTCCCCACGCGGCGGCGGTCCGGATCGAAAGGTACGACGAAGCGGTGCAGCCCCTCCGCATCGAGGCTTCGTTGCTCGTCGATCGGGATTCCCAGAAGGGGATCGTGATCGGACGGGGCGGCTCGATGCTGAAGCGGATCGGCACGGAGTCCCGCGCCCGGATCGAGGAGCGGCTCGGGCGTCCGGTTCATCTGGCCCTCACGGTGAAGGTGCGGGAGCGCTGGCGCGATAACCCGGGGATCCTGCGCGAACTCGGTCTCTGAAGGGCGTATCCGGCGTGGTACGATCCGCCCGCCGATGCGCCTCTCCGAGCGATCCGAAAAGCCTCCGGAATCCCGCCCCCGGGACTCTGGCGGGGAGGCCTGCCGCATGCGCGAATCCGGAATCCGACATGGCTCTCACCAAAACCCCGCTGCTCGCCGAGACGGTGCGGAAGCTGGTGAGCCGGGGTGCCGAAGCTAACGCCCAGCGCGTTCTCGCGAAGCTGCATCCGGCGGATGTGGCGCAGGTACTGAGCGACCTCCCCGAGGGCTACCGGCTCAAGACCTTCCGGCTCACCTTCGTCGGCGATCCGGGCCTCGCCGCCCAGGCGGTCGGAGAGCTCGGTGCCGAGCAGGCGGGAAGCCTGCTCGAACAGTTGGATCCCCGGGAAATTTCCCAGCTCCTCCAGGAGATGGACCCGGATGACGCGGCCTCCTTCCTGAGCGAGCTGCCGGAGGATCTGCGCGACGAAGTCATCGCGGGGATGCGCGGCGAGCAGGCCTCGGATGTCGAGGATCTGCTCCAGTATCCGGAAGAGACCGCCGGCCGCATCATGAACCCGAAGGTGTTCTCGCTCCGCGAGGACACCACCATCGGCGAGGCGATCCGCCGCCTGCAGGACTCTCACGATGTGGAGATGGTCTTCTACATCTATGTGGTGGACGATCACGGCACCCTGGTGGGGGTGATGTCGCTGCGCCATCTGCTGCAGCGGAACCCTTCGGCGCTGCTCTCCGAGACCATGGTCACCGACGTGTTGCGGGTCCGCACCGACATGGACCAGGAGGAGGTGGCCCAACTGGTCGCGAGCTACAACATCCTCGCGGTGCCGGTGGTCAACCACCAGGGCAAGCTGGTGGGAGCGATCACGGTGGACGATGTCATCGACATCATCAAGGAGGAGGCGACCGAGGACATGTACCGGCTGGCCGGGCTGGGTATCGCGGAGACGGTGTTCACGAAGCCGGCGCGCTCGGTGCGGATGCGGGTTCCCTGGCTCGGAGTCAATGTGCTCACCGCGCTTCTCGCAGCCACGGTGGTGAACCTCTTCGAGGAATCCATCGCCCGGTTCGCCGTCCTCGCGGTGTTCATGCCGCTCGCGCCGCTGCTCGGAGGCAACGCCGGCAACCAGACGCTCACCGTGATGGTGCGCGGTATCGCGCTCGGAGAGCTGACCTGGCAGAACAGCCGGCCGGCGCTCCTCAAGGAGCTCATGGTCGGGACGGTGAACGGCATCCTGATCGGAGCGGTGGTGGCGCTCCTCGCCTTCGCCTGGAAGGGGGATTGGCGGATCGGCGCCGCGCTCGGGATGGCACTCTTCGGGACGATGCTGGTGGCCGCGCTTTTCGGCACCCTGATGCCGCTCACCCTGCGCTGGTTGAAGGTGGACCCGGCGCTCGCCTCCTCGGTCTTCGTCACGACTGCGACCGACGTGGCGGGATTCGTGCTGTTCCTCGGCATCGGAAGCGCCGCGCTCCAGCACATCTGATCCGTTTCGCGTTTTCCCGTGCCTCTCAAGGAATCCCGCTGCTTCGTGCTCCGGACCCATCCGTTCCGGGAGTCGAGCCTGGTGGTCGTCGTGTTCAGCGGGGAAGAGGGCAAGGTGCGGGGGGTGGCCCGCAGTGCCAGGCGCCCCGGATCGCGGCTCGGGAGCGCGCTCGATTCCGGCAACGAAGTGAGGGTCGGGTGGTTCGAGCGGGAAGGCCGCCCGCTCGTGAATTTCGATCGCGCCGAGCTCGTCTGTTCGGCGCTCCCGCTGGTGCGGGATCCGCTCAGGGGGGCGGCCCTCGCGTCCTTCCTCGAGCTTCTCGATCTGTTCGCCGCCGAACGGGAGGCGAATCCCGATCTCTATCGCCTGATGGCGGCCTGTCGCAGCGCCCTGCTCGAGGAAGCACCTCCGCCGCTGATCGTCGCGTATTTCGAGGCGTGGATACTGCGTCTTTCGGGGTTTTACCCGCGGCCGTCCCGGTGCGCCTGCGGTGCGGGTTTCGCGGAGGCGGGAGCCCACTATTTCGCGGGTGGCCCGGTCTGGCGCTGTCCTCGCTGTCGCCCCGAAGCGGACCCGCCGACCGCAACCCTTCCGGGTTCGGCGATCGGGCTGCTCGAGGATATCTGGCGGCTTCCTCCGGATCGGATCGGGGATCGTCGTGACGGGGATCGCCAGGACGGGGCACTCGCGCTGTTCCGTTTTCACGGGTTCCTGACCGGCGCGGTGGCCGAGCGGCGGTTACCGTCCCGGGAAGGACTGAGCGGCCTCTTCGCCGCCCGGGTTTTTGCATGACTTTCCAGGATTTGATCCATGAACTGACCCATTTCTGGGCCGGGCGCGGTGCGGTGGTGGTCCAGCCCTGGGACATGGAGCTCGGTGCCGGGACCATGCATCCCGAGACCTTCTTCCGGGTACTCGGGCCGGACCCGTGGAAGGTGGCTTACGTCCAGCCGTCGCGCCGGCCCGCCGACGGCCGCTACGGCGAAAACCCCAACCGGCTCTACAAGCACCACCAGTTGCAGTTGATCCTGAAGCCGTCGCCCCCGGACATCCAGGATGCGTATCTCGAAAGCCTCCGGGCGGTGGGAGTGGACGCTTCTCTCCATGATGTCCGTTTCGAGGAAGACAACTGGGCGGCACCCACGCTCGGCGCCTGGGGGGTCGGCTGGCAGGTCGTGCTGGATGGCCTCGAAATCACCCAGTTCACCTATTTCCAGCAGGCCGGCGGCATGGACCTCGCCCCGATTTCGGTCGAGATCACCTACGGGCTCGAACGTCTCGCCATGTTCCTCCAGGATGTGGATGACGTGTACGACCTGATCTGGGCGCCGAGAGTGCGATACCGGGAGGTGCGCTGGCGCGACGAGGTCGAATCCTCGCGCTACGCATTCGAGAGCGCTTCGGTGGACATCCTCGACCGCTCGTTCGAAGAGGCGCTTCACGAAGGGTCGCGGCTTGTCGCCGAAGGGCTCGCGCTTCCGGGGTACGAGCAGTGTCTCAAGGCTTCCCACCTGTTCAACCTGCTGGATGCCCGTGGCGCGGTCTCGGTGAGTGACCGGGCGCGCCGGATTCTCGCGGTCCGCAAGCTGGCCACTCGCGCCGCGGCCCGGTATCTCGACCCATGACCCCGAAGAAGGAGCTGCTGATCGAAATCGGCTGCGAGGAAATCCCGGCTGACTGGCTCGATTCGCTGGCCGGAGCTTTTTCCGGAGCGCTCGACGGGCAGTTGAAGGAGCTGCGGCTCGCGTCCTCGCCGGTTCTCGGTTACTCCACTCCGCGACGGCTGGTTGCGACCGCCCGGGTGGCCGAAGCCCAGGAAGACCGGGTCGAGATCCTTTCCGGCCCGCCGGCGCGGATCGCCCGCGACGAGAGCGGATGGACCCGCGCCGCCACCGGATTCGCGAAAAAGCACGGCGTGGCCCCGGAAGATATGGACCGGCTGCTCGGGATTCGATCCGGCCCCCGTGGCGACCATGTGGTGCTGGAGCGGCCGGTTCCCGGACGCCCGGCGCTCGATCTGCTCTCCGGGGCGCTCCGGGAGGCGCTCTTCGCTCTTCGTTTCCCGAAGACCATGCAGTGGGATGCGACTCTCGACGGGCGGGCGTTCCCGTTCGGACGGCCCATCCGCTGGGTGGTGGCCCTTTTCGGCGGAGAGGAGATCCCCTTCCGGATCGAAGTCCTCGGAGGATCTCCGGTGGTCGCGGGAAGAAGCAGTCGGGGCCACCGGTTCCGCTCTCCGGATGGCGATTTCGAAGTGAGTTCTTTCGAGGAGTTGAAGAACGGGCTCCGGGAGCGGTTCGTGCTGCTCGATCCCGCCGAGCGCCTCGCACGTCTCGAACGGGAGATCGAAGCGGCGGAAGCGGCCCGCGGCGCGAAGCGGGTGGAGGCGATTTCGCTCTCCCGGCTTTCGGGTCTCGTGGAGTGGCCGGGAGTCGTCACCGGGGAATATCCGGACGAGTTTCTCGAGCTGCCCGAGGCGATCCGGCGCAAGGTCCTGGTGGAGCACCAGAAGTACCTGCCGCTCGCCGGGACACCTTCGTTCCTCGCCATCACCGGCATGCCGGATGACCCGGAAGGGCGCATCCGGAAGGGAAGCGAGCGGGTCACTTTGGCACGCCTCCGCGATGCTCGTTTTTTCTGGCGGGAAGATCGAAAACTCAGTCTCGAAGAGCGCCGCTCCCGGCTGGAGCAGGTCAGCTTTCATGCTCGCCTCGGGAATTTCCTCGAGAAATCGGATCGCCTCGCGGCGCTCGCCGGCCGGCTCGCGGAGCAGGCGGGCATGGATCCGCAAGTGGCAGGGCAGGCCGCCCGGCTCGCCAAAAGCGACCTCACCACATTGCTGGTCGGGGAGTTTGCGTCGCTTCAGGGAGTCGTCGGCGGTCTGTTGCTGCGCGAGGAGGGTGCGCCGGAGGGGGTCTGGAAAGCGGTCCGCGATCACTACCTTCCCGGGGGATTCGAGGGGCGGATGCCGGAGACGGCCCCCGGAGCCCTCGTTTCGCTCGCGGACAACGCCGACGGCCTCGTCGGGCTGACGCTCGCCGGTGAGGCGGTCTCCGGTGCCGGCGACCCGTTCGGGCTCCGGCGGGCTGCCTTTTCGCTGATCCGCATCCTGAACGATGCGCCCGGCACCTATGGCGGCGAGTGGCCGACGCCGTCGACCGTTCTCGATCTCGCCTTCGCGGGGTACCCGGGTCCAGCGTTCGACCACGAGACCGCCCGCGCCGCTCTCGAGGCGTTTCTGGTGGAACGCTTGCGTCGCGCCTTCGAGCGCGAGTTCCCCGGAGATGCGGTTCGCGCGGCGCTCGGCTCCGCCCCGGGCAAGCTCCGGGTGGACGATCTGGGACAGCGGATTTCGGCCATGGCCCGGGTTCGGGAAACCCCGGATTTCGCGCGCCTCGCCGCGGCCGCCAACCGGGTGCGCCGCATCCTGCCTGCCGAAGTGCGGGAGGAGGCTGGACCACCGGATCCCGCGCTTTTCACCGAGACAGCCGAGAAGGAGCTCGCCGCCCGGGTCGAAGCGGCACGCGCTGCGGTAGCGGGGCGATTCGAAGCCGGCGAATACCTCGAAGGCCTTCAACAGCTCGCCTCGATCCGGGCGGCGGTGGACCGCTTCTTCGACGAGGTTCTGGTCATGGCCGAGGACGAGGCGACGCGCCGCAACCGGCTTCGCCTGCTCGCCGGACTCGATTCGCTGTTCTCGGCGGTGGGCGATCTGGGAGCGCTCGAAAAAGACAGGACCTGAGATGACGCGGGTCCAGCGACTGCCCCGTCAGGTTGCCGACCAGATCGCCGCCGGCGAAGTGGTGGAGCGTCCGGCTTCGGTCGTGCGGGAGCTGGTCGAAAACTCCATAGACGCGGGTGCCGTCTCGATCCGGATCGGTTTCCGGAACGCGGGCAAGGCGGAAATCCGGGTTCTCGACGACGGAATCGGAATGAGTCCGGAGGATGCCCGCATGGCACTCGAACGGCACGCCACCAGCAAGATTTCGGGTGTCGGGGATCTGGATCGGATCGAATCGCTCGGTTTCCGCGGCGAAGCGCTCCCGGCGATCGCTTCGGTATCCCGCTTTCGACTGCGGACCCGCGAACAGGACGCGGCGGGGGGCCACGAATGCGCGGTGGAAGGAGGCTCGGAGCCGGTCGAGCGCGCGGTCGGAATGGCTCCCGGCACCGAAATCCGGGTGAGCGATCTGTTCTTCAACACGCCGGCGCGGTTCAAGTTCCTCAAGACGGACCGGACCGAGACGGCGCGCATCGTCACGCAGGTCGAGGATCTGGCGCTTGCCTGGCCGGAGGTCGGCATGCGGCTGAAGAGCGGAGAGCGGACCGTTCTGGATCTGGAACCGGCCCCGGACCTGATGGCCCGTATCCGGCAGGTGGACCCCGGCTTCGCCCGCGAGGTGATCGAGACCGAAGCAACGGTTGGCGAGCTCCGGGTGCGGGTCTTCCTGAGCCCGCCGGCGGCTCCACGGGCCGCCGCCTCCCGGCTTCGGCTGTTCGTGAACGGAAGGGCGATTCAGGACCGGGGTCTCTATCGGGCGGTGCTCGACGGGTATCGGCGCATTTCGAGCCGGTCGGGAACCCCGAAGGCGCTCGTTTTTCTCGACGCGCCTCCCGAGTCGGTGGATGTCAACGTGCACCCGGCCAAGGCCGAGGTGCGATTCCGGAGCACCGGGGCCGCCTTCGGCGCGGTCTTCCGGACGGTTCGGGCGGCTCTCGAGGGCGCTCCGAAGCGAATGACGCTCGATCCTCCCGGCCCGGCGACGGGCGGATTCTTCCCGGAGGGCTCGGAGAGCGGCGAGCCGCGATTCCGTTTCGACGGCGCGAAAGCCGCCGAACTCCTCTACGACGCGACCGACGAAAAGACGAGCTCGCTCCGTTTCCTCGATTTCGGTGCCACGCCTCCCCGGCTCCTCGGCCAGTTCCACCGCACCTATCTGGTGGCCGAAGAGGGCTCGGAGCTGCTCCTCGTCGACCAGCACGCCGCCGAGGAGCGCGTCATCTTCAACCAGCTCATGGAGGGAGGGGAAGTGGGGGGAATCGCCCCCCTGCTGCAGCCGTTCCCGCTCGAACTCTCCGCCGCCGAGCGCACCCTGCTGGTCGAGGAGCATGAGCGCCTCGCCAGGGGCGGGTTCGTGATCGAGGAGTTCGGGGATGGCTGGATATTGCGGGCGGTTCCGGAAGCGCTCGGCCTCTCGCGCGGTCTCGAAGTCCTGCTCCGATCGCTGGCCGGCGAAGAGCAGGAGTGCGCCGCGGTCGCAGCCCACGACGCGACCGCCCGGCTGATGGCGCGAGTGGCCTGCCATGCGGCGGTCACCGCCCACGTGGAACTCGACGCGGCACGGGGCCGCGATCTCCTCAAAAGACTCTGGGCCACCGCCAACCCCGGAACCTGCCCCCACGGCCGGCCCACCGTGGTCCGGTTGGACCTGCCCCTGATCGAGCGCCGCTTCGGGAGGCGATGACCCCCCGGTGCGTAAAGATTCCGGGAAACTCCGATGAGTTCGCAGACCCCCGAAGAGCGCGCCTTCCGGCGGAGCTGGACCCGCTACTACCTCGGCCGCTCCCTCCAGTTGGGAGGGATGCTGGTGGTCACCGGCGCGATGGCCCTCTTCTTCGGCTCCACCGAGATGCGCCCGATGCTCGCCGCCACCGGCGCGGGAGGGGTGCTCTTCGTTCTCGGCTGGCTGCTCGCGAAGAAAAAGCCCGAAGGCGCGCTCTGACGCGCCTCTCAGCCGCCGGGGCCGTCGGCGGTGAAGAAGCTGACCATGGACTCCAGCTCTTCCTTCCCCTGATCCAGTTTGTATTTCAGAACCCGCCGGACGCTCGCGACCGCCACCGGCCGGCCCTTCTCGATGATGGGAAGGTGGCGGAAATCGTGGCCCACCATGTATTCGAGCGCATCTTCGAGAGAGGCGCCGAGGGTCATGGTGGCCGGCCGGGTGGTCATCACCTCTTCGACTCGCACGGCCTCCGGATCCCGGCGTTTCGCCACCACCCGGGTCATCACGTCCCGTTCGGTGAAGATCCCCACGATGCCACCGTCGTCTCCGATGACGACAGCCGCACCGACTCCGTGATCGATGATGGTCTGGACCGCCTCGCAGACGGTGTCGGAAGGGGACACGGTCGTCGGCGGCCGGTCACTGATCTTGAGCAGTGGATCCATCTGGTCTCTCTCCCTCACGGCGACCGCGAGCGGACGGATCGGCCGGGAAACAGATCGGCCGGGAAACGGATTGCCCTGTCAGTCGCGCCTCGGGAGAGTGTAACTGCCGGGGTTTCCTCGCCGGCCGCCGCTACTCTTCCGGGCGATGCGGATCGCCATCGTGTGCTACCCGACCCACGGGGGGAGCGGTGCGGTCGCCTCCGAGCTCGCGATCGGTCTCGCGGCGAACGGCCACGAGGTCCATGTGGTCAGCTATGCGGTTCCCTTTCGGCTCCGGCGGTTCCACCCCGGCATCGCGCTCCACGAGGTGGAAATCGCATCGTATCCGCTCTTCCGCTACCCACCCTACACGCTGGGGCTCGCGACCAAGCTCGCGGAAGTGGCGGCGGAAATCGGCGGACTCGACATCATCCACGCCCACTACGCCGTCCCGAACGCGGTGAGCGCCTTCCTCGCACGGGAGATCATCGGCGGGGATCGAACCCGGCTGGTCACCACCCTCCACGGCACCGACATCACCCTGGTAGGTGCCGATCGCTCCTTCCACCGGGTCATCCGCTTCGCGCTCGAGCGGTCGGATGCGGTGACCGCGGTCTCCCGATACCTGAGCGACCGGACGCGCCGGGATTTCGCTCCCGATCTCCCCATCGAAGTCATCCCGAACTTCGTGACCGGCGGAGAGTCGCCGCCACCTCCGGACCCCCGGGCCCGGGAGCGCTGGGCACCCGGCGGCGAGCCCATCCTGATGCACATCTCCAACTTCCGGCCGGTGAAGCGGGTCGGCGACGTGGTGCGCGTCTTCCGGCTGGTCCGGGAGCAGAGGCCGGCCAAGCTGGTCCTCGTTGGAGAGGGGCCCGAACGGCTCTTCGTCCAGCAACTGGTCCGGGAGTTCGAGCTTTCGGGCGATGTCCACTTCGCCGGCGAGCAGGACGACATCCAGGGGCCGCTCGCGGCCGCCGACCTGCTCCTGCTGCCGAGCGAACAGGAGAGCTTCGGTCTGACCGCTCTCGAAGCCATGGGGGCACGGGTGCCGGTGATCGCCACCGCGATCGGCGGGCTGCCGGAAGTGGTGGCCGATGGCGAGACCGGCCGGCTCTTTCCGGTGGGCGAGGTCGCCGGCATGGCGGAAGCCGCGCTCTCGCTGCTCGCCGACGAGCCTTCCCGCCGCCGGATGGGAGAAGCGGGCCACCTTCGCGCCCGGCATCTCTTCGCCGCCGAACGGATCCTCCTGCGTTACGAGGATCTCTACCGCCGCGTGCTCGCCGGCGACCCGGTGGCTGCGGGGTAGAGCGATTCGCGGTAGCCGAGCGGCGAGGGCCGGAGATCGAGATACGCCTGGTTCGCGAGCGTCGGGACATCCCTGCCGAGCCTTGCGATGTGGCGGATCGGGACGGCGAGCGGAACCTCGCCCCGGCCGAAATCGAGAATCTTTCGATGGAGTTCCTGCCTCTCGCCATCGAGGTGGCCGGCGAGGTGCCGGAGCGCGTTCTGGTGGGCACCCACCCGCGACGGCGTGGCGAGCGTTTCGAGAAACCCCCGCCGGTATTCCGCGAACATCCGGCCGGAAGGTTCCCCCGCCGCCAGCAGGCGGCCGAGCCGCCGGGTCCGGGATTCGGAATGGGCCATCATCGCCATCTTCCAGCGCGCATGGAACCCGTAGAAATCACGGATCGCATTTCCGATCCGGCGCATCTCGGCGAGCCCGAAGACCCGCGTCAGCCAGTCGTCGCGGGCGAGCGGCTCCCGGAGCCGGGCCTCGGTGATGGCCGGGATTTCGGGAAGCTCCCGAAAGAGCGTCGCGGCGTGGAGGCCGTCTCCCGCTGCTTCGGGCGCGGGGCCTTTCCGAAACACCGGAACGTCGCCGATGCCGCAGCTCGGGGAACGTGATTTGAGGATGAGGCCGGCCACTTCCGCCTTCCGGAAGCGCTCCGCCGCCCCTCGGGCGAATCGTCTCGTCGCGTCGGTGAAATCCTCTCCCCCGGTACCCAAAAGACGCGGCCCGTCGCCGGAATCGCGCAGGTGGATCTTCGGGCGCGGTACTCCGAGGCCGATTCCGACCTCGGGGCACTCCGGGATCCATGCAAACACCGGCGAAAAGTCCTCTGCGATCCGCGGATCGAGCGAATGGTCTCCGTCATATCGCACCCGCTCGCCGAGAAGACAGGCGGACACCCCGATCGCGATCCGCTCCATCGGTCGAGTGTAATTCGGTCGACGTGGACTCTCTTTTCGACCGGATCGCCTCCTGCCGCGCCTGCTCCCGTCTCGTGGATCACCGGGAATCGGTCGCCCGGAACCCGCCCCGCCGCCACCTTGGAGAACGTTACTGGGCCCGCGCCGTCCCTTCGTTCGGGGATCCGAACCCCCGTCTTCTGATCGTGGGTCTCGCGCCCGCGGCGCACGGCGCGAACCGCACCGGCCGGATGTTCACCGGGGACCGGTCGGGAGAATGGCTGTTCGAGGCGCTTCACCGCTTCGGTTTCGCCGACCGCCCGTATTCCGGGGATCCTTCGGATGGCCTCGGCCTCGTGGAGACCCGGATCACCGCGATCTGCCACTGCGCCCCGCCGGACAACCGTCCGCTCGGCTCCGAGATCGAGAGATGCCGCCCGTTTCTGGTCGAGGAGCTTCTCGCCGCCACCCGGCTCGAGGTCGTCCTCGCTCTCGGTGCGCTGGCCCACGCCGGATTTCTCCGCGCCTTCGAAGCGGCGGGATTCCCGCTTCCGAAGCCGTTGCCCCGGTTCGGGCACGGGGCCGAGGCCCGATTGGAGCGGGAAATCCTCTTCCTGTCGAGTTACCACCCGAGCCAGCAGAACACGTTCACCGGCCGGCTGAAGCGGGAGGATTTCCACGAGATCTTTCGCGCTGCCCGCGAGCGGCTTCCTCAGTCATAATCGCGGCCGTGCATCCATCCCCTTCGCCTCCGCGAACCCTCGACCTGCGGGTGTCGGCCCATACGCCGGAGCAGGCACCGCTCGCGCTCTTCTGGACTCCCGGAAGGGTGCCGGATGCGCCGGCCTGGGTGTTTCTCCACGGGTTCGGATCGGATCGTCGCGGCGGCAAGCCAACCCGGTTTCGCGACTGGCTCCACGGGCGCGGCCCCGGATTCGCCGCCTACGATTGCACGGGGCACGGGGATTCCGGCGGGGACTGTCTCGGGCTCTCGCTCTCCCGCAACCTCGAGGATCTGGGGCGTGCGCTCGGTTTCCTGCGGGAGCGGACATCCGGCCCCTTCACCCTGATCGGCTCCTCGATGGGGGGAATCGCCGCTCTCTGGTACGCCGCCCTTCACCCGGAAGACATCGAGCAGGTCCACGCGATCGCTCCCGCCTTCCTGATGTTTTCCCGCTACCGCGCCGGCCTCGGGGCAGGGGAGCGGAGGGACTGGGAAAGCACGGGCCGGTTCGTCGCCGAAGTTGGCGAAAACTCGTTCGAGGTGGGCTTTTCCGCGGTGGAAGACGAGGCGGAATACCCCACCGATCGCCTGGCACGGGAGCTTCGGGTTCCGGCCCGCATCTTCCACGGGAGCGACGACGAGGTGGTTCCGGTGTCCTTGTCCCGGGATTTCGTGAAAGAGTGCCCCGTCGCCGAACTCGTCGAGATCGAGGGAGGCGACCACCGGCTCCACGAACACCGCGACCTGCTCTTCGAGTCCATGTGGGACGAACCGCTCGTCCCGAGACGATGAAATGAGCCCGCTTCTCGGCCGCCGGCAACTCCTCGCGCTTCTCGGCGCGACGGCGCTCCGGCCCGCTCCCACCGTCGCGCAAACCGGTCTCATCCGTCCGCCCCGCCTCCGCGAGGGAGATGTCATCGGCCTGACCAGCCCGGCCACCGCCGCTTTCGAGACCGCCCCGAGCGAAATCTTCGCGGACGCCTTTCGGGCCATCGGCCTCGAGCCCCGTTTCGGAGAGCACTTCTTCCACCGTCGGGGATATTTCGCCGGGACCGATGAGGAGCGGGCCTCCGACATCATGGGCTTTTTCGAGGATCCCGAAGTCAGGGGCATCTTCGCCCGCGGCGGATGGGGGTCGGCCCGCCTGCTCCCGCTGCTCGACTACGACCGGATCCGCGCCCATCCGAAAGTTCTGCTTGGCTACAGCGACGCAACCGCGCTGCTCACCGGCATCCACGCCCGGACCGGCCTCGTCACCATGCATGGTCCGGGTCCGGGAAACCGGTTTTCCACCAGGCACTTCCGCCGGGTGCTGATGGAAGCCGAGACCGGCCCCTTCGAGAACCTCGTTCCGGACCCGGGCGATTACCTGATTCCGCGCGAACACCGGATCCGGGTGATCGCTCCGGGCACCGCCCGCGGGCCGCTGTTCGGCGGGAACCTGACCGTGCTCACTGCGATCCTCGGGTCGCCGTATCTCCCCGATTTCCGGGGTGCCATCCTGTTTCTCGAGGATGTGGCGGAAGCGGTCTATCGGGTGGACCGGATGATGACCACCCTGAGGCTCGCCGGCGTTCTGGACCAGATCGCGGGGTTCGTCTTCGGGCGCTGCACCGATTGCGAACCTGATTCGAGCTACGGCTCGCTCACTCTCGAAGAAGTCCTGAACGATCACATCCTCCCGTTCGGCATCCCGGCGTTCGCCGGGAGCATGATCGGCCACATTCCCGAGCAGTTCACCCTGCCGCTCGGGGTGCACGCCGAGATGGATGCGGAGCGGGGTTCGATCCGGTTGCTGGAACCGGCGGTCCTCTAGCGAACGATGGAGGCTGGCGACCGGGATATCCGTTACCAGCCGGACGAGAAGCCGCCGCCGCTGATCGCCGCCGGCCTCGGGTTCCAGGCGGCGGTGCTGATGGTCGGCGGGATCGTCCTCACCCCGGTCATCATCGCGCGCGCCGCCGGGGCCGCTTCTTCCTACGTGACCTGGGCGATTTTCGGGGTGCTGTTGATCAGCGGCCTCACCACCATCCTGCAGGCGATGCGGCTCGGCCGGCTCGGTTCGGGACACGTGCTGATGATGGGGACTTCGGGTGCTTTCATCTCGGTCAGCGTGGCGGCGCTCGAAGGGGGCGGCCCCGGCCTTCTGGCCACCCTGGTGCTCTTTTCCTCGCTGTTCCAGTTCCTGCTCGTCTATCGGATGGCGGCGGTCCGCCGGATCCTCACCCCGCCGGTGGCGGGCGCGGTCATCATGCTGATCGCGGTCACGGTGATGCCGATCCTCTTCGACATGATGGATAACGCCGCTCCCGACGCGCCTCCCGCCGCCGCCCCCGTCGGGTTCGGAGTCACTCTCGTGATCGCGGTGGCCATGGCGCTCCGGGCTCCCGGCATCCTGCGGCTCTGGGGGCCGATCCTCGGGGTCGCCGCCGGGGCCGGGGCCGGAGCCTTTTTCGGCCTCGGAGACTACGGCGCGGTCGCCGAGGCCGCCTGGTTCGGCCTCCCGGCCTTCGACTGGCCCGGCCTCGACATCTCTTTCGGGCCCGCTTTTTGGGCGCTGCTTCCCGCGTTCGTCCTCGTGACCCTGGTGGGCGCGGTCGAGACCATCGGGGATGCGGTGGCGATCCAGCAGGTCTCCTGGCGCTCGAAGCGCGCCCCCGACTACCGGCTGGTTCAGGGCGCGCTCGGTGCCGACGGGGTGGGGAACTTCCTTTCCGGGCTGATCGGGGTTCCGCCGAACACCACCTACTCCACCAGCATTTCGCTCGTCGAGCTCACCGGGGTGGCATCGCGGCTCGTGGGTGTCCACGTCGGGATCGCCTTCCTCGTGCTCGCGTTCATGCCCAAGGCGACCGCGCTCGTCGTCTCGATTCCGGATCCGGTCATCGCCGCCTATACCTTCGTGCTGATCGCGGTGCTGTTCATGGTCGGGTTCCGCATCGCGTCGCGCGACGGCATGGATCTCCGAACCGCGACGGTGGTCGGAGTCGCGTACTGGGTGGGTGTGGGTTTCCAGTCGCGAGCCATCTTTCCGGGTCGCTTCGGGGAGTTCTGGGAATCCCTGCTCGGCAACGGGATGACCGCTGGCGGAGGGGTGATCCTGCTGTTGATGCTGTTTCTGGTCGCGACCGGCCCCCGCGCGGTCCGCTTCGAAGCCGCGCTGGACCGGAAGGCGATGCCCCGGCTGGATGAATTCCTCGTCCGGTGGGCCGAGCGGCGGAAGTGGAGCGACCGCTCGCGGGAGCGCCTTCGTTCGAGCGGGGAGGAAGCCTTTTTGCTGATCGCTCCGGAGGACGGGACAGCGGACCGCAAGACAGCGGACCGCAAGCTCCGGGTGACCGCCCGCGGGGATGCCCGCTCGGTGGAAGTGGAGTTCGTCGCGGCCCCTTCGGAAACGAACTTCGAGGACCAGCTCCTGACACTCGGTGATTCCGGAGTCGCCGCCGAGCAGGAGATTTCCCTGCGTCTTCTCCGCCATCATGCGGCCTCGGTCCGCCACCAGCAATACAACGAGGTGGACGTGGTGACGGTCGTCGTGGAAGCGCGCGCCTGACCGGATGTCCTCTGCTGCCGATCCGGTCGCGCTCGCCATCGAGGGCTCCCGCCGCGACGTTCTCGACTTCTCGTTTCGCAACCCGCTACTGAGCTTCCGTCCGGGAAGGCGACGGGGGGTTCGGATCGTGGACGAACTCTCCCGGGAGGTGTTCCGGATTCTGGTCCGCGAGGAGCGCGTCATGTATTTCCTCCCCGGGGAAGACACGGAAGAAACCCGCTCGGATGCTCCCGAGGAACTGCTCGCGATCCTTGCCGAGCCGCCGGACGATGCGGAACCTGCCGCGAGGCACACCGACAACAAGCTCCAGACCGCGCTCTCCCTCCCGAACCTCAACCTGCGCCTCCGCGAGACCTCGAGGCAGGCACGCCTCATGACCGAAGAGCAGGGGGTGAACTTCCTCTTCCTCGCCCTCGGAACGCTCCGTTGGCGCGAATCCGATCAGAGCGAAGCCGACCGCTGCGCCCCTCTGATCCTGCTGCCGGCGCAGCTCGTCCGGTCGGGTGGTCGCGAGAGTTTCAAGCTCTCCTGGACCGGAGAAGACATCGAACCCAATCTCTCGCTCGAAACCAAGCTGCGAACCGATTTCGACGTGCGTTTCCCCGGGATGCCGGCCGAAGACGAGCTGGACGTGGAGACGTACCTGACCGAAGTCGAACGCGCGGTGGAGAGCCAGAACGGCTGGTCGGTCGAGCGGAACGACATCCATCTCGACTTCTTTTCCTTCAACAAGTTGCTGATCTACAAGGATCTGGACCCGGCGAGCTGGCCGGAGGGAGCCGGGCCTTCGGAGCACCCGGTCGCCCGGAAGCTCTTCAGCGAGGCGGGTTTTCGGGAAGAGCCTCCCGATTTCGAGGCAGGCGGGGAGGGGACGGGGGATGTCGAGGAGGCTGGCCTCCATCCGGTGGTGGATGCCGACAGCTCGCAGGCGCTCGCGGTGCTCGATGCGATGGCCGGACGCAATCTGGTCATCCAGGGGCCGCCCGGAACCGGCAAGTCCCAGACGATCACCAACCTGATCGGCGAGGCGCTGGCCCGCGGCAAGACGATCCTGTTCGTCGCGGAGAAGATGGCCGCGCTCGAGGTCGTGAAGCGCCGCCTCGACTCCGTCCATCTGGGGGAGGCGTGCCTCGAACTCCACAGCCACCAGACGAACAAGCGGGCGGTGCTCGACGAGCTCAAGCGGACCCTCGCGCTCGGATGCCCGAAGACCCAGGACACGGGCGAGCGACGCGCCCTCCTCGAGGCGAGCCGCGAGCGGCTCAACGACTATTCGGAAGCGGTGGGCACTCCGGTCGGGGAGAGCCGGCTGACTCCCCACGACCTCGTGGGGCGGATCACCGCGCTCAGAGCCAAAGGGCTCGATCCGGAAGAGGCCGCGCTCGGGATCGAAAACCTGGCTTCCTGGACTGCCGGGGATTTCGCTCGCCGCCGGGCGCTCGTCCGGGAGATCGAGGCCCTGGTGGCGACGATCGGGCTTCCGGGCGGGCACCGCTGGTGGATCTCGGGCCGTCGGAACTTCCTCCCGAGCGATGCGCCCCGGCTCCGGGAGCTCGTCGCGAGCGTGACGGCGAGCCTTCGCCGCCTCGAAGAAGGCTCCGAAGCACTCCGCGGCCGGATGGGTTGCGAGGAAAGGTTTTCCGCGCTGACGCGGGAGGATCTGGAGCGACTGGCACGGACTGCCCGTCGGGTCCGGGAAGCGCCGGATCTGCTCGGGGCGAGGCATCGCGATTCCGAGCCGGCCGGACTGGTGGCAGAGGCCGCCCGGCGCTACGCCGAAATCCGCGAAGAGCGCGACCGTGTTCTGATCCCCGAGGCTTGGGATCAGGACGTGCTGGCTATCCGCCAGACGCTTCGCACGGTCGGTAGCAAGTGGTGGCGCTTCCTTTCCGGACGATTCCGGGAGGCGAGCCGCCAAGTGGGCGGGCTCTGCCGCGATACCGCAACGGGGGCCGTTTCCGAGCAGATCGAGCTCCTCGACGCGATCCTCGAAGCCCGTCGGCTGCGGCGAGAGGTCGCGGAATCTGCCGACCTCGTGGAACGGCTGTTTCCCGGGCTCCGTCTCGGGGACCGGGTGGAGACATACCGGAGTTTCGCCGAGGCGGCGGAATGGCTCGCGGCGCTTCACCGGGATCTGGCCGAGGGGCGGATCGCTCCCGAAATCCACGCCCTTCTCGACGACCGGCCCGACCTCCCTGAGCTCGAAACTTCCGCCGAAGCCGCGGATGCCGCCAGAGAGGCATTCGGGCGGGCGCTCGGGGATCTCGAGGAGTTTCTCGAAGTGCGCCCTGACCGGCTCGGTGACGAGGGGCCGCTCGCGGATCGAAACTTCGGCGCTCTCGGGGGCTGGCTACAGGAAGCTCACGCGGATGCCGACTCCGCTTTCGATGTGGTCCGCTTCAACCAGTACGAACACCGCGGGGCGGAGGAGGGAATCCCCGAGGTGGCGGCCCTCGCCGCTTCCTCAGCGGATGCAGCCCGGAACCTGACCGCGCGCTTCGAGCACGCCTGCTATGGCGGCTGGCTGGACATCGCGTTCCGTGATCGCCTCCCGCTCGCCGAGTTCGACGGGGCGACCCACGCGGGGGTCGTCGAGCGGTTCCGCGAGCTGGATACCGAGCAATTCCACGAGAACCAGGCACGGATCGCCGAACAGCACTGGAAGCGACTGCCGCGCCACGAGGGAGGCGGCCAGCTCGGGGTGCTCAAGCGGGAGTTCCAGAAGAAGAGCCGCCATCTTCCGGTCCGGCGTCTCATGCGGGAGGCGGGGCGCGCCATCCAGAGCATCAAGCCGGTCTTCATGATGAGCCCGCTTTCGATCGCCAAGTACATCCCGCCGGGGTCGATCCGCTTCGATCTGGTGGTTTTCGACGAGGCGAGTCAGGTGCGGCCGGTGGACGCGCTCGGGGCGATTCTTCGCGGCGCGCAGACGGTGGTGGTCGGCGACAGCAAGCAGCTCCCGCCCACCAGCTTCTTCGACCGGATGGTGGACGAGGACGAAGAGGAGGGGAGCCTGACGGCGGACATGGAGAGCATCCTCGGGATGTTCTCGGCGCAGGGTGCGCCGGAGCGGATGCTCAAGTGGCACTACCGCAGCCGGCACGAATCGCTCATCGCGGTCTCGAACCACGAGTTCTACGACGATCGGTTGATCGTTTTCCCGAGCCCCGATGCCGGGAAGAAAGACGCGGGGCTCCTCTTCCGCCAGAACCCCGAAAACCACTACGAACGCAAGGGGATCAACATCGCCGAGGCGAAAGGGATCGCGCAGGCGGTGATGGAGCACGCCCGCGAGTCACCCGGACTCACGCTCGGGGTCGCCGCCTTCAGCAACGCCCAGGCGCGGCGCATCGAGGACGAGGTGGACATCCTGCGACGGAAGGAATCCGGCGGCGAGGGATTCTTCGGCGCGCACCCGGAAGAGCCCTTCTTCGTGAAGAACCTCGAAAACGTCCAGGGCGACGAACGGGACGTGATCCTGATCAGCGTCGGCTACGGCAAGGTCGAAGGAACCTACCTGCCGATGAACTTCGGCCCGCTCAACCGCGAGGGCGGGGAGCGCCGCCTGAACGTGCTGATCACCCGGGCGCGGCGGCGTTCGGTGGTCTTTTGCAACTTCACCGGCGCGGACCTCGATCTGCGGCGTTCGGATGCGCGGGGCATCGCCGCGCTCAAGACCTTCCTCGAATATGCCGAAACCGGCAAGCTGGACACCCCCCGGACCACCGGGCGCGGTGCCGATTCTCCCTTCGAGGAAGCGGTCGCCGACCGGGTGCGGGCGCTCGGCTTCGAGGTGGAGCACCAAGTCGGCTCGGTGGGCTTTTTCATCGATCTGGCGGTGCGCGATCCCCGCCAGCCGGGCCGGTACCTCCTCGGGATCGAGTGTGACGGCGCGACCTACCACAGCTCCCGCTCCGCCCGCGATCGCGACCGGCTCCGCCAGCAGGTGCTCGAAGGGCTGGGCTGGACGATCCACCGCATCTGGAGCACCGACTGGTTCCGCGACCCGGATACCGAGATGAAGAAGGTGGAGGCGGCTATCCGGGCAGCCTCCGAGACGACCGGCCCGGCCCCGCCTGCACCGCCGCAGCGGGCGAAGCCGCTCGATCGCGCCCCGGAGGCCGAGCGGGAAGTCGCGGTGCCCACCCGCCCCTACGAAGTGGCCGATCTCGGAATTCTCATCCTGGCCACCCCGCTCCACGAGGCGCCGGCCGCCCGGTTCGCCGACTGGATCGGGAAAGTGGTCGCGGTGGAGAGTCCGGTCCACGAGGAGGAAGTCCTGCTGCGCATCCGCGAGGCGACGGGTGTCGGGCGCACCGGGTCCCGAATCCGCGAGCAGATGCGGCTCGGCGTAGCGGAAGCGGAGCGCAGCGGCCTCTGCCGGATGGATGCGGAAGGATTCCTCTGGCGGCGAGAGAGCGCGACTGCGGAAGTCCGCGTTCGCAGCGGAGAGCTCCCCCCATCCCTCCGCAAGCCGGAGCGGATCGCGAAAGAAGAGATCGCGACCGCGCTGATCCAGGCGGCGCGGGTGAGCTACGGGATCGAGCCGGAAGCTGCGGCCCGGGAGGCGGCGCGTCTGTTCGGCTTCGAGCGGGTGACGAAGCCGGTTGTCGAGCGATTCCGGCAGGTGCTCGACGGGCTGGTGGCGGACGGCTCGCTCGCGAAGGAGGGCTCGCTGCTCACGATCCCGGAGTAGGCAGCGTGAGTGCGACCGCCGCCCATCGAGCGCAGGGAGCACGCTATCCATGTGATAGCTTCGTGGAACGAACCCATGGCGACGATCCTCGTACGACAACTCCGCGATGACATCGTGGAGCGTCTCAAGCGTCGCGCCGCCTCGAGCAATCGGTCGCTCGAGGGTGAGGTGCGCCACATTCTGGAGAGCGCGTCCGACGACGACGTGGCCGGGAAACGGGCCGCTTTCCTCGTGGCATCAGACCGGCTGCGGGAGAAGACGAGGGGAAGCAAGCAGACTCCCGCCGAAGAGCTGATCCGGGAGGACCGCGACCGCGGCCATCGCGACGGGTTCTGATGCGTCTCGTGATGGATGCCAGCGTGGCGGTCAAGTTGCTGGTGGACGAGCGCACTTCGGAAGCTGCGCGAAAACTGGTGGCGAGCGGCCAGGAGCTGCATGCGCCGCGCTTGATGGCGACCGAGGTTGCGAATGCGCTGTGGCGCAAGGCGCGGGTGGGCGAGATCGATCGAGCCCACGCAAGCACCGCCATGGCTGAACTGTCTGGCATTCCGGTGCGCTGGGCGGGCGACGAGACGGTCAGCACGGATGCCGTTCGCTTGGCGCTATCCCTTGACCATCCCGTGTACGACTGTGTGTACCTCGCCCTCGCGCACCGGGTCGGCGCGAAGGTAGTGACGGCCGACTCGCGATTCGCGAACGCCGTCGCGTCCTCCATGCATGGCGAGGCGGTGTTGATGCTGAACGAATACGAAGAGACAGGATGAGGGAAATTTACGGGGCGCTCGTGAAAGAAGGCTCCCTGCTGACGACCTCGGAGGGTGGCGGATGAGCTTGAAACCCGAGGAGCTCCGAGATGCCTATAACGAGCTGCTCCAACCCAACAATATGACTCTGCTGATCGAACTCGCAGAAGATATTCATCGAAGAACGGTCGATATATTCGTCAAAATGAAGTGTGTCCGAAACTTCAACCCGAGAGTACGAGATCCACGAGAGAACCCGGATTTCGAGACACTGCAAGTCCTGCGCCGTGACATCGAAACGACCAAAGGACGAATGCCCTTCTGGAAATTGCCCGGTGTGTTCGAAGACAAACTGGAAAAGCACAACAATATCAATAGGAAATGGATCGAGCGTCGCTGCTATGAACTCTCGCGACTTTTTTGGTATATCCAGGAACTTCGAAACTGTGCAAACCACTCACGGCAACTGACCAAGCACATGCTGCGATCTGCGGCCAGTGCCATCTTGCATGCGACGGACCTGGCCTATCCCGAATTTCCGCAAAAGCACAAGATCGAAAATCTGGAAAAATTGTGCCAGGAGGCGCTCGCAAGGGTTGACGACCTTCCTTCTCCCCGTTCTGTATCGAAAGAACGGGAGCGAGCGGAGTCCGACCGCAAAGAACTCCTCGAGAAGATTCAAGATCGAGATGAGACGATTCGCAAGCTGAAGGAGAACGAGAAGGAATTACGCGTTGAACTTCAGAAGCGGCAGGAGAAAAACCAGGAACTGATCAAGACGCTTGACGAATTGCCGAAAGGTAGCGAAATAACGGATCAGATCGCGGCGTTGATTGCTGGAGAGCGTCACAAAACGGTCGGTAAAGTCCACGACGAAGTCAAGGCTGTGGTCGTCGGAGAACACGAAAAGATTCACAAGATCTACAAGCGCATCGAAGACATATTTCGGAAGATCTCAGGTGCGGTGGAGCAGAACGAGAGTCGCAAGGAATGGAGCGCCAGGCTGGACGGCCTGGATTCTGGAATCAAGGACCGGATGGGTCGGCTCGATGCCAGGGTTCACGAGCATATCGAACGCGGTCTGGCAGAACTGCTCGATAGTCTGCGCAAGGACATCGCGAAGCTTACGTCGGCCGAAGGAATCGGTGTGCGAAAGACGGGTCAGAAGGCGGAGTCGGGCGACACCGGGGTGGCACAGAAGTCAGCCAAAGCGCGGGTTGACTGGCAGCAAAAGAAACGACTTGATCCCACTCAAGCAGAAAAGGCGTTGCGAGAACTACGTGACGAGATTCGAAAAGAGATGAGACTAGATCCTTGGAGAAATATCTGCATGACGAACCCGATCGTGTGGGAAGCTGTACGCGAAGCCACGCGCGGGGGGCTGAAGGAGCTTGATGATTGGAAGAAACTTCCGTCGGTCAAAAAAAAGTTCGAATCGCAGGAGGCGCAAGCTGATCGCGATCTTCAACTCAAGCGCTACGGGGAAAATATGATGGAGATTTACAGGCGTATTGAACAGACGAGCGGTGACGAGGGATTTCTTCCGATACCTCCGAAAGGTTCGCCCCCAGAGCACATCGACCGATGACCGGCGACGCGGACGATATACTGTTCTGACCATATCCGGCCGAGTGTCTCACGAGTGCTGACAGAAAGGGGGGTCGGCGTACGATTCAGCGCATGACCCCCGAGTTCTACGCCATCCTCGCCGTCGGGGTGAGTCTTGCCGGGCTCATCCTCACCGGGCAGCGGACCGCCAGCAAGGAACGTCAGGCGATCCGTCATGGCATCCACGCCATCGCCGAGCGAGTGGCCCGCCTCTCTGCCGCCAGATCAAGCCGGGGCCACCGCGACAGGCCGCGTCGCGTAGGCGAAATCAGCAACGCTCCGCGCGTCAGCGCCTCCCGAGCAGGCGGATTGGGCCGGGGTACCGCGCGATGGTCCGATCCGCGGTCAGTAGGGTGACTCCTTCTACCTGAGCCTGGGCGATCAGAAGCCGGTCGAATGGATCCTTGTGGATCGGAGGGAGGTTCCGGATCGCGACCGCGTGGGTGCTGGTGACAGGGAGTTCGATGCATCCGACTTCAAGGAGCCTGGAACGGAGCGTGTCGGCAGAAAAGAGGTTCCCCGAATGGTGCTGGTTCTTGATCGCGACTTCCCAGATGGATACCGCACTGAAAAACAACTCCGTTCGGGGTGCTTCGAGAAGCGCCAGCAGTTCCGGGGTCCGTTTTTCCGGAATGCTCGTGGCCCAGAGAAGGACGTGGGTGTCGAGAAGAAATTTCACTCCTGTTCGTGTCCCTCATCGAGAACGCCCTTGTACTTGCCCTCGAACATCGCCTGAATCTCGTCCGCCATCATGGTGTCGAAGTCGTCCGGTACGGAGAACTGGCCGTCGAGACAACCGATCAGTCGCTTCGCCGGGGTCTCCTCCGGTATGGCCGTGACCCGCACCAGCGGTTTCCCGGCGCGGGCGATGACGAACGGCTGCCCGCTCACCGCTTCGCGGACGAGACGCGAGAGGTGGGTTTTGGCGTGGTGCATGTTCACGGTGCGCATGGTGGATCTCCGGGGTTAGTTCAGTCAGCTTAGTCTATTTCGGGATTGGTTCCTTGGGCTTGCCTTCGAACATCGCCTGGATCTCATCCGCCATCATGGTGTCGAAGTCGTCGGGAACCGAGAACTGCCCGTCGAGACAACCGATCAGTCGCTTCGCCGGGGTCTCCTCCGGTATGGCCGTGACCCGCACCAGCGGTTTCCCGGCGCGGGCGATGACGAACGGCTGCCCGCTCACCGCTTCGCGCACGAGGCGGGAGTGGTGGGCCTTGGCGTAACGCAGGTTCACGGTGCGCAAGGCGGGCCTCCGGGGTTCCCGAGTCCATGTGGTGTACGCTCGCACGAGGAGGAATCCCATGAACGTTCCTTTCGCACGTGCCCTGCTCTTCGTGGCTTTCGTGTTGCCGGCGCTTCCGGCGGCAGGGCAGACCCCCGAGCAGGTCGAATCCATCCTGAACCGGATCGAGTGGCGGAACATCGGCCCGGCCATCATGGGCGGCCGGATCGATGATCTGGCGGTCGTCGAGTCCGATCCGAAGACCTTCTGGGTGGCCACCGCGAGCGCCGGTCTCTGGAAGACGATGAACCACGGCACGACCTGGATTCCGCAGTTCCAGAACGAAGAAGTCTCTTCCATCGGCTCGGTGGCGGTGGCCGCTTCGGATCCCTCGGTCGTCTGGGTGGGGACCGGGGAGCCCGCGAACCGGCAGAGCAGTTCGTGGGGGAACGGGGTCTATCGGTCGGGCGACGGAGGGACCACCTGGGAGCACAAGGGACTCGCGGATACCCACCACATCGGCCGGGTTCTGGTCCATCCGGCTGACCCCGACACCGTGTATGTCGCCGCGCTCGGCCATCTCTGGGGGCCGAACGACGAGCGGGGTGTCTATCGGACCCGCGACGGCGGCGCGAGCTGGGACCGGGTGCTTCACGGGGACGAGAACACCGGAGCGGTGGAGATCGCGATGGATCCGGAAAGCCCGGACATCCTCTACGCGGCGCTCTACCAGCGGCGACGGCGCGCCTACGGATTCGCGGGCGGCGGGCCGGGGAGCGGCATCCATCGCACCACCGACGGCGGCGAGAGCTGGACGAAGCTCGGGGGCGGCCTCCCCGAAGGCGACACCGGCCGGATCGGCCTCGCGGTCTATCGCCGCGATCCGCGCGTCGTCTATGCGATCGTCGAAAACCGCGAAGGCGGCGTTTTCCGCTCGGAGGATCGTGGACTCACCTGGGAGCGGATGAGCGACACCAACCCGCGGCCGATGTACTACAGTCAGATCCGGATCGACCCGAACAACGACCAGCGCATCTGGGTGCTGGGAACCCGGATGCACTACTCGCAGGATGGCGGGCGAACCTTCGATACCGACTGGGTCCAGCGCATCCACGTGGATCACCACGCGCTCTGGATCAACCCTGCCGATTCGAACCACATGGTGCTCGGCAACGACGGCGGCATCCATCTCTCGTGGGATCGCGGGCGGAGCTGGGACTTCGTGAACACGATCCCGCTCGGCCAGTTCTACGAGATCGGCTACGACATGAACGCTCCCTACCTCGTCTATGGGGGACTTCAGGACAACGGGAGCTGGGCCGGCCCCTCGCGGACCCTCTTCCGGCAGGGGATCAGCAACGAGGACTGGTTCCGGATCGGCGGGGGCGACGGCTTCTACACCCAGGTGATTCCGGACGATCCGGACACCGTCTATATCGAATCCCAGAACGGCAACCTGCGCCGCCTCAACCGGCTTACCTCGGAGACCAAGACGATCCGGCCCGAGCCGGAAGCGGACGGCGAGCGCTACCGCTTCGACTGGAACAGCCCGATCGTGGTTTCCCCGCACGACCCCGACACCGTCTTCTACGGAGGCAACCGCCTCTTCATCTCGAAGAATCGGGGCGATGCCTGGACCCGTACCGAAGATCTGACCAAGCGCCTCGACCGCGATGAACTGCCGATCATGGGCGCGCCGGTGACCGAGGACACCCTCTCCCGCCATGACGGGATTTCGACTTTCGGCCAGATCGTGACCATCGCGGTCTCGCCGGTGGAAGCGGGGGTGATCTATGTGGGGGCCGACGACGGCAACCTCCAGCGGAGTCGGGACGGCGGCGAAACCTGGGAAAACCTGACCGGGAATCTCCCCGGCGTGCCCGACCAGACCTATGTCACCCGGCTGGTCGCTTCCGCGCATTCGGCTTCGCGGGTCTATGTGACGCTCGACGGCCACCGCAACAACGACTACGCGACTTACGTGTTCGCGAGCGAGGACTACGGAGACAGTTTCCGCTCGCTCGCGGCCGCTCTCCCGCCGGAAGCTGCGCTGAACGTCATCCGCGAGCACCACGAGAACGAGAACTTCCTGGTGACGGGCGGCGAATTCGGCGTCTATCTGACCCTCGACCGGGGAGAGAACTGGCACCGGATCGGCGGCCAGATTCCGACCGTCCCGGTGGACGACCTCGCGATCCACCCCCGGGAGAACGACCTGATTCTCGGCACTCACGGCCGGAGCGTCTGGATCGCCGACGACATCGCCCCGCTCACCACTCTCGATGCCTCGGTCTTCGAGAAGGAGCTCCACCTTTTCCCGATCCGGGAGGCTCACGCCTTTCGCATCTACAACCACAAGGGAAACACCGGTCACAAGTTCTTCCTCGCGGAGAACCCTCCGGAAGGAGCGCTGCTGCACGTGTATGCGTCCACCGCCGGCAAGGCTGAGGTCACGGTCCGCGACGCCGGGGGGATGGTGGTGCGAACCCTCGAAGCGGACTTCGAGCCCGGACTCAACCGGGTGAACTGGAACCTTCGTCACGACTCGCCGATTCCCGGAGGCGGGCAGGGGTTCGGCGGCCCGCCGGCCGGCCCACGGGCGCTCCCCGGCGAGTACCGGGTCCGGATCGAGAGCGGCGAGGCCTCCGCCGAGGAGACCGTCCGGGTTTCCGAAGACCCGCGCATCCGGATTTCGGATGCCGACCGGCGGGCGAACCACGCGGCGCTCCTGCGGCTCGCCGGGATGATTTCCGGGATGCATCGCGCTAACGAGCAGGCGGAAGCCACCGCCGAAGAAGCCGAAGCGCTGGTCGCGGCCTTCGCCGAAGAGCCGGACAGCGAGCTCAAGACCCGGGTCGGCGAATTCCACGAGGCGGCCACCGAAGCGGCCCGAAATCTCTCCCGGAACGAGGGCCGGCCCGGTTTCGGTGCCTGGCCCCGGCCGCTCTTCGCCCGTTTGGCGGCGATCGCGCGAAATCTCGATGCCTACACCGAGGCCCCCGGACCGGAAACCCTTGCCCGCATCGAGGCGCTCGCCGCCGAGTACGGGGAGCGGATCGCCGCGTGGGATGCGGTGCGTGCCCGCATCGGCCCACTGGGCGATGAGCTCCGCGCCGGCGGCCCCCCGCGTCTCACTCCCCGTCCCAATCAGGAGGACTGACCATGTCCCGTTTGCTCGATAACAAATTGAGTCGCACCGAGTTCCTGAAGCTCGGAACCGCCGCCGCGGCGGCCGGTCTCGCGAATGCCTGTGGTGCTCCGGAGTCGGTCAGCCCCCAGATGATCGTGAGGAACGCCCGGGTCTATACCTCGGAGTACAGCGAGGGCGGGGAGACCATGGACCGGGCTGAAGCGCTCGCGGTGAACCACGGCAAGTTCGTCGCGGTGGGCTCCGACGAGGACGTGATGAACCTCGCCGGGCCAGCCACCGAGGTCGTGGATGCCGGCGGGATGACCGTGGTTCCCGGCTTCATCGATGCCCATTGCCATCCGAACGGCATGCGGGATCTGTTCGAGGTAAACCTCGATGTCCGGACCATCGAGGACATCAAGCTCGCCATCCGGGCGGCCGCCGCCGATACCCGGCCGGGGCACTGGGTGCGCGGGTTCAAGTACGACGACACCAAGGTCACCGACGAAAACGGGGAGTACCGTCGCATCAACCGGCACGATCTGGACGAGGCGACGACCCGGGTTCCAGTGCGGGTCTCGCACCGGGGCGGCCACATCTACTGGTACAACTCGAAGGCGCTCGAGATGGCCGGGGTGACGAGGGACATCGCCGACCCGCCGGGCGGCCGTTTCGAGCGGGACGCGAACGGCGAACTGACCGGCCTCGTGGAGGAAAAGGCCGACGAGGTCTTCGACGGAGTGGGCGAGCGCCGGGTCTTTTCGCGGGCCGATTACCAGGCCGGGGTCGCGCACATGTCGGGGCTCATGACCGCGGCGGGGATCACGAGCGTGCACCAGACCGGCGGCGACGCGAACGGTCTCCGGGCGCTCGAGGATGCCTATGCGGCCGGCGAGCTCCGCTACCGGATGTACTACTTCGCGTCCGCGGATTCCGATCTCCACCGCGGCTTGAAGAGCGCCGGCATCCATCGGGGTTTCGGCGACGAGTGGCTGCGGCTCGGGGCGATCAAGTACGGGGCCGACGGTTCCGCCTCCGGCCGCACCATGTACATGAGCACGCCGTACGAAGGGACTCACGATCACGGCATCCTGACCATGACCCCCGAGGAGATCATGGAGGCGGTGGAGGATTCTCACGCCCACGATTTCCACATCGGGATCCACGCGAACGGCGACCTGACCATCCAGTACGTGCTCGATGCCTACGAAAAGGTTCTCCGCGACGCGCCGCGCGATGCCCGCCACCGGATCGAACACTGTTCGCTCGTGAATCCGGAGCTGCTCCAGCGGATCCACGACTCCGGCTCGATCCCCACTCCGTTCTGGACCTATGTCCATTACCACGGGAACAAGTGGGTGGAGTACGGCGAGGAGAAGATGAAGTGGATGTTCGCCCACCGTTCGTTCCTCGACTACGACATCAAGGTAGCGGGTGCCTCCGACTACGTTCCGGGGCCCTACGAGCCGATGATGGCGCTTCAGGCGATGCTCACCCGCAAGGATCTGGAGGGCCGGGTCTGGGGTGGGAACCAGAAGGTGACGATGGACGAGGCGATCCGCATCGGCACGATCCACGGTGCCTGGGCTTCCTTCGAGGAGAACATCAAGGGGAGCATCAAGATCGGCAAGGTGGCCGATTTCGTGATGCTCGAGGAAGACCCGCACGACGTCGCCGCATCCGACCCCGACCGTCTGAAGGAGATCGCCATCCATCGGACGGTGGTGGGCGGAAAGACGATGCATCAGGCCTGAATGCCTGGCCTCCTGCTGGTTCTCGCCGCAGTGCAGGCCGGGCTCCCGCCACCTCGAACCACCGTGCTCTGGAACGGCTTCCTCTTCGACGGGACCGGCTCGGAATCCGTTCCGGGGAGCCTCGTTCTCGAAGGGGGCCGGATCGTCGCCATCCTGCCCGAGGGAGAAACCGGATGGCCCCGGGGCGCGATGGTGCTGGATGTCTCCGGGCACACCGTGCTGCCGGGTCTGATCGATATCGAGGCACGCTCATCCGGGGACCCTGTCGCTTTCCTCGGGGCCGGAATCACTTCGGTGCGCTTCGACGAGGAGGTCGAGAGCGGGATTTCCGGTCCCCGCGTCTTCGCGCCGGGGCCCGGGCCGCGCGAGTCCGGAGTAGGGACCGGTGCGAGCCCGGAAGAAGTGGTGCGGGCCTATGTCCTCGAACTGGAGGCCCTTGTCGAGGCGGGTCTTTCCGAAGCCGGAGCGCTTCGGGCGGCCACGCTCGACGGTGCGCGGGTTCTGGGAGTGGACGATCGACTCGGAAGCCTCGAGGTCGGCAAGCTCGCGGATATCCTGGTCGTCGAAGGGGATCCGCTGACCCAGATCGGGGCGATCGCGAACGTCGCCGAAGTGTTCCGGGGCGGTTACTGGGTGGTCCGTCGGGGACGGGTAGAGCCGTGACTTTCAGGCGGCGACCAGCGGAAGTTTCGGAAAACTGCGCCAGCCGCCGCGGGTGAAGTCCGGGAAATCCACCGGGCGGCTGCGGTCCGCCGCCGAACGCTCCGAGAGGTCGGTGACCACCGAAAGAGCCGCGGCGTCATAAACGTTCATCTCGGTGGGCAGTCCCTGCTGGAGGCAGCGGATCAGCCGGTAGTCCTCGAGGTAATCCATCCGTCCGTGGCCGAGCTCCTCGCCCGGTCCCGCAACCTCGCGCCAGAGCGGATGCTCGAACTCGGCGAGGTAGTCGGCGGCATCCTCCCACTGGTGCTCCGGGCTTCGGCCTTCGAGATGGATGCGGTTGGGGTACCCGTTGAAAATCCCTTTCGTCCCCTGCACCGCATGGATGCGGCTGTAGGGCCGGGGCAGATTCGTGTCGTGGACGACGGTGATGGTGCGTCCCCGGGCGGTGCGGATGAGGCTCAGGTTCACATCCCCGAGCAGGAAGTGCTCCCGTCGCTCGGGGGCTTTTTCGGGGAAGCGCTCCCGTGCGTATTCCTGAAGCCCCCGCGAAGGGCCGCTCATCGAGACCAGATATTCGAAGCGGTCGCCGCGCCCGATGTCCATGCAGTTCGCCACCGGCCCGAGCCCGTGGGTGGGGTAGAGGTTGGCGTTCCGGGTCCGCGAGTGGGCGCGCCGCCAGAGTCCCTCGCCCCGGTCCGAAAACTTGACCGACCGCAGATCGTGGAGATAGCCGCCTTCGGCGTGGAGGATGTCTCCGAACATGCCGAGCCGGGTCAGATGGAAGACCAGCATCTCGAAGCGCCCGTAGTTGCAGTTCTCCATCATCACCGCGTGCCGGCCGGTGCTCTCGGCGGTCTCGACCAGTTGCCAGCATTCGTCGAGGGTGGTCGCCGCCGGGACTTCGGTGGCCGCGTGTTTTCCGTTTTCCATCGCCGCGAGCATCACCGGGACGTGCCAGCGCCAGGGGGTGGCGGTGAAGATCAGGTCGAGATCCTCTTCGGCGCAGAGGCGCTCGAAATCCCGTTCTCCTCGGGTGTAGAGCCGGGGTTCGGGGCCGCCCGCTTCCCGTACCCATTCCCGGGCGCGCTCGGCATGCTCCCGGCGGATGTCGCCAAGCGCCCGAATCTCCACGCCGCCGATGGCCTTGCCGATGGCGAGAAGATTGCGGACGTGGACCGACCCCATGCCACCGATCCCGACGAAACCGATCCGGACCAGCGGAATCGGTGAAGCCGCGAGCGGTGCCCGGGGGGCGGCGCCGAGCGTCTGCGGGATGGTGGCGGCGGCCGCTCCGGCGGCGAGCCATTGTCTTCTGGTGAGTCCGGTTCGGTTCATGGCACGCGAGAGTAGCAGCGGCTCATCGTGACCCGGGTGGAGCGGCGCGGAGGGAGGCTGAGCTACCCTCCGAAGAGCCTGCCGAGCGCCGTTCGCCCCGCTTCAGGCCGGGGAGGTTTCGATCACGTCGCCCTTGCGCTGCAGCACGGTCACCCCCTTCTCCAGAGCCGACTCCTTCAGTTCGTCATGGATGTGGAACGTGGCGAGAGCGAACCGGTGCCGGTGGCCGGCGTACTTCGGGAACATCCGCCGGGAGTTCGGTGCCTTCTCGTCCAGCAGGTCCTTCAGGTCGTCCTTGTGCGCCCTGTGCTTCACCTCCACGACGAACACCTCGCTGCCGTTCACGAGCAGCAGGTCGAACTCGTCCTTCTGGCCGGTTTTGTCGTCGCGGCCCGGGACGTTCCTTTCGACGGATTCGAAGCGCACCCCACCGAGAACCGGATGGGCCTTGAGGCTGTTGTAGAAGAACTCCTCGACCGCCGCGCCCAGGTTGTTGCTGGCACCGCCGTACATTTTCGACAGCTCTTTGATTTCGACGGAGGTTTCCCTCACCAGGACCTCGGTCTCCGCAATTCGGTCCACCAGCCGGTCGATCTTGGCATCGGTCTTCGCCATCTGGGCATCGGTGCGGTCCTGCGCCGTGGCCAGGCCAGCAACCAGCGCTTTCAGCTCTGCGTCGGTCATTTTTTCGTCGGTCATCGAACGGGTCCGTGGTTCAGTGTAGCCGTATCCACCTGCCCCGCATCGTCACGCCTGATTCGATCGGGGAACATACATACATTGACGCAACAGCGCCCGTTTTGTCCCGCCTGGGGGCCAGAATGTGGAAAACTGTCACCAGCGCACGGTGGCCTCGACCCCGAAGACGTGCACCGGGGCCAGGGTCTCGCCTTCCCGGCGGGTGGCCTTGATGCCGAACGCGAGGTCCGATGCCAGCTTGTGCGGCACGAACCGCCAGCCGAGCGCGTAGTCCCGCGCCCGCTCCGTGAAGTCCACCTCGGCGTGCGGACTCGCCGTGAAGCGCCCCCCGAAGGCGGAGAAGCCGTACGCGGTCTCAAGCGTCCGTCGCATTCCCGCTCCGCTCCCGATGTTCCCGCCGTCGCCGAGTGGGGTCGTCGTCGCGAACAGCGCCTCGATCCCCCCGTCGGCGCTCCCGCCGATCGCCTGGCGCAGCGAAAGCGACGGCCCCCGCTCGCTCTCCGGGTTCGGGTCGAAGACCACCGCCGCCGAAATCCCCCGGTCCGCGAAGTCCTCGTTCTCGTGGAGGATCAGCATCCGTCCCGCGACATCGAGGCTCAATCCGAAGACCGGTGCCTTCCAGTTGATTCCGACACCGAGATCCATCCCGGCCCCGGTCTCCGCATCGCCCCCGTCGTGGCGGGCGCCCGCTTCCACCCGCGGCGTGAGATCGCCCATGCCGTCGAAGTTGAAGTCGTAGCTGGCCTCCACCCCGAGCCGCAGCCGGGTCACGAAGGTATCCGCCGTCGAAAGCGCGGCGATCTCATCCGATGTGCTCCGCGTCCACAGTCCGTCGCCGATCACCGCTACCGCGAGCGGCCCGCCCGCCGGATCCAGCAGGTCTCCCCGTATTCCCGCCGCCGCCATCGTCCAGTCGGTGTCCGCCCGGTGGCTCTCGCCTCCGGTCTTGAGCGTCACCTCGCCGATGCCGTAGCCGCCCGCACCCCAGAGCTTCAGCCGCGGGTTCGCCTGGATCGACGCATACGGCAGCGCCGCCGTCAGCGACGCATCCACCTTGCCGCCGCTGGCACCTTCGCTGGTGTAGCCCCCCTCGGAGAGGCTGTGGGTCAGCGCCAGGCCGAAGAGCCAGTCGCCCCGCGCATAGTCCGCGCCCACGAGACCCGTCAGCACCTCGCCGTCGAGGCCGATCGCCGTGGCTCCGTCGTTCGTGGCGCCGTCGAAGCGGTTCGCGCTCGCCCGGCCCCAGAAGGCGAAGCTGCCCCCGGTTCCCTCCGCCTCCTGGGTCGTGAGCGTGAAGCTCGACCCGAGCAGCATTTCCCGGGCGTTCGGGAGGTGCAGCAGGTCGCGGTTTTGGCTCTCGTACTCGTTCTCGAAGCCGGTCCTCCGCGCCTCGGCGTGCATCGTGCCCTGCGCCGTATCTCCTTCGCGCGGAACGTTCAGGCGGGGACCTGCGAGCGTCTTCTGCATCCCCGCCGTGCGCGGCGCCCGCAGCCTTCCCGCGATCCCGTCGAGCGCCTGCTCCGCCACCGTCCGGCCGAACCGTGCCAGATGCGCCGACACCACCGCCGCGCCCGCATCCGTCACCGTCACCTCCACGCTGCCGGTGACCGATGAGTAGTCACCGCCCCGTGCGTGGTGCGCCAGCGTCGCGCTGTCGTTCGCCACATCCTCGTCCCGCGCCGCGAAGAGCGTCACCGTCTGCGCCGCGCTCCAGTTCCGGGCGGTGAAGCTCAGCGTGCTCCGGTCCACCGTCACATCGCCCGTGCCCGCGATGCTCACCGTCACGTTCCCCGTCGGCTCGGTGGCGAGTGCCACCGTGTAGCTCGCGCTCGCGCCTTCCGCCAGCGTCAGCGCCGCCGGAGTCAGGATCAGGCCCGGCGTGTCGTCGTCCATGACGGTCACCGCCACGCTGCCGGTCACCGAGTCGTAGCCGCCGCCGCTCGCGCGGTGATCCAGTCTCGCCCGGTCGTCCGCCGCATCCGCGTCCTGCCCCGCCGACACTGTCACCGGTTGCGCCACGTTCCAGTTCCCCGCGGTGAAGGTCAGCGTGTTCTGCGCCGTCGTCACCTCACCCGTGCCCGCGATGCTCACCGTCACATCGCCGGCGGGTTCGGTGGCGAGCGCCACCCGGTAGTTCCCGCTGCCGCCCTCGTCCACCGTCAGCGTCTCCGGAGTCAGGACCAGCGCGGGCGTGTCGTCGTCCGTGACCGCGAGCGAGGCCGAGGCCTGCGACAGGCGGTAGTCCTCGCCCGAAAGCACCGTCACCGTCACCGTCCCGTCCGCCTCGTTCCGGCGGTCATCGATGGTGGCTACCCGCAGACTCGCCGTGGGCGCCGAAGCCGAGAGCGTGACGAGCCGCTCGCCGAGCTGCACCCCGTCCACGAAGTCGCCCGTCGCCGACACCCGCACCCGCACCGTGATCTCGTCGCTCGGCACCGGACTCGCGGTGATCCGGAACAGCGCCTCGCCGCCCTCGATCACCATCTGCCCCGCGCTCACCGAGACGGCGGACAGAGAAGCCGAGGGGAGGGACGGGGTACTACCCCCACCACCGCCGCCACCACCGGAAGAAGGCGGATCGTCGTCGTCTTCCTCCGCTGGCGGCTGCTGCGGCGGCGGACTCGGGGCACGCCAGGTCGCGGTCCGCGACACCGCCGCCGCCGGGCCCCGGTTCGTGCCGTCGGTCGCCGCATTTCGACGCACCGTCACCACCACGTTCACCCCGCCGGTCGGCGTGATCCGCATCCGGTAGCTCCTCCCGCTGCCCGAGAGCGTGCCCTTGCTCCCGCCGGTCACCGTGATGTCGTTCGTATCGAAGTCCGTCACCGACTCGCTGAAGGTGAAGTTCGCCGTGAACGCCGCCCTCGTGCTGATCGTCCCCGGTACTCCCGAGATCGAAAGCGTCGGTACCGTCGTGTCCGTCGCCGACGGGTCGGTGATCCGGAAGTCCGCCAGACTGCCCGTGCCGCTCGCCCCGCCCTCCAGACCGGTAGCCGTCAGCGTGCCGAGGCCGATCATCACCGTCTCGCCGCCCGTCTCGGCCGTGTTGTCCGTCGCCGCACTCAGCGTCAGCGTCACCGTCCGCGCCGTCTCCCCCGTGCTCGGCCCGGTGAAGGTCACGGTCGGAGTCGCCGCCGTGTTCAGGTCGTTACACGTCACCCCGGTCGGCAGCGACGAGGGACACGCCGTCGTGTAGTCCGTGCCCCGCGTCGCGCCACCGGTGAAGGTCAGCGGCACCCCGAGCGTCTCGCCGCTCACCAGACCGCGCACGCCCAGCGTGACGGTGAAGTCCTTCGTCTCGCCCTCGGTGATGTCCCCGGCGGCCCCCGCAAGGGTCACCGCGGTCGGGTCGTTGTCGATGACGGTGACGAGGGCGGCCACACCGAAGAGCAAGTTGTAGCCACTGTCCGACGATGCTATCGAGTAGCTCACGGTCAGATCGCCCCCGCTGGGCCTGTCAACACTGTCGTCCGTGGCGCGCACCGTCACCGTCTGCGCCGTGCCCCAGTTGCTGCTCGTGAAGGTCAGCGCCTCGCTCGCCGTGAACGCGGTGGCGCCGTCCGGGCCGTCGAGTTCCAGCCCGGCGACAGCCTCGACCGTCAGCGTGACATCGCTCGACGGCTGGGTGTCGAGTTCCACCGTGAAGGTCGCCGTGTCCGAAGTGTCACCCTCGGTCACTTGCCGGTCGCTCGGCTGCGTCGTCGTCACGCCCGCGGCACCCCTCGGGGTCGCGACCGCCGTGTCCGACGTCACACCCAGCACCGCCGTCGCCACCGCGCGCACCTGGAAGCTGTACTCCGTCCCGTTCGTCAGCCCCGTCACCGTGTGGCTCGTGATACTGGCGCTGTTCGCGATGTCCGTCCAACTCCCCCAGACGAGCGGATCGCCCGATCCGCTGCGCACCTGGTGCTTCGTGATGCCGTTGCTGCTCGAGGCCGTCCAGCTCAAGGCCACCTGGCCGTTGCCCGCCGTCGCCCCGAGGCCCGTCGGCGCCGCCGGCGCGTTCACCGCCACCGGTGTTACCACCGCGTCCCGGTTCTCCTCGGCCGAGGGCTCGCCCATCACCGCATCGGACACCGCGCGGACCTGGAAGTAGTACTCCGTGCCGTCGGTCAAACCCGTCACCGTGTGGGAGGTGGTGTCCTTGTCGCTGTTCGTGATGGGCGTCCAGCTGCCCCAGGTGACGGGCGAACTCTGGACACCCTGACGGAACTCGTACCCGGTGATCGTGTCGTCCATCGGGTCGGTCCAGCTCAAGGTGACCGCGGCGTTGCCCGCCGTGGCGGAGAGACTGGCCGGCGCCGCCGGCGCGCCGAACACCGCGGTCGCGACCACATCGGCCGGCGGGCCGGTGTTCGTGCCGTCCGTCGCCGAGTCCGCATCCACCGTCACCGTCACGTCCGCGTCGGCATTCGGGGTCACCACCACCGTATAGCTGCTGCCGCTGCCCGTGAACGAGCTCTTGTCGCCGTTCGTGACCGTGACATCGCCGGTGACGAAGTCCGTCACCGACTCCGAGAAGGTGAACGTCACCGTGAACGCGGCGCGGGTCGTGATCCTCTTCGGTACCCCGCTGATCTCGAGCGTCGGCGCGCTCGCGTCCGGGTCGGTGATGTCGAAGTCCGCCAGGCTGTCGGTGCCGCTCGCGCCGCCCCCGAGACCGGTCCCCGAACTCGCGTTCAGCGTGCCGAGGCCGATGACCACCGACTCGCCGCCCGCCTCCGCGGTGTTGTCCGTCGTCGCCGTCAAGGTCAGCGTCACCGTCGTCGCCGTCGCCCCCGTGCTCGGCCCCGTGAAGGTCACCGTCGGGGTCCCCGAGTCGAGGTTCGCGCAGGTCACCCCCGTCGGCAGTGTCGTGGGACACGCCGTCGTGTAGTCCGTGCCCCGCGTCGCGTCCCCGCCGAAGGTCAGCGGCACCGGCAACGTCTCGCCGTTCACGAGGCCGCGCTCCAGCGTGACCGTGAAGGTCTTCGTCCCGCCCTCCACGACATCCCCGGCAGTGCCCGCGAGCGTCACCGTCGTCGGGTCGTCGTCCACCACCGTGACCGTCGCCGCATCCCCGCTCAGGCCGCTGTAGCCACTGTCCGACGAAGTCACGGCGTAGGTGACCGTCAGTTCCCGACCGATCGGGCTGTCATCGTTGTCGTCGGTCGCGCGCACCGTCACCGTCTGCGCCGTGCTCCAGTTCGTGCTGGTGAAGGTGAGGCCCTCGCTGCTCGTGAACGTGGTGGCGCTGTCCGGGCCGTCGAGCGTCAGACCCGTCGGCGCGGTCACCGTCACCGTGACATCGCTCGACGGCCGGGTGTTCAGCGCCACCGTGAAGGTCGCCTCGTCCGTGGTGCTGCCCTCGGTCGCCGTCGCGTCGGGTTCTGTCGTGACCACGCTCGCCGTGTCGTCGTCGGTCACCGTCACCGCCACGTTCCCGGTCACCGAGCCGTAGCCGCCACCCGACGCGCTGTGCGTCAGCGTCGCGCTGTCGTCGTCGGCATCGTTGTCCTGACCCGCCGACACCGTCACCGTCTGCGCCGTGCCCCAGTCGCTCGTCGTGAAGGTCAGCGTGTTCTGGTTGCCGCCCGTGTCGCCGTCGGTGTCGAACGTCACCTCGCCGCTCGCCCCCGCGACCGTCACCGTCACGCTCGCCGTCGGCTGGGTCGCGAGCGCCACCGTGTAGGTGCCGCTGCCGCCCTCCGCCACCGTCAGGCTCGTCGGATCGAGGACGAGACCCGGCGTGTCGTTGTCGGTCACCGTCACCTCCACATCCCCGGTCACCGAGCCGTACCCGCCGCCCGACGCGGTGTGCGTCAGCGTCGCGCTGTCGTTCGCCGTGTCGCCGTCGGCCGCCGCCAACACCGTCACCGTCTGCGCATCGTCCCAGGTGGTCGTCGTGAAGGTCAGCGCCGTCGTCTGGGTGCCCGGCGTCGTGGAGTCGGTGTCGAACGTCACCTCCCCGCTCGCCCCCGAGACCGTCACCGTGACGTTCCCATCGGGCTGGCTCGAGAGTTCCACCGTGTAGGTCGCGCTCGCCTCCTCGACCACGGTCACCGCCGCCGGGTTGAAGACCAGGGCGGTCCACACCGCCGTCGCCGTCTCCGCGCTCGCCGGGCCCATGTTCAACCCGTCGGTCGCGCTGTCCGCCGTCACCGTCACCACCACGTTCGCGTCGCCGTCGGGGGTGATCACGAGCGTATAGACCGTGGAACTGCTCTCCGTGAACGTGCCCGCCGTGCCGCCCGTCACCGTGATGTCGTTCTTCACGAAGCCCGTGACATCCTCCGAGAAGGTGAACGTCGCCGTCAGGTCGCTCGTGCCGCTGATCCGCGCCGGCACCCCGGTGATCCCGACCGTCGGCACGCTCGCATCCCAGGTGGCCGTCGCCGTCTCCGCGCTCGCCGGGCCCATGTTCGTGCCGTCGGTCGCGCTGTTCGCAGCCACCGTCACCACCACGTTCGAACCGCTCGTCGGGGTGATCGCGAGCGTATAGGTGGTGCCGCTGCCCCCGAACGCCCCCGCCGTGCCGCCCGTCACCGTGATGTCGCTCTTCGCGAAGCCCGTCACCGACTCCGAGAAGGTGAAGGTCGCCGTCAGCGCATTCGTGTTGTTGATCTTCGCCGGTATCCCGGTGATATCCACCGTCGGCGCCGTCTCGTCCCACACGGCCGTCGCGCTCACCGCGTTCGCCGGGCCGGTGTTCAACCCGTCGGTTGCGCCGCCCGCGGCCACCGTCACCGTCACGTCCGCGTCGGCATTCGGGGTCACCACCACCGTATAGCTGCTGCCGCTGCCCGAGAACGCGCTCTTGTCGCCGTTCGTGACGCTGACATCGTCCGTGTCGAAGCCCGTCACCGTCTCCGAGAAGCTGAAGGTCGCGGTGAACGCATCGCGGTTGCTGATCTTGCCGGGTACCCCGGTGATCTCCACCGTCGGTGCCGTCTCGTCCCACACGGCCGTCGCACTCTCCGCGCTCGCCGGGCCCATGTTCGTGCCGTCGGTCGCGCTGTTCGCCGCCACCGTCACCACCACGTTCGCGTCGCCGTCGGGAGTGATCCCGAGCGTATAGACCGTCGTGCTCGTCGCCGAGAACGTGCCCGCCGTGCCGCCCGTCACCGCGATGTCGGCCTTCTCGAAGCCCGTCACCGCCTCCGAGAAGGTGAAGGTCGCCGTCAGCGCATTCGTGTTGTTGATCTTCGCCGGGATCCCGGTGATCGCAACCGTCGGCACACTCGCGTCCGGGTCCGTGATCTTGAAGTCCGCCAGGCTGTCGGTGGTGCTCGTGCCACCCTCCAGACCGGTGGCCGTCAGCGTGCCGAAGCCGATGATCACCGTCTCGCCGCCCGTTTCGGTCGTGTTGTCGCTCGCCGCACTCAGCGTCAGCGTCACCGTCCGCGCCGTCGCCCCCGAGGTCGGCCCCGTGAAGGTCACCGTCGGGGTCAGGCTCGTGTCGTCGAGGTCGTTACAGGTCACCCCGGTCGGAAGTGTCGTCGGGCACGCCGTCATGTAGTCCGTGCCCCGCGTCGCGGTACCGGTGAAGGCCAGCGGCACCCCGAGCGTCTCGCCGTCCACCAGACCCCGGCCCAGGGTCACCGTGAAGGTCTTCGTCGCCCCCTCGGCCACATCCCCCGCCGCGCCCGCGAGCGTCACCGTCGTCGGGTCGTTGTCCACCACCGTGACCGTCGCCGCATCCCCGGTCAGGTTCTGGTAGTCGGTATCCGCGGTCGCAGTCGCGGTCCAGGTGATCGTCTCCTCCCGGCCGCTCGGGTTGTCCGTGGCCTCGGAAGTGGCGCGCACCCTGATCGTCCGCGGGCTGTTCCAGTTCGTGGTGGTGAACGTCAGGACCTCGGCGTTGCTGAACGCAGTGGGGGCGTCCGGGCCGTCGAGCTCCAGCCCGGGGGCTCCGCTTGCATCCACGCTCACGACCACCAGCCCCGACGACGGCTCCGTGTTCAGCACCACCGTGAAGGTCGCCGTGTCCGTCTGGTCGGCCTCGCTCACCGACGCGTCCGTCACCGAGATCGTCACCCCCGGCGCGGCCGTCGGCGTCGCCGTCGCGGTCGCCGACATCGCACCCAGCACCGAAGTCCCGGTCACCGCACGCACCTGGAAGCTGTATTCCGTGCCGTTCGTCAGACTCGTCACCGTGTGGCTCGTGGTGCCCGTGATGTCCGCCCACGCCCCCCACACGACCGGATCGCCCGTCCCCTGCCGCACCTGGTACTTCGTGATCGTGCCGCTCGGGGCCGTCCATGCCAGAGCGACCTGACCGCTCCCCGCCGTCGCCGTGAAGCTCGTCGGCGCCGCCGCGGCGGTCGGGTCCAACGGGGTCGCGGTCGCGCTGGCGGCGGCACCCGCGCCCGAATCGTTGACGGCGCGGAGTTCGATCTCGTACTCCGTGCCGTCCGTCTGGCTCCCCACCGTGAAGCTGGTGACGAGGACAGTCAAGCGGGTCCAGCTTTGTGGCCAGTCACCACCGACAGGGCGGAGCCGGTATTCATACCTGGTGATCGTGCCGCTCGGGGCGGTCCAGCTCAGGGCGATAGCGCCGCTGGCTGTCCCCTTCGTGGCCGTGAAGTTCGTCGGGGCGGCCGGTACCGGGTTGGGAGTCGCTTCCACGGTGTCCGACATCGCACCCAGCACCGTGTTCGCCACCGCGCGCACCTGAAAGCTGTATTCCGTGCCGTTCGTCAGGCCCGTCACCGTGTGGCTCGTGGTGGTGCCGGAGGCGTCCCCCCACGCACCCCAGGCGAGGGGGTCGCCCGTTCCCTGGCGGAACTCGTACTTCGTGATCGCGTCGGCGTTGGTTCCGGGGACACGCCAATTCAGAACGACCTGCCCGTCGCCCGGCGCGACCCTCAGGTCCCGCGGCGGGCCGGGGGCGGTCGCCGCGAGAGGCGTCGCGGTCACGACGCTCGAGGCCGGGCTGGTCACCGTCCCGGACACGGCGCGGACCCGGAACTCGTAGGTCGTCCCGTTCGTCAGGCTGGTGACCGCGTACTCGGTGAGACTCGCGCTGTTCGCGATGTCCGTCCAGCTGTTCGGCCAGGTGCCGCCCTCCTCCCGCTGCTGATACTCGTACTCAGTGATCGTGTCGTCGGACGGGTCGGTCCAGCTCAGAGTGACCTGACCGTTCCCCGCCGTCGCCGTCACGGTCGGCGCCGCCGGCGCGCCGAACACCGCGGTCGCGACCACATCGGCCGTCGGGCCGGTGTTCGTGCCGTCCGTCGCCGAGTTCGCATCCACCGTCACCGTCACGTCCGCGTCGGCATTCGGGGTCACCACCACCGTATAGCTGCTGCCGCTGCCCGTGAACGAGCTCTTGTCGCCGTTCGTGACCGTGACATCGCCGGTCACGAAATCCGTCACCGACTCCGAGAAGGTGAACGTCACCGTGAACGCGGCGCGGGTCGTGATCCTCTTCGGTACCCCGCTGATCTCGACCGTCGGCACGCTCGCATCCCAGGTGGCCGTCGCGCTCACCGCGTTCGCCGGGCCGGTGTTCAACCCGTCGGTTGCGCCGCCCGCGGCCACCGTCACCGTCACGTCCGCGTCGGCATTCGGGGTCACCACCACCGTATAGCTGCTGCCGCTGCCCGAGAACGCGCTCTTGTCGCCGTTCGTGACGCTGACATCGTCCGTGTCGAAGCCCGTCACCGTCTCCGAGAAGCTGAAGGTCACGGTGAACGCATCGCGGTTGCTGATCTTGCCGGGTACCCCGGTGATCTCGACCGTCGGCGCCGTCTCGTCCCACACGGCCGTCGCACTCTCCGCGCTCGCCGGGCCCATGTTCGTGCCGTCGGTCGCGCTGTTCGCCGCCACCGTCACCACCACGTTCGCATCGCCGTCGGGAGTGATCCCGAGCGTATAGACCGTCGTGCTCGTCGCCGAGAACGTGCCCGCCGTGCCGCCCGTCACCGTGATGTCGGCCTTCTCGAAGCCCGTCACCGCCTCCGAGAAGGTGAAGGTCGCCGTCAGCGCGTTCGTGTTGTTGATCTTCGCCGGGATCCCGGTGATCGCAACCGTCGGCACACTCGCGTCCGGGTCGGTGATCTTGAAGTCCGCCAGGCTGTCGGTGCCGCTCGCCCCGCCCTCCAGACCGGTCCCCGAACTCGCGTTCAGCGTGCCGAGGCCGATGATCACCGTCTCGCCGCCCGTTTCGGTCGTGTTGTCGCTCGCCGCACTCAGCGTCAGCGTCACCTCCTTCAACGTCTCCCCCATGCTCGGACCGGCGAAGGTCAACGCCGCGTTTCCGGTGTTCAGGTTCGCGCAGACCACTCCGGCCCCGTCCGGCAGCGGCGAGGGGCACGCCACCGTGTAGTCCGTGTTCCGCGTCGCGGTGCCGGTGCCGGTGCCGAAGGTCAGCGGCACCACCAGCCTCTCGCCGCTCACCAGGCCGCGCCCCAGGGTGACGGTGAAGTCCTTCGTCCCGCCCTCGGTCACATCCCCGGCGGCGCCCGCGAGCGTCACCGTCGTCGGGTCGTTGTCCACCACCGTGACGGTGGCCGCATCGCCTTTCAGGCCGCTGTAGTCGGTGTCCGTCGAGGTCGCGGACCAGGCGATGACCTCTTCCCGCCCGCTCGGGCTGTCCGTGCTGTCGTCGGTGGCGCGCACCGTCACCGTCTGCGCGCTGTTCCAGTTCGCGGTGGTGAAGGCGAGGTCCTCGCTGGAAGCAAACACGCCGCCGGCATCCGGGCCGTCGAGTTCCAGCCCGGCGGGGGCGGTCACCGTCACCATCACGTCCGCGGCCGGCAAGCTCCTCAGCGCGACCGTGAAGGTTGCCGTGTCCGCGGTGTCGCCCTCGTCCACCTGCCTGTCGTCCGGCTGCGTCAGCGTCAGGCCCGCCGGGGCCGTCGGGGTCGCCCGCACCTTGCCCGAAGACGGGCCCGACACCGTGCCGGCGAAGGGGACGAGTTCGAAGCTGTACAGGGTGCCGTTCACCAGGCCCGTCACGGTGTGGCTGGTGGTGGCGCCGTTGACCGGGACGTCCTCCGTCGCGGGCACGCTCGTGGCGACCACCTCGTAAGTCACCTGGTATTTGGTGATCGCGGCGTTCGAGGGATCGTCCCACGTCAGGCTGACCTGCCCGTCGCCCGCCGTGGCGCTCAGGCCCGTGGGCGCGAGCGGCCGGACGTTCGGAGTCCCGGTCACGATGGCCGACGCCGCGCCGGGCACCGTTCCGGCCACCGCCCGGATCCGGACGCCGTACTCGGTGCCGTTGGTCAGGTCGGCCACCTTGTAATAGCTCTTGCCCGAAAAGCTGAAGACCTTGTCATCCTCGCCGACTTCGCCGAGGGGCACATTGCTCCAGCCGCTCCAGTCGCCCCAGTCGCCTTCGCTTCTGGCGCGGGTCTGATACTGGTACCCGGTGATGGTGTCGTCGGTCTGCTCGGTCCACTCCAGTCTGATCTCGGCGGGGTACGCCTCGGCCTTCAAGCCGGCGGGCGCCGCCGGCGGGGCGTTCGGCGTCGCGGACGCCGTGTCCGACATCGCACCCAGCACCGTGTTCGCCACCGCGCGCACCTGAAAGCTGTATTCCGTGCCGTTCGTCAGGCCCGTCACCGTGTGGCTCGTGGTGCCCGTGATGTCCGCCCACGCCCCCCACATGACCGGATCGCCCGTCCCCTGACGGACCTGGTACTTCGTGATCGTGCCGCTCGGGGCGGTCCAGCTCAGGGTGACGCTGCTACCGCCCGCTGTCGCCGTCAGGCCCGTCGGCTTGGCCGGGGCGCCCGAGGCCAAAGGCGTCGCCGACACCGTCGCCTCCGCGCCATCCCCCGAAAGGCCGACGGCGCGGACCCCGAAGGTGTATTCCGTGCCGTTCGTCAGCCCGGTCACCGTGGCGCTCGTGGTGGTCGCGCTGCTGCTCGAAACGTCTGCCCACGTCCCCCAACTGAAGCCCGAATCGGTGGTCAGGCCCGCGCCGTAACGCACCTGGTACTTCGTGATCGTGGCGTTGCCCGGGTCGGTCCAGCTCAGCGTGACCTGGGTGGCACCCGCCCTGGCCGTCAGGCTCGTCGGCGCTGCCGGTGGGGCGACGGGCGTCGCGCTCACCGTGGCCGCCGTGCCGTTCGTGCTCCCCGCCACTGCACGCACCCCGAACTCGTACTCCGTGCCGTTCGTCAACCCCGTCACCGTGTGATCGGTGGTGTCCTCGTCGCTGTTCGAAATGTCCGTCCACTCTCCCCAGGTGCCGGTGCTGGGAGGCGTCCGCTGCTGGTACTGGTACTTCGTGATCGTGTCGTCCGACGGGTCATCCCATGTCAACTCCACCTGGCCGCTGCTCACCACCGCCTGCAGGTTCGCGGGGGCGTCGGGGCCGCTGGCAGTGACCACCGTGCCGCTGAGTTCCATCGGTAGTAGGTCGTCAAAAGTTGCCCAATTAGTAGCACCCTGTCGACGTATCTTTGTACCACCCATGCTCCAGCCGGGCAGTCCCGTCGTCGTGTGGTTTTTGCTGTAGGCGCTCGCCCAGAAAAGACTTCGATCTTCGTCGTTGATGACCACCCAGTAGGTGGTGCTCGCGGCGAGCGTCGTGCCCGCTGGGGCGGTGAAGATGGCAGTGCCCCCATCTCTATCTTGCCTTCCGGGATAGCTTCCCGGATTGGTCAGGGTGACTACGACATCACCGGGGTCGCCACTGCTGTCCGCACGGATGACGACCACAGGGGTGCCCCCTACATAGGCATTTCTACCGAGGTAGATCTCGACGGACGACAGGAGATAGCCGCCACTGCTGGCACCCGTGGTGAAGGATTGCGCTAGGCGATCTCTAAATGTATTAGCATTGTCGGTTCCGCCTTCGCTATTCAGATTGCTTACGAAAGTGACGGTCGTCTGCGCTTCGGCGGCGGTGGCGATGCCGAACAGCAGCGCGGCGGCGAGAACGCCCCGGAGACTCCTGCATGACAGGGCTACCCGCCCACGAAACCAGCCCCTTACACCGCGCATTTTTCGGGGGGGGGGGGGGGGGGGGGAAGAGGGGCTATCTGCGAGCTATCCGTGAGCCGCCCGGCAGTGCGTAGCGGGGTGTTCGGCGCACATACCGCCGGTCTGTCCATTCGTCTCACTCTGTTCTGTCCTCTTCCCGTGCGGGTCGGTGGGGATTGTCGGTGGAGATTGTCGGTCCACCAATGGCACCCATCCCACAAGCGGAATGGTAACAGGGAACCGCCCGACCGCCCGGCGAATGCCGCGTCAGGTTGGTTTTTCCACAGCCTGTCAGGCGGGCTCCCAGAGGTGGAGATCCATCCGGACTTTCCCGCGAGAATCGAACAAAACCCGTTCGCGTTCGAGGAGGGCTCGCTGAAGGCCCTGCGGACAGCCGCCCCGCGCCTCTGCCGAGAGCTCGCCCGCCGCGTTCACCACCCGGTGCCAGGGCACCCCGTCGGGGCAGTTCCGCATGGCCCAGCCGGCCTCCCGCGCTGAAAGCGGGTGTCCTTCGGCGCTGACCGCGCGGGCCAGGCGGCCGTAGCTCGTGACCCGGCCGGCCGGAATCCGGCGGACGAGCTGGTGCACGCGACCGAACTTCCCGCGAGGAGCTTCGGGCATCCGGGCCAGTCTAGCCGGGTGAACCCGGCCCTCCGGCTCCGTACAATGGGCGGGTCGTGACCAGTGATCTGCCCCCGCGGTTTCCGCCCGGCCTGTTCTCCCGGCTTTTGCTGCGGGCCGGCGCTTTCGCAGTCGTGGCGGCGGTCGCCGGAATCTTCTTCATCAATCTCTGCGACCTGATCTACGACTGTGGTTGCGTTTCGCTCTGGGCGGGGGGCATCGCGTATTGCAACATCCAGACTCCCGGGCATCCCGATTGCCCGTTCTGCGCCCGGCCGGAGATCGCGAACGCAAGCCTCTACGCGACGATGGGCGCGCAGGCGCTCGTCATCTTCTGGCCGGGCCGGCTGGGCCTTCCGGGACGGCTTTTCGCCGGGCTGCTCGTCTTCCCGGCGGTGGTCGGCGTTTTCGGCCTCGCGCTCGGCATCCTCTCCGGCTACTGGAGATGATGGTCCACCGCTTCCTGACAGATCGGCCCGACAGATCGGTATGATGCGGCCCGGAAGGAGCGGTCATAAGGAACAACATGAAAGACAACAAAAAGAACGAGGTTCGCCTCATTCGCTGGGAAGCGATGGAAAAGGAACGCCTCAGCAGTTCCATAAAACGGCGGATCATCACCGGTGAGCGGGCCATGCTCACGCACGTCCATCTGGACAAGGGCGCGGTGGTTCCCATGCATTCCCACGAGAACGAGCAGATCACCTGGGTGCTGAAGGGGGCGCTCCGCTTCTGGATCGACTCGGAGGACTCCGCGCCCATCGACGTGCGGGAGGGGGAGGTGCTGGTGCTGCCTTCCTGGGTTCCGCACAAGGCGCTTGCGCTCGAAGACACTCTCGACGTGGACATCTTCACCCCTCCCCGGCAGGACTGGCTGGACGGGACGGACGATTACATCAGGGGAGACTGATCCGGCCGGGCCGGATTCGCTCTGACGGGGATGAGAGACATCAGGGTTCTCGGCGGCGGCGGCGTGGCGGCGGCGACCGTCGCGCTGCTCCTGTACGTGACGGGGGGGCTGCTGTTCGCTCCGGGGGCGCTCGGCATCCTGACGGCGTTTCTGGCGCTTCTCGCCGGAATCGTCGTTCTGGTCGTCGCGGCGATTCTCATCCGGAATCTGCTCCACGACGCGGATTGGCTGCGTTCGGACGCCATCGCCGTCGCGCTCGCTTCGGTGGTCGGCCTCGTGCTCCTGCGCAACCATCTGCTGCGGGTTCCGGACGAGTTGTTCCTCTGGTTCCTGCTCGTCGCGCTGGGGGGCCCCTTCCTGCTCGGCTGGGGTTTTTCGGTGTCCTTCGGGCGATACGGGGGCTACGGCACGCGGGGCGGGTGGTTGCTCCTCTCCGGGGGCATCCTCCTGCTCGGTCCGGGAATCTGGTGGCTCTTCGACAGCGGGTCGGATCCGTACCCGCGGGTGCCTCTCGATCGGGAAGGCGCTCCGGTGATCCTTCAGGCCGATCCGGGAATGGGCCGCCGCCCGATCGAATCACTCACCTACGGCAGCGGGGAAGATCCGCATCGCGAGGAGTTCGGTGCCCGCGTCGATATCCGCACCGAGCCGGTGGATCTCGGCCCGGCGCTTCCGGAGTGGGCCGGATTCCGCGCGAGTCACCGGGAGTGGTGGTGGGGTTTCGGAATCTCCGACGCGCCGGTGAACGGGCGGGTGCACCTGCCGCGAGGCGGGGCCGGGGAACGGCATCCGGTCGCCCTCATCGTCCACGGCAATCACGCGATGGAAGACTTTTCGGACGACGGATACGGCTATCTGACCGGGATGCTCGCGAGCATGGGGATCGTGGGCATCTCCGTGGACTCGAACTTCCTGAACGGAACCTGGTCCGGTGATTTCGGGGGCCGGGAAATGCCCGCCCGCGGCATCTTGCTGCTCGAACACCTCGCGGCGCTCCGGGAGATGGACATGGACCCGGATTCCCCGCTCTACCAGCGCCTCGATCTCGACCAGGTAGCTCTGGTCGGCCACTCCCGCGGCGGAGAAGCCGCGGCGATCGCGGCGGTGTTCAACGATCTGGATCGCTTCCCCGACCGCGCCGGGATGGAGTTCGACTACGGATTCGGAATCCGTGCCGTCGTCGCGATCGCCCAGATCGATCGCCGCTACTCGAGGCGGATGTTCCTCGAGGACAAGCATTTCCTCGCGATCCACGGCTCCTACGACACCGACGAGCCGAGCTTCCACGGGTTGCGGCAGTACCACCGGGTCCGGTTCAGCGGTGAGCCGCTCGAAGGCGCGATCCCCTACGGCGTGAAAGCGGGCATCCTCCTTCATGGAGGCAACCACGGGCAGTTCAACAGCACCTGGGGCATGGATTCCGGCCTTCCCGGATCGCTCTATCTGAACCGGACACCGCTCGTCTCCGAGGAAGACCAGCAACAGGTAGCCCGCTCCTACCTCGCGGCCTTCCTCCGGGTCACCCTGCTGGGCGAGACCGAATGGCTTCCGCTTCTCCGGGATTACCGGGCGGGGATGCTCTTCCTGCCCGACATTCCCTACCAGAACCAGTACGCGGACGGACAGACCACGTACCTTGCGACGTTCGAGGAAGACCTCGATCTCGTCTCCGGGACCGCTCCGGGCATCCGCATCGAGGCCGAAGGGTTTTCCGAATGGGGAGAAGAGGAAGTGATGTTCCGGGACGGCTCGAAGCAGGCGACCTCGGCGGTGCGGCTCCGGATCGCCGAAAGCGTTTCCCCGGCCTTCTACGAACTGCAGTTTCCCGAACCGCAGCGGCTCGATGGAAGCGACGAGCTGGTTTTCTCGGTGACCTGGACACCCGGCCGGACGGGCGGCGAACCCTCGCCTCCGCTCGCGATGAGCGTGGAACTCATCGAAGGCGATTGCCCGGCCGATGTCCCCGTCGAGACTCCCTGCGAGGAGACGGACTTCCAGCCGGTGGCCGTCCCCTCTCCCGAACCGGCCTTCGAAGTGCGTTTCCTGAAATCGGCGCGCATGAACCGGGCGCGGTACCGGCGGCTGACCGAGCCCATCCCCCAGGCGCGCGCCATCTCCCTTCGCGAGCTGACCGGAACCGAGGCCGAAGTGTTCGTCCGGGCTGTCCGGTTCTCCTTTGGCGGGACGGTTGCGGGTGATGTCCTGCTCGACGACATCGGGTGGTGGCACCCGGCCGAAAACCCGCAGTGAGGCCGGCCTCCGAAGCGGTGCCGTCTTCCCGGATCGAAGCGCTCGTCCGGGAGCTGGTGGGAGGGGCGCGTCGTCGTCGCCCGAGCCGTCCCTCCATCACCGTCACCTACGCGCAGAGCCTCGACGGCTCGATCGCCGCCAACCCGAGCGAGCCGCTGCGACTCAGCGGCTCCGCGGCCCTCGAACTCACCCACCGGCTCCGTTCCCAGCACGACGCCATCCTGGTCGGAATCGGGACGGTGCTTTCCGACGATCCGAGGCTCGATGTCCGGCTGGCATCCGGCCAGAGCCCGGATCCGGTCGTCCTCGACAGCCGGTTGCGATTGCCGCTCGAAGCGCGTCTTTTCAAGGGGATTCCCGACAAGCGGAACCTTTTGGTCGCCGCTGCGGAAGATGCCCCCGCCGAGGCCGAAGAGCAGCTCCGGGAGCGGGGAGCCGTCGTCCTGCGATTCCCGGTGGATCGGGCCGGCAGGGTTCCCCTGACGCTTTTGGCGCGCCTCCTCTGGCAACGTGGATTCCGGCGGGTGCTCGTCGAAGGGGGAGGGCGGGTGCTCACCTCGCTCTTCGCCGCCCGGCTGGCTGATTGCGCGGTGATCACCGTCGCTCCCCGACTCGTCGGGGGAGAGCCGGCCCTCGCGCGGGTCGCCGCCGCGGTTTCCCTGCGCCGCTGGCAGTGGGAGCGCTTCGACGACGATCTGGTCGTCGCCGGAGTCCCGGATTTCCGCAGCCGATGACACCGCGCGAGCGCCTTTCGGTCTGGTTCGAGGGGCCGCGAAGAATCGGCATCCGACGGGAGGAGCTTCCCCCGCCACCGAGGGAGCGGGTTCAGGTTCGCTCGCGGCTCGCGCTGATCAGCACCGGAACCGAACTCGCGGCGTGGCGCGGGGATCTGGACCCGTCTCTCGTGCGCGATGAATCCATCGAGGCGCTCGGGGGGAGCGGGTTCGGTTTTCCCTTTCGCTACGGCTACGCGACCCTCGGAGAGATCGAGGAGGTCGGTGCCGGAGTTTCCCCGGAGTCGGTGCCCGAGGGGCCGGTCTTCGCCTTCGTCCCCCATGAAACGCGCTTTCATGCCGCTCCCGCCGGGCTGCTTCCGGTTCCCCCGGGAATCCCCGACGAGCGCGCGGTGCGCTTTCCCTATTGCGAAACGGCAGTGAACCTGCTGCTCGACGGCCCGCCCCGGGTGGGAGACCGGGTGGTGGTGATCGGGCAGGGGATGCTCGGGCTTGCGCTCGTGGCCCTGCTCGCCCGGTTTCCGCTCGGCGATCTGGTCGCGGTGGATCCGCTTCCCGAACGCCGGGCTCTTTCGGCCGGGCTGGGTGCCCGGACGGTGCTCGCTCCGGAAGAGATCGGGACGCTCGCTCGCAAGCACCCGAACGGCGCGGACCTCGTCTTCGAAGTCTCGGGGAGCCCGGCCGGCCTCGATGCGGCGATCGGCCTCACGGCGCGCGACGGGAAGCTCGTCGCCGGTTCCTGGCTCGCGGGGGGAAAGGCATCGCTCGATCTCGGCGGCTGGTTCCACCGGGGCCGGTTGCGGATCGTGTCCAGCCAGGTGAGCCATCTCCCGGCGCTCGGGCCGGCCTGGAGCATCGGCCGCCGCCGGGAGGTGGCGTGGTCGCTTCTCGCGGAGCTTCCGCTCGAGGAACTCCCGTCGTTCCGGGTGGCGTTCCCGGACGCGGCGACGGCCTACGAAAGGCTCGAAGCCGGCGAAGGACTCACCGCGACGCTCGTCTCTTCGGAAGATCGGGCAAGCCAGTCGTGAAGCTCGGACTGGGCCCGCCGCGCGCGTCCGGTGCGCCGGACCCGCCGGTTTCGCCCCCGCGGATCGTGAAGGCGCGCCTTGGTGTTGTCCGCCCACTGGATTTCGAAGTACTGGCGGAGGGCCTCCTGGTGGCGCGGCTCGAACACCGGAAACGCGATTTCGATCCGTCGCTCGAAGTTGCGGGGCATCCAGTCGGCGGAAGCGACAAAGGTCAGCGGCTGCCCGCCGTTTCCGAACGTGAAGAAGCGGGAATGCTCGAGGCGCCGGTCGATGAGACCGATGGCCTTCAGGCGGGAGGGGATCCTCTTCTCTTCGGTGGGAAGCGCGAGTGCGCCGCGCACGTTCAGGCGCACCCGGACTCCGGCCTCCGCGGCGGCGAGGAGCCGGCGCATGGTTTCGGGGTGGGTCAGGTTGTTCAGCTTCACATCGATGAACGCCGGTTCCCTGTTCCGGGCCCGCTCCGCCTCCGCCTCGATCCGTTCTTCGATGGAAGAGCGCAGCGTCCAGGGGGCGACCAGCAGATGACGAAACCTTCGATCCTCGTACGGATGCCGGATGATCCGGAACAGCGTCGCGATGTCCTCGCAAAGCCCGCGGTGGGTGGTCAGCAGGAAATGGTCGGTGTAGAGCCTTCCGGTGTTCTCGTTCATGTTGCCGGTGCCGAGTAACCCGTAAAGAGCCTTCCGGCCGTGCTCCCGACGCTCGATCAGGCCGAGCTTGGCGTGCACCTTCAGATCCTCCGGCCCGAAGACGACCCGGACCCCTTCGCGGACCAGCCGTTCGGTGAACCCGATGTTGACGGCCTCGTCGAAGCGGGCGGTGAGCTCGACCACCGCGGTCACCCGCTTGCCGTTCCGCGCCGCCCCGATGAGCGCCCGGACGATGCTCGAGTTGGTGGCGACCCGATAGAGAGTGACCGCGATCCGGGTGACCTTGGGGTCGATCGCCGCCTCGCGGAGGAGATCGATCAGATAGGAAAAACGCTGATAGGGCGTGTGGAGCAGGATGTCCCCGCGCCGGACCGCGCTCAGGACGGTTTTGCGGGAATCGATGTCGGGCAGCGGCAGCGGTTCTTCGGGGGTGTAGCGCAGGTTCGGGTCCAGATCGGGAAAATCGATGAAGTCCTTGAAGTTGTGGTGTCTCCCGCCGGGGACCAGCGAAGTGCTCTCGTCCACGTCGAGGTTCTTGCGGAGCGCGTGCAGCAGATCTTCCGGCATGTTCTCGTCATAGACGAAGCGGACGAGGTCGGCAGTCCTTCGCCGGCTGATGCTCTTCTCCACCTTGGTCAGGTAGCTCTCCTTGGGGTGGCCGTCGAGATCCAGTTCGGCATCGCGGGTGAGCTTGACCACGAAGCCCTCGGCGCGTTCGGGGCCGAAAACGGAAAATACGTCGGCGAGGCCGAAGCGGATGACGTCTTCGAGCAGGATGAAGGCGGATTGTTTCCGCTGCGTCGGCAGCCGCACGAAGCGGGTCAGGACCCGGGTCGGGACATCCACGATCGCGTAGATGGGGTCGCGGTTTTCGCCCCGTTCGACCCGAACTCCGAGGTAGATGTCCCGCTCGGAGAGAACCAGCCGGCGGGGGGTTTCCTGAAGGAGAATCGGGGTGAGGTGGGGCCGCACTTCCCGCTCGAAGAATTCGGCGACGAATCGCCGTTGTCTTCGGTTCAGGTCGCTTTCGGTGACGATGTGGATGCCGTTCTCTTCGAGTTCCCGAAGCAGCTTTTCGTAGGTTTCGAGAAAGACGGCCTGATCGTCGAGGATGCGCCCCTGGATCGCTTCGAGGAGTTCGGCGGGCGACGAACCGAGGAGAGCCGCGCCACGCGAACCGAGCCGCTCCAGCCGCTGGATGGTGGCGACCCGCACCCGGTAGTACTCATCCTGGTTGCTCGAAAAGATTCCGAGGAAACGAAGCCGTTCCAGCAGCGGGACGCTTTTGTCCTGCGCTTCTTGCAGCACGCGCGCGTTGAAGGCGAGCTGCGAGAGCTCCTTCGGCGCGAGGGCGGGCTCTTCGCGAAGGGGCGGATTGGACATCGGGCGGAGGGTGGATTCTTTCGCACGGCGGAAGAGAGGAGAGTCGGGCGGACCGTAGAATGGGCAGGAGATGCGAACGGGAGCAGAGAGTGGGGAGCCGCGCTTCGTCACGCTCGTCACCGGCGCATCTACCGGGATCGGCAAGGAGATCGCCGGGATCGCGGCCAGGGACGGGCGCGATCTGGTCCTCGTCAGCCGTCGTGCGGACCGGCTCCAAGCGGTGGCGAACGAGTTGTCCCGCGAATACGGGATCGAGGCGTGGGCGGTCCCGATGGATCTCGGCATCCCGGGGGCTTCGGCGGAACTCGTGGAAGAAATCGCCCGGCGAAACCTCGAAGTGGATTTCCTCGTCAACAACGCCGGTTTCGGGATCAGCGCCGGGTTCCCGGAAGTCGAAACGGAAAGGCAGCAGGCGATGATCGGGCTGAACGTCTCGGCGGTCGCCGAGCTCTGTCGTCGCTGTTTGCCTGACATGCTGCGCCGGGGCAGGGGCCGGATCCTGAACGTGGGATCTGCCGCCGCGTTCGTTCCCGGCCTCGGATTCACCGTCTATGCCGCGACCAAGGCCTTCGTGCAGCACCTCTCCGAGGGGCTCGCCGAAGAGGTGCGCGGAACCGGGGTGACGGTGAGCGTGCTCTGTCCGGGGCCGGTGGACACTCCCTTTCTGGGGGCCGCGGGGATCCGGAGGCTCGCGGGGGTTCGCCGACTGGCGCTTGCCGATCCGGTCTCGGTGGCCCGCGCCGGGTACCGGGGAGCGCTGAAAGGCAAGGCGACGATCCACCCCGGCCTTCTTCCCCGGCTGGTTCCGGTGGTTTCGCGCCTCGTGCCGCGCTTCGCGCTGCGGAAGATCGGGGCCCGGGTGGGGCGGCAAATGGCCCGGGAGTCGCGCGGGTGACCCCGCTTCCGCCGCACCGCTTTCTCGACGAGCGGGGCATCCCGTGGGAGAGGCGGGTCTTCCCCGAGGACACGCCGAAAGGCGCAGCTTCGGTGGCCCGTGCGCTCGGGTTCCGCGAAAGCCAGATGGTCAAGACCCTGATCTTCCGGTCGGGGGTGGGGGAACTCGCGCTCATCGGGGTCGGAGGAGACCGCAGCGTGATTTCCGGCCGGTTGAAGCGCGCCATGGGGAACCGGAACATCCGGCTCGCACCCCCCGAAGAGGTTCTGGCATGCACCGGCTACGCGGTCGGTTCGATCCCTCCGTTCAGTTGGCAGTCGCCCGGCACGCGCACCTTCCTCGACCTCGCGCTGATGCGGGAGCCGCTCCTCGGGGTGGGTGCCGGGGTCTGGGGAGAGGAGATCCTGATGACCCCCGGGGACCTGGTGCGCGCCACGGATGCCACGGTGGTGAACCTCACCGAGCGGGACGGCCTCTCTTAGACTCTGCCTGAATGAAGCTCCGGATCGGCGTGATTCTTCTCGCGCTTTTTTCCGTCGCTCTCCCCGCGGCCGCCCAGAATCTGACGGATGCATACACGGTCTGGCTCTGCCCGATGCACCGCGACCACCAGTCCCACGCCGAGGGCGACTGTCCGGTTTGCGGCATGGCGCTCGTGAGGCGGACGCTCGTCACCCGCTACGTCTGTCTCGGGGAGGAAGAAGGGTTCGTCGCCGAAGAGCCGGGCCCCTGTCCGAAAACCGGGGAGCCTCTCGTTCCCACCACCCGCGAGGTCGTCTGGATCTGCTCCGGCGACTCCGCCGAGGAGCAGGTCGAACCCGGTGTCTGTTCCGACGGATCTCCGGCGGCGATGGAGACCCGGGTTGCCGAACATGGCGACCACAACCCGCGTCACGGCGGTGTCCTGTTCATGGCGCCGGACGGAGTGCATCACCTGGAGGGAACTCTCGAGGACGGCCAGTTCCGCCTCTATTTCTACGACAGCTTCACTCGCCCGATCGATCCGCGGCTCTTCGCCGCCGAGGTGGTGGAAGCGGACGGGATGGGTGCCCCGCTCGGCGAGCCGGCCCCGCTCGATGCCGCTCCCGAGGCGGATGGCTTTCTCGGGGCAGAGGTCGGCCGGGACCGGTCCGAGCGCTCCTCCTTCACGGCGTTCGTGACCTTCCCCGGCCGCGATGCCTCCGACCGCTTCGACTTCGTGTTCCTCTCGGAGGCGGAGCTCGCCGAACTGGGCCGGGAAGTGCCCCCCTCCGCGCTTCCCGAGCTCCGGATTCCGGGGAGCGCCGACGAGATTCTGGCGGAGATCCGCAAGCGTGATGTCCGCGTCCAGCGATTGATCGCGGATGGCCGCTGGGCCGATCTCTTCATCCCGGCGCTCGAAGCCAAATCGCTCGCGCTCGCCTGGGGCGAACAGGTTCCGGGTCGTCCGTGGCCGGCGCTCAAGACTCTCATCCGCGGCGCCTGGCTTCTCGATCTCTACGGGGACGAAGGCGACCGGGTGCGCGTGCTCGAAGCCTATGAAATCTTTGCCGAGGGGATGCAGGGGTTGCCGGGAGGAGATCGGTGAGGCTCCTCCTTCTTTTGGCGGCTGGGCTGTTTTGCGTGTTCCCTGCAAGGAACCCGCCCGAGGCGCGGGCGCACGAACCCGAACTCTCCCGCTACACCTACTACGAAGAGATTCGCCCTCTTCTCCAAAAGCACTGCGCGTCCTGTCATTCGGGAGTCGGCCCGGCCCCGGTGAACCTGATGCGGTACGCGGAGGCGGTGTCCTGGTCCAACTCCATCGCCCGGCAGGTGCTCCATCGTCGGATGCCGCCGTGGCTTCCCGAAGACGGGATCGGTGCTTTCGCCCACGCCCGGACGCTCGACGACCGGGAGACCGACATGCTGGTGGATTGGGCGATCGGCCTCGCCCCCGAGGGGCCCCGTCCGGAGTCCCGTCCGGAGTCCGGTCCGGAGCAACCGGAAACTCCTTCAGACGGCATGATTCCGGGGTCCGTTCGGGCCCGGCCCGCTGCGCCGATCGAAATCTCCGAAGAGCTCTCGGAGCTTTCCACCTGCGTTCCGCTGGTTCTCGACGGGAGGGAGCCGCTTTCGGGAGCCGGTGGTTTCGAGTTGCGGCCCGGCGAAGCGGCTCCGGTGCTCCGTCGGGCAGTGCTTTACCGGTCGGGGCTCTACCGGTCGGGGCTCTATCGGTCGGGCTGCGAGGGTGAGCCGCTCTACACCTGGGTCGTGGGGCAGGAGGTCCGTCGTCGCCCTGCCGGAACCTTCGACCCGCTGGGGCGGGAGGAGCGGCTCTTCCTGCTGCTCGAGTATCGCAAGGGCTTCGAGACCGAAGGAACCGGCTTCGAGGATCGTCCGGAAGTGGTTCTCCTTCCGGCTCCCGAAGATGCCGACGCTCCGATCACGGTGCTTCCCGCGGACGGCCCGGTTCTCCGCCCCGGCCCCGGTGTGCTTCTCGCGCTGATGCCGCCGCCGGGTTCGGCCTTTTCCGCGGAACTCGCGAGCCCGGACGGAACGACGACCCCCCTCCTGCGGATCCGTCGTGAGGATTCTGACTGGGTCGAGAAATACGCGTTCCGCGAGCCGATCCGACTCGGCCCCGGATTCGAGATCCGGCTCTCCCATCCGGGAGCTTTCGTGGATATCGCGCCGTCCTTCGAGTGACCTCGCGCTCCCTCCAGCCCGGTGAGGGTGGAGGGAGGGAAGCCCGATCCGGCGGCTACTGCTGGTCGGTCATCGGTGCCGCGTGGCGCCGGACCTCGTCGAGGAAGGGAACATCGCTGTCCGCTTCGTTCAGGAAGGTCTGGAGGGTGGCGTAGGCGGCGTTCGCGCCCGTGGTATCGCCGAACCCGGCCCGGGCGCGGGCGAGCGCCAGCAGCGAAAGGGATCGGTTCGGCGTGCGGGAAAGCCCCTCTTCGAGGACGGTGATCGCTTCTTCGTACTGTCCGGCGGCGAGCAGCAGCTCACCCCGCAGCTCGTGGGACGGCTTCATCGGGTAGGTCGGACCGGAAGGCGGATCCTGCGTCTCTTCGATGTCGGTGGCCATCCTCGCGTGTTCGAGCGCCGCTTCGGTATCCCCGCGCACGCTGGCGGCCAGCGCTTCGATCCCGTGCTGCATGATGCGCACCGAGTCGGCCTGGTAGCTCTCGCCCTCCGCATCGCGCGCTTCGGCGAGCTTCCGGAGCCGCATCGCCGCCCCGTCGGCCAGGTCGGCATCCGCCATCGCAAATGCCTTCATTCCCACCGCGAGCAGCACGTTCGCCGTCGAGTTGTACCGGCTGGTGTCCACTTCCTCTCCCGGCATCCGGATCTCGTCGAAGCGGCCGGTCTCGATGGCGTGCCGGGCCGCCATCGAGGCGGCGAGGCGGCGAAGGCGGAGCTCGTCGGTGGTGTCGGCGGACTCCTCGACTTCGCGGATGGCCTCCGCGGAGGCCTGGTACTGGCCGCGCTGGAGATCGGCGTAAGCCTTCCACTCGAGGCTGTGGAAGTCGTGCTTGGTGATCGAGAGGTTCTTCTCCTTCACCCATTTCACCGAGGCGTCGTAGGCCACCTGGTTGGAGCGGGAGACCCGGTTCCACATGCCGTGCTGCAAGAAGATGTGGGACGGCATGTGCTGGGCGTGGTGGGCTTCGGGAGCGATCTCGGCGTAGCGGTTCGCGGCATCGAGAGCCAGCGGAGCGTGTTCCGGATCATCGAACGAGTGGATCACGTAGTGCGCCGCTCCCGGATGATTCGGCTCTTCCTGAAAGAGCCGGGTAGCGATGGCCCCCGCCCTCATCTGGCGGTGGAACCCCGGCTCGCCCCGCCGGACGAGGCCCAGGTACGAGAGCGCTTTGAAGGCCTGTGCTTCGTTGTCCTCCGGATGGGCATCCACCAGACGGGCGAGCGCTTCGTGGTAGAGCTCATCCCGCTCGTACTTGTCCCCCGCGCCGTAGAGAACCTCGACCGTTTCCATGTACATCCGCTCGCGTTCGGTGGGAGTCTTCCGGAGCCTTTCGGCGCGGGTGTCGCCGAAGCGCCGCAGCACCTCGCGCGCCGCGCTGATGTCCTGCTCCGACCAGAGCGGATGGTTGTGACTCAGGGCCTCGCCCCAGTAGGCGAGCGCGAAGTCGGGATCGATCTCCTGGGCGTTCCGGAAAGCCTCGGCGGCTTCTTCGTACCAGAAGCTGTGGAGAGCGGCGATGCCGCGCTGGAAAGCCTCCTGCGCTTCTTCGGCGCCGGAGTTCGGGAAATGCACGGTGCCGAGTCGGGACTGGCCGAACGACGACGCGGCGAAGGCGAGGATCCCGACGAGGGGAACGAGGAACCTGTTCATGAAAAACGCCTCCAAGGGGTTGATACCTGACTAGGTTAACAGGCTGTGGAAAAACTAACGCGGCATTCGACGAGCGATGCATCCCGTCTGAACGCTCGCCTGGAGGCTCGCTCTTCGTTGCGATTCGCTCGAAATAGCGCTGCTATTGCTCATTCACGCGCCTTGTCAGCCGGGCGCCTCACCCGTCTCGGTGCTCACGCCAGTTTATCCACAGCCTGTTAAGGGAATTCTCCGGCTCGCGCCATTGCTCGGCACCGCATAGACTGACTCCGATGGAATCCGGACTGACGCGCAGGGAATGGCTCGGAGCCGCGGCCGGGGCAGGGGTGATGATGCGGGCGGCGGAAGCGGGATCCATCCAGGAACTCATTCCGGAGTCCCGCGTCGCGGCGGCGATCGAGGCGCTCGCCCGCCACGGAGCGACCCCGGAAGGCGGCGTTTCCCGCACCGCGGGGAGCGATGCGGATCGGGCCTCCCGGGAACTCTTCGCCTCCTGGATGCAGGAGGCCGGCATGGCGGTTCGGGTGGATCTCGCCGGGAATCTCATCGGCTCGATTCCGGGCTCGGTGCCGGGGCTCCGGCCGCTGGTCGCCGGTTCGCACCTCGATTCGGTTCCGGACGGCGGCAACTTCGACGGGGTGGCCGGATCGGTGGCCGCTCTCGAGTGCGCCCGGGCGCTTCGGGAAAGCTCCGGCCTGCGCCACCCCTTCGAGGTCGTGGTCTTCTTCAACGAGGAGAACGGCAAGACCGGGAGCCGGGCGCTCGCCGGCGAAGTGTCCGCGGAAGAAATGGACCGGGAAGTGTATGGAGGCTTCTCCCTCGGAGAGGCGCTCGCCCGCGTCGGAGGCGACCCCGGGCGCATCACCGAGGCGGCGCTCCCGCAGGGCGCCTATCACGCTTTCCTCGAGCTCCACATCGAGCAGAGCCCGACCCTCCACGAATCGGGTATCCCGATCGGGATCGTGGAGGGCATCGTCGGCATCCGGCGGTTCCTGGTGACGATCCGCGGCTTCGCGAACCACGCCGGAACCACCGCGATGGCCCGGCGGAGGGATCCGATGGTCACGGCGGGCCGCTTCATCGCCGCGGTCCACGACGAGACGCTCGCCCGGGAGGGCCACCAGGTGGCCACAGTCGGCTGGCTGGAGGCGCATCCGGGGGCGGCCAACGTGATTCCCGGCGAAGTCGAACTGACGCTCGAAATCCGCGATCTGAGCATGGAAGTCATCCAGCAGATGTACGACCGGTACCGGGAGCTCGGCGCCCGGATCGCGGAGAGGAACGGCACGAGCATCCACTTCGAGCCGTACTACCTGAGCCGGGCGGCTCCCTGCGATCCCGGGATCCTCGAGCTGCTTTCCGCATCGGCCCGGGATCTCGGCTATCCGCAGCGGCGGATGCCCTCCGGGGCGGGCCACGATGCCCAGTCCATCGCGGCGTTCGCGCCGATCGGGATGATCTTCGTTCCGAGCCGCGACGGGATCAGCCATTCCCCGCTCGAGTTCACCGAGGCCGGCCAGGTGGCGCAAGGTGCCCGGGTCATGCTCGAAACCCTGCGTCGCCTCGACCGGAAGGAGTCGTTCCGGGAAGCTGCCGGGTTCTGATCAGATCGTGAGGATGCTCTCCGTCTTTTTGGTAGCGAGCTCGGAGAGCTGCTTGCCGTGGCGGTCGGTGCATTTCTGAACTTCCGCTTCGAGATCGTGCCCGAGATCCTCGGAGAGTTCGCCTGATTTCGCGAGTTTCTTGATCTTCTGGTTCGCGTCGCGACGGATCTGGCGCAGCGCGTTCCGGTGCTCCTCGGCCATCCGGGTGATGCTCCGCGAGAGCTGCTTGCGGCGCTCCTGGCTCAGCGGCGGGATGGGAATCCGGAGCATTTCGCCGTCCGAACCCGGGTTCAGATCCAGGTTGGCGGCGCGGATGGCGCGATCCACCGGGCCGAGCATCTGGCGTTCCCACGGCTGCACGGTGAGGGTCTGCGCATCCGGGGTCTTGAGCGTGGCCACCTGATTCAACGGAACCATCTGGCCGTAGTACTCCACCCGAACCGGGTCGAGGAGCGTCACCGAGGCGCGTCCGGTCCGGATGCTCGCGAGCTCGTTCTCCAGATTCTCGACCGTCCGGGACATGCGACGGGATACGTCGTCGAGGACTTCGTGGTTCATGTCCGGAAAGTCTATGGGTTCCCGACCCGGGTCCCCACTTCTTCCCCCGCCGCAGCGCGCTCGAGATCGTCCTGATGGCAGATCACGATGGGCATGTCGTTCTCCATGCAGAGAGAAATCGCGGTGGTATCCATGAAGCGGAGCTTTTGCCGGATGGCTTCGAGGTGACTGATCTGCCGGATCTGGCGGGCATCGTCATCCTTTTCCGGGTCGCTCGTGAACACCCCCCGCACCCGGGTCGCCTTGATGAGAACCGAAGCGCGGATTTCCGCGGCACGGAGGGCGGCGGCGGTGTCGGTGGAGAAGTACGGGCTGCCGGTCCCGGCGGCGAACAGAACGATGCGTCCCTTTTCGAGGTGGCGCAGGGCGCGCCGCAGGATGAAGGGTTCGGCGACCTGTCGCACGGTGATGGCCGACATCAGGCGCGTATCGCACCCGAGGAGTTCGAGCCTCTCCTGGAGGGCGAGGGCGTTGATCAGGGTCGCGAGCATCCCCATGGAATCGGCGGTGACCCGATCCATCCCGCGTGTTCGGGGAGACAGTCCACGGAAGATGTTGCCGCCGCCGATCACGCAGGCGGCCTCGATCCCGCTTGCGCGCACCGCGGCGATCCGCCGGGCCATCGCCTCCACCGCTTCCACCGAAACGCCGGCTTCCTCTCCTCCGAGAGCCTGCCCGCTCATCTTGAGCAGAACCCGCCGGGGGCGATCCTCCGCCTGCCTGCTCACCCGGGATGCTCCGGTCAGCCGCCTGATTCCTCGCCCCGTTCGAATCGGATGAACCGGCGGATCTGGATGTTCTCCTTGATGGCCTGCGCGGCTTCGAGCACCCGATCCCGAACCTTCATGTCCTTGCTGTCGTCGAGCGCCCAGGGCTGATCCAGCAGCACTCGCTCCGACAGGAAGCGATCCAGCTTCCCGCTGACGATCCGCTCGACGACCTGCGGGGGTTTCTTCGCGTTCTTCGGGTCGTTCGCGATCTGGGTGTGGATGAGCTCCTTCTCCGAATCCAGCACCGATTCCGGCACATCCTCCCGACGCACCCAGCGCGCCGGCGCCGGGTAGTTGCTCGCGATGTGGATCGCAACATCGTTCGCGAGTTGGCGGAAGGTCTGGTTGCGGGCGACGAAATCCGTCTCGCAGGAGAGTTCCACCATGACGCCGATGCGGCCATCGTGGATGTAGGAGTGGATCAGCCCCTCGCTCGCGCGCCGGCCGGCACGCTTTTCGGCGGCGGCCACCCCCTTTTCGCGGAGCAGGCGGATGGCCTTGTCGAAGTCGCCGCCGGCCTCGGTGAGCGCCTTTTTGCAGTCGGCGAACCCGGCACCGGTCCGGTCGCGGAGATTCTTGACCTGTTGGGCGGAGATGGCGGGCATTTCAAGTCACATCCTCGATGGGTTTTTCGTGGGTTTCGCCCGTCCGTCCGTCGCCCTTCAGGCGGACGAAGGGTCGGAGGAGGAGTCGGCGGGAAATTCCGGTTCGGGGGGCGGTGTTTCGGCTTCTTCGGGAGTCTCGACAGCGGTTTCAACGGGCTCTTCCGGGTTAGGGTCTTCCGGGTTAGGGGAAGTCTCCTGGCTCGCTTCGGCCCCGTTCTCTTCGAGCGCGTCAGGAGTTTCCGCTACCGGTTCGGCGAAATCTTCGGTCTCGACGCTGCCGTAAAGGCGGCGGCCTTCCTCGAAGGCACTCGCGACGCGGGAGGCGAACAGGCGGATGGCGCGCAGCGCGTCGTCATTGCCGGGGATGATGTAGTCGATGAGATCCGGGTCGCAGTCCGAATCCACGATGGCGATGATCGGAATCCCGAGCTTTCGCGCCTCGTGCACCGCGATCATTTCGTTCTTCGGATCGACGATGCAGATCGCATCCGGCAGCCGCTCCATCTTCTCGATCCCGGCGAGCGTCTTTTCGAGCCGGCGGCGGCGCTTGTCGAGTCGCGACCGGGCCTTGTTCGAGAAGCCACCGGGATCCGCATTGTCGGTGATGTCCCGAAGCTCCTGGAAACGCGCGATGCTCTTGCGGATCGTCTTGAAGTTGGTGAGGAGGCCGCCGAGCCACCGGTGGTTCACGTAGAAAGCGTCCACCCGGCTCGCTTCCGACGCGATCACTTCCTGGGCCTGGCGCTTCGTTCCCACGAACAGGATCGTCTTCCCTTCGGCCCCGAGACGGGAGATGAAGTGCAGCGCGTCCCGGAACATGGGGAGCGTCTGGTTGAGATCCAGGATGTGGATACCGCTGCGCGTCCCGTAGATATACGGCCGCATCCTCGGGTTCCACCACTTGGTCTCGTGTCCGAAGTGGAGACCTGCCTCGAGCAGATCCCGCATGCTGATGGTGGTCTCGGACACGAGGGATCTAGCGCTTCGAGTACTGGAACCGCTTGCGGGCACCGGGCTGGCCGTACTTCTTGCGTTCCTTGCGCCTTGCGTCGCGCGTCAGGAACCCCCTGCGTTTCAGCTCGGGCCGCAGCCCGCTCTCGCCCGCGCTGAGAGCACGGGCGATGCCGAGCCTCACGGCTGCGGCCTGGCCGGAGAGACCGCCGCCCATGACCCGGGCATCCACGTCGAACCGGGCCGTCCGATCGGTCGCCTGAAGAGGCTGGGTGACCCACCCCTGGTAGGTGGAGCGGGGAAAGTAGTCGGCGAGCGGGCGCTGGTTGATCCGGATCTCGCCGCTACCTTCGCGGAGGAAGACCTTGGCGACGGAGCACTTGCGTTTCCCGGTTCCGTAGGCGAGAGGCGCCGACATCAGGAGCGCGCCTCGAGGACGGCCGGCAACGGGGAGGGCTGCTGCGCCGCGTGCGGATGCCGGTCACCCGCATAGACCTTCAATTTCATGAACTGGCTCCGTCCGAGGGATCCCTTGGGCAGCATGCCGCGCACCGCGCTTTCCACGAGCCGCTCCGGCCGCCGCGCCCGGACCTGGGCGGCGGTTGCCGATTTCAGCCCTCCGGGACGCCCGCTCTGCCGGTAGTAGATCTTCTGTTCGTCCTTTCTGCCGCTCAGACGAACCCGCGCCGCGTTCAGGACGACGACGTGGTCTCCACAGTCGAGAAAGGGTGTCCAGGCGGCCTTGTGTTTCCCGGAGAGAACCCGGGCGACCCGCGCGGCGAGCCTGCCGAGAACCTGGCCATCCGCATCCACGATGTACCAGCGACGCGACACATCCCCCGCCTTCAGGAAGGTGGTGGATTCAGTTCGAGGCATGCACGAGGAAGGAAACGCGGTTCGGATCCGCCTGCAAAAAAAGACGGGCGCAGTCACCGGAAACGAACTCCGGGGCCGCCGCCCGCAAAGGGAGACGGGAGTATAGGCGTGGCTCTCCCGACGGTCAACAGGGGAAATACGGCGGAAAGCCAGCCGAAATGACTGCGGGTTGCGTTATCGCCCGGAACGACGAGGTGGCAGGACATCGTGCAGCCCCCCTCCAACCAACAACGAAACAACAACGGGCGGGTTGAGGCGTTGTTCCCGCGTCTCGCGCGTGGTGGCGCGCCCGTTTTTGTGTGCCTCTCTTCGTGTGCCTCTCTTCCTGCCGCTGCTGCTCGGCCTCGCTCCCGGTGCCGAAGCGCAGACGACGCTGGTGAGAGGAAAACGGAAGGCTCGGTACTCCCGCTGAAATTGCGACGAAATGCACCACCGGGGCCAATCGCGAAGGCTACGTGATCTCGGCGGTGGACATCGCATTGAGGCAGGTAGCGGGCAGAAACACAGTTGTCAGAGTCCGCCGATGGCGTCCGACCTCGCGTTCGGCCCGCCGCGAGGGGGAGCCCCTGGCCCCGGTGTGCACATCTTCGGGATCGAGGCCACCGTACGCTGGTGAGGGCGCGGGCGGGGTAGAAGTTTTCCACATTTTGGACCCCAGGTGGGACAAAAAGGGCGCTGTTGCGTCAATGTAAGTGTGTTCCCCGATCGAATCAGTTGGTCCCGCCCCGAGTTCGGGGTGGGCGTGGACTTCGGTGCGTCCTCGGTGAAGCTGGTGGCGCTCGCCCGGGAGCGGACCGAAATCCGCCTGGTTGCTGCCGGGAGCGAGCCGCTTCCTTCGGGGGTGGTGCGGGAAGGCGCGGTACTCGATGGGGAAGCCGCCGGCGATGCCCTGGAGCGCCTCGTCGGCAGGTTGGGAGTCCGGAGCCGGACGGCTTCGGTGGGAGTCGGCGGCAGGGCGTACCTGGTCAAGCGTCTCGTCCTGCCGGAAGGCTCCGCCGGGGAGGAAGGCTCCTTGCGGCAGGCGGTCGAGGCCGAAGCGGCCCGGCACATCCCGTTTCACATGCAGGATTTGCTGTTCGATTTCGAGCGGGGTCGGGCGTGGAACGGCGAGGGCGGCAGGTGCGTCGTTTTTGGCGCGGCGCGCCGTGATCTGGTTCTGAGCCACGGACGGGCGGTCGCGCGAGCCGGTCTCGCGCCCCGACGGGTGGAGATCGAACCGTACGGCCTGCTCGCCGCCTGGGAGCTCGAGAACCGGCTCGGCGACTCCCGGGCGGTCGGGGAGCAACCGATCTCGATCGTCGAAGTGGGCGCTTCCCACGCGGCGGTCCACGTATTCCGCTTCGTATCGCCGTCTCCGGGCGGGGATGCGGTGCCCTGGGCCGATCTGGCGGCGAGCGTCCAGGCTCCGGGTGGGGGCGTGGGCACCGGCTCCGAGGAGGCTTTCTCCGAATCCCCGCTCGGGAAGCGCGTCGCTGCTGCGCTCGCGGAAGCGCTGGCCGAGGCCGGACTCGCTCCGCCGTGTTCCGTGCGTCTGAGTGGCGGCGGGGCGGGGCAGAAGGAAATCCACGAAGTGCTCCGGCCGCTTGCCCGTGGAGAGCCAGCCGTTCTCGATCCGATCGGCTTTTTCGATTCCGAACGTCGGGATCCGGCGCTCGCATTTGCGGCCGGACTCGCCAAGAACCATCTAGAGGACTCGTCATGAAACGCGAAACCCGCCCGTCTGCCATCGCTCGCCCCCGGCGCGGCCTGAACCTGCTTCCGGAAGAAGGCCTCCTTCAGAAGTCCGCCCGTCCATGGAGGGTCCGGGGCGCGGCGTTGCCGCTTCTCGCTGGCACCGGGCTCGTCGCGCTCTCCACCCTGGTCGCGATCACCGACGCGCGCCGCCTCGACACCCGCCATCGGGCCGAATCCGCCGTCGCCGGCCAGATCGAGACGCGGATCGCCGATCTCGAGGGACTCGCCAGCCAGATTGCGGAGGATCGAAGACATCTCGAACGGCTGCACATCGTGTCCGGCCGTCTCGAGCGCTGGGACGAGGAGCGCTACGTGCTCCCCGATCTGCTCCGGGAGCTCGCGCTCGAAATCGGAGACGGGGTCGTTCTCGAGAACCTGAGCCGCCGGGGAGACGAGCTCGTGATTACCGGACGGACCGGGTCCACCGGTGCGGCCCGGAGCGCCGCGGAGCGGTTCGCCGGGATGGATCGGGTCCGGACGTTGACTCTCCAGTACGTCGAACGCGGAGGGGGAGGAGACGTTCGGGCCACGATGTTGGGGGATCACCGCTTCTCGCTCGCGGGTGCGCTCCGGTTCAACTCGCGCGAACCCGAACCGCTCGTCGCCCTGATCGCGGCGCTCGGCGGCGACGGGGAGGGGTCATGACCGCGTCCACCCTGCGGTGGATCCTCCCTTTTCTGGTCATCGCGCTCGGGATTCAGTTCGGCTTCCGCCTTTTCGTGCGACCCGCGAAGCAGGCGGCGCTTCTCGCGGAAGAGAGCCGGGTGGCCCGGCTTGGTGACGACCTGCGCTCGGCGGAAGCGAGCGGGGGCGACGGAGATCGGAAGGTGGCCGAAGTGGCGCGCGCCGACCTCGACCGCCAGGCACGTCAGGTCGAGATCCTTCGCGGGGTTCTGAGCGCCGGCCAACAAGCGCAGGATCTGCTGGATTCGCTGGCGGCCGCCGCCACCGAGGAAGGCCTCCGCATGCGCCGGTTCGCCCCGGAACCGGCGTTCTCGATGGGGCCCTTCACGGCTCGTTCGGCCGCGGTGGAAGCGGAGGGCAACTACTTCGATTTCGTTCGGTTCTTCGAGAGAGTCGCCGGGTTCGGCAAGGCGATCGTGATCGATGACTTCGAGCTCTCGGCCCCCGCGGAGCCCGGCGGAGCGCTTTCCGGGCGATTCGTCGCGGTGGTGATCGGCCCGGAATCGGTTATGCCCGAACCTGCTGACGAGGGGCGGTGATGGTTTTCCGGTGGATCGTCACCTCGATCCCCGGAGCAGCCTTGCTCATGGCTTCTCCGGGAATCGCCCAGGAAAGACGGGAGGAAGGACGGGATCCCTTCCGGCCGCCGCCGGCTCCGATCGATGCCGAGCGCCCGGCGGGTCTCGCCGGCTGGCTGATTTCGGAGATCCGTGTCCGGGGAGTGCTGGTCCGCGGGGATATCCCGAGGGACGGGCTGGCGGTGCTCGAATCCCCCCGTGGGGACGGGTTCGTCGCACGCCCTGGTGATTCCCTGATGGACGGCATCGTTTCCGGGGTCGATCGGGAAGGGGTCTTTTTCGTGCTTCGGTCGGACCCCGAAAACGAGCTGCAGATTCCCCTCGCGCTCCCCGCCGAAGAGGGCGCTCCGCCATGATTCTCGCGGTCCTTTTTGCCTGTTCGTTCGGAGCACAGACCGAAGCTCCGCTTCTTCCGGTCACCGCAGTGGAGTTGCGCCGCGATCTGGAAATCACCCGGGTGCGGTTGCTCGCCGATGGCCCGTTGTCGCCGGTGAGCATCCTGCGGGGAAGCGAGCGGATGACGCTCGGGCTCGGCCGGGTGGACATCGGCGCGGTCCGGGGTGTCTGGGAAGTCGGGACTGCCGAGATCCGGAGCGTGCGGATCCGCGTCGCCGGGGACGGGCAGGCCGAACTCGTGCTCGAACTGAGCTCCGGGGTCCGATGTGATTTCGACGAAGCCTCGGGCGGTCTCGAAATCGCTTGCGCCTCGGCATCCGGGGATGTTCCGGCCCCGCCCGAACCGCTGGAGGAACCGCCGGGAGAATCACCGGCCCCGGAGGAAGAGAAGGAAATCGAGCAGCAGGAGATGGAAGAGCTGGAGGCGGAGCGGGTCACGCTCGATTTTCGGGATGCCGACATCCGGGACGTGCTCCGGGTGCTCGGGGAGGTGAGCGGGCTCGACTTCGTGCTCCAGCCCACGGTCGCCGGGCGGATCAGCCTTCGTCTCACCGAAACTCCCTGGGATCAGGCTCTCGATGTGATCCTTCGCTCGCGCGGGCTCGGCTGGACTCTCGAGGGAACCGTGCTGCGGGTCGGGACGCTCTCCGAGCTTTCCGCCGAAGAAATCGAGCGCGCCCGGCAGGAGGAAGAGCAGGAGTTGGCCGGTGCCCTCCTGAGCCGGGTGAGACGGCTCGCGCACGTCTCTCCGGAGCAGGTCCGGGATCTGCTCGCCGAACGGCTGAGCGAGCGGGGCTCCCTGATCGCGGATGCCCGGACCGGTGTTCTTCTGATTCGCGAAGTGGAAGGGAGGATGGAAGCGCTGGAAGACATGATCTCGGCTCTCGACGTGGCGGTCCCGGGGGTCGAAATCGAGGCGCGGATCGTTCTGACCACCCGGTCCGAGAGCCGCAGCCTCGGAATCCAGTGGGGCGGGGAAGTGATCCGCGGCGGCTCCGGGGGAGAAGCCCGGGTGGACGGTGGCGCGCTCGGAGCCTCCGGAACGTCCGGGTTCACCGAAGGAGCGGAAGGGGGCCTGCTCCCGCCTGCGGCACCGGACGGAAGCAGGCCGGGATACGCGGTGAACCTCCCGGCTGTCGGGAGGCCGACCGGGGCGCTCGGGATCGCGCTCGGTGCCATTCCCGGAGTGGATCGCATCGATCTGGCGCTCACCGCCGCCGAGCGGCGTGGCGATCTCCGGATCCTTTCGGCGCCGCGCATCGTGGCCCAGAACGCCCGTCCGGCGACCATCAAGCAGGGAGTCACCTTCCCGGTCCAGGTGGTGGCCAACAACACGGTGACCGTCCAATTCCAGGATGCGGTGCTCGAGCTCACCGTCACGCCCGAGATCGGCCCCGACGGGACCATCCTGCTGGATCTCGCGGTCAACAACGACACCCTCGACTTCGGGCAGGCGGTCGGGGGAATCCCGAGCATCCTGACCCAGCAGGCGACCACCCGGGTCCGGGTCGTGGACGGGCAGACGACGGTTCTGGGGGGCGTGTTCGTTACCCAGGAATCGGAAGACCAACAGCGCGTTCCCTTCCTCCATCGCATCCCGCTGCTGGGGAGGCTCTTCCGGTCTTCCGGGTCGCGTGAGCGGGAGGAAGAGCTGATCATTTTTCTCACGCCGCGCCTTCGGAATCCGGCCGGAGAAGAGGTTCGGGAGGGCTGATTTCCGTTCGGGAAGAGGCGGTTTGTCTGTGGTACCGTTCCCCGCGCTGCCGTGTCCCCGTCTCCTTCCGGTCCCACTCTCCCCGAACTGCTCGAAGCGGTCGAGCGCCTTGGCGAGAGTGGTTTCCACGAGGTGGAAATCCGCCTCGGGGATGCCCGGGTCCGGGTCTCCCGGAGCGCTCCCGCGGCGGTGTTCGGCCCCGCATCCGCGCCTCCGCTCGCTTCGGGAAGTCCCGCAGATCCCGCCCCCGCTCCTCCGGAATCGGATCAGGATGCCGGGCTCGTCGTCGTCGAGGCACCGATGGTGGGCACCTTCTACCGGCGCCCCCGCCCCGATGCGGACCCGTTCGTCGCGCCCGGAGACCGGGTCGAGGAAGGCCAGGTGCTCTGCATCATCGAAGCCATGAAGCTGATGAACAACATCGTCGCCGAATGCGCGGGCGAGGTGGTCGGGATCGCCTGCGAGGACGGATCGCCGGTCCAGTTCGGAGATCGCCTTCTCACGATCCGTCCGGGCTGATTCGCCCCGGAAGGGCCACGTTCGCCAGCCGATGTTCCACAAGGTTCTGATCGCGAACCGGGGAGAGATCGCGGTCCGGATTCTCGCGGCCTGCCGTGACCTCGGGATCCAGACGGTGGTCGTTCATTCGTCGGCCGATTCGGGTTCCCTGCCGACGCGCCTCGCCGACGAGGCGATCTGCATCGGCCCTCCGGCACCGAAGGAAAGCTATCTGGATGTCCCCCGCATCCTCACCGCTGCCGAGATCGCGGGTGCCGATGCCATCCATCCGGGCTACGGCTTTCTGGCCGAGAGCGCGGCGCTCGCCGAAGTGTGCGAAAGCTGCCGGGTGACCTTCATCGGGCCGGGGCCGGAGGCGATTCGCACCATGGGGGACAAGGCGCTCGCCCGCCGGGTCATGCGCGATGCCGGGGTTCCGGTGCTTCCCGGCGTGGAGGAACCCATTGCGAGCCCCGAGGAAGCAGCCCGCATCGCCCGGGACGTGGGCTTTCCGGTGTTGCTCAAGGCATCGTTCGGCGGTGGTGGGCGCGGCATGCGGATCGTCCGGGAGCTCCCGGAGCTCGAAGCTGCTTTCCAGTCCGCTTCGAGCGAGGCGCAGGCGGCTTTCGGAGACGGCGCTCTCTACCTCGAGCGCTTCCTTCAGAGCGTCCGCCACGTCGAGGTGCAGGTGTTCGCCGATGCTCACGGAAACACCACCCATCTCGGCGAGCGGGATTGTTCGGTCCAGCGTCGCCACCAGAAGCTCGTGGAGGAATCGCCGGCCCCCGGGATTTCCGCGAAGCTCCGCGAAGAGCTGGGCGAGGCGGCCGTCCGGGCAGCCGAGGCGGTCTCCTACCGGAACGCCGGGACGGTCGAGTTCCTGATGGATCCCGAAGGCAACTTCTACTTCAGCGAGATGAACGTCCGGATCCAGGTCGAGCATCCGGTGACCGAGATGGTGACCGGAAAGGATCTGGTGCGGGAGCAGATCCTGGTAGCCGCCGGAGAGCCTCTCTCGTTCGCCGGCGAGGAGTTCGCTCCTTCGGGGGCGGCCGTCGAGTGCCGCATCAACGCCGAACACCCGGAGACCTTCGCCCCTTCACCGGGGCGCATCCGGGAATTCCACAGCCCCGGCGGGCCGGGCATCCGGGTGGACACCGCATTCCACGCCGGTGCCGACGTGCCTCCGTGGTACGACTCGCTGCTGGCCAAGGTCATCGCGCACGGAGAGAATCGCGAGATGGCGGTGGCGCGCATGCGCCGGGCGCTCCGTGAGATGGTGATCGAGGGAGTCCACACCACCCTTCCTTTCCACCTCCGGGTGCTGGAGAACGAGGAATTCGTTGCTGGCGGATTCGACACCGGAATCCTCGAGCGGATGGGGTGATCGCGCCGGATCCGGAAGGTGGCCCGGCGCGCCGCTCTACCCGATTCTCGATGCGGAAGTCCACGGCGACCCCGACCCCGGCCCCTTGTTCCGGGCCCTTGCCGATCTCTCGATCCGGGTCGCGCAGCTCCGGGCCAAGAACATGTCCGCGAGGGAGTTCCTGCACTGGGTTCGCGCGGGTGTCCGGGGCACCGCCGGAGCAGGGGTCACGCTCCTCGTGAACGACCGGGTGGATATCGCGCTGCTTTCCGGCGCGGGTGGCGCGCACATCGGCCAGGACGATCTCTCTGCCGGCCGCGCCCGGCAGTTCCTCGGCGACCGCCGGGTTCTCGGTTTGTCCACCCATTCCCTCGCCGAGCTGGAAAAAGCGCGCCCCGCACCTTGCGACTATCTGGCGATCGGCCCGGTCTTTCCCACCGGGTCGAAGGCGAACCCGGAGCCGGTGGTCGGTCTCGAAGGAGTGCGCGCCGCGACCCGCGAAACCGGAGGGCGGTCGCTGGTTGCGATCGGCGGTATCCGGGGAAGGCGGGCCGCCGAAGTGATCGCGTCGGGAGCCGACGCGTTTGCGGTCGTTTCGGCGATCGATATGACGAGCCCCGCGAGGGCTCGGGAATCGGCGCGGGTTCTGCTGCGCGCTGCCCGGGAAGAAACCGGGAAGGGGTGAGGGAGATGCCGGGACGCATTCTGGACGGAAAACGGATCGCCGCCGCGATCCGGGCCGAAGCGGCGGAGTCGGCGCGGGATTTCGCGCGGGAGGGCCGGCCTCCGGGACTCGCGGTGGTCCTGGTCGGGGACGACCCGGCTTCCGCGATCTATGTGCGGGGCAAGGGCCGGGCCTCGACCGAAGCCGGATTCCACTCCACGATCCACCGGCGGCCGGCGGAAACCACTGCCGGGGAACTCGGCGATCTGCTGGACGAGCTGAACGAGGACGACGCGGTGGACGGGATCCTGCTCCAGTTGCCGCTGCCGGAGGGACTCGATGCCGGTCGTTTCCTCGCCCGCATCCGGCCGGACAAGGATGTGGACGGCTTCCACCCGGAAAACGTGGGACGACTGGTCGCGAACCAGCCGGGGCCGCGCCCCTGCACTCCGGCGGGCATTCTCGAAATGTTCCACCGGGAAGGCGTGGACCTCAAGGGAAAGCGCGCGGTGGTGGTCGGTCGGAGCGACATCGTCGGCAAGCCGCTCGCCTTGATGCTGCTCCACGCTCACGCGACGGTCACCATCTGTCATTCCCGGACGGCCGATCTTCCGGCGGCCTGCCGGGAGGCCGACATCCTGCTGCTTGCGACCGGCCGGACCGGGCTCGCAGGGGAGGAAAGCATCCGGTCGGGAGCGGTGGTGGTGGATGTCGGGATGAACCGCATCACCGATCCGGCCCTCGCCGCCGATTTCTTCCGTTCCGAACCGAAGCGGCTCGAGCGGTTTGGCCGGAACGGGAACGCGCTGGTCGGCGACGCGCATCCTCACTTCATGCGCGAGCTTTCCTCTGCCTACACCCCGGTCCCCGGGGGAGTCGGCCCGCTGACCATCGCCATGCTCCTGAAGAACACCATCGAGCTCGCCGAGGCGCGGCGAAAGGCCGGCGACTGACCGGAAAGCGCGGATGCTTCGGATCGGCCTGACCGGGGGGATCGCGTCGGGGAAATCGGTCGTTCGCCGGGTCTTCGAGCGCGCCGGCATCCCGATGCTGGATGCCGACCGGCTGACCCACGACTTTCTCGCGCCGGGCGGCGAGCTGATCCAAGCGATCGTCCAGGAGTTCGGGCGCGAGTTCGGAGATGTCCGGGATTCGACCGGCGGCGTGGATCGTTCGAAGCTCGGAGGGATCGTGTTTTCGGACCCCGCGGCCCGCGAGCGGCTGAACCGGATCGTGCACCCGGAGGTGCGCCGCGCGATTCAGGAGTTCCTCGAGCAGCGGTCGGCCGCAGGCGCGGCGGCGGCCGGGGTGGAGGCGGCGCTCATGGTCGAAACCGGAAGCGCGAAAACCTACGACCGGTTGGTGGTGGCCCACTGCCCGCCGGAGCAGCAGATCGAGCGTCTGCTCGCCCGCTCTTCCCTCACCGAGGCCGAAGCCCGGGCCCGGATTGCGGCGCAGATGCCGGTGGCCGCCAAGATGGCGGCAGCGGACGATCTGGTGGACACTTCCGGCTCGCTCCCGGAGACCGAAGAGCGGGCGCGCCGCCTCGTCGGCGAGTTGCTCGGCACCGAGGCCATCGCCGAAGATTGATGGCGTTACAATCGAAAGGATTGCGATGCCATCAAAACAGGAGGATGACCGTGGCGAGTATCACGATCCGCAAACTCGACGACGAAGTGAAAGCCCGCTTGCGGGTTCGTGCCGCCGTCAACGGCCGATCCATGGAAGAGGAAGCCCGCCGGATTCTCGGTGGCGCAGTGGCCCCGGAGCCGGCTGGTCGTGACCTTGCGAGCATCATTCGGTCGTACTTCGGCCCGGAGAATGGCGTGGAACTGGAGCTGCCGCCGCGGGGCGGCTCCCGCGAGCCACCCTCCTTCGACTGATCGAGAGCCACGTGTTTCTGCTGGACACGAACGTGGTGTCCGAATTGATGCGTCTGGAACCGGCGCGCACTGTCGAATCATGGATCGCCGCCCAGGTTCCTGAAGAACTTTTCCTGTCTGCTGTGAGCGAGGCAGAGCTCCGCTACGCTGTCGCGATCCTGCCGGTGGGACATCGGCGCGAAGCGCTGTTCTCCCGCATGGAGGGGATGCTACGGAGAGCTTTCGGCGACCGCGTCCTGCCCTTTGATCGCGAAGCGGCCTGTGTTTACGCAGAGATGGCGGCCATGCGGCGCGCCCGCGGCCTTCATCCGGATCCGATCGACTGCCAGATCGCCGCGATCGCCCGCCTGGGCGGGTTGACGGTGGTGACGCGCAACGTCGGTGATTTCGAGGGGTTGGGGATTGGACTCCACAACCCATGGGAGACAGGTTCGCTGATGTCAGTCGCCGAAGAAGGCGAGGGTTGATTCTCCGAACGCCGTAATCAGGCTCAGGCTGACCGCGCCTGTCACGAGGGCGGTGAGAAGTCCGAAGGCGAAGGGGCGGAAGCCGATGCGCCGGAGGCCGACGAAGCTCGACTGAAGGCCCACTCCGGCCATCGCGAGCAGCAGGCAGGTTTCGGCAGCGTGACGGAAGAACGAGACCATCTGCTCCCACGCCGCAGCGCCGGGGAACAGGTGATCTCCGAGGGTCCGGAGCGCCGAGCAGGCCGCGAAGCCGACGACGAACCACGGGATCATCCGCAGCCAGGAGGGAGAGTTCTCGCCCCGTTTGCCGGCGAACAGGATGCCCACCAGCGGGATCAGCGCCAGCATGGATAGATTCCGGACCAGTTTGGTGACGGTGGCCACGTCGAGCGCTTCCGGCGCGCCGTATCGGGTTTCGTACATCACTCCCGCGCCGGCGACCTGGGCAGTTTCGTGGATGGAGGCTCCGAGGAAGAGCCCGGCGAGCTGCGGTTCGGCGGGGAAGATCGCGTGTGCGAGGATCGGATAGCCGAACATCGCGGCGATGCCGAACACGGTGACGCAGGTGACCGCATAACCCACTTCGGAATCGCGGGCGCGGAGCAGGGGAGCGGTCGCGACGATGGCGGTGGCACCGCAGATGCTGGTCCCGATCGCGATCAGCCCGGCGAGGGTTCGGGAGAGTCCGAAGCGCGACCCGAAAAGCCGCACCACGGAAATCCCCGCCGCGATCGCAAAAAGGACGAAGGGAAGGGCCGCAAGGGTGAAGCGGCCGGCGGCGAGCAGGCTGAGCCGAAAGCCGAGCAGCACGATGCCGAGCCGGAGGATGGTGGTGGAGCAGAACCGAAGCCCCGAAGCACCGGAGCGGGCCCAGCCGGTTCCATTCGAGATGGCCATGCCGAGAACGATGGCCAGCACGACGGCACTGATCGGGTTTCCCGAGAGGCCGAGCAGCGACTCGGCGATCCAGTCGGCCCCGAAGGTCGCGAGGAGGGATACCCCGGCCGCGAGCCCGACCCCGGCGAGGAAATCGGAGCGCCGCATGGGATTTCGCGCTCGGAACGCCGCGGGTTATCGCTTGATCTCTCGCCGCCGGTTTGCTACTCGAAATCGAGTGGATCCGATATTGGGACCTGCCGCTTCGGGGTCGGAGAGACGAGCTGCTGCTTGTGGGCATCCGAGAAGGGAATGGACCAGTGTTCGGCCATGAACTCGAGAATTCGCAACCCACGCCTGCGGATCGAATCCGCATTCCATTCGGTCTCTCTGGCAACTTCCAGCTCGGAATAGCTCCCGGTGCTGTATCCCACGCGGGCGACCTTGCCGCTCTTGTCCCACGTGGCGTTCTTCTTTTCCTCAAAGGGTCGATTCTGCAATGCCGAATTGATCGGTTTGGCCAAGAGAACGAGGTTGCCCAGCTGTTGTGCCCATGCCTCGTACTCGTCTGGAATTTTTTGCTCCCAGTAGGGGGTGGGTGTCTGCGGCGCAATGTGTTCGATGGATATCGTTGTTTCGCTGTTCGTGACGATTTTTTGCCAGGTTACCTTCTCCGGTCCATCCTCTCTTGCCAGGAATCGTTCGTATTCGTAGAGTAGATGTTTGAGGCCAGACCATTGGTAGTAATCCAGTTGGCCGCTGTTTTTGGTCAGAATTCCTGCGAAGCGATTTGCCAACAGATCAACACTTTCGGCACTCTCGGTTGTCCATGCCTGGATCTGGTCGATCGCATCCCGCAGCTCCTTCTGGTCACTGTGAATTGCGTGAGCCAACCTATGGAACTCTGCCTTTCCGTAGTCGGATCGCCGACCCGCCATCGCAAATGCAAGGAAGCGGAAGCGCTCCACTGTTCGTATCGCCTCTCCGGCAAGCAGATCATCTCGATGACCCAGGATCTCCATCACGAGGGGCCGCAAAGAGCCCACACCCATTCGCTGGAGTCTTTCGAGTTCCGCTCGCAGAGGAGTGTTGTGGACTTTTTCTGGGAAATGGGTCGAGACCCAGTGACGTACAGATGTTCCGAGGTCAACTACGTAATCGTGAATGTCACCCGGGGAGATCGATGGCGATGAGCCATGAACGGCTGCTTTTGTGAATCGCTCCTCGAGCAGAAAGCGGGCGCATTCATTCTCGCTACCTGATTTCCCGAAGTATGCGATCCAATGGTCGCGAAGAAACGAATCCTCATTCAGTTGCTGTGTGGGGTGGTGTCCCAATTCGTCGTAGATTTTCTGCCAATTGTCCTTGACATGGGTGAGGAGTGTGTGCCGGGCCGCAGTTTGCTCCTTCCCGGGGTGAAACAGATTAGTCAGATACATCAAGCGATTCTTGACCAGGTCAAGAGTCGAAAGCGACAACCCACGATTGTTCATCGTCTCGAACGAGATATGGACATCGAATTCATCCTCAATCTCGTACATGTTGAAGAACAGATTTTGAGTCAACCGATGATAAAACAGGCCGATGGCATCGGGCCCCTGTTGCTGTACGAGATCTTTCAGGCGCGAAATGAAAAATTCGCGGGCGAAGACAAGATTTCGCGTGTACAGATTGGATGCTTCATTACGAATAGATGCGTCAATTCTTGTGGATCGAAGACAGGAATGAAGAACCTGACAGAGAGAGCCATCTACGGCATAGTTGACGATATTCGTCTCCATGTCGCCTTCAGGATGAATGCGATAGAGAAATGTATCTTCGAGATTGCTCGTCATGAGAGTGCCGACAACCTGGGGGTCACTTCCATCAGCGTAAGGCCGGAAGTGGTGAACGATCGCTGCGACGAGCAGAACGATACTGGTCAGGCGCTGCTGGCCGTCCACGACGTGGTAGCACCGATAACTGTGATCGTGGCAAAGCCAGTGTTCCTGTGATTTGGGACTGTCAACGGATACGGCGCGGACGGTGAGGACACCGGCGTAGTGGCGTCGGTCCCCCATGGAGACGAGGTCGTCCCAGAACTGTTCGAGTTGCTTCTCTCGCCAGGAATATCCACGCTGGTAGTCGGGGATGCGGAAAAGCCGCTTGTCGAAGACTTCTGACAGGGACAATGCCTGATTCATGTTTCTAGTTCTCCTGGCGGGGGATGAGCAGCAACCGTTCGGCGCGGGGATCGATGTACCAGGTGCTTTCGCCGTCGAAGAAGGCATCCTCTTCGAGAGCGATCCGGACTTCCTGGTCGTCCCACTCGGGGACCGGAACCCGCGCGTTCAACTCGATCGCGTGGGCGGTCATCGGGAAGAGCGGGTAGTCGCCCTTGCCGGGGACGCCTTCCTGGCGATCCCAGAGGCCGATGGTGGGGCCGGCTCCGTGGCCGTGGTAGCCGATCGGGTGGGTGTAGATGGAAGCCCGGATTCCTTCGAGGCTCGCCTGTTCGAGCGCCGCCCCGAGAATCTCGTTCCCGGTGCGGCCGCTGACGAACTCGTCGGTGAGGATGTCCTGGAGCCGGTTTCCGATTGCGAACGCTTCGCGGAGTCCTTCCGGAGCGTCGGTCTCGCCGGGCCGCAGCACGTAGGCATTCATCTGGGTGTCGGTGTTGAGCCGCAGGTAGGTGATCCCGAGGTCCACGTGGATCAGGTCACCGGGGAGGATGGTGTTCGGCGGCGGACGCCCCGAGTAGTCCTCGCGTAGCTCGACGGCCTGGGTTTCGTGCCGCTGCACCGAGACGCCCGGCTGGAACCACGCCTGGAGCTTGAGTTCCCGGATTTTCTCCCGGTACCACCACGAGACATCGTCGGTGGTGGTTGCCCCCGGCTGGATGACTTCGCCGGAGAGCCCCCGCGAGAGGATCCAGCGGGCAAGCCGCACCACTCCCGGATAGACCTCCATCTCCTCCGGGGTCCGGGTTTCGAGCCAGGCGATGGCGAGCCGCTCCACCGGCTTCACCCGGCCCGCGAGTTCTGGCCCGAGCGCTTCCCGGAACGCCGCGTTCTCGCTCGCGGTGAAACCGTCGGCGAGCCCGAAGTCCTCGGACCAGTTGATCCCGATCACCTCCGGATCCCGTTCGCGGATGAGCTCCGCGACCCGGCCCCATTGATCGGGCTCCGAATCGGGATCCCAGGCCCGCGGGATGCCGCCGATGTCGTAGCGGGCCACCGCGAGCCGCTCGACTCCTTCTTCCATTCCAAGGTCATGGAACATCAGCACCGTGCGCCGCCGGGCGGCGAGCCAGGTGTAGGGGAGCATGGTCCGGATCACCGGATCCTCGTTGTATTCGCGGGCCGCCACGATCCACAGATCCACCCCTTCGCGCCGCATGATTTCCGGCAGCACCGTCTCGAAGCGGATGTCGAGCCAGCGATCCACGAGCGCTGCCCGCTCCCGCATCGGGAGGACGCTCGGCTGGGCGGGGGCAAGCGAGGCGAGCGAGGCGAACAGCAGGGGCGCAGCGAGAAGGCGGCCGATCTTCATGAAATCTTCTTGAGAAATTTCCTTGGGGGGGAAATCGGTTGGCGGGCGGAGAGAATACCGGAAGGCGTTTCGGCGCGAGGAGGCGAAGGTGTCAGAACGAGTCATCGCGGCGGTGGACCAGGGGACCACCAGCAGCCGCTGCCTGCTCTTCGATCGAAAGGGACGGGTGGTGGGCTCTGCCCAGCGCGAACACCGCCAGTTCACGCCGGACCGCGGCCTCGTCGAGCACGATCCGGCCGAGATCCGCGACCGGGTTTTCGAGACCGTTTCGCGGGCACTCGGGAAGTCCGGGCTCGCCGGGAAGGACGTGGCGGCGGTCGGGATCACCAACCAGCGCGAGACGGCCGTGGTCTGGGACCCCGAAACCGGAGCGCCCCTCGCCCCGGCGATCGTCTGGCAGGACACGAGGACCCGGGGGCTCGCCGAGCAGTTCGGCGAAACGGTCGGCGAGGAGCGGCTTCGCAAGCGCACCGGGCTTCCTCCCGCGACCTATTTCTCGGGGCCGAAGCTGCGGTGGCTGCTCGACAACACGCCCGGACTCCGCGAACGGGCGGGGGAAGGGCGCGCCGTCTTCGGCACGGTGGATTCGTGGATCCTCGCCTGTCTCACCGGAGACCGCGACCACCGCACCGATGCGACCAACGCGAGCCGGACCCAGATGATGGCGCTCGATGGCTGCCGGTGGGATCCCGAACTCCTGGCGGCGCTCGAGGTTCCCGAGCGGATGCTGCCGGAGATCCTTCCGTCGTCGCACCCGGAAGCCTTCGGCCACACCCGCAAGGACGGCCCGTTCGGAGCGGAAATCCCGATCACCGGAATGATCGGAGACCAGCAGGCAGCGCTCCTCGGCCAGCAATGCCGGCGGCCGGGAGAGGCGAAGTGCACCTACGGGACCGGGGCGTTCCTGTTGCTCCACACCGGAACCCGGCCGGTTCCCTCCCGATCCGGGATGCTCACCACCGTGGCCTTCGCGGACCGGAACGGGGTCGAATACGCGCTCGAAGGAGCGGTCGCGGTGGCGGGTTCGCTCGTCCAGTGGCTCCGTGACCAGCTCGGCTTCGCGGAAACCGCCGCCGGTGTCGAGCGGCTCGCGCTCGAGGTTCCGGATAGCGGCGGCGTGTACATCGTTCCCGCGTTTTCCGGCCTTTTCGCGCCGTGGTGGCGGCCGGATGCCCGGGGGACGATCTGCGGGCTCACCCGCTTCGCCGACCGGCGGCACATCGCGCGGGCCGCCCTCGAGTCCACCGCCTTCCAGGTCGCCGAGGTGCTCGAGGCCATGCGTCAGGACTCCGGCCAGACCATTTCCGAGCTCCGGGTGGACGGCGGGATGACCGTCTCCGACCTGCTGCTGGGATTCCAGGCAGACATCCTCGGGGTTCCGGTGGCCCGGCCGCTCCAGCGCGAGACGACGGCGCTCGGCGCGGCGGTGGCGGCCGGACTCGCGGTGGGGTTCTGGGAGTCCGGAGCCGATCTCGGCGCGGCGCTCGCCGAAGATGCCCGTTTCGAGCCGAAGATGCCGGAAAGCGACCGCGAAGCCCGGCTCGCCGACTGGCGGCGCGCGGTGGAGCGGAGCTTCGACTGGGCCCGCTGACTATGCCCCCTCCGGGCCTGTCCGTCTTCGGATGAAAGCATCGAGCAGGGGAACCGCGAACGAGTAGCTGCCGTGACGGTTCTTGAACACCAGACCCTGTCCGGCGAGACTCAGGAGCATCTGGTTGATGTGGCTCGCGCTGAACGGCCTCGGCAATTCGGCGGATGCCCGAACGATGTCCCGGACACTGAATTCGCCGTCCTGGTGGTCGAGGTGAGCAACCACGGACAGTAGATCCCGTTGGCGATCGGTCAACCGGGACCAGCGGCCCGAGAAGAAATCCGCATCCAATTTCTGCTCGATCGCCTCGACAGGCACGGATACGGTTTGGCCCCGGCCGGTCTGCTGCGTGAAGACCTCATGGACCTCGCGGCAAATGAACTGGATGAAATAGGGATACCCGCCTGACATCTTCACGATGGTGTCCACCGAATCGTCTGTCAGTCGGAGTGGAGAGCTGCTGCTGGAGATCGGCTTGAGAATCGCCTCCTTGCTCTCCTTCTCGTTCAGGCGATCCAGAAACCGGACCCGGAACATTCTTTCGGCGTAGGTCCGGGAGGCCACGAGCCTGGGAAAGAGTGTCGGAAGCCCTGCCAGAACGAGCATGAACGGGAAGCCGCGACGCTGGAGCGATGAGAAACTGTCGAGGAGCAGCGCGACCGGAAATTCTTCGCGCTCCGGCTGCTCGGAGAGGTTTTGAGCTTCGTCGTAGGCGAAAACGATCCCTCTCGGTTTCGATGGTGTGTCGGAGACGACTCTCCAGGTGGCTTCGAGCACCATCTTGAGTCGATCCAGGGCAAGTCCCGGGCTTGCCTGGTAGAGGCGGAGGAGCGTCTGATAATCGAGCCGTTGCTCGACGATACGATCCTGTCCTCCGAACCCCGGGCTCTGCTGATGCTCCGCTTTCACGATGAAGCTCGAAGTAAGGGGAGCAAGATCGGTGCAAAGGCGCACCGCCAGATGTTCTTCCCGGAGGCTCGCGGATTCGGACAAATCCGCGCCGACCCACAGCCAGTTGGCGGACTTGGCGAGAGGCCGAAGGGTTTCGAGGAGCACCGTTTTCCCGACTCCACGAAGCCCGGTGAGAATCAGATTCTCGAGGATCGGGCCTTGTTGCAGGATGCGGCGGAATTCCTGCTGTTCCTCGGTGCGGCCAGCGAGGTAGGGAGGAGCGTGACCCGCACCCGGCCGAAATGGATTCAGGAGCAATTGTTTAGTTCAAAATATAAATATAGCCTGTTTACTTTCTGTTTGTCAATTCGTCTTCGGGTCGGTCAGACCCGGCGGGTTTCGGAGACCGGCCAGTGGATGCGAACCCGGTCGCCTTCCTTCGCGAGCCGCGCGGCGGTGCTGTTGCCGCGGGCGAGGAGGGGCCGGTCGCCCGCGATTTCGAGATCCAGATCCAGCCGGTCTCCCAGATAGGCCACCTGTTTCACCACCGCGCTCATGGAGTTGTATCCGGGGGTCGGCGGAGGATGTCCCACGGCGATCGCCTCGGGGCGGATACCCACCAGCAGGCGCGTCCCGTCCGGCGGGAACTCCTGATCGAGAGCGAGCCGCAGGATGTCGCCCCCGCCGATCCGGAAAGCGCCGGGATTCTCCGGAACCGGCTCGGCCGGGATCAGGTTCATGCGACCGACGAAATTGGCAACGAACTCGCTCGCCGGGCGGGCGTAGAGCTCCCGCGGGGTCGCGAACTGGTGGATGCGCCCCTCGTGGAGCACGGCGACCCGGTCGGCGAGGGCCAGCGCCTCCTCCTGGTCGTGGGTGACCCACAGGGTGGTGGCCTCGAATTCTCGCTGCAGCCGGACGACGAGAGCGCGCAAGTCCCGTCGGAGCGTCGCGTCGGCGCTCGAAAACGGCTCGTCGAGGGCGAGCACCGAAGGCCGGATGGCAAGCGCCCGGGCGAGCGCCACCCGCTGGCTCTCGCCGCCCGAGAGCGTGCGCGGGAACTTGTCCCCGTGCTCCGAAAGCCCCACCCGCTCCAGCAGGTGGCCCGCGATTTCGTTCGCCTCGGTTCCGGAAACGCCCCGTCGCTCCGGCCCGAAGGTGATGTTGCGCCGCACGGTCAGATGGGGGAAGAGCGCGTGGTTCTGGAAGACCATGCCCACGTCGCGTTTTTCCGGGGGAACTCCGGACATCTCCTCGCCCCCGATCCAGACGGCACCCCCATCGGGCTCGAGGTAACCGGCGATCAGTCGCAGGATGGTGGACTTGCCGGAGCCACTCGGGCCGAGCAGCGCGATCCGCTCTCCCGATTCGACCGCGAGGTCCACTTCGGAGACCGCTTCGGTGCTCCCGTACGACTTGCGGAGGCCGTCGAGCGCGAGTCCGAACGCCCGGAAATCCATCAGGAAAAAAGCCGGGTGACCGGCGCGGAAAGGGGCAGTCCGGAGGGGTCCGGGAGGCCGAGATCTTCGGTGAAGCGATGGAAACGGGCGCGGATGCCGGCTTTTGCGGGAGGTGGCCACGGGGCGTTCGTGGTGGCGGCGCGGGAGACACCCTCCGCATTCCGGATGGTGACCCGCGCCCGCCGCACCCGGATTCCGGGCGAGCCGAACTCGCGGGGCACCACCCGGATCCGGGCGGCGAGTTCCCGCACTCCGGGCTCGTCGAAGCCGCCAAAATCCGGGGCATCGAGGCTCCCTCGCAACCAGAAGAGCGCCGCTGCGGTGGGGATGTGCATCTGGGCGGCGATCGGAGCGCGAACCGGCTCCGCCCAGCCGGAAACGGTCGACGCGAAGGGGTAGGTCTCGACGAGGATCGAATCCGGCTCCTCCGAGGGAAGACAGCGAAGGGCTTCGAGAGCGGGCTGGATGGCCCGGGAGCCGGGGTGCTTCTTGGGCTGGATCTGATGAACCGCGAGTCGGGCGCGATCCGCGTCGAAACGGTCGCCGGGGGAAGGCGATGCGGCCAGAGGAAACTCTCGCTCCAGCGCGGCGGCGGTGCCGAGGAGCTGCCCCCAGCCGCCGTAGAGGAGCTTCACGGTCGCCCCTTCGGCGAAGGCCCGATAGGGGTGGGCCGGTGCCACGGCATCGGCGCGGCGGAACGCATCCGCCATCGCATCCGGAGCGAGCCGGATGAGCCGCCCCACTGCGGCCGCCGTCGAAGCCGGAGCCGTGACCCCCGGCGAGTGGGCCCCCGCCGCTTCGGCCAGCGGGCCGAGGAGTTCGCGACAAAGCGCGCCCACCCCGCTCCCCGCGAGAAGCGCGTCGAGGAGCTCGGCGAGCGGGCGTTCGAAGGCTTCCGCCACGGCGACGGCGGCGGCCCCGCACTCCGGCCCGGCGTGGAGTTCGAGGGCATCGCCCACGACCCGGTTCCACAGCAGCGCCGGGAAGAGCGGCGCGTGGGTCCGACCGGCGACCGGCCGCCAGAGCCGGACTTCGGGGCCCACCCCTTCGAGCTCGGAATCGAAAAAAGACGGAGGGAGCAGCGTGGGCTCCGGGGGCGCAGCGCCGACCGCGATCATATCGGTCAGCCAGATCAGGGCGGCCTGTCGGTCGGCATCGTCGAAGCGCGCCGAGGCGGCCCAGGCAGCAGCAGCCTGGAGGCCTTCGCTTCCCATGAGCTCTTCGAGTCGCGGAAGAGGAGAGGCGGCGAACGGATCCGGGACGGGAGATGTTCCGGCCGCTCCGGGAGGGAGGAACCCGGCCCGGGGGATCCAGGGAGCGAGCGAAAGCGCCCGGTCGAGGACCGGCCCGGCGGGGCTCCGGCCGGGCAGGGGGCCGAGGAACCCGGCGAGAGCCTCCCGGTTCATTCGCCGATCACTTCGCGGCGGAAGCGCGCCGTCCATTCGGCGCGGAGCTCGCCGAGGGCCGCGAAATCCAGCCGCAGGAGCCCGGAAGGAGCGGGAAGGCCCTCCGGCAGCGGAACGTCGTCCCGCGCCGGAACCAGACGAAGCTCCCGGGCCGCGAGAGTCTGCGCTTCGACCGAAAACATGGAGTCGGCGAAAGCGCGGGCGAGTTCCGGGTTTCGGCTGTTCGCGACGATCTGGATCCCCTGGGGCAGGGCCGCCGCTCCCTCTTCGGGGGCGAGCCAGGCGACGGGGGCGCCGCCCGCAGCGAGATGGAGAGCCTGGGACGGCAGGCCGAGGGTGAGCCAGGCCTCTCCCTGGGCGACCAACTGGTTGTTCGCGGGTCCGCTGGTCCCGAATTGGAGGATGTTCGGACGAAGGGCGGAAAGGCCCGCGAAGCCGGCATCGGCATCGGTCTCGTCTCCGGTTGCGATCCGGGCCAGAACGCCCACCGTCAGCGGCCCGAGGGTGCTTCCGAAGCCGAAGAGGGCGAGACGGTTCTCGAGTCCGGGGCCGGAGAGCGCCGCCCACGAGCGGGGCGGGTCGGGCAGGGCATCGGTGTTGTGAAGAAAACCGACCGCCGAAGCGAAGGTCGCTGGAAGAGCGCCCTCGTCGAAGTGGAAAGAGGGCAGGGCAGCCCGGACTTCGGAGAGTCCTTCCGGCCCCTCGATCAGCCCCTCGCTTGCAAGCAGCGCCGCTTCTCCGGCATCGATCCAGAGGATATCGAGAGTGGGGGCTCCCTGTTCTATCCGGACCCGGGCGACCTGATCGCCGGACCGGAGGCCGGTGACCAGAATCCGCGCCCCGGTTTTCGCTTCGAAGAGAGGGGCGAAGTGGGTTTCGAGATCGGCGATGCGGCCGGGCGGCGCGGCGACCACCAGTTCCGGGCGGCCGTTGGCCGAACAGCCGGCGAGGAGCAGAAGAAGCGGGAGGATGCGGTTCATGCGGGTTGTCCCGGGTTCCGGAGCACTCCGGCGAGGCGGTCGGCAGCGAGCGCGGTCAGCCCGGTCACCAGGATGGCGACCGTTGCGATGGCGGCCACCGTGGGATCCTGGTAGCGGTCCACGTACTCGAAGATGGCGACCGGAAGGGTCACCGTCCGCCCGCTCACCAGCAGCAGCGAGAGGTTGAAGTTTCCGAAGGAGATCACGAAAGCGAAGACCGCCCCCGCCACGATGCCGGGCCGGGCGTTCGGCAGAGTGATGAGGAACAGGGTTTCGAGCGGGCCGGCTCCGAGCCCGCGGGCGGCGGCTTCGAGCTCCGGGTCGGCCGATTCGAGCGAGGCGGCGACGCTGCGAACGACCCACGGCAGGGTGATCAGCAGATGCGCCAGGACGAGGGGGGTGAGGGTTCCGGCGAGTTGCAGCCCGGTTTCGCGGGCGAGGAGGCTGGTGGTGGTCAGAAGGCCGGCACCGAGGGCGAGCGCCGGCAGGCTGAGCGGCGAGAGCAGCAGCCCGAGAAGCAGGGAGCTTCCCGGAAGGCGGCCGCGAGTGAGCCCGAGAGCGGCGGGGATGCCGAGCAGCAGCGCGAAGCCGGTCGCGAGCAGCCCGAGCAGGAGGCTGGTCACGATCCCGGAGAGGAGGCGCGGGTGGTCGAGAAGGCCCGTGTACCAGGCGAAACTCAGGCCGCCGGGCGGGATTTCGAGGACCGCGGTCGGACTGAGCGAATAGAGGAAGACGGCGAGCGGCGAGAGCAGCAGCACGGCGTAGCCGGCTCCGGCAGCCAGCGGGAGCGCCATTTTTTTCATGTCCCGAACCAGAGCGCGGTGCGCTTCCGGCTGTAGAAGGCGGCGAGCGCCATCAGGCCCATCGCGGCGGCGAGCAGCAGCAGCGAGGCCGCGGCCGCGGTGGGCCAGTCGAAGCTCAGGGTGAGCAGTTCCTGGATTTCGAGAACCCAGGTGCGCGAGCCGGCTCCGCCGAGCAGCGCCGGGGTGGCGTACGCCGAGAGCGCACCCACCAGCACGAAGCTCGCCCCCGCCGCCAGGCCGGGCAGGGTCAGCGGCAGGGTGATCCGCAGGAAGGCGATCATGGGCGATGCTCCGAGCCCGCGCGCCGCTTCCAGCAGGGCGGGCTCCATCCGGTCGAGGCTTGCGACGAGCGCGAGGACCATGAAGGGGAGGAACGACTCGGTGAGGGCGAGGACGACCGCGGTTTCGGTGTAGAGGAGCGACCCCCGGGGAAGTCCGAAGGCTTCGAGCGCCGCGCCCAGAAACCCCTGCTGCCCCAGAAGAAGCACCCAGCCATACGCCCGCACCACGATGGACATGAGCAGCGGCGAGATCACCAGCAGGGTCTGGATGCGGCGCGAGAGCCCGGTGGAACGCGACAGCAGGAGCGCCATCGGGTAGCCGAGGACCGCGGTGGCGAGGGTGGTGAGAAGGGCGAGGCGAAGCGTGCGCCAGAAAACCGCCGGGAACGGGCTTTCGAAGAGGCCGGCGAAGGACGCGAACCCCGGGTTTCCCTCGAGCGGCGCGAGCGGACCCGGCGGCAGGAGCGAGAGGTGGATCAGGACTCCGATGGGGACGGCCATCACGAGCATGATCGCAACGAGTGCCGGGAGCAGGAGCAGCGCGCCGAGCGCCCGGGAAAATCCCTCCATGGGCGAGGGATTCTAGGTTCCGCGGGCTCGCGATTCGTCCCGGACAGGAGTCGTCTGGGCAAAAATCAGCAGGAACTACCGTTTTTATGCGACAATGCAAACAAGCATGATGCAGTATCGCGAGCGGATACTGGACGAGCAGCTTCCCGGGCTCCTCGCGCTCCATCCGGCGCTGATGATCGTCGGCCCGCGCGGGGTGGGCAAGACGACGACGGCGGTTCGTCATGCCGCCTCGGTCGTGCGGCTCGACGACCCGCGGCAGGCGGCCGCTTTCGAGGTGGACCCCGATGCGGCACTCGAACGTCTTCCGGAGCCGATCCTGCTCGACGAGTGGCAGGCGGTGCCCGGCCTCCTCGCCGCCGTGAAGCGGGCCGTGGACCGGGCACCCCGGCGGGGGCGCTTCCTGCTCGCCGGATCGGTCCGCGCCGAGGCGGATCCTTCGACCTGGCCCGGCGTGGGGAGGGTGATCCGCGTTCCCCTGCGCCCGTTCACGGCGGCAGAGCGGCTCGGTCTTGGGTCCCGCTCGTTTTTCGACCGCCTGGTGGCGGGGGAACTCCTGCTCCCGTCCGCCGAAGCGCCGGATCTCGCCGAACTGATCCGGATCGTCCTCGACGGCGGATTTCCGGAGCCCCTCTTCGGCGCGGGGAGCGCCGGAAGCAGGCAGTGGTATCAGAGTTACGCCGACCACGTCGCCATTCGGGGAGCGCCGGGAGTGGACCGGAGGTTCGATGCCGGCCGGCTGCGGAGCTTTTTCGAAGCCTGCGCCCTCCATTCGATGCGGGTCGTTTCCTTCGAAGCGCTCCACCAGGCAGCGGGGGTCAACCGTCGGACGGGCCTCGACTACTGGCGCCACCTCGAGGGGCTGGGAGTGGTCTGGGAGGTTCCCGCGTGGTCCTCCAACCGGCTGAAGCGGTTGGTTCGTCGGCCGCGCAGGGCCGTTGCGGACGGGGGACTGTGGGCGGCCCTGCTGGATCTGGACCCGGATCGGGTGATGGCGGATGGAGCGCTTCTCGGCGCGGCGCTCGAAATGCTGGCGGCCACCGAACTTCGCGTGTCGGCGGAAGCGTCGGGCGGGCGGTACTCCCTCTTCCACCTGCGTGAGGCGCAGGGGCGGCGGGAAGTGGATTTCGTGGTGGAAGCTCCGCGGGGGCGGATCCTCGGGGTGGAGGTGAAGGCGACCGCCGCGCCTCGAACCCGGGACGCGCGCCATCTGGCGTGGCTGCGGGATGAGATGGGGGACCTTTTTCTCGGCGGGGTCGTGCTCCATGCGGGACAGACCAGCTATGCGCTCGGCGACCGCATCCAGGCGGCCCCGCTCTCCGCGCTCTGGAGCTGAGCGTCCGGGTCAGAAATCGGTGGTGACCGCGCCGCGGCTCGCCGAACCGACGTTCCGGGCGTAGCGGGCGAGGACCCCGGTGGCGAAGGGATTCGCGGGCGGATGCGCGGTCCGCGGTCCCTCCATCTCGACATCGAGCGACCGGGACTCGAGATCGATGGTGATCCGGTCGCCGTCGCGCACCAGCCCGATGGGGCCACCGGCCGCCGCTTCCGGGCTGATGTGGCCCACCATGAAGCCGTGGGTCGCGCCGCTGAAGCGGCCGTCGGTGACGAGCGCGACTTCGTTCCCGAGCCCGCGCCCGATGACCGCCGCGGTGACCCCGAGCATCTCGCGCATCCCCGGCCCGCCGCGCGGCCCTTCGTAGCGGATCACGATCACGTCTCCGGCCTGGACCGCGCCGCGCTGCACCGCCTCGAAGGCATTTTCCTCCGAGTCGAAGACCCGGGCCGGCCCTTCGTGCCGCGTCCGGTCGTGCCCGGCGAGCTTCAGGACCGCTCCTTCGGGCGCGAGGCTCCCCGTGAGGAAGGCGAGACCGCCGCGCGGCTTGATCGGCCGCTCCGCCGGGCGGATGACTTCCTGCTTCGCTGTCTCTTCGGCCGCTTCCGCGAGCTCGAAAAGCGAGTCCCCGGAGACCGTGGGCGTGTCGGTGATTCCGCCGAGCTCTTTCAGGCGGGCCGCCAGCAGGCGCATTCCGCCTGCGGCCTCCATCTCCGGGGCGGTGAAGCGGCCTCCCGGCTTCAGGTCGGCGAGCACCGGAGTCCTCGCACCGATCCGGTCGAGGTCGTCGAGCGCGAGCCGGCTTCCCGCTTCGTGGGCGATGGCGAGCAGGTGGAGCGCCGCGTTCGTCGAGCCGGCGGTGGCGGAAACCGCCGCCCAGGCGTTGTGGAGCGCGTCTTCGGTCAGGAACTCCCGCGCCGTTCTCCCCTCCCGGAGGAGATCCATGACCCGGACTCCGGCGGCGCGGGCAGCCTCCGGCTTTCGGGGCGAGAGAGCGGGGATTTCGTTCCCGAGCATCGGCGAAATGCCGAGGAAGGCGGTGGCGAGCGACATGGTGTTCGCGGTGAACTGGCCCCCGCAGGAACCCGCGCCCGGACAGGCGGCGGCTTCGAGTTCTTCGAGTTCGGCATCGGTCATCCGCCCGGCGGCGTGGGCCCCCACCGCCTCGAAGACATCCTGGATGGTCACCGAACGCCCCTGGAACCGGCCGGGAGCGATGGAGCCGCCGTAGAGCATCAGCGACGGCAGATCCAGCCGGGCGAGCGCCATCACCGTCCCCGGGATCGTCTTGTCGCACCCCGAGATGGCCACCACCGCATCCAGCAGGTGCCCCCGCGCCACGAGTTCGATGGAATCGGCCACCACTTCGCGGGAGACGAGCGAGGCACGCATTCCCGAAGAGCCCATCGCGATCGCGTCGGAAACGACGATGGTGTTGAACTCGAGCGGGGTGCCGCCGGCTTCCCGGACCCCTTCCTTCACCGCTTCCGCCAGCTCCCGCAAATGGCTGTTGCAGGGGGTGATCTCGGTCCAGGTGTTGGCGATTCCGACGAGCGGCTTCCGGATCGCCTCGGCGGAGAGCCCGGTGGCGCGCAGCATCGCCCGGGCGGGGGCACGGCTCGGGCCGGTCTTGACTTCGTCGCTTCGCATGTTCAGTTCTCCGGTTCCATGCGGACCCCGGTCCGCAGGTACAGGTTGCGGATGGGGTAGGGGATTTCGATGCCCGCCTCTTCGTACTTCCGGTGGAGCGCCTTGACGAAGGCGTTCGTCACCTCGAAGCGCTTCAGCGGTCGCTCGGCCATCAGGATGGCATCGAAGGTGATCGCCGAATCGCCGAATTCGCGCCAGCGGATCTCGCCCTCCCAGTCGGTGACCGCTCCCGGAGTCTTCCGCTGCATGTCGCGGATCGTTTCGAGCGTCACCCGTTCGGCGAGTTCGAGATCGGTGTCGTAGTGGACCCCCACTCCGACCGCGATCCGCAGGGTGAGTTCGGGGGCGTGCAGGTTCGTGAAGACGGCATCCGCGAGCTGGGAGTTGGGGATGATGATCGTGTTGTCGAGCAACGACTTGAGGGTGGTGGTCCGCCAGCCGATGTCGGTGACCGTGCCTTCCACGCCGACGCTCGGGACACCGATGAAGTCGCCGACCTTGAACTGGTTGGCGGCCACCATCTGGATGCCGGCGAAGATGTTGCCGAGGGTCGGCTGGAGGGCGAGGGCGAGCGCGATGCCGCCCACTCCGAGGGTGGCGAGGATCGGGCCGACCGAAACGCCGAACTGGTCGAGGATGACGAGGAGGCCCACGACCCCGGTGACCACCCGGACCGTGTTCCGCAGGATCGAGACACCGCTCTTGCCGAGCCGGGCGTTGTAGAGGCGCACCGAAAAGAGCGCGGCATCGGTGGCGAGGCGGATCAGCACCAGGATCAGGACGATCTTGAGCGCCAGGGTGAGCAGCGGCTCGAACCGGGGCGCGGGAGGACGGAGCTCCATCACCGTGGCCACCGCGCCGAGCGCGAGCAGGAGCGAGGGGCCGAAGTGGAAGAGGTGTTCGGCGGCCCAGTCGTCCCAGGCGGTCCGGGTGGCCCGCGCGCGTTCGGCGAGCCTCGTCCGCACCCGGCGCTCCACGAGGTAGCCGAGGAGCACGGCCACGGCGACCGCCGCCAGATAGATGCCGACTTCGCGCAGGATGTCCACAGCCTGTTAACTTATGTCCCGGTGCCGGATTCGCTTCATGTTCTCGTGTTCGGGGCCGGAGCCACGGGTAGCGTATTCGCCGCGCGGCTCGTCCGTCGAAACCGGGTGACGGTGGTGGCTCGTGGGGCGCAACTCGCGGCCATCCGGCAGGACGGCCTCCGGGTCCGCTGCGCGACCGAAGCGACGGTCCGGGTCGAGGTGCGGGAAACCCCCGAGGGGCCTCTGGATTTCGTGCTGGTCACGGTCAAGGCGGGGGATACCCGGGCCGCCGCCGAACGCTCCGCGGCCTCGATGGCGCGACGCTCGTCTCGCTCCAGAACGGGCTCGGGAACGAGGAGATTCTCGCGGTCGAGCACGGCGAGCTGCTCGAAGAGCCGTGACGCGCATGGAGCACAGGAACAATTCCGTGCGTGTTGCGGACGGAATCGCTTCCGTGAAGGAGCTGCCGGATTCGAGTATCCACCTCATCCTGAGTGACATCCCCTACGGAATCGGCCTCGACGAATGGGATGTTCTGCACCGGAACAGGAACTCGGCCTTCTTGGGCGCGAGTCCTGCGCAACGAAGAGCGGGCAGGGTTTTCAGAAGGCGGGGCAAGCCGTTGAATGGCTGGTCGGAATCCGACCGCCGCATTCCGATCGAGTACCAGGAATGGTGCGAATCCTTTGCCAGTGAATGGCTTCGAGTGCTGAAGCCTGGCGCATCAGCCTTCGTTTTCGCAGGTCGCCGGCTGTCTCATCGCTGCGTGGTCGCTTTCGAAATGGCGGGGTTCACCTTCAAGGACTCGCTGGCGTGGCTGCGGCGTAACGCGGCGCACCGCGCCCAGCGGATCAGCCTCGTCTATGGGCGTCGTGGCGATGAGGCGAGCGCGGAGCGTTGGCGCGGATGGTGGGTCGGGAACCTGCGTCCCCGGTTCGAGCCGATCCTCTGGTTCGTCAAGCCGTACCCCATTGGGGCGACGATTGCCGACAACGTCCTGAAACACGGTGTCGGTGCCTATGACGAAAGAGTGCTGCAGGCGCTCGAAGGAGAGTCCTCCAACGTGGTTCGGCTTGGGTTCGCGCCCGGAGAATCAGGCCTTCACGCGGCGCAGAAGCCAACGCGGCTCTTGCGGGCGCTCGTCGAGATGACGACGACTCCCGGGCAGGTCGTTCTCGATCCATTCTGTGGCAGCGGATCGACGCTGGTCGCCGCCCGGAGCGCCGGCCGGAAATACATCGGGTTCGACACCGATCCGGAGTGCGTGCGCATCGCGTTGGAGCGGCTCAAGCCCGGTCTTCTGGATCGAGAGTTCGGGCCGGCTCCACGCGATCAGGCGGGGCCGGTCGCGACCGGGCGCTCCGGGTCCGCGATCCATTCGGACCAGGAGCCGGGATAGACCGCGACTCCCTCGACCCCGGCGAGGACGAGCGCGAGCGCGTTGTGGGCGGCGGTGATCCCGGAGCCGCAGTAGCAGACCACCGGCTCCCCTTCGCGGTTCGCGAGCGCTTCGTCGAACGCTTCGCGGAGTTCGGCGGGTTTCCGGAAGCGTCCGTCGCGGTCCAGGTTCTTCTTCCAGAAGTGGTTGCGCGCGCCGGGGATCCGTCCGGCGACCGGGTCGATCGGCTCGGTTTCGCCACGAAAGCGCACGGACTCGCGGGCATCGAGCAGGATCTCCTCGCCGAGCCGGGCGACGACGGCTTCTGCCCCGCGCACCATCTCCGGAACCGGGCGGGGGGTGAAACGGGCGGGGGGGCGCGTTTCTTCGCCGCTTGCGAGCGGCCCCTTCCAGGCAGAAAGGCCGCCGTCCAGCAGCGCGACCCGGCGGTGGCCGAGGTAGCGGAGCATCCACCAGAGACGGGCGGCGTACATGCCCCCGGCGCTGTCACAGGCCACCACCGTCGAGTCGTCGCCGATCCCGAGCCGGCCGAAGGTCTCCGCCATCGCTTCGACGGAGGGCAGCGGGTGGCGGCCGTTCGTCCCGGTGAGCGGGGCGGCCAGATCCTCGCCGGTGTCGGCGAAGACCGCTCCCGGAATGTGGCCTTCCCGGTAGCGGGCGCGGCCCCAGGCCGGATCGGGGAGGTGGAACCGGGTGTCCACGACCACGAGGTCCGGCTCTTCGAGGTGTTCTTCGAGCCAGTCGGCCGGGATCAGCGGGTGCACGGTCAGCGGGTGAAGGTGGCCTGCCCGCCGACGAAGGTCGAGCGGACCGCGAGGTCGAGCAGGCGACGGTCGGGCGGATCGGGAACCGGGCCGTCGAGGATCACGAAATCCGCCCGCTTGCCCGGAGTGATAGAGCCGATCTCGCCGCCCCAGCCCGCGGCATCCGCCGGGGCCTGGGTAAAGGCATCGAGCGCGATTTCCCAGTCCACCTTCTGGTGCGGGTGCCAGCCACCCGGGGGGCCGCCGGTCGGCTTTTCGCGGACGGTGGCCGCGTACAACTGGCGGAGCGGATCGAGCGGCGCGGTGGGCCAGTCGCTTCCGAACACCAGATCGGCCCCCGCTTCCTGCGCACCGCCCCAGGCGAAGGACCAGGCGGCGCGCTCCGGCCCCAGCCGGTCGGTGTTGTACACGTCGATGCCGGTGATGCAGTGATGGGGCTGGAAACTGGCCAGCACCCCGAGTTCCCGGAAGCGGGGCGCGTCGTCGGGGTGGAGCGATTCGATGTGCTCCACCCGGTCGGGCAGGAGTCCCGGAGTGCGGAATTTCTCGAACGCGTCGAGCGAGGCGCGCACCGCGAGGTCGCCGATCGCGTGGATCGCCACCGGGAAGCCGGCGGCGTGGAAATCGGCGATCGCGGCCGCGAGCTCGGGTTCCTCGGTGATCAGGAAGCCGCGGTTTTCCGGATCGTCGGCGTAGGGATCGATCATCGCGGCGGTGCGGGAGGAGAGGACCCCGTCGGCGACGAGCTTCAGGTAGCCGACCGCGAACGTCGGCCCCCGCTCGGCTTCGATGGTCCCGAGTTCGAGGGCCACCCGGTCCCGGAGCGCCGCCGCCTCGTCGGCGCGCCCCACCACCCCGGTCGGGCCGTACCAGATCCGGAGCGGCAACCGGCCAGCGAGCGCCATGTCGAGATAGGGCTCGACGCCGTGGAGTCCGCCCATGTCGTGGGCACCGGTGAGCCCGAGCCGGGCGGCGTTTTCGAGGGTTGCCGCCACCAGCTCGCGCTCGCTTTCGGCATCGAGCGACGGGATATGGCGCCGGACGAGGCCGCCGGCTGCCTCCAGCAGGATCCCGGTCGGCTCGCCCTCCTCGTCCCGGACGATGCGCCCTCCCGGCGGATCCGGCGTGTCGCGGGTGACACCGCCGATTTCGAGCGCCAGACTGCTGGCCCAGGTGGTGTGTCCATCGATGTCGGCGAGTGCCACCGGGTTTTCGGGGGCGACCCGGTCGAGGGTCTCCCGGTGGGGGAGCCCGCCGCCGGAGAGCAGGTGATCCCAGCGGCCGCCCACGATCCACTCGCCGGGCGCGAGTTCGCGGGCGCGGGCCGCGATCCGCCGCTCCCACTCGGCGCGGTCGGCGATTCCGGTCAGATCCACGCCGCGCACGAGGCTGATCCCGCCGCGGAGGTGGGTGTGGCCGTCGATCAGGCCGGGGAGCGCGTCGCCGCCTTCGAGTTCGATCACCTCGGTGTTCTCGCCGACAAGGGCTTCGACTTCCGATGCGGACCCGACGAAGACGAAGCGCCCGTCGCGGACGGCGAAGGCTTCGGCGCGAGGCCGGGACGGGTCGGCGGTGTGGACGATTCCGCCCCGGACCACGATGTCGGCGGAGGGAACATCGCTGGGGGGCGGAGCGCAGCCGGCGAGAGCGCCGAGCAGCAGAAACCGTTTCATCGTCCCACTCCCGAAGCGGCCAGCCGGGCGAGCCGATCGCACAGATCCCGGAAGGAAAGCCCGGCGATCGCCGCCGATTGCGGCAGCAGGCTCCGGGTGGTCATGCCGGGGAGGGTGTTGGCTTCGAGCACCATCGGATTGCCGTCCGCATCCATCCGGAAGTCCACCCGCGAGAAATGGTGGAGCGCCAGCGCGAGGTGGGTCTGGATCGCCAGCTCCTGAAGTTTTCTTTCGAGCTCTTCCGGGATGTCCGCCGGGAAGATCTCTTCGGCGACCCCCGGGGTGTACTTGGCGTGGTAGTCGAACAGCCCGCGGGTCACGACGATTTCGCCCACCCCGAGGGCTTCCGGCTCGCCGGAAGGGGTTTCGAGCACTCCCACCGTGAACTCGCGGCCAGAAAGGAAGGCTTCGATCAGCACCACCTCGTCGTGTTTCCGGGCTTCCGCAACGGCCTCCCGGATCCTTTCGAATCCGCTCGCCAGCCGAAGCCCGACCGAGGAGCCGACCCGCGACGGTTTCACGATGACGGTTTCGCCGAGCGCCTCGATCCGGTCGCGGATGTCCTCCGGTTGCTGCCGGTGGAGGTATTCGAAGGGGGCGGTGGGAAGCCCTGCGCCACGCAGCACGTGCTTGGCCGCGGCTTTTTCCATGGCGAGCGAACTTCCGAGGACACCGCTGCCGCTGTAGCGGATGCCGCCGAGTTCGAGCACCGCCTGGACCCGGCCCCCTTCGCCGTCGAGGCCGTGGAGAACGAGGATGACCGCGTCCGCGCTCCAGATTTCGCGGTGGCGGATAAGCCCCGGCACGTCCTCGCGGCTCCGGATGTCGGCGAGGCTGCGGTTCGAGGGTGGGTTCCGCCCGACCCGGAGTGCGAGGTGAGCTCCCTCTTTTTCGGGATCGAGAGGGCCGTAAACAGTATCCACGACAACGACTTCGTGACCGGCGGCGCGGAGCGCACGGACCACTTCGCCCGCCCCGGCGAGCGCGACGTCCCGCTCCGGGGTGGAGCCGCCGGTGACCACGGCGAGGTTCAGAGGTTCGGAGGGCATCAGAGAGTGAGGGCGAGTCGCACCCGCGAGGGTACCGATTTTTCCGGAGCGATGAAGGCTCCGGCGAGGAGGATGACGAATCCGGTGACCATTCCGGCGAGCGCCGGGGGGATGACGAGCCCCTGGCCCTCGAGGAGGAGATGGGAGGCGAGCCCGGCGGCCATCGCGAGCCCGGCGCAGCGCGCGCTGACTTCGGGAAGCAGGAGCCCGAGGGTCAGTACCGGGGCGAGCCCGGAGGCGAAAGCGCCGAACGCCAGCGTTCCGAGCCAGGCGATCAGTTCCCCGCCGCCGAGGTGCGCCGCGGCGATCCCGAGCGCGACGAGGCCGACGAGGAGTGCCGCCCCGCGCGCCGCCCGGAGCCCGGACCAGCCCGCGTGGCCGAGGGCGCGGGGGATGTCCCGGACCAGCGCCGCCGCTCCGAGGTTCAGGAAGGTGTCGGCGGTGGAGAGGATGGCGGCGAGGAGCGCCGCGGTGACGAGGCCGAGGAGCAGGGCAGGGGCTTCGGCGGCTCCGAGAACGAGAAAGGCTGCCTCGTCCGGGTGGCCGAGCTCCCCCAGCCGGCCTTCGGCGGCGAAGACCATCGCGCCGAGTCCGAGGCCGATCCAGACCAGCAGGCTGAGCGCATGGGCACCGCCGAGAACCATCGGCAGGAAGCGGAGCGCGTCCGGGCTCTTCAGCATCAGGAACTTGTGGAGCGAATGCGGCTGGCCGAACACGCCGAGCCCGAAGAGCAGCATCATCCCGACCCCGGTGCCGGGGGGCCAGGAACCGGTCGGAGCGAGCTGTTCGGGCGCGAGGCGTTCGAGGGTCGCGACCGTCTCGCCGAAGCCGCCCAGATGGTCGAGGACGAAGGTGAAAGCGAAAAGGGCCCCCGCCGCCATGAGCAGTCCCTGGAAGACATCGGTGTTCACCGAGGCGATCATCCCGCCGAGCAGCGAATAGGCGAGCAGGACGGCGAGCCCGATTCCGAGGCTCGCGGCCACCCCGAGATCGGGGAACGCGAAGCGCATGGCGAGCGAAAGCGCCGCCGCCTGAACCCCGAGGTAGAGCACGCTCCCGAGCAGGATGGCGACCGCCGCGACTCCGGCCGGGAAGCGGCTCCCGAAGCGGAAACGGAGCGCCTCCGGGATCGTGTATGCGCCGCTCGCTTCGGCGATCAGCGCGAGCCGCCGCCCGACCGTCCGGCAGACGAGCGCCGCGGTGAACCCGATCGGGACCACGAGGAAGAGAGCGCCGGTCCCCACCTCGTGCATGAGCCCGGTTCCGCCGAGAAAGACGAACCCGCTGAACGAAGAAGCGGCGGCTCCGAGCCCGGCCCGGAACGCACCGAGCTGCCGCCCCGCCGCGAAGAAGTCGGCCGCGCCGCGCGTTTTCCGGGCGGCCCAGGCTCCGATCAGCAGGGTGGCCGCGAGGGTCAGCAGCGGGATCATTCGCGACCCTCGCGGAGCCGCCGGAGCGCTTCCGGATCGGGGGGATCGAAGCGGAGCGCGAAGGCCGCGGAAGTGAAGACGAGCGGAATCGCCGTCACCCCGAGCAGCAGCCCGAAGAGGCCGGCCCCCGGAGTTCCGGAAAAAAGCGCTCCGGTGGCGGCGAGCGCTCCGGTGGCGAGCGAAGCGGCGAGCCCGGCGGCGCAAAGGAGATCCGGGAGCCGGCGCGGCGTCCCGGCGATCCAGAAGGCGGCCACCGCGAGGCTGAACAGGACGGCGGGCAGGGTGCCGTGCGGCAGGAACCCGGCGGCGAGCGTCGCCCCGAGGAATGCGAGGGTGACGGCGGCGGCGCGGCCAAGGCCGGAAGGGAGCGGGGTCACGGATGCCGGGACATTACGCCCTTGGTCGCGTCCGTTCCCCCGACAGACCGGTAGGATTGTCTCCCGATGCGCCTCTCCTGGAACGAGATCCGCCCCCGGGCGGCCGAGTTCGCCCGGCGGTGGGCGGAAGCGGGGTACGAAAAGGGCGAGACCCAGACCTTCTACAACGAGTTCTTCGAGATCTTCGGGGTGCGGCGGGCTTCGGTGGCCCGTTACGAGGAGCGCGTCCGGCGGCTCGACAACTCCTCGGGGTTCATCGACCTCTTCTGGCCGGGAGTGCTGCTCGTCGAGCAAAAGAGCGCCGGGCGCGATCTCGGGGCAGCTTACGGACAGGCGGGGGAGTACTTCGACGCGCTCCCGGAGGCCGAGCGGCCGCAGTACATCCTGGTCAGCGACTTCCAGACCTTCGAGCTTCACGATCTCGATACCCGCGAAGAGGTCTCGTTCGCGCTCGCCGAACTTCCCGACCACGTGGACCGGTTCGGCTTCATCCTCGGGGTGCGGCGGCGGACGTTCCGTGACCAGGATCCCGCGAACATCGAAGCCGCCGAGCTCGTCGGGAAGCTCCACGACAGCCTCGCGGAGGCGGGCTACCGGGGCCACGATCTGGAGCGCTTCCTCGTCCGGATCGTCTTCTGTCTCTTCGCCGACGATACCGGGATCTTCGAGCCGCGCGACATCTTCCTCGAGTTTCTCGAATCGAGAACCCGCGAGGACGGGAGCGACCTCGGGCCGTGGCTCGCCCAGCTCTTCGAGGTGCTGGACACGCCCGAGGGTCAGCGCTTCGCGAATCTCGACGAAGACCTCGCCCGCTTTCCCCACGTGAACGGCGATCTCTTCGAGGGGCAGGTCCGGATTCCCGCGTTCACTTCGGCGATGCGCCGGCAACTGCTGCGGGCCTGCCGCTTCGACTGGTCGCGGATTTCGCCGGCGATCTTCGGCTCGCTTTTCCAGTCGGTGATGGACCCGAAAGAACGCCGCGCCTCGGGGGCGCATTACACCACCGAGCAGAACATCCTGAAGGTGATCGAGCCGCTCTTTCTCGACGACCTCCGCGCCGAGTTCGCGAATCTCCGGGAGCTCAGGCGCGGGCGCGAGGCGCGGCTCCTCGCCTTCCACGAGAAGCTCGGCGCGTTGACCTTCTTCGACCCGGCCTGCGGCTGCGGGAACTTCCTCATCATCGCCTACCGGGAGCTGCGGCGGCTCGAAATCGAGGTGCTGGTGGAGATCTACGGTGAAGTCCCCCGCCAGCTCGACGTGGGAGCGCTCTCGCGGCTCGACGTGGACCGGTTCCACGGGATCGAGATCGGCGAGTTCGCGGCGCGGATCGCCGAGACCGCGCTCTGGATGATGGACCACATCATGAACGTGGAGCTCGGCCGCCGCTTCGGGCAGGCGTTCGCCCGCATCCCGCTCCGCCGCTCGCCGAAGATCCGGAACGAAGACGCGCTCGAAACCGACTGGGCGGAACTCCTGCCGCCGGAGGAGTGTTCGTTCGTCTTCGGGAACCCGCCGTTCGGGGGCGCGAAGTTCCAGTCGGCGCTCCAGCGCGGGCAGGTGCGGCGGATCGCGGCGCTCGGCGGGTCCGGCGGGACGCTCGATTTCGTGACTGCGTGGTTCCTCCGGGCGGGCGAATACATCCGGGGCGGGGGAGCGCGGATCGGCTTCGTCGCGACGAACTCCATCACGCAGGGCGAACAGGTGGCGCAGCTCTGGCCGCTCCTCTTCGGCAGGTTCGGGCTCGAAATCGCCTTCGCCCACCGGACCTTCGCGTGGGGTTCGGATGCCCGCGGGATGGCCCATGTGCACGTGGTGATCCTCGGGCTCGCGCAGCGGGAGGACGCGCCGGCGACGAAGCGGCTCTTCTCGTATGACGACCCGAAAGGCGACCCGCACGAGAGCCGGCACCAGGCGCTCTCGCCGTATCTCTTCGATGCCTCGGGGCTCGGCGATCCGCATCTCGTGGTGCGCGAGGAGGCGCGGCCGATCAACGGGATGCGCCGGCTGGTAACGGGTTCCCAGCCGATCGACGGCGGCCATCTCATCCTCGGTGAGATCGAAGGGGCAGAGCTGATCGCGGAGGAGCCCGCCGCCGGGCCGTACCTCCGGCCGTACCTCGGTGCCCGCGAGTTACTCCAGGGCGGCCGGCGATTCATCCTCGCGCTCCACGAGGCCGAGCCGTCGGAAATCCGGGCGATGCCACGGGTGCGCGAGCGGCTGGCCTCGGTGCGGCGCTACCGCGAAGCCAGTCGTCGAGCCTCGACCTTGAAGCTCGCCGAAACTCCGAGACACTGGCAGGTCAACACTCTACCGACCTCGCCGTTCCTCGTGCTCCCGGAGGTGAGTTCCGAACGCCGCGAGTACGCCCCGATCGGCTGGCTCGAACCGCCGGTGGTCCCGAGCAACCTGGTTCGCATCCTCGAAGACGCGAGCCTCGGCGAGTTCGCGCTGCTCACCTCGGCGATGCACATGGCCTGGCTCCGGCACATCGGCGGCCGCCTGGAGAGCCGCTACCGCTATTCGATCGGCCTCGTGTACAACACCTTCCCGACTCCGGGGCCGGACCTCGCGTCGCTCGATCCTCTCGCCCAGGCGGTGCTCGATGCCCGCGCCGCCCATCCGGGTTCGACGCTCGCCGATCTCTACGACCCGGACCTGATGCCACGGGATTTGCGCCGCGCTCACTCGGCGCTCGACCGGGCGGTGGACCGGCTCTACCGGAAGCAGGCGTTTTCGTCCGAGCGCGAGCGGGTGGAACACCTCTTCGCCCGCTACGAGCGGATGCGCGCCCCGCTCGCCGCCGCCCGCAAGAAGAAGCGGGTCAGGAGAGTGCGCGGATTTCCCGCCAGAAGAACAGCAGAACCATCGCGAGCGACAACAGGATCGGCAACCAGGTCTGCCAGCGTTTCGCCAAGTGGGTCAGGACCCACTCGCGGGTAGCGAAGAACTCCGCCCGTGTCTCCAACCGGGCGACCTTGACTTCGAGCGACGCTCCCTTCGGCACGGGCCCAACACCCGGAGCTTTGGAGTAATCAGTCACCGAGCCACTCCCAGAGCCGGCGCGAGGAGAACCCCGCATACGCCGGTTTCAGGCCGAACACCACGCCCATGAGATCGCGGTCGTCCCCGTTGATTTTGAGGGTATTGGCGATCTCGTCCGAGAGCTGCCCGGTCTTGATCAGGAAGGTGCCGGGGTGCTCCATCGGGAAGGCATTCGGGTAGTTCGCCCGGATGCGATCTGCGGCCTTCTCCGCACCGTCGTGGATGAGCACCAGATAGGTGCGCTGGTTCATCACTTCTCCGTTGCTCGCCATGCGGGCGAGTGTAACCCGCGACGGACGGGCGTGCACCGTCTCGGGCTGATAGTTTTCTGACCGTGACCGAGCCTCCCGGACTCCCGGCGATCCGGCGCTTTTTTGACCGGCCGTGGCTGCGTGGCGTGGGGGCCTGGCTCCGCTATCTCGGCCGGGGAATCCGGCGCGGCTGGCGCTTCTTCGACCGGAACGCCGGCCCGATCGCCCGCGGTCTCGCGGCGGCCGGCCGAACCGCGGAGAACGTCTCGCGGGGTGCGGTCCGGGTGGGCCGCGCCGCGATCCGGATCGGCGACCGGCTGGGCCCGGATCGCGGCGGGCCGCGCCTTCGTCGGATCGGCGAAGGGGTCACCCGCGCCGGTTCGGAAGCGGAAGGCTTCGCCGGGGAGGTGGCCGACCTCGGCACGAGCCTCGCCTCGCTCGCCGGCGGCAAGCCGGAATCGGCATCGCTCCCGAAACCCCTACCCGGGAAGCTCCCGCCGGAGGCCGATCTCCCGCAGGCGATCCGGGAGCGCATCCGCGCCCTCGGGAAGCGCCGCCGCAAGAAGCCGCTCCGCGCGCTGATCCTCGAAATCTGCGCGATGCGGGAATGGACCACGGTGGGCGAGCTCGCCGACTGGTTCCGCATGGACACGAGCAACCTGCAGCGTCGCCACCTCCGGCCGATGCTCAAGGCGGGGCAGCTCGAACTGCGCCATCCCGAACAGACGAGTCATCCGCAGCAGGCGTATCGCACCGCCCGTTCCTGAAGCCATGGTCAAACCGGGAACCATGGTCAAACTGCCCGAAAACCATGGTCAAACCGCCAATTGGGCCCGAAAACCATGGTCAAATCGCGAATTCGACCGCAAAGCAATCTTTCCGGTGATTTGCGCCAGAACCACTGGTTCGCCACCGAAAACCAGTGATTCGGCCACGCGAGGGCGCAAAACCAGCCGGTTTTCGGGACCGGGGCCGGTTGCTGAGCCGAAGAGTGCGCGGCATCCGGCGAACCATGGTCATTCCGGGTTTGCCATGGTCAAATCGAGCCGAGCCATGGTCAACCGTGCGAGAGTTCCCGGACCATGCCCCGACCCATCGGACTCCTTTTCGCTGCGCTGCTCGCGCTTGCCGCTCCCGCCGTCGCCGAGGACGCGCCGGGTCCGTTCCTCTTCGAAGCCGGTCTCGTCGGCGGAGATGAGAACGCCTGTCCGGGTCGGTTCGTCGCGATCAACGGACAGGTCGCCGGGCCGTTCTCGCTCTACGGCATGGTCGAGAACTGGCGCTGCGCCGAAGTCGCGGGAACCGCCAACCGGGCGGGCGGCGCGATCCGTCTCGGCCGCGCCGACGCGCTCATCCGTCCGGCGCTCCGGGCGGGCATCGAGTACGACGGCGGGAATGTTTCGCCCCATGCCGGCGCGAGTCTGACCTTCGGCCGCCGCTACGGAGCGCGGCTCATCGTCCAGTTCAGCGAGGCGCTGACCCTCTTCCAGATGGGGGCGTTCTTCTCGTTCTGAACGGGCGGCCTCGCTCGAAGCGGCGGTCACCAGTTCCCGCTGCTTGACGACACCATCCGGATCGGGAGCGAGGCCCGGCGCCGCGCCTGCGGGCCGCTCGTCGCTACGCTCCTCCCGGCCCGCAGGCGCGCTGTCCTCCCCCAACTGAATCAATCCGTTGGTTCCGGTGTCCATCGTTCTTCCCACACTCGCCGGAAGGAACACAAGCCCAGGCTGTCGAAAGAACGGGCGGGCCGCCCAATCCGGTGGACCAGTTTTATCTGTCGTCTCACACGAGCTGGCGGAGCGGGATCTGGCGTTATGGATCGTGGACGACTTTCGTGATCTCGACGTGGAGCAAGCCAGGGTTGCGGCGGCCCTGTTCCACGAATCAGGCCGTCGTCGTGGCTCCTTGCCGGATTGCCTGATTGCTGCGGCGGCCATCCAGGATGGGGCGCGCCTTGCGACCGCGAATCAAGCCGACTTTCGGCGATTCGACTCCGCCGGGTTGCGGTTGATCTGACAGCAGTGCCGTCAGGCCGGCGGCCCCCCGTTGCCGTTCTCCCGCGCCGCCCACCACGGGATGTAGCGCATCGTTTTGCGGGAGGCGGCGGTGTCTTCAGGAGTGATTGCCCCGCTCTCCATCGCATTCCGGATGAGACGGGAGGCCATCGCCCGGTTTCGGTCCGGGATGCCGAACCGTCGCCGTAGCGACGCGTTGGTGAGGCTGTTGCCGTTCAGGTATCTGAGGCAGGCGTGGAGGTAACAGGCCCAGTTCCGGTCGTCCGGGCTCATTTCGGCGAGTTTCTTCCTCGCATGGAGAGTCACGCGGGTGAACCCCTGCGGCTTGTGGAAGCGGGGGGGAGGAAGTTCGTACGCCTCGATTTCTTCGACCACCCGGTCGATCCCCATGCCTCGCTCTTCGCTGAAACCGAACCGGCGCATCAGGGAAGCGAGACGGTCGTTGCGGGACTGCGGGGGAGCGTCCACCAGGCGCTCGGTTTCGATCAGGGGCTCGCCGGGATTCGTGATCTCGATCCGGCCATCGAAGATCTCGACCATCGGTCCCGCACCGCGCATGGCGAGATCCTGGTGAATGAGTGCGTTGGCCACCAGCTCCCGAACCGCGATCGGAGGAAACGCCCATTCGATCTCTCGCCGGCTGCCTCGGAGGATCTCCCGTGAAGGTAACTGGCCGTCGATTTGCTGATTCAGGCGGTCGAGGCACCGCGCGTAGCCATCTTCGTACTCCCATTCCCGAGCCTCGCCGGTGCGCCCGGTGCCCCGGTAGCGGATGAGTCGCACCGCTCTCCGCGCCAGCCCGGAGAAATCCGCAAGTCGCCGCGCAAGAAGCAGCGCACCCAGATTGGTGATATCCCACTCTCCGGAGGCCCCCGGACGCAGCAATTCGTCGCGGGCGAGAGCATCGAATGCGGAACGCCGGTTGCCCGGCACCGGGAGTCGAAGCCGCTCGAAGTACGCCGCGTGATCGAGCAATGCCGCGACCTTTTCCCCGGCAAGGCCCTCGGCCGCGGTGCGCGCCTCGAAAGGTGTCGTGTCGAACACGCGCCAGAGCGCCCGCTCATGCTCCGGGAATCTGTCGAGTCTTCGGGTCTGGCTGTCGATACGCAGGAATCTCTCCCCGGCGAAGGCCACGGGCTGGTTGCGCGCCGGGCTGACCTCGAGAACGACGATTCGCTTCCCGTCCATCTCCACTTCGTGAACCTGGAAGGGGACCGGTGGTGTCAGTTGCTGGAACAGCCAGGGGACCAGCGGTTCGCTTCCTTTCTTCTGTTTCGAGGGCCGGAACCGGGTTCCCACGATCTGGTGGGAGCCGTCCTCCACACCCCAGACGACAAAGCCGGCCGGTTGATGGAGGAGGGCGGCGCTGTTGGCGAGCGCCGAGATGCGCTGGCCGATCATCCGCGGCTCGGCCTGGTTGACCTTGAACTCCACCCACTCGTTCTCCGCCGGAAGCCGGCACAACTCCCGGACGGTCTGCCTGATGCTTTCCTGATCCATGACGGCGATGTTATATCGCTTTTCGATCAAATAAAGAAACCGCTTTCTTACAAGGACTTGGCTTCTTTTCGGCTCCAAGTGCGTGCTTTCGATCCATCAAAAGCGGTGGCGAGCGCTTCGCCCTCCACGCGAGGAGAACCAGGGTAATCAGCCGGGCGACGACGCTCGGTCTCGTCGGATCGAGAACCAGTTCGGGAGACGAAATGGGATCAAGCTGATTCCTCAATCTCCGCCCGAGAGATAAGCGCGGCGAGTCCTCGTTCAGGCGGAGAGTTCGCGCTCGATTCGGGCGAGGACATCGGAGAGCGTGTCCTTGGGGGCAGGTTTCCCGGGCATGAAAAAGGCGCTACTCCTTCGCAGTATCAGAGCGGAAGGTCAAGGATTCCTCAGCTCCACGACCGCTTCGTAGAGTCGATTCTTCCGGCCCGCCGACCCGACGCGAATGTCCGAGTTGATGATGCTGTTGCCGACGCGTGTATCGCGCGGGATGTGGATGGCGACGGTCTCCAGGCCGGCTACTTCGGCGATCTGCGCCAGGAAGCGATCGGTGGGGATCGGAATCCCTTGGAGGATGCTGTTCCCGATGACGACGAGCGCCGAGGCACCGGGCCTGAGGCACCAGTTCGCCCCGCGCGCGAAACGCAGGCAGTCGTTGAAATAGGTGGCGGCGTAGTTGGCCCAGCCTCGCCCGCCGTAGATCTTCTTTTCTGGAGTCTTGGCGCGGAGTTCCGCGAGGGTGTCCCGGACCTCTGGGTCGGCGATCTCGGGGTCGAGCTCTACGTCGGGTTGTTCTCTGACGGTCTGCCAGAACTTCCCGAAGTTGCGCTGCTCGATTTCTTTCATATCTCGCGTGGACTCCACCAGTCCGAGCCAGTAGAGCTGGGGTCTCGTGTTGCGGTTGTAGTGGTAGTTGTTCAGGTAGGGCGGAGAGGTGACGATCAGATCCACCGAGCCCTTGGACACCCCACGGTAAGCCGTGAAGAAGGAGTCGAGTACGACGCGCCGGCGCGGCCGTCGTTTCCCTTGTTGCTCCCGGAACCAGCGGATGTCTTCGGACATGTCGAGCAGTCGCGCCGCAATGGACTCTTCTACGGGGAACTCGGTGGCTGCGACCCTCCCGACTGCGGCTTTCCGGCCGAGGCTCGGCTCATAGGAGTAGTTCGAGTAGGAGACCATGGTGGCCGCGAAAGCGAGCTCGAAAAGATCGCGCGTTTGTGGGTCTTCGATTCCCGAGATGAAGTCCAACGAGAAAAGCACCTTGCGGAGAACCTTGGGGTGGTAGAAAGCCTCGCGCGTTCGGAACCCGGGAGGTGGCTTGGACCTGGGTTCCCGGCTCCGGGTCCGGGCGTGGAATTTCAGGAAGCGATCTGCGTGATCCTGCAGGTTTTCCGGGTCAGCGGTGAAGGCGTGGAGCTTGGTTCGGCAGGCGAAGGCAGCGTAGGGGTTGATCTCGAACCCAACCGCATCGTGGCCTGCCAGCACCGCTTCGAGCAGGGTCGTGCCTACGCCGGCGAAGGGGTCGAGCACTCGTCCCTTCGACGGCAGGAAGCGGTCGAACGCGCCGGCTACGAACTCCTTGGAGAATCCGGCGATCCACGGAACCCAGCGGTGCACCGGCTGTGTCTTGTTGGTGGCAAATGCCGGATCCAGGAACCCCGAACCCGATCGATCTTGTGACGGCAGGGCAGCTTGGCCAAACAGTGTCGGCTGGCCCGGCGGCCGGGTCCCCGGCTTCATCGCCACAGGAGGTGCCGAGGCGTTTGTGCGGGGAAGAACTGCGAGAGGCGAAGAACCGTGGGGAAGGGGAAGAGGGTCGCGATCCGAGGGCATCTTGTGGAGTCCGGGCATGGTTCGCGAAGCCTGGCGCGACAGCACGACGGCACTTGTCACGGGCTTCCTCGGCAGACCAAGCCTTCCTGCCGTCCCGTTGACCAAAGGGATCGTAACCTACCGGGCGCAAAAAGCCCCCCGGGCGGCGAGGCCCGGGGGGCGGGTGGAGGCGAGGGGTTTCGGACTAGTAGTCCATGCCTCCCATGTCCGGGCCGCCGGGTCCGGCGGGGGCCGGCTTCTCCTTTTCGGGAATCTCCGAAACGAGCGCCTCGGTGGTGAGCAGCAGGCTCGCGATGGAGGCCGCGTTCTGGAGCCCGTAGCGGACGACCTTGGTCGGGTCGATGACTCCGGCCTTCACCATGTCGGTGTACTCGTCGGTCGCCGCGTTGAAGCCGGTGTTGCCCTTGAGCTCCTTCACCTTGTTGACGACGATCGAACCCTCGTGGCCGGCGTTCTGGGCGATCCAGCGCAGCGGCTCCTCGATGGCGCGGGCGATGATCTTCACGCCCACCTGCTCGTCGTGGCTCAGGCTCGCGTCCTCGGCCAGCTTGTCGAGCTTGGCGCTCGCCCGCAGCACGGCGATTCCGCCGCCCGCGACGATGCCTTCCTCGGCAGCCGCCTTGGTCGCATGCATGGCATCCTCGACGCGCGCCTTCTTCTCCTTCATCTCGGTCTCGGTGGCGGCACCGACCTTGATCAGCGCCACGCCGCCGACCAGCTTCGCAAGCCGCTCCTGGAGCTTCTCGCGGTCGTAGTCGGAGGTGGTGTCCTCGATCTGGGCGCGGATCTGCTGGATCCGGCCCTCGATGGCATCCGTCGTTCCGGCGCCCTCGACGATCGTGGTGTCTTCCTTCGAGATGATGACCTTCTTGGCGCGGCCGAGGTCGCTCATTTCGATGTTCTCGAGCTTGATGCCGAGATCCTCGAAGAGCGCCTTGCCGCCGGTGAGGATGGCGATGTCTTCCATCATGGCCTTGCGGCGATCACCGAAGCCCGGTGCCTTGACGGCGGCGGCCTTCAGGGTTCCGCGCAGCTTGTTGACCACGAGCGTGGCGAGCGCTTCGCCCTCCACGTCCTCGGCGACCACGAGCAGCGGCTTGCCCGCCTGGGCGACCTTCTCCAGCACCGGGAGCATGTCCTTCATGCTGGAAACCTTCTTCTCGTGGACGAGGATCAGGCAATCCTCGAGCACCACTTCCATCCGCTCGGAGTCGGTGACGAAGTAGGGGGAGAGGTAGCCGCGATCGAACTGCATGCCCTCGACGATGTCGAGCTCGGTCTCGAGGGTCCGGCTCTCTTCCACCTGGATGACACCGTCCTTGCCGACCTTCTCCATCGCCTTGGCGATGATGCCGCCGATCTCCTGGTCGCCGTTCGCGGAAATCGTCCCGACCTGGGCGATCATCTTGCCGCTGACTTCCTTGGAGCCGGACTGGATCTCGGAGACCACCGAAGCGACGGCCCGGTCGATGCCCCGTTTCAGCTCCATCGGGTTGGAGCCGGCGGTGACGTTCCGGAGTCCCTCGCGGAAGATGGACTGGGCCAGCACGGTGGCGGTGGTCGTTCCGTCCCCGGCGACATCGGAGGTCTTGGAAGCGACCTCGCGCACCATCTTGGCGCCGAGGTTTTCGACCGCGTCTTCGAGGTCCACTTCCTTGGCGACGGTCACGCCGTCCTTGGTGACGACCGGCGAGCCGAACTTCTTCTCGAGGACCACGTTCCGGCCCTTGGGGCCCAGGGTGACGCGGACCGCGGCGGCCAGCTTGTTGACCCCCCGGGCGAGCGCGTGGCGGGCTTCCTCGTTGTAAACGATGTTCTTTGCCATTTTGTGTTCTGTCCTTTGTCGAATGGGTGGGGATCGCCTAAGCGATGACGCCCAGAATCTCGTCCTCGCGGACGATGAGGTAATCCTCTCCGTCGAGCTTGACCTCGGAGCCGGAGTACTTGCCGACCAGCACCCGCTGACCCGCCTCGACTTCCACGGCCTGCCGGCTGCCGTCCTTCAGGACCTTGCCGTTGCCGACGGCGATGACCTCGGCGGTCATCGGTTTTTCCTTGGCGGTGTCGGGGATGATGATCGAGCCGATCTTCTCCTCCTCCGCTTCCAGGCGGCGGAGCACGACGTTGTCCCGCAGTGGTGTGATTTTCATCGGGAAAGGATCTCCTCTCTCTCGAAATGCGCGCCACCGGCGCACAGGGTGAAACCGAACCGTCCGGAACCGGCTTTTTGAGCCGCGCGCCCGTTTCATCCCTTCAGGGCGAAGTCCGGGCCCCGGACGGCGGAACACTATGCCATCGGCCGTCGGGTGTCAAGGGAAAAGAACTTATTTAGCGACGCTCTTCTAACTTTTTATGAGTCAAATTGCTATAGATTCGTGAAAATCTACGAAGCTGGTGGATAGGGCAGCCGTCCCCAGTCGGCTTCGGGATGGTCGAGCATGATCCCGATCAGGATCGGCATGAGGTGTTCGAGGAGGCTCGCTGCCGGGTCCACGGACTTCCGGTTCGATCCGCTGCTCCAGCTCGAAAGCCCGTGGACGAGCTGGTTCCGGAGCGTGTAGAGGCGGCTGAAAAGCTCGGAAAGCGCCCGGGCGGTATCCATGCGGGCCCGTGCCTGATTCGCGGACTGGTTTCTCGACTTCAGTTGCTCGAGCCAGTTGTCGAACTCCCGTTCCCCGTGGATATGGTGCCAGTACGGCTCGAAGAGATGCCGGTTTTCGAGGAGCGCGTCGAAGTGGTCGCACCGGGTGTCGGCGATGACGTGATGGAGGTGCCGGCCGGGGTCGAGGCTCGTGAGTTTCCCGAAGAACCGGTCGCGGAGCTCGTGTTCGGTATGGGCATCGTCGTGGACCTGCGCATAGGCGGCGTTGAAGGCGACCCAGTGGAGCAGGAACGTCATGTCCGGATCGCCGGCGAACTCGCTCGCGTATTCGAGCCAACTGATCGAGCGGTAGGTTCGCAGCAGCAGGCCACCGAGGGCTTCGGGAGGGAACCGGTACTCCGCGCCCTTGCGGTGGGGGCGGGCCAGTTCCCGGTGGCGCTCCTTGAGGTCGAGGACCGCCCGGGAAGTCATCTGCTCAGTCCACCCCGAGATGGTGGAACAGGAAGGCGAAGCGGTCGGCGTCGAGCTCGATCCGCATCGAGACCGGCATCCCGGCCCCGTGTCCGGCGCTCTTCTGGATGCGGATCAGGACCGGTGCCGGCCCCGCGCCGTGGATCTCCTGGAGCCGGGCCGCGTACTTGAAGCTGTGGCCGGGGGCGACCCGGTCGTCGTGGTCGGCGGTGGTCACGAGCGTCGGCGGGAAGCTCTCCGAAGGCGCGATGTTGTGGTATGGCGAATAGGCGTGGAGCACCGGGAACATCTCCGGATCGTCCGGGTCGCCGTAGTCCGAGACCCAGGCCCAGCCGATCGTGAACTTGTGAAAACGGAGCATGTCCATGACCCCGACCGCCGGGAGCGCCGCCCCGAAAAGCTCCGGCCGCTGGTTCAGCACCGCGCCCACCAGAAGCCCCCCGTTCGATCCTCCGGCGATCGCAAGCCGCGAAGGCTGGGTGACCGAGTCGTGGATCAGGAACTCGGCGGCGGCGATGAAGTCGTCGAAGACGTTCTGCTTGTTCCTGAGCCGGCCGGCATCGTGCCATTCCTCGCCGTATTCGCCGCCGCCCCGGAGGTTCGCGAGGGCATACACGCCGCCGCGCTCGAGGAAGAGCAGGTTCGCCGGGTTGAAGCCGGGGGTAAGGCTGATGTTGAAGCCGCCGTAGCCGTAGAGCAGGGTGGGGTTGTCGCCGTCACGCTGAAGATCCTTCCGGTGGGTCAGGAACATCGGGACCTGGGTTCCGTCGGCGGAGGCGAAAAAGACCTGGTTCGTCTCGTACTGCTCCCGGTCGAAGGGGATTTCCGGCTCCCAGACGAGTGCAGCCTCCCCGGTGCGGAAGTCGTAGCGATAGACCGAGGGCGGGAAGAGGAAGCTGGAGAAGACGAAGTGCGCCACCGGGTCGGAGCGCTTGCCGCTGATCTGGCCCACCGAGCCGAGCCCGGGGAGGGGGACGTCGCGCTCTTTGGTGCCGTCCTTCGCGTGGACGGCGAGCCGGCTGCTGGCATCGGTCAGATAGGAGAGCAGGAACCGCTCGCCGAGCATCCGCGCCCCGAGCAGGGTGTCTTCGCTCTCGGGGATGACTTCCCGGTGGTTCGCCGGGTCGGGTCGCCGGAGGTCCACCGCGACCACCCGGTACCGGGGGGCATCGCGGTTGGTCCGGAAGTAGAAGACCGGGCCGTCGTTGCCGAGGAAATCCCAGGCCGCGTCGAAGTCGTCGAGCAGCGGAACCACATCGCCGCTGAAATCGGGGTTCATCGGGTCGCCGAGATCGAGAACGTGGATGCGGCTCCGCTCGTCGGTGCCCTCGCGGATGTCGAAGACCGCGTACCGGCCGTCGTCCGAGACTTCGGCGGCGGTGAGCCAGTCGGGCTGGTCGGGGCGGGCATGGACCACCTGGTCGTTGTCCTGCGGCGAGCCGATCCGGTGGTACCAGACGGTCTGGTTGCGGTTCACGCCTCCCTGGGCGGCATCCGGATCGGGCTCCGGATAGCGGCTGTAGAGGAATCCCCCATTGTCGTGAGTCCAAGCCGCGCCCGAGAACTTGATCCAGCGAAGGTGGTCGTCGAGCTTTTCGCCGGTTCTCGTGTCCATCACGTGGAACTCCCGCCAGTCGGAACCCGACTCCCCGAGCCCGTAGGCGAGGAGCGTCCCGTCCTCGGTGAAGGCGGTGGTTTCGAGGCTGGTCGTCCCGCCTTCGGAGAGCAGGTTGGGGTCGAGCAGGGTCTCCCACTCGGTCTCCGGCTGGTCCGGGTCGGTCAGCCGGTACAGCACGTCCTGATCCTGAAGCCCGTCGTTGGCCCGCAGATACCAGCTCTCGCCCCAGCGGAAGGGGGCGCTCCGCCGGGCGTAGTCGCGGAGTTCGGTCAGCCGGGCGAGGAGCGCGTCGCGTCCGGGAAGGGAATCGAGATGCTCGCGGGTCACGAGATTCTGGGCATCCACCCAGTCGAGCACCTCGGGGTCGTTGTCGTCCTCGAGCCAGCGGTAGGGATCCTCCACGGTGATTCCGTGCATGTCCTCGGTCACGTCTCCCTTTTCGGTGTGTGGATAGTCGAGCGCGCCCCTGCCGCAGCCGGCGAGAAGCAGCAGGGTGAGCGCCGGCAGGTTTCTCATGGCCGTCCTCCTCGGGTCGAGGAGCCGATGTTAGCCATAGGATGAGCTCCATGCGCCGTTTCCTGCCCATCGTCCTGCCCATCGTCCTGCTCGCCGCCTGCGTTTCGCAGCCCGAGGAGCCGCCCGCGCTCCACTATCTCCTGACCGCCGATCAGGCAGGCCCGGTGGCGTACCGGGATCCGGTGGGGGCGATTTCGCCGGATGGCCGGTGGCTTGCCACCCTCGAGCGCGGCCGCATCCTTTTCGCCCCGGCCGAAGGCGGCGCTTCGCGTCTCGTCGGTCCGGGAACCGCGTCCATCCGGTATCTGGTCTGGTTTCCGGACAGCCGGCGGGTACTCGTCCGCGAAGGGGTCTTCGACCGCAGCCGCTTCGAGTGGTGGGTCCATGACCGGGAAGGGGAGCGGAGCCGCTTCTGGCCCGATCGTCCGGCGGATGCCGTGCCACGGGCCGAAGATCTGGACCAGCTCGTCTTTTCGCCGGATGCCGCCCGGATCGCCGGGGTGAGCACGGATGAGGAGTCCACCGTGTGGATTCTCGACGCGGATGGGGGCAACCCGGTTGCGGTCGCGACCGGAGATCTTGCGTACCCGGGCTGGACGCCCTCCGGCGAGCTCGGCTGCCTCGAAGGCCATCGGCTGCATCTTCCCTGTGGTGGCCCGGAGCTCATCACCGGGCAGGAAGTCCACGGCCGGTTCGTGTTCTTCGGGGATTCGGTGATCTACGCGGTCCCGGGAGAAGGAGGGTTCCTCGATCTGTGGAGCCGCCCGGTTTCCGGGGGCACGCCGCGACGGCTGACCGGGTTCGCCCGGGATGCCTACGACCCTTCGGTCGGCGGGGACTCGCTCGTCTTCAAGAGCCAGGACTATCGGGTGTTTCTCGCGACCGCGCCGGCGGCGGGCGGGCCGTCGGTCCCGCTGACCACCTTCCAGTCGGAGACTCCCACCTTCAGCCCGGACGGCAGCGAAGTCGCGTTCACCTTCGGGTCGTGGCGGCATGTCACGGATGACATCCACTATCCGGATATCGCCCAGCACCTCGGGACGACTCCGGCGCAAGGCGGGCCGCACGCCGCGCCGCACCGGGTGATGCGCCGCTCGTATTCGGAGGATCAGGGGATGCAGTGGTCGCCGAACGGCCGCTTCGTCGTCTTCCATACCCACGAGGATTCCGATGACATCTGGTTGATGACGGCGGACGGAAGCGACCCGCGCCCGATCAGCGTGGACGGCCACGAGACCGGTTGGGCGCGCTGGTCCCCGGATGGTCGCTTCATCGTCTTTCCGAGCTACCGCCGGGAGGAAAACGGGGCGCGGCGCGGCGGTCTCTACGTGATCGGAGTGGATCAGGAGACCGGCGAAGTCACGGCTCCCCAGCGGGAGGTTCCGCTCTCCGGGTTCTCGGGGGACGTGATCCAGGCAGAGTGGGCGGACCGGGGCGAGACGCTCGTCTTCGAGTCGGCGGCGGCGGTCGGAGACAAGAGCCTCTGGACGGTTCCGCGGGAAGGGGGTGCTCCCGTGCAGTTCCACCGCTACCGGTCGGACCAGATCCACTCCGGGATCGGGATATCTCCGGACGGCCGCCACGTCGCATACGTGGACCGGGCTCCGGACGGCTTCTTCCAGGTCTTCCGGGTTCCGGTCGAAGGCGGCGAGCCGGCGCAGGTCACGAGCGACCCCACCCACAAGACCCAGCCGGCCTGGTCCCCCGACGGAGAGCGGATCGCGTTCGCGGTGTTCAGCTACCGGGCCCACTTCTGGCGGGTGGCCCCGGGGAGCTGAGCCGGATCGAACAGCGTGAGTTTCGGGATGTCCGCGAAGTCGCTCCGGTTCTGCGTCCAGAGCTCGGCGTCGGCCGCGATGGCGCAGGCGGCGATCGCGATGTCCATCTCCCTGCCGCGGGCCCGTTCGAGCGTCTGGTAGAGGCCCGCCGCGACCCGCGCCTCCCGCGGCCCGAACCGGACCGCCCGGTTCTCGGGGAACAGGAGTCGCTGGGCTTCGAGTTCGCTCGGGGCTCTTGGGCCGCGCCACCACTCGTAGAGGACGAGGGTAGGGACGCGGATCGAATCCTCCGAAAAAAGGACCCGGATCAGGACAGGGGCGAGCGGCCGGGTCCCGGTCAGCGCATCCACGAGAACGGAGGTGTCGAGAAAGATCACGGCTCCACCGGAGTGCGCCGTCCACCGCTTCGGCGGGCGAGGCGAATTTCACGCAATTCCGCTTCGGCGGCTTCGTGCGAATCCGCCGGGGGGATCTTTTCGAGGAACTCACGAAAGATGCGAACCCGCTCCCGCCGCTCCGCCTCGCTGACCCGGTCCGAGTGTTTCCGATAGACCGCGACCGCCTCGCGCACGATGGCGCTCTTGGGCTTGTCGAGCTCGCGCCCGAGCGCGGTGATGTGCTCCGCCGTTTCCTCGTCCAGACTGAAGGTCATCTTCCTTGCTGGCATAAGACCATAATACCGTAATGCTGCCAGGGCCGGTTCCGGTACCCTCCCCGGTGTCATCGAGGGGCAGTCCATGGTCGAGCGACGACTCAGGAGTTTCGCTGCATCCCGGAGCTGAAGTCCCGAAGCGATATCTGCCGGACCCGGAATGAAGAAGCCCCTTTCGGACTACCGGGTCCTCACCTTCGACTGCTACGGCACCCTGATCGACTGGGAGAGCGGCATCTGGGAGGCGCTTCAGCCGTTGCTCGGGGAGAAGGCGGTGACCCGGGATGCAGCGCTTCGCGCCTTCGCCGCCGCCGAAAGCCGGAACGAGCGGGAGCATCCGGGACTCCGCTATCCGGAGCTGCTGGCCCGCGTGCACCGCGATCTCGCGGCCGGTTTCGGGCTCCAAAGCGAGGACAGGCTGGATGCCGCGTTCGGGAATTCGGTCGCCCGTTGGCCGGCGTTTCCGGACAGCACCGACGCGCTGCGGGCGCTCGGCCGCCACTACCGGCTGGTCATCCTCTCGAATGTCCACCGGGAAGGGATCGCGGCCTCGATCCGCAAGCTGGGGGTGCGCTTCGATGCCGCGTACACCGCGGAGGAGATCGGTTCCTACAAGCCCTCCGACCGGAATTTCCGCTACCTGCTCGACCACCTGCGGTCGGACTTCGGGCTCGGTCGTGGGGATGTTCTCCATACCGCCCAGAGCCTCCACCACGACCACGCGCCGGCGAAACGGATGGGCCTCGCGACCGCCTGGATCGACCGGCAGCGGCTCTCGGAAGGCGGGAGCTGGGGGGCGACCTCTCCGGTGGAGAACCCGCCGGAAACCGACTTCACCTTCTTCTCGCTCGCCGAAATGGCGGCGGCGGTGAACCGGAAGCTCTGATTTCGGTGGTCGTGCTGCACGAGCTCGAGTACGGATTCGCCCGGTTGCCGATCGGCCGGAAGCGGGATCGGCTGAGCCGGTTCGTCCGCGATCTCTCCCGTATTTTCCGCGACCGGATCCTGGACGTGGATGACACCCGGGCGGGTGAGGGGGCGCGCATTCGGGCCGAAGGGGAACGGGCGCGGGGCGAAGGGTCACGATCGCGGACGCGCTGATCGCCGCCACTGCCCGCACCGAAGGCCTCCCGCTCGCTACCCGGAACCTCCGCCACTTCGAAGGCCTCGACATCGAGCTCATCAACCCCTGGGAGTTCCGGGCGAACGGACCGATTCCTGACGCGTCGGCGCACAGGTGTGGGTAGAATGGTCTCTCTTGTTTCTACCCTGCTATGGAAAAAGTTGCCGTGGGCTTGAACATCAAACGCGAGGAGACGTGCCGGCTCGCTGCCGAGCTCGCCGAACGGACCGGGGAAACCAAGGTGGAAGCCGTCACCCGAGCCTTGAGCGAAAGGCTGGAGCGCGTGTGCCGGGAGCAGGAGGGAGAGAGACTGCTCGAGGACATCCGTTCCATCGCGGAGCGTTGCGCGAGCCTCATGAATCCCGGACCAGGCTCCACCGATCACGGTGCATGGCTTTATGACGAGCGGGGACTTCCCAAGTGATCGTGGACAGTTCGGTGATTCTCGCGATCCTGGGCAAGGAGCCGGATTCGTCGCGCTATGAGACCGCGCTTACCGCCTCGCCAAAGCGGCGCATGTCGGTCGTGAACGCGCTCGAGGTCACGATGGTTACGGAGAGCCGGGGTGGGCTGGCCGCCGGGGCGGAGTTCGAGCGACTCGTGGATCGGGTGGAGCTCGAAATGGTTCCGGTGACCGTGGAACAACTCGTCGCCGCCAGGTACGCCTTCAGGCGGTTCGGGAAGGGGAACCACCCGGCAGGACTGAACTTCGGAGATTGCTTCGCTTATGCGCTCGCGGATGTCATGCGGGAGCCGCTTCTGTTCAAGGGAAACGATTTCGCCCGCACAGACATAGAAGCCGCGTGACGGCATGTGAGGTGGCCCCCATCCCCCTCGACAGTTTCCCGGTCCGGATAACGAACAATTCGGGCCTGGCAGGACCTCGCAACGCCGCTCCGGGTGAACACCTGCCCACGGCGGGCTTGACCCCTCTGAACTCTCGTCAGTACACCTGTCCAGGAATTGGGGTCCACTTCAGACGCGGGCGATCCGATCCGTGGTCCAGTCATGTCGGATTGTCCTCCGCTACAGGTGCGACCGGATTTCCCCATTCGGGATCAGATGGGCTGCCGTTTCCCTAGCAGGCTGTGGATAAACTGGCGTGAGCACCGAGACGGGTGAGGCGCCCGGCTGACAAGGCGCGTGAGTGAGCAATAGCAGCGCTATTTCGAGCGAATCGCAACGAAGAGCGAGCCTCCAGGCGAGCGTTCAGACGGGATGCATCGCTCGTCGAATGCCGCGTTAGTTTTTCCACAGCCTGCTAGTCCGAAGTTTCGAGATCAAGTGTGCGTAACCCGTTGAAGGCGTTGCGGGTCGTAAGTTTTGGTATGTTGTCACGGCGCGAGTGTACGCCCGCACGGGGTGCTCAGAGGACCGTGAATCCTTCGCGCGCGGCGGCTTCGGAAAGACGGATGTCCCCCGAGACGAAGTGCAAGATCCCCGGATCTTCCCCGGCGGCGACGAGCGCCGCGGCCAGTTGCAGGGCATCGGCGGCACGAAGGGGATGCACCCCGAGGAGACGCCGGGCTCGAAGCCGGAGGCGGGCAGACGGCTCGACCTCGATCCAGGCGGATTCCAGATGGATCAGGACTTCCGAGGCCGCCGCAACTCCAGGAGCGTCCAGCTTTTGCTCCCTTTCGAGGCGGCGAAGCGCGGAAACGCACTCGACCGAGCTGCCCCACCATGTGACGACACCCGGATCCTGACGCAGGAGGGAGCGCCGGATATCCGTTCCTTTTTCTTTCGTCAGGAGGGGGACCAGGGCAGAAGAGTCCCAGTACTTCACCAGGACTCCTCACGGTCCGCGGTCACCGCATCGCTCGCGCTCACGCTATCGGGCAGGCGGGGCGTTGGTCTCGCGAGGAGAGCTTCCACATCAAGGCGACCTTTCGGTGGGCGCACGATGCCGCGGGCGACCCGGTCCGCGATCCAGTCATCATCGGATTGCCCGCTACAGGGCTCGATCCGTGCGACCGGACTTCCATGATCGGTGATGAGGACAGTCTCGCCGCGCCGCACCGAGCGGAGCAGGCGACTGAACCGGTTCCGCGCTTCGGTAATACTAGCGTGAATCATCACGCCACTCTAGCGTAAATTGGAAGATCGCCCCTTGGACTCATACTCCGGGCTCGTTACGAAACCGAGGCTCCTCGCCGGCGGGAACCCGCAAATCCCGAAGGGGGACGGCGAAGCACCGGTCGCGGCGTATCTGGCGGCGATGCCGGAGTGGAAGGGAGTGGTCGGGCGGCGGATCGACGCGATCGTGGTGCGCGTGGTCCCCGGCGTGCGGAAAGCGGTGCGCTGGAACTCGCCGTTCTACGGGGTGGAGGGGCGCGGCTACTTCCTGAGTGTCCACTGCCTCACGCGGGCGGTGCGGGTCACTTTCTTCCGCGGCGCGTCGCTCCTTCCGCCGCCATCCGGTTCGGGCAAGGACCCCGATGCGCGCTGGGCGGATCTCACGCCCGGATTCGACGAAGAACAGATGGCGGCGTGGGTGGAGCAGGCCGCCACTCTCCCCGGCTGGGATCTCCGGTAGCCGCGGGGAGCGAGCTACAACTTCCAGAGCGCGTAGGTGCCGCTCTCCATGGTTCCGTCCTGGCGCGAGGAACCCTGGACGTTGAAGAAGAGCACCCGGTCGTCCGGACTGAAGCACGAGCCCGCGAATTCGCTCTTGCGGGTCCAGACGAGATTCCGGATCTGTCCTTCCCGGTCGAGCTCCCGGAGGTATCTCTCTTCGGAGTCCGGGTCCTCGCACAGCAGGAGCCCGCCGTGGGGACTCAGCACGATGTTGTCGGGGCCGTTCAGGACATCGGGCGAAGGGGACTCGAAGACCAGTCGCAACTCTCCCCGATTGGCCGAGGTCGGGAGGTAGTGGAAGACCTGTCCGACCTCGGCATCTCCTCCGCTCGTGGAGACGAAATAGATGCCGTCGTCGCCGGGAAAGGCACCTTCGAGCCGCCTGAACCGCGCCGCGCCCGCCGCGAAACCCTGCTCGGAGACCGCCTGATCGGGGTCTTCGATATCCACCCAGTGTGCGGGCCACACGGCTCCCTGCTTCCGGCCCCGGCTCGTGTCGAAACGGGGTTCTCCCGCCACCGCCAGCATCTGAAGGCGGCCCCCTTCCGCGAGCACTCCGGGGGTTTCGGGGAGGAAGCGATAAAAGCCCGCGCTCGGCCGGTCCTCGGTCAGATAGACGACCCCGGTCGCCGGGTCCACCGCGATGGCTTCATGCACGAAGCGCCCCATGGCGCGGAGCGGAACCGGATCCACCGGCCCCGTGGCCTCCACCGGCACCTCGAAGATGTACCCGTGGGGCTCGGCGTAGCCCGAATCGGGGCCTTCGAGGGTTTCCTCGCACGAGAGCCAGCTTCCCCAGGGGGTGGGGCCGCCGGCGCAGTTGACGAGCGTTCCCGCCAGCGAGACGAACTCGTCCACGAGTTCCACGGCGAGTTCCCCGTCGCCCCGCTCCGAAATCCGGACTTCGAGCGAGGTGGTCCCCCCGCTTGCCCGGCTGTCGTAGTGCGGGTCTCCGATGGGGATGCCGGTTTCGGCAGAATCGACCATCTCGTGGTTGCGGATCAGGCGGACGTTGCCGTTCGGCAGGGGAAACGCAGCCATGCCGTCGAAGGCGTTCGGAACCAGCAGGCCGTCCCGGACGGAGGATGCCACGCCTCCCGAGCTGAGGCGGAGGCAGCGATAGCCCTCGGGAATATCGAGCTCGGGGCAGTCCGGGCTGCTCACGAGCTCGCCGTAGTTCCCGTCGAAGGAATCCCGGGAGGCCCCGAAGGCGACCAGCCCGAAGAGCGACGGGGTGACCGCGGCACCCCCACCGGCGGAAGCGATCTGTTTCAGGAATTTGCGACGGGCGATGGACATGGTTCCGGGATTTTTATCCGGGAGTTTTACTCGTAGAGCAGGAACTGCTTCCGCACCGGGTCGAAGTGCTCCCGGCCCTCGGTCATGACTTCGGCGAGTTCGGCCACGCTGTCGCCGCGCTCGATGCCCTCGCGGAGCGCCGGCGAGCCGGCGAGGATGTCGATCGGCAGCTTCTCGAACTCGTATTCGTAGGGCGGGTCGCGCCAGCAGAAAGGCTCGGGCCAGAGGCGGCGGGCGTGGGCGAGGAGCGCGATCGCGCTCCGGCAGGGGAGGTAGCTCGCGCGGTCGGTCACGTGCTGCATCACGCCGCCACACTCCTCGTCCGCGAACTTGTGGAAGGTGGGGCGGAAGCGGATCGGCCGGAAGTGAACACCGGGGAGCCCCTCTTCGTTCAGCGCGTCGGCGTAGCGCGTCGCCTCGATCCAGGGCGCTCCGACGGTTTCGAGCGGGCGGGTGGTCCCCCGGCCCTCGGAGAGGTTGGTCCCTTCGATGAGGCACGCCCCCGGATAGACGGTCGCGGTGTCGAGAGTGGGCATGTTGGGCGAGGGCGGGACGAAGGGGAGGCCGGTCTCGTCGAGCCAGCTCCCGCGGTTCCAGCCGTCGCAGCCCACCACCACGAGGTCCGCCCCGATCCGGTGGTGGCGGTTGAGGAGCGCCGCGATCTCGCCGGCGGTCATTCCGTGGCGGTTGGGCACGGGGTAGAGGCCGACGAAGGAGCGGTGGTCGTCCCGGAGGACGTTGCCCTCGACTGTTTCGCCGCCGATCGGGTTGGGCCGGTCCAGCACCACGAGGCGCTTGCCGAACCCGGCGCAGGCTTCCATGGCGTGGGCCATCGTCCAGACGTAGGTGTAGTAGCGGGAGCCGATGTCCTGGATGTCGAAAACGAGCGCGTCGAGCCCTTCGAGCATCGCCTCGGTCGGCCGGCGGACCGGGCCGTAGAGGCTATGGACCGGAATCCGCTCCGCTGCGTCGGGGATTTCGATCAGATCCTGCTCGGCGGCGTCGAAGCCGTGCTCGGGGGCGAAGAGCACGGCGAGGGTGACCCCGGGGAGCCCCCCGACGACCTCGCGGGCGTGCCGGAAGGAGGCATCCACCGAAGAGGGATTCGCGATCAGCCCGACCCGCAGGCCGCGCAGCAGGTCGCCGAGGTCGGGGAGGCGGTCGAGTCCGGTGCGGACGGTGGGCATGAGAAAAGATTACGCGTTGTGGAGTTCGATGTGTTTGACCTGCTGTCCGTCACCGAGGCTCGCGACCGGTTCGCCGAAATCACCGGACGGGTCCGCTTCGCCGGGGAGCGCATCGTTTTGGAAGAGCAGGGCAAGGCGGTCGCTGCGCTCGTTTCGACGTCCGATCTCGAAGCGCTCAAGGCTGAACTGCGCTGACTATGGGACACTCCCCCCGGCTCGTTCCCCGTTCGGGAGGTTTCCCCATGACCGTTCGCCTCGCCCTTTTGTTCGCCCTGCTGCCGTTCGTCGCGTCGGCCCAGAACGACCGCTGGACTCCGGCGCTCCAGATGGAGTTCCACCGGGTGTCCTCGGTCGCGCTCTCGCCCGATGGCGGGATGGTGGCCTTCACGGTGACCCGTCCGTTGATGGAGGGGGAGATGTCGGAATACCGGACCCAGGTCCATATGGTTCCGGCCGCCGGGGGCGAGACGCTCGCCTGGACCTCGGGCGAAAAATCCGCGACCTCCCCGGCGTTTTCTCCCGACGGCCGGTTCCTCGGCTTCCTCCGGGAAGGCACCGGGGGCAAGCAGCAGGTCTGGCTGCTTCCGCTCGGTGGTGGCGAGGCGTTCGAGGTCACCCACGCCGAAAACGGGGCCGGTTCGTTCCGCTTTTCGCCCGACGGCCGGAGCGTGGGTTATGTGATGCGGGACGAGGAGACCGACGAGGAGGAGAAGCGCCGCAAGGAGAAGCGGGATGTGGAGCTCGTGGACCAGAACTTCAAGTACGGCCACCTGTACCTCGCGCTCGTAACGGACCGGCCGGACCCGGACGGGGAGGATCGCCGTCTCACCGAGGGCGATTTCCACGTGACCGGCTGGGACTGGTCGAGCAGCGACCGGATCGTCTTCGCCCATCAGGGCGACCCGCGCATCAACACCGCACGGCGCTCCGGCGATCTCTCGGTGGTCCACGTTTTCGAGGAGCGGGTGACGCTGCTCCACGGCGGCGACGGGGTCGAGAGCAGCCCGCGGGTCTCGCCGGACGGAGCCATGGTGGCGTTCCGCTCCACGGGCGACCAGCCGGAGCCGATCGGGCTCGGGGATGTCTATGTGATGCCGGTCGCGGGCGGCGAGCGGGTGAAGCTCGCGGAAACCCGGGACCGCAGCCCCGGGATCCTCGGCTGGTCGCGCGACGGCTCGCTCGTCTATCTGGCCGAGGCGGACCGGACTTCGCGCCGGCTCTTCGGGCTCCCGGCGGACGGCGGCGATCTGGTGGTGCTGACTCCAGGCCCCGGAGTTTTCGGAGCGCCGGCGGTTGCCCGGAGCGCCGATGTGATGGCGTTCACCCATCAGACCCCGGACACGCCGTGGGAGGTGTTCGTGGCCGAGCTCGGCGGGGACTTCGAGCCGCGCCGGCTGACCGATCTCCACCGGGATGTCCCGCGCCCGCCGATGGGCGAGACCAGCATCCTCTCGTGGAAGGCCGAAGACGGACTCGAAATCGAGGCGCTGCTCACGCTGCCGGTGGGGTACCGCGAGGGCCAGCGCGTCCCGCTGGTGCTGAACGTCCACGGAGGGCCCGCCGGGGTCTATTCCGAGACGTTCACCGGGTCGCCCTCCATCTACATGATCCAGACCTTCGCCGAGGAGGGGTACGCGGTTCTGCGGCCGAATCCGCGCGGCTCCACCGGGTACGGCAAGGAGTTCCGCTACGCCAACTTCATGGACTGGGGTTTCGGGGACATGGACGACCTGATGGCGGGCGTGGATCTGCTCGTCGGGCAGGGGATCGCCGACCCGGACCGGCTGTTCCTGATGGGCTGGAGCTACGGCGGCTACATGACGAGCTTCGCGGTCACCCGCACCGACCGTTTCCGGGCCGCCAGCATGGGCGCGGGGCTGCCGAACCTGATCAGCATGGTCACGACGACGGACATCCAGGACTACCTCGCGGCTCACATGGGCGGCGATTTCTGGGACGACTACGAGGTCTATGAGGCGCATTCGGCGATCTACCGGATCGCCGAGGTCACGACCCCGACGCAGGTGATCCACGGCGCGCAGGACCTCCGGGTGCCGTTCACCCAGGGGCAGGAGTTCTACCGGGCGCTCGACCGGCGCGGCATTCCGACCGAGTTCGTCGTCTATCCGAGAACCCCGCACGGCCCCCGCGAGCCGAAGTTCCTGATGGACGTGACCGACCGGATTCTCAAGTGGTTCCGGACGCACTCGGGGGAAGGGGAGATGACGGACGATGGGGCGGGAGTCGAGGGGGGAGGTCGTGACCGGCCCCGGCTGTAGCTCAGGAACGCGAGAGGGCGGGAATGGCGGGCGCTGCTCCCGATGCTGCGGTTGCGGCTGCGGCGGGCGCGGTTGCCCCGATCCGGTCCAGGGACGGCCGAATTCGGGCGCTCGGGAGCGATAGGCGAGATACTTTTGTGATAGCGTTTCAGTATCGATATGAGCGCTGTACACATTCGTGACATCCCGGCTGAAACGCTTGTCGCCCTGAAGCGCTTGGCGCGTATGCATCACCGTTCGCTCCAAGGCGAACTGCGTGCGATTCTCGAACGTGCGGCCCGCATGGCACCCGTGGAAGAGGACGCACCGAAACTCAGCCTCGTGACTGTGCGAGTCGGCGGTTCGGGTTCCTGGCGACGGAAGGACATCTATGGCCCCGACGGTCGGTGAAATCCTCTTCGTGGACACGAACATCCTCCTGACTGCGACCGACGAGCGGCGTTCCGGGCACCGCGACGCGCAGCGGCTTTTCAACGAATCCCGGGAACGCGGCTACCACCTTGGTGCGAGCGGACAGATCCTGCGCGAGTACCTGGTTGTGGCCACTCGTCCGGTTTCGATGAACGGGCTTGGTCTCGATACTGCCGATGCGGTGGCCAATATCAACGAACTCCGGAGGTATGTGCGCTGCTTCGAAGAGAACGAGGAGGTCTCCCATCGGCTACGGAAGCTCGCGATCGCTCACGGCATCAGCGGAAGGCGGCTTCACGACGCGAACATCGCGGCGACCATGCTGGCTCATGGGATCGAGCGGGTAGTGACCCGGAACGCTGCTGATTTCGCTTCGTTTGACGGGATCGAGGTCGTGGACCTTCCCGTGGGCGACGCGTAGGAGGAACTGCCCCGGCTACCAGTCGGAGGGACCGATGGTCTTCGCCTGCGCCATGCGGAGCGCAGGATCGAGATCGTTCGGCGTTTCGGCGAGCACCTCGTTCAGGCGCGCCGTGATGTCCTCGCGCTGGCGCTTCCTCCGGGTGAGTCCGCGGCGTTTCGCGCAGGCATCAGCTTCCCGGAAGAGCTCGTCCGGGATCGAGATCGTGGTCTTCACGCCCCGGTTTTCCCACGGTTCCCGTCCGCCGGGTCGCTACGATTCGCCCCTCTGACGGCACCGCTGGCCGGGCCCGCGCACTTCATCCCGTGAGGAGAAACCCTTGATTCGCAAGCAGGACGCACTCGATTACCACCTCGGACGCCGTCCGGGGAAGGTGGAGGTCCGGCCCACCAAGCCGACCCGCACCCAGCGCGATCTCTCGCTCGCCTACAGCCCCGGAGTCGCCGAGCCCTGCCGCGAGATCCATCGGGATCCGGAGCGCGTTTTCGACTACACCGCCAAGGGGAACATGGTGGCGGTGGTCTCGAACGGGACCGCGGTGCTCGGGCTCGGGAACATCGGCCCGCTCGCCGCCAAGCCGGTGATGGAGGGGAAGGGGGTCCTCTTCAAGCGGTTCGCCGACATCGACGTTTTCGACATCGAGCTGAACGTGACCGACCCGGACCGGGTGGTCGAGGTGGTCAAGGCGCTGGAGCCGACCTTCGGCGGGATCAACCTCGAAGACATCAAGGCCCCGGACTGCTTCCACATCGAATCCCGCCTGTGCGCCGAGATGGACATCCCGGTCTTCCACGACGACCAGCACGGCACCGCGATCATCTCCGGGGCGGCGGTCCTGAGCTGGCTGGAGCTGACCGGCAAGGACCCCGCCGAGGTCCGGGTGGTCATCAACGGGGCAGGGGCCGCCGGAATCGCCTGCGCCGAGCTCGCCGAGCGTCTCGGGGTGCTCCACGAGAACGTGGTGATGTGTGATTCGCGCGGGGTCATCTTCGCCGGGCGCGAGGCGGGGATGAACGAGTTCAAGCAGCAGTACGCGCTCGACACTTCCATGCGGACCCTCGACGACGCGATGCGGGGCGCGGATGTGTTCATGGGGCTTTCGGTCAAGGACGCGGTCTCGAAGGAGATGGTCGTTTCCATGAACGACCGGCCGCTCGTGATGGCGATGGCCAATCCGGACCCGGAGATCACACCGGAGGACGCGATGGAGGCCCGCTCCGATGTGTTCATGGCCACCGGGCGGTCCGACTACCCGAACCAGGTCAACAACGTCCTCGGCTTTCCGTTCATCTTCCGGGGGGCGCTCGATGTGCGGGCGAGCGCCATCAACATGGAGATGAAGCTCGCCGCCGCCCGTGCGCTCGCCGCTCTCACGAAGGAGGACGTGCCCGACTCGGTCATCCGCGCCCACGGGAAGGAGCGGATGCAGTTCGGCCCCGAATACCTGATCCCCTCGCCGTTCGATTCGCGGGTCCTGCTGTGGGAAGCGCCGGCGGTGGCCGAGGCGGGGATCGAGAGCGGAGTGGCGCGGATCCGCGATTTCGATCTCGAGGGCTACCGCGAGCGGCTCGAAGCCCGGCTCGGACTCGAACGCGAGGTGATGTCGCGGGTGGCGGTGCGCGCCCGCGAGTCGGTCCGGTCGGTGGTCCTGCCGGAGGGCGAGGACTCCCGAATCCTCCGCGCCGCCCAGCGGGTTCTCGACGAGAAGATCGCCCGGCCGATCCTGCTCGGCCGCGCCGAGGTGATCGAAAGGCGTTCCGAAGAGCTCGGAGTGGATCTGAGCGGTGCGGAAACGATCGACGTGGAGACTTCCGGCCGCCTCGACGACTACGCCGCCGCCCTGCTGGATCTCCGCAAGCGGCGGGGCGTGGATGCGCTCAAGGCCCGCGAACTCATGCGGAATCCGACCGCCTTCGGGGCGATGATGGTGCAGGCGGGCGATGCCGACGGCATGGTCGCCGGGGTCTCCCAGACCTATCCGGACACGATCCGGCCGGCGCTCCAGATCATCCGGATGCGCGAGGATGTGAAGCGGGTCGCCGGGGTCTATATGCTGGTCTTCGAGAACGACATCAAGTTCTTCGCCGATGCCACCGTGAACATCGATCCGGCTGCCGAGGAACTCGCCGACATCGCGGTGCAGGCGGCCGAGGTGGCGCGCCGTTTCCACGTCGAGCCGCGGGTCGCGATGCTCTCGTTTTCGAACTTCGGGAGCGCTCCCCATCCGCGCTCGAACAAGGTGCGACAAGCCGTGGAGATCCTGCACCAGCGGAATCCGGAGCTTCTGGTGGACGGGGAGATGCAGGCGGACACCGCGGTCGTGGACGAGCTGCTCGGCAACTTCCCGTTCTCGCGGCTCGACCGGGCGGCGAACGTGCTGGTCTTCCCGAGCCTCGAAGCCGGGAACGTGGCCTACAAGCTCATGCAGCGGCTCGGCGGTGCCCAGGCGGTGGGGCCGATCCTGACCGGATTGCGGCGGCCGGTGCACGTGCTCCAGCGCGGGGCCGATGTGGATGAGATCGTCCACATGATCGCGATCGCGGCAGTGGAGGCCCAGGAGAGCGCTCGGTCACCGGATCTGTTCGGCGCTTCCTGAGCGGGACTCGTCGAGCTGCTTTTCCATCTGTCCGATGACGAAAGAAGCGCCGGCGAGGAAGCCGATGACGAAGGCGGCGAGTACCGAGAAAAGGACGAAGGTGCTCATGGCGCGCAGTTTCGCTTGCCACCATGACACCCAGCGTCATGGGCCGGGCAGGAAGGATCAGCGGAGCAGCGTGAAGGCGTTCTGGCGGTTGCGGCCGTGGCGAAAGACGGCGAAATCCCGGTCGAACGAGATGACCCTCGAAATGCCGAGCCGGATCATGAGCGCAAACGAGGTGCGGTCCACAAGCGAGAAGTCCTGATCGGGGAATGTCTGCCCGATTTCCCAGGCAGCCTGAAGATCGGCTGTGGTCGTGATTTCCACGGTGGCGACACCGGCCCGAAGGCCGTCCCAGAAGCGCTCCGCGGCATGTGCCGACAGGAAGTGATGCAGCAACCGCCAGGTCTCCACGAGCACATGGTCGCTGGTCAGCAAGGCTTCTTCGGTGGAAAGGAGTTCCTTCGCCCGCTCATGGAAGCGATCACTCCGGTGCGCGGCGGCAAACCACGCGGAGGTATCCACGAAAACGCTCAATCCTCCGCCCGTGCTTTTGCGTCCGGTAGCGAGGCAGTGGTTGCCTCGGCGATCATGCGGTCCTTGTCCTTGGAGATGTTGGCAGGAGAACCGCCGCCGAGATCGAAGACCACGGACCGATCCACCGTCCGCGGCGTTCGGGCGAGATCCCGGTCCACGAGGCGGCGTATGTATCCGGCGAGCGAAACGCCGAGTTCCGCCGCCCGGGTTCGCGCCCCGGCGTGAAGTTCCGAATTCAGGGATATCTGCGTGCGAACCATCATTGTGGTGTCACAATAGCATCGATCTCGCGAGTCGCCCTCCCGTCATCCCCGGTCGGGAGTCCGCGGCCGCGCCAGACGAGGTAGAGGGCGGGGAACACCAGAAGCACCACGAGCGCGGCAGTGACTACCCCGCCGACCATTGGGGCTGCGATCCGCTTCATCACGTCGGAGCCCGCGCCGGTGCTCCCCATGATCGGCAGCAGGCCGAGCGCGGTGGTCGCGGTGAGCATGGCGACCGGCCGCAGGCGGCGGAGCGCGCCCTCGAACACCGCTTCCCGCAGTTCGGTCCGGTTCCGGAGACGCCCCTCTTCTTTTGCCGTTTCGGAGGCGCGGTCGAGGTACAGCAGCATCACCACCCCGGTTTCGGCGCTCAGCCCGGCGAGCGCGAGGATCCCCACCACCACCGCGATGCTCAGGTTGTAGTCGAGGTAGTAGAGCAGCCAGAAGGCCCCGATCAGCGAGAGCGGGACCGCTGATGCCACGATGATCGTCCGGGCGAGCGACCGGGTGCTCAACTGGAGGGTCAGCAGGATCAGGATCAGGGTGAGCGGGATCACGATTCCCATCCGTTCGCGGGCGCGCAGCAGGAACTCGTACTGTCCGCTCCAGTTGAGGCTGTAGCCGGGCGGGATCTCCACCATTTCGGCGACCGCCGTCCGGGCGCGTTCGACGTAGGCCCCCATATCGGCTTCCTCGATGTCCACGTGGACCCACACGTTCGGCCGGGCCTGCTCGCTCTTGATGACCGGCGGCCCCTTCGCGAAGGACATGTCGGCGAGAAAGGCGAGCGGAATCTGCTGGCGCGTGGGTGTCTGGACCAGGATGTCGCCGAAATCGGCGGGGCTGTCGCGCAGGTCGCGGCTGTAGCGCAGGTTCACCGGGTACCGCTCCAGCCCCTCGACCGTGGTGGTGATGTTCATGCCGCCGATGGCCGACTGGATGACCTCCTGCACGTCGCTCACCGTCAGTCCGTAGCGGGCGATCGCCTCCCGCCGGACGGCGAAGTTCAGGTAGTTGCCGCCCATGGCCCGCTCGGAATACGCCGAGCGCGTTCCCGGCACCTCCCGCATCACGGCTTCGACCTGCCCCCCGAGCTCCTCGAGGACCGCGAGATCGGGCCCCGAGAGCTTGACCCCGACGGGAGTGCGGATGCCGGTGGAGAGCATGTCGATCCGCGTCTTGATCGGCATGGTCCAGGCGTTCGTGAGTCCGGGGAAGCGGATCGCGTCGTCCATCTCCTCGATCAGGCGGTCCGGGGTCATGCCGGGCCGCCATTCGCTCTCCGGCTTCAGCAGGATGGTGGTTTCGATCATGCTGAGCGGTGCCGGATCGGTCGCGGTGTCGGCCCGGCCCACCTTGCCGAAAACGAGCCGTACCTCCGGGAACTCCATCAGGATCCGGTCGGTCTGCTGGAGCACCTCGCGGGCCTTGGTGATGGAGACTCCGGGCAGGGTGGTCGGCATGTAGAGCAGATCGCCCTCCCAGAGCGGGGGCATGAACTCCGAGCCGAGGCGGGAGACCGGGATCGCGGTGGCTCCTGCAGCCACGAAGGTCAGCCCGAGCACCGCCCAGCGCCAGGCGAGCACCCGGCGCAGGACCGGGCGGTAGAGCGCGAGCAGGAACCGGTTGACCGGGTTCCGTTCCGGCGGAAGGATGCGGCCCCGGATCCAGTAGCCCGCGAGAACCGGCACGAGCGTCACCGAAAGGAGCGCCGCCGCCGCCATCGCGTAGGTCTTCGTGAACGCGAGCGGGTGGAAGAGCCGTCCCTCCTGGGCTTCCAGCGCGAAGATGGGCGCGAAGGAGATGGTGATGACCAGCAGCGCGTAGAAGAGGGTGGGGCCCACTTCGGTCGAGGCGCGCGCGATGATCCGCCAGTGGGGTATGCGGCCCCGGTCGCGTTCGAGGTGCCGGTGGGCGTTCTCGACCAGCACGATCGCGGCATCCACCATGGCTCCGATGGCGATGGCGATGCCGCCGAGCGACATGATGTTTGCGCCGACTCCCTGGACATACATCACGAAGAAGGCGAGCAGCACGGCCAGGGGCAGGGTGATGACCGCGACCATCGCGGAACGCAGGTGAAGCAGGAAGGCGGCGCACACCAGCGCCACGATCCCCATCTCTTCGAGCAGTTTCTGGCGCAGGGTGGCAACCGAGTCCTCGATCAGCCCGGTGCGGTCATAGACCGGGACGATCTCCACTCCCTCCGGCAATCCCGGCCGCAGTTCGTCGAGCCGCTCCTTCACCCGGCTGACGACTTCGTGGACGTTCGCGCCGGAGCGGACCACCACGATCCCGCCAATGACCTCCCCCTCGCCGTTCAGGTCGGCGAGGCCGCGCCGGATCTCCGGGCCGAACTGCACGGTCGCCACGTCCTCGACGGTGACCGGGGTTCCCGAGGCATCCACGCCGAGCGCGATGCTGCGCACGTCGTCGAGCTCCCGGATGTAGCCCTCGCCGCGCACCATGAACTCGGTCTCGGCGGTCTCGAAGACCCGTCCGCCCACGTCGGCGTTGCTGCGGCGTACCGCGTCCCGGATGCGGGAGAGCGGGATGTCGTAGGCGCGGAGCCGGTTCGGGTCCACCGTGATCTGGTACTGGCGGACGAAGCCGCCGAGGCTCGCCACCTCGGCGACTCCCGGAACCGCGGTGAGTTCGTATTTCAGGAACCAGTCCTGGAGGGAGCGCAGCTCGGCGAGGTCACGCTCTTCGGAGCGGAGCGCATACAGGAAGCCCCACCCGGTTCCGCTGGCATCGGGGCCGAGGGTGGGGGAGACTCCTTCGGGGAGCCGCCCGCTGACGTAGTTGAGGTGTTCGAGCACCCGGCTCCGCGCCCAGTAGAGGTCGGTCGCGTCGTCGAAGATCACATAGACGAAGGAGAATCCGAAGAACGAATAGCCGCGGACCACTTCGGCCGAGGGCACGGCGAGCATCTGGGTGGTGATCGGGTAGGTCACCTGGTCTTCGACCACCTGCGGAGCCTGTCCCGGATAGTCGGTGAAGACGATCACCTGGACTTCTGCGAGATCGGGCAGCGCGTCGAGCGGCGTTTCCCGCGCCGCATGGACCCCGGCGACGGCGATCAATCCGGCGAGGACGAGGACCGCCAGCCGGTTCCGGAGCGACCATTCGATGGTTCGGGCGAGCATGGCGGAGTGCTCCGGTCAGTGATGATGGTGGTGCATGTGCATCGTTTCGGCGGGCGACTCTTCCGGTGGCTCCGGCGCGTCGGGAAAGGACTGGATCGCCTGGTTGAGGTTGCTTTCGGAATCGATCAGGAACTGGGCGGAGACCACGATCCGGTCTCCCTCGGAGATGCCGTCGCGGATTTCGAAGACCCCGTCGCCTTCGGCCCCGAGGGTGACTCCGGCCACCCGGAAAAGCCCCGGAGAAAGCTCGAGGACCACCAGATCCCGATCACCGCTGCGGATGACCGCTTCTTCGGGAACGGTGAGGGCCCGGGCGGCGACCGGGACATCGAAGGTGACGTTCGCGTACATCCCGGCGCGGAGCGTCAGGTCCGGGTTTTCGAGCTCGATGGACACCGTCATGGTGCGGGTGTCCTGGTCGAAGTGGGGATACAGGTACCGCACGAACCCGGTGTAGGGTCGGCCGGGGACGTAGGGGAGCTCCACCGCGGCTCGCTGGCCGATCCGCATCGCCTCCACCTGGTGTTCGAAGATCTCCACGTCCACCCAGATGGTGGTGAGGTCCGCCACCTTGTAGAGGTTCATCCCCGGTCTCGCGAACATCCCGTCGAGGGCTTCGTCGATCTTTTCGACCACCACTCCGGTCACCGGCGAGTGGACGGACAGGGTGCGCTGCGGTGTCTGTTCCGCTTCCAGCATCGCGATCTGTTCATCGGTGATGTCCCAGTACCGAAGGCGGGAACGAGCCGCCTCGACGAGCGAACGCGCCCGGGCGGCCACCTCCGGGAAGCGCGCCGCGTCGAGCCCGTCGGCGTAGCGCACCGCGCTTAGGTATTCGGTCTGGGTGGTGACCAGTTGGGGGCTGTAGATGTCGAAGAGGACCTGTCCGGCTTCGACCGTCTCCCCGAGGTAGTTGACCGCGACGTTCTCGATCCAGCCCTCGAATTTGGCTCCCACCCAGGCGGTCTGCCGGTCGTTGTGCGCGAGGGTGCCCACCGTCCGGATTTCGCGGGCGATGTCGCGCCGCATCACCGGGGCGGTGCGGACCCCGATGCGCTGCACGAAGGCCGGATCGATCCGCACCGTGCCCGCCGGTTGGTCGCCGGTCTCGTCGGCATAGACCGGGACGAGGTCCATTCCCATCGGGGATTTGCCGGGGCGGTCGGAGATGAAGTTCGGGTCCATCGGGGCCCGCCAGTGGAGGATCTCCCGGGTCTCCCCGGCTTCGGGTGGCTCTTCCGGCTCCGGCGGGCTGTCGAGCCATCCCGCGGCGAAGACACCGAGTGCGGCGGTTGCCGCGCCGGCGAGGAAGAGGAGGATGGATCGGTTCATGACTCTTCTCCGTGGCCTTCCGGCACGCGGACCCCGATCCCCCGTTCGAGTTCGGCGAGGGCGATGAGGAAGTCCGAAAGGTGGCGGGCGCGCATGCGTCGCACGTCGATCTGGATCCGCTCGCTGTCGAGCAGATCGAGGACACCCGCCTGGCCGGTTTCATAGGCCGCTTCGGTGGCGCGAAGCGCTTCTTCGCTCTGGGGAATGAGAACCCCGTCGAGCAGCGCGATCTGCTCTTCGAGGGTTCCGAGCCGCGCGAGGCTTCGCTCGACGGCGTGTGCCACCGCGTCCCGCGCCTCCTCGAGGCGTTCCCGGCTCGCGGTCAACCGGCTGGCGGCTTCCCGGGCCGCCGCCCGGTACTTTTCCTTCCAGACCGGGAGAGTCAGGCCCAGCGAGATGCTGAGCGCGTTCTTGCCGTTGTCCGTAGGGAGGCCCGAAAGCCCGTCGCGGCCGAGCACGTTCAGGTAGGCGAGGCTCGCGGTGAGGCGGGGCCGGTTGTCGAGAGTGGCGAGTTCCCTTTGGTCCTCGTTGCCCCGCGCGAGGGCTTTTCCGGCGAGGATTTCCTGTCGGTTCGCCTCGCCGAGCGCGAGGAGCTCATCCTGATCCAGCGTGATTTCCGGCAATTCCATCGGACCGATGGGAGCCACTTCGGTTTCCGGCGGCCGGCCGCACAGGGTGTTCAGGTGGGCGGTGAGCGCCCGGCGGTGCCCCTCGTACCCCAACTCGCGGTCCCGGACCCGGCTCAACTCCGCCTGGAGCCGGATCACTCCTCGCTGCAGTCCCTCGCCGCTCGCGTAGCGCGCCCTCGCGAGGGTTTCGTAGTGCCCGAGCAGGGATCGCTCTTCGGCGGCGAGACGGAGCGCTTCGTCGAGATAGGCGATCTCGTAGAAGGCCCGCTTGGCTTCGACGAGGATCTGGCGCTCGGCGGCCTCGTGAAGCCGGCTTGCGCTCTCGGCTTCGGCGGTCGCGATGCGGCCTTCGAGAGATCGGGCACCGAACCACGGGAAACTCTGGCTCAGGGTGATCCCGCCGATCTGCCCGCCGACGCGGGTTTCCACGCTGCGGATCGCCTGGGTGAGCTGGAGGGTGGGGTCGGGGAGCGCGGTTCGTTGCGGGATGCGTTCCCGGGCCGCTTCCGATTCGGCTCGCGAGGCGAGGAGTCCGGGGTTCGCTTCGAGGGCGTTCTCGAGGCAGCGGGCGAGTTGGGGTTCCGGGGCTCGGATATCCGGCCAGGTTTCTCCGGGAGAGGGGAATCCGGCGAGGAGCGCGAATCCGGCGAGGGTGCGGGCGAAGTGCATGAGGAGACGGTGCCGCGGTGGCGACAGGGCAGGGAATCGCGGATGGCGATCCCGCGGGGAGGGCTGGCCCGGTGGCGGCGTGGCCGCACGGCCCGGGTCAGCAGAACCTGACGGACGGGCGGCGGCTCAGATCAGCAGCGCGGCGTGTCGGACGAACAGCGAAGGGCCGGTTTCGCGGAAGTGCGGGGCAGCGACAGGCGGAGCGGCCCGCTTCGGTTCGGCGGTGACGACCACCGGGATCCGCGCGGGGACGGTGTCCGGGCCTCCATCCGCGGATCGCGGAGCGATCACCGAGGAGCAGCAGGCCGTGGTCTCAGCCACTGCGTCCGGCGTGGATTCCCCTTCCTGATGGCATCCCTGACTTTCGGGAATGCCGGGAGCGGCCATCACCGGGCAGACCACCGCGAACGCGAGAACGAGCGCGACCAGGGCTCCGGCGAGCGGCTCGCGGCCCCGTCTTCTCATTGCGGGGCCAAGTATAGGGGCCGCGGGATCGGGGGGGCGTAGCATCCCGGGTCTGGACCGGAACTCTTTGGGAACGACCTGCTCCGTGCGAAAAATCACCGGCAGCCCACGAACCTCCCCACCCACTGCGTCCCTGATGAGAGTTGCCGCCTGATGGCCGCTTACGATCTCCCGTCCGGGCCCGCCGAACTTTTCGAGGCGGTGCGCCACATTCTGGGCAGATTCCTGGGCGGCCAGCATCACATGCGACTTGGGGGAGGAACTGCACTGGCTGCCCGTTGGGCGCATCGCCACAGCACCGATGTGGATCTGTTCATCGATCCCGCGTCTTACAGGCACCTCTTCGAAGAACGGTTCGCTTTCCGCGAAGAGGCGCGATGCCATCTGGGTGCCCAGTCCGTTGAAGTGGATTCCGGCCTCGCGACCATCCACGTCCGTCAGGGCGATCAGATCGACGAAGTAACGCTCGCCACGAGTCCCCCTCTCACCCGGGTTCCTGCGTCTTCCGACACGGTCCGCAACACCGCCGTGCCTCTTGAATCCACTTCCGAAATCCTCGCGAAGAAGATCTACTACCGCATGTATTTGCGGGGGCGGCTGCTTCCACGCGATCTCTACGATCTGGCAGTTGCCCGAGAGAAGGAGCCAGGTGCGCTTCGCAACACGCTGCGGCTCGTCGCCGATTCTGAACTCCAGGAGATTCAGACGCATTTATATTCCCTGCCTGGAGGTTGGTTCGAGAGCCACGCCCAGCCACTGATCCGACCAGCGAGTTCATACGCCGCGTCGAACGCGGTCCGCATCGCCAAAGAGATCCTCGCGGAAGCGCTGCCCCCCGGTTCGGAGCTCCGATCCTTCCTTATCGATCCTCCTCCGGACCGCTGAGGCGGCCGCTCATGCTCGATCTCGGAAAGATTCGCCACTTTTATTTCCACCCTCCGGCCGACGATCCGGATCTCAGGGCGAGTCCCGAAGCGATCTGGGCCGTCGCCGAACGCCAGGCGGTAGAGGAGTGCCTGCTCCGGGGCGGCGACCCGGAAGCGGAAGGCCTCGGCGAGCACGGTTCGCTCATCGGCGGGCCGGAGAAGCCTCCCCGCTGCTTCGGCTTCGATCCCGTAAAACGCCTTCCCCGAGACCTTCTTCCCCTGAGCCGGTTCGATCATCCACGCGCTCGCACGGCGCTCCCGGTTCCGGTGAGGGATTCGGATGCGTTCTTCGCCCGGCTGTCGGCCGGCTATCTTGCGGGATATCCGGATCGTCCCGATGGTGCGGCGCTCGGTCGCATGTTCCGCGCGACCGAACTCACCCCCGTCGAGCGCGACCAGTTGTGGCATCTGTTCGCCTGCATCCGGATGAAGGATCTGGTGCGTCTTCTCGCGCGGGGTGGCCTCTCCGTCCGCCAGATCGCCCGCGCCGTCCACCTCTCCCGCGCCCGCTTCGGCAACGTCGTGGACTGGATCCATGAGTTCGCCGCGCGCCCCGAAGACTGAACGGCGAACGGAGCGGGTCAGCGCGGGAAGATGCAGCCGATGAGGTCGAGATCGGCGGGCATGGCCGGCTCGCCGTCGCGGGTCAGTTCCCGGTTCGGGTCGTTGGGCTCGTCCGGGGCACACACGTGGTGCCCGAACCCGAACAGATGGCTGATCTCTCCCGTGGATGCAGCGACGACCTCCACGGAGAGGTCCGCCGCCTCTCGATTCCTCGGCGAATTCGCGAGCGAGCACCCGGTAGCCGAGCCGCTCCGCGAACCGGATCATCTGGTGGCGGGTCACATCGTGCATCTTCGGGTCCGCCCGGACGGTGATCGGCGTGGTGTCCCACTCGTGGACGACCGTGTGGTGCGGAGGGCAGAGCGCGAGCGGTCTCACGATGCCCTGGATTTCGTCGTCGGGAGGATCTCGGGTTCTTGCGGCGCGAGCGCGAGCGAGTGGATGCTCTCGTTCAGCCTCGGGACTTCGCGGATCTCCGTTTCGCCGGGCGCGGCGTGAAGTTCCACCAGCTTCCGGGTGGCGGGGAGCAGCCGGCGGTCGAAGGAGCCGACGCTCTTGTTGTAGCGATCGACGGCCTGCCCGAGCGATTTCCCCACTTCGCTGTAGTGCCCGGCGAACATCCGGAGGCGGTCGAAGAGATTCTTTCCAAGATCGAGAATCTCCCGGGTCTCGCGGGCGGCGCGCTCCTGCCGCCACCCGTGGGCCACCGCTTTCGCGAGCGCGATGAAGGTCGCGGGGGTGCTGATGACCACGCCCTTCCGCATCGCGACATCGAGCAACTCCGGGTCTCCCTCCAGCGCGGCTGCGAAGATCGAATCCGCCGGGAGGAACATGACCACGAAGTCCGGGGTGTCCGGGAAGGAGTTCGCGTACTCCTTGGAACCCAGATTCCGCACCTGCTCGTGGACCTGACGGACGTGGGCCTTGAGAGCGTCGCGCCGTTCCTCGTCGGTCTCGGCCTTCACCATGCGGAGGTAGGCATCGAGCGGGGTCTTCGCGTCCACCACGATCTGCCCCCGGCCGGGCAGCCTGACGATCACGTCGGGGCGGAGCTTGCCCTCTTCGCCGGGGCGTGACGCCTGCTCGAAGAAGTCCTGGCCGGGCACCATCCCCGCCGATTGGAGGACGCGGCGCAACTGGATCTCGCCCCACCGGCCCCGCGTCTCGGGCCGCAGCAGCGCGCTGACCAGATTGCCGGTTTCCTTCCGGAGTTCCGTCTGGCCCTCGCGGAGGTTTCGGACCTCGGTGCGGATCTCCTGGTACGCGCCGGCCCGGGTCTTTTCGAGCTCGCCCACGTGGGTATCGAGCTTGCCGAGTTGCTCGCGCAGCGGTCCCACGAGCTCCTTGAGATCCCGGTTCGCGGAGGTCTGTTTTTCCGAAGCGAGTCGGAGGAAGTTGTCGCTGTTCTTTTCGAGAGCCTCCGCCGACAGGGCGGTGAACGAGTCGCGCATCTGCTCGAGATCGGCGATCCGGTCGGTGATCCGGGCTTCGCGGGCTTCCGCCGCGGCGTCCCGGTCTGCCTGGAGCCGGATCACCTGCTCCCGCGCTTTCGAGGCGCGGGAGTTCGTGAGTACGACACCGGCAGCGATGCCGAGCAAAAGGGTGAGGAAGGGAAGAAGGATGTCCATGCGGAAAAGGATGACGCAGAGATGTGACAGATATTGACGCGATCAGCCCCGTTGGAGGGGCAGGTACCACGGCGCGATCCAGCGGGGCGGAACCCCGGCGAGCCACGCTCCGAGCACGAGGTAATCGAGGATCGCGGTCGGGATCGGGCCGAGTCGCCCCCAGTGATCGGGGCCGGTCACGACCGGGGACCGGGCGGGGGCGAGGTGGCCGATCCGGCGGAGGCGGCGGGCGAGTCCGGCATCTTCCATGAGCGGTTCTTCGGGAAACCCGCCGGCCGTGACGAAGGCGGCGCGGCGGACGAAGAGCGCCTGGTCGCCGTAGGGCAGGGTGAGCCAGCGCGCCCGGCGGTTGGAACCACCCGCCGCCCGCCGCATCAGCCAGGAATCGGGCAGCACCCGCAGGGGGAACCAGCCCCCGACGGTTTCCGGGCTATCGAGGATGCGCGCGATCTCGGTATTCGCGTTCGCCGGGAGGCGGCAGTCGGCGTGGAGGAAGAGCAGCACTTCGCCGCCGGCGGCTTCCGCACCCCGGTTCATCTGGGGAGCGCGCCCGGTGGGTGCTTCGAACACCCGGATGCCTCTGCCAGTGGCGATTTCGCGGGTCCGGTCGCAGCTGCCTCCATCCACCACCAGAATTTCGGCACCCCGAGGAACCGAGTCGAGGGCTCCCGCGAGAGTGTTCGCGGCATCGAGAGTCGGGATGACGACAGAAAGGGTGGGTGGGTCCACCCCGCGTATCATCGTGGTTGTGGTTTCCGTGATCCTTCGCGCCGCCTTTCTTCTCGTCCTGCTCGCCGCCTGCGGAATCGAGGAGGCGGATCCGCTGGTCGGTGCCTGGCGACCCCGCGCCTACCAGATGGCGGAGGGTGGCGAACTTCCGGTGGACGGGAGGATTTCCTTCCGGCCGGATCCGGCTGCCCCGAGCCGCGGCGAGTGGTTCGTGCTCTTCTTCGTGACCGGCGAATCGGGAGAACCGGCGCGGGGCTCCGCGGAAGGCGGGGAATGGTCGCGGGACGGGAATTCGTTGCTGCTCACCCACACGTACCATCTCTCGGCGGGGGAGGCAGTGGGGCCGCTCGCTGCGGCTCCTCTGAGCATGGCGCTTCGCTCGGCCGCCGAGGCGGACCGGAACCACCGGGAGCCCTGCGAAGTCGAGGTGGAAGGAGACCGGATGACGCTCCGCTTTCCGAGCGGCAACTCGATGACCTTCGAGCGGGTTCGGTGGGCCTCCTGATTCGGGCAGTTTCGAGAAGAGCATGCTCACGAAGATCACCGTCCGGAACTTCAAGCGTTTTGGATCGGCGGAGATCGAACTCGGGAATCCGGTCGTATTCATCGGACCGAACAACTCGGGCAAGACGACGGCACTCCAGGCTCTCGCACTCTGGGACGTGGGGGTGAAGCGGTGGGAGGAACGCCGTTCCGGCCGCAGGACACCCAGGAGCCGCCTGGGGGTGACCGTGAACCGGCGCGACCTCGTTTCCCTTGCGGTACCGCACGCCAACCTGCTTTGGCGTGATCTTCACGTACGCGAGGTCAGCCGCGCCGATGGCGGCTTAACAGGCTGTGGAAAAACTAACGCGGCATTCGACGAGCGATGCATCCCGTCTGAACGCTCGCCTGGAGGCTCGCTCTTCGTTGCGTTTCGGTCGAAATAGCGCTGCTATGGCTCCCTCACGCGCCTTGTCAGACGGGCGCTTCACCCGTCTCGGTGCTCACGCCAGTTTCTCCACAGCCTGTTGAAGACGAGCAATGTCCGGATAGACATCATCGTGGAAGGAGTGACCGAGGGCCGCGCCTGGGCCTCGGGGCTGGAGTTCGACTACGCGAACCAGGAGTCGTTTTACTGCCGTCCACTGCGGCTCTCGGAGTCAAAGAACCCGGATCGCATGCCATTCCCGGACGAGGCGTGTTCCGTTCGGACCGCATTTCTCCCACCGATGTCCGGCCTGGCTGCCAACGAGACGCGTCTCGACTCCGGGGCGATCGATGTCCGAATCGGGGAAGGGCGCACAGCGGAGGTTCTCAGGAACCTTTGCTACCGGGTCCACCGGGAACACCAGGACGGATGGATGGTGCTCACGGCCCGGATTCGTTCCCTCTTTGATTCGGAGCTCGATCCTCCCGACTACGTCTCGCGTCGGGGTGAGATCGAGATGACGTATGTCGAACGGGGAGTGCGGCTCGATCTCTCGTCGAGTGGGCGCGGCCTCCAGCAAACCCTGCTCCTGCTCGCGTACATGTACGCGAACCCGGGCTCGGTGCTGTTGCTCGACGAACCGGACGCGCATCTCGAAATCCTGCGCCAGCGGGAGATCTATCAGGTCCTGACGGAAGAGGCGCGCGCCAGTGGAAGCCAGATCATCGCCGCGAGCCATTCGGAAATCCTCCTGAACGAGGCGGCGGGGCGCGACCTGGTCATCGCGTTCGTGGGTTCTCCGCACCGGATCGGGGGGCGAGGGAGCCAGCTCCGAAAGGCGCTGGGCAGGATCGGATTCGAGCACTACTACCAGGCGGAACGGGCTGGCTGGGTGCTGTACCTGGAAGGCTCCACCGATCTGGCCATGCTGCGTGCCTTCGCCAGGCGGCTGGACCATCGGGGAGCGCTCGCCGCCCTCGAACGCCCGTTCGTCCACTACGTCGGCAACCAGCCGAATGCCGTCTCGGAACACTTTCACGGTCTCCGGGAAGCGCACCCCGAGCTTCGGGGAATTGCGCTCTTCGATCGCCTGGAAAAGGGCCTGCCCGACACGGAGGGCGTGGAATGGCTCATGTGGCGGCGTCGCGAAGTCGAGAACTACGTCTGTTCAAGCGCCACTCTCGAAAGCTATGCGGCGCAGTCCGGGCGGCAGGTCGCTCCGGGGCCGCTGTTCCGGGAAGCGGAAGCCGCGAAGCGGGTCAGCACCATGCGAGCATGCATCGAGCGAATCGGTGCCGCCCTCGAGACGCTTGGCCACGGCTCACCGTGGGGCAGGGGCCTGAAGGCGAGTGACGCATTTCTGGACCGCCTGTTCCCGATGTACTTCGGCGAACTCGGCTTGCCCGACATCTTTGCGAAGACCGATTACCACGAGTTGGTGACGCATGTGCCGGAGGATGAAATCGATCCCGAGGTTCGGGAGAAGCTGGATGTGGTGGCGAGAGTGGCGGGTGAGGCGAACCCACGGGGAGATTTCTGAGTGGCCTGCCATGCATCCGATTTCTTCGAGCCTTTACCTGACGCTTCCGGACCGATAGGATTCCGCCGTCGGCGGGGCTTCCTCGTCGTTTTTCTTCATGGGTGATTTTCTCGGGCCGCTGGTCGCCGTTCTCGCCGGAATCCTCTTCGTTGCGGTGACCATGCTGGTCGCCTCGATGGTGCGGCCGTCGAAGCCGCTCGCGAGCAAGTCCGAACCCTACGAGTGTGGGGAGAACCCGGTCGGGACACCCTGGGGAGTCCAGTTCAATATCCGGTTCTACGTCTTCGCGCTCGTTTTCCTGATCTTCGACGTGGAAGCGGTGCTGCTTCTTCCGTGGGCTCTGACCTACCTCGAAGCGGGGGCCGGAGCGCTGATCGCCGGGCTGATCTTCATCGCCATGCTGGTGCTCGGGCTCGCGGATGTCTGGGTCAAGGGCGATCTCGAATGGGTGCGCGAAGAGGATCGGCGGGCTCTCAAGGAGCGTCCGGCACCCCGCGAGCGCATGGCCGCCTGACCGTCTTGAGAAGCCAAGCGGAGCTCTAGTGGATCTCATCAACGTTCTCGGAAAGAACCAGCTCGCGCTGACCACCGTGGGCGCGATCGTGAACTGGGCGCGTCTTTCGGCGCTCTGGCCGATGACCTTCGGGCTCGCCTGCTGCGCCATCGAGATGATGGCCACCGGAGCCAGCCGGTTCGACTGGGACCGGCTCGGGATGATTCCCCGCGCCACCCCGCGCCAGTCGGACGTGATGATCGTCGCCGGGACGGTGACCCACAAGATGGCCATCCGGATCAAGCGGCTCTACGACCAGATGCCGGAGCCGAAGTACGTGATCTCGATGGGCAGTTGCGCCAACAACGGCGGCCCGTACTGGCAGCACGGCTACCACGTGGTGAAGGGCGTGGACCAGATCATCCCGGTGGATATCTACGTGCCCGGCTGCCCGCCCCGTCCGGAGGCGCTGCTCTACGGGATCATGGCGCTCCAGGACGTGATCCGGGAGCGATCGCTGCTCGAGGATCCGCGCGAAGGCCGCGCCGCACCCGTGCGGGAGGAAGCGACCGCGTGACCGGAGCCGAAATCCTCGCCCGCATCCGGGACCATCTCGGGGTGGGCGAGGAAGAGACCGTCGCGGACGGCGAGGCGAAGGATCCCTGGATCCGGATCGCTCCGGAGAGCCTCGAATCGGTGGCCGGGTTCCTCAAGTCGGACCCCGAGCTCGACTTCGACACCCTCCACTGCGTTTCGGGGGTGGATTACGACGGGGACGACCCGCCGGCGATCGAGGTGGTCTATCACCTGTTCTCGCTCCCGAAGAAGCACTGGATCGTGCTGAAGGTCCGGGTTCCGCGCGAAGGCGGCGAGCTCCCCACCCTCGAGAACCTCTGGAAGACCGCCAACTGGCACGAACGGGAGACCTGGGATCTTTTCGGCGTGCGCTTCCGGGGCCACAGCGACCACCGTCGCATCCTCCTCCCCGCCGACTGGGAGGGCCATCCGCTGCTCCGCGACTGGGAGTGGCCGGAGACCTGGCACAAGATTCCGGTGAAGCCCGGCCGGCAGATGACCGATCGCGCCGAGGGCGGCGACATGACCGGAGTGGGGCCGTTCGACTGACATGGGCGGACTGCCGGTGCGTGGGCTCGATGGCGGGCCGCTCGTCACTCTCTACGACGAGGATCTGCCACCGGACAACTCCTACGCCTTCTCGCCCGAAGATCTCGAAGAGGACGAGATGATCCTCAACATGGGGCCGCAGCACCCCTCGACCCACGGGGTGCTCCGGGTGGAACTCAAGACCGACGGCGAAATCGTCAAGGATGCCCGCCCCCACATCGGCTACCTCCACCGGAACTTCGAGAAGCACGCCGAGAACATCGACTACCAGGGGGTCATTCCGTTCACCGACCGGATGGACTACGTGGGTTCGATGGCGAACAGCCTCACCTACGCCATGACGGTGGAGAAGCTGCTCGAGATCGAGGTTTCGGAACGGGTGGCCGGAATCCGGGTCATCACCTCGGAACTCCAGCGGATCGCGAGTCACCTGCTGGCGATGGGCACCTACGGGATGGATATCGGGGCGTTCACGCCGTTTCTGCTGGCGTTCCAGCAGCGCGAGCGGGTCCTCGATCTGTTCGAGTGGCTTTGCGGGGCGCGGCTTCTCTACAACTTCAACTGGGTGGGCGGGGTTTCGCACGATCTGCCCGAGGGGTGGGTCGCCAAGGCGGGTCAGTTCCTCGACGAGTTCGTCCCGGTTCTCGACGAGATCGACCGGCTGCTCACCGGCAACAAGATCTTCATCCGCCGCACCGCCGACGTGGGGGTCATCACCCCGGAGATGGCCCGCGACTACGCGCTCTCCGGCCCGAACCTGCGCGGTTCCGGGATCTCCTGGGATCTGCGGCGCGACGACCCCTATCTCGGGTACGAGAACTACGACTTCAACGTGATCGTGGCGAAAGGCGAGCACGGGCCGATCGGCTCCTGCTGGGACCGGTACTGGGTGCGGGTCCGGGAAATGTACGAGAGCGTGAAGATCGCCCGCCAGGCGCTCGAGCGGTTGCCCGCCGAGGGCGATGTCCACGAGGCGGTGCCCCGGACGATCCGGCCGCCCGCCGGCGAGGCGTACCTGCGGACCGAGGCCCCGCGCGGCGAGCTCGCGTTCTACGTGATCGCCGACAACAAGAAGCCGATTCCGTACCGGGTCAAGGGCCGCTCTCCCTGCTTCGTCGCCATGGGGCTCTTCCACGAGATCACCCGGGGCGAGATGATCGCCGACATCATCGCGGTCATCGGCAGTCTCGACATCGTGCTCGGGGAGATCGACCGGTGATCACCCGGTTCCGTCAGGTCGAGATGCGGCTCATGGGGCCGCTGACCGCGCTCCCCATCGTGATGGCCCTTGCGGTGCTCGGGACCATCGCTTCGCTTCCGGTGATCGCGCCGGTGCTCTCCGAGCTGATCGCCGACTTCGTGCCGGTCGGCTTGCAGCAACTGACGGTGGTGCTGCTCGGGGTCACCGGAGTCATCGCGATCATCGCGCTGAACCCGATCTACTCCATCTGGCTGGAGCGCAAGGTGGCGGCCCACATCCAGGATCGTCTCGGGCCGATGCGGGTGGGCTGGCACGGACTTCTCCAGAGTTTCGCCGACGGTGTGAAGCTCCTCTTCAAGGAGGACATCGTCCCCCGCGATGCCGACGCGGTGCTCTTCCGGGCGGCGCCGATGGTGGCGGTAGCGAGCGCCTTCGCCGCCTTCGTGGTCATCCCCTGGGGTGTTTCGGCGGACGGCGCGACCCTCGCGGTCTCGAACCTGAACATCGGCGTCCTCTACTTCATCGCCATCACGTCGCTCGGTGCCCTTTCGGTGCTGATGGCCGGCTGGGGATCGAACAACAAGTACGCGCTCTACGGCGGGATGCGGGCCGCCGCCCAGATGGTCAGCTACGAAATCCCGACCGCGATCCTCGCGCTGGTAGCGGTCGCGCAGGTGGGCAGCCTGAGCCTGCCGGACTTCGTCGCCTTCCAGTCGGGCGGGTTCCTCGGGGTCGGCAACTGGCTGATCTTCCAGCTCTTCCCGCTGAACCTGATCGCGTTCGTGCTGTTCTTCATCTGCGGCCTCGCCGAGACGAACCGCACCCCGTTCGACATTCCGGAAGCGGAATCCGAGCTGGTCGCCGGTTTCCACACCGAGTACACCGGGATGCGGTTCGCGTTCTTCTTCCTGGCCGAATACGGGAACATGCTGCTGGTCTCGATGGTGGCCGCGCTCCTGTTCCTCGGCGGCTGGGTGGGGCCGTTCGGAGCGAACCCGCTGCTGTTCTTCCTGAAAGCCTTTTCGCTGGTCGTCGTCCAGATGTGGCTCCGCTGGACGTTGCCGCGTCTTCGGGTGGACCAGCTCATGGGAGTCTGCTGGAAGTACATCATCCCCATTTCCTTCTTCCTGCTGATCGCGGTCACGCTGATCAGGGGACTTTCCTGAGAGAGGCTTCGTCTGGTGCAGCGTTATTTCCAGGACATCTGGGAGACGGTCAGTACGGTCGTCGTCGGCATGGGGGTGACCGCCCGCCATGTGTTCACCCGGTCGGTGACCCAGCAGTACACCGGCGACGAGCTTCCCGAAGAACGCTGGCGTACCCCCATGAACCTGCCGAAGCAGGATCTGATGGACCGGTCGCGGATGCGGCTCCACGTCAAGATCGAGGACTGCATCGGCTGCAAGCAGTGCGAGCGGGCTTGCCCGGTGGACTGCATCCACATCGAAAACGAAAAGCGCGAGCGCGACGCTCCGCCGATTTTCGCGGCGGACGGTATGGCCATCAAGCAGACGGTGGTGCAGTTCGACATCGACATGTCGCTTTGCTGTTATTGCCAGCTCTGCGTCTTCCCGTGCCCCACCGAGTGCATCGTGATGACTCCCCAATACGAGTTCGGAGGCCAGGCCAAGGGAGACCTGCTCTACCGGTTCGCAAAAGAGCCGCGCGTCGCCTCGAAGCCGGAAGCGGAAACGACCGCCTGACCCGCCAGAGAACGCTCCGATGGAAAGCATGGCGGCCCAGGCGATCTTCTACGGGGTCGCGCTTCTGGTGCTCGGGGCATCGCTCTACGTCGTGCTCGGAACGAACCTCGTGCATGCGGCCTTCGCGCTCGTCGGCTCCCTCAGCGGAGTGGCCGTTTTCTATGTCTTCCTCGGAGCCGACTTTCTCGCCGGCGCACAGATCCTCGTCTATGTCGGCGGCATCCTGACCCTGCTCCTGTTCGGAGTGATGCTCACCAACCGGATTTACGACATGAATCTCCGGACCGGAACGGTTCAGGTGGTTCCCGGAGCGCTCGCCGCCGGGCTCGTGTTCGCGCTCCTCGTCGGCATCATCCGTTCGGTGGACTGGAACGCCATGGATGTCGGGATGCCCGGCCCGACGAGCAGCGGCATCGGCAACCTGCTGATGGGCGACTACCTGCTGGCTTTCGAGGTCGCCTCGGTGCTGCTGCTGGTGGCGCTGATGGGCGCGGCGATGCTGGTACGGCGGCGGAGATCCGACCGATGATTCCGCTGGAGCACTACCTCTACATCAGCTCGGCGCTCTTCGCGATCGGGGTGTTCGGGGTTCTGACCCGTCGGAACGCGGTCAACGTCCTGATGTCCATCGAGTTGATCTTCAACGCGGCGAACCTGAACCTGGTGGCCTTCTCCCGGTTCGTCGAAGGGGCGCTCGGCGGACAGGTCTTCGCCCTGCTGGTGATCGTGATCGCGGCCTGCGAGGCGGCGGTCGCCCTCGCGATCGTGATGTCGCTCTACCGGGTCCGCAAGAACGTGAACCTGGACGAAGCCTCGGATCTGAGAGGGTAGCCATGTCGAACGCCCTCGAAAGCCTTCGCCATTTCCTCCCGGAGCTGATCCTGGTGGGGACGCTCGCGGTCGTGATCGTGGCCGACCTGATGACCCAGCGCCGGAGCGTCCGGCAGAGCCGGAACCTGCTGGTCGGGATCACCCTGGCAGGTCTTCTCGCTTCGCTCGTCGCTTCGCTCGGCGGGATGGAAGGGAGCGGGAACGCGCTTTTCGCCTCGATGGTGGCGGACGACGGCCTGCTCGGGGTGCTGCGGCCTCTCTTCGTGCTCACCGCGATCTTCGTGCTGCTCTTCTCGCTCCGGAACCGGGAGCTCGAAGGCGTTCGGATGGGGGAGATGGTCGCGCTGCTCGTGACCCTCACGGTGGCGCTCATGTGGATGGCGGGGGCGGTGAACCTCGTGATGATCTACCTGTCTCTCGAGACGGTTTCGATCACCTCCTACATCATGGTCGGCTACCTGAGCCACGACCGGCTTTCCAACGAGGCTTCGCTGAAGTACATCCTCTTCGGCGCGGTTTCGACCGGGGTGATGCTCTTCGGGCTTTCGCTCCTCTTCGGACTCACCGGAACCCTCGACATCTACGGTGTCCAGCAGGCGCTCGCCCAGGGTACGAACAGCGGTGCCGTCTCCCTGGTCCTCCTGCTCATCACCGCCGGCGTCGGCTTCAAGATCGCCGCCGCGCCCTTCCATTTCTGGTGCCCGGATGTCTATACCGGGGCGCCGACTCCGGTGACCGCGTTCCTCTCGGTGGGGCCGAAAGCGGCCGGTTTCGCGGTCCTGATCCGCATCTTCCACACGGCGATGGCTGCTCCGGAGGGAGACGGGATGTTCGCGGTGGTGGGCGGGGTGAACGCCGAGGGGCTGCTCATCGGCCTGTCGGTCATCACCATGACCCTCGGGAACGTGGCGGCGCTCCGCCAGACGAACCTGAAGCGACTGCTGGCCTATTCCTCGATCGCCCACGCCGGAACGATCCTGATGGCGGCGGCGGTGTTCTCACGCGAGGGCATCCAGGCCATCGTCATGTATCTGGTGATCTACCTGTTCATGAACCTCGGGGCGTTTCTCGTGGTCATCCTGGTCCACCGGGTCACCGGGAGCTTCGAACTCGATGCCTACCGCGGCTTCTGGAGGCGTTCGCCGCTGCTCACCGTCGCGATGGGGGTCCTGATGTTCTCGCTGATGGGGATTCCCCCGTTCGCCGGATTCCTCGCCAAGTACTACGTGTTCGCCGCAGTGATCGATGCCGGCCTCGTCTGGGTCGCGGTCGTGGGCGTGCTCAACAGCGCGGTGGCGGCCTTCTACTACATCCGGGTCCTGCGGGTGATGGTGGTGGACGAACCCGAGGCTCCGGCCCCGGCTTTCGGCCTGAGCGGGCTGGATGCCGCCTTGCTTTTCCTTCTGGTAGTTCCTAACATCGTAGGACTTGTGCTGTGGGGGTCTCTGGACGGGATCACCGAGTACTCCCGGAACATTCTCGCCATGGGATGAGCCGACGCGCATCCCCGATTCCCGCTTTTTCAAGGAGACAAATCGATGTCATTCTGGATTGCTGAACCCTGCATCGGCACGAAGGACACCGCCTGCGTGGATGTGTGCCCGGTGGATTGCATCCACCCCACCAGCGACGAAGACGGCTTCGAAGAGGCAGAGCAGCTGTACATCGATCCCGACACCTGCATTGACTGCGGGGCGTGTGAGCCCGCCTGCCCGGTGACCGCCATCTTTCCGGACGAGGATCTGCCGGAGAAGTGGGCGAACTACCGGGAAATCAACACGAATTTCTACGCCTGACGGGGGGCTGCCCCCGCGCGGCACCGTTTTGGTCGCCCTGCTGGGCATAGCGCTTTCCGGGCTCGCCGGCTGCGCCGCGTCGCTTCCTTCCGCTCCGGATGCGGCGGCGGTCGCCGAAGCGCTCCGGGTTCGGGCTGCGGTGGAGAGCGGACTTTCGACCGAACCCGGACTCGGAGAGCGGGTGGCCGGGTTCGATGAGGCGAATTGGCGGGTCGTGGTCACCGGCCGCGCCGCCTCCGAGGCGTTCGTTTTCGCCGACCGGACTCTCCATCTCTCGCGGGGTGCGCTCTTTGCTCTCGGTGGTCCGGAATCGCTCCGAAGGCTCTTTCAGGAGGCGGAAGCGGTCTTCCGGAGTGGTTTCCGGGATCAGGGGACGCGGGCGCTCCTTCCGCAGCCGGTGGCTCTCGATCCTTCTGCCGCCGATGCGACGGGAGAATCCGGTCGCGAGGAGTGGGTGGAGCTGCTGGATGGCCTTCGGTTCGGCGAGCCGGCCTCGTCCGGTGCCGAGCGGGACGGCGAGATCTTCCTGCCGGACGCGGGGCTTCGCCTTCGGCTTCCGGAGGGATTCCACTTCCGTTCTCATGTCGGCCACTGTATCGGGGCGGCAACAACTTCCGGCCGTCTTTTCCGGGTCTTCTTCCGGTTTCATGGAGAACGGGTGGTGACCGGAGATCATGCCGGAGAACATGATTGCCTGGATGTGGAGGACGATCTTCCGGAAACGCAAGCAGACTCGCTCGCGGCGGAGCAGGAGCTGCTGGCCCGGCTGGCGGGCCTCCTCGAGCAGGGAAGCTCCGGTCGTTTCTCGATGGGGGAAGCGGTGCGGGTCCGGAATCATCTGGGCGTGAAGGGGCGGCTTCTCGAAGAAGATGGTGGGGTGACTGCACTCGTTGCGCTGGTTGTGACATCTTCCGGGCTCGTTTCGATCCAGGGGGATTGCGGAGAATCCTTTCCTGCATGCGAACGGGAGATGACGGATGTTCTGGAGTCGCTCGGCGGGCTCGATGACGTATCACTTCCGGGAATGCTGCGGGTCCGCGCCGAAGCCCCTCCTGCGGCCGAAGAGCACACCGTGCGGGAATTCCTCGAGAGACTTCCGGAAGGCTCCACCGACGGATCGCGGGAGATGCTCCTCATGCTGAACCGGGGCTTTCTCGAAGAGCGTCTGGGCCCGGGCGACCGGCTTCTGCTGCTGCGCCGGGATGCGCGGCCCGCCTCATGACCCGGAACCATCGCGGCCGCCGGTTCCGGGTGGGCCGGCTGTTCGGGGTTCCGGTCCGGATCCACTTCTCCTGGCTGGTTCTGGGTGCGGTGCTTTCGGCCTGTCTCGCGGTCATCTACTCGCGCAGCGGAATCGAGGTGGGTGTCTGGGGGGCGTTCGGTCTCGGCCTGCTCACCACGACCCTGTTCGGAGTTTCGGTGGTTTCCCACGAGCTCGCCCACGCCGCCACTGCGAAACGCCACGGGCGCGAGGTTTCGGGGATCAGTCTCGAATTCGCGGGAGGGCGGACGGTGCTGGGTGACGGCCCGGAAGCGGCGGGCATCGAGTTTCGGATCGCACTGGCCGGCCCGGTGGTGACCTTCGTCCTGCTGCTCGTCCTGCTCGGGCTCCCGGCCTCCGGCTGGTTGCCCCCGGCGGGTGCGCTGGTCGCGGAGCACCTCGCGTTGATGAACGGCCTGTTGCTGGCCTTCAACCTCCTCCCGGCGCTCCCGCTCGACGGAGGGAGGCTGCTCCGCGCCGCTCTGTGGAAGATCTGGAAAGCACCCGGAGCGGCCAGCCGGGCGGCGATCGCGAGCGGCCGCGCCCTGTCCTTGCTCCTGATCACCCTGGGGGTGCTCGGGTTCTTTCTCGGGGGCACCGGCGAGCCGCAGTTCCTCGTCGGTATCTGGTTCCTGTTCGTCGGGATCTATCTGCGTCGGGCCTCCGGCGAGGTGGCGCGCCAGCTCTGGCTGGGCGAAGCGCTCGCGGACCTTCAGGCGGGTCACATGCTCGATTACCGGGTGCGCGCAGTGCAGCGGAATGCGTCCATCCACGAGATCGAGCAGCACCAGGAGGATTTTCCCGAAATCCCGGTGGTGGAAGAGGATCGTCTCCTCGGCTCGGTGACTCCCGAAAACATCCGGAATCACCCCGAAAACCGGCGGGACGCGGCAACCGCCGCCGATCTCATGCAGCCGGGACTCCTCGAACAGTCGCTCGCGCCGGGTGCTGCTGCGTTGCGGGCCTACGCGCTTCTTTCCTCCGGGCGGCGGGCGGTCGCGATCGTCGAAGAGGGAAACCTGATCGGAGTCGTCACGATGGATGCCCTGAAGCGCCGGCTGGCGCTCCGGCTTTCCGAGAACGATGCGGAGGCTTCCTGATACCTTCCGCGCCCGCGGGGAAGAAGCGATGACGAGTTCGACCAGGGAGACCGCGAGGAGCCGGGTCCGGAGGATTCCTTCCCGCGGCAGCCACGATCGCGCCCTCATCCACCGGATTCTCGACGAGGGGTTGGTGGCCCACGTCGGAATCGTCGAGGACGGCGTTCCTTTCGTCATCCCGATGGGGTATGCCCGCGACGGCGAGCGGCTCCTGCTCCACGGATCCTCGAAGAGCCGGCTGCTCGACACGCTCCGGGACGGGGCGGAAGTTGCGGTCACCGTGACCCTGCTGGATGCGCTGGTGTTCGCCCGCTCGGCCTTCCACCATTCGATGAACTACCGCTCGGTGGTGGTTCTCGGAAAGGCGGAGCCGGTGGAGGAGCCGGAGGCGAAGTTGCGGGCGCTGGACGTGCTCCTCGAAAAGCTGGTTCCGGGGCGTCTCGGGGAGACCCGGCCCCCGAATCCAACCGAATTGAAGGCGACGCTCGTCGTTTCGGTGCCCCTCGAAGAGGCCACCGCGAAGCGTCGCACGGGCCCGCCGGTGGACGACGAGGAAGACCATCTCCTCCCCTGCTGGGCGGGCCTCGTCCCGGTGCGGACGGTGTTCGGCCCGCCTGAACCCGCTCCCGACCTGAAGCGCGGCATTCCGGTCCCGCCATCCGCCTCCGGGTACGGACGGCAGTTAGACTGATTTTTCCCAGACAGATTTTTCTGATACCCATGAAGCCCGGCCTGGATCCTCTTCGCTTCGCTCTCGCGTTGCTCTTCGCGGGAGGGGGCGGAGTTCTCTCCGGAATCCTGCTCTATCGCCACTACGGGCTCGACCAGAGCGCGCTCGGTGCCGCGATCTGCGATCCATCGAGCATGGGCTGCGCCACGGTGGCGGCGAGCACCTGGTCGGCGATCCTGGGTGTTCCGCTGGCGGCGATCGGCCTCGCCTTCTTCGTTTCGCTCGGGGTGCTCCTCGGATTTTCATTGCTTGCCGGAGTTTCCCTGACCGCCGCTCCGGCCCGACTGGCTTTCCGGGTGGTCATGCTGGCCCTCGCGGTGGATGCTTTCCTTCTGGGAGTCCAGGCGTTCGCGATCGGGGCTTTTTGTTCTCTGTGCCTGTGGACCTACGCGGCGAACTTCGGGATATTCCTCTCGCTGTTCCCGTTCGCCCGCCGGCGCGCCAACTCTGAGGAGAGCGATGTGGAACGTTTTCTGGTACGGGCCTGGGGTTTGACCACCGGCCTCATCATCGTCGGGGTTCTGGTCCTGAACGACGGCCTGAGCGAGCGGGCGGCGATGGGCGATCTGTCGATCCTCGGCGTTTCGTCGTCGGCCGGCCCCGATCTCGAGGTCCGTCACGCCGGACTCCTGCCGCCGTCTTCTTCCCAGTGGCGGAACCCGACGTTCCGGCAGCAGCGGCCGGTCGAAGTCTCCCTCGAAGGAGCTCCGGTGAAAGGCTCCGCCGACGCTCCGGTGAAGATCGTCACCTTTTCGGATTTCCTCTGTCCTTCCTGTCAGAACTTCGCGCGGGCCTACGACCGGTACGTGGAAGGGCCGACCGGCCCTCACGTCTCGCTCTACTACCGGAACTACCCGCTCGATGTCTGCGCGCCGCAGATCGGCCAGCCGGTGCATCCCGGAGCCTGCACCGTGTCCCGTGGTGCGATCTGCGCCACCCGCCTCGACAATTTCTGGGCGTATCACGATGCGGTCTATGCCGCCCCGCCGTCGAATCCCTCCGAACGTGACGTGACCCGGATCGCCGAGGGAGCGGGTCTCGATGGGGATGCCTTCGCGGCCTGTCTTTCCGAGCCGGAAACCGAGGCCGCGTTGCAACGGGACATCGGCGAAGCCGCGCGGCTCGGGGTCACCGGCACCCCCAGCATTTTCATCAATGGTCGCAAGCTGAACAGTCTCAACGAATTCGCCGATGCCATCCTCTGGGAACTGGAGCAGGCGGGAATCGAGCTTTCCGGACGCGACTGAGGGAGAGTTTCCGATGCATGAAGTGCAACTCCTGCCGATCCTCGTGGCCGGCTTCGCCCCGATGGTGCTCGGGATGCTCTGGTACGGGCCGCTCTTCGGGAAGAGATGGCTTGCGCTCATGGAGCGCACCGAGGAGGAAATCCGCCGCGACTTCAACCCGCTGAAGACCCACGGCGTTTCCTTCCTGCTCGCGCTCGGAACCGCGTTCGTGCTCCAGCAGCTCCTCGCCGCTTCAGAGGGTGGGGTCGCCGCCGGCATCCACCTCGCGCTTCTCGCTTCCTTCGGTTTCCTGTTGCCGCTTGGCTATCAGGGTTGCGCCTACGAGGGACGAAAAGGCGGGCTCGTGGCCTTGAACGTGGCCTACAACTCGCTGGCGCTCATGGGGCAGGCTGCGGTGCTCGCGGTTTGGAGCTGACCGGGAGCTGACCGGCGAGCGCCCGGCGCACGCGCGGCAGCCGGTCGGGAAACCGCCCGGCGAGATCCCGCAGGCGCAGGACGTCTTCGGGGCGGTCCACATCCCAGAAGCCGCCGAGCAGTCGGTGCCCCAGTCCGGCGGTGGTCAGGGCTGCCCGGGTCTCCTCGAGGGTTGCGGGAGAACTCCAGGAAACTCCTTCGAGCGCCTGGCGGATGCGCGCCGGTGCCGCTCTGCCACAAGCGAACCCGATGAGCACATAGCCTCCGTCCTCGGCGGGAGCGAGAACCGCATCCCCGGTTTCGAGCTGCGCGAATGCTTCTTCGAGAAGGTGGTCCGGAAGCAGCGGGGCATCCGATCCGAGGATCACGAGCCTTTGGTGGCCCTCCCGGGCGGCCTCCACGACGGCCCGCGAGATGCGGTCACCGAGATTCCCGGCCCCCTGCGGGCGGCTGCGCCAGCCTTTCGGCAGAACGAGCGGCGGTTGCGAGGGTTTCCCGGTCATCCGGACCTCGCGTTCCGTTCCGGCGGCGCTCCGGTCCAGGTTTTCGAGCAGATCCTCGAGCATGGCGCGCTGGAGCCCGGCTGCCCCTTCCGCCCCGAGAAACGGGACGAGGCGCGTCTTCACCTCGCCCGGGTTGGGGAAGCGCCCGAAAACGCTGATCCGGCGCTCCACGGGCTGCGAAGTGGGGATCGGGCCTGCTAACGCCGAGGGGCCGCCGTCTCGGCGGTCACCCAGTTGCCGAGATCGTCTTCCACCCGTACGACAACGCTCTCTCCGGCTTCGAGGCCTTCGAGTTGCAAGCGGTAGCGCTCCCCGGTCGAATCGCTGATGCCGTCGTCCGGGCGAATCACCTGCGGAGCCTCCCCGCCAGAGGATGCGGTGGCGCGCCGTATCGGACTCACGCTGTCGGTGGCTTCGAAACGGAGTGTCCCGTCGGGATCGATGGCGAGACCGGAGATCACCGGCGGCGTGTTGTCCACCGGAAAGGGCCGGCTCACTTTCTCTCCGGTGAGCGCGTCCTGGATCGGGTTGTCCCGGCTGTCGTCGGCGGTGATCCGAAGTTCGTACCTCCCGTCCGGGAGATTCGAGGTGCTCCAGGCGAAGACCGTTTCCCGAAGCGCCCCGGCGAGCGGCTTCCAGGGAACTTCGCCCACCTGCCGGATGTCCACCCGGTAGAGGAGCCGGTCGCGGTTGGGATCTTCCGCTTCGAAAGTGACCGTCTGGAGGCCCGGGTGGTAGATCCTCCGGCCGACTCCCGCCCCGAAACCGGAGCCCTCCTGTCCCCGCCTTTCGGCTTCGGTGGGTTCGAGCGGATCGGACATTCCCTGTACCCGTACCGGCTGTGCGACCTGGAGTTGTTCGAATCCGGCACCCGGAGGCTGGATGGTGATGGAAGTCACCCGCGGGCGGCGGTTGGCGGCGAGCCAGGCGGCGCTGAGCGAGACGAATTCCGGGGTCGCGGTTCCGTCCGAGCGGAGGGTGGCCCGCCACTGCAGGAAGCGGGCGTCGGGGCTTCCAACCGAATCGCCGTTTGCGGCGGCCCGCCAGTCACTCCAGGCATCGTCCGGCTCTTCCGAATTCCCGGTGCGGGTTTCCACCGAGATGGTGGTTCCGGTCGGGGCCCGCGCCTCCCAGGCGATCCGCCCGAAGCGGGCCGCCCCTCCCGCATCGAGCACCCGCGAGAGGTAGCTCCCCTCCGCGCCGCTCCCCGGGCCGAGCGCAAGCACCCGTGCCGGATTCGAGGTTCCGACCACGATCCGCTCCCCGATGACGGCGGCGGCGGTGACCTGTTCGGATTCGACACGGAGCCAGAGGGTGCGGTCCCCGTCGCGGGAAATCCGGTAGATGCGTCCGCGCCTCCCGGTTCCGAGCAGGAGGCGCTCGTCGCGCAGCAGGGCGAGCGAGAGCGGCCGCTCTTCCGCGGACTCCCAGATGGCTTCGGCGGCACCGTTCGGCTCCACTCGGTAGAGCGCGTTCCTGCCGGCGTTCGTCGCGCCTGTTTCGCGGGTTGCCGGCAGGCCCCGAAAGGCGCTCGTGGTCGAAACCGAGGCGATCGCTGCTCCCGCGGCCGGAGGCGGCGAAGGAGGCGGAGGAAGCGCCATGTCGGTGTTCTGACGGGCTGGAGAGGCGAGCGCGGTTGCGAAGACCTCTCCGGCAGCGTTCGTTACCAGTTGGCCGATCTCGGTCTGGTCGCTGTCGAAAAGCGCCATCGCGTCGCCATCCTGCGAAATCCGGAAGAGGATGCCGGAGGGCGCGGTTCCGAGAAAGATGGTGCCGTCGGGAGCCAGATGGAGCGCGGTGATGTGTTCTTCGGGTGTCGAAAAGAGGGTGGTCGCCTGTCCGGAAGGCTGGATCCGGATCAACGAGGCGGGGTTTCCGGTGGCGGCCAGTACGCTCCCGCCCGGCTCGACTTCGAGTGCCCAGACATAGCGGACTTCCGGTTCGTGGAGGATCGAGCGCTCTCCGTCGGCCGCGATCCGGTGGATCGTCCCGCCCGGAGAAGCGGCGTAGAAGATCGCGCCATCCGGTGCCGAAGCGACCGCGTGGACACCTCCTTCGCGACTCTCGGCGAGGGTGGTGACCGAATCTCCCTCGACCCGCAGCAGCATCCCGTCGCCTCCGGCCACGAGCGCCTGGCTCTCACCCGCCGTCGCGATCCGCCAGATGAAGGGCTGGCCGGGCGCGTGGATCTCCCGGACGAGGGGCGCGAGCCGCACCTCGCCTTCGGGGCCGATGCTCACTCCGCGGCTCTCCCCGCTCAGGAAATCCTCCGCGTTCTCGAAACGCCAGAAATCCCGGCTGGCGGCGGCCAGCGGAGCGCTGACCAGCAGCAGGAGCGCGATCCGTCGGCCGGTCATCGGGAATCCACTTCGAGAGCGAGGCGACGGGCACCGGTCACGGTGGCATCGAAATCGAGATGTCCCTCCCAGAGGATCGAGGCACCGAGCGAGCGACTCGCGGCTCCCGACGCGTCGCGGGCGATCACCGAGCGGACGCTCGGGGGCAGGGAAGGCAGGTAATCGCCGCCGACGACCACCGCGTCCCGATCCGATCGCATCAACCGGACGTAGAGCCGGCTCCTTCGTGGATGGCGGCTGATCGCCCGGTAGATCTGTTCCACCCGGATCGGGGTTCCGGTCGCCCGGGTCACCTCGCTCGCCATCATGGTGGGAGCGTCGGCGAGCAGCACGCTCAACCGGGCACCGGCGGCGCTCTCCGGAACCGGAATGTCGAGGGTCCGGGTGCGTTCGTCTCCTCGATAGTCGCGGAGCGTCACCCGGAGCGGAGCTGTTTCTCCGGGACGGACCCGCGAGGACTCGAACCAGGCCCGCGTCACCTCCGCAACCCGGGCCGAGGAGGAGGCGGCGACTTCCACCTCGATTTCCCGCACCGGGATGCGCTCGATCGGGTTGGTCAGAAGCAGCGCGAGCGGTGCGGCGACGAGGGCCCCCGCGCCCGCGAGAGCGGGGCCGGAAGGGGAGCCCAGCACGTCGGCGACCGGGATCACCCGACCATCGCTGAGGGTGATGCGGGCGTTCACGTCGAGTGTCTGCGGCCCGGCCTGGCTCTCCTCGGCGGCGAGGATCGAAACGAGTCCCGAAAAGGCGAGCAGCGGGGTCAGCGCATCGAGGTTCGCGATTTCGAGCGTGTATTCGCTGCGGGCCCCCCGGCTGGTCGCGACACGGATGGTCATCGGCGTCATCTGGGGGCGAACCCCGAGCGTGCCCCGGATCCCGGTCGAGCTGTCGTGGCGCCACGCGCCGATCCGCCGACCGGCGCTCGCCATCAGGAAGGAGCCGGACAGCGAGGCGATCGCCGCTTCCACCGTGGCTTCCTGCATCGGGATCGAGATGTTTCCGAGCCCGAGGAAGGGGTGGCCGAACGCATAGACCTCTCCGGTGGTTTCCTCCACGTGGGTGACGGTTCCGTTGGCCATGAAGACCATGTCCCCCCCGATGAGGGTGGCCCCCACCGGGCTGCCGGGCGCGAGAGCCGGCGGTTCCTGTGTGGAGCCCGTGCGTCCACCGGGGGCGAGCGAAAGGCCGAGCCCGGAGAAGAGTGGGGCGAGCAGCGACTCGGCGGCAGCCGGCAGTCCGCTGACCGAGACCGCGGTGCGGATCGGCCGCAGGCCTTCGTCGCTTCCAGCGGGCCGGATTTCGGTCGGCGGCACGACGAAGGGAGTTCCCTCGTCGGAGAACTCGAGCGCGCTCCGGGCGGTTCTTCTTTCGAGAGGTGGCGATGCCGAAAAACGGATCATCTCCTCGAAGGGGGTGATGCCGCAGATCGGATCCTTGGCGAAGGGGAAGGCGTAGGCGACCGCCCCCATCAGCCGCTCTCCGACATATACCGGGCTTCCGCTCATCCCCTGGAGGACACCGGTGTGATCGAGATTCGCGCCCGAGAGCCGGGCGAGGATGATGTTCCGGCCGGGGAGCGCTCCGCGCAGCACGCCGACCACTTCCGCGGAGAAGGTCTCCATCCGGTTGCCGGAGAGCGTGGTCCGCCCCTCGCCGATCATCCCGTTCCGGACTTCGTCGAGCGGCAGGACATCCACCTGCGAAGAGGCGGGCGAGGCCATGAGCATGGCGACGAGAAGCGCCGGCGGGCAGCCGAAACCGTTCCGAAGGAAGCGCATCGGCCCCGAAGTCTAGTGCCGCCCGGTCTTCGGTCAGAATACCGGCCCCGCCGGGCTCCGTCGGGAGTCCTGAAGTGTCCGAGCGTTACTCCCGCCAAACCCTCTTCGACGGGATCGGCCCCGCCGGGCAGCGGCAACTCGGCAAAGGGACCGTCCTCGTCGCCGGAGCGGGCGCTCTCGGTTCGGCCTCGCTCGACATGCTGGTCCGCGCCGGCGTCGGGAAGGTCCGTTTCGTGGATCGGGATACGGTCGAGATCTCCAACCTGCAGCGCCAGTGCCTTTTCGGGGAACAGGATGCCGCCGAGGGAATCCCGAAAGCGGAGGCCGCCCGCCGGAGGCTCGGGGAAGTGAACCGGGAAGTCGAGGTCGAGGCGCTGACGGTGGATCTTCACGCCGGCAACATCGAAGCGGTGGTCGCCGGAGTGGATGTGATCGTGGATGCCACCGACAATTTCGAGGCGCGCTACCTGATGAACGACGCGGCGGTCTGTTTCGGCATCCCGTGGATCTATGCGGCCTGCGTCAGCAGCTACGGCATGACGTTCACGATCGTGCCGGGAAAGACCGGGTGCCTTCGCTGCGTCACGCCGGATGCCCCGCCGCCCGGCGCCTCTCCCACCTGCGACACCGCCGGTGTCATCGGCCCGGCCGTTCATGCGGTCGCGGCTTACGCGGTGGCCGAAGCGCTCAAGGTGCTCGCCGGCCGGGCCGAGGCGCTCGCGACCGGAATCTGGCATCAGGACGTCTGGGAGCGCACCGCCTACCGGATGGAAATCGGCGCTCCCGACCCGGACTGCCCCGCTTGCGGAAGAGGAGAGTTCCCTTTCCTCGAAGGAGAACAGGACACCGCGTCCACCACCCTTTGTGGCCGGAACGCGGTTCAGGTACGCCCGAAGGCGGGTGCCGCCGGAGCGGGGGAGCCTTCGCTCCTCGAGACTCTCGAAGACCGCCTGTCCCGGGTCGCCGAGGTCGGAGATTCGCTTCGGGTCAGCCCGGTCGTGATGGCGTTCGAGGCGGAGGGCCGCCGGCTGGTGGTCTTCCCCGACGGGCGCACCATCGTTCACGGAACGAGCGACCCGACGGTCGCCCGCTCGCTGGTTTCCCGTTATGTCGGTGTCTGAGTCGGCTTTCGGGCCGGCGGCCCGCCGGGCACCGCTCCTCGGAACCCTCCCCGGAGCGGCGTGCTTTTCGGGAGACGAAGCCCGCCGCCGCCGCCGGGTGGAGTCGGTGGCCGCCGAAGTGCTGACCGGTTGGGGGTACGAGGAGATCCTGCTTCCGGTGTTCGATTATGCCGAGGTGTTCGCCCGCGGAGGGGGGCGCTGGTCGGAGCGCGCCAGCTACCGGTTCGCCGAGGGGGGAGCGCTGCTCTCGCTCCGCACCGACTTCACGGCGCTCGCGGCCAAGGCGGCGGTGACCCGGCTGCCGGCCGGAACCCGTCGGCTGTGTTACCGCGGGGAAGTGATGCGACGGCCGGGGCGGAGTCTCGGCCCGACGGCGCTTTCGGAAGTCGGAGTGGAGCACTATGCGGGAGGAGTGGCGGCCGATGTGGAGATCCTGCTGGTGGCGCTCGAAATCCTCGACCGGCTCGGTATCGAAGGGATCGTCTGCACCCTGGGTCACGCCGGCTATCCGCTCGGTTTGCTGGAAGATGCCCTGTCCCGGCTGCCGGAGACTTCCCGGGAAGAGGTCCGCGAAGAGGTCTTGCGGGGGCTCTGGCGCCGGGATCCCTCGCGCATCCAGTCGGCGCTCGGGCCGGAGGCCGCGCTCCTTCTCGAATCGCTCGGCCGGCTGGGCGGCGTGGAGGCACTCGAAGCGGCCGGGAATTCCGATCTTCCCGAAAGGGCCCGGCAGGCGGTGGAGCGGCTCACCCGGCTGGCCGAAGTTCTCACCGGGGTCGGAGTCCGCGACCGCTTCCGATTCGATCTCGCCGAACTCCGCGGTTTCGACTACTACACCGGGGTGATTTTCGAGTTCCACGCGAGCGGTGCGGGCCGCGAACTCGGGGGCGGCGGCCGTTACGACGATCTCTTCACCCGGTTCGGGGCATCGCGTCCGGCAGTCGGGTTCTCGCTCTCGGTCGGCCCGCTCGCCGGGTTGCTCCCCCGATCGGCCGACGAAGGCCCGGTTCCCCGATTGCTGAAGGCTTCGGGCGATCCGGCAGAAGCGTTTCGGGAGGCCCTTCGGGTTCGCGCCGAAAACCTCCCGGTGCTCGTCGAACCGGATTCCTGATCTTCCTGCCATGCATCCTCTCGTTCTGGCGCTTCCGACCGGCCGCCTCCTCCGGCCGCTCTCCGATTGCCTCACCCGCGCCGGAATTCCCCTGCCGCCGGTTGCGGAAGCCGGGCGAAGGCTTCGTCTGCGCGGCGATGAGGTGGAACTCCTCTTCGTCAAGGATCGGGATTTGCCGGTCTATGTGGAGCACGGGGTGGCCGGGCTCGGCATCGTGGGTCGGGATGTGCTCGAAGAGCAGCCGCTGCCGCTCTACGAACCTCTCGACCTTCGGCTCGGCCGTTGCCGGATGGCGCTCGCCCGGCCGCAGGACCGGCAGCTTCCCGCGCCGCCGTTCCGGGTGGCGACCAAATACCCGCGCGCGACCGAGCGCCATTTCGGAAGCCGCGGCGTTCCGGTGGAGATGATCGAACTCTCGGGAGCGATCGAGCTCGCTCCGGTGGTCGGCCTCTCGGATGCGATCGTGGATCTGGTGGAAACCGGCAGCACGCTTCGGGCCAACGGGCTGACCGAAGAAGCCACCCTTTTCGAGAGCTCGGCACGGGTGGTGGTGAACCGTGCGGCGTTCCGGCTGCACTTCGAAGGGATCGCTTCGATGCTGCGCCGGCTGGAAGCGGTCGTCGAGTCGAAGTGAGCGATTCGGGCTATCGCCTCGCGATCTACCCGGACCCCGCCGCCTGGCGGGCGGCCGCGCGGGGGACAGAGGCCAGGGAGACATCGGTTTCGGTGGCCACTGCGGAGATCCTCGCCGCTGTCCGCGAAGAGGGCGACGAGGCGCTTTGTCGCCTGGCGCGCCGCTTCGATGGGGTGGAGCTCGGGCCGGAGTCGCTCCGGGTCAGCGCGGAGGAGCTGGAAGAGCTCGCTTCCCGGCTCGATTCGGAAGACCGCCGGATTCTCGAGCAGGCGCGGGACCGGATCGCCGCCTTCCACGAGCGGCAGGCAGAGGCTTCGTTCCGGATGGCGCTTCCCCACGAGGCCGAACTGGAGTGGCGGGTGTTTCCCGTATCCTCGGTGGGGGTCTATGTTCCGGGGGGCGCGGCGGCGTATCCCTCGACGGTTCTGATGAACACGGTTCCGGCACGGGTGGCGGGCGTTCCCCGAATCGCCCTCGCCACTCCGCCGGGCGCTCTCTCGCGCCATCCGGCGCTCGCGGCCGCGATCCGGCTTGCCGGTGTCACCGAGGTCTATCGGGTGGGAGGCGCGCAGGCGATTGCCGCGTTTGCGTTCGGGACCGGTTCGATTCCAAAGGTCCGGCAGGTGGTCGGCCCGGGAAACGCCTTCGTGGCCGAAGCCAAGCGCCAGCTCGCGGAAGTGGTGGGCGTGGATGCGGTGGCGGGGCCGTCCGAAGTGGTGGTGGTCGCGGACGGCAGCGCTTCGCCCGAGTGGGTGGCGGCGGATCTGCTGGCGCAGGCGGAACACGGCTCGGGTGACGAACTGGCGGTACTCATCACCACCTCGGAAACGGTCGCGCTCGAAACGGCGGCCGCGGTGGCGCGCCAGGCACCGGGCCAGCCGAACCGGGAGACGATCGTGCGGGCGCTCGCCCGACGGGGGGCCGCGGTCCTGGTCGCCGATCTCGAGGAAGCGGTGGCGCTCGCCGAAGAGATCGCTCCGGAGCACCTCGAAATCATGGTGGAGAATCCGGAGTCTCTCGCCGATCGTTTCCCGAGCGCCGGTTCGGTGCTGGTTGGCCCCTACGCGCCGGTGGCGCTCGGGGACTACGGAATCGGCCCCAACCACGTCCTGCCGACCGGCGGAGCCGCCCGGTTCGGTTCGCCGCTCTCGGTGGCGGATTTCAGGAAGCGGCAGAGCGTCATCCGGGTCGGACGGCCGGCACTGCTCGCGGATCGTGCCGAATATGCGCGGTTCGCCCGGATGGAGGGATTCGAGGCGCACGCGAGGTCGCTCGAAATCCGTTTCGAGGCGGAACCCTCTAGCATTCCGCCGTCGCCTCCCGGAGGAGGACACGAGTCCCGCTCATGAAAGCCGTCCCCCTCGAGGCGATCCGCGTCGCGGTCCGCGAACTTTCTCCGGAAGGCCCCTCCCGTCCCCCGGCGCGCCTTCGTCTCGACTGGAACGAGAGCCGCTGGCCGCTTCCGGAAGGACTCGAAACCGCCATCGCCGAAGCGGTGGCCACCGCCGACCCGCGCCCCTATCCGGACGAGTCCTATCCCGAGCTTCGGGAGCGCATCGCGAAGATCGCCGACTGGACCCCCGACGGAGTCCTGTTCGGGAGCGGCGGCGACGAGATGCTGTTGCTGGTTGCCCTCGCGCTTACCGGTGCGGGGGATGCCGGCTGGTACCCCTCCCCCGGGTTTTCGATGTACCCCTGGGCCATCGCGCTCGCCGGCGGCCTGGCGCGTCCTTTCGTGCTCGACCGCGACCTCGGTTACGACCTTCCGGATCTGGCGCGCCGCGCCGCCCGGGAGAGGCCGACGCTTCTCTATGTCAACTCTCCCCACAACCCCTCGGGGGCGACGCTTCCGCTCGAGGGACTCCGCGAGCTGGCGGCGGCTGCGCCGGGCTTCCTGCTGGTGGACGAGGCGTACCACGAATTCGCCGGAACGAGCGCGCGGGAGCTTCTCGACGAGTTCGGAAACGTGCTGCTGCTTCGGACCTTCTCCAAGGCACTTGCGCTCGCGGGAGCCCGGCTCGGCTACGTCCTCGGCCACCCGGAGGCGGTCGAACGGATCCAGCGCTGCCAGCACCCCTTTCCGGTGGGTGTTTTCACGGCGCGCGCCGCCGTTCCCGTGCTGGATCACCGCCCGGCGCTTCTTCGTCTGGTCGGGAAGATTCGTGAAGAGCGGGAATCGCTCGAGGAACGCCTCGCCGCGATCCCCGGCGTGAGGCCCTTTCCCTCCCGGGCGAACTTCGTGCTGATGCGGACCGAACGGCCGGGTGCGTGGGTCGCCGGCGAACTCCTCCGACGCGGCATCGGGGTTCGCTTCTACCCGGACAGCCCTCCGCTCGAGAACGCCTTCCGGGTCACCGTCGGGACTCCCGAAGAGAATCGGGAATTCCTCTCCGCACTACGGGAGACACTCGCCGGATGAACCGGACTGCAAAACGGGAACGTTCGACCCGCGAAACCCGGATCCGGGTGGAAGTGGATCTGGACGCACAAAACCCCCATGCCGAAATCTCCACCGGGATCGGCTTTTTCGACCACATGCTGGAAGCGTTTTCCCGGCACTCCGGGATCGCCCTCACGGTGGAGGCGGAAGGGGATCTGCATGTGGACCCGCATCACACCATGGAGGATGTCGGGCTCACTCTCGGCGATTGTCTTTGCGAGGCGCTTCGGGATCTTTCCGGAGTGGAGCGCTTCGGCTCGGCCCACGTCCCGCTCGACGAGGCGCTCTCGCGGGTGGTCGTGGACCTTTGCGGCCGTCCCTTCCTCGGATGGCGGGTCGCGTTTCCGGCAGAGCGGATCGGCGAGGTTCCGACCGAGCTTTTCGAGGACTTCTTCCGGGCGCTGACCGACCGCAGCCGGATGACGGTCCATGTGGACTGCCTCACCGGCCGCAACAGCCACCACATCGCGGAGACGGTGTTCAAGGCGTTCGGCCGGGCTTTCCGGGATGCCCGCCGGGTGGTCTCCGATCAGATTCCCTCCACCAAGGGGTCGCTGAGCGTCTGATGCGAAGCGATCCATCGGTGGTCGTCGTGGATCACGGGGCGGGGAATCTCGGAAGCGTCGCCCGGGCGTTTCGCCGGCTCGGAGCGGAGGTCACCCTCTCGCGCGATCCGGAAGAAATCCGGACGGCTTCCGATCTGGTGCTTCCCGGAGACGGTCATTTCGGGGAAGCGATGCGGAGCCTCCGCGAACGGGGTCTCGAAGAGCCGCTGCTCGAAGCGCTCGAACGGGGAGCGCGGCTCCTCGGGATCTGCGTGGGCCTCCAGATGCTTTTCCCGGAGAGCGAAGAGGCACCGGGAGTCCGCGGGCTCGGGCTGATCCCCGGCCGGGTGCGTCGTTTTCCGCCGGGATTCCGGTCTCCACACATTGGCTGGAACCAGCTCGAATCGCTCCGTCCGCATCCCGTCTTCCGGAACATCCCGGAGGGTTCCTACACCTACTTCCTCCACGCTTTTCATGCCGATCCCGAGGAGGATGCGGTGCGGATCGCGGCAACCGAATACGCCGGGCATTTCGCCTCCGCTGTTGCCCGGGGAGCCGTTACCGGGATCCAGTTCCATCCGGAAAAGAGCGGACACCTCGGGTCGCGCATCCTCGAGAACTTTCTCGAAAGCCGATGAAACCGGACATCACACCGATTCCGGCGGTGGATCTGGCGCGGGGCCGGGTGGTGCGTCTGCTGCGGGGAGAGCGATCCGCCGAGACCGTCTATGGCGAGGATCCGTTGCGATTCGCTTCGGCGTTCGCCGAAGAGGGTGCCGAATGGCTCCACGTGGTGGACCTCGACGGTGCTTTCGGAGACGGAGAGAACCGGGACGCGATCCGCCGGCTCATCCGCGAATGCGGCCTTGCGGTCGAAGTGGCGGGCGGCATCCGTTCGCTCGAGGATTTCCGGCGCTTTCGGGATATCGGAGCGGGCCGGGTCGTCTTCGGCACCGCGGCGGTCGAATCTCCCGAAATCGTCGAAGCTGCGATCCGAGAGGACGGGGCAGGGGTGGCGGTGGCGCTCGATGTCCGGGACGGCCGCCTCCGCACCCGTGGCTGGGTGGAAGACGGTGGCGACCCGGAGGCGTTCGCGAAGCGCTATGCGGCCGCCGGAGCGACGACCTTCATCCACACCGGAATCGAGCGGGACGGGGCGATGGCGGGGCCGGATCTTCCGGGTGCGCTCACCGTCGCCCTCGCATCCGGCGTTCCCACCATCATGGCCGGCGGGATCGGGAGCGCGGCGCACCTGACCGCGATCCGCGACGGCGCACGACGGGAAGGGGCGAAGATCGCCGGAGTGATCCTGGGCCGGTCGCTCTACGAAGGCCGCCTCACCCTGCGGGAGGCGTTTCGGTCTCTTCGTTGACGGGAAAACGTCGCCTCAACTCCGCTCCGATCTTCCCGGCCGCCACCTGGCGCGCTTCGAAAAGCGTCAGCAGGTGGTACAGGAGGTCGGCGGATTCCGAGACGAGCGCCTCGTCGTCCTCCAAAGCCGCGGCGAGAGCGACTTCGACTCCCTCTTCTCCCACTTTCTGCGCGACCCGGAGCGCTCCCTTTTCGAGCAGGCGGGCGGTGTACGAGCCTTCCGGTCGCGTGGAGGCCCGCTGACGCACGATCCGGACGAGCTCGCCGAGCGCCGCGCCGAGAGCGTCTCCGGAGTCCGTTTCCGGAAAGCAGGACGTCGCGCCGGTGTGGCAGGTCGGGCCTTCGGGCTCGGCGCGGACCAGCAGCGCGTCCCGGTCGCAGTCGGGGACCAGCGACCGGAGCCGCAGGACGTTTCCGGAAGTCTCTCCCTTGCGCCAGAGCTTCTTTCGGGATCGCGACCAGAAGTGGACTTCGCCGGTTCGGGTCGTCAGCGAAAGCGCTTCGGAGTTCATCCAGCCGAGCATCAGAACCCGTCCGGTGGTGTCGTCCTGGACGATGGCCGGGATGAGGCCGGCATCGTTCCAGCGAACGTCCCGAGGCGGATTCATGCGGCAGAGAGGACCGGGGAGGGAGGCCGGATCGGGATGCCCCGCGCCGCGAGGAACTCCTTGGTTTCGGCGAGCGTGTGGATGCGGCGATGGAAGATGGACGCGGCGAGCGCGGCACTCGCCCCGGTCCGGTCGAAGACCTCGAAAAGATGGGCGGGCGAGCCGGCACCGCCGGAAGCGATGACCGGAATCGAGACGGCCCGGGCCACGGCATCCACCTGCTCGATGTCGTAGCCATCCGCGGTTCCGTCGCGATCCATGCTGGTCAGCAGGATCTCGCCGGCACCGAGCTCTTCCGCCCGGCGCGCCCACGATACGGCATCCCTGCCGGTCGGTTCGCGTCCACCGGCGACCACCACCTCGAATCCACCGTCTTCCCGTCTTCGGGCATCCACCGCGAGCACCACGCACTGGGTGCCGAAGCGGCGGCTCGCTTCCCGCAGGAGTCCGGGGTTTCTGACCGCGGCGCTGTTGATCGAAACCTTGTCCGCTCCGGCCCGCAGCAACCGGTCCATGTCCTCGAGCGAGCGCACTCCGCCGCCGACCGTGAACGGAATGGTCAGGACTTCGGCGACCCGGGCGACGGTCTCGATGGCGACACCGCGCTGCTCCCAGGTGGCGGTGATGTCGAGCAGGCAGAGCTCGTCGGCCTCTTCCGCGTCGTAGGCGGCGGCCGCTTCGACCGGGTCTCCCTCGTCGGTGAGGTTCTCGAACCGGATGCCCTTGACCACCCGCCCCTCGTGGACATCGAGGCAGGGGAGGATCCGTCGCGCCAGCATGCGGGAGCTGCTAGCGGCTCTGGGGAACCGGGATTCCGAATTCGCGCAGCGTGCCTTCGAGAGTGGGTCGCTCGAGCCGGATGCGGTCGTCGTTCAGCAGATAGGAGAACAGGTATCCGGCACCGAGCATGAAGATCCCGATCAGGAAGCAGTACATCACCGCGCGGTCGGGATAGGAGTCCTTCAGATAGCCGACATAGATCGGGCCGGTGACTCCGGCGGCCGCCCAGGCGGTCAGCACCGCCCCGTACATCGCCGACATCCGCACCGACCCGAAGACATCGAGGATGAACGGCGGCATGGTGGCGAATCCGCCGCCGAAACAGAGCAGGACGTAGCAAACGAGGATCGAGAAGATCCACGGATCGGTCTCGGTCATCAGGATGCCGAAGACGACCATCTGGGTAGCGAGGAGGATGCGGAACACCCGCACCCTGCCGATGCGATCGGAGAGCAGCCCCCAGAAAAGCCGCCCGATGCCGTTGAAGACCGAACTCACCGCGATCAGGGTGGCACCGTAGTCGGCGAGGACCGCCGGCTCCACGCTCGGGTCGGAAAGGCTCCAGACTTCCTGAAGCAGTTCGGATTGGAAGCTGATGATCGAGATGCCGGCGGCGATGTTGAAGAAGAAGACCAGCCAGAGCAGGGAAAACTGCGAAGTGCGAAGGTGGGCCCGGACGGGAACCTGCTGGCTGGGGGCTTCCTTTCGAGGTGTCGCGCCGGAAGCCGGGGGCGGGTTGCTGAGCAGCAGGCTCGTCGGAAGCAGGATGGCGGCGAATGTGAGCCCGAGCCAGAGGAAGACCCGGGCGAGATCGCCTTCGGCGCGGATCACGAGGAGGGGAGCGAGCCCCTTGCTCAGCATCAGCGCGCCCACTCCGAAACCCATGACCACGATTCCGGTGGCGAGCCCCCGGTTGTTCGGGAACCAGTTGGCGGCGGTCGAGACCGGAGTCACGTACCCCATCCCGATCCCGGTTCCCCCGACCACGCCGTAGCCGAGACAGAAGAGGAGGAGGTTGTCCGCTTCGAGGGCGAAACCGGCGATCAGGTATCCGGAACAGAAAAGCACGCTGCCGAGCAGCGCGAGCTTCCGGGGGCCGAGGCGCGGCAGCATCTGGCCGGCCCACGCTGCCGCGATCCCGAGGGAAAAGATGGCGAGGCTGAAGGCCCATGCCGATTCGGTGAAGCTCCAGTCCACCTGCTGCACCAGAAGCACCTGGAAGAAACTCCAGGCATAGACTGTCCCGAAGCAGAGCTGCAGCACGGTGCAGAGGGTCACCTGCAGCGCGCCGTGTCCGGGACGGCGGGACATGGAGATCAGCTCGTGGGAAATCAGCCCGCGGGCGCTTCGTCCCGGTTGCGCCGGAGGAAGAGGACGAGCCGCGCGATCTGTCCGACCTCATCGTCCCGTCCGAGAAGCCGCTCGTTCTCGATTTCCTTCTCCGGCCGGCCCCGTGCCGACTCCACCGTGTACAGGAGGAGATCCCCGAGCGGGCGGGCGACCAGGTTGACCAGCCAGATGGAGGCGAGCACCCCCACCACCAGCAGGATCGAAATGAGATAGACCTGCCTGCCGATGGCGCGCTGGATTTTCAGCCCGACGAGGTCGAGATCCATCCCGAGATGGACGGCACCCGCGACTCCGGCGAGGATGGGGCTTCCCACCTCCACGAAGTCACCCATGCCGGGCAGGTTGCGCTCGACCGGCTCGAGGAAATCGGGATCCGCTTCGAGGATTTCCTGGGGGATGCCCGGAACGAAGGTGTGGGCGAGGAACTCGCCGGTTTCGTCGGTGATGTAGATGTAGCGAATGCCCTGTACTTCCACGAACTGGTCGATGAGCGACTGCAGGGTGGCGAGGTTCCGGTTGAGCAGGATGTCCACGCTGGCATCGGCGATGGTTTTCGCGATGTTCTGGCCGTTCTGTTCGTATTCGGCCGAGAGCTCGGCATCCACCGTCTGGATGGTCAGCAGCGAGGTCGAGAGAACGATCAGTCCGAAGAGCGCGAAGATGCCGAAGCGCATCCGCTGGAAGAGCTTGTGAACCTTCATGTTCGCGCTCCTTTTCGGGCTGTCAGGCGACAAATCGCTGCCTCCAGTTGGTCAACGGGACGAAACGGCCTTCGTCCACCACCGTGTAATAGACCTGCTGGAGTCCCTGGCGGCGTTCCGGCCCGAAGGAAGCCTTTTCGGCGATGCCGAGATCGAAGTCGCGAATCGAGAAGATCGCCTCTTCGAGGCCGACGCGGCTCGGTTCTCCGGGAAAGCGGCGGAAGATTTCGCAGGTGATCTTCGCGTTCAGGAAGCCCTCGAAGCTGACGAAGCTGTACGGGAGCGGCTCGTAGTCGGATTCTCCCGTCCCTTCCGGAACCCGGGGGTCGTGTTTCGTCATCAGTTCGCGGTATTCCCGCACTGCCGGCACCGAATCGTCCTCGTAGCTCGGCACCACCTGGGAGTTGACCAGCATGCGGGTGTAGTTCTCCGCTCCGTCGAGAAGATCCACCATGCTCTCGCTCCCCACGAACGAGAGGTTCGCGATCGGCACGTTCAGCCCGAGATCGGCCGCATCCCGCGCAAAGGCCGCGCACGCCGCGTAGGCACCGACGCAGATCACCGCGTCCGGGTCCACCGAGCCGATGATTTCCACCTGATCGCGCATGCTGGCGGTGAACCCGGTGCCCCGTGGATAGGTGGCTTCTCCCGCGATCTGGCCGCGGTCCTGGGCGAGAGCGAGCCGGACACCCGCCCAGCCGCTGCGGCCGTATGCGTCTGCCTGATAGAAGACCGCGATGCGTCGCCGCCCGATCCGCAGGAAGTTCCGGACGAGCCCGGCGGTTTCCTGCCGGTAGGATGCCCGCAGGTTGAAGGCGAACTCTCCGTAGGGCGGCTCGCGCTGCGGCTGGGCCCCGGTGAACGGGAAGAACATGTAGATATGTTCATCCTGGAACTTCTTGAGCATCGGAAGGATGCGGGTGACGGTCGGAGTTCCCACGTATCCGAAGAGCAGGAACACGTTTTCCTCCCGCATCAGCCGGAGGGTGTTTTCGACGCACGGATCGGGTTGGTATCCGTCGTCGAGCAGGCGCAGGGTGATCTGGCGACCCTCGATCCCACCAGAGTTGTTGATCTCGGTGAAATACGCCATCGCGCCCCGATACAGCTCGTGGCCGAGTGCCCGCGAAGGCCCGGAGAAGGCGGCAGAAACCCCCAGAACGATCTCGTCTCCCACAATTTTCTCCTGTGGCGCGGCAAGCACGCCCGACCATCCGGCAGCCGTCGCCAACCCGCCGCCGGAAGCAGCAAGGAAGGCCCGGCGGCCGATCCGCCCGGTAGCGGACCCGTTCCCGTCAGCCATTTGCCGTTCTCTTCTTCTGTGTGCTCGTCCAGGTGGAACCCCGGACAGGCTGCATCATATCCGTCTCGCGGACGCGGCAGGCAGCGGGCGTAGAATGGTGAGGCGGGCTCTTCGCCCCAGGAGGATTGCGATGCGCTACCTGATGCTCGTTCTCGCCGCGGCGGCGCTCCCCGGCGCGGCTTCCGACTGGCCCCACTGGCGCGGCCCCAACCACGACGGGGTCAGCGACGAAACGGGTCTGCCCACGACCTGGGACACCGAGAACGGGGTGGTCTGGAAGACTTCGATGCCCGCCTGGAGCGGCTCGACCCCTGTCATCAGCGGGGACCGGGTCTTCCTGAACGTGTCGGTCCCGGATGACCCGGCTGGAGTCCCGTCGAATCCTTCCGGAAGACGGCCGCGCGGCGCGACCGGTGCCGGCAACGCGGCGTACAGCGGCCGCATCGAGCTGTGGGCGCTTTCCAGGTCGGACGGCGACGTGCTCTGGCGGCGGCCGCTTTCCGACCGTGACTACCGGGGCCGCAAGAACAACATGTCGTCTCCATCCCCGGTGACCGACGAAAGCCGGGTCATCAGCCTCACCGGAACCGGCATCCTGAAGGCATTCGACCATGACGGCGGGGAAATCTGGTCCCGCGACATCCAGGCCGAATACGGCGATTTCGGGTTGAACTGGGGGTATGCGAGCAGCCCGCTGCTGGTGGGCGAGGCGCTTTTCGTCCAGGTTCTCCACGGGATGAAGACCGATGATCCGTCGTATGTGATGCGGGTGAACGCGGCCACCGGCGAGACCGAATGGAAAGTGGAGCGACCGACCGATGCCATCCGCGAATCGCCCGATTCCTACACGACCCCGTTCGTTCACGAGGTGCATGGCAGGCGTGAGATCGTCATCACCGGCGGGGATGTGGTCACCGGCCACGGGTTCGACACCGGCGAAGAGCTCTGGCGCTCCCGCGGACTGAACCCGGAGAACAACGGCGCGTACCGGATCGTCGCCTCGCCGGTGGTCAAGGACGGGATCATCTACGCCCCCACCCGGGTGAAGCCGTTGCTCGCCATCCGCACCGGAGGCGAGGGCGACATCACCGAAAGCCACCGCATCTGGTCCTTCGATCGGGGGCCGGACGTTCCCAGTCCGGTGACCGATGGCGAGAACTTCTACGTGGTGACCGATAACGGTGTCATGTATGCGCTCGATGCCGGGAGCGGCGAGGTTCGCTGGGGGCCCGAGCGGCTCGCGCCGGGGACCTACAGCGCCTCGCCGGTGCTCGCCGAGGGCCGGATCTACATCATCAACGAAGACGGCATGGCATCGGTGATTTCGGTGGAGGATGGATTCGAGGTCCTCTCCACGATAGACATGGGGGCCTACACGCTGAGCTCGATCGCCATTTCGGATGGCCGCCTTTTTGTCAGGACTGCGGAGGCTCTTTACTGCATAGGAGATTGATTTCGTCTGTCACGGAATCCGGCGAGCAGGCTTCCGAGCAGGATGGCCGCGCCCAGGAAGTTCGGGATGGCGAGCAGTTCGTCTGAAGCCGGAGGCCAGAGCAGGAAGGTAGTGGCGGCGAGCAGGAGGCCGCGGGCGATGAGGCCGAGCGGCCCGAAGAGCCAGCCGGTGAGTGCGGCGGAGAGGGCGAGGATCACGCCCGCTCCGAGGACGAAGGCGACCACCGCGCCCGGAATGCCCCGCCCGTCGAGGATCAGCAGGAGCTCCGGTCGCCAGACGAAGAAATAGGGCAGCGCGAAGCCGGTCAGCGCGAAGCGGAACGCAGTGACCGCCACCGGGAGGATCGGAGCGCCGGCGATCCCGGCGGTGGTGTATGCGGCGAGCGCTACCGGCGGGGTGACCATCGAGAGCATCCCGAAATAGAAGATGAAGAAGTGGACCGAGAGCGCGGGGACACCGAGCTGCCCGATGATCGGGCCGATCAGGGTGGCCATCAGCAGGTAACAGACCGCGGAAGGGAGTCCCATCCCGAGAACCACCGAGCCCGCCATGATGAGCACGAGCGCCGGGAGCAATCCGTCGCCGGCGACGCTCAGGACGGTGGCCGGGAACCTCGTTCCGAGCCCGGTGAGGGTGACCATGCCGAGGACGATGCCGACCGCGCCGGCGGCCGCCACGAGCGGCGCGGCACCGGCGGCGACCTTGCGCAGGCCGTCCGAGAGGCGGGCGAAGTTCGGCCGGGTGGAAGGATGGAGGATGGCGATGAGCGCGACCGCGAGGAGCGCGGTGCTCACCGAGCGGAAGACGGTGCGTCCGGCGAGGAGGGAGGCGAGCAGGCTGAGCAGGCCGGCCGCGAAGACGATCCCCGGAAAGACCGACTCCCGGCGCGACGGGTCCGCGCCTTCTTCTGCCGGCAGAGTGAAGCGTCCTCGCCGGGCTTCGAGGTGCACCATGGTGAGCAGCGCGAGGTAGTAGAGGATCGAAGGAAGGATCGCTGCCTGGATGACGGTCAGATAGGTGACCGGCGGGTCCACGAGCTCCAGCATCATGTACGCGCCGGCGCCCATGACCGGAGGCACGAGCGCCGCGCCGGAAGCCGCTGCCGCGGTGATGGCGGCCGCGACCCGGGCCGAAAACCCGGTGCTCCGCATCAGCGGGATGGTCAGCGTTCCGGTGGTGGCGGCATCGGCGACCGCGCTCCCGGAGAGGGAGCCCATCAGCGCGTTGGCGAAGACCGAAACCTTGGCCGCGCCCCCCACGGTGCCGAGGAAGAGCCGGCGGGCCGAGCGGGTGATGAACCCGGTGGCACCGGTCATCTGGAGCGCCGCGCCGAAGACCACGAAGAGGAAGACATAGGAGAACATCACCTTCATCGCGATCCCGAACACCCCCTGGCTTTGGAGGAATCCCTGCGAGGCGATGCGGCTTGGCGGATAGCCGCGATGGGGGAAGAGGAAATCGGGCATTTCCGGCCCGAGAAAGGCGTGGATCAGGAACAGGGATGTCAGGATGGGGAGCGCCGGGCCGAGCGCGCGCCAGGCGGCGAGCAGCACTGCCGCGATCCCGACCGCGCCGAAGAAGAGATCGGTCGGGGTTTCCGCGCCCGCCCGGTCGCCGAGCGTTTCGGGGCCGAACGCGCTCCACCAGAGGACATATCCGGCGGCGGCGGCCGAGAGTGCGATGCCGAGGATGTCGAGCAGCCGCAACCAGAGTCCGTCACCGGAGCGGCTGCGGATCAGAAAGCAGAGAGGAAGCCCGAAGAGCGCGAAGACGGCGAGCTGCGCCTGCGGTGCGAGCGAAGGCCGGTTCACCTCGAGGAGGACGAACCCGGTGAGCAGGACGGTGAGCGCCGGAACTCCGAAACTTCGGAAAGAAAGGGGCGCTGACGGCCGTCCGGAAGCGGGAGAGGAGATCAGTTCTCCGGCCAGATTCCGGCTTCGCGGTAGAACCGCTCGGCACCGGGGTGGAAGGGAATCCCGGTGCTTCGCGGCGCGTTTTCGGCGTTGATGGACCGTCCGGCGGGGTGCTTTTCGACGACCGCATCGCGCGATTCGTAAAGGGTCCGGGTGATCCGGTAGATCAGCTCGGGATCGGCATCGGCGCGGGTGATGAGGTGCATGGAGCCCACATCGAGCCCGGCATAGTCCTCGTCCTGGTTCCGGTAGGTTCCGGCGGGAACGACCGCCGGCCGGTAGAACGGATATTGCCGGGGAAGCATCTCCCGGATTTCGGGGTCGAGCGGAACCAGCCGGGAGTTCATTCCGGCGGTCGCCTGGACGATGGAAGCGGTCGGGATGGCTCCTCCGAGGAACGCCGCAGCCGCCGAACCGTCGGTCAGCATGTCCACTGCGCCCGCCTGGGTGTTGTAGAGCGGGACGAAGTCCTCGTAACTCACTCCGTGGGCCTCGACGATCGGCCGGATGAAGTGCTCGAAGCCGGCACCCGCCACGCCGACCACCACCCGATGGCCGGCGAGATCGGCGATCTGCTCGATTTCATGACGAACCGGCGAGACGAAGGTGGCCACGTTGGGCGCGAGGGTCATGACCGCCTGAACCGGGTAGGACTGGCCCCATCCATCCTCGCCGCGGGCGGCGAAGTAGGTCACCGCCGAATTGGAAAGCGCGAGATCCAGCTCGCCGCGGGCCAGCCGGCGGATGTTTTCGCCGGAACCCTTGGTGGCTTCGGCGGTGATCTCGAACCCGCCGTTCTGGCCCAGCGCTTCGGCGAGCGCGCCCGCCACCACGAAAAACGCTCCCCCCGGAGGAGCACCGCCGAGGCTCAGGAAGCGGGCGGAGGCACTGTCGTCCTCCGGCTGTCCGCACCCGGTGTGGAGGATCGCCGCGAGGCCGAGCAGGAAGAGCGTGGAAGAAGAACGGAGCACGTGATCCCGAAGCATACCGGGAAAGGTCGTTTGTTAGAGTTCATTGTGAAGTGCTCCTGCGCGAATCGGACCGGGAAGCGGTCCGCAACATCTTTTCGGGCCTCCGAAACCCGGTGAAGATGGTTCTCGGGACTCTCCGGCCGAGTCCGTTGATCGTTCCGGGCCGGAAGGAATGCCCTTCCTGCTCCACGACCGAGGCCCTGCTGCGCGAGTTGTCGGAGATCCACCCTTCGGTGGAACTCGAAGTGCGGGAAGAAGAAAACCCGGATCAGCCGACACCGGCGATCGTGCTCGAGGGTGAGGAAGCGGGAAGCGTCCGGTTTCTCGGCCTGCCCGAAGGGCACGAATTCGCTTCGCTGCTGGATGCGATCCGGCGGGTATCGGGAGAGGGTCTGACGCTCGAAGACAGCACCCGGGAAGCGCTCGTCGGGCTGCGACGGCCGGCACATATCCGGGTGTTCACGACTCCCACCTGACCCTACTGCCCCCCGGCGGCCGGTCTGGCCGTCCAGTTCGCGGTTGCGAGCGAGATGGTTTCGACCGATGTGGTTCTGGCCCAGGATTTTCCGGAGCTCGCGGCCCGGTACCAGGCGAACTCGGTGCCGCTGACCGTGATCGAATCGGCGGGGGCGGTGCGGAAGGTGCTGGGCGCGAGGCCGGAGTCCTTTTTCCGGGAGGCGCTGGTCGCCGCCGATCAGGAGGAAACGCCGGATGGCTGAGCATCGGGTGACACGGCGGGCCGCCATCGCGATGCTCGGAGCTTCGGTGCCGCTGGCAGCCGGTGCTGCTCCTTTCCCGGACGACGGGGTTCGCGATCTCGAACGTCGCCTCCACGCCATCCGGCGGCGGTTCGGCTTGAACCGCGCCATCGGGATCCACGTAGAGCATCTGGACAGCGGCGCGCCGCTCTTCAGCCACAACCCGGACCGGACCTATGTTCCGGCTTCCGGGATGAAGTTGCCGGTGATGGGCGCCTGCCTCCACTATCTGGGGCCGAGTTACCGGTTCCCGACCCGGTTCTACGTGGACGCTCCGCCGGATGAGAACGGCGTGATCCACGGGCCGGTCCATGTGGTCGGCAGCGGCGACCCTTCGTTCACCCGGCACGACATGGCTTTCGTTGCAGACTCGATCGCGGCCGCCGGAATCACCGCCATCCGGGGCGGCATCCTGCTCGACGACAGCTTCTTCGAAGCGCAGGAGGACGATCCGCGACAGATCGCTGCCCTGATGCAGAAGAAGCTGCCGATCCAGAGCGCCCTCGGCTACATGTGGAACCGGGTCGAAATCGCCGGAGTTCCCGGAGGTGGCGACCGTCCCGAATTGCGGGACGAAGGGCATGGCTACTTCGATCTGGACAACCGGATGGTGCTCCGGAACTCGGGCCGTCCCTACATTCTGGTGCAGCGGCGGGGGAGCCGGCGGGCGCGGGTGCAGGGGAGGATTCTCCGCAGCGGCGACGAGCGGGTCGCGCGGTTCACCGCGACCGAGCCGGCTCTCTACTTCGGCTACGCCTTTCAGGGAAAGCTCGAAGAGCGGGGCATCACGGTCGAAGGCACACCGGCGCGGGCATCGCTCCCGAACCCCCGGGAGAAGGCGCTCCTCTACCGACACGAATCGGCGGCGTTGCCCCAGGTGCTCGAAGCGCTCGGGAAATACAGCAACAACTGGTCGGCCGAGCAGTTGCTGTTCACGGCGGGCGCGCACCGCTGGGGAGCGCCGGGAACGATGGCGAAGGGGGCCGCGGCGCTCGAGGAGTACATCGTGGGGCTCGGCTTTCCGGCGGGCGATTTCCGGATTGCCGACGGTTCCGGCCTCTCGCGCGAGAACCGGCTCAGCACCCGCATCCTGGTCGCGATCGTTCGGGACATGTATCGCCCGCCCGAACTCCGTTCCGATTTTCTGTGCTCGCTCGCGGTTTCCGGAGTGGATGGCACGCTCGCCCGCCGGATGCGCTCCGAAAATACCCTCGGTCAGGTGATGGCCAAGACCGGGAGTCTGAGCGGGGTGAGCTCGCTTTCCGGGATCGCCTTCCCCCACGGGCCGGCGGAGCGCGCGATCGGCTTCTCGGTCATCACGAATGGCGTCCGGCAGTGGAGCGGAGACGAGGTGGAGAACCGGATCGCGGCCGAGCTCGTCTCGTGGGCGAGCGTCGCGAACTCCTGACGCTCGCGCGGCATGCGCCCGGTAGCCGGCCTCGATCCTCCGGAGTACCTCGAAGGAAAGCCGGACCCGGAAGCCGCCGCATGGTTCCGGGAAGTGCGGGAACGGGACGCCCAGCGCGCCCGCGAGGCGGAAGGACTGGGTGTTTCCGGGGAGCTCCACCTCTACCGCGGGCTCGTTCGCAACCGGCTCCACGATCACCAGCTCAAGCGCTGGGTGCGATCCGGCCAGCTCTCCAAGGCGTGGCTCGGGACCGGGGAGGAGGCAGTCACCGTGGGGGCGTGCCACGCGCTCGGCCCCCGGGATGCAGTGGGGCCGATGATCCGCAACGCCGGAGCCTGCCACGAACGGGGGATGCCGCTCGCCGGGATGTTCCGCGGGATCCTCGGAGATCGGGAAGGCCCTGCGAAGGGGCGCGACCTCCACTTCGGGGACCCGGACCGGGGCATCGTGGCACCGATCAGCATGGTGGGTTCGCTGGTCCCGGTGCTCGCCGGAATGGCGCTCGCCTATCGGCTTCGCGGCGAGGACCGGGTGGGGCTGACCTTCGTGGGAGACGGTTCGACGGCCACCGCCGGCTTCCACGAGGGACTCGTTTCGGCGACGGCGCTCGGTGCCCCCCTGATCGTGGTCATCCAGAACAACCAGATAGCGCTCGGAACCCCGGCGCGGGAGGAAGCGAAAAGCGGCTTTTCATCCCTTGGCGAGGCGTACGGCGTGCGCGCGCTCGGTGTGGAGGGGAATCACGTCCTCGACGTGTATGCCGGAATCCGGATGGCGCGCCGTCTGTGCCTCGAAGAAGCCCGCCCGGTTCTGGTGGTGGCGGAGACTTTCCGGATGGGTGGACACGCGACCCACGACGAAGGGATCGGCCGGCGCCTGCTCTCCCCGGAACTCTTCGCCTGGTACGGCCGGCGGGATCCGGTCCGCCTGTTCCGGAACTGGCTCGAAGAGAGCGGGCGCGCTGACGAAGCGGCGCTCGAAGAAGCCGAACGCGAGGTCGAAGCAGAGGTGGAGGAAGCCGCCGCCGAAGCGCTTCGGAACCGCTGACCGAGGTGTCCGTCAGTGGCGGGCGGCGTGGAGCGGGAGGGCGAGCACGCTGGCGCGGACCCGGATCATCAGGTGGAGTGCCTGGTCGGGGCGCAGGAAGGACCCGCCGCGGCGGATGTCGTAGCCGACCACGACCAGATCGCCGGGCTCGGTCATCGAAGCCACCTGGCGGGGGAGATTCCCGAGCCCTTCGACGACCGGAACCCGCGTCCGGTAGAGCCGGGCCATGCGTTCGACGATGGCGACCAGTGTCTCCTGGTGTTCCTCCGGTGCCTGGCTGATGAACGAAGGCGGCTTCACCGAGAGGATGGTGAGCGGAATGTCGAACTGGCGAGCGAGTCCGAGGGCGGTGTCGGCGGCGGCGAGCGTGTGCTCGAGGTCGGTGATCGGCAGGACGACCCGCTCCCAGGGGAAGCGTCCTCCGGGAATCAGGACCGGGCAGGGGAAGCGGGCCATGGTGGCGAGCGAGCGGCTGGTGTTGAGTCCGAGCCGGGCGAGGAGGGACGGCTCCTTCAGGGGGAACACGACGCAGCCCGCCTCGCGCCCCGCATCCTCGACCGGGTCCTGGCCGAGCGGGATGCGGGTGCATTCCGTTTCGGAAACCCCGAAACCGGGGGGTGGCTCGATGTCGGCGGGGGCCACGATGCGGAACCTTTGGGCGCGCGAGGTCCGGAAGAGATACTCGGCTTCGCGCCAGGCGATTTCGGGGAGCGGCCGCTCGGCATAGATCACGAGCTCGCGGCCGAACTGGAGCGGGAACAGGGATTTCCCCTCGCGGAGGAATTCCGCCGCGCCGGGCGCGACTTCCGGGTCGCCGGTGATGAGCAGCCGGTCGCCGGTCTCGATGACGGCATCCCCGTCCGGAACGACGAAAGCGCCGGTGCGGTAGATGCCCGCCACCAGCCACTTGCGGGCCCCCAGATCCCGGAGTTTCACGCCCACCGCCGGAGAGGTGGGCAGCACCTGGATTTCCCGGATTTCGCCGAGCCCGAGCCCGAGCGAGGTGGCCACCTGGTGCGAGCGCTCTACCCGGTTCCGGATGTGGTTGGCGATCACCGCCGGCCGGATGATGCTCACCGCGCCGGTGGACTGCAGGAGCTCGCTCCGGTCGCTGGCACGCACCGCGCCGATGGTGCTCGGGCGCGGATGGAGTTCTCCGGCGACCCGGCAGACCTCGATGTTCACGTCGTCGCGGTTGGTCGCGGCGATGACCCAGTCCGCGCCTTCCGCTCCCGCCTCGCGAAGCGCGAGCGCGCTCGTTCCGTCACGCGCGAGGACACGGAGCGGCTTTCCGCTCCAGCCCTCGGTGAGACGCTCGAGCTTTTGGGGGTCGAGATCGAGAACCGCCACCTCGCGGTCCGCACCGAGCTGGCGGGCGATCTCGGTTCCGGTCTGTCCGGCCCCAACGACAACGACCCGGGAGGAGGTCTCCCGGGTCGGCTCGGATGTCTTGTCGCGGGGCGGGGCCACGCCGGTCAGTGTAGGCGCGGCCCGCTCCGTTTCCCGAGGTTCCTATTCCTCTTCGTGCCCTTCTCCTTCGAAGTGGGCGTGGATCGTCGAAACCGGCGTGCCGGCGGGGCTGAACGGGGCGACGTCCAGCTCGGTGATGGGCTCGCGCGGATCGGTCTCGTCGCTGCCGTCCATGGCCTTGAACATGAAGTCTTCGCCCTCGGCGGTCCCGGCATCGTAGGCGACCGATTCCAGCTCGATCTCGTCGAGCCAGTGGCCATCTTCCTCATCCCAGGCGCAGACGCTCGATACACCGATGAACCAGTCGCTGCTGGGGGCGATCATCTGGGCGAAGCTGACGCACGGCTGATCCTTGTGGAGTTCGATGTGCGGATCCCCTCCGGGAAGAATCACGGCGGCGAGCTCGGCCTCGGTGGTCATGAGCACGGTGAAGCCCTTTTCTTCGGCTTCGGCCACGATCATGTCAGAAGCGCCGGTCTCGGCGAGCACCTTGAGGCCGTCGCTCGCGATTCCGCCCTCTTCGAAGAGATGCTCCCCTATCGGGTGGGCGACCATGATCAAGGGAGGCGCGGTGCCGACACCCTCGGGGAACGGGGTGGCCCCGAAGAGAGCCTGGAGCGTGGGGTTCGAGCTGATGTGGGCTTCGTAGGTGATGTGGAACTCGGCCATCTCGGGCACCTCTTCCTCCTCTTCAGCCGGAGCGGGTGCCGGAGCCGGAGCGGGTGCCGGAGCCGGGGCCGGTGCGGGAGACGGAGCATCGTCATCGTCATCGCAGGCGGCGAAAGCAAGAGCAAGAACGGCGATTCCGTAAAGCAGGATGCGCTTGGTCATTTTTTGACGAACTCCTTGTGCGTCGGGCGTGAAAAGCCGGATATACGGACGAGATTGTATCGGGGTCAATCGGCCACGGCAAAGGCGTGGGCGCTCCGGATCGGGTCCACTCCGGCCTCGAAACCGTCCCTCGTCCGGAGCAGCCCGCTCGGGCGTCCGAAGTGGCCGGTGAGGATGGTTTCCTCGACGATCCGGACCGCATGTCTCCGGGCGCGAAGCTCCGCCACCACTCCGGGCAAGTCCGGAGTCCGCTCATCGAGATCGAGCGCGCCGATGTCCGCGTGCATCCGCGCCGCCGAGGCCGCCTCCTGGATGGAAGCTCCCCGTCCGAATCCCTCTCCGAACACCCGGGCGAGCAGCAACGCAGCGGCGGAGATGAGCCGCCTTCCTCCGGGAGCCCCCACGGCCGCGGAGAGCCGCCCATCCTCGAAAACGAGCGCGGCGGCGGCGGCGTGGAGTGCCCGGCGGCCGGGCTTCGTGCTGATCCGGGTTCCGGGTCGGGGGTCGAACCACATCATCCCGTTGTTTATCGGATAGCCGAGTCCGGGAGCGGTCCAGGCCGACCCGAACCGCCCGCCGAGAGTCGCGGTGAGCGCGACCGCCGAGCCGTCTTCGTCCACTACGTTGATGTGGGTGGTGCAGTCCCCTTCCGGCGTTCCCGGAGACGGGGGCGGGGATAGGGACGAGTGGGCCCACGGGGCCGGGTCCACCTCCCGGAGCGTCTTCGCCCGCTTGCCCCGCGGCTCGATTCCCTCCCGCCTGGCCCGCAGGTATTCCGGATGGAGCAATCCGGCGAGCGGAACCGGAACGCTTTCGGGGTCTCCGAGGTGGCGGAACCGGTCCGAGAACGCGAGCCGCAGCGACTCGGCCAGGCAGTGGAGGAAGGCCGCCTCGTCGTCCGCATCTACCCCGAGCGATTCCATATGGAGGAGCGTCTGGGCGAGCGTCGGGCCGCCGGAAGAGCCACCGAGGGTTCCGATCCTCCGTCCCCGAAAGGAAAACCAGAGCGGTGCCTCGAAGCGGATTTCTTCCGGGATCCGCTCGAGGTCGGAGGATTGGAGGAGAACGCCCTCCGCGCCGAGGAGCCGTTTTGCCGGTTCGCCGAAATGGAAGGGAGCCGCGCCTTCGCTCGCGAAGAGTTCGAGGGAAGCCGCGAGTTCGGGGTTCCGGAGCCGGTCGTCCGGATGGGCGGGCAGGAAAAGACTCCCGTCTTCCCGTGCGTGGAGGCGGGCTGCCGCCGGGGTGCGCGCGAGCCTTCGGTCGCCCGCGGCGCGGTGAGCGAAAAAGGTGGGATCGGGAAGGATTCCTTCGGCTGCAAGCCGGATGGCGGGATCGGCCACGCGGGCCAGCGGAAGGCGGCCCGAACGACGGTGGAGCGCTTCGAGGACCGCGGGAGCGGTGGGGGCAGTGATCGAGAGCGGGCCGGTTTCGGCCCGGTCGCCCACCGTCGGCGGGAACCCGTAGAGTCCCCCACCGACTCCGGGAAGGGGTTCGAAGAGATCCTCGCGGGCGGCGGCCGGACACCGCGCCGCCCCCTGAATTGCCTCGGTGCGATTCCGGGCGGAGTCGTGGACCACCGCGTAGGCGGTTCCCCCGAGCCCGCTCATCGAAGGCTCCGAAACCCCGGAGGCGAGAGCGGCGGCCACCGCAGCATCCACCGCGTTCCCCCCGTCGCGCAGGATCTCGGCTCCGGCGCGCGCCGCGTCCCGGCTCATGGCGGTGACGATCCCCCGCGAGCCGGAAAGGGAAGATCGGCCGGGGAGCGCGATGGTTCCTTCGACTCCGTTTTCGTTCCCTTGCTCGTTCACGGCCCGGCGTTCCCTCCGCAAAGCGGCGTGGCGAAGTCCCCGCCGGCGAATCGCTCCCGATGCTCGATCAGGGCGGCGACCCCCGCCGCTCCCGCCGGCTCCACCACGAGACCAAGCGCGTCGTGAAGCAGCTCCACCGCCTCGGCGAGCGCTTCTTCGGTGACTTCGATCACTTCGTCCACCACCCCGCGGAGCAGGGAAACCGCCTCCGGAACCGGAACCCGAACCGCGATGCCATCCGCCACGGTGCGGGGCGGATCCGAGGCGGGGGAAGAATCACCGGTCTCGAAGGCGCGGCGCATCACCGGTGCGCCGGCGGCCACCACCCCGATCACCCGGATGCCCTCCGCCCGATCACGGAGGAAGAGGCCCATGCCGCCGATCAGCGCACCATTGCCCACCGGAACCAGAACGGCGTCGCCGTGAAAGTCGCGGTTCAGTTCCGCCGCGATTCCGCCCGCGCCTTCGGTGATCTCCGGCTCGCGTCCATCTTCGACGAAAAGCGCCCCGCGCTCCCGGGCGAATTCCCGCGCCGCATCCTTCGCGGCATCGAGATCCGACCCGGCCAGCTCCACTTCGGCCCCGAGCCTCCGCATGGCGGCGATCTTCCGGGGATTGGCCGCGACCGAAGAGAACACGGTGAGGGGAACCCGGTGGCGGCGGGCGGCGAAGGCGAGCCCCTGCCCGAAGTTGCCGGCCGAACCGGTCACCCAGTGTCCGCCTTTTGCGAGCGTCCCGGGGCCGCGCCTCGCAGCAAACCAGCACGCTCCCCGCGCCTTGAAGCTGCGGATCGGGCCCACCGACTCCACCTTGACCATGACCCGGTTTCCGAGGGCCGCTTCGAGAGCTTCGGAACGGAACTGGGGGGTGTCCCGAAACGCCCGGGGAGTCATCGCCCAGGCGGCTTCGATCCCGGCGACGCTCGGTCCCGGAATCGGGTTTTCGTTCACGTCGCGGATGGTAGTCACCGGGCTGCCCTAAAATCACTTCCCCGGAGACCATTTTCGCAAGGGAGATCGCGATGTCCTCAACTCTGAACCGCCGTCAATTCGTCAAGACCGGTGCCGCTGCGGCGGCCGCCCTCGGCATTTCACGCGGTGCGCCCGCTGTGCAGTCGGGCGGGCCGCGGCCGGTGGTGATTGCCTCCGGCAACGGCAACCGCTTCAAGAACGGCGGCGACGAAGTCGTCGTGGAGCGGGCGTTCCGGATGATGACCGAAGGCGAAGACATTCTCGAAAGCCTGGTCGCCGGCGTGAACATCTGCGAGCGGGATCCCGAAGACGCGAGCGTGGGCTTCGGGGGGATTCCCAACGCGCATGGTGTCGTCCAGCTCGACTCCTGCTGCATGCACGGCCCGACCCGGCGCGCCGGCGGGGTGGCCGGCCTCGAAGGGGTCCGCACTCCTTCGCTCGTCGCGCACGCCGTGATGCAGAACACCGACCACCATCTGCTGGTGGGGAAGGGGGCCCAGGACTTCGCCCGGAACATGGGCTTTCCGATCGAGGACGACCTGAACTCGGAGAACTCCCGCAGCCGCTGGCTCGAATGGAAGCGGCGGATCGACCCGGAGCACTATCTCGACCCGGAAAAGCGCGCCGCCGCCGGTCTCTCGATGGTTCGGGACGGGCTCATCGACGAGGAGCACTATTACGGCACCATCAACTGCGACGGCCTGAACGCGAATGGCGATCTCGCCGGAGTCACCACCACCAGCGGGCTCGCCTGGAAAATTCCGGGACGGGTCGGCGATTCCCCGATCCTCGGTGCCGGGCTCTATGTGGACAATGCGGTGGGTGCCGCCGGTTCCACCGGGCGCGGCGAGGCCAATCTCTACGGGCTCTGCTCCTTCGTGATCGTCGAGGAGATGCGTCGTGGTGCCCACCCGAAGGATGCTGCGATGACCGCGCTCGCCCGGGTCGAGGAAAACACCGTGGAGGAGCGGCTGCTGAACAGCCGGGGGCTGCCGGCCTTCGGGCTCTCGTTCTATGCACTCAACAAGGCCGGGGAGCACGCCGGGGTCTCCATGTACACGAGCGCCAACTCGAGCTACGCGGTCTGCGACGAGAACGGCCCGCGCTCCGAACCGATGGAGGCCTACCTGGAGGGGAGCGCGTCGGACTGACGCCTTCTCGCCTGTTGCTCCTTCCGGGCCGCCTCGGGATCTGATGCGCATCCTGAGCTTCACGGCAGGGGCTGGAGCGATGCTCTGCGGGAGCTGCATCCGGGACAACGCCCTCGCCCGGGCGCTCGAGGCGCGGGGCCACGAAGTGCGCCTCGTTCCCCTTTACGCGAAGACGCGCACCGACGAGACGAATGTTTCGGAAGAGCGGGTGCGTTTCGGGGGTGTCTCGGTGTGGGCCCAGCACGCTGCGCCGCTCTTCCGGAAAGTTCCCTTGCTGGACTGGATCTTCGATTCGGCACCGGCGATCGGTCTCGCGGGACGGCTTGGCGCTTCGACAGACCCCGAAGGGCTCGGGCCGCTCACCGTCACGACCCTCAAAGGAGAGGCGGGAGCGGCGAGGCGCGCGGTGGAGCGGTTCTGTCTCTCGCTCGCGGGAGAGCAGCCCGATCTGGTGGTGCTTCCCAACTCGCTGCTGCTTGGCCTCGCGGCTCCGCTCCGCGAGTCTCTCGGATGCCCGCTGGTGGTGACCTTTTCGGGAGAAGATCTTTTCCTCGCGCGTCTTCCTCCGAACCACCGGGAAGAGTCGCTCCGGTTGATGCGGGAAGCGGCGCCGGCGGTTACCCGGTTCGTCGGGGTGAGCGAACACCACGCCCACGACATGGCCGGGCATCTCGGAATTCCGGAAGAGCGGGTTTCGGTGGTGCGACTCGGAGTGGATGGCCGGGGGTTTCCCGCTTCGCCGCAAAGCCGCCGGGAACCCGGAGCGGCGGTGCGGATCGGCTTCTTTTCCCGGATCGCACCGGAGAAGGGGCTCGACCGGTTGGCCCGGGCGGTGGTCATCCTCGCGAAGAAACCGGAGATGCCGGCTCTCGAACTCCATGCGGCGGGGTGGATGGCGGGGAGATGGCGCGGCTGGCTTGCCGCGATCGAAAAGGAATTTCGGCGGAATGCCCCCTCGGTTCCCTTCCGCTACCACGGGACTCCGGATCGCGGCGGGAAGATCGCGTTTCTCGCGGACATGGACCTGATCGGCATTCCTGCCGCGTTCCCGGAAGCGAAGGGCCTTCCGGCGATCGAGGCGATGACCGCTGGTACGCCGGTCGTCGCACCGGCCGCCGGGGCGTATCCCCGCCTGATGGAGCGGACCGGCGGCGGTGTGCTCGCACGATCCGCCGCTCCCGAGGACGTTTCCGAAGCGCTCGAACCGCTCGTCCGGTCGGAGGATCGGAGGATGGAAATGGGGGCACGCGGGTTCTCCGGAGCGCGGGAACACCACTCGGTCGAGGCGATGGCGGAGGATGCCGAGGCCGCGTACCGGAAGGCGCTTGCCGCCTGAAAGGAAGTCTCATGAAGGAGCATCCCGGCCCCGAGGCGGTGGTCGCAGCCCGGAACCGGCTCGACGCCCATGTCCGCGAAATGGTGGACTGGCACTTCGGCCCCGAAACCGGCTCCCGGTTCTGGCTCGACTTCCGCGAGCGGCTCGATTTCGACCCGCTGGTGGCCATTCGCGGTTTCGAGGATCTGAAGCGATTTCCACCGTTCGAAGACGAATGGCTTCGCGGCGGCCCGGTGCGCCGGTGGGTTCCAAGACCGCTTCAGAGCGAACCGCTCTTCGTCTTCGAGACCGGCGGCACCACCGGCATCCCGAAGAGCCGCACTTCGGCGCGGGATTTCCGTCTGGACTACGAGCTGTTCAGTGATTTCCTCCCGGGCGAGCACTTCCCGCGTGGCAGCAACTGGCTGATGCTCGGACCCTCCGGCCCGAGGCGGCTTCGCCTGTCGGTCGAGCATCTGGCGCAGCACCGGGGCGGCATCTGTTTTTCGGTGGACCTCGATCCGCGCTGGGTCATCAAGCTCATCAAGAAGGGCTGGACCGAGCACCTGCTCGCCTACCAGCGACACGTGGTGGACCAGGCGCTCACCGTCCTTTCAGCGGGGCACGACATTCGCTGCCTCTTCACCACGCCGAAGCTCCTCGAAGCGCTCTGCCTGCGCCTCGAAGAAGAAGGGCGGACCCTCGCCGAAACCGGAATCCGGGGCATCTTCTCGGGAGGAACCGAATTCACCCCGCAGTGGACCCGGTTCGCCATGGAGGAACTGCTCGAAGGGGTCTTCCTGCAGCCCACCTACGGCAACACCCTGATGGGGCTCGCCCCGGCGCGTCCGCCGGTGCCGGAGGATGGCTACCGGATCGCCTACTACCCGCCGCTGCCACGCGCGGTGCTCGAAGTGGTGGACCCCGAGAGCGGGGAAGTCGTGGACTACGGCGGAACCGGCCGCGTCCGCCTCACCACCCTCACGAAGGAGTTTTTCGTGCCCGGCTTTCTCGAACGCGACGAGGGAGAGCGGGAGCCACCGTGGGGGAGCTTCGCCTGGGACGGGGTGAGCGGGGTCCGGCCGTTTGCGAAGCTCGCGGGAGGTACGACGGTCGGCGTGTACTGAGGGATCTGGGGATTTCGAAAAGTTGACAATTGGTTGCGGTTGACATGGGGTTGCTGCCATGAATGAAATTGCTGCGACTCCTGTTGCCAGCCCGGAAGAGACGGCGGAGCGCATCTACCAGGCGCACCGCGAAGAGAATGCGTGGCTCGATGCCTTCGCGGCGTCGCTTGACCGCCGACGCTTCGGCGGTTCGCTGGAACGCACCCTTCAGGTGTGGAGGGTGAGTCAGGCGGAGATGGCCCGGTTCCTGGGGGTCAGTCGCCAGGCGGTGGGGAAGTGGCTTGAGCGTGGAGCGCCCGCCACGCGTGCGGATGCGGTCGCCGATCTGGCAGTCGCGACGGACCTGCTGGTTCACTACCTCAAGCGCGACCGGATTCCGGCCGTCGTGCGCCGTGGGATACCGGCTCTCGGGGGGGGGTCGCTCGTGGATCTTCTGGCGCGAGGGGACACGCCCTCCGTGGTTCTCGCCTGTCGCCGGATGTTCGCGTTCGACAAGGTCCAGACGTAGCTGTGGACTTGATTCGCGAGACGCTTCCGGAGGGTTTCACCTGGTGGCGGGTGGCGGATCCGGGATGGGAGAATCCGCTCGATCCCCGTTTCGCGGGAGCGCGCGGCGGGCGTTGGAATCCGCCCGGGAGTTTCCCGGTGCTCTATCTCGATGAAGATCGGGTGACGGCCCGGCTGAATCTACAGGCCTTCCTCGCGGACTGGCCGTACGAACTCGAAGATCTTCGTGATGATACGGGGCCGGTGTTGGTCGGTTGTGTCCTTCCGGCTTGCCAGACGGTGTGTGACGCGCACTCCGAGGCCGGGCTCCGTGCGGTCGGTCTGCCCACGACCTATCCACTGGACGAAAACGGGGCGATCCTGCCACACGCGCCTTGCCAGGCGATCGGCTTGCGAGTGCGGGCGACCCACCTCCGTGGTGTTCATGCGCGTTCTGCACGGTCGTCCGACGGTTCGGGCCGCGAGCTGGCGTGGTTCCCGGCCACGGTCCGCATGGTCGCCCGTCATGGGATCACCTCGATGCTCTCCGAGTGGTGCTGACGCACCACGCGAACGAAGCAGTCAGGCGCCCACGAAACGCTCGACTGAAATCTCTCCGGCCCGGTCCCGGGCTTGCCAAAGGTCGTAGGCCATCTGCATTCCGAGCCAGGTCTCGGGAGTCGAGCCGAAGGCCTTCGAGAGCCGGATCGCCATCTCCACGGAGAGCCCGGCTCGTCCGTTCAGCAACTCCGAGAGTGCCTGTCTCGTGACACCGAGTCCCGTGACTGCGCGGGTCACGGTCAGTCCCAGAGGTTCGAGGCACTGCCGCTTCACGATGCAGCCCGGATGCGGTGGGTTGTTCATGGTCCGATAGCCGTCGGAGGTCAGAAGGGGTCGGACTGCGCGCCTTCCTGGAAGGCCCACATCCGATTGCGGGTCAGGATGTAGAGGACGCCGTCCTTGACCACCGGAGTGCTATAGACGGAAGCACCGAGGTTGTATTCCCCGAGCACTTCCTCTTCCTTGCCGGCGCGCAGGATGACGACATCTCCGTCCTCGTCCCCGAGGAAGACCTTCCCGTCCACGACGAAGGGAGAGCCCCACACCGCGGCGTAGGTGTCGTGGGTCCAGAACTCCTCGCCGGTTTGCGGGTCGAGCGCGTGGAGGAAGCCCGACAGGCTCGCGATATAGAGCACGCCGCCCTGGATGGCTGCGGTGGACATGGTGCGGTAGAAATCCTCGCCGCCACGATGCCAGACCGCGTGGGTTTCGGTGACATCGCCGGTGCCGGTCGCATCGATCACCCAGAAGTGGCCCGGTGCCTCGCCGTGCTCCGGATCCTGGCCGACGCCGATATAGACCTTGTCGTCGTACACAACCGGGGTCGAGAGGATGTTGTTGCGGGTCCCCCGGCCGCCGAGAATCCACTCGGAGTCCTTCGGGTTGCAGTCGAACTGCCAGAGGAGCTCGCCGGTCGCGGCATCGAGGCTGTAGATCACCCCGTCGCCGCCGGGAAAGATGACCTGCGGCCGGCCGCCGATCTCCGCGTAGGCCGGGTTGGTCCAGGCACCGTGGAGGACGTTCTCGCCCACCGGCCGGCTCTCCCAGATGAGTTCGCCGGTGTTCTTGTCGAGGGCGATGAAGTCGGGCGAGAAGGGCGACGGGACGTTGACGTGCCCTTCGTCCACGCCGTTGCTCGTGACCGTGTAGAGGATGTCGCCGACGATGAGCGGCGACCCGGTGGCGAGGTTGTGCGGGAAGACATCCAGCTCGCCGATCATGTCGTAGGACCAGATGACATCGCCGGCCATCTCGCCGGTGTCGTCCTCATCGGTGAAGGGGCCGTCGTTGCCGTCCCCGAAGCCGTTCGCGTCGAGGCAGACGACGTGCGCCTCGTTCGAGACGTAGTAGATGCGGTCCCCCTCCATGTAGGCGGTAGAGCAGACCCCCTGCCGCGGCCAGTCGTTGACCCGGCCGGCCGGGAGCTTCGGGTGCACCATCTGCCAGAGGAATCTCCCGGTGTCCGCCTCGAAGGCCATGACGACGCCCCGGTCGCCCTCGATGGACGGATCGCGCCCTCCCTCGTTGTTGGTGCCGACATAGACCCGGCCGTTTGCGACCACCGGGCCGCCGTAGGCCTGCGAACCGACCGGCTGGGACCAGAGGACGTTCCGGCCGGTTTCGATATCCCAGTCGCTGACCACATCCGTCTCGTCGGAGACCATGTTTCGGGACGGGGTGTTCCCGAACATCGCGACTTCCTGACCCGAAGCGATGGAGGCACCGAGCGCCGCCAGAACTCCGAGAACCAGAACTTGTGGTTTCTCCATCAGTTGGGGTTCTCCATCACACGCACGTTGTCGAAGTAGATGTCTATGGGTGAGTAGCCGATCAGGCCGGGGCTTCCCTGGCGTACCGGCTCCTCGTCTTCCACGGTCACGGTCCAGTCGTCCGGCTCGGCTTCGTCGCGCCGCCAGACCTTGCCGCGGATGAGCGCCCGGTCCTCCGTGATATCCACCCGAAGTTTCAGCGTGTACCAGACATCGGGATCCCACGCGAAGGGAAACCGCTCGGCCATCCGCAGTTCGGCGGCCCACGAGCGCACCTCGATCCGCTGGTGGTTCCCCTGGAGATCCATCGTGTAGCCGCTGTTGATGACTCCGATGTCGGGCCGTCGTCGCCCTCGCTCGGTGGACATCACGTCGGCTTCCACCGTGTAGTCCGACATCGTCGAGGGGCCGATGTAGATGGCGTGACGATGGATGCCGGTGCGCGAGGCTCCCTTGCGGAAGACCGGCTCGCCTTCGAGTTCGGTCGCGGCGAGGCTGCCGCCCCCGCCGATCCAGTGCGGCGGCCGTCCATCCTCGAAGCCTTCGCTCCAGGGAAGCGGCCCGAAGACGCGCACCCGGGCCGCGGTGGATACGCCGCCCGCCGTGGCGAGGACACGCCCCGTCTGGTTTGCCCCGACGTTCGTCCGGAGAACGCCGTCTTCGAGGCCCCCGCCGGTGAGTCCTTCGAGTGCCCAGGATGCCTCCGTCTCGCCGGCCGGCTGTCCGCCCGCGTCGAAGGCGAGCACCCGGAAGCGGATCGTCTCGCCGGCCGTCGCGATCACTTCGGCGGGAACGATTTCGAGGCTCGCGACCGTCCCGTCGGGGGTGCGTTCCGGCCCGATTTCACGGCTCGGGCCCGGTGCCGGGTCGAAGGGCGTGTCCGGGTCTCCGATGCAGTAGATGCCGGATTCGGCGGTGAAGTAGAGCCGCCCGTACGCCGGGGCGAAGGATCCATAGATCTCGGCCTCGCGGCCGCCCGCTACTTCGATGTCTTCGCTGTCGAGCTCGGCCGCGCCCTCTTCGCCGGGCTCGAGGATGTGGACGTTGCCGTTCACTTCGGTGATGTAGAGCCTGCCGTCCGCCCAGACCGGGGAGGACTTGCCGACCGTCCCGACGCTCTTCTCCCAGAGGACGGCTCCACTCGCGGCTTCGACGGCGACGAGGTTCGCGGAGTTGTCGATGACATAAAGCCGGCCACCCTCGATGAGCGGCGAGGAGAACCCGACCGCGAGCTCGTTGATCCGCCATTTCTCGCCGGTCAGGGTGATGTCGCCGCTGCCGGTCGCGTCGATGGCCACGACCCGTCCCATGGTTCCCTCGTCGAGGTTTTCCTCGCTGTGCGCGATGAAGACGGTGTCCTCGTGGATCACCGGCGAGACGTTGATGCCACGCTTGCTGAGGCGGAATTCCCAGATTTTCTCGCCGGTGCGGGCATCGAGCGCATAGACGTTCCCGTCGGCGTTCCCGTCGATGAGGAGCCGCCTCCCCGCAACGACGGCCACGATGGGAACGGATTGCGTGTTGAGGTCGTGGGGCGTGCCGCCCGGTGTCGCGATCCAGCGAACCTCTCCGGTCGTCTTGTCGAAGGCCACGGTCCGGTGGCGTGGCGGGCCGCCAAGATCGCCCCAGGCCGAGCCGATGACGCTCAGCACCAGGCGGTCCTCGTCGAGGAGGGGGGTCGAGGTTCGTCCCCCGTATCCGGAAGCACGGCCGAGGTCTTCGCCGAGTCGCCAGCTCCAGACGATCTCCCCCTCGCGATCGAAGGCGTTGAGGTGGCCGTCCACGTTCATGGCGTAGAGGAAGCCGGTCTCCGGGTCGCCGGTGACGCTGCCCCAGCCCACCCGGTTGAAGGGAACTGTGGTGTTGAAGACGGGAAAGGTGTGTTCCCAGAGCTTCGTGCCGTCTTCGGCGTTCCAGCAGGTGACGATTTCCTTCCTGGCCACGCCGTCTCCAGTGCGGCCGTTCGCGCAGACGCGTCCATCGAACACGGCGGGGGTCGAGCGGCCGATGTATTCCCGAAACCAGATCAGGTTCTCGCCGGAAACCGACCAGTTCGTGACGAGTCCGGTCGCGTCGGAAGCGCCGGTCTGTGCCCGGCCTCGCCAGCTCGGCCAGTCCTGCGCCGCGCCGACGGTTGCCGCAAGGAGCGCGATACACGCGGTGGCGCGGAAAGTCACCCGGGTCATTCGCAAGCTGGTTTCGGTTGTCGGAAATGCCAATTCTAGCAATCGGTCATACCCCGAGAATCCGCTGGATGGCCCAGATCAGGCCAGCCAGCCCGATGCCCGCCGACGCGGGGATCGAGAGCCACGACCGGTACCACGGCTTCGAGCGGAACCAGCCGAACGACCCGGCGGCGGCCGCGAGGACCGCGAGCTGTCCCGTCTCGATACCGGCGTTGAAGCTCAAAAGTGCGAGGAGACGCTCGCGTTCCGGGAGGCCCAATTCGCCGAGGACTCCGGCGAACCCGAGTCCATGGAGCAGGCCGAAACCGAAGACGACCGCCGGTCGCCAGCGGGTCAGGCGGTCGGTCAGGAGGTTCTCGAAGGCGATGAAGGTGATCGAGAGCGCAATGAGCGGCTCCACGATGCGGGGGTCGAGAGAGACGATGCCGAGCGATGCCAGGGTCAGCGTGACGGCGTGCGCCACCGTGAACGCGCTCACCTGCCAGAGGAGCGGCCGGAGCCGTGCGCTGAGCAGGAACAGTCCCAGCACGAACAGGATGTGGTCGAGACCTTCCGGGATGATGTGGAGGAATCCGAGCCAGGCGTAGCGCGCCGCCCCCTCGATGCGTCCGGGCGGCGCGGCCGTTCCGGTCAGGTCGAGCGGATCGCTCCGCGCGCCGGGCGGAAGAACCGAGCGAACCTCCAGGATGCGCTCCTCGGCGACGACGGTCAGATGCACCTCGCCGAATGCCCGGGACGCGAAGAAGGAGGCGGTGGAAGCGCCGTCGGGAATCCTGCCGGTGAAGCGCGCGGTCACCCCGAGCACGCTCGGAATTGCGGTCGGGGGCGCACCGTGGTCGGGAAAGGAGACCTCGAACGGGGCGGGTTCGCCGTCGAACCGGATCCGGACCCGTCGCTCGAAGAGACGGCGGAGGTTCGCGACCCGCTCCGCGAATTCGTCCGGCGGAAGACGCTCGATCTCCGCTACCAGCTCCGCGTCATCCGAGCTCGTGGGCACCCCGAGCAGGAGCGCGTCGAGGTCGTGGATGAGGTCTGCTTCGAAGCCGCCGTCGTTTCCGAGCGTGAGCGTCACCTCGGTGAACCGGAACGGATGGGAGAGCGCCGGGGCAACGCTCGCGACCAGAGCGGCCCCGAGGAGCGCGACGGCTCTCACGAGTCTGGCGGATCGCTTCTTCAGTGGCTCGAATCGTCGTCCGGGGGAGAGATCAGGCGGGCTTCGGGAAAGTACGTTCGATAGCGCTGCGCGTCGCGGGTGACGAGCGTCAGGCTGGAGATCCGTGCGTGAGCGCCGATGAAGAAGTCGGGAAGCGGAGACCGGCGTGCGCCGCCCAGCGATCGGTAGCGACGGTACGCCCGCGAGGCGAGGAAGGCTGCTTCGAAAGGAAGCATCGCCTTCTCGATCTCCAGTTCGCCGAGCCAACGGTCGAGCGCTTGCGCGTGAGCGAAACGCAGGGCGAGTTCCGCGTAGATGACCGGGTTGACCACAGCGCTTCCTTCGGCGAGCGCGTCCTCGATGGCGCGCTCCGACCAGACTCGCCAGATTTCGTCATCGGTAGCCAGATCCAGCAGCACGTTCGCGTCGAGTAGAAACACTATTCATCGCTTCGCGTCAGGCGCATGATTTCGTCAGTGGTTACGCCCGGGCCGGCGGCACCGCGCGCCCGACGCAGTCGTTCCCGGATCCGTGCGCGCCGCCCCAGTCGTGAACGCAGCACAACCTCGTCTTCGCCGGCTTCGAACGCCACCTCAGTCCCGGGAAGGAGACTGAAGGCCTGGCGCAACGGCTTTGGAATCGTGACTTGTCCCTTGGCAGTGATTTTCATGGTAGGAAAGTATAACTCAAAAAGTAATACTTCGTTCATTCGCCTCGGGGTGGGTTCGATACCGCTCGAACCAGGCGAGGATGTTCGCGACCTTGGCGATCAACTGGCTGGGGCGACGGCTCATGTCGTGGGATGCGCCGGGAAGCCGGACGACCGCGGTGTCCACTCCGCGGAACTTGAGCGCGTGGAACAACTGATAGGACTCGGAGAGCGGCGTGCGGAGATCCTCCTCCCCGGTGATGAGGAGCGTGGGGGTGTTCACCTCGCCGGCGAGCGAGAGCGGGCTGAAGCGCCAGTAGGGTTCGGGGTTCTCCCAGGGGAGGCCTTCGTAGCGGCTGAAGTAGTAGCCGTACCAGTTGTCGGCGGTGAGTGTCTTGCTGATCCAGTTGATGACCGGTTTTTGGGAGGCTGCCGCCCGGAAACGGTCGGTTTTGCCCACGATCCAGGCGGTCATGATGCCGCCGGCGCTGCCTCCGGTGACGAAGAGGTTTTCCTCATCCACATACCCCCGGGCGAGGAGCGCGTCCACGCCGGAGAGGAGATCGTCGTAGTCGTTGCCCGGATAGTTCCGGTAGAGGAGGTCGCCGAACTCCTCGCCGTAGCTGGTGCTCCCGCGGGGGTTCGCGTAGAGGACGACATATCCGGCAGCCGCCATGAGCTGGATCTCCGCCGAGAAGCGGTCGCCGTAGTTGGTGACCGGGCCGCCGTGGATCTCGAGGATCAGGGGGTATTTCCTGCCCGGGTCGAAACCCGGCGGCTTGACGATCCAGCCCTGGATCGGCCGGTCGTCGAACGAGGAATCCCACCAGACCTCCTCGACTTCCCCGAGGGTTCGCTGCCCGAGAAGATCCTCGTTCAGGCTGGTGAGCAGCCGTGTTTCCGATTCCGGTGCACCGAGCGCGAGTTCGCCGGGCATATCCGGCCGGCTCTGGTTGAAGGCGAAGGCACCGGTTTCCGCAACCGAGAACGACCCGCCGCCGTAGGGGCGGCCGTAGGAAGCACCGCCGAGACTTTCGCCGAGGACGGCCACCTCGCCGTCGAGAGTGGTGAAGGCGACCCGCGAGTTGCCCTCGTCGTCGTACTGGAAGTAGATGCGGTGGCCGTCCGCCGCCCACACCGGGTTCGAGACGCTTCGGTCGAGGTCCGGAGTGATGACCCGCTGGCCGCTTCCGTCGAGGTTCATCACTTCGAGGCGACTCACCTGGTAGGTGCGGACCCGGTCCTCGTAGCTTACGAACGCGATCCGGCTTCCGTCAGGAGAAACCGCCGGGCTGTGGTCCGGGCCCTTGCGGTCGGTGAGCGGCCGGATCGCGCCGCCCCCAACCGGAGCGAGATAGAGCTCCGAGTTGCGGAAATCCTGGATCCAGTCGGGGTTCCGGTTCGCGGAAAAGACGAGGCTCTGGCTGTCCCGGGTCCACGCCGCCGCGCTCCGGTGGTGGAAGTCTCCGTACGTCACCTGGGTCGGAGTGCCCCCTTCGGCGGGGATCGCGAAGAGGTGGCTGTAGCCGAAGTCGAGATATCCGACTCCGTCCTGCCGGTTCCGGAACCGGTCCTCCATGATCGGCGGTGCAGCCCACTCGGCACCGGCGGGAGGCTTCGGGAGAGTGGCGAGCCGGGGCGCCGGATGCCGGACGAGCATGTTGAAGGCGATCCATCTGCCGTCGGGAGACCAGCGGATGTTGCGGGGCGATTCGAGGAGCTGGGTCAGGGTCGCGGTTTCTCCGGAATCCATCCAGCGCAGATGGATCTGGCCGGAAGCGATGTAGGCGAGCCGCTCGCCGCCCGGCGACCACCGGGGAGAGCTGCCTGCCCCGAGCCGCCGATGCCCCGTCCCGTCGGCGTTCACGATCCAGAGTTCGGACCGGCGCCGGTCGCGCATGATGTCCATGGAATTGCGCTGATAGACGACCTGGCTGCCGTCCGGCGCAATCTGCGGATCCACCGCGAACTCGATCTCGAAGATATCCATGGGCTGGAGCGGTGTCTCGGCGCTCGCCGGGCCGAAGAGCAGGAGCGTCGCGAGGAGAGCGAGAGAGATTCGAGGCATGGAAGTCACTTCCTTCAGGTGGAATCCGGCAACTTACCAGAGGCCCGATTAGACTTCGCCTCCCCGTGATCCGAGTTCCCGTTCTCCGCTGGGGGAAACCCTACGAAAGCCTCGAATCCACCACGGTTTCGCACTTTCTGACCGGCGAGGCGATCGCCCGGGTGGGCGAGGCGAACGCCGGGATGGTTCGCCGGGATCTGCGCCGGGCTTCGAACGCGCGGGCGGCGCTCCGCGAGATCCCGATCGGCGATCTGCTGGCCCGCATCAAGGAAGCCGCCCGCCTCTACATGGAGGCGGAGTTGCCGCTCGGCGACGGAGTCCAGGCACCCGAAGCATTCGTGCGCGCCCAGTCGGCGAGCACCGGCCTCCCGGAATCCATGTGCCGGGCCAACATGGAAAAGAACTGCTTCGTGCTGGAGCGGATGGACCAGGTTCTCGACGCTCTCACCCGCGGGCTCGACCTGAACATCCTCTCGGCCGGCCACGGAGTCGAAGAGCGCGGGGTTCCGCTTTCCTACCAGGCGCAGACCCCGGCGCTCGCCTGCGTCCTGCCTTCGAATTCGCCCGGAGTCCACACCCTGTGGTTGCCGGTGGTCCCGCTCCAGATCGGACTGGTGCTGAAGCCCGGCCCGGAGGAACCCTGGACCCCGTATCGCATGGCGGAGGCATTTTTCGCGGCGGGAATCCCGCGAGAGGCGGTCGCCATCTATCCGGGAGGAGCCGAAGTGGGTGCTGCGGTCGTGGAGGCCGCGCCGCGCACGCTGATCTTCGGCAGTCGGGAAACGGTCGAGCGCTACCGTTCCAACCCGGCGGTCCGGGTGCACGGCCCGGGCTTTTCCAAGATCCTGCTGGGTGATGACCTGGTGGACCGCTGGGAGGAATATCTCGATGTCCTCGTCGAGAGCATCTTTCAGAACAGCGGAAGAAGCTGCATCTCGTGCTCGGGCATCTGGGCTTCGCGGCACACCGAAGCCATCGCCGAAGCGCTCGCCGAACGGCTCGCCCCGGTCGCGCCGCTTCCGCCCGAGGATCCGGACAGCGCACTCGCCGCGTTCACGGTTCCGGGGATGGCAGATGCCATCGACCGGGATATCGAAGAGCGGGTCGGCGGCGGAGGGGCGACGGAGGTGACCGCGCCGCTTCGGGATGGTCCGCGACTCGCCCGCGAGGGGTGCGCTTCCTGGCTCCGGCCCACCGTGGTCCATTGCGACGGGCCGGAAGCTCCGGCCGCGAACCTCGAATACATGTTCCCCTTCGCTTCGGTGGTCCGTTGTCCGCAAGAAGAGATGATCGGCCGCATCGGAGAGACGCTGGTGGTGACCGCGATCACCGAAGACCGCTCCTTCCAGGCGAAGCTCCTCGAGACGACTTCGATCGACCGGCTCAACTTCGGCCCCATTCCGACCAACCGGCTCAACTGGCTCCAGCCCCACGAGGGCAACATTCTCGATGTCCTCTACCGGGCCCGCGCCTTCCAGAGCGCTTGAGCCGGGGCTCGTCGTCTCCGGCCTCGTGAAGGAGTATCCCGCTCCCGAAGGACTCCTGCGGGTTCTCGACGGGGTGGACCTTCGGATGGCTCCCGGCGAAGCGGCGGCGGTCACCGGCGCTTCCGGGTGTGGCAAGAGCACCCTGCTGTTCCTGCTGGGGGCGCTCGAGGATCCCTCGCTCGGCGAGGTGCGCCTCGGCGGGGTGGATCCGCACGACCTGCCTCCCGACCAGCAGGCCCGTTTCCGGCGGGACCGGGTCGGCTTCATCTTCCAGGATCACTGCCTGCTGCCGCAATGCACAGCGCTCGAGAACGTGCTGGTTCCGACGCTGCCGGATCCGCGAGAGAGCGACCAGGAGCGCGCCGGGGAGCTTCTCCGCGAGATGGGCCTCGGCCACCGAAGAGACCATCGGCCGGCGGAACTGTCGGGCGGCGAGCGTCAGCGGGTGGCGGTCGCCCGGGCGCTCGTGCGCCAGCCGGAGTTGCTCCTGTGCGACGAACCCACCGGAAACCTCGACGGGGGCGCTGCCGACGAAGTGGCCTCCCTGATCCTCGATGGCGGGGCGGAATCGCGGATCGTGCTGCTGGTCACCCACGACCCGGAGCTTGCCGGCCGCTTTCCGCGCGAGCTCCGCCTCCGGGAAGGCCGGCTCGCCGAGCGGGAATGACTCCGGCCGGTCTCGCCCGAAAAAGCATCCGGTATTACTTCCGCGAGCATCTGGCTTCCGGAGCCGCCACCGCGGTTTCGGTCATGGTGCTGACCGGGGCGTTTCTGGTCGGGGATTCGGTCCGCGGGAGCCTGCGGGCTGCGTTCACCGGCCGGCTGGGCGAAGCAGACCACGCGGTGCTCGCCCGCTACTCCTTTCTCGACGACCCGGAGAGAGGGCTCGCCGCGCGTCTTTCCGGTGTCGAAGCGGAAGTCGCTCCCGTCTATCGGCTTCCGGGCGCCGTGCTTCGGGATGCGGGCCCGGGAATCGGGGTCACCGTATTCGGGGTGGACGAGCGCTTTTTCCGGTTCCACGGGCTGCCCGACCCGCCGATCGGGCCGGGGGCGATCCGTCTCGGGCCGGGGACCTTCGAGGTCGCGCCCGGCGATTCGCTGGTGCTGCGGCTGGACGATCCATCCGCGGTTGCGGCATCCTCGCTTTTCGGCGACAAGGAAGGAGGAGGGAATGCGCTCCGCCGGGTAGTGGAGGCGTGGCCCTTCCCGGATATCGGGCCGGCGTCCGGCGATTTCGCCCTCTTCCCGGCCCAGGGAGGAACCCGCGCCGTCTTTTTGGGCCTCGATGATCTGCGCCGGGCGCTCGGCGAGGAACTGCCGCGTGCCAACACCCTCCTGATCCGGGGCGGGGACGCGAAAACGCTCGACGAAGAACTCGCCCGGAATCTCGCGCTCGACGATTTCGGATTGCGGCTTCAGCGCTCGGAGACGGGAGACCTGGTCCTGACCAGTCGCGCCATCGTGCTGGACGATCCGACGGTGGAGGCGGCCCGACGCGCCGCGGAGCAGGTGGGAGCGGGGGAGGCACCAGTGCTCACCTACCTCGCGACCCGGATGGAGTCGAACGGTCGCACGAATCCCTATTCGCTGGTTTCCGGGGTTCCTCCCGCATGGCTTCCGGGGGAGGGGGAGTTCTTTCCCGGCCCCTGGCTCCAGGAGGATCTCGGGTTGATGCCGGGCGACCGGGTACGGCTGGAATTCCTCCGCTGGGAAACGGATGGTCGCTACCGGGAAGATTTCGCAACGCTCACCGTGGGCGCGACGGTTTCCGGGGAGGCGTTTTTCGACCGAACGCTCGCGCCCGAGGTTCCCGGGGTCAGCGATTCGATCCGTATCGGAGACTGGGATCCGCCCTTTCCGGTGGATCTCGGGACGATCCGGCCGAAGGACGAGGCGTACTGGGAGGAATTCCAGGCGCTTCCCAAGGCGTTCGTGCCCCTTCCGGTTGCCCGGGAGCTCTGGGGGATGCGGGAAGGCCGCGCCACTTCGGTCCGTTTCCCGAGTGCTTCCGATCCGGGACTCCGGGCGACTCTTCTTCGGGAGCTTCCTCCGGCGCGTTTTGGACTCGAGGTGATTCCGGTGCGGGAACAGGGGCTCGTCGCGTCGCTGGGGGCCACCGATTTCGGGGCCTACTTCCTCTATTTTTCGTGGTTCCTGCTGGTTTCGGCGGTGCTTCTGATCGTCCTGCTGTACCGGCTCGGGATGGAGCGCCGCCTTCCGGAGATCGGGGTTCTGCTTTCCTCGGGGTGGTCCTTCCGGGCGGTGGCTGGCACCCTCCTTCGGGAAGCGGCGGTCGTGGCATCCGGCGGTGCCGTTTTCGGATCGCTTCTCGGGCTTGGCTACGGATGGCTGATGGTCCTGCTGCTCGGCGGCGTGTTCGAAGGAGCGATCGCCGGGACGCTCGGCGGAAGCGGACTCGATTCGCTTCGGTTTCTCGTCTCCTGGTCCACATTGGCCGCCGGGGCGCTTCTCGGCGGGTTGCTCGCGGTCGCGGCATCCTGGATCACCGTCCGCCGTCTGGTCCGTCGCTCACCCCGGTCGCTGCTTCACGGCGTTCTCGATGAATCGGCGATGGTTGGCGGCGTCCGCCGGGAGTCGCGGTTCGGAATGCGGTTCGGGCCCGCCGCGCTGGCAGTCGCCTTTTCGCTGCTCGGCGGGAGTGCTCTCGGTCTCGTTCCGGCGGTGGCCGGTTTTTTCGGCGCCGGGGTTCTGTTTCTTGCCGGCGCGCTGCTGCTGATTTCCGCCCTCGTCCGTCGGGAGCTTCCGGTGCGATCCGGTCTCGCCGGCCTCGGATGGCGCGGGCTCTCCTTTCGTCCGGGAAGAAGCCTCACGGCGATGGCGCTCGTCGGCTTCGCATCCTTCACGCTGATTGCCGTCGAGTCGTTCCGCAAGCGCGAGATTCCCGGCGAACTGCCGGAAGGGGCGGGAGGATTCCTCGCGGTCACCGAGACGGTCTTCGGGGTTCCCTGGAACCCGGCGACCGAAGAGGGCCGCGAAGCGCTCGGCCTGCCGCCGGATCTCGACGGGTTCGATGTCGTCGCGCTGCGGCTCGCCGGGGACGAGGACGCAAGCTGCCTGAACCTCTACCAGCCGGACCGGCCGCGGGTCGCGGGCGTTCCGAAAGAACTCGCGGAATCCGGCCGGTTCCGGTTCGCAGCCCACCTGGGCGAGACCGAAGCCGAGCGCGGGAATCCGTTTCGACTGTTCTACCGGGAACGGGAGCCCGGCGATCCGGTTCCGGTGATCGGCGATCAGAACTCGATGACCTACGTCCTGAAGTGGCGGCTTGGCGAGGAGCGCGAGTTCGCGATCGGGCCGGGCGGCGATCCGGTCCGGCTCGTCCTGGTGGCCACCCTGCAGGACAGCCTGTTTCAGAGCGAGCTCCTGATGGCCGAAGAGGATTTCCTCGACGAGCTTGCCGAGGGCGATGGGTACCGCATGTTCCTCGCCCGTGGAGAACCACCGACCGGAGGAGAGGAAGCGCTGCTCGAAGCGGAGCGCGAGGCGGGAGCCCTGCTCGACGATGCGCTCGGCGACTCGGGCGCCGTGGCTTCTTCGGTCCGGGGCCGGTTGCGGGAGTTCCACCGGGTGGAAAACGCCTACCTTTCGACCTTCCAGGCGCTCGGTGGCCTCGGCCTGCTCCTCGGCGTGCTCGGCCTGATCGCCATCCTGCTGCGGAATGCCCACGAGCGAAGGCGCGAGTGGGCGCTGCTCGCCGCCACGGGTTACCAGAGGCGCGACTTCATTGCGATGGGTTTTTGGGAGAACGCCTTCGTGCTGGTGTTCGGTTTGATCGCGGGTGCCCTGTCGGCGCTTCTTTCGGTTCTGCCGGCGCTCGAGCGGCAGGGTTTCGGGGGGAGCCTGCTGTTGCTTCTCTTGCTCTTCATCGGGGTCCTGGGATTCGGGTTGCTGTCCGGCTGGCTCGCTTCCCGGACGGTGGCTTCCCGTCCGGTGGTGGAATCCCTCCGCGCCGGCTGATGGAGCGAGGCGGATACGCTTTCCCATGGCATGAAACGACTCATCGGAATCGTCATTCTCTGGTTCGCCGTCCCGGCGATGGCCGCCCAGCCCGAACTCGCGATCACCGGCGGTTCGGTTCTCGATGTGGAGGAAGGGGAATTTCGTCGGGCGAATGTCCTCATCGGGGGAGGGCGCATCCTCGCCATCGGCTCCGACGAAGCGCCCGATGGAGTCGAGGTTCTCGATGCGACGGGCCGTTATGTTCTCCCCGGACTGCTCGATGCCCACACCCACGCCGATTCGCTCGCCGCGGTCCGGCGAGCGCTCGAAAGCGGGGTGACCACCCTGCGGAGCGCGAGCGTGGGATCGTTTCGGGACGTGGCGATCGGCCGTCTGGTCGAGGAGGGATATCTCGCCGGCCCCGATTACCTCGGTGCCGGAGTGTTCGTGACCCCCGGGATCGGGGAAGCGCGTCTCGCATCGGAGAGCCTTTACGGTGTCTCTTCGGACATCCAGGGAGAGGAGGAGCTTCGCCTGCTGGTCCGGGTGAATGCCGAAAACGGAGCGCGGGCCATCAAGGTGCGCGCCACCGAGCGGGCCGGGCTCCCGGACACCGATCCGCGCCAGCAGACCTACAGCGAGGCCCAATTGCGGGTGGTGGTAGAAGAGGCAGGGCGGCTCGGAATCCCGGTGCTCTGTCACGCCCACGGCGACGAAGGAGCTCGCGCCGCGGTTCTCGCGGGGGTGGCGAGCATCGAACACGGCACCTTCCTCACCCGCGAAACGCTCGAACTGATGGCGGAGCGCGGTGTCGCGCTCGTGCCCACCTACACCACGCTGATCGATCTCGCGGAAACCGGAGGGGACTACGACCACCCGGTTCTCGCGACGCGGGCCGACTTCATGGTTCCGCGCATGGAGCGGACCATCCGGATGGCCCGGGAAGCCGGGGTGCGCCTCATCGCCGGAAGCGATACGGGTTACGGCCCCGAAAGCGTGAGCCGGATCGGTGCCGAGGTAGCGAGTTTCGCCCGGCTCGGAGTTCCGGTCCGGGAGGCGATCCGCGGTGCCACCATCCATTCGGCGGAACTTCTCGGAATCGCGGAGGAGACCGGATCGCTCGAAGTCGGCAAGGAGGCCGACATCATCGTGCTGGCCGGAAATCCGCTGGAAGACATCTCCTCGATTCAGGATGCGGTCGCGGTCGTGAGCAACGGCGTTCTGGCCGTGAATCGGCTCCCCTTCGCGATCCCGAGCTCCCGGTCGGATGGTCTTTCCGGGGAATAGACTCCCCGCAATGCAAAGAGAACGAATCGAAGGCGACAGCGACCTCCAGCACCAGATCCGGGAATCGGTCCGCGAATTCGCGGCGGCCGAAGTTCTGCCCCACGCTGCCGAGTGGGACGAAACGGAGCGTTTCCCGAAAGAGGCAGTCGGCAAGCTGGGAAAACTGGGTTTCCTCGGGCCCATCTTTCCGGAGGAGCTCGGCGGTGCGGGTTTCGGCTACGCCGAATACGCGGTGCTCATCGAAGAGCTGGGCCGGGCGGATGCGAGCCTCGGGATCACGGTGGCGGCCCATGTCTCTCTCGCTTCGAACCACATCTACGAGCAGGGAACCGAAGAACAGAAGTCACGCTACCTGACCCGGCTGGCCTCGGGGGAAGCGCTCGGTGCCTGGAGCCTCACCGAACCGGGTGCGGGCAGCGATGCCTCCGGAACCCGGACCACCGCGGTCCGCGACGGGAGCGACTGGATCCTGAACGGCAGCAAGACCTTCACGACCAACGGCTCGGTCGCCGATATCGCGGTCTGCATGGCTTCCACCGATCCGGAAGCGGGTGCCCACGGCATCTCGGCGTTTCTCGTCGAGCGGGGAACACCCGGTTTCCGGGCCGGCCGCAAGGAGCGAAAGCTGGGTCACCGGGCTTCGGACACCTCGGAGATGGTTTTCGAGGATTGCCGGGTGGCGGGGGACAATCTTCTCGGTGAGGAGGGCGACGGTTTCCGGGCGGCGATGAAAGTGCTCGACGGCGGACGGATCAGCATCGCGGCGCTCTCGCTCGGAATCGCCCGCGCCGCCTTCGAGACTTCCGCCGATTACGCGAAGGAGCGGAACCAGTTCGGCCGTCCGATCGCTGATTTCCAGGCGGTTCGTTTCCCGATCGCCGATTCGTACGTGGAGATCGAGGCTTCCCGGCTGCTGATCCAGCACGCCGCCACGCTCAAGGATCAGGGCCGGACGACTTCGCTCGAATCGGCGGCTGCCAAGCTGTTCGCGAGCGAAACCGCGGTGCGGGTGACCGATCGCGCCGTCCAGACCCTCGGCGGGTACGGATACATCCGGGATTATCCGGTGGAGCGATACCTGCGGGATGCCCGTCTGATGCCGATCGGCGAAGGCACTTCCGAAATCCAGCGGCTGATCATCGCCCGCCACCTGCTCGGCCGGGTCACGGACTGATTGTCGAACCGCGAAGAGCTCCTCGCCGCCCTTGAGAAGGGAAACCGGCGGGCGCTCTCCCGGTTGCTCACCCGTCTCGAAGCCGGAGATCCGGAAGCGCGGGATGCAGCTTTTTCTTCCGGTTGGCCCGAGACGTGCCGGGTCGTGGCCCTTTCCGGCCCGCCCGGCGTGGGGAAGAGCGTGTTGCTCGGTGCTCTCGCGGAGCACTTCGAGGGACAGGGGTTTCCGGTCTCGGTTCTTGCGGTGGATCCGACCAGCCCGACCAGCGGTGGCGCACTCCTCGGAGACCGGGTTCGCTTCGATCGTGACCGGGGAGAGATTTTCTGGCGCAGCATGGCGGCCCGGGACGGGCGCGAGGGCCTTTCTCCGGAAGCTGCGGCGGCACTTCGCTTGATGGCGGCTGGTGGATTCCGTCGCCTTCTGATCGAAACGGCGGGAGTCGGGCAGGGGGACACCCGGGTCCGGGATCTCGCCGATATCACGGTGGCGGTTACCGCGCCCGGTCTCGGAGATGCTGTCCAGGCGGCGAAGGCGGGGCTTTTCGAGGTTGCGGACCTGATCGTCGTCAACCAGGCCGACCGGCCGGGGGCCGAGGCGACGGTCAGCGACTGGCGGAGCATGCGTTCCCCGGAGTCGGTCCTCACGACCATCGCCACCGAAGGGAAGGGAGTGGGAGAACTGGCGCGGACCATCGAAGGGATGTTGGCGGCCCGCCCGGCGAAGGATCGTTCCTCCGGGCGAGAGCCGGAGACCGAAGGGCCGCTGGCGCTCCGCCTGCATCACGTCGGGATCGCCACCCGGGATTCGGAAGCGGATACCGCGCTTTGGGGCGAGCTTTTCGGGCTCCGCCTTCTCGAAACGCACGAAGTGCCCGAGTTCTCGGTGGTGGCCCGCTTTCTCGCTGCCGGGGAAGAGGAGCCCGACCCCGGCGGTCAGCTCGAATTGGTGGAGCCCCGCAGCGCTTCTTCCCCAGCTTCCTCCCCGGTAGAGCGGTTTCTCGAACGTCGGGGGCCGGGCCTCCACCACCTGTGTTTCGAGGTGCGGGACATCCGGCGGGCCATCGAGCGGCTCAGGGAGCTCGGTGTCCGGATGCTGGACGAAGAGCCGCGGCTCGGGGCGGGTGGCCGTCTGGTGGCCTTCTTGCACCCGAAGAGTGCGGGGGGTGTCCTGGTGGAGCTGCGACAGGCTGGTGGGCGATGCAGGACTTGAACCTGCGACTTCTACCGTGTGAAGGTAGCACTCTAGCCACTGAGTTAATCGCCCCCGGCGCTTTCGCTCAAGCGAGCGGGGACGCTAGCAACCGCGGCGGAGCAGGTCAAGACAAGAGTCAGAGAAGTCCCGACATGAGCGCGGCGATGCCGAGAAAACTGAAGAAACCGACGACATCGGTGACGGTGGTCAGCAGGATGGAGGAAGACTGGGCCGGATCCTGACCGAGCGCGGTGAGCAGGAGGGGAACCGCCGCTCCGGCGAGTCCGGCGATGCTCATGGAGAGGATCATCGAAAGGCCGATGACTCCGGCAAGCCCCGCGGAGCGGCTCCAGAGAAACACGGCCGCCGAGGTGGCAAGCGCGACCCCCACGCCGTTCACGAGGCCGACGAGAGTTTCCTTGGTGCTCATGCTCCGCCAGTGGCGGATCCGGATTTCGCGGAGCGAAAGCCCCCGCATGGTCACCGCGAGCGCTTGGGCACCGGTGTTTCCCGATTGGCCGGCAACCACCGGCAGTAGAACCGCGAGGGCCGTGAAGCGGGCGATGGTGCTCTCGAAAAGCCCCACGACACTCGCGGCGAGAAACGCGGTGAGGAGATTCACGAGCAGCCAGGGCAGGCGCTTTCTGACCGCAAATCCGACGGGGGAGAGCGCGTGTTCTTCGGCACTCGCCCCGACCATGGTCTGAAGATCCGCACTCGTCTCTTCACTCACGGCCCGAACCAGCGCCTCCTGTCGAATGATTCCCACGACCCGGTCCCCGGCATCCACCACCGGGAGACTCGTGACGCTGAGGCGCGCCAGCTCCTCCACGATGTCTTCGCGGGTCTGGAGATCCCTTGCGAAGCCCGAAGGTCCGCGGCGCATCCCGGAGCTCACCGGTGCATCCGGTTCGGCGAGCGCAATGTCACCGATGTGGGCCACGCCCGAAAGGCGGCCGGATGCATCCACGATCACGACGTTCGCTTCCCGGCGGAGTTTTGCGGTCCGGTGGCGCTCGAGGACGTGCCCGGCCGGGGTATCTGCCCGAAAGGTCAGAACATCCCGGTCCATCAGGCTGCCGGCGGTGTCCGGAGGGTAGGCGAGAAGCTCCCGCGCCTCTTTCGCAAAACGCGGCGGCATGGCCGCAAGCAGATCCTGGCGCTGCTCGTCGGCGATCCGCCCGAGGAGAACCACCGCTGAGGAAGGATCCATCCGGGTGAGCCGGTCGGCGGCGATATCCCGGTCGAGTGCGGCGAGAACTCCGGCTCCGGCCGAAGGCAGCGAGTGCTCCAGCACGGTCGCTCCACTTTTCGGGTCGAGATCCGAAACCAGTTGCAGGAAGGAGTCGGCATCCCAGGATTCCGCGATGCCTGCCGCTTCTGCCGGATGCATTTCGACGAAACGGGTGGCGAGCGCCCGACGGACCGGACCGGCGGCGTTCAACGCGAAACCTCTCGCGCCTGCTCGTCCGGCGGAGGGCTCCCGAAGCAGGTGAGTGCTGTGAAAAAGCCGGATGCGACGGCGAACCAGAGCTCACCGAGTTTCAGGAACGTTTCTGCGGATTCGCTCCGAAAAAGAGAGATTCCGCCGCTCGCGGGTCGCGAGATCACCTCGAAGCGCGCGGTGCCGAGCAGCTCGCCATTTCTCGATACGACCGGAAGGGTGTGACTCTCCCTCCATCCGGGATGGGTGGCGGCAACCTGGATTCGAGACCGCGCCGGGAGCCGGAAATCGGCGGGAAGCATGATCTCTCCGAGCTGGTTTCCGGGGTCGGTGGTCAGCAGCAGTCGGATGGGGACGCGGCCGAGGAGCCATCCGGTTCGATCCGTCACATAAAGCTCGTCATGTGCGCGTCCAGAAGCCTCGCGAATCCGGCGGAGCGCTTCCCGAACGGTCCCGTCGGAAGGGAGAGCGAGGGCTTGTGGATCCATGAGAGCACCGACCGAGCCCGGAGGGAAGCGAAAGCTGCTCCGGAACGAGCGCGTTTCCGCAGCCGGGAGCCGGGAAAGCAGTCGCTCCCGTGGCTCGGCAGGCATGGCGCGAAGGAGCAGCGCGGCCTGGTCCGCCTTCATGTTCCGCATCGCCGCGCCGGCGGAATCGGGCCGCATCGCTCCGAGGCAAGCGACCCTCCGATCGGGTGCCATGCCTTGCAGGACCTCTGCGGCAGATGCCGGGGGAAGCGCCGAAAGAAGCGGCGCGGCCCCCTCGGGATCCCTTTCGGCTACCTGCGCGGCTTCGGCGGGGTGCCGGTCGAGAAAGGCGAGACCCAGACGATCTTCGGGAAGGTTCACGACTCCTCCCGGAGGATGGTCACCGGACAGCGCGAAAAATGATCGCCCGGAACCTGAATCAGCGCCCCGTCATTTTCGAGAACCACTTCGGTGGTCCCGATATCCACGATGGCACCTTCGATCCCGTCGATGCGTATCGTCTGACCTACCCGGTACCGCTGCCGGAAGTAGTGGATCGCGATCACGTTCGCCGCCACGGTCCGGGCACCCATGCCGAAAGCGAGTGCTCCCCCTCCGAACAGCGCGCCCAGAGCGATCAGCAGCGCTCCGGTGAGGAAGCCGCTTTCGATGCCGACCTGGTCCACGGCGGTGATGGCCGCTGCGACGACGATCGCGATCTGCGCGACCCGGCCCAGAAGCCGCGCCTGCGCCGGAGCCGTCCCGGCGGTCGCCGCGGCTGTCGTCACCGCGCTCCCGGCGAGGCGTCCCACCAGAACGCCGCCGAGCAGGAGCGCCGCGGCGAGCAGGATGAAGGGCATTCTCTCGACCAGAGCGCGCATGCCGTCGGAAAAGATCGGGATGTCGAGGGTGTCCACCGCAGCGGTCGTGAACGTGAGGAAGACGAGCCAGAACGCGAAGGAGCCCAAAAAGCGACGCAGCCGGGCTCCTTCTTCGAGGCTCGAATTCGCCATCCAGTCGGTCTTCGTCCGAATCCGCTCTTCCGCGAGCTCCAGCGCGCGGATGAGCGCCCTGCGAACCAGGCGTCCGACCGCCCAGCCGATGCCGGAGACCAGTAGGGCGGCTCCGAGCGACGGTAGCCAGGCCAGCAGGCGGGTGAAAGCAGAGGAAGCATCGCCCGTGAAGGGCTCCCACCAGTTGCCGGTTTGCGTCACGGAATTCAGTCTGTCCAGGGGAAGGTCAACAGGTCTCGATCTTCATCATGTTGGTGGCGCCGCTGAGCTGCGTCGTGCCGCAGACCATCACCACCCGATCTCCGGGGGCCACCAGTCGCTCGTGGCGGATGGCTTCGAGTGCCTTGCTCAGCATCGTGTCGGTCGCCCGAAAACGGCGATTCCGCATCGGACGGACTCCCCAGCGCAGCGCGAGCCGACGATAGACGCGATCCGAGGTGGCGAAGCCGAGGATGCCGCAGCCCGGCCGCATGCGGCTCACCTGTCGCACGGTGGCTCCCGAATCGGTGAACGCCACGATGCTGACCGCGTCGATGGCGGCTGCTGCTTCCCGGGCGGCGGCAGCGATCGCGTGATCTATGCGACTGCGATCGATGAGCGAATGGTGGTGGCGCTGTTCTCCGAGTTCGCTGTGGGCTTCGGTATAGGTCGCGAGCCGCTCCAGGGTGCTCACTGCCTCCACCGGGAACCGCCCCACCGAGGATTCTCCGGAGAGCATGACCGCGTCGGAGCCGTCGAGAATCGCGTTGGCGACATCCGAGGCTTCGGCCCGGGTGGGCATCGGGTGTCCCATCATGGAATCGAGCAACTGGGTCGCGGTGATGGCGATCCGGCCGTGACGATTGGCTTCCCGGATGACCTGTTTCTGGATCATCGGAACCCGTTCCGGTCCGGTTTCGACTCCGAGATCCCCTCGCGCCACCATGACACCGTCGGCCGCCCGGACGATTTCGCGCAAGCCCTCGAGAGCCTCCGGGCGTTCGATCTTGGCGATCACCGGCATGTCCTTGCGGCCGGAGCGGGCGAGCAGGCGTTTCGCGAATTCCACGTCTTCGGCCCGCCGGACGAAGGAAATGGCGAGGTAGTCCACATCGGCGGCGATCGCAGCCTTCAGATCCGTCCGATCCTTGACCGTCAGGGTGGGGCCGGAGAGGGGCACCCCCGGCAGGTTGAGCCCCTTGCGCGCCCGCAGGACACCGCCGATCTCTACTTCGGTATCGACATCGGCATCGTTCGAGCCGAGCACCCGAAGCCGCAGGAGCCCGTCGTCCAGCAGGATCGTGTCTCCCTTGCGGACATCCCGCGCCAGGCGGGGGTAACTGACCGAAACGATTTCCGGGCCCGGAGAAACCTTCCGGCTGGTCAGGGTGAACCTTGCTCCCGGAGTCAGGTGGATGCCTCCCTCCGGAACCTCTCCGGTACGCATCTTGGGGCCGGAAAGATCGGCCAGCACCGCCACCGCCCGGTCCTGCCGGTTCGCGATGGCTCGCACCTCCGAAACCCGCGCCTTGAGATCCGCAGGGTTTTCGTGGGCGCAGTTCAGTCGTGCGACATCCATCCCGGCTTCCACCATCGCCTCGATGCGGGAAGTTTCCCGGCTCGCCGGGCCGAGGGTGGCAACGATCTTGGTTTTTCTGGTCAAAGGGATCTGTCTCCTTCTTCTCCGCCTGGATCAGTTTTCCGGGGGAGGTTCACGGGGTCCGGGTTCCAGCACGGTGAGCAAGATCTTGATTCCGGCGAGCAACGATCCCCCGAAAGTGCCGGAAATCTTGGACCGTCCGATGCGCCTGCGGGAAGAAACGGGCGCTTCGATCACCGTGAACCCGGCGAGGGCAGCCTGGAGCTGCATCTCCGCCGTCCATCCGAAATCGGTATCGCGCATCCGGAGCGCCATGAGTGTGGACCAGCGGATCACGCGAAACGGCCCGAGATCGCTGAACCGGTAGCCGGTGCGCCAGCGGATGAGAAAGGTTGCGAGCCGGTTTCCGAGTCGTGCGTGGGGAGGATGGGCCCCGCTCTCCATCGCGCCCCGTGTCCGGGAGCCGATGACGAGGTCGGCCTCGTCGGCGCGTAGTGGCGCGAGGAGCGCCGGGATTTCGTCGGGGGCGACACTCGCGTCGCCATCGAGAAACAGCACCGCATCGGGAGGATCGGAAGCAAGCATCCGGATCCCCGCGAGGCAGGCGCGCCCGTAGCCCCGGCGCGGTTCTTCGACGAGCAGCGCTCCGTTCGAGCGTGCGACTTCCGGAGTGTTGTCGGTGGAGCCGTTGTCCACGACGACGACCTGGTCCACGAATTCCCCGGGGATTTCAGCGAGTACCCGCGCGAGGCCGAATTCTTCATCCCGCGCGGGGATCACGACGGCGGTACGCAACCTTGGTTTCCGGAATGTCCTTTGTCTGCCGGAGTATAGGAGGCGGGAGCGCGAGCTGGACGGGCTTCCCGGTGTCAACCGGCAACAAGCGTCCGCTCGTCCGCTTCAGGCCGGGGAGGTTTCGATCACGTCGCCCTTGCGCTGCAGCACGGTCACCCCCTTCTCCAGAGCCGACTCCTTCAGTTCGTCATGGATGTGGAACGTGGCGAGAGCGAACCGGTGCCGGTGGCCCGCAAACTTCGGGAACATCCGGCGGAATTTCGGTGCTTTCTTGTTCAGCAGGTCATCCAGGTCGTCCTTGTGCGCCCTGTGCTTCACTTCCACGACGAACACCTCGCGGCCGTTCACGAGCAGCAGGTCGAACTCGTCCTTCTGGCCGGTTTTGTCGTCGCGGCCCGGGACGTTCCTTTCGACGGATTCGAAGCGCACCCCACCGAGAACCGGATGGGCCTTGAGGCTGTTGTAGAAGAACTCCTCGACCGCCGCACCCAGGTTGTTGCTGGCACCGCCGTACATTTTCCCCAGCTCTTTGATTTCGACGGAGGTTTCCCTCACCAGGACCTCGGTCTCCTTCAACTGCGCATCGGTCTTCGCCTGCTGGTCCACCAGCCGGTCGATCTTGGCATCGGTCTCCGCAATTTGGTCCGACAGCCGGTCGATCTTGGCCTCGGTCTCCGCCTGCTGCGCGGCGTTTTCCTTCAACTGCGCATCGGTTTTCGCCTGCTGCGCGGCGTTTTCCTTCAACTGCGCATCGGTTTTCGCCTGCTGCGCGGCGTTTTCCTTCAGCAGGGCCTCGGTCTCCGCCAACCGGTCCGCCAGCTCTTCGATCTTGTCCGACAGCCGGTCGATCTTGGCATCGGTCTCCGCCATCTGCGCATCGGTCTTCGCCTGCCGGTCCGCCAGCTCTTCGATCTTGTCCGACAGCCGGTCGATCTTGGCATCGGTCTCCGCCATCTGCGCATCGGTCTTCGCCTGCCGGTCCGCCAGCTCTTCGATCTTGTCCGACAGCCGGTCGATCTTGGCATCGGTCTTCGCCATCTGCGCATCGGTCTTCGCCTGCCGGTCCGCCAGCTCTTCGATCTTGTCTGACAGCCGGTCGATCTTGGCATCGGTCTTCGCCTGCTGCGCGGCGTTTGCCGCCATCTGGGCATCGGTGCGGTCCTGCGCCGTGGCCAGGCCAGCAACCAGCGCTTTCAGCTCTTCGTCGGTCATTTTTTCGTCGGTCATCGAACGGGTCCGTGATTCAGTGTAGCCGCATCCGCCACCACCGTCACGCCGAACCCGGAGCGGGGCCAAATGATTCGATCGGGGAACATACATACATTGACGCAACAGCGCCCGTTTTGTCCCGCTTGGGGGCCAGAATGTGGAAAACTTCGACCCCGCTCGCCCTCACCAGCGCACGGTGGCCTCGACCCCGAAGACGTGCACCGGGGCCAGGGTCTCGCCTTCCCGGCGGGTGGCCTTGATGCCGAAGGCGAGGTCGGACGCGAGTTTGTGCGGCACGAACCGCCAGCCGAGCGCGTAGTCCCGCGCCCGCTCCGTGAAGTCCACCTCGGCGTGCGGGCTCGCCGTGAAGCGGCCCCCGAAGGCGGAGAAGCCGTACGCCGTTTCCAGCGTCCGCCGTATTCCCGCTCCGCTCCCGATTTGGCCGCCGCCGTCGAGCGGGGTCGTCGTCGCGAACAGCGCCTCGATCCCCCCTTCGGCGCTCCCGCCGATCGCCTGGCGCAGCGAAAGCGACGGCCCCCGCTCGCTCTCCGGGTTCGGGTCGAAGACCACCGCCGCCGAAATCCCCCGGTCCGCGAAGTCCTCGTTCTCGTGGAGGATCAGCATCCGTCCCGCGACATCGAGGCTCAATCCGAAGACCGGTGCCTTCCAGTTGATTCCGACACCGAGATCCATCCCGGCCCCGGTCTCCGCATCGCCCCCGTCGTGGCGGGCGCCCGCTTCCACCCGCGGCGTGAGATCGCCCATGCCGTCGAAGTTGAAGTCGTAGCTGGCCTCCACCCCGAGCCGCAGCCGGGTCACGAAGGTATCCGCCGTCGAAAGCGCGGCGATCTCATCCGATGTGCTCCGCATCCACAGCCCGTCGCCGATCACCGCCACCGCCGGCCGGTTGCCGGCAGCATCGAGCAGGTCTCCCCGCACGCCCGCCGCCGCCATCGTCCAGTCGGTGTCCGCCCGGTAGCTCGCGCCCCCGGTCTTGAGCGTCACCTCGCCGATGCCGTAGCCGCCCGCACCCCAGAGCTTCAGCCGCGGGTTGGCCTGGAGCGACAGATACGGCAGCGCCGCCGTCAGCGACGCATCCACCTTGCCGGCATTGGCTCCTTCGCTGGTATAGCCCCCCTCGGAGAGGCTGTGGGTCAGCGCCAGACCGAAGAGCCAGTCGCCCCGCGCATAGTCCGCGCCCACGAGACCCGTCAGCACCTCGCCGTCGAGGCCGATCTCGTTCGTGGCGCCGTCGAAGCGGTTCGCGCTCGCCCGGCCCCAGAAGGCGAAGCTGCCCCCGGTTCCCTCCGCCTCCTGGGTCGTGAGCGTGAAGCTCGACCCGAGCAGCATTTCCCGGGCGTTCGGGAGGTGCAGCAGGTCGCGGCTTTGGCTCTCGTACTCGTTCTCGAAGCCGGTCCTCCGCGCCTCGGCGTGCATCGTGCCCTGCGCCGTATCTCCTTCGCGCGGAACGTTCAGGCGGGGGCCTGCGAGCGTCTTCTGCATCCCCGCCGTGCGCGGCGCCCGCAGCCTTCCCGCGATCCCGTCGAGCGCCTGCTCCGCCACCGTCCGGCCGAACCGTGCCAGATGCGCCGACACCACCGCCGCGCCCGCATCCGTCACCGTCACCTCCACGCTGCCGGTGACGGATGAGTAGTCGCCGCCCCGTGCGTGGTGCGCCAATGTCGCGCTGTCGTTCGCCACATCCTCGTCCCGCGCCGCGAAGGCCGTCACCGTCTGCGCCGCGCTCCAGTTCCGGGCGGTGAAGCTCAGCGTGCTCCGGTCCACCGTCACATCGCCCGTGCCCGCGATGCTCACCGTCACGTTCCCCGTCGGCTCGGTGGCGAGTGCCACCGTGTAGCTCGCGCTCGCGCCTTCCGCCAGCGTCAGCGCCGCCGGAGTCAGGATCAGGCCCGGCGTGTCGTCGTCCATGACGGTCACCGCCACGCTGCCGGTCACCGAGTCGTAGCCGCCGCCGCTCGCGCGGTGATCCAGTCTCGCCCGGTCGTCCGCCGCATCCGCGTCCTGCCCCGCCGACACTGTCACCGGCTGCGCCGTGCTCCAGTTCCCCGCGGTGAAGGTCAGCGTGTTCTGCGCCGTCGTCACCTCACCCGTGCCCGCGATGCTCACCGTCACATCGCCGGCGGGTTCGGTGGCGAGTGCCACCCGGTAGTTCGCGCTGCCGCCCTCGTCCACCGTCAGCGTCTCCGGGGTCAGGAACAGCGCGGGCGTGTCGTCGTCCGTGACCGCGAGCGATGCCGAAGTCTGCGACAGCGTGTAGCCACCGCCCGCAAGCACCGTCACCGTCACCGTCCCGTCCGCCTCGTTCACCTTGTCGTCGGTGGTGGCTACCCGCAGACTCGCCGTGGGCGCAGAAGCCGAGAGCGTGACGAGCCGCTCGCCGAGCTGCACCGCCTCCACGAAGTCGCCGGTCGCCGACACCCGCACCCGCACCGTGATCTCGTCGCTCGGCACCGGACTCGCGGTGATCCGGAACAGCGCCTCGCCGCCCTCGATCACCATCTGCCCCGCGCTCACCGAGACGGCGGACAGAGAAGCCGAGGGGAGGGACGGGGTTCCACCCTCACCGGCAGAAGGCGGATCGTCGTCGTCCTCTTCCTCCGCTGGCGGCTGCTGCGGCGGCGGGCTCGGGGCACGCCAGGTCGCGGTCCGCGACACCGCCGCCGCCGGGCCCCGGTTCGTCCCGTCGGTCGCCGCATTTCGACGCACCGTCACCACCACGTTCACCCCGCCGGTCGGCGTGATCCGCATCCGGTAGCTCCTCCCGCTGCCCGAGAGCGTGCCCTTGCTCCCGCCGGTCACCGTGATGTCGTTCGTATCGAAGTCCGTCACCGACTCGCTGAAGGTGAAGTTCGCCGTGAACGCCGCCCTCGTGCTGATCGTCCCCGGTACTCCCGAGATCGAAAGCGTCGGTACCGTCGTGTCCGTCGCCGACGGGTCGGTGATGCTGAAGCTCAGACTGCCCGTGCCGCTCGCTCCGCCGCCGAGACCGGTGCCCGAACTCGCGTTCAGCGTGCCGAGGCCGATCATCACCGTCTCGCCGCCCGTCTCGGCCGTGTTGTCCGTCGCCGCCGTCAGCGTCAGCGTCACCGTCCGCGACGTCGTCCCCGTGCTCGGCCCGGTGAAGGTCACCATCGCGTTCCCGGAGTCCAGGTTCGCGCAGGTCACCCCCGTCGGCAGCGTCGTGGGACACGCCGTCGTGTAGTCCGTGCCTCGCGTCGCGCCGCCGGTGAAGGTCAGCGGCACCGGCAACGTCTCGCCGTTCACGAGGCCGCGGCCCAGCGTCACGGTGAAGGTCTTCGTCTCGCCCTCCTCGATGTTCCCGGCACTCCCCGCGAGCGTCACCGTGGTCGCGTCGTCGTCCACCACCGTGACCGTCGCCGCATCCCCGCTCAGGCTGTGATAGTTGTTGTCCCGGGAGGATGTGCTGTAGGTGACGGACAGTTCCCGACCGATCGGGCTGTCCGTGTTGTCGTCGGTGGCCCGCACCGTCACCGTCTGCGCCGTGCCCCAGGTCGAGGCGGTGAAAGCGATCAGCGCGCTGCCGCTGAACGTGCTGCCGCCCGGGCCGGCGAGCTCCAGTCCGGCGGGGGCGGTGACGGTGACCGCGACGTTGCTCGACGGCTGGGTGTTCAGCACCACCGTGAAGGTCGCCGTGTCCGAAGTGCTGCCCTCGGTCGCCGTGTCGTCGGTCGTCGCCGTCGTCACGCCCACCGTGTCGTCGTCCTCCACCGTCACCACAACGTTTCCGGTCACCGAGCCGTAGCCGCCGCCCGACGCGGTGTGCGTCAGCGTCGCGCTGTCGTTCGTCGTGTCGCCGTCGTTCCCCGCCGACACCGTCACCGTCTGCGGCGTGCTCCAGGTGGTGGTGGTGAAGCTCAACGTGTTCTGGTCGTTGGGCGTGCTGGTGTCGGTGTCCACCGTCACCTCGCCGCTCGCCCCCGCGACCGTCACCGTCACGTTCCCCGTCGGCAGGGTCGCGAGCGCCACCGTGTACGTCCCGCTGTCTCCCTCGTCCACCGTCAACGCCGTCGGGTTGAGCACCAGGCCCGCCGTGTCGTTGTCGGTCACCGTCACCGCCACCGTCACGTTCCCGGTCAACGTGTCGTAGCCGCCGCCCGATGCCGTGTGCGTCAGCGTCGCCGTGTCCTCCGCCGTGTCGCCGTCGTCGGCCGCCGACACCGTCACCGTCTGAAACATGCCCCAGTTCGTGGTCGTGAACGTCAGCGTGTCCTGGTTGCCGGGAGCCGTGCTGTCGGTGTCCACCGTCACATCGCTGTTGTCGCTCGCGATCGTCACCGTCACCTCCCCGCTGGGCACGCCCGCGAGCCTCACCCGGTAGCTGCCCGTCGCTTCCTCCACCACCGTCAGCGCGGTCAGCGTGAAGAACCTCGCGGCTTCACTGAAGAGCAGGGCCGCCGTCGGCGTCGCGGTCGCCGTGTCCGATGCCGCGCCTTCCACCGTCCCCACCAGGGCGCGTACCTGGAAGTCGTATGTCGTGCCGATGGTCAATCCAGACACGCTGTAGCGGTTGCTGCGCGGATCGCCGGGGATGTCCGTCCACTCCCCCCAGGTAATGGCGCTGCTCAACTTCCGGCGGTACTGCCACTTCGTGATGGCGTTGTTCGACGGGCGGGTCCAGCTCAGCGTGACCGAGTTGTCGGCAAACCCCCTGGCCGTGAAGCCGGCGGGCTTGGCCGGTGGGGCGCTCGGCGTCGCGGTCACCGTCGCCGAGGCCGCGCCTTCCACCGTCCCGCCCGGCGCGGCCGTCGCGCGCACCTCGAAGTCGTACGCCGTCCCGTTCGTCAGCCCCGCCACCGTGCCGCTCGTCGAGGTCGCGGTCGTGCCGCCCGTGAAGTCCGTCCATTCCCCCCAGGTACTGGCACTGTTCAACTTCTGGCGGTACTGGTACTTCGTGATCGCGCTGTTCGACGGGTCGCCCCAGCCCAGCGTGACCTCGCCGCTCCGCGGCCCCGCCACCGCCGTCACGCTCGTCGGGGCCGCCGGCCGGGCCACCGCCGTCGCCCTCACGATGGCCGACTCTTCGCCTTCCGCATTCCCGTTCCTCGCGCGCATCTGGAAATCCAGAGCCTCGTTGCCAACGGACGCCACGAAGCTGGTGATATCGGCGCCGCCAGTCATGACCGCCCACCCGAACCAGCTCTGGCCCGGGGGACGGACCCGGTACTGGTAGCCCGTGATCGTCCCGCTCGGACGGGTCCAGCGCAGCGTCACCTGCCCGCCGCCCGGACCCGCCACCGCCGTGAAGTTCGTCGGCGCCGCCGGCCGGGCCGCCGTCGGGGTCGCCGTCGCCTCGGCCGAGGCCGCGCCCAACTGCGCGCTGTCCGCCGCGCGCACCTGGAAGCCGTACTCCGTGCCGTTGGCCAGCCCCGTCACCGTGTGGGTCGTGGTCGCGGCGGTGCTGCTGGCGATCATCGTCCAGCTGCCCCAGCTGCCGGTGCCCGCCGGCGCGCGCCGGCGGAACTCGTAGACGCTGATGTCGGCGTCGGAGGGGTCGGTCCAGCTCAGCGTCACCTCGCCGTCGCCCGCCGCGGCGGTGAGGCCCGCGGGGGCGAGCGGCGGATCGTCGTTGGCGATCGTCGCCGTGTGCACGGTCCGGGAGCCGAGGTCGTAGCCGTCCCCGTCCGCCAGGGTGATGATGACCGTCTCGTCGGGCTCGCGCAGCGCGTCCTGGGAGACGCTGACGAAGATGACCGCCGCGCCCGCGTCCGCGTCCACTGTCACGCTGGCCGGCACCGTGAAGTCCGTCCCCCGGGTCGCGGTGCCGGTCACCGCGTAGCCCAGGACGAAGGACGCGCCCGGGTTGGCGATCCTGAGAATCGGAGTGATGAGGGTGCCCTCGGGCGCGCTGCTCGTCGCGGACGCGAACTCCACCGTCGGCGTCAGCGCCATCGGCGTCGCGGAGACGGCGTCCGAGGCGGGGCCGATCAGCGTTCCGTCCGCGCCCGGTGTCCCGATCGTCGCGCGGATCTGGTATTCGTAGGTCGTGCCGTTGATAAGGCCCGTCAGAGAGAGACGGAATGAGGGGACGCTGCCGGCAGCGACGGACGACCAGGTCGACCAGGCGCCGCCGCCTGTCCGAACGCGGCGCTGCCAATGGGTGATGTTGCTGTTGTTGGGGTTGTCCCAGCTCAGGATCACCGTGCCGTCGCCCGGTGTGGCCGTCAGACCCGTCGGCTTGGCCGGGGGCGGGTTGGCGGCCGGCGTGGCGGTGGCGGCGTCCGATGCGGCGCCTTGCAGCGCCCCGGCCCGGGCGCGGACGCGGAAGCCGTACTGCGTGCCGTTGTTCAGGCCGGATATCCTGCCGCTGGTGGCCCCGGGGCCGGCCCCGGGGGAGAAGTTCCGCCAGCCGCCCCAGGCACCGGGAGTGCCCCGCCACGAGTCGTACTGCCAGCGGGTGATGCGGTTGTCCTCAGGGTCCGTCCAGCGCAGCGTGACCTGGCCACTGTTCGGACCCGGCGTCGCCGTGAAGCCCGTCGGCTTGGCGGGTCCGGCGGCGGTGCCCTTGACGGCGAAGCGGATGGAAGCGGTCCCTGAAGACCAACTGCTAATTCTCGAGCGGTTGCTGTTGGCGATGCTCCAGCCGGCTGCGCCGGTCTGCGCGTCGGAGTTGGTCAAGGATACGCTGGCAACGGCGCCGGGATTGGCTCTCCTCCCGTCATTGAACACGAGGAAATAGGTGGTGCTCGCCGCGAGCACGGTGTCGGCCGGGGCGGTGAACGTGTTCAGGGCATTGGACGTGAAGCTGTTCGGGTTGGTGAGCGTCGCCACAATATTGCCGGGATTGGTGCCGCCTTGGCGGATCGTGACGACGGTGTCGCTGGCCGCTGATGCGGTAGTCAACTGTATGTCCACCGCCGAGAGCGTGTAGCCGTAAGCGTTGGCACCGGTGGTGAAGGCTGTTGCGGTCTCGATTGAAGTTTGAGCATCCTGCGACTGCGCCGTGTTGCTGACCAGCGTCGTCTGCGCCTCGGCACTCTGGGCGAAGCCGAACAGCAGCGGCAGCGCGAGCAGGGCGGTGGCGGGGATGCCCCGCCAGGCTGTGTTACATGAAAGGGCGCCCCGCCGGCACAGCGAGCCCCTCATGCCGCGAATCCCGTATTTTCGGGGGGGGGGGGGGGGGTACTATTCCAGAGTCAGCGAGTCCCAGCATTGCGATCTCCTGAGGCCAGAGAACGCGCTCAAGAAAAGCCTCAAGCAAACAGATCTTCTGCCTGAGCAAGCATCGTATCCCAAACGGCAAGCTCACTTCCGTACACCTTTGGATTTAGAATCCGGGGGTGCGGTGCGCTGGTTCGGGGGTCCTTGTTACGCGATGAGATTACGCGATGAGATTACGCGATGAGATTATGCGACGGGCGGGTGCTCGCCGGCGCTTTCGGATCCGTGAGGAATCATGACCACACCTGACCCGATCGCCGCGTCCATTCTCGAAACGGTGGGAGATACGCCCCTCGTGGATCTCCAGCGCATCGGAAGCGAACTTCCGGGCCGTCTGGTGGCCAAGATGGAGTCCTTCAACCCCGGAGGATCGGTGAAGGACCGGATCGCCATCTCCATCATCGAGGAGGCAGAGCGTTCCGGCGCGCTGCGACCCGGCGGCGCCATCGTCGAAAGCACCTCCGGGAACACCGGGATGGGGCTCGCGCTGGTTGCGGCGGTGAAGGGATACAAGGCCATCTTCGTGATGCCCGACAAGATGAGCGAAGAGAAAGTCCGCTCGCTGCGGGCGCTCGGAGCGGAAGTGGTCATCACTCCGACGGCGGTGGAACCCGACGACCCGCGCAGCTACTACAGCGTGGCGCGCCGGCTGGTCGAGGAAACCGAGGGTGCGGTCCACGCGAACCAGTACCACAACCCGGTCAACCCCGAGACCCACTACCGCAGCACCGGGCCCGAGCTCTGGAACCAGCTCGGCGACCGTCTCCATGCTTTCGTCTGCGGGCTCGGCACCGGCGGCACGATCTCGGGGACCGGGCGGTATCTCAAGGAGCAGAAGCCGGACATCCGGGTCGTGGGAGCCGATCCCGTCGGGTCGCTCTACGAGGAATATTTCCGCACCGGCGAGATCGGCGAAGCCCGAAGCTACAAGGTGGAAGGGATCGGAGAGGATTTCATCCCTTCGACGATGGATTTCCGCGTCGTGGATGAAGTGATCCAGGTGTCGGACCGGGAATCTTTCCTGATGGCCCGGCGGCTGGCGCGCGAGGAGGGGCTTTTCGTCGGCGGCTCGGCGGGCTCGGCCATGGTGGCGGCGGTCAAGGTGGCCGCCAAAGCCCCCCCGGGGGCGGTCGTCGTGGTGCTGATGCCGGATTCGGGCGGCCGGTATCTGTCCAAGGTGTTCAGCGACGACTGGATGCGCCAGAACGGATTCCTCGATCCCTCGTTCGGCGAAGGGTGCGTCGCCGATGTGCTCGCCGCGAAGGGCGGGGCGGAAATCGTGAGCGTTCCGAAAGAGGCCGGGTTGCGCGAGGTGGTGGAGTTGATGCGCAAGCACGATGTATCCCAGCTCCCGGTGCGGGACAAGGACTCCTTCGTGGGCGTGGTCAGCGAGGCGACGCTGCTCGGCGGCCTTCTTCAGGGAAACAAGAGGGGAGACGCAGGTGAGGATTCGATCGCCCCGTTCGTGCGCGAAGATGCCATCGAAACGGTGGCTCCCGGTCGGCCGCTCGACGAGCTGGCCCAGATTTTCGCGGCCGGGCGGGTAGGTGTCGTGACCGGGGAGGGTCGCACCCTGGGGCTTCTGACTCCGATCGACCTCCTCGACTACCTCTCGCGGGATGCCGCCTGATCTTCCCGGTATCCCTTACATCCGTCGCCAGCGAGGCCCCGATCCTCCGGCACGGGGAGTCCAGCGCGGGCCGAGAACGTCGGCGGCGCGGCAGTCCACGCAGTTCGAGGGGTTGACCGTCCATCCGCCGCCTTCCCGGGCCTCATAGACCCCGGCCGGGCACATCTCCTCCCAGAGCCGGGCCACCTCGTCCGGAGCCTCCTCCGGAACCACGAGGTGGGAGGGCATGTCGTCCGGGGTGTTGTTGCCGGATCGGAACACGCCGTCCAGCTTGGAAAGGCCGGGCACCGGCTCGGGGCCGGGAGCAGCGGAGCGGGGGACCGCCGCATCGGGAGGCATCCCGAGGGTTCCGGACGGGAGGCGGCCTCCGCTGAAAGTGGCGAGGAGCGAGCCGAGAACGCCGCGCACGAAACCCCGGGCAAAGGCCGGCCGCATGTTTCGCGAGCGGTAGAGATCGCGCCAGATGGGACTGTCCCGCAGGAGCGCGTCGAAAAGCGACAGCGGAACTCCGGCGGAAAGATGCGACCGGATGGCATCGGCGGCGAGGATGCCGGAGAGCATCGCGTAGTGGATGCCCTTGAGAGACGGGACATCCACGAGGCCGGCGGTGTCTCCGATCAGGATCGCTCCGGGGGTCGTGAGCTGTTCCGGAACGGCGGCGAGGCCGCCTTCGGGGATGATCTTCGCACCCCATTCGACGCACTCGCCGCCTTCGAGATGAGGCTTCACGAACGGGTGGCCCTTGAGTTTCTGGAGGAGTCGGTGGACGTTCAGGGCCGCTGCCGGAGCGTCGAGTCCGACCACGAGGCCGATGGCGGAGAGCCCGTCGCCCATCGGGTACAGAAAGCTGCCGCCGAACGCGGATCGGGGGAGGGGATAGCCGAGGGTGTGGGTGACCGCGGGAACCGGGTTGTCGGAACGCCACAGCTCCTTGACGCCGAGCGCGAACACCGCGGGCTGTTCCGACCGGATTCCCGTCCGGCTCACGAGCGCCTGACTCAGGGGGCCCCGGGCTCCCTCGGCGAGCACCACGACCCGGGTTGCCACTTCGGCCGGAGGTTCGTAGGCAGGGCCGGGAGAGCCATCCTTTCGGACTCCGGCGGGAACGGTCCGGAGCCCGGCCACCCGCTCGCCTTCGAGGAGCAGTTTTCCGACGGCGAAGCCGGGGAAGAGTTCGATTCCGAGCTCTTCCGCCTGCCCGGCGAGCCAGTGGACCATTTCGGAAAGCGAAGCGATCTGGCCGCCGCGGTTTCGCATCGTCGGCGGAGTGGGCACGGGAGCGGCGAAGCGTCGGGTCAGGAAGCGGACCCGCTCGTGTTCGACCGCTCCCCGAAACGGGAACTCGGCATCCTCTTTCTCCGGGAAAAGCTGCCGAAACCCGATCGGGTTGACCACCGCGCCGGAGAGGGAATGGCCTCCGAATTCGGCGGCCTTTTCGAAGACACCGATCGAGAGATCCTCTCCGGCGGCCTTCGAAAGCTGCGCGAGGCGGATGGCCGCAGCGAGGCCGGCCGGGCCGCCCCCCACGATCGCCACATCGAGCGGGATGGCATCCGGGGCAGGGGCCGCCTCTTCGAGCAGCCGGTCGGCAGGAAGCGGAAGCTGGTGGTCGAGGAGACGGATCTTCATCCGCCGAACCGTTCCGGATCCCATTCGAGCCCGAGCTCGGACGGCGGGCCGATGTAGCCGAGCAGCGCGGAGGCCGCTACCACCACCGGGCTCGCGAGCCAGCCTTCTCCGCCGCGGCCCATGCGGTTCTTCCAGTTGCGATTGAAGCTGGTGATGGCGCGCATTCCCGGTGCCAGCGCGTCTTCGCCCTGGCCAAAACAGGGGCCGCACCAGGAAGCGCGAATTTCGCCACCTACCGAGCGGAACACCGATGCGATGGACTCTCCATCGAGCCGGGCCTCGGCACTTTCGATTCGGCGCCCCACGCCTCCCGAACCCGGAAAGATCACGAACTTCTCCCTTGCCTCTTCGTATCCCCGGTCGCGGCCTGCCCGGACCACCTGCGCCGCGGCGAGCAGATCGTCATAGCTGCCGTTGGTGCAAGAACCGATGTAGGCCCGGTCGAAGGGGATGCGTCCGGCGGCGATTTCTTCGGCCGGGTTCGCGTTGCCGGGTGCCCAGGGGCGGGCGACCAGCGGCCGGATCGCATCGAGCGGTGCTTCTTCCTCCACGGCGAATTTCGCCCGGCACCCCGTGACCGGGGGCGGATAGGGAAGGTCCGTGAAGCCGTTCGACCGGTACCACCCGGCGGTGCGTTCGTCGAAGGGGAATACCCCGTTCAGCGCTTCGGCCTCGGCCATCATGTTGCAGACGGTGTTTCGCCAGGTCACCGGGAGGAGGCCCTCCGGATCGGCGAATTCCACCGACATGCCGGAAGCGGCTCCGTTCCAGCCGGCGATCAGGCGGAGCACGATGTCCTTGCCGGAAGACCAGGGAGGAAGCGTTCCGGTGAAAACCACCCGGCGACCCGGAGCCGGGGTGACATGCACGCTTCCGGTGGCCCAGCCGAACCCGAGCGCCGTCGAGCCGATCCCCACCCCGATCGCTCCGTAAGCGCCATAGGCGCGGCTGTGGCTGTCGGCACCGGCGATCAGCGCGCCGGGCGCGATCAGTCCCTGTTCGGGAAAGTAGAAATGGAAGATCCCGTCGCCGGGAGTGGCGAACCAGGGCGGTGTCATTCCTTCGGCGCGGGCGAACGCTTCGCTGATGGCGGTCTGCTTCCGGTCGGCTTCTCTGCCGGTGAAGACGAAGTGGTCGGCGGCGATGGCCGCCTGGCGAGGGCGGATGGCCCCGCCGGTGATCTCGCGGAAGGTGTGGATCGCAAAGGGGGCGGTGCCGTCGGAGGCGGGCAGCAGATCCGCCTGAACGAGGACGGTGTGGCCCGGGAGGATCGGCGCGCCGTGGTCCACCCGGTGGGCCGCCAGGATTTGCTCGGTGACGCTCATGGCCTCGGCCTCCGAGGGATCGGGCCAGATGACTTCCGTTTCCCGTTCGAGCGAGGCGAGAAATTCCCGGCGGCCGACCCGCAGGATGCCTCCTTCGTGTCGGAGCGCTTCCTCTTTCTCCGTGAGGGGTTTCGGTTCGTATTCGCGGCCGAGCGTCTCGTTGCGGAGCTTGCGGCTCCCGGGGTCGAACCGGAACCGGTGGCCCTCTTCCGCGTCTTTCACGGCTTCGGGGCACTCGAGAACCTCGAGGCCCAGGTTGAGCGCGTTCCGGAGGAAGATGCCGCCGGCCGCCTTCCCGACCACGAGCACCAGGGTGGTCCCGGCATCGCGGGCGATGCCGAGGAGTCCGGCGGGGCTCATCTCGCGGGAAGACCCGATTCCGAAACGGTCTCCGGCGATCACGAAGTTCTGCCCCTTTCGGACCCTGTTGGCGAAATCGGGCATCAGGTGACGAAAGGCACCTTCCTTCCAGCGCCGGTCGAGACTGTCGAGGCTCTCCGAGACGCACCAGGCGGAGGGGGTGATCTGGTCGGTGTCGATCGCTTCCTGTTTTTTCGTCGGATCCGCCGGATCCCGGAAGATCAGGGCTTCCCCCCGAATGGGGCCGGAAGCCCTGCCGGCCGGCTCCCCGGGAGGCGGGGGCAGGGGGACGCCTTTCCGGCGTTCGAGTGGTTGGATGCGCAACGCCGCGAGTATAAGGACCGGAACGGGGGAGAGGCGCGCCCCTACAATTCCGGCAGCGTGCATCTCCTCGCGACTCTCCTCTTTCTCCTCGCCCAGCAGCCCTCGCCTCCCACTGCGGAAGAAAGTCTGCTGCCCCGCAATCCTTCGGAAATCTTCGTCCTGACCGTGGGGCCGGATCATTCGGTGCTGTTCCGCGAATGGGGCCATGCGGCGCTTTGCGTGGACCGGCTCTGTTTCAACTACGGGCTCACCGACTTCAGCCGCCCGGTGGGCCTCACCTGGGAGGTGCTCGCCGGGAGAGCCCGCTTCTGGCTCGGGGTGAGCAGCTACGAACAGACCTTTGCCCAATACGCATCGCACGGTCGCAGCATCCTGCGTCAGGATCTTTTCCTCGAGGAAGAGCAACGGGAAGCGCTGCTCGGCCGGCTTGGCTTCGATCTGAGGCCCGGCAGCTCGGAATACACCTACAACCACTTCACCGAGAACTGCACGACCCGGATCCGGGATTATCTGGACCAGGTGACCGGGGGCTCGCTGAGCCGCGTCGCGGATATCCCGGCGATCTTCGAGGACAGCGAGGGCGAGCTCACCTTCCGCTCGCAGATTCGTCGGGGGCTCGCTTCCCGGCCCCTTCTCCTCTGGGTGTCGGATGTCGGAGTCGGTTCGGCGGTGGACAAGCCGATCCCTCCCTTTCAGGCGATGTTCGTCCCCGGAGGACTCCGCCACGGAATCCAGCGGGCGTTCGAAGCCGAGCCCGTCCGGTTGCGGGAGGGCAGGGACGGCGACCGGATGGGGCCGGATCCGGGAAGCGCTCCCTACCTCCCGTGGCTTTTCGGGATCGCGCTCGGGATTGCTGCGGCGGTTCGGCTCGGGGAGGGAAGACGATTGGGGAGGGCGGCTCGGATCGCCTCCGGGATCCTGCTCGGCGGCATCGGGGTGGCAGGCGCGACCACGGTGTTCGTGAGCCCGCTTCCCGAGTTCTACACGAGCGCCCTGCCGCTGGTCCTTCCCCCCACCGACCTGTTGCTGGCCTCCCGCTTCGCGCCCTGGTACGCGCGGCTTCGCCTGGCGTTCGGAGGGGTGGCGTTTCTCGCTCTCCTGCTCGGTGCGACCACCCAGCCTCTCCTCTGGACGGCGGTTGCGGCTCTCTTGCCGGTGGGAGCGATCGCTTTCTCCGGCCGTCGCCCCGCTCCGCGAGAATGAACCCGGAAGCCTCGAAACTGCCCGACTCCATCGAGAGCGCGCTCCGCCGCCGGAAAACTCCTCCGGAATTCGTCGCCTGTTTCGCCCGCTCGGTGGACGAGGCGAAGCGGGGGGCCGGCCACATCCGCGAATCGGAGATCGAACCGGTCACCGGGATCGCCCCGCTTCCGGAAGAAAAACCGGCGAGCGCCCGCGATCTCGCCCGGACGGTCGCGATCACCTTGAACGGCGGGCTCGGGACGACCATGGGGATGCGGGGGCCCAAGTCGCTGCTCACCGCCTCGGGGAGTCTGACCTTTCTCGAGATCGCCTTGAAACAGGCCGAGTGGGTCGGAGTCCGGCCGCTGCTCATGAACAGCTTCGCAACCGACCGGGTGGTGCAAGAAGCGCTCGCCTCCCGGGAGGGAGATCACAGCCCGGTCGCGAGTTTCCTGCAGCACGAGGCACCCAAGCTGCGCGCTGCCGATTTCGAACCGGTTTCGATCCCCGGCCGCCCCGAACTCGAATGGTGTCCTCCGGGGCACGGAGATGTCTTCACCGCGCTCTTGTCGAGCGGCTGGCTCGAAAGGCTGCTGGCCGAGGGCTTCCGCTACGCCTTCCTCTCGAATGTGGACAACGTGGGAGGGCGGCCGGACCCTGTACTTCTCGCCCGGTTCCTCCGCAGCGGTGCGCCGTTCCTGATGGAGGTCGTCCGGAGGAGGCCCGATGACTGGAAAGGAGGGCATCTCGCCCGGCGACGGAGCGACGGGCGCCTGATCCTCCGCGAGACGGCCCAATGCCACCCGGAAGACACCCGGTTCTTCGAGGACCACGAGCGGCACGCTTTCTTCAACGCCAACAATCTTTGGCTGCGACTCGAAGCGCTCGCCTCGGAGCTCGAACGGCGGGGCGGGTTTCTTCCGCTGCCGGTCATCGTGAACCCGAAGAGCGCCGATCCGCGTGACCCGGATTCGACTCCGGTGCTCCAGTTGGAGCAGGCGGCCGGCACTGCCGTCGAAATTTTCGAAGAAGCGCTCGCTGTCGAGGTCCCGCGCCATCGCTTCGCACCGGTGAAAACCACCGAAAATCTGCTGGTGCTTCGTTCGGACATCTACCGGGTCGGGGACGACGGGGCGATCCTGCCCGAACGGAATCCACCACCCGTCTGTCTCGACCCCGAGCATTACCGCTTCGTTTCCGATCTCGAAGCGCGCTTCCCCGAAGGCCCCCCGTCGCTCGTCGCCTGTGAGCGATTCGAGGTGAAAGGGGATGTCCGTTTTGGCGGGAACGTTCGCTGCGAAGGCGAAGTCAGGGTGCTGGGAGCATCGGGGCATCAGGCTTCGATTCGGGGCGGCGCGTGCCTGCGGGGAGTCATCCGGATCGGCTGAAGCCTTCGTTACAATCCGGCCCGAAAATGCGCAGGGAGCAACGTCGCGAACTCCGATCCGACGAGTTGATGGCCGGCCTCGGTGCCGGCTTCCGTTGGGGCCGGGACAACCTGCGGAGGGTCGGCTTGGGGCTTGTTGCCGTTCTGGGCATCGGACTCCTGCTCGGCGGCCTGCTCGCGATGCGGGCGAGCGATCGGGATGCGCTTCGGACCGAGATCGCCGGGTTGACGGGCGGGCTCGATGACCTCGATCCGGGCGGGCCGCCGGACCGCGAGGCGTGCGAAGCGGCGCTTCCGCGCCTCGTGGAAATCAGCGCCGACGAGGGAAATTCCGCAGAAGGCCGGACCGCCCGCTATTTCTCGGGAGTCTGCCAGCGGGAAACCGGCGACCTCTCCGCCGCAGCGGAAAGTTTCGAGGCGGCGTCGGCGGGGCGATCGGATCTGCTCTCGTCGCTCGCCACCTTTGGGCTCGCGGGTGCGAGGCGCGCCGCCGGGCAGTGGGACGAAGCGGCCGCCGCCTACCGGGAACTGCTCGATGCCGATTCGGGTTTCCCGGCCGATGCCGCGCTCTTCGGGCTTGCGGCGCTCGAGGAAGAGCGAGGCCGCAACGAAGAGGCGCTTTCGCTGTACGAACGGCTTCAAAGCGAACATGAGACATCTGCGTACCGGCAGATGGCCGATTTCCGGGCCATGCGACTCGAGGGCGGGGAAGAGACCGAACCGGCGCGCACGATGCCGGCCCGGTAGGCTGACCGGACTTTCTTGCCCGATCGCCCTTGCCTGATCACCCTTGCCTGATCACCCTTGACTGACCACCCGATCGGGGACGGGTTCGCGCCTCCCGCGCCGCCCTCCGGATCGAGGCCCCGTAGCGGCTGCTCCACTTTCTTTCTGCTTGCCGCCGGAGCGCTCACCCTCCTGTTTCTCGGATTGGCTGCTGCCTCGATTTTCCTCGCGGGCGGTGCCCGGGTGCCCTCCGGCAGCGTGCTGGTGCTGGACATGGGAGAGGAGCTTCCGGAAACGCAGCCCTGGTCGGCGAGTTGGCTTGCCCCGGCCGTGCCCGATTTCCACGGGACGATCCGCGCCCTGGAACGGGCGGCTGCCGACGAACGGGTCCGGGGGCTTCTGATTCAGGGAGAAGGAACGACGCTCGGCTGGGAGCGGCTCATGGAGATGCGCGAGGCCGTGGTCCGGTTTTCGGAAAGCGGCAAGCCGGTCGCCGCTTCGCTCGAAATGCCGGGGCTTCGGGAGTACCTGCTGGCCACCGCGGCGGACACCATCCACATGCATCCTCGCGGGCGGTTGATGTTCTTCGGAACCCCGCTCGGCGTTCTCTTCTACGGCGAACTCCTCGAGAAGGTGGGCATCGGCGCCCAGTTCGAGGCCATCGGGCCGTTCAAGAACGCGCCGGATTCCTGGACCCGTTCGGAGATGAGCGAAGCGCACCGGGAGCAACTGGCGGCGCTCTCCGAAGAGTTCCTCGACCTTGCTTCGGAAGCGGTTGCGACGGCCCGCGGGGTCGCGGTGGATGAGGCGAGAGTTCTCCTTTCGGAGGGGCCGCTGCTGGCTGGGGGAGCGCTCTCCGCCGGTCTGGTTGACGGGATTCGCTATCCGGCCGAAGCCCGTGAAGAGTTCGGGCAGGATTTCGGAAAAGAAGGCTTCCTGGCGCTTCGGGACTATGCGCTCGAGGTGCCCGCGAGCGGCGGCTCCCGGAGGATCGCGGTGGTCCACGTCGAAGGTGCCATCCTGTCCGGGGAAAGCCGGACGGATCTGGTCGCCGGCCGGGTCGCCGGGGCGAAGACCATCGGAGAGGCGCTCGAGTGGGCGCGTGATGCGGAATCGGTCGCGGCGGTGGTCTTGCGGATTGCGAGTCCAGGTGGGGCGGACACCGCATCGGACACCATCTGGAGAGCCGCGGAAAGGCTCGGCTCCGACAAGCCGGTGGTCGCTTCGCTCGGAGACGTGGCGGCTTCCGGTGGATACTGGGTGGCCACTGCGGCAGATCATGTGGTCGCCGGGCCGGCGAGCATCACCGGCTCCATCGGGGTCTATGCCGGAAGGCTTCATCTGGCGGGGCTCTTCGAGAAAATCGGTGTCGCGTCCGAAATGGTCTATCCGGAGGGAGTCGAACCCGGCAACTGGCTGAACGCGGCTGCTCCGCTTTCCTCTGAAGAACGCGAACGGCTTCGTGAAGGGATCGCCGACACCTACGCAGTCTTTCTGGAACGGGTGGGCGAAGCGCGCGGGATGACCGCTGACGAGGTGGACGCGGTGGGACAGGGACGGGTCTGGTCCGGTCGAAAGGCCTTCGAGCTGGGTCTGGTTGACGAGCTCGGCGGCCTCGATGCGGCGATCCGTCGGGCGCGGATGGAGGCGGGAATCCCGGAGGATGACGAGGTCGAAATCCTGCGGCTGCCCGAGCCTCCCGGCTTCGCCGAGGTGGCGCTCCGGGAGCTCGGGGTGGTTCGTTTCCGGGATCGGCTGCCGCTCGTTCGTGCGCTGGTTCGGGGGAACTTTTTCGCCCTGCTGCCTTTCGTTCCCGATCCGGCTTGATTTGGGAGAGTTGATTCGGGAGGGGTGATTCAGGCCGGTCCGCCGGGCCGGGAGAGTCGGCCACCGGGGCCGAAGGCTTCCACGGTTTCCTTCAGGCGAGGGATGTCCGGCTCGGGGACTTCTCCCCGCGGATGATCGGGAGCGGATTCCAGATGCAGATCCCGGACCGGTACGGCGAAGCGGACGTCGAGCGCCTGGGCGAGACGCATGGTTTCGAGGATGAAGTTGTGGCGCTCGGTGAGTTCCTCGTGCCAGTCCTTCACCTCGAAGAAGCAATAGACGAGGACATCCATGGAGGATTCCGAGAATTGGTTCAAGTGGATCTCGAAGGCATCCTGGCGCATCCGCTTGTTGGCGAGCACGATCTTCCGCATCCCTTCCACGAAGGCGTGGACCCGATCGGGATGGGTGTCCTGGCGCAGGCGCACGATCTGCTTCATCCGGCGGTATTTGCGCTGGCCCATGTTGTCCACGACCGCGTTGGCGACGGTCCGGTTGGGGACGCTGATGACCGAATCGTAGAAGGTGCGGATGCGGGTGGCGCGGAGTCCCACCCGCTCCACGGTGCCCTCGGAATTCCCGACCAGCACCCAGTCGCCCACCTTGAACGGCTGATCCACGACCACCGCCGCCCAGCCCAGCAGGTTCGCGAGGGTGTCCTGGGCGGCGAGCGCGACCGCAAGTCCGCCGAGCCCGAGCCCGGCTACCAGGGTGGTGATCGAATATCCGAAGCTCTCCGCCAGCACGAGAACCGCGATGAGGACGGCGGCGACCCGCAACACCGTCCGGGCGGGAGCGATGAGTTGGTCGTCGAGAGTGGTCTCGGTGTGGTCGGCGAGCCGCTTCAGGGCGAGGGTCGCGACATCCACCGCACGAAGCGCCGCCCATACCGCGATGAAGGCGAGCGCCACGGTGAGCAGGAAGACGAGCGCCCGGCTGACTTCGACCGGGAAACGGAGATCCGGGAGGAAATGGCGGGCGAAAGCGACACCCGCGACGGCGGCCGCCGGTCCCGCCAGTTCGAGAACCCCGTCGCCGAGCCACCGGGCCCGATGCGATGCGACCGGCGCGAATCCACGGGCGAGCAGCAGGAGGAGGAAACGGATCAGCCATGCGCCCCCCGCGAGGACGAAAAGGCCGAGGACTCCCCACAGGGTGAAGCCGAACCAGGAACGCTCGAAAGCCGGCGGGAGGATTTCGAGCAGGCGGCGCGCGAGCCAGGAAAAGGTGCCTTCGTACAGATCATCCGTCGCCATCACGGTTTCGGAAGCGATCCGCCATCCCTGATCGGAGCCGCGCTCGAGGACGAACTCGGGAAAACGCAGCGGGAACGGTGCGAAACGGGGAGCATCGGTCTCCGGGTCGCGGTAATCGGGAGCCGAAGGGATCTGCCCCATCACGACGAAAAGGCCGCGAGCGTCCAGCACCGACTTGAGCCGGGAGGCGGTCCGCGCCCCGTCTTCGAGTTCGACACCGGCGGGAACGGCGAGGGTGTGGGTCACCCGTTCCCAATCCGGTTCGTCTTCGCGTTGTTCGGCCAGAAAGACATCGAGAACGCTTCGGGGGCTGCGGAGGTCCCCGCTGGCGGCATCCTGTCCGGCGATCCCGAAGGTGGGAGTGAAGGCGAGCGCGGACCACGCCATCAGTCCGAAAAAGGCGCGTCTCGGGAACTTCATGGAAGAAGGGGAGGGGAAGGAGGGGGGCGAGCCCGGCGTTCCGTACGCCTGGCAGGACTCGAACCTGCGGCCTACGGATTAGGAATCCGTCGCTCTGTCCGCCTGAGCTACAGGCGCAGGGAAAGCCGGTGGGGAAACGGAGCGGGGAATGGTATCCCCGGCTTCAGGAGAGAATCCGAAAATCGGACGGCGCATCTTCGGCCTCGATCGGCTCCGTTTCGATCCGTTCCACCCGCCCCGGTCCCTCGCGTCGAAGGGCATCCCGAAAAACGGCGAGGATTTCCCCGGCGGCGAAGGCGCGGATTTCCACGGCTCCGTCCTCGCGGTTCCTGACCGAACCCCGAACGCCGAGCTTGCGGGCCACCGAGAGCGTGGCGTACCGGAATCCCACCCGCTGAACCCGGCCGAAAACGACGAGCCGCTCGCCCCGCATCTTCAACCAAGCGCCTGATCGAGATCGGCGAGCAGATCCTCCTCTTCTTCCACTCCGACCGAAAGCCGCACGAGCCCGTCGCCGATTCCGAGCTCCCGACGGTCGGATTCCGGCATGGAGGCGTGGGTCATGGCGGCCGGATGGTTCACGAGGCTCTCCACCCCGCCGAGGCTTTCCGCGATCTGGAAGAGACGAAGTGCCATCATCACGTCGCGCGCTTTCCCGAAGGTCTCGACCTCGAAGGAAACCATCCCGCCGAATCCGGACATCTGGCGGCGGGCGCGCTCGTGTCCGGGGTGATCCCGAAGTCCCGGGTAGTGGACCCGGTTCACCTGCGGATGACTTTTCAGGAAACCCGCCACGGCTCCCGCGTTCGCTGCGTGCTGGCGCATGCGGAGCGCGAGGGTCTTGACCGAGCGAAGCAGAAGCCACGACTCGAAAGGCGAAAGGATGGCGCCCGCGGCGTTTTGCAGATAGCGGAGGCGCGAGAGATGCTCGGGCGAGCGTGGAATCAGGATGCCGCCCACCCCGTCGCTGTGGCCATTCAGGAACTTGGTGGTCGAATGGGTGACGAGGTCGGCACCGAGTTCCAGCGGGCGCTGGAAATACGGAGACATGAAGGTGTTGTCCACCACGAGGAGCGCGCCCTGGTCATGGGCCGCTTCGGCGAGGGCCGGAAGATCGGCGATCCGCAGGACCGGGTTGCTCGGGGTTTCCACGAACAGCATGGAGGCGCCTTCGAGGTCACGGATCGTGGCTTCGGTGTCGCTCGTGTCCCGGAAGGTGAAATCCACGCCGCGCCGCCGGATCACCTGTTCGAACAGCCGCCAGGTGCCTCCGTAGGCATCGGCGGTGGCCACCACCCGTGAACCCGGCTCCACGAGTTCGAGGGCGAGGGCGATCGCCGCGAGTCCGGAGGCGCACCCGATTCCCCCCGCTCCGCCTTCGAGGGCGGCGAGGTTCTCCTCTGCCGCGTCCCGGGTCGGATTGCCGCTGCGGGCGTACTCCCAGCGGCCGGGTTCGCCGGGGGATTTCTGAAGGAAGGTCGCCGATTGAACGAGTGGGGGGACCACTCCGCCGCTTCCCGGATCGGGAGTTTCGGGAGTGTGGATGGCCCGGGTCGCGAACCCCAGGGAACCACGCGGAGCGGAAAGACTCATGGGTGCATCGTACCGACCGGTCGGCCGACTCCGATGCGAGAATGCGAACCGTGACGAGCGCCAGGGCGAAGACCCGCTACCGGGAGACCTTCATGAATCCGGGCGAGGTCCATCAAGCCGGATTCCTGAGACTCAGACGGCGTCCAGCCCGGCGATCCGGTCGCGGATTCGGGTGGCCATCGCCGGCAGGCCTTTCGGATCGGAGCCGCCACCCTCCGCGCGGTTGGCACGTCCCCCGGCGCGGCCTCCGATCTCGCTCACCGCGTCCCGCAGCAATTCGTTCGCCGGGATCGTGGTCGCGAGATCGTCGGAAACCGAAAGGATGACCGCGACCCGGCCGTCGCGAATGACCGAGAGCAGCGCGACCCACGAGTCGTCCTGCTGCCGGTCGCGGAAGCCGTCCATCAGCCGGCGGTGCTCCTCGCGGGAGACTCCGTCGAAAGGAGGCGGAGCCCAGAGGAGCACCTTGCCGACCCGCTCCACTCCTCCGTCTTCGGCGCTCGCGCCGAGTGTCTTCGCGGCCAGTTGATCGGTGAGCCGGGAGATTTCGCGACGCGCCTGAAGGAGCTGGGCTTCGAGCTTTCCGAAACGGGATGCGGCTTCTTCCGGGCGCCCCTTCGCGGCCTGTCCGATCTCCTGAAGTAACCGCCGGTTCGCGAGAAGGTGTTCGAACGCCGCCGAGCCGGTACGCGCTTCGATCCGCCGGACTCCTGCCGCCACCGACTCCTCGGAAATGATGACGAAAAGCCCCGCCTCTCCCGTGCTTCCGAGATGGGTTCCGCCACACAGCTCGATGCTGAAGTCGGGAATCTCGATGACCCGGACTTCGGTTCCGTACTTGTCGCCGAAGAAGGCGAGCGCTCCTCGTTCGAGAGCGGCATCGAGCGACATTTCGCTCGCCCGAACCTCGCGGTTGGAGCGGATCTGCTCGTTCACCTGTCCCTCGATGGATTCGATTTCGCCGGGAGTGAGCGCCGCGAAGTGGGTGAAATCGAAGCGTAGCCTCTCCGGCGCGACGAGCGAACCGGCCTGCTTCACGTGCAGCCCGAGAATGTCGCGGAGAGCGGCATGGAGGAGATGGGTCACCGTGTGGTGCCGGCGGGCCCCATCGCGTCGCGCACGGTCCACTTTCGCTTCGAGTGCATCCCCGATGCCGATCGAGCCGTGGCGGATGCGCACCAGATGGACCACGAGGCCATCCTGCGACCGGGCGTCACGGACTTCGGCGATTCCTCCGGGACCCCGCAGGGTTCCCCGGTCGCCGATCTGTCCTCCGCCCTCCGGATAGAAGGGGGTGCGGCTCAGGATCAGTTCTCCGGACTCTCCTTCCCGAAGCGCCGGAACCGGCCGGGGGATGCCTTCCTCCCCTTCGGCGAGCGCCGCAAGGACCGCCGCGCCTGCGGTTTCGAGAGCTTCGTAGCCCGTGAATTCGGTTCCCCGCTCGTCGGTGAAATCCAGGTAGCGGGTCGAGCCGGCGGCGGGCTTTCCCTTCCAGGATTTCCGTGCCCGCTCCCGCTGGGCGCGCATCGCGGCCTCGAATCCGGCGACATCCACTCCGATTCCCTGCTCCCGTGCCACCTCCTCGGTGAGGTCGAGCGGCAGGCCGAACGTGTCGTAGAGGCGAAAAGCCGCCTCTCCGGGGATCCGGCGGTCGCGGAGGGTTTCCTCCGAGGCGAGGATCTGGTCGAGCTGGGTCATGGCAGCGCGGAGGGTTCCGGAGAAACGCTCCTCTTCGAATCCGGCGACCCGGAGAACGAGATCGTGCGCTTCCCGAAGCTCCGGATACCCGTATTCCATGTCCCGGATCGCAAGACTGGTCAGGTCGGCGAGGAATGGCCCCGGAATTTCGGCCTTCCGGCCGTATCGAAGCGCACGTCGCAGGATTTTGCGAAGGACGTATCCCCGGCCGTCGTTCGCGGGGAGCACTCCGTCGGCGACGAGGAACGCGGTCGCCCGTGCGTGGTCGGCGAGCACCCGGGCTGCCGAGTCCAGGGTTTTCCCCGAAGGTGCGGCAGCCCGCTCCCGCACCCATTCCACGAGGCCGGAGAAAAGATCGGTGTCGTAGTTGGAGACCCGCCCCTGGATCACCGCCGCGAGCCGCTCCAGACCCATGCCGGTGTCCACCGATGGCGCGGGCAAAGGGGTCAGCGCGCCCGAATCATCCCGGTCGAACTGCATGAAGACCAGGTTCCAGATTTCGAGATGGCGATCCTCTCCGGGGAAGTCGGCCCCCTGGTCGAAGTGGATTTCCGAACAGGGACCGCAGGGGCCGGTCTCTCCCATGGCCCAGAAATTCTCGGAGGCCGGAAGGGCCCGGATCCGTTCCCCGGGGAGATATTTCCGCCAGCACCGCTCTGCCTCTTCGTCGCGGGGGATTTCGGCATCGCCTGCAAAAACGGATGCCGAGAGGCGCTCCGGCGGAATCTCGAGAGTGTCGGTCAGGAACTCCCAGGCGAGCGCGATCGCCTCCTCCTTGAAGTAATCCCCGAACGAGAAATTGCCGAGCATTTCGAAGAACGTGTGGTGGCGGGGGGTGAAGCCCACGTTTTCGAGGTCGTTGTGCTTGCCGCCGGCCCGCACGCACTTCTGGACGCTCACCGCGCGGGGAGGCGACCCGGCCGGTGTCCTGCCGAGGAAGATGTCCTTGAATTGGTTCATCCCGGCGTTCGCGAAAAGCAGCGTCGGATCCTCGCGAGGGATGAGCGGAGAGCTGCGAACGAGTCGGTGATCGCGCTCCGTGAAAAAAGCCGTGAACGCACGGCGCAGGTCGTCGCTCGAACGCGGTTTCACGAGGGATTTCCTCCCGGATAACAGGCGACCACCTCGCCGATCACGCTCGGCGAAAAGCCGCGCGAATAGAGTCGTCGTCGAGCCGCTTTCGAATCGGGCGGTCGCGATGCCTGCTGCATCTTCCGGAGCGCGTCCCGGGCACGCAGCAGCTCGGTGTCTTCCGGGAAGGCAGAACGCACGGCTTCTTCGATCAGCTCCTCCGCGAAGAGGCGGCTTCTGAGGTGCGCCGCCACGCGCGCCGGCCCCTGAAGGCGATGGCGGGATCGACGCGCGGCGATTTCCCCGGCGAGAGTCCGATCATCGAGATAGCGTCGTTCCCGAAGCCGGCTGACCGTCTTGCCGATCTCTTCTTCCGGATAACCAAGCCGGAGGAGCCGGGCGCGCACTTCCCCTTCGCTCCGGTCGCGACGGGCGAGAAGGGCGAGAGAGGCAACCCACGCCGGGCGGGAGGTTTCCGGTGACATGTCGAGAGGCTAGCAGGCTGTGGAAAAACTAACGCGGCATTCGACGAGCGATGCATCCCGTCTGAACGCTCGCCTGGAGGCTCGCTCTTCGTTGCGATTCGCTCGAAATAGCGCTGCTATTGCTCACTCACGCGCCTTGTCAGCCGGGCGCCTCACCCGTCTCGGTGCTCACGCCAGTTTATCCACAGCCTGCTAGCAAACGGGCGCGGCATCGGTTCTCATCCGGGTTCTCATCTGGGGAGATCAGTCGACGACGGCGCCGCAGTGAGCGCAGGCGGAGGTGGATGGATGGAGGGGTCTTCGGCATCGCCAGCAGAGGCTCGGCCGGTCGGTGGAGACGATGCGAATGCGTCCCTGCACGGTGGCCCAGTCCGAAGCTTCCGCCCCCACGTTCACGAGCATCTCGAGATCGCTCCGCAGATCCCCGATGGCGCTGTATCGATCCGCGAGATCCGGTGCGAGGGCACGAACCACCACCCGGTCCAGCTCCTCCGGGATCCGTGGGTTCCGCTCGCGCGGGCTCGGCGTGCCTCCTTCGAGGATGCGTTGCCGCTGGCGCTCCGGGTGAGCATCCTCGTAGGGGAATCCTCCGGTGAGCGCCTCGTAGAGAACAACGCCGGTCGAGTAGATGTCCGATGCCAGACAGGCTTCTCCGGCGAGTTGCTCGGGTGCCATGTAGAGCGGATTGCCGATCGGAGCGGGATCCGACTCGGCCACCGTGAGGGTGCGCGCCAGTCCGAAGTCGCTGATCTTCGCCGTTTCTCCGGAGAGCAGGACGTTCCCCGAATTGAGGTCGCCGTGCAGCACTTCCTGTTCGTGGGCGTGGCCGATCCCGGCGGCGATCTGGATTCCGATCCGGATGGCGGATCCGAGGGCAAGGGGACCCTCCACTCCCACCCGTCGGGAAAGCGCCGGGCCATCCACCCACTCCATGACCACGAAGAGGATGCCTTCGTGTTCGTCGCAACTGAGCAGGCGGACGATGTTCTGATGATCCAGCCGGGCCAGCAGGCGCGATTCCTCGAGCAGCGCCTCCCGGCCTTCGGGTGTCTGATCGTGCGGAACCTTGATGGCTCGCGGCGCTCCGAGCATGAGATCCCGGACGAGATAGACCGATCCGAACGTCCCCTTTCCGAGGTGGCGGCGAACCTCGTACTTGCCGATCTGCTGGCCCAGGAGAAACATGGGCGGGGGATGCTACCGGCCCGAAAGGGATGCCGGGGCGAGGAAGCGAGCGGCGGCCACCACTGCCGCGGTGCCGGTGCGAAGAATTCGCGGTCCGAGACCGAGGGGGCGAAAGCCGCGAGCGAGCGCCGCTTCCGCTTCCGCCGGGGCGAAACCGCCCTCCGGGCCGATGCCGAGCACGAGTTCGTCTTCGGGAGCCAATTCGGCGGGTTCGGGCATCTCGCCGGGCAGCGCGAGAAGCCGCGCTTCGGGCAGGGGGCTTTCGATCCATTCGAGAAAGGGGGTCGGCATCCGGATTTCAGGGATGCGCGCGCCGCCCGACTGGCGGACTCCGGAGAGCGCGGCTCCTTCCCAGCGCCGCTGCCGCGAGAGTCCGCGGGAGCCTTCCGACCGCTCGCTCAGCAGGGGAGTGACCGAGAACACGCCCAGTTCGGCGAGCTGGCGAACGATCCCGGTCATCGCATCCGCCTTGGGGATGGCCACTCCGACGGACAGGCGCAAGGCGGGCTCGGTGGCATCGAGCGGGTCGCCGCAGGAAAGGCGTGCCGAAATCCCCGGCTCTGGCGCGCAAAGCGTCGCCGTCCACGCGCCGCCACGGCCATCGAATACCTGGACTCTTGCGCCGGGAGACAGGCGCAGCACCCGGCGCGCCCGCCTCGTTTCCTGCTCATCCAGATCGCAAAGGGCTCCGGCAGCGGCCTGCGGCGCGAAAAAGCGGGGCGGTCTGCGATGCGAAGGCAGTTTCACACGAGGAAGATGCCCTGGATCACGAGAAAAGGCGGCCGAGGAACGACGGACGCTCGCCCTTCTGTCCGGATTCTTCCTTCCCTCCGAAGTCGGAATCTCCGTCATCGGAATCTTCGTTCGCTTCCCGCGCCCCTCCTCCGAGTACGCTTGCGAGCTGCTCCACGGCTCTTTTTCCGGAGCGGCTCAGTTTGCGGGGCACTTCCACCCGTACCTCGACGACATGGTCGCCCTGGCCCCGACCCCGGAGCATCGGAAACCCCCGGTTGCGGAGCCTCAACCTGCTTCCCGGCTGGGTTCCCGCAGGAACGCGGAGCGACTCCGTCCCTCGCACCGTCTCGACTTCCTTGATCGCACCGAGCGCGGCTTCAGGAAAGCTGATGAAGAGTTTCCCGAGAACGTTCGCTCCATCGCGGTGCAGGTTCGGATGGGGACGCGTGTGCACCACCACGTACAGATCCCCCGCCGGCCCGCCGGCAGCGCCTGGCTGTCCCGCGCCGGGGATGCGGAGCTGGTTCCCGTCGTCCACGCCCGCCGGAATGCGGACGGTGACTTCGCGCTCGCGGGGCCTCAGACCCTCGCCGGCGCAGGGACGACAGGGGTTCCGGATGATCCGGCCGCTACCGCGACAAGGAGCGCACACCTGGCGCAGGACCATGAATCCACGCGAAATCGTTTCCTGACCGCTGCCGCTGCATCGGCCACAGATGATCGGCTGGGCACCGCCCTCGCCGCCCGTTCCCCGACATTCTTCGCAGGGTTCGTTCCGGGAAATCAGGATGCGCTCCTCGCGCTCGCGCACCGGGCCGGTGAAGTCCACCGAAAGGCGAACCTGAATGTCCTGACCGCGCGAAGGACCTGAGCGCCGCCCGCCGCCACCGAACATGTCCCCGAAGAGGTCGAAGACCCCGCCCCGGAAAATGTCCTGGAAATCCTCGAAGATCTCCCGGTTCACCGTCTGGCCGGCTCCGCCGACTCCGGCGTGTCCGAACCGGTCGTAGCGGGCGCGTTTCTCCTTGTCCCCGAGGATACCGTAGGCTTCGGAAGCCTCCTTGAACGCTTCTTCGGCGGCCTTGTCTCCGGGGTTCTTGTCGGGGTGGTGGCGAACGGCGAGCTGCCGGTAGGCCCGCTTGATCTCGTCCGGAGAAGCGCCCCGGTCCACTCCCAGGATTTCGTAAAAATCCCGGCGGCTGTCGCCCGCTGGCATGTCCGCTTCGGATGGCGCCTCAGCTCGCGGGCGCGGACTCCGCCGATTCGTTCTCTTCAGCTGCCGGTTGCGATTCCCGGGCCGCAACTGCAACCGTCGCGGGCCGCACCAGCCTGCCGTCCACCGCGAAACCGCGACGGAAGACTTCGATCACCTCTTCGTCTTTCTGGTCGTCGGTCGCCGGGGCACGATGCACCGCCTCGTGAAGCAGGGGATCGAAGATTTCGCCGAGAGCCGGAACTTCCGAAAAACCATGTTGGCCGAGCGTTTCCTCGAATCGCCGCAACACGAGCCGAACGCCGGCGAGCATGGCCCCGGAAGCGGAGTCACCCTCTTCGGCCGGGTCTTGTCCGGCTCCCCGGGCCGCCCGTTCGAGATCGTCGAGCACCGGGAGAAATCCCTTGCCCAGCTCGACGAGGAGGCGGGCGCGGGAGTCTTCCCGTTCGACTTCCGCCCGCCGCCGTACATTTGCGAGATCCGCCTGGGCGCGACGCACCATGTCCTTCGCGGCGACAGCTTCCTTCTCGCTGCGATCGAGTGCTTCCCGCAGTTCGCGGATTTCGGAATCCGGTTCCGCCGGGTCTCCGGCGACGGGTTCTTCGGTCACTTCTCCGCTCATGGGTTCATGCGGGGATTCGTCTGGGGGCATCGGTGCTTCAGGAGTGCTTCAGGAGTGCTTCAGGGCGCGGCAGGCTAACACAGGGTTCCGGCGGGGAGAGGAGCGGGAGTTCGCTTCCGGGATGGTGGACCATGGGACGGACGGGGCCGAATCGCCGGAGTTCTCACGGACTGCCGAATTCCTTTCGAAACGCGGTCGCGAGTGCCTCCGCAACCCGGGAACGCGAGGGAGGCGGATGGCTCAGTTCGGCGATTCCCACCGCGGGAATCGGAGAATCGGGCGGGAGCCCGGCGAGTTCGTTCACGAGATCGCGCCGGATGCTCCACGGGATCGAACCGTGTTGCAGGAAGGCACCACGCGACCATCGTTGCGCTCCCGAGACGACCTTGCGGCCGCCCGCGGTGATTTCGTGGCCGGTGGCCACCGCGAGGCAGGGGAGCTTCGCCGGTTCGAGGTCCCGCTGGCCGGATGTCAGAGGCGGCGGGTCGAGGTCCACGAATTCGGAGAGCGCCGACCAGATGACCCGCATCACGCGCCGATAGGCGCGCCGGACCCCGACGCTTCCGGCTCCGGAGGCGGCCACCGCGTAGGTGAGTTCGTCCGGGAGATGGAGCAGGGCCCGGCCGCCGGTAGGGCGACGCGCGAGGGCGATGCCGCGCCGCTTCAGGGCATCGAGCGAGACGGCCTCCGGGAGCCGCTGGCGCAGGCCGACGGTGAGAGTTGGCCGGATCCAGCGGTACATCCGAAGCGTGGGAGGAGCACCGCGGACCGCATCCCGGAGCATGCCCTCGTCCCGCTCCATGTTGGCAAGGCCGTCCCGCGCCGGGTCCAGGCGGACTGCCGGCTCGAAACGCGCTAGCGGAGCAGGGCCCAGAGATCCGTCCACTCGCGGCCCTGGGATTCCGCCACCGGTTCCGAGGTGAGATGCCCTTCGAAGGTGTTGACCCCCGGATAGATGCGTGGGTCCCGCTCGATCGCCTTCCGAAGCCCGAAATTCGCGATGGTGAGCGCGAACTCGAGGGTCACGTTGGTCAGGGCGAAAGTGGAGGTGCGCGGCATGGCCCCCGGCATGTTGGCGACGGCGTAGTGAACCACCTGATCCACCTGGTAGGTCGGATCGGTATGGGTGGTCGGCCTCGTGGTTTCGGCGCACCCTCCCTGGTCCACCGCCACGTCCACGAGGACCGATCCCGAGCGCATGCTTCGCAGCATGTCCCGGGTGATCACTCTCGGCGCGGATGCACCGGGAACCAGAACCGCGCCGATCACGAGATCCGCTTCCGCGAGCGCCTCTTCGAGGGTGACCCGGCTCGACATGAGCGTCGAGACGCGGCTTCCGAAGATGTCGTCCAGATAACGCATCCGGGGGACGCTCTTTTCGATGATCGTGACTTCCGACCCGAGCCCGACCGCCATCTTGGCGGCGTTCAGCCCCACGACCCCTCCGCCGACGATGACGGTGCGGCCGTGCGGTACTCCCGGCACTCCACCGAGCAGGATTCCGGACCCGCCGCACCCCTTGTGAAGGTGGTGGGCACCTTCCTGGACGGACATGCGCCCTGCGATCTCGCTCATCGGTGTCAGGAGCGGAAGGCTGCCGTCCGGAGCGGTGATCGTTTCGTAGGCCACCGAATTGACTCCGCGCTCCACCAGTTCTCCGGTGAGCTCCGGCAGCGCCGCGAGGTGAAGGTAGGTGTAGAGGATCTGCTCTTCCCGCAGGAGCGCCACCTCCTCCGGAAGGACCTCCTTGACCTTGACGAGCATGTCCACGGTGGCGAAGACCTCTTCGCGGGTATCCACCACCCGGGCACCCGCGGCAGCGAACTGCTCGTCGGTGATCCGGCTGCCCTCTCCGGCACCGGATTCCACCAGCACCTCGTGGCCGGCGGCCACCAGAACACCCACTCCTCCGGGAACCAGTCCCACCCGGTTCTCGGTGTCCTTGATCTCGCGGATCGTCCCGACGATCATTCGGTTTCGTCCTCGTTTTTCTCGTCGCCCGAATCCGATGCCCCGGCTTCCCCGGAGTCCTTCCCGGTGCGCGTCAGGCCATGGAAGGCCGCCCCGGGAGTCACCGCCACGCTGGGAGCCGTGATGTTCCCGGTCAAGCGGGCCTCCGCGCCGAGGATCACCGATTCGCTCGCAACGAGATCCCCCACCACCGTTCCGTGGACTTCGATCCGCCTCGCGATCACATCCGCCTGGAGACGGCCCTCGGACTGGATCACCACCTGGGCGTTCGATTCCACTTTGCCCTGGAGGAATCCCTGGATGAAAATGTTCTCCCCGGCGGAGATTTCTCCGTTGATGCGGAGAGCCTTGCCAATCCAGGTCGGCTTCGCGGTGCCGTCCGGGGCAGGGGCCTGCGGAGCCGATGGCTCATCGGCTTCCGGGTTGTTCTGAAAGAAAAGGGGCATCGGCTCTCGCTTTGTCGGGTCGGCGGAACGGGTTCAGGGGAGCGGGCGACGGGGCTCGAACCCGCGACCCCGAGCTTGGGAAGCTCGTGCTCTACCAACTGAGCTACGCCCGCTGAACGGCGCGGAGATTGTAGTCATCCCTCTTCCTCCAGAATTTCGAGAATGGTGCTCCGGCATCCTTCTGCGATTCCCGGCCCAAAGGCTTCGAGGGTGAGACGGAGGACAGGTTCGGTGTTCGAAGGGCGAAGCGTGAAGCGCCAATCCGGGAGATCCACGGTGAGCCCGTCGGTCCGGTCCACTTGCGCCTCGGGGAAAGCGCGCCGTACCCGTTCGAGCGCCTCCTTGGGCGAAGCGACTGCGATGCTCGTTTCATCGAGGGTGAAATATCGCCGTCGGAGTTCCCCGGCGAGCTCCGAGAGTGGCTGGCCGGCCACGCCGATCCACTCCACCATGCGCAGGACGGGGAGGAGCGCGTTGTCCGCGTAGCCGGAGGACGGGAAATAGAAATGGCCGCTCAGTTCTCCGCCGAAGCAGGCCCGCTCGTCGCGCATGCGCTGCTTCATGAAGGCGTGACCCACCCGGTTGGGGCAGGGACGTCCTCCCGCTGTCCGGATCGCTTCGGGAACCGCCCGGGAGGATCGCAGGTCGAATACGACGGCCCCCCCCGGGTGGGCCTCGATCTCCCGGGGGGCGAGGATCGCAGTCGTGAAATCGCCGGGAAGAAAGATGCCCTGGTCGTCCACGAACGCGCACCGATCGGCATCGCCGTCCCAGAGCACCCCGAGATCCGCTTTCTCCGAGCGAACCCGCTCCACCAGTTGTTTCCGGTTTTCGGGATCGAGCGGGTTCCCTCCGTGATTCGGAAAGGATCCGTCGGGCTCGAAATGGAGGGGAATCCATGCGCCGGGCAACTTTCGGAACAGCGGAGCCGCCATCAGGCCTCCCATCCCGTTCCCGGCATCGAGAACCACCCGAAGAGCGGGAAAGTTCCGCAGGCGTATCTCTCCGAGGAGGAAGTCGAGGTAGTCCGCGGTGATGTCGCGGCGGCGGATCGCGCCCCGTTCCGATGAAGTCGGGGCCGGGGTCGCCTCGAGGAGGTCCCGAATCTGCGGAAGGCCGCGCTCCGCGAACACCGGAGCTGCATCCCGGCCGACCAGCTTGATCCCGTTGTCTTCGGGCGGGTTGTGGGAAGCGGTGATCATCGCTCCGCCTGCGAGGCCATCCGAACGAACCGCGAACCACATCGCATCGGTCGGAAGCATCCCGTAATCCACGACCGAAGCCCCGCCCCGCGCGAGTCCCGAAGCGAACTCCCTGGTCAATTCGGGGCTCGTTTTCCGCATGTCGCGGCCGATTCCGACCGTCCCGCCTCCGAGCCAGCGGGCGAAGGCCTCTCCGATGCGCCCGGAAAGAGAAGCCGAAAGCGGTTCGGGAGAGCGGCCGCGGATGTCGTAGGCCTTGAAGAGTGCCGCCTGGCTCGGGGTCAGCAATCCCAGGGAATCCCGCTCTGCGCCGGGATCGCGCTCTTGTCGCCAAGAGCGGCCCCGATGACCCGGGCTCCCGGCCCGACGAAGGCACCGGTCCCCAGGATGGATCGGCGCACGAGAGCGCCTTCGCCGATCCGGGCATCGGACCAGAGGACCGAATCCTCGATGGTGGCATCTTCTTCGACCCGGACGCGCGGCCCGAGCACGGTGCCCGGTCCGATCGTCGCCCGGGCGGCCACCCGGGCTCCGGTGCCGAGAAAGCCGGGCCCGAGCAACCGCGCCTCGTTGTGCACCCGGGCGGTCGCGTCCACGATCATTCCTCCGGGGTTCGGTTTCCCGATCCCCGGGATGCGAATCCGCCCGACGAGTGCGTCGCGATGCACTTCGAGGTAGCGGCCGGGGGTTCCGATGTCGGCGAAGTAGCCGTCGTGGCGAAACGCGGTAACCCGCCGATTTCCGCCGATCGCCGCCGGGAATACCTCCGCTTCGAGCGAGACCGGCCGGTTCTCCGGAATGAGATCGAATATCTCCGGGGTCATGGCGTAGGCACCGAGATTCACATCGCCGGGATCGCCAGTGGAAGCCGACTTTTCGTGAAAACCCCGAACCTCCCGACTCGCTCCGGGCCCGATGCGGATCGCTCCGAAGGAAGAAGCATCTTCCACCCGGGTCACCGCGAGAGAAAGGATGGCCTGATCCTTTTCCCGGGCCGCGACCAGGCCGCGGAGGTCGAGATCGGTCAGAACGTCCCCGTTCAGGCACAGGAAGGGTTCGGTCAGATGGGAGCGGGCGAGGCCGAGCGCCCCTCCGGTGCCGAGTTGCCGACTCTCCAGCGACCAGGTGAGATGGACGCCGAAATCGCGTCCGTCGCCGAAAAAAGGTGCCATGCGCCGCGGCAGGGAGGCGTGGCAAAGAACGATGTCGGTGAATCCGGCCTCGCGCAGCAGTTCCAACTGGATTCCGAGAAAGGGCTGGCCGAGGAGCGGAACCATCGCCTTGGGGCGGCCGGTGGTGAGCGGACGCAGGCGCTCCGCCTTGCCTCCGATCAGCAGGGCTGCCTTCATCGGGAGAGGAATCGCTCGTGTCGCATCCGCAGTTTCGGGGCCGCCAGCGGAATTATCCTCCGAATCCCGCTTCGGGTAGAGTCCCGCGTCGAATCTGGCGCGTCTCCATGGCCTTCTGGATCGTGTCCACCCGCAGGTTGGTTCGGGGTGCGCGCCGGGTGGCAATCAAGTGAATCTTCCGAACCGACTGACCGTCCTGCGGATCGCCCTGACTCCCGCGGTTGCGCTCGTGCTCTTCGATGAGTGGCCCTACTGGCAGCCGGTGGCGATGCTGCTCATCGGATTCATCGCGTTCACCGACCTGATGGACGGCTACCTGGCGCGTCGTCTGAACCAGATCACTCCGCTCGGCGTCCTGCTCGACCCCATCGCGGACAAGTTCTTCGTTTCCACCACGTTCATCTGTCTGGTAGCGCGCGGCCTCAGCCCTTCGTGGGTGGCGATCGCCATCGTGGGGCGGGAGTTCGCAGTGACCGCGCTCCGGATGATCGCTCTCGAGCGCGGCGGAAGCGTTCCGGTGAGCTCTCTCGGGAAGGCGAAGATGCACGTACAGGTCTATGCCGTGCTTCTCGTGCTGCTCGGTGCCTGGTACGCGCCGTTCGCACCGCTCGGAATCCTGGGGCTCTGGATCGCGGTGGCGGTCACCCTGTGGTCCGGCTTCGTCTATTTCCAGCGGTCGCGGGTCTTTTACGCCGCAAGCTAGGCGGTGGTCGAAAAAAGCCTTTCGTCCGTCGCAATTCCGAAGCATCGTGGCGGGCTTCTCGTTTTTTTCGGGTCGGAAGCGTGGGGAGCGATCCGCGATGCCCGGGGCCTTCTCTACGGGGAAAAGCGCCATGCCCAGGTGGACGTGTTCGGGCTGGAACCGTTCTCCGGGGATATCGAAGGGCTCGTCGAAGCCCGCTTCGAAAAGCGATCCCCATCCGGGTGGCAGATCGTCGGGATCGCGCTTTCGGCTTCCGACTTCCGGGAGGCAGGCGAGTGGATTCTCCGGAAACTCGTGGCCGGAGATCTCGTGATCGCCGGCCGGATCGAGAGCGTCCTCGTCCATGACGGCGAGGCGTGGAAGCGCTGCCCGGTCACGGGATCCCGCTGACCGGATCCGGACGGCAGATCAGGGCTCCCGACGCGCCAGCAGGGCGCGGATATGCTCGCGGGCATCCGGGGCGAATTCGCTGTCGGGAGAATCTTCGACGACTTTCTGGTAGTGAACGAGAGCCTCGGGGTCGCGTCCGCAATCCATGAGAGCCTGCCCCAGCCGCATCCGGGTTTCCGCGGCGCGATCGAAACCGGGCCAGGTCTCGAGGATTTCCTCGAGCCGCGGAATGGCCCCGCGGCACCAGCGGCGCTGGTCCTGATAGAACTCGGCCACCTGCAGCATTGCGTCCGCGAGTTCGTCCTCGCATTCCGCGAGATGCCCACGGGCTTCCTCGGCGTAGCGCGAGTTGGGGTAGAGGTCGAGCAGTTTCCGGAATCCCTCCACGGCCAGTCGGGTTTCTTCCTGGTCTCGATCCGCGCCGCGCCGCCTTCGGTAGTGGCCATAGGCGATGCGAAACTGCGCGTAATCGGCGCGTGGGTGGTTCGGAAAGAAGGTGAGGTAGTCGCGGTACTCGGTGCTCGCGAGCAGCGCGTTCTGGGCACCCCGCTGGCCGTAGTAGGTGTCCGCAATGCCGAGACGGGCATCCCCCGCGAACTGGCTTCGTGGATAGCTGTCGAGGAGTTGGCGGAAATAGGCGCGGGCTGTTTCCCAGTCGCTCTCTTCGAGCGCTTCCTGTCCGAGCGCGAGGAGTCGCCGGTCGGCCTGCGCGCCTTCGGGCACCGCAGTCAACTCGCGGGAACTGCAGGACAGAGCCAGCAGGGAAAGGAGCAGCGGAGCGACGAAGAGTGATCTGCCAGTGGTTCCGGGAAACGACATCGAGCGCGGGAACAGAATCCTAGCGTCAGGCAGCGATCATTCAGGCCGCGAGCAACTGACGCACCACATCGGCCGGATCCGGAGCGTGGAAGATGGCCGATCCTGCCACCACCGTGTCGGCACCGGCAGCGCGCGCCGCCGGAATCCGCTCCGGATTCATGCCGCCGTCCATGGTGATCCGGTAGCCGGGGTTCAGTCGATCCGCCATCTCGCGAACCCGGCGGACGCGCTCGAAACTCCCCTCGATGAACGCCTGCCCCCCCCAGCCCGGATTCACCGACATCACGATCGCGTAGTCGGAGGCGGAGATCGCCTCCGAGAGCATGGCGAGCGGGGTCAGCGGGTTGATCGCGATGCCCGGGCTGGCCCCGGCGCGACGGATGTCGTGGAGGGTCTTGTGGAGATGGGGCGCGGTTTCCGGATGGATGGCGATCTGTCCGGCACCCGCATCCACATAGGCCGCGAACGATTCGTGCGCGTTTGCAATCATCAGGTGCGCTTCGAGCGGCAGCGTGGTGATTCCCCGCACCGCCTCGACCACCATCGCCCCGAAGGTCAGGTTGGGTACGTAGTGGCCGTCCATGACATCGAGGTGAAGCTGGTGGGCCCCCGCCTCCTCTACCTGGCGGACCTGCTCTCCGAGCCGGGTGAAATCGGCCGAGAGGAGGGAGGGGGCGATGCGCAAGGCGGCTAACGACTGAGGACGAGGACGATGCGGTCCGCCTGGGTCACCCTGAGGCCGGCGCGGGGCGACTGGTCCACGACAGTGCCCTGCGGAACCTCGGGATAGTCCACGCTCCGCACTTCGCCCACCCGCACCGCCGCCCGGCTCAGCGCATCGGCGAGATCTCCGTAGGGGCGGCCAATGAAATCGGGCATGAGGAAGGACTCCGGCTCGGCACCGGCGGAGACGAGCACCGAAACCGGATCGCCGGGGACCCGTTCCGCGTAGGCGGTCGGGGACTGGGCGATCACCCGTCCGGCGATATAGGAGTCGTTCGGAATTTCGGAGACCCGGCCCATGCGGAAACCCTCGGATTCGAGGCGGCGGCGCGCTTCGATCAGGTTTTCTCCCTCCAGTCGAGGCACCATGGCACGGGTGGGTCCGAGGCTCAGATAGACCCGCACCGATCGTCCGCGCTTGAAAGCAACGCCGGCATCGGGGTCCTGGCGGGCGATGCGACCGACGGGTGTTCGGTCATGGAATTCGCTTCCGATTTCTGCGAGCCGGAGTCCGACGCCGGCGAGAATCCTTTCGGCACGAGCGGGATCGAGTCCTTCGAGATCCGGGACCAGGGGATCGGCGGTTCGGGACACGAGCAGCAGGGTGATTCCTCCTGCCATCAGAAAGGTGACGCCGAGCCCCATGCCGATCAGGAGGGTGTCGAGGAACCATCCGAAGCGCGACCGCTCCCGTCCGGCACGCCGGACGCGAATCCGTATCCGGCGGGACGTGCTGGAGGATGGTTTCCGGGAGCGGGGCACTCCGGAATTCTAGTCGCCGGGAGTCCCGCTCCGGCGGAGGAGCGCGGCGAAGTAGCCGTCGGTCCCCGATGTTTCAGGAGCGATGCGGAGGAAGCCGTCCTCACCGAGAAAGGGTCCGATCCGGTCTTCCATATCCTGTCCGAGGCCTTGTCCGAGCGGGGCCCTTTCGAGTCCCGGCCCGGTTCCGAGAGCGTGGTTCACGAGATCGGTGGTCTCTTCCTCTTCCAGCGAACAGGCTGAATAGAGAAGGAGGCCGCCGGGAGTGAGCAAACGAGCCGCCGCTTCCACGAGAGCAGCGGCGGTTCGCCCGAGCTTGCGCACCCGTCGCGGAGAGGATGTCCATTTGATGTCCGGATTGCGGGCGAGGGTTCCGAGTCCGCTACAGGGCGCATCCAGCAGGATCCGATCGAAAGACCCCGGCGGGAACGGAGGGCATCCAGCATCCGCCGCGAGGAGTCGCAGGTTGGGAATCGCGAGGCGGGAAGCGATCCCTTCGAGAACCCGGAGCCGGGGGAAGCGAAGATCGGATGCGATCAGCGATCCGGGGTGAAGCCGCTCGGCGAGGATGGTGGCCTTGCCGCCCGGTGCGGCGCACAGGTCGAGCACGCTTCGGGCTCCCTCGAGCGGCAGCAGCCAGCCGATGAGCTGGGAGCCGGCATCCTGGATGTGAACGAGTCCCTCCCGGTGCGTCTGCGTCCGAAGCGGATGGCCCTCGAGCACCACGAGACAACCGGGAGCCATCGGGAAGATCGCGGTCCGGACTCCCTCTTCGAGAAGCCGTTGCCGGGCCGCGGGAAGCGAAATCCGGCGGCTGACCCGCAGGAAGGTCTTCGGAGTCCGGTTGGCGTGCTCCATGCGCTCCCGTGCCCCGGCTTCTCCGAGCTGCGCGAGCAGACGGTCCACGATCCAGTCCGGATGGGAAAGGCCCACTCGCAGATAAGGCTCCGGTTCCCCCTCGGAGTGAGGCCACGGATAGTCGGAGCGCAAATAGGCCCGCAGCACGGCATTGACCATCCGATGAGCCCCCGGACGCGCGACCGCCCGGGCAAGCCCCACTGTCTCGAAGACGGCCGCGCGCTCCGGGATCCGGGTCAGCATCCGGAGCTGGTAGAGGCCCATCCTCAGCAGGGTGCGGAGGGAGCGCTCGAGGTTTCGCATCGGCCTTCGGGAGAAGCTCGCGAGCACGTGATCGAGCAGACGCCGGTATTTCAGGGTCCCGAAAACCAGATCTCTCGCGAGCCCGAGATCCTCCGGTCCGATCTCCCGCTCCTTCTCGAACCGGGCCAGCAGGTGGTCGGGGTTCGATGTCCGGCGGCGGGGAGATCCGAAACCGGCTTCCAGTTCGTTCAGAACCCGGAAGGCGAGCAGCCGCGCCGGGTTCTTCGACTCCTCGCCGGGAGACACGGTCAACCGCCGCGCCGGGAGAGCACTGCGGAAAGAGCTCCGGGATCGTCGGTCAGGATGCCTTCCACGCCCAGATCGAGGAGGCGCTCCATGTCTTCCCGCTCGTTCACCGTCCAGATGATGACCGGCAGCCCGAGCTGGCGGGCCGCCTCGAGAAGACCGGGACTCACGACCCGGATGGGGCCGACGCGTTCCGGCACGAGAAGCGCTTTCGCCGCCGGGCGCAGGAGGCCGGAGAGACGAAGGCGGGAGAACGCGAGAAAGACGAGGCCCTCGGTCAGGGAAGCCACGGTGGGAACCCGGGGGCAGCGGTCGCGAAAGACTTCGAGCGAATCCCGCTCGAAAGCGGCCACCAGCGTGATCGTCTCGCGGCCTCGCGCCGTGATCTCGTTGCAAAGCGGCACCACCGTTTCCGGAACCTTCATCTCGATGACCATGCGCCGGCCGGGGTGGGCATCGAAAACCTCGGCGAGAGTGGGGGTCGGAACCGGAGAGTCGTGGTACGGACGCACGCCGGAGGGAGCGCGGAAATGGTGGCCGGCGTTCCAGTTCCGGAGCGTATCGAGAGTCATGGCATCCACCCGTCCGGCCCCGTCGGTGGTTCGATCCACGGTTTCGTCGTGGATGACCACGAGCTTGCCGTCGGCGGTCAGCCGGACATCGAACTCCAGCACGTCGGCCCCGGCCTCGACCGCTGCCCTGAACGCCGGAAGGGTCGCCTCGGGTGCCGCGACCCCACCGCCCCGATGGGCCAGGTTCCGGGTGGGCTCCGCGAAAAAGACATGGGGTTCGACCGGCGGGCGGGAGGCGGACCAGGCCGCGCATCCCCCCCAGAGGGCAACGGCAGCGAGACCTCCACCCAGCAACCGGCGCATCAGCCGCCCTCTCCGAAAAGGTGTGCCGTCGCCTGGTCCTTCGAGAGGAATTCTCCCTCGGGGGGAAGCCTTCTCCCCCGGATGCTGTCGGCTGCCGTCATCCGGCGTGAACCAGGCAGTTGCAGGGTCCGGATTTCGAGCGCGCTGCTTTCCCCCGCTCCGACCAGTAGCTTCGGGCGGCGCGCCGAGCCCGCATTCCGGAAGTGGCCAGGGAGAGGGGAGGGGGAATCGGTCGCCACCGCTTCGTGCACCCGGATCGGGGTCGGTACCTTGCCCGACAGGACGGTCGTCGCCGGTGCGAAGGCACGGACCCGGTTTCCGAGCGCGGCGGCCGGAGCCTGCCAGTCGAGAACCGCGTCGGATCGCGAAATCCGCGGTGCGAATGTGGCGCGGTTTTCGTCCTGCGGGAGTGGGTGGAGGGTTCCGGCTTCCAGCCCTTCGAGCGTTTCGAGGAGCAGCGACGCACCGATCGGAGCGAGGCGGCCAAGCAGTTCGGGAGCGGATTCCCGGGGTTCGATCTCCACCTCCCGCTGCAGGAAAACCGGCCCGGTGTCGAGCCCGGCATCCACCTGCATCGTGCTCACTCCGGTGCGTCGAAAGCCTCTCGCCACCGCCCAGACCGCGGGTGCCGCGCCCCGAAGCTCCGGAAGCAGCGATGCGTGGACATTCACCGCGCCGAGTCGTGTCGCTTCGAGGACGGCCGGGGGAAGGATCTGGCCGTAATCCGCAACCACCAGACAATCGGCGGCAAGATTTGCGACCCGCTCGACCGCCTCGCGCCGCCGGAGTCTCGGCGGCTGCTCCACGAGGAGGCCGAGATCGTCGGCGAGGATTCCGATCCGGCTCCGCGCCAATTTCCTGCCGCGACCGGCCGGCCGGTCCGGCTGGGTGAAGACCGCCGCCACCCGGTGTTCCTTCGCGAGCGCTTCGAGAACGGGGACGGCGAACGTCGAAGTTCCGAAAAAGACGACGCGGAGGGGCGAATGCGGCATCGCCTGCCGGAGTTTTCCTACCAGTCTCCGCGGCGCATCCGGCGACGGAGCTTGCGGGTGATGAGATCGCGCTTGAGCGCTCCCAGGCGTTCGAGAAAGAGGCGGCCGTCCACGTGGTCGATCTCGTGAGCGAAAGCGCGCGCAAGAAGCCCTTCGCCCTCCATCTCGAACGGCTCTCCCTTGAGATCCTGCCCTCGGACCCGGACCCACGCGGGACGACGGGTCACTCCGGAATATCCGGGTACCGAAAGGCATCCCTCTTCCTCGTTCTGGATGCCTTCGGACGCGAGAATCCGGGGGTTCGCCATGACGATCAGGTTGTTCGGCTTCTCGCCTGCGGTGATATCGATCACCACGAGCCGCAGGGCGACACCGATCTGGGGGGCGGCGAGTCCTACTCCCGGTGCTGCGTACATGGTGCTGACCATGTCGTCAACCAGGGGCTTCCAGTCTTTTCCAAAATCCTCGACGGGCGGAGAAGGGGCGTTCAGGATGTTCGCTCCGTAACGGAGAATGGGCAGGACCGGCAAGCGACGCGGAGTGTAAATCGCGGGACTCCGCGCTACGATCCGAATCGTCTTGGCGGAGGTTGGAACCGATGGGGGCGCCGTGAGCGGGCGGCGCGCTCTTCACGGACGGGTGGTCGGGATGCACTGCGCCGGTTGCGTCGCGGGCGTGGAACGTTCTGCGAGACAGGTGGAGGGGATCGCTTCGGTTGCTGCGAACCTCGCCACCGGCGATTTCACCGCGATGCCCGAAGGGGTGCCGATTCGGGAGACCCGCGAAGAGCTGAAGGCAGCCCTCGCCCGAGCCGTGGAAAGAGCGGGCTACCGACTGGAGTGGCCAACTGCCGGAGCTACGGGCGATCGATCCACCCCGCAGGAAGCCCCGACCAGCGGCCTCCGCGCGGCGGTGGCGATCCTGCTCGCGCTCCTCACCATGGCGGCCGGCATGTCCTCCGGATTCGGCCTGGATCCCGCCGTCCTGCAGCTCCTCGTCTCTGCTCCGGTCTGCCTCGGTTTCGGGTGGCCCTGTCTCAAGGCCCTCTTCGCCGGCTTTCGTCACCGCTCCTTCAGCATGGACAGCCTGATCGGCCTGGGCTCCGGAGTCGCCTACGCGGCATCGCTCGCGAGCCTCCTCGGCGTTCTCGCCCCCGGGATCCGGTTCTTCGACACCGCCGCCATGCTGGTCGCGATCGTGACTCTTGGCCGCGCGCTCGAGTCCCGGGCCCGTGGCCGTGCCTCGGATGCACTCCGGCGACTCTTGCTGTCGGCTCCGGAAACAGCGCGGCGGATCGCGGGCGGCGTGACTTCGGAAATTCCGGTTCACCTGGTCCGGGTCGGTGAAGTGATCGGAGTGCGGCCAGGAGAGCGCGTGCCCCTCGATGGGCGCATCCTTCGCGGCGCGGCTGCGTTCGACGAGTCGGTCGTGACCGGAGAGAGTGCACCGGCGGATCGGGGTCCCGGAGACGAGGTTGCGGCCGGTGCTCTCAATCGCACCGGATGGGTCGAAGTGGAAGTTCTTCGAGCGGCGAGCGAGAGCACCCTCGCCCGCATCACCGCGGCGGTGCGCGAGGCGCAGGCGGAAAAGATTCCGCTCCAGCGGCTCGCCGATCGGGTGGCGGCCGTCTTCGTTCCCGCGGTGATGATGCTCGGCCTGCTCACCCTCGTCGGCTGGCTCGGTTTCGGAAGCGACACCGACTTCGCCATCGCGCGTGCGGTCGCGGTGATCGTGGTCGCCTGTCCCTGCGCGGTGGGACTCGCCGCTCCGATCGCGGTTCTGGTGGCCACCGGAGAATCGGCACGCCGGAGCATCCTGTTCCGCAGCGGGGCCGCGCTCGAACGGCTCGCTTCGGTGCGGGTCGTCGCTTTCGACAAGACCGGCACCATCACCGTCGGAGAGCCGGAAGTACTGCGGGTGACTCCTCGTGAGGACGTATCCGCGAAAGAAATGCTGACCCTTGCCGCATCCGCCGAATGCCGTTCGGAGCATCCGCTCGCCCGCTCGCTCGTCCGATACGCCGCAGCACGCGGGATCTCCGTCGAGCCGCCCGAACGATTCGAGAATCTCCCCGGCCGCGGCGTTTTGGCAACCCTTTCCAGCGGAGAGCGGATCCTGGTCGGCAGTCACCGGGTCCTGCCCGGATGGGAACCGGGAGAAGCGGACGATGCTTCCGGACGGCTTCACGTCTTTCGCGGAGAAGACTGGATCGGCTCGGTCGGTTTTCGTGACCGGCCGCGACCCGAAGCAGGAACTGCGGTATCCGGGCTGGTGGAGCAGGGATTTCATGTGGCGCTGCTCTCCGGAGACTCGGCGGGAGCGGTTCGCGCGATCGGTGAGGAACTCGGCTTCAGCGAATCGACAGGAGGACTTCTTCCGGAAGAGAAAAAGGAAGCGATCGACCGGCTGCGTTCCCGAAACGGCGCAGTGGCGATGGTCGGTGACGGCCTGAACGACGCTCCGGCGCTCGCTCACGCGGATGTCGGCATCGCACTCGCGAGCGGGACCGACATCGCCCGGGCGGCCGCCGACATCACCCTGATGCGCGGCGACTTGCGTCTCGCGGATGCCGCCATCCGGATCTCGCGGCGCTCGGTGCGGGTGATCCGCCAGAACCTCGGATGGGCGTTCGGCTACAACCTCGCGGCGATCCCGCTCGCCGCCGGCATCTTCCACCCGCTCACCGGCATCCTGCTCGCTCCGGAGGCGGCGGCGCTCGCGATGGTTCTCTCCTCGCTCTCGGTGGTTCTGAACGCGCTCCGGTTGCGGAAGATCAAGTTCGCCGCCTGACCCTCGATCCGTTGCGGGAGCTTCTGTGGCGCCTTCCGGATGAGTCACCCCGCGCTTCGCCGGGGAGCGGCTCGGGAAGAGGAGCGCGCGCCACGATGCGGGAAACCCGCTCCTGAATTCGTTCGGAAGAGGCCGCGACGGAAGGAGCGAGCGACGGGCCGGCCGCCTGCGCCCGGAGGAGCAGCTCGCGGGCGGTCTTCGCTGCCTCGCGGGCATCGGCTTCCCGGTCCCGGGTTCCGCCCTGGGCGAAAACGCGGCTCAGGCGATCGGCCATCGCCACGACTCCGTCCGCTTCGACGAGCGAGTCCGGATCCGGTTCGAGAGCGCCGAGCGACTCTTCGATTCCGGCCAGTCGTTCCCCGATCGCGTCCTGGTCGAAACGACCCTCCGAAAAACATTCGGGTGCCTCCTCGAACGCCGACCGAAGACTTTCGAGGAGGCGTTCCCCGGCCGGTCCGGCTTTCGGGTGGCTCTCCCGAAGAAGCTGGCAGTACTCCGGCCACAGTTCGATGGCCGCCGGAACCCGCTCGGTCGCCGGAAGCCCGGAGACATTCGCGACGGATTCCTCGAAAACCGCGATTTCAGGGCCGCCGGTGGCTTCTTCCGGGCCCGCTTCCTTTCCGTCGCGGGCGCGGTCGCACGCTTCGCAAAAACGGCTCCAGAGTTCCTCCGAGCGCCGCTTCGGGACGGGCGGTGACTCTTTCCAGCGAGTCATCAATTCCTTCACGGCGAGTCGGACTTCCTCGCGGTTTTCCCTGCCGAAGAGAGCGGTTGCTTCTTCGATCAGCGCCTCCCGGGTTTCGATGGCCGAGGCGAAGGATGCCTGCCTTTCCTTGCGTGCCTGCTTGAAAGCCGCGAAATAGAGATCGTTGGCCTTGCGGAACCGCCGCAGCAGGCTTCTGGCGCGGTGTCCGACATCCTTCGCGGATTCGCGCCAGCGAGGTGCCAGGTCGCGCATCTCTCCGGCCCGGGAAAAATCTTCCGCCGCTGCGATCTCCTCGGCGGTGAGGGTCAGCTTCTCGAGGATCGCGAGCTTCTCCTCTCTGGCCGCGGCGGCCTTTTCCCGAAGCGGAGCGACCCGTTCCCGAAGCCGGTCGCGAATGCCGCTCCACTTGTCCCAAAGCTCCTGCCCGCGTTCGGGGTCGGCCTTGCGCACCTCCCGCCAGGAACGTTCGAGTTTTCCGAATTCCTGCTCGACCTGTTCGAGATCTTCGCGTTCGAGAAGTCTTTCCGCGACGGCAATGATTTCGGCCTGGGAGCCGAGATTCGACCACCGTTGCCACTCCTGAAGTTCCCGAGCTTCCCGAATCTTCGGAAGGAGCGCCTTTCGCTGTCCTTGGAAACGCGTCCGAAGGTCGGGAGAGATGCGCTTCCAGACACCCGCTTCGGCCCGGATCGCCGCGAGATCGCGGAGCGCCCGGTCCGCATCTCCGAGAGAAAAAGGGCCCCCGGTTTCGAGCGACGCGAGGCGTTTTTCGAGATCTTCGATCCGTTTTTTTTCGGTGTCCGCCTTCTGTTCGCGTGCGGTGCGCCTGGCTTTTGCCAACTCTTTTGCGCGAGCGATCGCTTTTTGCGTCTGCTCTCCCTCGGGAGATCCCCGAAGGCTCTCCGGAGATGCCGCGAGGCGGGCTTCGATCTGCGCGATCTCGCGATCCGGAAGGAAGCCGGCCGATCCGTCGCCTCCTTCGAGCGACCGCAGCAGGTTTTTCGCCCGTTCGACGAGTCCGGTGAACTCGAACGCGGCCACCCGCGACTGCTTTCTCGCCCGCGCCCGGTCGCGTGCCTTGCCGCAGGCCGCCCGGAGCCGCTCGAACCAGGGGCCCGCCCCCCGCCTTTTCGCGAGCAGGTGTCCTGTCTCCCGTTCGATGGCGGCGATCCGGTCCAGCCGCAAGCTGTCCGCTCCTTCTTCGAGTTCGACGAGCAGAGCCTCGACCGCTCCCCATTCCTCTGCCGTCGGAGGCTTTGGTCGGTCAGGCGGGATCGGGAAACTCTCGAATTCCAGCTTCCGGGCCGGAGCGCCGTTTTCTTCCCGGGCGGCGATTTCCTGCTGGTGGGTTCGCAGAAGCTCCTCGGCTTCGGCGGAAACGGGCCCCGCACTCCGGAGGGCTTCCGCCGCCCGAAGCGATTCGCCTGCATCCTGACCGGAGGCCGATTCGAGCAGCGCCATGAGCTCCCGGCTGCGTTCCTGAATCCGGTGGGGGTGGTCTTCGGGGAGTCGCTCCCGCGCCCGACGAAGAGCCAGGCGACGGACCGCCGACCCGGCTGCGCCATGGGCCACCGCAAGCAGATGATCCGGCTTTTCGAGACGACGGACAGCGGCCTGAGCGGCTTCCGGGGCACCCTTTTGGGAAGCCACGACCACGAGCGCCTCTTCGGAGATCACCGCGTCGAGGGCACGACGTCGCGCATCGGGTTCCCGGGCGCGGCTCGCCACCCGGGCGAGGGCCGCGTCCCGTTCACTCTCTCCTTCGGGCAGCCCGATGAGTCGTTCGAGAGCTTCGGTGCGGAGCTCGGGGAACTGCGCCCGTGCGGCCACTTCGGCGATCTTGGTCGGCGGCTCGAGGAGGGCGAGCGCCCTCCGGGATTCCTCCACATCGCGCCGGTCGCCGGCGATCTGAATCAGCAGGGTCTCGGCGCGTCCGCGGGCGAATGCGCGGTCACTCTCTTCGCGGGCGCTTCCGGTGAGTTCGAGGAGAACGCGAGGCGCTTCGATCCGGCGAATGGCTTCGCGGCGGACCCGTGCATCCGTGTCGTTCCGGGCGAGAGCGACGAGCGGCGCGAAATCCTCTCCGGCAAAACGCCGCACGGCGCGCAACCGGGCGTTCGGATCCCTGCTCCGGAGTGGAGAAGAGAAGCGGTCGAGTACGGACATGCTGCGACGCGGCGCGAAACTATAGCCTTCCCGCGGTGGTGGATCGGCGCGGTTCCCCTAACGATTTCCCGATGCATCCTCCGACCACTTCCTCCATGACCCGGTACTCGGGTGCGGTGTTCGGATCGGTGCTCGCGCTGGGTCTTCTCGACCAGCAGATCCTCACCCCGCTGGTCGCCGCCCTGGCCCGGGGGCTCGGAGTCGAGGTGCCCGACATCGGCTTCGCGGTTGCGGCGTATGCGGTGGCGGCGGCTCTGACCCAACTGGTCATCGGCCCTCTTTCGGATGCGAGGGGACGACGCGTCTGGCTGCTTGGAGCCGTCTTCGTCATGTTCTGTTCCGCGCTCGCCATCGCGGGGCTGCCTGGATACGCCCCGTTCGTCGCGGCGCGGATCGGTGCCGGGATGGCCGGGGGAACGATTTCGGCTCTCACCGTCGCCTGGGTGGCGGACATCACTCCCTATGCGAATCGGGGTCGGGTCATGGCGATCCTGCTCGGGGGGGCGATGGGGATCGCGGCGCTCGGGCAGGTGGTGGGTGCACAGGCTGCGGCCCGGAGCGGACACCGGATCATCTGGGTCACGCTCGCCTTCGCGGCGCTCGTCGTCTTCGTCTTGCTGCGACGGATGTCGGAGGCCCCCCCGAAACCGACCGGCGAATCACTCGGCGAGCGTTTCCGGGGTTATGCCGGTTTTCTCGGGACACCCGACCTCCGGGCGGTGGTCTTCTCCGCGTTTTTCGCCTCGGGAAGCACCGTGGGGATCATGACCTACGCCTCCGGCTGGATGCAGGAAAGCAGGGGGTTTTCCCTCGAAGAGATGGGAGCGCTCTACGGCGGCTTCGGAATCGTGATCCTCCTCACGCAGCCGATCGCCGGAAGGATCGCGGACCGCTTCGGCAAACGCCGCGCCACCGTCATTTCCTCGCTGCTCATCGCCGGGATGACGTTCGCGCTTCCGATGGCCGGCAACACGGGCCTCGTGCTGCTCGTCTTCGGGTTCGGCAGTGTCAGCGTCGCCCGGCTCTCGGCGTTCGCCGCGCTTCGGACCGGCATGGTTCCCGGTTCGCGACGCGCGGCGTTCCTCGCTTTTTCGAACACGCTCTCCCAGATGGGAATCGCCGCCGGCGCCGGGGTGGGAGGTCTCCTGTATCCACTCGGGTTTCCGACGGTCTCGGTCGCGATGGCCGCGTTCGCCGGCCTTTCCGGCCTGCTTCTGATCCGCGTTCCGGAGCCCGGAGCCTGATCGAGATGCGAAAGCGCCGACTCTGGAAGATCCTCGGATTCGGCCTTTTGGGGCTGGTTGTCTTCGCCCTTCTGATTCCGGTCGGAGTCGGTATCCTGGTCTCCACGAGCTCCGGGACGAGACCCCAGGACCGGGACCTGACCAGCACTCCACTTTCCTTCGGGCGTGCCTTCCGCACCGTGTTCTTTCGTTCGCGCGATGGAGTCCGGATTTCCGGGTGGGTGCTTCCGGCAAGTCCGGATCGGGATTGCTCGGTCGTGCTCGGCCACGGTTTGTTCCGCTCCCGCCACGAGGTTCTGGAGCGCGCCGCGTGGCTTTCGCGCACCGGTTGCCACGCGCTCGTTCTCGACCTGCGGGGGCACGGAGCGAGCGGCCGGGCGCGGACGACTCTCGGATACCGGGAGCGTTTCGACATGCTGGCCGGTTACGACTTCATGGCCCGCGAATACCGCACCCGTCGGCGTTTCCTGTATGGAGTCTCGATGGGGGGAGCGGCGGCAGCCGGGGCCGCCCTGCTCGCGACTCCCGGGCCGGGCGGAGTCGTGCTCGACAGCACCTTCCGGAACGCCCCCGAAATCGCGGGCCAATATGCCCGCGTGCTCTTCGGCCTGCCTCCGTTTCCGGTTGCCGACCTCGCGCTTTTCGGGATGCGGCTCGCCGGAGGCTATGTTCCCGCGAATGTGGACACCGAGGCTTTCTCGCGCGAGCTGGGCGAACGGGGTATTCCGGTGCTCGTGATCGCCGGCGAGCGCGACCGGCCGGCTCCTCCCGCCGAACAAAAAGCGGTTTTTCTCGCCAACCGTTCGCCGGACAGTCGGTTTCTGCTGGTTCCCGGCGCTTCCCACGGCCGTCCCTGTCTCGAGGATCCGGACGGATGCCGGGCCGCGCTTCGTGATTTTTTCGATCCCTTTTTCGATCCTGGAGAAGAACAAGAAAGGCAATGACTCCCCGACTTCCGGCCGCGGAAACGAATCTCGAAAAGAACGTGGAGCGGCATGTCCGCCAAGCCGCCGCCACCCTGAAGATTCCCAAGGGACTTCTCGAACAGATCGCCCTCACCGATGCCATTTTCCTGACCCGGTTTCCGGTTCGTTTCGGAAAGCGCGTCGAGGTGTTCACCGGCTGGCGGGCCGAGCACAGCCACCACCGTCACCCGCTCAAGGGAGGAATCCGCTACAGCCCGCTCGTGGATCAGCAGGAGATCAGCGCCCTGGCCGCCCTGATGACCTACAAGTGCGCGATCATGAACGTGCCCTTCGGGGGCTCGAAGGGGGGCATCGCTTTCGACCCCCGCAAATACACCGACGAACAGATCGAAAAGGTGACCCGGAGGTACACCGCGGAACTCATTCGCAAGAATTTCATCGGGCCGGGAGTGAATGTTCCGGCACCGGATCTCGGCACCGGGCCCCGCGAAATGGCGTGGATCGCCGACACCTACGATGCCATGCACCCCGGACAGGTGGACAATTTCGCGAGTGTCACCGGCAAGCCGGTCACCCAGGGCGGCATCCGGGGCCGGGAGGATGCGACGGGACGCGGGGTGGTCATGGGCCTGAAACGGGCGCTGGATTTTCCGCGGGACTTTCCGGGGGCCGGGTTGACCCGGGGTCTCGCCGGCAAGCGGCTCGCCGTACAGGGTTTTGGAAACGTGGGATTCCACACCGCCGCGATCGCCGCTCGCGAAGGGGCTTCGGTGGTCGCGGTCGGGGAATGGGATGCGACGCTCGTCTCCCGAAAACCGGGTGGATTTTCCGCGGACGAACTCCGGGACTGGAAGCTCCTCCACGGAACGGTGCGCGGCTTTCCCGGAGCCGATGAAGAACTCCCTCCGGCGGCGATCCTGGAAACGCCTTGCGATGTCCTGATTCCGGCGGCCGTGGAAAATGTCATCACCTCACGGACCGCGCCCCTGGTCAAAGCCCGCCTGATCGCCGAGGCCGCGAACGGTCCGACGACCGGCGCAGGTGATCGCATCCTGGCGAAACGCGGGATTCCGGTGATCCCGGATGTCTATCTGAACGCGGGGGGAGTGGTCGTTTCCTATTTCGAATGGGCCCGGAATCTTTCCCACATGCGCTTCGGACTCCTGGAAAAGCGCCTCGAAATCGCAAACACCGGTGCCTTGCTGCGAGCCGCCGAGACTCTCGCCGGCAGGGAATTGAGCGATCGGGATCGGCGCAACCTGTTGATCCGTTCCGACGAACGGGAGCTGGTGGTGAGCGGGCTCGAAGAAAAGATGTTTCACGCGTACGACGAGATCCGGGAGGCGCGCGCCCGCTTGCCGGAGTCGGCGGATCTCCGCCGCGCCGCCTTCCTGGTGGCTCTCGACAAGATTCGTCGCAGCTACGAAGAGCTCGGAATCTTCCCCTGAATCCCTGAAGAGGCTCACCGACCGGGCGTGCCCATGACGATCGCCAACCAGCTCACCCTGCTTCGGTTGCTGCTCGCGCCGGTGGTGGTGATGTGCATCGTCTATGGCCGCTTCGGCTGGGCGATCCTGGCGCTCGGGGTCGCCGGGTTGACCGACATGCTGGATGGCGGGCTGGCTCGTCGGCTCCGGGAAAAAAGCCAGCTCGGTGCTCTTCTCGATCCGGTCGCCGACAAGGTTCTGATCAGTTCGGCGGTGGTCACCCTGGCCCTTCCGATCCCCGGCCTCGACATCCGGCTCCCCGCGTGGCTCGCGATCACCATTTTCGCGAGGGACATCACGATCCTGGTGGTGGCAGGGGCTTACAACCTGGCGGTGGGACCCCGCGAATTCAACCCGAGCCGGCTCGGCAAGATCACGACCGTCACCTTCGTTCTCGGCATCCTGTGGATTCTCGCGGCCAACTTCTTCTCGATCCGGCATCCGATCACCTCGGTGCTGGTCGCGCTGATGGCGGCCGGCGCGGCGGTCACTTCCTTGCAGTATCTCTGGCGGATCCGGAACCTGTAAGAGGGAGCTGGGGCAAAAGGCCCGCGACCGCGATGCCCGCGCCGACGAGTCGAAGCCCGGGGGCGGGGAACACGAGCAACAGGGCCGCCGCCAGCAGGAGAAGACGATTCAGGAAGCCAGCCGCCGAGAGGCCGTGGCCGCAGAGGGCGATCGCCGCGGAAGCGATGGCGAGAAGCCCCGAGCCAAAGGCGAGAAGCTGTTCTCCCCCGATCCCCGATCCGCTTTCCGGAAGCAGCGGCGTGTAGGCCATCAGCAGCGGAACGAGGAAAAGTCCGAGGCTGAGCCGGGCCGCTTCTGCCGCCGCCGCCATCGGCCGGGCCCCGGCGACTCCGGCGCCCGCAAAAGCGGCGAGCGCGATCGGCGGGGTCACGTTGGAGGTCTGGGAAAGCCAGAACAGGATGAGGTGCGCGGTCAGCAGCGGAAGCCCCAGTCCGGTCAGCGCCGGGCCGGCGACCACCGCCACCACGATATAGGCGGCGGTGACGGGGAGGCCCATGCCCAGAAAGAGAGCGGCTGCCGCGGAGAGGCCGAGCGCCGGCAGAAGAGCTCCTCCCGCCGCTCCGAGGACGAACTCGGCAAACTGGAGCGCTACTCCGGTCTGCCCCATGACGCCGACCACGACTCCGGCGGCGGCGCAGGCGAGCGACACCGGGACCGCGGTCAGGGCACCCCGGGCAAGGCCGTCCAGAATTTGCCGCGGCCCGATCCGCGTGCTTTTGCGAAGGAGGCTGGCGAGGACCATCGCGACGCAGCCAGCGGTGCCCACGAGCGGAGGCGAGTAGCCCCCCGCGAGAAGCACCACGACCGCCGCGATGGCGAGGAGAAAATGCGCCCCCTCCGCGAGAGTCGCGCCGAACCGGGGGCGCTCCTCCATCGCCCGGAGTCCACGCCGGGCGGCGAAACCGTGGACGAAAAGAAGCGTTCCGGCGAAGAACAGCAGCGCCGGCAGGATGGAAACGAGGACGATGCGGGGGTAGGGCGCGCCGGTGAGCTCCGCCATCAGGAACGCCCCGGCCCCCATGATCGGAGGGGTCAACTGTCCTCCGGTGGAAGCGGCTGCTTCGATGCCGGCGGCCTGGGCCGGGGAATAGCCGAGCCGCTTCATCATGGGGATGGTCAGCGCTCCGGTGGTGACCGTGTTGGCGATCGCCGAGCCGGACACCGAGCCCATCGCGGCCGACGCCACCACCGCGGCCTTGGCCGGCCCTCCGCGGAAGCGCCCGGCAATCGCGTAGGCCAGGTGGATGAAAAAGCGACCGGCACCGGTGGCTTCGAGGAGCGCGCCGAACAGGACGAACACGAAAACCGTCCCGCTCGCCACCGAAAGGGGCAGGCCGAAGAGTCCCGCCCCGGTGAAGATCTGGAACCGTGTGATCCGCTCGGGAGAGAAGCCGCGATGGGAGAGTGCTCCGGGCAGTTCTGCACCGAAGAGGTTGTAGAGGAGAGCGAGTGCCACGATGCCGGCCATGACGGCACCCACCCGCCGCCGCACTGCCTCCAGCAGGATCAGGAGGAGCGCGACTCCGGCGATCAGATCGAGTGGCCGGAGGCCGTTCAGGATGTGGGCGACGGACTGCCGGTCGAAACCGAGCACCCAGATCCCGAAGGCGACGGCGAGAACGGAAAGTGCGAGGCTCACCCTCCTTCGGCCCGTGGTCGCCTTTTCGGCATCGGCAAAAAACGCGAGCGCCAGGATCCAGGTGAGGTGGATCGGCAGCATCCAGGTATCCCCGAGCGACCCGAGGGAAGCCTGAAAGAGCTGGAACAGCGAGAGCCCGGCCCCCGCCGCCAACAAGGGGAAAGAGAGCGCCCTTCCGGAACCTTCCTGTTCGCGGCGCACCGGTGTTCAGGGTGCCCGAGCGGGAGGAGACGCGACGCGGGAGGCGCCCGGATGGGCCGGCAGACTCCCGATCTTCAGCAGTTCGGAGCGCTCGATGAAGCGGGCGTTGGGCGTGACCCGCAAGAATCCGTCACGGCCTTGAAGCAACGAGCTCGTGAGGGAAGCGGCAAGCGATTCCGACATGTCCTGATGGACCACCAGCATGTTCCAGAGCGAAGGAGTGAGCACCGGCTCTTCCACGCCCCGATAGACACCGGGAGGAACATCGAAACCCTCGTAGGCCGGATTGCGGGCTTCGATGAGTCCGATTTCCTGCCCGGTGAAGGGCACGAGAACCAGATCGCGGGTCAATCCGAGTTCGACGATCGAAGACACTCCGAGGCCGGCGGCGAGAAAGAGCGCGTCCAGACGGCCGTCCTTCAAGGCAGCGATGCTCTGTGCGTAGTTGAGCTGGCGTACCCGGAAGTCGCCGGGAGAGAAACCGAGGGTTTCCAGCACGTTCCAGGCGGTGACCTGATTGCCGGAGCCGGGAGGGCCGACCGAAACCCGCTTGCCGCGGAGGTCTTCGACCTTTTCGATGCCGCGGGATCGGACGCTCACGAGGTGCACGACGTTCGGATAGAGACGTCCGAGAACGAGGAGGGGCAGGGGCTCGGGGAAACGCCCCCGCCCGGCGAGCGCGTCGGCGACCGCGTCCGCCTGGCTGAAGCCGATGTCGCTTTCTTTTCGGGCCACCTGGATGAGGTTCGTGACCGAACCGGCGGTCACTTCCGCCTTGACCACGATTCCGGGAATCTCCGCGGTCCAGTGGCTCGCCATCGCACCCCCGAGGGGGTAATAGACGCCGGCGGGATTGCCGGTGGCGACCGCGAGCGGACGATTTCCTTCTCCGCAATCCGGGAAGAGGAAACCGGGCATCAGGATGGCAAGGCACCCGTAAGAGCGAGCGCGGCAGAAGAACAACGGAGCGGCTCCTATGCGGATTCGCGTCCTTTTCGCACCGTCTCATGCAGACGGTAGAGAAGCGCGAGAGCTTCCCGGGCGGAGAGCGTGTCGGGGTCGAGAGTCTTCAGGATTTCGGCCGCTTCTTCGAGGCCCTGGTCGAGCGGGACAGGAGGTGGCGCGGGGAGTGGCGCTTCTGCCGGAGAGCGGACCGGCGCTTCGTGGCGGGTCAGCCGATTCAGAATGCCCGCCGCCCGCTCGATGACCGGCTGCGGCATCCCGGCGATCTGCGCAACCTGGATTCCGTAGCTCCGATTGGTCCCGCCGGGAGCGACCTGCCGCAAGAAGGCGATTTCGTTCTCCTGTTCCTCGGCCTTCATGTGGAAGTTGACGGCGGCAGTTTCGATGTCCGCGAGTTCGGTGAGCTCATGGTAGTGGGTCGCGAACAGCGTCTTCATGCGGAGTGCCGGATTCCGCACGATGTATTCGGCGACCGCCCAGGCGAGCGAGAGGCCGTCCCAGGTGGCGGTGCCACGCCCCACCTCGTCGAGGAGCACCAGGCTCTTCCTGGTCGCCTGGTGGAGGATGTGGGCGGTCTCTTCCATTTCGGTGAGGAAGGTGGAGCGGCCGCGAGCGAGGTCATCGCTCGCACCGACCCTCGCGAAAACCCGGTCCACGAGCGGGAGACGGGCGCTCCCGGCCGGTGTCAGGGAACCCGCCTGGGCGAGGATGACGAGGAGCGCGGCCTGACGGAGATAGGTGGATTTGCCGCCCATGTTGGGGCCGGTGAGAAGCATCAGGAATCCGTTTTCGTCGAGCCGGAGATCGTTCGGGACGAAACTCTCCTCGGAGAGCGCCTCCACCACCGGATGCCGGCCGCCGAGGATCTCGATCTCGAAGCCCTCGTGCATTTCGGGGCGGCAGTAACGGCCCCGGGCGGCGAGCTCCGCCAACCCGAGCGCCACGTCGGCTTCGGCGAGAGCCGCGGCGCTCGCGAGGATTTCCGGGCAGGCGGTGGCCACTTCCTCCTCGAGATCCCGGAACAGTTCGGCTTCCTCCTCGGCGATGCGGTCGTTGGCACCGGCGAGCCGCGCCTCGAATTGCTTGAGTTCCTCGGTGACGTAGCGTTCGGCCTGCACGAGCGTCTGCCGCCGCACGTAGTCCTCCGGAACCCGGGAAGTCCAGGATTTGCCGACCTCGATGGTGAATCCGAAAGTATGGCTGTGGCGGATCTTGAGCGAAGGGATGCCGGTGCGCTGTCGCTCCCTCGTCTCGATGGCGGAAATGGCCTGACGGCTCTCCCGCCGAAGCTCGCGCAGGGAATCGAGCGATTCCGATACGCCGCCACGGATCACCCCCGGATCGCGGGCGAGCACGGGAGCATCCTCGTCGATGGTTTGCTCGATCCGGTCGCGAATCGTCGGCAGGTCGTCCAGCCGGCCGCGGATGTCTTCGAGGAGGGGAGAAACCGCATCCCCGAGAAGCTCCCGCACCGCACGGATGGTCGCGAGCGCGGTGGCGATCCGGAGGTATTCGCGCGGCCCGGCGAGCCGAAGGGACACGCGGGAGGCGAGTCGCTCCAGATCGGCTGAATCCCGCATCCGGTCCCGTGCGGCGGCGCGCACTTCGCTTTTCGTGACCAACTCCGCGGCTGCGTCGTGTCGGGCAACGATGGCGCTCCGGTCCCGAAGCGGCTGGGAAAGCCGGCGGCGCAGGAGACGACCACCCATGCGGGTTCGGGTCCGATCCACCACGTCGATGAGGCTCGAACCGCGCCCGGAAAGCGACTCGAACAGCTCCAGATGACGTCGGGTGACCGGATCGAGAAGCAGGCAGCCGGTCGTGTCGAAGCGCTTGATGGATGTGAGATGGCGAAGCTGCGAGCGCTGCGTCTCTTCGAGATAGCGGACCGCCGCCCCGGCGGCACCGACCGCAGCCGGCGAATCGGCGATCCCGAAGGGTTCGAGCGAGACCGTCCCGAACTGACGGCCGAGGGCTTCCGCTGCCTGTCGCGGCTGGAACCAGAACGGAGGACGGGTGGTCACGAGCGGCAGCTCTCCGAGTTCCCGGGTGAGGGAATCCACGGATTGCCCTTCGGCGATCAGCAATTCGCGCGGCCGAAAGCTGGAAAAGGCTTCGGCGCAGGCGGACGTGCCGGAAACTCCGAAATCGGCAGCCACGAAATGGGCCGTCGAGAGGTCCACCCACGCCGCGCCCAGACGCCGGGAGCCTGCCGGCCCGATCTCGGCGACCGCCATCAGATAGGCGCCGTCCCGATCCTCCTCGTCGGAATCGAGCCAGGTCGAGGGAGTGGCGACGCGCACGATCTCCCGCCGCACGATTCCCCGCGAAGCGTCCGCCGATTCGACCTGTTCGCAGATCGCCACCCGGTGGCCGGCGCGCACCAGCCTCCCGAGGTAGCCGTCGAGCGCGTGATGGGGAAATCCCGCCATCGGGATCGGTTTGCCGTCGTCATCGCGCTGCCGGGAGGTGACGGCGAGATCGAGGACATCCCCGGCGACCCGGGCGTCTTCTCCGAACATCTCGTAGAAGTCACCCATGCGAAAGAAGAGGATCGCATCCCCCGCCTCCTCGCGGAGCTTCTGGTGCTGGCGCATGGCCGGCGAGCTGTTCGCCTTCCGGGCCTGCCCGTGCCGGGGTTTCGGCTCTTCCCGGGGCGGGTCTCCGGGTTCTTTCGGAAACAGCAGCCGGGGAACGGAAAGGGACACGCGAGAGTCAGCGAGGGGAAGGCCCGCCCGGGGCGATATCGTATCCGCGTCTTGTCGGAACGACCGTCGTTCTCCCCATCGGCCTCCGAAGGCTGGGTGGTCGGTCTGGACGTCACCGGCGATCTCGGCAGCGTCGCCCTCGTCCGGGAAGGGACGGCGGCGATCACCCGGGTTTTTGCTCCCGGCAACCGGCATTCTGCCAACCTGCTTCCGGCCATCGAAAGCGTGCTCGAGGAAGCGGAGATCGGGATTCGGGAGGTCTCGCTGCTCGCTACCGCCCGCGGGCCGGGATCCTTCACCGGGGTCCGCGTGGGACTCGCGACCGCGCAGGGGCTTGGGCTCGCGACCGGGATTCCGGCGGTGGGGGTGTCTTCACTGGATGCCGCGGCGGCGACCGATCGAAACGATTCGGGCGACGTCCCCTCCGGATCGAGACTCGTGTTGCTGGATGCCCTGCGAGGCGAACTTTTCGGCGCGGTGTATTCCGAAGACGGGGGTGACGACGAGGCCCCTGCGCCTTTCCGGACGCGCCCCGAGGAGGTGTCCCGGTTGGCGCGGGAACGGGGAGTCCGCCGGATTTGTGGGCCGGGGGTGGCCCGATACGAGCACCTTCTCCTCCGGAACGCAGATGAGATCGAACGGGATGCGGCGCGCTACCCGCTCGCCGAAGCGGTCGCCGAAATCGGTTGGAAGCGATACAGCCGGGGCGCTGCCGAGCCGCTCGAGCCGCTTTATCTGAGAGAACCGGACGCGGTTCCGAAGCCACCGGGCTCGTTCCGATAGGCTACGAGGGAACAGTGATGTCGGTTCGGGACGAGCCGGCCAATTCCCGCGAGGTGCAGATGGAACAAAAGGAAACCCGGGCTACCGGAAACGGCCAGCCCCCGGCAGGTGAGAGAGCCGGTCAGCAGGCTCACCTGCTGGAGGAACTGAAGCAGAAACATCGCCTTCTCGACGAGCAGATTTCCGAGTTGGAGTCACGGCGGCAGCTCACCCAGGAGGAGCAGATCGAGACGGCGACGCTGAAAAAGCGCAAACTCGCTCTCCGCGACCAGATCGAACTGGTCTCGTCGCGGGCCTGAGAACGAAGGCGAACTTTCAGGGCGGGGGAATCCCCTCCATGCGGATCCCGATTGCGCCCGAGGGCCGGGTTTTCGTTCTGGTGCCGTTCGGGTGCGGACTCCTCGCGTTCGCTGCCGACCGGGCCGGGGTGAGCGGAGGAGTGGTCCTGCTGGCGCTCGCCGGTGTCTTTCTGGCACTCGCAGCCTTTTGCGCCTTTTTCTTCCGGGATCCGGAAAGGCATTCTCCCGATGATCGGAACGCGGTTCTTTCCGCCGCCGATGGCCGGGTGACCGAGGTCGGCACCGAACAGGACGGCTCGACCCGAATCAGCGTGTTCCTTTCGCTCTTCAGCGTGCATGTGAACCGTTCGCCGGTCCGTGGCGAAGTGATCGGGACCCGGCGTCGGCGGGGTAGCTTCCGGGCTGCTTTCCGCAAGGATGCGGCAGAGCGGAATGAACAGAACGAAGTCGAAATCCGCGCAGAGACGGGGACGGTGCGGGTCCGACAGATCGTGGGAGTGGTGGCCCGACGCATCGTGTGCCGGGTGGCGCCCGGCGATTTGCTGGCTGCGGGAGAACGCTTCGGGATGATCCGTTTTGGCTCCCGCACCGATCTCCTTCTCCCCGAGGGCTTCGAAGCAGCGGTTGCACCGGGAGACCGGGTGCGCGCCGGACTCACCGTGGTGGCGAGACTCCGATGAAGTCGAGGCGACGGAGACTCACGACCCGCCGGGGGGTCTTCCTGCTCCCGGCCGGGTTCACGGTGGGGAATATCTTCCTCGGTTTCTTCTCCATCGTGGAGAGCATGAAGGGCGATCTCGCGACGGCCGCGCTCGCCATCGGCCTCGCCATCCTCGCGGACCTGGTGGACGGCCGGGTCGCCCGGTTCGCATCGGCCACCAGCGAATTCGGGCGCGAGCTGGATTCGCTCGCCGACATGTGTTCTTTCGGGGTCGCCCCGGCGGTTCTCGCCTACAACTGGGGGCTGCACCACATTTCGCCGACCGGCTGGCTGGTGGCGGCGCTTTTCTCGGTGTGTTCGGCGGTGCGTCTCGCCCGCTTCAACGTGGGCCGACTCGAACAGCACGGCGGCTTCTACATCGGGCTGCCGACTCCCGCCGCCGCAGCACTCGTGGGAGCCGTCGTCTTCGCTTCTCCCGTTCCGCTCGAGCCTGGTCTGTCCGCGGTGTTCTGCCTGATCGCGATGGTCGCTCTCTCGGTCCTGCTCAACAGTCCGATCCGCTACCTCAGTTTCAAGCAGTTGAGCGATCGCAGGCCCCAATCCTGGCGGATGCTCCCGCTCCTCGCCGGAATCATCGTGGCGGCCATCGCCGAGCCGGTGATCGTGTTTCTCCTGTTGGCGGTCGGCTTCGCCATCCACCCGGTGTTCCTCCGCATTTCGCGAACGGCGCTCCGGAAAGAAGTCGTTCGCTCCCCGGCCACGGGGAAGACTTCCTGAGCGACCGGGCTGTCTTCAATCCGCGGCCCAGGCGATGAGCTCCCGGAGGCGCCAGCCCGCCCGGGCATCCGGAACGAGTTCGAGAGCAATCCGGAAGCGCTCGCGCATCGGCCTGTCGGTCCCGATCTCCATGCTTCTCCATTCGGCGGTCAAGACCACGAAACGGCCGTCGGGGGAACGTCGAATGGAGCGTGGTTGCTCGGACCAGGAAACCGGTGCCTGCCGGCGGAAGAGGGCTCCGAGTTTTCGGCGAAGGACGCGGCCGGTCACGCTGCGCCGGTTTTCGCCGCTGAGCGCGAGGAGCGCCCACCCCTCGGGATAGAGCCCGGCGAGCTGGTCTTCCTCTCCGGTTTCGAACGCTGTCCGCAGGAGCGAGAGCGCTTCTTCGAGGCGTTCCACCGGCGGCCCGGAATGTGCGCACCCCACGCCAAACGCGATCAGCACTCCGGGAAGCAGTCGCCTCACTTCGGCCCCCGCACCGGAAGCTCCACGGTCACGAGAAGTCCCGGTTGCCCGTCCGGCCGGGGTTCGGCGCGGATCGTGCCCCTGTGCGCTTCCGCGAAGCGACGGGAGTTGGAGAGCCCGAGTCCCGAACCCCGCGTCCTGGTGGAGAACTCGGGGTCGAAAATCCGCTCCCGGAGCTCCTCCGGAATTCCGGGGCCGTTGTCCTCGACCTGAATCCGCACCCGGCCCTCCACCGGATGTGGATGGACCCGGACCGAGATCACCGCTTCTGTCTCGCGCCCTGAAGTCGCTTCCAGTGCGTTCTGGAGCAGGTTTTCCACGATCCGGGTGAGGATCGCCGGGTCGGCCCGAAGACGGGGAACGCTCCCGGTCGAAACCACGATGCGGGCGCCGCCCGGGGCGCGAAGATAGGGACGAACGGCATCCTCGATGAGCGCTCCGGGATCCACTTCCTCGATGTCGAGCGGGGCTCCTGCTGCCGAGAATTCCGACGAAATCCGCCGAAGCCGCTCTACCTGAAGCAGGATGTCGCGACTTCCTTCGCGCGCGGCATCGCGGATCTCCCGGCCGCGAGGATCTCCCGCAACCTGGCCGATGTAATCCGCAGTGATCTGGATCGGTGCCAGGGCGTTCTTGATGTCGTGCGCCGCCCGGCGAGCGAGATCGGCGGTGGCTTCTTCCCGCATCCGGCGCCGAACCCGCGGGATGCGCCGCACCAGCCGCTCCACGCTGGCGGCCAGAATGCGCAACTCGTCCACTTCGCCGGCACCGGGCACCGAAGTGTCGAGATCGCCATCGGCGATCCTGCCGGTTGCGCGGGCCAGGTTCCGCACCGGAGCCGCGAGGCGCCGGGCGATGAACCCGGGAAGCAGAAACGCGCACAGCAGGGCGACCACTCCGACGGCGAGAAGCAGGGAGTGCTGGAGCTCCCGGGTTCCGGAGCGACTGAGAGCCTGGATCGTCGGAAGCGGTACGGCGAGGAAACGCTCCGACGCATCGAGACGGACCCAGGCGATCCGGTAGCGAAACGATCCGATTTCGAGAACATCGAGAACCGGGTCGGCGAGCACCGCGTCTTCCGCAAGCATCGCTCCGACCCCCGGATGGGGGGGCAGGAATCCCGCCAGTTCGAGCGCCGGCCGGCTCGCGCCGCGAAGGCGGCCTCTTTCGTAGAGCGCGAGATCCGCGTCCAACTGATCCGCGGCCCGCGCCAGTCGTCTTTCCAGTTCGTCTCGCGGGAGTCCGGGAACGAGGGCTCCGCCTTCGCGGGCGACCCGCTCCGCGATACGGGCGAGGCGGGAGGCTTCCTGATGACTCGCCCCATCGAGAACCAGTTCCATGCTTCTGGCTCCAAAAATCGAGAGGCCGAGAACCGCGATCAGAACGGCGGCACCGAAAGCCTCGGTGAGCTGCATGCGGAAGCTCCGTCGCGGGCGGGGGGATCGCGCTCCGGGGATGAGCAGGCGAACGCGGACGGCGAGAGCCGGAACCAGAGCGAGAAGCGCGGCGAGGAACAACCAGCCGATGGCGACTGGGAGGAGATCGAACGGACGGGTGCGCAACCACGAAATCCGATAGGGCTGCCCGCCGAAGTGGACAACCCACTCCCGACGGTCGTCTTCTCCGAGCGCTTCGGCCGGATCGATGCGAAGATCCCGCCCCTCGAAGGTCGGTGGTGCTGCACTGCCCTGAAGGAGGAAATGATCCGGAATCCCTCCTGACCGGGAAGCGAGGGGGACATCCCGGATATCCGTTGACACCGTGAGCCGGAAACGTCCTTCACCCGCGAGCGGCCCGCCGATCCGGACGGTTTCTCCGCGTGCGGCCAGACAATCGCGAAAGATTCCCTCTTCTTCGATCCCGGCAAAACCCGAGGCATCCGCCTCGGCCGTCTCGCGAGGCAGGCCCACCGTGAACCGGGATGTCCGGGCCGGATCCTCGACGGCGAGCGAGCTGGCGAGGCGCAGTCGGGGCAGCCCGGCGCTCCGCCAAAGCCGCCAGGCAGTATCGGAGCGCACCGCGCCAAGCCCGGCACCGGATATCTCTTCCGCCGCTTCGATCGCTGCGTAGCATGCGAGAAAGCGATGGTGGGCGATCTGGGCGAGCGCTTCCGCTTCGGCATAGGTGCGGCGGCTCTCTTCTTCGAACCATCCCATCGCCGGTAACAGGAGGAGCTGCGGAATGGCGAAAAGACTCAGGGCCAGGACGAAGGCGAGCCCTGGCTCTTTCCGGCCGAGAGGCGTCCGCATCTGGCGAAGCCACAGACGCCCTCGATAGGTTCGCCGGACGACCAGAACGCCGAGGAACAGCATCGCCGCTCCGGCCACCACCGTTTCCGGGAACAGGAGCCCTCCGGACAGGATCACGAAAAAGCCCGCGATTTCCGCCCCGAGTCCCCGTCGATGGGCGAGCAGGGAGGCAAGAGCGAGGGCCGCGAGCGTCAGGGCAAGGGCGATCCAGCTCCCGATCTCGGCGATCCCGGTTCCCACCTGCCAGCGGGGCATGACCGAAAACGCTCCCCCCGTTGCGGCGCTCTGGAGCAGGAGGGCCGCGGTGAGCGCGAATCCGCCGGCCCCGGCTCCGCTCAGGATGCGGGAAAGGTGGCTGCGAGGGCGGGAAGCTCCGCGAGGCCCCCGAATCTGGATCATGCGCACGGCAGCCATCGCCGCGAACGCAGTCAGAAGTGCCCCGGCCGGCGAATCCGGGATGCCGGGAATTTCCGGTAACACGCTGGTTCCGGGTGAGAGCATCTCTCCTCCCGGAAACCGGCCCGCCAGGGCGCCAAGCAGCGATCCGCCGCTGAAAAGCAACAGGAAGATGGCTGTCCAGCCGCCTGTCAGTGTGGTATTCCACAAGAACATGACGGCACCGGCCGCCCCGAGGAGAAGCGCCGAGGCGGCGAAGAGCTGGGCATCGGCTCTTCGCTCCTCGTCCCGGACCCGGGGGGGCGCGATCAGCGTATTGGCCACTCCCAGAAGCTGGCCGTCATACGCCCTTAGGGCAAAGAAATACTCGAAGGGTGCCGCGGAGCCTTCGCGGAAGCGATCTCCGCGCGCTTCGAACAAGGCCGCGAGAGGAGATGGATCTTCGGCTCCCCGGAGAAACTGGACGGTCATGCCGCGCTTTCCGGCAATGCGGAGCGCCGACCGGGGTGGATCGCCGAATGCGGGGGCCGGCGCTTCGCTCATCGGAGCTTCCACGGTGACGAGGCCGAGCCCGCTTTTCAGGCATTCGGCGGCGACGAGCGCGCCCCGGCGGCCTTCTTCGCTGTAGAAGAACAACGGGTAGTAGGGCTCGGGGCAATCTTCGGCCCGAATCCCCTCCGGAAACATGTCTTGAAGAGCCGGAGCGATGCCCGGATTCCTGCCTGACCAGGCGACCGGGGAAAGGCCGCGGTCGTAGAGAGTCGTCGAACTCTGGCCGATTCCCGTTTGCGGGAGCGGCCAGTTCGCAAGCGCGGCGAACGCCTGCTCGCGGTAATCCGCCGCATCCGAGCCTTCCACCGCCCGGGTCACCGCTGATGTCCGCGCGATCAGATAGGCACCGTCCCCGATCTGGCGCGTCAGATCGTCGAGCCAGAGATCCACCCGGTCGGCGGCGCGCATCGCCCCGGCGGATTCTCCGGCCGGCGGGCGTTCGAGAAAAAGTCGCGGCGCGAGCGCCAAAAGGGACGCGAGGAGCAGGGTGCCGGAAAGCAGCAGGTCGCGCCGGGTGAGCGTGTGCCTCCGAAGGATCAGCAGGGGGATGGCGAGAAGCGCGAGCCCTCCCGCAAACAGGTATGCGGGCAGCGGAAGCGAACGAAACCGGCTTTCGACCTCGACGAGAGCGACGACATGGAAAAGGAGTCCGAGGGCGCAGAAGAAAGGGCCGGAGCGGACAGGGAATGCCACTGCACCCGGTACAGTACCGGCCCTTGCCTCGCGTTCCCATCCGCCGCATCCTCGGCGCTGCGAGCCTTTCCTTTCTGCTGGGTGCGAGGATTCTGCCGGGCCAACCGCCCCCGGAAGAGCAACCTTCGACAGAGCAGACCCCGACAGAGCAGACCCCGACAGAGCAGACCCCGACCGGGGAAGAAGTCGCGGCCCAACCCGAAGACGGCGAAACCGAAGACGGGGAAGCGCGGATTGCGGCACCGCTGCCGGCACCGATCGGAATCCTGCCGGTTTCGGAGTTTGCCGAGCCAACCGTCGCCTTCCGCGATCCGGTCGTCCAGGCGCTCGTCAACACGGACGGCCTCGTGCTCCGCACCCGGTCGGGGCGAGTCTCCGCGTACGCCGACCAGGGTGCCACGTCGCTTTGGGGAATCGGGAACGAGGTCGCCACCCGTTTTCTCGGCTGGGAAGGAGAAGACCGGACCCGGCTCTTTCTGCTCGACGAAACGGGACGCCTCAGCAGCCGGAGCTTTCTCGACGGAGTCGAAACCGGAGAACGGCATCTCGCTTCCGCCTCGTCTTTCCATGCTGTCGGGCGAACTCCCGAACTCCTGCTGACGGCCGGGCCAGGAACCCTCGCCGGATACCGGATCACGACCGGCGAACCGGTGTTTCAAGTCTCCCTTCCGGGGGAGAGGATCGGCACCCTCGTCGTCGCGCCTCGCGAGGAGGAAGCGGAAGGTTCGCTGGTCGCGGTGACGATGGGACAGGAAGGCATTCTCCTCGGGGTAGCCGGAAGTGCCGGGTTCCGGGAAATCTGGCGCGAATCCGGGGTGGGAGAGATCGGAGCGAGCGTGCTCTTCGTTCCGGAGCGGGAGGTGCTTTTCGTGGGGAGCCTCGAAGGGAGACTGAGCGCGCTCCATCTTTCGGATGGAAAGATCGCCTGGAGTTGGCTGCTGTCGGAGGCCTTCCGTCACCCACCGCACGCCGGCGAGCGGTTCCTGTTCGCTGCGACCGAGGCCAACACCCTTTACGCATTCGAGTTGCGGGGTGGATCGGAGCGTTGGCGCGCCGCGCTTCCCGGTCGTCCGGCAGGCCCGCCGCTCGGAATCGGGGATCGGGTTCTGGTTACCACCCGGGACGGTCTGGTGCTGGAATTCGACCCCCGGACCGGCCTCGCTGGCGGGGGAGGGCAGGACATGGAGGCGGAAATCGTCGGCATCGCACGCGGAGCGGGAGAAGAATCGGGAGAAGAATCGGGAGAAGCTCCGGGGATGGGCGACTGGAAGCGCCGGCGGCTGTATCTCGGCCTCCGGGACGGCAGGCTCGCCGTGCTCGGACCAAGCGCTGCGGCAGGGGAAGAAGCGGCCTCCGAAGAGAGCGATCGAGAGCCGACGGAAAAAACCGGAAACCCGCCGGAACCCCGATAGACTCCCCCGCTTCCATGCCGGCTTCGTCCTCCCCGCATCCGATTCGATGAGGAGCAGCGGAGAGCGGATGCGTCCCGAAATCCTGGTTCTCGATTTCGGCTCTCAATACACCCAGCTCATCGCTCGGCGGCTTCGCGAACTGGGCGTGTATTCCGAGATCCTCCCGTGTTCGGCGAGTTTCGAGGCGATCCGGGAGCGCGACCCGCGCGGCATCGTGCTGTCGGGCGGCCCGGAGAGTGTTTTCGCCCCGGATGCCCCGGCCATGCCGGAGGGCCTCCTGCCGTCCCCGGTCCCGGTGCTCGGGATCTGTTACGGCATGCAACTGCTGGCCCGCGATCTCGGAGGCGAGGTGCGGCCCGCCGAGCGCCGCTCCTACGGCCACGCCCGATTCGAACGGACGGGAGACAGCCGTCTGCTGGACGGCCTTCCGGAGGAAGTACGCGCCTGGGCGAGCCACGGAGACGTGGTCGAGTCGCTGCCTTCCGGTTTTCGACCTCTCGGAGGCACCGAAGCGGCGCGGGTTGCCGGGTTCGAAAACCGGGATCGGGATATCTACGCGATCCAGTTCCATCCCGAGGTGGCGCACACCGAACAGGGGATCCGGATTCTTCGGAATTTCGCGGTCGAAATCTGCGGTGCCGAAACGGATTGGAGCCCCGCAACCTATGGAGAACAGGCGGTTCTCCGCATCCGGAAGCTGGCCGGCGAAGATCAGGTGGTTTGCGGCGCTTCCGGCGGAGTGGATTCCACGGTGACCGCCGTGCTGGTCCATCGCGCGATCGGATCCCGGCTCCACTGCGTATTCGTGGACAACGGCCTTTTGCGGAAGGACGAAGCGGCAACCGTGCGGGAGGCCTTCGAGGACGCGCTCGGCATCCCGCTCCGGGTGGTGGATGCCCGGGAGCGGTTTCTTCATCGCCTCGCCGGGGTGACCGATCCGGAAGCGAAGCGAAAGGTGATCGGTGAAGAGTTCATCCGTGTTTTCGAGGATGCCACCGAGAACATCCCGGGAGTGCGGCATCTCGCGCAGGGAACGCTCTACCCGGATGTGATCGAGAGCGTTTCGGTGAAGGGCCCTTCCGCGGTGATCAAGAGCCATCACAACGTGGGGGGCCTTCCCGAAACCATGCGACTCGATCTCATCGAGCCCTTGCGCGAACTCTTCAAGGACGAAGTCCGGGAACTGGGCCGCGAACTGGGGGTTCCCGCCGCGCTCCTCGACCGCCACCCCTTTCCGGGCCCCGGCCTTGCGGTGCGGATGCTCGGCGAAATCGAACCGAAGGGACTCGAAACGCTTCGCGAGGCGGATGCCATCGTTCGGGAGGAGATCCGGGAGAGCGGCCTCCATGACCGGATCTGGCAGACCTTCGCGATCCTCCTGCCGCTCCGGGCCGTGGGGGTCATGGGAGATGCCCGGACCTACGAGCGGGTCGTCGCGGTGCGGGCGGTCGAAAGCCGCGACGGCATGACGGCCGACTGGGCCGCTCTGCCCGCCGAGGTGCTCCGCCGCATCTCGAGCCGGATCACCGGAGAGGTTCGGGGGGTGAACCGGGTGGTCTATGACATCACCTCCAAGCCGCCCGGCACCATCGAGTGGGAGTAAGAGCCTGACCGTGGCGGGACACCCTTTCGTCCATCTCCACACGCATTCCGAGTATTCGCTCCTCGACGGGATGAGCCGTCTCGGGGAAATCACCCGGATCGCGAAGAGCGACGGGATGCCCGCGCTCGCGATCACCGATCACGGCAACCTGTTCGGAGCGCTGAAATTCCACCGCGCCGCCCGGGAGGCCGGCATCCGGCCCATTCTGGGATGCGAGGCGTATGTGGCGCCGGGGAACATCGAGGACCGGAACCGCGATTCCGAAAACGAGCATCTCGTCCTGCTGGCCCGAAACCGGACGGGATTCCGGAATCTCATGCGGTTGAGTTCCATCGCCCACCACGAGGGGTATTACTTCAAGCCGAGGGTGGATTTCCGGTTGCTCGAAAAGCACCACGAGGGTCTGATCGCGCTTTCCGCGTGCCCGAAGGGGGCGGTGCCGCGGGGGATTCTCGGAGAAGTAGATCCAGTCGGGATCGCCGGGCGATATCGCGAAATCTTCGGAAAGGACAACTACTTTCTGGAGATGATGAACCACGACACGGAGGGTTGCGATCCGGGGCTTTCTTCCACCGAGCACCGGATCGGAGAGGGCATCCTCGACATCCATCGCAAGACCGGAATTCCGCTCGTGGGTACCAACGATTCCCACTATGCGGAGCCCGGAGATGCCGAGGCCCACGATCTGCGTCTTTGCATCAGCACCAACCGGCCGGAATCCGACCCCCGTCGGCTTCGCTTCGGCTCCGATCAGTTCTTCTTCAAGACGTCGGCGATGATGGCCGAAGTCTTCCGGGACACTCCGGACGCGGCTCGCAACACTCTCGCCATTGCGGAGGCGGTCGAGGATTACGACATCCTGACCGGGGAGAGCCTGCTGCCCGATTACACGGTGCCCGGCGGGAAAACGCTCGACGCCCACTTCGAGGAAGCGGCTCGCAGCGGCCTCGAAGAGCGCCTCCGGATACCGGAGCGCCACGGGCAACGGCCAGGGAAGAGCGACTACGAGGACCGACTGGCTTTCGAACTGGAAGTCATCCGGAAGACCGGCTACTCGGCCTACTTCCTCATCGTCCAGGACTTCATCCGCTTCGCCCGCGCACGGCGTATTCCGGTGGGTCCGGGGCGCGGCTCGGCCGCCGGAAGCCTCATCGCCTACTGCCTCGGAATCACCGAGATCGATCCGTTGGCGCACGGGCTTCTCTTCGAGCGTTTCCTGAACCCGGCGCGCATCAGTCCGCCCGACATCGATGTGGATTTTTGTGACATGCGGCGGGACGAGGTGCTCGACTACGTGGTGGACAAATACGGCGAGGATCGGGTCGCGCAGATCATGACTCTCGGCACCATGCAGTCGCGGCTGGTGGTTCGGGATGTCGGAAGGATGCTGGAGCTTCCGCCCCGCCAGGTGGACCGGCTCGCAAAGCTCATCCCTCCCGGCGCGAGTCTCGAAACGGCGCTCCGGGAAGTGCCCGCGCTCGCTTCCGAGAGCCGCAAGCCGGAAAACGCCCGGCTCTTCCGCATTGCCGCCCGGCTGGAGGGGCTGCCCCGCAGCGTGGGCACCCACGCCGCGGGAGTGGTGATTGCGCCCGAGCCGCTGGAGGAAATCCTTCCTCTTTACAAGGATGCCGAGCCGCGGAACAAGTCCGCTTCTCCGGAGACGGTCCGCCGCCGTACCCAGTTCGACATGCAGGACTGCGAAGCGGTGGGGCTTTTCAAGATGGATTTTCTGGGCCTCCGGTCGCTGACCCACATCCAGGACTGCGCCGACCGGATTCTCGGAGATCCGAAACTCGACATCACCGGAGAACAGCGCGAGTCGGTGGAAGCCATCGAGAAGGGCAGGTTCGAAAAGGTTCCTCCGGATCCTTCGACCTTCGAACTCTTCGCGCGAGCCGATACCGACGGCATCTTCCAGTTCGAGAGCTCGGGGATGCGGGAGCTGCTTCGCAGTTATCGGCCGGAAAACCTCGACGATCTGGCGGCGATGAACGCGCTTTTCCGTCCGGGCCCGCTCGAATCCGGGAACACCGCCGCGTTCGTGAAGGCGAAAAAGACCGGAAAGCTCTCGACAGCCCTCCACCGGAAGGTGCGCGACCTCTTCCCCGAAACGCAGGGACTCATCGTCTATCAGGAGCAGGTGCTGCTCGCTGCCCAGAAGATCGCCGGATACGAGCTCGGCCAGGCGGACATCCTCAGGAAGGCGATGGGCAAGAAAAACCCGGAGGTGATGGAGCAACAAAAGCAGCGCTTCGTGGAGGGAGCCGTGGCCCGCGATCTCCCCCGGGAAGCGGCCATCGAGACCTTCGACCAGATCGCCAAGTTCGCTGGCTACGGATTCAATCGCTCCCACGCGGTGGGGTACGCCCTCGTCGCCTACGTGGCCGGCTGGCTCAGAACCCATTTCCCCCTGCACTTCTTTGCCTCCCTGCTCACCGCCGAACAACGATCCTCCGACCGGGATGCCCGGCTCGACCGCTTTCGCCGCCGGGCCGAGGAGTGCGGTATCCGGGTCCTGCCGCCCGATGTGCAGAAAAGCGATGTGGGGGCGACCGTCGAGGGCGAGGCGGTGCGCTACGGCCTCGGCGCGATCAAGCAGGTGGGCTTCGGGGCGGCGGAGGCGATCGTGGAAGCGAGACGGAGCGGTCCTTTCGACTCGCTGAGCGATCTGATTTCGCGAACCCCGGCGGGCGTTCTCAACCGGGTCATGCTCGAATCGCTCGCAAGCACGGGAGCCCTCGATTTCGTGGGGCACCCGCGCTCGCGGATCCTGGCCGGGGCCCCCGGTGTCCTCGAGGAAGCGCAGCAGGCGCGCGGCCGAAAGGAGGCCGGGGTTCAGTCCCTGCTCGGCACCAGATCCCGGGACATCTTTCCGGAGATCGGGGAGTGGACCGAAATGGAACGGCTTCACCGGGAGCATGGCGCGTTCGGGTTCTACTGGACCGGGCACCCGGCAGTGGAATACCGCCGGGCGCTCGGACGGCGCGCCGACGGCCCGGTCGGAAAGCAATCGTTCGAAGAGTCGCAGGAGAAAAAATTCGCGGGGGTGGTCCGGAACCTGAAAATCCGAAAGACCCGGACCGAGCGCCGGATGGCGAATTTCGATCTCGAAGACGAAACGGGGGCACTGTCGGTGGTGGTCTTCCCGGATACCTTCGAGAACTGTCCCGAGCTCTCGGAAGGTTTTCCGGCGCTCGTCGAAGGCAGACTCGGGAGCGGATCGCGTGACGCGGACTCCCCGGAGCTTCAGGCGGAAATCATCCGTTCGGCGGCGGCCGCCCCTCTCGAACTCGCACGGGAGATCACTCTCGTAGTCGGGAATCCGGAAACGCAGATCTCCGCTCTCGAAGCCCTGCTGAAGCGTCACACCGGCCGGGTCACCCTCTCGATCGAGATCCACCGGCAAGGAGAAGTGACCCTGCTTCGCACGGCGAGCCCGATCGCCCCGACCCGCCGTTTCGCCACTCAGGCGGCGGCGTTGCTCGGGGTGACTGCCGTCCGTCTCGATGGATCTCCACTTCCCGAGTTCTGTCTGCTTCCCGAAGAGGAGAAGACGGAAACCGACCTCCGGATGCCGAACGGGGCCACCCCCGGAGAGAATTTCGGGACACCCCCTCGGGGATTGCTCGGCGGCGCTCCCGGCTGATTTCAGGAAGCGGGGCCGTCGTTCGAGATTTCCCCGAGTTTCCCCGCAGGCCACTAGACTCCGCGCCGTGCAGTCCGCGTTCCTCGATTTCGAGATCGAAATTCAGCAGTGGATCCGGCGGATCGACGCGCTGACGGGGTATCCCGACCGGCGGGAGAAAGAAATCGCCACGCTTCGCAAGGAGCTGCTCGAGAGTCGGCGACGGGCCTATGCGGATCTCACCCCATGGCAGCGGGTCCAGGTGGCGCGGCACCCCGAACGGCCCTATTTTCTGGATCATGTGAACCGCATCTTCACCGGGTTCACCGAAATGCACGGGGATCGGCGTTTCGCCGACGATCCGGCGATCGTGGGCGGCGCGGCCTGGCTCCACGGGCAGCCGGTGATGGTCATCGGGCAGCAGAAAGGGCGGGACATCCCCGACCGCCTCCACCGCAACTACGGCATGGCGAGACCCGAGGGATACCGCAAGGCGCTTCGGCTGATGCGGCTCGCCGAAAAATTCCAGCGGCCGGTGATCACGCTGGTGGACACTCCGGGCGCTTTCCCGGGAATCGAGGCGGAGGAACGAGGACAGGCGGAGGCCATCGCGGTGAACCTGAGGGAGATGGCTCGACTGAGCGTGCCGGTCGTGGTCGCGATCATCGGGGAAGGGGGGAGCGGCGGGGCCCTCGGCATCGCGGTCGGGGATCGCATCCTGATGATGGAAAACGCCATCTATTCGGTCATTTCGCCCGAAGGCTGCGCCGCGATCCTCTGGAAGAATCCGGAGACCGCCCAGGCGGCCACCGCGGAAGCCGCGGAACGGATGCGGATCACGGCCGCGGAGCATCTTCGGAACGGGCTCGTGGATGAGATCATCCCCGAACCACCCGGCGGTGCGCACGCCGATCACGACCGCGCTGCCGAGCTTCTCGGAGAACACCTCCACGACGCACTCCGCCGGATCCAGAAGATGACTCCGGTGGAAAGGCGGCGGGCCCGCTACCGGAAATTCCGGGAAATGGGAGGAATCGGACTGACTTCGACGGGCGCGGAGGTTGCCGGATGAAGCCTGGTTCGTGGGTTCGTCCGACCGCCCGGCGTCTCGTTCGGTTCGCGACGTTCCTTGCGCTCGGCATCTTCGGCTGGCTTCTGGTTCAGGAGATCCGCGAGGGTTTGCTGCCCGAGGAAGTCGGAGTCATCGGCGAATCGATCGAGGAAACGGAAGAGGTCCAGTCGAGCGGCATCCGGTTGCTCCAGGTGGACGAACGCGGGGAGCCGGTGGCGGAAATCCGGGCCGAGGAATCCGTTGCCGCCGCGGGCTCCGATCGTCGCTTCCTCTCCGTTTCGGTCCGCTTCATCGAGACCCACGGCGAAGAGGACACGATCGTGGAGGCAGACGAGCTCATCCTCGACATGAGGCGGGAAACCTTCCGGTTTCTTGGCCACGTCCGCTTTTCGACCACCGATCTGGAACTCGCCGGCCCGCATCTGCAGTTCCGGAGGAATCCGGACCGGATGTGGGCGACCGATCCCATGCTGTTTCGTGCCGGGGAGTTTCACGGAGTCGCGAAGAGTCTCGACTTTCGCCCGCATTCCGGAATCCTGCGCCTCGTCGGGATGACCGCCGCGAATCTCGAGGAGGGCGGACTCGAAACCACTGCGGAACGCGCCCGTTTCGATCACGCCGAGGGAAACATCCTTTTTTCCGGGGATGTCGAGATGCGATCCCCCCGCTTCCTCTTGCTTTCCGCCCGCTCGGTGGAGCTTCAGAAGGATCCGGAAACCGGCCGGTTCACAGGCCTCAGGAGTGGATTCGACACGATCCTCGAAGTCATGGCGGAATCCGGGCCGGAAATCGCCCTCACCGTGCGGGGTGACCAGGTGGAAATGGAGCTGAGTCGCCGGAGGCAACCCCGGCGGATCCGGGTTTCCGAAGGGGCGCGACTGAGCGATGCGCAGGATGGAGAAGCCCGGGGCGAGACCGCGGAAATCCGCTTCGATGCCGCGGGGAAACCCGCTTCGCTCACCCTGCTCGGCGATGCCCGCACCCGGGTGGTGACCGAAGGCAGCGAACAGTTGATCCAGGCCGAGGCGGAGGTGGCCACCATCCGCTTCAACGACGAGGGGGCTCTGAACCGGGCGCAGTACCAGGGAGATGTCGAGGTTCGCTACCGGGCAGCGACCGCTTTCGCCGAAGGCGCGGAGTGGGACGGCGCGGCGGTGCTTTCGCTGAGCGGGAGCCCCCGGGTCGAGGACCGGACGCTGCTCGAACTCACCGGAGGTGATCTCAAGGTCGAGTTGGGAGAGCCGGGGCGCATTCTGGGAAGGGGAGGGGTCGTCGGGCGTCTGGTGGCCGGACGGGCCGACTGGCTTCCGGGCGCTCCCGACGGGGTGTCCCTGAGCGGGGAGAGAGCCGAGATCGAGACGGGCACCGGCCGGGCGAACTTCGAAGGAGCGGTGCGCATGCTGTTCGGCGACAGTCGCATCGCTGGCGACTCCCTCCGTCTCGACGCTCCGGCCCGGGTTTTCGCCGTGGATGGCGGAGTGGACACCCGCATGCGGTTTGTCGGAGAGGATGCCGGCGACTTCGCGTTCTCCACCCGATCCGAGACCCTTCGCTACGGGTCAACCGGTCTCGAGTACAGGGGCGATCCCGCTCTCGAACACTTCACCGAGGAGATCGAAAGCCGCCTCCTGGCCCGAACCATCCTCGCGGAAATCCAGGACAACCGGAAGGTCTCTGCCCTCATCGGAAACGGTGATGCCCGTTTCGAGCGGGATGCGAACCGGGTCACCGGAAACCGGATCCGCCTCGACCCGGAAGCCGACGTATTGCGGGCTTTCGGAAACCCTGCGGTGGTGGAGCTGGGAAGCAGGCGTTCCGAAGGCGGCACCATCCAGCTCGCACTGGGCGAGGATCGGTGGGACATCCTTCCCGGCCCGGCGCGGCGAACCACGACCACGGTCCAGGTCAAAAGAGAGCGATGAGCGCGAAGGAGACCACCGAGCGGGTGCTCGCCTGCCGGGATCTCGTGAAGAACTACGGCCGGAGGCGGGTCGTGGACCGCATCTCCGCAGAGGTACGGACGGGCGAGATCGTGGGCCTTCTGGGTCCGAACGGAGCGGGCAAGACGACGACCTTTCGCATGATCGTGGGGCTGATTCCCACGGAAGCCGGCACCGTGACCCTCGACGAAGAGGATCTGACCGGGCTCCCTCTCCACCGGCGCGCCCGTCGCGGGATCGGATACCTCCCCCAGGAGCCTTCGGTGTTTCGTGGACTCACCGTCGAGGAAAACCTCCTCGCCATCCTCCAGATGAGAGGGATGCGGCGGAAGGAGCGACGGGAGCGCACCTCGGCTCTGCTCGAAGAATTCGGACTGGTCGAACGGGCCCGGGCCTTCGGGGAATCCCTTTCCGGAGGCGAGCGTCGCCGCGCCGAAATCGCCCGGGCGCTGACCACCGATCCCGTCTTCCTGTTGCTCGACGAGCCGTTCGCGGCGTGCGACCCGATCGCGGTGGCCGAGCTTCAGCGGGTTCTCGCGAGGCTCCGGGACCGGGGGATCGGAGTTCTGGTGACCGACCACAGCGTCCGGGAAACGCTCCGGGTCACCGACCGGGCGTACATCATCGAAGAAGGGCGCATCCTGTTCGAAGGGGTACCGGAGGATCTGGTGGCGAGCTCCGAAGTGCGACGCGCCTACCTCGGAGAAGACTGGCAATGAGCACCCGTCCGGGCATCCGACAGGGAATCGCTCTCGGCTCGCGCCAGCAACAGCGACTGCGTCTCACCCCCCAGGTGCGGCAGACCATCGAGATGCTCTCGCTTCCGCTCACCGAGCTCCGGCTGCGGGTGGAGCAGGAACTTCGCGAAAACCCGGCACTCGAAGAGATCCCCGTCGGAGAGGAAGCCGAGGAAGAGGCCGTCGCTTCCGATCAGGAAAACGAAGAGGAAACGGAGCGAAGCAGCGTCGAGGAACTCGATTCCGAGTCCTACTTCGAGGAGTATCGGGACAAGTCGGGCAGCTTCGCTTCCGGAGAGGAACCCCCCTCGTTCGAGAGGACGCTCCAGGCGGCCCACACGCTCGCAAAACAGCTCGAACAACAGCTCGGGGCGGAAAGGACAGACGATCGGGAGCGCCGGATCGGTCTCGAAATCATCGGGAATCTCGATGAACGCGGATATCTCGATGCCACCGTCGCCGAAATCGCACGCCAGCTTGGAATCGAGCCGGAGGCAGTGGAGGCGGTGCGCCAGCGCATCCTGCGATTCGATCCGCCGGGCTGTGCCTGCCTCGATATCGAAGAATGCCTGATGACCCAGCTCGAATTGCGAAACGAATCGGACAGCCCGCTCGCCGTCATCGTTCGGGACCATCTGGATCTGCTGATGGGTGCCCGGTTCCGGGATCTGGCCGGGGTTCTCGGCGAGAGCATGGAACGGGTGATGGGCTGGGTGCGCCAGATCGGCGAAATGGACTTCCGGCCCGGGTACCGGTACGCGCCGAGCACCGCTTCGTATGTGATTCCCGATGCCCGCGCCTTCCAGGCAGGCAAGAACTGGCGCGTAGAAATGAACGAAGAAATCCCGCGCCTCCGGGCCAATCCGATGTACCGGGCCCTCCTCCGCTCGCCTGGACAGCACTCCGCCGCCGAACGCGCCTTCGTCAGCGATGCCTGGGCGCGAGCCAAGGGGTTCGAACGCTCGGTGCGACAGCGACAGGAGACCGTCCGACTGGTCGCGGAAGACATCGTCCGGAAGCAGGAGGATTTTCTGAACGAAGGGATCGAACGCATCCGTCCCCTCGTCCTGAACGACGTGGCCCGGGACATCGGCCGCGCCGAATCCACCGTCTCGCGCGTCGTGAACGAGAAGTACCTCGCGACCCCGCGCGGAGTGATCCCCTTCCGCCGTTTCTTCCACAGCGCGCTTTCGCTTCGGAATGGACAGCAGGTCTCGTCGGAAGCCGTCAAGGCGCGGGTGCGCCGGGTCATCGCGCGGGAAGATCCGGAACATCCCCTCGCCGACGACCAGATCGTGCAGCTTCTGGGGCGGGACGGGGTCATGATCGCGCGCCGGACGGTCGCCAAGTATCGCAAGGCGCTCCGGATTCCTTCCTCCACCGAGCGCCGGACCCGCTACCGCAACGATCCGCCGGCCCGGTAGGACCGGAGGAGGGAGGCCTTCCGTTACTCTCCCCGAATGATCGGAATCGTGGTGGTCACCCACGGCCGGCTGGCCCGTGAACTGGTGGCCGCCGCGGAGATGATCACCGGCGAAGACATTCCGAACGCCATTTCGGTTTCGATCGGCTGGCACGATGGACCGGAGGAGGCCCGAGCGGCCATCCTCGCGGCCATGGACGAAGTGCGAAGCGACGACGGCGTGGTGATCCTCACCGACATGTTCGGAGGCACGCCCTCGAATCTGGCCCTCAGCCTCCTGCGCCAGGGTGCGGTCGAGGTGGTCACCGGGGTGAATCTTCCGATGCTCATCCGCCTCGTTTCGCTGCCCGACGAAGAGGGCGCGAGTGTCCACGCGGCGGCCCAGGCGGCGGTGTTTCAGGGCAAGGAAAACATCTACCGCGCGTCCGAGCTGCTCGGCCACGGCGACGAGAGCGCGAAGCCCACGGATTGATTCCGTTCGTTATCGACCGGCGGTGGCCGAACGCGAGATCGCAATCACCAACCAGCTCGGGCTCCATGCGCGGGCCGCCGCCCGGTTCGTCAAGACCGCCTCCCGCTTCGACGCGGTGGTCACCGTGACTTCCGGGAGCACGACGAGCGACGGCAAGAGCATCCTGGGCCTGCTTTTCCTGGCTGCGGCGAGGGGCAGCCGCATCCGGATCCGGGTCAGCGGGCCGGAGCGCGAAGCGGCGCTCGCGGCGCTCGTCCGGCTGGTTCAGAGCGGTTTCCGCGAAACCACCGCCGGAGAACCGGAATGAGAAGCGAATCGGCCGGAGCAGGGGAGAGAGTGGCTTCGGAAGAGATCGTTCTCCGCGGCGAGGCGGCGGCACCGGGCATCGCGGTTGCCCCGGCGACCCTGTTCGAGCGAAGCGTGGTCCCCATCTTCCGGGTCACGGTGAATCGCCGTCAGGTTTCCTTCGAGTTGCGCCGCTTCGATCTCGCATGCGAACGGGCCCGGGAGCAGCTCGAACGGATCCAGGAATCCACCCGGAAAGCTCTCGGAAACGACCACGCGTACCTGTTCGAAGCCCAGAAGCTCATGCTCCGGGATCCGGTACTGATCGGCCGGGTTCGCGAGGTCATCCGCTCCGAACAGACGAACGCCGAATGGGCGCTCGGGAAAATTCTCGGAGAACTCGAAGCCGTCTTCGACGGACTCGCCGACGATTACCTCCGTCAGCGCCGGGGGGACATCGCGGATGTCGGTGGCCGGCTGCTGAAAAACCTTTCCGGCGAGAGCCGGGAAGGGCTCCAGCTTCTCGATCGCAGCCACGTGGTGATCGCCGAGGATCTCGGCCCTTCCGATGCCGCCGAACTCGACTGGCCCCACATCGCCGCCATCGCCATGGAAAGGGGCGGCCCCACCTACCACAGCGCGATCCTCGCCCGGACTCACGGTGCGCCCTGCGTTACCGGGGTGGCGGGACTCCGGCGGCGGGTAGCGATCGGCCGCCCGGTGGTGGTGGACGGCTTCGATGGCATCGTGATCGTGAATCCGGCGGAATCCACCCTGCGGAGGATTCGCAAGAAACGCGCACGGGAACGGGAACGTCGTCGCCGACTGCTTCGCGCGGCGGCGGGCCGGGCGGAAACCGCCGACGGGCAGCCGGTCCTGCTGCTCGCCAACATCGACAGCCCCGATGAACTCGAACTCGCGCGCCATCATGGAGCAGAGGGAATCGGGCTGTTCCGGACCGAACGGATTGCCGGGAAGCAGACTCCGGGTGAAGAAGAGCAGTACCAGATGTACAGCCGGCTGGCCCGGGAACTCCGGCCGAACCCGCTGGTGATCCGGGCATTCGACCTCGATGTCACGGCGCTCGGCCATGCCCGCGAGCAGAATCCGGCGCTTGGTCTTCGGGGCGCGCGGCTTCTGGGTCAGGCTGCGGAATTGTTCGAAATCCAGATCCGGGCGATCCTTCGCGCGGCGTGGCACGGCAACGTGCTGCTGATGTTTCCGATGATCGGTGGTCTCGAGGAGTTCCGGGTGGCGCGCACCCACGTCCGCCTGGTCGCAAGAAGTCTCGAAAGCCGGAACATCCGCTTCCGGGAGGTTCCTGTGGGAGCCATGCTCGAAATCCCCTCGGCTGCCGCGACCGCGGACCTTCTCGCGGAGGAAGCCGAGTTCCTGAGCATCGGCACCAACGATCTGATGCAGTACCTGTTCGGAGCGGATCGCGCCAACGAGCGGGTCGCCCACTTCAACGATCCCTTTCATCCCGCTTTCCTGCGCACCCTCCGATTTGCGATCCGTGCCTCGGAGGGCACCTCCATCCCGATCTCGATTTGCGGCGAGGTGGCGCGCGAACCCCGGATCCTGCCGCTCCTGCTCGGTTTCGGTGCGCGTACCTTTTCCATGACTCCCCAGGCCATTCCCGAAGTCAAGAATCTGATCGGCGGCGTGGAGATCCCTTTCGCCGAGAAACTCGCTTCGGAGATCGTCCGGCTTCCCACCGCGAGGCGCATCCGCGCCCGCCTGCTCCGCCGGCTCGATGGGGTGCCTACGAAGACGTGAGGAAGCCGAGCAGCGCGTCCTGAAGTTCCCCGCGGGCCTCGAGAATCCGCTCGCTGATCTCGCGCACCGCGCCGCGGCCACCGGCGGCCGAAGCCACGTAGTGGACACGGCGACGCACTTCCTCGTGCGCGTCGCAGGGGCAGGCGGCGAATCCGGCCAGCGCAAGGGCCGGAAGATCCTGAACATCGTCACCCACGAAAGCGATCTCTTCCGGCTCGAGGTCGAGCTCTTCGGCCGCTTCGCGGAGCGCAGCCCCCTTGGTCCAGCAATCTTCCCGATAGAAGTCGAGATTCAACTCCCGGGCGCGGGCGCGGACGATTCCCGAAGCTCTCCCGGTCACGAACCCGAGACCGAGACCGCGTCGCTTCAGGAGGAGAAGGCCGAGCCCGTCACGCGCATGAAACCTCTTGCGCTCCAGGGTTCCGGTTTCTTCGTCTCCCGGTTCGAAGCCGCCATCGGTCAGCACGCCGTCCACATCGAGAAGCAGAGCCCGGACCCGGGCAGCGCGAAGGCGGTTCTCTTCGGACCATGCCGAAGCGGAATCGGTCAATCAGCCGCCCGCTTCCCGGCGCTTCAGGGAAGCTCCCACGAAATCGCGAAAGAGCGGATGAGGCCGGAGCGGGTTGGAGCGGAATTCCGGGTGGAACTGGACCCCCATGAACCAGGGGTGCGCGGAGAGTTCGATCACCTCGTAGTAACCGTCTTCGGTGGTGCCGGTGAAATGCATCCCGCGGGAGCGCAGCAGCGGCTCGAAATCGGGCACGAATTCGTAGCGATGGCGGTGGCGTTCCCGGATTTTTTCCGCCCCGTAGATCCGGGCCGCCAGGGAATCCGATTCGAGTCGCACGGTCTGGGCCCCCACCCGCATGGTGCCTCCCATCTCCTCGACTCCATCGAGCACCCGAAGACGCGCGAAGAGGATCGCCTTCGAATCGGGGTCGAGCTCCTCGGTGGTGGCACCCTCCACTTCGCACTCGGTCCGCGCGAATTCGAGCACCGCGAGCTGCATCCCGTAGCAGATGCCGAGGAAGGGGGTTCCGGTGCGACGTGCCTGACCGGCGGCCGATTCCATGCCGCGCACGCCACGGCGACCGAAGCCGCCGGGAACGAGAATGCCGTCCGCATCTTCGAGTTCGGGCAGATCTCCCTTTTCGAGGCGTTCCGCTTCCATCCACTGGACATCCACGGCCGCGTCGTGAGGCATGCCGCCGTGCATCAGCGCCTCTCCGAGGCTCTTGTAGGCATCGAGATGCTCCACGTACTTGCCCACGACCGCGATCCGGACGTCTCTCTTGCCGCCGCGCATGCCGCGCGCCGCCCGGTTCCACTCGGTCAGCTCCCGTTTTCTGGGACGCAACCGGAAGTGGCGCAGGATTCGCGCGTCCACCCGCTCGGAAGCCAGGTTGAGGGGCACGTCGTAGATGGATTCCGCGTCCACCGCGGAGAACACGGCATCGGGACTCACCGAGGTATGCAGCCCGATTTTCGCCTTCACATCCTCGGGGAGCGGTGCCTCCGTCCGGCAAAGCAGCACATCCGGCTGGATGCCGATGGCGCGGAGTTCGCGCACGCTGTGCTGCGTCGGCTTGGTCTTGTATTCGCCCGCGGTGCGAACCATCGGGACCAGCGTGAGATGGAGGAAGCAGGTCCTCGTGGCGCCCGCTTCGAGCCGGTACTGGCGAACCGCTTCGAGAAAGGGCTGGCTCTCGATGTCTCCCACCGTACCCCCGATTTCCACGATCACCACATCCGGCCCGGTGGCGGCGATCCGCGTGATGCGCCGCTTGATTTCGTCGGTCACGTGAGGAATCACCTGAACGGTGGCACCGAGATATCCCCCCCGTCGCTCGCGGGAGAGCACCGTTTCGTAGATCTGTCCGCTCGTGACGTTCGAATCCGCGGAGCACGAGACATCGGCGAAGCGTTCGTAGTGGCCCACGTCCAGATCGGTCTCCGCGCCGTCTTCGGTGACGAACACCTCTCCGTGTTGATACGGACTCATGGTGCCCGGATCCACGTTCAGATAGGGGTCACACTTCAGGAAACCGACCGTGTAGTTCTGCGACTGGAGAAGCCGGCCGATGGAGGCGGCCGCGAGCCCTTTCCCCAGCGAGGAGATCACCCCTCCGGTGACGAAGAGAAAACGGGTGTGGGCGGGTACCGGCGAGAGAGAACCCGTCAAATCCGCCACGGCCCGCCCTGCTCCATGCCCCGCGAACTATAGGAAACCGTTTCGCGGGCCGCAATGCCCGGCGACCAGCCGGTTTTCCACATTCTGGAGGGTCAGCGGTTGGTTTTCCGCTCTCTTGCGTCTTAAACAGAGATGCGAAAATTTCAGATTCCCGTTCGAGGCGAACCGAAGCCGGAAGCTGCCGCCCGCCTCGGCGAGCTGCTCGGACAGCTTCGCGAACTCGGAGGCAGCGATCTCCACCTCGGCCCGGAAACGGCACCCCGCTTTCGGGTGGACGGGCGCCTCGTGACCGCCGGTCACTCGAAGCTCTCGCACCGGGAAGTGGAGGAGATGGTGCTGGCCCAGCTTCCCGAACGCCAGCGCGAAATCCTGGTAGAGGGCGGCGAAGTGGACTATGCGTTCACCCTCGTGGGCGTGGCGCGCTTCCGGGGAACGGCCTTCTTGCGACGGGGGCAGCTCGGTGCGGTCTATCGCATCGTGAGCCGGAACATGCAGGCGCTCGACGCTCTCGGCCTTCCCGAGGAAATCATGCGCCTCGCCGACCTGACGAGCGGCCTGGTCCTGACCTCCGGCCCGGTTGGATCCGGCAAATCCACCACCCTCGCCGCCATCGTGGATCGGGTGAACCGGACCCGCCGGGCGCACATCGTGACCGTGGAGGATCCGGTGGAATTCCTGCATGCGAACCGTGAATCGCTCGTGACCCAGCGACAGGTGGGCCACGACACCGAATCGTTCCATTCGGCGCTTCGTTCGGTGTTGCGGGCCGATCCGGATGTCGTGGTCATCGGCGAAATCCGCGACCGGGAGACTGCCGATGCCGCGTTGCGGGTGACCGAAACCGGCCACCTCGCGCTCGCCACCGTGCACGCCCGATCGGTGCTCCACGCCATCACCCGGATCGTGGAGCTCTTTCCGCCGGATCAGCATCGCCAGATCCGCAATCGGCTCTCGGTCTCGCTCGAGGCCGTCCTGTGTCAACGCCTCGTTCCGAAAGCGAGCGGTACCGGACGGGTTCTCGCCGCCGAACGGCTCCTGCTTACCCCGGCGGCCCGCAACCTCATTCGGGAGGACAAGCTCCACCAGCTCTTCGCGGTGATGCATGCCGGTGCCGGTAACCGGGCTTCGCTTCGCCTCGATGACGCGCTGCTCCTGCTCCTCGAAGAAAACGCCATCACCCTCGACGAGGCGCTGCTCGCGGCGAATGATCGGGAGGCGCTCGGCAAGCGGGTTACCGGAAAGGGCCGGATGGCGTGATTTCCGGCCGCCGCTCCCTTCTCCGCATCGGTGCTCTCGGAGGACTCGCTTCCGGGGTCGCCTGGTGGCCTCCGGTGACGCTCCGCCAGGTGGCCCTCCTCGTGCGTCAACTGGCGATGATGGTCGCGGCGGGGCTTCCGCTCGCGGAGAGTCTCGATGTGCTGCACCAGCAGCAGGAGAACCGCCGATTGCGGGACGCGGTCCGCGCCATACAGGCCGATGTCAAATCAGGGCGCTCACTCGCCCGCGCGATGGGCCGGCATCCGCGGATTTTCGGCCGGCTGACGGTCGCGATGACCGCGATCGGAGAGGCGGGCGGCCGGCTCGATCAGAGCCTCCTGCGGTTGTCGGGCGAACTCGACAAGAGCGCCCGGATGGCGGCCCGGGTGCGAGGTGCTTTCGCCTACCCGCTGGTGGTGGGAAGCATCGGCATCCTGGTCGTCGCCGTGATCCTGTGGCGGGTGGTGCCGGTTTTCGCCGAGCTGTACGCCGGGCTCGATGCCGAGTTGCCACTCGCCACCCGGATCGTGATCGGCGCCTCCGAATCGCTCGGCACCCACGCTTCGCTCGGTCTGTTCGCGATGCTCGGCCTGTCGCTGCTCGCCGGGCGGCTCCGGCGCACCCGGACGGGAGGGGCCTTCCTCGACCGTCTGGTCCTCAGGATTCCGCTTTTCGGGAAGCTCGTGTTCCGGGCGGCGCTGGCCCGGTTCTGTCGGACTCTCGCGACCCTGGTCGGTGCCGGCCTTCCGGTGCTCGAGGGCATGGACATTGCCCGCCGGACAGTCGGGAACCAGCATCTCGAAAAGACGATGGACCGGGTACGCGCCCGGGTGGAAACCGGGAGTTCGCTTTCGGGCCCCCTGCGTCAGGCGGGAATGTTTCCGCCGATGGTCTGCCAGATGGTCGCGGTGGGGGAGCGGACCGGCGATCTCGACTTCGCCCTCGAAAAGGTGGCCGATTTCTACGAGGACGAAGTCCGGCGAGCGAGCGAGACCGTTCTGCCCCTGCTGGAACCCTTGCTGATCCTCGTGCTCGGCGTGCTCATCGGAGCCATCGTGATCGCCATGTACATGCCGATCTGGACATTGGTCGGCCGGCTCGCATGAACGCTTTCCGATCGTTCCGGATGCCCTGTTCTCCGGATTCGGCCCGGTGGCCGGATTCCCTTCTCCCTCTCCCCAAACCCGGAGGTCTTATCCTTAAATGACTCTTTCCGAACGTCTTTCGGTTTCCATGCGCTCACGCCGTCGTTCCGCCGCCCGGACATGCGAGAGCGGGTTCACCCTCATCGAGTTGCTGATCGTGATCGCGATCATCGGCGTGATCGCCGGCATCGCCATCCCCCAGTTGCTGCGGGCCCGTCTTTCCGCCAACGAAGCCCAGGCCATCGGGGATTCGCGGGCGGTAATCGCCGCCCAACAGACCTATGCGGCTTCCAACTGCGGTTTTTTCTCCGATCTGACCAACCTGTGCCGCGACGGTGGTGATTGCGGAGGCATCGGTATCCCGGATTATCCGGATGCCGCCCCCGAATTCGTGGGGGGAGATCTCGGACGCACGAGTCCCTACGTCAAATCGGGCTACAACCGGACTCTCGCCGCCAACGGAACGCCCACCACCGTTCCGGATCACTGCGACCCGGACAGCCTGCTCGATTACTGCTACCACGCGGAGCCCGCCGACGTGGGGCGCACGGGAGTACGCAGTTTCTCGGCCACCAGTTCCGGTGCGCTCTACACCGACCCGAGCGGAGCAGAGATCGCCTGTCCGGTTCCGGGTGGAACGGCCTTCCTCGAGTAACCGGGGCGTGCCGACGCCCGTCATCGAGGCGCGCCGGCTGAGCCGGTCCTTTCCGGCTCCGACCGGGTGGGGGCTTTCCCCGAGAAGGCGGAAAGTCGTTCGCGAGGTGGATCTTTCGGTGAACGCCGGCGAAATCCTCGCGCTGATCGGCCGCAACCAGGCCGGCAAGAGCACCGTTCTCCGACTGCTCGCCGGATTGCTCTCGCCCGATTCCGGGGAGGCGCTGCTCTCCGGCCGGAACGCCGCTTCTGCCCTCGCGCGACGAGGGCTTGGTTTTCTCGGAGAGGATCCCTCGCTCCCGCAGGGCCTCCGGCCTTTCGAAGCCGTCCTGCTCGCCGCCCGGCTCCGGGGTGCCGGCCGGGAGGAAGCACGCGCCGCGATCGCGCATGTCGGACTCGAAGAGAACCTGCGGACCCCTCTTTCCCGCTCCTCGCGAGGAGTTCGCCAGGCTGCCTCTCTCGCCGCCGCGATCGTGGGGCACCCGGTCGCGGTCATCCTCGACGAACCCTTTTCCGGGCTCGATCTCCTGGCCTCGGAACTCGCGATCCGGTCCATCCAGCGAGTTGCCGCGGGGGGTGCCGCGGTCCTCGCGAGTCTCCATTCCCCACAAGCGGTGGAAACTCTCGCCCATCAGGTTGCGACGCTCCACGAAGGCCGCATCCTCCGACGGGGACCGATCGCCGAATTCACGACCGGAGAGGACTGGATGACGAACGCGGTGCGGCATTGAGCTCTCCTCGCTCCTTCGCGACCTGGTCGGCGCTCGCCGGGGCAACGTTTCTCGTGTTTCATCGGGACCGAGGCTCTCTGTACGCGGCGGTGGCCGTCCTTTTCGGGCTCGGGCTCGGCCACGCGCTGACCGGGGCCACCGTGGATCCAGGCGGACGTCTCGCCATCCACCTGGGCTGGCTCGTGGCCGGATGTGCCGGCTGGGGCCTTGCAATCGGCTACGGCTCCGGGCTCACGGATCGTGGGGGCGTTCTCGGCCCGACGATCCTCGCGAGTCCCGCCGGCACCGGCCTCGTCGTCCTCGCCCGCTCGCTTGGAATCATGGCCGGATTGGCTTCGTTCAGCGCCCTCGCGACCCTGTTCATACTGCTCGTTTCCGGAGCCGCTTACGGAACTTCGCCCGCGCCGCTCCTCGTCACCGGCTGCTTCCTCCTGTTTCGCCTGCTGGTGGTCTTCGCCATCGCCACGTTTTTCGGTCGCCTGCTGCGGCCGTTTTCCGCCGCACTTTTCGGAGTGCTGGCGGCCGCCTCCGGCTGGATCCCGGATGCTCCGGACAGTGCGTTCGCTGCTGCCGGACGCTATCTCCTGCCGCGGCTTCCTCTTCTCACCCCGTCCGGAGAGACGGGCAGGGAAGTCTTGCCGGAGTTGCTCCTCCCGGCGGCTCTCCATACGCTTGCCTACGCGGGAGCGGTGTTGCTGCTTGCCGCCTCTCTCGCCGGTCCCTCGCTCCGCCGACGCGGGCTATCTGCCTGATGTCCCTTGGGGTACGGATCGCCGTTTTCGGGGCGGCGCTTTTCCTGCTCGCCGTCGCCGGAAAGGTCGCCGACCGGGCACCCGAGAGAAAACCGGCGAGCGAGACCTGGACAGCGATACGAACCGAAAACCTCCCCGCCGGTGTCAGGAGTCTGATGGCCGACTTCGCCTGGATGGCGGCCGTCCAGCACTACGGGGCCGAGCGGCAGTCCCATCAGTCGGCCCATCAACCGGATTTCCCCCTGCTCGAGGAACGCATCCGGTCGGCGATCCGCTCGGATCCCGGATTCCGCGCGCCCGCCGTTCACGGTGCCCTGCTGCTCGCGGAACCACCGCCCCTCGGGCCCGGACGCGCTCGATCGGCTGCCGGGCTCCTCTCCGCCTGGGTCAGGGATCACCCGGAGGATGCGGATGCCGCGCTCGCGCTCGGACTCGTTCGCCTCTGGCATCTTCAGGATCCTGCGGGAGCGGCGCACGTCTTCGCGCGAGCCGCGAGGCGGTCGGGTGCCCCGGACTGGTTTTCCGCCCTCGCGGCGCGTGCGTTCAGCGAAGCGGGTGTCCGCGAGACCGCCCGCGCGATCTGGCGGCGCATGCTGGGGCAGGCAACGAACGAAAGGCAGCGGGCCAACGCCCGCACCCATCTCGCCCAATTGGACGCGCTCGACGAGATCGACCGACTCACGCCGCGAATCCGGGACTTCGAACGCCAGACCGGCCGGAACGTGGAGGGCTGGACACCACTGCTCGCTGCCCGGGTCGTGGAGCGCATCCCGCTGGACCCGACCGGAGTGCCGTACCGCCTGGTCGAGGGAACGCCGGTGGTTTCGCCCGATTCCCCTCTCGCCGGACTGCCAGGCCGCTAGTCGCCGGTGGACATCCTCGCGGCGGCCCTCGCCGGACTCGCCTACGGGAGTTTCCTGAACGTGGTGGCGACCCGGACCCTTGCCGAAGAATCGGTCGTGACCCCGCGCTCCCGTTGCCGCTCCTGCGGCCGGCGCATCCGGCTCCGTGATCTGGTGCCGATCCTGTCCTTCCTCGTCCTCCGCGGTTCTTGCCGGGACTGCGGCGCGCGAATCTCCTTTCGCTATCCGGTGGTCGAGTTTCTCGGGATGGCGATCGTGATCTGGGCAGTCACCGCTGACTGGTCCGACCTGCCTCGTCTGGCTCTCCGCGTGTTTTTCCCGGGGATGCTGCTGGCCCTCGCGGTGACCGATTTCGAAAGATGGACGCTTCCGGATCGAATCACCTTTTCCGGGTTCGCGGCCGGGCTCGGTTTTTCGCTCTCCGGCGTCGGCCCTTCTTTCCCGGAAGCGGTCCTCGGTGCCCTCCTCGGAGGCGGATCGCTGCTCCTGCTCCGCTGGTTCTACCAGCTCACCCGCGGCGTGGAAGGCATGGGGCTCGGGGATATCAAGATGACCGCGATGGTGGGAGTCTTCCTCGGACCTTCGGGCATCATCTGGGTCATCGGCCTCGGCTCGGGGCTCGCCCTCGTCACGATGCTCCCGCTCCTGCTCGCCGGACGCATCTCCCGGACGACTCCGATTCCGTTCGGCGTGTTCCTGGCGGCAGCCTCCGCTCTCGTGTTCGTGGCCGGGGAATCCGCCTGGATCCTCCTCTGAAGGAGAGTTTTCCCCAATTTTCGGGAAATTTCGGCTCTGACGCACCAAAGGAGGGTTCTTTTGCGTCTTAACTTGCATGGTCGAAAAACGGTTTCCCGGATCACGGGCCTCTCGCGCCGGCGAAACCGGCTTCTCGCTTCTCGAAGCCCTGTTCGCCGCGGCGCTCCTCGTCATGGCCGGCGGTGCCTTCCTTCGCTCGGTGACCGCCGCGTCGGTCGCGGGATGGAGCGCTGCGGGCTCGGATCTCGCCGTCCGGGTGGCGCGGGCCAAAATGGACGAGCTCCACGCTGCGCCCCTTCACCGCACCTGGCCTCTTCCCGGATACCACAGCGCGGTAGCTCCGGGAGGCAGCGTGGAGATCGAGGGGGGAGGGATTCCCGGATATCAGGCCTGGTTCGATACCGAAGGCGCTGAGACCACCGAGTCCGGCGCGCGCTACGAAGTTCGTTGGCGCATCCGGGAAGCGACAGATGGTGTCTCCGGCCGCCTCGCCGCGCTTTCCTTCGAGGTGGTGGCGTTTCCGGTGGGGGAAGGGCGGGATCCGGTGGTCCGGCTTTCTTCGCTGCGGGTGGCGAACGGTGAGTGACCGGAACGCGGAGCCCCGGCGGTGCGCCGATCCGGAAGCCGGCCTCGCGCTCGCCATCGCCTTGATCCTCGCCCTGACGCTCGCCGTCATCAGCGCCGCCGTGATCTCGAGCATCGGAACCGGCGCGGATGTCAGCCGAAACCGGATTTGGGCCGAGATGGCGACCACGCGCGCCGAAGCCGGGCTCGAATACGCCAAGACCATCCTGGCTGCCTGGGTCGCGGAGGACGGAGATTGGAGTGGATTGCTTCCGCCTCCCCGCGAGAACGTCCGGGTCGCCTCTGGAGCTCCGTGGGGAGCGGCGCGACCGGAAGATCAGACAGCCTGCCGGGATCCCCATCGCGGCGGATGTCGGGACTACCAGATGTTCCGGGACGAACCGGCGGGCGGATCGAACTCCCGCGTGTATGTCGGCCGGGTTCTCCGCACTCCCGCCGGCCAGTCGCTGTTCTTCGACCCTCGGGCACCGAGGGCTGGATGGACTCCCCCCGATGCGCCGGTGGAGCTTTCGGGGGTGACGGTCTGGGTGCGGCGTCCGGTGGTTGGAAGAGCCGATGCCGGAGAACCGCACGACCGGGCGGTGCTCACCGCGGAAGCCCGCTATCCGCCACCGGAAAGCGAGACGGCCCCGCACGCCGTCAGCCGGCTGGAGTTGACGGTTCGGCTCGCGCCCCGGCCCGGCGAGGCAGAAGAAACCGACGAATACGGAGGGCCGGAGACGAGATTCCGGAAAGTTTCCCGCCCTCGAGGAAATCCCATCCGGATCGTCCGGTAACCCCACAGGAGGAATCGGAGCCATGCATTTTCACAAGACCCGTTTCTCGAGGGCCGCGCTGCTTCTCGGAGCCCTCCTGCTCGGATATCCCGCCGCCGCCGGTCCCGATATCGAACGCGGCCGCGACCCGCTCGAACTGGTGCGGGGGCGCGTGCGCCACCGGATCTGGGTGATCCTCGACACCTCGCACTCCATGCTGCGGGTGAGCGGGTCGCAGGCCCGCCTCTGGACCGCGCTCGAAACGCTCCATCGTACGGTGGGAGAGTTCCGTTCCGATGCCGGCGAGCCGCTCGCCGACTGGGCACTCGTGACGTTCGCGAAACAGACCCGCGATCCGTTAGAGAGCAGCGCCCGCTGCGAGGATCCCACCTTCGGCACCGGGCTTCCCCTGGGCTCCTCCGGGACTCCTCCCGATCTATGGGCCTCGCCCTGCCAGGGGATATACATCAGGACGACACCCGACCGCTGCGATCCGACCGGTGGAGCGCAGCGACTCCTCCGAAGGCTGCCTTTCGGAACCAACTCCCGGGCGACTCCCATCGGCATCGGCCTCTACCAGCTCGCCGCCCACATCGCCGGAAGCGCGAGCGCCAATCTCGATCCCGGCCAGCGGAACATCATCCTCCTGCTCACCGACGGCGAGGACAGTTGCGAGTGCGATGAAAAGCTCTGGCTCGACTTCAACGTCGGGACTCCCGGAGAAGACACGGCTCCGGAACTCTTCCTCCGCACGAGCGGAGAATCGTCAGAGCCGTCGCGGGTTCGCTCGCCCGAGAACGGTGACTTCCGCATCTACAACGCGGGACTCAAGGCGCGCGCCGCCTTTCGAACCCTGGGCGGAGATCATCCGCAAAACCCCCGGGGAGACATCTTCGTGGTGGGCTTCGGGCTCTCGGAAACCCACCAGCGCCGCCAGAACCACGTCGCCTGGATGGCCTCCGGGCTGCGTCGTCCTGCTCTCCTCGCCCAGAGCCCGGAAGAACTCGAAGCCGCGCTCCGGCGCGCCATGGACGTGGTCACCCTTCCTGAGGGGCGCGTCGCGCTCTCTGCTCCGAGCCTCGCTTCGGTAAAGGAGCTGGTTGCGCGCTCGCCTTCGCCCTCGTTCGCGGGAAGCGATCCCTCCCGCTCCCCGCAGGATCTGGTGGCCGACCCGTCGAACCCCGCCTCGTTCCGACGCGCTCTCGAACTGCGTCGGGCGTATCGGGACAACGTCCTGCTCTCCACGGCGGCGGAACTCCACCTGCTGCGAGGCCACCTCCGGGCCAAGCCGACTCCGGGCAGCGGCGGGGACGGGCAGGTGATCTGGGATGCCGGCGAACGCTTGCGGGATCGCCATCCGGATGACCGGACCCTCTTTTTCAACCGGCCGGGGAGTCGCGATCTGATTCCTTTCGAGGTCGGCGAGGCGACGGCGCGGGATTTCGGGGTCTCGGCCGGTTTTCTCTCCGAGCTGGACGGTGCCGGAGCGCGCTCGGCGGCCGATGCGGCCGAGATCATCGTGCGGGTCACGAGGGGCGAAGAAATCGGGACCCATCCCGAGACCGGACGCATCTACGATCCGGACGGGAAGCTCCACTTCACCGGCGGAGTCGGGACCTGGAAGCTGCGGGAAGGACTTGCTCCGCCCTTGCCGGTGGGGAGTCCACCGCTCTCACCGGAGCGGGTGGAACACCGGCGCGATGCCTACCGCGCGTTCTTCGCGAAACACGCGAACCGGCGCAGCGTCCTGTACCTGCCCACGAGCGGCGGGATGCTCCACGCGTTCGCCGCTGACACCGGCCACGAAATCTTCGCCTACATCCCGGATGACGTTCTGGGGCCGGCCGCCTGGGAAACCAAGCCGGATCGAACCCTGCTTCGGGATCTGGTCCTCGCGGCCGTCCGGCCGGATCCCGGATTCGAGGTGAGCCGCGTCACCCGGTTCACCCTCGCCGGGCCGCCGGTTGTCCGCGATCTGTGGCTGGACGGACAGAATCGCTGGGCCACCGTCCTGGCTTTCGGAAGGGATCACGGAGGGCGCTTCCTCACTGCTCTCGACATCTCCTCGGTGGGCGACGGCTGGCGCGGTGACCTGAACCCGCCGAAGGTCGGCTCACGAGGTAACGGCGCTCCCCGGATTCTGTTCAATGTGGGAAACCGGGGCCAAAAGGACGCGCTTTCCGGACTCGGCCATACGCCGTGGCCGGTACTCGCCGAAGTTCCGGAGACGGGTGGCGGCATTCGCTCGGTGATTTTCCAGACGGCGGGTGCCGGAGCGCCCGGAGACGACAGCGGCGAATGGCTTTTCGTTCTCGATCCCGGAGACGGCCGGGTGGAGCGGAGTTTTCGGACTTCCGGCCGCTCGGAAGCCACCATCGCCTCGAACGCGACCCCGGCACCTCCGGCAGCCTGGAGCCCCTCCTTCGCGGGGGAAACAGGCAGCAGCCTCGTCACCCGGGTATTCGTCGCCGACGTGCACGGCCAGATACACCGGCTGGACACCCGGAACCCGGGAAGCTGGCGCTGGGGGAAGGCCTTCCAGCTTGGCGGGGACCAGCCGGTCCTGACGCCGCCGGTGACTCTCGCCCTGCCGGGGCGGAGCGAACCGCATCTGCTCGTGGTCACCGGAGGGGACCGACGCGCACCGGGAGCTGCTTCCCGACTCGTGATGCTTCGTGAATCGGGAACCCGCCTCGAAGAAGTCTGGAGGCGGGATCTCGCGCCCGGCGAAACCCCGCGCGGAGCTCCGGCCGTCATCGCTCACCGGGAAGGGGTGGACATCCTGCTCGTCACCCGCCTGACGACCGAGTCGTCGGTCGGCTGCGCCGGCTCCGAAAGCCAATCCCTTTCCCGTCTCCGAAGTTTCGACGGAGTCACCGGCCGGCCGGTCTCCGGGATCGTCGCGCGCGATTCCTCGTTCGCGGAACTCGGAGACGGGCCGATTCAGGGAGTTTCCCTCTCCTCGAGCGGGAACGCCGCCCTCAGTTTCACCGACGCGGCCGGAGACGTGGTGGATGCCGTCATCGGGGACTTCCGGTTCCGGGTCTCCGATCGCGCGCTCGAAGAGATCACCCTCTTCGTCGAAGGCTTCCGCCGCTCGCCCTTCTGATTCGTGATGTTTCCCCGCAAGGACAACCCGGCGCACGACGGCGGATTCACTCTCGTGGAAGTGGTCATGGTCGCTGCGGTCACGCTTCTCGTTCTCGCTGGCTTCGTGGCGCTCTTCCGCACCGGACAGGGGGCCCTCGGAAGTGCTCCGGAGACCGCAGCCCTTCGTCTCGATGCCTCCGCCATGCTGGACCTGGTGGCTCGCGACCTCGAACGCGCTGGATCGGGACTGCCTCCGGAGATTCCGGTGTTCAACGATCTGGGCCGCGCCGGAAACCGGAACCCGGATGGTCTGGATTTCCTCGCCTCTCCGGCCCGGCTCGCCGAAACCGGCTTCGAACCGGTCGTCTCCTTCGACGGCACGACAACCCGGCTCGGAATTCCGGCAAGCCGGCTCGCCGCTTCTTCGGACGATCTCGTGGTCGTCTTCAACGACGACGAGATGATGCCCCGCTGGGCGCTCGGCGAAGTCTCGAGCGTTTCCGCTTCGGGTTCCGGCGGAATCCTCACGGACCTGAAATCGCTCGTTCCGGAGGCCCCCGGTGGCTCCTCCTCGGGAGCGCGGGTGCGGATCCAGCCCGTCAGGAACGACTGGCACTACCACTTCCGATCCCTCGATGCGGACACCTTTTCGCCGGGAGGGGGTGGTGGGCTGATGCAACGGGGCCTGAAGAGCCTGCTCGGCGGCGTGATCGAGGCGGCTCTCCCGAATCTCGGTGCCGGGCCGATGGCGGCTCTCACCGACCAGGTGTTCGCCGCCATGGTCGAAAAACTCGCCGGGCAGGCCGGCCAGAAAGGGAAGTCAGGCAAATCGGGCAAGTTGGGAAAGTTGCCCGGAATCGGCGGCGGCGAGGAGGAAGGCTACGGGCTCTTCGGCCTCGGCCAGCCCGGAATCGTTCCGGTCTCGCGGATCCGCTACTGGCTTCGGGACCCGCGCCCCGGAAGGGATGACGGGAGGCGGACCCTGATGCGGCAGGTGAACGACCGGGCTCCGCAGCCGGTGGGCTTCGCCGAGGATCTCCAGATCCGCTACATCACCGGACGGGATGCCGACGGAATCCGGGAGGCTCCGCCGTCGTTCCTCGGGGACATGAAAACCGCGGCGACGCTTGCCGACTGGGTGGTGCGGGGAGTGGATATCGAAATCCGGGTGATGTCGAGCGGGGCGGCGAACCGGCAGGGATCATCGGGGGGAGTGGAAGCCGCGCACCGGACGGTGACAGCCCGTCGCCGGGTCGGCATCCGGGTGGCTTCTGCCGGAGCCGCGCGCCGGGCCTGGGAAGAAAGCATGCAGCGGAACAGCCTGCCCACCGAAATCCCGAGGATCGGCCCCCTCCGGTTCATCAAGTTGCCGTGGTGAGATGTTCCCCCGAAGGCGGATTGATGCCGGAATGGATCGCCACCGTTCCGAAAGCCCGGAAACTCCACCGCACTTCGGCGAAGCCCGCGGCGCGAAGGATCCCGGCCAGCTCGCCCGCATCGGGAAAGGCGAGAATGGATTCCTTCAGATACCCGTAAGGCGCGGCCCCCGAGGCGGCGAACCGGGCCAGCAGCGGAACGGCGAAGCGGAGCCAGATTCGATGGAAGACGCGAATCGCCGGATTCCGGGGACGGGAGAACTCCAGGATGACGAGACGCCCGCCCGGATCCAGCACCCTCCGCATCTCCTCGAGCCCGCGGAGCAGATCCGGAAGGTTGCGGACACCGAAGCCCACGATGATTCCGGCGAAGGTCTCCTTGCGAAAAGGGAGCCGCATGGCATCCCCGGCGACATAGGGAATCCGTCTGTCGCGGGCTTCCGACTTGCTCCGCGCCCGGCCGAGCATCGCGGGGGTGAAATCGCACCCCACGGTCGGAAACTGCCCGGAGAGTTCGAGAGCGAGATCCCCGGTTCCGCAGCACAAATCGAGGACGGGGCGGGAGGGGGAAGTCGTCTCGAACAGCCGGAGACAGGCTGCCCGTCGCCACCCGCCATCCAGTCCCAGACTCAGCACCCGGTTCATCCGGTCGTAACCGGGGGCCACCCGGTCGAACATGCTCCGAATGGCACCGGGCGTTCGCCGAAAGGCATCCGGACGGGAGATCTCCGGCGGCTCGGAACCCATGCGCCGTGGATTCTTGCACGCGCCACCCCTCTTGCCGGAAGAAGGAGCCCTTCGGTCCCGGCGATAATCTTCCGCTCCGGTGCCCCCGCTGTCTCCGCTGCCCCTCATGATCGGTCCGCTCGGCTTTCAGGAGATGATGGTCATCATGGTCCTGGCGCTGATGCTCTTCGGGCCGCGCAAATTGCCCCAGATCGGGAAAACGCTCGGCAAGAGTCTCGCCGAGTTCCGCCGGACGAGCAACGAGCTCAAGAACACCCTGGAACGGGAAGTCCAGATGGAGGAATTCCGGGCCGCGCGCTCGGAGGTGAAAGGATTCGGGCAGGATCTCCGCGAGGGGCTTGCCGGAGAAGGAGAGCCGTCTCCCCAAAAGCCGGAGAGTCCGAAACCGCCCGTCGAAACGGTGACGGCCTCCGAAGAAGAGTCCTCCCCGAAATCTCCTCCACCGCGACCGGATCCGGAGAGCTGATTGGCCGCAACCGAGCCGGGGTCGGACAGCGGGCGCGAAGAGGCCGCCGACCGGATGACCTTCCTCGAGCATCTCGACGAGCTACGCGTCCGGCTCATCCGGGCGGTCCTCGCGGTGGCGATCGCGTTCGTCGGCTGCTTTTTCTTCTACGAGCAGATTTTCGACTTCCTGATGGAGCCGCTCCGGGAAGTGCTGACACCGCTCGGCGGAGAACTGATCGCCACCGCCCCCACCGAAATCTTCGTGCTCGGGATGAAGATGAGCCTTTTGGTCGCGATCCTGATCTCGACTCCCGCCTGGCTCGGACAGGTCTGGGGGTTCGTCGCGCCGGGGCTCTACAAACACGAGCGCCGGCTGGCTTTCCCGCTCGTCGGAATCGGCTCCCTGTTCTTCCTGCTGGGGGCGGCGTTTGCGCATCTGGTCCTGTTTCCGGCGGCTGCCGGCTTCCTCGGCGCGTTCGGCGGGGGAGGCGAGGGGATCGAGCTGCGCTACAAGGTTTCGGAGGTGTTCAGCTTCTACGCACGGGTCGTTCTCGGCTCGGCGATCGTGTTCCAGATTCCGACCCTCGCCCTCGTGCTTTCCCGGCTGGGACTCATCACTCCGCGTTTCCTGTGGCGCTATCTCCGCTTCGCCGTTCTCGGTGCCTTCGTCCTCGCGGCGCTGCTCACCCCGCCCGACCCCACCACCCAGATCATCCTCGCCGGGCCGATGATTACCCTCTACCTGCTTTCGATCGGGATTGCCTGGCTCGGGAACCGCAGCCGTGGCAAGCGCTCCCGGGAGAGGGAAGAGGCCGACGGGTGATCGCCCACCCGGTTTCCCCCACCGGCTGTTAGCAGGCTATGGAAAAACTAACGCGGCATTCGACGAGCGATGCATCCCGTCTGAACGCTCGCCTGGAGGCTCGCTCTTCGTTGCGATTCGCTCGAAATAGCGCTGCTATTGCTCACTCACGCGCCTTGTCAGCCGGGCGCCTAACCCGTCTCGGTGCTCACGCCAGTTTATCCACAGCCTGCTAGGATGCTGCCCATGCCCGGTGTTCGAAGGATCGGCAGGACGGTGCTCCTGTCGCTCGTGGTCGTTTCCACGATCGCGCTGGCAGTAGCCGCCCCCGATCCCTACCGCGATCTGCTCCAGCAGCACGCCAACGTGATCCGGCTGGTGGAAACCCGGTACGTCCGCGAGATCAGCCCGGAAACGCTCACGAGCGCCACCGTCTCCGGGATGCTGGCTCATCTCGATCCCCATTCGAGCCTGATGCCGCCCCAGAACTACCGCCAGATGCGGGAACGCCAGCAGGGGGGCTACGTGGGGCTCGGAATCCGGGTACAGGAGCGAAACGGGTTGCTCACCGTGGTCTCGCCCTTCGAGGGAACTCCGGCGTACCGCCTGGGGATTCGTGCGGGGGATGTGATCTCCCGCATCGAGGGAGTGGATGCCACCGAATACAACATGGACCAGGCGGTTTCGCGTCTCAGGGGACCCCAGGGTACTGCGGTGCAGATCACGATCACCCGGCCCGGCTACGAGGCCCCGCTCGATTTCACGGTGATCCGGGATCGCATCGCACTCCGGAGCGTTCCCTACTTCTTCATGCTGGACAACGTTTCCGGGGCGGAAGAGATCGGCTACATCCGGATTTCGGATTTCAACGAAAACACCGACCAGGAACTCGAAGAGGCCATCGCGGATCTGCGCATCGAGGGAGCCACCCGGCTGATCGTGGATCTGCGGCGGAACCCGGGTGGCCTCCTGAACCAGGCCGTATCGGTCTCGAACGTGTTTCTCGAACGGGGACGGGAAGTGGTTTCCATTCGGGGACGCGATTCGCGCATGGATCAGGAGTTCTTCGCGAAGGATGCGAGCCCTCACGCCGACATGCCGCTCGTCGTCCTCGTGTCGCGGGAGAGCGCCTCGGCATCCGAAATCGTCGCGGGAGCGATCCAGGATCATGACCGGGGGCTCATCGTCGGGGAAAACACCTACGGCAAGGGGCTGGTCCAGTCGGTCTATCAGCTCGCCCACGGGTACGCTCTCGGGCTCACCTCGGCCCAGTACTTCACCCCGAGCGGCCGGCGACTCCAGCGCGATTACGACTCCGGGGACTTCCTCGCGTATTACCAGGGCCGCGGCGATCACGACTCGAACGACGAAGCCGGGACGGTGGTGAAGACGAACATCGGCCGCGAACTTCTCGGTGGCGGAGGAATCGCCCCCGATGTGGAAGCCTCTTCTCCCGATCTGCCGGAGGCGGTGCTCGCGCTGGATCAGCGAGGGCTTTTCTTCCGCTTCGCCACCCGCTTCGCGCCGACGGGCGGCCGAGGTGCCCTCGATGGCGCGGGCGAGCGCCCCGACGAGATCGAAGCCCGGGGAAGACACATCCGGACGGTGGACCAGACGTTCCGGGCGGGGCCGGAAACCCAGAAGGAATTCCTCGCGTTTCTCGAAGAAGAAGGCATCAGCCACGACCCCGAAGAACTGGCGCGGCACGAAGCCCCGATCGCGCTCCGGATCGAAGCAGAGGTGTTCAGCCTGCTGTGGGGGCCGGGAGCTGCGAGGCGCGCCGTCATCGACCGGGACTCCCAGGTTCGCGCCGGTGTCGAAGTCATGCCCGAGGCGGAACTCCTGCTTCGGGATCCGGACGCTTACCTGACCACCCTGGGTGTCGCCGGGCACAACTGACGCCGTGCGGGCCCGAGGGGAGCGCTGCCGGTTTTCCGGACGGACCGGTTTCGCGGTCTGGTTCTTCCTGGCGATCCTGTTCGCTACCGCCGCAGCGGGTTCGATCCAGCAGGAACTCGCCGAATTCGAGGCCCGGCTTCAGAGCGGGGATCCCGAAACCCGCCGCGATGCCGCACGCGAACTCGGTCGCATGGAGACCGAGGATGCACTGCGGCTGCTGAGTGCGGCTGCCGACGATGCGAACCCCCGGGTGCGGGCCGAAATCTTCGAGGCCCTGCTGAAAGCCCGACACCCCGGTGCGGTACCGGGGCTCCTGCGGTTTCTCGAAAGCGAACGGGCCGAAGACCGGGGAAAGGCGATTCGGGGACTCGTGGACATCCACGCTGTCGAGGCGCGGCCGGGGCCGGGATTGCGGGCGATGAACTGGCTGCTTCGGCGGAGCGACGACTTCGTCCTCGATCCCCTCCGTCCGGTGACTCCGGATGGCGTCGCGGGCCTGACCGGCCGGCTTCAGGATTCCGAGGAGAGCATCCGCCGCCTCGCGGCGGAAAGCCTCGGCTTTCTCCGCGCCGAGAGCGCGGTCGAAGCGCTTGCCGCGGCAGCACTCGATCCCGATCGCGGCGTTGCGGAAGCGGCGATCTTCGCCTTGGGCGAAGTGGGCTACATCGCTCCCGAAGCCGCGGGGACGGAACTCGTGCGACTGCTCGAAAACGCCCGGCTTTCGGTTCCGGCCATCGAGGCGCTCGGCGCGATGGGATTCGAAAATGCCGGACCGCGGCTTCTCGAGCTCTACGACGAGGACACCGGGGGAGACCGCGGCAAGGCGGCTCTCTGGGCGCTTTCCCGGATGGGCTACGAGGGCGCGATGGGAACTTTCATCGCGGAATTGACGAGCGGCGAACGCGACCGGCGCGAATCGGCGGCGGCGGGACTCGGACGTATCGGAAACCGGGAGATGGTGGACGGCCTGATCCGGGACTTCCTGCGGGAAGAGGACCGCCGCGTACAGCTCGCCTACTGCTTTGCTCTCGTGCTCCTCGGCGAAACGCCCTTCGTGGACCGGCTGGTGACCGAGCTTTCCGACCAGCGCCATGGCGATCAGGCCCGCGATTACGCATTGGAGCTCGGGGAACCCCTGGTGGACGAATTCATCCGCTATCTCGATGATCCGGACCGAGGCGTACGCCTCCGTCTCGTCGAGCTTCTCGAGCGGATCGGGTCGGCATCCGCGCTCCCCGCGCTTCAGGCCCGGGAGGCGGACCCGGATCCGGAGGTCGCCGGCCGGATCCGGAGCGCCATTCGCCGGCTTCGTGAAATGGAGGAAGCGGAAACAGAGCCATCCGACGCTTCTCCCCGGCTTTCTCGGGGTGGCTCTTGAAGCGGGCGCGGAAGGATGACAGCATTCCGGTTGTGAATTCCTCGCCCGCCCGAATCCGTTCCCGCCGCCCGGTCGCGTTTCTTCTCGCCCTCCTGCTCGGCTCTTCGTTGCTTGTTCCGGAGCCTCTCGGAGCCGATGTTCCCTCGCGGAGCGCCGTCTGGAGCGACATGGTGCGGGGAGGGAATTCGCTGGTGATCGGTCGTTTCGAGGGCAAGTTCGAAAGCCCCGACTTTCGCTCCCGGCGCATCGTCATGCGGCATCGGGATACCGGCAGGCGGGAGACGCTCCGCATCGACGAGGGACTCGGGCTGATCACCGAAGTCGTGGCCCCCGGGGTCTATGAGGTGCTCGCCATCGAAGCGGTCTATCTGCCGCAGATCCGGCCCATGAATCCGCGCCGGGTTCGCCCCATCCGGCAACGCTTCACCGTTTCACCGAAAGACCATGAAATCGGCGAGGCGCTCATCTTCGTGCCGCCCGACCGTCCGGTCTATGTCGGAACCATCCGGGCTGCCGCGGAGCGACGCGGGATGGTCTATGAAGGGCAAAAGCTCCGGGTGCTCGACGATTTCGACGTGGCGATGGAGCGGCTTGCGAATGTCTATCCGGTGCTTGCCGCGAGTCTCGAAGAAGATGCGGTGTCCCCCCGGCGCCACTTCATGCTGCGTCCCACCCGGCAGGATCCGCCGCTCGAAGCGGTCGTCGGCATGGACGATCCGATCACCCAGGCCCGTCGCTACATCGAAGACGGGAAGTTCGCGCAGGCCATCAACTGGCTCTCTACCTTCATGCCGGTCTCCGACAGCCAGCAGAGCGAAGTGCGGCTCCTGATCGGGGAAGCCCATCTCGGGGCCCGCGATCTCGATCTCGCCATCGAGGAGCTCGGAGAAGTGTTGCTGGGCCAGCCGGGCAACGTCCGGGCGCTGAGACTCCTGGCGCGGGCCCACTCGCTGAACGGAGATCTCGAAGACACCGAAAACCTCTATCAGGCCCTTCTCGCAATGCGCCCGAGGGATGCCGAGGCGCACCTCCAGATCGGGTATCTCCAGGCACTGCGCTCCGAAGAGACGGAATCGCTCGCTTCCTTCGAAGTCGCCTTCGAGAGCGACTTCGACTACCTCATGCACGATCTCGCGCCCTTCCTGATCGCGGTTCGCGGATCCACCGAAGACGGAGCGCTCTACGAGCCCGCCACCCTGCTCAGCACCGAGGCACCGTTCCGCGACCGGGGCGGTTCGAGACGCTCCTCGCGCAGTGATGGCCTCCTCGTGCTGATCGATCACCGTGGTTCCGTCAAGGCGGCGCATTTCGCTCCCGACAGTTCGGCCCGCGCCCACCTCACCATGCTGTCCCTGCTGCGCGGCCGCTACCGCCCCGCCCGGCTCAACGGGGTGGCCGTTCCTTCGATCCTCGCGAGCGGAAACTTCGGCGGCGAACGCTGATCAGCCGGAAGGGGTTGCCAAAAGGCGCTCCACTTCGGCTTCGAGGACGGCGAAGGGCTGGTCGGTGCTCGGTGCCGGATGGAGCAGTCCCTCCCGGTCGATCAGGAAGTTCGCGGGGTAGCGCGCTGTCTCGAGGAAGACCGGGGGTATCTCTTCCCCTTCGAGCGCTCCGGGAAGCAGCAGCGGGTATCGCACCGGGGTCAGATCGTCCCGAAAGGTGCGCTGGGTCTCCTCGTCTTCGGTGGAAATCCCGAACACGACGAAACCACGGTCTGCTTTTTCGGTGGCGATCCGGTCGAGTTCCGGCATCTCGGCGCGGCAGGGAGGGCACCAGGTCGCCCAGATGTTGACGAGAACCACCGACCCCCGGTAATCGGAAAGCCGATGGATGCGGCCATCCAGATCGCGGGCGCGGAAATCGGGAGCCGGCACGCCGGAAAGCGCCAGGTTGGCCGCCTGCCGTGCGCGTCGCAGGCCACCACGAACGGGAACCACCGCCATGCCGAGGGTCAAGAGGGCAACCAGCGCCCCGAGCGCGCCGGGCACTCCGAGCCGCCCCGTCCGCCGGGCGCGGGCCGCCACCCGGAGCGCGAGGGTCGGAGGCACGAGCATGGAAAGCGTTACCGCAGCGAGCCGAAGCGCCCAGTCGCTGTCCGGGTTCCGGCTCAACCCGGTGAGCAAGGAGTAGATCCCGATGCCGAGCGCCGCCGAAAAAAACGGAGCGAGCAATCCGGCCAGCAGGGGAGAGCGGGGGAGCAGGGTCATGGCGTGATCGAAGAAGCGGGAAGCTCGTAGCGCTTCCGGATTTTCGGGATCAGGTATTTCGCGAACAGGGCTTCGCTCCCCTCATCCGGCACCCAGTCGAAATCCCGCCGGGCGGCACTGTCGTCCACTTCGGCGGGCCAGCTCGCGACGATGCGATCCCGCTTCGGGTCGGGCTCGAACCGGTGATCCAGATCGGGGAAGTCCTCGCGCACCCGCCGGGCGACCTCTTCGGCGGAAAGACTCGGCCCGCCCAGGTTGTAGGCTGTGCGGCCGAGGCGCGACTTGTCGGCCGCCGCCAGTCGCAGAAATCCCGTGACGGCGGTGGACATGGCAGAGAAGGGAAGCCTCGCTTCGGGGCGGACGAAACAGACGAAGGGTTTTCCGCTCGCCGCGGCGTGGATCATTTCCGGGGCCCAGTCGCTCGTCCCCCCGGAAGGGAGGGTGGTGGCGGAAAGAAGGCCGGGAAACCGCGCCGCCCGGAAATCGAGACCGGGCTGCTGCCGCTCGAGAATGGCACCGTACTGCTCGATATAGAGCTTCTGGGCACCGTAAAGCGTCGCCGGGCAGAGAAACCGGTCTTCTTTCACCGGCCCGGCGGCTTCCTTCACGGCGAGCGAGGGGAGGCCATAGACGGCGATCGAGCTCGGAAACACGAACTGCACCGGGCCTCGTTCCGCGAGCCGGGTTGCCGCATCGAGCATCCGGACCGATCCCTCCACGTTCACCCGGTGGGCGACCTCCGGAGCCGATTCGGCCCGCGTCGAGAGAAGCGCGGCGAGATGGAAGATCCGGTTGGGGCGGCGGGCGAAAATCCACTCCTGAACGGTTTCCGAGAGGATGTCACCTTCGAGGTGCTCCACGTTTTTCGGAAGGGGATGCCGATCGGGGAACGGGCGGAGATCGGTCGTGAAAACCCGGCTGCCGGGTTCTTCGGCGAGCTTGCGGACGAGCGCCGCACCCACTTCTCCCGATGCCCCGGTGACGAGCGTGGCTTCCGGTTTCATTCCGTCTCCCGAAGCAGATCGGCGAGAAAGCGTCCGATATCGCGGATCTCTTCGGCAGAGACCGCGTGGCCGATGGGGTAGGTCCGGAACACTCCTTCCCAGCCGGCCGTCCGGAGCGCCCGGTAGCTCGCTTCTCCATTCCGATGGGGAATCACCTCGTCCGAGATTCCGTGCGCCGAAAAGAGGCGGCTCTCTGACAGAAGAGGTGGCATCACCGCCCGGGGCCGGGGGACATAGGTGGAAAGCGCGAGAAGCCCACCGACTTCGACCGGGTCGCCTCCGATGTCCTCCGCTGCGGCCGCCGCGATCGCCACCGCGCCGCCTTGCGAGAACCCGGCGAGGATGATCCGGGCCGCCGGGATTCCCGCCTTTTTTTCTTCTTCCACGAGCTTTCTCACCCAGCGGACCGAATCGGCGAGCTGCTCCTCGTTCACCGATCGCCCGAGTTCCTCCGCGGATGCGGCCGGGAGCGAGTCGATGTCGAACCAGGAGCGCATCGGATACCCCCCGTTCAGGGTCACCGGGCGAACCGGAGCTTCGGGGAAGCGGAAGCGGACCCCGAGGGAAGCGGGAAGGCCCAGCATCGGAAGGATCGGCGTGAAGTCGTGGCCATCCGCTCCAAGCCCGTGCATCCAGATGACGGTGGAACGATGCTCTCCTGCCTGTGGAATGTCCACCATCCCGAACCCGGTCTCTCGACTCATCCGAGCTGCTCCCGCAGGACGAAATCGAGGGTTTCGAGATACCGGTCCGCGTCGGCGTTCGAGAAGGTGAGGGGCGGCTTGAGCTTGATCACGTTGCCGTCCGGGCCGTCGGTGCTGTTCAGGATCCGGAAGTCGTAGAGGCGGTTCACCAGCCGGCTCGCCTCGCGCCTGGCCGGCATCGGCGGATCGCCAGGGTGCGCGAGCTCGAAACCGAGGAAAAGCCCCCGGCCCCGCGCCTCGGCGAGGATCGGGAACGAGCGCCCGAGTTCCGAGAGTCCGTCCCGGAGCCGGTTTCCGACCTCGCGGGCGTGCTCCGCGAGCCCCTCCTCGCGAATCACCTGCATCACCGCGAGCCCGGCGGCGCAGGAGACCGGGTTGCCGCCGAAAGTGTTGAAGTACTCCATCCCGTTCTCGAAGGAAGCCGCGATCCGGGGAGTGGTGATCACCGCGCCGAGCGGATGCCCGTTTCCGGCAGGCTTGCCGACGGTCACGATGTCGGGAACCTCGACGGGCTCTTCCTGGACATCGCAAAACGCCCAGAAGGCGGGGCCCACCCGGCCGAACCCGGTCTGCACCTCGTCGGCCACGATCACTCCCCCGTTCTCCCGGACCGCCCGATAGAGCGAAGCGAGGTAGCCGCGAGGGGGAACGATCTGGCCGCCACAGCTCAGGATGGCTTCGGCGATCAGCGTCGCGGGCCCGGCCGCCTTCACCTGGTCCCGGGCATCCGCGATCAGCTTCTCCCGCCATTCAGGTGCCCCGCGCCGGAATCGTCCACGAAACCCGTCAGGCATCGGGAGGCGAGTGAGCCGGGAATGGGGTCCCGGGCCTCCCGACCCGATTCCTCCCGGCCCGTCCAGCTTGTAGGGGCTGATTTCGATCAGCGAGGTCAGGTTGCCGTGGTAGCCGCCGTCGAAAACGATGGTGTCGTCCCGCCCGAGATGACGCCGGGCCAGGCGGAGCGCCAGATCGTTCGCTTCGCTTCCCGAATTCGTGAAGAAGACGACCCGCAACGGCTCCGGGAAGGTGGCCGCGAGTTCCTCCGCGTAGTCCGTCAACTGGCGGTACAGGTAGCGGGTGTTCGTGTTCAGCAGGTGCACCTGGCGGGCGATCGCTTCGGCGACCCGCGGATGCGCGTGCCCGACATGGCAGACGTTGTTGACCATGTCGAGATAGTCCCGGCCCAGGTTGTCGTAGAGGAAGGTCTCACGGCCCCGCACCACCGGGATCGGCGGGTCGTGGGTGAGGCTGAGCACCGGGCTGATGCGTTTGCCGCGCGCTGCGAGGAGATGCCGGGGTTCCTCGAGCGCTTCTTCCGAAACCGCCACCGCTTCCGGGTCGAGTCCGAGGAAAGCCGCCGGGTTGGGGCTCATCGCTTCGAGGGTTTCGAGATCCCCGGCGGATGCCACTCCCGGCGGGTCGTCGCTGAAGCCGAGATCAAAAGCCAGAACCTGAAAGTGGAGATGGGGAGGCCACCCGCCGTTTTCCTCCGGAGAACCGAGGGCGGCGAAACGCTCCCCGGCTCGCACTCTTTGGCCCGGTTCGAGCGAAGTCAGGCACTTCCGGCCGAGATGCCCGTAGAGCGTTTCGAAGCCTCCCTCGTGCCGGATGGCGAGGCAGGAGCCGAACCCGAACGGGACGGCGTCGTCCCGAAGCCAGGCGATTTCCCCGTCGAGGGGAGAAACGACCGGGGTTCCCGCCGGAGCGAAGACATCGATCCCGAGGTGGATCGTGCGCGGCTCGCGGGTCGCCTCGGCCACCGCCTGCGGATGAAACGCCGGCCCCCGGTAGAGCAGGCGCGGCTCCCGATAGCGGCCGATCGAGACCCCTTCCGGCAGATGGGCACCGAGCGAGCCGATCGGATCGGCAGGGTCCACCGCCGGGCTTTCGGGGCCGAGATCGAGCACCTTCGCTCCCTCCGGGATCGCGATCGGCGGGACGGCTCCCCGGGCCAGAAGCGCAGGGTCCGACCGGGGCGGCGCGAAACCGGCGGCGTTTCGGAAGCGGGCATCGAGAAAGGGGCCGGGGGTGCGGGCGATCTCGTCGAGAAACCGCCACGCGCCCTCTTCGCTCGTGAAGAGGTATGCCTCCCCGGTTTCCTGACGCGAAGCGCTCATCGCGGCGCTCACGAGCGCCCGGCTCGTAATGGCTACCCGGAAGAGATCGGCCTCCGCTTCGAGCACCGGGAGAAGCCCGGCCGAGGAACGAAGAACCGCTTCCGCCGCCCGCAGGGGGTCGGGGGTCCCGATGGACAGATAGAACGCTGCGGTCGCGAGTTCCATGATCCGCGGCCCCCGGACCGCGTCTCCGAAATCGAGCACCGCGAGCCGTTCGGCGGTCGCTTCTTCGGGATCTCCTTCGAGCAACAGGTTGTCGTCGTTCAGGTCGTTGTGGAGGAACGCCTGCGGAAGATCCTCGAGCCGGGGCAGGGCACGGAGAACCTCCTCGGCCACGCGTCCGAACAGATCCGGGTTCCGCATCGGGCGAGCACTTTCGATGACTTCGCCGAAACGGAGCGGATTCCAGGGAATGTCGGACGAGACGAAGGAGATCCCTTCTCCCCGTCCGAACGCGAGCTGGAGCCGGGCGACGAGCTCGCCCACCGCCCGCAACAGGGCAGGGGGCCGACGACGGAAGCGGGAAATCGGGATTCCGGGAAGACGGGGGAAAAGCCGGACGACGTGGCGGACACCGGCGAATTCGCGGAGTGTCCCGGTGCTCCCTTCCGGAAGCGGCACCGGCTGGATGACCCTCAGATCCGGATCGGCAGCCTCTACCGCCCGCGCCAGGCTTTCCTCGAAAGCGAGCCGATCGGGAGATGCCCCGCTCTCGCTGATCTTGAGGATCGAGGTATCGCCGATCGCGAAGTTGGCATCCCGCTCTCCCGGCAGCGGCTTCACGGCCCCGGTGACCCCCCAGAGCGTTCGGGCGAGCTCCCCGGCGATCCCGGGAGAGACCGTCGCCCGGCTCGCGAGGAGATCCCGCAGCGGCTTCGGCATCAGCGAAGAAGTACCCGGATCAGCTCCAGCTTCCCGGCGTACGGGGGATAGCGGACCGGCAGATCCAGCCGCGACCCGGTGAGGATCGCCCGGGAACGCGAGAGGCGGTCGAACCCGTACCGGCCGTGGTAGGCCCCGGTTCCGCTCCGGCCCACGCCTCCGAAGGGAAGCCAGGGGTTCGCGCAGTGGAGCACGGTATCCCCGGCGACGAGAGCGCCCCCCGGCAGTCGCCGGATCGCCTGCCCGAGAGGGCCCCGCCTCGCGCCGAAGTGGTAGATCGCGAGCGGGTCCGGGTTCCGGGCGATCCGGTCGAGGACTTCCTGGTCCTTGCGGTAGGGGATCACCGGGAGGATCGGGCCGAAGATTTCCTCGCGGCCTGCCGGGTGACCCGCCGGCCAGGGGCCAGTCACCGTCGGTGCCAGATACCGCTGGTCCGGGTCCGATTCTCCGCCGAAATGGACCGGGAGGCCGTCGAGGAGCCCGAGGAGCCGATCGAGGTGTTCGCGGTTCACGATCCGGGCGTAATCCGGGCTCTTCGCCGGATCCTCTCCGTAGAAACGCTTCCGGTTCTCTCGGAGCAGGCGCAGGAATCCGGCAACCCGGCCTTCGGGGACGAACACATGATCCGGTGCCACGCAGGTCTGGCCGGCGTTCAGGAACTTCCCCCACGAGATGCGCCGGGCGGCGAGCTGCAGGTTCGCGCTCTCTTCGACAACCACCGGACACTTGCCCCCGAGTTCGAGGGTGACCGGAACGAGATTCCGGCCCGCCGCTTCCGCCACCCGGGCGCCGGTTTCGCGGCTTCCGGTGAAGAGGATGTGGTCGAAACCTTCTTCGACGAGCGCGGCACCGGTTTCCGCTCCGCCCGGAACGACTGCCACCAGTTCATCCGGCAGCGATTCCGGGAGCAGACGCGCCAGCAGGGCCGAAGTCGCGGGGGCTTTTTCGGATGGCTTCAGGACCGCCGCGTTGCCCGCTGCGATCGCGGCCACGAGCGGCGCGAGCGAGAGCTGGAGCGGATAGTTCCAGGGAGCGATGATGAGCACGACCCCGAGCGGGACGCTTTCCACCTCGCTTCGCGCCGGGAAAAGAGCGAGGGGCGAAGGCCGCCGCGTCCGGCGCATCCAGCCGCCGAGATGCCCGCGGGCGTGGCGGATTTCGGCGAGCGTCACTCCGATCTCGGTGGCCCAGGACTCGAAGGCGCACTTGCCGAGGTCCGCTTCGAGCGCCGCTTCGAACCCATCCCGATGCTCCCGAAGCATCCGGGCGAGCGCGAGGAGCGCCTTCCGGCGAAAGGCAAGCGAATGGGTGGCTCCGCTGAGTACGAGCGTCCGGGCCCGCGCGACCCTTTCGCGAGCCTCCTGTTCGAGTTGGGTTTCCAAGAGGGGCGCGAGTATAGAAGGGTCGGGCCCGCTCACTAGAATCCCGGTGGAGACGCATCCATGACACCCGAAATCGGAAACGTACTGCCCGACCGCAGCGCCGCCATCGCACCGCCCCCGACCCACTTCGTTTCGGGGCACCCGCTCACTCCGCCGTGGCCGGAAGGCTTCGAGGAGAGTTTCTTCGGCATGGGGTGTTTCTGGGGAGCAGAGCGACTCTTCTGGGGAGCCCGCGGCGTCTTCGTCACCGCGGTCGGCTACCAGGGAGGCACGACCCGGAACGCGACCTACCGCGACGTGTGCTCGGGCCGCACCGGGCACGCCGAAATCGTTCGGGTGGTGTTCGACCCGAAGCACCTGAACTACGAGGAACTGCTTCGCCTTTTCTGGGAAAACCACGACCCCACCCAGGGGATGCGCCAGGGGAACGACATCGGCTCGCAGTATCGCTCCGCGCTCTACACGGTCGGGAACAGCCAGCACGAGCCTGCGCTCCTTTCCCGGGATGCCTACGCCGAAAGACTGAAGGCCGCGGGCCACGGTGCCATCACGACCGAAATCCGACCCGCCCCCGACTTCTATTTCGCCGAGGAATACCACCAGCAGTATCTGGCGAAGAATCCCGCCGGGTACTGCGGGCTCGCCGGAACCGGAGTCGCCTGTCCTTCGGGCATCCCGGTGGCGGGCTGAGACCCTTCGTGCCTGCTCAAGCCAGCGAGCGCGCCGCCGAACTCCACCTCGGCCGGGTTCGCCGTCAGATTTTCCTCTGCGCCGACCCCACGAAGCCGAAATGCTGTTCGCGGGGGGATTCCCTCGCATCGTGGGAGTACCTCAAGCGACGTCTCGACGAGCTCGGCATCGCAAGCGGCCCGGGTGGCGGCCCGGTGGCCCGAACCAAGGCGAACTGCCTCCGGATCTGCGCCGACGGTCCGGTGGCAGTCGTCTGGCCCGACGGGGTCTGGTACGCGGGGATGACGCCGGAGGCTCTCGAACGGGTCATCCAGGAGCACCTGATCGGCGGCCGCCCGGTGGAGGAGTTCCGGATTCCCGTCACACCAGAAGGCGCTTGAGGAGCGATTCCGCCCGTTCGATGCAGATCCCCCGCCGGGCGGCGTAGTCCGCCAGTTGGTCCCGTCCGATCCGGCCGACGCTGAAATAGCGCGCCTCGGGGCTCCCGAAATAGAGTCCCGCGACCGAAGCTGCCGGATGGATCGCGAAGTTGTCGGTCAGTCGAACGCCGATCCGTGACTCCGCTGAGAGCAGGTCGAAGATCTCCCGGAGGATGCCGAGGTCGGGGGTCGCCGGGTAGCCGGGTGCCGGGCGGATTCCCTGGTATTTCTCGCGAAGCAGTTCTTCCGGGGTGAGCGCCTCCTCGCGGCCGTATCCCATCGCCCGGCGGGCTTCGAGGTGGGTGCGCTCGGCGAGGGCTTCCGCGAGCCGGTCACCGAGCGAACGCAGCAGCAGGGCATCGTAGTCGTCGCCTTTCGCTTCGGCCTTCGCTACCAGTTCGTCCAGTCCCTTCCCGGCGTTCACCGCGAAGAGGCCGAGGGTGTCCGTTTCCGAGCCGTCGAGAAAATCGGCCACTGCGAGCCGCGGCCCGTCCCGATCCGTCTGCTGGCGCAGCGTGGCCAGGCGGCAAACGATCCGTGCGGGGTCTTCGGGGTCGCGGATTTCGATGTCATCCCCGGCGGCAGTGGCCGGAAAGAGTCCATGGACCGAAAACCCCTCGAGGCTTCCTTCTTCCGCGAGCCGCCGCAGCCGCCGCCGGGCGTTCTCATGGAGTTCTTGTGCCGCAGGGCCGGCATCCGGGTCTTCGAGAAGCGCGGGGAAGACCCCCCGGAACTGCCAGGCGTGGAAGAAGGGGGTCCAGTCGATGTACGGGAACAGTTCGGAGATCGGGATGGCCTCCCGGCTCCGGACTCCGAGGAATTCGGGCCGGACCGAGCAGGCGCGCTCGAACCGGGGAGCGCGGGCTCTCGCTTCCGCGAGGCTCAGCAGCCGGGGGCGTGAACGGCTTCCTTCCTCGCGGGCCGCCTGCTGTTCGCGGCGGGTGGTTTCGACGAAGGTGCTTCGCTCTTCGCCGAGGAGCGCCGAAACCACCCCGGAAGCCCGCGAGGCATCCGCGACATGGACCACCGGCGCTTCACGGCGCGGCGCGATCCGGAGCGCGGTGTGGCGGGCCGAGGTGGTCGCGCCCCCGATCAAAAGCGGCAGATGCACCCCGCGCCGCTCCATCTCCGAGGCGAAGCGTTCCATTTCATCGAGCGAGGGAGTGATGAGGCCGGAGAGCCCGATGAGCGAGGCCCCGTTCTTTCGCGCCGCGTCGAGGATGCGCTCGGAAGGGACCATCACCCCGAGGTCCACGATCTGGTGTCCGTTGCAGGCGAGGACGATCCCGACGATGCTCTTCCCGATGTCGTGGACGTCGCCCTTCACGGTGGCGAGCACGATGGGTCCGTTCCCGGCCTTTCCTTCTTCGGCCTTCCGCTCCTGCTCCATCCACGGCTCGAGAACCGCGACCGCCCGCTTCATCACCCGGGCGCTCTTGACCACCTGGGGCAGGAACATCCGGCCCGCCCCGAAGCGGTCGCCGACGATCCGCATTCCGTCCATCAACGGCCCCTCGATCACCGCGAGCGGTTTTTCGTAATCGGCGAGCGCGTCCCGGGTGTCCTGATCCACGTGATCGAGCACGCCGTGGAGGACCGCGTGCGCGAGGCGCTCTCCCACGGGAAGCTCGCGCCACGACGTGTCCGCCCGCTGGCCCCGCGAACGGACCCGGGCTTCGGAAGCAACCTCCACGAGTCGCTCGGTCGCGTCTTCGCGCCGCGCCAGCAGGACATCCTCCACCCGTTCCCGGAGGCTCTCCGGGATGTCGTCGTAGAGCGGGAGGCGTCCCGCGTTCACGATCGCCATGTCGAGTCCGGCCCGGATCGCGTGGTGGAGAAAGACCGAGTTCATCGCCTGTCGGACGGCCTCGTTCCCCCGGAAGGCGAAGGAAACGTTCGAAACCCCGCCCGAGATCAGGGCCCCCGGACAGGCCTCCCGGATGCTCGGCAGCGCTTCGAGAAACTCGAGCGCATACCGGTCGTGCTCGGGGATGCCGGTCGCCACCGCGAGGACGTTGGGGTCGAGGATGATGTCTTCCGGCGGGAAGCCGGCCTCCTCAGTCAGAAGCCGCACCGCCCGCGTGCAGATTTCGGTCTTGCGCTCGCGATCCACCGCCTGACCCTGCTCGTCGAAGGCCATCACCACTACCGCCGCGCCGAAACGGCGCACCCGGCGGGCCGCGTCGAGGAAGGCCTCCGGACCATCCTTCAGCGAGAGCGAGTTCACGACGCACTTGCCGGCCACCGCCCTGAGACCCGCTTCGAGCACCGAAAGTCGCGAGCTGTCGAGCATCATCGGCAGCCGGGTCACGTCCGGCTCCATGGCGACGAGCCGCAGGAAGCGCTCCATCACCGCCCGGGAATCGAGGAGCGCGTCGTCCATGTTCACATCGAGCAGGTTCGCGCCGCTCGCCACCTGGTCGCGTGCCACCGCGAGGGCCTCTTCGAGACGCTCTTCGCGAACCAGGTTGGCGAATTTCCGGGAACCGGTGACGTTGGTCCGCTCGCCGATGACCAGAAAGCTCTGCTCGGGCCGCACCAGCGGCTCGCTCCCGGCGAGCCGGAGCCGGGGAGTCCTCCGGGGGACCGGGCGGGGCGCGAGTCCTGAGATCGCTTCGCCGATCGCCCGGATGTGCGGGGGCTGGGTGCCACAGCAGCCGCCCACTGCGTTCACGAGGCCGTCGGCGGCAAGCTGACGGAGTTCCTCCGCCATCTCTTCGGGTGTCTGGTCGTACTCCCCGAGCTCGTTCGGCAGCCCGCAGTTCGGAACCACGGTCACCGGGACCGATGCCTCGCGGGCCAGATCGCGCAGGAACGGACGCATCGCGGCGGCTCCGAGCGAACAGTTGATCCCGGCGGCGGTGGCATCCGCGTGCCGGACCGATATCCAGAACGCCTCGGCGGTCTGGCCGGTCAGGTTGCGGCCGCTCATGTCCACCGCCGTGAACGAAACGATGAGACCCGCCTGGCCGGGAGCTTCCTCGATGGCCTCGCGGGCGGCATCGATCGCCGCCTTGGCGTTCAGGGTGTCGAAACAGGTCTCGACCAGCAGCAGGTCGGCTCCGCCGGCGAGGAGGCCCTTCGCCTGCTCGACATAGGAAGTCCGGAGCTCGTCGTAGCCGATGGCGCGGTAGGCCGGATCGGAGACATCCGGCGAGATGCTGAGCGTCCGGTTGGTCGGCCCCATGGAGCCGAGGACGAAGACCTCCCGGCCGGCACGATCCGCCGCCTCGCGGGCGAGCGACGCTCCGGCGCGGTTGATCTCGTAGGCCAGATGCCTGAGTCCGTAGTCGGCGAGCGAGACCGAAGTCGCGGTGAAGGTGTTGGTGGTGAGCGCTTCGGCCCCGACTTCGAGATACCCCTGGTGCACCCGCGAGACGAGCTCCGGCCGGGTCAGGCAGAGGACATCGCCGAGCCCCTGGATCGGCTTCCCGTGCTCACGAAGCAGCTCGCCCCGGTAGCCGGCTTCGTCGAGTTTCTCCCGCTGGATCATGGTCCCGATCGCCCCGTCGATGAGCAGGATTCGCTCGCGGAGCGCGTCGCGGAACGCCTCGTGGCGGTCGTCTCGGGAGGACATGGCGCGAGAAAGTCTAGGTTCGGCGGCGATTTCTACGGGGGTTTCGTGGTCCGTGGGACCGGGAATCCACGGACCGGTTCCCTTGCCGTAGCCCTCCGCGAGATAGCGATCGTGGTTCGCTGCTACCGGAGTACTACAGCAGTCTTCGACATGAATGACCGCTCGCAAGCGACCCCGGAGGATCAGCGAGAGCGTTCGCGGAACAACAGCAATACGGCCAGATCCCGCTGGTCGCGCGCTGATGATCGGTCGAACGCATCCAGCGCGGATTCGGTCATGGCAAGGTCTCGCACGAGTTCCGACTTCGTGAAACGCGCTGCGGGGTCGTAGTCCGCGTCGCGGCGCCGCCCCCTGAGCGTCGGAAACAAAGTCGTCAACCTCCGAATGTCCGGAGGAAGGGATCGCACCTCTCGGGATCGACACGCCTCGGCGCATCGGGCGTGGTTCAGGGATCGGTACACACGCCTCCACGTGAGAGTCCGCCGGGCACTGGTTCCTGCCAGGCGATCCGCGCAGCACTCCATGAGGCGGTGGAACGCGGCGTAGTAGATCGTGCTCGCGGCCCGGCGAAGATCGGTCTGGCGCGGCCTCCCCGGGGCAGTCGGGATCAACAGGCGGGCGGTCTCAATCAGCCGGCGCGCCATCAAGCCATTCCTGCTCTTCCGATTTGGCGATGTACGAGACGACCGGGATGGCATCCACTCCGATTTCCAGCATTCGATCGTTCAGGGGCTCGAGAACATCCACCAGCTTTTCGGGGTCGAGCCATTCGTCCGGAGACTCATAGATGACATGGGCCTTCACATAATCGAACCCGTCTTCATCCCAGTCGAAATCCATGTAGATCGGACCGAAGCGCGCTGCCTCGCCGAAGATGTCCGCCAACAGTCCTGCCAGAATTTCCCGAACCTCACCGAGTCGCGTTTCGGTCATGCCAAGCATCTCCCTCTCCGTGCGTGGCGAGTGTAGCCCTCGCGGAGAAGGAGGTGGCCCCCATCCGGAGCCGGGTTTCTGTATGGTTTCGCGCCCATGACCCGTCTGGATCGTCTCCTCGACTCCTGTCGCGCCGCCGCCCTGACCGAGCGCGACAAGGGGGCCGCCTTCGAGCGGCTGGTCGCGACGTGGCTCGTCACCGATCCGGTACAGGCCCGCCGCTTCGCCGGGGTCGAGCCCTTCTCCGAATAGGCGCGCCGTCAAGACGAATCCCGCGCCGACACCGGGGTGGATCTGGTGGACCGGATGCTCCACCACAGCCACGTGATCACCATCCGCGGCGAAAGCTACCGACTCCGCGAGAAGCGGCGCAGCGGACTCTTCCGAGGCATCACGGACCTCCTCTCCGCCCATGCCCCCAACAAACCCGAATCTCACGAGGCGAACTCATGAACCCACTACACGCTCAAGGGTGGACCAGTTTTATCTGTCGCCACCGGCCCAGTTCTCGATGTCGCTTGACAGCCCCCATCCAGTGGGCCGTTTTCGCGATCCGTTCCCGATCTCGAATTCGCGATCCGCGAGACCGGTGGTTCGCGGAGGCTCCGCGTTTTCGCGATCCCGTCCCGGTTTTCGCGATATGAGGGACAAATTCGCGATCCGTTCCCGATCGCGAATTCGCGATCCGAGAGCGGCTGCCATATCGCGAAAAGGCTGGTTTTGAGGCTGAAACCGCTGGAATTCCGTGATTTTCGTGGGTTTTCGGCGGTTTCGAGAGGATTCCGGTGGTTCGCGGGGAATCTGCGTTTTCGCGATCCCGTCCCGGTTTTCGCGATATCGAGAACGAAATTCGCGATCCGTTCCCGATCGCGAATTCGCGATCCGGCCGGGTACGATTGCTCCGTCGCATGAGCCGCATCCCGCTCCACCACCAGGTCCTGATCGGCGCTCTCGCCGGGGTTCTGGTGGGTGTCCTCGCCGGAGAATCGGCGGGCTTTCTCGCCTCGGTCGCCGACCTCTTCGTTCAGCTCCTGCGGATGCTCATCGCGCCGATGATCTTCCTGACCCTCTCGGTCGCGATCATCGGGCAGGGGGCCGGCTCCTTTTCCCGGATCGGCCTCCGGGCGGTCGGTTACAACCTCGTGACCCTCGGCATCGCGCTCGCGATCGGCATCGGCTTCGGGGTGGCCCTCGGCCCTGGAGAGGGACTGGACGAGGCCACCCGCGCCTCGCTCGAAACCGGGGAAACCATCGCGGCGGTTGCCGGCGAGCCGCAGTCGCCCCTCGAAATCCTGACCGGGATCATCCCGGCCAACATCTTCCGCGCCTTCGTCGAGGGAAACGTCCTCCAGATCCTGTTCCTCTCGATCCTCTTCGGGGTCGCGGTGCGTTCGGTCGGGACGGAGCGACTCTCCGGACTGGTCCGGGTGGTCCGCGAACTCCACGACCTGGTCTATCGGGTGATCCACTGGGTCGTGCGGCTAGCCCCGATCGGAGTCTTCGCGATCCTCGCCGCCGTCGTCGGAAGATCCGGACTCGGCATCCTCGGGGCGCTCGCCTGGTACGTGGTGGTCGTCTTCCTCGCCACCCTCGTCCACGTGCTCCTGATCCACGGCGGCGCGGTGCGCCTGATCGCGGGCCAGTCACTCGGCAACCTCTTCCGGGCGCTCCGCGAACCGCTCCCCATCGCCTTCGCCTCGGTCTCGACCGCTGCAGCGCTCCCGGTCTCGATGGTCTCGGTTCCCCGCGAAACCGGAATCTCCGAGGGAGTCGTTGGCTTCACCCTCCCGTTCGGAGCGGCGGTGGGGAAGGATTCGAGCGGCATCTACCAGGTGGTCTCGGTGCTCTGCATCGCTCAGCTCCTCTCCACTCCGCTGACCGGCGCGGACCTCTTCGTGTTGTGGCTGACCGCAATCCTGACTTCGCTGGCGGTGACCGGAGTCCCCGGCGCGAGCTTCGTGAATCTGACCATCCTGCTCGACGCCGTGGGCATTCCGGTCACCTTCGCCGCGCTCATCTTCGCCGTGGAACGGCCGCTCGACCACCTCCGAACCAGCGGCAACCTCATCGGCCAGTTTTCGAACGCAGTCTTCACCGGAGCCACCAGTGGCGAGATCGGCCCTCCCGGTCGCTAGTCTCGCCCTCGTCGCAGCGCTTTTCGGCTGCGGCGGGGGAGGCGATCCCGTTCCGACCGCGCCACCGCCTCCACCGGATGCGAGCTTCCGCGGCGTGGTGACCGCAACCGTCACCGGAACCCCGGCCGCCGGCGTGACCCTCCGGGCGGACGGACAGGCCGCGCAGTCCGCCTCCGACGGGAGCTTCGGGCTGGATCTGCCCGCGGGCGAGCACCGGATCACGCTCTCGGGGAGCGGATTCGTCGAGCGGACCACCACCATCCGCGCTCCGAACCGGAACGCCCGGCTCGACCTGATCGCCGAAGCCCCGCCGTGGGATTTCGCGTTCTATCGGGAGCTCGTCCGGAACGGCGCGGGAGGCGGCGATCTCGAACCGCTCCGCCGCTGGGACCAGGAGCCCGCTTTCTACATCGATACCCGCCCGGAGCCCACCACCGGGGATCCGGTCCCGGAAGAAGCGGTAGCACTCGTCCGCGAGGCGATCCGGGTGACCCTGTCGCTGCTCACCGACGGCCGGCTCACCGGGGAGAACATCGAGGCGGGCGAAAACCCTCCCGAGGACATGACCGAGGGGACGGTGGTGTTCCGCTGGAACGCCGCCGAAGTCGAGGAGGAGATCGGCGTGGGCGATGCCTTCGCCTACCGGGTGGGCGGCCCGGCGAACGTCGTGGTCTTCCGCCACTTCGACGAGACGCGCGCTGTCCACCACGAAATCGGACACGTGCTCGGCCTCTACCATCCGCTCGGCGGCCACCGCCCCTCGCACATGTGGTTTTCGGGCGAACTCGCGCCGCCCCATTTCACCGAATGGGACATCTTCCACAGCCGGATCCTCTACGCCCGCCCGGCGGGGAACACCGACCCCGACGTGGACCCGCTCAGATAGTCAGGAGGTTTCGCTTCCGCCGGTCCGCCTTCGGATCCCCGAGCGCTTCTTCCAGCATTCCCGCGAAACCGGGCCCGTAGCGGGCGAAGAAGACGAGCGGCCCCAGCCGGCGTTCCTGCGGCCTGCCCCCCGGAAAGAGAGCATCCCGCGTCCGGAGGAACCGCTTTCGGCGTTCCTCGTCGCGACGCTTGGCCGCCCGCAGCGCCTTGCCTTCGAGGTCCCGGAGGATTCCGAGGCTCTTGCCGCGAGCCCGCGCCGCCGCCGCCTGGAGGCTCGGGTCGAGCGCCCCGAGCGCCGCCTCCACTTCGGCGAAACGCTCGGCCATCCCGGCTTCCGCCGCCTTGAGCGCCTCGACCGACCGTGGATCGCCGGATCGCCGGTTGAGCGCCGCTTCATCGGTCGCTGCGAGCTCATCGAAGGGGATCCCGTCCTTCTCGAGAACCCGCAGGTTCGCGCGGGCGAGCACGGTGACCAGATGCCTCGGCAAAACGAGCGGCCGCGGGATCCGGTGGAGGTCGTAGAGCGCGCCGATCTGCCCGTGGTAGGCGAGCTCCGAAGGCCCGGCGACACAGGCAATCGTGGGCAGCAGGAAATCCTGAACCAGCGGCCGCAGCAGCACGGCGGCGCTCAATCGTTCCGGATGCTCCGAAATGTCCTCGGGAGGTTCGATGCGCCGACGGATCGAAGCCTCATCGGTGCGGAACACGCCGTAGCCACTCGGACTCGCCTGGGCCTCGAACCCGGCGGCGGTGATCCTCGCGTTCGTTTTCTCGATGAGGCGGCGCGCTTCTTCCTGATGGTCGAGGGCGGCGCGGAACACCGGGAGCGCGAGACGCTTCAGGGCCGGGTCGGCCGGGTTCATGATGACGAGACCGCTTCCCCGAGTGCACCAGGCGAGCAACCGGGAGAACGCTCCGGAAAGCGTGTTGCCGGGGGCGTATGCCTCGCGGGCGGCGGCCATCACCTCCTCCTTGAACTCGCTTTCGGGCAGCGCCGCCTCGAATTCGTCGAGCAGGGTCAGGATGTTCCGATCGAGTCGTCGGACCGCGCCGGGAAGGCCCGGGGCCTCGTCGTCCGGCTGATAGCGGAAGCAGGTGGGCTGGCCTCCGGAATCGAGAAGCCAGGCCGTCCGGATCTCCTCGAAATCGTGGTCGTCGCCTTCCACCCAGAACACCGGGATCACCGGCCTCCCGGTTCGCCCGGCAAGCTCCCGGGCTGCCACCACGGTCGAAACCGCCTTGGCGAGACTGTAGAGCGGCCCCCCGAGGAGTCCCGGCTGCTGGCCCGTCACCACCACGAGGGATTCGGAGTCTCGAAGACGCTCCACGGCCTTTTCGTCTGCGTTCGTGGCCAGAAGGGCATCGGCGACTGCCTCGCGGGGACGATCGAACCCGGAAACCCGCTCGACGGCCCGAGCCGTCCCGTCTTCCGCGAAGGGATCGGGAAGGAGATCCGTGAACCGCTCCGGGTTTTCGGCCCACGCGGCGAAAAACCCCCCGACGGGCAGGGGGAGGGTGCGGATGCTCACAGGCGGCCCAGCCGCTCCGGGGGCCAGTAGCGGAAGAAGACCACACCGAGGATGTCGCTTTCGGGGAGCGCGCCGAAGTGGCGGCTGTCGCGGCTCCGTCGGCGGTTGTCGCCGACGACGAAATAGCGGCCGTCCGGAAGAAGCTCCGGGGCAGGCTTCCCGCCGGGTTCGAAACGCACGGTGTCCCCCGGAAGTGCGACGACCCGCTTCACCATCGTCACCTCCGCATCCCGCGGAGACCGGAAGACGATCAGATCCCCGCGCTCGACTCCGAAGAGCGGGCTGATCAGGATGCGCTCGCCGGACCGGAGGGTCGGGATCATGCTCGCTCCTTCCACCCGGTAGGTTCGGGCGAGCTGGCCGACGAGAAACCACGTTGCCCCGACCACGAACGCGGTGCGGAGGAGGCTTTTCACTACATCCGCTCCGGGGTGGGGATGCCGAGCAGATCGAGTCCCTTTCGGTGCCAGGCGAGGAAACAGGCCACCGCGTGGATCCGGATTTCGCGGGCGTTTTCGTCCGTCTCTCCCGCGATGCGGTAGCGGTGGTAAAAGGTGTTGAACCGCTGCGCTCCCTCGTAGGCCCAGCGGGCGAGCATCTGCGGTTCTTCCGCCTCCGCCGCCCGGGATGCCACCTCGGCGAGGCTCGAGGCTTCCCGCATCAGAACCCAGAGCTCGGCGCTCTCCGCCGGGTCGAGGGAAGCGAGGCGGGCATCGATATCTTCCGGCGGAGCCGGCGGAGCGGAAGGAATCTCCGCCCCGATGCGCGACAGGATGTTCCGTGCTCGCACCGCGGCGTACTGGAGGTAGGGACCGGTCGCCCCTTCGAACCCGAGCGCCTCGTCGAGATCGAAGACGATGATCTGGTTCTTGGTGACCTTGACCATCAGGAACCGGAGCGCGCCCACCGCGATGTCGCGGGCGAGCGCCTTTCCGGCCTCCTCGTCGAGCTCGGGATTTCGTTTCCGAACCTCCTCTTCGGCGCGAAGAGTCAGCGTATCGAGGAAGTCGTCCGCCTTGATCCCGATCCCCTTGCGGCCGGAAACCTCCACGCTGTCGTTTTCGGTATCGAAGCCGAGCTGCCGTACGGTTTCCTTGGTCAGCGAAACCATCTCGTAGGCGAAATGCCGGGTCCGGGCGCGGTCGGCCTCGGTCGTGAGTCGCGCGATGGCTTCCTGGACGATCTGCTGCGGATAGGACTGACGGGCATCGATCACGTGGTGGACCACCGCCGCCGAGCCGAAGCGGGGCGCGTCGTCGTCTCCGGATTCGTCGGTGGTGATCCAGACGGCCTTTCCGTCCGGATACCGATGGAACCTTCGCGAGCGGAACTCGCGGTCGAGGAGGCCGATCTGCCACATCTGGTAGGCGATGTCCTTCCCGACGTAGGTGACGGTGCCGTTCGAGCGGACGATCACCTTCTCGCCGTCCTGGGCGAGCGGGGTATCCATCACCCAGCAGCCGCGGTTCTTCCCGGAATCGCTCAGCCGGATGGCTTCCCGCTCCTTCAGCAACTCGAAAGCGCGGTCCCAGAAGCGGAGCCGGAGGATCGTCTTCTCGCAGGGGAGGATGTCGTAGCGCGCCCCGATCCGCTCCATCGTCTCGACATGCCGGAGCGCGATCCGGTCCGAGACGATGGCACCGATTTCGGACCAGGGAGCGTCTCCGTGCTCGAGCCCCCAGAGCGCCTCCCGGCGGATTTCGGCGCGCTCCGGGTCTTCCGCAAACCAGCGCGAAACCTCGGTGTAGAGATCCCAGCAGAGATAGTCGAAGCGGGGTTCCGAGGCCAGTCGACGGACTCCCTCCGCGTCCAGCTTCCGGAGTTCGACGAAACCGAGCGCCACGTCGGCCACCTGGACCCCGGTGTCGTCGATGTAGTTCTGGATCTCCACCCGGTGGCCGAGGAACTCGAGGATGCGGGCGAACGAGTCGCCAAGCGAAGCGTTCCGCAGGTGACCGATATGGGCCGCCTTGTTGGGGTTGATGCAGGTGTGCTCCACGATCCGGACTCCTTCGTCCTTCGCAGGGAGCGGTTCGGCGGCAGCCCGAAGCCAGGCACCCGGGTCGAAAAACACGTTCACATAACCGGGCCCCGCGACCTCGACCGTCCGGACACCGGGGAGCGAGCGGAGCGGTTCGGCGAGGATCGCAGCGATTTCCCGGGGAGGCCGGCGAAGTGTCCGGGCCAGGGCGAGCGCGACGGGAAAAGCGACATCGCCGCGATCCGGAGTCGCGGGAGTACTTGCGACGACCTCGATGTCAGAAACTCCGAGATCGCGGACCGCGCCCCGAACCGTAGAGACCAGATCGGCGAGCATCGGGGCGCGGATTCTACCCACGGACCCCTAACATTCGCGCCGTGCGACGCGAAGAGTTCACCGACTTCCTGCGGGAACGCCCCCGGGTCGGGGACGGCGCGCTCGGAACCGCGCTCTACCGTGGCGGGATCCCGGCCCGACGGTGTTTCGACGACCTGAACCGCAGCGATCCCTCCCGCGTCCACGCGATCCACGCCGCCCACCGGGATGCCGGCGCGGAGCTTTTGACCACCAACACCTTCGGGGCCAACCGCTTCAAATTGGATCGGCACGGACTCGGCCCGGAAGTCCGGGCGATCAACGAAGCGGGAGTCGGGATCGCCCGCCGGGCGGCGCGGGATCCGATGCTCGTATTCGGCTCGGTCGGCCCGACCGGCGAGCTGCTCGGCCCGTTCGCCACCGAAACGCTCCGAAACGAGTTGCGGGAAGCGTTCGCCGAACAACTGGAGGCGCTTCGGGCAGCCGGGGTGGACGGATTCCAGCTCGAAACCTTCACCAGTCTCGAGGAATGCCTGCTGGCGCTCGCCGCCGCCCGCGAAGTCGCCCCCGATCTGGCGGTCATCGCGCTCGTCACCTTTTCGGACGAAGGGGTGGCCGGGGCAGGGGAAAGCCCGGAGAAGGTGGCGGCGGAGTTACAGGCGGCCGGCGCGGACGCAATCGGCTCCAACTGCGGGCTCGGGCCCGCGACGAATCTCGACGCTCTCGAAAAGATGAAAGGCGCGACCGGGCTGCCGCTCGTGGTCGAGCCAAACGCAGGAGTGCCGGAACGGGTGGACGACCGTTTCCTCTACCCCTCCTCCCCGGACTACATGGCCCACTTCGCGAAGCGCTACCTGCGGCTCGGCGTGCGACTCATCGGGGGTTGTTGCGGGACCAGCGAGGAACACCTCGCAGCCATCGCCGGGACGGTGCGAGCGGTCTCCGCCGAAAAACGCTTCGTCTCCCCGGCTCCGACCGGGACCGATGCCCGGCCGCGAGGGGAGGAAAAGACCCCGGTCACCGAGCGGGATCGCTCCCGCCTCGGATGCGCGCTGGCCGAGGGGGATTTCGTTGTCTCGGTGGAGCTCGATCCGCCGCGGGGAGCCAGCGCAAGGGGCCTGCTGAAACGCGCCGAGACGCTCCGGGATGCCGGTATTCGTTTCGTCAACATCGCCGACGGCCCGCGGGCGAGCGCCCGGATGAGTGCCATCGCCTTCGCCGCCCTCCTCGAACAGGAGGGGGCGGTGGAGACCATCCTCCACTACCAGTGCCGCGACCGGAACCTGATCGGCATCCAGGCCGACCTTCTCGGCGCACACGCGCTCGGGCTCCGCAACGTGCTCGCGGTCACCGGTGATCCGCCGAAGCTCGGGGATTACCCCCACGCCACTCCGGTCTTCGATCTCGACAGCGTGGGGCTCGTGCGGATTCTCTCGCTGCTGAATCGGGGGCTCGATCTCGCCGGAAACCCGGTCGGGGCGGCGCTGCCCTTCCTCGCCGGGGTCGGGGCCAACCCGGCGGCGGTGGATTTCGAGGCGGAGGTGGAGAAGTTCGGGCGCAAGGTCGCCGCGGGAGCGAGCTTCTGCCTCACCCAGCCGGTTTATGAACCGCGGGTGCTGGAGCGTTTTCTCGAAGCGGTACGGGACATCCGGGTGCCGATCCTCGTAGGAGTGCTCCCGCTCGTGAGTTTCCGGAACGCCGAATTCCTCCACAACGAGGTTCCGGGAATGACGGTCCCGAAGACGGTGCGCGACCGGATGGAACGGGCGAGCGGGGCAGAAGAGGCCCGCGCGGTCGGGGTGGAAGTCGCCCGGGACATGGTCGCGGTGTCGAAGGAGCGGGCGGAAGGGGTCTATGTCATGCCCCCCTTCAACCGCTTCGAACTCGCGGTGCGGGCGGTCGAGGGTTTCGCCTGATCCGGAAGGTGGGAGAATGCGGCGCATGAGGCGCGGTGTCTGGGCGATCCTCCTGCTGGCGCGTGGTTTCGTCGCCGCGCAGGAAATCCCCCGATTCGAGGCCGGGGTGGACCTCGTCTCGGTCCCGGTAGCGGTCACGGATCGGGACGGCGACTTCGTCACCGGCCTCGAGGTCGGGGATTTCCGGGTTCTCGAAGACGGGGTGGAGCAGGAGATCGTCATCTTCGCGGCCGGTCTCGAGGAGTCGTGGGTGGAGCTGTCACCAGAAGAGAAGGAAGCCGCGCCGGGCCGGAACGTGATCGGCCTGCTGCTCGATTCTTCGGGAAGCATGGAAAACGACATGAGCCTGCTTCACGAGGCGGCGATCAAGTTCCTGACCAACATCCCTCCCGCCGAGCACCTTTTCGTCATCAGCTTCGACGAGAACATCCGGCTCTCGGAGTACTCCTCCGATGACCAGCGGACGATCGCCAACCGCATCTACGACATCGAGGCCGACGGCTGGACGGCGCTCTACGACGCAGTGGCCACCTTTTTGGACCGGGTCTGGGACTACGAGGGCCGCAAGACGCTCGCGGTCTTCAGCGACGGGGCCGACTCCCGTTCGACGCTCAGCTTCGGAGATGCCATGGACCTCGTGAAGCTGAGCGACACGACCATCCACTCGATCCAATTCGGCGACCGGGCGCGGGGAGCCGATCTCTTTCACAACTCCCGATTCCTCCGCGCCATCTCCGAAGAAACCGGGGGATCCTACGAGGTCGCCTCTTCGCTCGAACAACTCGACGGGCTCTACGATCGCATCCTCGACGAACTGCACAGCCAGTACGCCATCGGCTACGTCTCGACGAACCGGAAAAGAGAAGGGAGGTATCGCGAGATCGAGGTGCGGGTCGTCAAACCCGGCCTCGACGACGTGGAAATCCGCGCCCGCCGCGGCTACTACGGCCCGATGGACCCGCCCCCGGAACCGGAGTAGGGGGAGGGTTTGGAGTCGGGCGGTGCCGATTGGCCGGCCGGGGTGAGGTTCGTGCGGTCGCGGCGCCAGTCGGAGACTCCTCCGTTCGCGGGGCACGGGGTTCCCGGCTCGCACGCTGCGGGAGCGGCTCCGCCGAAGCGGATCACTCCGTAGAGCCGCATCCGGTAGTCCGCTCCGAACCCGCCCCCGTCGTACCGCTCCCCGGCGAACTCCACGAGCGCCGGGTTGTCCGCCCCGAACCCGAAGAGCCCGATCCCGCCCAGGTTCATCCCGATCTCCACCCGGCGGCCGTCGCCGAGCCGGCCGTACCCGCCGAACGCGCCGAGCAGCTTCGACTCTCCCACAAGGAAGCCATACCCCATCTCCGCGTCCATCCCGTCCGAAGCCGAACCGAAGCCCCCATCGAGACTCCGGCTCTGCGGGGCGAAGTGGTCCTGCCACAAGGTGTCCGCACCCACTCCCGAAGCGCCCCACCGCTGACGGAGCGACCCGTTCCAACCCGGCCGCGACCGGCCGCCGCCGAAGCTCGCATTCAGGCTGAACCCCTGCTCCCGGTAGTCGTCCTCGGCGTGCAGCGCGAGCCGCCGCCCCTGCGCCTCCAGCCGCAGCCGCTCCCCGTTCAGTCGCAACCCGCCCGCGACCTCGAGTCCGAACCCCTCGGGGCCATCTCCCCCGTCGTGGAGCGTGCTCGCCGCCGCGAACGGCGCGATCTCGAGTCCCGCCGGCCCCTTCCACCGCATATCGAACTCCAACCCCGTCCGGAGCCGCCGCGCCACCGCCGTCAGACCGTCCAGCGTCTCCTCGCCCGCTCCCGTCGCAAGCCGCGCCCACGAGGCCTCCGTCCGGAATCCACCCCGAGCCCGAACCGGGTGACTCCGAGCCGCCGCCGGCCCTCGACCAGGCCCAGCCCAAGCCGCAGCGGACTCTCCTCCCGCAATCCGGTCAGCTCCCGCTCGCCCTCCGCTTCGCCCTCGCCGAACCCGCAGTGACGGTGACGGTGGTGTTGCCCTCACCCTCTTCGATCCCGGTATCAGCCGGGATCGAAAGCGTGACCGTCGGAGTCTGGGCCAGCGCGGTGGAAACGACACCTGCGAGCAGGAGCGCAGCGACCGGGATCACCGGGATCAAACGGACGGGGGGCGATCACCAAATCTTTCTCCGGTCACGTACTGTCCCGACCCTATCCCCGGCGGGATTCTAGCGCCCTCACCAGGAGTCCTGGCCGGGCACTCCGCTGGAAGAAAACCCAGGGAGCAACCCGAAAAACTACTCGTAGCCCTCCACCCAGCGATGGTCCACGACGAACCGGAAGCCCGACTTCAACCGGCGCATCGCGAGCTCCGCGATGATCGCCCGCGAGAACGCGGTCCCGAGCCGGGAATCGGAGTCTCCGTCTTTTTCGGCTGCTTCGGCGGCAAGATCGGTCACGAGGAAATGGCCCTCGACCTGCTCGCCGTTTTCCGGCCGCAGCGTCGCGCGCCACGGCTGGTGCTTGTCCTTTTCGTCTTTTTCTGCGACTTCGGCGGTTCCGGTCCAGCGGGTTCCCCCGCCGTTGAAGTTCAGGTTCATGGCGGCGGGAATCCTATTCCGGAAGCTCGGGCATCGAGAAAATCTCCGCGCCGTGCTCGCAATCGAGCGTCCCGAGGAAGGCGATCAGGTCGTCTATCTGGGCTTCGTCGAGGTCCCGATCCATGAGTTCGTCGGTGTCGAGATACGGGTTCGGGATGCCGCCGCCCGCCATGATCTCCACCGCCTCCCGCAGGGTGGCCACGCTTCCGTCATGGAAATACGGAGCGCTCCTCGTGATGTCGCGGAGGGTGGGGGTCTTGAAGGTTCCCTGACAGGGTTCATCCCCGGTCGTGCTGCACTCGTCGACATCGGTCACCGCGCCGCGCCCGAGGTCGGGGTCCTCGCCGTCCATGCCGATCCCCACGTTGTGGAACTTCATGTCGGTGAAGAGAACTCCGCTGTGGCAGCCCGCGCAACCGGCTCCGGCCGTGAAGAGTTCCGCGCCGCGCATGGCCGCTTCGGAGATCGCGTCCGCCTCTCCCCGGCGCCAGCGGTCGTACGCGGAATCCCCGCAGTAGATGGAATCCCGCTCGAAAGCGGCGATGGCCATGACCACGTTCTCCGGAGTGGCGGGGCCGCCGAACACCGACTCGAACTGGGTCCGGTAGCCCTCGATCCCGTTCAGCATCGCGACGATTTCCCCGGCATCGGCTCCCATGTTTCCGCCGGTCCAGGCGGCGAGTGCCTGGGATTCCAGCGAATCGCTGCGGCCGTCCCAGTAGAACTGCGTGTGGTAGGCGATGTTCCAGAGAGTCGGGCTGGAGCGGGGGAGTTCGCGCTCGAAGGCTCCGATCGCGGTCGGCAATCCGTCGGTGAGGCCGTTTTCCACGAGGTGACAGGAATAGCAGGAACGCGATCCGTCACCCGAAAGGCGGGCATCGAAGTAGAGCTGCTTCCCGAGCGCCACCTTTTCCGGAGTTTGCGGGTTGTCGGCGGGAATCTCCGGCGACTGGAAATCGGATGGAGGGCCGGGGGTGAAGGGCGCGGGGGCATCCGGCATCACCGCCGGGGGCGACTCGCCGCCGCACGCAACAAGGAACGCAACGGGGAAACCAATCAGCTCGATCCCCCCGAGGGGAAGCCGGAAACGCATGGAAAACTCTCCTTCGGGCGAAAACTCGCGCCGGAATCGTACCAGCGGGCCGGGCGCGGTACGCTAGCCAGATGGCGGGTCGGGTCTTCCTTCTCGGGGCAGCCGGTGGTTTGCTGCTCTCCCTCGCCGGCGATGGCAAAGGGACGGCACCACCGAGTCTTTCCGAATCCGGTCTTCCCGATTCGCACCTGCAAGCCCGTCAGCGCGCCCAGGAATTCACCGCGGACCGGCTGCGGGAGATGCTCCGGGAAGCCACCGGTGACCCGGTCGGGGATCCCCGCCATCGCGATCTCCGGCGCGCCGGGCACGACTTCTACTTCACGAGGGCCGCCTACTCCGGATACGGATGGCGCGGATGGCACGTGGACTATCCGAAAGCCGACCGGCAATTCCTGATCGGTGTCCGCCGGCTGACCAATCTCGATGCCTACGCGCTCGAGAACCGCGTTCTCCTGACCGATCCCGAAATCGGCCGTTTCCCGTTCCTGTACACGGTGGAAGTGGGATACATGGCGATGAGCGAAGCCGAGGTCGCGGGGCTGCGTCGCTACCTGCTTTCCGGCGGTTTCCTGGTGGTGGACGACTTCTGGGGCTCCGCCGAATGGGCGAACTTCGCCCACGAGATGAGCCGGGTTCTCCCCGAATACCCCATCGAGGATGTCCCGGTCAGCCACCCCATCTTCCGCTCCTTCTACCACGTGGACGAGATCGTCCAGGTCCCCAACGTGGGGCAGGGGATTCGCGGCGGGCCGACCTGGGAGCGCGATGGCTACACCCCGGCGGTGCGTGGCATCTTCGACGAAGATCGCCGGTTGATGGTGGTCATCAACTGGAACACCGATCTCGGTGATGCCTGGGAATGGGCGGAAAACCCCTGGTATCCCCTGCATTTCTCCAACTACGCGTATGAAATGGGGGTGAACTTCATCATCTACGCGATGACCCACTGACGGCGGCAGGCTGTCGAATCGGATGCACGCTTTTGCCGAGTGGCTGCTCGGCAGTCCGTGGATCGCGTTCCGGGAAGGCTCGCTGGAGCTTCCGGTTCCCTGGCTCCTGATCCCGCTGCTCGGAGGCGCGCTCGGCTGGGGTGCCTACCGCCTCTTCGGCACCGGCCGCCTCGAAAACAAACGACGCGCCCTGATCGCCGGGCTTCGCGGCGCGGTTCTCACGCTCGTCGTCCTGTGCCTGCTCGGGCCGGAGCTCGTGCTCTCCACGGTCGTTCCCCAGGACAACGTGGTGGTGGTGCTGCTCGACGACTCGGCGAGCATGCAGATCGCCGATCAGGATGGCGGCGAGGCGCGGCGCGGTGACTTCCTGCTTTCGGAATTCCCGGAAGAGACCGACGCTTCCGGCGGGCTCGGAAGGGGTCTTTCCGAACTCTTCGTGACCCGGCTCTTCCGCTTCTCCGATGAGGTCCGACGCATCGAGAACGCCGGGGAGCTTGCATTCGGGGGTGCCCGGACGGACCTCGCCCGGGCGCTCTCGGCGGCGATCGAAGGAGCCCCTTTCGGACGCCTCGCCGGGGTGGTCCTGCTCACCGACGGCGCGGATACCATGACTTCAAGCAATCCCGACCGGATGGAGGAAGCACTTCTCGCGCTCCGGGAAAGCGGAACACCGGTCTATCCGGTGATGCTCGGCGAGGAATCCTTCGACCGGGATCTGGCGGTGGGGGCCCCGGAGCTTCCCGAACGCGTCCTCCGGGGTTCCCGCATGGAGATCCACATCCCGCTGCGGGCGCGGGGGCTCGCCGGCGAGACGGCGCGACTCGAAGTGCTCGACGAGGGCCGGATCGCAGCGACCCGCACCATCCGCATCGAGGAAAACGACTTCGAGACCACCGCCACCGTGCTCGCGCCGGCCGAGGAGGCGGGAGTCCGGCAACTGCGGTTTCGGGTGGCTCCTTTTCCGGGGGAAATGCTGACCCGCAACAACGAGCGGGAGCGACTGCTCGAAGTCGAAACCCGCCCGGTGAGCGTGCTCTACTTCGAAGGGCAGCCCCGCTTCGAGTTCAAGTTCCTTCGCCGGGCGGTCCGGGAGGATCCCGAGCTGCGGATCGCGGGGATGGTCCGGACGGCGGAAGGCAAGTTCTACCGGGTGGACATGGACAGCGCCGAGGAACTCGCGGGCGGGTTCCCCGATTCCCGGGAGGAGCTCTATCGCTACGACGCGGTGATCCTCGGGAGCGTGGAGGCGGGGTTCTTCACCCAGGAACAGATGAACATGTTGCGCGATCTGGTGGCGGTTCGTGGCGGCGGCCTGCTCACTCTCGGCGGGGGATCGAGCTTCGGCGAAGGGGGGTACCGGGACACTCCGATCGCCGAGGTGCTGCCGGTTGCGCTTCCCGAGATTCCGGAAGACGCGGCGATTCCGGGCGGTGCCACGCCGGTTTTCCGCGAGATCCAGGTGCTTCCGAGCCGCGCCGGGAGCCTCCACCCGGTCGCGCGGCTGGAACCGGACCCGGAGCGGAATCTGGCCCGCTACCGGGAGCTCCCACCGCTCTCCTCGGTCAACCGGCCGGGAACCGCCAAACCGGGCGCGGTGGTGCTGCTCGAGGGGACCGCCACCGGAAGCGGCACGCCGGAGCCGGTGCTTCTCTACCAGCGTTTCGGCCGGGGCCGGGCAGCGAGCCTGACGGTGCAGGATCTCTGGCTCTGGCAGATGCACGCCTCCATACCCCTCGAGGACGACACCCACGAAGTCCTCTGGCGACGGCTCCTCCGCTGGCTGGTGGCCGAGACTCCCTCCCGCATCGAAGCTGCCGCCGACCCCGAAGAAGCGCCGCCCGGAGAGGAAGTGCGGATCACCGCGACCGTTCGTGACGAGCGCTTCCTCGAAATCAACGATGCGGTGGTGGAAGCCACCATCGAGCGGCCGGACGGCGGGCGTGAACTCGTGCCGCTCACCTGGACGGGCAACCGGGACGGGGAATACGCAGGATTCTTCCGGGGAAGCGCGGCGGGAGTCCATCTGGTGGAAGTCCGGGCGCTCGGTGGAGAGGGGGAGACACCGGTTGCGACGACCTGGTTCCGCTCCGGTGCCGTCACGGACGAATACTTCGATGCCGAAGCGGATCGCGGACTCCTGACCCGGATCGCCGAAGCTACCGGCGGGCGGGTGTTCCGGCCGGAGGAAGCGGAGCAGGTCGTCGAACACCTGCGGGTGGCCGATACCGGGGTCACCGTTACCGAGCGGCGCGACCTGGCGTTCGTCCCGATGTTCTTCTTCCTCATCTTCGCCCTGCTCGGTGGCGAATGGATCCTGCGTCACCGATGGGGGCTTCCGTGACCGCTCTCGGGGTGCTGATCCCGTCGGTGCTGATCGTGGCCGGAGTGGGAGGCGATGCGACTTATCGCGAACGATTCGCCGGTTGGGCCGGGGAGCTTTGCCGGGCGGCGTTCGGAAACGGAGAGACTCCTCCCCGGGTACGAGTCCTGCTGGAGCGGGTTCCGGAAAAAGGGGTGCCGGATAGCCCCTGCGAACCGGCGGGCAGAAGCACTTCGGAGATGATTCGCTCGGAGCTCCAGGCCGCTCCGGACCCGGAGGCGGGACTCTTCTTGCTGCTCATCGGCCACGGAAGCGTGACCGGCCAGGGGGCCCGGTTCCATCTGCCCGGCCCGGATATCTCGCCCGAAGCACTCGATGCGATGCTCGCCCGATTCGAAGGTGCTCCGGTCACGGTGGCGCACCTCGGGAGCGCGTCCGGTGCTTTCCTTCCGGCGCTTTCCGCGCCCGGCCGGGTGGTCCTCGCCGCGAGCCGGGAACACGAAACCGGGGCCACCCGGTTCGCCGGGCATTTCGTCCGGGCGTTTTCCGCTTCCGGGGAAAATGCCGCCGCCGACCGGAACCGGGACGGCCGGATTTCGATTCTCGAGGCGTTCGAGTTCGCCCGCGTCGGGACCGAGCGCGAATACCGGGATGCCGGGCTGCTCATGACCGAGCACCCGCTGCTCGACGACGACGGGGACGGGGTGGGGAGCGACCTGCCGGGATCGGCCGAAGCGGCCGACGGAGCGCTCGCCGCCCGCACCCACCCGTTCGGAGAACCGGACCGGATCGGAGCCAGCGAGGAACTCCGGGAACGGATCCGGGAGCGGGATGAACTAGTGGCCCGCGTGGATGCGCTCCGGGCCATCCGCGAGGAATTCGAGGAAGCCGAGTACTTCGACCGGCTCGAAGCGCTCCTGCTGCGGATCGCGGAGCTCGGCGAGCAGATCGCGGCGCTTCGGGAGCCACCGGGCTGATGCTCGCGCTCCTCGTCGTCTTCGGGCTTGCCCAGTCGGCATCCGACCTTTCGGAGACGCTCCGGCGAGCGGGTCGGTACGAAGAAGCCATCGAGGCCGCAGCCGGAGAGGAAACTCCGCGGGGGTGGCTCGCCCAGGCCCGGGTTCATCTCGAAATCGGCGAGGACGAAAAGGCACTCCCGCTGCTTCGCCGGATCGAGGGGGCCGGGCTTCCCGCGGAAAACGAAATCCGACTGGAAGCGGAGGTCGAACTCGCCGGCATCGCGGCACGCCGCGGGGAGGATGCTGCCGGGCGGTTCGAGGAGATCCTCGCGATCCACGACCGGACACCTCCCGGCCAGATGACCGCGATGGCGCTCGTTTCGGTCGGCCGGGCGCTCGTCGGGCTCGGACACCTCGGCAGCGGGTTTGTCCGGGAGGCGCTCGCGGTCTTCGACGAGGCTCGCGCCCTCGCACCCGAGGAGCGTCTGCCCCGCCTTTTGGCGGCGGAGCTTCTGGCTGACAAAGGGAACGCGGCCGAAGCCGCCCGAGAGTTCGCCGGAGTTCTCGAAACCGACCCCCGGGATGCCCGGGCGCTGATGGGAATCGCCCGCATCGGCGGTGGGGGAGAGCAGGATCCGCTCGAAGCCGCGCTCGAAATAAACCCAAGACACCCCGGGGCGCGGGCGCTTCGGGTGGTGCGTCTCCTCGAAGCAGACAACACCGAAGCGGCGCTCGAAGCGGCGAAGGCAGGAGTCGCGGATCTGCCCGAATCCCCCGATGCTTTCGGTGCCTATGCCGCGGCGCTCTTCCTGGCCGATGATTCCGAAGGCTCGGAGGCGATCGCGGAGCGCTTTTTTGCCTCTTTCCCCGGCGATCCGCGACTCGATCTCGGCGTTGGCTTCGCGGCGGAACGCACGAGGCGCTACCGGGAGGCGGCAGAGCGCGCCGAACAGGCCCTCGCGAGGGCTCCGGAATCGGTCGCCGCGCGAAAGCTGCTCGGAATCAATCAGTTGCGCCTCGGGGCGATGGAAGCGGGACGCGCTTCGCTCGAATCCGCCTTCGCTCGTGATCCCTTCGATGTCCTGGTCAAGAACACCCTGGATCTGCTGGATGAACTGGACGATTTCCGGGTCGTCCCTTCTCCTCCTTTCGAATTCGTGCTGCCGCCGTCCGAGGCGGATCTGTTGCTTCCCTATCTCGAAAGGGTGTCGCACGAAGCGCTCGATTCCTTTCGGGAGCGGTACCGCTTCGAACCGGACGGAACCATCCGGATCGAGATCTATGACCGCTCGGCGGATTTTTCGGTGCGAACCGTGGGGATGACCGGCCTCGGAGCGCACGGGGTCTGCTTCGGGAACACCATCGCGCTCGAATCCCCCTCGGCGCGCCGGGTCGGCGAATACCACTGGCTGTCCACGCTCTGGCACGAGCTCGCCCATACCGTGACCATGGGGCTCACCGGCAACCGGGTGCCGCGCTGGTTCACCGAGGGCATGAGCCAGATCGAGGAACGGCAGCGGTTCGGGGACGGCGCGCCGCTCGCTTTTTACCGGGCGCTCGGCGAAGGGCGGCTGCTTCCGCTGGGCGATCTGGATGAGGGGTTCCTGCGCCCTGCCTGGCCGGGACAGGTCGCCGTCTCCTACTACCATTCCTCGCTCGTTCTGGAACACATGGAGTCGGCGCACGGTTTCTCCTTTCTGCTCTCGATGCTCGACGGCTTCTCCCGCGGGGAGAGCAGCCGCGAAATCCTCCCCGCGACCCTCGACACGCCGCTCGGCACGCTCGACGAAGAGATCACCGCCGCGCTCCGGATCCGTTTCGGCGACGGTGCGAAGGGTCTCGCGCCGCTCCCCGATTCCGCGCCGCTTCCGGAGCTGATCCGTCAGGCGGAAGACGCTCCGGAGAATTTCCCGCTTCAGCTTCGGGTGGGTGGCGCGCTCGAATCCCGGGGGCGGGACGCGGAAGCGCTTCCCTTTCTCGAACAGGCGCACCGGATCGCTCCCGACTACGGAGGGCTCGACGGCGCTTCCCCCGCGCTTTCGCGCATCCACGAGCGGGCCGGACGAAGGGAGAAGGCGATCGCCGCGCTGGAAGAACACCTGACCCGGGCTCCGGCGGATCACGAAGGGTGGCTGCGGCTCGCCAGGTTGCGGGAAGAAGGCGGCGATCTTCCCGGCGCGGCCGAAGCACTCGAAGCCGGGCTTTTCGCCTGGCCGATGAACCGGGACCCGCACGAACGCCTCGCCGACCTCTACCAGGAGCTCGGCGAACCCGAGGGCGAAATCCGGGAACGACGCGCCGTGCTCGCGACCGACCCGCCCGACCGCGCCGGAGCGCTCTATCGCCTCGCGGCGGCGCTCGATCGCAGCGGAGACCGAAAGGCAGCGCGGCGGCGGGTTCTCGAAGCGCTCGAAATCGCTCCCACCTACGACGAGGCTCTCGGGCTCTTGCGGGAACTGGCGGATTCTGGCTCATGAATCGCAGGGTATTTGCCGGCGCGGCGCTGCTGCTCGGGCTCTTCGCGGCGCTCGTGGGTGCCCGGACCCTCGGCAACTTTCCCGACGACCGCCTGAAAGCCACCTTCCGCCCGGACCCGAACGCCGTCGAACTGCCGCTCGATTACCGGAACACCCCCTACGACCACCGGTTTTCGTTCGTCAGGATCCGTTTCGAGCCTCCCCGCTACCGGCGCGGCCCCTTCTACTGGAATCTCGACCTGAAGTGGAACCACGACTACCCCTGGGGCGAGGAAAACCTCTCGCGCATCCTCGGGGAATACACCTCCTTGCCGCTCCACGAGACCGGATCGGACATCTGGTCGCTGAACGAGGCGGAGCTCTTCCAGAGGCCCTGGGCGTATTTGTGCGAGCCGGGTTTCTGGCACCCGAGCGAACAGGAAGCCGAGAACCTGCGCGCCTGGCTCCTCAAAGGCGGCTTTCTGGTGGTGGACGACTTCGTTCAGGGACACCTCGGCAACTTCATCGTCCAGATGGAGCGGGTGCTTCCCGGACATGACCTCGTGGAACTGGATGTCACCCATCCGGTGTTCGATTCCTTCTTCCACATCGAAACACTCGACTTCGAACACATCGGCCGGCCCGATCTGGTCCCGATCTATTACGGCTACTTCGAGGACAACGACCCCGAGGGGCGACTCATGGTGATCGCCAACTACAACCACGACATCGGCGATTACTGGGAGTGGTCGGGCAGCGGCTACTGGCCGGTGGATCTGACCAACGAGGCGTTCAAGCTGGGCGTCAACTACGTCATCTACGGAATGATGCACTGACAAGGAGAGGCGATTGACCGAAACGCCAACCGAAACCCAACCCGAAGAGAGCGACCGCGAGCTCGCCGCCCGTCTCGAGAAGAGCATGGCGGCGGCGGGAGCTGAAATCGAAAAAGCCATCATCGGCCAGGAGGCGGCGCTCGAACAGGTGCTGATCAGCCTGCTGGCCGGCGGGAACAGCATCATCACCGGGGTGCCGGGGCTCGCCAAGACGCTGATCGTCCAGACCCTCTCCGAAGTTCTCGCGCTCGATTTCAACCGCATCCAGTTCACTCCCGACCTGATGCCGTCCGACATCACCGGCACCGACATCATCCAGGAGAACCCCGAGACCGGGAAGCGCAATCTGGTCTTCGTCAAGGGGCCGCTGTTCACGAACATCGTGCTCGCCGACGAGATCAACCGCACGCCGCCGAAGACCCAGTCCGCCCTCCTCGAAGCCATGCAGGAGCGGCAAGTCACAGTGCAGGGGCGCACCTACCGCCTGCCGGCACCCTATTTCGTCTTCGCCACTCAGAACCCCATCGAACTCGAAGGCACCTACCCGCTTCCCGAGGCCCAACTCGATCGTTTTCTTTTCAACATCGTGATCGACTACCTCCCGGAGGATCAGGAGCGCGAAGTGGTGCGGGCCACCACCCGGGATGCCCGTCCGACTCTCGAGGCCGTCCTCGGCGGTGAGGATCTGCTCCGCTTCCAGACCCTGGTGAGGCGGGTTCCGGTGACCGAGCCGGTGCTCGCCTATGCGGTGGAACTCGCCCGGCGCAGCCGGCCGTCGGCGGAGGATGCGCCTGACTTCATCCGCGAATGGGTGGCCTACGGCGCGAGCGTACGCGCCGCCCAGAACGTCGTGCTCGCCGGCAAGGCCCGCGCCCTGATGAAAGGCCGGGCCCACGTCGCCATGGAGGATGTCCGCGCCGTGGCACCGCCGATCTTCCGTCACCGGATCCTGCCCAACTTCCACGCCCAGTCGGAAAAGGTGACCTCGGAGGACATCGTGGCACGACTTCTCGAAGCGGTGCCGGTGCCGGCATCGAAGATGTGAGCCCGCTCCCCCTGGCCGGCGGGGATCCTGCCGCCCGCTTTCTCGACCCGGCGACGCTCGCCCGCATCGCGAACCTCCAGCTCATCGCCCGGGTCGTCGTCCAGGGATTCATCAGCGGACTGCACCGGTCCACCTACCTCGGCCGTTCCGTGGATTTCGCCGAGCACCGCCCCTACATGCCCGGCGACGACATCCGGCGGCTGGACTGGCGACTCTTCGCGCGATCGGACCGCTTCCACGTGAAGGAATTCGAGGCCGACACCAACGCCAACTTCGTGGTGGCAGTGGATCTCTCGGGCTCCATGGATTTCGGCCACCGCGGGATCCGCAAGCTCGACTACGCCCGCTTTCTGGCGGCATGCCTTTCCGCGTTTTCGAGAAGCCAGCGGGACCGGGTCGGGCTCGTCACCTTCGACACCGAAATCCGGGAGTTCGTGCCCCCTTCGGCCCGGCATCTCGACACCGTGCTCCGCCACCTGGAGCGGGCTCGTCCCGGGCCGCAGCGCGAAGAAGAATCGGGGGAGGGGATCCTCTCCCGGGTTCTCGGCCGCATGGGGGCGAGTCTTTCCCGTCGCGGCCTGGTGGCGGTCGTCTCCGACTTCTACGAGCCTCCGGAGGAAGTGGTCGAAGCCTTCGACCGGGTGCAGACCGCGGGGCACGACGTGATGGCGTTCCACGTTCTCGACCCGGCGGAGCGGGATCTGGATCTGATGGGCGTGCCCGGATTCGACGAGGGAGGATCCCGGATGCGCGATCTCGAAACCGGGGCCGTCCTCGAAGTGGAGCCCGGACGCATCCGGGAGAGCTACCGCAATCTGATCGAAAGCCACATCGAGGAGCTCGGCTCCGAGCTCGGACGGCGGGGAGTGGACCACGTCCTCACCGACACCGGAACCCCGCTGGATTTCGCCCTCTTCCGATACCTGACCGAGCGCGAAGGGCGCGCCCGCGGACGCTGATGGCTTTTCTCGCCCCTTTCCTCCTCTTCGGAGGACTGCTGGTCGCCCTGCCAATCGTGTTGCACCTCACCCGGAGGCGGCGGGATCCGATCGCGTTTCCCTCGCTCCGGTTCCTGAAACGGCTCGGCCCCCCCGTCCGCCACCGGAAGCGGAAGATCCGGAACCTGCCGCTGCTCCTTTTGCGTTCGTTCGCGCTCCTTTTGCTCTCGCTCGCTTTCGCGCGGCCGCTTTTTCTTTCCGAAGCGGCGGGAGGCGGGAGCGATGCGCCCCGCGACGTGGCGATCCTCGTGGACCGCTCGCTCAGCATGCGGATCGGAGACCGGGCAACCGCGGCCCGTGAAGCGGCGGCGGAGCGGATCGCGGAGCTCGGGCCTGCCGACCGGGCGGTGCTCGTGGCTTTCGACGACCGTCCGGAAGCCCTCACCGAACTCACCGGAGAGCGGGACATCCTCGGTCGCGCCCTCGCGGGCATCGAAGTCGGCGAAGGGGGAACCCGTTTCCCGACGGCCCTCGGCCTCGTCGCCCGGCTGCTCCCGGCGAGCCCTGGCCGGAGGCGCGAGGCGGTTCTCCTCTCGGATCTCCAGCAAAGCGGGTTCGACGACGGCCGGCCCGATCGGGTGCTGCCGGCGGGGATCGGGATCGAAGTCGTGGGAGTGGGTTCGCCCCCCGCGTCTCCGGGCTCCTACCTGTCTTCGGTCACGCTCGCTCCAGAGGGAAGGGACGGCCTCGCGGTCACCGCCCATATCGGCTTCGTTCCGGGTGACCCGGGCGAGGAAATCGAACTCGAAACAACCCTCTGGCTCGCCGGACGCGAGGTGGAGGAGCAGACGGTTCGCCTCGCCGGAGGCCGATCCCGACAGGCAGGCGTGGTCCGGTTCGCGCCGTTCGTTCGCCCTTCCGAACCGCTCGCCGCCGAAGTGCGGATCGCCGGTTCCCGCCCGGACTGGCTTCCGGATGACGACATCTTCCGTTTCGGGGTGCGGCCCGATGACGCACTCCGCGTCGTTCACCTCGGGGGGAATGCCGGAAGTTCCTCGCCCTATCTGCGGGAGGCTCTCCGGGTGGGCGCATCTCCGGCCTTCCTCCTCGAGGCGGGCCCGCGCCGGGGCGAAGCGGCGGTCCGCGAAGCGCTCGACGGGGCGCGGATCGCGTTCGTCACCGATCCGGGCGATCTCGATGCCGGAGCTCTTCGGGCGCTCGTCGGCTTCGTCGAATCCGGAGGGGCTGCGGTCTTCGGCATGGGGCCGCGACGTCCCCCCGAAAGTTGGGCCGAAGACTTCGGCTCGCTCCTCCCGATTACTCTCGGAAACACGCGGGAGCGATTTCCCCCGGCGCGACTCGGAAACATCAACGGCCGGCATCCCGTCTTCGAGCCTTTCTCGGGCGGGGGAGGGGTCACCGCTGCGCTCAGTGGAACCTTTTTCTATCGCTACCGCGCCGTGGTCGGAATCCCTCCGGTAGAAAGCACACTCGCTCGCTTCGATGACGGCGCTCCGGCGCTGCTGGCCTTCGATGTCGGAGCCGGAAGGGTCGCTCTCTTTCTCTCTTCCTTCGATCCCTCCTGGAACGATCTCGCCCGCCGTCCGGCGTTCGTGCCCTTTCTCCACGAGCTCCTCGGATGGACGGCGCGTTTCGAGGAAGCCCCCATCGCCTGGCGGGTGGGGCAGGTGGTGGACCCCGGAGCCGCGTTCCGACTGGACGCGGCCGAAGAAGGGAGCCTGCTGATCCGGCAGCCTTCCGGAGAAACCACGGTTGCCGAAGAGGGCACCGCGCTCCGTCTCGATCAGGCCGGCATCTGGGGGGCCCGTCCCCCGGAAGAAGATGCCTTCCGGATGCTGGCGGTCAATCCGCCGCTCGCCGAAATGGATCCGGCGCAGCTCGATGCCGAGGAAATCCGGGTAGCGGTGGCGACTCCCGAAGAAACCGAGGAGGAATCCGAGGGTGATCTGGCAGAAGAACAAGCACGCGTAGCCGGAGGAGAACTCCGTCTCGACTGGCCGCTGCTTTTCGCGGCGACGCTACTTCTTTTCTCGGAGGGTTTCGTGGCCCGTTTTGCCGGCGGGAGGGCTCCTATACTCCCGAACAGCCCGCGATGACCACTTTCCTCGGCGACTCCTCTTCGTCTTCGGAAACCCTGCTCGGGGTGATCCGCCGGGTGCGCTCCCGTTGGCGGTTTCGTCGGGTGCTCACCGGGCTCGCCTTCGCGGTGGCCGCTTCGGTCCTCATCTTCGGGATTTCGGCCTGGGCGATGGATGCGCTCCGCTACGAAGCCTGGATCGTCCGTACTTTCCAGATCGCCGCCTGGGCCCTGGTCGCCTTCAGTCTCGGACGCTTTCTCTGGTCTCCCCTGCGCTCGCGGGTAAGCGACCGGCAAGTGGCCCTTTATGTGGAGGAGCACGACTCCACGCTGCGGGAAACCGTCCTGAGCGGCGTGGAACTCGGTCCGGAGGTGGACTCCGGAAGGGCCGCCTCGGAAGGGATTTCCCCGGAGCTGGCCCGTATGGTGGTGGAAGAGGCCATCCGTCGCTGCGAAGAGGGCAACATCGGCCGGGCGGTGGAAGCGACGAGCCTCAGAGGAGCGGGCGCGGCGTTCGGCTCGATCCTCGCCGCCATCGCCGGGCTCTCGCTGATCGCCCCTCCGGTACTTCAGACCGGCATGTCGCTGCTGTTCACCCCGTGGCGCGACATCACCGACGCGAACCCCTACCGGATCGAGGTGTCCCCCGGAAACGCGGTCATCGCCACCGGTGGGGATCGGTGGATCGATGCCCGGCTCGAAGGATTCACCGCGGAGCGGGTTCTGCTCCGAACCGAAACCGAAGACGGAGCACGCCGCACCGAGACGATGGTCTTCGACCCGGAAAGCGCCGGATACCGCCATCTCCTGCTCGGGGTTTCGGCCGCAACCGACTACCTGGTGGAGGCAGAGGGGGTGCGCTCTCCCACCTACCGCATCGACGTGGAGGACTTTCCCCAGGTGTCCCGGCTGGATCTCGTCTATCGCTATCCGGCTCACACCGGCCTCGAACCGCGACGCGTGGAAGACGGCGGCGACATCGCGGCCCTCCTCGGAACCGAGGTGGACATTCTGGTACGTCCTTCCGTCACGGTGGATGCGGGCCTGATCCGGCTGGATGCCGGGGGCGACCTGCCGCTCACCCTCGATGCGGGGTCGGGCGGGCTCGTCGCCACCCTGAAACCGGAACGCTCCGGTTCCTACCGGATCGCGCTCGCGGGCGAGGACGGGCGGATGCGGACCGCCTCCCGGGATTACGCCATCGAGGTCCTCGACGATCTGCCCCCGATCGTCCGCTTCCTGACACCGGGACGGGACATCGAGGCCAGTTCGGTCGAGGAGGTGTTCACCGAGGTCTCGGCGGAGGACGACTACGCGGTCCGTCGAATCGAGTTGCGGTGGTCGGTGAACGGCGGCGAGGAAACGGTGGAAACGTTGACCGGCACCGGATTTCGTTCCGAAGTCCAGACCGGACACACGCTTTTTCTCGAGGATCACGACCTCACCCCCGGCGATCTCCTCGCCTACTACGCGGTGGCCGAAGACGGCGCGGGGACCACTGCCTCCACCGATCTCTACTTCATTGCCATCCGCCGTTTCGATCCGAGCTATCGGCAGGCCGATTCCGCGCCGGGCGGGGGAGGGGCAGGGGACGACGCTGCGCTCGACGGAACCCTGACGCTCCGCCAGAAGCAGGTCGTGGTGGCGACTTTCAAGGTGATCCGGGAACGAGGAGAGCTGCCGGAAACGGTCTTTCAGGAAACAGTGGCCACCGTGGGACTCGCCCAGGGCCGCCTTCGGGAGCAGGTGAGCACTCTCTCCCGACGGCTCCGGAACCGGGGGATCGCCACCGTCCCCGAGTTCGCCGGCATCGCGGAGGAGCTGGAAGCGGCGCTCGGGGAGATGACCCTCGCCGAGGAACGACTGATCGCGGGCGACCCCGATGCCGCGCTCCCCCACGAACAAAAGGCTCTCGCCCATCTGCAGCGGGCGGATGCGAGCTTCGCCGAGCGCGAGGTCAGCTTCGGCCAGGGAGGCGGTGGAGGGGGAGGGAGTTCCACGCCGCAGTCGGAAGATCTCGCCCGGCTCTTCGAGCTGGAGATGGACAAGCTCCGCAACCAGTACGAAACCGTGGAACAGCGTGGGCGCGCCTCGGCGGACGACGAAGTGGATGAAGTCATGGAGCGTCTCGCCGAACTGGCTCGTCGGCAGGAACAGGAGAACGCCCGGCGCGGTGTCACGCCCCCCGGAAACGGATCGGAGGCGAGCCAGCGTCAGATCGCCGAAGAGACCGAAGAGATCGCCCGGCGGCTGGAGCGCCTTGCGCGCGAGCGGTCCCGCCCCGATCTGGCTGCCGTCTCGCGGCGCCTGCGGGAAGCAGCCCGGCAGATGCGCTCCTCTTCTTCGGGCGAGGGTGGGTCAGGAGGCCTTTCCGCCGCCGAAGAGCTCCGCGGGGCGCGGCGGGAGCTCGACAGCGGGAGGCGGGAGCGTCTCGACCGGGATGTGGAACAGCTCGCGAACGAGACCCGCCGGCTCCGCTCGACCCAGGACCGGATTCGCGACGAGGTTGCCGGACTCGGAGAGGGCGCGGGCCGGGATCAGCTCGCCGAACTCCAGCAGCAGAAGGAAGAACTCGCCGGCCGGGTCCAGGAAGTGGAGCGGGAGCTGGACCGGATCAGCCGGGAATGGAGCCGCGACGAACCGGAGGCATCCCGCGCGGTGGGTGAAGCGGCCCGCGGCATCCGGGATCGAAAGCTCAAGGAAAAAATCCACTATTCGCGCGGGGTCATCGCCGAAAGGACACCCGAATACGCCGACCGGTTCGAAGCCATGATCGCGCAGGATCTCGAAGCTCTCGAAAACGATCTGGCACGCGCCGGCGAGACGGTGCGGGGTTCGGAGCGAGCTGTGCGCGAGGATGCTCTCGACCGGGCCGGTGCTCTGGTGCGTGGCATGGAATCACTCCGGAATCGCCTCGCCGAAGCCGGGGGTGAGGAGGATGCTCGCCAGGTGGGCCGCGAAATCGAGCGCCGGATCGAAGAAGCCGAAGGGCTCCGGGGCGCGCTCGGCGGCTTCGGCAGCGGCGCTCCTCCCGGAACCGAACGCCTCGACGGAGTCCTGAATGCGCTGCGGGGGCTTTCGCCCGGGAACCTGATCGGAAACCCCCGCGCGGTAGAGCAGCTCGAATCGGAAGTTCTCGATGCGCTTCGGGAGTTCGAGTTCGACCTGCGCCGCCTGTTCGCCGGCGAGAACGGCATGGATGTGGTCGCGACCGGGGAAGAACGGCCTCCGGAGGGCTACGAAGCGATGGTCGAAGAGTATTTCCGGGCGCTCGGCCGGACCGAGCCGGAATCCCGCGAGCGCTGACCGGCTATTCGGCGCTCGTGTGGTCGTGGCTGATCTTCCAGCCGTCTTCGGTTCGCTCCATCAAGAGCGTGAAGAGCCCGGTGGGCGCGTCCTCCTCGCGTTCGAGGTTGTAGCGACCGAAGACCAGCGCCTGGTCCGCTGACAGGATCCGGATATCGAGGTCGCTGAAATGCAGGCGGCCCATGGCGGCCGGGTCCGGATAGTTCGTCCGGTAGCGATCCAGCAGGTCGTCCACCCCGTGGCGCACGGTTCCGCCACTCACGAAGCGCGTGCGCGGGGAGTCGAGGTAATCGGAAACGAAAGCCTCGAGGTCGAAGGCGTTCCAGGCTTCGGTCTGCCGGTCGAGAACCGCGCGGATTTCCTGCTCCGCCACCGCCCTCGCTTCGGCGCTCGGGGCCGGGTTCCCGCAGGCCGGCGCGAGGCAGAAAACGAAAAACCAGAGACCGTTTCGCAAGGACATCCGGAGTAAGATAGCCGGCTGCTTTTTTCCCCGGAGGGAGAACCGACGATGGCGTATCAAGCAAACGGGGGAGACAGGGGTGGTTTCTCCAACTTTCCGGGCACGGACGGGCTCCCGGTCGAGGAAATCCTCGCCCGTCTTCGCCAGCTCTCGCCGAGGCGGATCGGGATGGGGGTCGCCGGGCTTCTCGGGCTCGTGCTGTTCTTCCTCGCCGTCTATCAGGTGGATCCGGACGAAGCCGGGGTCGTGACCCGGTTCGGCCGCTACGCGCGGGTCACCGATCCGGGGCTTCACTTCATCGTTCCGCTCATCGAGGACGTGACCAAGGTGCCGGTGGAGCGCCAGCTCAAGGAGGAGTTCGGTTTCCGCACGATGGAGGCCGGGGTCCGCACCACCTACGACGAACGGCAGTTCCTCGAAGAGTCGCTGATGCTCACCGGAGATCTCAACGTGGCGGTCGTGGAGTGGATCGTCCAGTTCAAGGTGCAGGATCCCCGCGCCTACCTCTTCAACGTGCGTGACATCCGGTCCACCTTCCGCGACATGAGCGAAGCCGCGATGCGGGACGTGGTCGGGGACCACAGCGTGGACGAAGTGCTGACCGTGGGGCGTGAACGGATCGCGGCCCAGGCGAAGGATCTGCTCCAGGAGATCAACGACCGCTACGAGACCGGAATCAGCATCCAGCAGCTCGTCCTCCAGGATGTGAATCCGCCGGACACCGTGAAGCCCAGCTTCAACGATGTCAATGAGGCCATCCAGGAGAAGGAGCGGCTCACCAACGAGGCGCTCGCCGAATACAACCAGGCGATCCCGCGGGCGCGGGGAGACGCGCAGCGGGTGCTCGAGGAAGCCGAGGGGTACGCCGCCGAGCGGGTGAACCGGGCTCGCGGAGAGGCGGCCCGGTTCGCCGCGGTCTATGAGGAGTATCGCGACGCGCCCCGGGTGACCCGGGCGCGGATGTACCTCGAAACCATCTCCGAAGTGCTGCCCCGAATGGGACAGAAGGTGATCCTCGACGAGGAAGCCGGCAACCTGCTCCCCCTCCTGAATCTCGGGACGGGCGGAACATCTCGCTCTTCGAACGAGCCGGGAGGCGAGCGATGACGGTGAAACGGCTTGGAATCCGCCTCGGAGGAGCGATCGCCGGGCTCGTCCTCCTGTTTTCGAGCACCTACACGCTCGGCGAGACCGAACAGGCCATCATCACGCTCTTCGGCGATCCGGTCGGCGGAGCGGTCACCGAACCCGGCCTCCACTTCAAGGCCCCCTTCGTGCATCGGGTCACCCGCTTCGACAAGCGCTGGCTTCCCTGGGACGGCGACGCGAACCAGATCACCACCCGCGACAAGAAGTTCATCTGGGTGGACACCTACGCCCGCTGGCGGATCGCCGACCCGCTTCGGTTCTTCCAGTCGGTGCGCGACGAACGGGGAGCGCAGAGTCGCCTCGACGACATCATCGACGGCGAGACCCGCAACGCGGTCGCGAGCTACGACCTTCTCGAAATCGTGCGGATCAGCAACCGCGAGTTCGAGCTCACCGAGGATCTGATCAGCTTCGCCACCGAAGAGATCACCGGTGAAATCGAGTATGGCCGCGACGGGATCACCCGCAGCATCCGGGAGAAGGCTTCGCAGGCTACCCCCAACTTCGGCATCGAGCTGGTGGATGTCCGCATCAAGCGGGTCAACTACGTCGAGGAAGTGCGGGCGAGCGTCTATGAGCGGATGATCTCGGAGCGCCACCGGATCGCCGAGCGGAGCCGCTCCGAAGGGCAAGGGAGGGCCGCCGAAGTGCGCGGCCAGCGCGAGCGGGAACTCAAGTCCATCGAGTCGGAAGCCTTCCGGCAGGCCGAGGAAATCCGGGGCCGCGCCGATGCCGAAGCCGCGGCGATCTACTCGGCGGCCTACAGCCGGGATCCCGAGTTCTACAGCTTCATGAAATCGCTCGAAACCTACCGCGCGACGCTCGACGAGGAAGTCACCTTCGTCATCGGCAGCGACAGCGAGTTCCTGCGCTTCCTCCGCGGCTCCCGTTAGCAGGCTGTGGATAAACTGGCGTGAGCACCGAGACGGGTGAGGCGCCCGGCTGACAAGGCGCGTGAGTGAGCAATAGCAGCGCTATTTCGAGCGAATCGCAACGAAGAGCGAGCCTCCAGGCGAGCGTTCAGACGGGATGCATCGCTCGTCGAATGCCGCGTTAGTTTTTCCACAGCCTGTTAGGACCATTTCGGGGCAGGAAGCCCGATCCGGGAACGATCCGCGACGCTGCCTGAGCGCCACCCGCCCGATACCAAAGCAATCCCACAACCTCTGCCGGACCGGGTGTCGGCTGTTTCGTTCTGTTGTTGCGCCCGCCGCTTCGTATTGACATGGGAGAATCCGGCTCGGATGCGCTCCTCGCCGAGCGTCTTTCCGGGGTGCTGATGCTCCGTATCCCCCTCGCCGTCACCAGCGCACGGTGGGCTCGACCCCGAAGATGTGGACCGGAGCCAGGGTCTCGGCTTCCCGGCGGGTCGCCTTCTCCCACTCCGCAGTCGATGCCTCGAAATCGCCTCGAAATCCAGCACGCTCAGCCGTGGCTCGCGGATCGTGGAAGACGCTCCTGCCGTTGTATCCATCCTGCCCGTTCCGGCATGATTCCCGGATTCGGCGGATCCACCGCCCCCCTCCGTGAGGCACTACCCATGAGATTCCGATTTTCCGGCCTGCTCGCAGCACTCCTCGTGATTGCGACTTCCGCGACCGCGCAGGATGCGCCGCCGACCATCGAAGACAAGACCGCCGGGATGACCGCCATCGACGGCTTCGTGCCACTCTTCTGGGAGGATCGCACCGGGCGGCTCTTCGCCGAGTTCGCAGAGCTCGACGAGGAGTTCCTCTATTCGGTTTCGGCGGCTTCGGGTCTCGGCAGCAACCCGATCGGGCTGGATCGCGGCCAGCTCAGCCGACGGGCGGTGCTGAAGCCGATCCGGGTCGGCCCCCGTCTGCTGCTCATGGAGCCCAACTACCGGTTCCGGGCGATCAGCGACAACCCGGACGAGGTGCGGGCGGTCCGGGATGCTTTCGCGCCTTCGGTCCACTGGGGATTCGAGATTGCAGCCGAGACCGGGGAACGAGTGTTGGTGGATATGACTGACTTCTTCCTGCGGGATGCGCACGGCTCGGCGGCGCGGATCCAGCGGGCCGGGCAGGGGACCTACCGGGTGGATCGTGACCGCAGTGTCTTCTATCTCGACAACACCAAGGGTTTCCCCGACAACACCGAAGTGGAGACGATGCTCACCTTCACGACCGATCGGCCCGGCCCGCTGGTTTCCGGCGTGGCCGCGAGCGGGGATGCCATCACGCTCCGCCATCACCACTCGCTGGTGCGGCTTCCGGGGCCCGGCTTCGAGATGCGGATCGCCGACCCGCGGATCGGGGTGAATGGCCCCGAGTACATGGATTACGCGAGCCCCATAGACCAACCGATGACAGTCCGGCTGGCGGCGCGCCACCGTCTGCACAAGAAGGATCCCGCAGCGGAAATGTCGGAAGCGGTGGAGCCGATCGTTTATTACCTCGACCGGGGTGTTCCGGAGCCGGTTCGGAGCGCCCTGCTCGACGGCGCGCGCTGGTGGAACGAGGCCTTCGAGGCGGCGGGCTTCCTCGATGCCTTCGAGGTGGAGGTGCTCCCGGAAGGGGCCGACCCGCAGGACATCCGCTACAACATGATCCACTGGACCCATAGGCGCACCCGCGGCTGGTCCTACGGCGGCTCGGTCCAGGATCCGCGGACTGGCGAGATCATCAAGGGGAACGTCAATCTCGGGAGTCTGCGGCTCCGGCAGGACCACATGATCGGGGTCGGCCTGACTTCACCCTACGACGGCGCGATGGGATTGCCTGCCGGTTTCGACGGCCTCCCGGAAGCGTCGGCGTTCACCTATCTCGCCCAGGTGGCGGGAGCTTCGCCGCTCGACATGGCGCTCGCCCGGGTGCGCCAGCTCTCGGCTCACGAGGTCGGGCACACCCTCGGCTTTCCGCACAACTGGATGGCTTCGACCTACGGAGGGCGGGCCAGCGTGATGGACTACCCGGCTCCGCTCGCGGTTCTCGAAGACGACGGGAGCATTTCGCTGGATGATGCCTACGGTGTGGGCGTCGGTTCCTACGACATCCTTTCGGTGAGGTGGGCGTACGGGCACTTCCCGCCCGAGGAGACCGAGGCACGGCTCGCCGCCATCATGCGCGAGGGGCTTTCCTCCGAGACCCGCTTCATGGCGCACTCCGACAACTACGTCGGTGCCGGCGCGCACCCGCTCGCGTCGGTCTGGGACAACGGCGGCGATCTGGTCCGCCACCTCGAACGCGAAATCGAGATCCGGGCGGCGGGACTCGAAGCCTTCTCCGAGAACGCCATCCGGGTCGGCGACCCGATGTCCTCGCTGGAATCGGTTCTGGTCCCGCTCTACCTGCACCACCGCTTCCAGATGAAGGCGGCGATGAACACCATCGGCGGGCAGGAGTACTACTACGCCCTCCGCGGCGACGGGCAGATGCCGGTCATGCCGGTGCCCGGCGACCGCCAGCGCCATGCGCTCGAGGTGGTGCTTCGGACTCTCGACACCGATTTCCTCGCGCTACCGGAGCGGATCGTGGATCTGCTACCGCCGCCCGCCTTCCGCGAACAGGGCGCGGAGACCTTCGACGGGCATACCGGCCTCGTTTTCGATCCGCTCGCGGCGGTGGACACGAGCGCCGACTACACGGTGGAGCTGCTTCTCCATCCCGAACGGATGGCCCGTCTCGTGAACAACCACGTCCGCGATCCGGAGCAGCCGGGGCTCAGCGAGATGCTGGACCGTCTCGTGGAAGCGACCTGGGGGGAAGGGGAGCCCGGTTCTTCCTACCACCGGGCGGTTCAGGATGCAGCGGAGCGCAGTGTTCTCAACGCGATGATGCGGGAAGCGATGAACCCCGACAACCCGGCGCGGGTGCGGGCGATTCTCGAAGATCGGCTGGTTGCGCTCGGGAGCACTCTCGGCGAGATGGGAGAACGGACTCCGCACGAGATGCTGGCGGCGGCGGACATCCACCGCTTCCTCAACCGAGCCGAGAGTCTCGATCCGAACGCCCGGCGGCCGGTGCGGCCGGCGGGGTCGCCGATCGGCTCGCCGCGATGACCGGCACGGCAGATCAGGCCGCGAAGCTCTCGATCCGGTCGCCCTTCTTCTGCACTACGGTCACGCCCTGTTCCAACAGGCTGTGGAAAAACCAACCTGACGCGGCATTCGCCGGGCGGTCGCCTGTTACCATTCCGCTTGTGGGATGGTTGTTTTTGGTGGACCAACAGTCCTCCATGGATCCGCATATCCGCACTGGAGAGAGCAGAACAGGAATGAGATGGATGAACAGGCCGGCGATATGTTCGTTGAACACCCCGCTACGCACTGCCGGACGGCTCACGGATAGCTCGCAGATAGCCCCCCCCCCCCCCCCCCCCCCCCCCCCCCCCCCCCCCGAAAAATCCAGGACGCGGCATGCGCGGCGTGATGGGCTGGCTTCGTGGACGGGGGATCCCTCCACGTAAAAGCCTCCGGGGCATTCCGGCCGCCGCGCTGCTCGTCCTGCCGCTGCTGTTCGGTTTCGCCACCACCGCCGAGGCGCAAACGACCGTCACACTGGTTAGCAACACCAATGCTGGAACGGCAAGAACAGGGGACCAGCTATCGCCAACATGGCGTCTCGCTCAGGGCTTCACCACCGGCGCCAGCAGCAGGGGCTACAAAGTCTCCAGCCTTGAGATTCGCTACACCACAGCGTACCCTGCCGGTCATCTGGACGACCTCACAGTCACCCTTCGGAATGCGGACGGCGCGAACCCCGGCAACACGGTGCTCGGCACCTTCACCAACCCCAGTCCTTCCAATTCCGCCGGGTTGGCCACCTTCACCGCTCCGGGCAGCGGCATCGACCTCGCGGCCAGCACCACCTACTTCATCCAGTTCTCACTCGCGTCAGGCGCTACTGCCGCCAGCTATCAGCCCAGGAGCCAAGGAACAGAGGACAGTGCCTCCCAAGATGGCTGGTCGATCGCGAACGGAGCGCGCCGATATGCAGGTTCTTGGCAGACACGAACAGTGCTCCAGATCCACCTCAGGGGCACGGTCACCCCCACCTCCACCGGTCCGGCGGCCCCGGCGAACCTGAGGGCTGCGCCCGAAAACGAGGGGGTGCAGTTGCAATGGAGGGACCCGTCGGACAACACGATCACGAAGTGGCAGTACCGTCGGCGGGACGGCGACCCCGGCACCTGGGGTGCGTGGACGGACCTGACGACCAGCAAGCTCGGCAGTATCTTGTTCGGCACGGTGAGGGGTTTGACGAACGGCACGGAGTACGACTTCGAGGTGCGGGCGGTGGCGGGGAGCACGAACGGCACGGCGGCCACGGTGAGCGCGACGCCCGTCCCCCGGCCGGAGGCGCCAACGGGCCTGACGGCCACGGGGGGCAACCAGCAGGTGGTCCTGCGCTGGACGGATCCGTCGAACGCGAGCATCACCGGGTATGCGTACCAGCAGCGGACGCCTCCCAGCACCGGCACTTGGGGGAACGAGATGGCCATCACCCCGAGCGGTGCCACCACGACCACCCACACGGTGACGGGTCTGACGAACTACACGGAATACGAGTTCCGGCTGCGGGCGATCAACCCGGCCGGGGGCACGAATTCGGATGCCGTGTCGGCGACGCCGCGCCCGGCGAACGCGCCGGGGCCACCGACGAACTTCACGGCGGTGGCGGGTCCGGGCGGCGGGCAGGTGACGCTGAGCTGGACGCGCCCGAGCGGCACCATCACGCGCCAGGAGTACCGGGTGCGTAGTCCGGGCGGGAACTGGTTCGGTTGGGCGAACATGAAAAGCGCCACCATCACCACCTTCGTCGCGCCCGTGGGCAACGAGCCGCTGGAGTTCCAGATGCGGGCGAGGAACGGGCGCGTTTTCGGCGTGTTGTCGGCCATCGTGCCGGCCACGGCGGTGGCGGCACCGGCGGCCCCGACGAGCGTGACGGCGACAGCGGGTGATGCCCAGGTCACGCTGGGCTGGGCCGACCCGTCGAACAGCAACATCACGAAGTACCAGTACCGTCAGCGGACACCCCCGGGGGGCGGCTCCTGGGGGAGCTGGACGGACTTCACGGGCGGCACCACCGCGACCTCGACGGGCGGCACGGTGACGGGCCTGACGAACGGCACGGCGTACCAGTTCCAGGTGCGCGCGACGGCCGCGACGGGCGGGACGGTGCTGGGCGCGGCATCGACGGCGGTGACGGCGACGCCGGCCGCGGTGACCACCCCGGCCGCCCCGACGGGTTTCACGATCGACACGGGCGACACCGAGATCACCCTGAAATGGACCGACCCGGGCAATGACGCGATCACGAAGTACCAGTACCGGCAGGGCACGGGGCCGGTGGGCAGCATCACCTGGTCGGACTGGACGGACATTCCGAACAGCGACGAGGACACCACCGAATACACGGTGACCGGGCTGACGAACGGCACGCGGTACTACTTCGAAGTGCGGGCGGTGGCGGGGACGGTGCTCGGCACGGCCACGGCCAGCACCGCGATCACCCCCGTTGACAAACCGGCCGCGCCGACGAGCCTGACGGCGACGGTGGGCGCCACCCAGGTCACGCTGAACTGGGCCGACCCGGGCAACGCCACGATCACGAAGTACCAGGTGCGTTACGGCGCGGGCCTGTCCACCGATTCGGGCTTCAGTTGGGGGACGTGGGCGGATGTTTCGAGCAGTAGCGCGACCACCACGAGTGCCACGGTGACGGGGCTGACGAACGGCACGGAATACACCTTCGGGGTCCGCGCCGTCGGCCTTTCGGGGGATGGCGCGGAGGCGACGGTGGTCGCGACGCCGCTGGCCACGAACGCCCCGGCCGCACCGGCCAGCTTCAGGAGGCAGCTTGGCGAAGAGCAGATCACGCTGACATGGGCCGACCCGAGCAACAACGCGATCACGAAGTGGCAATACCGCCAGGGGACGGGTACGCCGCTCACCTGGGGTGCGTGGATGGACATTCCGAGCAGCAACGCGGGCACCACGAGCCATACGGTGACGGGGCTGACCGCCGGCACGAGATACCGCTTTCAGGTGCGCGCGGTGGCGGGGACGGTGTTCGGCGCGGCAACGGCCGCTCTATCCGGGATACCCGAGCGGCCCCCGCCGGTGGCGCCGGTCCTGACGGCGACGGCGGGCGATGCCCGGGTCACGTTGACCTGGCTCGACCCGGGCGACGCCAGCATCACCAGGGGGGGTTATCAAGTCCGCACGGCCGGCACGGGCACATGGTCGGCAAACCGCTCCATTCCTGGCATCGCTTTTACCCGTTTCAGATCGATCTCCGTAACACAAGCGTCGGACGGCACGACCCTGGTCAACGGCACGGACTACGAGTTCCGGATGCGCTTCCAAAGAGGATCGACAGCCCAAGGCATTTGGTCGAATAGGGTGACCGCGACGCCTTTGGCGGCGGGCGCGGCGGCCGCGCCGACGGGCTTCACGGCGACGGCGGGGAGCGGTCAGGTCGCTCTGGCATGGACGGCCCCGAGCGGCACGATCACGAAGTACCAGGTCCGTCAGGGAACGGGCGATCCGGTCGTGTGGGGTGCGTGGACGGACATCACGGGCACCACGAGCCACACGGTGACGGACCTGACCGGCGGTACGGCGTACAGCTTCCAGGTGCGTGCGGTGACCGGGACTTCGGTGCTGGGTGCGATGTCGGATACGGCGAGCGCGACACCCACCGCTCCCCCGCCGGGGGTGCCGGGGAACGTGGCAGCGGCGGCGGGCGATACCCAGGTCACGCTGAGCTGGACCGCTCCGGGCGGGACGATCACCGGGTATGAATACCAGCAACGGGTGGAGGGCACCCTCTGGCCGGACGGCTGGACGAGCATCGAGAACAGCGCGAGTCTCACCGAGTACGCGGTCACCGGCCTGACGAACGGGACGACCTATGAGTTCCATCTCGCGGCGGTGAACACATCGGGGTCGGGCGCGCCGTCGGCTGCGGTGTCGGCGACGCCTTTGGCCTCGGGTGCCCCGGTGGCGCCGACGGGCCTGACGGCGACGGCGGGCGGTAGCAGCGTCACCCTGAGCTGGACCGCTCCGGGCGGGACGATCACCGGGTACGAGATCCGGCAGGGCACGGGCGATCCGGTCGACTGGGGGGCGTGGGGGGCCATCTCCGGCAGCGATGCGAACACGACCAGCACCACGGTGAGCAGCCTGACGGTCGGCACGGCATACAGCTTCCAGATCCGCGCGGTCAACAACGCGGTGAAGGGGGCGATGTCGGACACGGTGAGCGCGACGCCGGCCGCCGCCACGGTGGGGTTCAAGAACGCCATCCTGACTTCCACGGAAAACAAGAACCTGACCGTGACCCTGGTGCTGTCCCAGGCCGTGAGCGCGGACGTGGACATCTATCTCACGAGCACCGACTTTACCGCCACCAAGGGGAGCGACTACGCGGCCGGCAACGTCACCTCCCCCGACAGCACCACCGGCACCTACGAGGTGACGATCACGGCCGGCCAGACCGAGGGTTCGACCACCATCGCCATCACCGACGACACGATCCCGGAGGTGAACGAGCTGTTCCAGCTGGGCATCCACGAGATCGCGAGCACCGTCGCGATCGCGCGCGGCACCCCCACCACCCTGGAAGTCATCATCCGTGGCGACACGGACACGGCCATCGCGCTCCCGGACCCGGCGACGCTGACGGTCACCGAAGCGTCGGGCAGCACGCGAACGGGCACTTACAACGTGGCGCTCCAGGTCGAGCCCAACGCGACCGAGACCGTGACCGTGGCCGTGGCCTCGCAGGACGCGAGCGTGGCCACGGTGACCCCCGCGAGCCTGACCTTCACCGCCGACGACTGGAACACCGGCCAGACCGTCACGGTCACCGGGGTGGACGACGAGATCGACCAGGACACCGACCGCACCGTCGCGATCCGGCACACGGCCACCTCCGACAGCATGAATTCCCTTTACACGGGCCGCGACTCGGCGGACCTGATCGTCACCGTCACCGACGACGACGTGACCGCGCCGGGGGTGACCATCTCGGTGACGGACGCGACGGTGAGCGAGGCCGACCAGACGGACACGGCGACCTTCACGGTGGTGCTGAACACGGAGCCGTCGTCGGGGCTGGTGGTCGTGAGCGTGGATGCAAGCGGAGCCCCCGGGCTGGAGCTCGACGGCCCGGACGCCCCCACTGCGTTCAGCAACGCCGAGGTCCTGACGTTCACCACCACGAACTGGAACAGCCCGCGGACGATCAGGGTGCGCGCCACTTCCGAGGCCACGGACAACCCGAGCGGCCGGGAGGAGACGATCACCTGGACCGCGACTGCGACCGCGGATACCGACTACCAGAACCTGACCGGGGATGCGGCGACGGTCACGGTGGTGGACAACGACCCGACGACGGTGACGCTCGCGGGCGCGGCGGGAGATGTGGCCGAGGGGGCGACGAAGACCTTCACGGTGACTCTGGGGCGCGGTCTGGTGGACGGCGAGACGCTCGGGGTGCCGCTGACCTTCGGCGGCGACGCGACGCGGGGCACGGACTACATGACGGCGTGCCCGACGACACTTCCGACCGGGGTGACCTGTAACGACCTCGACGACACGAGCCTGACCCCGACGGTGACCTTCACGGGGCCGACCTCGGGGGCGACGGCGCGGACGGTGACGCTGACGCTGAGTGCGGCGAGCGACAACACGACCGAGGCGGGCGGCGAGACGGTGATCATCGGCCTCGGCACGCTGAACGCGAGTTCGGGGACCGGTCTGGAGGGCGGGGCGAGCGGCACCGACAGCCTGGCGGACTTCAAGATCACGGACCCGGACGCGAGTGTGCCGACGGTTGCGATCACCGGGATCCCGGCGAAGATCAACAACACGAACGCGCTGACGGCGACCTTCACCTTCTCGGAGGCGGTGACGGGCTTCGAGAAGGCCGACATCACGGTGACGGGCGGCACGGCGGGCACGTTCTCGGCGACGAGCACGACGGTCTATACGCTCGGGATCACTCCCGACGGCGATGCGAACGTGGTGGTGACGGTGGCGGCGAACAGCGCGACCGACGGCACGAACATGGGCCCGGCGAGCGCGGAGAGTGCGACCGCCGTGTGGGACGAGACGGCGCCGACGGTCGAGATCACCGGGGTACCCGGCAAGATCAGCAACCGCGATGCGTTCACCGTGACCTTCAGCTTCTCGGAGACGGTGACGGGCTTCGACACGGACGATGTCAGCGTCACGAACGGCGACAAGAGCGCGTTCTCGGGCAGCGGCAGCAGCTATACGGTGGTGGTGACCCCGAATGCCGACGCGGACGTGACGGTGACGGTGGCCGCGGGCGGCGCAACCGACGGGTTGAACACCGGCCCGGCGAACGCGGTGAGCGCGACGGCCGTGTGGGACGAGACGGCGCCGACGGTGGATATCACCGGGATACCGGCGAAGATCAACAACACGAACGCCCTCACCGCGACCTTCACCTTCTCGGAGACGGTGACGGGCTTCGCGAAGAGCGACATCACGGTGACGGGCGGCACGGCGGGGGCGTTCGGGGGCAGCGGCACCACCTATACGCTCGCGATCACCCCGACGAGCGGGTCGAACGTGGTGGTGACGGTGGCGGCGAACAGCGCGACCGACGGCACGAACATGGGCCCGGCGAGCGCGGAGACGGCGACGGCCACCTGGGATGCGAGCGTGCCGACGGTCGGGATCACCGGGGTGCCGGCGCGGATCAGCGGCACGAGCGACCTGACGGCGACGTTCACCTTCTCGGAGGATGTCACGGGCTTCGTGAAGAACGACATCACGGTGACGGGCGGCACGGCGGGCACGTTCACGGCGACGAGTGCGAGGGTCTATACGCTCGTGATCACCCCCGACGGCGACGCGAACGTGGTGGTGACGGTGACGGCGGACAGCGCGACCGACGGGTTGAACATGGGCCCGGCGAGCGCGGAGACGGCGACGGCGGTGTGGACCGCCCTGGTCTTCAACCCGGCGGCGGTGACCGTGGTCGAGGAGGCGAGCGCGACCTACACGGTGGAACTCTCGAGCCAGCCCGATGGGAACGTCACGGTGACGGTCTCGGGCGCGAGCGGGGAGGTGACGTTCGACACCGACTCCACGACACCGGGCACCCAGACGACGGCGCTGACCTTCACGACGACCACCTGGGACGATGCGCAGACGGTGACGGTGTTGGCGGCGGCCGACGGCGACACGGCGAACGACAGCGCGACGCTGACGCACACCGCGTCGGGCGGCGGGTACGGCTCGGTGACCGGGGATGTGGAGGTGACGGTGACCGACAACGACACGCCGGGTCTCGTCCTCGATCCGACGAGCCTGACGGTGGCGGAGGGCGGCAGCGGCACCTACACGGTGGCGCTCGCGACCCAGCCGACGGCGAGCGTGACGGTGACGGTCGCGGGGGCGAGCGGCGAGGTGACGTTCGACACCGACGGCGACACGGGCGGCAACCAGAACACGCTGACCTTCACGACGAGCGACTGGGGCACGGCGCAGACGGTGACGGTGTCGGCGGGTCAGGACAACGATGCCGACGACGACAGCGCGACGCTGACGCACAGCGCGTCGGGTGGCGGCTACGGCTCGGTGAGCGGGAGCGTGGCGGTGACGGTGACCGACGACGACACGGCGAGCGTGGTCACGACAGAACCCGACGCGACGGCGACCGAGGGCAGCACCACGGACGAGGCGACCTTCACGGTGGCGCTGAACACCCGGCCGTCGAGCGATGTCACGGTGACGGTGACCGCGCCGACGGGTCTGACGCTCGACGGCCCGGACAGCGCCACCACGTTCACGAGCAGCGAGGGCCTCACCTTCACCAGCACGAACTGGAGCACGGCGCAGACGGTGACGGTGCGCGCGACCGACGACAACGATGACAGCCCGATCGGTCGGGAACTGACGGTCACCTACGCCGTGACTTCGTCGGACAGTGGCTACAGCGGCCTGAGCGGGGATGCGGCGACGGTCACGGTGGTGGACAACGACCCGACCACGGTGACGCTCGCGGGCACTGCCGGGGATGTCGTGGAGGGCGGGACGAAGACCTTCACGGTCACCCTGGGCCGGGGCCTCGTGAACGGCGAGACGCTGCCGGTGCCGCTGACCTTCGGCGGGGACGCGACGCGGGGCACGGACTACACGACGGCGTGTCCCACGACACTTCCGACGGGGGTGACCTGCGCGAACCTCGACTCGGGGACCCCGACGGTGACCTTCACGGGGCCGAGCACGGGGGCGACGGTGACGACGGTGACGCTGACCCTGACGGCGACGACGGACAACACCGCGGAGGCGGGCGGCGAGTCGGTGGTCATCGGCCTCGGCACGCTGAACGCGAGTTCGGGGACCGGGCTCGGGGGCGGGGCGAGCGGCACCGACAGCCTGGCGGACTTCGACATCACCGACCCGGACGCGAGCGCGCCGACGCTCGAGATCAGCGGGGTACCGAAGAGGATCACGACCCGCGCCGCGTTCACGGTGACGTTCACCTTCTCGGAGTCGGTGACGGGCTTCGTCACGGGCGATGTCACGGTCACGAACGGCGACAAGAGCTCGTTCACGGGCAGCGGCAGCAGCTATACGGTGGTGGTGACCCCGAATGCCGATGCGGATGTGACGGTGACGGTGGATGCGGACTCGGCGACGGACGGCACGAACACCGGCCCGCCGGCCGATGTGGTCGCGACCGCGGTGTTCGGCGCGCCGGCGGCGCCGGCCAGTCTCTCCGCCACGGCGGGCAACGCCGCGGTCACCTTGAGCTGGACCGACCCGGGCGACGACACGATCACCGGGTACGAGTTCCGTCAGGGTGTCCAGAGTTCGCCCGTCACCTGGGGCAGCTGGACGCCCATCACCAACAGCGACAAGGACACCACCTCCCACACGGTGACGGGTTTGACCGACGGCACGGAGTACTACTTCCAGGTCCGCGCGGTGTCCGATGCGGTGATGGGCGAGCCCTCGGCCGAGGAGAACCGGGACGCGGTGGTAACACCGGTGGCGGTGAACGCGCCGGCGGCGCCGACGGGCCTCGGGGCGACGGCGGGCAACGGCCAGGTGGCCTTGAGCTGGACGGCCTCGAGCAGCAACGGCATCACGAAGCACCAGGTGCGCAGCGGATCGGGCGATCCGCTCGTCTGGGGGAGTTGGACGGACATCGCGAACAGCGCCAGTATCACGAGCCACACGGTGACGGGTCTGACGAACGGGACGGAGTACAGCTTCCAGGTGCGCGCGGTGGCGACGGCGGTGCTGGGTGTGACGTCGGACACGGCGGTCGCGACCCCGAGGGGTGCCGCGGGCGTGACGACGACGCAGCCGAGCGACCGGCAAGTGACCGAGGGTGACACTTCGGACACGGCGACCTTCACGGTGGAACTCGACACCCAGCCGTCGAGCGATGTCACGCTGACGGTCGAGGCTGTCGCCGGGCTGGAACTCGACGGCCCGGACGGCGCCACCGCGTTCACGGCGAGCGAGGCGCTGACCTTCACGAGCAGCAACTGGGGCACGGCGCAGACGGTGACGGTGCGCGCCACGGACGACAGTGTTGACAGGTCCAGCGGGGGCGCGCTGACCGTGAGCTACTCGATAGCATCGTCGGACAGTGGCTACAACTTGCTCTTCGGTGTGGCCGCCCTCGTTACCGTCACCGACAACGACCCGACCGCGGTGACCCTTGCGGGGGCCGCCGGGGACATCACCGAGGGCGAGACGAAGGACTTCACCGTCACGCTGGGCGTGCGCGGTCTGGTGAGCGGCGAGACGCTCGGGGTGCCGCTGACCTTCACCGGTGGCGCGACGCGGGGCACGGACTACACGACGGCGTGTCCCTCGTCGCTGCCGACCGGGGTGACGTGTAACGACCTGAACACGGCGGCGACTCCGACCGTGACCTTCACCGGACCGAGCACGGGGGAGACGGCGCGGACGGTGACGTTGACGCTGAGTGCGGCGACGGACAACACGGCCGAGACGGGCGGCGAGACGGTGATGATCGGCCTCGGCACGCTGACGGCTACCGGGCTCGAGGGCGGGGCGAGCGGCACCGACAGTCTGGCGGACTTCCGGATCACCGACCCGTCGGCGACGGACACGACGGTACCGACGCTTTCGATCTCGGGAGTACCGGGGACGATCAGCACGAGGACGGCGTTCACGGCGAACTTCACCTTCAGCGAGTCGGTGACGGACTTCGATACGAACGACATCACGGTGACCGGCGGGAGCAAGGACACGCTCACGGGCAGCGGGAGGAGCTACCGGATGCGGATCACGCCGACCGGCGGGGTGAACGTGGTGGTGACGGTGCGTCGAAATGCGGCGACCGACGGCACGAACCGGGGCCCGGCGGCGGCGGTGTCGCGGACCGCGACCTGGCGTGCCCCGAGCCCGCCGCCGCAGCAGCCGCCAGCGGAGGAGGACGACGATCCGCCTTCTTCCGGTGGTGGCGGCGGTGGTGGGGGTAGTACCCCGTCCCTCCCCTCGGCTTCTCTGTCCGCCGTCTCGGTGAGCGCGGGGCAGATGGTGATCGAGGGCGGCGAGGCGCTGTTCCGGATCACCGCGAGTCCGGTGCCGAGCGACGAGATCACGGTGCGGGTGCGGGTGTCGGCGACCGGCGACTTCGTGGACGGGGTGCAGCTCGGCGAGCGGCTCGTCACGCTCTCGGCTTCGGCGCCCACGGCGAGTCTGCGGGTAGCCACCATCGATGACCGCCGGAACGAGGCGGACGGGACGGTGACGGTGACGGTGCTTTCGGGCGAGGACTACCGCCTGTCGCAGGCCTCGGCCTCGCTCGCGGTCACGGACGACGACACGCCCGCGCTGGTCCTGACTCCGGAGACGCTGACGGTGGACGAGGGCGGCAGCGGGAACTACCGGGTGGCGCTCGCCACCGAACCCGCCGGCGATGTGACGGTGAGCATCGCGGGCACGGGTGAGGTGACGACGGCGCAGAACACGCTGACCTTCACCGCGGGGAACTGGAGCACGGCGCAGCCGGTGACAGTGTCGGCGGGGCAGGACGCGGATGCGGCGGACGACCGGGCGAGACTGGATCACCGTGCGAGCGGCGGCGGCTACGACTCGGTGACCGGCAGCGTGGCGGTGACCGTCATGGACGACGACACTCCCGGCCTGATCCTGACTCCGGCGGCGCTGACGCTGGCGGAAGGCGCGAGCGCGAGCTACACGGTGGCACTCGCCACCGAGCCGACGGGGAACGTAACGGTGAGCATCGCGGGCACGGGCGATGTGACGGTGGACCGGAGCACGCTGAGCTTCACCGCCCGGAACTGGAGCGCGGCGCAGACGGTGACGGCCTTCGCGGCGCGGGACGAGGATGTGGCGAACGACAGCGCGACATTGGCGCACCACGCACGGGGCGGTGACTACTCATCGGTCACCGGCAGCGTGGAGGTGACGGTGACGGATGCGGGCGCGGCGGTGGTGTCGGCGCATCTGGCACGGTTCGGCCGGACGGTGGCGGAGCAGGCGCTCGACGGGATCGCGGGAAGGCTGCGGGCGCCGCGCACGGCGGGGATGCAGAAGACGCTCGCAGGTCCCCGCCTGAACGTTCCGCGCGAAGGAGATACGGCGCAGGGCACGATGCACGCCGAGGCGCGGAGGACCGGCTTCGAGAACGAGTACGAGAGCCAAAGCCGCGACCTGCTGCACCTCCCGAACGCCCGGGAAATGCTGCTCGGGTCGAGCTTCACGCTCACGACCCAGGAGGCGGAGGGAACCGGGGGCAGCTTCGCCTTCTGGGGCCGGGCGAGCGCGAACCGCTTCGACGGCGCCACGAACGACGGAGCCACGGCGATCGGCCTCGACGGCGAGGTGCTGACGGGTCTCGTGGGCGCGGACTACGCGCGGGGCGACTGGCTCTTCGGCCTGGCGCTGACCCACAGCCTCTCCGAGGGGGGCTACACCAGCGAGGGTGCCAGCGGCGGCAAGGTGGATGCGTCGCTGACGGCGGCGCTGCCGTATGCGTCGATCCAGGCCAACCCGCGGCTGAAGCTCTGGGGTGCGGGCGGCTACGGCATCGGCGAGGTGACGCTCAAGACCGGGGGCGCGAGCTACCGGGCGGACACCGACTGGACGATGGCGGCGGCGGGCGTGCGGGGAGACCTGCTCGATGCTGCCGGCAACCGGCCGGCGGTGGCGGTGATCGGCGACGGGCTGTGGATGCGGAGCACATCGGATGAGATCGCCGCGCTTTCGACGGCGGATACCTTCGTGACCCGGCTGCGGCTCGGGGTGGAGGCCAGCTACGACTTCAACTTCGACGGCATGGGCGATCTCACGCCGCGGGTGGAAGCGGGCGCCCGCCACGACGGGGGCGATGCGGAGACCGGGGCCGGGATGGATCTCGGTGTCGGAATCAACTGGAAGGCACCGGTCTTCGGATTGAGCCTCGATGTCGCGGGACGGATGCTGATCCTCCACGAGAACGAGGACTTCGCGGACCGGGGGATTTCGGCGGCGGTGGTCTTCGACCCGAGTCCGGAGAGCGAGCGGGGGCCGTCGCTTTCGCTGCGCCAGGCGATCGGCGGGAGCGCCGACGGGGGGATCGAGGCGCTGTTCGCGACGACGACCCCGCTCGGCGACGGCGGCCAAATCGGGAGCGGAGCGGGAATGCGGCGGACGCTTGAGACGGCGTACGGCTTTTCCGCCTTCGGGGGGCGCTTCACGGCGAGTCCGCACGCCGAGGTGGACTTCACGGAGCGGGCGCGGGACTACGCGCTCGGCTGGCGGTTCGTGCCGCACGAGTTGGCATCGGACCTCGCCTTCGGCATCAAGGCCACCCGCCGGGAAGCCGAGACCCTGGCCCCGGTGCACGTCTTCGGGGTCGAGGCCACCGTGCGCTGGTAACAGTTTTCCACATTCTGGCCCCCAGGCGGGACAAAACGGGCGCTGTTGCGTCAATGTATGTATGTTCCCCGATCGAATCAGGCGTGACGGTGCGGGGTAGGTGGATGCGGCTACACTGAATCACGGACCCGTTCGATGACCGACGAAAAAATGACCGACGCAGAACTGAAAGCGCTGGTTGCTGGCCTGGCCACGGCGCAGGACCGCACCGATGCCCAGATGGCGAAGACCGATGCCAAGATCGACCGGCTGTCGGACCGAATTGCGGAGACCGAGGTCCTGGTGAGGGAAACCTTCGTCGAAATCAAAGAGCTGGGGAAAATGTACGGCGGTGCCAGCAACAACCTGGGCGCGGCGGTCGAGGAGTTCTTCTACAACAGCCTCAAGGCCCATCCGGTTCTCGGTGGGGTGCGCTTCGAATCCGTCGAAAGGAACGTCCCGGGCCGCGACGACAAAACCGGCCAGAAGGACGAGTTCGACCTGCTGCTCGTGAACGGCAGCGAGGTGTTCGTCGTGGAGGTGAAGCACAGGGCGCACAAGGACGACCTGAAGGACCTGCTGAACAAGAAAGCACCGAAATTCCGGCGGATGTTCCCGAAGTACGCCGGCCACCGGCACCGGTTCGCTCTCGCCACGTTCCACATCCATGACGAACTGAAGGAGTCGGCTCTGGAGAAGGGGGTGACCGTGCTGCAGCGCAAGGGCGACGTGATCGAAACCTCCCCGGCCTGAAGCGGGGCGAACGGCGCTCGGCAGGCTCTTCGGAGGGTCGCTCAGCCTCCCTCCGCGCCCCGGTACTGACAGGCTCTGCTGCGCCGCTCGTGCTCGGCCTGAAGGCCACCCGCCGGGAAGGCGAGACCCTGGCCCCGGTGCACATCTTCGGGGGTGGAGGCCACCGTGCGCTGGTAACAGTTTTCCACATTCTGGCCCCCAGGCGGGACAAAACGGGCGCTGTTGCGTCAATGCATGTTCCCCGATCGAATCATTTGGCCCCGCTCCGGGTTCGGCGTGACGGTGGTGGCGAATGCGGCTACACTGAATCACGGACCCGTTCGATGACCGACGAAAAAATGACCGACGCAGAACTGAAAGCGCTGGTTGCTGGCCTGGCCACGGCACAGGACCGCACCGATGCCCAGATGGCGGCAAACGCCGTCCAGATGGCGAAGATCGAGGTTTTGGTGAGGGAAACCTCCGTCGAAATCAAAAAGCTGGGGAAAATGTACGGCGGTGCCAGCAACAACATGGGTGCGGGGGCCGAGGAGTTCTTCTACAACAGCCTCCCAACGCCGCGCGCTTGAGTTCGTCGGAAATAGGGAACGCCGCCAGGGTTGGACGGATCTCGATACCCGCGTATTCGGGTTTCATAAGCGGGAAGTTCGGAATCTTGACATCGAGCAGGTATCGCAAATCCTTGCTCCTGCGCCTCGTACTCGACCTCCACGACGAACACTTTCCGTTCGTTGACCAGGAACAAAGCGAATCCGTCTTTCAATCCGGTGCTGATGTGGACGCACGAGCCGTATCCCCTGACGCTGTCATAGCGTACTCCAGCGAGAACCGGCTGAGCCGCGAAAGCGTTGAAGAAAAACTCCTCGGCCACCTCGGCCTCGCTCTTTTCGCCGCCGTACTTCCTCTCAAGCCAGTCCAGCTCGGCGTGTGTCAGTCCCTGGCTGTTCTGATGTCGCCATTCCTCTCGACCAGCCGGTCCAGCTTGACGTCGGCCTTGGCGAGTTGGACCTCGATCTCGGCGATCTGGGCATTGGTCTTTCCTGGGCTACGGCGATGCGGGTAAACAGTGCCTTCAGTTCGTCGTCGGTCATGGCGCGATGCTCCCTTCGGATTTCCGTGTAGCGGAGGCGGCCGGATTCCCGGTGTACCCGATGCGGGGGGCCGTCAGGACGACGGGTTCTGTGGCTTGCGGTGAACCGGGAAGTGATTCAGGCCGAGTCGGCTCGCGGCGCGGTCCGTCTGATCCACGATCGCCGCGGCGTTGATCCCGATGGCGATGGCGATCGCCTCGCTGATCTGCTCCTTGGAAGCACCCGCTTCGAGCGCTTTCTGGATGTGTCCGTCGAGACAGCCCTCGCACTTCGCGAGCAGCGAGCAGGCGACGGCGATGAGCTCCTTGTTCAGCGGATCGATCTTCGATTCCGGCGAGAAATAGCTCTCCTTGTAGAACCGGCCGTAGATGACCTTGAGCCGGGGCTCGATCATCGTGTAGGAAGTCGAAGGGCCCTGAGCGACTTCCCGGCGCTCGGCCGGGGCATCCTCCGGCTCGTAGTCGATTCCCGGAATCCGGGCCTCGGCTACCGCTTCCTGCTCTGCCATGCGAGACTCCTGACTCTGCTCCTGGATGGGCGTTTCTTCCGCGCCGTCGGACGGGAGAACGCCGGGGCGGGGAATGGGGACTGACGATCCGCTCGTACTGCTACGAAAATCGGTGCGGGCGAATGCTACCATCCCCGGACACATGGGTGTGGTCGAATGTTCCGTCCGTCTCCGGACTCCGCTGGAACCACTTTTCGAGTTCTTCAGCGACGCGCACAACCTCGAAGCGCTGACGCCCGGCTGGCTGAAGTTCGAGGTGCTGACTCCGGCCCCGATCCCGATGCAGGTCGGGACGCTCATTGATTACCGGCTTCGCATCCGGGGCGTTCCGATCCGCTGGCGGAGCCGGATCAGCGCCTGGGAGCCTCCTTTTCGTTTCGTGGACGAGCAGATTCGCGGGCCTTACCGGAAATGGGTCCACGAGCATCGGTTCGAGCGCGACCAGGATTCCGAGGGGAACGAGATCGTGATCGCGAGCGACAAGGTGGACTACGCCGCGCCCGGCGGCTGGCTGATCGAACGGCTTTTCGTCAGGCGGGATGTGGAGCGGATTTTCGAATTCCGCTCGGCCGAGCTCCGCAAACGCTTCGACATCGCGGCCGAGTAGCGCCCGGATTCACTGGCTTTCACGTTCTGCGTGGTTTTTGCTACTTCCGATAAGTAATCTTATGTAACATAAGTTACTCGGTGGTGCGAAGTGTTTCCCGATACGCCACCACGTCACGATGGAAGACGAAGAGCGCATCCATGTCCTCGTCAGGCGATTCGAAGTTGTAGGTGCGCCCGCCACGGACCTTCAAGCGCAGGTTGTTGTCCAGATAATCCAGCTCGAACGCCTCGGTATCCGCGAAGGACAAGGTGAACGCATCCTGGTGCTCCGTTCGATAGAAGAACCCTTCTTCCGTTGCTTCGAGAGAGCCTTCGCAGGATCCGAAAGTGTGCTTGTGCACCACCGGGACGGCAGCGTCGAGGGTCGGAATCGGATCCCCGAAAACAACATCCACCGGAACCGGCATCCGCTCCACCCGAATCCGTTCGCTGTGGACATCGAATCCTTCCAGGGAAACGGTGATCTGGTATTCACCGGGGGCGAGATCGGAAACGGTCACCGGGGTGTTGCCCTTGAAATTCCGATCCAGGAACACCATCGCTCCGGGCCGGTCGCTTTCGACGACCAGAGAGCCAAGACGCTCGCGCAGCACCGCGGAGATCACTCGAACCTCTCCCGGTTCGATCGTGACTTCCACCTCCAGGGGATGATGGTTTTCCAACTCGACCCGAAGCGGGTAGGAGCCGGGTTCGAGAGAGGCAAAGCGACCGGGGAGCGTCCCCAGGCGCTCTCCGCCGAGAAAGGCAACCGCTCCCTCGCTTCCTTCCACGTGAAGACTCCCGAAACGCGGAATTTCCCGAACGGGCGCGGGCGGAGGAGCCGGGACGGGTTCGGGCGCGGCTTTCGGCGCTACCGGAGCCGCTTCTTCCGGAGCCGGCTCTTCCGGCGCATCTCCGCAGGCGATGCCAAGGATCAGAAGTCCGAAAAGGACTCGTTTCACCGAATTTCCGACCCGAGATGCCGATAGGCGGCGTGGTGATAGACGAGCGGCTCCGCTTCCGGCCGCTCCACCCGGCTCTCCACGATCTTTCCCACGAAAAGTGTGTGATCCGCCTCATCGTGCCGCGAAACGACCTGGCAGACAGCCCAGGCCAGACAGCCGGGAATGCGGGGGGGCTCCGCTTCCGGAGACACCGGAGCATCGGGAAATTGATCTCGCGACTCCATCCCCGGCCGCGCGAAGTGCTGGGAGACATCGGCCTGGTCCATCGCCAAAAGATGAATCCGAAAGAGGCCGCGACCGATCGCCGCATGAGCCTTCGCTTGCCGATGGATCGAAATGAGCATCAACGGTGGCGCCACACTCACCGAGAAAAACGCACTGACCGTGATCCCCCGAGGCCCCCCTTCCCCGGATGCGGTCACCACACTCACCGACTGCGGGACGTTCCTCATGAAGGCACGAAGCCCTTCGGCGGAGTCCACCACAGCGTTCAGGAGGAGGACGAGGAATCGGGTGCTTCGGAAAACTCCGCCGTGTAGCTCAGATCCACCGCGCCACGCAGTGTGTTGGCGAGCGGACAACCGAGCTCGTGGAACGAGAGGGCCCGTTTGGCCTCGGCTTTCTTGCCGGATGGCAAGGCGATGCGATAACGAATCCGGATCCGACGCAAGGCCATGACTCCGTCTTCGTTGACGATATCCCCCTCCACGTCCGCCGAAAGCCGATCCGGCTGGCTTGGAATGCCTCGAACCTCGAGCGCCCGCCCGAGCGTGCCCACCATTCAACCACCGGTGGCGGCGACGACGTAATCCAGTGTTGCGGGGATTTGTTCCGGAGGTTCGACTCCGTAAAAGGCAGCAATGCCGCTGTGGACACCGAAGCGGACCGGATTCGGGAAATCCTCGAGGAACGCCTCACGGACCGGACCGGCCTGCTTGACGATACGGGAGCGACAGGTATGAACCACCTCGCTCATCGCGACGAATCTCCGAAGATGTCCTGGTAGGTGCGCTCGATCGGTGTCCCCTGCCCGACCACCGGAAGATCGAGGGTCAGCATGGAACTGGTGGGAGCACTGCATGCGTTGTCGGTGCAGAGCTGGTACCGGAGGAGTACTTCGGCGGCCACCGGAGCTTCTCCACTGGCCTTCGCGGAAACCGGAATCCGGATGACGACCCGTCCTTCATAGAGATCGAACTCGCCGAGCCCCGAAAGGTCGCGCCGGATCGGCTCGGGATACACGGGATCGCCCGGGGTGAAAGAAACCGGTGCCGTCCACTCCGCGACTGTGGCGCTCGGCGGCTTTTCTTCCGGCCCGTAGAGGTGATACCCCGGCTCGATTTCAGCCAGGACCGCTACTTCGAAGAGATCGCCGTCGCGGATGGCCGACTGGGAAGACACGAGCTCGAAGGAAGCGGCGTTCTCCCAATCGGGAATCTCGATGGCAACCTGACCGACGGCCGACGACCCGGTGGCCATCAGGAAAAGAAGAAGGGATAGCCGGGAGATCGAAAACATGAAGGGTTCTCCTACTGGGAATCGAGATTGGCGATTTCGGTCAGGATCCGCGACGGCGGTGTCCGTTCGCGGTAGTTGATCCAGATGTTCACGAAGCGGACGATGCGATCCCGATCCACGATGATGGTGGCAGGATGGGCGAGACCCTCGCGGGCCGTTCCGTCGTGGTCGGCATTGCGGAGTCCATACGCATCGATCACCGGGACTCCGTCAGCCAGGATCGGGAAGGCCCAGTCGTTCTCTTCGAGCCAACGGGCGGTTTCCGGAGCGTCGTAGCTCGAAATGCCGAGCACCGTGACACCCGCACTTTCGAACTCGTCCAGGGACTTTTGCAGCTCGCCGAGCTGCGCTTTGCAAAATGGTCACCAGTCACCACTGCGGAAGAACTCGAGAACCACCGGCCCTCGAGTCACCAGATCCGAAAGCCGCCAGGAGGCACCTGCGGAATCCATCAACTCGAAGTCCGGCGCCTCGGCACCCACTTCCAAGGTCTGGGTCGCGTCATCCTGAGCGACGGACCGACTCGTGGACATGGCTGTGAACGCCATGCCGGCGATGGCGAGAACACCGATACGGGAGATATCCATGCGGATCAGTCTATCGCACCCGGGAACTTCTGAACTCCTCTCGGGGAAGACTGCGAAGGAAACCACAACAGAAGGCCAAGTCAATGAAAGGAAGCTCCTTGTTCCCCATGTCGGCACGCCGACATGGGAGATTTTCCTTTCAGGAGGTGGGAGGCGGGCTCTCTTCCGAGGCTTCGAGACTCTGCAGTAGTTCACGGAGCGCGGCAACCACTTCCTGTTGTTCCACTTCGGAGCGACGGAAGGTCATCTGGAGACGGAACGGCCCTCCCTTGGGTGCGTAACGGAACACGAAGGGACTAGCTCGCTTGCCGGATGCAGATTTGCGACGCGGCGCGGGATCGGCCACTCCCTTCACGATCTGCCGGATGAGGGCGCTCATCGCTTCGCTGTCGGGCTGACGCGCGACCCGCAGCAGTTGACGGCGCGACTGGATTCCCGAACTCCAGCAGAGTTCACGAATCTCGACGGGGATGTTCAGGAGAGTGAGAGTCTCGGTGACCGTGGTCCGGGGCTTGCCGATTCGAGCCCCCAGTGTCTCGTGGGTGTAACCATGTTCCTCGATGAGCCCCTGGTAGGCCATCGCTTCTTCGAACGGTGTCAGGTCGTTGCGCAGCAGGTTTTCCACGAGCGCCAGTTCCAGTGACTTGCCGAGATCCGCTTCCCGTTCGAAGCAGGGAATCTCGCGCATTCCGGCCAGCCGGGCTGCCGCGTAACGCCGTTCGCCGGCGATGATCTGAAACTCCTTGTCACCCAGCCGGCGCACCACGATGGGCTGCAGGATTCCGTTTTCCTTGATGGATTCGGAAAGCGGCTCGATCGCTCCGACGCGCTCGCGGGGCTGATCCGGGTTCGGGTGCACCTGCTCCACCGGAATGTGGCGATACCTGCTCTCGGGCTCTTTGCTCGTGATACCCGCCACATAGTGGCGGTCACGCTGGCGAAATCCGACCCGGTCAGGCAGTCCTGCGCGCTTCGACACGCTCTATAACCTCCCTGGAAAGCATCAGGTAGTCTCTGGCACCTCTTGATTCCGGCGCAAACGAAAAGATGGATTCGCGGTAGGCGGGACTCTCCTCCAGCCGCACGTTACGCCGGATGACAACCTGAAAAACCTTCTCGCCGAAGTGCTGGCGAATATGAGCTTCGGCTTCGCGGGCAAGCCGTGTCCGCGAATCCACCATCGTGACCAGAACTCCCAGCAACTCGAGGTCCGGGTTGGGACGTTGTCGTACCTGCTCGAGCGTGTCGAGGAGATCGTCGGCACCTTCCAGCGAAAAATAGGCCGGCTGCATGGGCAGGATCAGATGGTCACTGGCCACCAGCGCGTTCACCGTGGAGATCCCGAGTGTCGGCGGAGTGTCCACGATCACGAAATCGTATTCATCGTCTATATGCTGGAATCGATCCCGCAACCGGTAGTAGGCATCGAGATCTCCCATGAGCTGACGCTCGAGTTTGGCGAGCGAGATGTGCGCCGGTGCCACGAAAAGATTCGGCAGAGCAGCGGGCTGGATGACCTCGGACATCCGCTTTTCGCCGGTGAGCACATCGAAAAGAGACGATTCGATGACACCGGGGTCGAGAAACGTGACGGTGGCGTTCGCCTGGGGATCCATGTCCACGAGAAGCGTGCGCTTCCCTTCCCTCGCGAACGCTGCCGCCAGATTCACCACGGTGGTGGTCTTTCCCACTCCGCCCTTCTGGTTGGCGACAGTGATACAGCCGCTTTTCACGCTCGTTCCTTTCTTGCTTCCGGTCTCGTTTCCGGGAAAATGTGCCGGAGGTTTCTATTGGGATCCACCGAGATCCTCTTCGTCGAGAGTTTCAAGCCACGCATCCAGTTCGTCCTTGTCCTGGGGCGGTTCGCCCGGGCCGTCTTGCACCAGGTCGCCGATCTGGGAGGCGGATTCCATGACCTGCGAGGTAACGAAGATGGGTGCCCGGGTCCGTAGCGCCAGCGCGATGGCATCGCTGGGGCGAGCATCGATCGCGAGCCGCAACCGTTTCCGCTCGAGGTGGATATGCGCCAGGAAGGTGCGATCGGCAATGCTGTGAATGACGACGCGCAACACCCGGGTGTCCAGCTCGCGAAGCATTTCCCGGAGAAGGTCGTGAGTCAGCGGGCGCGGCGTTTCCACGTTTTCGATCTGGATCCCGATCGCCCTCGCCTCGCAGGGGCCAACCCAGATCGGAAGCTCCCGCTCTCCGGTTTCCTCCTTCAGCAGCACCACCGTGGCGCGGGTCGCCGGCACCGTGAGGATCGCCTTGATCGTCATTTCGATCTCCACTGACCTTCCCCCCCTTCAGTACCCGACAGGTGAGGATGAATCCGGATCCGGATGAAGCGGCAGGGAAATCGGAGCGGATGCGAAGGAGCGTGACCGAGGGTCATCGCCATGTTCCGGGATGGCGAACCCCAGCAGGCTGTTCGGTCCGCAGTCGGTGATTTCGACCGTGACGAATCGTCCGATCAGTGCTTCCCCGCCGGGAAAGTTCACGACCCGGTGATCGCGCGCCCGTCCCCGGAGCTGTCCAGGATGGCGTCCCGGGCTCTCCACCAGGACTTCCAGCCGCTTGCCCTGCTGCTTCCGGTTCAGCATGAACTGGATGTCCCGCTGGCGTGCCTGCAGTTCCTGAAGACGCTCTGTCTTGACCGGCTCCGGGACGTCATCCGGAAGAGACCTCGAAGCAAGCGTGTGCGGACGCTCCGAATACTTGAAGGAGTAAGCGGAGGAAAAACGGACCTCGTCCAGGAGGTCGAGCGTCCCCTCGAATTCTTCCCTGGTCTCGCCGCAAAAGCCCACGATCAGATCGGTCGAGATGGCCAGATCCGGAACGAACTCACGCGCCTGCCGCACCAGATTCGAGAACGTTTCCCGCGTGTATCCACGACGCATCCGCTCGAGAACCGTGGAGGAGCCGGATTGCGCGGGAAGGTGCATGTGGGGCATGAGGGGGCCGTCATCGGCGAAACGCTCCATGACATCCTCCCCGAAATCCTTGGGGTGAGGGCTCGTGAAGCGGAGTCTCCGAAGGCCGGGAGTGGATCCCACCGCATCGAGGAGTTCCGCAAAACTGCGGCCGTCCACCGGATCGCGATACGAATTGACGTTCTGGCCGAGAAGCTGGATCTCCACGAACCCGTCCCGAACGAGAGATTCGGCCTCGCGCGCAACGCTTTCGATCGTGCGGCAACGCTCCCGGCCCCGGGTGAACGGAACCACGCAGAACGAACAGAAGTTGTCGCACCCCTCCATGATCGTGATGTACGCCTTGATGCCGGGAAGCCGCTCGATCTGCTCGGGCGGAATATCGAGGTTGTCCGGATGCCGCCCGATCTCCACGATGCCCCGTTCCCCTTCCCGAAGCCGCTTCACGATCTGCGGCAGTCGGACGACACTCTGGGTTCCCAGCACGAAATCCACTGCCGGAGCCCGACCGATCAGTGCCGCGCCCTCCTGCTGGGCGACACAGCCGGCGACGCCGATGAGAAGCTCCTGCTGTTTTCCTTTTCTCTGATGTGCGAGTTGTTCCACCCGGTGGAACACTTTCTCCTGAGCCTTCTCCCGAACCGAACAGGTGTTCAGGAGCACCAGATCCACGGCCTCATCGCCATCCGCGACCTCGTAACCCACTTTACCGAGTGCCGCAGCCATCTTTTCCGAGTCGTGGACGTTCATCTGGCATCCCCAGGTCTCGATCCGGTAACGACCCGTTTCCTTCATGGAGGATCCACCGCCTGGGATGCCTGTTCCTGGCTGGCGAGCAGTTCGCGGGCATGATCCCGAGCGCTTTCGGTGATCTCCGGGCCGGCCAGCATTCGTGCGATTTCTTCGATCCGCGCGGCACCGGTCAAACGGCGAACCCGAACGGAACCCTCCGATTGTAGTGTTTCGACCACCAGGTGGTTGGAGCCGAGGGCCGCGACCTGCGGAAGATGGGTCACCGAAATGACCTGACGCCCGGCGGCGAGTCGCAACAACCGAGCACCCACCGCGTGAGCGATCCGGCCCGATGTGCCCGCGTCGGCTTCGTCGAAAACGACGGTGGGGGGGCCTCCTTCCCCGGCGACCGCCGCCCGCAGCGCCACGAAAAAACGCGAAGATTCTCCACCGGAAGCGACCTGCTGGATGGGCTGGGGAGCGAGTTTGCCGGTGGCATCGAAACGAAACTCGACCCGGTCGAGGCCGTGAGCCTGAAAATGAGCGGTCGCCTGCTCCGGAACAGGAAGAGCCCGGGTGACCGAAACCTCGAAGCGGGCTTTCCCCATGCCGAGATCCGCAAGTTCACCCTGAACCAGCTCTCCGACCCGTGAGGCCGCTTCCGTTCGTGCCCGAGAGAGCTTCTGCGCCAGCTCCTGATAACGGCGGACAGCGGCAGCGGTTTCTTCCGAGAGCTTCTTCCGAATCGTTTTCTTTCTATCCAAGTCATTGATAAACAAGGATATATTTTCAAATCGCGCCAGAATCGCCGAAACACCACCGGCTCCTTCGACGTAGCGGCGCTCCAGCCCGCGAATGAGCGCCAGACGTTCCTCGATCCATGCGAGGCGCTCCGGGGCCGCGGCGACCTGCGCTTCCCGCTCGCGAAGATCCAGCGCCAGATCCTCCACCGCGGCGAGCGTTTCCCGACACCGGGAGAGCGCCGAGTCGAAATCCGGGTCGAGTTCCAGGGCGTGCTCGAGGGACCGGATGGCCACTGCGATCTGCGAGCTGGCAGAAGTCTCCGATTCATAGAGTGCGTTCCGGGCATCGCGGAGCAGGGAGCGCATCTGGCCGGCCGACGCGAGAGTGCGGCGCTCTTTCCGGAGCATCCCGTCTTCGTCGGGCTCGAGAGCCGCAGCCGTGATTTCTTCCGCCATGCGACGAAGGGCATCGCTTTCGGATGTTTCGCGGGCGACCGCGTCTTCGATTTCCCGGAGCTCCTCTTCCCGCTGTCGGAGTCGTTCGTACTCGTCCCTGACTTCGAGCCGGAGATCGTCGAGCCCCGAGACGCGATCGAGAATCTCCCGTGCCGCCTCCGGACTCTGGATGGTCAGATGTTCCCCCTGGCTGTAAACCTCCCCCAGCATCGCGCCGAGTTTTCGCAAGGTGCCGGCCGGCATGGGCGTTCCGTTCACCCGGATGCGCCCCTGGACCGTTCCCGAACCGCCCCGCAAGCGGATTTCCCGCCGGATGACGATTTCCCCTTCTTCGACTTCGACCCCGTGTTCCTCGAGAAAATCCGGAACCGGCCCGACAGGCTCTCCTTCGTCCGCGATCCGGAACCCGGCCTCCACCAGACTCCGGTCGGCGGCCGCGCCCACCAGATGAGGTTTCGTCCGCGTCCCGAGCGCGAGCAGCAGCGACTCCAGCAGCACGCTCTTGCCCGCACCGGTTTCTCCGGTAACCACGTTCAGGCCTTCGCCGAACTCGAGCGTGGTGTCGCGGATGAGGGCCACGTTCTGCACCCGCAACCACTCGAGCATCGAGTTTTCCCTCCCAGACGCCCGGGAGACGAACGCCCCCCGGCCCCTCACTCTACCCCATGCGCCCCCGAACGAACCGGAACACAACCTGTAGTGGGTCATGCATCGCTGCGGTACAATATGTTGTGGTGCCGCCCTTTTCTCCGCTTGCGCTGATCCGATCGGTTTCGGCCTTTCTGGCTGTCTGGTTGACCGCTGTTTTCCCCGCGGGCGCGCAGGAAGCAGAAACCGAAACCACGCCTCTGGTGGAGACGGTCGAACTCGGTTCGGAGAGCGTCTTCGGGGCCGACAACATGCTGGGCCTCATCGTGGAGGCCGGGCCGGTGAGCTGGCTGGTGCTCCTCACCCTGCTCGGATTCAGCCTGGTTTCGTGGGCGATCATCCTCGGCAAATCACGCGAGATGGGGCGGGCCGAACGCGAATCCACCGCGTTTTTGCAAGCCTTCCGGAAATCCCAGCAGGTTGCGGAAGTAGCTGCCGCCGCCCGAAGGCATCAGACGAGCCCCCTTTCCCGACTGTTCCTCGCGGCGCAGGAGGAGGTTCTGCACCAGTCTCACGCCCAGGGGAAAAACACCCTTGCGGTGAACAACATGGAGGCGGTAGCCCGTGCGCTCGTTTGCGCCGCATCGGTCGAGAGCCGGCGACTCGAAAGGCGACTGGTCTTTCTCGCAACCACCGGCGGTGCGACTCCGTTCATCGGATTGCTCGGGACCGTGTGGGGCATCATGAATGCGTTCCAGGAGATCGGGTTCACGCAGGCCGCCAACATCAGCGTGGTGGCTCCCGGCGTTTCCGAGGCTCTCATTGCCACCGCTGCCGGACTCGGTGCCGCGATCCCCGCGGTGATCGCCTACAACGCCCTCCTCGCCCGCCTCCGGCGCATCGAGAGCGGCATGGACGAGTTTTCCATGGAGTTGACGACCCGGTTCGAACGTTTCGCCGGAGGTTGACCGGGTGGGGATGAACGTTGCGTCCGGATCCGGCGGAGGTGGTGGTGGTGGCGGATCCGCCCTCGCCCGCATCAAGGCGAGACGTTCGACCCGCGGCGTTTCCGCCCTCTCCGATATCAACGTGACACCGTTCGTGGACGTGGTGCTCGTCCTGCTGATCATCTTCATGGTGACTGCTCCCCTGCTCGTTCGCTCCCTCGATGTGAATCTTCCGACCGCACGGATGAAGTCGGCCGAGTCCACCGAACGCATCATGGTCACGGTGGATGCCGAGGGCCGGACCTTCGTCGGCGAGAACCCGGTGAACCCGCTGCTGCTCGAGGAACGACTCCGCGAAATGGTGGAACTCGAAGGCGCGCGCGAGGGGTACCTTCAGGGGGATGGAGCGTTACAGTACGAAAGGGTCGTCGAAGTCATCGACACGATGAAGCGCGCAGGGTTCGATCGCGTGGGGCTCGTCTATGCCTACCCCGGAGAGCAAGGTGGCCGTTGAGCGGCGCTCGGGGCCGCCACCCGAGAATTTTTCCCGCAATCTGATCCTTTCGGCGGTCGCTCATTTCGCGGCTCTCGGATGCGTCGCCCTCGTCCATGCCGTGGATTCCCGTCCTTCCCCGCCCCCGCCGGCTGCGGCTTTCGTGGAGCTCGGGATGTCCGGGCCCTCCCCGGTAGCGAATCTCGGTGCTCCCGCTCCCGCTGCGCCCGAACCGGCTCCTCCACCCGAAGCGATTCCCGAACCGGAACCTGCTCCCGAACCCGAAACCCGTCCCGAAGTCGTGCGCCCCACGACCGAAGCGCGGGATCGCATGCCGGAGCCCGAAGCACGGACACGCCGCAACGAGCCGCGCCCCGCACAGCCGGATTCGGGGCTCCGCGGGCGGGACGCAGCGGCAGCACCGGCGGGGCGTCTCGTTACCCGCCGTCCGGTGGACACAAGTTCCCGTCCCGCGCGGCGACGCGAAACAGGATCTTCCGGCTCGGGTACCGGAGGGATCGGCCTCGGCGGCATTCCGGGCGGCTCGATGTTCGATCAGGATTTCGAGTACGCCTACTACCAGCGGCAGATGATCGCCCGCATCCAGGCCAACTGGCAGCAGATTCCGGTGCGGGGGGAAGCCCGGGTGGTGGTTCGCTTCACGATCCACCGCAGCGGTTCGATCTCCGCAGCGGAAGTCGAGCAATCGAGCGGCCAGGATCTGCTGGATCGCGCCGCGCTTCGAGCGGTGATCCTCGGCGAACCCTTTCCGCAGCTTCCGGACAGCTATCCGCGGGATCAGGTCGGGGTTCATCTTCTCTTCACCTACGAGGGGCAAGGATGAAAAACCGCCGCTTCCTGATTCCGCTCCTCGCGGCATCCCTCGTTTCGCTGCTCGGAGCCGTGGCCCTCGATGGATCCGGCGGAGCAGCCCAGGCACCGGTCGCCGGGGACTGGTATCTCGATATCACCCGACCGGGAACGCCGGTCCGAATGGCGATCCCGGAGATCGTCCCGATGATCCGGGAGCCAGAACTCTCGCCCGACATTTCTTCCCACATTTCTGATGATGCCCGGATGATGACCCGGGTGCTGAAGGACGACATCGCCTTCGCCGGCGTGTACCGCATGCTCCCCGAGCGTTTCTACGACATCGTGGCCGACCGGGCTGCGGAGGGCGGCGAGCTGGACTACTACCAGTGGGAATCCGTCGGTGCCGACATCCTCGTGGAAACCCGGCTCGACACCGAAGACGGACAGCTCACCGCCGAGGTCTGGCTCCACGCGATCCGCGCCCGCGAGCGGGTATTCGGTCGGCGGTACACGGCCGACGCGGGGGCGGCCCGGGATCTCGCGCACCGGGTTGCCGACGACATCCTGATGCAGGCCGGAGGCTACCGGGGCGTGGCGCAGACCCGCTTCGCCTTCTCCACGACCCGCCGACGGCCGGGGAGCAAGGAGATCTATCTGATGGACTACGACGGACACGCCCAGCGCCCGGTCACCGTCAACGGCTCTCTCAACCTCACCCCCACCTGGTCGCCGAGCGGGCGGGCGATCGCCTACATCTCCTACCGGGAGGGAGCGCCGGCTCTCTATCTGGCGTTCCTGTACCAGGGCCGGGGCGAGAAACTCACGAACGAAAGCCAGTCCTTCACCCCCGCCTGGTCTCCGGATGGAAGGCGGATCGCGTTCACCTCCAGCCGGGACGGCCAATCCGAGATCTATGTGATCGATGCAGATGGCGGCAACCTGCAACGCCTCACCAACAACCGCGCCATCGAGGTCTCGCCGACCTGGTCGCCGAACGGGCGCGCCATCGCCTTCACTTCCGATCGCACCGGCTCGCCACAGATCTACGTGATGGATCAGGACGGCCTCAACCTGCGCCGGGTTTCCTTCGAGGGTTCCTACAACGATTCGCCGGCATGGTCTCCCTCCCGCCAGTCGAGCGAGATCGCCTACGCTTCCCGTATCGAGCGGGGCCCGTTCGACATCGTGGTGCATGATCTGGAAACCCGGCAAACCCGGCAGCTCACTTCCGGCCGTGGCAGCAACGAGAGCCCGTCGTGGGCACCGAACGGCCTGCACCTTGCTTTCGCTTCCGACCGGAGCGGCGATGTCCAGATTTTCACCATGCGTCGGGACGGCTCGGATGTCCGCCAGCTCACCCGGGAAGGCAGCAACACCACCCCGCGCTGGGGCAATCCGCCGGGGCCACCTCCCGAGTGATTCGCTCTTGAACAACCACCCCCTCCGGAGATCTCTCGACCGATGAGCCGGTTCCGCATCCTTCGCTCCACCCCGTCCATCTGCCTCCTCGCGGCCCTTCTCTTCGCTCTCGGAGGATGCGCGAGCAGCGGTCGGACTCCCGCTTCGGCCGAAGCACCCGCGAGCAGCGAGCCGGAGATTTCCGAATCACCCATCACACCACCTCCTTCCGGAAATCCCGCTCCCGATGCGGACTCTCCTCAGGGGTTGACCGAAGACGAAATCCTGGCGCGCGCGCCAGAGACATCGGTCCGTTCCGAATCGCTCGATGTCGCCTCGATGAGCCTCGCGGAGCTGAACCGGATGGCACCGCTCGAAAACATCCGCTTCGACTACGACAGCGCGGAGCTTTCCACCGAGGCACGCGCCATCCTGACCCGCAACGCCGAATGGCTGCGGCGCTTCCCTACCGTCGAAGTCCAGATCGAAGGACACTGCGACGATCGCGGCACCGTCGAATACAACCTCGCGCTCGGAGAAGCCCGCGCCCGGAGCGTCAGGGATTTCCTGACCCGGTTGGACATCTCCCCGGAGCGCCTCCGTACCATCAGCTTCGGCAAGGAGGCTCCCCTCGATCCGGGTCAGAACGAAGCAGCCTGGCGGAAGAACCGACGGGCTCACTTCGTGGTGGTGGGCCGGTGACCCGAAATCAGCCGGGGCGACTTGCGGCGCTTGCCGTTGCCGGATTTCTGGCGACCGCACCTGCGGCCTCGGCCAATGGGCAGGATCGCGTCCTCGCCGAGATCCGCCAGATCCAGGCCCAGCTCGCCGAAGTCGTGGAGTCGAACCGCGTCCTCACCGAAGCGATCACCGCGCTGCGCTCCGAGCTGGATCGGGAACTCGAATCGAGCCGACGCGACCGCGCTGAATCCTCGAACTCCCTCTCCCGGATGGATCGGGGAGTGAGTGTCATCCGTGAATCTCTTGCCGAGACCAACGATCGCCTTTCCGGGCTGATGGCCGAGGTCGAAGAAATCAGGAGATCGCAGAGCCGGGCGGTGCTTCAGTCTGCCGCCGTGCCCGAAACGCCGGAACCGGAAACCACGCCTGCCGAGGGCGAAGAGATGGAGGTCGAGCCGGATGCGGAAGCCGCTCCGGCAGCCGAAGTGCTCGAAGGCCCGAGCGTTTCGGATCTGTTTCTCGAAGCGCGAGCCGATTACCTGCAGGGAAGGTACGCGCTTGCGATTTCCGGGTTCGAACAGGTGATCGAAATCGGCGGAGAGCTCGCGGACAACGCGGTCTATTTCCTTGGCGAGGCCATGCTCGCCGAAGAACGCCTGGAGGATGCGCTCTCGCAGTTCGAGACGCTGATCGAAGATTTTCCCCAAAGCGATCAGGCACCGGATGCCTGGTACAAGAAGGGGTACATCCTGGAGAGACTCGGGAACCGGACGGATGCCCAGGAGATCTACCAGGACATTCTCGACGTATTCGCCGGAACGCAGGCTGCCCTCGCAGCCGAACGCCAGTTGGAATCGCTGTTGGCCCGCGACCCCGGTTCGTGACCCCCCGGAAGGAGAATCGGCCATGAGAGACCTGAACAAGATCATCCTGCGCGGAACCGTCTCGGATGCGCCGAGGACGAAGACATTCGACGATGGCAGCAAGATCGTGAGGTTCAAGGTCAAGACGGTGACCAGGGAAAAGGACGATGCCGACTTCGAACGCGAGCGCTCCGCCTGGCACCAGATTTCCTCACGAGGGCGAAACGCCGAGGTGGCGGAGGGTCTCGGGCCGGAGGATCCGGTCTATGTCGAAGGGCAACTTGAAACCCGCAAGAACCAGAACCAGCAGGGCCAGGAAATCTGGGCCACCGAAGTGCGCGCCCATATCGTGCGGAAGGTCGAAAGTGCCGAACCGCAGGTGAACCGTTCGATTCTCCTCGGGAACGTGGGCCGCAAGGACGATATCCGCGAGTTCGATTCGTTCAAGATCGTCAATCTGCGGATCCCCACGAGCGAAGGCTGGACCAATCGTTCTGGCGAAGGCCAGGAAAAGACCGAGTGGCATTCGGTGGCCGCTTTCGGCCTGCTCGCCGATCAGGTGGACAGGGAGATCGCCAAGGGACAGCGCGTTCTGGTGATCGGCCACGTGCGCACCCGCAAGTACAAGAGCCGCGACGACGAGGATCGGCGATCCACCGAGACGGTGGCCCAGACGATCATCGGGAGCGGCCAGCGCACCGACCAGCCGAGGCCGTACACCGGCCAGCCGGAGCCGTACACCGACCAGCCGAGGTCGCGCGAAGGCGGAGATCTCGAGAGACAGGCGCGGGGGGTTAATCAGGAAGTCAGCGGAGTCCAGACCGATTCGGGCGAAGACGAAGTTCCGTTCTGAGCCGGATCGTCGTCGGACACCCGAACGCGGCTTTTCAGAAGCGACGGCGGCGGAAGCGGTTGTTGACGACGTTGTTGTAGATCGAGCCGAACTGGATTTCGAAACCGACCTCGAGCCGGTAATCGAAATCCGTGGCGCGCTGCTGGAGGTCGAGCAGGGCTTCTTCGTCGGAAGCGCTTTCCGCAGGCAGATAGATCTGGTCGTTCACCCAGGAGACATCTCCGGAGAGAGTGAGCTCGATCCCGCGCACCACCCGGAGCGAGAGGTAGTTGCCGAGACGGAGCAACCGCTGATCGAAGTCATGCAGGAAATGGGAACCGCGAAGGTTCACCGATGCGTTCCCCCAGCGCTGACGCTGCGTGAAGCGGATGTCCATGGCCTGCTCCCAGCGGGTCTCCGAAGTCTCGCCGTAGATGGTCCGCTCGACGTAATCCCGGTATGCAGGGCCGATCGTGTAGTGGAAGGTGAAGCTCCGCCTCGTGGCTTCGTCGTAGGGGAAGACGCTGTATTCGATGGCCGGAGTCGCCTCGAACCGGAAGTTCTGGTTGTAGTTCAGGTTGCGTGAAGCGCTCAGATCCAGGCCGGTGGACCAATGGTCGAAGAGCGCATAGACCACCTCCGACTCGGCATCCCACCCGGTGCGGGCATCTTCGAAAACTCCGTCCGAAAGCTCGATGGAGTAGCGGTCGTGCTCGACTTCGCCCGAAAAGCGAATCCGCCACTCGGGAGTCACCCGCGAAGCCGAAACGCCGACTTCCAGATCGGTTTCCCGGGATTGCGATTCCCCGTCGATCCCCGCCTCGGCATCGATCCGGAAAACCCAGAGATTCCAGGGATCCTGCACTTCTTCTTCGGAAACCACTCCCCGCTCGACCGCCGCTTCGGCCCGGTCGATGGACGTGATCTGCGTCAACCCCCGAAAGCCGGCCTCCTCGGCGAAGGTCGCGAGCCCGAGCGACAGGGAGTGGACGATCCCGTCGAGGGTTTCCCGCTCGGTGTCGGTCGGGAGCGACCGGAAACCATGGGCGCGACGGTACTCCTCATGCTCCCCCACCCCGTTGAAATCGAAGAGAAACTCGCGCCCGCCGGCCCCGGTGGGCTGGCTCGTCATGATGAGATGCACGTCGGCATCCGTTCTGTCGTTGACCCAGTTCACCCAGTCGATTTCGGTCCGGTAGTAGCGCGAATCACAGCGCGGGCCGGCACAATCGAAGAACACTCGCGGCCGGGACTGGGCAAGGAGAAACCCGGGGAGACCGAGAAGCAGGAACCCGAGGACGAGAGGGAGAACGGAGGAGCGGCGAATCAATGCGCCGTGCCACAGCGTAGCGGCCAGTCGGCGGCCGGAATCCGGACCTCGACCGACTGCGAGAGAGCGGCACCGGAAGCCGGCTTCAGAAAACGGCTACGGGCCACATCGAGACAATCCATCCGGCCGTGGCCCCAGTAGTCGTCCCGGCCCACATCCACGAACGTCTCGCCTCCCCGGGGGGCGCGATCCACTCCGGCGAACATGACGTCGTTTTCCACGTCGGTTACGTGCGAGCCTTCGATGTGGTGGGGCGCACAACCTGGAACCGCTCCGAATGCGTGGATGAGTTCATGGACCATGATCGCTTCGAACGTGGAGATCGTCTCTTCGTCCGCGCCGAGTTCCGCCCCGGAGCAGGCGAGATAGACCGCCCCGGCGGGGCCGCCGAGCGGAGCGCTCCCGCAAAGCCCGGTCACCCGCCCCTCGTAGTAGATGGCGAGAGTCTTGTCGCCGGTGATTTCGAGCCGCGAGGCCTCTTCGAGAATACGTTGCACCAGGGCGCTGCCCGTTCCATCTCCTTCCTGATGGGTGAACGGGAGACCCAGAAAGGAAACATCGGGGCGGCCCTCGAAGGTGTCGAGCCGGAGGATCTGCCCGGTCTCCGCCGCGAGCCACGCCTGGATCGCGAGCGCCGAGCGCTCGACTTCCCCGTAACGGTCCCGGTTCCGGTCCTCGATATCGCTCGGGACCGCATAGACGAAGTGAATCTGCGGGCCGCCGATGTCGTCGGGGCGATCCTTCACGCTTCTCGGGGTGGGATCCTCCACGAAGAACTCCAGACTGGCTTCCCATCCCTCGAAAGCCGCAACGACCGTCACGGTCCCGACTCCGATGGCCACCGCGAAGCCCTCCTCGTCGATCACCACGACTTCGGGATTCTCCGAAGACCAGACCGCGTTCACGATTCCGGAGGTTCCGTCGTCGTACTTCCCGTAGGCGACCAGCGGCCCGACCCGTTGCCCCACCCGGATCCCGGTGCGGGGCGCGAAAGGTTCGATCCCGGCGAGCTGGCGCGGGGGAGATGGCGGCGCAGCCGGAACGACGGGCGCTCCGGAAGTTCCTCCACCGCAGGAGACCACCGCCGCGAACAGGAAGAACAGACTGCCGGCGATTCGCAACAGGACCGAAGCCTATCGCGAAGCGTCCGTGATTTCGGCGTGGCGAAAGCAATTCGCGACGTGGTCGTTCACGAGTCCGGTGGCCTGCATGTGGGCATAGAGGATCGTGCTCCCGACGAAACGGAAGCCGCGCCGCCGCATGTCCCGGGCGAGAGCATCCGATTCTTCCGAAGTCGCCGGAACGTCGGCATCCGCCCGCCGCGCCGGATCGAGCGGCCGATCTCCCACGAAACCCCAGATGTACCGCGAGAAGCTCCCGAACTCCGTCCGGATTTCAAGGAACCGCCGCGCGTTTCCGACCGCGGCGGTCACCTTGGCCCGGTTGCGGATGATCGCCGGGTTCCGGAGGAGTTCCTCGATCCGATCCTCGTCGAAGCGCGCCACCCGTTCGGGATCGAATCCGGCGAAAGCCTCCCGGTAACCCTCGCGGCGCTTGAGGATCGTCTCCCAGCGGAGCCCCGCCTGCGCCGACTCGAGAATCAGGAACTCGAACTGCGTCCGGTCATCCCGCGCCGGAACCCCCCACTCTTCATCGTGATACCGAACATAAAGCGCAGATCGCCCCAAGGCCCAGCCACAGCGACCCGGTTCACTCATCGGCGAAAGATACAGTCAGGCTCCCCCATGCCGTCGGCCTCTCAACAGGCTGTGGAGAAACTGGCGTGAGCACCGAGACGGGTGAAGCGCCCGTTTGACAAGGCGCGTGAGGGAGCCATAGCAGCGCTATTTCGACCGAAACGCAACGAAGAGCGAGCCTCTAGGCGAGCGTTCAGACGGGATGCATCGCTCGTCGAATGCCGCGTTAGTTTTTCCACAGCCTCTCAAGCCCGGTAAGCTATCGAATGTCCATGCCCGTTCCCCTCCATACCGACGAGCAGTTGACAGCGCTCCGCGAAGTACCCAAGAGGGTTCTCAACCCTCGCGCCCAATGGACCGAGAAGCCGGGTGGTGCCCCGGCGTACCGGCAGCGTTCCTACAAGGCGTGCGGCGAGACGGACGAGACCCTGCGCTTCGAGATTTACCAGCGCGAGAGCCTTCACGACCCGACAGATTTTTCCTCCGGGATCGCCGCCATTCTCCGTGACGGGTCACGGCTGATGCTGGCGCGCTACAACGGCTTCTCACATGAGCACGGGGATATCGTCTTCGCGCCGCATGTCCATCGCGCGACCGAACAGGCCATGCGGGAGGGGCGGAAGCCCGAGTTCTACGCGACGCGGACGGATCGTTATCAGACAGTTCAGGGAGCCTTGGCCTGCCTGTTCGACGACTTCCAGATTCCCCGCGATCCCGAACGGCTCCCGCATGACTCGAGGTCGCCACACTGATGCCTCTCGACGTGCGCGCGATGGAGCGTCGCCTCTGCGAACAGCTCTGCTCGGATGTCCGTTTCGTGACTCGTCCCGACGGTTCCTTGATGCTCCGAACCGGTTTCGAGTTTCCCGATGGCGACCGATTTCCCATCCACGTCGCGGAACTCGCGCCCGGTGCGGTGCGGCTGACGGATCGTGGCCACACGCTGATGCACCTAAGCTACGACCACGACATGGACATGTTCTTCCGAGGTGCCCGCGGGGCGCTGCTGGACCAGATCGTCGCCGAGAGCAACATCGATCGTGAAGGGGCCGTCCTCAGCGTCAACACGACCATCGAGGAACTGCCAGCGACGCTGTTCCGGTACGGACAGGCGTTGACGCGCATTTACGATCTGGGGTTCCTTTCGCGGTCGGGAATCCGATCCACGTTCTACGAGGATCTGGCGGATATCCTGTCGAGCCTGATCCCCGACGACCGCATCCAACGGGACTACATTCCGGCGGAAATCCCCCGAGCGGAGGACTATCCCGTCGATTACTGTGTCACGGGAGCGACGGCGGAACCCCTGTTTCTCTACGGAATCCCGAACCGCGACAAGGCGCGCCTGACGACCATCATGCTGTCGTATTTCCACCGCCAGAACCTGAACTTCGATTCCCTTCTGGTGTTCGAGGATCAGGCGGAGATTCCGCGCCGGGATCTGGCGCACCTGTCGGATGTCGGTGGCGAAATGGTCTCCTCGCTCAACGCGCAGGACGACCTGGCGCGCAAGCTGTCACGCCGCCTCGCGTAGCGCGGGCCCAGCCACAGCGACCCGGTTCACTCATCGGCGAGCCGGGCCTCGTGCTCCTCGATCCGGGGGAGATTTTCCAGCAGGAAGTCGAGCGGCCCGAGCCCGGTGAGCAGACAGCGGCGGCCGAAGCGCGGGAGCCGGAAATGTGCAGTTCCGCCACCCGGAAGGGTCACCGTCTCCGCCTCCACGTCCACGGTCACCTCGGCATCGGGATGGGCCGCGAGCGTCGCGAGTGCCTCCTGCCCGAGTTCCACCGGCGCAATGCCGTTTCGCAGTGCGTTTCCGCGAAAGATGTCCGCGACCGAAGCGGCGATGACAACCCGGAACCCATTTGCGTGGAGAGCCCAGGCGGCGTGTTCCCGGGAGGAACCGCAGGCGAAATTTTCCCCCGCGACCAGAATCCGCGCTCCGCGTGCCGCATCACGATTCAGCGGAAAGTCGGGACGGGGATTCCCTTCCCGGTCGCGTCTCCAGTCGGCGAAAAGCCCCTCATCAAGCCCCTCCCGCCCGGTCGCGGTGAGAAAACGCGCCGGAATGATCTGGTCGGTGTCCACGTGGTCCACCGGCAGGATCACCGTGCGGGAGCGGACCCGGACGACCGGCTCCATCATCCGATTTCTCCGAACTCGCGCGGATCGGCTACCGCGCCCCGTACTGCCGATGCCGCGGCGGTGAGCGGCGAAACCAGGATCGTCCGCCCTCCCGGCCCCTGCCGGCCTTCGAAGTTCCGGTTGCTCGTGGACACCGCGAGCTGGCCGGGGCGCAGCCGGTCTCCATTCATGGCGATGCACATGGAGCAGCCCGGCTCCCTCCATTCGGCCCCGGCAGCACGGAAGACTTCGTCCAGTCCTTCGAGGCGGGCCTGTTCCCGTACCGCGACCGAACCCGGAACCACCAGCACCGAAACGGCGGGATGCGCCTTCCGCCCCCGGAGGATGCTGGCGGCGGCGCGAAGATCCGAAATCCGCGAATTCGTGCAGCTCCCGATGAAAACCACGTCCACCGGCCGGCCGGCGAGCGGGCGGCCCGGCTCCAGCTCCATGTAATCGAGAGCGGCTCTCGATTCGGCGGTCGAAGGTTCGGGGGTCGGCTCCCCCACTCCGCAACTCATGCCGGGGTTGGTGCCCCAGGTCACCATCGGCTCGAGTTCCGATGCCGAGAGCGTCCGCACTGCATCGAAGACCCCGTCCTCGACGGCGAGCGAACGCCAGCGAGCCACCGCCCGGTCCCAGGCTTCTCCGGTTGGCGCGTATTCCCGACCCTCGATCCACTCGAAGGTGATTTCGTCGGGCGCGATCAATCCGGCGCGGGCACCCGCTTCGATGGACATGTTGCAAAGCGTCATCCGGCCTTCCATCCCGAGCCCCCGAACCGCCTCGCCACGGTACTCGATCACATGACCGCGGCCTCCGTCCACTCCGATCCTCCGGATGATCCCAAGCGCGAGATCCTTCGCGGTCACTCCATGGGCGAGGCGACCCGAAATCTCGATGGCAAGCGTCCGCGGCCGTTCCTGGAGCAGGCACTGGGTGGCCAGCACCTGCGCGACCTCGGTACTTCCGATACCGAAAGCCCAGGCACCAAAGGCTCCATGGGTGCTCGTATGGCTGTCACCGCAGACGATCACTTCGCCGGGACGCGTAAGGCCGAGTTCCGGGCCGATCACGTGGACGATTCCCTGGCGCGGGTCGCCGAGCGGGAAAGCCGGGATCCGGTGCTCTTCGCAGTTGCGCCGGAGTTCTTCGACCTGTGCTCTCGTGGCCTCGTCGAGCCAGTCCGGAACGCCGTCCCGGAGCCTGGTCGGAGTCGAGTGGTCCGTGGTGGCGAATGTGCGATCCGGCCGCCTCACCGGGATCCCCCGCTCCCGAAGCAGTGCGAAGGCCTGGGGCGAGGTCACTTCGTGGATGAGATGGGTGTCCACCCGGATGATCGCCGGATGGTCGGGGCCTTCGGAGAGCACCAGGTGCTCCTCCCATATCCGGTCGAAAAGGGTCCGGGTCACGTCTTTTTCGGAGCGCCGCGCCCGGTGCGTTCCGCGTCGCTCGCCTCCTTGATCCGGTATCGCCGGGTCTCTTCGGTGACCATCGCTACCAGATGGATCGCAAGCAACGGACGCGCCCGGGGAACGTCCGCCCACCCCCCCTCGGGGTCGAGTGCCGCGAGCCGGTCGGCCAGCGCATCGAGATCCCGCTCGGCGGCGAGATCGCGGAAGGCTTCCGTCGAGAGCCGCTCCAGCGGAGAAGGAGCGGTGAGCCCGATGAGACGGCTCGCAGCCGCCTGCAGCGCAGCCTGTTCGGAGTCGCTGAGAACCGGATCTCCGGTGCGGGTGGAGCGGGCGAGTTCCCGTTCCCGCAGAAGTTCCCGGGCGGCGTTCTGGTAATCCTCGAAGGAGTGCCGTCTGGCCACCTGGGGGCCGAGCGCCTCCGCGAGTTCGTCGGGCGTTCCGGCCTTCAAGATGTCGCGGAGGACGCGGAGCGGGCGCTTTTCGAGAGATTCGCGCGGTTTTCTGGTTGCGGGCAAGGCGCGGGAGCGTAGCCGAAGCGGAAATCGCGCCCGAAGAAAATAGAGGAGTCATGAGCAAATCGAAGGCGGCGTCTTTCCCGCAGCCGTGTGTCTCGCTCGACCTCGAAATCGTCACCGGCGGCCGCATCCAGAAGCTCGGAGCCGTGCGGTCGGACACCGGGCGCAGCCTGAGCCACCGCGGCCGCGGCCTTTCGGAAGCCCTCGCCCGGCTCGACGACTTCGCGGACGGCGCCGCCTTCGTCCTCGGGCACAACCTGATCGCGCACGACCTGCCTCACCTCGAGGCGGCGAAACCGGATCTCCGGTTGCTGAAGCTGCCGGTCGTGGACACCCTCCGCCTGAGCCCGCTCGCCTTTCCGCGCAATCCGTACCACGCGCTCGTCAAGCACTACCAGGACGGCGGCCTCAAGCGCGGCCGGCTGAACGATCCCGAACTCGACTCGCGGATCGCGCTCCAACTGTTCCGCGACGAGGACGAGGCGCTCCGCCCAATCGCGCCCGACCTCCTCGCCGCGTGGCACTGGTTGTGTGCCCCGGAACCGCGGGGCATCGATCGCGCTCTCGATGAATTCTTCGCGCATATCCGGGGCTCCCGGCGGCCGTCACCGGGCGAGGCGATGGACGTGATGTTCCGGCTACTGAAAGATCATTCCTGCACCGCCGGGATGCAGGAAATCCGGGCCGGGGCCGAAAACCCCGAGTGGCCGCTCGCCTTTGCGCTGGCCTGGCTTTCGGTCGCGGGCGGCGACTCGGTGGTGCCGCCCTGGGTGCGCCACCAATTCCCGGAAACGGGACAGATTCTCCGCCGCCTCCGGGACATCGCGTGCCGCGACCCGGCCTGCGACTGGTGCCGGGAACGCCACGACGCGAAAAAGGAGTTGAAGCGCTGGTTCGGTTTCCCCGGATTCCGTCCCGAGCCGGCGCATGAGGATGGAAGGCCCATGCAGCAGGCCATCGTCGAGGAGGCGATGGCGGGAAAGCACCTCCTCGGCATCCTGCCCACCGGGACCGGGAAATCCGTCTGCTACCAGATTCCCGCGCTCTCGCGTTACGACAAGACCGGTGCCCTGACCGTCGTGATCTCGCCACTGGTCGCGCTGATGGCCGATCAAGTAAACGGGCTCGAACAGCATGGCATCGACTGCTGCGTCACCGTCAACGGACTCCTGTCCATGCCCGAGCGGAGCGATGCGCTCGACCGGGTCCGGCTGGGCGGTGCAGGCATCCTGCTGATCTCGCCGGAACAGCTTCGCTCGAAATCCGTGCGACGGGCTCTCGACCAACGCGAAATTGCGGGCTGGGTGCTCGACGAGGCGCATTGCCTGTCGCGCTGGGGCCATGACTTCCGGCCCGATTACCGCTACGTGGGGCGCTTCATCCGCGAAAAGGCAGGCGACGGGCCGATGCCCCGGATCCTGTGTCTGACCGCGACCGCCAAACCCGACGTGATCGGCGATATCGCCCGCCATTTCCGGGAAGAACTCGGGATCGGGCTGGATGTCTTCGACGGAGGCACGAAACGCGACAACCTCGAGTTCGAGGTGATCCCCACCACGAGTGGCGAAAAATTCGCGGACATCCACCGGATCCTCGACTTCCATCTCCTCCCCGATGAGCCCGGCGGTGCGATCGTCTATTGCGCGACGCGGCGGCAGAGCGAAGACATCGCCGAGTACCTTCAGGAGAAGGAAGTCGCCGCCGATCACTTCCACGCCGGCCTGTCCCCGGAGCGGAAGAAGGAGGTGCAGCAACGCTTTCTCGCGGGCGAATTGCGCGCGATCGCCGCCACCAACGCCTTCGGAATGGGGATCGATAAACCGGATGTGCGGCTCGTCGTCCACGCCGACATCCCGGGATCGCTCGAAAACTACCTGCAAGAAGCCGGACGCGCGGGACGCGACCGCAATCCGGCGCGCTGTGTTCTTCTCTACGCGAAGGAGGACGTGGATCGGCAGTTCGGCCTTTCGGCGAGGTCGCGGCTGAAGCGCGAGGAAATCCACGGAATCCTGCGAGCCCTGCGCCGGCTCGACAGGAAGAAGAGTTCCTACGGCGATGTGGTGGCGACCGCCGGCGAAATCCTCGGCGAAGACGAAGAAGAGGTGTTCGTGCGCGACTCCGCAACGGACGACACGAGGGTGCGCACCGCGGTCGCCTGGCTCGAAGAGTCCCGGCTCCTCACCCGCGAAGAGAACGAGGTTCACGTTTTCCCCTCCTCGCTCAGGGTGGAGACGATCGAAGAAGCCAGGGGGCGGCTTGCCGGTGCGAAGATCGCCGGGAACTATCGCTCGCAACTCCTGCGGATCGCGGAGGCCCTGATCAGGGCGGATGCCGACCAGGGTGTGACGACCGACGAGTTGATGGGGATCGCAGGCCTCCGTCCGGAAGGCGTGCGCCGCGCTCTCCACGATCTCGAGCGGTACGGCATCGCGAGCAACGACACGGCGCTGACCGCGTTCGTCCACACCCGTGTGGAACGCTCGTCGCGAAGACGGCTCCGGGAGGCCGCCGGCCTCGAGATCGCTCTCATCCACCACATGCAGGAAGCTGCGCCCGACCTTCAGAAAGGGAAATCCGCACCGCTTCATCTGCGGATCGCCTCTCAGGTGATGCGCGACCTTCAGAAAGGAAAATCCGCACCGCTTCATCTGCGGATCGCCTCTCAGGTGATGCGCGACCTGAGGCTCGCCGATCCGCTACCCAATCGGTTGCTCCGGATCGTTCGGGGCATCGCTTCTGATGGAAGGGGGGAAAGCGATGGAGCCGGGGGCAGCCTCGCCTGTCGCGCGCGGGAAGAAACCGTCTGGATCACCCTGAAGCGCGAGTGGGGAGCACTGGAAAAGACCGCCCGCCTGCGCCGCGACGCGGCGGGATGCCTGCTCGAACACCTGCTCGCGCAGTTGCCGGACGGAAGCCGTGGAGTCGATCTGCTGGCCGAGACCACGTTCGGCGAACTGCTGAAGGCTCTCCGCTCCAACCTGTTGCTCATGAGCCGGATACGGCACCCGGAGAAGCTGCTGGACCGGGCCCTGCTCTGGCTCCACGAAATGGAGGTGATCCGTCTCCACAGAGGGCTCACCGTGTTCCGTCCGGCCATGACGATCCGACTGGAACGACGGGATCGACGCGGCTTTTCCGGGGCGGATTACGAGCCTCTCGCGCTTCACTACAAGGGACAGGTGCTCCAGATCCACGTCATGGCGGAGTTCGCCGAACGTGGCCTCGCCGCCATGCGGGACGCGCTGCGTCTCGCCATGGATTACTTCGCGCTTGGCGAGGAAGAGTTCCTCCAACGCTGGTTGCCGGGGCGGGATCGGGAGATCGGACGACAGACCACACCCGAATCGTGGCGCACCATCGTCGAGAGCCTCGAAAACCCGGTGCAGCAGCGGATCGTGGCTGACGATCGGGAACGAACGAACGTGTTGGTTCTCGCCGGCCCCGGCTCGGGCAAGACGCGGGTTCTGGTGCACCGCATCGCCTTCCTGATCCGGGCCCGACGGGAAAACGCCCGGGGAATCCTCGCGCTGGCCTACAACCGTCACGCCGCGAGCGACATCCGCCGCCGGCTCGTGGAGATGATCGGAGACGATGCCCGCGGCGTAACCGTGCTCACCTGCCACGCGCTCGCCATGCGCCTCACCGGCCAGAGTTTCACCGGCCTCGCGGATCCCCCGGACGACGAGAAGTTTCGGGAGATCCTGGATCGCGCAGTGGCGCTGCTCCGTGGCGAAACACTTTCGCCAGAAGAGGCGGACGAGCGCCGCGAACGTCTGCTCGCCGGCTTCCGCTGGATTCTCGTGGACGAATATCAGGATGTCGGTCGGGAGGAGTACGAGCTGATCTCGGCGCTGGCGGGGCGAACGCTTCAAGACGATGCCCACAAGCTGACGCTCTTCGCGGTGGGCGACGACGACCAGAACATCTACTCCTTCCGGGGAGCATCGGTGGAATTCATCCGGCGCTTCGAAGCCGACTACGGGCCGAAGCCCATGTATCTGATCGAGAACTACCGTTCGACCGCTCACATCGTCGAGGCGGCGGGTGCCGTGATCGCTCCGGCGCGGAACCGCATGAAAAAAGAACATCCCATCCGGGTGAACCGCGCCCGCGAAGAGGGGCCGCCGGGCGGGGAGTGGGCGAAGCTGGATCCGGTCTCGAAAGGGCGGGTGCAGATCCTGCCGGCCGGCAGCGATCCGATCCATCAGGCACGAACCGTCATGGCGGAGTTCCTGCGTCTTTCCCGTCTCCCGGAGACATGGGACTGGTCGCGGTGCGCGGTGATCGCCCGCCAGTGGGAGTTCCTCGTTCCGGTGCGGGCGTTCTGCGAGGCACACGACATTCCCGCGCAGCCAGCGAACGAGGAGGAAATTCCAAACTTCTGGCGGCTGCGGGAGATCCGGACATTCGTCTCATCGCTCGGCGGACGCGAAACGCGGATCGTGGACAGCGAGACCCTCCGCCAGTCCACACAAGGAACTTCGGGGCCGTGGAGCGATCTGCTGCGGGAGGCCATCGAGGAACACGCGCTCGAAACCGGCGGCAGAGAAACGACGGTGGATGCCTTCCGCGAATGGCTGGCCGAGTGGGGCCGCGACGTGCGCCGTCGCCAGCGCGGATTGCTGTTGCTCACCGCGCACCGTGCCAAGGGGCTCGAATTCGACCACGTGGCGATCCTCGACGGCGGATGGGATCGCGTGGGTCGGGAGGAGGATCCCGACGCACCCCGCCGGCTCTACTACGTGGCGATGACGCGGGCCCGGAAGACGCTCACCCTGCTGCAACAGGACGGCGGTTTCCCGGCCGAACTGAAGGATGGCTCCGCAACGATCCTCCGGGAAGCGGTGGAGCTTCCCCCCTGCCCCTCGGCGGTGCGGTATCGCCACGTCCGGCCGACGCTCAAGCAAATCGACCTTGGGTTCGCCGGCCGTCTCCCCGGCGGGGACGGTGTCCACCGCGCCATCGCAGCGCTGTCCCCTGGCGATCCACTCCAGGTGCGGGATGGGGACCGGACGTTGCTGGATGAGCGAAACCACCCGGTCGGGAAGCTCGCCCGAAAGTTCACCCCCCCGCCGGGGATGCGAATCCGCTCGGCGGAAGTGGTCGCCATCGTCGGCTGGAGCCGCGAGCTCTCGAGTTCGGAATACCGCGACCGGGTGAAGTGCGACGCGTGGGAGGTGGTCGTGCCCGAGCTGGTTTTCGAGCCCGTTCCCTGAACCCAGGCTACCGGATCGAAACTACCGGATCGACGCTTCCCCGTCGCGTGGGCGCTGCGCCATCAGCGCGGTGAGATCGGCATCGTGGAGTTCCTTCCTGCGGTCGGCGAGGCGCTTGAAGGCGAGGAAGATGGAGTCCATTTCCCCGTCGGCGATTTCGAAGCCGAGTTCCTCCAACCGGGAACGGAGCGCGTGGCGGCCACTGTGCTTGCCGAGCACCAGGCTGCTGTCGGCTCCGACATCCGCCGCCTCCATGATCTCGTAGGTGAGGCGGTTGCTCAAAACGCCGTGCTGGTGGATGCCCGCCTCGTGGGCAAAGGCGTTCTGGCCCACGATCGCCTTGTTCCGCTGGACGACCATCCCGGTCAGACGGCTCAGCAACCGGCTCGATTCGCAGAGTAGGCGGGTCTCCACCCCGGTCGTGACCTCGTAGATGTCGGAGCGGGTGCGGAGGCTCATCACCACTTCCTCGAGCGAAGCGTTCCCCGCCCGTTCTCCGATTCCGTTCACCGTGCACTCCACCTGCCGTGCGCCGGCCCGAACTGCCGCCAGGCTGTTCGCGACCGCCATGCCCAGATCGTTGTGGCAATGGACGCTGATCACCGCCCGGGAGATGTTCGGGACGGTCCGCCTCAGGTGGGAGATGAGGGAATGGAACTCCTCGGGCATCGTGTACCCCACCGTGTCCGGGATGTTCACGGTGGAAGCCCCCGCCTCGATGGCCCGCTCCACCACTTCGGCCAGAAAATCCGGTTCGGTGCGGGAACCGTCCTCCGGAGAGAACTCCACATCTTCGGTTCGCTCGCGGGCATTCGCCACCGATTCGACGGTCCGCCGCACGATCTCTTTCCGGGCCATCCGGAGCTTGAACTCCCGATGGAGGGCGCTCGTCGCCAGAAAGACATGAAGCCGCGGCCGGGGCGCATCCCGGAGCGAATCCCAGGCGACTTCGATGTCTCCCGGAACGCAGCGGGCGAGCGCCGCAATCCGGGGACCTTCGATCTCACCCGCGATCCGGCGGACCGCCTCCCGGTCGCCTTCGGAGACCGCGGGAAATCCGGCTTCGATGACATCCACCCGAAGTCGCGCGAGCTGGCGGGCCATCTCGAGCTTGCTCTCGAGCCCCATGCTGCAGCCGGGAGACTGCTCGCCGTCCCGGAGCGTGGTGTCGAAGATGCGTACGTGTTCGGATTTCATGTCGGATCGGGACCTCCACCCGATGCAGGGGAACATAGGCGGAGCACTCCGCCCTGTCAAAGAAGTCCGGAGAACAGATCCCGCCAGTCGAACACCACGGGCTCGGGGGTGAAGCAGAGCGCGAACACCGCGACGGCGGCGAGCGCCACGATTTTCCGGTTCGCAGGGAGCTCCACGCCGTCGGCGAGAGTTGGCGGATGAGGGCGACGGGCACCGAGCAGCAGGCAGAGCAGCGCCCAGACGAGCCACGAGGGCGACCAGAAGGCGAGCGGGAACATCGCGAGGTGGACCCACCGCGAAATCCGGTGAGCCCTTCCCCGGAACACGGCGTAGAGCGCGTGTCCTCCATCGAGCTGCCCCATCGGCAGCAGGTTGATCGCGGTCACGAGGAGTCCGAACCAGGCGGCGAGTCCCATCGGGCTCAGATAGAGCGCTTCCCCTTCCCCGACGACCGGCGCGAAGAGCGAAGCGAAGAACCGGAAGAGAAGCGGCTCGCCGAACAGGATCGCGCCCTCGACTTTCGGGCCGGGACGCGAAGTGGCGATTCCCCAGGCGAGAAACGGCAAGCAGGCGACGAAGCCTGCGAACGGACCGGCGAGTCCCACATCCAGCAACGACTTCCGGTCGGGAAACGGGGAACGGATGCGGATGAAGGCACCGAGCGTTCCCACCATCGTGAACGGCATGGGGAGGAAATACGGAAGACTCGACCACACCCGGTAGCCGCGGGCGGTGAGCCAGTGGCCCATTTCGTGGCATAGCAGGATCGTGAGCAGCGGAAGCGAATACCCCACCCCATGAGCGAGAACGCCCTGCGGGAACGAAAGCCCCTCGAAAGCCTCAGGGCGCGACGAGAGTTCGAGCAGTCCTCCTACCCAGAGCGTGCTCGCGAGCGTTGCGAGGAAGAGGCCGAACGCGATCGCCGCCTCTCTCGCGGATCGTCCGGTCACCGGTACAGGAGGTGGGGTTCGCGCTCTTCGAGAAAACGGGCGACCGCAGTGTCTTCGATGTCCATGAGCTCGGAAACCGGGGTTCCCCGTTCGATCCCGAGGCGGATTCGGTCGGTTCCAAGGAGCCAGTCCAGCCAGAATCCGCGTTCGGTTTCGTGGAAGGCGAAGCGATCCGGATGCGCCGCCCGGGCCGCCGCGATCGCGGCGAGGCCGGCCCGTACCGGCCGGAAGGCCACGAGGTCGGTGATCGTGATCCGCAACCCGTGAACCTCCTCGTCGGGGAAACGGGGCCGAGGCGCGGCGGGAGTCCGCCGGGGGAAGAACGAGGCGGGCTCGAGACGGAGTCCGGGAAGAGGACCGATTTCGGCGAGCCAGCGATCCGGATCGACCCAGGGAGCACCGATCTGTTCGAAGGGAATCTCGGTGCCCCGGCCTTCCGAGAGCATCACGCCCTCGAACAACCCGAACGCCGGATAGGCCTGTGCCGCGTGGAGGGTCGGGATGTTCGGAGACGTGGGGACCCACGGAGCCATCCAGGGGGAGGAGCGCGTCAGTCCACGCACCGGGACGACCCGGACCCGGTCGCGATGCCCCATGCGTTCACCAAACAGGAGCGCGAGCTCCCCGGCCGTCATCCCGTGCAGCAGGGGCAGCCGGCCCGCCCCGACGAAGGAGCGGAACTCCGGATCCAGCATCGGCCCTTCGACCCGGTCGCCCCGATTGGGGTTCGGACGGTCGAGAACCCAGAAACCGAGACCCGCCTCCCCGGCCGCTTCGAGCGCGAGACGAAGCGTGGAAATGTAGGTGTAGAACCGGACACCGATGTCCTGGATGTCGAAAACGAGGGCATCCAGTCCGTCGAGCGCTTCCGGAGACGGGGCGAACTCCGCGCCGTAAAGGCTGATCATCGGGAGTCCGGTCTCCGGATCACGTCCCGAATCGACTTCGTCTCCCGCCGCTGTCACGCCGGAGAAGCCGTGCTCCGGCCCGAAAAGCAACCGGACATCCACTCCGGCATCGAGCAGCGCGCGGGCGGCGGGCTTCCCGTCGCGGGTTCGCCCGGTGTGGTTCGTGATCAACCCGACCCGTAACCCCCGAAGCTCACCCGGCCCTTCTTCCGCGATCCGATCGAGCCCGGGGACCGGAAGCCGGGTTCCACAGCCGACGGCGACCAGCAGGGCCGCCGCCGCGATCAGCCGAGCCGTTCCACCCAACCGTAAGGATCGGGCACGCGCCCGAGGCGGATATCGGTGAGCCGCTTCCGCAGCTCGGTCTGCACCGGGCCCGGTTCCGGCAGCGTCACATCCGCGTCGCCTCCGACGAGCGCCGAGACCGGGGTCACGACCGCGGCGGTGCCCACTCCGAAGCACTCGCGGAGCTCGCCGCTCGCGCCCGCCTCCGCCACTTCTTCGATCGGGATCCGCCGCTCCTCCACCGGAACACCCATCTGTTCGCGAAGGAGCTGGATCGCGCTGTCGCGGGTGATTCCGGCGAGGATGGTGCCTTCGAGGCTCGGAGTCACCACCCGGTCGCCGATGACGAACATCATGTTCATCGTTCCGCACTCTTCGACGAACCGGTGTTCTCTCGCATCGAGCCAGAGCACGTTGTCGCAGCCGTGCTCGCGAGCCTCGGCCATCCCGTAGTAGCTCGCCGAGTAGTTCCCCGCTGCCTTCGCCTCGCCGATTCCTCCTTCGGCGGCGCGGATCCAGCGACGGCTGACGTATAGACGCACCGAGCCGCTGTAGTAGGCACCCACCGGAGCGGTGAGGATCAGGAACCGGTATTCGCGCGACGGGCCGACTCCGATCCAGGGGTCCGAAGCGAAGAGGAACGGCCGGATGTAGAGCGAGCCGTGCTCGTTCGGCGGGATCCAGTCCCGGTCGAGACGAACCAGTTCACGGAGGCCGTCGAGAAAGAGATGCTCGGGGACTTCCTCCATGACCATCCGGCGAGCGGAACGGTTCATCCGCTTCCAGTTCTCGGACGGTCGGAAGAGCACGGGCTCGCCGGCATCGGTGAGGTGGGCCTTCATGCCCTCGAAGATCGACTGCGCGTAATGGAGCACCGAGGTTGCCGGGTGGAGCGAAAGGTTGCCGAACGGAACGATCTCGGGCTCTCCCCAGACTCCTTCCTGACAGGTCGCATCCAGCATGTGATCGCTATAGACCCGTCCGAAAACCACGTTCGCGAGGTCCACATCGGGCAGACGGGACCTGGCGACGAGTCGGGTGCGGATGCTGGCGATTTCGGGCATGGGGTTCCTCATGCTAGCAGTCTGGCGAATTGCCGGAAACTTCGCGTCTCGACCGCCACACCAGAATCCAGCCGACGATTCCGGCGAGAGCGAGCGGCCCGAGAATCCACGACCAACCGGGGCGCGGATTCCCGGCGAGCGACCAGGCGACTCCGAGCTCGGCGAGCCTCTCCCCGGTCAGGTGCCAGGCGATGTGCCCGGCGAGGATCGAGAGCCCGATGGTGATCGCCCGGCGATGGCGGGAGGCCAAATGCAGCAACGGAATCGCCGCCAGCACGAATGCCACCTGCCCCGCTTCCACGCCCAGATTGAACGAAAGGAGCGCGAGGGGAAGATGTTCGCCGGCGAAGGTCAGTGATTCGCCGAGCGCGAAGGCAAAGCCGAAGCCGTGGAAGAGCCCGAAGCCGAGCGCGAGCAGCGCACGGCGCCACACGCCGATCTCGAAGAAGTTCTCGATCGCCGTGTAGAGGATCGAGAGCGCGACCGCCGCCTCCACGAGCGGAGTGAACCAGCCGGCGGTGGGAACATGGCCGAGCGCTGCGGAAACGAGCGTCACCGAATGGGCGACGGTGAAACCGGTCACCACGAGGAGCAGGCGCTTCGCCATCTCTACCCGTCCGAAAGGGGCGATCAGGCAGATGAGGAAGAGCAGATGGTCCCAGCCGGTCAGGATGTGTTCCACTCCGGAGCGGAAGAACGACCGCGCCGCCTGCAGACGGGAAGGATCCAGCACCACCCGGCCTTCCCGGACGCTCACGTGATAGAGCCGGCTTCGAACCCCGCCATCCTCTTCCGGCTGTTCGTGGACGATGTCGAGCGCCACCCGCTCCCCGAATCCGGGGGCCACCCGACACTCGACGGAAATGCTTCCGGACTCCGGTTTCGGGTAGGTCAGATGCAGATCCAGGAACCCCTGGTTCCAGAAAACCTGGGTGTCCGGGGAGAGGGGTGCCGAGCGCACCTTTTCGAGGGCCGCATCGAAGGAAGTGAACGACCGGTCCCAGGGAAGCGCGACCCGAAACTCATGGAGCGTGAACGGAAGCAGTCTGCCATCGGGGTGGAAGAGCGGCGCTTCCCGGGCGAACGCTTCCGCCCCGCGGCGCAGGGAGGACTCCGCCCGCTCGAGATCGAGGAAACCGGCCCCCCACCTCGGCACGTCCAGCGAGAGCAGAAGCAGGAGCGGCACCCGGGCGACGAGGTGCTTTTCGTCGCCGATGTCCCGCAAGAAGACCGGAATGCGGATCTCGTCCGGGATGTCGTGGGCAGGAGCGAACCCCGGCGGGATGAGAGCGGCGACGAGCAGAACCGCGGCCGCCCGGAGCCGGAACGGGAGGGACCGCTTCAGCAAATGCTTCAGAAACCGCTTCAGGGCACCCTCCCGTCCGCGTCGAATCTCAGCGGGCGCCGCTCATCAGCACGAACTTCTGTGCGCGCCGACCCTGGCTCACTTCGGCGGTGTACATGTTCCCCATCGAGTCCACGACCAGGTTATGTACCCAGTGGAACTGGCCCGAGAGTCGACCGCGCCGACCGAAGTGCCCGACGATGGCCATTTCCGCACGGTTGATCACATGGATGCGCTGGTTGGCACCGTCGGCGTTGAAGAGATGCATCTGCGCCTCGTCGGGTGAAAGTTCGAGGTCCCAGGTGGAGCCGTTGCCGAGAGTGTTCCCTTCGACGATCAGCTCGTCCACATAGGTTCCATCCTTCTCGAAAATCTGGATCCGGTTGTTCACCCGGTCGGCCACATAGACCATCCCGTCGTCCGCGATCCGCACCGCGTGGAGCGGGGTCCGGAACTGGTCGATCGGCTCCATCATCGGGTCGAAAGAGCCGGTGTCCTCATCGGAAGGCATGTTTCCGTAAGCCCCCCAGTGACGCTTGTATGCACCGGTATCCGCGTCGAAAACCACCACCCGCTTGTTGAGATAGCCGTCAGCGATGTACGCCTCGTTGGTTTCGGGATCGACCTCGATGTCGGCGGGCATCCCGAGATATTCGGTGCTGTTGCTGCCGTCGGTCATGCCGGCCTGTCCGATCTGCATCAGGAACGTGCCGTCGTTGCTGAACTTGATGACCTGGTGGTCGTCGGGGCCATTGCCGGCGACCCAGACGTTGTCGTTGTGGTCCACGAAAATTCCGTGCTCGCTCTCGGGCCAGTCATAACCTTCGCCGGGGTAGCCGTTCGGGCCACCCCAACTGTCGAGCAGGTTCCCCGCCGTGTCGAATTTGAGGACCGGCGGAGCCGGATTGCAGCACGCGGTCAGCGGCGGATCCTGCGCGAGTCCCGCCTCGTCGGCATTGAGCGAGCGGGGCCGGTGCACGATCCAGATGTTGTCGTGCTGGTCCACCGCGATCCCTGAAACCTCGCCGATGAGCCAGTCATCCGGAAGCATGGGCCAGGAGGGATCGGGCCGGTAGTCCGGCATCATGTCTGCGCCCATCTCGGCACCCATCATGGGCATGTCGCCGTTCATGTCCTCCGCCGGCGGGGCCGGCTGGCAGCCGACGACGAGCGTGACGGCCAGCAGAAACGCGAACGGAACGAGGTTCTTGAAATCTTTCATGGGTGCCTCCGCACTCCCTTCCCGTGATGAGGCGTTCCGCACGAACACCCCTCCGGGAAGTCGAGAGCGGATCGTAGGAGATGCACGGCCTCTCCCGCAACACCTTCGGGTGACTCAAGGAATCCTGACTCTGGCGGGCATCCAATCTGACGATCAGCCGAAGCACAATCTGACAATCAGCCGAAGCACAACCTGATGATCAGCCGAATTTCGTGCTACGGTTTACGAAATGAGAGAAAAGGCGCTCTTCCCGCGTTTCGTGGATGCGCGCCTCCTCGATTCGCTTTCGGATGCGCCGGTCACGCTGATCCACGGACCGCGGCAGTGTGGCAAAACCACCTTGGCCCGCACGGTGGGCTTGGCGCGCGGATATCACTACCTCAGCTTCGACGATCCCGCTGCCCGTGCGGCCGCCACGGCAGACCCGGCTGGGTTCGTCGCCGGGCTCCCGGACCGGGTCATCCTCGACGAGGCTCAGCGAGTCCCGGAACTGTTTTCGGCCCTGAAGCTGGCCGTGGACCGGCAGCGGCAGCCGGGGCGTTTCGTGCTCACGGGCTCGACGAACATCCTCCTGGTTCCGACGCTCTCGGATTCGCTCGCGGGCAGGATGCAGATCCTGCGACTCCATCCGTTGTCTCAATGCGAGACCAGCCCCGATGCGTCGCGCGGGTTTCTCGATGCGCTGCTCCGGGACGCATTCGCCGTGCGGCAAACCGCTCGCCTTGACGCGACTCTTGCGGAACGGATCGCGAAGGGTGGCTATCCGACGGCATTCCTGCGGGAAGCACCCCGCCGGCGGAGCGCTTGGTACCGCGACCTTGCCGAAACCATCGTGCAACGCGATGCCGCCGACATTTCTCGAATCCGCTCTCTCGATGTCCTGCCCCGGCTGCTCGCGATTGCGGCAGCAGAGACCGCATCCCTGCTCAACGTACGCCGCCTCGCCTCCGCATTCCAACTCAGCCCGACGACGATCGCGGACTATCTGACGCTGCTGGAGCGGTTGTTCCTCGTGGAACGGATCCCGCCGTACCGCCGGAATCGGAGCGCCCGCGCCGTCAAGACACCGAAGCTCCATCTGGGGGATTCGGGACTCGCGTGTGCGTTGCTTGGCCTCAACGCGGATGGTGTGTGGGCGGATCGCTCTCTCTTCGGACACCTGCTCGAAACGTTCGTGTTCCAGGAACTGCGCCGGCAGGCGAGTTGGCGCGCCGAACCCCTCTCGTTCTTCCACTTCCGCGACCGGGACGGAGCCGAAGTGGACGTGGTCATCGAAGCGAACGTTCGAAAGGTGGCGGGAGTGGAGGTCAAGGCGGCGGCCACGGTTACGAGCAGGGATTTCCGCGGCCTGAGGGCGCTCCGGAAGATGGCCGGAGCGAGTTTCGTCTGCGGTGTGGTCCTCTACGACGGCGAACTCAGCCTGCCATTCGGCGACCGCCTCCACGCGGTTCCCCTGCGCGCGCTCTGGGAGACCCCCACGCCATGAACCCGGAGATCTCGCCGAACAGGAGCAACCCGGTCCGTCGGCGCGCGTCGCCTGCGCCTTGAATCAGGGCTCGGTCACGCGAACCGGTACGCCTCGGGTAGCCTTGATGAATCCCTGATCGAACGTGAACATCGTCTCGCAGTGTGCCGCAGCACCCAGATGAAGAGCGTCGGCGAAATCCATCCCCGCCAAAGTGCGTGCCAAGGCTTCCGCGCATTGTTTCGGGCTCTCGAACGTAACACCCGGCAAGCCCATGAACGCCCTCAGAGCCTCGGCCGCTTCTTTTCCGGTGAAGCCGAAAACACTGCGGAGAACCCAGTCACATTCCAGGAGAACGGTCCTGCTCACGAAGATCTCTCCCGATTCGATGACCGCCGCGGCTCGCTCGGCCTGCTGCCTGTCGTCACCCGTCAGATAACGGACGATGACGTTGGTATCAACCGCCAGCATGACGCCGCCTGGCTTCCGCCATGACACCGGCATCCATCTCATCGAGCGACTTGGCAGGGCCCCGCCAAGCGAGACAGCCTCTTACGTCTTCCGGACGTGTCCTCGGAACGGGCGGTCCTTCCCGGAGGATGACCGCGCCCTGACCCTGCTCTACCGTGAGTCGGGTGCCAGGCCCCCATCCCAGTTCTCTCCGGATCGCCACCGGAAGCACGACCTGCCCTTTGGTGGACATCCGGGTCGAGAGATGTTCTGAAGTCGCCATTTGGCACCTCTCAAAAATGTAAGACTTTTGTAAGTTATTCCGACCAACGCGCCATGTCAACACTTCCCGCGACTTTTCATTCCCGCGGAATCACCGCTTCGTCGGTCACGGCGAGAGCCACCGCATCGTGGAAGGCCGGACGCAGCCGGAAGATGCCGTCGTTCTCGCGGGTGGGGTGGACACGGTTGGTCAGAAGCACCGCGAAGAGCTCGCGCTCCGGATCCACCCAGATCGAGGTTCCGGTGAAGCCGGTGTGGCCGTAAGAGGAAGCCGAGAAATAATCCCCCGCCGAGGACGGGCCGCCGGACGCGCTCCTCGACGGAGTATCCCAGCCGAGCGCCCGGCTGCTTCCGGGGACGAGGTTCGCCCGGCGGGTGAAACGGGCAATCGTGTCGCCTCGGAGCAGACGCTGCCCCCTCATCGAGCCTCCGTTCAGCAGCATCTGGAGGAACGTCGCAAGGTCGCCCGTGGTGCTGAAGAGTCCGGCGTGCGCCGCCACTTCCCCGAGCACGACGGTGTTTTCGTCGTGGACCTGCCCGCGAACCATCCGGCCGCGCCACGGGTTGTCCTCGGTCGGAGCGATGCGCGGCAAGAGCGCCGGGTCCGGACGGTAGCCGGTGTCCTTCATCCCGAGCGGAGCGAAGATGCGATCCCGGACCAGAGAATCCAGCCCGACCCCTGATGTCCTTTCGATGATTTCGCCGAGCAGGAGCAGGCCGTTGTCCGAATACACGGTGCGTGTCCGTAGCTCGTAGTCGGACTCCGCGGCAAGAATCCGATCCAGCACCAGCCTCCGCGCCTCGGGAAGCGGAAGTCCCTTCGCCTCCGGATCGAACTCCAGATAGAACTGGAACCACGCCGGCAACCCGGAAGAGTGGGTCAGAAGGTCCGTCACCGTGACCTGCTCCCGACGAAGGCGCTCTTCCTCCGTCGGTGCGCGGTCGAGAAACTCGGGCAGGTAGGCGCTCACCGGCAACTCGATGTCGAGAAGCCCGTCCTCGACCAGCATCATCACGAGCGTCGTCGTTCCGACCACCTTGGTCAGCGACGCGAGGTCATAGATCGTTTCCGGGGTCACTTCCGGCGAACTTTCCTCCCAGGCCTGATGCCCGAACCCTTCTTCGAGAACGATCCGGCCGCGCCGGACGACGATGGCGCTCGCGCCGGGAGTCACACCGGCGGTGATGGCGTCTCGAAGGACCTGTCGGATTTTCTCCACGCCTTCCGGACTCATGCCGACCTCCTCGGGTGTCGCCGGACGAAGCTCCTGCCGAAACGCGGGCTGAAGCAGCCCCGTTCCCGGCTCATGGCGGCCGACCGGAATCGGAAGATGTCCACGAACCTCCACCTCTCCGAAAAGCGCCTCGGCGGCGGCCTGCTGACTTGCCTCGGCTCCGTCCCAGGCGAGCAGGATAGCGGCCCCGTCTGGAGTGTTCCGCAGCGTCACCGGGTTCCCGAAGGAGACCGCAACCAGCTTCTGCCGATGAGGATCGAGCGCCTCCCGGAGCTCTTCCGGAAGTCCGTCGCCGTAGCGGCGGTAATCGGCGAGGAGCACCCGGTCCGCATTTCGTGCCCGCACTTCGAGTTCACGTCGGGGAAGTGCGCCGTGGGCGCGCGCGGAAAGCATCCCGGACCAGACACCCCGGCGCCGCAGCTCGGCGCGGAGCGGGCGACGGTCGGGTTCATAAGGGCCTTCACGTGCAATTTCGACCAGGAAGACGGAAGGCGGCGGACCGGAAAACGGAAGCAGATCTCCCGGATCCCGAACCAAAGTGAGACCGTGCCGGAAGCGGGAATCCGCCCACTCCCGGTCCGTCGGATCCCCGAACGCCTGATGGAGATCGGAAGGTGGCGTTCCTTCGAGGAGGCCCAGCCGCTCCTTGGCCCGGAGCACCCGGAGTGTCGCTTCGGCGACCCGCTCTTCGGCAAGCCGCCCCTCGCGCACTCCCCGGACGAGCGACTGGTAAGCCACCAGCGGATCTCTGGGGACGAGAACTACATCCACCCCGGAAGCCACCGCATCCACCGCGACCTCGCCGTCGAACCGCCCGCCGCGGGCCCCCTCCATTTCGAGCGCATCGCTGACCACCAGTCCGTCGAAGTCCATCTCTCCCCGCAACAATCCGCCGAGGATTTCCGGCGAAAGGACCGCCGGACGATCCGCACGGCCATCGAGCGCCGGCACTGCAAGATGGCCGGGCATGACCGCGGAGACACCGGCGGCGATCGCTTCCCGGAAAGGCGCGAGATCGAACCGGTCGAGATGCTCCCGCGAAGCCGGAACCTGCGCCAACCGATGGTGGCTGTCGGTGGCGGTGCCGCCGTGACCCGGAAAATGCTTCGCGGTGGCGAGCGCCCCGTTCTCCTCCACCCCCCGGATGAACGCCGCGCCGAGCTTTCCGACGACCACCGGATCCCCACCGAACGAGCGGGTGCCGATCACCTCGCTCTCCGAGGACTGGAGGACATCCAGCACCGGGGCCAGAACCAGATGCACCCCGACGGCCCGCGACTCGCGGGCGGTGATCGCTCCCTGGCGGTAGAGCGCTTCCGGATCCGGCTCGGCTCCCGCCTGCATCGCCGGCGGAAACCGGATTCCACCCTCGGTACGCATCGCCGAGCCCCACTCGTAGTCCGCCGCCACCAGCATCGGCACGTTCGCGGCTTCGCTCAGCGCCCGCGTCACATTTCGGGTCCCCTCGGGGTTCCCCGCAAACACCACCACACCGCCGATCTGCCCGGAAGCGGCGAGAGCCAGGAGCGCCCGCCACTCCGGATCCCGCTCGTTGTGGAAACGGGCGGGTGCCCGCGGCATCACCAATTGCCCGACCCGCTCCTCGAGGCTCATTTGGTCGAGGAGACGAAGGGCAGGATCTCCGTCGCCGCAGCCAGAAACGATCAGGAGGGCAAAGAGCGAATTTCGGGCTCGGAGCATGGCGGGAGAGTATCCGGGCGGGGGTACTCTCTCCCGATGCCGAATCAGATCTGCGTCCTTCGCTTCCCGGACTGGCGCGGGCTCCGGGCGAGCCTCGCGAAAGACGCAGAAAAAGCCCCCGCTGGGAAACTCATCCTGACTCCCACTCCCGGTGCGCGCGCCGCCCTCGAAGAGGCACTCCGCGGGCTGCTGCTCGAAGCGGGTGGACAGGCGGCTGAGCTGCCCGGTATCCGGACCACCGCCGAAGCGCTCGCCGAACTGCTGCTCCGCGCCGATCCGCCCACCCGATTGGCCACCCCACTCGAACGCTCGCTGTTGATGGAAGATGCCCTGCTCCACGCCGCGGGCGAAGAAGGTGCGCCGAAAGGAAATCCTCTCCGCCTCTCCGGCCCGCTGCTTCGTCTTCTCGACGAACAGGCGGGCGACCGGGAGGTCGAGGTGGATCGCCCTTCGTTCCGGGCGTTCGTGGACTGCGCCATCAGTACTTTCAGCGACCCAGCCGAGGCTGACCAGGGGGCCGCACGTCTCCTTGAACTGACCCGGTGGATCGAGCGCGTCCACGAGCAGTACGAGGAGGGCCTCGCGGCATCGGGGAAGGTGGATTTCGATCGGGCCCGGCGCCAGCTTCTCGAGACTCCCCCGAAGCCGACGTGGTCGGAGGTGGTGGTCGTCGGTGACCAGACGGTCGGCCTCGCCGACGCGCAGCTCTTCGGCACGCTCTCGACCGGCGCGCCGCTTTCCATCCTGTTGCTCGAAGGCGATCCCGTTCCGGCGCTGCCCGAAGGCTGGGCCTTCGAAGAACGGGGAGAATCCGGAGACGGGACGAAGCCCCGCCTCTTCGAACCCGCGAACGAGCCGTTCGCCGCGACCGACCGGGCGGGGGAAGCCCGCGCCGCCGCCGCGATGCTCAGGGCTTACGGCGGAGAGTGGGACCGCTGCGCCGTAGCGGCCCGTTCTCCCGAGGTCTATCTCGACGATCTCGCCGCGAATCTCCGGGAGGCCGGAATCCCCTTCCGGACCCGCATCCAGCCCTCTCTGGCTTCGGAGCCGTGGCCGGCCGGACTCGACGACGCACTCCGGTTCGCGGAGGAACCCGGCCGCCTCACGAACGGGTTCGCCCTGCTGCGAAGTCCTTTTTTCCGCGGCGTGGAAGCACCGGGAGAACTCGCCGAGATCGCCGAGTACCGCCTCGCCCGGGAGGAGATCGCGGATACGCACGAGCCGGAGCAGCTCGACGCGCTGGCGGAGCGGATGCGCACACTCGCCAGGAAGTATTCGGCGAGCGATCAAAACCGCGAAAGGCGAGCTGGAGAGGAACTCCGGAGCGCGGCGAAGGCGATCGCACACTTCGCGGCCTGGTCTCGCGACCTCGCACCGATCCGCGACGAGGCGACGCCTTTCCCCAAGGCGGTCGGATGCCTGATCCGCTTCGTTGAAAAGCACGTTTCCGATCCGCCAAACCAGGCGATGAACGCACTCCGGCAGGCGGCCGATGATTCGCTTCCGGACATCCCGGTGGGAGACCCGGCGCGTTTCCGGGATCGGGTCCGTCGCCAACTTCGTCGGCATCGCACGGATCGCTACCCGGGAAATGAAGGGGTTCGGATCGTCGTCGCCGAGGACGCTCCCTTCGGGGATTACGACTGCCTGATCCTTCTCGGAGCGGGAGATGCCGACTGGCCCGGCCCGCGACCCGGCAACGTGTTCCTGCCCAATTCCGTTCTGGCACCCGCCACCCGGAATCGCATCGGCAGGGCCCGGGAACGCGAAATCCGGCTTCTTCGCCACTTCCGCGACCTCCCCCGGGAAGTCGCCGGGTTCACCCGTGCGGAACTCGAAGACGGTTTTCCCGCCACTCCGTCTCCGATCTTTCCAAAACCCGAGGGAGAGCGGGAGACGCTCGCGTGGAGTGCTCAAAAAGAAGAAGCCGTGGACGTGGAGCCCCTGCCCCGGAGCCTCGAACGAACGGTTCCGGGTTCGGTGGATCTGGAGCGTTCCCAGTCTCCGTCGGGTCTCGTCCTCTATGACCGGAACCCGGCGCAGTTCTTTCTCGAAAGGGTGCTCTGGCTACGGGGCGAGGAGGCTCTCACCGACACTGTCTCCCAGCGGGCTCGCGGCAGCCGGCTGCATGGCCTCATGGCGGAAGCGTCCCGGCCGTTCTTCGAGAAGCACGGCCCTGTCCGCGAGGAAAACCTCGACGAGGCGCTCGCTTTCTTCCGGGAGCGCTACCGCGAACTCGAAGATCCGAACCTGAGCGACGAGGAGCGCGCCGCCGAGGAACTCTGGCTCTTCGGAGGAGAAGCGCATCCATCGGCCCTCGAGTGGTTTCTCCGCGAAGAAGGCGCACGGGGACCGAGCGAACCGGTCGAGGCGGAAAAGAAGCTGGAGGGGGTCGTGGAGCCGGCGACCGGGTCGCTCCCGGCGCTTCGGGTGAGAGGGTCCGCCGACCGGGTGGACCGGACATCGGACGGCCTCCGCATCATGGAATTCAAGTCCGGCTCGAAGGCGGGAGTTGATGCGGCATTTCTTCAGGCGAGACTCTATGCCCGGATCGAGGGAGCAACCAACGTGGCCATTCCGTTCTTCCGGGATCGGGAGTGGGCCGAGCACGGAGATATCGGCAAGCTGGACGAGAAGATCACGGACATCCGCAACGGGCTCGCCGAAGGCGCATTCCCGGTGAAAGACCCCGCACCCTTCGACTGGCCGCTCGCCATCCGCCCCGACCTGCCGGAGAAGCCCCCGGAGGTCGTGAAGACGGGTCGAAACCGATGGAAAGGCAAGGACACCGGCGAGAAGGAACGGTCCAGCTTCACGCCGCCCGATCAGGATGCGCGGGTCGCGGCTGCCGACACGAGGCGACACGTTCTCCTCCGCGCCTCCGCCGGAACCGGGAAAACGACCGTGTTGACGAAGCGCTACGTCGCCCTCGTCGAGGACGGTGTCCCGCCGCGCCACATCCTCGCGCTCACCTTCACCCGAAAGGCCGCCGCGGAAATGAAGGAGCGGATCCTGAAGCTCCTTGCGAAAGAAGTGGGACAGCGAGCGGATCTGGCCGAGATTTCCGTCTCGACCCTGGATGCCTTCCACCTCGGGCTGATCCGCGAGTTCCCGCTCGATGCAGGGGTCGCTCCGGGAGCCGAGGTCCTCGACGAACGGCAGATGCCGGTGTTCCAGCAAGAAGCCATCCAGCGAGTGCTGGGCGGGGCCACCGAACTGGACCGGAAGCTGCTCGCCGAGTTGCCGCTGCTCGGCAAGAGTCCCCGCATCCTGAACATGATCGCAGGCAGCTATCTCGGAAACCGACTGACCTGGAGACGCATCTTCGAGCAGGAGGCCACCCGGCGGTCCGAACAAACCGCGCCGACGCTTCCGGAACTCCGCGAACGGTTCGCCCCGGTAGCGGCCGAGGCCGAGCGGTTTCTCGAAGGGTTTGCTGCGCCCATTCCTCTCCCGGTGCGATTGGCGCTCAGCTTCCGGACCCAGTCCGGTTCGCGGGATGCGCTCGACCGGGAGTTCCTCGCGAACTGGTTCGCGCTCAAGAACAAGACCTGGCCCAGGCATGTGAGGCCGGGTGTCAAGCCGGTCGAGACGGAGTACCGCGAACTCAAGGAGGTGTTCCGCAGCTTCGAACAGGACTGGTCGGATGCGCTCGAAGAACGCGTCTTCCCGCCGGTCTGGCGCTTTCTGCAAGCGGTGGAGAAGGAGTACCAGACGCTCAAGGAAGAACAGGGAGTGATGGACTTCGACGACCTCACCCTCGCCGCCATCCGCCTCTTCAGGAACACCGGAGAGTTCGCCGAGAGCAAGTTTCGACTGGAAGCGCGCTACCACCACCTGCTGCTCGACGAGTTCCAGGACACGAGTGATCCGCAGTGGGAACTCCTTCGCGCCATCGCCGGGCCGTGGACCAGCGGCGAAGGGCTCGCCGCCGAGATGGTCCACGAGGTCACCAAAGGAAAACTCCGGTCTCCCACCCTTTTCGTGGTGGGCGACCACAAGCAATCCATCTACCGGTTCCGCAATGCCCGCGTCGAGATCCTCGGGAACGCCGAGAAATGGATCCGGAGGTCACTGCACTCCGGGCATCGGCCGGGGGTCGTGCTGCGCTGGAATTTCCGCTCCAACGCTCCCTTGCGGTCGTTCGTGAACGATGTCGGGAAAGCCGTGGCGGAAAGCGACGAGACCGACGCGGGCTGGAAGTTCCGCTACGAAGCCGAGGATCAATTCCCCGAGGAACCGGCTCTTCACGAAGACCCGCTTGCCGAGGCCGTTCCGCTGAGCATCGCCTGCGCCGAGGATCACGACGAAGCGGCCCGGAAGATCGCCCGGAGGATCGAGACGCTCGTCGAGAACGGGACTCCCCTGGACGAGATCGCCATCCTCGCCCGGCGAGGAAACCTGCTGGGCCGGTATCGCGAAGCGGTGGAACGGCGCGGCATCCCCACCTTCCTGGTGAAGGGAGGCGGATTCTTCGATACCTCCGAAGTCCGGGATCTCATCGCGCTCTGCCGGTTCCTCGCGCGGCCGTATTCGGACCTCCGCGCCGTGGAACTGCTGCGGTCGCGCTTTTTCGCGATTCCGGCACGGATGCTGATCGCGCATCGGACGGACAGCAACTCGTTCAGCGAACTCCTGCGAGGAACCGGGGTCACCAAGGACCCGGTGCTTCGGGAAGCCTCCGCCCAGACTGTCCAGTGGCTCCTCTGGGCGAAGCAGCGAGCCCCCTCGTTGACCCTCCGGCGCATCCTGGAAACGACCAGGTACCAGGAACGGGCCCGGCAGAGCGGCGGCGGAGACCCCTTCGCCGGAGAACAGCAGGCCGCCAATGTCGAAAAAGTGATCCAGCACCTGCGTCAGGTAGAGGCCGGCGGATTCACCACCTTCCGGGCAGCGGCCCACCACCTCGAGACGGCAGCGACGGGCGGACACGATGCAACCCAGGCACCGATCACCGTGACCGGTGCCGTGCAGGCGCTCACCATCCACGCCGCCAAGGGACTCGAATTCGACCACGTGCTGCTCGTGGATCTGAACGGGAAATCCGGCGGCAGCGGCGATAGCCTTCGGGTTCAGGAGGGAGACGACGGCCGCTGGAGTGTCTCCCTCATCAAGGAATCGAGCGACTGGGATATTCGCGACGACGGACGGTCGAGCGCCGAAGAGCGCCGCTGCCTCTACGTGGCATTGACTCGCGCCGGGAAGAGTCTGACCCTGTCCGGGGCGATTTCGTTCACAAAGAGCGGTACCCCCTACAAGACGAAAGGTCTCGCGGAATACCTGCCGCCAGCACTCTGGCAAGAAGCCGCCAGGACTGCCCGCCACCACCAGCCGGAGATCCAGTGGGGTCGGCACCGGCTGGCCGTGCTTCCGCCTTCGGGTGAAGGGTGACCCCGCGGCCGTTCGCCGCCACCCGGCGGCTCGCCCACCTCCTGTTGCACCGCTCCGTCGCCGGCATCGCAACGGATGAAGAGGCGGCGACCCGGCTGCTGGATGCCCGGCTCGTTCCCGAGGCGACATCCCGGGCCGAAGTGATCCGTGAGGCTCTCGCGTTGAACCGCGCCGTGCGATCCTTTCTCGAAGAGAACGCCGGGGAGTTTCACGCCGATCTGCGTATCGCGGTTCGGGGGCGCAATAATCGGCCCTTTTCGATCACCGTTCCGAGCGTGCTGGCACGCCCCGACGGAAGTGCCGCGGTGCTGGTCATGGTGCCCGCCGGAGATCCCGGGGCAAAAGCCCGAGCCCGCCGTTACCGTTTCGCCGTCCGCTCCCTGCTCAAAAAACCGACCGAGGCATTCCTCGTGCGCCCTGACGGGACGGTCACCCGGTTCTCACTCACACGAGACCGTCGCCGGAGGTGAGTCGAGACAGAGGATGTTCTCGGTGCGTCCATTCGCGATCCGGGCGCAGGCCCCGGTAATGGCAGCCCGGGTCGCATCCGCTGGCGTCGCCCCACGGGCGGCCACCGCCACGCTCTCGCCACCGAAAATCATCGTGACTTCGCAGCGGGCGCTGCCCATCCGCATGGTGGAACGAACCACATACCCGGCGAGCACCAGGAAGGCGAGCAGGGTCAGGACTCCGGCGAGCCGTCTCCCTTTCACGAATTCCTCCGGATCGACTGGCACACGGACGAAGAGAGTATCGCGCCCTCCGGGTATGCTCGCCGCCATGCGCTCTCTCTTCTCCCTCGCTGCCGCTCTCGTCCTGCTCGCCGGATGCGGACCCAAGCCTCTCGAAGGCGTCACCGCCTACACCGGCATCACGCTCTGGGACGGGACCGGGGCCCCCGCGATTCCGAATGCGACGCTGGTCGTCCGGGATGGCCGGGTAGAGGCTGCGGGTGCGGTGGACATTCCCGCCGGGGCGGAAATCGTGGATATCACCGGGAAGACCGTCATTCCGGGGCTCATCAACACCCACGGACACGTGGGCGATGTCATCGGCCTCGAAACCGGCCACTACAACCGCGAAAACCTCCTCCGGCAGCTTGCTCTCTACGCCCGCTACGGGATCACGAGCGTCGCCTCGCTCGGCGGTGACGGCCCGGAGGCCGCTGCGCTTCGGGAGGAGCAGGACGGGAGTCTCGACCGGGCGCGAATCTGGATCGCCGGCGAAGTCATCTCGGACGGCACCCCGCAGGAAGCCTCGGAATCGGTAGCCCGGAGCCTGGCCCTCCCCGCCGATTTCCTCAAGATGCGGGTGGATACCAACCTCGGCGCGAACGAACGGGTTTCTTCGGAGACCATCGAGCGGGTCATGGAACTCGGTGCCGGGGCCGGCAAGGCGGTCACCACCCACATCTTCTATCTCGATGATGCCAAGGAAGTCCTGCGCGCCGGATCCGGACTCATCGCGCACAGCGTGCGGGATCAACCGGTGGATGAAGAGTTCCTCGAACTCATGCTCGAAAAAGACATCTGCTACGTCCCGACCCTCACCCGCGAAATATCGACCTTCGTGTACGCCGAAGAGCCGGAATTCTTCGAGGATCCGTTTTTCCTGAAGGATGCCGACCCCGCGGTGCTGGCCGAGCTCCGGAACCCGGAACGGATGGCGCAGGTAGCAGCGAGCCCGGCCGCCCAGGGGTACCGGGAGCACTACCCGGTCGCGATGGCCAACCTGAAAGCCGTGGCGGACGCAGGCGTGACCATCGCTTTCGGCACCGACACCGGCCCTCCGGGGCGATTCCAGGGGTACTTCGAGCACGTCGAGGCTGGCGAAATGGCCGAAGCCGGGTTGAGCGCCGAACAGATCCTGCGTTCGGCCACTGGCGACGCGGCGCACTGTCTCGGCTTCGACGAAGTCGGCGAACTCATCCCCGGCAAGTGGGCCGACTTCCTCATACTGGACGAAAATCCTCTCGAGGACATCGCCGCGCTGAGAACGATCGAGCGGGTGGTCATCGCCGGGAACACGGTCCCCGTTACAGGAGACGGCAGCGAATAACGGAAGGTTCAGCCGGCGAGCGACCAGCGTCCCTCCTTCGCGCACGCCTTTCCCTCGCATTCCAGTTTCCGCAGGCCCGACATCAGAGCGGACTCGGCAAGCCGCCGAACCGGGCCGTCGAGAGGGACTTCGCTCGCCGGATAGACGAGTCTCCCGATTTCCGAAAGGGCCGCCGGCTCATCTCCAAGCGCCTCGAGCACCGCGGCCTCGCGGGTTTCGCGGTGGCGGATCTGGGCATCCAGCAGCTTCCTCCCGTCGACCACCGGGACACCGTGGGCCGGATAGACCATTCCGCGACAAGCGCGAGCGATACGGCGGAGCGAATCCATGTACTGCCCGAGATCTCCGTCCTCCGGGGAAATCAGGATCGAAGAGAGCGACGAGACCATATCTCCGACCGCCATCGCTCCGTAACGGCTCTCCACGAAAACGAGATGCCCGGGTGCATGGCCGGGGGTAAAGAGGACTTCGAGTCGCCAATCCGGAGAACCATCCGGTGCCTGCCCCAGATCGAGGAGATCCCCATCGCCGAGCGGGATCGTCCGGCCGGGAATCGCCGGCATCCGGGCAAACGTTTCGGGGTGTGCGCCGACCGGAACCCGGTAGCGGGCGGCGGCGGCGAGCACCGAGCCGATGTGGTCCCGGTGGTGGTGGGTTACGAGCACCGCCTCGAGCAGGTCGTTCCCGAGCAGCCGGTCCACCATGCGGAACAACTCCTCCCGCTCACCCGGATCCTCCGGTGCCGGATCGATCAGGTAGCGTCTCGAAGCTCCGATCAACAGGGCGTTCGTGTGGGTGGCGGGCGGCAGGGTGGGAGTACGGCAGGAGAGCACCGCTACCCCCGGCGAATAGCGAATCGCCGGACGGTGATACCTCGCCCGCTGGTTGCGCTCACGGAACTCGTCGTCGTCACCCGACCAACGCTCCAGCAAGCCGATGATCGGAGGTGCGAGCGCCATCTCTCCCCGACGCCAGCGATCGAGCGCCTCCTCCGGCGAAACGAGCGCCGAGTCCACGATTTCGCCGGGCCAGATGCTCACGCGTTCGCCCTCGGGAAGCGGCAGTCGATAGAACCGGGTTTCAAAACGATGGGGCGCGGGCTCGGGAGTGGTCAGCGATTCCACTTCCACAAAATCAGCAGCCGGGAGCGTCGCACCGAGTCGTGCGAGGGCCTCGGCAAAGCCGATCTCGCCCGCGAGCAGCGCCCGGCGGAGCGGTTCCCGCGAAATTTCGGGATCCCCGCCTCGCCCGAGCAGCACTCCCGTCTCCTCGAACACTTCGCGCGCGGCAGCGACGATGCGCGAATCCCCGCTCTCTCCATCCGACCGGGAAACAGTCCCGCCGGGGAAGGCCCAGAGATTCGCGAACGCCTTGAGCTTCGGCGAGCGTCGGACGAGCAGCACCCGGCCGCCGGAAACGAGCATCACCGATGCCGCGGGGCGAGCCGGTTTCGGGATCACGGAGCGAGGAGGCTCCGCGTTCACCGGGAACAGTTCGGCGTTTGCCCCGAGCAGGACAGGGTGACCGCCGGACAGCCGGTCATCCGGGCCGAGGCACGAAAGCCACCGTCCCAGACGAGAGACATCCGCCCGCGTCGCTCTCCATCCGCGAGCTGCGTCCAGGAAAGCCCGGTCGGGAAGAAGAGCCCCGGAAGCGGGCGCCAGAGACCGAACCCCGAAGGTTCGTAAGGGTCGAGGAGGCGGATCGCGCCGTGCTCGGGCAACGTGAAGGTCAGGTCTGCGCCCTGGGCGGCGATGGCTGCGAGAGAACGCGTCGCCGACGCATCCAGCCCGAGCGCATCACAGGCAGGCTCGGCGGACGCATCCATGAGCCAGAAATCGAATCCCTCACCCCCATCGAGGATTCTGACCCCCTCCGGGACCCCTTCGGGAGGGAGCTCCAGGGTGATCCGGTATCTCCTCGGTCCCTCCGAAACGGTGTCAGGAAGTCCGAATATCTCGACCTCGTTCCGGTTGTGGCCGCGTATGGGTGTGGTGGATGCCACGGACAGCTCGGTCTCCGGAGCATCGGAACGGACCCGCAGTTCGAACCTTTCCTCGGGCAGGTCGGCGAGATCCCCGCGAACCAGAATCGCTGCCTTGAGAACGCCGCCCTCGAAAAGGCGTCCCTCGCGCCCCGGAGCGAAGCCGAGCTGTACATCGAGATTCAGCGGAGGCGGTGAAAACGTCCTGTCCTGAAGCGTGGTGGACCACATCCCGAGATTCGGAGAATCCGGCGAACCGGTAAAAGCCGCCACCCGGGCAAAGATCGTCGTATCCGGTTCAAGACCGCCACGTTCGAAGTTGTTCGTCGTCGTCACGTGCGTTTCGTCGCTCGCGTCGAAAACCGCATCCCGGCTGAGCTGGATCTGGTACCCCGAGGCGCCCGATACCGGAACCCAGGTCCAGGCGATCAGCTCCTGCTGAATGTAGGAAACGATGAATCCCTGTGGCGCGGCCGGAAAGACGTTGTCGGGAGTGGTCGGAGATCCATCTTCCCCACAGCCAGCGACGAACGCCACCGAAACCAGCGCTGCGGCAAGGCGCCGCCTGCAGTTCACCGCAAGCGTCCCTGGGCCAGCGGGATGTCCGGCAAGGCAAGGATCTCCCCTGCCCTGACATCCGCGAATCGCCATTCGTCCAGAATCTCGATCCCGCCGCCATTCCAGGCGACCTGCCAGAGCCGCGGATGCGCGCCGCCGCGCATCTCCAGCATGGGGTGGAACCAGAGGAGTACCGGTCCGGGTTCGATGCCGTCGATCTCGAAATACCCCTGATCGTCGGAGAAGGCACCCGGCCCCATCCGCGGTACGGGCCCCGGATAGACCGCCTGCACATAGACGCCGGGAACCGGAGCTCCCTGGTCGAGCGAGGAGCGGCCACTCCCCCTTTCCCGCACGTCTTCCTGATGGATGAGCCGTCCCGCCACGCCCCCCACCGATTCGAGATAACCGGGGGCCGGGTACAACTGCGAAATCGCGACCAGGTCATCTTCCGAGAGGCGCGGCTCGTAACCGAAGCTGGAATACGACATCAGCGGCTGAGGGAAGTAACTGCCCGGAATCGAGCCTTGCCCTCCCGACTGCTGGTCCGACTTCCAGATCCCCTCGGAGACCGGGTGCGGCTCGGAGTGATCGAGTCCGAGACAGTGCCCGATTTCGTGCGCGAGGACCGTCTCGATCAGCTCACGAAGTTCCCCCACCGATGCGCCGGCTTCTGCCCTCTGCTCCATGTCTTCCCGGTCCATGATGACGTCGCAGTCGCGGATCCGGCCGCCCAAATCCCAAATCCAGGCCCGTGCCAGGGTGGAAGAGTCGGAGCGCCAGGAGATGGTCTGTCTCTCGTCGGGCGCCGAGGCGTTGCTCTCGGAGAGCGTCTCCCGCGAAAGCGAGAGACGGATCCGGGCCGTCGGAACCTCGGACCAGGTGCGAAGCGCCCGCTCCACGATTTCCCGCCAGTCCGCTTGCCCGAGAAAACCCGGAAGCGGCTGCTCGGTAAGGTGGAAGCGCACATCCCGCATTTCGGGACTCCAGCGGATGGCGGCGGGAGCTCGCAGCACGAGGGACGAGCCCGTGATGCCGTAGAACCGATAGGCCCCGGCTTGGAGAGCCGGGAACAGGAGCACCAACGCGACCAGGGCGAGGAGACGCCGATTCGTCTTTTTCATTCCGGGAATGAGCGCACAAGGCGCTCCGCGCATAGAGTAGCCGCGAATTCCACCCCCGAAAACCACATCCGGAGGGTACCCTTTTCGACCCTGCCGAGGAGGCCCGTTCCATGACCCATACGTCCGTCATTCCCTTTTCCGGACTCTTCGCGGGCAAAGAAGACGCGGATCGCGCTCCCACCTCGCTGCTCGGCGTGTGCGATGCCACCCAATCCACCCACCGGGACTGCTGCGCTGCGGCCCCCCCGGCCATCCGGGAAGCCTACGACGGCAACTGCCACAACACCTTCAGCGAACAGATGGTGAACTGCGAAGGCATGGTCGCCGACCTCGGAGATCTCCATCCCTCGGGGAATGGATTTCCGGAGGACGCGGCGCGATACCGGGCTTCTGTTACGGCCGAACTGGAACGGGGGCGGGTTCCGTTCGTTCTCGGGGGCGATCACGCGATCACGCCTCCGCTGGTCAGCGCGTTCGAGGGGCAGGAGCCGATCCACGTCGTCCAGTGGGATGCCCACCCGGATCTCTATCCCGTCTTCGAAGGAAACCGGTTTTCGCACGCCTGCGTCGCGGCCCGATTGCTCGAGTTTCCCCATGTGGCAAGCGTCACCCAGATCGGAATCCGGACGGAATCACCGGTCCAGGTCGCGGTGCGGGAAAACCGGCCGGGGCGGGTGCGCTCGATTTCCGCCCGGGAGGCCGCCCACCGGACCACCCTGCTGGATCATCTGCCGAGGGGAGCCCGTATCTACCTCACCGTGGACATGGACGGCTTCGACCCGGCCTTCGCTCCGGAAGTCGCGCACCCGGTACCGGGGGGACTGAGCGCCCGCGCCGGGATCGATCTGATCCACGAGATAGGAAACCGCTTCCATCTGGTGGGGATGGATGTCGTGGAAGCGTGCCCGGGAGGAGACCGGGAGCAACGCACCCTCTTGCTCGCCGCCCGCCTCATCCACGAAGGCGTGAGCCTGATCGTGGATTCCATCGGGCGCTGACCGCTCCCGAAACGGCGCAACTGCCGTCCGGTTCAGCTCCCGGCGATGATCGCCTCGGCCTCCTGGTCGGTCAGGAGCCGATCGGTGTTCTTGGCCGCCTGGAAGAGCCGGTGGGTCAGTTCGTCCGTGGGCTCGTGACCGTGCTGGCGCAGCCAGTACACGACGTTCGCGAGGCCGCTCATCGGCCCCACTTCCACGAGCTGGCGGAGCCCGTAATCCCCGGCGGGAACCCCCGAATACACCCGATCGGCGAGCCAGTCGTCCCCCTTGGCCTTCGCCTTGATGATGGCCGCCGCGTGCACCCCGGTTCCGGTCCGGAAGGCATCGCGGCCCACCACCGGATAGCCGGCCGGGATGGGAACCTCGGTGGCCGCTGCGACCGCCTCGCAGTAGTCTCGAAGCGAGGAAAGGTCGTTCGAAATCCACCCGAGCAGCTTCAGGTTCACGAGGAGCTGGTCCATCGGCGTATTGCCGCATCGCTCCCCGATCCCGATGGCGGTGCCGTGGACGCAATCGGCACCGGCTTCGATGGCGGTCAGACTGTTGGGGACCGAGAGTCCGCGGTCGCGGTGGCCGTGCCAGTCGAGCTGCACCTGCTCTCCACTTTCCTCGATCACCCCCCGGACGAAACGGATGAGCCGGGTCACGCCGTCGGGAGTGGCATGTCCGACCGTGTCACAGACCACCACCCGGCGCGCTCCACAACGGATCGCAGCCAGATAGAGCCGCCGCACGCTTTCCGGGCGAGCGCGGGTGGTGTCCTCGGTCACGTATTCGACCGGGAGCCCGCGCTCCACCGCCCAGGTGACCGACTCTTCGGTCTGCCGCACCAGAAAGTCGAGATCCCACTCCTCGGCGTACTGGCGGATAGGGCTCGATCCGATGAACGCGGCCACTTCGATCGGAATCCCGACCTTTTCCGAAACGCGGTGGATGGGTTCGATATCGGAGACCAGCGTTCTTGCAGCGCAGTTGGGCCGGACCCGGAGCTTCGCATCCACGATCTCCCGAGCAAGGTGGAGAACCTGCGATTCGACGTGCGGGCCGGCGGCGGGCAGACCAATATCCGCGCACTGGATACCGAGGGCCTCGATCAGGTGGAGGATCTTGATCTTGTTCGCAAGTGGCGGGGAGACCACCGACGGACTCTGGAGGCCGTCCCGGAGCGTCTCGTCATTCAGCAGAACCGGATTCGGAGGCAGCCAGGCACTCTCCGGATCGGGCCGGTTCCAGTCGTGGATGAGCGCGTCTTCCCTCATGCCCTTTTCAGTCACCCGCAAGAGTGGCTCCGATGGAGTGGAATCCGCTGTCCACATGGAGCACTTCGCCGGTCACTCCGCGGGCGAGCGACGAAAGGAGGAACACCGCCGCGTCTCCCACCTCCCCGGAGGTGGTTGCCCGGCGAAGCGGGGCGTGAGCCCGGTAGTGGTCCACGATTCTCGAAATCCCCCCCACTGCGGACGATGCCAGCGTTTTCGCCGGACCGGCTGAAATCGCATTGACCCGGATTCCCGCGGGCCCCAGGTCGCTCGCGAGGTACCGGACCGAGGACTCGAGCGCCGACTTGGCGACCCCCATCACGTTGTAGTTCGGAAAGGCCCGCTCGGCACCGAGATAGGTGAGAGTCACCACCGAACCCCCTTCTCCCTCGGCGAGTGCCCCACGGAAACGGGCAGTCAGAGCGGTCAGCGAGTAGGCGGAGATGTCGTGGGCCATGCGGAACCCGTCACGCGACGTGTCCGCGAAGGTTCCGGTGAGTTCCTCGCGCGGCGCGAACGCCACCGAGTGGACGAGAAAATCGAGCCCGCCCAGTTGATCGAGCGTGAACCCGACCGCGGCATCGAGCTGCGCGTCGTCCCCGACATCGAGCGGCAGGGTTCCCGTGCCCGGAATCCCTTCGGCGAGCGCCTTGACGTTTCGGCCCAGGCGTTCGTTCTGGTAGCTGAGCGAGAGCAGGGCCCCCTCACGCGCGGCAGCTTCGGCAACTCCCCAGGCGAAGGAGCGCCGGTTGCCGACTCCGACGATCAGACCGCGTTTTCCTTCCAGCAGTTTCACCGGGGCAATTTACCCCGTGATCCACCGTGCAAGTCGGAGGATGTCCCCTTCCCCGCCGTATGGGCCGACGATCTGAACCCCGAGAGGAAGGCCGAAAGCGTCGCGGCCCCGCGGGAGTTGAACCACCGGATGCCCGCTCAGATTGAACGGCCCGACCAGGCGCATCAGGCCCGGACGCGTCGGCTCCCCGTTCGCAAGTGTCTTCGCGCCGATCTCCGGTGCCCCCGTCGGAATCGAAGGAACGAGGAGCGCGTCGATCCCGTCGAGCGCCCGCGAAAAGCCGTCGGCGACCAGACGACGCGCGAGAAGCGCGATCAGCAGATCCTCCGAAGATACCCTGCTTCCCGCTTCGAGATTCCGAAGGACATCAGCACCGAAATCTTCGGGCCGCTCGGCCAGGCGCTCGCGATGGAATGCTGCAGCCTCGGCGAAAGCGATCAGGTTGCGGGCGGGCGCGGCGAGTTCGGCCTCCGGAACCTGGACGGAAACCGGCCCGGCACCGAGATCGGCGAGCTGATCGAGAGTGCCCAAGACCGCTTCCCGCGCTCCGGGAACCAGATTCTCGAAAAAGAAGTTCTCCGGGATACCGATCCGCACGCGGGCGAGCGGACGCGCCGGATCCCCGGTTCCCGGGGATGGTGGGAGAGGCCCGGCGAGCGCCGACCAGATTCGTTCGAGGTCGTCAGCGCTCCGCGCCATCGGACCCACATGGTCGAGACTCCAGGAGAGCGGGGTCACTCCCTCGGTGGAGAGTCGCCCGAACGACGGTTTCAATCCGTGGATCCCGGTCAACGCCGCGGGTATGCGGATGGAGCCGCCGGTGTCGGTGCCGACCGATCCGCAACCGATTCCCGAAACCAGTGCCACCGCCGAGCCGGAGGAGGAGCCGCCCGTGATCCGCGAGGGATCGAGCGGGTTCCGGACCGTCCCGAAGTGCGGATTCTCGCCGGTCACCCCGAAAGCCCATTCGTGGAGGTGGGTCTTGCCGATCAGGACCGCACCCGCCGCTTCGAGCGCCCGAAAGACTGGAGCGCTCGCCGTCGCCTTCCGGGGAAAGAGCGATCCGGCGGTAGTGGACAAGCCTTCCACGTCCACGATGTCCTTGACGGTGAACGGGATGCCGGCGAGTGGCGCCGATGTCTCCTCGACCTTCGGTTCGCGCCGGGCGACCATCAGGAAGGCACCCGAAGAATCCTGCCGGGCGCGGTCTTCGGCTTCTTCCGCGAGTTCCCGCCTGTCCAGCGTGCCGGCCCGGATGCGGGCCAGAAGTCGGGTGATCTCGCCCGATGCCCGTGGAGCCGGTATGCGGTTTGGAGGCACGTCCCGCGAGCGAGAAGCAAGCTCGCCGGCGGTGAGCGGCGGGACTTCGAGCCCGCGCAGCTCGCGGCGAAGTGCCTTCGCGTTCTTGCGGAGAAGCCGGAGCGCTTCGGAACCGGACGGCACGGCTTACCTCCCCGAAAGCACCCGGGACGGCAATCCAAGGATGGCACGGAGCAGCGAGAACACGCCGTCCACCGCTACTCCGAACAGCCGGAAAGGCAGGAGCAGGAGCCAGACGAACGGCCAGAGAAGGAGCGCCAGCAGGGCGAGCGGCCAGCAAAAGACCAGCAACAGCAACCAGAGCAGGAAGGAAGTCATGCCGGGAACTACGAGCCGGCTTCCTCTCCGGTTTCGCCCCGTGGCGGATCCGGAAGGGAATCGAGAGTGATTTCCCCGGCCACGAGTTGCCGCAGCTCCGCTTCGTTCACCACCGGAATCCCGAGCTCCCGCGCCCGGATCAGTTTGCTCCCGGCGCTCTCCCCGGCGACCACCGCCGAAGTCCGGCGGCTCACCGAAGCGACCACCCGCCCTCCGTGACGCTGGATCAGCGCGGTGGCCTCGTCGCGGGTCAGTTCGGGGAGCGTCCCGGTGAGAACCAGCCGGAGCCCGGCAAGGGTTTCGGCGCGGACCTCTTCCCAGGTCGGCTGGACCCCGAGAGCGGCGAGCTCGTCGAGCCACCCACGGTTCGCGTCATCCGAAAAGAAACCGATCACCGAATCCGCGACTTCGTCGCCGATCTCGTGAACCGAAACCAGAGCCTCCCGTGACGCAGACCGAATCCGGTCGAACGATCCGAACCGCGAAGCGAGAACCCGCGCCACGTGCGCGCCCACGTTCGGAATTCCGAGCGCGAAGAGGAACCGGGGAAGCTCCACCGTGCGGCTCCGGTCTATCTCGCGCAGCAGGTTGTCCGCCGACTTTCCGGCGAATGGACGCCGCATCCGGGGCGGCAGCCCGACCAGGTCGCCCGTGGTGAGGGAGAAAACATCCGACGGGCGACGCAGCAGCCCCGCACCGATGAGTTCGCGGGCCATCTGCTCGCTGAGCCGGCCGAGCCCGAACGCATCCCGGCCCGCCATCCGGGCAACCGCCTGCGCGAGCTCGTCGGGTGCCCATTCCGGGTCCGGGGGCTCTCCCAGGCGATCCGCCAGTCCGGGTTCCCGGAAGACCCCGATGCGAAGGAAGTCGTGGAGCAGGGAGCGCGGGCCTTCTCCCGAGAGCCCACGCGGAACCGACGGGATCCCGCCATCGAGCGCGGAGGCGAGTGTCCGGTGGGTTTCCGTAATCTTGCGGGCGGCACCCGGCCCCACTCCGGGAAGCCCGAGGGCGACCAGCACCCGTTCGAGCGGCTGGTCCCGGGTTTCCCCGAGGCGGGACACGAGAGCCTCCGCTCTTCTTCGGTCGAAGGGGGGCGCGGTGGGGCGCTTTGCTGCCGCGAGAAGGCGCTCCCGGGTGAGCCGGTAGAGATCCGCCGGTGTCTCCACGAGTCCGTCCTCGATCAGGACACGGATCAGTTCTTCGCCAAGCGCATCGATTTCCATCGCTCCCTTGCCGACAAAATGGGCGAGCCGGGCGCTTTTTTGCGCCGGACACTCCCAGCCGCCGCTGCAGCGATGGATCGCTCCTTCGGCACGCACCGGGAACCGGCATTCCGGGCAGTGTTCCGGCATCTCCCAGAGCTTTCGGCCGGACACCGAGCGAACGACTTCGACGACCTGCGGGATCACGTCCCCGGCGCGCTGGAGCCGCACCTGGTCGCCGGGGCCGAGCCCGAGCGAGCGGACGATCGCCTCGTTGTGGAGGGTGGCGTTGCTCACCGTCACTCCCGCTACCCGAACCGGTGCGAGCCGCGCCACCGGGGTCAGTTTTCCGGTGCGCCCCACCTGGATATCGATGCCGAGCAGGGTGGTCTCTGCCGTGAGCGGCGGAAATTTGAAGGCGACCGCCCACCGCGGCGTGCGGGAGCGCTCCCCGAGCTCGCGCTGGTCGGCCCGCCGGTCCAGCTTGACGACGACCCCGTCGAGTTCCACCGGGAACCGCTCCCGACCTTCCCCGAGCGCCCGATGGTAGGTCGCGATGGCGGCAAGATCGGTGGCGATCTCCCACCAGGGCACCGTCCGGGAACCCGGCTGTTCCGGAGCTACCCGGAAGCCGAACCCGGCGAGCGTCCGCAGCGCTTCGGACTGGGTTTCGGGGGGCGACGATCCTTCTCCCTCCCACAGCAGGATGTCGTAGGCGAAAAACGCCAGTGGGCGCGAGGCGGCCACCGAGGAATCGAGCTGGCGCAACGACCCCGCCGCCGCATTGCGCGGATTCGCGAAGACCGGCTTTCCCTCGGCAGCGAGAGCGCGGTTCATGCGTTCGAAATCGGGTGTCGGCAGGACCGCTTCTCCCCGAACCGCGAGAAGCGAAGGAGGACGGCTTCCGGTGAGGCGAAGGGGAACCGACCGGATGGTCCGCAGGTTCGCGGTGATGTCCTCTCCCGACTGACCGTCTCCGCGGGTAGCTCCGCAGGTCAGGATGCCCGACTCGTAGGTGAGCGCTACCGAGAGCCCGTCGAACTTGGGCTCGAGGCACATCGCCAGCGATTCCTCGCCGAGCTCCCGCGCCGTTCGGGTCAGGAATTCTTCGAGTTCGGCCTCGGTCATCAGGCTTTCGAGCGAAAGGAGCGGAGCCGGATGGGTGACCTCGGGGAAACCGTCGGCGATCCCGCCGCTCACCCGGCGGGTCGGAGAATCGGGAGTGGCGAGTTCGGGATGGAGGCGCTCGATCTCCTCGAGTTCGCGGAAGAGCGCGTCGTATCCGGCATCGGAGATCTCCGGAGAGTCGAGTATGTAGTAGCAGTGGTCGTGATGGCGGATCCGGTCCGCCAGTTTCCGGTGTCGCGCCGCGAGATCAGTCGTCACGGCTTGCGGGACCGGGTGCGGCGCTCCCGGATGAAGCGGCTCAGCCGGTCGGTTATCCGGCGCGCCCACGGCAAGTCCCGGCCGAGGATGGCGAGCCCGCCGAGAATCATCAGGACTCCTTGCAGAATGGGCAGGAAAAGCCCCACCACACCGACCGCCAGCAGGGAAAAGCCGAAGACGATTCTCGTCACTCTCCAGAAGCCCCCGCGTCTTCCCCGCCGAACGCCCGAAGCGATATCGAGCCCGGTGCCCGATCCGGCCCCCGAAGACCCCGAACAAGACCCCGAACAAGACCCCGAATAGACTCCAGGAAGTTTTCCCCCCACTCCCGTCAACTTACCACCCCGTTTCGTGAACCCCACAAAGGGCGTCGCCACCGCCTCCCAGTCGTTCATGGCCTTTCTGGCTGCGGTTGCAGTCATCGTGGGGAGCGGCATCGTGCTCGCCCGCTCCGGATGGCCCATCGAGGTCGCCATCCTGCTGGTTCCGGCGGCGACTCTCGGGGTTGCGGTGGTTTCGATCCGGGCGTTTCGGCTGAGCGTGTTCCAGGTGTTCCTGCTGCGGCCGGCACCCCTCTCCGATCTGGTCCTTTCGGTCCCGGTTGCGCTCGCGCTGTTCGTGGTCAGCGACCAGCTCGCCAACCTGAGCCAGCAGTTCGTCACCTTCGACGAAGCCTTCCTCGAAAGCCTCGACGTGATGGTCCGCGCCGATGGTTTCTTCGAGTGGATGATCCGGCTGGCCGGAATCGGCTTCGGGGCCGCCATCTCCGAAGAACTGCTCTTCCGGGGGGTGATCCTGACCGGGCTCGGCCGCTTTGGCCGCTTCGGCGCGATCTGCATTTCGGCGCTTTTGTTCACCGTGATGCACGGCCTGCTGCTGCCCAACTATTTTGTGGCGGGAGTCGTCCTCGGGATCGCCACCGTCGCCACCGGGAGCATCCTGGTGCCGATCTCGATTCACTTCTTCCACAACACCGCGGCGCTTCTCCTGTTCAACCTGGGCGAGCTCGATACCCTGGGCGAACCGCTGTGGACTCCCGCCGGCATCCTGATTCCTGCCATCCTGATCCTCGCCATCGGGGTCGGGCGCTGGATGGGGCGGCTGCGGGGCCAAAAGACACCGACATCCCCCGGCCCCGATTCCCCGCGCGATCGGGCATCCGATCCGTCCCCCGATCCATCCCCCGATCGGCCCGATGACCCTCCCGATCTGCCACGTCCTCCCCCATACGCCCTCGCCATCGGGGAAGACCTGAAGCAGACCCCCACCAGACGGCGGCGGCTCGGGCTCGTGGTTCTCGCAACCGCGACCGCCGGCGGAGTCTTTCTGAGCCTCGGCCTTTTCCTGTTTCTCGGCTATCTGGTGGATCCCGAGACCCGGCGGGCCGCCGCCATCGCCCAGCTTCGTCAGGTCTCTCACGAAGCGCTCGGGGAAGGCGCAGCGGCTCGGGGCGACGAGATCGACGCCGCCTTCGACACCCTCGGCGATCTCAACCGGGACGGCCGCCTCCGGTTGCCGCACATCTTCCGAACCACCCGCGCCATCGCCGGGGCGATCCGCGACGGCGAATTCGGCGAAGGCGATGTCGAGGATCTGCTCACCGTGGTGGGCGGCATCCGCGGCGAGTCCCCGCCCGACTGATCCCGCGCTTCCGATTACCGGAGCGCGTCCGTGATCAGATCACGAACGCTGTTCTCCTCCTTGAGGAAATACACGCCCTTCTCCCTCCATTCGGCCATGGAGAAGCCCCCCGCATCGATCTGTTCCGGAGAGGTGGTCGAGAGGATGCAGGCGTGCAGGTGGATTTCGGGTTTCGCAGCGCCACGACGCTTCCGGAGTTCTTCTTCGATCTCCTTGATCCGCCGATGAAGGAAGACCTTTTCCTTTTCCCTCCGCCCATACCGGCCGAGCCCCTTGGGATCGAGAAACAGGATGTGCTGATCGTCGTCCCGTCGCAGCCAGACGATGAAATCCGGGTAGTAGGAGAAGTCGTCGAAAAAGGAAACTCCCTTGCCTCGCGACAGGTTCCGGATCAGGAAAAGCTCCCGACCGCCCAATGCCGGATCGTTCTCCTCGACGAGGCTTCTGAGCCGCGTCACGACAGCCCGTTCGTCTCGATTCAAGGGTACCGGTTGAACCGTCACCATCCGTTGTCCTTCTGCGGGGGTGACGGATGTCCAGATCAAGGGTTCGTAGGCGTGGGGTTTGGCAAAAATCTGCTGCAGCTCCAATTTGTTGAGCGCCCCTTCCAACTCCTCGCCGGTCAATCCTTCCAGGTCGCGGACGAGGGCCGCGTCCGGCCCCCGGCCAGTCACGAAGTACTCCCGGAGGCAGTTGTCGTCGTCCCTGCGAAGCGGAGCGGATTCGAGTCGCGTCGTCTCCCAGCGCGAGCGTTCCTGCCGCCAGGATTGCTCGAAGTAGTCGAGAACCAGATCGCCCGCGAGCTCTTCGAGACGCTTCAGGTCGGCGAAGCTGCGGAGCTTCAACTGTTCGGGCGGGATGCTCAGGTCGTACCAGTGATCGGATGCGAGAAGGCTGCCTACGAGTTCTTGTTCCACTTCGAGATTCCACCATCCCGCCTGCTGCTTCCTCGTGAGCGCCCGTTCGTGGATGCGGGTGGTATCGAAGAAAGGCGCGTAGCTCACGAGTGAACCGTGCTGCGGTGGTGCTTCCCCTTCCCCGGTTTCCCCGCCTCCCGGTGTCCGACTCGCTTCGAGTTCGAGCGTCGAATACAGGTTCCGTCGAACGACGGGGTGTCCCTCTGCTTTCGGATCGAGCGGAACAACCCGGCCGGAGGATCGCTCGAAGGATTCCCCGGGCGGCAATCGCAGAATCTGCAGATCCCGGACCTTGCCGAAGTTCCATGTCACGGGCAGCCGGAACGTCGCCTCGTCGAAATCGAGACCCTCGTCCGCCATGAGTCTGCGGAAGGTGTCCATGTAGTTGGCGCGGAGGCCGAAGACATGGAGCGTTTCGAGTTCTTGAAGTTCCTTGGAGTTGCCCGGCGAGGGGGCTCCGGCAGGGCCGTGGCGCTTGAGGCTCAGGTTCCAGCCCTTGAGGCGCACTCCCCGGCCGAACATCTGGACGATTTCCGGCCCCTCGCCAACCCCCACGTGCATGAGACCCATGGTGCTGACCCGCCACGAATTCCAGCCGGCGACGAACCGGCGCGCGCCGATCACGATGTTCACCGTGGATGTCTCCCGATCCACGTCCGCAAACATGGGCGCGGCGATCCGATTGCGCTCCAGTTTCAGATGCGGAGACTCGGCGGCGGTGAGCCGCTGGTGCAGACCAGCCGCGTCGCCCACGTTCACGATCCCGAAAACCGGGGCATCGGCGGAGCGAAGATGCAGTTCTCCTCCTCCCTGGAGGATGTACTCGACGTGAAGTTTTCCGCTCCCGTGGAAGAGGAGTTCACAAATATCCCGGTAGATCTCGGCAGGAGGTTTCCCGGCGAGGCTCTCGAGGCGCGTGGCAAACCAATCCTCGCCCGATTCTGCCCGGAGACCCGCCTGTCCGGCGAGGAGCGACCCAATCATCGTCTCCATCAATTTCCGCTCGCCGAGGAACCGGCCTAGGAAATCAATGATGAGCAGGATGTCGGAGCGAGTCGTCTCAGCCAGCTTGCTCCTCGCGGTGCCGAGCACTGTCTTGCCGAGGAACGCCCAAAGCGGCCGCGCCAGATGGAAATCGCGCCATTCTTCCCCGTGATCCTTCCAGATGCGGAGTTGCCGGTAGAAGGTGAGCAGGCATCCGAGCAGGTAGGCATCGCTGTTCTGATCCTGAACCCCTTTCGGCAGGTTCACGATCGAGTAGTCCTTGCCGTAGCCATCCTCGTGGAAATCCCGGTAGGGATAGTCGAAGAGCACCGACTTCCCGTACGCGTTGAAGAGACTCGGATCCCTGCCGACGATCTGGTCGAAGGTCGCCGAATATTCGAAGGTGAAGCCGCCACGGCCGAGTTCGGCGCGGCGCTTTCTCCAAGCAGCACCCGAAGCGCCAAGATGTCCCTCGTCCACGAGCACCAGGTTGTCGTCGCCGAACTCGCTCACGGCGATCCGCTTGACCCCCTTCTTCTCCGCCAACTTGTTCACATCGAATATCTCGACCGGGTGGAACAGATCCGGAGGTGTGTCCGGCGTGAATAGCCGCGCTCGCAGTCTGCTCGACCGGAATTCCCACAGATGCTGCTCCGACATGCGTTCGTTCGGTGTCAGCAGAATGACGGACCGCACCCGGCGGCCGGCTCGCTGCGCATAGTGGCGATACTGTTCGATGTGGACGTGCATCAGCAGCGTCTTGCCGGAGCCGGTTGCACTCTGGAAGGCGAGGGTTTCGAGATCGGACGGCGTGTATGGCGGGAATCTCCGATACTCCTGCTTCAGGAACTTGTTCAGACCCGTCAGCAGGGCAGTCGGATCGGCGAAAAAGCAATCGAGGTAGTACTCGGTGAAAAGCAGCGCCAGATACTGGTGGGCCTTGAGTCCTCGTCCGTATTCCGAGGTCAGGCGGAGGCGATGCTCGTGCTGCTGGATATTCCGGTCGTAGGCGAGGAGGTTCGGAATGCGCCGAAGCGCGTGTTCGGGAAAAACGGAGGCGCGAACATCGGGATCAGGCGACCCGTCGGCCTCCGTCACTCGGGATATCTCGTTCATGAGATGGCGGACCGGGCGGCCACCAAAAGCGCGGAGTACGAACTCCTGGAGTACCAGTTGTTGCCGGAGCGTGGCCGGAAGTGTCAACCGCCGCCTGCGCGCCGCCATCATCTACTCCTCGCGCGTGCGTTCCGATTCAGTCGGTGTCGAACATGAGCCGCCGAAATTCCGGCTCGATAGGGAACGCACGCCAGGATGCGTTCTCTTCGGCCACGGCGTTCAGCGTGTTGTCTCCGTTGACATGAACCCGGTCGAACTTCCCGAACACATCCCGATGTTTCTCGAACCAGGCATCGAGCGCCCGGTTGTCCATTTCGCCCCGGTTCCGCCAGAGAATGAGGTGACGGAGCCCCTCCGCGTCTTCCCCCTCGATGGCCAGAACACCATCCAGTCGCCGCCGCGAGCGCTCCCGAAGCCCAAGCAGGAGATTGAAGGTTTCCGGCAGATCCACCGGAGTCTCGCGTCGCTCCCCATCCCGCACCACAGATAGCGTGTAGCGGAACGGATCCTCGAAGTCGGCACCGAGCAGACAGGCGCTGCCAGCGGTTTCGGTATCCAGAGCGTAGCGGAGTCGGTAGTCCTCGACGACCTCCGCCGGCAAGCCGAGAGCCCCCTCTTCGCGGGGCTCGACCGTCAGACTGTCCATCGTGTCTTCGTAGGATTCGATCCGAAGGTAGCGGAAGAATTGGGAAATGCCATCGCGCGAAACCGGCTTCCCGTTCTTCCAATCGGAGGAGTGAGCAACTTTTTTCAATCGCGGCAAGAGCACCGTGTCGAAGTGGTCGCCCATCTCGACCAGAACATACCGGCGATGCCCACCGTCCGCACGATTCAGACTGATCGCTGCGTGGCCCGTTGTGCCCGATCCTGCAAAACAATCGAGAACGGTATCTCCATCACCTGCCAAAATGTCGAGGCATTCCCCGATGACCGTTTCGTCCTTGGGATAGCCGAATTCGTCGCTGCCGAGAACATTGCGGAGTCGCTTCGTCGCGCCACGGCCGTCTCGGTAGAAGACGCTGTAGGGTGTCTGCTCCTCACGATCCTTCAGATATGACTTGATGCTGGGAACCGCTGTCTCGTCCGATCCGAAGTGGACGCGGTTCTCCGAAATCCACTGTTGCATCTGCTCCGGATCACTGGTCATCCAGCCGCGCGCCGGCACGGTAAGCGGACGTCCGGTTTCAGGGTGTCGTACTTCGTACCGGGGGCCTCCACCGCCCGGCCAGGAAATGTTATCGGGAAAGTAGATGCCACGTTTGTCGCTGTGGCAGTAATGCCGATGCGCCTTCGCAGGGTCGGAATCCGCAAGATCCGAGTACCAGGTCTTCATGTCTTGCGTGATTTTCGCGTGGTCCTTTCCGTGCTTTTTTCGAAGACGCTCATACTGACGGTAGATACTCTCAAGTCCCTTCTTGCGCTGTCTCCACGACACATTGCGACGCTTCAGTTCAGCATGATCCTTCACATAGACCTGAATGTACTCATGCGAGACGGAGATCAATTTCGAGTCATTCTTTCTGCCAGCCGCCCAGACAATCTCCGCGACATGGTTTTCCGCTCCCCACGTCTCGTCGAGCGTGCCCCGAAGGCGAGATTGTTCGTTCTCATCAATCGAAACAAAGATCGCCGCATCTCCAGCCACCAGCTCACGTAGCAGCGCGAAGCGATCCTGAACCATCGCCATCCAGCTCGAGTGCCGATAACCGTCCTTGTACACGAAACCATCCGAGCCCGTGTTGTACGGAGGGTCGATATAGACGCACCGCACCTGCCCCTCGTAGCGCGCCCGGAGCAGCGTGAGCGCCCCGAAATTCTCGCCGTGGATCAGCAACCCGTCCTGGATTTCACCGAGTGGCCCCGAAGCCGACAGCCCTTCCAGCAGACGGTCCTCGAAATCCTGACCGAAGTGCCGGGTATCCAGCATCAGGTACGGATTGGATCGCAGGAAGTCCTCTGAGAGCGATTTCGCACCGCCGCCCCCGCCATTCATCAGATTGGCGACGATCTCGGAGATCGCGTAAAGGTCTTCCCACTCCGCTCGCTGCGCCTCGTTTTGGGCAATCTCGGCGTAGAGGGCTTCCGGAACCCGGTCCAAGGTGACGCAGTACTGAGCCTCCAGCACGAACTTCTTCTTGAGCCAGAGGTGTTTCTGAAAATCTTCGAGCTGGGCGAGGAATGCGATGATCTTCTCGCCGAGTGCCTTGATCGCCTTCATCCTCGCGACAGCCCGCCGCATTCCCTCGCTGTTTCCCGGCTCCAAGTCGTCGAGATTCAGGACTTCGATCTTGAGGTACATGTCCAATTCACGCCGCAGGAACCGGCCCAGACTCTTGTGGATGAAATAGTCGAAACTGTTTCTCGCGGTGTAGATCGCAAGGTGGCGGTCGAGGGTCGTCCGCTCGGGACAGGCTTCCGTGGGCTCTGGTGCCGCAAGCGCTTCCCGCCAGAGCGCCGGTGCCAGCTCGCCGAGGCGCTTCGCGGTAGCTTCGTTGATCTTTTTTTGCTGACCGTTCCCGTTCCCGGGGAAACGCCGCTTTTCCGGCTCGGTCAGCGGCCGATGCTCGAAGCGGACGACGAGCTCCTCGCCGTCCTGGATAACCGCGTCTTTCCCCGCCGTCAGCAGGAATCGGCGGGAACGGCCGTTGCTCTCCTTGACGTTGTCGCGCGTTCCGACGGCCGCCGCGATCTCGAAACGCGCCTTGTGGCCGGAAGCCACCCGGAATACATAGGAAGCGTAATTTTCCGTGGTCTTGATGTAGTACTGATCGGCGTTCGCCCAGTGGAGCTTGACCTCTTCGCCGTCGTAGGGAATCAGGTAGGAGGGTTGCCCTCCCGAGGAATACCGCCGCTGCGCCGCAAAATCACCATCCCGGTAGTAGCGCTCGAAGAAGTTGGCGAGGTGCTTGTACACCTCCCCCTCGTCAACGGCTTCTGGCGAGGTTCCCGCTATCTCGGCGTCGAGGCTCTGCACCTTGGGGGTGTCCGAGGGATTGACGCCGAGACTCCGCGCCGCTTGGCGCGCCTCCTCCCGTTCCTTCCGTATTTCCTCAAGATTCTTGCCCACCGAGATGCCGAGCAGAGTTCGAGCCTGGGGCAGCAGATCATCGCCGAGGAAGCGCTCCATCTCCGCCCGCTTCAGATTCATGACCCGATAGAGACCGAAATCGAGATCGCCCCGGTCGAGCTGGAACATGGCCCGGAGCACCGACCGCAACCGCTCGAATTTTTCCGACTGCCCTGGGAGCGGCACCGCCTGCGGTTCCGAATCCGGATTCGAGGAACGCAGATCGCTCATGGACCCGGAAATCCTAACGGAGAATCGGCTGCGAAGAAGAGACGCTGATGGGCCGCATCCGGGGCGGTTAAAGTCGCGCGTCGTGATGCCTCCGCGGGAACCTCTCGACCGTCCGGGAGCGCTCCTGCTGATCGCGGCTCTCTACGCGATGTCCATCCCGTGGTGGTGGATGGGCGGCGAGCCCTCGGTCTGGCTGGGGATGCCCTCCTGGGCGCTCCTCTCCCTGCTCTGCGCTTTCGGGGCGAGCTCGGTCGTCGCTTACGCCGCACTCCGTTTCTGGAGAGACCCTTGAGCTTCCCGGCGGCAGTGGTACTCGCGCTCATCGGCTACCTCGGTGTCCTCGCGACCCTCGGAATCCGCGCCCGGCGGGCCCGCAGGACGGAATCTCTCGGCGACTTCTATCTGGCGGGGAGGAACCTCGGCCCGGTGGTGCTGCTCTTCACGCTCTACGCCACCCAGTACAGCGGCAACACCCTGGTCGGCTACCCCGGCGAGGCCTATCGCCTCGGTTTTCCCTGGGTGATGAGCGTCGGCTTCATGCTCGCCATCGTGGTCATCTATCTGGTGATCGCGCCGCGTCTGCGGGCCGCCTCCGAAACCCACCACTTCGTGACTCCCGCCGACTGGCTCTCCCACCGTTTCGGATCTCCCCGGCTCACCCTCGCCGTGAACCTGTTGATGGCGGCGGCCATCCTGAACTACCTCCTCGCCCAGCTCATGGCGATGGGCCACGTGGTGGCCGGGCTTTCCGGAGGTGCCATCCCCTTTGCTGCCGGAGTCCTGGTGCTCGCCTCGGTCATCCTCGGTTACGAACTCCTCGGGGGCCTCCGGGCGGTGGCCTGGACCGATTGTCTCCAGGGTGCGCTGCTCGCCGTCGGCCTCTTCGGAATCCTGCTGGCGGCGGCGTTCTCCGGCGAGACCCTCGGCGACGCAACCCGCTGGATTCTGGCCAACCAGCCGGAAAAGGCCCTCGCCCCCGATCGAGAGACCCTGACGACCTGGGCCAGCACCATCCTGCTGATCGGATTTTCGGGCGCGGTCTATCCCCAGGCGATCCAGCGGATCTTCGCGGCCCGCAGCACCCGTTCGTTGCGGAAGGCCGTTGCCGTGCTCGGCTTCCTCCCGTTCTTCACGACGCTCCCGGTGTTTCTGGTGGGCATCCTCGCCATTCCCCGCTTTTCCGGACTCTCGGGTGTCGAAGCCGACCAGGTGCTGCCGGCGCTGCTTCGCGACTGGTCCTCCGGCTCGCCCGCGATGTTCCTGATGAGCATCCTCACCGTCGTCGGAGTGGTGGCGGCCATCATGTCCACCGCCGATTCGGTGCTGCTCACCCTCTCCTCCATGCTCGCCAAGGACTTCGCCGGCCCGGCGCTCCGGCGGATGGGACGCGGAGCGGACGAAGCGCGCCTGACCCGGCTGGGCAAACTCTTTTCGTTGCTCATCATGGCAGCACTCGTTTCTCTCGCGCTGACTCCGCGCATCAGCCTGTGGGGGTTGCTCGAACTCAAGATGGAACTTCTGGTCCAGGCCGCCCCCGCCTTCGTGCTCGGCCTCGTCTGGAAGCGAACCGCGCCGCGCGCGATCCTGATCGGCCTGATCGCCGGGACCGCGCTCGCGGCGGGGCTGACGCTCGCCGGCTACGGAAGGATCGGCGGAGTCCACGCCGGACTGCTCGGCGTCACCCTGAACGCCGCCATCGCGATCGCGGGATCCCGCTTCGCTACATCCCGGTGACGCGGCCGGCGATCCGGTAGCACTGGAAGATGACGTGCCAGGCGATCGCGATCACCACGAGCCAAGCCACCCAGTAGTAGTCCGAAGGAATTCCGAGATTCCCACCGAAGAACGGCGTCGCGTGCTCGTTCGCCATCGCCCAGAGCAGCGGCAGCGACATGTAGGTGTTGTGCTTCGAGCGCAGGCCGGCGAGAGCCGGATCGGCAGCCGCAGGAGCCTTGCCGTCGCGCACCGCCGCGATGATCCGCTGCTGGGCGGGCCAGATGCGGAACCAGACGTTGAAGGCCATCATCGTCCCGAACATCGCCCCGGTGTGGATCAGGACGCCGCGGGGCTGGAAGCCACCCACGTTCACGAACGCCCAGACCACCCCCGAGAGCAGCAGGAAGGAGACGATGGTCGCGGCCCGGACGTTGGCCTTCAGGCCGCTGCTCCAGAGCGCGTCATAGACGAACACTCCGAGGAAGGTGATCGCCACCATGACGATCGCCCCCATGCCCCACTCGTTGCCGAAATCGAGGGTCAGGCCGCCGTGGTAGAAGAGGAGAAGCAGCAGCAAGAGGCCGGATATCCAGGTCCAGGCCGCGCCCCAGCGGAACCAGTAGAGGGCCCGGGGCATGAGCTCCGGAACCACCTTCTGCTTCGTCGGACCGTCGAGTTTCGCGGTCATCTGGGCGTTCACGAAGTTGAAAAAGTACAGATGCCCGATCCAGATGATCCCCACGAAGACGTGAAGCCACCGGAAGAGAAACTGCAGCACGTCCATCATTTGGCTGTCCTCCTCTGACGATGCCGGCTCCGGCCGGAAGCCGGAGAGTAGCAGGTTCATGGGTGTCCGATACCCGGTCAACTCGACGAATCCACGCCCCGCCGGAACCTGATCGCGGAACACCTGAACCGCGCCTTCCCAGTAGGGGATATCGGGACCGGGGTTTCCCTGCCCGATCCGGTTCTCCTGGTCTTCGAAGAACGCGGTGAGCCGAAGATCGAGACGGGCATCCGGCGCGGCGAGCCTCCACGCGACCGGGTAGGTCATCTCTCCGTCTTTCGGGGCGTACGAATCGAGAACCTCGACCTCGACCTCGATCTCGCGGGGACGGCCGTCCGGCGAAACCAGGTTCCCGGAGGAGTGGACCACCTCGCCGTCCGCGCCCCGCATGTTGTAGAGCATCAGGTCGCTTCCGTCGTCCAGGTTGAGAGCGAACCAGTCCCAGCCCACCTGATCCGGCGCGAGCCAGTCGGAGCCGAACTCCCGGTCCATCCAGGCCGCGCCCCGAACCGGCGCGGAATTCTCGAAACCCGCCGTTCCCCGAACCAGGAGCCGGGGGTAGCTGTAGTAGAGGCTCGCGCCGCCGCCTTCCGATTTTTCGGAATATCCGCCGTCCCCCCAGAAAACCCGTGGCCCGGCCGGCTCGAGAGCGAGATCGAACGCCATCTCCTGGTTCCCGTCCTCGGCGCGGATATGGAAACTCCCGTCCTCGAAAGCGACCCGGAAGTCCCCGTCGGTTCCCGGGGGGCCGCGCATCCAGGCGATCTCGGGATCGGGAAAGCGGCCGGCGCGGCCGAGTCCCGCTGCCTCCCGGTGGACGACCTGCGAGAACACCCGGCGCCCGGTTTCGAGGTCCAAAAGCGCCGCGTGACCCATGAGCACGTGCCCGGCCCGCCAGCGGGAGCCTGCTTCCTCGACCGGGGAGGGGTCGAGCCCGCTCCGGAAAAGGGTGAACTGGAAGGCCAGATCGCTCTCGCCTTCGAGGAACCCGACGAAGTACCACCATTCGGTGCGGTACCCGTCGTGGGCCCAGTGGTCGTGCGGAAACTCCCACGCGAACCCGCGGGAAGCCGACATCCACTCCGGCGGGGAGGTGGAGAAAAACGCTGCGGCGAGCGCGAAAAAAAGCGCGCTCACAACTCTTCCCGAAGCGCCACCGGGCCGGTCTTCGAGGCGTAACGCGCCGGAATGGCGGCCGCGAGCAGGCCGGCGAGCAGCACCAGCGCGCCCTGGGAGGCAAGTACTCCGACCGGCCACTCGAGATCGAGCCGCCAACCGAACCAGAAGGGATTCACGACTTCGATGAGCAGGAGCGTCAGGATCGCCCCCGCGATTCCTCCGAGAAGGAGACCGCTCAGCGCGATCACCACGCCGCGTCCCAAAAGGCCGAGCGCCACCTGCCCCCTCGTCGCGCCGAGAGCGCGTTCGAGGGCGATCTGGGGGGCCCGCTCCCGGGACACGGTGAAAAGCGCGAGACCAAGGCCGGTCGCGGCGATGAGCAGGGCAACTCCACGGAGTAGCGCCGTCACCGACATGGTCTGGTCGAAGATGTCGAGGGCACTCGTTCGCAGCGAAGCATTGTCCACCAGAACCGCGCTTCCCTCGAGACGACGGTCGAGCCGCGCCTCCACTGCCTGCGGGTCGGCCCCTTCCCGGAGATAGAGGGCGACACCGTGCACCGGAGGATTTTCTTCCGGGTAGATGCGGTTGAGAAGGGGCAGGTCCAGGAAGATCGAGCCGAGTTCATTGCCGTAGTCCCGGAAAACCCCGGCGATCCGCAGCTCCCTGTTTCCCGTGGGAGAGGGCAGAAGAAGCGACTTCGCCGGATTCCAGCCCTCGCGCCGTGACAGATTCTCCGAAACCAGTACTCCGCCGCCGGCGAAATCGCGAAGCGCTTCCTCGCGCTCTCCGACGATCGCAAAACGGCCGCGTGCCTCCGGAAGCGACGCGGAGACCCCCAGCACGTTCACCGGGCGTCCGTTCAGGCGGATGCGGATCGCCCGGAGGAAATCGCGCGCTTCGACATCCGGGTCCTCGCCAAGAACGCGAAGCGCCTCCTGACTGAGCGGGCGGGCCTCGCGAGCGGCCGCCCCCGGGTCCGCTGCATCCCGCGAAACATAGAAGTCGGCGGCGAGCGTCTGGCCGAGCCAGTCGTCGAGAGTGCTCCGAAAGCTGCCGATGAGACCGCTGACCCCGGTGAGCATCGCGACCGCGACAACGAGGGCCGCCGCCGGGGGCGCGGAGCTTTTCGCTTCCCGCAGGCCCGCCGCCATGCCCCGCAGGAAAACATTCCTTCGGTCGGCCCGGGCGCGCCCTCCCAGACGAAGAACCGCGCCCGACAGCAGGGCCGCGCCGGCGAGGATCGCGGCGGCCGCGACGAAACCTCCGCCGAGGCGCGACAGCGGGTTCTCCGGACGAAGTACCGCAAAACAGGCAAACGCCATCAGAACGACCCCGAGCCCTCCCGTCCAGGTGAGAAGCGACCTTCGCGCCCCTCGATTCGTCATCGCCTGCCCCGGCCGCAGCAAATGAACCGGAGGCCTCCTGCTCTCGGCGAGGATTTCCGGAACCGCTCCGGCGAGCGCCGCGAGCAGACCCGTGGCGAGAGCGATCAGGATTCCCTCCGGGCGGAGCGCCAGGTTCTCGACCCGCTCGAGGAGGTAGAAGTTGGTCAGGGTCGCGCTTACCCCGTCGAGAGCGGCCGAAGCGCCGAGTGCAGCGAGTGGAACACCAAGAACCGCACCCAAAAACGCCGTGGCGGCCACTTCTCCGAGCAGGAGCAGGGCCACCTGATCGGCGCGGGCACCGAGAGCGCGGTAAAGACCGAGCTCCTTACGGCGAGCCCGTAGCCCGGTCCGGATGCTCGCGTAGATGAGGAAAGCCGCCACGAGCAGGCTCACTGCGCCGAGCGCCCGAAGATTCAGCCGGAAAGCGGCGAAAAGGTCGGCACCCTGATCGCGGAGCGCGCCGCTCGTGCTCGCCACGACGAAGGGAATCGCTGCTTCGATGCGACGGGCGAGAACCGCCGCCTCGACCGTCGGCACCGGCTCCACTTCGAGACGGTCGAAGCCGGAGACTCCCCGAACCTCCTGGGCGAGCGAAAGGTCCACGAAAGCATCTCCGCGCGCACTTCCGGGTTCGTAAACGAGCGCCACCGGAAGCTCCCGGCTGCGGCCGGCATGGGTCACCCGCACGGCATCTCCGGGAACGGCACCGATGCGACGGGCGAGCGGCCGGGGAAGCGCGATCCCTCCCGGCGACAGCCCGCCGGGATCTCCTTCTGTGGCAAATGCGAACGATCCGGTAAAGATGTCCACCCCGAGCAGCGCGACCGAGTCTTCCACTCCGCCCCGACTCACCTCGACGGAGGGAATGCGAACGATCGGCGCCACCCGCCCGACTCCCGGAACCCCGAGCGTCCCCGGCCACGCTTCGTCCGGAACGCTTGCCGGTTGCTCCCGGATACCCCGGACCACGAGGCCCGCCTGACCGGAGACCAGCTCCAGGCTCGCATCCATGGTTTCGATCGCGGCACGGTTGAGCAGGTCCACGGCGAGCACTGCGCCGGACCCCAGAGCGATCGCCATCACCGACAGCAGGGTCAGCGCCGGGGCGGCAGTGGCGCGCGCCCTCGCCGTCCGGAACAGGAACCGGATCACGGGAGGGAACCAAGACGCCCGCCTTCGAGGCGGAGCCGGATGCCGGCCCGGTCCGCGAGATCCGGATCGTGGGTCACCAGCAGGAGCGCCGATTCGTTCTCGCGCGCCAACCGAAAGAGCAGATCGGTCACCCGCACCGCCGCTTCGGCATCGAGATTCCCGGTGGGTTCGTCGGCCAGCAGCAACGGCGGGCGGAGCAGCAGCGCCCGGGCGATCGCGGTCCGCTGCATCTCCCCGCCGGAAAGAATCCGGGCCGGTTCCCGGGCCCGGTCGCCGAGATCCACCGCGGCGATCAGGCGATCCCCGCGAAGATCGGCATCTTCGTCTCCGACGCGGGCGGTCCCGGTGATACGCGCCGGAAGCAGCACGTTCTCGCGAACCGAGAGCCAGGGAACGAGGTGGAAGAACTGAAAGATGAACCCCATCGTCCGGCCCCGGAAACGGCTTCGCTCCCCGTCACCCATCGTCCCCAGATCCTTCCCGCCGAGGCAAACCCTTCCGGAAGTGGGGGTTTCGAGTCCGGCGGCGAGGTGGAGCAGGGAGCTCTTGCCGCTCCCCGAGCGGCCGGCCACCGAGACCGTCTCGCCGGCTGCCATCCGCAGGTTCACGCCGTCGAGAACCGTCAACTGCGAACCGTCCGCCTGCGGGTGCCGCTTGACGACCGAGTCGAGCTCGAGAATCGGCGGGGGAGCGCTCACCGGGCGTCGTTTCGGGCGGCAACCACTTCGGCGAGGATCGCGAGGGCGATCTGCTCTGGAGTCCGTGCGCCGATCGGCAACCCGATGGGGGCCCGGAGACGCGAAATCGATGCTTCGTCGAGGCCAAGACCCCGGAGCCGCTCCACCCGCTTCGCGTGGGTACGCCGACTTCCGAGCGCCCCCACGTAAAAAGCATCGCTCGGCAACGCCCGGAGCAGCGCCGGATCGTCGAGCTTCGGATCGTGAGTAAGGGTGGCAACCGCGACCCCGGCATCGAGGCCGATTCGCTCCAGTCCCTCTCCGGGCCACTCGTTCACGATCTCCATCCCCGGAAAACGCCCAGGCGAAGCGAACACCGGCCGGGGGTCACAGATCACCGGCCGAATACCCACCGCTTCCGAGAGGGTCGCGAGCGACTGAGCGATGTGAACCCCGCCGATCATGACGAGCGTCTCCGGAGGAGTGATCACATCGCAAAAAACCGTCCCCCGGTCCGTTTCGAAGCGAGCCGGCTGTCCCACTTCGAGAGGAGAGGCGGCGAAGGACGCGATTTCCGGGTCACCGAAGATTTTCCCTTCGATCGTCCGCCCTCCGGAAAGGCCCCGATGCTCTCCGTCGAGCACGACCGCCCAGGCGACGGCGCGGCGCTGCTCAAGCGCATCGAGAACCACTGCCACCTCGCCTTTTTGCGGCACCGCGACGAACACTTCGAGTGATCCACCGCAAGCGAGCCCGACCTCCCAGGCGGTTTCATCGGAAACCCGGAAGCCGAGAAGCCGCGACCGGCCATCACCCATCACTTCGCGGGCCGTTTCGACGACGCTCGCTTCGACGCAGCCGCCGCTCACCGATCCGGTGATCCGTCCTTCGGAATCCACCACCATGCGGGCTCCCGGTCGCCTCGGGGACGACCCCCAGGTTCCCACCACCGTCGCGAGCGCGAGCGGCTTCCGGTCTTCGAGCCAGGAGGCGAGTTCCGGCGCGACATCTCTCATCGCTCTCTCCTCCCGTCGCCAAGAACGCCCAGCCGGGCGAAATGTTCGCCGAGCGCCCTGAGGCTCAGCAGATTGTGGATCGGCATGAAGTCACGCACGTGCGGCAGCGCCGCCTGCATCCCCCGGGTGAGCGGCTCGTATCCCGGATCCCCGAGCAGCGGATTCAGCCAGATCAACCTCCACGCGAGCCCCCGGAGTCTCCGCATCTCGGTCGCGAGCACTTCCGGATCACCCCGGTCCCATCCGTCGCTGACCAGAACCACGGCCGCTGAAGAACACGGAACCCGTCGGGACCAGTCGTGGTTGAAGCGGCGCACCGCTTCACCGATCCGGGTGCCTCCCGACCAATCCCGAACCGTCTCGGAAGCGCGCCGGAGCGCCCGGTCCACCTGACGGTCCCGCAGATCCCTGGTGAGGCGGGTCAGGCGAGTGGCGAAAACGAAAGCCTCCACCTTTCCTTTCGCGCCCTGCGAGAGCCCGTAGAGAAAGTGCAGAAGGATGCGCGTCGTCGTCTCCATCGAACCGCTCACGTCCGCCATGACGATGATCGGCCGCGGTTTCAGACGGCGGCGGCGGCGCTCGAGATGAATCCACTCTCCTCCCGTCCGAAGGTTCTGCCGGAGCGTGCGGCGAAGATCCAGGTTCCGGCGACCGCCCGACCGGTAACGGACCACCCGCCGCTCGGGAGCGACCCACGATGCCTCCCGGATGAGTTCCCGGATTTCGCGAAGCTCGTCCTCTCCCAGATCGGCGAAATTCCGGCGCTCGAGCGCTTCCCGGTCACTCCATGTCCGGCGGGCGACCTCTCGCTCTGCTCCTTCCTTTCCGGAAGGATCACTCCCCGGGGCGAGAGGCCGGAAGGTCGCGGCCGGGCTCTTTCGCACCTTCCGGCGCAGCATCATTCCGGGAAGCCGGGCGCGCGACCAGCGCTCCGGCGGTGTCTGCCAGAAAAGGGTGAACGCGGCATCGAAAAGCTCGAGATCCTCGCGGCGATGCACGAGCAACGAACGGGCGGCGGCGTGGAACTCGTCACGGGAGAACACGTCGAGAAACGGCAGCGCCTCCGCCAGATCGAGCAACCTGGCGGTGGATGCCGGCAGCCCGAGACCGCGGAGCAGCCGTCCGAAGAGGGTCAGGTTCCGAAGAAGCGGCGGGAGTTCCGACGGAAATGCATTCTTGCCGGCCGGCATGGACATCCGGTCAGCCGACTTCGGCTTCGATCCGCGAAAGGATCGCCCGGGCACGCTCTCCGCGCACCATTTCGATGTCGTCCTTGTACTTCAGGATCGCGCCGAGCGTCTGATCCACGACCGATTCATCGAGAGCGGTCTGTCCGAGAGCGGCGAGCGCCGTGACCCAGTCGAGGGTCTCGGCCACTCCGGGCCGCTTGAAGAGGTCGAGATCGCGAAGCTCCTGCGCAAAGCGGGTGGCGCTCGCTGCCAGCGCTTCCGCCGCCTGCGGAACCCGCTCCCGGACGATCCGCAACTCCCGTTCGTATTCCGGGTAGGGAATCCACTGGTAGAGACACCGCCGCTTGAGCGCGTCGTGCACCTCCCGGGTGCGGTTCGAGGTGAGCATCACCACCGGCGGATCCGCGGCGCGGATCGTCCCGATTTCGGGAATGGTGATCTGGAAATCGGAGAGGACTTCCAGCAGGTACGCCTCGAACTCCTCGTCGCTGCGATCCACCTCGTCGATCAGGAGAACCGGCCGTTTGCCGGGCTCGGCTTCGAGCGCTTCGAGCAACGGCCGGCGCAGAAGGTAATCCCGGGAAAACAGATCCCGTTCCCGAGCCGTTTCGCGCCGGCTCTCGGCCAGCCGGATGGCCAGCATCTGGCGGGTGTAGCTCCACTCGTAGGCCGCCTGCGCGATATCGAGGCCCTCGTAGCACTGGAGACGAATGAGCGGAGCGCCCAGCAGTCGGGCGGTGGCCTTCGCGAGCTCGGTCTTCCCGACTCCGGCTTCTCCTTCGAGGAAAAGCGGACGCCCCAGACGGAGACTCAGATAGAGAGCGGTGGCGAGCTCGGTTCCGGCGATGTAGCGAAAACCGGCGAGCGCTTCCCGAAGCACCGGGACCGAGTCGTATCCGGTACCCGCCGCGGCGTCTCCTTCGGTCAACGCCTAGCTGCTGGCCCGCGAGACGGCGAGCTTGAGCGCGGCCCGGGTGTGAACCTCCGCGAGATGGAGGCGGAATTCGCCGGAGGCGTAGTGGTCTCCGAGCGGTTCACCAAGGTCATCCCGGACCTTTGCCGCGGCTTCAGCGATTCGCCCGTCATCGCCCGGGCCGTCGGCGAGCGCTGCCACGGCCGAACCGGCGAGGGTCGCTTTCGCGGTGACCCCGGTAACCCCGACGGCGGCTTCGACCACGCTCCCGTCGCTGCCGAGCCGAACCCGCGCAGCGACCCCTACCACCGCATAGCTCGAAGCCGGGTGGCAGTGCTTCAGGTACGCGCTCCCGGCGGCTCGCGGAATCCGGACCGAAGTGAGCACTTCGTTTTCCCCGAGCGCGGAGGTGAACAGATCGAGGAAGAACGCATCCGCGCCGATCGTTCGCTCTCCATCGGGGCCGACCGCGGTCATCTCCGCCCCGAGCGCGAGCATCGCCGCCGGGTAATCCGCGCTCGGATCGGCGTGGGCGAGGCTGCCGCCGATGGTTCCCCGGTTCCGCACCTGGATATCCCCGATGGCCGCTGCCGCTTCGACGAGACCCGGGCATGCGGACCAAAGAGCCGCCGAATCGGCGACCTCGCAGTGGCGGACGAGCGCCCCGATCCGGAAGCCGCCGGAGTCTTCCTGGATGCCGCCGAGCTCGGCGATCCCCCCGATATCCACGAGAGTCCCCGGCTGCGCCACCCGCAGCTTCATGGCCGGAATCAGGCTGTGGCCGCCGGCGAGGAGCTTGGCATCCTCCCGGGTCCGCAACAGCTCAAGCGCCTCAGGAACGCTGTTGGCGCGGCAGTACTCGAAGGGAGCTGGATACATGGAAGGATCTCCTGTCAGGACTGGAGCGCGCGCCAGATCTTTTCGGGAGTCAGGGGCATGTTGATGTGCCCGCATCCCTCGAGGGCATCCGCCACCGCGCTCGCGATCGTGGCGGTTCCCGCAATCGTGCCCATCTCGCCGGCACCCTTGACGCCGAGCGGGTTGTGCGGCGAAGGAGTCTCGATCCGGTCCACCGTGATACCGGGAAGGATGTCGGCGCGGGGCACCGCATACTCCATCAGACTGCCGGTGAGGTAGTTCCCGTCCGCGTCGTAGGCACCGTGTTCGGTGAGCGCCTGGCCGACCCCCTGGACGATGCCGCCCTGGATCTGGCCCTCGACGATCATCGGGTTGATGACCTTGCCGACATCGTCCACCGCCACGTAGCGAAGAATCCGGACCTGGCCGGTTTCGCGGCACACCTCGACCTCGCAGATATGGGCGCTCGCCGGGAAGGTGAAGTTCGCCGGGTCGTAGTAGCTCGTGAAATCGAGCCCCGGCTCCATCCCTTCCGGAAGGCTGTGCGCGGTGTAGGCGGCGAACGCGACCTCCCCGAAATCCTTCCCCCGGTCGGGCGACCCCTTGACGTGGATCCTTCCGGCGGCCCGGTCGTATTCCACATCCTCTTCGGCGGCTTCGAGCAGGTGGGCGGCGATGCGGATCGCCTTGGCGCGCACCTTTTCGGCGCTGCGGACGAGGGCCGAACCCCCGACGCAGGCGCTCCGACTGCCGTAGGTTCCCATGCCGAAGTTCACCCGGCCGGTGTCGCCGTGAACGACTTCCACGCTCTCGAGCGGGATTCCCAGCTCATCAGCTACCACCTGGGCGAAGGTCGTCTCATGACCCTGCCCGTGGGTATGGGATCCGGTGAAGACCGAAACCTGCCCGGTCGGGTGGACGCGGACCTCGCCGCTCTCCCAGAAACCGACCGCCGAGCCGAGCGAACCGGCCACCGCAGAGGGTGCCGGGCCACTCGCCTCGATGCAGCAGGCGATGCCCACGCCCCGCAGCTTGCCCGCGGCGCGCGCTTCGGCCTGATCCCGACGCATCTGCTGGTAGTCGGCGCGCTCCGCCGCCTTGTCCAGCAGCCGGTGGTAGTCCCCGCTGTCGTACTGGAAGGCAACCGGTGTCTGGTACGGGAAGGCATCCTTGGGAATGGCGTTCCGCTTCCGGATTTCGAGAGGATCAATGCCGAGCCGCGTCGCCGCCATGTCCACGAGCCGCTCCACCAGATAGGAAGCCTCCGGACGCCCGGCACCGCGATAGGCATCCACCGGAGTCGTGTGGGTGAGCGTCCCCTCGACCGATCCGAAGACCGCCGGAATCCGGTAGTTGCCGGAAAGCAGGGTGATGTAGAGGGCGGTCGGGATCAGCGGGGCGAAAGTCGAGAGGTACGCGCCCTGGTTGGCCCAGGTGTGGACCTTGAGCGCGGTGAAATCGCCTTCGGCAGTGACCGCGAGCCGGGCCACCGTCACGTGGTCGCGCCCGTGCGAATCGGTCATCTGGCTTTCGGTGCGGGTTGCGACCCACTTGACCGGCCGGCCGATTTCCCGGGCCACCCACGGAACGATGACCTCCTCGGGGTAGTGGAAGATCTTGCTTCCGAAGCCGCCCCCCACGTCAGGAGAAATGACCCGGAGACGACTCTCCGGAATCCCGAGCGTGAACGCCGAAAGCAGAAGCCGGATCGGATGCGGGTTCTGGCTGGTGGTCCAGACGGTCATCTCCTCGGTGGTCGCGTCCCAGCGAGCGACACAGGCCCGCGGCTCCATCGCGGTGGGAACGAGTCGCTGGTTCACGAGCTCCAGCTCGATCACCTGATCCGCCCCCTCGAGCGCCGTATCGCACCCCGCCTCGTCACCGAGCGCCCAGCGATAGGAGACGTTGTCCTCGATCTCGTCGTGCACCCGGGGCGCACCCGGTTCGGTGGTCGCCCGGGCATCCACGCTCACCGGAAGCGGCTCGTACCCGACCTCGATGGCCTCGAGCGCGTCGGAGGCGATGTAGGGATCTTCGGCCACCACGACCGCGACCGAATCGCCGACGTGGCGCACCCGATCGGTGACCACCACCGGCCTCGGCGGAACCTTGGTGTCCGGAACCAGCCAGCCACACGGCAGATTGCCGCAACCGCCGTCCGCGAAGTCCTTCCCGGTGAACACCCGGAGAACACCCGGCATTTCGAGCGCCCGCGAAGCATCTATCCCGGTGACCCGGGCGTGGGCGTAAGGGCTCCGCTTGACCGCGACGTGCACCGAGCCCGGAAGATCCAGGTTCGCGACGTACTGGCCCTTTCCCTGGATGAAACGCGGATCCTCGACCCGCTTGACGGATTTTCCGACGTAACGGCCCATGATGCCCTCCTCAGCTCGCCGCGTCCCGCGCTCCGGCGGCAACGATGGCTTTGACGATGTTTTCGTAGCCGGTGCAGCGGCAGATGTTGCCCTCGAGTCCGTGACGGATCTCGGCATCGCCGGCATCCGGATTCCGCTTCAGGATTTCGACCGCGGTGAGGATCATCCCCGGAGTACAGAAGCCGCACTGGAGTCCGTGGTGGTCCCAGAACGCCTGCTGCACCGGGTGGAGTCCGCCCTCGGGAGCGAGCCCCTCGATGGTGGTCACCTCCGCGCCATCCGCCTGAAGGGCCAGAACCGTGCAGGACTTGACCGCTTCCCCGTTCACCAGAACCGTGCAGGAGCCACACTGCGACGTGTCGCAACCGATGTTCGTTCCGGTGAGCCCCAGTTCGTCCCGGAGGAGGTGACACAGGAGAAGCCGGGGCTCCACCTCCTGCTCCCGAACCTCGCCGTTGACCTTGACGCTCACCCGATGACTCATGGCGGACTCCTCTCGCGGCGACGCCGCGGCGCGGCTCCCGTCGAACCAAGCGCTCCCGACGGGAGGATTCCTTCGTGAAAGTGTATGCAAAACCGCCGCGCCTCGTCACCCCCCCCAGCAGGCTGTGGAGAAACGGGCGCGAGCACCGGGACGGGTGGGGCGCCCGGCTGACCAGGCGCGTGAGGGAGCCATAGCAGCGCTATTTCGACCGAAACGCAACGAAGAGCGAGCCTCCAGGCGAGCGTTCAGACGGGATGCATCGCTCGTCGAATGCCGCGTTAGTTTTTCCACAGCCTGCTAAGAGCGAGCGGTTCAGGCGGGATGCATCGCCCGGCGAATACCGCGTTCGTTTTTCCATAGCCTGCTAGCCTGCCCGAATGCGCCGCGCTCTCCTTCTGCTTGCGCTCCTTGGCGTGGTCCGCACCGGGGATGCCCAGCCTCCCTCGCCGCGCGAAGTCGAGGCCGAAATCGGAGACCGCTTCAGCTTCATCGTCCGGGTGCCAAGCGTCACCCTCGATATCGTGGTCGAAGACCGGCTCGGGCGGTTCGTGACCGGACTCGAAGCGCCGGATTTCGAAATCCTCGAGGACGGCGTTCCCCAGGAGATCAGCTATTTCACCGCGGAACTCACCCCGGTGACCAGCCTATTGCTGCTCGACAGCTCCGCCTCCGTGCGTTCGAGCCTCTCGGCGATCCAGACCGCTGCCTACATTTTCTTGCGGAACATGGCTACCGGCGATCAGGGACGGGTCGCAACCTTCGCCGAAGGAGTCCGCTTCGGGCCGCCCTACGACTCCGATCTCTGGGATCAGGTCGCGATGATCCGCGGCATGCGACCGTTCGGCAGGACGGCGCTCTACGATGCCATCCTCACCGGCCTTCAGGAGCTTTCCCGTGTCGAGACCAGGAAGGCGCTGATCCTGGTCTCGGACGGCGAGGATTCCGGACAGGCCGCCGAGGGCAGCGTCAGCACGAGAGAGCAGGCGCTCGAGGGAGCGCGGCTTTCGGAAGGAGCCATCTACACCATCGGCTACACCGGCTGGAGTCCGGACGGGGGCGGCAAGCTGAACCGCGATTTCCTCGATGCGGTGGCGGAACAGAGCGGCGGACGATCCTTCTATCCCGATGAGATCGAAGATCTGGCCCGGCACTTCCGTCAGATCCAGCACGAACTGCACCGCCAGTACCAGATCGCCTACTTCCCGAGCCGGGATCGTGAGGAAGGCGGATGGCGGAGCATCGAAGTGCGAGTGCGAGACCGGGAAGGAGTCACCGCCCGAACCCGGAAGGGCTACTACGCGGCCCCCGCGTCAGACGAACCGGAGTGACGATAGCGGGCACATAATCCGCCCATGTCCCCCGCTCGTCTTCTGTCCCTGTTCGTCGCAGCGATCTCCGCTTGCGCTGCCCCCGAAGCGCCCCCCGAATCGCCCCCCGAATCGTCGTCTTCTCCGACTCCCGACTTCACGCTTCCGGCGGAAAACACCCACAACCGCTGGAGTGCCGCCATCCCGCCGATTCTCCGGATTCCCTCCGGGGCGATCGTGGAGGTATTCACCAAGGAAGCCTCCGATGGCCAAATCACCGCGGAGACCACCGCGGAGGATCTGGCGAACGTGGACTTCGGGCTCATTCACGCGCTCAGCGGGCCCATCGCGGTGGAGGGCGCGGAACCCGGCGACCTCCTCGCGGTCACGATCCACGAGGCCGAAGTGTGGGGCCCCGGCTGGGCCGGGATCTTCCCCGGTTTCGGGTTCCTCGCCGAGGAATTCACGGATCCGTGGATTCGCAGCTTCGACATGGCACCGGGTGCCACCGAAACCCGTTTCAACGACCGGATCACCCTGCCCCTCGATCCTTTTCCCGGCGTGCTCGGAGTCGCTCCGGCCACCGGCGACATGCTCGTCACCATCCCGCCACGCGAGAACGGCGGGAACCTCGACAACAAGCACATGAAGCCGGGGACCACCGTCTATCTCCCGATTCAGGTTCCGGGCGCGAACTTCTCGGTCGGCGACGCGCACGCGGTCCAGGGAGACGGCGAGGTTTCCGGCAGCGCCATCGAGACTCCCATGCGTCTCGTCCTGGAGCTTCGGGTGTTGCCCAACCCGCGCGGGATCACCGAAGTCGAATACGAGACCGAGGAGTACTACGCGGTGACCGGCTTCGCCCCGACCATCGACGAGGCCGCGAAGAAGGCCACCCGCCATATGGTCGCGTACCTGGTCGCGGAGCACGGACTGACTCCGGAAGAGGCCTACGTGCTCTCTTCGCTCGCCGGGGATCTCAAGATTTCGGAGACGGTGGACGTTCCGAACATGCTGGTGAGCATGCATATGCCGAAAGCCATCTTCGACAACTGAGGGGTGGTCAGCGGGGCGAGCGCTTCTTCGCAAGGATCGCAGCACTCGTAAATACGATCCCAGAGGTTCCGGGTGTCCTTGAAGACCTTGGAGCGTCCCGTAAGCCCGAATTGTTCGTTATCCGGACCGGGGAAAACTGTCCGAAGGATGGGGGCCACCTTATCAGGCTGTGGATAAACTGGCGTGAGCACCGAGACGGGTGAGGCGCCCGGCTGACAAGGCGCGTGAGTGAGCCATAGCAGCGCTATTTCGAGCGAATCGCAACGAAGAGCGAGCCTCCAGGCGAGCGTTCAGACGGGATGCATCGCTCGTCGAATGCCGCGTTAGTTTTTCCACAGCCTGTTATACAGAAGTGGTCGCCCGTCGCCGTCCGCCGGCTCAAATACGTCCGAAGATGACGCGCCCCCTGCCCTGCCGGGTCAGTCGAGCGCTTCGAGCACCTTCCCGAGAAACGGGTTCAGGCCGCTGCCCTGGATCCAGCGGACGACCACCACCAGGTCGTTCTCCCAGTCCACATAGACGATGTTGCTGCCCGCGCCGCGGAAGGTGACCGCGGTATCCGGCGCGGCGGGGATGGATTTCACCATCTCGCCGTCGCGCTCCACCGGCCCGTTCAGGAACCAGTTCATGTGGCCGTAGGCGGGGTTCACGCTCCCCGGGGTGCGGGCCATCGCGATCCAGTCCTCGGAGATGAGTTGCTCGCCGTCCCAGTTCCCCATTCGCAGGAACAGGTAGCCGAAACGCGCCAGGTCCCGGGCGCTGATGTGCATCCCCCCGCCCCAGTGGCCGCCGCCGCTGACCGACTGGACCTCGCGGCCGTCGATCATCACCCAACTGTTTTCGTAGCCGTGCCAGCGCCAGGTGCTCGATGCTCCGATGGGATCCATGATCCGCTCCCGGAGGATCACCGGCAGGGGATCCCGCGCCACGTGAAGCGCGGCAAGGGCGAGCAGGTTCACCCGGACATCGTTGTACTTGTAGAAGGTTCCCGGCTCGTGCATCGGGCGATCCGGGTACTCGAACGGATGGTCCCCGACCGGCCGGTCGGCCCAGTCCGGCTTGCCCCAGAGCGTTCCCGACCAGTCGCTCGTCTGCCGCAGCAGGTGATCCCAGGTGATGGGCTGGTTGTGGCTTGACCCGAAGAGTTCGTCGGTCGGCATGTAGGGGCCGACCCGGTCGTCCACCGAAGCGATCAGCCCGTCGTGGTGGAGCAGGCCAATCACGGTCGAAAGGAAGGTCTTCGAGACGCTGAAGGTCATGTCCACCTTCATCGTCGGCCCCCATTCGGCGACGAGGAAGCCATCTTTCACCACCATGCCGCTCAGATCCCCGCGCACCGTGGTCGGCCCCACCAGGCTCCCATGGGGCTCGCGCCCGAAGGTCAGCTCGTGGTTCAGGGCGAGATCGCGTGGCGCGTCCGATTCCGCCGCTACCGCGATGGCGATCGCCTCATCGAGAATCTCCCCGTCCATCCCCGCTTCCGTCGGGGTGCGGGTGATCCACTCGTGGCGATCCGGAAAGTAGGGATCCTGCGCGACGGCGGAACCGGCGAGCAGCAGCAGGCCGACCAGGAGGCCGTGGACACACTTCGGATGACTCATGGAAAGTTCCTCCCGGCTTCAGTTCTCGATGTTGTTCTTCATCTTGGCGAACACATCCCGCAGGATCCGTTCGCTGACCGGGCGCAGCAGCCGCGAGGCGAGCGCCGCCACCGTTCCGCGGATCTGGATCGAGCCGGTCCAGTCGAGCGCGGTGCCTTCCTCCACTTCGCGGAGCCGCATCTCGGCGGTTCCGTCGATCGTCGTTCCCGGGCCGCGGCCCTGCACCTTGAGCCGGGCGAGTTCCCCCTCGACCTGCTCGACCCATTCGAGCGCGTTCTTCGACCGGAGTGCCACCGTCCCGAGCTTGATTCCCCCGGTGACCTCGAACCGCTTTCCGGGTTCCACGACCCGGAACGATTCGACTCCCGGCACACAGCCGGCAAGCGATTCGGCGTTCGTGACGAACTCCCATACACGCTCTTTCGGCGCACTGATGATTTCGGTTCCACTGAATTCCATGACGGCGGATTCTACTCGCCGCCTGTTCCGCTCAGTTTGGCCGCAGCGCCTCGAGGATGCCTCGCGCCCGCGAAGCGTCTTCCGTGTCCGGCGCGAGTTCCAGCACCCGCTCCAGGTGGGCGATCGCCTCGTCGTTCCGGCCACGGTTGAGCGCGATCATTCCGAGCTGATAGCGAGCCCCGGCATCGTCCGGAAGCGCTCCGAACACCTCCGCCGCCCGGTCCAGATCTCCTCCGTTCATCAGGGCACCGCCCAACCGGAACCGGAAGTCGCGGGAATCGGAATCGAGCCGGATAGCCGCTTCCAGTGCGGAAACGGTGGCCGGCCAGTTTCCGAGCCCCGCCTCGAGATCGGCGAGCGCGCCCCACGCCAGAGCGTTCTCCGGATCGAAACCGATCGCCCGTTCGAGCGTCGAGCGCGCCTCGTCCGTTTCACCGAGGAGACGGAGCGCGATGCCGAGGAGGCGATGCGCTTCCGTGCTTTTCGGGCGGTCCGCGATCTCGGCACGAAAAGCGTCCACCGCCGCCTGGTGGTTTTCTTCTCGGAGCGCATCCTGTCCGGCCTTGAGGTTCGCGCTGCCGGCCGGTGGGTTCACCGCCACCGGCGCGAGCGGGCTCAGGGTGATTTCTCCCACCCGGGTCGGTACTCCCGGCCGGATCCGCACGGTCTCTTCGTGAATCCCGTAGCCCTCCCGGTTCAACTCCATCCGGTATTCGCCGAGGCGGATGCCCATCCGGACGAAGTTGCCCCGGTCGTCGGAATCCACCGAGACCGTCCGGTTCACGCCACCGAGAAACGCGAGCGTGACCCGCACCCCGGCGAGCGGATCTCCCGAAGGATCCACCACCCGGCCGCGGATCCCCCCGTTCTGCGCCGCGGCCGGAAGCGGGAGCGCACCGAGCGCCACCGCGAGAGCGAGGCGCTGGCCGATGCCGGATCGAGGAGAGTTCAGAAGGTGAACCGAGCGCCGAGCTGCATCTCGCGTGGCGGAAAGGCAGCGGTCGGGATCAGGAAGCCGCCGGAAGAGATGATGTCGCTCCCCATCTGATTGAAGTTGACCCGATTGAGGACGTTGAACACGTCGCCGAGGATCGTGATCTCGTAGCGGTCGCCGATCGGAACCGCGTACCGGAAGCTGATGTCCAGCTTGGCGAAATCGGGTTCCTCCAGGCCGTTGATCTTTCCGTCGAAATCGGTCGTCCGGGCGATATCCGAATCGCGGTTCGCGCTGTACGAGCCGGCGGGAGCCACTACCCGCTGGTTGTTGTCCTCCCGGTCGTTGGTCTCGAGCGTGTCGCGGGAGCCGGAGAGGTAACGGAAAATGCCGGTCACGTAGAGGCCGGCGCTGTCCGCCCAACTACTTCCCGGAACGAGCCAGCTCCAACTGGTCACGAAGTTGTGAGTCCGGAACCACGGAGACGGCCGATCGGTGTTGGCCGGATGGTTCATGTTGAGCGCGAGCGGCTGCCCGATGAGTTCCCCGGTGTCGAAGTTGTACCCGGTCTCGGTATAGGCCTGGAAGCGGGCGCGCGGAACCCCGCCGGCGTTCACATCCCCCTTCTGGGAAGCGGCGGTGTAGGAGGCGGTGAAGCTCATCCTGCCGATGGGCGAGTCGCTGAAGCGGCGGTTCAACGAGAGCTGGAGCGCGTTGTAGTCGCTCTCGCCGGCGTTCAGGTAGGTGATGATCGAGCCGAAGTTCACGACCTCGCCATTCAGGATGGAAATGTTGGGCCGCTGGCCCAGATTGTTCGAGAACGGATTGAGATCCGCCCACACGTTCACGTCCCGATTACGGGTGTGGATGAAATCCGCGCCGACCGAGGTGGCGGCGGCGATTTCGTGCTGGATGCCGAGGCTGAAGGTGTCGGCGTAGGGAGTGACCCGATTCGGGTGCGGCACGGTCGGCTGGCTGTTCAGGCCACCGACATCTCCGCTCTCGAGGTCGGCGGCGAGGAAGTCGCGGAGCTGGTTGAGCGAGGTGATGCCGTTGCCGTGGACGATGTCGTAGAACATCTGCGGATCGTTCCCGGCACCGGGAACCCGGGTCGTGAACCCGAACGGAAGCTCGGCGGCATCGAAGAAGAAGTCCTCGTAGAAGCCGAGCTGGAACCGCTCGAAGAAGCGTCCGAAACCGGCCTTGATCGCCGTCCGCCCCTCACCGAAGGGATCCCAGGTCAGGCCGATCCGGGGGCCGATGTTGTCGTTGTCGTCGGTGAGATCCTCCTTGTCCCAGCGAGCCCCGAGGTTCAGGGTGAGGTTCGATCCAATCTGCCAGTCATCCTGGAAGAAGACCCCGTACACGTTGTTCTCGGGGACCGAGGCGTTTTCGCCGGATGAACCTCCGACCCGGATGTTGAACCAGTTGGGGTAGGTCGCGAGATCCTCGCGATTCCAGGGAACGTCCGCGTCGAAGCCGAACTGGCCGTTCGCGGTGGAGGAGTTGTTCCGGGCCACCGAGCGCCGGGAAAAGTTGAACCCCACGCGGATGTTGTGATCGCCTCCCCAGTCGGGCACGAAGATCGAAAACGTGTCGTCCACCTGCCAGGACCGGTTGATCCGGTGCGAGGCCACCGTGCTCGCCCCTTCGAGAACCGTATCCCGCGAAAGACTGACATCGAGGGCGCGCTGCGCTTCGAAGGTCTGTCCGTTGTTGTTGAAACCAGGGTTCGCGAACGCGACATCCTCCTCGGTGAAGGAAACTCGCAGGTTGTTGAAACCCCGGTCGCCCACCACGCTGTCGAGCGAAGCGATCACGCTGGTGTCCGTATCCTGCTCCTCGCGCGAAGCCTCGAGGGTCGTGCCTCCGCCGATGATCTGGTTGTACTGCGGGGAATACTCCTGGAGGTAACGGACCGCCGCCTTGTGAGAATCGGTGAGCTGATAGTCCAGCTTGACCAGGCTGTTCCGGAGCAGGTTGTCCTCGGTGGTCACGAAGGAGAGATCGGGCCGCGTCTCGAAGGTGCGAGCGATCCCCTCTTCGGGAGTGAGCCGCTCGAAGCTGCCGAAGAAATGGAACCGATCCCGAATGATGGGGCCGCCCAGCACGCCGCCGATGGACTGGAAGCGGATATCGGGCTTCTCCTGGTCGTTCCGTTCCGTGAAGAAGTTGGGCGCGTTCAGTTCCTTGCCCTGGTAGTAGTAGAAACCGGTTCCGCTGATTTCGTTGGTGCCGCTCTTCGTCACCGCGTTGATGACCCCGCCCTGGGTCCGGCCGAACTCGGCGTCGAACTGGGTGGTCAGGATCTGGAACTCCTGCACCGCTTCGATGGCGGTACGGGTCTGCGCTCCGGCGGCACCGCCGATGACATCGTCGTCGTTGTTCGCGCCGTCCACGTTGAAGCTGTTGTTGTTGTTGTCCTGACCGTTCACGAAGATCGAATCCGCGGCGGTGGACGCGGTGGCCACGTTCGGCACGACACCCGGGATGAGCCCCGCAAAGTCGATGAAGCTCCGCGACTGGGTCGGGAGTGCCTCCATGGTCTCGGTGGTCACAGTGGCGCCGACTTCCTTCGAGGTCACGTCCACGACCGGCGCTTCGGCGGTGACCACGACCGTCTCCTCGATGCCTCCGAGCTGCATGGAGACGTTCAGCGAGGCTTCCTGGCCCACGACCAACTGGAGTCCTTCCCGACGCACCGGCCGGAAGGACGGCAGATCGAAGCTCACGTCGTAAGGCCCGGGGATCAGGCCGTTGAAGACGTACCGGCCGGCGGCCGAAGTGGTGACCACCCGCACTGCGCCGGTGTCGGCGTTGGCGACGGTGACCGTTACCCCGGGCAGGGCGAGGCCGCCGTCATCGGTGACCGTCCCCGCCAGACTGGCGCGGGCGAACTGGGCCTCGGCATAGGGGGCGAAAAGCATCCCGGCCAAAAGCAGGGCAGACGCGAAGCGGCGAATCCGCGGATGGAGCATGACCAGCCTCCTGTCGAGCAAAGGTCAAGAGAAACGCTGTTCCCGGCGCGGCCCATTCCCGGCCGGCCGTCCATCCCCAACCCGTGCTGCGGATTCGGACCCTGTCGTCGCCCATCCGAAGCCGTTTCCGACCCAGCCGCGCGCCGGAGAAGGCGCGATGCGACGGGATCCGGCAGCAAGCGTCCGAACCGCATGCGCCAAGAGTAACGCCCCCGGCGATTCAGCGTATTTCCGGGTTTTCGTTCCGCGCCACGAACGTCTCGAAGCAGCCTGCGCAACAGAACCAAAACATCTCACCTGCCTGCTCGAACCGGTGCGGAGAGTCCCGCGAGACCGACATCCCACAGATCGGATCCACCGCAGTTGCCGCGGGTTCGGGTTCCTCGCCGTGTTGCGCTTCGGTGGTTTGCGACTTCTTCTGGACCATCTGGGCGAGGATGCTGAGTGCAATCTCGCCCGGTGTTTCCGCCCCGATGTCGAGACCGGCGGGCGAACGCAGTCGGGCGATCTCCGCGTCGGAGAGGCCCATTCCGGCGAGCCGCTCTCGCACTGCCGCAGCCCGCCGCGGGCTTGCCACAAGCCCCACGTAGGCCGCCCGTTCGCCGGCAAGCCCGGCCTTGAGCGCTTCCCACTCCCCTTCTCCATGACCCGCGACCACGAAGCACGCGCCGTCCGGTTCGGTATCCGAATCGACCGTGTCAACTTCCATCCCGAGTGCCGCGCCGAGGCCGGCGAGCGCCTCTACAACCGGGGAATTCCCGGCGAGCAGCAGCTTTCGGGAAGGCAAATACGGCTCGATGTGGATATCCACCGCGCCGCCGCTCACGCAGGCCATGTGCTCTTCGAGAACGCCCTCTTCTGCTGCCTCGCCGGGTTCGGGCGAAATGCGAAGCAGGCGCGGCTTCCCCTCGTCGAGCGCCCGAAGCGACTCGCGCCGGACAGCCGGACGGACACAGGTGCCGCCAACGAAACCCTCGACGCTTCCATCCGCGTGGACGATGGCCTTCGCGCCGGGACGCGCCGAAGTCGGCCGCTCGGCACGGACCACAGTGGCCAGCACGAACGGAACGCGCTCCCGGTAGAGGCGCGCGGCGGCAGCGAATACATCGTTCGATTCGCTCGGCACCACCTTCCGGTCAGCGGGTCGCCGCGACGCCGTGCTCGTTCAGGATGTTCCAGATGCGCGAGGGGGTCATGGGAATTTCCACGTGCCGCACCCCGAGGTGCCAGAGCGCATCCACCACCGCGTTCACGATGGCGGGAGGCGCGCCGACGGTGGCCGACTCACCGACTCCCTTGGCCCCGATCGGGTGGTGCGGCGACGGAGTCACCGTCTCGCCAAGTTCCCAGTTCGGGGTTTCCATCGCGGTCGGAACCAGGTACTCGACGAAGTTCCCGCCGGTGATGTTGCCCTCCGAGTCGTAGGAAATTTCCTCGAACAGCGCCGGTGCCATGCCCATCGCGAGACCGCCATGGATCTGGCCATCCACGATCATCGGATTGATCCGGACCCCGCAATCGTCCACCGCGACAAAGCGACGGATGGAAACCTGCCCGGTGCCCCGATCGATGTCCACGCAGCAGATATAGGAGCCGAACGGATAGGTCAGGTTGGGCGGGTCGTAGTAGGAAATCGCCTCGAGACCCGCCTCCATGCCCTCCGGATGGTTGGTGTAGGCGGCGAAGGCGATGTCCTGGATGGTCTTGGCCCGATCCGGCGACCCTTTCACGAAGAACCTGCCGCGCTCCCACTCGAGATCGGCCTCGTCGGCTTCGAGCAGGTGCGCGGCGATCTTCCGGGCCTTCTCCCGGATCTTCCGCGAAGCGACCGCGGCCGCCGCACCGGCGGTCGGAGTGGACCGGCTCGCGTAGGTTCCGAGTCCATAGGGAGCCGTGTCGGTGTCTCCCTCTTCGACCTGGATGTCCTCCGGCGGAATCCCGAGTTCCTCCGCGATGATCTGGGCATAGGTGGTCTCGTGCCCCTGCCCCTGGGACTTGGTTCCGAAACGGGCGATCGCCTTACCGGTGGGATGGATTCGGATCTCGCTCGAATCGAACATCTTGATCCCCAGGATGTCGAAGGTCTTGGAGGGGCCTCCGCCCACGATCTCGGTGAACGAGCTGATCCCGATTCCCATGAACTCGCCCCGCGAACGCTTTTCGGCCTGTTCGCGGCGCAGATCCTGGTAGCCGATCATGTCCATCGCCTTCTGGAGCGCCTTGCCGTAGTTCCCGCTGTCGTATTCCCAGCCAAGCGGCGAGGTGTAGGGGAACTGCTCCGGGGTGATGAAATTCCGCATCCGGAAGTCCGCCGGATCTTCGCCGTTCTCGCGGGCGAGGAGATCCACCATCCGCTCGATGGCGTGGACCGCCTCGGTGACCCGGAAAGAGCACCGGTAGGCGATTCCGCCCGGCGGCTTGTTGGTGTACGCCCCGTCCACCGCAATGTGGGCAGCCTCCATGTCGTAGGACCCGGTAGCGATGTGGTACAGCCCCGCCGGGAACTTCGATGGGTTGGCCGCCGCATCCGAATAGCCGTGGTCGGCCACCGTATCCAGCCGCAGCGCCGCCACCTTGCCGTTCTTCGAGCCAAGGGTGGCCGAGATGTGGTAGTCACGGGCGAAGGAGTCGGCCTGGAGATTCTCCGAGCGGTCCTCGATCCATTTCACCGGCTTGCCGGTCACCACCGAAGCGGCGGTCGCGAGCACATAACCGGGATACACCGGAACCTTCCCGCCGAATCCACCTCCGATGTCGGGCGAGATCACCCGGATCTTGTGTTCGGCGAGCCCTAGATGCGCGGTCACGAGAGCCACGACGGTACGGATCGCGTGGGGGGCCTGGGTGGTGAGGTACAGGGTCAGATGTCCTTCTACCTTGTTCCAGCTCGCGACGCAGCCGCAGGTCTCGATGGAGGCCACGTGGATGCGCGGGATGTGCATCTTCTGGCGGACCACCGTGTCGCAGCCGGCGAGCGCCTGGTCGGTGGCCTCGCTGTCTCCGCTCTCCCAGTGGAAGATGTGGTTGCTCTCCTTGTCGTCCCGCACCTTGGGGGAATCGGGCTTCAGCGCCTCGTGCGGATCCACCACCACCGGAAGGGGGTCGTAGTCCACTTCGAGAGCGGCCGCACCATCCGCCGCGGCGTAGCGCGAGGTCGCAACCACCGCCGCGACTTCCTGCGCCTGATACTTGACGGTGTCTATCGGAAGCACCATCTGCTGGTCGCTCATCAGGGTCGGCATCCAGGCGAGCTTGAAGCCTTCGAGCGTCTTGCCGGTGATCACCGCCGCCACGCCATCGACGGCCATGGCGGTGTCTTCGTGGATCTTCGTGATCTTCGCGTGGGCGTACGGACTCCGGGTGATGTCCAGGTAGAGCATTCCGGGGAGCTTGATGTCGTCTATGTAACGCCCCTGCCCCCGGATGAAGCGGGCATCCTCTTTTCTTGGAACCGAATGGCCGAGACCTCGACACTCAGTCATCGTTTTTCTCCTTCATCAGTTCGGCGGCGCGCTCCACCGCCTTGACGATGTTCACGTAACCGGTACAGCGGCACAGGTTGCCGGATATCCCCCAGCGGATTTCTTCCTCGCTCGGGTCCGGGTTCTGTTCCAGCAGCGCCTTCGATGTCAGCATCATCCCCGGCGTGCAGAAGCCGCACTGGAGTCCGTGCTTTTCGGTGAATCCCTGCTGGACCGGATCGAGTTCCCCGTTTCCGAGCCCTTCGACGGTGGTTACCGATTTCCCGCTCGCAGCGACCGCGAACACCGTGCAGCTCTTCACCGGAGTCCCGTCGAGCAGCACCGTGCAGGCCCCGCAGGAGGTGGTATCGCAACCGATGTGGGTTCCGGTGAGGTTCATCTCCTCCCGGATGAAGTGCACCAGCAGGAGTCGCGATTCGACCTCCCGCTGCACGTCTTCCCCGTTGAGGGTGATCTGTACCGAGTGCTGGCTCATGATGTCTTTCCCGCCATATCGAGGGCGTCCGTGAGCGCCCGGAAGGTAAGAGTGCGGACGAGCGCCCGCTTGTAGGCGACCGTCCCGCGGTGGTCTTCGTTCGGGTCTGCCGCTCCGGCCGCGGCTTCCGCCGCCCGGTCGCGATCAGCTTCCGAACCGCCGGTCCCGACGAGCGCCGCTTCGGCCGAGATGGCCCGGATCGCGGTGAGCCCGACGTTCGTGAGAGCGATCCCGGCTTCGACCACCTGCCCGCCTGCCACTCGGACCTGCGCCGCGACAGCTGCCACCGCATAGTCGCCGACCTTGCGTTCGAACTTCCGGTAGGCACCGCCGGAGCCCGGCCGGCCGATCGGAATCCGGATTTCGGTGAGGATGTCGCCGTCTTCGAGGCTCGTCTCGAAAGGCCCCCGGAAGAAGTCGGCAGCAGCCGCGGTCCTGGCTCCGGAAGGCCCTTCGGAAACGAAGGACGCGCCGAGCGCCAGCATCGCCGCCGGATGATCGTTCCCCGGATCGGCATGGGCGACGTTCCCCCCGATGGTCCCGAGGTTTCTCACCAGCGGGTCGCCGACCACCGCCGCGGTCTCGGCGAGCAGCGGCGCATGACGGCGCACGAGATCGGAGGACTCGACCTCCGCCTGGCGGGTCATCGCCCCGATCACGAGCGTTTCCCCTTCGATCCGGATACCGGCGAGATCGGGGAGGGCGCTCAGGTCGATGAGCGCGCTCGGCTCGGCCAGTCGAAACCGCATCATCGGGATGAGGCTGTGGCCGCCGGCGAGCAACTTGGCACCCGGATGGGCAAGAAGCAGGTCGCTCGCCTCTTTGAGGCTTCCCGGCGAGTGGTAGTCGAAAGACGCTGGAATCACACGAACCTCCCTGTCAGGAAAGTGAGCATACCATCTACTGGCGCTTGCCAAAGCGCGTACTCCTGCCGCACCATTCCGCCCCGGCCGATATGAGCAACACCGGGGGAAAGCATCGCTGGAAGCGCAGCCTGCGGCTCATCGGCCTGCTGCTCGCCGTCTGGTTCACCGCCTCGCTCGGGCTCGGAGTTTTGCTCGCCGGCCCGCTGAACCGGATCTGGATGGGAGGCTTTCCGCTCGGGTTCTGGTTCGCCCAGCAGGGTTCGATCCTGATCTTCCTGGTCCTGCTGATCGTCAACGCCATCGCGATGGACCGGATCGAAGGGGACGAAGAGGATCGCTCTTGAGCATCGCCGGCTGGACGCTCGCCTTCGTGGTCGGGAGCTTCGCTCTCTACACCGCGATCGCCATCGCGAGCCGGGTGGGAACGACCTCCGGCTTCTACGTCGCCGGGCGCGGGGTCTCGGCGGTCGCAAACGGGATGGCGACCGGTGCCGACTGGATGAGCGCCGCCTCGTTCATCTCGATGGCCGGCCTCATCAGCTTCATGGGCTACGACGGTGCCATCTACCTGATGGGCTGGACCGGCGGCTATGTCCTCCTCGCGCTGCTCGTCGCGCCCTACCTCCGCCGCTACGGCCGCTTCACCATCCCCGAGTTCGTCGGTGACCGGTACGGTTCGCAGACGGCACGCCTCGTGGCTGTGGGTTGCGCGGTGTTCATCTCGATCACCTACGTAGCCGGCCAGATGCGCGGGGTCGGGGTGGTTTTTTCCCGCTTCCTTACCGTGCCGGTGGAATACGGGGTGATCCTCGGCGGGGTCATCGTGCTGATCTACGCCACTCTCGGCGGTATGCGCGGCATCACCTACACCCAGGTCGCCCAGTACTGTGTGCTGATCGTGGCGTTCCTGATCCCTGCCGCCGCGATCTCCTGGAAGATGACCGGTGTGCTGGTTCCGCAGATCGGCTTCGGCGCGGAGCTCATCGAGGGCGAACGCGCCGGAATCCATCTGCTGCGCGCCATTGATGCCATCCACGCCGACCTGGGGCTGCCGGAATACACCGGGGCCTTCCTCGCCGGCAAGAAGACCCTGCTGGATGTCTTCGCCATCACTCTCGCGCTCATGACCGGGACTGCCGGCCTGCCGCACGTCCTGATCCGCTTCTACACGGTCCGGACCGCCCGGCTCGCCCGCTGGAGCGTGATGTGGGCGCTTCTCTTCATCGCCATCCTCTATACCACTGCGCCCGCCGTCGCCGCCTTCGCCCGGGTGAACATGATCCAGACACTCCACGGGACGGCGTACGTCGAAGCGCCTTCCTGGTTCCGCAACTGGGAGGCGACCGGGCTCATCTCCTTCACCGACCGGAACGGCGACGGGATCATCCAGTACGGCGAAGGCCCGGATGCCGAGCTCGTGATCGACCGCGACATCATGGTGCTCGCCAATCCGGAGATCGCCGAGCTTCCCGCCTGGGTCGTGGGCCTCGTCGCCGCCGGCGGTCTGGCGGCGGCGCTCTCCACCGCGGCCGGGTTGCTGCTCGTGATCTCCTCGTCGGTTTCCCACGACCTGCTCAAGGGATTCTTCCGCCCGAACATGACTGACCGGGAGGAGCTCCGCTGGGCGCGGATCGCTGCCGCCGGTGCGGTGGTCGTGGCCATCCTGGTGGGGATCTATCCACCCGATTACGTGGCGGCGGTGGTCGCCTTCGCCTTCGGACTCGCCGCTGCGAGCTTCTTTCCAGTCCTGGTGCTCGGTGTCTTCACCACCTGGGTCACGGCGCGCGGCGCGGTCGCCGGGATGATCGCCGGCACCGGATTCACCGCCGTCTATATCGGCTGGTTCAAGGTCTTCGCGTGGAGCGGCCCGGAGTCCTGGTGGTTCGGGATCAGCCCGGAGGGGATCGGCAGCCTCGGCATGCTGCTCAACTTCGCGGTCACCTGGCTCGTGAGCCGGTCCGGTTCGCCTCCGGAAGGGAGCGCCGAGATCGTCGCGACGCTCCGCGGGGAAAAACGCACGGCCGACTGATCGAGTGGGTCACCCGAAGGAAGCGCTCGACCTCCGCGTCGTCATCCAGCTTCCGGAGCTCCCAGGGGTCGTGCACCCGCAACCCCCATCGGTCGTGATTTCACGACGAACGGGCCGGCGTATCGCCGCGTTCACGGTGTCCTTGACTGCACCCCGAGTACGCATGGCGCGCCGCACCAGGCGATGCGTGTCCGGCTCCAGGGTCACGATCGTTCTCCATGATGCCCAAAGAAGAGCCAGGCAAACCCGAGACGGGACACTCCTGATGCTCCGTTTTCTACGCGATCCTCACGAGCTGCACCGTGACTCCGAGTCCGGATGCCCGGGCAAGTCGCCCGTCGGTGGTCAGGATGGAGGCGTTCACCGCGTGGGCGGCCGCGACATAGAAGGCATCGTAAGCGCCCGCGTTGTGGCGATGCCGCCATGCCTCAAGTGTCAGCGCCCGGTGCCCGATCCGCTTGATCGGCCAGTTCGCGAGATCATCCAACGCCAGTAACGCCCGGGAATCGGGTATCACACCGCGCAGGACAGCTCGCCGCAGCGCCGACAACACTTCGGGATCGAGAAGCTCCGGTGCGACCAACTCGGCGGGCCGCATAAGGCGGGCGACCTCGACCCCCACCGACGTCTTGAGCAGACACTCAACTGCGGCGGAGGCATCCACCACATAGCGAGTCGCTTCAGTCCCGCCGGCGGTCATTCTCCATGCGACCCTCGGCAACAAGCGTCGCCGCATCCACTCCGAGATCGGTCGCGGGACGTTCCGCCAACCGCTTCCACCAAGCCCGGTAGCTCACCTCTCGCTCCACCGCATCCAGCACTACCGCGCTGACGGTGCGGCCCGTCTCGCGGGCAAGCGACCGCAAGCTCTCATGAAGCGAATCCGGAACGTTTTTTACCTGAAGGTGTGCCATGCGCATGACATTAGCATGAAGCAGGCATGATCCGGACGATACTCCCCTTTATCTTCCGCCCGCTCGCGGCGATGCCAGGCCGTCCTCAGCGCTTCAGTCGGACCGCGGTTCCGTACATCAGGATCTCCGAAGCGGTCTGCATCACCATGCTGGTCATGATGCGAACCGAGACGACGGCATCCGCCCCGAGTGATTCCGCGTGCTCGACCATCCGCGCGAGCGCCTGTTCCCGGCTCTCGGCCATCAGCTTGGTGTAGGACTCGATTTCGCCTCCCACCACTCCCTTGAGTCCGGCCAGGATGTCCCGGCCGATGTGACGGGAGCGGATGGTGGCACCTCGGGCGATGCCGAGGGTTTCGGCGATCTCCTCGCCGGGGATATGAGAAGTGGTGACGACGATCATGGGAAGAACCTCCTTCTGTCGTGGCGAAAGCCTTTGTCAACGACGGACTCTCCGAAAGGGATCGTGGCGGAAAGCGCGGATTCGCTCCCGGATCAGGCCGAGCATCAGGATGAGCAGACCCACCACCACTCCGGCGACTCCGACCCGAGCGAGCACCGGAACGCCCGCATCCTGAAGGAATTCGGTCACGAAATGCCAGCCGGCGTAGCCGAGCAGGAGCGCTGCCGAGGCCGAAAGGATCGTCCAGCCGATCCCGCGCTCGAGCCGCGCATACACGCCGAGCCAGAACCGATCGAGTGCCGCGTCATCCCAGTCCCCGGGGCGAGGCGTGTTCTCCGCTCCGCCGGGCGCATCGGCCGGAATCCTCCCGGATGCGCCGAACCTTTCCTTCGCTTCTTTCATGCCGTTCCTCCTCAGGAAACCCGCCGCCTGCCCAGCAGTCCGCGGAGCCGCCGCTTCGCGGCGTGGAGCCGGGACATCGCGGTCCCCTCCGGAATGCCGAGCCGTTCGGCGATCTCGTGGTGGGCGAATCCCTCGATGTGCTTCATCAAGAACACCTCCCGTTGCGGGAGCGGTAGCCCTTCGAGACCCCGCTCCAGATCCACGCGGTTTCCGATGCCGCCCATGCCCCCGTCGGTCGCGGGCTCCCAAGCCTCCGGGAACGAAGTCGGGCGCGGCCGGCTTCGCAGGTAGCTCGCGCAGACGTGGTTCAGGATGACCAGAAACCACGGCAGAAAGGGACGTTCGGGGTCGAAGCGCGGCATCGCGTGGAAGGCGCGGACGAACGCTTCCTGGGCCAAATCCCGTGCCTCCTCCGCATCCCCGACCCGCCGCCGCGCCACGGCTTCGGCCCGCGCCGCGTAGCGACGAACGAGCGGCTCGTACGCCCGACGACTTCCGGCGCAGCAGCGGCGTATCCATTCCTGTTCCTCGGGATCCGGAGAGTTCAGGGTCATCGTTCAGCAGAAGAGTACGCAGCCAGGCTCCGTTTCCTTCACCAGCCGCGTCATATCCTTTCGCCTGTGCTGAACTCCAAAGGAATCCCCTCCCTCACGCTCACCATCGCGGTTCTCGCCGCCTGCGCCCCGCCTCCCGCCGAAGAGCCGATCCGCATCGCGGTCGCGCGCTTCCAACACGAGACGTGCACCTTCTGTCCCGGCGAAGACACCGGGATCGAAGACTGGCTCGCCGTGAGCGAGCCGCTCTCCGGAGAGGCGTTGCTCCGGTCGGGGGGCTACATCGGCGGTTTCGTGGAACGCGCTCGCGAGTTCGGCGATGTCGATCTCGTGCCTCTGACCTCTCCGGTCGGAGTCTTCGGGGGCTCGTCCCGCACCTGGAACTCCCGGGAAACCTTCGAACATTTCCTCGGCCTCATGCTCGACGATCTCGAGGCACAGTCGCCGGTGGACGGGGTCTATCTGGCACTCCACGGGGCGATGGCGGTTCGCGAAATCCCGCGTCCGGAGGCCGAAATCGCCCGCCGCTTCCGCGAGGCGGTGGGAGCTGATGTCCCGATCGCCGCCACCTTCGACCTCCACGGCAACGAGGACGGGGAATTCCTCGAACACGCCGACTTCGCCTTCGTCACCAAGCGATATCCGCACTACGACTCCTGGATCCAGGGCGAGCGGGCGGCCCGCGCACTGCGCCTCGCGGTTCGGGGCGAATACGAACCCACCACCGCGACCCGGAAGCCGGGGGTCATCACCGCCACCGTGCTCCAGTGGACCGGCCAGTCCCCCTCGATGGACATCATGGAGCGGGCCCGGCGCTGGGAGGCACGGGAGCACGATGCCTATGTGAGCGTCTTCTACGGCTATCCCTGGTCGGATGTCCCCGACGTGGGTGCAACCGTTCACGTGATGACCAACGGCGATCAGGAACTCGCCGACCGGATCGCCGACGACATGGATGACTTCATCTGGCGCGTCCGCGAGGATTTCGCGAAGGGTGGCTACCCGGGGCCGGAAGAAGCGGCGGAGCTCGTCTCGGCAGCCATCGCCCGCGGCGACACTCCCGTCGCGGTCGGAGACCACAGCGATCGGCCGGGGGATGCCACCCACATCCTGAACGCCTTCCTCGCCGCCGGAATCGGCAAGACCCTGTACGGGGCGATCTCCTCGCCCGAGACCCTCGACATGCTGGCCGCCACCGATGCCCAACCCGGTGACCCCTTCGATCACGAAATCGGCGGCTTCACCCCCTCCGGTGGATCGCCCCGGCGCATCACCGGCACCCTCGAATACCTCGGCGAGGGCTTCGGCTACGACTTCGTGGCCGCGGTTTCGTTCGGAGACGGCAACCTGGTCTTCCTCGCTCCTGCCTACACCCAGGTCCTCTATCCGGAGAGGTTTCGCATCGGGCCGGTCAACCCGGACGATTACGAGGTCTTCGTGGTCAAGTCGCGAGTGCACTTCCGGCGCGGCTTCGACGAAACCGGCTACGCCCGGACGATCCAGATCGTGGAGGCTCCGGAACCCTTCGTCGGCACCACCTTCCTCGACGCACTGACCTACGAGAACGTGGACCTCGGCGGGCTCTATCCCTTCGGAACACCCGCTCATCGGCAGTAGTTCAGAAAAGCGAAGCCGGCGCGCCGGGCCGCCGGAAAAGGTCGGTGCGGAGCGGCGACGCGGTCTCGAAGCCGAAGCGCTTCGACGCGGCCCGGAAGCGTCGAGCGAGCATATCCGCGTAGGGCCCGGTTCCCCGCATCCGTTTCCCGAATTCCGGAGAGCTGAGCCCGCCTTCGCGGGTCTCCCGGATGAGACGCAACACGTGGGATGCCCGGGTGGGGAACCGCGCTTCGAGCCATTCGACGAACAGATCGCGGACCTCGTGGGGCAGGCGAAGCAGGATCGTCCCCGCGAACCGCGCCCCGGCTCCTTTCGCCGACTCGAGGATGCGATCCAGTTCGGCATCGTTCAGGCCGGGGATCATGGGAGAAGCCAGTACTCCCACCGGAACTCCCTCGTCCGCGAGCGTCCGGATCGCCTTGAGCCGCCTTGCTGGTGCTGCTGCTCGCGGCTCCATCGAACGGGCCAGGTCGGGAAGCAGGGTGGTGATCGAAATCATCACCCGGACGAGGTCGTGTTCGGCCATCGGGGCGATGATGTCCAGATCGCGCAACACCAGGGCCGACTTGGTGACGATCCCCACCGGGTGCCGGGCATCGCGAAGGACTTCGAGAACCGACCGGGTGATTTCGAACCCCGCTTCGGCAGGCTGATAGGGATCGGTATTCGAGCCAAGCGCGAGCGTCCCCGGCTCGTAACGGCGACGGCCGATCTCTTCCCGGAGGAGCTTCGCCGCATCCGGCTTGAACATGATGCGGGTTTCGAAGTCGAGCCCCGCGGAAAAGCCGAGCCAGGCGTGGGAAGGACGGGCGAAGCAGTAGATGCATCCATGCTCGCAACCGCGGTAGGGGTTGACCGAGCGGTCGAAAGGGATGTCCGGCGAATCGTTCCGGGCAATGATCGTCTTCGTGCGGTCCGGGATCAGTTCGGTCGGCGGAGGCGGCTGCTCTTCCGGCTCACCCCACCCGTCGTCGAACGCCTCTTCGCGGTATCTCTCGAAGCGTCCGGCGGGGTTCGAGACCGCGCCTCTCCCGCTCGCCACTTATTGCGGGAGGACGAACGCCGCCCGGTGGCGAACTTCCCCTTCCGGACTCTCGACCACGATCTCGTGGGTTCCCGGACCGAGCGCTGGTTCCGGAAGGAAGCGAAGCGAAGTCCGGAACGCGATCTCCCCGCTCAGCCCGGCGAGCGCTTCTTCCACTTCCGAAGGCTCTCCCCCGGTACGAACGAGCGCTCCCCCGGTCCTCCGGCCCATCTCTTCGAGCACCCAGAACGGATCCACGTTCCTGAGCCCCCGGACCACCACGTCACCGCTCGTCACGTGGCGGCCTTCGAACCGGATCTGCCGTGCGAAGTCCTCCGCATTCACGCTCCCATAGACCCCGCCCATCCGGCCGCCTCGCGAAAGAACCGCCGGCGCGGTCACCGAGAACACGAGCGGACTCACTCCGGCCAGCCCCACCATCGGCCAGAGATCCCGAGCCCAGCTCGCACCGTCCACGCCGTCGGTGAACAAGAGGAGCACCGGCCGGCCGGGCGCTTCGGCGAGCAACCCGAGCGCGAGTGTCAGCGCGCCGTTGAGCGCGGAAGGCCCGCCGCTGCGGAGTCCGGCAAGGGCCGCCACTGCTTCCGAACAGGCCTGCTCCCAGCCGCCGTGAAGCTCCACGGTGCGCTGGAACGGGATCACCGCGCAGCGGTCCGTTTCGCCGAGGCCGGAAAAGAAGCTCTCGAGGCCCGCAGTCACCGCCGCGAGCAGCGAGGGGTTCACGCTGGAGCTCAAATCCACTACCGCCGCCACCGAGAGCGGCTCCGCTTCCGCGATTTCGAAGTCCTGCGGCCGCCCGTCCACGATGAGTTCGAGAGCCGAGGGATCCCGAAGACGAACCGGCTGGCCGTCGTCATGGAGAAGAACCTCCACCCGCACCTCCTGCGCCGTGACCAGAACAGGAAGGACGGCGAACAGGAGCGCCGTCCATCTCCCGGTCACCGGGCATCCTCCAACCGGAGATCCGCCCTGAGTTCTTCTCCGAATCCCGCGACGATCTCCCTTCTCATCTCCCCGAACATTTCCTGGAACCCGATGGCCGGACCCAGCCAGAAATGCCACTCCGGTGCCCATTCAGCCGGCCGGCGGCTCAGATAAGTGCTCGCCGCTTCGAACGCTCCGGCCTTGTTCCCTTGGGCGAGGCGGACCGCAACCAGGCCGGAAACCGCCGCCGGAGACCGCCGGGCCCTCGCCACCGCTTCGGCGAAGACCACCTCGGCAGCCGGGTAGTCGCCGGCATCCATGGCGATCTCCCCCCGCAACAGGAGGAAGGCGAGCCGCGGATAAGGGGGGATCCGCGCCCCCTCGAGCCGCGCCAATTGGCGCTCCGCACCTGGAAGGTCTCCGATGTCGAAAAGCGAACCGGCCAGCCGGATCCGGACCTCGGCATCCTCGGGATCCTCCTCGAGCAGGCCGGTGAGAACTTCCACCGCCCGTCGGGAGTAGAGCGGCTCTTCGCGATGCCGCCCCGCCATCTGGGCGACCCGGGCGAGCGCGAGACGCATTTCCCGCTCCCCGGGCAGCACTTCGACCCCTTTTTCGAAATGGGCTACCGCGGCGGCGGTGTTCAGCGCCAAGTGGTACGAATATCCGACCGCGAGCCACCAGCGTCGATGCCAGTCTTCTCTCTCGGCCGGATCGGGGATGGCGCGGATCAACCCCCGGGCGAAATCAAGATGACGGGACGCGCCTGCGCCCAGCGCGCCTTCGGTGTGGAGCATGGATGCCGCCTTGAGGCGGAGAGCGCCCGGAGCATCACGGGCGAACTCCCGCATCGCCTCCTCGACCGAGTCTTCGCGGAAGCCAGTGAGCTGTCGGCCGCCGCTCATGAAGAGCCCGCTCGCCGTTTTTTCGACGAGCTCCCGGTACTGCGTCTGGTCGAGCCGCGGCTGCGCTTCACTGGCCACAGGTGGCGCGAGAAGAGCCAACGCGAGCAGGTGGCGAAGCATCTTGGGAACCGGCGGTGAAGTATCGTAGCGGCTCATGTCGAAGCAGCCGGGGAGCGGATGAGGGACGGCCTCCCCGCACCGGGTCCCCGTGACCCGGTAGTGACCGGAATCGGCATGCTCTCGCAAATGGGATCGGGAACCGATGCCCATCGCGATTTCCTGAAGGCGGGGCGGCCCTGCCCCTGTTCGCCCTACGAACCGGGAATCCGCGCCCGGACCGGAAACCAGCTCTTCGGCCATTACTCCGGCAGCCTCGAGGCCGAGGACATCGGAGTCGGCCGCTCGGAGGCCCGCTTCATGGGCCGCCTCTCCCGGCTCGGGGTCCGCGCCGCGCGGATCGCTCTCGAAGAATCGGGGATGCCGACCCGCGAAATGGCGATCGTGGTGGGGAGCGGCAAGGGCGGCGAGACCGAAACCCACCGCGAAGTGACTCTCCTGAGCCAACCGGAGGGCCGGGTGCGGGTTTCTCCGGCGACCGTGCCGCGGATCATGGCCTCCACCGTTTCCGCCAATCTCGCAACCCTCTTCAAGACCCGCGGCCCCTCCGTCTCCGCCACTGCCGCCTGCGCCGGCGGGGCCTACAACGTCCTGATCGCCGCCTCCTTCATCCGCGAGGGCATCGTGGAGCAGGCACTCGCTGGCGGCGTGGAGTCGGCGGATGTCCACTTCCATCTCGGCTTCGATTCCATGCGCGCCTACACCCGGAAAGACAACCACCGGCCCGCCGAAGCCTCCCGACCCTACGCCGCAGACCGCGCCGGCTTCATCTTCGGAGAGGGCGCGGGACTCATGGCTCTCGAATCGCGGGCCAGCGCCGAACGGCGCGGCGCGACGATCCTCGGAGTGATCCAGGGCTACGGCATGTCTTCCGACGGTTCAGGCCAGATGGTCGCGCCCGACGACGAAGGCGCGGAGCTCGCCATGCGGCGCTCGCTCGACCACGCCCGGATTCCCCCGGAAGCGATCGGCTATATCAACACCCACGGAACCTCCACTCCGCTCGGGGATGTCTCCGAGGTCCGGGCGATCCGCCGGATCTTCCCGGATCGGGTCGTTCCCTACAGCTCGACCAAGGGCTACACGGCGCACACGGTGGGCGCGGCAGGGGCGCTCGAAGCGGCGTTCACGGTGGTGATGCTGCGGGAGCGCTGGCTCGCTCCTTCGGTGAACGCCGAGCCGCTCGACCCGGTACTCGCCGACTACCCGCCGGTTCTCCGGCCGCAGGCGACCGAAGCGGATTGGGCCATCTCCAATTCCTTCGGCTTCGGAGGAACGAACGTTTCGCTGGTCCTCGGGAGGGGCGACTGAACTTGCAGATCGAACTCGAATGGGATGGTGCCACCGGCTACCCGGCGGTGACCCCCACCGGTGCCCGGATCGGACTCGATTCCGACAGCTCGCGCGGCGTCTCCCCGATGGAATCGTTGCTGGGCGCTCTCGCCGGCTGCATGGCGATCGATGTCATCCATGTCCTGAAGCGGATGCGGGCCGAGCCCGAACGACTCCGGGCCCGCGTTTGTGGCGAGCGGACGGATGACCACCCGCGCCGGTTCCGAAGAGTCACCCTCGAATTTTCCGGTGGCGGCGACGGGGTAACCGACGACCGGCTGAAGCGGGCGGTCGCGCTCTCGTTCGAGAAGTACTGCAGCGTGATGCACAGCCTGGCGGCCGACATCGAATACGACTGGAGCGCCCGCCTCGAAAGCTAGTTTCGGCGAAATACCCGAACCGCCGCGAGGGCAGCGACAAGCAACAGGCAGCAAACGACCGCGAGGCCTTTCGCTTGGGTGAAGAAACTGGCGGCCGCCACCTGCCCGGTGGTCAATTCGGGATATCCGGTCAACAGGACCACGATCCGGGCGTTTTCGGCGAGGTCGAACGCTCCCGCCAAAAGCGGCAGGAACGCGAGCTTCTCCCACCGCTCACCCGGCCGGAGCCGGTAGAGGAGCCCGGCGAGCAAGGTGACATACGTGGCGGGCAGCAGGGTGTCGAGGGTGAGGCTCGACAAGATGTACATCCGGCGGCCAGATTCCCCGTAGCCCTCGAGCGCGGCGACCGCTTCCTCGTGGGTGTAGCCCGGCCGGACATCGAGCATCTCACCGCCGATCGGCAACGCCGGAAACACCCCGACGAGCAGGACGATCGTCAGCAGGGCCGAGCCCAGCAGGACCGGCGTTCGAGCCGCGAATGCGAAACCGCGCCGGCTCCTACTGCTCACCGTCGTCGGTCGCGGTCTCTTCTTCCGACTCTTCTGGCCCGGTCTCCCACTGGTATTCGATTCCCCGCACATGGCGCTCGAACCAGTCGATCTCCACGTTCACCTTGAAGAGCTGGTGACGGAGCTCCCGCCAGCCGTGCGGCTCGCGGGGGGCGATGTAGAGGTGGGTGTCCACTCCGTTCGCCTTGAGCGCCCGGTAGAGCTCCACCGACTGCGGCGGCGGCACCCGGACATCTTTCTCCCCGACCAGCACGATGGTGGGAGTCGTCACCTTGTAGATGTCCTTGAGCGGAGAGTGATTCCAGTAGGCATCGATCGGAGCGTCCTCCTGCCACGGCGTGCCTCCGAACCACGGTGTCCGGTAGATCCGCACGTCGCTCTGGGCGTACATCGAGATCCAGTTGACCGCCCCGGCTCCCGAAGAAGCCGCCTTGAAGCGGTCGGTATGGGTGATGATCTTGTTGGTCATGTGGCCACCGCCGCTCCAGCCCATCTTGGCCATCCGGTCCCCGTCCACGAGACCCCGCTCGATCAGGTCGTCCACACCGGTCATCACGTCCAGGTGGGCCTGGCGGAAGTAGTGGCCGACCATGTCCCGGAGCACTGCGTCCCCGTAGCCGGTGCTTCCCCGGTAGTTGGGCTTGAAGACCATGTACCCGCGGGCGGCCAGCACCGCGACATAGCTGCCCCACGAACCGAAACCGAACTTGTCGGAAGCCGCCGGGCCACCGTGGGTCTGGACCACCAGCGGGTAGCGGGTTCCCTCTTCGAAATCGAGCGGGTAGTAGAGGATCCCCTCCACCTCCATTCCGTCGGCACCCGGCCAGCGCACCGCCTCCTGAACCGGGAGCCGGAATCTCTCATCGAGGTAGTCGAAGACCGAGGTGACCTTCGCCGGATCGCCGCCGGCCGCCGGGAGCAGGTGGAGATCCCCGGCGTTCGTCGGTTCGTTGACCCCGAACACGTGGAGGCCAGCCGCCGGGGAGTAACTCCAGCCCTGAAGCGAATGGTCACCGGCAGTGAGCGCGGTGGGGGTCTCGTCCTCGACCGCAGCGTGGAACAACTGGGTCCGGATGCCGGTGTTGGCGGTGAAATAGATCGAGCCGTCTTCCGCCCAGCGTGCCCCGGTCACCTCGTGCGGCATGTCCTCGAAGAGCATCCGGTGCGGGCCGCCGGTGGCCGGAACCAGGAAGACGTTGTCGTTGAAGTAGGTCTCGAAGTCGGCGCTCGAATCGGAAAGGAACATCACCGTCGAGCCGTCCGGCGACAACTGCGCCCCGAACTCGCTGACCCCGTTGTCGGTGAGCTGGAGAACGTTCGAGCCGTCGGCATCCATGATCCAGACCTCGCCCTCGTCCCGGTTGTCAATCAGCGGGGTGATGCTCCGCGAGTGCGCGATCCGGGAACCGTCACTCGAAAGCTGGAATCCGATGACCGACCAGTCTCCGCCGGTGATGCGCCCGGCATCTCCGCCCGCAACCGGAATCCGCCAGAGGTGGCGGTGCTTGTAGTCCTCGTCGAAGGCCATCACGTCGTCCCGCATCTCTTCCTTCTTCTTTTCCTCGGCGGTCATGGCTTCGGGAGCGAGGAAGTAGATGTGCGAACCGTCGGGTGAAAACTGGAAGGACTGGATCGAACTTTCATGGCTCGTGAGCGCGTAGGCTTCCCCGCCCTGGTTCCGCAGCAGGTAGATCTGCGAGAAGGCATCTTCGCCGCGCCGTGCGAGGAAGGCGACCAGGTTGCCGTCGGGCGACCAGCGGGGGCTCGATTCCCCGTTCTCGCCGTTGGTGAGCCGCACCTCCCCGCCGCCGTCCGCGCCGATCCGGTAGATGTGGGTGGTCCGGCCGTTCTCGTCCCAGTCGGCATCCGACCGGGTGAACAGGATCTGCGAGCCGTCCGGCGAAACCCGGGGGCTCCCGAGCCGCGGAACCTCGATCAGGTCCACGATGGTCATGGCGCGCTTTTCCTGGGCTACAGCAAACAGCGAGAACGCGAAGGAAAGCGTGAGCGCGAAAGCGAGTCGAAACATGGAGGCACCTCCCGGAGCGGGAATGGGATCGGGGAATTGTCAGCAGACGCACGGCCCCGCCGCAACCGGGCGGATTTTTGCCACTCGCCCCACGCTGCCGTTCACCGCGAACGCGTCATGGAAAGCGATCCCGTCCGTCATCGCCGTTGTCCGGCTTCGCTCTCCCTATCGTCAGTGGCGTTCTGCGCTACTCCGGGATGAGAGCCACGATGCGGGCCGGAGCTCCGCTGCCACCCTCGATTTTCATCGGGAGCGCGAGGAGCAGGAAGCCGATGGGTGGAATCTCCGAGAGATCCCCGACGTTTTCGAGGTTCGGGATTCCGGCGGCAGCCCCGATCTGGTGGGCGATGAAATCCGTGGACGGGCCGTGATCGATGCTCGCGGTGTCGAGACCGACGAGCGCGACCTCGCGTTCGACCAGAAGCTCCATCGCCGCCTCGCCGATGCCGGGGAAGTGCAGGTTGCTCGCGTCGCCGGGGGTATCGTCGCCGAGATAGGAAACAGCGTCCGGCCAGCGCTCCGCCCATCCGGTGCGGAAGAGCACCGCGGTCCCTGCCGGGATGTGGCCGTGCTCAGCTTCCCACGCCTCGATATCCCCGGGCCGCACCCGGTAGTCCGGATCGGCGGCCGCCTCCCCGGTCACATCCACCACCACTCCCGGCGCGATGAGCCGCGAGAGCGGAATCGAAGCGGCATCGTCCCCGCCCTCGGCGAAGTGCAAAGGCGCGTCGAGATGGGTGCCGCCGTGTTCGGCGCTCGCGAACTCGTGGGCGGCGTAGTAGAAGCCGGCCGGGGTTTCGCCTTCGGCCAGAGTGGTCAGTTCGAAGCCCCGGGTGTCAGTCGGCCAGTAGAGAGTGGCCTCTCCGTATCCGTGGCTGAGATCCACCATCCGCCATCCGGCGACCGTTTCCGGCCCGGGCGGAGGAGGAGGCGCGTCGCAAGCGACGGACACCAGCAGCGCGACAGGAAAGGCGGCGCGACGGATCGAAGTCATCCACCCATCGTAGCCGGGAGCGGGAACCTCCCTGGTCGTTACCTCCATTTCGAGTTCCCGGTCTTGACGCACATTGCGAAACGGCAATCCTGCCGATGGCAGCGATAATCCCTCACAATGTTCCCCGATGCCGAAAATCTCTGGATCCAGGTCGCGCTCGGTGAGGACTCCGGCCCCGAATTCAAGGAAGTCCGTTTCCGGGGCCGGAAGGTCAGCGCGCCGGGCCGGGACGCGCTCGCCGACGAACTGGCGGCCTTCGCCAACGCGGCGGGCGGACGGCTCCTGCTGGGGGTGACGGACGACCGGAAACCGCAGGGGCTCGACCCCCCTCAACTCGACCGGGTCGTGAGCTTCGTCGGCGAAATCTGTAACGCCTCCATCAAGCCCCGCCTCGACTACCGGGTCTATCGCGTTCCCGTCCCGGAGGGAAAAGGCGGCGCGCTGCTGGTCGAGGTTCCGAAAGGGATTGCCGTGCACCGATCTCCCGGGGGCTGCTTCGCCCACTCCGGAGACACGAAGCGCCGGATGGACGAGCCCGAAATTCTCCGGCTTTCCCAGGCACGCGGCCTTTCGGATGCCACATCGGTGGACACCCAGATCGTCCAGGGAACCGGCATCAACACCCTCCATCCCGATCTCTGGCGTCGATACGTGAGCTCTCGAGTCGAAGAACCGGCGGAAGCGGCGCTCCGGAAGCTGAAGTTCGCCAAGAAGGATGGGAGTGGCGTGCTGCGGGCGACGGTGGGCGGCATCCTGCTCGCGACCGGGGAGCCTCGCGAGTGGCTGCCGAACGCCTGGATTCAGGCGGTCTGCTACCGCGGAATCCACACCGACGCGCGACAGCAGGTGGATGCCCACGACATCACCGGCCCTCTCGACGAACAGGTCCGGGAAGCAGCGCGCTTCGTCGCGAAGAACCAGCGAATCGCCGCCCACAAGGATCCTGCCCGCCTGGATATCCCCCAGTTCAGCGCGAGCGCCGTCTTCGAGGCTCTGGTCAACGCAGTGGCGCATCGCGACTACGCGGTTGGCGGATCGAGAATCCGCCTCTTCCTCTTCGAAGACCGGCTGGAGTTGTATTCGCCGGGCGGGCTCTCCAACTCCATGACCATCGAAGATCTGCGATCCAGTCAGTTCACCCGGAACGAGCTGGTCGCATCGCGGCTCGGACAGTGCGTGGTCGGCGACACACCCGGTTCCGGCGGACGCCGGTACTTCATCGAGCGGCGCGGAGAGGGGGTCACCGTCATCGAGGACGAGACCTTCGCGCTCGCCGGCGAGCGCGCCCGATTCGAGCTTCTCGGCGGACGGGAGCTGAGACTCACGTTGCCGGCGGCTCCGCTGCCCGTCGCGGAGGGGATCGCAGCACGGGTGATCGTCACGAACGAGTCCACCGGCAAGCCCCTGTCAGGCATCCACGTACTGATGCTCTACCCCAACAGGACGTATCTGGAAGCCGAGACCGACAGCTTCGGCCGCGCGAGCTTCACACTTCACTCGAAACTTCCGATGACGATATTCTGCGCCCGGGACGGATTCGCGGCCCAGGTAACACACGACCATCTCCCTGACGAGCCGCTTGAACTCTCGATGCGCCCGGTGCAGGACGGAGGCTCCCGGATCCTTGCCAATCAGTCCGGACATCTTGCCGGACATCCAGAGGGCATCGAAGGAGGGCTGAATCCGATTCTGGACGGCCTCGACCGCACCTACCTGTACACGGACAACATCGCAATCAACGAGGGGCAGGCCCAGCCGGTTCACTTCGCGCTCCACGAGCCGCTTCGCCTCACCGATGTACGGGGAGCGTGCGCCACCGTCTGCTTCCGCGAGATGGTGGGGAAGTCGTCGGTGTTCGACTACGAGAGGAGGGAACGATGAAGCGTTCCTCTCGGACGGCCGCGCTGGCGCTCCTCGGTTGCGTAGCGACGGCGGCAGCGCAGTCTCCCTCCTTCCCCGCCGCACCGCCCGACGGGCCGATGCCGGAGATCGGGCCGGCCCCGGCGGAGTACGTCCCGACCGCGAGGAACGCCCCGGCGACCGACATCTGGCTCGGGAGGCTCCATCGTGAAGGCGGAGCGCTCTCGATCTCCGGTCTCGAACGGGCGACCGATCGCGACGGGTACGACAACCAGCCGAGCTTTCTGCCCGACGGCTCGGCCATCCTCTACACGGCGGCGTTCGACCGGCGGCAGACCGAGACGATGCGCCTCGCGGTTCCGGGTGCTGCGGAGCAGCTCACGCGGACGAACGAAGCGAGCGAGTTCTCTCCGCTCGCGATTCCCGGACAGGATGCCTTTTCGGCCATCCACGAAATCCGCGGCAAGCAGTACCTCTGGCACTACGACCTCACCGGCGAGCCGATCGGGCCGATTTTCGCCACCGTGGAGCCGGTCGGCTACCACGCCTGGGCGAACACGAGAACAGTCGCGATGTTCGTCCTCGGCGACCCCCCGACTCTCCAGGTGGGCGATGCCATCAGCGGCGAGATCCGGATAGTGGCCGAGCGGCCGGGACGCTCGCTTCACCGCATCCCGGGGACAGACGACATCAGCTTCGTCCGCAAGGTCTCGGACGAGGAGTGGTGGATCGAACGCCTCGACTCCCTGACCGAGGCGACGGAGCGGATCACCCGGACGCTTCCCGGCCGGGAGGATCATGCATGGACTCCTGACGGCGAAATCGTGATGGGGGATGGGTCGCGCCTTCTCGTCTGGTCTCCCGACTCGGAGTGGACCGAGGTCGCCGACCTTTCGACCTCCGGTGTTTCGGGCATTTCCCGCCTCGCGGTGAGCCCCGACGGCCGGCGGATCGCGCTCGTCGCCGAACGACCATGACCAGATATACGCAAGGGATCGGCGGCCTGCTGCTGATTTTGCTCTTCGCCGCCTGCGGATCGAACGACGGGCCGCCTCCGACTCCGGTTGCACCCGCTCCCGCTCCCGAACCGGTTCCCGAACCCCCTCCCCCGGAGGATCCGCCCGACATCCCGTCCTCTTCGCTCCGGCTCTCGGTCGCGGCCTGGAACATCGCCTGGTTCGGCGACGGCGTGGACGACGAAATGCTGGTCGGGAACGAGGACGGCGCGCGCTTCCTGCGGACGGAAGCCGATCACGAGCGGCTGCGCGGGTTGGTGGACGATCTCGTGGATCGCGGCGTGGAGGTCCTCGCGCTTCAGGAGATCGAAAACGAGGAGGCGGCGCGCCGGCTGCTCCCGGCTTCTGAATGGAACATCTTCGTCTCCCGGCGCGACACCGCTCCCCGCTGGTCCCAGCGCACCGTCACTGCGATCCGGCGTTCGTCCGGTTGGCGGGTCGAGCGCCACCCGGACGTGGACGGCTGGTCACCGGACGGCCGGAGCCGCCACGGCGTGGACCTGACGCTCTCCCGCGACGGCCAGCATCTCCGCCTGCTGAACATCCACTTCCAGTCGAGCTGCCACGATGATCCGCTCGATTCCCCCGGGTTCGCCTGCGGCCGCCTCGCGCTTCAGTTCATGGTGCTGGGCGAGTGGATCGAAGAGCGGCTCGAAGAAAAGGTTCCGGTGGTGGTCGCGGGCGACTGGAACCGGCAGCTCTCGCGACGGAGCGACCAGACCCTCGCCCTCCTCCCCGGCGATCCGCTGCTGCTGCCACCGACCGGAAGCTCGCCGGATTGCTGGGACGGCCGCTTCCGCTACTACATAGACCACTTCCTCGCCTTCGACGCGGACGGCGGCCCGGCCGAAGAACGAGGCTTCGAGGAAGTGCTCTACGACGCGCCCCGCGAACTCCGCGACAAGCTCTCCGACCACTGCCCGCTGATCGCGGAACTCGCGTTCTGATCCCGGTACCCGCCATATCCCACTTCCCGCCCCGTGATCCGTGAGATGGACCCCGTCCTTTGGACAGTTTTCCCGGTCCGGATAACGAACAATTCGATCTGGCAGGATCTCGCAAAGAGGCGGACATGTCCAGAAGGCTTCGGGGAGTTCGCAGACCGCGTCGCGGACTGGATCGCCGCACGGAATACTCCGTAGAGGCGGCGGCCTTCGCTTCCCGTGGTTCCGTGCTCTGTTTTCACGAATCATGGCCTTGATGACTACAATGGCTACATGAAGCAAGTCGCTGCCAGAGAAGCCAAGAACAACTTCGGAAGACTGCTCGACGCATCCCAGAGCGCGCCGGTACTCGTCACCAAGAAGGACCGACCGGTCAGTGTCCTGATGTCGGTCCAGCAATATGAACGACTTCGCGGTGTGGCGTGGGAGCGCTTGATCCAGACCATGGATGCACTTGATGAGGAGGCAGCAGAGGGCGGATTGACCGACACCGAGTTGCGGGCGCTCTTGGCTGATGAAAGCTGAGCGCCTCGTTCTCGACACCAATGTACTCATCAGCTCGGCACTCCGGCGGGAGAGTCCTCCTCGGGCCGTCGTGGATGCGGTGCGGGAGGGGAGCGGCGTGCTCTTGTTTTCCGAGGAGACTTTCGAGGAACTCCACACTCGTTTCCTTCGGCCGAAGTTCGACCGATACGCTTCCCGCGAGCGGCGGCTGGTCTATCTGGCTCAGCTGCGGGCAGTCTCAAATATCGTTTCCATAGCTGGTGCCCGGCTGGGGTGTCGCGACCCCGATGACGACAAGGTACTCGAGACGGCAGCGATGGGGGATGCGAATTGCCTGGTTACCGGCGACCAGGATCTTCTGGCCATGTCCGGATTTCGTGGAATTCCGATCCTGACCCCCGCTGCCTTCCTCTACCATTGGCGAGAGCGATCAAGCCTTGCCGGAACGAAGAGTGAGATGGACCAGACATGACCGGATTGCGACTTCACCGTAGAACGGGAGGCGTGGATACTCGCCGGCGTGGTGCGCTCCGCCGGTGTCAGCCGGGAAACGAATCTCTCGCGCCGAACCGCTGCTCATGCCATCGCTGGTAGGCGCTTTCGTTCTTCCACCGGATGTCGAGCTTGATGTCTTCCGGATGAACATCAACGCCGATCCCCGTGCTCATCGCTACCGCGACGTAGTCACGGGCCAGTTCCACCGCCTGGGCCTTGGTATCCGGAGCGCTCCTGGTGTCGGGATGCTCCCCGGTGTTCGTCGCGGCATAGCGGATATGGAAAACCCCGATCTCCTCGGACGAGAGCGTCTTGCTGGTCCGGAAACCGAACGAGCTGTTCGATCGGACCTTGCCGAGGATCATCGGCACGGACAACCCCACGATCAGGAGCGGGACGGCGAGGGCGGGGATGAGCGTGGACATGAGAAGCGTCTCCGGCGTAGCGGCTACCGGAAGCCGAAGAGCGGCGGGAAGAGGAGCGCGACAAACGCCGCCCAGCCCGCATAGACCAGCAGGTAGGACATCTGCCAGCGCTCCAGCGCGGCGAACCCGGTTCCCCTTCGCAGGAAGCAGGCGTAGAAGAACGCCGACCCGCCGAGGCTGACCAGCAGGACCAGATTCTCGCCGAGCGCCGCCACCCGGTTGGGGGTGAAGCCGAACTCGCCGATCCGGGAGAGGATCGCACCGAGCGCGAGCAGATCCACCGCGAGGGCGGAAAGGGCGAGCAGCAGCGAAAGACCGTCGAAAAGACCGGGGGAGGCCTCCGGGTCGCGCGCCGAGACGGTATAGAGCAGGAGCCCCGCGACCACCGCGAGCAGTACGTCGAAGAGGATCAGCACCTCGCGCTCGACACCGATCGGGTTCCCGGTCCAGAGCATCGTGAGGAGAAAGGCGAGAAGTGCCACGCTGAACAGCGGGGTGAAGATTCGGGCCAGCACCGGGGCCATGTTCTCGACCACGCTCTTCTTGAGTTCAACGAGACCCGACGCGACGACCAGCGCTCCCGCGAGGCCGCAAGGGACGATGAAGCTCCCGATGATCCACTCGGCATCCACCCCGATGGCCTCGAAGCTCAGGACGGTGATCGCGGTCAGCACCATACCGCCGAGCCCGATGAGCGCCATGTAGATGAAGAGCTCGCCCGAGAAGCGGACGAAATCCATGCGCGCCCCGCCGACGAACCAGCGCCCCCCGGTGTAGGCGAGGCCCACCAACAACCAGACCGCGATCGGCAGGTGGAGGGCGAGGAGCGCCTCGGTGTCCGCCCCGTCGGCGAAGGGGTGGATGTTCGCGAGGATCGCGGCGAGCACGAACCCCGAGGCGAGTCCGAGGGTCAGCCGCCGGCCGATTTCCCGCTTCCAGATGAAATAGGCGGCCACCATCGGAAACGCGAACAGGCTCAGATTGCGGGCGTAGAAGGGAGCGCTGGCTTCGTCGAACCCGACACCGAAAAGTTCCGGAATCTTGACCAGAGCCGCGGCGAGCACCGCGAACCCGAGAACCGCCCGGATGTCCCGGTGCGGCGCAGCGGCTTCCCCAGGCGCGACCAGTTGCTTCCAGAGCCGGTCGGAATGCTCGCGGGCGAACTCGCGGGCGATTTCGTTGAGGCTCCCCAGCCGCTTGATCGCCACGAGGAACGCCTCGTCGGAAGAAAGCCCCGATTCCCGGAGCTCCGCCATCTGGTCGCGGAGGTGCGACTCCAGCTCGTCCGCATCCTTTTCGCTCACCGCCGGCCGGCGATCGAGGTAGCTGCGCCAGCGGGAGACCAGATCTTCGGTGTCTTTCATGCCGAAGCGAGCGAGCGCTCGAACCATGCCCTGCCGAGCGTTTCGGAGACGACCCGCCACTGGCGGCGCTCGGCATCGAGTTGCGCCCTTCCCTGCGGAGTCAGCCGGTAGTACTTGCGGCGGCGGCCGCTCTCCGCTTTCTCCCAGCGAGCAGCCACATGGCCCAGCCGCTCGAGCCGGTGCAGGATCGGATAGAGCATCCCGTCGGTCCAGTTCAGCTCGCCGTCCGAAAGCTCGGCCACCCGCTTGAGGATCGCGTAGCCGTAGCTGTCGCCCTCGGCGAGGATCGAGAGCACGAGCGGCGTGGCGGAAGCCGCCACCAGATCCTTTCCGACGTTCATGCCTGGAAGCACTATACATAGCGCTTCCATGTATGTCAATCCGAGGATTCTCCGACGTAGAAGCCGGCGGTGCGGGCCGCGGCGGCAAGCGCTTTTTCGGGTTCCGCTCCCGCGTCGATCGCGGCCCGCCCCCAGGCTTCGGAGCTCGCCCGGAGGAACGCCCGGCCTTCTTCCGACCCGGCGAAGGCGGCTTCATCCAGCCGCGGCACTCCGGCCAAATGCCGGTCGAGTCCCAAAAAGGCGAGTTCCCAGCCCACTCCGGTCGCGCCCGGCCCGAACTTCTCCCCGTGCTCCGACCGGCGGGAGGCGTGGGTGAGCGCGAGTTCGCCATCCGCGATCCGGATCTCCACCCAGCTCGCGTCCCCGCCGAATTCCCAGGTCAGGGAAAGATGCGAAGGTGGCTCGCAGGCCAGGACCCTGCCGCTTGCGTTGCCCTCGATCCGGAAGCGGTCTCCGGGCTCGATGTGGACCGGCGCGAACCAGCGGGCGAGGCGATCGGGATTCGTGACCGCCTCCCAGAGAGTCGCGGAATCCGCAGCGAAACGGCCGACGAGTTCCACGGCCTCCGCCGGCAAGCCGTCGCGCTCCGTCAGTGAGACGGCGCGCCCGACCTTCACTGTCGGACCTCTAGTGTGGGGCCGCAAGCAGCTCGGTGGGCGGCGGCTGGAGATCCCGGATGAGTCCGAGCCAGGACATCACCACCAGCACGTAGTACGTCACATCGATCTCCCACCAGAAGAAGCCCTGGCGGGTTGCCCCCGGATAGCGGTGGTGGTTGTTGTGCCAGCCCTCACCGAGCGTCAGCAACGCGAGGATCAGGCTGTTACGGCTGTCATCGCGGGTCTCGTAGCGTCGCTTTCCCATCCGGTGGGCCGCCGAGTTGATGAGCGAAGTGGCGTGAAAGAGGGCCACCGTGGAAATGAAGAATCCCCAGATCAGCATCTGCGGGCCGGAAGTCGCCACTCCGGCACCTTCGAGAAGAGCCCCGAAGCCATAGAGGCTCGCTGCCAGCAACATCGGCACGACGGTGTCGAACCGGTCGAGCAGCCGGAGCTCTGGATACTCCGCGAAGTCGGGCACCACGTCGAGCCGGGTCGGGAAGTTGGCCGGCGCGGTGATCCAGCCCATGTGGCTCCACCAGAACCCGTGCTGGCGGGGCGAGTGGACATCGCCCGGTCCGTCGGAGTGGCGATGATGGAGCCGGTGATGCGCGGACCACCAGAGCGGGCCGCGCTGGACCGCTGAAGCTCCGGCGACCGCGAAGAGGAACTGCATCACCCGCGAGGCGCGGTAGGTCCGGTGCGAAAAGTAGCGGTGGTAGAAAGCCGTGATCGCGAACGCCCGGGCCCAGTAGAGGGCGACCGCGGTGAGAACCGCGGCCCAGCTCCAGCCGACGAAGATCGGCCCGAGACACATCAGATGGACCGCGAGGAAGGGTGCCACCCGGCCCCATTCGACGCGCATCGCCCGCTCGCCTTCGACCGGCTTGTAGGACCAACTGTCCAGCCAGACGACCGGTGTTCTGAGCAGCTTGCGCAGGATATCGCCCGCCGAAGGAATACTGACTTCTTTCGTTTCCGGCATGAGCCGGGGAGGTTAACCGTTCGGGGCGGGCGTTCCGACCGCAAGCCCACAGAGGACGCCTCGCAACTCCGCCATCGATGCCCCAACAAACACCGATTTCTGGCGGCGGAGAGCGAGACGCTCCACCTGGGCCCCTCCGACCACGAGAACCGCTCCCTGATCCCGGACCTCCCGGGCGAGCGTGAGTACTTCCTGCCGCTGCCTTTCCGGCTCGGCCACGAAACTGAAACTGATCCAGACGATGCGGGGGCGGAGGGAACGAACTCCGAGAACGAGGCTCGAAAACGGGGTATCGGGGCCGAGGTTCACCGCCCGGAACCCCTCGTCTTCCACGACCGCAGCCACCGCGAGCGAAGGAAGGACGTAGGGATCGCCTTCCGGCGCGCAACCGATCGCGAGCCGGCTTTCATCCGTCGCCGGAGCGATCAGCGATCGCAGCCGGGTGAATGCCTGGATTGCAGCTTCGGTGACCCGGTGCTCCACGAAGATCGCCTCCTCCTCGGGACAATCGAGATCGACCGCCAGCTTCATCGCGGTGACCAGCGCGCCGTCCACGATCTCGGCCACGCTCGCCCCGGCGAGAAACCGCGCCTGGAGCAGCTCCGCCGCCTCCTGGGCGCGGCCGTCCCGAAGGAGTTCGAAAAGCGCTTCTCCCGGATCCCTTTCGAGACCCGGCAACCCGAGGCCAGCGACTCCCACTCCGGAGTCGCGAATGAAGCGGACCGCCTCCCGGGCACTCACCCGCCGGTGCCCCCCGGCGGTACGGCTCGCCACGATGCGGCCCCCGTCGATCCAGCGCTTCACCGAGGACTCGCTCACCCCGATCGCAACGGCAAGCTGCGCCGGCGTGAGAACGCTTTGCATGTTTTGAAGCACGATTGGGAGCATCATATCACATCTTGTGATCGTTTTGACCGTTTTGGTATCCTTCGCCGGTGAGTGGGAGGCGACGGGTCGCCATCGTGGGGGCGGGTATCTCCGGGCTGGCCGCGGCGCACTACCTCCGCTCGCGCTACGAGATCACCGTCTTCGAGGCCGGTGCGCGGGTGGGTGGACACACGGTCACCACCCTGGTTCCCTCGCCGGAGGGGCCGGTCGCAGTGGATGCCGGCTTCATCGTCTTCAACGAACCGAACTACCCGAACTTCGTCCGGCTGCTCGACGAGATCGGTGTTCCTTCCCAACCGACCAGCATGAGTTTCAGCTTTGCGAGCGAGCGGAGCGGGCTCGAATTCGCCGGGGACAACCTGAACACTCTCTTCACCCAGCGGAGCAATCTGCTGCGTCCCCGCCACTACCGGTTTCTCGCCGACATCCTGCGCTTCAACCGGGCCGCGAAGCACTGGATCGCCGAAGCCAGAAAAGGAACACTCGCTGATTTCCTTTCCGCGAGCCGCCTGAGCCCGGCGCTCGCGGAGCAATACCTGATCCCGCTGACCTCGGCGATCTGGTCCGCCGACCCGCGCCGGATCCTCGAGACCCCGGCGCTCTTCCTGTTACGGTTTCTCGATAACCACCGACTCCTCGACCACTCCGAAAGGCCGGTCTGGCGGGTCATCCAGGGGGGATCGGAGGAGTACGTGAAGCGCCTCATCCGCCCGTTCCGCGACCGGATCCGGAAGAAGACTCCAGTCCGGCGGCTACGGCGGCGAAAGGAAGGCGTGGAAATCCTGACCGAAGCGGGCAAGGAGGTGTTCGAAGAGGTGGTGGTCGCCGCCCACTCCGATCAGGCGCTCCGGATGCTGGACTCTCCGACTCCGGAAGAAGCCGAGGTTCTCGGAGCGATCCGCTACCAGCCGAATCCGGCAGCGCTCCACACCGACGTTTCCGTGCTGCCGAAAAGCCGCCGGGCGTGGGCGAGCTGGAATTACCGGACGCTCCGGGAAACCGGCCGGCCGGTCGCGGTCACCTACAACATGAACCGGCTTCAGGGTCTCGACTCGAAAACCACCTGGTGCGTCTCCCTCAACCTGGAAGACCGGATCGCGAGCGACCGGGTTCTCGCCCGCTTCGATTTCGAGCATCCACACTTCGACCAGGCAGCGGTCGCGGCCCAGCAGCGCTGCTCCGCCATGAGCGGCCGGGACCGCATCCATTACGCCGGGGCCTGGCGAGGCCACGGCTTCCACGAGGACGGGGTGGTGAGCGCACTCGAGGTGGCGCGGCGGATGGGAGTCCCGGCGTGAACGAATCCCGTCTCGCAAGCGCTCTCTACATCGGACGGGTGCGCCATCGCCGCTTCGAACCCCGACCCCATGCGTTCGACTACCCGCTCTTCCTCATGTATCTCGACCTCGGGGAGCTGGACATCGTGTTCCGTCGGCGCTGGTTCTGGTCGGTTCACCGGCGGAATCTCGCCTGGCTCGACCGTCGCGACCACCTCGGCGATCCACGAACCCCCCTCGAAACCGCGGTTCGTGATCTCGTCGGTACCGAGACCGGAAAGCGGCCGGAGGGGCCGATCCGGCTCCTGACCCACCTGCGCTACTTCGGGCATTGCTTCAACCCGGTCAGCTTCTACTATTGCTTCGACCGGGCGGGCGAACGGGTCGAAATGCTGGTCGCCGAAGTGAACAACACCCCGTGGGGCGAGCAGCACTGCTATGTGCTCGAAGCCGGGGAAGCCGCTCTCCAGAAGGAATTCCATGTCTCCCCTTTCCTCCCGATGGACATGGAGTACCGCTGGAGGACCACTCCGCCGGAGGAGCGGCTCTCGGTCCATATCGAAAACAGAAAGGACGGTGTCCGGGTATTCGACGCGACGCTCTCACTGGAGCGGCGCGAGATCACCGGCCGGCGGCTCGCCTGGGCGCTCCTGCGCTTTCCGGCGATGACGGCCCGGATCGTCCTCTGGATCCACTGGGAGGCGGTGAAACTATGGTGGAAGGGAATCCCGGTTCATCCGCATCCGGACCGCCGGCCGCTCTCCTGATCCCCGCCGGCCGGACGCGGCCGTGGCGGGAACGGGTGGCGCGCCGGCTGGTGCTGGACCGGGTCCGCGGGATCGAACGCGGACGGATCGACATCGTGGAGGATGACCAGATCCAGACTTTCGGAAACCCGGATTCGGACCTTGCAGCGCGGGTCGAAATCCGGGACCCCACCTGCTGGATCGCGTTCGCCGGGGGTGGGACGATCGGGGCCGCCGAGGCTTTTTGCGAGGGCCTTTGGACCACGCCCGACCCCACCGCGGTAGTCCGGGTGTTCGCCCGGAACCAGGAAGCGATGGAGCGGCTCGAAGGGGGCGCCGCGCATTTCGCCAAGCCGTTCCGCCGGCTCTGGCACCTGCTCCGGTCGAACACCGAATCGGGCAGCCGGAAGAACATCGCAGCGCACTACGACCGGGGGAACTCCTTCTTCTCCAGGTTTCTCGATCCGGGGATGACCTACTCCTGTGCGGTCTTTCCGAACGATGGGGCGAGCCTCGAGGAAGCCCAGCAGGAGAAACTGGACCTCGTCTGCCGCAAGCTCCATCTCTCTCCGGGGGACCGGCTGGTCGAGATCGGAACCGGATGGGGGTCGCTCGCGATCCACGCCGCCGGGAACTACGGGTGCGAGGTAGTCACCACCACCGTCTCTGGCGAGCAGTTCGCCTACGCGACCGAACTCGTCCGAAAACAGGGGCTCGCCGACCGGGTCACCGTCCTCCACGAGGACTACCGGGCGCTCCCCCGCGTCGCCGGTTCCTTCGACAAACTCGCGTCCATCGAGATGATCGAGGCGGTCGGCCACCGTTATCTGCCGCGCTACTTCCAGGCGATCTCCGACCTGCTCGCCCCCGGCGGCCTCGCGCTCATCCAGGCGATCCTGATGCCCGACCAGCGCTACGAGCAGTACCGCCGGTCGGTGGACTTCATCCAGCGCCACATCTTCCCGGGCGGCCTGCTCCCCTCGTTCGGGCGCATCCAGCGCGCGGTGGCGAAAACCCGGGACATGGGGCTCCTCCACTTCGAGGATCTGACCCCGCACTACGCCCGGACGCTCGCACTCTGGCGATCCCGGTTCGAGGCGCGCGAAGACGAAATCGAAGCGCTCGGCCTCGGCGCCCCGGAGCGGCGGAAGTGGCGTTTCTACTTCGCTTATTGCGAGGGCGGGTTCGAGGAGCGGATCATCACCGCCGCCCAGCTTCTCTTTTCCCGGCCAGGAGCTCCCCCGTGAGCTGGGGTATCGAACTCGCCGAGCGCGGCTTCGTCCCCGATCCACTGGCCCGCTGGGGGATGCGCCGGCTGCTCGCCGAAAGGCTCCGGGAGTCCCGTTCGGTGGAAACCGCGGAGGTAGTCCAGCAGATGCGGCGTGGGCCGATCGCGCTCGAAACGGTTTCGGCGAATGCCCAGCATTACGAGGTTCCCGCCTCCTTCTTCGAGACGGTCCTCGGCGAGCACCTGAAGTATTCGTGCTGCTACTGGCCAGAGGGGACCGATTCGCTCGACGACGCGGAGGCTCTCGCCCTCGCCCAGGTCGCAGAGCGCGCCGGGATCGAGGACGGCATGGAGGTGCTCGACCTCGGGTGCGGCTGGGGATCACTCACCCTCTGGATCGCGAAGCACTACCCGAACTGCCGGATCCTCGCGGTTTCCAATTCCGGCTCGCAGGGCGACTTCATCCGTCGCCGTCTCGAAGAGCGCGGCCTCGGGAACGGCGCGGTCCGGACCGCCGACATGAACGACTTCGATCCGGACAGGACGTTCGACCGGGTGGTCTCGATCGAGATGTTCGAGCACGCCCGCAACTACGCCCGGTTGCTGGAGCGGATAGCGGGCTGGCTCGCTCCCGAGGGCCGGCTCTTCGTCCACGTCTTCTGCCACCGGGAGCGGCCCTATTTCTTCGAGGACCGGGGATCCGGCGACTGGATCGCGCGCCACTTCTTCACCGGGGGCGTGATGCCCTCGGAAACCCTGATGGAGCACTTCGCGGGGCCGGTGGATCTCGAAGCACGCTGGAAACTCGACGGAACCCACTACGAGCGGACCGCCCGGGCGTGGCTCGCCCGTCTCGACGCGAGGCGGGAGCAGGCGCTTCAGGCCCTCGCTTCCGATCCCGGCGGCGATCCGGAGCGGGCGCTGAACCGCTGGCGGCTGTTCTTCCTCGCCTGCGCCGAGATGTTCGGCTACAACCGGGGCCGGGAGTGGTTCGTCTCGCAGACGCTCTGGTCGAAGGGCGCTGTTTGATGACCGCTGTCAAGATCGTCGCCTGGGGCATCCTGTTCGGGATGGTCGCCTTCACGGTGGTCGCGATCCTCGACCGGGGCATCTTCGAGGCGGGGGCGGTTCTCTGGCCCCACCCGTGGTTCCGGGCGACCCTCGCCGATGCCTACTTCGGCTTCCTGATCGCGTACCTCTGGATCGCGTACCAGGAGCGGACCTTCCCCCGTCGGGCGCTCTGGTTCTTGCTGGTCATGGGACTCGGCACGATCGCGATCTCGGCGTACCTGCTGATCCGCCTCTACCGGATGCCGGCGGGAAGCTCGGCCGAGGATTTCCTGCGGCGCGACCGATGAGCTTTTTCGATCTCGCGACACCGGGGCTGCTCGCGGCGCTCGGCCTGACCTTCTCGCTCTGGCTGCTGAGCCTCGCCCGCCGCGATGCCTCCATCGTGGACATCTTCTGGGGCCTCGGGTTCACCGCGCTCGCCTGGCTCTACCGCGAGATCGGCGATGCGGACTCGCTCCGGGCGACTCTCGTCCCGCTGCTCGTGACGCTCTGGGGGGCGCGGCTTGCGATCCACATCGGGGTCCGCAACCACGGCCGCGGTGAAGACCCGCGCTACCAGGCGATGCGCCGCAAATGGGGCCGGAAGTTCCCCCTCGTCTCGCTGGGGACCGTCTTCTGGCTCCAGGCATTCCTGATGTGGCTCATCGCCGTGCCGCTCCTCGAGATCCAGCGGTCGGACGCTCCCTGGTCGGCATCCGACTGGCTCGGCCTGCTGCTGTTTGCAACCGGATTCCTCTTCGAAGCGGTCGGCGATCTCCAGCTCACCCGCTTTCGCAAGGACCCGGCGAACGCCGGCAAGGTGATGGACCGGGGCCTCTGGCGGTACACCCGGCACCCGAACTACTTCGGCGACGCGACGCTCTGGTGGGGCTTCGGTTTTTTCGCGCTAGGGGCCGGGGCGGGCCTTCTGCCCCTCCTGTCTCCCTTGCTGATGAACTTCCTGCTCCTGCGGGTCTCGGGGGTGACGCTTCTCGAAAAGGGACTGGTCGAAAGCCGCCCCGGCTACCGGGAATACACTCGGCGGACCAGCGCCTTCTTCCCCTGGCCGCCCCTGAGGACCGGCGGCTAGACTGCGAGGGATGTCGCGCTTCGTCCTCCTTTTCGCCCTTGTTTCCGGGTCGGCAGCCGCCGAGGACTGGCCGCAGTGGCGGGGCCCGAACCGCGACGGAATTTCGCGGGAGACCGGGCTGCTTCGCGAATGGCCGGCGGGCGGCCCCGAGCTCGTTTTCCGGGCACGTGGGATCGGCGAAGGGTTTTCGTCCATCGCGATCGCGGACGGCCGGATCCTGACGCTCGGCAGCGTCTCCGGCCGGGAATGGGTTTTCGCGCTGGACGAAGCCACCGGTGCCATCCTCTGGTCCACCCCGCATTCGGACGAATACAACGACTGGCGCGGCGACGGCCCGCGGAGCGTTCCCACGGTCGCCCACGGACGGGTCCACGCGCTCGGGGCCCGCGGCCAGTTGAGCGTTCTCGACGCAGCGACCGGGCAGATCGTCTGGACGCTCGACCTGCTGGAGCATTTCGGTGCCCGCAACATCAGTTGGGGCATCAGCGAGTCGCCGCTGGTGCTGGAAGACCGCATTCTGGTCTCTCCAGGTGCCCGGCGTGCCGGCTTCGCAGCACTCGACCGGAACACCGGCGAGGTGCTCTGGACCGCCGCCGGCGACGAGGCGGGATACGCCTCCCCGATCCCGATCGATCTCGAAGGTGCGCCCCACGTGGCGTTTTTCAGCGGCGACCGGGCAGTGGGAATCCGGCCTTCGGATGGCGCGGTGCTGTGGAGTTACGACCGCGCCTCCAACGGAACGGCCAACATCGCGACCCCGGTCCTGATTTCGAACCGGGACGGAGTGGCGCAACTTTTCGTGACCTCGGATTACGGGACTGGCGGCGGGTTGATCGAACTGCGGGCCGGCTCCGGCGGAGAGGTCACCGCCGAAGAAGCCTGGTTCACGAGGAACCTCCGCGCCCACCACATGACCCCGATCTTCCACGAGGGAGTGCTCTACGGGTTTTCGGGCGCGATCCTGAGCGCGCTCCGGGTGGACAGCGGAGAGCTCTTCTGGCGTGATCGCGGTTTCCCGAAGGGATCGCTCGCTTTCGCCGACGGACGGCTGTATCTGGTCAGCGAAGACGGGGATGTCGGCCTGATGGAGCCTTCCCGGAGCGGATACCTCGAACGCGGCCGCTTCGCGTTCCCGGAGGCGGACCGGTCCGGCCGGGAACTCTGGAGCCACCCGGTGGTGGCGAATGGACGGCTCTATGTCCGTGACCAGGACATCCTGTTCGGCTGGGCGATCAAGCCATGACCGCGATCCTCCGCGTCGGACTCGCCGCGCTCACCGTCTCGGCGTATCTGGCCGGAGCCGGCCTCCCCACGACTCCCATGCTGGGGATGGATTGCCACCCGGAATGCGGCGAGTGTGTCGTCGAATGCTGCTGTGGCCCCACCACGCTCGCCGTCCCTCCGGCCGGGATCGGCTCGCCGTCCGAAAGGCCCCGGCTTCTCCCGCTCGCAACTTTCGCCTGCCTCACCCCTCGGGGCGACTCCCGGCTCCCCGGTACCCCGCCCCGCGGGCCTCCCGCCTGAAGGAACCCCGATAGCCGAAGAGCGGTCCTCCGGAAGAGCCGGGCTCCGCTCCGGCTGGTTCCTGTTCGGTGCGCTCCTTTTCGGGCATATCGCCATTGGCGCACCTTTCGATCGGTGTCTCACCGGATTTCTTGTCATGTTTTCTCTTCTTCTGGCGGGAGCCCTGCTCCTGCTCGCCTCCCCTTCCCTGGCCCAGGAGGGTTCCGACGATTCCGGGCCGCTTCCTCCCTACCGCGCCGACGGCCACGCCCCCATCGGGGTGATGGGCGACCACCTGCATGAGCGCGGCGAGTTCATGCTTTCCTACCGCTTCATGTCGATGGGGATGAGCGGGCTGCGGGACGGGACCAAAACGCTCGACGACCAGACGGCACTTCAGACGGCCAACCCTTTCTTCGGCAATCCCGGCCAGCCGCCCTTCCAGCGCATCCTCCCCCGCGAGATGCGGATGGACATGCACATGGTCGGGAGCATGTACGGACTCACGGACCGCTTGACACTCATGGCGATGGGCATGTTCACGGCCAACACCATGACTCTCGATACCCACAACATGCCCGGCGTGCCCATCGGAAGCTTCGAGACCCGTTCTTCCGGCTACTCGGGTGCCAGTGTCTCGGCGATGGTCGGCCTCGCGGACGGCGCGGTCCGCTCGCACCTCATCCTCGGGCTCGGAATTCCCGGAGGTAGCCTCGATGCCCGTGGCGAAGCCCTCCTCCCGAACGGGATGCGGCGCGAAGTCCGCCTGCCGTATGCGATGCAGGTCGGGAACGGGAGTTTCGCGGCCCTTCCGGGAATCGTGGTCCAGACCAGCCGGGGCAACCTCACCTTCGGAGGTCAGTTGCGGGGCAACCTGCCGCTCGGCGACAACTCCGAGAACTACCGTCGCGGCAACCACGCACTCGCGACCGGCTGGTTCATGCTCCAGCCGACACCGGCAGCCGCTTTCTCCCTCCGCGTCCAGGCCGACTGGATGGATGCCCTCGAAGGCCGGGATGCGATGATCGGCGGGCCGGTCCCCACCGCCGACCCCGCGAACTACGGCGGAACCCGGCTGAGCGGGTACTTCGGGCTGAACCTCGCCGGCCAAAGCGGTTCCCTCCGCGAACACCGCCTCGCCTTCGAGATGGGGATCCCGCTCTACCAGGATCTGAACGGCCCCCAGATGGAGCGAACCTGGACTCTCACCGTCGGCTGGCAACGCGCCTGGGCGCTCACCCGCTGACGACGGCCTTCCCGTCGCGCCTCCGGCCTCGGGTCAGGGGCGCGGTGGCTTCGAGTGAGGGATGCCGGGAATTTTCCGCCTCGTGGAACCATGCAGCCCCCGGTTCCGTTAGAGGGAGCCATGAAACGCACCCTGGCATTCCTCCTCGCGGGGGCGGCTGTTCTCGGGGGTGTCGCCCTCGCCGCCTCGCTTCTTTCCGAATCGGGGGAGCCCGAACCGACGGAGACATCCGACGAAACGCCGGTCACGACTCCGGTGAGCGTGACTCCGGCAGTGGTCGGCCCGGTCGCGGCACGCCTTTCCACCACTTCGACGATCGAAGCGGAACGGACCGCGGAAGTTCTCTCCGAGACCTCCGGTGTCATCACCGAACTCCTCGTCCGCGAGGGGGAACGGATCGCCGAGGGCGAGGTGCTGGCGCGGGTGGACTCCCGGGAGCGGCGGCTCGAACACCAGCAGGCGGAGCTCAGACTCTCCCGCGCCGAAGCCGAACTAGAGCGCCAGCAGCGGGCCTTCGAGCAGGATCTGGTGGCCGGGCATGAATACGAAAAAGCCCGCTTCGACCGGGATATCGCGGCTTCGGAGAAGGAGGCCGCACATCTCGCCCTCGAACGCACCGAAATCCGGGCACCGTTCTCCGGCACCGTGACCGAAGTCCTTCCGGTCGCCGGAGCGCGGCTCGAACCGGGAGAACGCCTCTTGACGCTCGCCGATTTCGACACCCTGATCGCCCGACTGTACGTCCCCGAACGCGATGTGGCGGGCCTCGCGCCCGGCCAGCCCGCGCGGGTGTTCCCGGAATCGGATCCCGCGGAAGGGGGCCGCCACGGCGTGGTTCGGGAGATCAGCCCGGTCGTGGATCGCGAAACCGGAACCGTCAAGGTGACCGTCGCGATACCCGCCGGTACAGGCTCCCTGGCGCGTCCGGGCTCCTTCGCCCGGGTAACCATCGATACCGGAGTGCGGGAAAACGCCGTGCTCACCCCCCGGCGGGCGGTCATCCGGGGAGGCGGCGGCAGCCATCTGTTCGTGGTGGAAGACGGGCGGGCGGTTCGCCGGGAAGTGACGCTCGGAGTCGAGATGGAAGGCCCGGCAGGCGCAGTCGTCGAAGTGGCCGGTGGGCTCGAAGCGGGCGAACAGGTGGTGGTGGCCGGCCAGGGGACGCTCGCTCCCGGTGCCCACGTGGACGTGCGGGACCGGTCCTGATCCGCTCCACCAGGACGGCCTCCGATGAAATCCTTTATCGCCGCATGCATCCGGCGGCCGGTGAGCGTGAGCATGTTCACCGTCGCCGCCTGCGTCTTCGGGCTGGTTTCGCTCGGCCGGCTCCCGGTCAACCTGCTGCCGGAGATCTCCTATCCGACCCTGACCGTGGAGACCCGGATGCCGGGTGCCGCCCCCGTCGAGGTGGAGACCCTCGTCACCCGCCCCATCGAAGAAGCCGCATCGGTGACCCCTGGGCTCAGCCGGGTGACCTCCCGTTCGCGCGCCGGCATCTCGGAAGTGACCCTCGAGTTCGTCTGGGACACGAACATGGATTTCGCGGCGCTCGACGTGCGCGAAAAGGTGGATGGAGTCCTGCTCCCGGAAGATGCCGAGCGCCCCCGCCTCAAGCGGTTCGACCCTTCCGCCGATGCCATCTTCCGGCTCGGAGTCTCGGGCGATCTGCCGCTCGGCGAGCTTCGGGAATGGACCGAGGAAGAGCTCAAGAAAGACCTCGATTCGGTGGCCGGAGTGGCCGCGGTGCGGATCGAAGGAGGCCTGACCCGCGAGATCCAGGTGGACCTCGACGAGGGGCGGCTCGCCGCCTGGGGCCTCACGGCGGCCGAAATCTCGGACCGGATCGCCGCCGCCCATGTGAACGTGGCGGGCGGGAGCGTCCATGAGGACGAGGCTCGCTATCTGGTCCGCACCCTGAACGAGCTGGACACCCTCGACCGCATCCGCGCGGTGATCGTCAAGGACACCGGGGGCCGCCGGGTCCGGCTCGGCGACGTGGCCGAAGTCCGGGCCGGCTTCAAGGACCAGGAGGTGATCCTCCGCGAGAACGGTGCCGAAGGAGTCGAAGTCCGCATCTTCCGCGAAGGGGACGCGAACACCGTCCAGGTGGCGGAAGGCATCCGCTCTCGTCTCGCCGAAATCGAAGACGCGGTTCCCGCCGGAATCGGGCTCACCACTCTCTTCGACCAGTCCGGGTTCATCGAGGGGGCCATCTCGGAGGTGGCGCGGAACGCCTGGGAGGGGGGTCTTCTCGCCATTCTGGTGATCGCCCTGTTCCTCCGCGACCGGCGGGCGACCTCGGTGGTGGCGCTCGCGATCCCCGTTTCGGTGGTGGCCACCTTCTTCGTCATGCAGCAGATGGGGCTGTCGCTCAACATCATGTCGCTCGGCGGGCTCGCGCTCGGGGTCGGCATGCTGCTCGACGATTCGATCGTGGTCCTGGAAGCGATCCACCGCCGCCGGGCCGGAGGGGAAGCGCCAGCGGTCGCGGCGGCGGCGGGCGCTTCGGAGGTTGCCGGCCCGGTCATCGCCTCCACCCTCACCACCGTCGCGGTCTTCCTGCCGATCGTCTTCGTCGAAGGAGTGGCGGGCCAGCTCTTCCGGGATCAGGCGCTCACCGTTTCGATCTCCATCCTGGCTTCCCTCGCCTTCTCGCTCGCGCTCATCCCGGTGCTGGCCTCCCGCGGCGGCCCCGCTGCGGGCACGGCGGCTCCAGGACGGATGGCGCGGGGACTTCGGGGAATCCGGAGCGCCACCGGTTCGGCGGGCCGGGTTCTGGTCTGGCCGCTCCGGCCGGTGTTCCGCGCCTTCTCCGTCACCGAAAACGCAGTCGCGAACGCCTATCCGGGCATCCTCCGCGCCGCGCTCCGCCATCCGGCGGCGGTTTTCCTGCTCGCCTCCGGCCTTTTCGCCGGCTCGCTCGTCGCCGGACGATTCGCCGTCGGAGTGGAGCTCCTTCCGGCGCTCTCGCAGGGCGAGTTTCACTTCGACATCCACCTTCCGGAAGGAAGCGCCGTCCAGACCACCGATGCCCTCGCCGGAGAAGTGGCCGCCTCGCTCCACGACGACCCGGCGGTGCTTCGGGTCACCACCGAAGCGGGGGCCGGGAGTGCCACCGGCTTCACCGGGAGCGCGGCGCGCACCGAACACCGGGGACGGATCGGGGTGGTGATGGCCGACCGCGACGATCCGGAGGCGGAAGCCGGGGTCATCGAAGCACTGCGCGCCGATCTCGCCTCCCGGCCCGGTGTCCGCCACGAGTTCGGCCGCCCCTCCTACTTCAGCTTCCGGCAGCCGGTGGAGGTCGAGGTGTTCTCGGACGACCGCGAGCTGCTCGAAGGGGGAGCCCGGCGCATCCAGGAGGCGATGGACAGCGTCCCCGGCCTCGCCGACATCCGCTCCACCGCGGAAGCCGGCAACCCCGAGATCCGCGTCCGTTTCGAGACCGACCGCCTCGCCCGGCTCGGACTCTCGGTGGATCAGGCCTCCGAAGCGCTCCGTCGGAAGCTGCGCGGCGAAGTCGCAACCCGGCTGGACGAGGGAGACCGCCGGGTGGACATCGTCGTCCGGGGGAGCGGCCCGATGCGTTCCCGGACTGCCGCGGTGCCCGAGATGATCGTCCACGCGACGGACACCCGTCCGGTCCCGCTGCGGGCACTCGGTGCAGCGGAAGTGAGTGAAGGCCCGGCCGAACTCCGGCGAGTGGGCCAGCGGCCGGCGGTGGTGATCTCCTCCAGTCTCGACGGCCGGGACCTCGCGAGCGCCACCGAGGCGATCTCCGGCCAGATCGCCGGGCTCGGACTGCCTCCCGGTATCGAGGCCCGCTTCGGGGGCCAGCGTGACGAGATGGATCGCTCCTTCCGGAGCCTCGCGCTCGCGATCGGACTCGCCATCTTCCTCGTCTATTTCGTGATGGCGAGCCAGTTCGAATCCCTGCTCCACCCGTTCCTCATCCTCTTCACCATCCCGCTCGCCGCCATCGGGGTCATCGGGGCGCTGATCCTCTCGGGCAGCGCGCTGAGCGTGATCGTGCTCATCGGAGTGGTGATGCTCGCCGGGATCGTGGTCAAGAACGCCATCGTGCTGGTGGATTGCGTGAACCGGCTGCGGCGCGAAGGGATGGAAAAGGAAGAGGCGATCCTCGCCGCCAGCCGCATCCGGCTTCGTCCGATCCTGATGACCACCCTGACCACCATCCTCGGACTCACCCCGATGGCGCTCGGGCTGGGAGAGGGCGCGGAAATTCGCGGCCCGATGGCGACCACCGTGATCGGAGGCCTGCTGGTTTCCACGGCGCTGACCCTGGTCGTCATCCCGACTGCCTACTCGGTGTTCGACCGCAAGAGGTTCGAGACGTGAGCCTGCCCCGACTCGCGGTGAGCCGGCCGGTCACCACCGCGATGATCCTGCTGAGCGTGCTGGTGCTCGGGATCATCAGCTTCGGGCGCATCCCGCTCGCCTTCCTGCCGGATGTGGATTTCCCCGGAGTCTTCGTCAGCGTTCCCTACCCGAACTCGAGCCCGGCTCAGATCGAGCGCGAGATCGTGAAGCCGCTCGAGGAAGCGCTCGCCACCATCCCCGGAACCCGCCGCATCAACGCGACCGCCACCGCCGACCGCGCCGAATTGCGTCTCGACTTCACCTGGGGCGAGACGGTGGACGTGGCGCGCGCCAAGGTGTTCGAGGCGGTGGAGGATGCCCGCGACCAGCTCCCGCCGGATGTCCGCGAGATCCACGTCAACACCTTTTCGACGACCCAGATTCCGATCGTCGAAGCGCGGATTTCGGCACCCGGGATGGACCTGACTGCGAACTACGACCGGCTGGAGCGACGGATCGCCGACCCCATCCGCCGGGTTCCGGGAGTGGCGCGGGTGGAGCTCTCCGGGGTGGAGCCCCGCGAGATCCGGATCCACCTGCGGCTCGACCAGGTGGCGGCCCACCGGGTGGATCTCGGAGAAGTCGCCGACCGGGTCCAGAACATGAACCGCAACGTCTCGCTGGGCCGCATCCGCTCGGCAGACGGGGTGACTCCGGTGCGCGGCTTCGGGGCGCTCGCCGAGGTCGAAGAGATCGGCGGACTGCCTCTGAACGAGCGGGGCCTCGTGGTCGCGGACATCGCCGAAGTGACCTACGAAGAGCCTCCCATCCCGTTCGGGCGGCGGCTGAACGACGATGCCGCCATCGGGCTCACCGTATTCAAGGCGGCAGAAGCCAACACCGTCGAGGTCGCGACCCGGGTGACCGAGGTGATCGAGGGCGAGATCGCGAACGACCCGGCGCTCGTCGGCATCAGCCTCTTCATCTGGGAGGACATGGCCCACGAGATCACCTCCGGGCTCGCCGGTATCCGGACCGAGGGACTCCTCGGCGCGCTGCTCGCGGTCGTCGTGCTGTTCTTGTTCCTGCGCCGGGTGGACACCACCTCCATCGTCAGCCTGACGATCCCGATGTCCCTCATCGCGACCGCGATCGCGCTCCATTTCGGCGGGCGGTCGCTGAACGTCCTCTCGATGATGGGAATGATGATCGGTGTCGGCCTTTTGGTGGATGACGCGATCGTGGTGCTCGAATCCATCGTCCGCGAACATTCCCGTGGACTTTCGGCGAAAGCCGCGGGGATCACCGGTGCCCACGCGGTTTCGGGAGCGGTGATCGCCTCCACGGTCACGACCGCGGTGGTGTTCCTGCCGACGGTGCTGGGCGCGAAGAACGAAATGTCCATCTGGCTCGGCGAGATCGGCCTCGCCATCTCGCTCACCATCTTCGCGTCGCTTTTCATCTCGCTCACCCTCATTCCGCTGGTGAGTTCGCGCCTGCTCGCGAGAAAGCCGAGCGTCCCGCCCGCCTGGACCGAGCGGCTCGGCGACTTCTACCAGCGGGTTCTCCGTTTCACCCTGCGGCGTCGCTGGATCACCGCCGGTGTCGCGGTGGTCTTCCTCGCGACCGCCATCCTCCCGTTCTTCCTCGGGCTCTCGACCGCTCTTTTTTCAGGGCTCAACCGGAACCGAATCTTCCTCTCCTACGAATTCGCCGATTTCCACTACAAGGAAGATGCCCGGCTCGCAGTGCTCGCGGTGGAACGCGAGCTCGCGGGGCTTCGCGAAGAGCTGGACATCGAGTCGGTCTATAGCTATTTCGCCGAGAACGAAGCGCAGACGGTGATCAGCTTCGGAGCGGACCACATCTCGGATGCCGCCGGACGGCAGATGAAGGACCGGGTGCGGGAGACGCTCCCGACCCTCCCCGGAGTCCGGATCGTCTTCGGCGACGACGACCAGGAAGCCGGCGGCGACAGCATGTTCTTCCGGGTGCGGCTCTACGACGACGAGTCGGGGCGGCTGCCGGACTTCGTCGCCCGTGCCGAAGCCCGGCTCGCCGAAATTCCGGGAATCGCCGACATCCGGGCCGGGGATCGTCAGCCGGCCCGGGAAGTCGTCGTGCGGCCGCGCCTCGAAGCTGCCGCCCGGTACGGCATCAGCCCCCGGGACCTCTCGGAGATCTTCGGCTTCAGCCTCGGCGGCCGTCCGCTGCGGCGCTTCCAGACCGGCGACCAGGAAGCCGACGTGCTGCTCACCGTCTCGCAAAAAGACATGTCCCGGGTGGCCGATCTCGAAGGATTCACCCTGATCGGCGAGAGTGGCGTGCCGGTTCCGCTCGGCGACCTCGCCGACTTCGAGATCCGGGACATGAGCCGTTCGATCGAACGGGTGGACCGAAGCGCAGTCGCCACCCTCCGCGCCGCCTACGAGGGAGACGACTGGGAAAGCACCCGATCCGCGATCGAATCGGCGATGGACGGACTCCTCCTGCCTCCGGGCGCGAGCTGGTCTTTCGGCGATCGGATCCGTCAGCAGGACAACGATGTCCGGAACATGGCGGTGAACTACCTGCTCGCCCTGCTGCTCATCTACATCGTGATGGCCGCTCAGTTCGAGTCGCTGATCCACCCGCTCGCGATCCTGATCTCGATCCCTTACGCGGTCTGGGGAGCGGCGTGGCTGCTGTGGCTCACCGACAGCCCGTTCAACCTGATGGCCCAGATCGGCCTGCTGGTCCTGATGGGAGTGGTGGTCAAGAACGGGATCGTCCTGATCGACCATGTGAACAAGCTGCGACGAGGCGGCATGGAGCGCACCGAGGCGCTGATCACCGGCGGCCGCGACCGCCTCCGGCCGATCCTGATGACCGCCGCCGCCACCATGCTGGCGCTGGTCCCGATGGGGATCGGCAGGGCCGGACTCGACGGGATGTACTACTTCCCGCTCGCCCGGACCGTCATCGGCGGCCTCGCCGCCTCCACCGTCCTGACGCTCGTCATCCTGCCGTTCTTCTACACACTCCTCGACGATCTCGCCGAACGGGCGCGCCGCCTCTGGCGGGAGAGCCACCCGACTCGCACGGAAATCCCCGCCGAAAGTCAGGCTCAGGGAGTGCTATAAAACCCGGCATGGCTTCCTCCTCGGCGCTTGGGCCGTTTCGGCCCGGCCCGGGAGCGGTACCGCCTCACCTCGCTGGCAGGGAAACGGAACAGGCGCTGCTACGGGCGTTGCTGACCGATCTCGGGCGTGGAGTCGCTCCCGGTACGCAGGTCATCCTCTACGGGCCGCGGGGCAACGGCAAGACCGCGCTGCTCGGCTGGCTGCGCCGGGAGGCACGGGCAGCGGGGATCGAGACGGTGGTGCTTCGGCCGTCCGAGACCCCGGACGAGGTCGCGCTGCGGAGCTTTCTCCTTCCGCGCACCTGGATACAGCGTCTCGCTCCGAGCGAAGTCGGCATCAAGGGCTTGAAGTGGAAGACAGCGGAGGTGCCGCCCGCGACTGTCGCCGAAATCCTCGGTGAACGCGCGGAGGCCCCCCTGCTCGTCCTCGTGGACGAGGCTCACACGCTGGAAATCGCCGCAGGCCGGGCGCTTCTGAACGCCGCACAGGAAGTGGCGGCGGAAAGTCCCCTGCTCATGGTATTGGCAGGCACGCCGAACCTCGAAAAGAGGCTCGACGCAATGGGCGCGTCCTTCTGGAACCGCGCGGAGCAGGTGCGGATGGGCCGGCTGTCCGCGAGAGCTACCGAGGAAGCGTTCTGCAAGCCGCTTTCCTCGGAAGGCATCGCCATTCCCGCGGCGGCGAGCGCCGCTCTGGTCACGGAAAGCCAACGGTATCCCTACTTCATCCAGCTTCTCGGGCGCGAGGTCTGGCGGCTCGCGAAGGAAGCGCCCCAAGGCCGGCGAGAAGTCTCCCCCGCGGTCCTCGAACCGGCGAAGGCGGCATTCATCCGGACGAAGCGCGCCTACTACGCGCACCGCTGGCGGGAGTTGGCGACAAGTCGCGGGCTCACGGTCGGACGCGCCATCGCCGAAGCGTTTCGGAACCGAGAGGCACTCGATCACGCGGAACTCGAGGCCGCCGTCCGCAGCGGACTCGGCGAAGCGGCGGAACCGGAAGCTCTTGAGGGGGCCATCGAAACCCTCCGCGACCTCGGCTATATCTGGTGGATGCCAACCGAGCCGCGATGGGAGCCAGGTATCCCGAGCCTCATGGACTACGTGCGGGAATTCGCAGACAGGCGCATACAGTTCGGGGCATGAAGAGCCACGTTCGCCATTATCGGGGGCGCGAAGCCTCCGTTACCTTCGATACCGAGCGTTGCACCCACGCGGAGATCTGCGTCAAAGGATTGCCGGCGGTATTCGACACCTCGCGCCGGCCCTGGGTTCTTCCCGACGCCGCCGACCCGAAGCAGCTGGAGCGAGTGGTTCTCGGGTGTCCGACCGGGGCGCTCCGCATGGCACCACCCACCGAGGAACGGGTGGCACCGGGCGGGGACGCCGCAGCGACCATCCTTCCCGAGGAGCCGCGCGGGAAGAGCTCGGCATCTGTCCAGCCGGATGGCCCCTTTCATGTTCGCGGCCGGCTCCGGATTCACGAGACGGCGGAGCAGGAACCTCTCGCGGAAACGAGGGCGGCGCTTTGTCGCTGCGGCGCTTCCGGGAACAAGCCCTTCTGCGACGAGTCCCACCGGCGCGTCGGCTTCAAGGATGCAGCGGCGATCGCCCCTCGCCCTGCCACCCCGACGGGCGACGAAACGTCACCGGTGCGATTTACTCCGAGGCCGAACGGGCCACTGCTCTTCGACGGGCCGCTCACCATCTCGGGCCGGGGCGCTCGGACGACGCTCGGCGGGGGAGCGCTCTGCCGCTGCGGCCACTCGAAGGAAAAGCCTTTCTGCGACGGCGCACACCGGGAAGTCGGCTTCGAAGCCCCGTAACCGCGCGACGAAGCGATCAGCCACTCCGCTACCGCGTCCGCCGGACGGTCATTCCTCCGCCGCCCGCCGCGCCGCGATACCGGCAAGCGCCTCCTCGATGTGGTTCCGGGAGAGCCAATTGCCGGCGTATGCAACCCCGGCGATGTCGCGGGTTGCGCCGATGTCTTCCGTCGGATCGCTGCCGAGCAGGATCAGATCGGCGCGTTTCCCCGGAGCGATCACACCGAAGTCATCCTCGAAACCGCTCTTCGCGAGATGGGCGGAAACGTGGAGCGTGCCCGAGAGAAGCACTTCCTCCGGGGTCATGCCGGCTTCCACGTAGGAAGCCATCTCCCGGTGGATCGCGAAACCCGGGACACTGAAGATTTGCGGGGAATCGGTTCCGAGCAGCATGCGGATGCTGCCCGCGTGGAGCGCACGGAAAACCTCCCGGCGGATCTCCGCGAGCCGGTGGGTGGCATCGGTGCCGTAGCGTTCGAATCCGCTGTCCACGGCGCGGATCCAGCTCCGGACGGTCTCCCCGGGCATGTACCGGGTTTCCGGCCTTTCCATGAGGAGTGCCGAGGATGGCCGAGTGGGAAAGATGCCGGATTCCCAGAGCACCATGGTGGGAACCACCACACCGCGGGCCCCGGCCACCCGTTCGATCAGATCGGGGAGGCGCTCCATCTCCACCGCTTCGACGTGATCGGCGATTCCACGGAGCGCCTCGACTTCGCGGCGAACTCCCTCGGGAAGGAGCTCTTCCACGAAATTGTCGAGATGATCGACGGTGTCCTGGCCGGCGGCGAGGGCCGCGTGAAGACCCACCTCATCCGCTATGTGACCGGCGAAAGCGAGTCCGGTTTCGCCGGCCGCCGACGCAATGGCTTCGAACACTTCCGGCGCAATTCCCTCGTGTACCTTGATCAGATCGAACCCAGCCTCCGCATACTCGCGCACCAGGGCGTCCCCCTCGTCCGGAGATGCGACCCGCCCGCTCATGGCGGGACTTCCGACGATCAGCCGCGGGCCGGCGAGTTCTCCCGCTGCGATCCGGTCGCGGAGCGCGATCTGGCTCTCGTGTCCCTGCATGCCCCGAACCGTGGTCACTCCGTTCGCGAGATAGAGCATCAGGATGTCTTCGGCGAGCCACGGTGGCGCGTTGCCGCCGGGCAGGTGGCCGTGCATCTCGACGAGTCCCGGAATCAGGAATCGCCCACTCCCGTCCACGACGACCGCGCTTTCGGGAACGACGGCTTTGGAGGCAGGCATCACCGCAACGATCCGGTCCCCGGTCACAAAAACCGTCCGATCAGATTGCCGCCCGCCGTCCAGCGGCAAGACGGTGACGCCGGTGACGACGAGCGTCGCGTCGGGGACAGTGGGCTCGGCGCGACAAGCAGAAGCGGCGACGGCGAGCACCACGGCAAGGGGAGAAAGCAAACGGGAAAGCCGGGCGTGAAGATCAAGGAACATGGCGGGAGCGTAGCGATCATGGGCCGCACCGGGGTAGGCTGCGGCACCATGCCCCGTACGCTCCGGATCGGATTCCAGATCCCCCTTCAACACGGAGCCGAATCGGGGGGGAACCTCTTCGACCGGCGGCTCGGAGCGGCGCTTCGGACACTCGGCCACGAGGTCGTCATCGCAACCAACGAAACGCCAGATGCCGATGTCCTGATCCAGGACGAACTGCTCCACGCGACTTTGGGCAAAAGCAGTGAGACCCCGCGGATCGCGATGGTCCACCACCTCGGTTGCGACGAGCCGGAGCGGAAGGCGGAAGAACGGGCCGCTCTCGCCGCTTCAGAGCGGGCGTTCCTGCGCGGCGTCGAGGGAATCCTCGCACCCAGCCGGTGGAGCCGGGACCGGGCGCTCGAACTCCGGGGGAGCACCGTTCCGGCGGCGGTAATCGCGCCAGGAAGGGACACGCTTGGCGGAGGCCCGCTTCCCGAAGACCTGCCGGACGAAACCGAGGTGGAGCAACGCGCGAAGGAACCCGGGCCACTGCGGGTCGTTTTCCTCGGCCGGCTCTCGCGCCGCAAGCGGGTTCTCGAACTGATCGAAGCGACGCGCCAGACCCCGGAATGCGAGCTGACGATCTGCGGCTCCCCCGATCCCACAGAGTCGGAGGTGGCTCATCGCGTGTTCGAAAGCGGTCTCCGGGTGCGGGAGCACCTCGGAGCCGGGGAACTCCCGCAACTCCTTCGCTCCGCGCACCTGCTCGCCGGGCCTTCGACTCACGAGGGCTTCGGGCTGATCTATCTGGAGGCCTTCGCTTTCGGGCTCCCGGTGATCGCGGCGGCTTCCGGCGGCGCACCGGATCTCGTGACCCACGGCGAGAACGGCTGGCTCGTCGAGCCGAATGAGGAACCGGATCGCATCGCGGCGCTTCTCCGCCGGGCGGCCACCGACCGGGAGATGCTGGCCCGCACGGGAAAAGCCGCACTCCGAACCCACCGGCAATGGCCTGACTGGCAGACGAGCGCGCGCGCCGCGGAGCGGCTGCTTCTGGAGGTTCTCCGGAATCCGCTCATGTCCGCAACGACGGATGGACCAGCCACGCGAAGAGGAGCGCGCTGAGTGCCACCGGGCCAGACAGGAAGCCGGCGATGCCTCCGGCGAGCAGCAACACGGCGGCCGTGAACGCAGCCGGTTTGCGGAAGCGGAGCCACCGGGTGTTCGCCGGGGCGATGATGCGTTCCGTAACCACCAGGTAGTCGCGGGCGAATCCCACGAGGAACGGAACCCCGAGGGCGAGCGCCGCCGGAGCTATCCAGCGGGGCGGGACCTCCGGGATCAAACATGCGACCAGCAGGCCCATCTGGAAGCCGGCGAGCCGGCGGCGGAAGGGATTCGGATCGAGCGGGCGCGTCCTTCTCCCGAGGGCGGACTCGATCGCAAGACCGAGCGCGAAAAGATACCGGGCGAAGCCGGCCAGCAGGTACCAGGGAGCGAGAGTGCCGGCGACCAGAACCGCGGCCACCGAAGCGGCGGCCATGCCGAGCGCGTCGGTTTCGAGGTCGAAGAGCGCGCCGAATTCCGTGGCAGCTCCCGACCGCCGTGCCAGCACTCCGTCGAGCGCATCGGCGAGCACCGCCGCCCCGTAGGCGATAGCGGGGAACCAGCCGGAAGCCTCCCCTCCGGTCAGGGCGAACGCGCCATAACCCCCGAGAGCCGAGAACAGCCCGAGCCGGATCAGGGTGAGCCAGTTGGCGGGACCGAAAGACAGCGGAGCGCCGTCCACGGCCCGATGATGCCCCCGTTCCGGGAGAACGCGCAACAAAACGAGGCCGAAAAGCGCGACGGCCACGACGATGAAGATCAAGATCGCGGGAACAGCGCCGCCAGGTCGTGCGGCAGGTCGCTCATGCGCCAGGAGCTTCCAGCGAGCGGAGTGAGAGTTTTCTCGAAACCGAGCTCCCGGAAGGGTTCGAGGAGGTTCGGATCCTGCGAGAAGAGATGGATCGGTACCGCCCAGGTATCGCTCTCGTGGAGCGAAAGACGGGGAGGCTGATGGTCCCCGAGAACCACCACCAGCGCCCGGCGCGGAACCAGATCGCGCAGGAACCCGCCGAGGATGCGGAATTCGTAGCCGAGGCTCGCCACGTAGCGGTCGGAAAGCTCCTCCAGATCCCGGTAGTCGTCGTGGGCGATGGACCGGATCGGGCCGTCGTAAGCGGTTCCCTCGTCGAAGCGACTCCACGGCGTGACATAGGGCGGAATCGGCCAATAGGGGATGTGGCTCATGATGAGCGAGACCTTGGCGAAGACCGGCCGGGTGGCTTTCCGGAGCTCCTGACGGTGGAGCGCGTAGAGGGTGTACTGGTCCGGAACTTCCCACCAGCCGATCCGCGGCCCTTCGTACCCGATGGCGGCGCGGTCGTAGGTCTTTTCGAATCCGTACCACTCCCCATCCGGCCAGAAACCGGAGATCCCCGGTTCATAGGCCACCGTCCGGTATCCGGCAGCGGCGAAGCGGCGCGCGAGGCTCGCCCGATCCGAGGCGAGGAGCGACCGGTAGCGGGCCTCCGAATCCACCCAGATTCCGGAAAGCAGGGAGGCGTGGGCCCGCCACGAGCCTCCTCCGAAGGTCGGGCTCTGGATCTGCGCCGCGAGGTGCTCGAAGCCGCCGGCTGCCGCGTCCGAGCGGAGCCGTTCGAGCGCCGGAGCGAGACGGGCGTGGCGCTCCTCGTCTTCGAAAGCCGCCACTCCGTAGGACTCGACGAAGATCACCAGCAGGTCGGCGCCGCCGAGATCCGGTGCCGGGGGAAGCTCGGGCGCGGTCAGCGGAGGGGGCGGATCGCCGAGCGGGGCGAGCCCGATCCGCAAGGCGGCGCGCACGCCGGAGCCCCCCTCCGGCCCCAGCGGAAGCAGGATCGCGGCGAGCGAGAGGGCGGCAGCGATCCACCGCATCCGCAAAGAGGCTTCACCGGCGGCGCGGGTCAGGGTCGCGACCCCCCGCTCTCCGAAAATCACGAGCACCGCTGCGAGCCCGAGTACCCCGGCGATCAGCAGGGCGAGCATCGGAGCCGGGAGCGTGACCCGGAGCATCGAGGCCACCGCCCCCACGTGCGGGAGATCGCCGATCGGGTCGAGTGGTCGTCCGAGGAGATCGAAAGCGATCCTCTCAGCGAGCCGTGCAATGAAAAAGAGCCCGAACAACCCGGTCAGCAGATACCGGCCGGCTCGGCCGAAGCGGCAGAAGAACGCCGGGGCCACCGCCAGCAGAAGAACGAAACCGGCGAGTTCCGGGCTCACGGCGAGCTGCGGGACAAACCAGGGCGGCTCGAACCGGACCCCGAGCGAGAGGATCAGGTTCAGCGCGACAAGCGCGAAAAGGGCACTCCTCACGGCTCGAGCGCGCGAAGCCCGAGCAGCAGGTGGGCCGCCACGTACAGGAAGGCGTCCTCCGGGATCCGCGATTCCACCGCGTTCGTGACCAGGAACCCGCGGAAGGCATCGAGCGCACGGCGGTTCCCGCTGCGGGACGCCATCTCGGCGAGCGTCCCCCATATCTCGACTCCCGGACGCTTGCTGCGCGCCTCCTCGCCGGTGCGTCCGTAGTAGGCGAGCCGCAGCCCCGGCATCCGCTCGAAACAGAAGGCGAGCACCGCATCCGCAACTTCGGGAGCGCCCTCCATCGCGTGGAGCGCCACCGAGGCCGCGTTCGAAGTCTGGATGATGTCGTTCGGGGAAAACAGCAGCGTGCGGGAATCGTCGTAAAGGGTGGCCATCTCCGGCTGGAAGACATCGTAGAGAAGGCCTGCCGGCGAAACCGCGGCCCGTACCACCCGGTAGCTCTCGGCGGCGAGGCGAGCGAAATCCTCCCGCCCCTCGGCACGCGCCACCCGGGCCACATGGTCGGGCGCGTAGTCCACGAGGAAGGAGTTGGTCGCGAAATCCCGGCTGCGGAAGTTGAAGTAGTTGCGGACCAGCAGGAGATCGGTCCCGCGGGCGGGCGCAGCGTGCCGGGCGTACCCTTCGAGGGTCAGAAGAGCGATCGCGCGGTCCTCTTCGTTCCCGAACTCCTCGGCGAGTTCCCAGAACCCCTCGGAAATGCGGAGCCCCTCGGTGGTCCCCGACGCATCGCGGGCCTCCTCTTCCGGACGAAATCGCCAGAGGACGAAGCCGCGGGTGAACGGGTCGTTCGGATCGTCCACGATCAGGTTCCGGATGGCGAACTCCCGGAGCGCATCCGCCATCTCCCGGTCCCGGTAGCGGGCCGCCACCTTGAGCAGTTCACCGATGTCCACCGCATAGACGAAACCATCTCCGCGGAGGAAATCTCCTTCGAGCACGCGGGAGCGAACCTCGGAGAAAAGAGCATCTCGCGTCTCCTGCACCTGCTCCACCGGGGGCCACCCGGAGCCGCAGGCACCCAGCAGGAGGGGGACGACCAGCGCGAACCGAATCAGTCCAGATACTCCCGGGTCAGGTTGCGCGGGCCGTCCCCGGTCACCACCACGTCGTCCTCGATCCGCACGCCGCCGAAGGGGGCGAGCGCGTCCACCACTTCCCAGTTCACCGCCGAGGCGTTTTTTCCTTCCCGCCAGGGGGCGAGCAGGCTCTCGATGAAGTAGATCCCGGGCTCGATGGTGACGACTGTCCCCGGTTCGAGAACCCGGGTGGTGCGGAGCGCCGGATCGGACTTCGGAGGCGGCGCGACCCGGCCGTCCGGATCGCGGAGATGGCCCCCCACGTCGTGGACCTGAAGGCCGAGGAAATGTCCGATGCCGTGCGGGAAGAAGGCCCGGCTGAGGCTGTTCTCGACCGCTTCTTCCGGGGAGACCCGGAGGATCTGCTGGTCCCGGAGCACCGAAGCGAGCGCGTGGTGGGCGGCGAGATGCACCTCCGCCCACGGGCGTCCGGCGCGGCTCTCGGCGACGAGACCCAACTGCGCCCGATCCATGGCCGCGATCAGCGCCCGGAAATCGTCGCTCGCGCCCTCGCCGGCGCAGGTTCGGGTGATGTCGGAGGCATAGCCGCGCGTCTCGGTGCCGGCATCGATGAGCAGGCTGCGGCCGGGGGCGTGATCCGGACGCTTCCCCTCGTAGTGGAGGATCGCGCCCTTCTCGTCGAGCGCAACGATGGTGGGGTACGGAAGCTCCGCCTCCACCCCGCCGACTCCGGCCATGAAGGCCCGGTGGATGGCGGCTTCGCTCCCTCCGTCGCGGAAGGCGCTTTCCGCCATCCGGTGGCCCTGTGCCGCCACCTCGTTCGCTTCCGAAATGCATTGGATCTCGTAGGGTGTCTTGACGGCGCGCCGCCAGTCCATCCGCGCGAGAAGCGGAGCCGGGTTGTGGGTGAGGTCGAACATCTCCGCGAGGTGGGGTGTCTCGCTGATCGAAGCGGTCCGCCGGTTTTCGAGCTCGGCGAGCAACGCGCCGGTCTGCTCGCGGCGGGAGGAAGAGCGGACGATGCGGAATTCCCCCGCCCAGAACGGATCGCCGAGCGAAGGCGGCTCGTACCAGAAATCCTCGGCGAGCAGCGCGAACAGCACCGGAGTTTCGTCCCGGGTGAGCAGCAACAGATTGTTCGGCCCGGCGAACGGACAGAAGTGGAGGAAGTGGGCGTTCGTGCGGAAAGCCGGCGACTGGTCATCCCGGAAAAAGAAACGCTGGCGGCCCGAGTCCACGAGGACGGCATCGAAGCCGGTGGATTCCAGATCCTCGACGAGGCCGGCAAGACGGATTTCCAGGTGGTGGGTGAAGCTCTGAGCGAGGGATTCCCGAGACATGCGGCAAGGATACGAGACCGTGCACTTGATCGTGCGATGATTGTGCGCATGAAGGCGCGCGTCCCTGCCCTCGCGCTGCTCGCCGCCCTTGCGTGCGGAGCGGCGGGAGAGCCGCTTCCCGCTCCGACTCCTCCCCTGGCGCAGGCCGCCCCGGTCCTCGGCTACCGAGTGATGCGCGAGTTTCCCCACGACCGCGCTGCCTTCACCCAGGGGCTCTTCTTCCACGACGGTTTCCTCTACGAGAGCACCGGCCTCCGGGGCGAATCCACTCTCCGGCGCGTCGAACTCGAGACCGGGCGGGTGCTCGCCGAGCGCCGGCTCCTCCCGATGTATTTCGGCGAGGGCTCGACGATTGCCGGGGGGCGCATCCACATGCTCACCTGGACCGCGGGGGTCGGCTTCGTCCACGATCCCGAGACCTTCGCGTTGCTGGGCGAATTCCGCTACGCCGGCGAAGGCTGGGGGTTGACCTACGACGGGGAGCGGCTCGTGATGAGCGACGGAACCCACGTGCTCCGCTTCCGGGACCCCGCGACCCACCGGGAGCTCGGCGAGCTCGCCGTGTACGACCAGGGACGGCCGGTCTCCGGGCTGAACGAACTGGAATGGATCGAGGGCGAGATCTGGGCCAACATCTGGACCGAGGACCGGATCGCCCGCATCGATCCCGAATCCGGCCGGGTGCTCGCCTTCGTGGATCTTTCCGGGCTGCTCCCGGCGGAGGATCGCGAGCGGGATACCGACGTGCTGAACGGGATCGCCTGGGATCCGGAGACCCGCCGGCTCTTCGTCACCGGGAAGAAGTGGCCGACGCTTTACGAGATCGAGGTGATCCCCCGATGATCCCACGACACCGGTTCGGCTTCGCGGTCGCCGTTCTGATCCTGTTCTTCAGCGTCTGGCCGCTCTATCCGCTGGTGGGCGGGATCGCCCCGCGGATTCTCGGAATGCCGTTTTCGATGTTCTGGCTCGCCCTGATGGTGGCCGCAGTGTTCGTCACCTTCTGGCGCATCTTCCGCGCCGACCGGGAAGAAGACGAAGCGCTCGACGAGGAGTACTGGCGATAGTGGCCCCCTGGCTCGTCGTCTTCCTGACCACGCTCGCCTACCTCGGGGCCACGCTGGCGGTGGGGCTCTTCTCCGGACGGCAAGCCTCGAACACTCCCGAAGGCTACGTCGCCGGGGATCGGAATCTCGGCTTCCTCGTCCTCTACTTCGTGATGGGGGCTTCCATCTACAGCGCCTTCGCCTTCCTCGGCGCTCCCGGCTGGGCGTACTCCCGGGGGGCCGCCGCCTTCTACATCGTCTCCTACGGAACCGTGGGACTGATCCCCTGGTATTTCCTCGGGCCGCGCATCGCGCTGCTCGGCAAACGGTTCGGCTTCGTCACCCAGGCCGAGTTCTTCGCCCACCGCTTCGAGAGCGAAAGGGCGATCCCCGCGATCATGGCGGTCATCAGCGCGGTCTCGCTCGTCCCCTACCTCGTCATCCAGATGAAGGGCGCGGGGTACGTCTTCGCGGTGGTAACCGAGGGGCGGATGCCGGAATGGGCGGGCGCGGCGCTCGCCTACGGAGTCGTGCTGATCTATGTGGTCCGGAGCGGGGTGGTAGGCGTGGGGTGGACCAACACCTTCCAGGGTGTCCTGATGCTGGGGCTCGCCTGGGTGCTCGGCCTCTACCTGCCGTACAAGCTCCACGGCGGGATCGGCCCGATGTTCGACGACCTCGCGGCCTCCGTTCCCGAAATGCTGGTCGCCCCCGGACTCGGCCCGGACGGCGCGGCCTGGACCCACGGGGCCTATTCGAGTGCGATCCTCGTCTCCATCCTCGGATTTTCGGTCTGGCCGCACTACTTCATGAAAATCTACGCCGCGCGCAGCATCCGGTCGCTGAAGCGGATGGTGGTCTTCTTCCCCACCTTCCAGATCTTCCTGATCCCGGTGCTCCTGATCGGATTCGCGGCGATCACCGCGTACCCCGGAATCTCCCCGTCGGACACCATCCTGCCGACGATGCTGATGGACCTCGAGCTTCCGGCGATCGCCATCGGGCTTTTCTGCGCCGGAGCGCTCGCCGCCTCGATGAGCTCGGGCGATGCGATCCTCCACGCCGGCGCTTCGGTACTGGTCCGGGATCTGGAGCGGCCGTTCCGCCGCCGGAAGCGGGACCAGGCATCCGAAACCCGGCTCATCCGACTGACCGCGATCGGGATGGGGGCGCTCGCCTACTACCTCGCCATCGGGACCGAGGCTTCGCTCGTGGGACTGCTGCTCATGTCCTACGGTGCCATTGCGCAGTTCTTCCCGCTGCTGATCGCAGCGATGTGCTGGAAGCGAGCCACCCGGCAGGGCGCGATCTCGGGCCTCCTCGCCGGCTGTGCAGTCGCGCTCGCGCTGAACCTCTGGCCGCAGTTCGCCTTTCTCGACATCCATCCGGGCATCTACGGCGCAGCAGCGAACGTCCTGGCGCTGATCTTCGTCTCGCTCCGCACCGCGCCACCCCCGCCGGAGCGCGTCGAGCCATACCTGATGCGGGGATAAGGTTCGCTCCCCACAGGACAGTCCACTGAAACCATGCCCTTGAGCAATCCTCCGCACCCTGGTCGCAGCATTCGCGAAAACTGCCTGAACCCGCTCGGGTTGCGCGTGACCGAGGCAGCGCAGCTCCTGGACATAGCCCGTCATACCCTTTCGCGAGTTCTGAACGGCCACGCGGCAATTCCCCCGGAGATGGCGATTCAGCTCGAAAAAGCCGGGTGGTCCAACGCTGAGTTCTGGCTACGCCGGCAAGCCACGTACGATCTTCAAAGACCGGACAGGAAACGACACCGGTAGCGGATACTCTCCGCCCCTTCCCATGGAATTGATGCCTCCCCTTCTTCAGCATCAGACGGCCGAAGCCGCTCAACAAGTACTCGCCCGAATTCCGGAACTTCCTCTCCTGCGCCATCGACTCGTGTTGCTCGTCGGGCCGCGAGGCGCAGGAAAGAGCCGCTGCCTTCGGGAAGTCGGCAAACGAACCGGCCGTGATCCGGTGAATCTGGGCATCGAACTATCCCGGCGACTCCTCGACGTTCCCATGAAGGAGCGGCCGCTGCGCGTTCTGGAAATCACCCGCGACACCTTGGCCGCTGCGGGAGAGCCGGCCCTGCTCGACAATCTCGAAGTGCTCTTCGAACCGCAACTGCAGTCGAACCCCCTCGCCCTGCTCCAGGGGCTTTCACGCGATCAGGCGATCATCGCTTCATGGCCCGGTTCCGTTTCCGGCGGACTCCTCAGGTGCGCAACGCCGGGGCATCCGGAACATCGGGCCTACCCAACCGAAGACCTGGTGCTGATCTCTCTCGAAACCGGCATGGAAAGCAGCCAGCCATGAAGTACCGCGATCTCGTCCAGTTCGAGCCAATCGAGTCGGTCATCCAGCTCCGGGATGCAAGCGACGCAGAAAACGCCCGAAATCTCGTCGAGTCCTTCGTCATCTCGCCCGACCTCGCATCCACGCTGGTCGGTCTCGCCATTCCGCAGATCCAGTTCGAGAATCCGGCGGATCACAAGGGACTGCTGGTCGTCGGCAATTACGGAACTGGCAAATCCCACCTGATGGCGGTGCTCTCGTCTGTCGCCGAGAACGCGGACCTGGCCGCCTCGCTCACGAATCCCGAAGTCAGGGAAGCCATCACCCAGGTCGCCGGCCGCTTCCAGGTTGCGCGAACGGAGATCGGTGCTACCGGAATGCCGCTCCGCGAGATTCTCGTGGGAGAACTCGAGCGCCGCCTCGATGAACTGGGAGTCGCCTACGCGTTTCCCGATGCCGATGCGGTTCCGAACAACAAGCGGTGTCTCGAGGAAATGATGGCGGCTTTCCACGAGCGTTTCCCGGACCAGGGGCTGCTCCTGGTCGTGGACGAACTGCTGGACTTCCTCCGCTCCCGCAAGGACCAGGAACTCATCCTCGACCTGAACTTCCTCCGCGAACTCGCGGAGAGCTGCTCCGGTTTGCGCCTGCGGTTCGTGGCCGGAGTGCAGGAAGCCATCTTCGACAGCCAACGCTTCGCGTTCGCCGCCGATTCCGTCCGCCGGGTCAGGGACCGGTTCGAGCAGGTGCTGATCGCCCGAACCGATGTTCAGTACGTGGTAGCTGAACGGCTCCTCAAGAAGACCCCGGAGCAGCGAGCGCGAATCCGGCAACACCTCGAACCATTCGGGAAGTTCTACGGCCGCCTCAACGAATCGCTTGACGAGTACGTCGCCCTCTTTCCCATCCACCCGGACTTCATCAGGACCTTCGAGCGGCTTGCCGTCGTGGAGAAGCGGGAAGTCCTGAAGACGTTCTCGCTGGCGATGGCGGCGATGCTCGATGTCGAAGTTCCCGAATCCGAGCCTGGCCTCGTGGCCTACGACAGCTATTGGGAGACCTTGACCGCAAACGCTTCGTTTCGAGCCATTCCCGACATTCGGGAGGTCATCCGCTGTAGTGAAGTCCTCGAATCCCGGGTCCGGAATGCCTACTCCCGTCGGCAATACGAGCCTCTCGCGATCCGGATCATCCACGCCCTCTCGGTCCATCGGCTGACAACCGGAGACATCCACGCGAGCATCGGAGCCGCCCCCGCCGAACTTCGGGACGCGCTTTGCCTCTACCAGCCCGGTGTCGAAGAACTCGGGGGGGATCCGGCGCTGGACCTCGAGACCATGGTCGCGACGGCAGTGCGCGAAATCCACCGCACGGTCAGCGGCCAGTTCATCACCGAAAATCCCCGGAACGGCCAGTACTACCTGGATCTCCGCAAGACGGACGACTTCGATGCCCTGATCAAAGCGCGCGCCGAAAGTCTCGACCATTCCCAGCTCGACCGCTACTACTACCGGGCGCTGATCCGGCTCATGGACGTCCGGGAGGATGAAGCCCATGTGCCCGGGTTCCGGATATGGGAGCACCAGTTGACCTGGGCCGAGCGGAACACGGAGCGCCCCGGCTATCTCTTCTTCGGAGCTCCCAACGAACGTTCGACCGCAGCCCCTCCCCGCGACTTCTACCTCTACTTCCTGCAACCGTTCGAACCTCCCCGCTTCACCGACGAGAAGAAGGCTGACGAGGTGTTTTTCCGCCTCGACCTCACGGCCGAAGGGCTTCGGGAGGCGATCGCCCGCTTCGCCGGAGCGGAGGCCCTCGCGGCGCAGTCGTCCGGTGCTCACAAGCGGATCTACCAGGACAAGGCCGAGGAGTCCCTCCGGGAGCTTGGGGTACTCCTGCGAAAAAACATGCTCGACTGCTACCACGTGACCTGCGCGGGGCGGAATGCGAAGATGGGCGCATGGGCGAGAGGACGTTCCATCCGAAACCTCTCGGGTACCAATCCCGAGGAGCGCATCCCCTTCTCCGACGTGGTGCATGCCGTTGCTCCGATCTGCCTCGAAGCACATTTTCGCGACACCGCTCCGGATTACCCGACCTTCGGTGTTCTCATCACGAAGGACAGTCGCGAACAAGCGGCCCGGGACGCTCTGGGAATGATCGCCGGGCGGCAGCCGACCCGTCAGGCCCGGGCGATCCTCGCCGGGCTTGAACTCCTGGTGGGAGGAGACATTCGGCCGGATTCGTCTCGCTACGCGAAAGCCGTGCTGGAAATCCTGCACGCCAAACCCGCGGCACAAGTCGTGGGCAGGGATGAAGTACTGGTCGAGAAAGTGCGGGATGTCGAGTATTTCGATCACGGCGGCATGCGGCTCGAGCCGGATTGGGTCGTCGTGCTGCTGGCCGCCCTCGTCCACTCCGGACACGTGGTTCTGACGCTGCCGGGCGGCCGCAAATGTGACGCGCTGAACCTCTCCGACCTTGCGGTCACTCCTTTGTCCGAGTTACGGGCCTTCCAGCACTTCGCCCGCCCCAAGGACTGGAACCTCCCCGGCATCACGGCGCTCGTGGAGATGCTGGGCCTGCCCGCCGGGGTGGCACTTCAGGTAACGAAGGCCAGAAACGAAGCCGTCCAGCAAATCCAGAAAGCCATCGCGGAGCAGGTCGAGGCTCTGGCCCGAGCCGGAGAAGCGATCCACCGGCGAGTCCTGCTTTGGGGCGAAAGCCTCTTTGAGGCAGGAGAAGCAGAGAGCCTCGACGAGGCGGTGGGGAAAACCAGGGCATTTCTCGAATCCCTCCAGGTCTTCAACACACCGGCGAAGTTCAAGAACTTTCGCCACGAAGCGGATGCGGTGAAGGCTCACGAATCCGGACTCGCCGCGCGAACCGAAGTGGATGCAATCTCCCGCCTCGCCATGCTGTTTCAGCGAACGGCCGCCTGGCTTTCCGAGGCACTCTTCGCGCTGCCAGCGGACCATTCCTGGATCGCTCCCGCCCGCAAGGCCCAGCAGGAATTCCTGACTGCGGCCCGCCAGCCGGCGAATCGGACCGACCCGACATTCCACCGGGATTTCCAGACCCGACTCGGAGCACTCCGGAAGGACTACGAGGCTCTGTATCTGACCGCCCATCGTCAGGCGCGGCTGGGATCCAAGGAAGCGGCGCGACGGGACGAACTCCTCCGGCACGAACGACTGCGGACGCTCTCGCGGCTTGCCGAAATCGAACTGCTGCGGCGGCAGGATCTCGTGGACATCGAGTCGGGCCTGAGGGGCCTGCGGGAGTGCGCGGGGCCAACTTCCCAGGACTTCGAGAAGAACCCGATCTGTCCTCACTGCTCCTTCCGCATCGGGGCAGAATCCACGGTTACGGTTGCGGTGGAGTCGAGCCTCGACAATCTCGAACGGGATCTCGATCAGCTCGTTACTCGCTGGATCGAAACCCTGTTGACAAGTCTTGGAGATCCCATCGTCCAGAAGAGTCGGACGCTGCTCTCCACCGAACAGCAGGCCGCGATCGACGCATTCATCAAAACGCTCGAATCCCGGCAACTTCCCCGGAGATCCCAAGACTCGCTGATCGAAGCGATCCGGTCCGCCCTGCGGGGTCTCGAAAAAGTCACGACCACCCGGGAATTGATGGCAAAGGCCCTGTTCCCCGGAGGAGTCCCGGCGACCCCCGATCAACTACGAGAGCGGATGGACGGGTACGTTCGGGATCTGACCCAAGGGCGATCTCCCGGGAAAGTCCGCATCGTCCTGGAGTGAAACGGTGACGCAGCAGGAACTCGCGAAACTGCTCGGTTCCTACGAGTGGCGCGACATCGAGTTCAAAGAGGCTCGCCGCGAGGTTCCAGGGAACGCATACGAAACGGTCTCCGCTTTCGCGAACACCGAAGGCGGACGGCTCGTCTTCGGGGTTCGCGAGGCCGATGGGGGGCTCGAAGTCGTCGGCGTGCTCGATGTGGACAAGGTGCAGGGCGATTTCCTGAGCACCCTTCGCCAACGAAACAAGATCAGCGTGCTACTCCCCGTCCGGGAACAACTCGCGCGCCACGGGGGCAAGGATCTGCTCATCTTCCACGTCCCCGAAGCCCACCGGTCCGAAAAGCCGGTATTCCTCGACGGCGACATCCGGCGCGCCTTCGTCCGCAGCGGAGGAAGCGATGTCCGGCTCACTGATGCCGAGCGCGACCGCTTCCTCGTGGACGCGGCCGCCGAGCGGTGGGAAAGCCAGCCGGTGCCTCTCGATCCGGACCGGGCGTTCGACGAGGACAGCCTGCGGTGGTACCGCGCTGTGTACGAGGCACGTACCGACAACCGTCCGCTCAAACGGCTTAACGACCTGGAATTCCTGCGGGAACTGGGCCTGTTGGACGACGACCAGGGGCGACTCGTCTCGACGCGGGCGGCGGTCCTGCTGTTCGGAACTGCCGGAGCGTTTCGCTCGTTGCTTCCCCGGCCCGTCGTGGACTGCCAGCGTTTCGGAATGCCGCGGGATGAAATCGCCACTGGAGACCGCTGGTTCGATCGCCTGGTCATGGATGACAACCTGATCCTCACCTGGCGTTCTCTTGTCGAAACCTGGTATCCGCGAATCGCCGAATACCCCTTCCGGGTGGATCCGTACACGCTTCGCCGGGACGACACGCCACCCGACTTCGTCGCGATCCGTGAAGCCATGATCAACCTCATCATGCACCAGGACTATTCGGACCATGGCCGGAACCCGGAGATCCTCCATTTCCCGAATCAGATCATCTTCCGAAATCCGGGAGATGCCTTCGTTGCTCCTTCCCACCTGCTGGAGCCGGGGGAGAAGGAGCAGCGAAACCCGCGGGTCGTGCTGGCTTTCCGCCGGATCGGAATGTCCGAAAACGCCGGCTGGGGGTTGCGCGACATGTTCGGCAACTGGCGGAAACTGGACCGTCCGCCACCCCGGATCGTGAACAACAGACGAAGGAAGCGATTCGAGCTGGTCCTGGAGCAGGTATCGCTCGCAGAACGACGGCAGGCGTTCGAGCAGCGGCTGGGAGTGGACCTTGACGACACCGAAGCCCGGATGGTGGATTACGCAGTTGGAAGGACCTCTCTTCCGCTGTCGGATCTACAGGTCATCGCCGGCGTAACCCGTAAAGAGGCGAGCGTGGCGGCGGCTCGCCTCGTGAACCAGCAGCTCTTTGAGGAGATCGCCGAGGGTCACTACCGGCCCGCCAGACATCTGCGGGAACTACTTGGTCACTCCAGGAGTGACCAAGCAAGCTGTGGGCAGGAGCTACTTGGTCACTCGGGGAGTGACCAAGTAAGCGAAAATCAGGCTACCTGGGCCACTCGGGCAGGGACCGGGTCGGCGCTGACGAACCCACAACTTCAGATCGTGGGTGCCTGCGAGACCCCGCAGAGCATGGCCGAGCTCATGGAGCGGCTGGGCGCGTCACACCGCTCCTACTTCAAGCGCACCCACCTGCAACCGCTGCTCGATGCCGGAATCGTGCGGATGACGAATCCGGGTCGCCCTCGTGCGCCCGACCAGCGATATGTGCTCACCGAGGCCGGCGCAGCGATCCGGGCGGAACGGCTCCAGCGGAAAGGATCAGACGCTCCGTGACACGAAGCCCGGAGTCGGGGAAGCTCCTCGCGACTGACCAATCCACGAAACCGAAACCGGAGAGCGGCCCGGTGAAGTGCCTGGGGCGGACTTTCGCTTCCGAGGACGAGCGGCGGGAGCACTACCTCCAGCGCCTGCGGGAGTTGCTCCCCGAACTGCGGACGCGCCCCGACTTTCCGAAGGGCAGCGACGAAGACATCCTGCGGCTTTCCGATCCGCCGTGGTATACCGCGTGTCCAAACCCGTTCCTCGAAGAGTTCGTGCGGTTCCACGGGCATCCTTACGATCCCGAGGAGCCGTACCACCGCGAGCCCTTCGCGGTGGACGTGAGCGTCGGCAAGACGGATGCCCTCTACCGGGCACACGGGTACCACACCAAGGTGCCGCACCTCGCCATCGTCCCCTCCATCCTCCACTACACGAAGCCGGGCGATCTGGTGCTCGATGGCTTCTGCGGTTCCGGAATGACCGGCGTTGCGGCGCAGTGGTGCGGCAGCGCGCCTCCGGAGTATCGGAAGAAACTGGAAGCCGAATGGGCCGCCGCCGGGCGCGAGCTTCCCGAATGGGGAGCGCGCCGGGCCATCCTCGGCGACCTCTCCCCCGCGGCCACCTTCATCGCGGCCAACTACAACATCCCGTTCGATGTCAAGGAGTTTGCCGATGCCGCGCAGAAGCTGCTGGACGAAGTGGAAGAAGAAGTCGGGTGGATGTACGAAACCCGCCACACCGACGGGACGAAAGCGCGCATCAACTACACGGTGTGGAGCGAGGTGTTCGCGTGTCCGGATTGCGGTGCCGAGATTGTTTTCCTCGAGGAGGCCATGGATGCGGAAACGAAAGCCATTCGAAAGACGATCCCATGTCCTAAGTGCGAAGTCAGGAACACGAAAGAAAAAATGGATCTTCGGTTCGAGACTTTCCTGGATTCGGCAACCGGCCAAACCGGACGCAGGCCACTGCGCAAACCCGCCCTGATCAACTATGGCGTGGACAAATTCGAGAAGAAGCCCAACCCCGAAGACCTGGAGCTGCTTCAACGCATCAACGCGCTTCCCCTCCCTGCCGAGATTCCGGAAGCAGAACTGCCCGACTGCCAGATGACGCGCGTGGGCCGCATGCGAACCACGAACACCCGCGCTGTACGCCATATGTTCCTGCCACGGGCAGCACACGCTCTCGCCTCTGTGTGGCATCGAGTGACATCCGAAGAAAATCCTCGACTTCGACACGCCTTGCTGTTTCTCATCGAACAGGCAGTGTGGGGAATGTCGACACTCAATCGTTACAGTCCCACACATTACTCACACGTTAACCAATATTTATCTGGAGTCTTATATATCTCTTCTCAAGTCGCCGAAGTAAATCCGTGGTACATCCTCCGTGGCAAGCTACATCGAATGGCCAAAGCCTTGGCGGTGGGACCAGCGAAATCTCCCGTCGTCGCGTCTACCGGAGACTGCGCCTCTTTGAATCTGCCCAAAAACTCCGTGGACTACATATTCACGGATCCCCCTTTCGGAGAAAATATCTACTACGCGGACCTGAATTTCCTCGTCGAGTCGTGGCACGGTGTCCTTACGCAGGCTGCACCCGAGGCCATCGTGGATCGAGTTCGAAACAAGGAAATCCTCGACTACAAACACCTGATGGAGCAGTGTTTCGAGGAATATCGAAGAGTTCTCAAGCCGGGTCGCTGGATCACCGTTGTCTTTCACAACTCCAGAAACGCCGTCTGGAATTCCATCCAGGATGCCATGCGCGCAGCCGGCTTCATCGTTGCCGATGTCCGCACACTGGATAAAAAACAAAAATCCTTTCAGCAAGCGGTCAACACCGCTGCCAAGCAGGATCTCGTCATCTCTGCCTACAAACCGAACGGTGGACTGGAAGAGCGCTTCCGCGTCGTCGGGGGAACCGAAGGCGGGGCCTGGGAGTTCGTCGAAGCCCACCTCGCTCGCCTGCCTGTCTTCGCCGACCGGGAAGGCCGCAGCGAAGTCATGCAGGAGCGGCAGGACTTTCTGCTCTTCGACCGCATGGTGGCGTTCCACGTCCAGCGCGGAGTCAGCGTTCCGCTTTCGGCCACGGATTTCTACGCCGGGCTCCGCAAGCGTTACCCCGAGCGTGACGGGATGTTCTTCCTGCCCGAGCAGGTTCCCCGCTACGACACGCGCCGTTTCCGGGCACAAGGAATTTTCGAGCCGAACGTCGTCGTGCGAGACGAGGAAACCGCGATCCGCTGGCTGCGTTCCGAACTCAAGCGGAAACCGCAGACCTTCCAGGAGCTTCACCCGAACTTCATCCGCGAGATCGGTGGTTGGGCCAAGCACGAGACCCAGCTCGAACTCTCGCGCCTGCTCGAAGAGAACTTCCTCTGCTACGAAGGCGATGGCCCGGTGCCCGGCCTAATCCACTCCTGGCTCTCCACGACCTTCAAGAATCTCAGGAAACTGCCCAAGGAAGCCAGCGAGCTACGGCACAAGGCGAATCACCGCTGGTATCCCCCGGACGCAACGAAAGCGCCGGAATTGGAAATGCTTCGCCAGCGGGCACTCCTCCGCGAATTCCGACGGTACGCATCGGATGAGACCCGGCATCTCCGCACGGTCCGTCTCGAAGCGGTCCGCGCCGGTTTCCGGGAGTGCTGGCAGAAAAAGGACGACGCGACCATCCTCGCCGTAGGAGACAAGATTCCGCGGAACGCCCTCCACGAGGATCCGAAGCTCCTCATGTGGTACGACCAGGCGCTCACCCGCAGAAACCTGCAGTGACGAACGGCCCGGAACCCGGCCGTCCGCTCGCCGCCGCCATCCTCCGCCGGTTCATTCCGGGCCTCGCGTGGCCAACTGTGGCCGAGGATCCCGACGGCCTGCTTCGCGATGCGGGGATTCTCGGCGCATTGGAGCGGCGCGGCTTCCGGATTCTCTTTCTCGACGGCGACCCCATCGCCTTTCGCTTCGCCTACGAAACACAGATTCGAGCTCTCGGGGATTCGAAAAATCGTCCAGACCTCGTGGTGGTCGTGGAAGATGATGCGTCCGCACCGCCCTTCGATCTCACGGACCATGCCGAGTGGGTTTCCCTCCGCATCGAGGAATTCTTCCCGCGCCTGAGCGGCGGAGTCGTCCGCGAGCTCGCTCCCACCGACCGGGAATCGCTCTTCGAAATTCAGGACGAGGCGGGTCGGAAATCTCTCGGCGACAACGAGAGCCGGGACTTTCTCCTGCGTCGCATTTTCGAGGCCGACCCGGAAGATGCCCACGACGATGCGGACCTGCTGGCTCTCCTCGCTGCTCTCCATTACCGGAACCGACCGATTCCCCCGAGCTTCCAGACGAGGCTTGCGCGCCGATTGCGTCGAAAGCAGCAGTTCCAGGAGTGGCCGCTTGCTGATCTGGTCGGAGATCGGAAGGTGTTTCTCCATTTCATCCAGGAGCGCTGGCCCCGCTTCCTCGACCAGCGCGATTCCGATCGGATATCAGGCGACCGCCCCCCACTCGCCATGGCGGGGCCGACGGAGATTCCGTTCGACGATTCCCGGGTCCGGGCCTACCTCGATACCTTCTTCCTGGAAGGCTCCCTCTCTCCCGTCGAGCATCCCTACCAACCGTCATCAGAAGAAACATGGGCCGCGGCTGGGATCGCCTCTCCTGCCGGAAGGCCGCTGACGGAGCGCCGTCTGGAGCTCGCGAAAGAACTCTTTCCCGCCGAGGACGCGGACCACCACGCTTGGCGGCACTTCGCCCGCGCCTGGGCCGAAACCCGAGCGAATCTCCTCACTGAGGACGAACGGGAAGATGCAGTTCGCCAAGGGTTTCGCGAAATGGAGCGCCAAGTGGATGCCGCGTTCGCCGACTGGCTGCCGAACCAGTACGGATCCCTCGCGAGTCTGCCGCCTGTTCCGCCAGTCATGCTCCACCATGTCCCCGGCGCACTGGCTACCCGGAACACGAGGGTGGCGCTCCTCGTCCTTGACGGACTCTCGCTCTGGCAGTGGAGACTGCTTCGCGAGAAATTACTCGGGACGCTCCCGGGTCTCCAGCTCGAAGAGGATGCCATCTTCGCCTGGCTGCCAACCCTGACAGTGGTTTCGCGTCAGGCGCTGTTTGCGGGGCGGCCCCCATACTTCTTCGGAGACACGATCCAGTCCACCTCGGCCGAACCCAGGCATTGGCGGCGTTTTTGGCAGGATCGCGGACTGCGACCTCAGCAGATCGGTTATCAGCGAAATCTCAAGCCTGCCTCGCTGGGGGAAGCGGAGACCCTTCTCGCAAACGAGGAGATCCAGGCGCTGGCATGGGTAGTGAACGCCGTGGACGACATCATGCACGGCATGCAGCTCGGCGAGCGAGGCATGGCAAACCAGGTCCGCCAGTGGGCGGCCGAAGGATTCCTCGTCAAACTTCTCGACCTGCTGTTGCGGGCGGGGTTCGAAATCTGGCTCACCAGCGACCACGGCAACATCGAAGCCGAAGGGATCGGCTCTCCCGCTGAAGGTGTTTTCGCGAACGTCCGCGGAGAGCGCGTCCGCATCTTCGCGGACGAAACGCTCCGAAATGCCGTCAAAGCCCGGTTTCCGGACTCCGCGCGCTGGGTGCCTCCCGGCCTCCCCTCCGACTTCATTCCCTTGCTCGCGCCGGAACGGAAAGCGTTCGTGGCGAAGGAAGAGAGTGTCGTCTGCCACGGAGGTGCTGCGATCGAGGAACTCATCGTGCCCCTTGTCCGTATCCGAAGGACGGCCTCGTGAGGGATCTGGCGCGCAAGGTCGGCATCAGCCGACTCGTCCGACTCCCATGGCTTGAGGAAACCGCGAGCCTGGTGCTGACGGGAAACGACACGAAAGCAATCCGCGACACACTCGACCGTTTTCTCCAGGATCAGATCTCTCCAGGCGGGAAAGCCCACGGGAATGGCCGGATGAAGACAATCGGCGTGCTCATCAGGACTTGGCAACTCGTTCCGACCGGACTGGAGTCGCTCCGTGACGACGGATTGCGACTGTTGCGGGATTCGCCCGCATCCCATCGGATCGCGCTTCACTGGTGCATGCTGGCCGCCGCCTACCCGTTCTGGGGCGCAGTCGCGGCGCACGCCGGACGGCAACTCCGACTTCAGAATCGGGTCGCCGCCGCTGTCATCCAAAGGCGGGTCCGGGAAGAGTTCGGGGACCGCCCGGGGGTCGAGCGCGCCACCCGATATGTGCTCCGCTCCTTCGTGGAATGGAAGGTGCTGACGGAGACGAAACGTGCGGGAATCTATGCGCCAGCCGGGGCGCGCCCCATGGAAAACCCGAAACTCCTCGCCTGGATGGCGGAGGCGATCCTCAGAAGCCGAGAACTCCGCGCCGGCGCGCCGAAAGACGTGCTCTCGGGTCCCCGGATGTTCCCCTTTCGCGCGGTGTTCTCCTCTGCGGAGGCCGTAGCCACCGAGAATGCACGCCTCGATTTCCTCCGGCACGGACTCGATGACGAGCTGTTCCTGCTGCGAGACGCCCCATCGGCCCCATCTGAATTGCAGCGTTTGCCGCTCAGGGAATACGCCACGCAGACCGATAGCCGAAAAAAGTGAACACCATCGTTCCGACATCGGATGCCATTTCGCGAGCTATGAGGCCCATGGTGCAGGTACCCCAGCTCGATGACGTTGGCTACATGCCGTGTACTGCTTCGTAGCGTTCTCCCATAAGTGTCCGATCCTCATCGCGCTTCGTAATCTCGACTCCATACTGGCCGATGCTTGCGACGTCATGGTCGACGTCATCGATCAACGCAGCAAACGAGCGTCGCCATCCGGCCCACATCTCGCTTTCGTTTCCTGACCAGGAATTCCACCGCCCGAGAGTCGCTCGGGTGATTTTCTCGATCGCGAAGCCCTTCGCCAGAGCGAGTTTCACCTTGGCGCGCCAACCTGTACTGTCGGGCTTGCCGGCCAGCGGCGAAAGATGAAATGGCGCGAGGTGCTCGATCCCAAGGAGTTCCCGATAAAGCTCAAGATCATTCGCCACGAGATGTCTGACGAATTCGTCGCCATGGAAACCCGGACGCATGGCCGCCAGAACACGAGATCGCTGTCTCGTGTCCAACGCTGGAAGGATCTTGATGCCGATTTGCTCAACACTCCACGATGCGGCATTGTGATCTTCCTCGCCGAATTTTGACAGCAACCATTCCTCCGCCAAGCGCCCGTCCTGCAACAAAACCTGGCTCAGCCAGTACTCCTCATGCTGGGACACCCCCGCCTCGTCTGCCGGTGCGCGAAGAACCGCCTCCCGCCATCCTTCCGGTGGTGGTGGACAATCGTCGTTCGCCTCAAGTCGGTGACCACACCAGTAGCCGATAGCAGCAGCCACAGCAACTCTGGCATCCTCAGAATGGAACATCGTCTTGAGCGTGCCAAGTGGCACCTCGCGTCGAAGACAAAATGTATGAATCAAGTGAGGGAAGTACTTGGCTACACCCAAAGCGGTAGCCAAGAGATCAGGAGGCGGCGAACTGCTGATAAGGACAGCTTGGATTCCAAGCACCTGATAGTCGGCTGTTCCGAGGCACCGGCGTGCCACTTCTGGCCACCTCGGGCCGTTCATGGTCACGACTTGACGGATGAAGGGTGCGACAAGGTCAGCCGGGAGTTGGCTGTCCAGGAATAACTCGGCGACCACGACCGGATTGGAGATACGCATGGCCAGTTGTTCGCACAGATAGGGTGACCAACGAGGGTGCCGAATGCCTGCCAGATTCGCCTCTGACTCCATCTGCTTGAGTTTTCTTGTTATTTCTTGAACTGATTGGCGTTCCCATGTTTCCACAAGGCTGTTCGTTGAATCCATCCGCATCATTTCATCTACTTCATCTGGCTCAAGTTCTCCATAAAGTGTCTCAAAGGTTGGATCCAGCGTCACGTGGAGATCCAAGCCTGCCCGCTTCGCCATTACTTTGAGTCGATGCTGAACCCCAGGATGTATTCGCGAGACATCTGCCATGTCCTGGAGCAAGCGATCTCCAAATGATCTCATGGCCAATCGGATTTCTTCGAGCACGTCTTCGCCGGACGGAAGGAAAGGATTCAACCATCCGCGCGCAATATCCATCAAGTTTTTCCACGGTGCGCGTCCCGTCTCGGTGATCGCCTCTCGAACACTCGGCCACAGCTCCTCCTTGAGAGATTCGATATGACTTGGAATGAGCAGCTCGTGGTGGAGAGTCACGGTTCGACCGGCTCCTGGATCGACCGTGACATAGTCGGAACCTGGTGCGAGTGCAATGCACATGGCGCGAATCGCAACATTCGGATCGCCACCACGAGCTCGCCACGCGTTCGCGGCATGGAGCAATGAGGAGCGCCGGTGGCGCAAATCTCTCCTACCAGGCGACGAACCATTGGCCCATCTGGTCAAAATCTCCCAAGGCTTCTCGGGTAGCGAATCCACGACCCTCGCATCTTCCCCCGTACACAAGAGGTCAAGCAGTAACGGAATCACACTTTCGGGAGCTTGCTCCAGCGCCTCGTGGGCAACCGCCGGCAGCCGATCAGGATGGCGTTCCACCACGTAACGCGCCTCCGATGGTCCAAGCGACGCGTATTTCGACCAGAGGCGCGACGACGAATGGTCGGGAAGCCGTGCGGCCTCGCGCTCAAGACGATGCTCGAGGTCTGGAATCGGTGCCCCACGTGCGCGAGCACCCATCAACGTGTCCAGTGCATCCTCCGTACGTTCCACAAGAGCCAAGAACCGATCGAGTGGGAGCGAGCCGACACCACCGAAGAAGATGCGTCGCACCAAGACCCAGCGGAACGGGGCCGGGACCACTGATACAGGCGCTGCTTGATGCGATACCTCGAGATCGTCGGCGATGCCCGTGTCAGCGGCCGTAGGCAACTCCTTCAGGATCCCGGCCGGACCAAGCCGCGCGAGAGCCTTGGACACATCAAACAATGACTTGCCGAGAGCTCCCGCAACGCGCTCCGGGCGCACACCGGCATCTCCGCCCAGAGCGAACGGTGCCAACATGTGTAGGAGAGCGTCGGAGTCGATCATTTTTTCGAGTTGAGGAGCCAGTTGATCAACGAGCGCCTCTCCGCTCACGACTTGACGAAAATCTCCTGCCCGACAGAGATACGCGAGCGTTGCGACGAGACCAGGCCGCTCAGGTGCCTGGAGACGAATGCAGCGGAGAAGCTCATCCGGCCCTGTGAGGCCAGTCGATTTGATGATTTCAATCATCGTGTCCGCGTCGATCAGGTCATCAGGTGAATCCAGATTCCGCACGTCGTCGGTGCTGATCCCCAAGGCGGTCCTGAGTTTAGAGGCTCGGCTCGGCCAAGTCGTCGCGATGATGCGGGCATCGGAACCCACTTCCTGCCGAAGATGCCTGAACCAGTCTACCCGGTCCGGATCGACATGAGCATCATCCAGGATGACGGCCGGTGGCCTTAGCTCGCGCAAGTCATTGGCAACCTGGGTTCGATCATCGTCAACCAGGAAGAGCGCCCTCCCCTGTTGCACGAGACCCCGCAACACAAAGGTCTTGCCCGAGCCGGGCGACCCCACCAGAAGGCAATCGCCAGAACGCTCAAGCAGCCACCGCATGACGCGTTCGCGACCCAGGATTTCATCCCCCAAGACGGGCCGTTGTGATTTCGGGAACTGACTCAGGGCAGAGGGGCGTCCCGTCACTCTAAGGAGGCGCTTGCACCATTCAGGCTTCCGGTATAGCTCTAGCGCGAACCAGTCCTGGTCATAGATTTGTACCAGTGTCACCTCCACATCCCTCGCCTGGTCTTGGAGCTTTTCTCGCATGCGCGGCGTCACAACTCTCGATGTCGCGAACAGGGCTCGATCCAGTGCCGGGTTCAACTCTCGTGCTCGACGCAGGTTCCGACGCAGGTTGCCAGTCAGATCTTTGGCTGTTGTCGCGATGAGCGGGAACTTTGAGTGCCCTGTCGGATCGGCAACCGTGCCGTCGAATCCGTGGTCGTGGCCCCCCCGAATGGCGACGAGGGTTGGCCAGCGGCAGCGAAGAAGGTCTGTCGCGCAAGCCTCGAATACTGCTGGGTCGAGGTCAGCATTCAACGCATCCAGGATCGCCTTGTGGTGTGGATCGAGCACGACCCCACGTGTGACGGCCCGGCCAGACGATCCGGCGCTGGATGCAGCCTCCAGACGCTGAACTGCCCAGGCAGGGATCGGGAGCTCGCCACGCTCCCAACGGGCAAGAGTGTTCGGAACAACACCGACAGTGCGAGCCAGTGCCGCCTGGGTCGTTCCGAGTCGCAAGCGCAGCGCCTTCAGATCAGAGTGCTTCACATCGACTGAAGTAGTATTCATTCCAAAAGCATAGCACTTTTCGTATAGTCTTTACCTCAACTAGCGAGCCGTACCCGCTGCGGGGGGGTGACTGCCTGCCGGGAGCCGCGAGGGGGCAGCTCCCGGCAGGGGTGGTCGGTCAGAAGCCGGCCTGCAGCGTGACCGAGAAGCTCCGCGGCGCGCCGATCATCAACTGGTTCGAGTAGAGGAACGACGGAGAGGTCTGGCTCACGTAGTAGGGATCCGACCAGACCGCGTACACGGTATCGGTGACGTTGTCCACCCGGAAGGTCAGGCGTACCCGCTCGCTCTGGGTCCACGACGCATAGACATCGCCGAGGGTGTAGGCCTTCATCGCGATCTGGTTGGAGTTGTTCGCGAACCGCTCGCCGACATGGCGGCCGGAAGCACCGATCTCGAGCGGCAGCCCGGCGATGTTCTCGTAGCTGGCCCAGACATTGGCCGTCACGTTCGGCACGTTGGGAGGCCGGTTGCCGGCGAATTTCTCGAAGTTGGGCGAGGCGCGGAACTCCGATTCGAGGTAGCCCAGATTCAGGCCGAGGCGCGCGTTCGGCGCGGCCTGGAGGGCGCTCGTGAATTCGAGTCCCCGGGAGGCGATCCCGCCGAGGTTCGTCACGCTGTCGAGCGAAAAGCGCTCCAGCACGTCGTCCCGGGTGATGTCGAACCAGGAGAGGGTCAATTGCGAGCGGCCGCTGTCGAGATCGGCCTTGACCCCCACCTCCCACTGGACGGTATCCGTCAGGTCGAAGTCCTGATTGGAGTTCACCAGGAAAAAGTTCGAACTGACCGGATCCTTGGCGTTGCTGAACTGCCCGAACGCCACCAGGTCGGGAAGCAGGTTCAGCACCGCGCCGGCACGCCAGCTCCACCACCGGTATTCCCGCTCGAAGCCTCCTCCCTCCGGCTCGCCGGTGGGGCTCGTGTTCTTGCGGTCCAGGTCCAAGCCGTCGTACCGCAGCCCGCCCGCGAGTCGCAGGCGGTCGGTCAGCGCCAGCGAATCCTCCACGAACACCGCCCAGGACTCGATGGCAGTGGGGCTGATGCCCCGAAGCTCCCTTTGTCCATACACGCCGGGGACCGGGTTCAGCGGATCCACGGCATCTCCCGGCGCAATCGGAACCTGCCGGCGAAAACCGCGGGTCCGCTTGAAGTCGAGAGTCGAGAACTCGGCACCGAAGACGGCATCGTTTTCGAGGCCTCCGAGATCGTGCTCCAGGTTGAGCGTGGTCCGGTTCCCGTAGAGCCGCTGTTCGTGGTCGATGATGAAGTAGCCGTAGTAGCGCTGGATGGAGCCGACGGTCTGGCAGACGTCCACGACTTCCGCGCAAAAGACGTAGCCCTCCGCGTTCTGCCATCCGCGCATCGCATCGAATCCGTAGGTGATGTTGTTGAGGGTCACGCGGTCGCTCACATCCCAGGCGATATCGGCCCGGACCAGGGTCTGATCGGAACGGGCGAATCCGTCCTCCACGTTGTAGTTGAGAAACCGCATCCGCCCGTCAACCGCCTCGCCGGTCGCTGCATCCAGCACGTCGAGCGGCTCGGCGGCGAAGCTGCGGGGGACGAGCGGAGTGCCGAAGTATTTCGGGAGGTCGTCGTCCAGATAATCCACGCTCAGCTTGAACCGGAACCGGGGGTCGGGGCGCCACAGGACGCTTCCGGTGAGGTTGAGCGAGCCGGAATCCATGCGATCCACGTAGCCGTCCGAACCGCCGCGGCTCGCATCCAGTCGGTACCAGAGCGTGTCGCTGATCGGGCCGGTGACTCCGAGCGCGGCGAGCGAAGTGTTGAAGCTGCCGTAGGAAACGAGCGCGCTCCCGGTTGTCGTGGCGATCGGCTCGGCGGACTTGGTGACGCTGTTGACCGCGCCGGCCACCGAACCCTGACCGTTCACCACCGATGACGGGCCGCGCATGACTTCCACCCGGGCGAGGTTGAAGGTGTTCTGGGGGCGCATCACCATCGGGCTCGGCCCGAGCCAGATGCCGTCGCGGAGCACGGCTACCTGCGAACCCGTGAAGCCTCGCATCGAGAAGGACGAGGGAGCGGTGGCATGCTCGCCAACGATCGCGCCCGCCGTGCGGCCGACTGCGTCGCTGACCTTCTGGTAGCCGCGGGCCTCCATGACCGCGCTGTCCACCACATCCACCGAGGCGGGGATGTCGATGGGTCGCAGGTCGAGCCGGCTGGCGGACGGGGCGCGCCCGGCGAGCCCCAGATCTCCGACGGTGCGGCCGAAGACGGTGACGCTCTCCGCAACCCCGGAGCGAATCCGGAAGTCAGCGGTCGTCGTCTCGCCGGAAGCCACCGACACCATCCGCCGGTCGCTCGTGAGCAGGCCCTGCTCCACGACGATCTCGTAGTCGCCGGCGGCGAGTCCGCCGATCTCGAAACGCCCCTCGGCATCGGTCGCAGCCGACGCTCCGCTGGCGGGAATCCGGACCACCGCGCCCACCACCGGGGCACTCGTGTCCGCATATGTGACGGTGCCGCGCACCGCACCGTCATCCTGCGCCGCTGCCGACGCAAGGGGAAGGGCGGCCATCCCGACCGCCAGCAGATATCTGAAAAGGAATCGGTACACGTTTTTCTCCCGATCTTCGCCCCTCAAAAAGAGTCGTTACAGAGTTGTTCCGGCAGACACCCCACCCCTGGGAGACGGATCTCACGCCCGGAAAGGCGAAGAGCGCGAATCCGCCTGAAACGCGCACGGAGAAACCGCGGGCGCGCCGGCCCCAGACAAGCGGGCGGGGCGGGTTTTCGGAACTACGCGGGAGGAGCGCGAGCGGGACGGCGGAGCGCGCGACGGACGACCGGACGGGGCGTTCCGACTTCCGGTTCGACCCGATCCGGGATCCGATCGAATGCCGCCCGGGGCGCGCTTTCGAGAACCGCAGCCTGGTGGCCGGCGTGGCAGACGACGCACTCGTGCGAGTCTTCATGCTCCGCGTGCGCGACGGCTTCGACTGCGCTGAACAGCAGCAGCGGCGGAAGCAGAATCCCGGCCAGCCGGCCGAAGAAGACGCGCGTCCGATCCATGAGTCGCAGCGAGTCTAGCTTCTTCAACCCGCGAGACGACCGCCGTACGCAAAGCGCCGCCAGAGCCACTCCACCGGGCCTTGCGGATGACGCCCCAGCCAGAAGACGCAGGCGAACCGCTGGACGATCAGGATCGTGGCCGCCACGACCGGGAGCCACACGAAGGACACTCGGCCGGCCAGGCCGAAGCCCACGCCCGTGAAGACGAGGAGCTGGATCACCGTCTGTGTCAGATAGATGGTGAGCGCCATGCGCCCGAGCGGGGCGAACCAGTCGAGCGCCGCTCGCAGGGCGCGGGTCCGCCAGGCGAGCACGGCGGCGGCCAGACAGGCGAGCGCGAGCGGGGTGGTTCCGAGCGTATAGGCGATGGTCTGGAGGAGCCCGATGTCCGAGACCATGAAAGTCGAGCCGGTGGACATCTTGATGCTCGCATAGACCGCGCTCGAAGCGAGGCCCAGGATCCCGCCGATCACCGCCACTGCGATCAACGACGTTCGGAAGGTGTCAAGGCGCGGCAGGACGAAGGCGGCGAGCCACGCGCCGAGCAGGAACAGCGCGAGCACCTTGGCGGGACGGCCACCCTGCAGGTAGGTGCCGGGCCTCGTCATCGCGTAGGGAACGTTCCACGAGAGGTAGTCCCCAACCGAGCCGCGGGCGAACAGGTCGAGACTCTCCCGGTCTCCCGCGCCGATCCGGTCGCGAACTTCGGCGGAAGCAGAAGCGAAGGGAGCGCGCGGATCCAGCCGGCCGTCCGAGGCGACCACCAGAGCGTGCGTCCCGAGCGGGACGAGAAGGAGGACGAGGATGAACGAAGCCCGGAGTCGCCCGGAGAGCCGCCAGAGCCACGGAAGCAGCAGGCCGAGGATTCCGTAGAGGGTGAGGATGTCGCCCGCCCAGAACAGGACCATGTGGGTCAGCCCGATGGCCGTGAGGATCGCCATCCGCCGGCGGAAGAAGCGCTCGAACTCTTCCCGGCTGCTCGCCCGCCGCTCGGCGCGCCGTGCCTGGAGGATGAATCCCGCGCCCAGCAGGATCGAGAAGACCGAGTAGAACTTCCCTTCCACCAGCCAGTTGATGGCGAAGAGCACCCCCTCGCCCAGAGCGCCCCAAGGCAATTCCAGCCGCGCTGCGCTGTCCAGCATCCCGGCGGCGAAGAAGCTCATCAGGTTGGCGAGCAGGATGCCGCCGAGCGCGACCCCGCGTACCGCATCGAGGAAGACGATCCGCTCGCCCGCCGCCGTCGGGCCGGGGGCGAGCACCGGGGATGTCAAGGCCGGTCGGCTTCGCGGGTCGTCCGGAACTCACTCGTCGCGCTCCACTCCGGCCAATCTTCGGAATCCGCAAGGCGGCGGCCCATCTGGTAGAGGAACTCCAGATCCTCGACCATCCCGGAGAGAGTCCAGCCCGGCTCCACCTCGTCGGCGGGCTTGTGGTAGAGCTCGGCGAGCCACCGCTCGCGGATTTCGCGGCCGTAGCCTTCCGGCTGACCGATGTAGTTCGTGCCTCCATCCCCGTAGAAAGCCGGGACCCCGACCTGCGCGAAGGCGAAGTGGTCGGAGCGGTAGTAGTACCCGTTCTGGGGCTCGGGGTCGGGCTCGATCCTCCGCCCCTGGGCCGCCGCCACTTCTTCCGCCACCGCGTCCAGCTCCGACTGGCCGAGGCCGATCACCGTGATGTCGCGGGTCGGCCCCCAGACGTTCATCCCGTCGAGATTGAGGGCCGCCACCGTGTTTCGCGTCGGGTAGAGCGGGTTCGCGGCGTAAAAGAGCGACCCGAGGAGCCCCTGTTCTTCGGCGGTCACTGCCAGGAAAAGGATGCTGCGACGCGGTGCGGGCCCCGCAGCAAACGCTCTCGCGAGCGCGAGCAGGCCGGTGGTCCCGGTGGCGTTATCGATCGCGCCGTTGTAGATGCGGTCCCCTTCCCCGTCGGGCGCGGTTCCGAGGTGATCCCAGTGGGCCGAATAGATCACCGTCTCTTCGGGCGCGACCGCGCCGGGAATGCGCGCCACCACGTTCCGGGAATCGAGCCGGCGACGGGTCAGCGCGAGGTCGAAGGAGGCCCGGATGCCGAGATCCATCGGGGAGAAGCCGGACTCGGCAGCAGCGGCGCGAGCTGCCTCGAAGTCGTGGCCGGCCGCTTCGAAGAGCCGCACCGCATTTTCCCGGGAAATCCACCCTTCCAGTTCCAGCAGATCGGCCGCTTCGGGGACATCGAGGCCGAACTGCTCCCCGGTCCAGGAGCCACGGACTACCTCCCACGGATAGCCGGCGGGGCCGGTCTCGTGGACGATGAGCGCCCCGAGCGCGCCCATTTCGGCCGCCTTCTCGAACTTGTAGGTCCAGCGCCCGTAGTAGGTCATCGCCACCCCGCCGAAGTGATGGTCGCCCGGCGGATCGTTCACGAGGATCACGAGGATCTTCCCGGTGAGATCGGTGTCGCCGAAATCATCCCAGTCGTACTCGGGAGCCTCAACCCCGTACCCCACGAAGAGGAGGTCTCCGGCAGGCTCGGCGGATTCGGCTGCCTGGCGGGTCCAGGCGACGAAGTCGGTCCCCGGCACGAAGGCGCCGCCCGGATCGGCCTCGCCGGCCATGCTCGTCACCGTGTAGCCGACGAGCGGCACCTCCTGGACCCAGGTTCCGTCGGGATGGCCCGGCTCGGCTCCCGCCTCGCGGAACTCGCGGGTCAGAAAGTCCACGGTGAGATCTTCGCCCGGCGAACCCGGTGCCCGGCCGCCGAATTCGTCGGACGAGAGGGTCACGATCTGGTCGAGGATCCGCGCTTCGTCGAACCGGGGAGTATCCCCGCCACACGCCGCGAAGAGGAACAGGAAAAAAGACGGGATACGGTTCATCCGGCCATTCTGACAAACTCCCGCGCATCGGAGGTATGCCGATGCGTTTCTGGATTCCCTTCTCCCGGACGCTCGACGAGGAAGGACTCGCCGGGGCCGTCCGCATCGCCATCCTGATCTCGCTCGGGGTCACCCTGCTGCGCCTCGTCGGGGCGCTCGGCGGCCTGCCCGACTGGCTCGTCAACCGGGAAGCCGGGGGCATGGGTGCGATCATCGGCATCACCTGGCTGATCCCGGTGTTCGCGATCTGGTTCGGCGCGCTGCGGGGACGTTCCGGCGCGAGCGATTTCCGGGGCGCGCTCAAGGCCAACTTCTCCTACTCGGTCGGTGCCCGGGTTCCGGTGATGGTGGTGATGCTGTTCGCGACTCTCGGGGACTGGGGCACCCACTACGATGCCTATCCGGACATGGACCACATGGCCCCGCTCGCCCAGTGGTTCCTCGGCGGAGTGATCGCGCAGGTGGTCTTCTGGATGCTCGCCGTCACGACGCTCGGAGGCGGGCTCGTGAGCTGGGTGACGAGCCGCCTTTCGACTCAATAGGCGACCGAGAGACGGAAGTTCACCCCGGCTCCGGCCGCGGCGGCGAGCAGCGCTTCCAGTTGGGTGAGTTCCGCTTGAACCGCTTCCGACTCGGGAAACGCCTCCGGATCGCCCACGACCCGGCCGAGGAGCGCCCGAACCAGCGCCAGGCCCTCCTCCGCCCGGAACCAGCCGGCCGGGGTCACCGCATCCACGTCCGAGTCGAAGTTGAGGTCGGCGGCCAGGATCTCCGACTCCTCGGGACTCAGGCTCACGTACTCATCGAGCGGTGGGAGCCCCGCCGCTTCCGCCGCTTCCGAGAGCTCCCAGCGCGCCTGGTTCAGCGCGTGGCCGGCGAAACGATCGGGGTCCGCCCCTTCCACTTCGCGGTCCAGCGCGACCGATAATCCGACTCCGACCCGTCCCATCAGTCCGTCGGAACCGGAGGACGCGGGTAGCGCTTCTCACCGGCCTCGATCCGCACCGGGAGCCGGTTTTCCGCGGGGGGTGTCGGGCAGGTGGTGAACTCGCTGAACCCGCAGGGGGGATTCACCGCCCGGTTGAAGTCCATGACCACCCGGCCGGCTTCGGGTGGAGGCATCTCGAGGAAACGCGCCGAGGGATAGGTCTCGGTCCCGCTCGTGCCATCGGTCATCACGAAAAACAGATCTCCGTTCGCCCGGGTGAAGGCCTGCATCCGGTGACTCTCGCCGTCGAGCTCGAAAACCACGTCGCCGTGCGAAACGTAATCCTCGAGATCCCCACGGATGTTCACCGCCTTGATCGCCCGCTCCTCGGGGTACGGCTCGAAGCGGCCTTCGATGCGATATCTCTCGTCGAGCGGGTACCAGACGCGGCCGGTGAAGGTGGTCCGCAGCCAGTGATCCAGGTTCCGGAGACGGAGCGCCCGCCGCTCGCCGGACGTGTGGAACCAGAAGCTGATGCGCTCGTCGAGGACGATCGCGTTCGCTTCTCCGACCTCGATCTCGCCGGAGGTGAACGCCTCGCCGTGGCGGGTTGCCCCCAATCCGTCGCGCACTTCGGCGAACGCGCGGCCTTCCGCGTCGTAGGTGACCCGCACCGCCGCTTCCGGAAACCGTTCGGGCAGACGCAGGTCGTCGGATTCGCCGCTGCCGACGGTGTGTTCACCCACGGTGAGAAAGTGGAGATCGGCCACCGTGAGCCAGCTCCGGTCGGAGGTGAGGATCGCTTCTTCCTCGGCGCGCCAGGCGGTTTCCCCCACTTCCCATGCGACGGGATCGAAGGGCTCGCTTTCCGGCCCGGCACAGGCGGCGACCACGAGGAGAAGGGAGACGGGGAGCAGGGTTCTTCGCATGGTTCTCATTGTAGATTCGGGTTCTGGGTTCGGGCGCGCTCGCGCTGCGAGAAGAAGGTGAGCCCCGCCTTGATGAACGGATCGAGATCGCCGTGCATCACGCGGTCCACGTCACCCGCCTGGTGTCCGGTGCGGTGGTCCTTGACCAGACGGTAGGGCTGAAAAACATAGGAACGGATCTGGTTGCCCCAGGTGTTCTCTCCGAGGCTCTCCTTCTGGGCCGCCTCCGCCTCCTTCCGTTCGCGGACCGCCTTGTCGTGGAGCCGGGCGCGCAATACCTTCATGGCGCTGTCCCGATTGCGGTGCTGGGAGCGCTCGTTCTGACAGGAGACCACGATTCCGGAGGGGATGTGGGTGATCCGCACCGCCGAATCGGTCACGTTCACGTGCTGGCCGCCCTTGCCGCTGGCCCGGAAAGTGTCGATGCGCAGGTCGCCTTCCTCGATTTCGATCTCGATCCGGTCGTCGAGATCCGGGAACGCCGCCACCGATGCGAAGCTGGTGTGGCGCCGGTGCTGGGTGTCGAAAGGAGACATGCGGACCAGTCGATGGACACCGGATTCGACCCGGAGCCGGCCGTAGGCATGATCCCCCCGGACCTCGAAGGTCGCGCTCTTGATCCCGGCCTCGTCACCGGGCTGGCGATCGAGAATCTCGACCGTCAGCCCGCGAGCTTCAGCCCAGCGCAGGTACATCTCGAGCAGCATCCCGGCCCAGTCCTGGGCATCGGTGCCCCCGGCCCCCGGATTGATCGAGACGATGGCATCTTCCGCGTCGTGCTCGCCGGCGAACAACTGGCCGAGTTCGAGGTCGGATACCCGCGACTCCAGCCGCGAAAGGTGCTCCCGGAGATCGGCCTCCACGTCCTCGCCTTCTCCCGCCCACTCGACGAGCGTCGCGATCTCTTCCTCGAGCCCGTCGAGTTCGCGGAGGCCATCCAGCTCGGCCTGGAGCGAGGCACGACGACGCGAAAGCTGCTGGCCGCCCTCCGGCTTCACCCAGATGTCCGGGTCGCTCAGCTTGCGGTCGAGTTCGCGGATTTCCCCGGCGGCGGCGTCTTCGTCAAAGAAACCCCCGGATGATGCCGACCCGGTGCTGAAGCGCCGTCCAGCTTTCGATGAGTTCCTGCGACATGGTGGCTAACGGAGAAGTTCCTACCGGGGAACGATGATCGCCTGCCGCCCGTTCGCCTGAAGGAGCTCCACCGTCTCGCGGGCGGCTTCCCGGCTCGGAAAACGGCCAACCCGCACCCGGATCAGTCCGCGGGGGGCCGCTTCCAGATAGGCTTCGAGACCGATGGCGGTGAGCGCCTGCTGGAGATTCTCGGCGCTTTGCTGGTCGCGCACCGCAGCGACCTGGATCGTGAAATCGCCCACTCCGGGCGAGGCGGGCGGAGGAGACGGGGTGACGCTTTCCGGGTTCGCGATCACCGGAGAAGCCACCGGTGCGGGCGGGGGCGTTCCGGCTCCGATGATCGGCTCGTCGTTTGATTGAGTAGGTGATTGAGTGGGTGTCGATTCGGACGGCGGCTCCTCGGGCAGCGGAGCGGGCGCTCCCGCCACGAGGCCGGGAGGAGCCAGATTGCGCCCGACCAGGATGCCGCCAACGAAAACGCCCCCCACGATGATGATCAGCAGCCCCAGCAGAACCGCCAGTTGCCGGGTGGTGAATTGAACGTCGTAGTAGTCGTCCGACGAGTTATTCATGGTGCGCCCTCAGTCTCATTGAGAATCCGACTTGGGGGAATCGGACCGGGGCGACTCGAGAAACGGCCGGACCAGATCCAGCGGCAACGGGAAGACCACCGTGGAGTTCTTCTCGGAGGCGATCTCGGTGAGCGTCTGGAGGTAGCGCAACTGGGCACCGAGCGGATGGCTGCCGACCACCTTCGCGGCCTGGGCCAGTTGTTCCGAAGCCTGAAGCTCGCCTTCGGCGTGGATGACCTTGGCGCGCTTCTCGCGCTCGGCCTCGGCCTGGCGCGCCAGCGCCCGGGTCATGTCCGCGGGAAGGTCCACGTGCTTGACTTCCACCGAAGCGACCTTGATTCCCCACGGGTCGGTCTGGTCGTCGAGGATCCGCTGCAACTGGGTGTTCAGCTCTTCACGCTGCGAGAGCAGGTCGTCGAGCTCCACCTGCCCGAGAACGCTGCGGAGCGTCGTCTGGGCGAGCTGGGATGTGGTGTACAGGTAATCCTCGACCTCGATGACCGCCTTGACGGGATCGATCACCCGGAAAAACACCACCGCGTTCACCTTCACCGAGACGTTGTCGCGAGTGATGATGTCCTGGGGCGGGACATCGAAAGCCACGAGCCGCAGGCTGACCCGGACCATCCGGTCGATCGGGGACAGCACCAGGACGAGGCCCGGCCCCTTGGTGCCGGGGATGAGCTTTCCGAAGCGGAAGACGACCCCGCGCTCGTATTCGTTCAACACCTTGACCCAGTTGAGCACGAACACCGCGACCAAAGCGATCGCGACCAGGGTTCCGAGAGGAAGGCCAAACATGGGAAGCTCCTTTGGGAGTCAGGGTTGGAATCGGGGGCGGAGGATCAAGTGTCGCGAGGATCTCCGGCTGGCCCGACGCGAAGGGTGAGTCCGTCCACCGACTCGATGCGGACCCGTTGACCGGCTTCGACCGGGGAAGGCGCAGTGGCCTGCCAGTACTCGCCGTGGACGAACACGGTTCCCGCGCCATCCGCCGGGATCGCGGTGCGGGCGGTGGCTACCAGCCCGACCATCCCCTCCTGCCCGGTGACCGCCGGCAGCCGTTGGGCGCGCAGGACCATCTGGCCGAGAAAGAAGACGAGAGCGACGAATACGATGACGGTGGGAAGCACGAGACCGTAGGACACGCTGAGCTCCGGAGTGGGAAGGGACTGTTCCTCGAAGAAGAAGAGCAGGCCGGCGGCGAGCGAGAGGGCGCCGCCCAGTCCCAGGAGGCCGAAAGAGGGGGTCATGGTTTCGGCGATCAGCAGGCCGAGACCGGCGAGCAGCAGCAGCACCCCGAGCGCGTTGATCGGCAACAGGTTCAGGCCGAAACCGGCGAGAACCAAGGCCACGAGGCCCAGGATGCCGGGGAACAGCATTCCGGGGTTCGAGAACTCGAGATAGAGGCCCAGCAGGCCGATCATGCCGAGAATCACCGCGAGGCTCGGGTTGGCGATGAAGGAAAGCGCGCGATCACGGAAACTCAGTTCGGTCGTCACCACCGGGAGTCCGCCGATGTCGAGAACCTGCTCTTCTCCGTCGATGCGCTGCACCGTCTGCCCGTCGAGGGTCGCGAGAAACTCACTCACGTCGGCCGCCACCACATCGATCAGGCCGGCTTCGAGCGCTTCCGAGGCCGTCCAGCTCCGCGCTTCGGTAACCCCGAGCTCGGCGAGCTCCACATCGCGGCCGCGCCGCTCGGCGATCGAGCGGAGGTAGGCGGCGGCATCCGACTCCACTTTCCGGCTGAGCGTTTCCGGCATTTCTCCGCCGGTCCCGGCAACCGGAGTGGCCGCGCCCATGTTGGTTCCGGGCGCCATCCCGGAGATATCGGCGGCGAGAGTGATGAGGAACCCGGCGGAAGCGGCGCGTGCACCCGAAGGGCCGACGAAAACCGCGACCGGCGTGGGGCTGTTCAGGATGGCTTCGATGATCTCCCGCATCGAAGTGTCGAGCCCGCCCGGAGTATCGAGGCGCAACAGGACGAGGCCGGCATCCTGCTCGGCGGCGGTCTCGATGGTCTCCACTACCCGCGCCGCCGAGACCGCGTGGATGATGTCCACCACGTCCACCTGGCGGATCTCGTTCGCAGCCGCCCCCCGGGCGGAGAAAAGCACGCCGAGCGCCACGAGCGGGGCGGCGAGGCGGCCCAACAGGCCAGTCCTCAACAGGCCGCTCCTCAAAGGATTCCCCGCTCGTGGATCGTCTTGAGTTCGAGGACTTCGAGTTCGCGCTCCCCGGAAGGAGCGGAGAGAACCACGAAATCCGAGACCGCCGCACCCATCAGCGCCCGGCCGATGGGAGATGCCGTGGAGATGCGACCGAGACTCGCGTCCGCCTCTTCGCTGACCACGAGCTCGTACCGGAACTCCTTGCCGTTCGTGTGATCCATCACCCGGACTTCGCTGCCGAGGGAAATCCGGTCGTTCGGGATGCCATCGAGATGGAGCATCGAAAGATCGGCGAGCCGCTTCTTGAGCTGGGCGAGGCGGGCGGCGACGAAGGCCTGGCGCTCCTTCGCGGCATCGTACTCGGCGTTCTCGGAGAGATCACCATGCTCGCGCGCTTCCTTGATCTGCTTTGGCAGATGGAGGTGAAGTTCTTCTTCGAGAGCGCGGACCTCGCCCTCCAGTTTTGCACGAAACGAGAGCGCCACTGTTGTGAATCCCCTGTAGTGTGTGAATCCCCGTAGTTCCCGTGAAGCGGCCGGCACGCGCCAACGGCCCCGCCATTCTACTTCGCCGGGTTCGGGCGGAGGGATACCCCGCACGGCATAATCCCGCCTCCCGGATAGGTAAATCCAAGGAGAGAAGGAGTACCCGATGCAATTCCGATTTTCCCGGCGACGGGCCACCGCGCTCGCTCTCGGCCTCGCGCTCGGCGTAGTGCCGGCGGCAAGCGCCCAGACGATGAACCAGATGAAGAAACTGAAGGTGGGCGACGAAGCCCCGGCTTTCCCGAACCCCCTGCCCTCGACGGCCGGAGAGTCGGCGGGCGCTCTCGCGCTCGACCTGAGCCGTGTTCTTGGAGAAAAGAACATCGTGCTGGCGTTCTACGTGGCGGACTGGACCGGCACTTGAACGCTCCAGTTTTCGTCCTACAAGGACGACATCCAGAAGTTTCTGGATGAGGACACCCAGGTATTCGGGATCAGCGTGGACACCCCGTACTCCCAGTGGAACTGGCTCGAAAGCGTCGGCAAGGAATCCGGCATGATGGCCGCACCGGGGTCGCCTTCGGAACTTCCCGGCCTCGTTCTGCTCTCCGACCGCAAGTCCGAGGTGGTGGATGCCTACGGAGTGGAGCCGATCGAAATCGGCGGAGCAAGCTACGCATCGCGGGCAACCTTCGTGATCGACCGGGAGGGAATCCTCCGCTACGTGAACTACGACTACCGGGTCCGGGAAGACTACGAACCCCTGCTCGAAGTCCTGGCCGGACTCGAATAACCGTTCGTGTCCGGCACCCATGAGGCCCTCGTGGTCTCGATGCGCCACGGGACTGCCAACGCCGTGGACATGGAGCTGGTCTCGATGCTGGACCAGCGCCTCGACGAGGTTCAGACGAGTGGCCGACCGCTGGTCCTGACCGGCTTCGGCCGGTTCTTTTCGGCCGGTTTGAACCTCCAAAGCCTTCCCGAGAGCCGGGAAGAGATGGGGGAATTCCTCGATGCGTTCGAGGATCTGCTCCTGCGGCTGTTTCTCCTGCCCTGTCCCACGGTCGCCGCGGTGAACGGGCACGCGGTCGCCGGGGGTGCCGTTCTCGCCGCCGCCTGCGACGTGCGCTTCGGTGCCGAAGGGAGCTACCGGGTGGGGGTCTCGGAAGTGAGCCTCGGTGTCGTGTTTCCGGCGACTGCCTTCCAGATCATCCGGGCCGCCGTGCCGCGGTCGCGGATGCCCGAAGTCCTGCTCGCCGGCCAACTGAACAAGCCGGTGGGCGCGGTCGGTGCCGGCTTCCTCCACCAGCTCTCTCCGCCTGCCGAGCTGCTCGACCGCGCGGTGGAGCACGCCGAGATGCTCGGCGGACAGCCGCGAACCGCCTATACCCACAGCAAGCGGGCGCTGCGCGAGGGCTACATCGAGCGGGCCGAGGCGCGTCGCCCCCGCTGCCGGGAAGCGTTTCTCGACACCTGGTTTTCGGAGGATTCCGTCCGCCGGCGCGCCGACATGCTGGGGAAGTAAGCCATCAACGTCCGGAAGGACCGCTCCAGTTGTCGAGCGAAAGCCCCCGAATCCAGGCCATCCGGGCCGTCCGGGTCGTCACCAGCACCCCTTCGGTCGCAAGCGCGTGGGCGGCCGTCGCGATCTCGAGATCCCGCATCTCTCGTCCCCGGTCGCTCAGGTCCTTCTTGATCGCGGCATAGGCCCGGCTCACTTCCGTCGTCCACGGTGCGACGGCAGCTTCTTCGAGAAGACGATCGAGGCGGGTCGAGAAAAGCTCGCGCATCCGGGGATCGGAAAGCCGGGCGACCGCCTCGAGGATCTCCGCCACCACCGGCTGGGGGATCTGCGCGTCGGCGCGACGAAGCGCGAAGAGCTGTTCCAGCGTTTCCGGGTCGCCGGCCATGGCGCTTAGGGTCGTCCCGGTGTCGAGCAGATGCTTCATCGCTCGTGCGTCCCGGCCAGGAGGCTCCGGCGAAGCTCGGTGAGTGCGCGCCGCTCTTTGGGGCTCGAGCCGGCGCGACGGAGCTCCGAAACGAGAGCCGGGCTCCACCGCTCGTCGTTTTCGAGCGTTCGCCGGAGGGACTCCGAGATAAAGCGGTTCCGGGTGAGTTCGAGATCCCGGGCCCGCTGATCCACGGCGGCCAGCAGGTCGGGAGTGAGGTGAATCGTCGTAGGCATTATGCGAATCATATTCGCATCGCGATCACTCCTCGCTTTCGGATGCCTCCCCGATCGCGGCCCGGATCGCCGGAACGGTCACCGAACTGCGATACCGGAAGAGGCGAAGCCCCCACGCAATGGTCTGATCCAGCGGATCGAGATCCACGCCGTTGATCCGGAAGAGCCCCGCTTTCCGGCGCTCCGCGGTCCGGATCGAGTCCGGATCCACGGCCGCCATCATCGAGGACATCGCGAACTCGTCGTGGATGCCTTCCGGTTCTTCCTCGATCCCGTTCTCCGCGAGCCAGGTCCTGAGCCCTGTGACATCGTAGAACTGGGGGATGTAGTGCACGCCAGGCGAACCACCGAACGCCGTGTTCATCTCGGAAGCGACCGCTTCCATGCCGGCCTGGTTCCCGCCGCTGTCTCCGAGGAAGACGATGTGCGAGAAGCCGCTCGCCCGCAGGCTGCGGGCGACATCGCGAAGCACGGCGCGGAAAGTTTCCTCGCTCAGGCCGACGGTTCCCGGGTAACGCATGTGGCCGGTCGGAGGGTCGAAATCTCCCTCGGGCACCAGCTTCAGGATGGGCGCGACCAGCGCGTTCCCCAGATCCCGGGCGATCGCTTCGGTCGTTCCCCGGAGCAGTACGTTGTGCTTGCCGGTGACCAGATAAGGACCGTTCTGCTCGACACCGCCGCTCGCCACGATGGCGGTGGTCTTGCCGGCGGCGATCAGGTCGCGCACCTCCATCCAGGTGAGATCCTCGATGAACACCGAATCCCGGATGGGGATGGGGCGCGGCTTGTCGGGCGGCGGAGACTGGGCCAGGGCGTAGGACCCGAGCATCGCGGCGAAGAGAAAGGCCGGGGCGCATCGGTGCATGGTTCGAACTCCTTCGGAAATTGGCGGGCTATTCGCCGTGGCGAATGACAGTATGGCGGAAATCCTCGCCCTGCACCTCGACGAATTGACACGCCTCGAGGAGCATGGAGACCCCGCGCGGGCTGATCCGGTCGGCGAGAGCAGGCGAGGCGGCGGGGTCTTCCCGATAGACACTGGTGCAGATCAGGGTCTGACAATCGTTGTAACAGCGAGTCAGCAGGTAGAGCATCTTCTCGACCACCCATTCCTGAACCATGTCCTCTCCGAGGCCGTCGAGCACCAGAATTTCGGCCCGGAACAGCGGAGCGAGGATCGCATCCTCGGTCGCGCTCCCGTCCCGCAGAACGAAGCGAAGCCGCTCGATGAGCGCCGGCACACAGACGAAACGCACAGCGGTTTCCAGATTCCGCTCCAGCGCCACCCGGCGAACCGCCGCCACCGCCAGATGCGTCTTGCCCACGCCTGTCTGGCCCGTCAGGAAGAGACCCTTCTTCACGTCCGGATACGACTCGGCCCAGCGCTCGACCGCGAGCCGCGCCCGACTCAGTGCGGGAGAAAGCTCCTCATAGGAATCGAACGAAACCGAGCGAAACCGCTTCGGGATTCCGAAGCTCGTGAGTCGGGCGGGATCCGACATCGCGAGCTCCTCGCAGGCGCAGGGAACCACCGGGGAGTCGAGCACTTCGGGGTCGCGGGGGCGCCAGCGGGTGCCGCCACACCGGGAACAGGGAAGCCGGGGGCGACGGGTCAATCCCGCGCTCCATCGTCGGAAACAGTTCTTTCCGTTTCCGCGGCGGGCTTCCCCGGGGCCGGAACCAGATCCCGCTTCGGCAGGCGGACCAGCGCCATCCGGGCGCGCTCGCTCAGGCGATTGTCCTCGCGCGCAAGTTCGCGGTGGACGAACTCGGTGAACGCGACGATCTCCTTCTGCATGCGCTCCATCCGGCTCCGCATCTCGAGGATGATGTCCACGCCGGCGAGGTTCACACCCATCTCCCGGAGGTTCAGGATCGCTCGCAGTCGATCCAGATCTTCTTCTCCGTAGAGACGGGTGTTCCCTTCGGTCCGTGACGGCCGGAGCAATCCCTCGCGCTCATAGAGCCGGAGCGTTTGCGGATGGATCTCGAACATCTCGGCCACGGCGCTGATCATGTAGCTCCCCCGACGGTCCGCGCTCATGCCGCGTCCCCGCCGAGTTTTTCGGCCAATCCTTCGCGGGGTGAGGAAGGGTTCCGCCGGTCCAGCTCTTCCACGAGATTGCGGGAGCGATCGTCCCGGACGATCGGGATGCGCACCTGGACCTCGAAGAACAAATCCCCGCGACCGTCACCCCGCGCCGAGCGTACCCCCCTTCCCGAAACCCGGAGCCGGTCGCCCGGCTGCACCCCGGGAGGCAACCGCAGGGTCACTGTCCCCTGGGGGGTAGGTGCTTCGATCTTCCCGCCAAGCGCCGCTTCGGCGAGGGTGAGCGGCAAGGGACAGACCAGGTTGTCGCCACGCCGCTCGAGCAGCGGATGCGCCTCGACTTCGATGTGCAGATGCAGGTTGCCGGGAGGAGCTTCCCCCGGTCGTTCATGCCCCTTGCCGGAGACCACGACGGTCGCCCCGTCAGCGACCCCGGCAGGAACCCGAACCAGTTCCCGACTGACCCGGACCCGACTGCCCCGGCCCTGACAGGGATCGCAGGGAGCGTATCCCAGGGTTCCCTTTCCCTCGCATCGTCCGCAGGATCGCGAGAACACCATGTGTCCCACCCGCCGAAGACGCTGTCCTCCGCCGCGGCAGGTCGGACAGGGAGCCGGTACCTCGAGGGGCAGGACACCGTGGCCCGAGCAGTCGGAACAGGCCTCGCGCCGGGCAACCCGGAATCGCACCGAGCGGCCTTCGAGGGCCTCCCGGAACGAAAGGCGGACCCGGCTGTGGAGATCCGGCTGATCCTCTCCCGGCTGCGCTTCCTGCCGGGTTCCCAGGATCTCCTTGAGATCCGCCTCCCGGCTGGACGGCTCGGCCGTGAAATCGAAGCCGGCGAAGCCATAGCCCGAGGGCGCGGCGACGCGGGATTCGAAACCCGCCTCGCGATCCCCCGCTTCGTCATATTCGGACCGCTTGACCGGATCCTTCAGGATCAGCCAGGCGCGACGGATCTCGGAATAGCGGGCGGCGGCAACCGGATCGCCGGGATTCAGATCCGGGTGGAACCGACGGACCAGACGGCGATAGGCCTGGCGGATTCGGGGAGCTCCGGCAGCCCGATCCACCCCGAGCGCCTGGTAGAGATCGGATCCGTCCGCCATGCCCGCCGGGCCCCCGCGCGGTCAGTCGCGCACGACCTCCGCGTCGATGATGTCGTCGTCGGCGGCCCCGTTTCCGCCTCCTGCCTTGCCGTGCGGCGGCGGGGGCGGCCCGTCGGGCTTCGGGTCCGAAGTCTTCTTGTACATGACTTCGGCCAACCGGTGGGTCGCCTTCTCGAGGTCGGCGCGCGCCGAGCGGATGCGCTCCATGTCTTCACCACCGAGCGCTTCCCGGGCATCCGAAACCGCTTTTTCGAGCGCCTCCGCATCACCCGCTTCCAGCTTCTCCCGGTTTTCCTGGAGCGTTTTTTCCAGTTGGTGGGCCATCGAGTCCGTTTCATTGCGGACTTCGACATCTTCTTTTTGCTTGCGGTCCGCCTCCTCGTTGGCAGCGGCCTCCGTCTTCATCTTTTCGATCTCGTCCTTGCCGAGGCCACTCGAAGCGGTGATGGTGATGGCCTGCTCGCGTCCCGTGCCCTGATCCTTCGCCGACACGTTCACGATGCCGTTCGCGTCGATGTCGAAGGTGACTTCGATCTGTGGCACGCCACGCGGTGCCGGGGGAAGTCCGACCAGGTTGAACTTGCCGAGCGTCCGGTTGTCGGCGGCCATCGCCCGCTCCCCCTGCAGCACGTGGATTTCGACCTGCGTCTGGTTATCGGCGGCGGTGGAAAAGGTCTCGGTCTTCCGGAAAGGAATCGTCTGGTTCCGCTCGATGAGGCCGGTGAAGACTCCGCCGAGCGTCTCGATTCCAAGCGAAAGCGGCGTGACATCGAGGAGCAGCAGATCCTTGACATCGCCGCCGAGAACCCCCGCCTGTACCGCGGCACCAAGAGCGACCACTTCGTCGGGGTTGACGCCCTGATGGGGGTCGCAGCCGAAGATTTCCTTGACTACCTTCTGGACCGCCGGGATGCGGGTGGTCCCTCCGACCAGCACCACTTCGTCGATGGAGGAGGCCTCGAGCTCGGCGTCCTCGAGCGCCTGGAGGCACGGCTTGCGGGTCCGGTCGATCAGCTCCCCGACCAACTCCTCGAGCTTCGCGCGGGAAAGGCTGAGTGACAGGTGCTTCGGCCCGGAACTGTCGGCGGTGATGAAAGGCAGGCTGATGTCGGTCTGCTGGGTCGTCGAGAGCTCGATCTTGGCCTTTTCCGCGGCATCCTTCAGACGCTGCAACGCCATCCGGTCCTCGCTCAGATTGACCCCATCCGACTTGAGGAAGGAGTCCACGATCCAGTTGATGATCCGCTGGTCGAGGTCATCGCCCCCGAGGTGGGTGTCGCCGTTCGTCGAGCGAACTTCCACGACTCCCTCACCCACTTCGAGGATCGAGATGTCAAAGGTGCCGCCACCGAAATCGTACACGGCGATCTTTTCGGACTTCTTCTTGTCGAGCCCGTAGGCGAGCGCGGCGGCGGTGGGTTCGTTGACGATCCGCACCACTTCGAGCCCGGCGATCTCGCCGGCATCCTTGGTGGCCTGGCGCTGGGAGTCATTGAAATAGGCGGGGACGGTGATGACCGCCCGGCCCACGTCTTCGCCGAGGTACTGCTCGGCGGCGCTCTTCATCTTCTGAAGCACCATCGCCGAAATCTCCGGCGGGGTGTATTTCTTGCCGCTCAGCTCCACCTCGATGCCACCGTCGCTCCGGGAGGCCACCGTGTAGGGAGCGCCGTCGCGCTCGTCGGCCACCTCCTCGAAACGGCGGCCCATGAAGCGCTTGACCGAAAAGACGGTGTTGGTCGGGTTCGTGATCGCCTGGCGCTTGGCCACTTCCCCCACCAGGCGCTCTCCGGAGCGGGCGATCCCGACCACCGAAGCCGTGGTCCGTCCCCCTTCGGTATTCGGAATGATGGTGGACTGTCCGCCCTCCATCACGGCCACCGCGGAGTTGGTGGTGCCGAGGTCGATTCCGATGATCTTGCTCATATCCGTTTCTTGATCTCCCACAGGGAACGAAGCGCGACCGAGGGGCCGCGATCCAGTGATTCCACCCCGGGTGCGAACGAACCCGACAGGTGTCTTAGTAGAAGAATACTATATCATATGAGCAGAATGTTATCAAATATTTACGGATTCTCCGACAGGAGTTCGCGAATCGCAGGCTCGAGGGTCTCGCGGGGCTGGAAGTTGACGAAATGGCTCGTGATCGTTCCGTCCGACCCCGACAGGAACAACGTGGGAAAGATGTTCACGTTGCCGAGCGCCGCCCGATCCTCCTCGGTGAGGTGGAGGTTCTCGAAGGTGACCCCTCCCCGCTCGAGGTGGTTCGTCCGGTCGGCATCTTCGTAGGGCAGCTTCAGAACCCGGTCGGCGTTGAGCCCGACGATCGTGAGTCCGTCATCCCCGAGATCCTCGTGGAGCGACTGGAGTACCGGAGAAATCTGGACGCAGGGCGGACAATCGGTGAACCAGACGTAGATCAGGGTGGCCGCGCTCATCATGTCGGCGACCGTGGCTTCTCCTCCGGCGAAGCGCTCCCCGTTGATCCCCGGGAGCGACCGGCCCTCCCAGCCGGTGAGGCTGCGACTCACCGCCTGGGCGAACCGCTGATCGGCACGGATCATCTCCTCGTCGATCCCCACGATTTCCCCGTCCGCGTCGCGAGTCAGGAACTTCGGCACCCGTGGATCGGATTCCATGATCCGCAGGACGATGTCGGCCGCCTCCTTGCCGTACAGCGAGAACTGGCCCGCGATGTCGGCGAGCGTGGGCAGCCGGTCCTCCCGACCCTCGAACTCGGCGATGAAGAGTGGCACCCGGAAAAACACGTCGTTCAGACGATCGAGTGCCCGCTGCTCATCCGGCGCTCCGAAGCGTTCCACGAGCGAAGAGAGAAGCAGACGCTCTCCGGGAACCAGGGTGTCCCGGACGTGCTCGAGAATGCGGCGCTCGGCATCGGCTGGCGATTGCGGCGCTGCTCCGAGCAGCGAAGCGGCGGCGAGAAAAAGGAGAAGGGAAGGAATTCGACGCATCATCCGGTCATTGTAGGGTCGGCGGCTAGACTCGCGCCGGTGTCCGAACCGCTCCCCTCTCCGACCGCGCCGACGAAGGCTGTTCTCCTGGCGTTCGCCCTCCTTTCGGGGTGCGCGCGGGCGATTCCGGACATCCCGGTCACCCCCTTCCCGCATTGGGATCATGTCGAAGAGTTCGGGCCGGTCACCTTTCCGACGCTCCCCGAAGCCGAGCGCGAGACCGCCGCCATGCTGTGGGAGGAAATCCGCGCTGGAAGACTCGGGGCCGCCATGGAACGGCTCCGGAAGCTCGAAGCCCGAACCCCGACCACCGCTCCGGTTCTCGGCCTCGCCGGATACCTCGACATTCGGCGAGGACACCTGGCCGAGGCGGAAGCCCGGTTCGAGAACGCGCTTGCCCTGAGTAGAAGCGATCGTGGAGGCGACAGTGGGCGTGACCCGTTCCTCCTCCTCGGCCATGCGCTCCTCGCGCTCGATCGGGGCGACCCCGAAGAGACCCTGAAACGGCTTCAGAATCTCGAGGCGGTGGCACCCGAGGCACCGCTCGTCACCGATCTCCTCCCCACGCTGACCCTCGACGTGGCGGAATCCCGCCTGACTCAAGCCCGCCGCCTCGCGCGCGAAGGGGTTTCCGGCGATCCGGTCACCGATGCTTTCAGGAAAGCGATGGAGCTGCTTCCGGAGGCCGAGGATCTGATTCTCGAAGCCGCCGATGCCTCGCTCGCCGCGTCCGAACCGGCCGCCGCCCGCGACTGGTACGACGAAGCCGCGCGTTTCGCGGAGGGCACGCCGCGGGAGCTCGACATCCGGATCCGGGCCGCCGAGGCCGCGCTCGCCGCCAAAGGTCCGGACGCAGCGGCAGCCCGCCTGCAGGCCGTGGAATTCGACCCCCGGATCGGTGGGCTCCCGGATATCGCGCGCCGGGCGGCGGCGCTCCGGCACCGCGTCGAGCGCGCCATGCTTCCGGATGCCTACCGACGGATCCGGGAATCGGAGCGGATCAGCCGGGAGGAGCTCGCGGCTCTGCTCGTGGGAGAACTGGGAGCGGGCAGCGAGCCCGCCCCGGTGATCGCCATCGATATCGAACGAAGCTGGGCCGCTGGCTTGATCCGCGAAGCGGTGGCCGCCGGCTATCTCGATCTCTTCCCCGATCACACCTTCCAGCCCAAGGGACTCGTGAATCGCGCCATGCTCGCCGAATCCCTGGCGCGGGCGCTCCGCGTCCACGAAGAAGAACGACACCGGGAGGCGGTCCGCGAAAGCCGCGATCGACGCTTCGAGGATCTCGCCAGGAACCACCCGCAACGCGAAGCCGCCGCGATTTCGGTCGGACTCGGACTGATGGAGGCGGAAGAAGGCGGTGCGCGCTTCGAAGCCCGCCGGTTCGCCTCCGGTGCCGAGGCGGCGCGCGCCGTCTTCGCGCTCCGGGATCTGCTGGGCCTCGCCTCTTCCGGCTGACCGAACTCCCGTGCTCTCCCCCGGCCCCGAGGAATTCGCTTCCCTCGCTCGCTCCTTCAACCTGATCCCGGTCCGGCGGGAAATCCTTGCCGATTGCCTGACTCCGGTCTCCACTTTCCGGCGGATCGCCGGAAAGGAGCCGTCGTTCTTGATGGAATCGGTAGAGGGCGGAGAGCAAGTGGCCCGCTACACCTTCCTCGGAACTTCTCCCCGGATGCTCATCGAAAGCCGGGGCGACCGGATCGTCCACCGTTCTCCCCAGGGAGAGATCCTCCGCGAGTTCCGGAACCCGGACCCGCTCGCCGCCATGCGGGAAGCGATCCGTGGCATCCGGGCCGCCAGTCTGCCGGGGCTGCCGCCTTTTTCAGGAGGCTACGTCGGCTATCTCGGGTATGACGCGGCACGCCAGTACGAAGAACTTCCCGACCGGTCTCGAAAAACCACCACGATCCCGGACTCGATGTTCCTGCTCGCCGACACCGTGCTGGCATTCGACCAGGCCCGCCACCTGATCCAGATCATCGTCAACGCCCACGTTCCCGATCCGGCGAAAGCAGAGGAAGCCTACGAGGAAGCCGCATCCCGCATCGCCGCGACCGCGAGGATCCTCGAACGGCCGGAAACCGGTAGCGGCCAGGGTGACGGCGAGCAACCGGACAGGCCGTTTCCGGGTGCCGAATCCAACATGGACGGCACGAAGTACCTCGAAGCGGTGGAGCGTGCCAAACGCCACATCGAAGACGGCGACATCATCCAGGTCGTCCCCTCCCAGCGGTTTCGCTCTCCGCTGACCGTCCACCCCTTCGAGTTCTACCGGGCGCTCCGGATCGTGAACCCCTCGCCCTACATGTACTACCTCGACCTCGGAGACCTGGTCATCGCCGGTGCCTCTCCCGAGATGATGACCCGGACTACCGGCGACCAGGTGGAGACCCGGCCCATCGCCGGTACCCGCCCCCGCGGGGCGACTCCGGAGGAAGACCGCGCACTCGCCGAGGCGCTGCTCGATGACGAAAAGGAGCGGGCGGAGCACGTCATGCTCGTGGACCTCGCCCGCAACGACATCGGGCGGGTGGCGCGCTACGGAGAAGTCGAAGTCGAGGATTTCATGACCGTCGAGCGCTATTCGCACGTCATGCACATCGTTTCGCGGGTGGTGGGCCGGCTGCGACCCGGCCTCGATGCCTACGATGCGCTCCGCGCCACCTTCCCCGCCGGCACCCTCACCGGCGCGCCGAAGATCCGGGCGATGGAGATCCTCGACGAACTGGAGAACGAGCGACGCGGGGTCTATGGAGGCGCGATCGGTTACTTTTCCTACACCGGGAACTCCGACACCGCGATCGCCATTCGCACGCTGGTCGCAAAGGACGGAGTCGCCACCTTCCAGGCCGGTGGTGGAGTGGTCGCCGACTCCGACCCGGAAGCCGAGCGTGACGAGAGTCGCAACAAGGCGGGAGCGGTGCTCGCCGCCCTCGAAATGGCCCACGGCGGTCTGTTCCGATGACCCTCGTTCTCGACAATTTCGATTCGTTCACCTGGAATCTGGTCCAGCTTCTCGGTTCGCTCGGAGCGGATCCGGTGGTGATCCGGAACAACGCCACGGACACCGATGAAGTGCGCGGGATGGCACCCGAACGAATCGTGCTCTCGCCGGGTCCGGGCCGTCCGCAAAGCGCCGGGATCTCCCTCGAACTGATCCGGGAACTGGGAGGAGACATCCCGATACTCGGGGTCTGTCTCGGATGCCAGTGCGTCGTGGAAGCCTTCGGGGGCCATATCCGCAAGGCCCGCAAACTGGTCCACGGCAAGACCTCGCTCATTCGCCACACCGGGGCCGAACTCTTTTCGGGTCTCGACGACCCGTTTCCCGCGATGCGCTATCACTCCCTCGTGGCTGACGAACCGCTCCCCTCCGATCTGGAGGTTACCGCCCGTTCGAACGACGACGGCGAAGTCATGGGCATCCGGCACCGAAAACTTGCAATCTGGGGCGTGCAGTTCCATCCTGAATCCATCCTCACCCAGAGGGGCGTGGATCTCGTCACCAATTTTCTGAACCTCACGAGCGCAGATGAGTGAAATGAACGACCAAGAACTGGAAACCATGGTCCTGATCCTGACCCCCTGGGCCGGGGAATCGGAACTCGAACACTTGATACGGGTCATCGAGGAAAAATCGCTGGACCGCGCCATCTACCGCAGTCCGGGCGGTGCCCGGGTGCACGTGCTGGGCGATCTCTCGCGGGAAAACGAAGCCCACTGGCGGACGCTTCCGGGGGTCGCCCAGGTCTTCGGGCTCAACAAGCCGTACCGGCTCGCGAACCGGACGCACCGGAAATCCCGCACGCTGATCCCTCTCGGAAGCTCGGAGCTCGGAGGCAGCGACCTCGTAGTCATCGCCGGGCCGTGCGCCCTCGAAAGCGAGGAGCAGGGTCTCGAAGCGGCACGCATGATCTCCCGGCTCGGACTGGAAATCATGCGGGCCTCGGCGTTCAAGCCCCGCACCTCTCCCTATTCGTTCCAGGGCCTCGGGCTCGAAGGGCTCCGCATCCTGAACCGGATCGGCCAGGAGGTCGGGATCCTGGTGGAGACCGAAGTGATGGATGTCCGGGATGTCGAGATCGCCGCCGATCTCGTGGACGTACTCCGCATCGGGGCCCGGAACATGCAGAACTTCGACCTGCTGCGCGAGATGGCCCATGTCCGGAATCCGGTGATCCTCAAGCGGGGCGCAGCGAACACGGTCCGCGAGTTCCTGCTGGCCGCCGAGTACATCCTCCGGGGAAATCCGAACGTCATCCTCTGCGAACGCGGCATTCGCTCCTTCGAAACCGCCTACCGCAACACGCTCGACGTGGGCGCGATCGCGTTCCTGAAACAGGAAACCCACCTGCCGGTGATTTCGGACCCGAGCCACGCCGCTGGCGACAAGACACTCGTTCCGGCGCTCTCCATGGCTTCGGTGGCCGCAGGTGCCGACGGCATCCTCGTCGAAGTGCATCCGAACCCGGCGGTAGCGCTGAGCGACGGAGACCAGTCGCTCTACCCCGGCCAGTTCGAGCAGCTCATGAACGACCTCCGGGCGGTGGCCAAGGCGGTCGGCAAGCGGCTGCCGAATCCGCAAAACGTTGCCGCCCGCTGATCCGAACCAGCCGAAAACCGAATCCGTTTCGATCTCCACCCGAACGGGGGAGGACTACCGGATACGGATCGGCCAGGGTGCACTCGAAGGACTTGCCGATATCCTTTCGAGGCTCGGAGCCGGGCTCCGGGTGGCGCTCGTCGGGGATTCGGAAGTCCTTCGCCTCCACCGCGACCGGATCGAAAGAAGCCTTCCGGAAGATGCGGTCCTCATCGAAATGCACGCGAGCGAGCAGGAAAAGACCCGCGCCGGGAAAGAGCGGATCGAGGACGAGCTGCTCGCCCGACGCTTCGGCCGCGACAGCGTCCTGATCGGGTGCGGGGGAGGCATCACGACCGATCTCGCCGGCTTCGTGGCAGCCACCTTCCTGAGAGGGATTCCCTTCGTCGCCCTCCCGACGACCCTGCTCGCGGCCGTGGATGCTTCGGTCGGAGGCAAGACCGGAGTGAACACCCCGCTCGGCAAGAACCTGATCGGTGTCTTCCGGCAGCCGGCGGCGGTGGTAGTGGACACCGATTTTCTGGGCACGCTTCCCGAAGCGGAGTTCCGGAATGGGCTCGCCGAATCCGTAAAGATGGCAGCCACCAGCGACGGCGCACAATTCGAGGACCTCGAACGCGTCGGAGTTCGCGAGCTTCGGAGCGATCCCCGGCACCTTCTGCCGCTGATCCGCCGGAGCATCGCGATCAAGGCTCAGGTGGTGATGGAGGACGAACGGGAGGCCGGGCCGCGCGAAGTCCTCAACTTCGGCCACACCGTGGGTCACGCGATCGAAAACGCAACCGGCTACCGGATGCGCCACGGGTTCGCGGTCGCGCTCGGCATGGCGGCGGAAAGCCACATGGCTGAGCGCGCCGGATTCCTCGACAACGCGGACGGCGAGCGGCTTCGTGGACTTCTCGTTCGGCACAGCCTCCCGGCGCGCCTCGAAAAACCCCTCTCCCGCGAACGGATCCTGGCCGCTTTCCGGGCCGACAAGAAAGCCCGTGCGGGGCAGACGCGCTTCGTGGTGCTCACCGGAATCGGCCGCGTCCGCAGGGAGGGCGCGCGCTGTTCCTTTCCGTTCGACGACGAAGGGATCGCATACGGGCTGGCTCGGATCGGAGTCGCTGGCTGATGATCTCGATCGCCCCTCCCCCGATCCCGCCGGACCGGACCATCCGGGTTCCGGGCAGCAAGTACATCGCGAACCGCCTGCTGCTGCTCGCCGCTCTGGCCCCGGAGGCGAGCCGTATCCGGGGAGCGCCAGCGAGCGAGGACATCCGGGCCGCCGGGGGCGCACTCCGGGCGCTCGGAGTATCCGTTCGCGAGGAACAGGGCACGATCCGGGTCGGGGGAACCCCGAAAGCCTGGGAGAGCGCCGAAAACCCGGGAGCGCCGGTCCCGGTGGACGTGGGGGAATCGGGAACCCTCTTGCGCTTCCTCACCGCCCTCGCCGCCACCCTGCCCTTTCCGGTGCGGCTGACCGGCCGCGGCCGCATCCCCGAGCGCCCGATGGGGGGGCTGATCCGGGCTCTCGAAGCGCTCGGAGCGCGGATCGAAGGCCACGGCGCACAAGCCCCGCTGACCGTCTGGTCTCCGGAACTTCGAGGCGGAAGGGTTCTCGTGGAAGGCCGCGAGAGCAGCCAGTTCGCAAGCGCGCTGCTGCTCGCGAGTCCGCGGATGCAGGGTCCCCTCGAACTCGTCCTGCCTGAAGACCAGGTTTCAGCGAGCTACCTGGAGCTGACCGCGAACCTGATGGAGCGCTCCGGAATCCCGGTCGCGCGGACCGGCTCGGGTTTCCGGGTCGGGAGCGGTCGTCCCCACGCCGGAGTCCACCCGGTTCCGGCGGACTGGACCGCCGCATCGGCCGTCTTCGGTGCCGCGGCGATCACCGGGGGAACGATCCGCGTTCCGGGCCTCGACCCCGATGCGATCGAAGGTGAGCGCCGCTTCCCCGACCTGCTGGAAGCGATGGGAGCCCGGATCGAAACCCGGGAAGATACCGTTTCGGTCACGGGAACCGGGTGCCTCCGCGGCATCCGGACGAGCCTCGCGACGATGCCCGATGCCGTTCCCACCCTCGCCGTCCTCGCGGCGTTCGCCACCGGAGAAACCCGCATCTCGGGCATCGGCCACCTCCGGCACAAGGAAAGCGACCGGATCGCCGCGCTCGAAAGCGGATTGCGGACGCTCGGGGCGTGCGTCGAGACCGGGCCGGACAGCTTTTCGATCCGCCCCGGACCGGTTGCGCCAAAAGAATCGCTGGATTCCCGACGGGACCACCGGATCGCAATGGCGTTCGCGCTCGCCGGACTCCGCGTCGAAGGGGTCCGCATCTCCCACCCCGACTGCGTGAACAAGTCCTTTCCCGAATTCTGGGACACCCTCCGCAGCCTCGGTGCCCGGGTGAGCAGCTCATGAAATTCCCGAACATCGTCCTGGTGGGTGCTCGCGGCTCGGGGAAGAGCCGGGCTTCGCGCATCCTCGCCGCTGCGGTGGGATGGCAAAGGGTCAGCGCGGACGAGCGCTTCGAAGCGGCGCACGGGCCGATTCCGGAATTCGTCGAACGTTCGGGATGGGCCGCCTTCCGCGAACGGGAGGCCGAAATCCTGAGGCAAATCGCCGAAACACTTCCCCCGCTGAGCATTCTCGACTGCGGAGGCGGTGTCCTTGAACATGCCGGAAGCCGCACGCTCCTCCACCGGATCGGAACCGTCTATTGGATCCGTGCGCCCCTCGCCCGACTCGAAGCGCGGGTAGCACGAAAACCGGGCCGGCCCTCGCTCACCGGCGAGAACCCGGCGGCCGAGCTCGGAGAGATCCTTCGACGGCGGACCCCCTTCTACCGCGCGGCTGCCGAGGCGGATGTCTGGAGTTCGGACGACGAAGAAGCGGCCGCCGCGCTCCGCCACGCTCATTTCGGCCCCGGAATCGCGCTCTCGGTTGCGGCCGCGGACCCGGTGGCGGCCCTTCGCGAAATCGGGCGAGCCGAAGAACAGGCGGGGCCCCTGGATCTGATCGAACTGCGCGCCGACCGGCTGACCGAAAAAGACCTCGGCGAAACGCTCGAAGTACTCGGCGCGAGCGTTCGGAACCGGTTGATCGTGACCGTGCGGACCCAGGCGGAGGGCGGCCATTTTGCGGGAAGCGACGAGGAGCGGGAGCATCTCCTCCTTCGGGCAGCGCGTGCGGGGGTTCGCCTCGTGGATGTGGAGTCCTTGAGCGGCACCCGCATCCGCCTCGAAGCGCCCAAAGCCGGGATTCTCGCCTCACGCCATCGCATCAAAGGCCCTCTTCCCGATCTCGAAAAACTCGCCGATGAGCTCGCAAAAGAAGCGAACGCGATCAAGGTGGCGATCCCCGCCCGCGGGTTTTCCGACGTGCGGCGGGTCTTCGATTTCCTCCGGGACACTCCCCCGGACGGCGTTCCGCGGATCGGGATCGCTCTCGGGCCGGCCGGCACCGGGCTCCGGGTGACCGGGGGACCAAGACACTGGATCGCGACCTTCGCCCCGCCTCCGGGGAGTCCGGGAACCGCGCCCGGCCAACTCGACGCGGCGGCGATCCGGGGCGGCCACCGGCGCTGGGGAAAGAGGCTCATCGCACCGGTTCCGGTGTATGGAGTGGTCGGCTGGCCGGTGACCGCGAGCCTCAGCCCGCCCATGCACGAGGCCGCGTTCGTTGAGACCGGATCGGAGGCTTCCTACCAGCGATTCGAGACGCCTCCCGAAGAACTCGAGGAATTCCTGACCGCCTGCCGACTTTGGGAAGTCGCCGGCCTGAACGTGACCTTCCCGCTGAAGGAGCGGGTAATCCCATTGCTCGACTCTCTCGACGAGACAGCGCACCGGATCGGCGCAGTGAATACGATCCTGCGGGTGGACGACCGGCTGGTGGGGACCAACACCGACTGGCTGGGGGCGGCCCGCGCCCTGCTCGAAGTGACCCCGCTCGCCGGCAAACGGGTGCACGTGCTGGGTGCCGGAGGTTCGGCTCGCGCCGTTCTCCACGGGCTTCAGGAGCACGGCGCGCGGGCGGTGGTGATCGCACGGGATACCCGCCGGGCCGAGGCGGTCGCGGCGCGCTTCGGGGCTTCCTTTCTGCCAGCCCGCGAGCTGGCCGGGGCTTCGGGAGATGTCCTGATCAACGCGACACCGGTCGGCATGGCCCCGAACGAAGATCAGTCTCCCGTCCCGCGGGAAGCTCTCGGTCATCACCGCGTGGTTTTCGACCTCGTGTACAACCCTCGCCGGACCCGGCTGCTCCGGGAGGCCGAAGCCGAAGGCGCGGTCGCCGTGAACGGCCTTCCCATGCTCATCCACCAGGCGGCCGCTTCTTTCGCCCACTGGACCGGGACATCGGCGGAAGATGTCGTCGAAGTCATGCGCAAAGCCGCCACGAGGCTCGACCGTGCCGGGTAACTCTTTCGGCCGCTCCTTCCGGGTGACGACCTGGGGCGAATCACACGGGCCGGCGCTCGGCGTGGTGGTGGATGGATGCCCGGCCGGACTCGCGCTCGACGAAGCGGCCATCCAGATCGAACTCGATCGGAGGCGGCCCGGACAGAGCAGCATCACCACCCCGCGCAGCGAACCCGATCGCATCCGGATCCAGTCGGGAACGTTCGAGGGGCGCACCACCGGAGCTCCGATCTCCATGTGGGTGGCCAACCAGGAAGCGCGCTCCGGCGACTACGACCACCTGAAGGAGGTCTTTCGTCCGGGCCACGCCGATTTCACCTGGGAGAAGCGGTACGGCATCCGCGATCCGCGCGGCGGAGGGCGCGCTTCCGCGCGCGCCACCGTGGCGCAGGTGGCGGCGGGCGCGGTAGCCCGGCAACTCCTCGCCGTCCTCCACGGCATCGAATGCCTCGCCTGGGTGGGTCAGATCTCGGAAATCGAGGCGGCCGTGGACCCCGACTCGGTGACCCGGGAGATGGTGGAGCGGACACCGGTTCGTTGCCCGGACCCCGAAGCCGCCGGGGCGATGCTCCGACAGATCGAAGCGGCTCGCGATGCCGGCGACTCGGTCGGAGGCGTGGTGGAGGCGGTGTGCCGCTCGGTCCCGGCGGGACTCGGGGATCCAGTTTTCGAAAAGCTGGAGAGCAGCCTCGCGAGCGCGATGCTCACCATCCCGGCTACCCGTGGATTCGAGATCGGTATCGGGTTCGCCGGAGCCCGCCTCACCGGCAGCCGGATGAACGACGAGTTCGGAATCGAAAACAGCGCGGTACGAACCCTCACGAACCACTCGGGCGGCATCCAGGGCGGGATTTCCAACGGGATGCCGATCCTGTTCCGGGTGGCTTTCAAACCCACTTCGACGATCGGCAAGCCGCAGCGGACGGTGGATCGCGAAGGACGGGAAGTCACGCTCGAAGCACGCGGCCGCCACGATCCATGCGTCCTGCCTCGCGCCGTCCCGATCGTGGAGGCGATGGCGTGCCTGGTGCTGGCCGATCACGCGCTCCGGTTGCGCGGCACCGCTCCTCTCACGAAGTGAGAGCCTGTTAAACTAAGTTGTGAACCTCGTTCGGGGGCGGCTAGCTCAGCTGGGAGAGCGCGGCGTTCGCAATGCCGAGGTCACGGGTTCGATCCCCGTGCCGTCCACCGAAACTCATCCGATTCCATGCTCATGACCTCGCTGTCGCTTCGGGAACGGCCCGTCCGGACGCTCCGCATCGCGGTGGTGATCTCGTGGGTCGCGCTTCTTCTCTCCCCACCGGCCGAAGCACGCGAGACCGCAGACGAACTGGTACGTCGGATCGAAGCCCACCACCGCGGACTGCCCCACTTCCAGTCCGGCTTCGAACAGCGTTTCGCGCCGAGAATCTTCGGCCGGGAGCGGGTGGAAAGCGGCTGGCTGACCGTGAGTCGGGCCGGACGGATGCACTGGGAGTATCAAAAACCCGAACCCAAGGTATTCGTGAGCGACGGAACGAATACCTGGTTCCACGTTCCGGCGGATCGACAGGTGATCGTCGGTGCCATGCCGCCGATGGGAGATGAGGGGACTCCGAACCCCCTCGCCTTCCTTACCGGCGAAGCCGCCATCCTCGACCACTTCGGTGCGGAACGGGTCGTGGACGACTCCACTCCCGAGGGCCGGGAGCGGGTGCTTCTGACACCACTCGCCGGAGTCGGCGAGGTGGAGCGCGCCGTTCTCGAAGTGGAGACCGAAACCGGTCTGATCCGCGTCCTCGAACTGCTCGATCCCGAAGGAAACCGGACGACTTTCCGCTTCCACGAATTCCGGGTCGGGGATCCGCCACCCGAGTCGCTCTTCGATTTCCGTATCCCTCCGGGTGCCGATGTGGTGACCGCGCAGGAATTGGCGGATCGCGCCCGATGACCACCCGCGGCCCGGTGGCCGCCGGGCTCCTGATCCTCGTCCTCGCCGGCTGTTCGGCCGGAGCGCGCCTCCAGCCGGGGGAGCGGGCCGAACGCATGGGCCGTTACGACGAAGCGGTCGCCCACTATGCCCGGGTACTCGCGGAGCACCCGGGCGATGCAGAAGCGAACCTCGCGCTGAACCGGGCCCGGCGGCGCGCTGCCGAGGATCACGCGGGCCGGGCCGAGACGCTGGCGGCGGCCGGGGAATACCGGGCGGCCGAGGACGCGATCCGCGCCGCGATCCTCTTCGCTCCGGACCAAATCCGTTACCAGGACCGGTTGCCGGAACTCACCGAAGCGGCCGAGGCGGCGGAAGCCGGTCTGCGGCTCGAGACGCTCGCCTCGCTGAAAGACGAAATCCTCGCTGCTCCTTTCGGCCTCGACCTGATCGAAGATGCCGAAGCACCGGTGAGTTTCGTGTTCCAGAACGCAAGCCTGCGGGAAGTTCTCCTCACTCTCGGCGAACTCGCCGGCGTGAACGTGGTTTTCGACGAGGACTTCGCCGACCAGACCCTCTCCATCGAATCCGAAGACATCACCTTCGAGAACGCGCTCACCGGGATCACTTCCACCACCGGTCATTTCTTTCGGGTGGAGTCCCCCGAACTCGTGACCATCGTTCCCGACACTCCAGGCAAGCGGGTCCAGTACGAGCAGGAAGTCGCCCAGACCTTCTACCTCTCTTCGGCCGATCTCGCCGAAACGATGGATGCGCTGCGGGTGACGCTCCAGTTACGGAACATCGCCCAGCACGCCGGGACCAACTCGATCACCATGGTGGACACCTGGGAGCGGGTGCGGTCGGCGGCGCGGATGATCCAGGCGCTCGACCGGAGTCCGGCCGAGGTGGTGGTGGATGTCGAGCTGATGGAAGTGAACCGGAGCCAACTGGAACGTTTCGGACTGCCGCTCGTCTCGCCGGAATCCGAAGGCATCGCCGCCGCGCTCACTCCCCGGCTCGACACCATCCTCGAAAACCCGTACACCCGGTCCAACCTGCGGATCGCCGGGCTGCCGGGAGCGATCCTCGATCTGGTACGCACCGACACCGACACCCACGTCCTCGCCAACCCGCAGCTCCGTGCCTCGGACGGCAGGCCGGCCACCGCGGATTTCGGCGAGCGGGTTCCGGTCCCGGTGACCACCTTCGCTCCGATCGCCACCGGCGGACTTGCTCAGCAGCCCACCACCACTTTCGAATACGAAAACGTGGGTGTCAGCATCGCGATCCTGCCCCGAATCCACCACGATGACAGCGTGACGCTCGAAGTCAGCGTCCGCCTCGACAACGTTTCGGGGACCGGCTACTCGGGGCTTCCCACTTTCGGAAACCGTGCCGTCGAGACCACACTACGTCTCCGCAACGGAGAAACCAGCATGATCGCCGGCCTGATCCGACAGGAAGAGCGAAGGGCGCTCAGGGGCCTCCCCGGGATCGCCGATATCCCGGTGGTCGGCCGCCTGTTCGGTGCCAACACCGAGGAGTCGATGGACTCCGACATCATCCTGACCCTCACCCCGCGGATCACCCGAAGAGCCGACATCGATCGCGAATCACTGACTCCCTATGTGATCCGGGGCGGCCCCGGAAGCTCCGGACTCCGTCGTTGAACGGAGCGGGGCCGCTCCACCACCTCCTCCGGAACCCCTCCGAACCAGCCGTTCGAGAGGAAAAGGAGTACTCCGGGGCCGGATCCCTCCGCGGTCTCGAGAATCCGGCTCACCAGGCGATCCCGGTCCGGGAGCACTTCAGCCGAAACACCGCTCCGGGCAATGTCCCCGGCCAGACGGCAGAGGTCGAGGCCCCGGTCCGGAGAATGACCGCGGGACGGATCCAGGGTCCCGGCGAGCAGAACCCGACGCGCCCCGGCGAAAGCGGCGGCGAAGTCGTTCTGGAAGACGCTGCTCCTCGCGGTGAAGGAGCGAGGCTCGAACACCGCGACGATTTCCGAGTCGGGCCAGCGGGCGGCGGCACTCTCGATGGCGGCCCGCACCGCGGTAGGGTGATGGGCGAAATCGCGCACCACGCGGAAGCCGTGAGCCTCTCCCACCGGCTCCAGCCGGCGACGAACCCCCTCGAATCCGGCCACCGATTCCCGTATCCGGTCCCACCGGGTGCCCACCCATGCGGCGGCGGCGACTGCGGCCAGCACGTTGCGCGCTCCGGCTTCGCCCCAGAAGGCGCCCGTGAGGGGGGGCTTCTCCTCGTCGCGAAAGGTGACCGCGAGGCGGGAACCCGAGGAGCCGGAACCGAGGATCCGGCCTTTCCAGTCGGCGGCCTCCGAGAGACCGAACGTCTGTACACTGGTGTGAGCGTCTTCCCGGAGTGCGAGGGCTGACGGAGAGTCCGCCCCGAGCAGCAACAGCCCCCGCCGGGGCGGCAAACGGGCCAGAAAGGAGAACGCCCGGCAGACCGCCGCGAAATCAGGATAGATGTCCGCGTGGTCGAACTCCACGTTGCCGATGATCGCGACTTCGGGCAGATAGTGGAGGAACTTCGGCCCCTTGTCCCAGTACGCCGAGTCGTACTCGTCGCCTTCGAGAACGAAGGGAGCCCCTTCCGCCCCAAGCCGGAAACTCCCCCCGAGATCTTCCGATATCCCACCGATGAGACAGCCGGCATCCGCTCCCGAGCGAACGAGGATGGTCGCAAGAAGCGACGTGGTGGTGGTCTTCCCGTGGGTTCCCGCCACCACCAGCGGCGCGCGCGAGCGAAGAACCATCTCCCGGAGGGCTTCCGGAAACGAAACCAGAGTCAGGCGGCGGTCGAGCGCCGCTTCGAGCTCCGGATTTCCCCGCGAGATCGCGTTGCCCACCACCACGAGAACAGGATTTTCGGGGAGATTTCGGGCCGAGTACGGACTCGAAAACGGAATGGCCTCCTGTTCGAGGAGGGTGGACATCGGCGGATACACACCCTGATCGGAACCGCTGACTCGATACCCGAGGCGCGACAAAAGCCCGGCCAGAGAGGCCATCGCGGTCCCGGCGATTCCGAGGAGATGGATTCGCTCTCCGGGCGCGGGTAGCCCGATCAACGGACGACGGCCTCGAGCAGGGTCAGCCCATCTGCATCCAGGCGGGCACGAACCCCAAGCGGCAGGGCCCGGCAGCGGCCCTTTTCGAGATGCCCGGTGGCGAAGCCGAAGACCACCGGGATGCCGAGCGGTTCGGCCAGCCGGCAGAGCAGTTCGGCGAGTGTGTATCCCTGATCCGGGTGCTGGAGACACCCGGGCATCTGTCCGAAAACGATTCCGCGCACCCCATCGAGTGCTCCCGAAAGCCGCAACTGGGTCCACATCCGCTCGATCTGGAAGGGCTTGACCCCGATGTCTTCGAGAACCGCGATGGCTCCCTCGAAACGAACCGCCCAGGGAGTGCCGACGAGCGCCGCCACGAGCGACAGACAACCGCCCCGCAGTTCGCCCTCGGCCGCTCCCTCGGCGAGCATGGTCGCGCCCCGCCACGGAAGGTGGAAGCCCGGCTCGGTGGCGCTCAAAAGCCCCATGAGCTCGGCGGAATCCCAGGCCTCTTCCCCCCGGGCGATCTGCTGGGCCACCATCGGGCCGTGGAGCGCGGGCATGCCGGCAGCGTCGGCGTGGGCGAGCAGCGCAGTGAGGTCGCTCGCGCCGAGGAGGATCCGGGGCCGGTCGCGGAGCAGCGCCGCGGGAACGCCGGAGAGGAGGTCCAGACTCCCGTAACCACCGCGTGCCCCGAAAAGGGCATCCACCCGGTCGTCGTCCCAAAGCTCGAGGAAGTCGGCGGTCCGCTCCGCGGCGGTCCCCGCAGTGAAATCGCGGCGCGCCAGCAGGTTCCGGGAACGCCTCGTATGAAACCCGAGCCTCTGAAGCTCGCGCTCCCCCGCTTCGAGAAAGGGAAGCCGTACCGGACTCGCGGGCGCGAAAATGCCGATCGTGGAGCCGGGGAGCACCGCCTTCGGCAGGATGCGCGTCACGCCAGCAGCCAGGCGAGAACCGCGGCCAGCGCCGCCGAGATCCCGAACCAGAGCAGGACCCGCAGCCGGAAACGGCGGGGTTCTCCGGGAAGCGGGCCGGCGAGATGGACGGCCGGGAGCCGGACAGGCGCGAGGAACGCTTCTTCGCGGGGTCCGGCGGCCGTCTCGCGCGAGGTTCGGGGCATCGCACCGACGAGGGATTCGATGCGGCAGGTCACTTCCGCGAGTTGGAGCACGTCGCCCGGGTGAAGAGCCACCCGGGTGGTCACCGGAGCGCCGTTCAGAAGCGTCCGGTTCGTGCTCTTCAGATCTTCGAGGCGCAAATCGGTGTCGCGGAGCAGGAGCCGGGCGTGCTCCGCGCTGATGAAAGGGTCTTCGAGACGGATATGTGCGTGGGGAGCGCTCCCGATCAGCGTGGCGCGCAGCGAAATCGGATAGCTCGCTCCTGGGGGGGCCGCCCCTTCGCCGAGCAGACCGGATGGCGCGTTTTCGACCCTGAGGGCGTAGCGCGGGAGGATCGCGCGGGCTTCGGTCACCGAAGCCTCCGCAGGAGGCGGCGAACGAGCGGGCCGAGGGGCGGACCGGAAGGAGAGATCAGGTAAGCCCCGGGAACCGCCGCAGCGGCTTCGAGCGACCGGATCGCCTCTTCCCGGTCCCCGAGCTCGAAGAGCGCGAGGCCCCGGTAGTAGAGGCGGGCCCCTTTGAGAGCGCCCATGCCTGCATCTGCCGGGGCACCGAGTCCTTCGGCGAGGGCGGCTCCCGGGTCGCCAAGCAGAAAACGACATATCCCCGCCTCGAGGCGACGGACCGCGTCTTCTCCGCCCGTCGCCGCGTCGGCGAGAATCTCGACGAGACGCCGGTTACACCGGTGAGCCGAAGCCGTCGGCAAGATCGGAACCGTCGCGATCGTGATCCTGAGGAGACGATCGGAGTCGCCTCGCCGCACCAGCACGTCGAGCGGCTGATCCGGAATCTGTTCGGCCAGGATTCGGGCGAGGATCGCCTCGTCGGCGACCGGTCGCCCGTCCACCTCCAGCAAGAGATCGCCCGGCTCCATCCCGGCCAGCACTGCGGGTCCTTCGGGATGCACCGAAAACACTTCGAGCGCGAGGGAAGAGCTTCCGTCGAGTTCCTGGACGCGCCGGAGACCGGCCGAGAAGCCTGCCCACGCAGCGCGGCGGGGAACCGGACGAAGGATACGTTCCACCGCGAAGCTCACCGAATCGGGATCGAAACGGTCGAAGGGCACCCCGTCCGGGAGGGAAGCACCCGAGGCGGTCAACTCCACGACTCCCCGGCCGCCACTCGCTCCAGGAACCACCCGAAGCTCGGAGACGATGCTCCCTTCCCCCGGATCCTCCGGCGGCAGCAGATAGCCCACTTCGGCCGCAGCCACCGCACGCCGGGCGACTTCCTCGAGCGGAGAGATGGCATCGGGCCCGGCAGGCGCCAGCCGGAGCAGCGGCTTCGTCCTGCAGACGACCGAAGCGCGGGCATCCCGGCGAACTTCCACCGTCTCCCGGCAACGGCCGGCGGGATGCCGGATCTCTACCTGGTGGCGGCCAGCACAAAGAGCGGAAAAGGTGAGCGGCGTGACACCCTGTTCCTCGCCGTCGAGCAGAACGCGTCCTCCCGGCGGCTCGCTCTCAACGAGGAGAGCCCCGATGGAAGGCCGGAGCCGCACGAAGCGCGGCAGGTAGTCCCGCGCCTCGTCGGCGTGGAAGGTGAACCGGGATTGCTGGCGACATGGCGCGGAGAGCGTGATCTCCTGGGCTCCGACGCGCAGGCCGCCGATGTCGAGAGGCGCGGAGAGATCCTCTTCGGCGAACCGTGGCGGAGCCATCGGCTTGAGATCTTCCGGCAGGGAGCCCCCGGTAGTTCCGGCCACCCTGCCGTCCACCCGCACCGTGACTCCCGGGGGAGCGGTGATGATCGGCAGCACCGGCCCCTCGCGAAGAAGCTCCTGCTCCAGGCGAACCACCTCCCCTGCCAGGACATCCATCCGGGGAAACTCGACTCCGCGGTAGCCAGCGCGCTCGACGCGAATCCGCATCGAACCACTCACCACCGGATACCCGACGAGGGGGGTCTCTCCCGCCCGGGAATCACCGATGAAGACGGTCGCGCCGGGGGGAGTGGTTTCCACCTGGATCCAGGCGACGAGGCGGACGCGCTCCTGCTCGAACATGTCCACGAACGCCGGCGTCAGATCAGAGCGATCCACTTCCCAGCCGGGTGCCAGCAGGAGCAGGGTGCGCGCGTCCTGGATTCCCTCTTCCCGGTCGCCGCGGCTCAGGTAGGCACGGGCCCGATATTCGAGTGCCCGGCCGGAGAGTTCCGCCTCCAGCTCTCCGAACGCGGAATCCCCGACTTCTGCCGGTTCGAGCCGGCGCAGAATCCCGGTGAGAGCGATCACCGCATCGGTGGCGAGGTCGGCATCCGAGGCCCGCCGACGCAGTTCCGGAAGTTCGGCGGCGATACTTCTGAGCTCTTCCTCCCGAAATTCGACCTGTAGCAAGGCCGCTCCGAACACCGAAGCCGGCAGGATCAGGGCCAGGCACCAAAATCCGAAACGGATCATCGGAACACCCCGATCACGCCCCCGGCATCCAGCACGAACAGCGAACCATCGGTACCGATATCGAGAGACACCGGTTCGCGGATCCCGGCCGACCGCAGATCCGCGGCGGAAATTCGGGAAATCTGGCGGAAATCGCGATCGTACGTAACGATCAGGGGGCCTTCGGCATCGAGGACATGGAGCCGCCCGAGATCATCGAAGGCGACATCCACCGGGTCTTCGAGCGGCAAGGAGAGCACCGAGTTGCCCACCGGGTCGAACCCGCGGACTCCCCCTTCCCCGAGCACCAGCAGATAGCCGGCCGGATGCCGCTCGATGAGTCGCAGGTCGGCGAGCCGGGGAAGCGGCATGACATCCACGAAGACCCCCGAGAAGGCGAAACGCAGGATCTGTTCGCGACGCTCGTCCCATATCCACAAGCCTTCCGGAGTCACCGCGACGGATCGAATCCGGTCGAGCGGCACCAGTCTGCCCTCATCGTCCGGCGCGAGCATCCGCACCATCCGGCCGTCGAGGAGGAGCGCCCGCTCGGCGGCGATCACCGGACCACCATCCGGCAGCATCGCGAAGCTCCGGGCGTTTTCCACCGGAAGGACACCGATGGATTCCCCCTCAAGGTTCAGGCTCTGCAATTCCCCGGTATCGCGGTCGAGGATGTGCATCACCGAACCGGAAACCCGAAGCCGGAGCGGCCGGTCGAGAGGCCGGGGCGCGACGATGCCGCCGAGAAAGCCCCGATCTCCGCCGCTCGCGATCAGATCCCCGAGCGCGAACGCACGGTCAGCAAGATCGAAGGCATCCTCGTCGCCTGCTTCGAGGATGTCCCGGCGAAGCGCTCCGAGCGCGAGAAGCGCCGCCTCCCGGTCTCCCGAGCGGGCGAGTGCGCGCCCGAGCAGGAATTGCGCCTCGAAAAGATCGCCCGGGGACGTATCTCCCCGGTGACTGCCGTAAAGAGCCTCGAGTAGCGCGCCAGCGGCTTCGTCATCCCGCATGAACGCGAAATCCAGGCGGGCGATGGCAACAAGTGCCGGGTAACTCCAGGGAGAGTCCGCGCCTCCGGCGAGAACGGCGCGCTCCCAGTCGGCTTGTGCTTCCGAAAAGCGCGGGGGCGTGGCTTCCCGCGCCATCCGGGCCTTCAGGAAATAGGCCCCCGGCACCACATCTCCGGCCGGATATTCGGCGAGCAGCCGCTCCAGCATGGCCCGGGATGCCCCGGCATCTCCCTCCACCTCGAAGCGGTAGCGGGCGATCTCGAGCGCCGCATCATCCGCGAAGCTGCTTTCTCCCATCGTCTGCAGCACCGCCTCGAAATCGCGCAGTGCCTGCTCACCCCGTCCTCCGTTCAGGAACTGGACCCCGCTCTCGAAGCGGATGCGGGCGGCGCGCTCGAGATCGGGATCCGGCTGGGCTAGAGAGAACCCCGGCGGGATCACAAACAGAACAGCCAACGGAAGGGACAGGGCGGCAACTCTCGGGGCCATGGGAGCTTCGGTCCGCATCGTAGCGGGCGAAGGCTTCAGGAACACGAGGCGACAGCTCCTCGAAGCGCCCGAACCTGATCCGGTTCGCGGAGCGCGCGAATGGCCGCGACTCCCGAAATTCCGAGCTTCGCGACCTCGCGCCCGTTGGCCGGCGTGATCCCGCCGATCGCCCAGACCGGCAACCCGAGATCGCCAGTGCCCGGAAACTCTTCCCTCGCGAGCGGATTCCGTTTCTGTCCGGTGGGAAAAGCCGGCCCCAGGATCACATAGTCGGCCCCCTGCCGGGCAGCTTCTCTCGCCGACTCCAGGCTGTGAGCGGACCTTCCGATGCGGAGCGCCGGAAAGTGATCTCTCGCGAGTTCGACCGGAAGCCCTGCTTCCGGCAGATGAAGACCCCCCACCGGGAAGGTCGCGGCGAGCGAAAGGCGGTCGTTCAGCAGCAACCTGTCGAGAACCCGGGGAGCTACCGCCCGGACACCGGTCAGGAAAGCCTCCATCTCGCCATCGGTCGCCCGGCGGTCGCGCAACTGGATCCAGTCCAGTCCGGCATCCAGCAAGGATTCAAGCCGGGACGGTTCCCCTGCCCCCGCAAGGTCGGTGACCGCGCAGAGGATCGGACGCCCGGGAGTTCCGAGGGCGGGAGCTTTCGCCACACCGCCGCACCGGGTCAGCGCCGCTTCTCACGCAGCCGCGCCGCCTTGCCCTTCCGCTCGCGCAGGAAGTAGAGCTTGGCCCGGCGGACGTGGTGCGAACGGACGACTTCCACCTTGGCCAGGAGTGGCGAGTGCAGCGGAAAGATGCGTTCGACCGGAATCCCGAAAGAGGTCTTGCGAACCGTGATCGTCCGGCGGTTTCCCCCATTTTTCATCGCGATGAGAATCCCCTCGAACACCTGGATGCGCTCGCGATCCCCTTCCCGGATGGTGGCGTGCACCCGGACGGCATCGCCCGGCCGGAGCTCGGGTCGATCGGAGCGAAGCTCATCGGCTTCCAGAGAGCGGATGACCTCCACTGCGGGAGGCGGCGCAGCGCGGGTGGGGCTTCCTTCGGGAGCGGGGAGCGCCGCGGGCTCCGGCGCAGGAGGGCTCCCGTTTTCCGGGCTGGTGTTCATGGTGCTTGTTCCTTTGCGATGGTGCCGGCGGCGACTGCTTTCCGGTAAAGATCGGGACGGCGGGCGCGGGTCAGGGCCACCGACTGCTCGAGCCGGTAGCGACGGACGGCATCATGATCCCCGGAACGGAGGATCTCGGGAACCTCGACGCCGCGCCAGACTGCGGGACGGGTGTACTGCGGGTATTCCAGTAACCCGTTCGAGAAGGAGTCGTCGGCCGCCGAAGCCTCGTCTCCGAGGGCCCCCGGCAGCAAACGGGTCGCCGCTTCGACGACGACCATGGCGGGGATTTCGCCGCCGGAGAGGACGTAGTCGCCGACCGAAATTTCCTCGGCCCCAGTGAGAATCAGGAAGCGCTCGTCCACGCCCTCGTAGCGGCCGGCTACCAGCAGGATCCGCTCTTCCCGGGCAATCCTCGTGACCTCAGGCTGGTCGAGGAGCCTTCCGCGAGGGGAAAGGAGCAGCGTCCGGGGCATCCTCGCATCCATGGCGCGGATCGCATCCACGGCCCGGGCGAGCGGCTCCACCCGCATCACCATGCCCGGGCCGCCGCCGTAAGGAGCGTCATCAGCGCGCTGGTAGCGGCCATCCGACCAGTCGGTGAGCCGATGGAGGTGGATATCGAGAACGCCGGACTCCCTCGCCCGACGGGTGATGCCGTGGCCGAAGGCTCCGTCGAACATCTCCGGGAAGAGAGTGAGGATGTCCACCCGCATCATCCGTTCACCCTCAAGAGCCCGTCCGGCGGGTCCATGACGATCCGGCCGGCTTCGGGGTCCACCACGGGGCAAATCCCCTCGACGAACGGAATCAGGGATTCTCCTCCGTCGGCTCGCCGCAAAACGAGCAGCGACCCGCCCCCCGCCTCGGAAACACCCACCACTTCTCCGAAGGACTCCCCGGCGGGCGACTCGGCGCGACAACCGATCAACTCGTCGAAGTAGAAGACACCCTCGGGGAGCTCCTCGCGTTCGGATTCGGCGATGCGCAACTCATGACCGCGCAGGGCTTCGGCGGCGCTGATGTCTTCCACCCCGGCGAACCGGAGTGCGGGACGGCCCTTGAGCACCCGGCAGGAGGCGATTTCGCGACTCACCGCCGGCCCGCCCGGCCGGCCCACCCGGGCAGATCGAAGAGCGTCGAAACGCTCCGGATCGCCGTTCAGCGGCTCGACGAATACCTCTCCGCGCCGGCCGAAAGCGGGGCCGATGACCCCGATGGCGATATCGGCACCGGGAGCCGGCGCGTCACCTTGCGAAGAACCGGCTCGCGACCCGCTTTCCCGCGCTTTCCCGGCGACCATGATCGAAATACTCCAGGAACACGCTCGGTGAAGGTAGGGGAAATTTCAGGAAGGGAAGGAAAATCCGGAGCGGAGAGCGGAACACCCCGCCGGGATTCGTTCAGTCCGTGGATTTGGCCGTGGATTTGGCCGTGGATTCGGCCGGCACCGCCGGGAGCTTTCGCAGAAGCCGCCGCACGGTATCGCTCGGCTGCGCCCCGCGACCGATCCAGAAACGGGCCCGTTCCTCGTCCACCAGCACCCGACCCTCTGCGTCGCTCGGCAGGCGCGGGTGGTAGTGGCCCACCGTCTCCACGATCCGCCCCACCTTGCCGTGGAGCGCGTCGGCGACGACGACGCGGAAATGGGCATCCCGTTTCCGGCCGGTACGCGCGAGCCTGATGTTCAGCATGTCAGTTGAAGGGAAGAGGTTGCGAGGATCCCCGGCCCACCGCCGGGAGGCGGGAATCTTAGCAGGCTGTACGCGAATCGTCCCCCTGCCTTTTTCGGCCCCGGTTTCGGCCCAGGAAGAGCCCCACTGCCGAAACGACGATCCCGAGAAGCGGCGGCGAGAGGAAACCGGCGGCCTCGCCGACGAAATAAGCGACCACCCCGGCGGCGGCGGACGGCAGGACCGCCCGATGCCGGACCCGTATCCGGTGGAGTCCGAAAGCGATCGGCGCGAGGAGCGAAACTCCGAGAAGCGAGTAGAAGACGGTTAGCGAATCCACGACGCTGCGGCCGAAGATCGCGAGAACCGCTCCGGCGAGGCCGCCCAGAAAAGCCGCGAAGCGAGCGGCGAAGAGCACTTGGCGGGGAGAGGCTTCCGGGTTGACGAAGCGGCCATAGATGTCGCGCCCGAGCGAAGTCGAGAGCATGAAGAGGACCGCATCGGCACTCGACACTTCGGCGGAAAACAGCGCGACGACACCGAGGCAGCCGAGCCATACCGGGAGGGTCTCGACGAGCAGGGTGGGCAGCGCCGCGTCCGGACGTTCGAGTCCCGGATGGAGAACGGCAGCCGACAGGCCGAGGAGCGGAGGGACCACGGCGAAGAGCAGCATCGCAACACCGGCCCCCAGCAGGCCCCTTCGAACCGCGCGTTCGTCGCGCCCGCCGAACACTTTCTGGAGGATGCCGGGCGAAGCGAGAAAGGCCGGAATCAGCAGCGCCGAATAGCGGAGCGCGAGAGCCGGCGCCCCGAATACGTCGAAAGCCCCATCGCCAAGCGCGTCCTCGATGGCAGAAGGGCCGCCCGCTGCCCCAAGTGCCCAGGGCAGCGCGAGCAGCAACCCGCTCATCAGGACGGCGAGCTGGATCAGGTTCACGAAGGCGGCGCTCTTGAGGCCGCCGGCGGCGAAATAGAGAGTCACCACGAGAGCCGAAGCCAGGACCGCCGCCGGATAGGAAATCCCGGCCACGGCCGCGACCAGCACTCCGGCGGCGATGAGCTGGGCAGCGAGCACGAAGAGCGTCGCCAGCAGGAGAAGACCGGTGAGTGCTGCCCGCGCCGTGGCACCGTAGCGAAGTTCGAGAAAGTCGCCCACCGTGTGGAGGCGGTGCTCCTTCGCCACCCGCCAGATCGGGGGGCCCAGCCAGACGGCGAGGATGAGGGTTCCGAGGCCTCCGGCACCGATCCACCAGGCGGCGGCGAGGCCGTGCTGGTACCCGAGCGCGGCGGCACCCACCGTCGAACCGGCACCGATGTTCGCCGCCAGCACGGTCGCAAAAACCAGCCGGGCGGGGAGCGCACGGCCCGCCACGAAGAACGAGGAAGTCGAGCGCGCGCCGCGTGAAACGAGGAATCCGACCCCGATCAGCAGGGCCGAATAGGCGGCGAGAACCGGAAGGTGCGGAGACAAGACTTCGCTAGACTACGCGCCCCGAGGGGGGTGTTGCCCCCTCGGCAGTTTTTCCCACAGGAGAAAGGACAAATCATGAACAGGAAGATTCTGACCGTCGCCTTGGGTCTGGCGGCTTTCGCCCTCGCGGCTGCATACGCCGCGGGTTCCGGCTCGATCGGGGTCGGTGCCGGCAAACTCAGCCCGCGCGCCGCCTATTCACAGGGCAAGGCGCTCACCTTCTCCGAGCTCGTCTGCGACGACTGCCCGGTCGGACGGGACGAGCTGGACAAGGATCGGGCGATGAGCCTGACGGCGAGCCTCGAGGCCGCCTACGAAGGCGAAATGGCCGGAAGCCCGGATGACGACGCGGTGCAGGCCCTCTGCGCCGAAGGAGTGGAGGACTGCAAGCTGCGGATGGAGCTGGTCCATTACTTCCTGTCCCGCCGCTTCAAGCTCTAGCGGCCTGCTGAGAGAACTTTCGTGATGAAGACACCTTTCAAGCCCCTTTTCGTCCTGCTCGCTCTCGCGGTCCCGGCCGGTGCCCTCGCCCAGGCTACTCCCTGGATCGCCGAACCGGGAACCGGCTCGGTGAGCCTCTCTTTCGGTCGCCAGGCGGCCACCGAATTCTTCCGGGCGGACAACCGCGGCCCGACTCCCGGCAACGGGGCGGAACTCTCGCAGAACACCGGATGGCTCGGAATCAGCTACGCCATCTCGGATGCCGTCTCGGTCGAGCTTCAATCCGGATTCGCCGGAAGCCACATCCCGGGACCGGTGGGCCCAACCCCCGAGGAAAGCTTCACCGGGCTCGTGGACACCAACCTGAGCGTGACCTGGCGGGTTGCGGACGAGCTGGTCACCGGGATGCCGAGCGTGGCGATCCGTGCCGGCGCCATCGTAGCGGGCCCCTACGACACCGGCTACATCAACTCGCTCGGTGACGGCGGGAACGGCTTCGAAGGCTCGGTCCTCGTCGGCCAGTTCGTGGATCGGGTCGGGTTCTCGGCGGAGGGCGGCTACCGCTACCGCACCGAGGACATCCCCTCGGATGTCTTCGTGAACCTTTCGGGCTACCTCATCCTGAGTGATCAGATCTCGGTGGCCGCCGACTACCGGATCGTCAACGGCAACGAAGAAGGCCTCGATATCGGCGGCCCCGGCTTCAGCCCGGACCGCTTCCCTGAGCTCCAGGAAGACATCCACCTGGTGGGCGGGCGGCTGCTCGTCAACCTCACCGACGAAATCGGCCTCAACGCCTTCTACGGCCAGGTGGTGGACGGGCGCAACACCGCGGCCTCCCAGGTCTTCGGCGGAGGCTTCTCCTACACCTTCGGCTCCTCCTTCGAGTGACCCGGAGAGCATCGTCCCTGCGGGGGAGGGGGCACGGTTTCCTTCTCCCGCTGCTCGCTGCTTCTCTTTCCTGCGCCGGGCCATCCGGAGACCCGGACATCCGCTTCGCCGACCACGACGAGGCGAGCACCGCGACCATCGAGCACGGCGCGTGGGGAGAGATCCTCGACGAATACCTGCATACCGACGACCCGTCCGGTGTCCACCTCTTCGACTACGCGGGACTCCAGGCGAACCCGGTGGACCGGGGCAAGCTCCAGAGTTATCTCGCGGCGCTTCAGGAAGTGGACCCGCGCCGCTACCGCCGCGACGAACAGATGGCGTACTGGATCAACTTCTACAACGCGCTGACCGTGGAAGTGGTCCTCACCGAGTATCCGGTGGATTCCATCCGTGACATCTCGAGCAGCCTGATCCCGCTCCGGGGACCGTGGGGTGACCCCTACGCCCGGTTGCTGGGGCAGGAGCTCACCCTCGACAACATCGAGCACGACATCCTCCGTCCCATCTGGCAAGACCCGCGCATCCACTACGCGGTCAACTGCGCGAGCATCGGGTGCCCCAATCTGGCTCCGCGCCCCTACACCGCCGACCGGCTGGAGGAGATGCTGGAAGAGAGCGCCCGGGGCTATGTGAACCACCCGCGAGGGGTGGAGATCCTCGATGAGTCGTTCGGAGTGGCTTCGAGCATCTACTCGTGGTTCGTCGAGGATTTCGGCGGCAACGAAGAGGGCGTGATCCGGCATCTCCTCGAATACGCAAACCCGGAGCTCGACGAGGCGATCCGGGGCTTCGAGGGCGGCCTCGAATACGAGTACGACTGGAATCTCAACGCGGCGCACTGAGCGGGCAGGGCATTCGATGGGGAGACATCCCGGCCCGATATCCTGATTCAAGACGGAATATGTCACTCTTGACATCTACATTCCGGGCGAACCGTCCTCTGTGCTCGACATTCGCTCTCAACCACTACTTTTCCCCTCGGCGAACGGGCGTTTCTCCACAGACGAATCCGTGAACCTCCACGAGACATCCCGGTCCTTGCGCGCCTTTGCGGGCAGGCATCCAGACAGGTTCGGTGCCCTGTTGATCGACCCGCCGTGGCGTTTCCAGAATCGAACCGGAAAGGTTGCCCCCGAACACCGCCGCTTGGCGCGCTACCCCACCATGACGGTCGCCGCGCTGAAGGAGCTGCCCGTCGCCGATCTGGCGAAAGATGCCAGCCATCTCTACCTGTGGTGTCCCAATGCGCTGCTCGGCGACGGGTTGGAACTGATGGAGGCCTGGGGTTTCACCTACAAGACGAATCTCGTCTGGTTCAAGGTGCGCAAGGACGGCGGGCCGGATGGGCGTGGGGTGGGGTTCTACTTTCGCAATGTGACCGAGCTCGTGCTGTTCGGGATACGCGGACGTCTGCGAACGCTGGGGCCGGGCCGGCGACAAACGAACATCATCATCCACCGCAAGCGCGAACACTCTCGCAAGCCTCCGACCCTGCACCGGATCATCACCGAGTGCAGTCCCGGACCGTTCGTGGAGCTGTTCTCGCGAGAACGCGTCCCTGGCTGGGAGCACTGGGGCAACGAGGTGGACACCTACGAAGAAAACCGCGTCCCGCAGCGAGGGTACGAATGGGACTGGTCGGAGTCGGAACCAGCCGCTCTCCTCGGCGACCCGCGGCAGATAGCAGAACGGACTCCCTGAGCCGTGTTCGATTCTCTCCGGGAGCGGGAGTTCGACATTCGCTTCACGAATCACGCTGATTCGATCCTGCGCGACGCATTTCCGTGTCTGGTCACCGAGATCGACACCGTCCTGCAGGACGTGCGGCTTCCCATCCTGGAGCTGGTCCAGGGAGGCGGTGGCGAAGCCAGGGTCACCCAGCGGCTTCGTCGTGAGCTCGATGACGCGGCATGGAAGAAAGAACGGTTCGAAGTGCGGAAAGAAATCAACCAGCGCCTTACGCTCGCGCAATCCCACGAGGTAGATCACGTCCGAAAGGCGACCGCGGGACGGTGGCGCTGGAGATCGAGTGGAACAACAAGGATCCCTTCTTCGATCGGGATCTGGAAAATTTCCACCGCCTGCATGCCGATGGCGGCATCAGCATGGGCGTGATCGTCACTCGTGGCAGTTCCATGCAGGACGGGATCGAATCGCTCGTTCGCCGTTTTGCGGTGACCCAGGGAATCACGGGCTGGGAGGAACTCGCTGACCACGGAGTGAGCCCGACGGCGCGTCAGCGGAAAGAAGTGAAGAAGCGCATGGATCGGCAGGGAGAAGACTTCGTGGATGCGTGGGCCGCCTGTTTCGTGCGAGACAAATTCGGCTCCGCCACCACCCACTGGTCCAAACTCATGGACCGGCTGGATCGCGGTGTGGGAATCCCGTGCCCGATCGCCGCGTTCGGCCTGCCGTCCGACTGCGTGGAGATCCCGGAACAGGCGGCGAACCGGACTACTGGGAATCCCGCGACGCGCTGAACTTTCGCCAGAAGAAGGGAAAGACGGCCACGAGGGCGATCAGCCCGTATTCCACCGGGAGCACCCAGCCGGGGTGCCCGAAGGGGTGGAGAGACAGATCGTTCAGATTGAGGCCGGTCAGATAGGAGAGCAGCACCGACCAGGAGGCGACCCACGCCCATAGCGAGGGGCGGAGGACCGCGAACGGGAGCACGAACAGCAGGTACCAGGGGTTCACCACCGGGGCGAACGCGAGCAGAGCGCCGTAGAGCAGATCTCCCCGGGGAGCTTCCTCCGGATTCCGCCGGTGGCGGAGGAAGAGGAAGAGGGCGACGGCCAGAAAGAGAACGCCGCAGAAAACCCGGGCCGCCCCGTCCGGCATGAAGCGCCCGAGCAGGCCGAAGACCGGAGCGTTGAACTGCCACTCACGGGCGAACACCCCGAGCGTCGCGAAGTCGGTCGCGCCGAAGAACACGAACGGCAGATAGAGAAGCAGCAGGGTCGTGAGGAAGGCCACCGCTCCCGGGAAGCCCGCGCGGAGCAACACGAACGGTGCGATGGCGAGTGCAATCACCTTGGCCCCGACGGCGAGCCCGAGGGCGATGCCGGCCGGAAAGAAGCGCTCCCGGAGCGAGAACCCGACGGCGGCGATCAGCAGGCAGACAGCGAATCCGTCCGGGTGCGCGGTAAAGGCGACCTCCTTCACCGCGAGCGGCGAGAAAACGTAGAGCAGGACGGCGGGTGCCGGAGCGAGCCGCAGGAGCAGGCCGATGAGCAGCAGGTCGAACCCGACCAGCAGGATCTGGAGCCCGAGGATCCGGGCGGGAGTGAAATGGTGGGCGAGCAGGAAGAGGAACTGGGTGGCCGGGCCGTAGATGGTGGGCAGTTCCGGGTAGTTGACCTGATCCAGCACCATCCGGAATTCCTCCGGGAGGTCGGGGTCTCCGAACCAGGCTTCCGGCGGCATCCCGTAAGGCGTGCCGTCCTCGGCGAAGCGGTAGCCGTCCCAGAGATAGCGGAAATAGTCGTCTTCGAAAAAGGGACCGCCCGCGATGCCGATCAGGCGGAACAGGAGCGCGTAGCCGAGGATCCGCCGGGAGGAAAGAGCGAAACCGTCTCGGGACGCGATCCGGTATGCCCCCACTCCGAGCAACTGGAGGAGCGCGGCGAGCCCGAGAAAGACCCATGGGTCCGGCTCTCCCGATCCCCGGGCGAGAAAAGCCAGAACACCGAATCCGGCGGCCGCGAGGAGGGCCGCCCCGTCAACCTGGCGGCGCGCTCCGAAACCCAAGACTCAGCGACCGGAATACTCCCGCGCCGAGGGAAGCCCGGGCAACGATTCGGCGGAGCGCACCGCGTCCAGCACCGCGCGGGCCACGACTTCCGCCGCGAGCGCGCCCACCCGCCCCACCGGGATCGGCCCTCCCGAACCGGTCGCAAGCACGAAGAGCGTGTCTCCATCCGCAGGCGTGTGAGCCGGGTAGATGGTGCGGGCGAGACCGTCGTGCGCCATTTGAGCCACCTTGGTTGCTTCCGCCTGGGTGAGAGGCGCATCCACCGCGATCACCCCGATGGTGGTATTGGTGCCCGGAGGCGGAGGAAGTGAACCCGGACCGAGCAGCAGCTTCCGGGTGTCAGCGAACCCACCCGAAGGCGAGCGGACTCCGGCGACGATCTCGCCGTTCGCCGGATCCACGATGTCACCAAGAGCGTTGACCGCGATCAGCGCGCCAACGGTGACCGAGCCATCCCCCTGCTCCACCCGGATGGAGGCGCTGCCGATCCCGCCCTTCATGGCGAACTGCATGCCGCGGCTCTTCCCGATCGTGGCACCCGCGCCCGCACCCGCGTTTCCTGCCCGAACCGGGTCTTTGGTCGCCGAAGCCGCCGCCCGGTACCCGCAATCGGGGCCGGGGCGCACTGCTCCATTCCCCTCGATGCCGAGGTCGAAAAGGATCGCCGCCGGAACGATCGGCACCCGATGGGGGCCGACCGCGTATCCGATATCCGCTTCTTCGAGCCAGCGCATCACTCCGTCGGCGACCGCGAGACCGAAAGCGCTGCCGCCGGAGAGCACCACCGCATGCGCCCGCTGGACGGAATGGACCGGATCCAGCAGATCGGTCTCGCGGGTGCCGGGTGCCGAACCGCGGACATCCACTGCCGCAGTCGCCCCCTCGCGAACGAGCACCACGGTGCAGCCGGTGGGCTGGCCAGGGAGCTCATGGTGGCCCACCTCCACTCCGGAAACCGCAGTGAGTCCGGGATCGCCGGCCTGTGCTGCCGCCGCGAACAGGAAAAGCATCCAACCGGGCATCGGGTAATTGTTAAGGCTACCCTCCGTAGCGTGTTCCGAGCCAAGGCCCGACGGGGAGACTGATGCACGAATCCGGGACGCTCATCATCATCGGGATCGCCGCCTTCCTGCTGCCGCCGGTGGCGAGCGCCATCCGGGCACCCGCGGTGGTCGTCGAGATCCTCTTCGGAGTCATGGTCGGCCCGGTCCTCGGGCTGGTGGAGGGGAGCGCCTTCCTCGACCAGATCGCGGAAATCGGGCTGCTCATGCTCATGTTTCTCGCCGGCTTCGAAGTGGATTTCGAGGCGCTGCGACGCGGCGGCCCGAAACCCATCTACCAGGCGCTCCTCGTCTTCGCGGGAACCCTGGGCCTTTCCTTCGCCGCCACCCTGTTGCTGGATCTGAAGCTCTTCTACATCCCGGTGCTCGCCACCACCTCGGCGGCGCTGGTCCTCCCCAGCATGCGCAGCGCCGGCATCACCAGCACCGGCATCGGCCAGGCCATCCTGGTCTCGGCGGTGATCGCCGACCTCGTGACCCTGCTGCTGGTGGCGGAGATCACCATCTGGACCCGCGACGGTTTCGGGCCGGAACTCATCGGCGGACCGGCCCTGCTGTTGCTCGTGGTTCTCGCGCTCCAGGCCCTGAAGCTCCTGCTGTGGTGGCACCCGATGGGCGCGAGCCGCCTTTTTCAGAAGGACGACCCCGACGAGATGGGGATCCGCGGCGCCATGGCGCTCCTGCTCGTCTTCGTGGGCCTCTCCGCGATCCTCGACGTGGAACCGATCCTCGCCGCCTTCCTCGCGGGAGGCGTGTTCGCCCTCCTCTTCCGGCCTCCGGAAGGCTTGAAGCGCCAGTTGTCCGGCATCGCCTGGGGCTTCCTCATCCCGATCTTTTTCATCAACGTCGGGCTTCGCTTCGACGTGGCCGCGCTCGCCGACCGGGACGTGCTGATCCGGGCGGGCGTGATCATCCTGGTCGCCTTCCTCGTGAAGTTCCTGCCCGCGATGCTCTATGTCCTCTGGGGGTACTCCTTCCGCGCCGCCGCCGCCGCCGGATTCCTCCTCTCTGCCCGGCTCAGCATCGTGGTCGCGGTGGCCACCGTGGGCATGGAGATCGGCCTGCTGGACCAGCAGGATCGGGCCATCGCGGTGCTCATCGCCGCCGTCACTTCGATGACCTGCCCGGTGCTGTTCCACCGGGTGCTGCGCGGCGCAAGGACACAACCCGCTCATCCGGAATAGACTCGGGAGCCCATGACCCTCACCACCACCCGCCGCCACTTTCTCGGAACCGCCCTGACCCTTCCGGCGCTCGCCGCCGCAACGCCCGGGAGCGAAGAGAGCTATTTTCGGCTGGTTCGCCGCGAATTTCCGTTCACCGAGGACAAGGTTCCGATGAACGCCGCCAACCTCTGCCCGTCACCCCGGGTGGTGGCGGATCGGGTGAGCGAGCTGACCCGGGATGTGGACCGCGACTGCTCCTTCCAGAACCGGGGGAAGCTCGGCAGCTTCCGGGAGGAGGCGCGGGAAGCGCTCGCCGGGATGCTGGGAGCGGATCCCGACGAGGTGGCCATCGTCCGAAACACCAGCGAGGCCAACAACATCGTGAACTCCGGAGTCGAGTTCGGCCCCGGCGACGAAGTCATCCTGTGGGATCAGAACCACCCGACCAACAACGTCGCCTGGGATGTCCGCGCCGCCCGCGACGGCTTTTCGGTGCGGCGGGTCTCGACTCCGGCCGCTCCATCCGAGCCGGCCGATCTGGTGGCACCGTTCGTGGAAGCAATGACCCCGCGGACGAGGCTGATCGCGATCACCCACGTCTCGAACGTATCGGGGATCCGGCTTCCGGTGCGGCAGATCGCCGACCGGGCCAAAGAACGCGACATCCATGTCCACGTGGACGGGGCCCAGAGTTTCGGAGGCCTTCGGATCGATACCCGCGCGCTTGGTGCCGATACCTATTCGTCGAGCTCCCACAAGTGGTTCTGCGGCCCCAAGGAGTGCGGCGTGCTGGTGATCCGCTCCGAGCGGATCCCCGGGCTCTGGCCCTCGGTGGTCGCGCCCGGCTGGGGCGACGATGCCGACCCCGACCCGCGAGGTGCCCGGAAGTTCGAATCCATGGGGCAGCGGGACGATGCCTGCATCGCGGCGATGGGGACCACCGCCGCCTTCCACCAGGAGATCGGCATCGAGCAGGTCGAAGCCAGGGTGATGGCGCTCGGGAGAAGGCTGCGGGAAGGTGCCCGGGAGATGGGATTTTCGCTCGTGACCCCCGACGACGACCGGATGGCGGCCGGGGTGGTCATCCTCCGCGTCCCCCCGGAGAACCTCCAGGAAGTCTTCTCCCGGATGTACGACGAGCACGGCATCGCCGGCGCTCCTTCCGGCGGGTTCCGGCTCTCTCCCCACATCTACAACACCGGCGAACACGTGGAGCGCGCCCTCGAAGGCCTCCGGACGCTCCGCTCGCGGATCGTCTGACTACTCGGCGGCGAGGTTCAGCATCACCGTCGCGACTACCGAGCGTCCCGGTGCGAGCACCGCGCGGGAATCGGCGCTGATCGGATAGGCCGCGTTCAGAAGGTTCCGCCCCGAGACCCGGACCTCGGCGTTTTCTCCAAGCGGAGCGCCAACGGCAGCATCGAAACGGGTATAGGCACCCGTTGCCACTTCGGTGGGACCGGGGGCCCTATGGCCCGCGAAACCGTGGAGGGTCGCCTCGACGAAGGCGCTCGCCCCGATCCGTCTCCGGATCGCCGCCCGGAGGTTGGCGGGGGCGATCCCGTCGAGCGGCTCCCCTTGAGCAGCGCGGCCCCGGGAGACCCCGGCGGCCACTTCGAGCAGGAAGGGTGCGTCGTTCCCGAAGCTCGCCTCCAGCTCCAGCCCCGAGAGCGCCGCCTCGCCCTGGTTGCGGAACCGGAAGACCTCGGGCAGCGTCTCCCGCCGCTCCACCAGATCGCGGATCCGGTAGTGGTAGGCGAAGAGCCCGCCGTGCGCCCGGTCATCGTCGAAACGAAGCGCCAGATCGAACTGGAGCGAGCGCTCCGGACGAAGTTCGGGGTTCCCGAAGACGACTCCCCGCCCGGAAAGCCCCACGAAATACCGGTCGGAGAGGGTGGGATCCCGAAAGCCGCGGGAAAGCTGGCCGGTCAGTGCCCAGCCCGGAACCAGATCGGCGCGCAGCGAGAGGAACCCGGACAGAGCCCCGGCAGAGCGGGATCCCCGGCCGGAAGCCGGGCCGCCACCGGTTGCGCGTACCGCAGCGAGCCGGGTTCCAGCGCTTCCGCTGTACCGGCCACCGAACGGAAGCTCGAAGAATCCGAACGCTGCCGCTTCCCGCCGCCGGGCACCGACCAGCCGGGAGGGCACTTCGAGGCCGGCGAGCAGCTCTTCCTGATCGGCCCCGGTGGTGCTGACTCCGGTTTCAAGTCCGAATCGCTCGAGCAGTTCGGCCCCGAGTTCCAGCCTTCCGCTGCCGAAGGCGCGAACGCCGCGCGCCCGCAACATGAAGTCCTCGGCTTCGACCAGCGAATCGGTCACCGCAAGGCCCGACTCCCTCCGGGTGATGACCCGGTGCCGGCCGTAGAACGCCGTCGTTTCCAGTCGGCCGAATCCCCAGCGGGGGGAGAACTCGTAATCCGCCAGCAGGCGGATGGAGTCCTCTTCCGGATAGGAGATCCGGGAGGAGGCGCGACGGGGCCGGCCGATGTCCCGCCCGGAGTCCGCCTGGATCGAAAGGGCGAGACGGCCGCCTCCGATGCGGGAAAGCCCGCGCGCCAGGACACCGTAATCCCGTGCGCCTGAGCCTTCCACTTCGCCTTCGGGGCTTCGGTAGTTCCCGAATTCACGATGGCGTGCCTGGAGGAGCAGTCCGGTGTTCCCCACCCCGCCGGTCACTTCCGCCCCGAAACTCGCTTCCGGAAGGCCAAGCCCGCCGCTCGACCGCGCCCGGATCCGGAAGGGATCGTCCGGCGAGGGCCGGTGGGTGCGAGCGTGGATGACCCCCCCGAAGGCATCCGACCCGTAAGCCACCGAGGAAGGCCCGCGCACCACCTCCACCGCGTCGAGAAAGAAGGGGTCGAGGAAGGTCGCGCTCGGCCCGGCGCGCCGCTCGGTGGTGATCCGGGCACCGTCGAGGAGCAGCACCGTCCGGCCGCGTGACAGCCCGCGGATCGAGGGGACACCGGCGTGCAGATCGCTGCTCCGGGAAGTTCCGGGGATCGCCTCCAGCACATCCACGAGGCGGGGCGCTTGCCGGACTCGGATCGCGTCCCCGGAAACCACCGCGGGCGCATTGCCGGGGGCCGCATCGGTGCGCGAGACCGCGCCGCTCGTGATCGTGACGCTCTCGGTCACCGAAAGCGGCCGGACCCGAAGCGTGACGAGCGGGCTCAATTCTTCGACCCGGATCGGGGCCGTGTACCGCTCGCCGGGGAGCACCACGAGCACATGGAAGGGGCCGACCGGGTCCGGAAGCCACTCGAACCGGCCATCGGGGCCGGTGGTCACGCTGCCTGGATGGCCGAGCACCTGAACGAGCGCCCCTTCCACCGGTTCACCGGCAGCATCGAGAACCCGCCCCTCGAACGCGAGGCCAAGGGATGCGCCGAGATGAAGGAAGAGGCCGATGGCCGCCGCCCTCATGAATCGTTTCCCGAAGCTCGGCGCGCCAATCCGAATGCGGCCACGAACAGGCCGGAGACGAGAGCGAGAGTCACGATGCCAAGAAGCTGGATCCAGTCAGGAATGGTTTCAGGACGGAGGACACGCAAGAAGCCGGCCGAAAGGGAAAAACCCGCCTCTGGTGCCTCTCGAAGCATCCGGAGAGCAGTCAGGGCTGCCGCGACGAAGAGGCTCAACGCCCCGCCGGCGGCAACGCCGAATCCGATCCGACCCCAAAGTCCCCGGGAAAAGTAAGTCGGCCCGGATGCTACCGCAGCTCCGGTGTGGAACATGGGATCCCGGACACCCAGCGGGGAGAAGCGGTGCAGCAGGACGAGGCCGGGAATTCCCATGGCCATCGTCGAAAGGAAGAAGACCCGCCAACCGAGAGCGTCCACCGCATACCCGGTGACCGGGCCGGCCAGAATCCGAGGCAGGGCGAAAAGACTCGAAAAGAGCGCGTACTGGGTCGCCGAGAAACGGCGGTCGGTGATCCGCAGCAGCAGCACCGAGAACGCTCCGGTGCCGAGGCCGGAGGAAACCAGCTCGAAGGCGGTGGCACCGTACATCCAGGCCAGGCTTCCCTCCGCCCCCGCCACGAAGAAATAGCCCATGTTCGAGACGATCTGGAGGAGACCGAAAAGCCATAGCGCCGGCCCGAGGCCCATCAGGGTGGTCACCACTCCGCCGGCGAAGGTGGAGAGAACCGCGGCGATCAGGCCGATGGTGGAAAGCGCGATCCCGCGGTGGAAACCGCTGTACCCCATGTCCACCAGAAAGGGCCGGGTGAGGGACTGGGCGAGGTTGTCGGCGAACTTGTAGAAAAAGACGAAGGCCAGGATTTCGAGCGCCCGGGGGCGACCCAGCGCTTCGAGGAAGGGCTTCCAGACGGCATCCTTGAGGGTTCCGGGGGCCTTGCCGCCCGCATCGGTTTCGGGTGCCCGCCAGGTGATGAGGATCATCGGGAGGAACAGCAGGGCGAGCAGCGCGTTCACCGTCGCAAAGCCCAGAGAAGCCGCGAGGCTGATCGCTCCACCGCCCGAAACCAGCATCGCGGCGCGGTAGAGCGCGTGCCGGGCACCCACCGCGACTCCCTGCTCCCGGGGCCCGAGCGCCTCCACCGCGTAGGCATCGAGCGCGATGTCCTGCGAGGCCGAAGCCACCGCGATCGCGAGCGCGAGCGCGAAAACCACGAGGACCGCTTCGGCGGTGTCACTCACTCCGGCGAGCCACAGGAACGCGCCGAGCAGCGCGCACTGGGAAACCGCCATCCACCCGCGCCGCCGTCCCCAGAAGCCGGGGACGAAGCGGTCCATGAACGGCGACCAGAGGAACTTGAAGGTCCAGGGTGCCTGCGCCAGCGTGAAGAGGCCCACCAGACGGATATCCACGCCCTGGGCGCGGAGCCAGTCCGGGATGGCGATCCAGACGAGGCCGAGCGGCAGGCCCGACGAGAACGAAAGGAGGACGATCGAGGCGATCCGCCAGCGAAACACCGGAGAGATCGCCCGGACGAGGCTTCGGAGACCGTTCAGGGTCTTTTCCCTCCCATCCGCGAGAGAACCCAGCCGAACGCGACCGTCGCAAGCGAACCGAGCAAAACATCCCAGGTCCACGCGAGCGGGAAGCCGGAAAGACGCAGCAGGGTCGGTGCCGCGAAGCCGGCACCCATCCCGGCGAGCACCGCGTTCGGGGTGGCGTGGCGGAAAAGGATCGCCAGCAGGAAGGCCCCCACCGTCGGCCCCGATGCATAGGAGAGGATCGAAAGTCCCGCCTCCAGCGCCGAGGGGGCGCGCTGGGCGACGAGTGCCACGGCCGTCTGGACGAGACCCCAGACCACCACCAGTTGGCGGCCGACCCGGACCTGACTGCGATCCCGCTCCGCTGGCGGCAGATCTCCCCGGCGCTCCCGCCACGGCAGCCAGAAATCGCGAACCGCGGTGGAGGCGAGGCTCACGAGCGAAGGCGAGAGCGCTGCCGCCACCACTCCGGCGAGGGCGATTCCGGCACCGATCCCACCGAGATGCTCGGCCACGAAGGTGGGGAGGACTTCATCCGGACGCGCGAACTCCCGGCCGCCGTAGAAATCCCAGAGCCAGCTCCCGATGGCGAGGAACAGTGCAAACTGGAGGAGCGCACCCACCCCGGAGAGCACGATCCCCGCCTGGGCGTGTCGGAGCGAGCGGGCCGCCAGCAGACGCTGGGCGAGGTACTGATCCGCCCCGTGGGTAGCGAGGGTGAGGAAGACACCGCCGAGAACCCCCGCCCAGATGGTGTACGGGACGGTGAGATCGAACTCGGGCGAAACGATCCGGAACTTCCCGGCATCCGCCGCCGCCCCGATCCACGAAAAAGGCTCCGGGCCACTCCCCTCCATGAGCGCGAAGACAATGACCCCGGCCCCGAGCAGATAGACCCCGAGCTGGAGGACATCGATCCAGATGGTCGCAGTGACCCCGCCCTCCTCCGAGAAGAGAACCATCGCTCCAGCGAGGGCGAGGATGCACCACCACTCGGGGACTCCGGCAACGATCGCGACCATGAGCGCCGCAGCGTGGAGCCGCACCCCGTCGGCGAGGTTCCGATAGACGAGAAAGATGGCGGCGGCGGCGCTCCGCACCCTGGTCCCGAAACGCTTCAGCAGCAACTCGTAGGTAGTCACCACCTCGCCCCGGAAATAGGCCGGCAGCATGACGAACGCGATGACGATGCGCCCCAGCAGGAAGCCGAACGCGAGCTGGAGGAAGCCGAAGTCGCCTTCATAGGCGAACCCCGGAATGGAGGTGAAGGTGAGGACACTGGTCTCGGTGGCCACGATGCAGGCGGCGACCGCCCAGAAGGGGGCGGAGCGGCCGGCGAGGAAGTAGCCGGAGACCGTGCGATCCCGCCGCCCGATCAGGATTCCGAAGACGGTGATTCCGGCGAGATAGCCGGCGACGATCAGGATGGAGGCCCAGGACACGGTCAGCGCATCCGGCTTCGGATCGAAGTCGTCACGCTTCGCCCGCAGGGCCGACCTTCTCGACCCTTCGAGCAAGCGCCCGGAAGTCCTCGTAGCAATTCCCGACCGCGCTCGCGTGGCCGCCAATTGCCCCGTCCGCCGCTTTCAGCAGGAACATCGGCTTTCGGGCCTCCCTGAGCGAGCGGCATGAGGCTGCGGAAATGCTTCAGCGTTCCGAGGCACTCGGGATTCTCGGCCACGGGAGGGGCACCCTCGCCGGATTCGTCGAGCACCCACTGCCGGTACGCCCCCGGAATGCGATCCATCCATCGCTCGAACACCGTCACCGGACGATCGAGGCGCATGGCGTGCTGCAGGACGGATCGGAGCCATGGCCCCTCCCGGACGGTCGGGCCAACCCGCACCCAGGCGCGACCCTGCGGGGATACCGACGGAGCGACGGTCACGACCGCGACTTCCTCGCCGTGAATGACGCGCCGCTGTACCGTCATCGTGGGGAGAGGCAGGATCGAGCCCTCTCCATGAATGTTGGCGAGCTGTTTCAACAGGTCGTCGGTGATGGACAGCCCGGCGTTCGTACCGTCGTCGCGGACCTCGATCAACAGGACTCCGGGCCGCCCATTGCCGGGAAGATCGTTGGCGAAGGCGCATATCGTGCGCCGGATCTTCTCGCCATCGGCGACGGACTCCTTCCGTTCCACCAGGTCGGATTCGAGATCCCATCGGAGCGCTTCGAGTTCGCGGTCGGAACAGGAGGCGCTCCGTTCCCGGTCGTCGCCCTTCATTCCGATCATCCACTCCAGGCCGATCATCCACTCCAGGCCGATCATCCACTCCAGGCCGATCACCCGCCCTTTACGATCCGGCCGCGGGAGGTCACCCGGAAACCCGGCGGGAGATGCTCCTCGGCGGTGGCCCGGTGGCCGCGCACTTCCCATTCCAGTTCACAAAAGAGCTCCGCGATCGCGATCCGCACCCGCGCCGAATCCTCTTCTTCGGACCCGAGCCGCTCGAGCAGCGGCTCGCGGGCGGCGGGATCCTTGTGCACCCGGAGAGCTTCCACGGTGGCGAGCCGCACGGTGTCGTCGAGGCTTTCGAGACAGCGGACGAGTCCGGGCACCACCCGGCTGCTCTCGATCTCGGCGAGCAACCCCAGGATCTGGACCGCCTTGCCGCCCCGGATGGCCACCGGGTCGCCGTCCTTCAGCACCTTGAGCAACTGCCCGGCGAGCTCATCGGGCGAAACCAGCTCGGAAAGCGCATCCATCGCCCAGGTGACTTCGTCGTGGCCAGCGAGAAAGCGCTCGAGCGGGGCCACGGCCCCTTCGCCCAGCTCCACCAGCAGGTCCCGGACGGCCCGCTTCTCCTGGTCGTCGCGCTCCAGATTGCCGGCGGTCATCGTGAAGCGGCGGGCGAGCTGGTAGATGGCTTCCGGAGTTCCGATCGCGGCGAGCCGCTCGGCGGCATCCTGGCGTACCTCGGGCTGCGCGTAGCGCTCGGTCACCGAACGGGCAGCGCGGCGGATCCGGGCAGCCTCGCGGCCCTCCGCCTTGAGCAGATCGAAAAGGCCCATCACGGAATATCCCGGAGCAGCCGGTCCTCGATCGGATAGCGCTCCCACCCGTCGAAGTCGAAATGCCACCACTCGTTCTCATAGACGGTGAATCCCTCCCCTTCCATGACCCGGCGCAGCAGTTCGCGCCGGTGGCGCTGCTCCGAAGTTCCGCCGACATAGCCGGGGAAAGCCCGCTCGGAGAACTCGTCGTAGCCGGAAACGAAAGATGCCGGCTCGCCGCTTTCGAGGTGGACGAGGCCGATATCCACCGCAGCACCCCGGTTGTGCCGGGAGCCGTCTTCCGGGTCGGCGACGAAGAGACGCTGATGCTCGGGGGTCGCGTCCCAGAACATCCGGGTCACCTGCCAGGGCCGGTAGCCGTCGTAAGCCACGATGACGTAGCCGTGTTCCCGGAGCACCCGGTTCGCGCGGCGGAGCGCCTCGGCGGCCGGCCGCTGCAAGAAGACATCGGCCACTTCGTAAAACGCCGCCCCCATGAAATTGTCGGTGGTGGCGTAGCGGACATCCAGCCGGATTTCGGGATCCACGTCGGTGACCCGAACCAGATCCGAAGGGAGGAAATCCCCGGGTTCTTCCGGCATGGAAGCCGCCTCGGCGATCCGGCGCAGCTCGGCGACCGGAAGCAGCGGCTCGATCCGGAAAACGCCCTCCGTCGGGCCGGGGCGGCGAGCGAAGAAAAAGCCCGAGAGTTCCACGCCGGTCACCCCCCCGTCGTCGTCCCGAACGAAACGCAGTGATTCACCGGGATAGAGGCCCCGGTCAGGAAACGCGAACCAGTCCGGATCGTCGGTCCGCGCCATCCGGTAGCGCTCGAGCCACTCGATCAGAACTGCCAGTTCCCCGTCCTCCTCGAACACGAAGAGGATGTTGTGATCGGGGCCGTATTCTCCGATCAGCGGCACGAACGCAGCAGGGGGAGGCGGCGGGGGTGGATCGTCCACTCGCCGGTAGAGCGTTCCCTCGCCGGAGCCGATCCGGATTTCGGGGACCGGCCCCCCGCCGTCCACGAAGCGGAGCTTCGGCCCGAACGCCCGCCGCGAATCGGCAAACAGCGCGCCCGGCTCGTCGAGCGCCCGCAGCTCGAGGGTGGCGGAAGCGAGCTCCGCTTCCACGCGCCCGCTCCGGGCAAGAAGTCGGACCGACGAGCCCCGTTCGCCCTCGTAGCGGCCGGCGAGGCGGAAGGCGAGTTCCTCCGGCAGCGGCCGGGTGAGCGGATCGGCGGCAGAAGCCGGATCGAGCGCGAGCTGCAACATCCTCCGGAGGATCCTCCCGGCAACCGCATTCGTGAAGTCCACGTTCGAGACCACCACCGCGCCGACCCCCGCGTCCGGAAGGAGGGCGATCTCGGTGGAAAAACCGTAGATCGCGCCGCCGTGGCGCAGGACGCGGTGGCTCTCGCCGCCCGCCTCCATTGCCCCTAGATGGAATCCGAGGCCGAAGCCGCGCTCCGGATTCTCGTCGGGGAACTGGATCCGACCCATCTCCCCGAGCCCCTCCGCAGAGAGAACGCCGGGGAGCTCACCCGAGGCGAGCAGTGTCAGGAACCGGCCCAGATCCCGGACGCTCGCGACCATCGAGCCCGCCGGAGCCATCCCGAGCGGGAAAACGGGAGCAGGGAACTCCCGGCCGTCGTAGCTCCACATGAGCCCGGTTGCGAGCCTTTCGGCGGGGGCCTCGTCGAGCCCGAACCAGGAGGATTCGAGCCCCAGCGGCTCGAGCGTCGCCTCCCGGACCGCCTGCGCGAAAGGGATGCCGGCGGCGTGCTCCAGCACCCTCCCCACCACCGCGATTCCGGCGTTCGAGTACTTCTCGCGAGCACCGGGCGGGAAAATCAGCTCCTGCTGGTTGAGACTCGCCACGGTGGCGGCGAGCGAGGGGCGCGAATCGTCGAAATAGTTGCCGACCGGCGGTTCGCGAACGAGCCCCGAACGATGGGCCATGAGCTGGCGCAGGGTGATGGTGTCCCCGCCCGGCGGAGCGAAGTCGGGAAGCGCCTCGCGCACCGGAGCGTCGAGATCGAGTTCGCCGGCCTCCACCCTTGCCATCACCGCGATATCGGTGAAGAGCTTGGAGACCGAACCCACCCGGAAGAGGGTGTCCACATCGGCCGCCACGCCCGGCTTCGCTTCTCCGAACCCACGCGCCCAGACGATCCGCTCTCCTTCGGTCAGGGCCACCGCCATCGCCGGAATCCGCTTGGCTTCCATCTCCGAAGCCACGAGCGCCGAAATCTCGGCAGCGAGAGCGGCTCGCCCCTCGGACGGACCGATCGCGCCGGGCTCCAGCTCCTGGCCAGAGCAGCCCGCGAAGAACGCGGCGAGAACGAAGAAAACGCGCAAGCTCATGGATTCCACGGCGCTTCGGTCAGGTCATCCGGCAGCGGGGCCGAAAGTTCCCTGCCCTCGGGACGGCCGCCGAGCGAGTCGTCGAGAAAGTCCGCGATCCGATTCCAGAAGACACCCGGCGGCGGGTAGCTGTCGAACCCGTGCTCTCCACCCGGAATCATCCAGTGGATCGAAGGCAATCCGGCGGCGGTCCGCGCTTCATGCATCGCCTCGCTCTGCTCGAGGAGGATCTGGCGATCCGCGTCCCCGTGGACGAAAAGAACCGGCCCGGGGATGCGGGTGATCTCGTCCAGCGGCCGCACGCTCCTGAGACGAAGCCCGGTGCGGATCCGGACGAGGAAGGCGAGCGGCCCGCGGAGCCAGAGGCCGGCACCACGGGAAGCCAGCATCGTTCCAGCAGCGTCCCAGAGATTCCCGTAAGGAGCGTCGAGCGCGAGCGCCGGCAGGTCCCCGAGTTCTGCGGCCGCGTAGATCGCCGCCGCCGCGCCGTTCGAGGTACCGAAGACCGTGACCCGCCCGGCCTCGATTTCGGGCCGCTCGCGGAGCCACCTCACCATGGCGCTGACATCGTGGCGCTCGTTCCGGGTGTAGGTGATGTAGCGGCCTTCGCTCGTGCCCCGTCCCGAAAGGTCCATGGTGAGAAGGCCGTAGCCACGTCGCCAGAGGAAATCCCCGGCCTGCTCCAGCGCCTGGAACCGGGAAGAATGGGCACCATGGACCCAGATGACGGCTCTGCCATCGCCGTCCTCCGGCGGAGGAATCCACCAGCCGCGAAGCAGGTGTCCGCTCCCGGAAGCGATCTCCACCTCCTCGTAAGGCAGATCGAGATCCCCCGGATGACGGAGAAAGGGATCGAGGCGGAGCCGCAGCCGGAGTTCGCGCCCCTCCCGCACGAGATCGAGTGCCACTTCGTCTCCGGCGAGGCGAGTGTGGGCAAGCGCCCGGGCCGCTTCCCTCGCGCTCCCGTAAGCGACTCCGTCCACCGCGGTGACGACGTCCCCGGAGATGAGCCCGGCATCCCGTCCGTCGCCCGAAATCCGGCGCATGACGAAGCCTTCTCCCTCTTCCCGGGGAGTCGAGAATCCGAGGAACGCCACCCCCGGAGTCGGCCCGTCTTTCGGGGGAGCGCCGAGGAAACCTCCCGAGTCCGGAGTCCTTCGGAGCCCGGTGGTGTAGGCGAGCGCCATCCGGTCGAGTGTCCAGATACCGAAACCGAGCAGGAGGAGGAGGACCGTGGCGACCGCGCCGAGGATCCACCGCTTCCCGGTGGGCGAAACGAGCCCCGCCATGCGCCAATTGTAGGAGGCGGCCCGGCCCCTTGTAACTTTCGGCCCCCGGAACCCGTATGAGAAGGCAGGAAGGCATGCTGCATGCGGACGAGATACGCCGACTGGTCGTCATCTGCCAGGAGTCGGATTTGGGTTCGGGAGACGAATCCGAAGCAGCGGATGCCTGGGGCAGGCTGTTCACCTGGTTCCACCCCCGGGTTCTCGGTGTCTGCCGAAGACTCGTCCCGGAAAAGGCGGAAGACCTCGCGAGCGATGTCATGCTGAAAGCGCGGTTCCGGCTCGCCACCTTCGATGCTGGCCGCGATTTCGGCCCCTGGCTGTACCGGGTGGCGGCCAACCGCTGCTGGGACGAGGCGAAATCATCTCGTCGTGGCGAGCCGCTCGACGATGCCCGGATGGATGCCCTCGAATCGGAAGAGCCGACTCCCCTCGATCGCCTGCTGGCCGCCGAGAGCCGGAAGCGAATATCCGGTGCAATCGCCCGACTCCCTCTCCGCCAGCGCTTCGCCATCGCCCTCCGGTACGGCGCGGATCTCAGCTACCAGCAGATCGCCGACATTCTCGGAGTCTCGAAGAACCACGTTGGGGTCCTGCTGCTGCGCGCCCGCCGCCGCCTGCGGGAACTGCTCGCATGACCGCCTGCGCCACCGAACGCGAGCTCCTCGCGCTCGCCGACGGCGAACTCGAAGCGGCGGACGCGAAACGGGTCCGGGGACATATCCGCTCCTGTTCCTCGTGCGGGGCGCTCGCGGCCGGGCTCGCGAGCGAAACCCTGGTCCTTCGCGAGGAACTCTCGCCGGCCACCGTCCCCGAAGACCCGCTTCGCCGGGAGTTCGGCTGGGTGGTGGCCGCCGGACTCGCGCTCTCGGTCGGCCTTTTGGCGATCCGCCGGGCGTTCTTCTCCACCCGCGACCTCGTGGACGCGGCACCACTCTCGGATCCGATCCCGCTCGTGTCCTGGGCAGGGCGTTTTCTCGTCTCGCTGCTGGATCCCGGCTCGCTCTGGAACACCATCACCTACGGAGGCATCGTCGTGTTGACCCTCTTCGGAATCGCAGCCCTCTCCTCGGTCCTTCGCCGGCCCCGGAACGCGCTCGTGCCGGCCATCGCGGTCGCAGCATTCCTCCAGACGGCCGCCCCGGCGGAGGCCCTCCGGGTTCTCCGCGACTCGGAGTGCCGGATCGGGGCCGAAGAAACCATCGCGGACGATGTCGTGATGTTCTGCGACGAAGCCGTGATCGCCGGCGCGGTCGAGGGAGATGTCATCTTCCTGGCCCAGAGCCTCGACCTCACCGGCCGCGTGGCGGGAGATCTGATGGGGGTCGCCGAGGTGGTGGATATTTCGGGAACGGTGGATCTGGGGGTCCGTGTCGGAGCGCAGCGGGTCTTCGTTTCGGGAGATGTCGGCCGGTCGCTGCTGGCAGGCGCCGAGCGCATCCAGGTGCGCCCTGACGCGACCATCGGCCGCGCCGCTTCCCTTTTCGGCTCGGAAGTGCGGATCGAAGGCCCGGTGGGCGGAAGCCTCCGGGCCGGCGGCGGGAACACCTATCTCGATGCGGAGGTGGGCGGCGAGGTGCATACGAGCGGCGAGAGTGTCGTATTCGGCCCCGGCGCGCGGGCCACGGGGCCGGTCGTCCACACCGGTGTCGAAGAACCAGAGCAACCGGCCGGGAACTTCCGCGTTCAATGGGAGCCGCCCGCCCCGGAAGAAGAGGAAGCCGAAGGCGTGGGGGATGCCGCACAGCGGGTCGTGATCCGCTGGGGCATGGGGGCCGTTCTCGGGCTCGTGCTGCTTCTGGTCGTCGGCGGGCCGCTCGACCGGATCGCCGCGACCGCACGGCGTCCGGTGCTGCCGATCCTCGCGGGAGCGGTGCTTGCGGTCGCGGTTCCGATCCTCTCGGCGCTGGTCCTGCTGACCGTCATCGGCATCCCCCTCGGGATCACCGCGTTCCTCGTCTGGGCTTTCGTCCTTTACGCCGCGCGCATCGTCATCGGGCTCATGGTCGGCGAGCTGCTGCTCGGGCCGGGCACCTCCCGGCTCGACCGGTTCTGGCGGATCGCGCTCGGGCTTCTGATCCTCGCCGTCGCGGTCGAGGTTCCGGTTCTCGGCACGGTCATCGGAATCCTGACCGCGCTGCTCGGCCTCGGCGCGTGCGCGGTCTGGGCGTATCGGGCCCGCGAGGCCTCCCGGGTAGAGTTCGCGGCCGGACCATGAACTGGCTTGAGCGCATCACCTCCCGCCGCGAGGCCCCGGAACCCCTTCCCCAGCCGGGGCCCCGGGATATCCAGATCGCGACCGCCGCCCTGTTGATCGAAGTTTCAGGGGCCGACGATCGGGTGGAAGAAACCGAATCGGCCGCCATCCAGCGAGCCCTCGGAACCGCTTTCGGCCTCGCACCCGAAGAGCTCGCGAGCCTCCTGGAAGCAGCGGAACGACGAACCGGGGAGGCGGTCTCGCTCTACGAACTCACCCGCCTGCTCGACCGCGCCTTCACCGCCGACCAGAAGGCCACCGTCATCGAGCTCCTGTTCCGGGTGGCGTTCGCCGATGCCTTCCTCGCCGGCGAGGAGGAGCACCTGATCCGCAAGGTGGCCACCCTGCTCCACGTGGAGCACCCGGCCTTTCTCGCCGCCCGCGCCCGCGCGAGGGAATAGCTCAGAACGTTCCCTTCAGACGGACCGCCGGGAGCTTCCGAAGCGTCTGGCTCCGAGAATCACGTTCCGCCACCGACCCCTTCCAGGTTCGCGAGCACCACGTCGGTCACTTCCGCCGAACCCGCCGTTCCTCCCAGATCCCGGGTGAGCGTTTCTCCGCGAAGACAGGCGGAAACCGCCTCGCGGATCGCCACCGCCTCGCGGGTCAGCCCGAATCCCAGCTCCAGCATCATGGCCCCACTCAGGATCGCGGCCAGGGGGTTCGCGATCCCCTTGCCGGCGATGTCCGGGGCCGAGCCGTGGACCGGCTCGAAGAGTCCGGCCCCGTCGCCGGTGCTCGCGGAGGGCAGCAGGCCGAGCGATCCGGCGAGCACCGAGGCTTCGTCGCTCAGGATGTCCCCGAACATGTTTCCGGTGAGGATCACGTCGAACGGGCGTGGATCGCGGACGATCTCCATCGCCGCCCGGTCCACATACATGTGCCCGAGCTCCACATCGGGAAACTCCGCCGCCACCCGGGTCACCGTCTCCCGCCAGAGCGACGAGGATTCGAGCACGTTGGCCTTGTCCACCGAGACCACCCGATGCTTGCGGAGCTCTGCCGCCCGGAAGGCGACCCGGGCGATCCGCTCGATCTCCCGCACCTCGTAGCGGAGCGTGTTCACTCCGATCCGCTCCGCGCCCGATCCATTCACCCCCCGCGGCGTCCCGTAGTAGATGCCACCCGTCAGTTCCCGGACGATGAGCAGGTCGGTGCCCTCGATGGCTTCCGGCCGAAACGGCGAATGGCCGAGCACCCGCTCCACCCGGACCGGCCTCAGGTTGGCATAGACCCCGAGCATCTGCCGCAGCGTGAGCAGCGCCCGCTCCGGCCGTTCGGCCTGGGGAAGCCGGTCGTGCCGCGGGTCTCCGACCGCGCCGAGGAAGACCGCCTGCGCCCCGGCGCACGCCTCGCGGGTGGCCTCCGGGAACCCGGTTCCCTCGAGATCCCAAGCCTCCCCGGCGAAGGGGAACCTCGTCATTTCGAGCGAGTGGCCGAACTTCCCGGCCACGAATTCGAGAACCCGCTCTGCCTCGCGGGTCACTTCCGGCCCGACTCCGTCGCCGGGCAAAGAGACCACCTGAATGTCCATTCGCGAATGGTAGGCCGCGACCTCCCGATCTCCCCATAGACTCCGCGCCGTGTCCGACGAGAAACGAACCCTTGGCGGGGCCTTCCGGCGCTACCTGCTGCGCGGGCTGCTGATCTGGATTCCCCTCGGCGCGGTGGTGCTGGCCCTCCGCATCCTCTACGGCATCTTTTCGTCGTGGCTCTTCCCCTCGTTCACCTGGCAGGCGCGGGGGCTCGCGCTCCTCGCGGTGATCGCGGCGCTTTGGGCCTCCGGGTGGATGTTCTCCCACCTCGGGGTCGCCCGGTACCTCTTCCAGGTGCTGGTGGATCGCCCACTCCGGGGCATCCCCGGCGTCCGCTGGGTCTATTCGGGTGCCCGCAGCCTGCTCGACGCGCTGCTCGCCCCCGGCAACGCGCTCGGCAGCGTGGTGCTCGTCGAATACCCGCGGCGCGGCCTCTACTCGATCGCCTTCCGCATGTCCGGCAACCTCGGCGAAGTCCAGCACCGGGTCCGCCGTCAGATGGCCGACCCGGAAGGCGCAGGCGACCGCGAGGTCATCGCGCTCTTCGTCCCGACGACCCCGAACCCCACCTCCGGAGTGGTCATCACCACCCCCCGCGACGAGGTCATCGAGCTGGACATGTCCCGCGAGCAGGCGCTCCAGATGATCATCTCGCTCGGGGTAGTCGTCCCCGACTGGAAGGAAGCCGTCGCCCCGAAGTCAGACGGCAAGGCCCCGGACGAGAAATCCCCAGACGAAAAATCCCCAGACGAAAAATCCCCAGACGAAAAACCTCCAGACGAAAAACCTCCAGACGACAAAATCTGACATGTGCTGAGGCTACGGTTTCGGGGAAAGCCGATGCCGAATCCCAACCACGGCCCCTCCTGCCAGTCCTGGACCTACCCCACGAAATGTTGGACCTGCCAGCGGGCGATCTACGTCCACGGCTGCTCCTGCGGCAGCGCAGTCCTGTTCGATGCCCTCGGAGGCAGCTGGCCGATCCACGACTGTGACTCCCAGCCCACGGAAGCGAGCCTCTTCCTCACCGACGACGAGTGGAGGTTGCGGCGAGAAAAAGCGGAGTTCGAGGCCATCCAACCGGGCCGCGAACAGTGGGTTCCGTGCTCCGCTGACCAGCATCGTGGTGCAGAGAGGGTCTTCATCGGGACGGTAGAGGGCTCGCCACAGGCAGGCACCAGACGCCTCGCCGCACTCGACAGCGCGAACGCGATGGAACTCGCCGCGATGAAGGTGAGCTCCGCTTCGAAGAACTACCTTCAGGTGACGCTCCGCGATCAGGGGCAATCGCCGCAGGTGATCTACACGGCCATCGCGCACCGGAAGATGGCCGGGAAGCTGACCCCGAACGCACGCGTCGGGGTCACGCTCGCATCCCGCGGCCTCGGGAGCGCGGAGTGGTTCGTCGTGGAGATCGTTTCGCTCGTGGACGAGACCGGCTAGACCACGCCTTGGTCCATCATCGAATCGGCGACCTTGAGGAAGCCGGCGATGTTGGCACCGACGACGTAGTTCCCCGGAGAGCCGAAGCGCTCGGCGGCCTCGATGCAGGCCAGGTGGATCTCCACCATGATGTCCCGGAGCCGGTGGTCCACCACCTCGCGGGTCCACTGGATGACCGTCGCGTTCTGCGCCATTTCGAGGCCGGAGACCGCGACCCCGCCAGCGTTCGCCGCCTTGCCGGGGCCGTAGAGGATGCCGGCTTCGGTGAACTGCTTGACCGCGTCGGGGACCGACGGCATGTTCGCGCCCTCGGAGATGACGAAGCAGCCGTTTTGCAGCAGGTTCTTCGCGTCGCCGCCGGAGATCTCGTTCTCGGTCGCGCTCGGGAAGGCGGCCTCGGCCGGGATCGCCCACATCGGGTTGTCCGGTGTCGTGGGATCGGCGGGGCTGAACTGCGCCCGCGGGAACTTCGAGACGTACTCGTGGATGCGCCCGCGTCGCGCGTTCTTGAGCTCCATCACCCAGGCGAGCTTCTCCTCGTCGATTCCGTCGGGGTCGTGGATGAAGCCGCCCGAATCGGAGAGGGTGAGCGGCCTCGCTCCCAGCTCGAGGAGCTTCTCGACGGTGAACTGGGCCACGTTCCCGCTTCCCGACACCAGCGCCGTCTTGCCGGAGAGGTCGTCGTCCCGCGTCGAGAGCATCTCGGCGGCGAAATAGACAGCGCCGTAGCCGGTTGCTTCCGGCCGGATCCGGGAGCCGCCCCAGTTCAAGCCCTTCCCGGTGAGAACACCGGTGAACCGGTTGGCGAGCCGCTTGTACTGCCCGAACAGGAAGCCGATCTCCCGCCCGCCGACACCGATATCTCCCGCCGGAACATCGGTTTCCGCGCCTATATGACGGTGGAGCTCGGACATGAACGACTGACAGAACCGCATGACCTCGGTGTCGCTCTTGCCCTTGGGATCGAAATCCGAGCCGCCCTTGCCGCCGCCGAGCGGAAGGGTGGTGAGCGCGTTCTTGAAGACCTGCTCGAAGGCGAGGAACTTCAGGATGCCGGCATAGACCGAGGGATGGAAACGGAGGCCGCCCTTGTACGGCCCGATCGCGCTGCTCATCTCGATCCGGAAGCCCCGGTTGACTTCGACCTTCCCTTGGTCGTTCAGCCACGGCACCCGGAAGCTGATCACCCGCTCCGGCTCCACCATGCGGTCGAGAACGCGGGCCGAGCGGTATTCGGGATGACGCTCGACGACCTCCTCGACCGAGGTCAGGACCTCGTGGACGGCCTGGTGGAATTCGGGCTCTGCCGGATTCCGGGCGACAACCGTGTTCATGACGGATTCGATATAGCTCATGGGGTCGCCCTCCCGGCGTAAATTTGCGGGGGATTGTAGAGGGGAAACTGCCGGGGGATGGCAAACTCCGGCGCATGTCCCTGCCCGGCGCCCTCTCTCCGGCGTTCGCGGACCTCCTCGGATTCCGCGTCCAGGAGGTCCTTTTCGCGCTGAACCAGTACGACGCGTTCATCCTCGCCGAGGACAGCCAGTTGAACGAGCGGGTATTTTCGGGCCTGAAGCCGCTGAGCGCCCAGCTTCCCCCGAGCGTCACCCAGGTCACGAGCGGGGCCGAAGCTCTCGAACGGCTCGCCCGTCATCCCGGCCGCTATGAACTCGTGATCGCGTCGCCCCATCTCGGAGACATGGACATCGGGGTCTTTGCCGGCCGGTTGCGGGAGCAGGGCCGAACCACTCCGGTCACTCCCTTCGGCTACGACAGCCGCTCGGTTCAGGACATGATCCGCCGCTACCCGGGGGCGGATTTCGAAGCCCCGTTCGTCTGGCAGGGAGATGCCGGCATCTTCCCCGCCATCGTGAACCAGGTCGAGGATCGCCGCAACGCGCCCCACGACACCGGCGTCAGCGGAGTCCCCGCGATCCTGCTGGTGGAGGACAGCATCCGCTACTACTCCTCGTTCCTGCCGCAGGTCCACCAGGCGGTCTTCGAGCAGGTGGAGAGCCTGGTCCGGGAGGGCGTGAGCCCCACCGAGAAGACCCACCGCATCCGCTCGCGGCCCAAGATCCTGCTCGCGAGCGATTACGAAACCGCCTGGGAGTCCTTCCTCGCCTACCCCGACCAGGTGCTCGGGATCATCTCGGACATCGAGTTCCCACGAGGCGGGCGTCTCGATCCGTGCGCCGGCGAGCGCTTCGCCCGGGCGGTTCGGGAATCCCGCCCGGACATCCCGGTCATCCTCCACTCGCAGCAGCCCGAAAACGAAGCACTCGCGAAGAGCGTGGGAGCGGACTTCCTGCTCAAGGGGTCCGCCAACCTGCTCCGGCAGGTGCGGCGGCTGATCCGGGAACGTTTCCACTTCGGAGACTTCGTCTTCCGCGCCCCGGGCGGAGAAGAGGTCGCCCGCGCCACCGACCTCGATTCCTTCGAGCGCGAGATCGCCCGGGCACCGCGCGAATCCGTGCTCCACCACGCCCGGAAGAACGAAATCTCCCACTGGCTGATGGCGCGCGGCGAACTGGAGCTGGCCCGGCTGCTGCGGGCGGTGCGGATCGCCGACTACGCGCCCGAGGAAGACATCGGGGCCGACGTGGCCCAAAGGCTCCGAAGGCGGCGGCGAGAGCGCGGCCTTCGGGTGGTGGCCGATTTCCCCGCCGACCGTTTCGAACCCGGCGAGGGCTTCCACCGCATCGGGAGCGGCTCGGTCGGCGGCAAGGGGCGCGGTCTCGCCTTCACCAACTCGCTCCTCGAGCGGTCGGGAATCGCCGACCGGTATCCGAAGACGCGGATCGCGGTTCCCCAGACGGTGGTACTCGCCACCGGGGTTTTCGAGCGGTTCATGGAGGAGAACGAACTTCTCGACTTCGCCGAGAGCGCCGGGGACGAAGCGGAAATCCACCGGCGCTTCCAGGCCGGCCGCTTCCCCGAAGACGCCGAAAACGATCTCCGACGGTACGCGGAAGCGGTCCGCTACCCGGTCGCGGCCAGGTCGTCGAGCCTGCTCGAAGATTCCCCCTTCCAGCCGTTCAGCGGGGTCTATGAGACCTACCTGCTCCCGAACCGGGCGGAAACCCCGGACGAGCGGCTTCGGCGGCTGCTCGCGGCGGTCAAGCGGGTCTATGCCTCGCTCTTCGCTCCGCGGGTGAAGCGCTTTCTCGACGGAACCCCCTACCGGCTCGAAGAGGAACGGATGGCGGTCATCCTCCAGCAGGTGGTGGGGCTCGCTCACGGCGACCGCTTCTACCCGGACATCGCCGGAACCGCCCGTTCGCGGAACGCCTACCCGATCGCGCCGCTCGAGGCCGACGACGGCATCGCGACCGTGGCGCTCGGGCTCGGTGCCCACGTCACCGACGGCGGCGCGGCGGTCTCCTTCGCGCCGAAGCGCCCCGAGGTGGCGCTCCGCTTCGGGAACCCCGCGGATCGGGCAAGCCACTCCCAGACCGACTTTCTGGCACTCAGCCTGGAAGGCGATTCCGAAGACGGGTTCGGCATGATCCGGACACCGCTCGCCCGCGCCGAGGCGGACGGGGTGCTGGGGCGGCTGGCTTCGACCTGGTCGGCGGAAGACGATGCGCTGCGCGAAGGCATCTCGCGGCCGGGAGCGCGCCTCGTGACCCTCGCTCCGCTCCTCGGCGAGCCCGACGACTTCCCCCTCGCCGCCATCCTCACCGAGTTGCTCGACCTCGGGGTGGAGGCGTGTCGCTCCCCGGTGGAGCTGGAGTTCGCGGCCAACCTTTCGGTTCCGCGCGGGCGGCGGCGGGAGTTCGGCTTCGTGCAGTTGCGGCGGCTCGAAACCGGCCGGGCCGGAGAGCGGGAGGAGGATGCCGGACCGCCCTCTCCAGAGCGGATCCTCTGCCGCAGCCCCCGGGTGCTCGGGCGCGGCCGGGTGGAGGGGATTTCGCGGCTGGTCGTCGTGGACCGATCCGCCTTCGACCGCGGCAAGAGCCTCGAAGCCGCGAGGGAAATCGCCCGGCTGAACGCCCGGCTGACCGGAGAGGGCGAGAGCTACCTGCTGATCGGGGTGGGCCGGCTCGGGTCGCGGGACCGGCATCTCGGGATCCCGGTCTCCTGGGATCAGGTCAGCGGAGCGCGGGTGATCGTCGAGACCGGCTTCCGGGATCTGGTGGTCGAGCCGTCACAGGGAACCCACTTCTTCGACAACCTGGTCTCGCACGGCGTGGGCTACTTCACGGTGAACCCGGACCGGGGAGACGGGGAACTCGACTGGGACTGGCTCCTGGCCCAGCCCGCCGAAAAACGACCGGGAGCCGTGCGCCTCATCCGGCTCTCCGACCCGCTCGAAGCGCGCCTGCCGGGCGGCGAGGGCGAAGGATTCATCCTCAAACCCGCTCACCAGAACACGAAGCAGATCGAAGGAGACCGACCATGATGAAACACCCTCCCCACCCCGGAACGATCGTTCTCCACGAGTGCATGAAGCCGCTGGGACTCAGCGTCACCGAGACCGCGGAGAAACTCTCCGTCAGCCGGAAGCAGCTTTCCGCGCTCGTGAACGGCCGGGCCGGCATCTCAACCGAAATGGCGATCCGGCTCTCCAAGGCGTTCGGAGGAAGTGCCGGGCTATGGGTGCGTTTGCAGGCCAACTACAACCTTGCCCACGCCATGGAGCGGGCCGACGAGGTTGAAGTGGAGCGCGCATAGCCCAGCCCGCCTTCTACGGAACCGTCCCGCAACCTCACCACGGGAGCGATGAAACCGGCCATCGCGGCCATAGTCAAAAAAGTAATTTCAGGACTAGCAAGGTGATTCCAAAGGCGAACACCACGATCCCGTTCCGAATCGCGGCGAAGCTGACCGCGAGGCCGTTCGACATGATCCGGGCGAGGCTCTGGTTCTGGTCGAGGTTGAAGAGGCGAAGGGCTCGCAACTCCTTCGCTCCATGATTCTTGTGGTCCTGCGGCGTGACCACATAGGTTTTGCGGACTTCCAGAACGCGGAAGGCGAAGAATCCACCCATGACCAAATAGAGCCAGCCGAACCAGAGAAAAACGTAGCCGCCGCGGACGACCCACGAACCGATGCCGTCGCTCGTAACAAGCTCCGGGAGGCGCAGTCCGAAGAGCGCGGTGGCAATCGCCACTGCGAGCGAGATGGCAATGAGGTTCGTCCTCGCCTTGGCTTCGATGGATTGCCGCCGCTCCTCTTCTTCTCGTTCCGTCCTGTCAACAACTTCGTCTCCAATACTCTCCGCAAGTCTCAAATGAGACTCTATGTACCTTGACGCGTCGTCATCCTTCTTTTTCACGTCTTCGAGGATCACCCGCTTGGCGGAACGGTATGCGCAGGCACCGGCATCGAGAAAGTTGCGGATCTCGCGGAGACTTGCCAAGTCCGCTCAGTCCACGGCGGAGAGCCAGCGAGCCATGCCGCCCGCCACATCCCACCCGAGGCGTTCGGCCAGCCAAGACCATTCGCCGACCGGATTCAGCTCCAGGTACACATAATCGTCGCCGGAGATTGCCAGGTCGATCGCAGCAAAAGAGAGGCCGAGACCACTCGTCAGCTCGTGGCACCTGCGGGACACGCTGGCCGGCAAGTCATGTTCCCGGAAGTCCACGGTGTCACCGTGCAGTCTCCAGTCTCCTTCGATCGGGTGGCCATCGAGCGAAATCGACGCCGCCCATAGTTGATCCCCGACAATGGTGACCCGAATATCCGTTTTGGGGTGTAACCGCTCCTGAACGATGGCGGGGAGGGCCGAGAGGTCCGCCTCCTGAAGATCGGCGCGTTCCAGGGCCTGGGAGTAACAGAAGTTCTGCCTCCGATCACTCCTCCACGACACCGAGTCCAACCCCTTGACGATGAACCCATCCGGTGATGTGCATCCGTCAAGTGCGAGACGCGTGGAGTTGGTCACCACCGTCTCCGGAATTCGGAACCCGATTTCGTGCGCTCGACGCAACTGGTTCATCTTGTTCTCAGCGACGAAATCCCGTCCCGGATGGTTCATCCAGCGCAGCTTCGGAAAACACAGGAGTCCCTGCTGAAAAGTCAACCAATGATGAGCAGCGAGGGCTTCTGTTGGTGACTCAGGCACGTTGCGAAGGCTCGTCGGGCGACGAACGAGAGCCGCCTGAAGATCAGATTCCACTGCCACTTCTCCAAGTTCTTCTCCACAGACCAGAAGGCTCGGCCCGTCGGGCCGCCAAGAGACCTCGAGTTCCACAAAGTCTTCGGAGTTGAGTCGGAGGAACGGAACCGACCGCTCCGCAAGAGAAACAGCGATCTGGTCGGTTGCGAAATCGTCCCGGCTTGAAAGAAGGAGAACTCTGGGCTGCACTAATAGCCCTTCTGATCCTCTCCCCGCTCGACATCCGCCTTCTTCGTCTGAGGCGGCTCCCAATCCTCGGAGCGTACGAGCGGCTCTCCCGTGCGGGTGTCGATCCACATGCCGCACACCACGCTGTAGCGAGCTGTGGGCGGCGTCACCGGACGGCTCGGGATCGGCTTGGCTGTCGCTCGCTGGATGAGCAGATGATTCACAAAAAAACCTCTTCTTCCCCATACTAACGGATTGGGGGCAATGTCACGGAACCGATCACGCTGAATTGGCTCACCAGAACACGACGTAGATCGAAGCGATCACGAGAAGCGGGATCGCGCCCTTCCAGAAGACTCCCGGCAGCGGAGTCAGGTCCACGCCCTCCGGCGGCCGGGGCTCGGGGGGCTGCTTCGTCGAAGGCTTCCGCCAGGCGGCGAGAGCAAGACCTCCGACCAGAATCAGGAAGCTGATCCCCATGTGGTGGAGGAATGCGGTCTCCGGCCAGCCGAGCCGGAGCATCCCGTAGATCGGGATGCCGAGAACGAGCGCCCAGCGGGCGGCGAACGCTGGAACCCGGGTGGTCAGGACCCCGGCGAAGAACACCGCGACGATCCCGGGGGTGACGAAACCCCAGACGGTCTGGATGTAGCGGAAGACACCGGGGAAACCGCCGATCAGCGGGGCCCAGAGGCAGGAGGCGACGACGAAGATCACGGAAGCCCGCCGGGCGATCCGCACCGTGTCCTTCGTGCCTCCGGGGAAGAGGCGGGGGTGCAGGTCGAGCGAATACATGGTCGAAGCCGAGTTCAGCATCGAGTTGAAGGAGCTCATGATGGCCCCGGCGAGCGCCGCCAGCAGGACACCGCGGAGCGCCGGCGGCAATAGTTCGCGCACGAGTACCGGATACGCCTGGTCTGGATGGGTGATCTGGTCACCATAGAGCTGGACCGCGAGGATGCCGGGAAGACAGATCAGAAACGGGACCAGGATCTTGAGCCAGGCTCCGAAAAGAACGCCGCGCTGGCCCTCGGCGAGGCTCCGGGCGGCGAGCGTCCGCTGGACCACGAACTGGTTGACTCCCCAGTAGAAGAACTGGGCGATCCAGAGACCGCCGATGAACACCGCCGTCCAGGGAACTTCCGGATGGTCGGCGGGGAGCGCGGTGTGGAGCCGGTCCCGGTTGGCTTCGAGGAAGCGGGCCGCCCCTTCGATTACTCCCCTGCCCTCGCCCACCGCGTCGAACCCGATCCAGAGAACCATCACTCCGCCCAGCAGAATCGCGACCCCCTGGATGAAGTCGGACCAGACCACCGCCCGCAGCCCGCCGTAGATCGTGTACACGCTGGCGAAGAGGCCGATCCCCCAGACCCCGATCAAGGTGGCGGCGAGTTCCCCGCCCTCCGGCGAGAGGCCGAGGAAACCGGCCGCCGCCTCCGGCAGCAGGAAGATCGCGTTCAGCGCCACCGCCCCGGCGTAGAGCACGGTCGCCATAGCGACGAACACGGTGGCGACAGTCAAAAGCGCCGCGAGAATCGTCCTCGCCCCCTGGTCGTAGCGCCGCTCGAGGAACTCCGGCATCGTGTAGATGCCGCTCCGCAGATACCGGGGCAACAGGAACCAGCCGATGACGATCAGCGCGGCGGCGGCGGTCCACTCGTAACTCGCGATCGCGAGGCCGATATCGGTGGCGGCAGCCCCCGACATCCCGACGAAGTGCTCGGTCGAAACGTTGGTGGCGACGAGCGACATCCCGATCGCCCAGCCGCCGAGATTGCGCCCGGCGAGGAAGTAGTTCTTCGCGTCCCGCCGCCCGCGAGCAGCCCGGAGCGAGATGAAGAGCACCGCCCCGAGGAACAGGGCGAAGGTCAGCAGATCGGTGAGCGACAGCGGCATGGAGCGGGAGATTGTGCGCGAACGCCGCCTACGGTTTCTCTCGGGCGCGGAACGCTTCGGACAACAACTCCCGCGCCCGTGCCTTCAGCGGTTCGTCGGGAAACAGCCGCGTGTAGATCGCGATGGCGTCAGCCGGCGCTCGCAAGTCGAGCCGTTCGACGAGGATGCCGATGTCCGTGCGGTCCGTCTCCCGCGCAGCCAGCAGCTTCATCGCCAGCAGGTGCCGCGCGGAGGCCGCCGCGACGGTCAGGAACGGGGAAGTGAAGATTGTCGCGGCAGCGCGATCTTCGCCAAGCGGCATGGCACTCGTGGCCTGTTCGTTCAGCCAGGTGTCCCCCAGATGGTGTTTGCGTCCCAACTTCCGCACCGCGTCCATCAAGGCGGCGTGCCCGCTCTCGATCCGGGCATCCACATCCACCGTCGTGCGATCGCGGGCGAAGGCGAGCGCCATGGCGGCTCCCCCCACGATGTAGATGTGGGCTCTCGTCCGCGACCGCCGAAGCTCCTCACTCAGCTCGCCGAACAGTTCCAGAAACCGCTCCCGGTCAAGAGACCCAATCATGGGACCCAATTCAGAGGACCCAATTCAGGGGACCCAATCATGGTTGTCTCCCGCTCGGCCGTCCAGGTCTCTCGGGTCCGGAATCGCGCCATGTCGCAGAAACGCCGGCGGCGCGTACATGAGCGATTCGAGCCGGATCTGCCGCGTCTTGGCCAGCACCCACGTCTCGTCCAGAAACCGCTCTGGCTCGTCCACCCACTCCGGCGGCGGATGATCGTGCAGCCAGGCTATGTGCTCCGCGACGGCAGCGAGCAGCGCGTCCCAGCGGGTGCCGGTCAACTTCGGGGCAGTCGCCAGCACCGACCGCTGCTCAGCGACACCGAGCTGGTGAAACCGCCTGGGAAGGTCGTGAAGGACCGCGCGCGCGATCTCGTCCTCGGACCAGCCGCTCCGGATCCCTGTCGTGTAACCCTCCAGGGAGAAGGTTGCGGTACCGTCGTTCGCGGGAGTCATCGAGATCGCCGGCATCCGCTCCACGGCGCGCCATTGTAGAAGTCCGCGTTCCGGCCGTGACGTTCCCCGGTGTCAACCAATCAGATCCCTTTGGTGGCCACGGTTGGAATCCCGTGGACAGCAATCGCCGGACACCTTGGTTTCAGCAGCCGGCCAGGCGTCCCTCCTGGTCCACGAGTCGGACGCGGCTCGGCAGCGCGTCTCCCCATTTCCACAGGACGAGGTTTCGGTCGCCGGCATCGGCACCGCGCCGGAAACTCGGTGTCACCCCGGATTATTCACCTAGTCCGGCGATCAAGGGGTAGGCGTGGCCACCAAGTAACGGTAGGATAACGGTTTAGAAGACAAAACCCAGCCGCGGGAGGCAACCACGCCATGGTCGAGAGCTTAGACCAGTTCGTAACATCGTTCAACCGTTCGATCCGGGTCGAGTGCCGGGAGGACCGATTGACGGGTGACGCAGGAGCGATCCCGATTCGAGAGGTGATGGATCGAACGGGGGTGACGCGGGAGTTGGCATCTCGCCTTCTGGACCCGCGAGACAGCGCACGAGTGAGGTATTCGCTGGAGACTCTGCTTCGGGAGCGGGTGAGCCTCCTGTGTCAGGGATGGTTTGACCAGGACGATGCGGACCGGTTGCGCCGGGATCCTGCGTTCCGGGCATGGAGATCGAAGCCGGCCGTCAAGGGACGACGACGCTCCCCAGCTTCGCGGCGTGCCTGCTCGCGGCTGGCCGAAGCCATCCGTTCCGAGAACGCCTGGGCGTACTGCGAAGCCTCGACGCGCATGGCGAGGGAGCGGGCGGCCAGCGGAATCGCTCCGGGTGCCGCGTCCCGCGCTCCACGAAGGAACGACATCCGCTCCACCGGCTCCTCAACGAGCGTTCCGTCTTCTTCCTGCCGTAAACCGACGAGCCGGCGCTCGTACGGGCGGCGGCTGGATTCCGGCTTCGAGAGGAGATCACCAGTTCCCGCATCCTCTTCCTCAACCGAAAGGAGGCCCAAGTGGAAGAAGTAGGGGCGCTGGGCGCGGGGGTCGGTGAAGATCGCGCCCCGCTCGGCATCGCGGCGGAAGCGTTTCCGGATCGCCTCCATCAGCGCGTCGAAAACAGGCTCGCCCGGATGGAGCCACACCCCCGCCACGCCGTCGTCGAGACGGCGCACCGAGAGCCGTTCGCGATCTTCGGCCGGGATCGCCTCCAGCGCCGGAAGCAGAGGATCGAGTGCGCCGGAACGAAGCGGGATGAACCGGAAGAAACCATCGAGATCGCCGCGCGTTTCGAGATCAAGCAACGGAGCGGCCTTCTCGACGAAACGGCGCACAAGGGCGGGCAAGAGGCGGAGGTACCGCTCGCGCTCCACTTCGGAGTTCATCTCCTTGAGTCGCGCCGCCACTTCGCCGCGAGCGGCCGTATCGCGCCGTATCGGCTGCGTCTATCTGCCGGACGCCTCCACTGGTGACCAATGTCTCGACGGCCGATTTGGCCTCCGACTCGCCCTCCCCGGTCAGCAGGGAACTCATGTGGGTCCGAAGCGACCGATTCTCGAACAACAGGCCGATGACATCGAAGACCTTGTCGGAACTGAGTTCCTCCCGGATGGCATCGAGCTTCTCCAGGAGCACGCCGAGCACCCGGCCTTCGCGGGTGTCCTTCGAAATCAGGTTGACGATGCGAACATCCCGACGCTGGCCGTAGCGGTGGATGCGTCCCAACCTTTGCTCCAGCCGAGCAGGGTTCCAGGGGATGTCGTAGTTCACCATCAGGTGACAGAACTGGAGATTGATCCCCTCGCCTGCGGCATCGGTGGCGATCAGGAACCGGGCACCGTTCTCGTCGCGGAAATGCTCCACCTGCTCTTCCCGCTCCGGCCAGTCCATGCCCCCGTGGATGTGGGCCACGCGACCGGAGTAGCCGAGCCCCTCCAGACGCCGAATCAAGGAGTCCACGGTGTCCCGATGCTCGCTGAAGACGAGCCACTTCTCCCCGGCGTGGGTGGGGCCATCGAGCACCTCCCGAAGTTGAGTGAACTTGGATTCGCGGCCCGCGTCGTGGAGCCGCCGGGCGCGGTCCCGAAGGTCCGCGAGAACCGCAAGCTCGCGTTCGAGTTCCTCCCGGGTCACGACCGCGAGCGCGCCCAGGACCTCGTCCTCGTAGCCCTCGTGCTCCTCTCTTCCGTTCTTGCCGGCCTCCTCGTCGGCCGTGTGGGTTTCGAAGAAATCCCTCCGTCTCCCACTGGAGAGTGCAGCGATGTCGGTCTTTCCGGTTTCGATGGCCTGGATGACCTCCCGCAGCTTCTCGATGCGGCGCTCGAAGGACCGAAGCAGCGCCCAGGTGGAGCTCACGAGTCGTCGCTGGAAGACGCTCATGGCGAGCTCGACCGCGGGCCGGTTGGAGAGCGCGCGGCCGTAGAACTCCCGGAGATACGAGGTCGTCCGGTCGTAGAGATCTCGCTCGTCGGGGCTCAGGTCGTAGCTCAGCGTGTCGCAATGGCGAGGCCGGTAGAGCGGTGTCCCGTCGAGGGCAACCATCTCCTCTTTCGTCCGGCGGAGGAAGTGGCGCGCCCGGTGGGGTTCGGGCAGCCGTCGAACGGCCTCTCCCGTCGAAAACATCCTCGGGTCGAGCAACCGCCAGAGGCAGTGGTATGACAGGTCCCGACCCATGTGGGGAGTGGCGGTGAGGAGCAGGAGATGACGCGCCGACCAGCCGAGACGCGCGAAATCGCCGCTGGTGTCGGCGCAGCCTGCGAGTGCTTCGGCGAGCCGGTAGCGCTTCGTCTTCCTGACACCGCCCCGGTCCTGCTGCACGCTCAACTTGTGCGCCTCGTCGAAGACCACGAGGTCGTAAGGGGGAACCTCGGGATCAGAGAGGGCATCGAAAGCTGCACCTTGACGGAGGGTGTCCACGGACGCGATCAACAAGTCGCCGGCTTCTCCCAGAAAAGGGTTCGCCATGCCGTCGGCCCCGCGTCCGTATATTCCGAAGCGCAGCCGGAACAGCGTGCGGAGCTCCCGCTCCCAGTTGCCCACGAGGCCGGCCGGAGGAACGATGAGAACCCGTCGAACCCGTTCGCGGGAGAGGAACTCCCGAATGAGGAGGCCGGTCATGATCGTCTTGCCGGCACCGGCATCGTCGGCCAACAGGAAGCGCAGCGGATCCTGGTTGAGCATCCGTTCGTACACGGCGATCCGCTGGTGGGGCAGCGCGTCAATACGTGCCGTCTCGATGGCGAAGGTCGGGTTGAGTTGGTGGCCGTGAGCGAGGCAAATGGCTTCCGCGAACGCGGAAACCGCGTCGGGGTTCCCCGCAAAATCGAGAGGCGGTGGGCCGAGGCTCGAAGCGTCCGGCTGGCCAGCCGGCATCGCGGCGGCAATCCGTTCCTCCACTTCCGCGAACCGCCGCAGCGAAACCTGATGCGGAGTCGCCTTCCCCGCTTCCCAGCGATGCACGGTGAGCAGTGTCACTCCGATCTCTTCCGCCAACTGCTCCTGCGTGACCCCCAGGGCGCGGCGCGCGTTTCGGACACGATCACCGAATTCGGCGGCGACAGGCATTCAGCATAGCAAAGTGCGCCACGGAATCGTTTTATCTTTTGTTGAATTCGAGAAATGGCCGCTGGGCACTAGAATTCTGTTTGGCCATGAATCGGATGCGAGGCGCCCTCGGCGCGCTGGCGGGTCTTCTGCTGCCGCTCGCACTGTTGTTCGGCCCCCTTGAAGTCGTCGCGCACGAAGAACCCGAAGCTGGAGAGCCGTGCGCGGTCTGCCACGCGGCTCAGAAGACGGCAGTCGTCCCGCACGCACCCGACGTTTCGCGCCCCGATCCGCCGATGGGGATCGAGGCGGCGTTCGAGGCCCTCCGGACCCCGGTCCGTCGCGCGCTCCGCCGACCTGCACGCGCTCCTCCCGCGTAGCCCCGAAGAAACCGCTGCCCCGTTCCCGACGATTTTCGGGATGCCCTCGAGTGGGGCCCATCGCGGTTTCTGCCCGCACCCTTTGTCGAGGGCAGGAAATCGGGAGGCAAACGTGTACCGATCCAAATTCACTCATTTCCTGGCGGCCGCGCTGGTCGCCTTCACCCTTCAGCCGGCCACGGCGCAGGAAGACGGCACCGTGAGCGGTGTCGTCACCTTCCGGGATAGCGGCGCTCCGGTGAACGGCGCGCTGATCCGGATCCCCGCCACCGGAGCGTCCACCACTACCGACGCCGAGGGGCGCTACGAAATCACCGGCCTCGCTGCCGGCAGCTACGAGATCGTGGTGGAGCAGGGCGTGCTCGGAACCGAGCAGCGCATGATCGAAGTGACCGCGGGAGCTGTCACCACCGCCGACTTCGAGATTCGGGCGGGCGTGGAAGAGAACGTCCAGGTGACCGCCGAAGTCCCCGGCTACCGCCGCGAGAGCGCAGTGGTGGGGCGGACTTCGGCACCGCTTCTCGACACCCCGGCATCCATCCAGGTGGTGAGCCGCGAACTGATCGAGGACCAGGTCGCCGCCGAAGTGGATCAGGTGTATCGCAACGTGGCCGGCCTCACCAGCTCGCCCTACGCGAGCGTCGTGGCTCGCGGGTTCACCCAGCGGGATTTCGTCTTCAACGGCCTGCGCGGCAACCCGTACGGGAGCCTCGGCGGCGACGTGAACAACTCCGGCTTCAGCGTGAGCCAGCTCCTGCTCAGCAACATCGAGCGGGTCGAGATCCTGAAGGGACCGGCCTCGGTGCTCTACGGCTCGACCGAGCCCGGCGGGGTCGTCAACTTCGTGACCGGAAAGCCCCGCGAGGAGTTCGGAGTCCGCGGAACGCTCCGCTTCGGGCAGTACGACCAGATCTACGGCTCCGGCGAGATCACCGGGCCGCTCGGCGACTCGGAGCGGGTTCTCTACCGCTTCGCCGCCTACGGGAACGACCGCGACAGCTTCCGCTCGAACGCCTCGATGCGGAACGTCCACCTGGTCGGCAACCTGCTTTTCAAGGTGAATGACCAGGCAAACCTCTCGTTCGAGTACGAGAACATCGATCAGGAACTCACGGGACACCGGCTCCGCGGCGTTCCGGTGACCCCGGAGGGCGAGTTCCTGACCGACATCGCCTGGACCGCCACCGAGCCCACCGACTTCGCGACCCTGAAGGCCCACGTGTTTCAGGCGCGCTGGGATCAGATCTTCGCCCGCGACTGGACGGTGGATGCCACCGTTCGCTATCTCGAATACGATCGCGAGCAGGAGTACCACGAGCCACGCCGCGTCACGCCCGAGAACACCATGCGGCGGCACTTCCGCGACCAGACCCGGACCAACGACGACCTCGCGCTGGTGCTCAACGTCAACAAGATCGTGAGGCTGGGCTCCACGACCCACCGGCTGCTCTTCGGGGCGGACATGTTCCAGCAGGACCACAGCTTCACCTACGGCCGGGCGCGGGAGGTGGCGGCCGGCGGCCCGGTGCCCGACATCAGCCTCTTCAACCCGCAATACGGCGTGACCGGAGGGCCTGACTACGGACTCGACGAGAGCACCTTCCCGACCGACACCGCCGAGGCCCGGCAGTTCGGCTTCTACGCCCAGAACCACATGGACCTCGGAGACTCGTTCCACATCGTCGGCGGCGGCCGCTACAACACCTACGACGACACCGGCCTCGCCGGCGGCGACGCGCTCGCGACCGAAGAGAGCGGACTCACCGGCAAGGTGGGGCTGGTGTTCAAGCCCGAGGCCGCCTGGTCGCTCTACGGCAGCTACTCCACGAGCTTCAACCGCCCGAGCATCCTGGCGCAGACCCCGAACGCCAACGGGCCGTTCGAGCCGGAAACCGCGAACCAGTTGGAGGCGGGCGTGAAGACCGAAATCGGCCGGGAGCTGTCGCTCACCGCCGCCGCGTTCACCGTCACCAAGACGAACGTGCTGCGGCCGGACCCCGACCTCGGCCCGAACGGCGACAACTACAACGCCGCGCTCCAGGTGGGAGAGGCGCGAAACCGCGGCTTCGAGATCGAGCTGACCGGAGCACTCACCGATCGTCTCGAGACGGCGGTGAACTACACGTTCCTCGATTCGGAAATCCTCGAGGACACAAGCGCTGGTGCAGTCGGTGAGCCGCTTCCGAACGCCGCCCCCCACGCGCTCGGAATCTTCGCCCGGATGGAGCTGTTTCTCGACACCGCGGCGGGCATCGGGGTCACCCACCTCGGAGAGCGGATCGAGCCCTACGCGGGGATCAAGGCACCGGCCTTCACGGTGGTGGATCTCTTCGCCTATCGGCGGATCGGGCGTTTCGCCGAGGTCACCCTGAAGCTCGAAAACGCCTTCGACACCGAGTACGCAACCAGCTCGCTCTTCTCCGCGCGCGCCGGCAATTTCCCGGGCCAGCCCCGGACCTTCTCGGTGCTGCTCTCTTTCGACGGCTTGCGGTGAACTTCGGGACCGGTCCCATGTCGTCCGTCCGGATCGTCCTGGCGGCCCTGTGCTTCGCGCACGTGGCCGCCGGGGAGCAGGAGGTCTTCCGCATGGGAGACATCGAGGCGGCACCGGGAACCGTGGTCTCCGGGCAGATCGAAGTCGCCCCCGCCGGGGAGGACGCGGGGACCTTCATCCCGGTCACCGTGGCGCAGGGAGCGCATCCGGGCCCGGTGCTCACCCTGATCGCCGGGGTCCACGGCTCGGAGTACGCGCCGATCCTCGCCACCCAGCGCCTCCGGCCGCTGCTCGACCCCGCGGAAATCAGCGGGACGGTGGTCCTCGTCCACATGGCCAACCTGCCGGCGTTTCTCGGGCGGACCATCTACTTCAGCCCGGACGACCGGCGGAACCTGAACCGGGTATTTCCCGGCGACCCGGAAGGCTCGCTCACCGAGCGCATCGCCCATGTGCTGACCGAGGAGGTCATCTCCGGCTCGGATTTCCTGATGGACATCCACGCGGGCGACGGGAACGAATGGCTCCGGCCGTCCTACACCGGCTACTACGCCGAGGCGGGCGGCCCGGAGGTCATCGAGCAGTCGAGAAGGATGGCGGTCGCCTTCGGGCTCGACGTGATCGTCGAGTTCCAGGGCGACCTCGACGCGGATCGGGCGATCTGGTGCGGCTCGGCGGCGGTCGTCCGGGGCATCCCGGCGATCGATGTGGAGTCGGGAGAGATGGGCCTCGCCGAAGATCGCCGGATAGACCCGATCGTGGACGGGGTGCTGAGCGTGATGCGGGATCTCGACATGATCGGAGGAGAACCCGAACCGACCCGGAACCCGCTCTTCGTCAAGGAGCGCTTCTACGCGAGGAGCGAACGCGACGGTGTCTGGGATCCGGATCCCCGGGTGCGTGCCGGCCAGTATGTCCGCGAAGGCGCGCGGCTCGGCGTGGTCCGGGACTTCCACGGGAGACCGGTAGACGATATCCGGGCACCGGGGGACGGACTGCTGCTCATCCTGCTCGGAACCCCGCCGGTGAACCAGGGCGAGACGATCGCGGTGGTCGCCCGGGTGGAGTGAACTCAGGCTTCGAGAATCTCGACCTCGTATTCCCGAATCCGCTGATCCCGGGTGACGAGCGTCAGGCCTTCGATCTGCGCCTGGGCGACCAGAAAACGGTCGAACGGATCACGATGATGCGAAGGCAGGGCCGCTGCGCGCTCTGCATGACGGAAAGTCAGCGGTAGTTCCAGGAATCCTTTCGTCTCGATCACGGAAGCGAGATTTGGCGGAGCCGCCATGGTGCCTCGGATTCGCTTCGTCGCAACTTCCCATCCCGTGATAGCGCTGACGAAGATGTCGTTCCATGGGTCCGCGATCACCTCCTGGGCGCGTCTTCGCAGCAGGGCCACATCAGTCAGCCACCACACCAAGGCGTGGGTATCCAGCAGGAACCGCGTCATTTCAATCTTCGTCGGGGAATATCTTCGAGTTCTCGATGGCTTCCTCGAGTTCCGGGATGGGATCGTCGAAGTTGGGCGACATCCATATCTGCCCTTCGTATCCGCCAGGCTGACGCGGCTCGCGCCGTTCCCGGTAAGGCTCGAGCCGCAGGTACGGCTCCCCCGCCCGGGCGATGACGACCTCCTCGCCTTCCCACGCGAGGCGGCCGAGGCGCGAAAGCTGTGACTTCGCTTCATGCATGTTGACCTTCATGGATCGGTCTCCTTGGCTAACCAAGGCCAAGGATAGACGATTCCGAAGCGCCCGGATCAGGAGAACGCGCCGCCGAGCAGCCAGGAGCCGCCCACGAAGGTGCCGATGGCGCTCCCGATGGTCGGCAGCAGGAACGCGAGGGCGATCCGGAGCGCCCGGTTCCGGTACCAGGCGCGCGGGTGGAGCGCATCCGAGCGGAGCGAACGGAGCTCGTGGACTCTCGGAGGACGGACCCACGCCTGAACGAAGGCGGTCACGTACCCCGCTCCCAGCACCGGAGTCAGGCTCGTGAAAGGCGCCGCGAGGAGCGCCGCGAGGATGGTGAGCGGATGGGCGAGCGCGAGAGCCGCACCGAGCGCTGCCGGGATGCTGTTCACCCAGATCCAGAGCATCAACCCCGCCGATGCGGCCGCCGCTCCCCGGGTTGCCCAGGTCCAGATCAGCAGCCCGACGATGACCGCCGGAATCCCGATCCCGAGCAACCGGCCGGGAACGCCCTTCGGGGGGAGTTCGGCGAGCGGCGCGGTGTCCTGCGGCTTCTCGCGCAACAGGTTCCGTTCCACGCCGTCGAGATGGCCGGCACCGACCACCACCACCAGCCGGTCCCCCGGTATCTCCCGCACCCGCTCGGCGATCCAGATGTCCCGCTCGTCGATCAGCACTTCCTTGAGCATCGGCAGGGTCTCGCCAAGCTCGGCGACCAGCCGGGTGATGACATCCCGGGAGAGGAGATCCCGCAGATCCTCGTCCGTCGGCTCCGCTTCTCCTCCCTGACCAGCTCCCTGAAAGAGGGTCCGAACCTTCTGCCAGAAGCCGGCACGCCGCCAGGCGCGCAGCAGCGTAGTCCGGATGTTCCGGTCCACCAGATGAACCGGGATGCCCGCTGCCTCCGCCGTTTTCGCGGCCTCCCGGAGCTCCGCGCCCGGCTCCACCCCGAGCCGAAGCCCGAGCCTCGCCTGGTAGGCACCGAGCAGAACCCCGACCATGAGCGGCAGGAACCGCCGCTGACGGATCACTTCGCGGAGATCCAGCTTCTCGATCGCCTCCGGATGCATCAGCATCTCGTAGCGACCTTCGTCCAGCTCGATACAGACACCGTCCGGTCGAAGCTGCTCGATGGTTTCCCGCACGAGACGCACCGATTCGGGCGAAATGTGAGCCGTTCCCACGAGCGTCACCTCGCGCTCCGAGGAACGGATGCTCCGCACCAGGCCTTCGCCGGTGGGATCGGTCGCGGCCCCTGGCTCCCCCTGCATCCGGGGGAGTTTAAGAGGCTGTGGACAAACGAACGCGGCATTCGCCGGGCGAAGCATCCCGCCTGAACACTCGATGGCGGCTCGCTCTTCGCCCGGTTTCGCTCGAAATAGCGCTGCGCCAGTTCTCCCGGTGGGGGCTCCTCACTCACGCGCCTTGTCAGTCGGGCGCCTCACCCGTCTCGGTGCTCACGCCAGTTTGTCCACAGCCTCTTGGGAGCGGGCGGGGGTCTGGTTCCGGGAACGGGTAGCCTCTCCGCCATGAGTCCGCCCCTTCCCTCGAAGCGACTGGTGGTCGCCGGCGACGCTTTCGAAGACATCATCTTCGCCGGTCTCGAGCGACTGCCCCGGCCCGGCGAGGAGATCCGCACCCCGGATTTCACCCGCACCTTTGGCGGCGGCGCGCTGATCACTTCGGCGTGGGCCTGTTCGGAAGGAGTCCCGGTTTCGCTGCTGTCGGCGCTGCCCCCCCGCGCCCCCGCCACCCTCCGCGCCGAGCGTATCGAGTTCCGGAACCTGCGGCGAAGCGGCGAACCACACGCCGTCACCGCCTGCCTCTCGTGCGGAGAGGATCGCGCGTTCGCCACCTACGACGGGGTGAACTCCGAACTGGAGGAACGCCTCGTCCGCGCACTGCTCCGCAAGGACGCGGTGAGCACCGAGGACACCCTTTACCTCGCGACCTCGCCCCGCTCGCCGGAAACCTGGCTCGGCGCGCTCCGCACGCTTGCCCGGCGTGGCGTTCCGGGCGAGATCTTCTGGGATTTCGGATATGACCAGAGGCTCGCCCGTCGGCCGGGGTTCGAGGCGCTGGTCGCCTGCTCCACCGGAGTCTTCGTGAACCGCCTCGAACTCGATCTCTACGACCGCCAGGGCGCGCTGACCCGGGCGGCCGCCGGCGGTTCGCTGGTCATCGTCAAGCTCGGCGAGGATGGTGCCGAAACCCTCGGGAGCGAAGACGACCGGGCTCCGGCTCCGGTGCCGATCCTCGGAGTCCGCGACACCACCGGAGCGGGAGATGCCTTCGCGGCCGGGTTCCTCGCCGAGCGTCTCGCGGGCGGCGACCTCCGCCAGCAACTGCTCGAGGGCAACGCGCTCGGAGCGGCTTGTGCGCAGCGTCTCGGCGGCCTGCCGGAGCGGCCGTGGCAACCCGCCGGAGGCGATCCGCTATCGTGACCGCGATGCGTCTCCTGTCCTTTCTCCTGCTGATCGGGTTGCTTCCGGCAGTCGCTGCGGGACAGCCGTTTCCGCAGGAGCCGGGCGACCCTTTTGGAGAAACTTTCGGAGAGGATCCCTTCGGCGATCGATTCGGGCCATCCGATTTTCGCCAGGTTGAGCAACTGGTCCGCTCGGCACTCTTCGGGAGGCCGGGGCCGGGGCGAACCCGCGCTCTCGCCACTCTGGTGGAACGGGACCAGCGCGACGTGGTTCCGGCGTTCATCGCCGTCCTGCGGGTGCTCCCCGACGAGGACGGGCAGTTGCTGCGGGCGCTCCAGCGACTCGCCCGGACGAACATCGGCCGCGACTGGAAGGCGTGGACCGAATGGCAGGAAACCCACAGCGAAATCCAGCCGTTTCGCGGTTTCGATGCCTTCAAGGCGGACATCCTCGCCGGCATCGACCCGGCCTTTCGGGATTTCGTCCATCGGGGCGTGAAACACGAGATCCGCCTCGAGGAAATCGTCTGGGGCGGGGTGAAAAAGGACGGCATCCCGGCGCTCACCAATCCACCTCGCATCCCGGCGGACCAGGCGGGCTACCTCACCCCCGGCGAGCTGGTCTTCGGCGTAAGGATTCGGGGCGATGCCCGCGCCTATCCGCTCCGCATCCTCGACTGGCACGAGATGTTCAACGACGTGATCGGCGGCATCCCGGTGTCCCTCGCCTACTGCACGCTCTGCGGGTCGGCCATCCTGTTCGACACCCGGGTGCCCGGCCGGCGTGAACCCCTCGTTTTCGGCTCGTCCGGCCTCCTCTACCGCTCGAACAAGCTCATGTACGACGAGGAGACGAACTCCCTCTGGAACCAGTTCACCGGACGGCCGGTGGTGGGCGAACTCACCGGCTCGGGCATCCGGCTGCGGGTGCTCCCGGTGGTCATCACCCGTTGGGAGGACTGGCGGACATCCCACCCCGACACCACGGTCCTCTCGCTCGACACCGGACACGAGCGCGATTACCGACCCGGCCAGCCCTACGGGGCCTATTTCCGAAGCCCGGAACTCATGTTCCCGGTGGTGATCCGCGACCGCCGTCTCGACCCGAAGGACCGCGTCTATGTCCTGCGTGACAAGGACAACGAAATGGCATGGGCGCTCTCGCTCTTCGAGGCGAACCCGGTTCTGCATGACCGGGTGGGCGATCTCCCGGTGGTGCTGATCGGGAACGCCGCGACTGAAACGGTGCGCGCCTACCGCTCGGAAGGCCGGACTTTCTCCGCCGGCGAGCGGGGCCGGATCGAAAGCGAAGGAGAAACCTGGACAGTGGGCGAGGACTTCCTCACCGGCCCCGGAGGCGAAACCCTCGCGCGCCTCCCCGGCCACATGGCCTACTGGTTCGCCTGGCAGAGCTACATGGCCAAAAGCCCGGCCCGGGTGGAGTAGCCGGCCCGGGGATTAGGATTTCCGGCCAGGAGGGCGGACTGCGCGATGGAATCGGTCTTCGTTTATTGGGATAACTCCAACATCTTCATCGAAGCTCAGCGCCACGCCGAAGAGCGGGAAGCCGGACCCCACGCGCGCCACCGGGTTCGCATCCACTTCGAGAACCTGCTTCGTCTAGCGCATGCTGATCGCGATGTCGCCCGGGCGGTCGCGGCCGGCTCGGTCCCGCCCGAGCTGCGTCAACTCTGGAATCGGATGGAGAACCTCGGTGTCGAAGTGCAGCTCTTCGACCGGGGCGACCCGGCGCGGGGAGAGCAGGAGGTTCCCGACCGCTATCTTCAGTTGAAGATGTTGGAGGATGCGCTCGACAACAACGGCGACCCCGGGAGCGTCGTCCTGCTCACTGGCGATGGCGCGGGGTATCGGGAGGGATACGGCTTCCACAGCACTCTGGAGCGAATGCATCGCCGCAACTGGCGAGTTGAAATCCTCTCCTGGGAGCACGCGTGCAACCCGCGGATGCGGGAGTGGGCCGAGAAAAACGGAGTCTTCGTTCCGCTCGACGACTTCTACTGGTCGATCACCTATCTGAACCCGTCGCGGGATGGCCACGAACTCGCCCAGCCGAGAAAGCAGCACGATCTCGACCTCTCGCGGCGGAAGCGGGCGTAACGTCGAGCTGGCCGGGAGCGAGCGTCGTGACCCGGTTTCCTGACCTGCCGGATGCCCGCTACGACATCCTCTACGCCGATCCGCCGTGGGACTACAAGGGCCAGTTGCAGCACGCCGGCCCCGGAAGTGGCGATTCCGGAGGCGCGGCGCGGCACTACCCGACCGTGACCCTCGACGACCTCAAGACCCTCCCCGTTTCGGAAATTGCGGCCGACAACTCCCTGCTCTTCCTGTGGGCAACGAATCCGCACCTCGACCAGGCGACCGAACTCGGAAAGGCGTGGGGCTTCCAGTGGGCCACGGTGGCCTTCGTCTGGGACAAGGAGCGGGTCAACCCCGGCTTCTACACGATGAGCCAGTGCGAGCTCTGCCTCGTCTTCAAGCGGGGCCGTATCCCGCAGCCGCGGGGCGCGAGAAACGTCCGTCAACTCGTCCACGCACCGAGGAGCGAACACTCGCGAAAACCCGGGGAAGTGCGCCGCCGCATCGAAGCCATGTTTCCGACACAACGAAAGATCGAACTCTTCGCCCGCCCCTCCTCCCCCGAGCCGGTGCCCGGCGGCTGGGAAACCTGGGGGCTCGAAGTCTGACCTGATCGTCCGGGCGGGGCAGTATCCTCCCCCGGCGCTGGCGGCTTCTTCGCGCTTCGCCGGCCCTCGTCTGAACCCGCCGGAGGCGACACCTGATGGATCTCGCAGATCTCCGCAAGGAACTCGCCGAGGTGGATCGGCAGATCCTCGACTGCTGGGCCCGCCGGGATGCCATCACCACCTCCATCGGCCAGACCAAGCAGTCGCTCGGCCTGCCGATCCACGACCCGGCCCAGGAGAGCGAGGTGCTCGAGCGCGCCCGCGAGGAGGCCCGGAACCGGGGACTCTCGCCGGAAATCGGCGCAGACATCCTCCGCCTTCTGATGAAATCGGCGCTCGCCCGCCAGGAGACGCTGCGGGTACGCAGCGAATGGCTCGGCGACGACCGGCCAGCGCTCGTGATCGGAGGCGGAGGACGCATGGGTCGCTGGTTCTGCCGCTTCCTCGCCGCGCAGGGGTTCCGGGTCACGGTCGCCGACCCCGAAGGCGGCCCGCCGGGGCTTCCGCGAGTGGACGACTGGACCCGGACCCGCGACCAGTACGACCTCACGGTGGTCGCGACCCCGCTCGGAGCGACCGGCCCGGTGCTTCAGGCGCTCGCCGGGGCGGAGCGATCCGGTCTCATCTTCGACATCGGCTCGGTCAAGGCCCCGCTCGCCCGGGGCCACGAAGCGCTCCGCGAGCGGGGCCGGCGCGCCGCTTCGATCCACCCGATGTTCGGCCCCGATGCGCACGTCCTCCACGGCTGCCACGTGCTGGTCATGGATCTCGGCGACGAGGCCGCCGCCGAAGAGGCCGCCCGAGTGTTCGGCGGAACGATGGCGGAGGTTCTCCACCTCCCGCTCGCCGACCACGATCCGCTGATCGCCTACGTGCTCGGCCTGTCCCACGCCTTGAACCTCGCCTTCCTGCGGGCGCTCACCGAGAGCGGCGAGAAGATCCCGACTCTCGCCCGCATATCGAGCGTCACCTTCAATCGCCAGCTCCAGGTGGCGGCCGCGGTGGCGGGCGAAAACCCCCACCTCTACTACGAGATCCAGCACGAAAACCCCCACGGCGAAAGGGCGCTCACCGCGCTCGCCGAGGCGGTGGCGAAGGTCCGCGAGGCGGCCGACGGGGACGAACCGGCCTTCGTCGGGATCATGGAGAAGGGGCTGGAGTATCTGAAAAACCGCCCCTGAGAACAGGTCAGGCGAGCGAGCGATACGCCGCCAGAGCGCGGGCGCGGGCTTCTGAAAGGTCCACGATCGGGAGCGGATAGGTCTCGCCTGGGCGAAAGCCGGTGGTGCGGCAGACATCGGGAGGCGTTTCAGAGGGGCGGTGGAGGTAGCGGTCCGGGAGCGCCGCGATTTCCGGGATCCAGCGCCGGAGGTACTCACCGCCGGGATCCCACTTCTCGCTCTGGAGCACCGGGTTGAAGATCCGGAAAAACGGAGCGGCATCGGCTCCGCAGCCGGCGACCCACTGCCAGTTCATCGTGTTGCTTGCAAGGTCGGCATCCACGAGCGTCTCCCAGAACCAGCGCTGGCCGTGGTGCCAGTGGATCAGCAACTGCTTGGTGAGAAAGGAGGCCGCCACCATGCGGACCCGGTTGTGCATCCAGCCGGTGCGCCAGAGCTCGCGCATCCCGGCATCCACCAGCGGGAACCCGGTCCGGCCTCGTTGCCACGCCCGGAGCGCTCCCGGATCGTCACGCCAGGGGAAGGAATCGAAAGCCGGCTTCTGGTTTTCTTCGGGCAGCGTCGGGCGATGGAAAAGCAGGTGATGGCCGAACTCCCGCCAGACCAGCTCGCTCAGGAACTTCTCGGCACCCGCGCCGCTCGCCTGCCGGGTGGCCTGAAACGCCTGGCGCGGGCCGATTTCTCCCCAGTGGAGATGGGGCGAAAGGCGGGAACTGGCTTCGAGGCCCGGCCGGTCGCGGTCCTCGGCGTAGGTTTCGAGACGCTCCCGCAGGAAGGTGTCGAGCCGGCGGCGGGCCTCCTCTTCCCCGGGAGTCCAGACCCCCGGAAACTCCCGCGCCCAGTCGGGCTTTTTCGGCAGCAGTGCCCACGATTCCAGCCGGTCCCCGGAAACCGTGCCCCGAAACCCGGTGAGTTCCCGGGGCACCGGGAGCGGAGGAAGTACCGGGAGCGACCGGGCGGCGCGCTGGAAGGGGGTGAACACCGAAAACGACCGGCCCGACTGGGTTTTCACTTCCCAAGGCTCGAAGAGCAGCGACGCGGCATGGCTCCGGACCGGGACTCCCTGCCCGGTGAGTGCTTCCTTGAGGGCGCGATCCTGCCGGGTCGCCCAGGGTTCGTAGCGCCGATTCCAGTGAACCGCCGAGAGGCCCGCCTCCTCGACGAGCCGCGGAATTTCGCGCGCCGCCGGTCCGCGCCGCAGGACGAGCGGGACTCCGCGATCGGCGAGATCCCGCCCGAGCGAGGCGAGCGAGTGATGGAGCCACCAGTGAGCCGCCCCGCCGATCTTCCATGATCCCGCTGCCTCGTCGTCCAGCACGTAGGCGGCGAGGACCGGGCCCGTCCCCGCAGCCGCCGAGAGCGCCGGGTTGTCGGCGATCCGGAGATCGCGGCGGAACCAGACGAGCGCCGCCATGTCTCAGGTGTTCCGGAAGCGCCGCGCCACCGGGGCGACCCACCAGTAGAGCGCGAGGAGATCCACGGCGCGCGAAAGGATCATCGCCCACGAGGCGGCGAGGACCCCGATCATCGCGATGGGTTCGGAGATGAACGCATACAGCATCAAACAGACCGAGACGATCTCGATGATGCCCGCCCAGGTGATCGCGTCGGTTTCGCCGCTCCAGACCATCAGCGCCCGGAAGAAGGCCAGCAGGACGGAAAGCAGCGGCATCAACACCACGATCTGGAGCGCCGGGATCGAAAGATCGGTGAGTTCGGGAGTGAGGCTCGCGACATGGAGGAACCAGGCCCCGGCGAGCGGAGTCACCGCGATCAGCGCCTGCAGCAGGCTGGCACCGAACCCGAGCCAGAGCGCGAACCGCAGCAACAACCGGAACCGTTCGCGGCTCCCGTCCAGACAGGCGATGGCCACTTCCTGGAAAGAGAGCCCCATGCTCCGGAAGACGAACGAGAGAGCGGAAACCACCGGATAGGTGGCGAGCGATTCGAGCGCGAGCCGCGAATGGCTCAGGAAGAGGTTGATGAGCGGATGGATGCCGAGCGCGATCACCGAACTCACGAGGAGCGGCAGGTAAAAGCGCAGGAACCGGGGCAGCGTCAGCGGCTCGCCGCTCGGTGGCTTCTCCAGAACGCTTTCGATGCAATCCCTCGCCATGATGCGGGTCACGACCGCTTCGAGGGTCACCGCCACCGAGAGCGCGGCGGCTCCCACCACCGCACCCGGAATCTCCGTCAGCGAGAGCCCGGCCGACGCAAGCGCCATCCCGGACAGCCGGAGCATCGTCCCGTAGGCGACCCGGCGGGTGCGGCCGTGGTTGATCATGATCCCCTGGTAGAAGCGCCGGTAGCCGATCGCCGCTGGCCACGGGAGAAGCACGAGGAGCGCCAGCCGGCTCAGGCGGGATACCTCGGGGTCCACGTCGGTCAGAATGGCCGTGGAAATCGGATAGAGCGGGGTGAGCACCCACAGCATGGTCAGCGTGGTGAGCAGGACGTTCAGCCCGGTCACGTAGCGCCGGAGCCGCAAGAACGCGTCGCGATCCCGGCAGAGCGCGGTGGAGGCGCTCAGCACCATGATGATCGGTGCCTCCAGCATCAGGGCGAAGGCGAACGCCACCCCGTAGGCCGCGAGGTTCACCGTCGCCTCCGGGAGCCGGGCCACGATGGCCGCGACCAGCAGTCCCTCCATGGACATCATGAACCAGGTGGCGCCCATGGGGGCCCACATCCGGAACAGCCGGCCCATGGTCAGCGGCCCGGCGAGAGTCACGGGCGAACCTCTTCGAGCCGGAACTCGCGCGCCAGCAGGTCGGCGACCGCGAGGCCGGAACGGGTGGGGCGGAGGCATCCGGGCAGCAGACGGACGAAGCCGCGCTCCTCCCAGCGGGCGAACCGGTCCCGATTGGCGGACACCACCCGCTCGCCGTAGCGCCCGGCGAACCCGGAGAGATCCAGCCCCGAAACGGTGCGGAGGCTCAGAAACACCTCTTCGAGCGCCCGCTCGCGGAGGCCGAGCGACTCCCGGCCCGCGACCGGCAGCTCCCCGCGGTCGAGAACCCGCCGCCAGGAACCCTCCTCGCGATGGTTCCAGGAGCGAACCCCCGCCTTCGGAGCGAACGAGTGCGCCGACGGCCCCACCCCGGTGTAAGGAGCGGAAGACCAGTATTTCTGGTTGTGCCGGGACCGGTCTTCGGGACGGCGGGCGAAGTTGCTGACCTCGTAGGCGAAAAACCCTTCGGTTTCGAGGGTTTCGTGAACCACTCGGAAGAAGCTCCCCTTGCCCGGCTCTTCTGCCTGGAGCCGCTCCCCGCGGGAACGCCTGCCGGCAAACGGAGTGCCTGGCTCGATGGTCAGTTCGTAGGCCGAAACATGGCTCACTCCGGGAAGCGCCGCCGCCTCCCGGAGCTCGGAGGCGAGTTCCCCTGCCGTCTGGCCGCGGGTTCCGTAGAGGATGTCGAGGGAAATCCAGTCCATCCCGGCTTCCGCGAGACGAAAAACGGCGGACCGGACATCCTCGCGGCGATGGCCCCGGCCGAGGAAGCGCAACCGGCCGTCATCGAGCGCCTGGGCACCGAGGCTCACCCCGGAAACCCCGGCGCACACCCACTCGCGAGCGAGTCCCGGATTCCGAACGAGGTCTTCCGGGTTCGCTTCGAGCGTCACGAAAGCGCCCGGAGCCAGATGGCCGCGCTCGCTCGCCGCCGCGACCCACTCGCCGAGCAGCGCGGGAGGCGCGAGAGAGGGTGTCCCGCCGCCGAAGTAGAGGGTGTCCGCTCCGGTCTCCGGGCGAAGCCGGAACTCCTCGAGGAGCGCGTTGTCAAACCGGCGGAAGCGGCCTTCCCGGTCGCGGCCGGCGCGGGTCACCGCGAAGTCGCAGTAGGGACAGATTCGGCTGCAGAACGGAACGTGAACATAGAGCCCGGGACCGAAGTCCTCGGGGATCATGCAGTGGGGCTCGACTTCAGGACTTCCACGAAAGCGGACTGCGGGATCTGGACGTTCCCCACCTGCTTCATCCGCTTCTTGCCTTCCCTTTGCCGTTCGAGGAGCTTCCGCTTGCGGCTTACGTCCCCACCGTAGCACTTGGCGGTGACATCCTTGCGGAGCGCCCGGATGTTGGTGCGGGCGATGATCTTGCCCCCGATGGCCCCCTGGATCGCGATCTTGAAGTTGTGCATGGGGATCACTTCAGCGAGCCGTTCGCAGTACCGGAGAGCCCGCGGCCGGGCCTTGTCCACGTGGACGAGCTGCGAAAGCGCATCCACCCGTTCCCCGTTCACCAGAATGTCCACCTTGACGAGCCGGGTCGGCCGGTAGTCCAGCAACTCGTAGTCGTAGCTCCCGTAGCCGCGGGAAACCGTCTTCAGCCGGTCGTGGAAGTCGAAGAGCACCTCGGCGAGCGGCAGCTCGGCCACCACCTCGATCCGGCGGCTGGACAGGTAGTTCATCCGGGTGGAGTCGGCGCGGCGCTCCCCGAGAAGCTCCATGATCGCTCCCAGCGCGTGTTCCGGCGAAAGGATGTTGGCGCGGATCCAGGGCTCCTCGGCCCCCTGAATCCGGGATGGATCCGGGTAGAGAGCCGGGTTTTCGACTTCGTGGACTACCCCGTCGGCCATCTCGATCCGGTAGCGGACGCTCGGTGCCGAAATCAGCAGCGAGAGTCCGTGCTCGCGCTGGAGGCGCTCTTGCACCACGTCGAGGTGCAAAAGTCCGAGAAACCCGCAGCGGAAACCGAACCCCAGCGCGGACGAGGAATCCCGCTCGAAGACGAGCGCCGGGTCGTTGAGCGCTAGCCGGTCGAGCGCCGCTTCGAGTTCCCCGTAGTCTTCGGTGGAGATGGGGTAGAGCGAACTGAAGACCACCGGCTTCGCCTCCCGGTAGCCCGGAAGCGCTTCGGGGGCCGGCTGCTCGGACCCGGTCACCGTGTCGCCGATCGCGATGTCCCGGATGTTCCGGATGCCGCAGATCGCGTATCCCACCGCGCCGCAGGCGAGCTCCGGGACTTCTTCGCGGCGCAGCCGGAGGAGCCCGACCTCTTCGACCGTGTAGTCCTTGGCCGAATGCATGAGCCGGATCCGGTCCCCCGGACGCATCGTGCCGTCCACGATCCGCAGGAGCAGCACCACCCCGCGGTAGGTGTCGTACTGGGCATCGAAGATGAGCGCCCGCAGCGAGGCTTCGGGGTCTCCGCCGGGAGCCGGAAACCGCGAAACGATCGCTTCGAGAACGTCATCCACGCCTTCGCCGCGCTTCGCGGAAGCCAGGATGGCTCCAAAGGGATCGAGCCCCAGCTCTTCGTCGATTTCCTCGCGCACCCGTTCGGGGTCCGCCGCCGGGAGATCGATCTTGTTGATGACCGGCACGACCGCGAGGTCGTATTCCATCGCCACATAATGGTTGGCGACCGTCTGGGCTTCGACCCCCTGGGAGGCATCCACCAGCAGCAACGCTCCCTCGCAGGACATCAGGGAGCGCCGCACCTCGTGGGAAAAATCCACGTGACCTGGCGTGTCGATCAGATTCAACTGATAGGTCTCGCCATCCACCGCCTGGTGGAGCAGGGTCACGCTGTTCGACTTGATGGTGATCCCCCGCTCGCGCTCGAGGTCCATCGAGTCGAGCAACTGGTCGCGAAACTCCCGGTCGGCGATCGCGCCACAGCGCTGGATCAGCCGGTCGGCGAGTGTGGACTTCCCGTGGTCCACGTGGGCGATGATGCAGAAGTTGCGCACCCGCTCGCGCGGCGGTGCCTTCGGAGACGAAGAAGCCAAGTCAGGGCCGGGCGGCGGGAGTCAGGGTGAACTCGAGCCGTTCCCCGTCCCGGATCACCACCACCCGGATCGGCTCGCCGATGCGCGCGGCCTCGAGGGCGTTCATGTAGTCGTAGATGTTGAGCACGTCCACCGCACCAAAAGCGACGATCACATCGCCCTTTTGGAGCCCGGCTTCTTCCGCCGGCCCTCCGGCCATCACTCCCCCGAGGAGCAGACCTTCGACTTCGGTGGCGTATTCGGGAATGGTCCCGGTATAGGCGCGCATCGAGGCGCGCGCCGGCGTGTCCTCGGCCGAGCGTTCCACCCGAACGAACTCCGGTGCCGGATCAACCGCCGCCACCCGACGGGCGACGAGGGTCGCGAAGCGGGAGACGCGGGCCAGATCCTCGTAGTTGAGCCGGTCGGCGGTGTCGCTCGGCCGATGGTAGTCCTCGTGGGTGCCGGTGAACAGGTTGAGCGTCGGAACCCCGGCGCTGTTGAAGGCCGAGGAGTCGGTCGGCAGGTAGGGATCGTCGCTGAGCGCGAGATCGAACCCCACCGGCACGTTGGCACGCTCCACCACTCCCGGCCAGACCGGGGAGGAGCCCATCGCCTGAACCACCAGCCGGTTCTCGCGCATCCGGCCCACCATGTCCAGATTGATGTACGCCGCCATCTGGTCACTCTCCACCACATCCCGGACGAAAGCGTTCGAGCCCAGCAGGCCCATCTCTTCGCCGGACCAGAACGCCGCGAGCAGCGGACGGTCGAGCGGGTTCGCTGCCACCTGCCGGGCGAGGGCGAGCACCGCCGCCACCCCGGAGGCGTTGTCGTCGGCCCCCGGATGCTCGGCGGGCGGGCCGTGCGGCGCGAGGGAGCCGGCACCTCCCATCCCGAGATGGTCGTAGTGCGCGCCGACGACCACCCACGGAGGAGCGAGTCTCCCGGAGGCATCTGGCAACAGGCCGGCGACGTTGACCCCGAAGGAGCGATCCCGGCGGAGGCGCGCATCGAGGACCCCGTCGCCGGGAAGCGGGAAGGAAAGCGCGTCGCCCCGGTCGAGCGTTTCCTGAGCCTCCGCGACCGTGTGTCCGCTGCCTTCGAAGAGCGCTTCGCCCACCGCCCCGGAAACCGAGGCGACCACGATCCCCTGGGAGCCGGGTGCCGCGATATCGAAACTTCCGGTCAACAGCTCGCCGGCGTTTTCGGAGCGCGGGCCGGTGAAGATCAGGAGCCCTGCCGCCCCGAGCTCGCGGGCGACGGCGGCCTTGGCACGGAGGCTCGCGCCGCGGTTCAGCGCCGCGCGGGCTTCGTCCGTGACATCGTCCGGAAAGTAGCGAAGGGCCACCACGATCTTCCCTTCCACTTCTCCTTCGAGTTCCGCATAGCTGTCGTACCGGATTTCCGCATTCTCCGGCAGCCGGATTCCGTAGCCCGCGAACACGAGGCCGCCCCGCGCCTCCCCGGTCACAGAAAACGCAAGCGCCCGCACTCGATCCGGGCCGAACCGGCGCTCTCCGATGAGGAGAGTGGAGCCCTCGTCTTCGACCCCGGAGACGAACTCGAAGGGAATCCCGAGTTCCGCCTGTCCGGGGAGCGGCCGCGCCGAAAGAGCGAGAAGCCCGGAAACCAGATGCTGCCGCGCTTTCGCCGCGCCTTCGCTCCCTACCGCCCGGCCGAGGGTTCCGGGCGCGGTGAGAGCGAGGACATCCTCGCGGGTCTCTTCAGGAGTCTGAGCATCCGTCCGGGCACCCGCCTGGGCGAATCCTGCGACGAGGGCGAAGACGAAGAACCGGGTCACGATGGCTCCCGGAACCGGGATTCGCGGAGCGCGGCGAGCGCCGCCTCGTGGCTCCAGTCGGCGAGGTAGATCTGGCCGCCATCGCCGCCGTGCCGGGTAGAGGTCCAGGCGAGACGCCGGCCATCCGGGAACGGAACCGGGAGACCGTCGAAACCCTCTCTCGTGGTCACCTGGACCGGCTCCTTCTCTCCCGCAGTATCTACCAGGAAGACCTCGAAGTTGGAGAAACCGAGCTTGTTGGAGGCGAACAGGATGTATTCGCCGGAGGGATGGACATAGGGGGCCCAGCTCATGGACCCGAAGTCGGTGAGCTGGCGCTGGTCGCTTCCGTCGGCCGCCATGCTCCAGATGTCGGCGATCAGGCCGTCCTCCGAGAACCGCCGCCAGACGATCCGCGAACCGTCGGGGAAATAGAACGGGCCACCGTCATAGCCGGGGGTGTCGGTGAGCCGCTCCTGCCCGCTTCCGTCGGCGCGCATCCGGTAGATCTCCCCGAAGTACGAAGGGTCTATCCCGGCAAGACGCGCTTCCCGGTCCGAGAGCCTCGGCGCGAATTGCGAGCGCATCGAAGTGAAGACGATCCACTCCCCGTCCGGGGAATAGCTCGCCTCGGCATCGTACCCTCGAGCTTCGGTCAGGCGGACCAGCTCGCGATCCTCTCGCCGCTCGACGAAAAGGTCCATCGCCGGGTCGTAATCCCACTCGTAGCGCCGCTCCTCCCCGCTCTCCCGGAAGCGGATCTCCTCGCGCTGGAGCTCTTCCGAGCGAGGGTCCAGATGGGTCGAGGCGAAGAGGATGTCACCGGTCGCACCGTTGATGAACGCGCAGGTGGTCTTTCCGAATCCGGGCGAAACCCGCCGCTGGTCCCCGGTTTCCATCGAGAGCAGGTAGATCTGGTAGAACGGATTCCCCGGCTCCCGCTCGGACTGGAACACCATCTCGGCACCATCCGGCGAGAAATACCCCTCCCCGGCACGCCGGCCTTCGACGGTGAGTCGCCGGATGCGGCTCAGGAAGCGCGACTCATCGGCCTCCGCCAGATCCGGCTGGGCACCGACAGGCAGGAGCACCCCGAAGGATGCGAGAAGGGCGAAACAAGCGCGGCCGGAAATCCGCCGCGACGACTGGAGCATGAGGAGCGAGGAGCGCGGAACCGGCCGGTCGGAAGCCGCGATTCTACTACGGAGGGCGACGGCTATCCGGCTGAATTCCCGCCCCGGAGCGTTCCGATCGCGAGGCCGGGCGCATCCGGTGCGGTCCCGTGGATCCGGACCGGGCGGAGCTGGTTCGGAAGTGGCTCGTCGGAGATCACGCCCACTCGCAGGAACGAATCGGTGAGCCCGGTCCAGCGACCGGCTTCGTCCTGCTGCTCGAAAAGCACCTCGACGGTCTGGCCGAGGTGATTCCGGGCGAACGCTTCCCGCCGCTCTCCGGAAAGCTCCCGCAGCCGGCGGCTTCGCGACGCAACCACTTCCGGAGGCAGGTGGCCACTCATCTTCGCGGCCCGGGTCCCGGCACGCGAGGAGTAGCTGAACACGTGGTAGTAGGCGAACGGCATCGCGCCGAGCCACTCGCAGGTCGTCTCGAAATCCGCCTCGGTTTCCCCCGGATATCCAACGATCACGTCGGTTCCGAGCCCGAGGCCGGGGACCGCTTCGTACGCCCGGTCCACGAAGTCGCGGTATTCGGCGGCGGTATAGCGCCGCCCCATCCTCGCAAGAACCCGGTCCGAACCCGACTGAGCGGGAAGATGCAGGTACCGGCAGAGCTTGCCGCGCTCCGCCATGTGGGAAAGCAGGCGATCCTCCACGGTCGTCGGTTCGATCGAGGTGATCCGGATCCGGTCGATCTCCGGGATCTCTTCGAGCCGCCGGGAGACATCGGCCAGCGTCCGCCCGCCACTTTCATAGCGGCCGATGTTCACCCCGGTCAGCACCAGCTCGCGGTGCCCCGCCGCTGCGAGGGCCGCCCCCTCCCGCGCCAGATCGTCGAACCGGCGGCTCCGCTCCCTGCCGCGGGTGTACGGAATGATGCAGAAGCCGCAAAAGAAGTCGCAGCCGTCCTGGACCTTCAGGTTGGCCCGGGTGGAGTCGTAACGGCCGGTCGAGGGCACCTCGAACTCCTCGCGGGAAATCCGCGTCGAGTGGAGAACGACCGGTTCGGGGAGCTTGCGGGGACGATCCAGATAATCCGGGAAGGTGTCCTTGAACTCGCTGCCGACGATCATGTCCACTCCGGGGATCTCGCGAAGTGCGTCCAGCCCGGACTGGGCGTAGCAACCGGCGACCACCACGAACGCCTCGGGAGACCGCCGGAGCGCGCGCCGCACCGTGTTCCGGCAGTGGGCCTCGGCGCGGTGGGTCACCGAGCAGGTGTTGATGACCACGAGATCGGTGTCCTCCCCGAAAGGAACGACCCGGTATCCCTTCGCCTCGAACTGACCCGCCCACCCCGCGGCCTCGGTGTGATTCAACCGGCATCCGAGCGAAGTGAAGGAAGCGCGCCGCATCCGGATATTCTAGGAGTGACTCCGTGCCCATCCCCCCGCCTTCCCTTCCCCGCCGCTGATCGTGGGCACGCTCGGGCTCGCCGCCATCGCCCTCGCGCCGATCCTGGTCGTCGCGGTCTTTCTGGTGGTTCTCCGGTGGCCGGCGTCGCGGGCCATGCCGCTCAGCTGGCTCGTCGCGGCGGCACTCGCCGGGATGGTCTGGGGCATTCCGGCGATCCGCATCGCAGCTGCCTCGATCAACGGCTTGATCGTCGCCGCGACGCTCCTCTACATCATCTTCGGGGCACTCCTGCTGCTCCACACCCTCCAGGAGAGCGGCGCGCTCGGTGTCATCCGCGAGGGGTTCGTCGGGATCAGCCCGGACCGGCGGATCCAGGTGATCCTGATCGCCTGGCTGTTCGGCGCATTCATCGAGGGGTCGGCCGGCTTCGGAACCCCGGCAGCGGTCGCGGTGCCGCTGCTCGTCGGTCTCGGCTTCCCTCCGCTCGCCGGAGTGGTCGCGGGGATGCTCATCCAGAGCACTCCCGTTTCCTTCGGCTCCGCCGGCACCCCGATCCTGGTGGGCGTTTCCACCGGACTGACCGGCGACCCATCGGTCGCTGCCTGGCAGGCCCAGATCGGGATCGTCGAGTGGGCGGACCTGATGGCTCTGCTCGGCGTGCGGGTGGCGATCCTGCACACGGTCGCCGGCACGCTCGTTCCGCTGATCGTGGTGGCAACCATGACCCGCTTCTTCGGTGCGCGGCGGAGCTTCGCCGAAGGGCTCGCCGTCTGGCGGTTCGCGCTCTTCGCCGCCTTCGCGATGACCGTCCCCTACCTGCTCACCGCGTGGCTTCTCGGGCCCGAGTTCCCGGCGCTTTTCGGCGGCCTCGCCGGGCTCGCGATCACCATCACCGCCGCCCGACGCGGAATCTTCATGCCGGATCCTTCCGGAGCGTGGGACTTTCCTCCGCGCTCCGGCTGGGATGCCGAGTGGACGGGTGATCGGGCTCCGGCGGCGAATCACCCGCAACAACAGACCGAAATCAACCCGATCCGGGCCTGGATTCCCTACGCCTCGGTCGGCGCGCTGCTTTTGCTCACCCGGCTGCCAGCGCTTCCGCTCCGCGACCTGCTCTCGGGAGTCGTGATCGAGTGGCGGGACATCCTCGGAAGCGGACTGAACGCGAGCGTCGCGCCGCTCTTCCTTCCAGGATCGGTGTTCGTCGCCGCTTCCGCTATCGCCTTCTTCGCACACCGGATGAGCGGCCGGCAGATGGGTCGGGCGCTCGCTTTTTCGTTCCGCAGCACCGCGCTCGCTTCGGTGGCGCTCGTGTTCACGGTTCCGATGGTCCAGGTCTTCCTGAACACCACCGGAGGCACAGGCGGCCTTCCCTCGATGCCCATCGCCCTCGCCGAGGGGGCGGCGGCACTCGCCGGGAGCGCCTGGCCCTTCTTCGCTCCGTTCATCGGCGGGCTCGGTGCCTTCGTCGCCGGGAGCAACACGGTCAGCAACATGATGTTCTCGTCGTTTCAATTCGGGGTCGGGCAGCGGCTCGGCGTGGACCCCGGATGGGTGGTCGCCCTCCAGGCGGTGGGAGGTGCCGCCGGCAACATGATCTGTGTCCACAACGTGGTCGCGGCCTCCGCGGTCGTCGGGCTGGTGGGCCGCGAGGGATCGGTGATCCGCCGGACGCTCGTGCCGTTCTTCTACTACGCCCTGCTGCCCGGAGCGCTCGGCTACGCGATCCTGTGGTCGGGAAGCCGCGGCCTCCTGAACGCCGGCACGCTCTCGGCCGCCCTGATCGCCGCCTTCGCCGCCTGGTTCATCGCCCGCGGAACCCGAAACCCGGATCGGTAGGATTCCGGCGTGTTCCCCCGGAAAAATCTCGCCCTCGCACTGGCGCTTTGCCCGCTTTCCGCTTTCGCCCAGGAGATCCGGATCGACCCCGAATACACAGCCGGGATGGAGCGGCTCCGCGAGCATCCGCGAGTCCGTCTCGCGCTCGAGGCCGTTCCGGAAATGGACCCCGAAAACGAGGCCCTGCTCATCGAGCTGACCGAAATCCCGGCACCTCCCTTCATGGAGGAGGAGCGGGCCACCCGGTATCGCGAGCTCGTGCGCGAAGCCGGCCTCGATGCCGAACTCGACGCGGTCGGCAACGTGGTGGCCCGGCTCGCCGGCGTGGAGGGAGAACGCACGGTTGCGGTGGTCGCCCATCTCGACACCGTGTTTCCGGAAGGGACCGATGTCACCGTGCGACGGGATGGTGACCGGCTGATGGCACCGGGAATCTCCGACGATGCCCGCGGCCTCGTGACCATCCTCACCCTCATCAAGCTGATGGACCGGCACCGGCTCGCTCCCCGCGACGATGTCCTCTTCGTCGGGTCGGTGGGCGAGGAGGGACTCGGGGATCTCCGCGGCGTGAAACACCTCTTCCGGGAGGGGGCTCCCCGAATCGATGCCTTCATCGCCATCGACGGGACCGACAACGCGCAGGTGCTGAACCACGCCATCGGCTCCTATCGCTACCGGGTGCGTTTCCTCGGCCCCGGAGGTCACTCCTTCCGGGCGTTCGGCCTCGGCCATCCGGCGCACGCACTTTCCCGCGCCGTCACCCTTTTCGACGACCGCGCCGGCGAATACGTCACGACCGGCGACAAGACCACCTACAGCGTCGGCCGCATCGGCGGGGGTGTCTCGGTGAATTCGATTCCCTTCGAGGTCTGGATGGAGGTGGACATGCGATCCATGAACCCCGAACGGCTCGACGGGATCGATGCCATCTTCCAGAGCGCGATGCGGGATGCCCTCGCCGAGCAGAACGGTCTGCGCCGCACCGGCGAGGAGCTCACGGTGGACATCGAGAGGATCGGAAACCGTCCATCCGGAATCGTCCCCCCCGACACCCCGCTCATCCAGCGGGCGCTCGCGGCCACCCGTGCGGTCGGGGAAGAGCCCGAACTCTCCATGGGGTCCACCGATTCCAACGTAGCCATCTCGCTGGGGATTCCGGCAACCACCATCGGCAGCGGCGGCGAAGGCTCCGGAGCGCATTCGCTCGACGAGTGGTGGGCGAACCGGGACGGCCACCTCGGCATCGAGAAAGCGCTGTTGCTCGTCCTCGCGGAAGCCGGCTTCGATCCGGATTCCGACTGAAGATGGCGGGCTGCGAGTTCGATCTCACCCTCCCGGGGGATGCCGGCAAGCTGCTCGATGCCATGCGGAGCGACTTCGCGAGGTTCGGGGGTGTCGTGACCGGGGCGGACGAGCCCGGCGGCTACGGCGAGTTCACGCTCCCCACCCCGATCGGCGAGTTCGGCGGCGTGTTCCGGGTCACCGAGCGGTCAGGAGCCTGCGACATCCACATCGAAGTGGAAGGCAAGCCGCTGTTCGTGACCTGCGCGATGATCGAGGAGCACCTGCGGAAGCGGCTGAAGAAGGCCGCCGGCACCTGAAGTTCAGCGGCGTCCCACCGGGTTCTCCAGCACTCCCACCGATTCCACTTCCACCGAAACCAGATCACCTTCGCTCATCGCCCGGGTGGTTCCCGGAGTGCCGGTGAAGATCACATCGCCGGGCGAGAGCGTCACATAGCGGCTCAGGTAGCTCACGATGGTCGCGCAGTCGAAGATGAGATCGCTGGTCCGCTGCTCCTGAACCACTTCGCCGTTCAGCCGGGTGGTCAGCAGCAGGTCGTCGCAATCCGCTCCGCGGGCGATGGCGGGGCCGACCGGCCCGTAGGTGTCCGATGCCTTGGCGCGAAACCATTGGAGATCGGCACCCTGCCAGTCCCGCTCGCTCACATCGTTCCCGGCGGTCACCCCGAAGATGTGATCGAGCGCGGACTCCTCGGGCACATCCCGAGCCTCCTTGCCGATCACGATCACCATCTCGCCTTCGTAGTGCACGTTTCCCGCATCCCCGGTCATCTCGATGGCATCGCCCGGCCCCACGATGCTGGTGGGCAATTTGGCGAACACTCCCGGATACTCCGCCGGCTCGCGGCCATCGAGATGGGATGCGTAGTTGAGCCCGATGGCGATCACCTTCTCCGGTGTTGCGGGCGCGAGCATCCGGGCCGAAGCGGCGACGATCCGTTCGCCGGTGGGAGCTCCCCCGTCCCAGGGGGCGGCGCTCAACTCCACGATCTCCTCGCCTTCCTTCCGTCCCCAGCGGGCTTCTCCCGAGGAGTCGGCGAAACGAACGTACAGACCGGCCGGCTGATCCTCGACCGGGACGACCGGTATGGATACCTCTTCGGCCGGTGGGCCACAAGCAAGCAAGAGTCCAAAAACGAAAAAGAGAACGCGCATGGGGGCGAGACTATCAGCCGGAAGACGGCTCGCGGACTCCGCAGTCGGAAGAGCCGAAACGCCGCCGATTGCGGGCCACGATCTCATAGGCCAGCATCTCGACGAGCAAGAGCGGCGGCAGCGCGAACGCGAGGATCGCAGCGGCGCGGAGGAGCCATCCGCCCGGACCGCCGGGGGCCGCCGCCAGCAGGAACCGGTTCACCGCGAGGGCCCCGCTCGATACCTGCCCGCCGGGGAGCACGAAGCGAAGACGTCGTGCACAATCCTCGTGGGTCAGCCCGAAACCCCGGAGTTCCTCCGCTCCGAGTTCCTGATACGCCGAAAAGCGAATCCGCTGCTTTTCGTCCAGCCGGGCCGCGAGTCGCACCGCCCGGTTACAGAGGCCGCAACTCCCGTCGTAGATGAGGACCGGATTCCGGTTCGGGCTTCCGCCCGGCTTCACGGCTGGTCGAGATCCAGCCGGGGCAGATCCTGGCCGCTGCCGTTGAACGCGTTGGTCGGATGCCGGCGCAGCAACCAGGCCCGGAAAATCCCGAACGCGAGCCCGAGCACCAGGGTGGCACCGAGCAACGCACCGACGAAGGCGAACGACTCGAGAATCAGGAACAGGATTCCACGCGGCGGGTCGGGATCGGGAAGCGTGAAGTACTCGACCGGAACCGGCTGCGCGGCGAGCGCGAAGAAGGCGACCGATCCGAAAAGCAGGAGCGTGACAGGCATGGGATGCGGAACCGGATTGTAATGGGCGGGTCAGGTCAGCAGGACTCCACGAGGTCCAGCGAACACCGGATGGAGTTCTCGATCCGGGTGACCAGCGGCGCGGTATCGAATCGGAAAGCCCGCGACACCTCCTCCCGAATGGCGACGGCCTCCGAACGGCGAAACCAGATGGGCGGGTACCCGCCGGCGATGGAGAAATGGCTGAGCAGGATGTGCGCGACCCGGAAGTTCCCGCTGAGGAACGGGGAAATCTCGAGAAAACGGGCGAAAAAGAGACCGGCGCGGGGCGCGGGGACGAGCTCCTGCCCGCTGGGGCCGCCGAGCCACTCCAAAAGCTCCCCGAGCCGCAGGCCGATCGTCTGCGGAGGAGAGAGGCTGCCGCCCGGGAACTGGGGCTCGGTCTGGATGGTCCGGATCATCGAAGGAGGCGGCTCGCCCAGCGAGAGCGCGTGGACGGTAGTGATCTGCTCGGCATCGAGCGCCGCGCCTTCTTGTCCTTTGAGCGCAACCCGGTCGAGCGCCGCGAGCACCGGAGCGAAGGCGGGCGACGGCTTTTTGCCTGCCCGCGCGGTCTCCCAGGCCTCAGCCTCCGGTGGAGCGCCGGTCAGCGCGAGGCACTCTCCGGCGGCCTCCACCCGAAGCTCCCGGCAGCGCGCCTCGTAAGCCGCTTCGCCGAGACGGGCGACGATGCCGGCGCGCCGCTCGCGGAGTTCCTGCCCCGGCCCCCCGGGCCCCGGATGCAGCGGCAGTGCGGACGGGCCGGACGGATTCACGGGAGCCTCGGCTCGCCGGTGAAGGCGATCAGGTGTTCGACGGTGCGAAAGTAAAGACGCGAGCGAGCGATCGCCGGTGTCGCATAGACCGCTTCGTCGAGGTGGCTGACCCCGAGGATTTCGAGTTCGCTCGATTCCTCCCCCGGAGCGAGCGGCCGGGCCACCGCCACCATCCCGAGTTCGCTCGTGAAATACAGCTTGCCGTCGGCGGCTACCGGCGAGGCGTAGTAGGCATCCACCGCGCCCCGCAGACGGTTCTGCGAGAGCATCGTCCCCTTCGCCGGATCGAGCGCGGTCACGATCCCTCCGTCGTTCACCAGATAGAGCACCCCCTCGTAATGAAGCGGCGAGGGGAGTTGCGGAGCGCGCCGCCGATAGCTCCAGACGGTGTTCCGGTCGGTGAGGTCGCCCCGTTCTCCACCGGCCGCCGGCCGGACCGCGATGACCCCGTTCCGGGAAGCGAGCACCGCCTCGTAGTACGCCCACTCCGATTCCTGGAGCGCTTCGTCCCCGTTCAGGTTGATCACCGAGAACCAGGATTCCGGGTGTCCCTCGGCTTCGTCGCGGCCGATCTCCCCGTTCCCGTCGGCATCCGCCGCTTCGAGCGCTTCGGCGAAGGTCGGAGCCGTTCTCTGGTTCCCCGGCTCGTTCAGCGGCGCTCCGTAGCCATTGACATAGACCAGATCCCCCACCATGACCGGAGTGGATTTCATCTCCCACGGCAATCCACGCACCCACCAGTTGGCGGTGCCGGTTTCAAGCGCGTAGGCGGTCAGCAGGAAGCTCCCCGGCGCGAGGATTTCCATTCCGTTCGAAGTCTCCCGGAGGATCGGCGTGGAGTGGCCGCTCGTGGCTTCCGGACGCGGCGTGCGCCAGGCGATTTCGCCGCTCTCCCGACTCACCGCCAGGATCTCCGACCCGAGGTTCTGGTCGAGCGCGAGCACCACGAAGTCCCCGGCGAAGATCGGCGAAGCGCCCATGCCGTACAGGTTGTCGAAAGGCCCGAGCGACAGCCGCCAGCGCTCGTTGCCTTCGCCGTCGTAGGCGACGAGCCCGAGATCGGGAAAGAACGCCACCACTTCGTCTTCGGCGGCGGCGACGCTCGGCGAGGCGGCGTTGTTCCGCGAATCCACCTCGGTGAACCGGGTCCTCGGGGCGGCGGCCTCCCAGAGCAGCGCCCCCGTCTCCATGTCGAGCGCGAGGGTCAGGAACCGGTCGTCCTCGAACGCGGTCAGGTGGACGCGCCCGCCGGCGAGGATCGGCGAGGAATGACCGAGCGAAACCTTCGTCCGGAAGAGCAATCGCTCCGGGCCGAGCTCCACCGGAAGCGGCCCCGCGGGACCAAGCCCGCTCCCGTTGGGGCCGCGGAATCGGTCCCACTCGGCGAGAGCCGATGCCGGGATCAGCAGCAGGAGGAACGAAATGCGAAGCATCCTCAGGCCTCGCGAAGGTGGGTATCGAGGAACGAGAGGATGCGGTCGGCGTTCTCGATCCGGTTGTCCCGGTTGCGGAAGCCGTGGCCCTCATCCGGAAAGACGACGTACTCCACCGGAGCACCCGCCGCCCGCGCTGCCTCGACGATTTCGTCGCTCTCCACCTGGAGCACCCTCGGGTCGTTCGCGCCCTGGACCACGTAGAGCGGCTTCACGATGTTCTCGGCGTGGAAGAGCGGGGAGATGGCGGTGAGCCGCTCCAGATCGGTCTCCGGGTCGCCGAGTTCGGCGTAGAGCGCATCCCGCTCGGCTCCCCACCACGGCGGGATGCTCGAAAGCGTCCGCACCCAGTTGGTGACCCCGAAGATGTTCACCCCCACGTCGAAGGCCTCCGGCTCGAAGGCGAGCGCCGCCGCCACCATGTAGCCGCCGTAGCTCCCGCCGAGAATCCCGATGCGGTCGCCATCCACCCAGTCGAGCGTTTCGAGGTATAGACGGCCGTGGATGCAGTCCTTGAGGTCCACGTCGCCGTGCCGCCGGTCGTCGAGGTGGAAGAAGGTCTTGCCGTAGCCGGAGGAACCCCGGTTGTTGACCATGAAGACGGCGTATCCGTGGTTCAGGAGGTGTTGCAGGTCGGCCCGGTAGCCCTTCCGGCTCTGGCCACCCGGCCCGCCGTGCACCCAGACGATCGCCGGGGCCGGGTTTTCGGCGGTCGCCTCGTGCGGTCGGTAGAGGATCGCCGGGATTTCGAGACCGTCGAAACTCGGGTAGCGGACTACTTCCCCCTCGACGAGCCGCTCCCGGGCGATCTCCGGGTTCAGCGTGTCGGTGAGCGGGCGGTGCTCGCCGGTCTCGATATCCCAGAAATGGAGATTCGAGGGCGACGTGTCGGCGTTGACGTAAAACGCCATCCGGGTCTCCGACAGGGAAAAGGCGACCCCGGTGATGTCCCCGGTGACTTCGGGGAACTCGAGTTCCTCCCCGGTCGCGGTGTCCAGCACGGTGATCTCGGTCATTGCGTCCGCGTTGATCGCGTGGTAGCGGTAGCGGCCGCCCTTCGACCAGCCGGCGTACATCACGTCCCAATCCGCCTGGATCAGCGGCGCGTGCACTCCGCTCCCGAGATCCACGGACCACGCCTCGCGGAACTCCCCGTGGGCATTCGTTCCATAGACGAGCGCCGCATGATCGGGGGTGAACCCGATCGGCGTGTGCGTGGCATCTCCTTCGTGAGGGGTCAGGTGGCGGGGCTCGGCATCGGGGTCGTCCAGATCCACCAGATAGACATCGCTGTCGGCGTTCGATCGCGACCGGGAGACCGCGTACCAGCGGCCGTCCCCGCTCACGACTCCCGGACTGAAGCCATCCACGTTCTCGAAAGCCATCCGCCGTTCGAGAGTTTCCGAATCCGCCTCGTACAGGTCGAAGGCCGTCGGATCACGCTCGTTCGTGATGAAGAAGAACCGCCCGCCATCGTCGGTGAAGCCGGCGAACCCGGCCTTCAGGTTCTCGCCGGGGGTGATGTCCACCGGCTCGCCGCCCGGTTCGAGGACGTACAGGTGGTTCAGTTCGTTGCCGCCCTGGTCGGCAGTGAACAGGATGCGGTCGTCGGCGGGGAACCAGGTGACCCCGATGTTCGCGTCCCCGGTGGAGGCGGTGAGCGGCGTGGGGTCTCCTCCATCCACCGGCTGGGAGAGCACATTCATCACCCCGCTCCGGTCGGAAGTCATCAGGATGCGGGTTCCGTCGGCGGAAAACGAAGCCCCGAAGACCTGTTCGGTGTCGTAGAACTCGGCGGCGGTGTACCGGGGCGGCGGCGGTTCGGGAGCGCAGGAAGCGAGCAGCAGCGTGGCAGCAAGCAGAAATCTCATGATTTTCATTCGGAACTCCATGCGTAGAGGTGGGAAACGGTGCGGAGGTAGAGCGCGCCGCCGGCGAGTGCCGGGGAAGCCCAGACAGCTTCGTCCAGCGAGCCGGTTTCGAGGATTTCGAACTCCGGCGCGGCGCGGAAGATCGTGATGTCGCCTTCGAGGCTCGCGATGAGCACTTTCCCCTCGTACCCCACCGGAGAGGCGTGGTATCGGCCGGGGTGCGGCGGCCGGCCCTGGAAAAACGCGCCACCGGTGAGCGGATCGAGACCGGTAACGACCCCGCCGTCCGAGACCACGAAGAGCACCTCGCCGTACACGAGACCGGACGGCAGGTATCCGGTCCCCCGCCGGTATGCCCATTCGGTTTTCGGGGTCGCGCCGTCGGCGGTCAGGCGGAGCGCCCGCATCTCCTTGTCCGGATACCCGGTGGAAACGAAAACCAGCCGGTCGTCCCCCGCCGGCAGGTGCACCGGGGTGTGGACCACGCCCGAATCGAAGCCCGCCCCGCCCCAGATTTCGATGCCGGTCGCGGGGTCGTAGGCGGCGATCCGGTCATAGCTCGCCACCACGAGCTGCACCCGGTCGCCCACCGGCACCAGCGTCGGCGTTCCCCAGCTTTTCCGTACCCGGCGCGGGGTCTGCCACGCCACCTCCCCGGTGCGCCGGTCCACCCCGAAGATCATGGATGTTTCGCCCCCGCCGTCGTCGCAGACCAGGATGAGAAGGTCGCCGTGGAGTACCGGGGAAATCCCGTGGCCGAGCCCCCAGTCGCCGAAGTCGCCGAGGTCGCGTCGCCAGACCGGCTCACCGCCCAGGGTGAGCGCGAAGAGCCCCTGGGAGCCGAACCAGAAATAGACGCGCTCCCCGTCGGTGACCGCGGTCAGCGAAGCGTAGGTTTCCGTCCGGTAGCGGTTGTCGTACACCGGCCCGTCGTGGAGAACCCGGCGCCAGAGCTCGGTTCCGGTTTCCGCGTCGTACGCGAGCCCGAGCAGCGTGTGATGCCGGTTCCCGGCTTCGCTCCCCGGGTGGAGATAGACCTCGCCGTCCCGGATGTGCACCGGCGGCTCGCGGCCCGGAATCTCCTCGCCGGGAATCGAAGCGGTCAGAAAAAGGCGATCTCCCCAGACCACCGGCGAAGAATGTCCCCGTCCAGGAACCGGAACCCGCCACGACTCCGCCCCTGCGGTGATCCGCTCCGGAAACCCACTCTCATGGGAAACGCCGTTCCCGTCCGGCCCCCGCCATCCAGGCCAGTGGCGCGGCTCTTCCTCTCCCCGGGCGAGGAGCGGCGCGACGACGACCGCCATGACGAAGAACCCGAAGCGCACGACGGGTATTGTGCCTGCTAGCAGGCTGTGGATAAACTGGCGTGAGCACCGAGACGGGTGAGGCGCCCGGCTGACAAGGCGCGTGAGTGAGCAATAGCAGCGCTATTTCGAGCGAATCGCAACGAAGAGCGAGCCTCCAGGCGAGCGTTCAGACGGGATGCATCGCTCGTCGAATGCCGCGTTAGTTTTTCCACAGCCTGCTAAGGCCCCGATGGAGCCTCGGCCTGCATTTCGGCAAAAAACGAATTGATCCAGTCTGGAGTCTCGCCCCGTTCCCGCGTCACCGCGAGCGCGCGAGACAGATCCCGAGCGCCAAGCCGCTGAAGGACGGCCGGTCCGGGAGCGCGGGCCGCGTTCAGGTCGCCCGGCTCGAACTTGTCCAGCAGATCCCCGTAGCGCCTCATGGACAGCGAGAGGGTTTCGCGACCAATGGCCGAAGCCAGGTAAAGGAAGAGCGGATCCAGGAACCCTGCGCCGAACAGATTGGGCTGGAATCCGTGAAAACAGGTGAGGTTCAGCGCGCCGGCGTGGTTCCGCACGATTTTGTAGCCGCCTCGGGAAAAAACACCCATGAGGAGAGGCGATATGCGTCGGGATTCGGTCCGGTACCACGGCCGTCGGGTTCGGGTGAGATACCTCCGATGGAACCCTTGAGCCTCGCCCTCGCGGAGGTATCTGAGCGCGCCAGCCGACGGTTCGGCACCCAGTTTCAGCAGCAGCACCGGCGCGTCACCCTTGAGCAGGGAATCCAGGGCGGCGTGATCGAAAAGAGGGCCGCCCACCTGTTGGCTGCGGGTGATGCACGGAACGGTTTCTGTTGATCTGAGGCCGAGGTCGGCCGCGCGCGACGGGCGAAGCACGAAGAATTCGTTGGCACCCGTTGCAATCCCGCGGCTGAAGTGTCCGTAGTGGGAGATCGTGACGGTGTCGGCGCGTCGGACCGGTCGCCGCCTGGCATTCAGAAAAGACAACCACTTGTCACCGGGCGCAAGGTTTCGAGCGCGAACCCGGGTCACCGGGTGCCGATCCAACACGCCATCGAGAGCATCGAGCGTGCGGACAACATGAAAATCCACGTCCTGCGACGGACGCGCTGCGTCGCAAAGAAGGATCCCGGCAGACGTGACGACCTCGGGGAAGACTTCCTGTTCACAGCGCAGGCTGATGACGGCGCGCAGCCGGCCCATGGAGAGGAGTTGTTCCTTGACCACGGTGCCATATCCAGCGTTCAGGAACTCGAGCGGCATGAGATAGGCGAGCCGGCCCGCGCCGTCCAGTTCGGCGAGAGACTTGAGGAGGAACGCGGATGCCGTGTTCGTGTAGCCAGAGAGCTTCCGGTTCATCTCCCGCGAAAAGGAGGCCAGAACCTCATTTCGATTCACGAAGCGCTGGAAGCGCATGTAGGGCGGATTGCAAACGACATTCGTGTGTTGCCGGCCCCACTTGGTCAGGTAGTCCTCGTTCGCGACCCGGATGCCATCCGTGCCGTTCCCAGCGCGCCATGCCCTGAGGATTTCCGGGTCTATCTCGGAGCCCGCGAACGATTCACACCCAGCCCGCATCGCGGCTTGATGAAAGGCTCCAAGGCCGAACGCCGGGTCGAAAATGCATGAGCGCCCGGAACCCAACACCCACCGCACCATGAAATCGGCAACCGGCGGCGGTGTGAAGAACTGGCCGAGCGCTTTCCGGTGACTCTCGGATGTGCGCTCCCGGTACCGGATCTCGTCAGTCATCGCCTTCGATCCCGCGGCGCAAGTCCTCCGGGCAGAGGTAGCCGAGTCCGCCCTCGAAGCGAACGTAGAAGAGAAACCGGCCCCTCTCGAGCCGCTTCATCGCCGACCGGTGTTCCGGCATGTCGATGCGGCCAAGCAACTCCTGGCCCACGGCGATGTTGATCTTCACCGTCGTCTTGTTTTGATTCTTGACATCTTCCTCGACGCTGAAGATCTCCCCTTCCCGATCCGGGTCGGACACGATCTCCAGAATGTTCTTGAACGAAATCAGATACGCCTTGTCGAAGAAGACCTGCAGGTAGTAGTGCCTCACGCCGAATTCCTGAATCCAGCGGTTGACCAGAGCAATGTCTTCCAACTTGGGCGTGATGCTCAGGTAGTCCCGTCGATGGAGGATCGAGACGCACTCCTTGAGCTCCTTCAGCAGCTCGGTCAGGTGCCTCAGATCCTGGGTAGACCTCCAGCTCGGGCGGCGAAAGTCGAGCTCCCGGAAGGTCTCCGGGGATGCAGCCTTCAGCATCTCGTAAAGCACCGGATTCTTGCCCGCAAGCAAGGACGAGCAGGGTTCTGAGAGAATGGCCTTCAGGAGCCCGGCGCAATCAGCCCGCGCCGCCTCTGTGCGCTTTTGCATGAAGGAGGCGTAGTCGGTCGCCAGGAAGCTGCTGGACCGGACTTCGAGCGTGGCGACCGCCTGGCTGACTACCGTCGCATCCGTCAACGCGCCGGAGTCTTTCGGGACATCGTGTCTCCGGAAAACCAGAATATCGGGACGCTTCCCGATCGTATTGAGCTCGTCTTGGTACGCCGCGTAGTGAGTGGCAAAGCCGGGGTCGCCTGCTGAAATCGAATCGGCTTCTCCGTAGGGGACCGCCCGATACTCATCAGAATGCTGGTTGATCGCCCTCAGGGCGAGTTCTTCCGCCCATAGCCCCTGCTCGCGGTTCGTGAGAAATTCCGAACTCGCCAGGGTCGGGGGACGCCCGCCGACCACGATATCCGGATCGATCGGCAGACCGGACGACGCGAGGAGTCTTTGAATCTGTTCCCGATATCCCCGGGGGTCGCCGGACACGCCGCTACTGGATTTCACAGTGTCCGATCTGGATAAGGAGGCACACGATGCGGCGAGGCGGAACTCTACCCGACAGGCCCCGCCGCCTTCGCCGTGAGCAGGGCACCGTCGCCCCGTTCGCGTCCGGCTACCATCTTCGCTCCCATGCGGACGGCCGTCATCCTCCTGCTCGCCGCCCCCGCGGCGGCCCAGGACTGGCCGATGTGGGGCGGAACCCCGGACCGCAACATGGTCTCCGACTCCCCGGCGCGGCTCCCGGATCGGTGGAGCGTCGAAAGCGGCGAGAACATCCGCTGGGTTGCCGACCTCGGCTCCCAGACCTACGGGAACCCGGTGGTCGCGGGCGGCAAGGTGTTCGTCGGCACCAACAACGAAGCGCTCTACGACGAGGAGATCACCGGTGACAAGGGCATCCTGCTCGCGTTCGATGCCGCCACCGGGGACTTCCTCTGGCAGATGGTCTCCGACAAGCTCGCCTCCGGGCGGGAGAACGACTGGCCCTACCAGGGAGTCTGCTCCTCGCCGCTCGTCGAGGACGGTGTCCTCTACTACGTCACCAACCGGGGCGAAGTCCTCGCCCTCGACGTGGAGGGGTTCGCCAACGGAAACGACGGCTTCACCGGCGAGACCTACCAGAGCCCGCGGGACGGCGACATCCTCTGGAGGTTCGACATGATGGAGGAGCTCGATGCCTTCCCCCACAACATGTCCAACTCCAACCCGGTCTCGCACGGCAACCTGCTCTTCGTCAACACTTCAAATGGCCACGACGAAACGCACGTCCACATCCCTTCACCCCAAGCCCCGGCGATCATCGCCCTCGACAAGCGAACCGGCGAACTGATCTGGCAGCAGAACCAGGTCGGCGAGAACATCCTCCACGGGCAGTGGTCCTCTGCCGGGATCGCGGAAGTCGGCGGAGTCGTCCAGGTCGTCATGGGCGAGGGGGACGGCTGGATCCGCGGCTATGTGGCGGAAAGCGGCGAGCTTCTCTGGTCGTTCGATGCCAACCCGAAGGACTCGGTCTGGCCACGCACCCGCAACAACGTGATCTCGACACCGGTGATCCAGGGCGACCACCTCTACATCGCGGGCGGACAGGATCCCGAACACGGAGAAGGCGTGGGCCACATGTTCGCGATCGACGCGACGAAGCGCGGCGACATCACCGACTCCGGACGCGTCTGGCATTACGACGGGATCCGCCGCACCATCTCGACCTCCGCGGTCCGGGACAGCATCGTCTATCTGCCCGACTTCTCCGGCTTCCTGCACGCCCTCGACATCGAGACCGGCGAGCCCCTCTGGGTGCATGACACCTTCGCCGCCGTCTGGGGCTCCCCGGTCATCGCCGACGGCAAGCTCTACCTCGGCGACGAGGACGGCGATGTGGTCGTCCTCCGCCCCGGCCCCGAGGAAGAGGTACTGGCCGAGATGAACATGGGTGGCTCGATCTATTCGAGCGTGGTCCCCGCGAACGGAACCCTCTACATCGCAAGCCGCAACCGGCTCTTCGCGATCGCCCAGGAAGACACCGAAGACGGCGCTCGATGAGCACTCGCGGCTCCTTCCGGATGCCCGGACGGCTCGCGGGAAGCTGGCGGCTCTCCGGCCCCTCGCCCGACGTGTTCCCGGACCTCGGCGCGCTCGCCCGGGTGGTCGGCGAACGGCCGCTCGTGACCGCTGATCCGGGGATCGTGGCCGCCGGAATCGCCGGACGGACGATGGACGCACTCCGCGAGACGGGGCGGAACCCGAGGCTCTTCTCCGACTTCGGCGAAAACCCGACCGAGAGCCAGGTCGCCGCCGGGGCCGAGGCCGCCCGCAGCAGCGATGCCGATTGCCTCATCGGGGTGGGAGGCGGCAGTTCGCTCGACATGGCCAAGGGAATCGGCTTCCTGCTCGCCGGAGCCGGCCGCATGGAGGACTACCGGGGCTACGGACGCTGCGAGAAGCCGCTCCCGCCGCTCTACGGGGTTCCCACCACCGCCGGGACCGGGAGCGAAGCCCAGTCCTACGCCCTGATCTCCCGTGATTCCGACCACGCGAAACTCGCCTGCGGCAGCGAGGACGCGATGTTCCGCGCGATCGTTCTCGACCCGGAGACGCTCCGCTCGGCCCCGGCTCCGGTGATCGCCGCCGCCGGTTTCGACGCAGTGGCCCACGCCGTCGAGACCGCGGTCACGAAGTCGCGCTCCCCGGCATCCTTCGCGCTCAGCGTGGCCGCCTTCGCCCACCTCGCCCGGTCGTTCCGGGGTCTCGTCGCCGGGAGCGCGAGCCCGGAACAGAGGCGGGACATGCAGCTCGGAGCATTCCTCGCCGGGGCCGCCATCGAGCGATCCATGCTCGGCGCGGCGCACGCGACCGCCAACCCGCTGACCCGCCGCTACGGCGTGGTCCACGGCCGGGCGCTCGCGATCACCCTGCCCCGCGTGATCCGCTGGAACGCGGCGGACGGATACGCGGACCTCCTGCAGGCCGCCGGGATCGAACCCGGAGAGGCTCCGGCCGAAAGGCTCGCGGAGCTTCTCGAAGAATGGATCACCGCCGCCGGCCTTCCCCGTCATCTCGAACGCGGCGGGGACGAACTCGAAGACCTCGCCGAAGAAGCCGCCGGCGAGTGGACCGGACAACACAATCCGCTTCCGTTCACCCGGGAAGCCGCCCTCGATATCTACCGCGCATGCGCCTGACTCCCCTGCTCGCACTGCTGGCCGCGGCCGCGCTCGCCGAAGAGCCCGCCGACTGGCCCCAGTTCCGCCGCGGCCCCGAGCTTCGCGGGGTCGCCGCCGCGCCGCTCCCCGAAGAGCTCGCGGTGCGCTGGACGGCCCCCCTCGGCTTCTCGGTGGAATCTTCCCCCGCGGTCGTGGACGGGGCGGTCTTCGCTACCGCGCTCCCCGACGTGATGGTCCGCCTCGATCTCGAAACCGGAGAAGAGCGCTGGCGCTTCCAGCCGGAAGCCGGCGCGGAGGATCTCTTCGGCGAATCCTCGCCGGCGGTCGCGGACGGCGCAGTCTTCGTCGGCGACCTGCTCGGAACCCTCCACGCTCTCGATGCCGAAACCGGCATCCCGCTCTGGACCTTTTCCACCGGGGCGGAAATCAAGGCCTCGCCGGTGGTCGCGGGCGACCTGGTCCTGATCGGGAGCTACGACCAGAAGTTCTACGCGCTCGACCGGCGCTCGGGGGATCTGCGGTTCGAGGTGATGACCGACGGCCCGGTGCACGCCACCGCCGGTATCCGGGACGGGGTGGCTTACATCAGCGGATGCGACGCGGTGTTCCGGGGAATCCGGCTCGCAAGCGGCGCGGAAGTGCTCCGATTCGATGCCGGCGGCTACACGGCGGCTTCCCCCGCGATCGCAGGCGGAGTCGCCTACTTCGGTACTTTCAACAACCAGGTTCTCGCGCTGGGCCTCGAAGACCGGGAACTCCTCTGGTCCTACGAACACCCGACGAGGCACTTCCCCTTCTACGCCTCGGGGGCCGTCGCCGGCGATCTGGTGATCGTCGCCGGCCGCGACAAGCTGATCCACGCGCTCGACCGGAACACCGGCGAGGCGCGCTGGACCTTCCGCGGGCGGGCGCGATTCGATGCCTCGCCCGCCGTCGCCGGAGACCGGGTCTATGCCGGCAACGCCGACGGACGGCTCTACGTCCTCGACTTCGAAACCGGAGAGAAGCTCGCGGAGCACCATCTCGGAGCGGCGATCATGGGCTCGCCGGCCATCGCGGGCGACTTCCTGGTGGTGGGAACCCAGGACGGCGCGCTCTTCGGCCTCGCCGGCCATCCCCGAAATCCCCACTGAAGCGCCGTCGTGGATTTCGACCTCTGGCTCGCTTTCCTCGGGGCGTGTACGGCGTTCATGTTCATCCCCGGCCCCACCATCGCGCTGGTGGTGGGTTACGCGCTCGGTCGCGGGCCGGCTTCCGGGTGGGCCACCGTACCCGGAGTCCTCGCCGGGGACGTGGTGGCCATGACCGCCTCGCTCGCCGGCGTGGGAGCGGCGCTCGCGGCTTCGGACTCGCTCTTCCGGATGCTTACCCTCGCTGGCTCCGGCTATATCGTCTGGCTCGGCATCCGGATGTGGCGCACCCGCCCGAGCCCGGATCAGGAGCCGATCGCGAAAGTCGCGTCGAATCGCACCATGTTCCTCGACTCGTTCGTGGTCACCGCCCTGAACCCCAAGAGCATCGTGTTCTTCGTCGCTTTCCTGCCCCAGTTCGTGGACCGGAGCCGGCCGCTCCTGCCTCAGTTCGCGATCATGGAGGCGACCTTCCTCGCCCTGGGGGGAGGCACGGTTCTCGGCTGGCTACTGCTCGCCGGATACTTCCGCCACCGGCTCCAAAGCCCCGCCGCCCTTTTGACCGCGAACCGGGTGGGCGCGACGCTGCTCATCACCGCTGGCATCCTCACCGCTGCGCTCCGCCACTCACCCTGAAGAGCGGCTGCTCGATCCAACGGTGAGCAGCCTTTTCGAGCGCATCCCGAGACACGCGCAAGCCCTTCCGGAGGGCGCGCCGCTCTGTCCGGCCGGCTTGCTTCATCTCGGGAAACGGGCAGCTGTGAGCCAGGCTTTGTCGCGGCTCGCCCGCTCCGGCAGGCTCATGCGGATCTGCCAAGGGGTGTACATGCGGCCGGTGATGACCCGCTTCGGGCCATGCGCACCGGACATCGGAAAAGCCCTTCGGAATCTCGCGGCGCTCTTGGGAGAGACGTTCGTGCCGGGCGGCGGCTCAGCCGCGAATCGGCTCGGGTTGACGACCCGGAATCCGATTCGTGAGGTCTATCTGACCTCAGGCCGCAGCCGGCGGCTGCCTGCCACCGACAGCCGCTCCACTTCGTCCTCACCTTTCACGATCAGGCTCAGCTTCCTCACCGCCAGATCGAAATCGGCCTCTTCGCTCACGAAGCGCTCCGCGAGGTCCGGATGAAGGTCACCGGGAGTCGTGCCGGATACCGGCAGCTCATCGAACGAAGCGATCCCGGTCTGCGACCGCAACATCATCAGACGCTGCAGCACCATCGGCTCCATGCGGCGCTTCGAACTGCCGAGCCGCCGGAGGTAGCCGCCAGGACTCTCGTGGACGAACAGGCTTCTCGGGACCTCGACCGTCAGCACCAGCCGTAACTCTGCCGACCCGTTCGCCGACGCAGGCAGTTCCCGCCGATGGATCCCCGCGTCCAGAGGAGGCTGGATCGAGTCGTTGCGCACTTCGCGGACCAGGGCTTCCACCGTGTCGAGTCTTTCGAGGGGGATCCCCATCACCTCTCGCTGATCGGTGACTCCGAGCATCAGGACACCGCCTGCGGAGTTGGCGAAGGCGGCCAGCTCATCCGCGAGCCTCTCGCTCCTCGGGCCGGCGATCCTCTCGCCGCTGAAGCGAACCTCCTCGAACTCCAGACTCCCGTCCTCGCCAAGGCGGATGCGGCGGAGCCATTCACTGGTCGTTCATGCTGTCCGGGTTCGCGACGCGCTGAGTTCCCGGTGGCCTGATTTCAGGCACCAGCTCCCCGATACCTGGACCGCTGCTCCCGTTCCGGACACTCGCAAATCCCATCCCCATGTGGTACCGTGTGGCCGTCTTTCTAGGCTGAGGCCCTTCCAGGGGTCTCAAGCAACCTGCATTCTCGGAGGAAAGCAACATGTCTCAGCCGGCTCGCACGCCCGCCCGATGGTTCACGCGTCGGCCCAATTGGGTCCTGTCTCTCGGCCTCGCCGCGGGGCTCGGTCTCTTCGTGGCTGCCTGTGGCGATGAGGAAGAAACCCCCGCGCCCGCACCGACTCCGGCTCCCACGCCGGCACCGCCACCAGCCCCGGCTCCCGAGCCCGATCCCGAGCCCGATCCCGAGCCGGAAGGGCTTGCGGTGCCCAGCGGCCTTGCCGCCACGAGCGGTGCCGGCTCCATCACCTGGACCTGGAACGCCGTTTCGGGCGTGACCAGCTACTACGTGGAGTACAGCTTGGGGGCGGCGTTCTCGCCTGGAGGAAACTTCACCATCGTCACCACTCCGAGCTTCACCCTGAGCAACCAGAGCAACGGAGCCGTAGCGCACCTGCGGGTCCGCTCGCGCGCCGGAACCGCCCAGTCCCCCGAATACAGCGAATACACCGAGCCGGTGCGTGGAACGGCTGCCGCGCCGCCGGCCACCGCGCTGGATACCCCGACGGGTCTTGCTACCTCGAATGCAGGCGAGGACAGCATCGATCTCTCGTGGAGCGAAGTGGACGATGCCGACACCTACGAGGTGCAGCAGCGGATCGCGGGCGGTGCCTGGACCGATGCCGACTGCGGCGACGACAACTCGGTGGACGAGAACGAGTGCGAGGCGACCGGGCTCAGTGGAGGCACCGAATACGCTTTCCGGGTCCGCGCCGTCCCCGATGCGGACGACGACTCGCTCACGAACAGCGCCTGGAGCGCGAGCGCGACCGGCACGACTCTCCGTTCCACCGGCCCGAGCCCGGTCATGGGCTCCGGCTCGCTCAACATCACCTGGCGCAGCAACGCCGCCTCCATCACCTGGCGCTGGGACCAGGCCGGTGCGGATGTGGACTACCAGACCAAGATCGTTACAGGAGCGCTCGATGCCACCATGCCCTGCGAAGATCGTTCCGGGGCTTGGACTCCCGCTGGAATCGGCCTGAGTACTTCCCATACGGAGGGAAGCCTCAGTGGTGGAAATACGGCACGGGCGCTCTGCGTTCGTGCGACCTGGTTCAACGCCAACGGAGTGCGGCAGTACGGCGAGCCCTCGTGGGCGTGGGCGGCGAATCAGCCAGCGGATCCGAGGTTAGCAAATCCCGCCAGCACGCCCGATGAAGGTGTCACCGAGAGCCTTAGCTGGACGGTAACCATGGCCTCGGTCAGCGAAGTGGATTACGAGTTCCGCTACCTGGTCGATCCACAAGGAGACACCACCACGGTCACTCCCAGCGTCGCCGCTTGCGAAAGGGCACCGACCGGGGAAGTCCTGACTCCGAGTGGGGTCATGCTGACGACCTTCACTACCGATGCAACTCTGACTCCCAACACCGCGTATCACCTGTGCTACCGCGCGCAGAACGAGAGTGGTCGCTCCGACTGGGCGGTCGCCGTTGATGCGCCGGTACCGGTCTATACACGACCCGGACGAGTCACCGTCGGCAGCGCGAGCGTCATGAGCGGCACGAGCGCGAGTCCCGTGCTCCTTTGGACCGTGACTCGTCCGAGCGGAGGCCCGAACGTCCCCCCGAATGACGATATCGGTGATTCGTTCGATATTTTCTACGTGACAACGACAACCGTGAACGGTGCAGAGACCAGAGCGGACGTGGACGATGTCATCAGCGTCTGCGAAGGAAATACGGAAACAGGGTTGTCCAGTGCGACACCGATCACCAGCCTTGCCCGCCAGCCGTCCAGCTCCACGCAGAGCTTCCGGGTCACCAGTGATGCGTTCACTCGACCGGTCAGCACAGCGCCCAACCGCTTCATCTACCTCTGCGCCCGCGCCAAGAACGGGAGTAGTGAAGGCAGGGGTCCTGGCCCCTGGACGGTCAGTTCTCCCTACACTCTTGTGAAGGCGTCCAGCTGACCGCCCATCTCGCGACGGAAACCAGCCCCCCCGCGCCCAACCCGGGCGCGGGGGGGTTCTCGTTTCCGGGCCAAACCCGCGATCTTCGAAGCAGGAGATCTTCGACCGGATGGATTCCGTTCTTTCGGACAACGAACGATGCTCGGTCAGCGTCACCCATCCCGAGAAGGGCAGACGTGACTCATCCTCACCTGGTCAGGTATCACCCCCGAGGGCGGAAACACGTCGCGGACGTCCACGAAAACGGGGCAGCTCAGTCTTGCTGCACCACAACCCCCTCCATCTCCTCCTGATCGCGAATCAGCTTGTGGACACTGCTGACGAGGCGGGCTCCCGGGCGGGGGGGGGCGTGCGGCGAATTGTTCGTTATCCGGACCGGGAAAACTGTCCAAAGGATGGGGTCCATCTCACTTCGGGAGCACCGGAGATGGCTACCCGGTAGGCGCAGCGCCGCATCACGAGTTCCTGTACGGAAATTTCGAGCCAGCGTTCTTCGTCCGAGCACCACGAGCACTCGGGGAACCTGCACCGGTTCCCGCAGGAGATCGTAGTTCCGTTTGGGGAGCGGGAAGCGCCAACAGGTCCCATCCTGTGCCAACCGGATGCATGTCGACGCTGGGCCGCATCGCTCCGCCCGCGCGCCCGGTCGAAGTTCTGTTCTGCGAGGGTGTAGCCCGCGGCGGAGGCGACCGCCTGAACATACGCCCTTGAGAGGTCTTCCTTCCGATCTCCCGACGCCAGGATCGAATCGCTCGCCGTTTGCCTCGACGGGTAGTTCGGCACGGGCAGCGGCCAGCCGCCTCAAGTCGGCAACCGGTTTGTGCGGTACGCTCCCGGCATGGTCGGGAGCGTGACAGGTGGCAACCCGTTCCGGCCCGGAGCGGGACAGGTTCCTCCGTTCCTCGCCGGGCGGGAAGCCGATCTCCATCTCGCCGGGAAGCGACTCGCCGACCTTGCCGCGGGGGCCCCTCCCGCTCAGGGGCTCCTCTTTTTCGGCCCGCGCGGAAACGGGAAGACCGTCCTGCTGGAGCGGGTGCGCGAGCAGGCCTGCCAGCGGAGAATGCGGGCCGAGCGCCTCGGGACCGGGGCCTTCCGGAGCGAGGAACACCTGGTTCGGGATCTGCGGCACCGGGCCGGGGTCGAGAGCGGCCACGTTACCGGGGGGCAAATCGCCTCGGTCGGCGTTACGACGGAGCCTCAAGCGCCGAGCCGGAACTGTATCGATCTGTTCGCTGCGTGGGTTCGCGCCGATTCCGCACCGCTCGTCGTTCTGCTCGACGAAGCACACTCCCTTGCGTCCGAAGCCGCGCGGGATTTCTTCGAGGCGGCCCAGATCGCCGGGAGCGAAAAACTGCCGTTCGTCCTCGTGGCCGCTGGAACGCCCGACGCCCCGCGAGCACTCCGACGAGCCGGAACCTTCACGGAACGGATGTTCGAGCGCAGGCGTCTCGGCCGCCTCGACGAGGAAGCAGCCGAGGCAGCGCTTGCTCTACCGGCGGAACGCGGGGGGCTTCCGATGGATGCCGCAGCCCTGACGCTTCTGGTCCGCGAGTCCCAGCTCTACCCGTACTTCATCCAGCTTCTCGGGAGCGCCGTCTGGGAGGTGGCGGAGCGCGACGGCGCGCAGCGGATCAACGCCGGGACTGCGAGAGCGGGGATGGACGCGGCCGCCGCCAAGCTCCACGCCTTCTACCAGGAGCGGTTCGCCGAAGCGCGGGGTGCACGTGGCGCTTTTGCCGTTGGCCGAACGGATGGCAGAGGGGAACGGCCACATCGGGGATGCGCAACTCGACCTGCTACTCGAGGAAGGGGCGGCGATCCGCGGGGGACTGGACGATCCTGGCGAGATCCACATCACCCTCCAGGACCTCGGCGTGATCTGGGAGGTGTCGTCAGGAGTCTGGGAATTGGGGATTCCGAGCTTCGCAGAGCACATCCTCGAGCGAGCGCGGGCCTCCGACGAACGATCCCGCTGATCTCGTGCGCGCGTTATTCCTCCGAAACCACCCAATTCAAGTGTTTTTGGCATTCCCGAAACCGGGCGTTCCCGATCGCGAATTCCGTCCCGAATCCGCCGCGATGAAGTCGAGCTTCTCCTCGATGTCCGGATCGAGGTCCTGGTCCGGGATGTGGGCCGCAAGCTCGTGGAAGCGCTTTTTCGGCATCTGGTTCGCCTCGCCGAGCGACCCGAAGAAACGGTGGAAGACGGCGCTCAGATAGTCGTCGCTCACCTTGGCATCCGGTCCTGACGGATCGAAGCCGGGACGAAGTGTTTCCGCCGCGGCGCGGACCTCGGCGATCGCGTCGGCCATTGCCTTCCTGCGTCGCTCGGGATCGTCCCATAGCGATCGAACCCCGGGTTGCGCCGGCGCCTCCGACCACGCGAGCAACGTCCGGTCCGAGGCGAGGTAGCTCTCGATCTCCCGCCGCCGCCATGTCTCGGTGGGGAGGCCGGTCATGTCCGGAAGGTTCCGCTCCAGGCGGTCGAATAGGGCGCATCCCCGGAGATCCGGGAAGGCTTCGCGCAGTCCGAAGAAGTGGCGCTTCGCTTCGGTGGGATGGTTTCCGACGGGGCGGACGAAGGCGGTGTCGAGCGCCCGGAGCGCCGCATCGTGACCGAGCCGCCGGGCGAACGCCCTGAGCACATCGAGATCGGTCGTCCCCTCGACATAGAGCACGAAACGGGCGTGGCGCGTCTGCTCGTAATCCGCGTACCCGATGTCCCGGAGCGCCTTCAAGACCTGCGTGCCCCGGTCGGTGATGGAGTGAGGCTTGCCGACGAAGGCGATGATCGCATCGCGTCCGGCGGCGCTTTGGAGGAGCACTTCCGAGTGGCTCGCCACGAGGATCTGGCTGCCGGCAGTCTCGGCCGCCTCCCGAAGCATCTCGTAGGTCTCGCGCTGCCGGATCACTTCGAGGTGCGCGTCCGGCTCGTCGAGGATCAGCACCGAGCCGGGGTTCAGGGCGAGGTGCGCCAGTAGCAGGATCGTCTGCTGCATCCCCCGCCCGGTCGCCGTGATGTCGAGATGCGCGCCGCCCTCGGTGTACGACATGGCGATCTCGCCACGCTCCGGGATGTACTTCGGGGGATCAAGGCGGACTCCGAAGGAGCTTTCGACCCGCTGGACCAGGTTTTTCCAGGCATCCGGCTTTTCCTCGCTCACCCGGTAACACAGGTTCCGCAGCACTTCAGCGGTCCGGCCTTCGCCGATCCGAAGCGCCACCCCGCCCGGATCGAGCCGCAGCTCCTGCGCCGAAAGGCCGGACATCGGCGGCAGGTAGGCGATTTCGACTGCCGCTGCTTCCTCTGGAATGGGCATCCGCTCCTCGCTGCCCGTTGCGGCCCGGAGCGGCCGGCAGTAGAAGGACTCTTCGTTCGCGTAGTCGAACTCCAGTCCCGCCTTCCAGGAGCACCCGGCGGTGATCCCCTCGACCAGCACCTCGATGCAGATGTTCTCGGTCCGTTGCTTTCCGTTGTCTCGGTACCCGTGGCGGACCCGCAAATCTCTCCAGAGCTGCTTCGCGCTCGTCATCGGAACCGCCAGCAGATCCCGCCGGCTCACCGTCACTCCGGGCCGCTTGTCGGGAGTGTCCTTGCCGCCGCGCTTCTCGTTCCAGCGCCGCAACCCGAGATCCCAGAGCGCGAGCGCCTGGAGCGCGGTCGTCTTGCCGGAATTGTTCGGCCCGATGAAGAGCACCGGGCTGTCGAGCGCGATCTCCACTTCCTCGAACCGCTTGAAGTTGCGGACGAGGAGGCGGGTCAGCATCGGGAGGGCGCTCGGAGGGGATTATCGCCCCGCCTCGTATTCCCGGACCCGCCGGCGTGCTTCGCCGAAGAGCCGCTCGTAGTTTCCGATGCGAAGGGCGTGGCTCGCTTCCGGGGTGAGCCGATCCACGAGCTCTTCCCAGACGGTGAGATTCCTGAGATACGCCTCCGCGTCGGCCGGAATCACGCTGTCCGATCCGATCAGAAACCGGTCCGGAAAGCGGTTCACGAGGTCCGACCAGGCCGGATCGCCCGCCACCTGCTCCGCAACCACATCCCACGAGAGATCCATATGGAGATGCGCGAGCGTCTCGTCCTCGAGCGCCGCCTGAAGCGACTCCACGTACCCGGGGACCGGCTCCACGAACCGGCCGAGCCCGGCGTGCGCCCAGACGATGGTCGTTTCCGGATGTTTGCGGACGAGATCGAGGAACGGGTCGAGATGCGCCGGAGCATCCCCCGGACGCGGCAGGATCACGTCCGCGTCGCAATGGATCAGAGCCAACAGCCCGGCTTCTCCGGCGAAGGCGAGGATGCGGTCGAGCGCGGGGTTCCGGAGGCTCGCCGCATGGCCGAGCGTCTTCGGGGTGACCACTTCCTTGTGGATGGAAAACTCACCGATGCCGCTGAACACCCCCGGATACATCCGCAGCGCGCGCCGGATGTGGTCCGCCGCGTACATGTCGGTCGGATTGAACCCGGTGATCATCGGGTCGAAGCGTTCCCGATCCTCGGGCGGAAGCGCCAGAAAGGCATCCGCGAGCATCGCGTCCACGAACGCGTAGTAGTAGAGCGGTGTATCGGTCCGCAGGTAGTAATCGGGGGCCCGGTCTCCGGAAACCAGGTAGTCCCACTTCTGCTGGAGCGGGATGGCCATGAGAGCCGTCCGTCCCACGCGATCCCCCATCATCCCGAGAAACTCGGTGAGGTCGATTTCCCGCTGGATGTAATTGGTCGGATGAAAGTGGGCATCGTGGAACTCGGGCTGGGCCGCTGCGGGAGCGGCGAACGCGAAAACGAGGCAGGCGGAGAGGAGAAACTTCATGGCCGAAGAGCCTACGCCGTCACGAAGCAATCCGTGCTACCTCCCTCCCATGCGTAGCAGACGCTCTTCGCGTCTCCGCTCGCGCCGCCCGATATCCGGGAGTTCGGCGAAGACCTTGGTCCACCTCTTTCCGAAAGCGCCTTCCGCGCCGGTGACTCCATGTCTTTCCTGCTCGCGGTTCCCTCTCCCTCCACCAGGGCTCGGCGACATGACCCACGTCGTCCCCGAAGTCCTTTGACGCAGTCCTCGATGCCTTTCGTGAAGCGGGTGTGAGCGAAACCACGGCCCGCGCCGCCGCTGCGGTGGTCCCCGATATCCGGCATCTCGCGACCAAGGAAGATCTCGCCCAGGTCGCCGGCGAGATCCGGCTCGAGATGGCTGAGCTGCGCTCCGATATCCGGATGCTCAAGGTCACATACGGGCCGATCATCATCTGCCTGCTCATCAAGATCGCGTTCTTTCCCTGATTTCGCTGGGGATGCGGGCACGCCAGAACGCGGCGACCGCGCTTCCGATCACCGAGTGCGCGAGGCTCGAAATCGCGCTCGGTGCCGCGACCAGCGGGTTCGCGAAATTCTGGGCGGAGAGCACCACCCCGAGCCCCGAATTCTGCATGCCGACCTCGATGGCGATGGTCCGGGACACCGTCTCGGCCCGGCCGAGCAGACGGCTCAGCGCATAGCCGAGCCCGAAGCCGCCGATATGGAGGCACGCCACCGCGGCGATCAGCATCCCCGCCGAATCGAGGATCGCCTCCCGTGAGGCACCGATGATGGACGCGACGATGAGCGTGATCAGCACCACCGCCGTGAACGGGCCGTAGGGGAGCAGGTGGCGACTGAGGCGGGGCGCGTAGCGGCGGAGCAGGAGTCCCCCCGCCACCGGGAGGAGAACGACCTGAAGCGTGGTGAGCAGGAGTCCCGCCGCCGGAACCTCCACCCGACTGCTCGCGAGCCACGCGGTGAGCGCCGGGGTCATCACCACCGAAACCGCCGTCGAGACCGCGGTCATCGAGACCGAGAGTGGAACGCTCGCGAGCGCGAGGTACGAAATCACATTGGATGCGACCCCGCCCGGACAGCAGGAAACCAGAATCAGCCCCACCGCGAACCCGACCGGGAGGTCGAACAGGGCCGCGAGCGAAAAGCCGAGGAGCGGCATCACGAGGAACTGGAAAAAGACACCGAGCCCGATCGGAAACGGACGCGCCAGCACCCGGCGGAAATCCTCCACCTCGAGAGTCAGCCCCATCCCCAGCATGATGATCCCGAGGCCGGCCGTGATGAGGCCGCCCGAAAACCAGGTGAACGCTTCCGGACGAAAGAGCGCGACTCCGCTGCTCAGGAACACCCACGCCGGGAACCCGGCCGTCCCGATCCGGAGCGCCGCGGCGAGTCGGGCGGTCATCCCCGGATGCCCGAGCGCACGGCATCCTCGATCGCGGAGACAAAGAGATCCACTTCCTCGACCGTCGAAAACACACTCGGCGACACCCGAATGCAGTCGAACTCTCCGCGGACGAAACGCGGCCGCACGTGGATTCGATATTTCCTCTCCAGAAAGTCGGTGAGATCGGCGGAATCCACTCCCGCGATCCGCATCGCCCCGATGCCGCACGCCTGAGCCGGATCGGGCGGGTTGAGAACCGTGACCCCGGGAAGCTCCCGGACCCGCTCCGCCCAGCGGTTTCGCAGATAGACGAGGCGGGCTGCCTTGCGCTCCGGGCCGAGTCCTTCGTGGAAGGTGACCGCCTCGGTAATCGGCCCCCGGAGTGCCACCGGGCTCGTACCGATCTGCTCGAACTTGCGGATGTCGTCGTCCTGCGACTCGGGGGCGGCCATGAGCGGCCAGAGGCCCGGAATCTTCTCCTTGCGGACATACAGGAAGCCGGTTCCCACCGGAGCGAACAGCCATTTGTGGAGGCTCGTTCCGTAGTAGTCGCAGTCGAGTTCCTCGCGGGTGAACGGGAAGTGGGCGAAACCATGTGCTCCATCCACGATCGTCTCCACCCCGCGCCGGCGCGCCATGCGGCAGATCTCGCCCACCGGGAAGATCTGCCCGGTGGTGAAGGTGGTGTGGCAGATCATCAGCGCCCGGGTCCGCGGGGTGATGGCCTCCTCGAGGATCGCGGTGAGCTGGGAGAGATCCTCGGGCGGAGTGGGGTAGGCCACGGTGCGGAGCCGGATGCCGTCGCGGCGCTCGCGCTGGCGCCAGGTGGTGAGCATCCGGGGGTAATCCTGGGTGGTGGTCAGCACCTCGTCCCCGGCTTTGAGGCGCAACCCGAACTGGACGATCTCCATCGCCTCGCTGGCGTTCCGGGTGAAGGCGAGCTCTTCCGGGCTGCATCCGAAGGTTTCCGCAAGCCGCCGCCGCGCCACCTCCAGTCGCGGCGCGAGCAACTCGTCCACATAGAGCGACGGCCCCATGTTGGTGATCTCCCAGTACTGGTGCATCGCACGCTGGACCGGGAGCGGAGCCGGACTCACGCTGCCGCTGTTCAGGTTGATGTGGTTCCGGTCGATGCTGAACGACTCGCGCACCCGGAACCAGAAATCCTCGTTCCGCGCCGCCTCCGAGGGGCCCTGCCCGCCGAGCGATGCCACCGCCGCTTCGAGCGCCGAAGACGAACGGGCGACCAGCGTTCCTCCGACCGCCCCGAGAAGAGTCCGACGTTTCATGGATCTACGAAGCGCCAAGCAGCGCGGCGGAAGCGAGCGCGAGTGCGCCGGTGGCGCGGACCAGCTCCTCCACCGGGCAGTGTTCGTCCGGGCGGTGGGCGAGCTCGAGAATGCCGGGTCCGTAGGCGACGCAATCCGGGACCCCGGCGATCCGGGTCACATGCTTGTGGTCGTAGGTTCCCGGGCTCGCGACCTCTTCCACCCTTTCCCCGAGCGCCCGCTCCACCCCGTAACGCACCGCGGCGATGGCGGGCGACCCGGAGGGTGTCCGTACCGGCTCGACGGTGAGCAGATCCTCGATCACGAAGTCCCGCTCCGGGGCGCGGCGGGCGCAGGCGGCGACCCAGTCGCGAACCTCGCGGCGCACCTCCGCGAGCCCCTCCTCCGGCAGGAAGCGCCGGTCCACCACCAGCTCCGCCCGATCGGGGACCTGGGGGCTTTCGAGCCCCTGCCCGATCTGTCCGCCCCGGATGCTGTTCACGTTGATGGCGGCGAAGCGGGCACCCTCGGGGACCACCGGCAGGCTCGTGCGGCGCTCCGCGAGCCGCGGCTTCCAATCGGCGCGGATGTCTTCGAGAAGCGCCCCCAACTGCTCGATGGCGTTCTTGCCGAGGAAGGGCATGCTCCCGTGAGCCGTCTCGCCGCGGGCGGTGACCCGGAACCAATAGACCCCCCGATGCCCCACCGAAACCCGGCGCGAACCGAAAGGCTCCGGGATGATGACCACTGCCCCCGGCGGAAACCTCCCCGATTCCGCGAGCCAGCCAACCCCGGCGAGCCCGCCCACCTCCTCGTCCACCGTGCCGGAGATTTCGAGCGCGCCGCCGAGCCGCACTCCGGCCCGCCGGATCGCCTCCGCCGCGAAGAGAGCGGCAGCAAGACCCCCTTTCATGTCACTCGCGCCTCGCCCCCAGACCGAGCCATCCCGGACCTCGCCGGAGAAAGGGTCCGAAGTCCAGCCTTCTCCCGCCGGAACCACGTCGAAGTGGCCGTTCAGGTGGACCCGCCGCTCGCCGTCTCCCAGCCGGCCGATGACGTTCCGGCGCGGAAACTTCTCCGAACCGGGCGGACACAGCCGGTTCGGCGGGTCGTCGTACTCGACGGCGAACCCGGCCTCCCGGAGCCGGTCGCCGATCGCTTCGGCGCACTCCGGGTAGTGCTCCCCCGGCGGGCTCACCGTCGGGATCCGGATCAGCTCGCCGGTCCAGTGGGCGATCTCGTCCCGCGCCCGCTCGACCTCGCGGAGGATGCGCGCCTCGATTCCGGGCGCGACCGGTTGGAGCGTCATGCGTTCAGAGGATAATCGCCGGCCATGCCAGACCCCTTCCCTCTCGACGGGCGCGACGTGGTGATCCTCGGTGGCGCTTCCGGCATCGGAGCGGCGAGCGCCGCGCTCGCAGCCCGGATGGGTGCCCGGGTGGTGGTGGCCGATCAGGACGAAACCGCCGCGGAACGGGTCGCCGCCGGGATCCGCCAAGCGGGCGGCGCGGCCCGGATCTGTCAGGTGGACATCCGCTCGGAAGATTCGGTGGAGGCGCTCTTTCGGGGGTTCGAACCGTATGGGCTCGTCGTGACTCCCGGCGTGAACGTCAGGAAGCGCCTCGCCGAGACCACCGCCGGGGAATTCGAGCGGGTCGTCTCGCTGAACCTCCGCGGAGCCTTTCTTGCGATCCGCCACGGTGCGCCGGCGATCGCCGCCGCCGGCGGAGGGAGCATCGTTCTTCTCTCCTCCATCCGGTCGCAGGTGGTGGAGCCGGGACAGGGCGTGTACGCCGCGACCAAGGCGGGGATCGTCCAGCTCGCGCGGACCGCCGCCGCCGAATTCGCGCCCCGGGTGCGGGTGAACGCGCTGGCACCCGGAGTCGTCGAGACCCCGCTCACCGCCCCGATCGAGTCGCGCCCCGACTGGAAGCAGGCGTATGCGGACAAGACCATGCTCGGCCGCTGGGCGACCGCCGACGAAATGGCCGGCCCCGCGGTGTTCCTGCTCTCCGATGCGGCGAGTTACGTCACCGGTTCGGTTCTTTTTGCCGATGGCGGCTGGACCGCCCACGACGGCCGCTTCTCGCCGTTCTGAACGGCTACTTCGCCACTTCTTCGAGAAAATCAGCCGCCCGCTCGGGGCCGAGCCCCTCGAGAAACCGGTAGAGATCCTCCTCGGTCCAGTCCGCGTCGGGTGTCTGGTCGGCGAGCATCTCGGCAGCCAGTCGAAGGAGCGGCGCGGCAAGACCGCGTGTACCGTCGTGGACCCCGAGCGCAAGAGCCACTCCGCCGACCAGTGGATGCTCTGGCTCGGGGCCGCGCAGCTCACCGGCCAGCCGGAGGAGTTCCGGGGCGAGGTCGTCCCGATTTTCGGGAAGGCTCTCCGCGATCCGGGCGGCGAGCTCCGGGAACGGGGGCCCTTTCCGCGCCATTTCAGAAGCGGTAGCGGATGCCGATGGTCGGAACCCGCGGAAAGCCCTGATCCGGTTCCTCCTGAATCGTCGGGACCGCACCGTTCGGATTTCTTTCCAGGGTGGTCTCCATCGCGATGGCGTTGTCCCGATTCAGCGCGTTGATGACTTCGGCGTAGAAGGACCAGCGCCCGGTGTTTCCGCCGGGCCGGAAGGTGAGGCGAAGATCGAGGCGGGCGTAGTACGGGAGGCGTCCCGAATGGAGGTTCCCGACTCCCCCGAGGTCCGCCTGATAGACGTAGTTCCCCTCTTCGTCGATCTCCGGAACCAGATTGCCGAGACCGTCCTCGGTCGCAGCGACCCGGACACCGGTCGCCGGGGTGTACGGAAAACCGCTCGCGACCCGGAAGGTTCCCCCGAGGGAAAAGCGACGGGTGAGGCGAATCTGCCCGACCAGGTTGGCAGAGTGCGGACGGTCGTATTCGAAGGGATAGCGGCGGCCGTAGGTCTCCCGGTCGGCCCGGCCGTACGCATAGGAGAACCAGCCACTGACCCGCGCCGAAGGATCGAGCCGTTCCACATACAGATCGAGCCCGGTCGCATCTCCCTCGCCGCCGTTTTCCGGATTCACCGTGATCCGGGCTTCTTCGGGGATATCGCCCGCGAGCGCAGCCGGGAAGCGATAACGGGACACCCGCCCGAGCCGCTCTTCCTCGGTCTCGAGACGACCCACCAGCAGGTCGCGATAGTCCTTGCGGTACCCCTCGAGGCGCACTCGCACCCCGTTCCGGAAGAGCTTGTCGATGCCGAGGATCAGGTGGGTGGCGCGCTCGTGAAAGAGTTCCTCGGCGTTCGTCAGGTCGAGGAAGTAGTCGGACTGGATCAGCTTTTCGTAGCCGGGGCTCTGGGTGTAGAGGCCGCCCGCGGCCCGCAGCCGGAACCCGCGTCCGATGCCCCATTCGGCCGCGAGGCGCGGGGACAGGACGGACTTGCCGTTCACCGTGCTGGTATCCAGCCGGATTCCGGGTTCGACGGTGAAGTTGTCGTTCACCCGGTAGGTGTCGGCGAGCCAGGCCCCGGCCCGGTAGCCGGAGAGATCGGAATCCACGAGGTCCGGAAGCGCCGAGCCGCCCTGGATGCTGGTCGGGTTGCCCACCGTCTCGTTCCGGTCGCCCGAGATGTTCTGGTAGATGCCCGAACGGATCCGGTGGACCTCGAAACCGGCCTCCAGCAGGTGGTTCCGGTCGCCGAGCCGGAAGCCGAACTCCTGTCGCAGCGAATAGTCGGTGACCGAGAGCTCCCGATCGAAGACGACTTCGGTGATCGCGCCCGAGCCGTCGGCGGCGCGCCGGTCGTCATCGCGGAAGGATCCGTCGAAATCGAGAAACTCGCCGTTCCGGTAGGCGGAGAAGATGGTCGTCGCGATCGTGCGGCTGCCGAGGAGCATGTCCAGCCGCAACGCTCCCAGATCGGTCTCGGTGTCGGAGAGGAAGTCCACCCGGGTGTCTTCGTCGTCTTCCTCCTCGAAAGAGAAGTTCGTGTCCTCGCGGGAACGCACTCCGGTCAGAGTGAGGCGGTGGCCGGGGCCGAACTCCCAACCGCCCTGGAACTGGACATCCGCGAAGGAGGGGAAGTCCTGGTCGAGGATCCGCCCGACCACGAGGTCGTAGTAGGTCCGCCGCCCGGTGAGCAGGAACGATCCGGCGGGCCCCGGCAGCGGGCCTTCGAGCACGACGTTCCCGTCGGTCACGCTGAGCGAGGTGGTCGCCCCGAACTGCCGCGCCCCCGGACGATTCTCGATCACGAGCAGCGAGGAGAGCCGGTCGCCGTACTGGGCACCAAAACCGCCCGCCGAGAGCGAGAAATCCTGGACGGTTTCGGGATTGAAGGCGCTCACCAGCCCGAAGAGACGATAGGGGTTATGCACCTCGATCCCGTCCATCAGGGTCAGATTCTGGTCGGGCGTGCCGCCCCGCACCGCGAGCCGGCTCCCGAAATCCTGGGTGGCGGCGACTCCCGGCAGGGTGGAGAGCGCACGGAAGATGTTGTCCACGGTTCCCGCAACTTCGAGCACTTCCGCCGGGGCGACCGAGGTCGAAGACACCTCCTCGACTTCGAGAGGGCTCGCGGTCACCGCGACGACCTCCTCGATCTCCCGAGGAAGGAGGCGGATCGTCCACTCGGAACCGGTTCGCGGAACCCGGGCCGAAAGCGGGAAGTACCCCTCGGCGCTCACGAATACGGTCCAGGTCCTCGCTGGCAGCTCGATCTCGAAGCGCCCGTTCTCATCGGTCAGCGCTTCGGGAGAACCGGTGGTGATCGGCTCGGGAACGATCAGCGCCCCCACCACCGGCTCGCCGGTCACTCCGTCGAGAACCTCGCCGCCCGGCGGCTGGGAGAACGCGGGAAACGCCACCAGCAGACAAGAAACGCCCATCACCCATATACGCATCGTGGCGGAAGGCTAACTCCGGATTCGTATCGAAAATCGATTTGATGCAAAGATGCTTTATTGATGATGCTATGATGACTTCATGCGAACAACATTGGCCATCGCGGACGACATCCTTGTGGAACTGAAAGCGCTCGCACTCGCCCGCAAGATTTCACTCACCCGGGTCACAAACGAAACCCTGCGAGTCGGGCTCGCAGCCGAAGCCAGAGAGCAAATCCCGCGTCGCTATCGACAGCGTGTTTTTGAACTCGGCGAACCGCTGGTACCTCTTGACCGTGCGCTCCGAATCGCCGCCGCATTGGAAGACGAAGAAGTCATTCGCAAACTGGAAACCGGAAAATGACTCTGGTTGACCTGAACGTCCTCCTCTACGCCGTCAACTCCTCGTCCAGGCATCACACCGTGGCCCGTGAATGGCTCGAAGCGGCGATTGCGAGCCATGAACCAACCGGTCTCTCGTGGGTCGTGCTGATCGGATTCCTGCGTCTGACAACCCGCAGCGGAATCCTCCCCGAACCACTCCAGATCGAAGAGGCCGGCGAACTCGTCAGTGGTTGGCTTGTTCAGCCTGGTGTCCGGGTCGTCAACCCAACCGGCGAACATTGGCATCACCTGGAACAACTTCTCACTTCCTCCGGAACCGGCGGAAATCTCACCACCGATGCCCATCTCGCGGCGCTGGCTATCTCTCACGGTGCAACGCTCGTGTCTTTCGATCACGATTTTGCGCGCTTCCCCAGTCTCCGGTGGCAAAACCTCTCCCGTTCCGGGTGAAAATCCTCTGACGGGGAAATCCGACTCCTACTCCACCGGGCGGAGTTCCTTCCAGCGCTCGATGAACGCCACCGCAGCCTCGACGAAGGCCTCGGTCTCCCGGCGGCCGCGCTCGGCGCTCGAATCGGTGAGGTTGCGCTCGCTCCAGACCCCGGTGTCGGTCAGCTCCCGGGTGGAAGTCCCCTTCCCGGTTTCCTCCGCCTTCAGCGCCTCGGCGAGGAAAACCCGGAGCGCGGTGGGGTCCCCGGCGAGAACCTCCGGAACCATCCCGTCGAGGTGCCCGGGCATGGTGAGCGTCGTCTCCCGGGCTTTTTCGAGGTCCACGAGATCCGGGATCAGGTAGAGGCTGTTCGAGGTCTCCCCGACCCCTCCGTGCCGGTCGAAGACCCGCTCTCCCGGCTCCGGTTCCCGAGACTCCCGGAAGGGTGCCGCCGCCGCGCCGAGCTCCACCGCGATTCCGGCCGTCTCGTGGTTGATCCGGTCGGCGATGTACTGCGAAGTGGCCCGGTTGCCGCCATGCGCGTTCAGGATCAGGAACCGGCGGAAGCCGTGCCGGATCAGGCTCTCGGCCGCTTCGAAAAAAACCTTCTGGATGGTTTCCGCCGAGAGGGTGATCGTTCCGGGAAACGCCAGGTGGTACGGCGAGTTCCCGGGGAACAGGATCGGCGCGACGAGGACATCCGTACGCTGCGCCACGAGCTTGGCCCGCTCCAGCCCGTTCAGGAAGTCGGTCCCGATCGGCAGGTGCGCTCCGTGCTGCTCGAGGGCGCCCACCGGCAGGATGACCATGTCGGTCCGCGAGCGGAGTTCCTCCACTTCCACCCAGGTCATGTGCGGCAGGTAGTTCCGGATCTTCGCCTCGCCCCGGAGCGGATTCGACTGCGCTCCGGCACTCCCCGCAATCAGGCTCGCAAGTGCGAGAACGATGAATCTTCTGGACATGTTGAACACCCTTCAGGAAAGCGGCCGGCCGAACAGTCCCTTCACGAGCAGGGGTGACCACATCACGAGCGCACCGGCGGCCATCAGCGCGAAGCCGATCCCCGGAGCACGGTTCATGAGCACGAAACCCCCGGAGAGCAGGTGGACCACGATGCTCATATAGACGGCCAGCGTGGCCAGCCGGGGGATGCGGTCGTGGGTCCGCATCGCATAGAGGGCGACGAACTCCAGCCCGGCGGTCACGGCCGCGCTCCGGACGAGCAGGGTCCAGAGATTCAGCGGCTCGCGGAAAGCGAGGCCGACCAGCATCGAAAAAGCCGAAGCGACGAACGCCGAGGGATACGGCCGGATTCCGCCGAGCCAGCGGACCATGAGTGCCTTGAGCGGGGTGAAGAGCGCGATCAGGCCGCCCGCAAGCAGCAGATCGCGGGGTTCGCCCCGGTATTCCACGATCGCCGCGATCCCCGCAGCGAGGAAAAGCCCGGCGACCAGCGGAATCCGGGGGCCGGCGGGTTCGCTCATCGAGCTTCGGCGAACCGCATCTGGCGGAGCGCCAGTTCGCGGTGATCCTCCCGGGGGCGGGCGAGCACCGGAACCCCTCCCCGATCGAGCACGACTTCCGCCGGGCGCGGTCGCAGGTTGTAGTTCGAGGACATCGTGAACCCGTAAGCACCGGCATCCAGCACCGCGAGCAGATCCCCCGGCCGGGGCGGCGGCAGCATCCGGTCCCGGCCGAACACGTCGCCGGTTTCGCAGACACCCCCGGCCACGTCGAAAGCGCGCGGCGCTTCCGGGCGCACCGTCACCGGGACGATGCGGTGATGGCTCCCGTAGAGAGCCGGCCGGAGAAGGTCGTTCATTCCGGCATCCACCATCACGAAATCGCGGTTCCCCACCGACTTCCGATGGAGAACCTCCACCACCAGCGCGCCGACCGGCCCGAAGAGCGAGCGCCCCGGCTCCACGAGGATCGTCGGCAGGCCCGACCCGAGCGTCGCCTCGAGGCCGCCCCGAACCGCGCCGAGGAAGGTCGCGAACGAGGTTTCCTGCTCGCCCTCCCGGTAGGGAATCCCGAAGCCGCCGCCCACGTCGAGAACCGTGGCCGGGTGCCCCGCATCCCGAAGCTCCACGAACAATGCGGCGAGCCGGCTCGCTCCGGCGCGGAACGTCTCCGGATCGAGGATCTGGGAGCCGATATGGGCGTGGAGTCCGACGATCTCGACCGAGGGCCTCTTCTTCGCCCGGAACAGCTCGCGGAGCCGGCCGGCATCGAGGCCGAACTTGGCGGCGGGCACTCCGGTCGCGATGCTCGGGTGGGTATCCACTTCGGAGAGCTCCGGGTTCAGGCGCAGGATCGCCCGGACGACCGCCCCGCGCGCAACCGCCACCGCCTCGAGCAGGTCGAGTTCCGCCTCCGACTCCACCGAGATCAGGTGGATTCCGAGTTCCACCGCGAGTTCGAGGACCGCCCGGGTTTTCGCGACTCCGGTGAGGGTGATCGCCTCGGGCGGGAAGCCGAGCGCCCGGGCGAGGTGGAGTTCGGCCTCCGATCCGGCTTCGGCACCCGCCCCCTCGTCGCGCAGCGCTTCGAGCAGCAGCGGCTGGGTGTTCGCCTTCAACGGAATCGAGACGCGGTGCGGGATTCCTTCGAGCGCCTCATCGAGCGACCGGTAACGCCGCTGAAGCGCCGGCAGCGAGTAGAGATAGGCGGGAACGCCGCTCGTCCGGACCGCGTCATCCACCGGAACACCTTCGATCTCGAGGCGGCCGGAGGGACCGGGGCGGAATTCGGAGTGCAAGGCGAAGAATCCGAATGTATCATCGGCTCCGGCCGGAGGCCCTTCTGATGAACCGATCCCTGTCCCTGCTTCTCGTTCTGCTTCTCGCATCCTGCGCCGCGCCCGCTCCCGTGGCCGAGCCGCAAGACGATTCGGTGAACGAACTCGGGCTCCCCTTTTCGGAGGCTCACTGGAGCGGCGACCTCCTGTATGTCGCCGGCGCGATCGGCAACCAGCCCGGCGGGCTCGGCCTCGCCCCCGGAGGAATCGAAGGCCAGATGCGCCAGATGATGGAGAACCTGGGGATGGTCCTCGAACGGAACGGGCTCGACTTCTCGCGGGTCGCCGCAGTCAACGTCTTCTTGGCCGACATCCGCCACTTCTCCGCGATGAACGAGGTCTATCGCGAGTACTTCCCGATGGATCCGCCGACCCGCGCCACTGTGCAGGCCGGCATCGCGATCCCCGGCGCGCTGGTCGAAGCCTCGATGGTCGCGGTCGGGAACGATGTGGAACGGGAAGTCATCCACCCCGAAGCCATGATGAGCCCCGAGCTGCCGTATTCCTGGGGCATCAAGGCCGGGGACACCCTTTTCGTCGCCGGGGCCACCGCCCGCGACCCGGACACCTACCAGCCGGTGGAAGGCGGGGTGGCCGAGCAGATGCAGCGCATCATGGGGAACATCGGCCTCGTTCTCGAAGCGGGCGGGATGGATTACGGCGACGTCGCGAACTGCCGGGTGTTCCTCGACGACTCCCGCGCATTCGGTGAGATGAATGATGCCTACCGGGAGTTCTTCCCGACCGATCCACCGACCCGCGCCACCGTCGAGGCGCGCCTCGCCAACCCGCTCTTCAAGGCGGAAGTCCAATGCGTCGCGAGCAGCGCCGAGCGGAGCGTTCTGGTCACTGGAGGACCGCGCTCGTCGAGCCCGCTCTCGCCGGGAATCTGGGCGGGAGACCGCCTCTACCTCTCGGGCATGGTGCCGCCCGCGCCGCGCAGCGAGGATCCCGGCGAGCAGACCCGCGCCGTCCTCGTCCGGATCGAGGAAGCGCTCACCGCCGCCGGACTCGGCTTCGAGGACGTGGCCGACTCGATGGTCTTCCTCGAAGACATGCGCGACTTCGATGCCATGAACGCGGCATACCGCGAGATGGTCGGAGCGGAGCCGCCGGCGCGGGCCACCGTCGGAACCCGGATGATGGGCCCCGGGATCAAGGTGGAAATCATGATGACCGCGAATCGCCGGGGGGACTGACTGCTCTTCGCATCGGTCGCGGCACTGCTGCTGCTCGCTCCGGCGGAAGGCCAGACGCGGATGGAGGCGCGGGTGGCGGTGGCCTCCAATTTCGCTTCGACGGTGCGCGTTCTCGCCGAGCGGTTCGAGTCCGAGACCGGGTTCCGGATCCGGACGAGCGTCGGCGCGACCGGCCAGCTTTACGCCCAGATCGTCCAGGCGGCACCTTTCGACGTGCTGCTCGCGGCGGATGCCGAACGCCCGGCACTTTTGTTCGGGAAGGGCCTCGCGGAAGAGCCCGCCACCTACGCCTTCGGCAGGCTCGTGCTCTGGAGTCCGGACCCCGGACGGGTTCAGGGGCCAGGGACGCTCCGGGCTCCCGGCCTCCGGCGGATCGCACTCGCCAACCCGGATATCGCTCCCTACGGGGTAGCGGCGCTCGCCGTGCTGGAGCGGCTCGGCATTCCCGATCCACCCCGGAGGATCATCGGCCATAACGTCGCGCAGGCCTTTCAGTTCGTCTCGACTGGCAACGCCGAAGCGGGCCTCGTCGCGCTCTCCCAGATTCCCGAATCCGGCTCCCGCTGGGTCGCGCCGGAACATCTCCACCCGCCGATCCGGCAGGATGCGGTGCTGCTTCGCCGGGGGCGCGGAAATCCGGCGGCGGAGGCGTTCTTTCGCTTCCTGTTCGGCGAAACCGGGCGGGCGATCCTCGAACGCGCCGGCTACCGGGTTCCGTGAACGGGATCGGGCCGGCCATCCGGCTGACGCTCGAGCTCGCGAGCGTCACCACCATCCTCCTGCTGCTGTTCGGCGGACCGCTCGCCTGGTGGCTCGCCCGCTCCCGGTCCCGCTACCGGGAGGCGGTGGCGGCGGTAGTGGCGCTGCCTCTCGTCCTGCCGCCCACCGTGCTCGGTTTCTATCTGCTGATCGCTCTCGGACCGGATGGCCCGGGCGGCTTCTTCGCCCGGCTCATCGGGGAGCCGTCGCTCGCCTTCACCTTTCCGGGCCTCGTCATCGGATCGGTCCTCTATTCGCTGCCCTTCACCGTGCAGCCGATCCGGAGCGCCTTCGAAGCGGTGGGTGATGCCCCGCTCGAAGCCGCCGCCTCGCTCGGGGCTTCGCCGTGGGATGCCTTCTGGACCGTCGCGCTGCCGCTCGCCCGCCGCGGTGTCCTCGCCGGAGCCATCCTCGGCTTCGCCCACACCGTGGGCGAGTTCGGCGTCATCCTGATGATCGGCGGCAACATTCCCGGAGAAACCCGGGTGCTCTCGATCGCCATCTACGACCTCGTGGAGACGCTCGACTGGGAGGCGGCGCACCTGCTCTCCGGCGGCCTGCTGGTCTTCGCCTTCCTCGTGGTGTTCGTGACCACGACGCTGGAGCGACACAGGTGAGCGCGCTCCGCGTCGAACTCGAAGGCTCGGTCGGCGGCTTCCACCTCGATGCCGGGTTCTCCGCCGCGGCGGGCGAGGTCACGAGCCTTTTCGGCCCTTCCGGAAGCGGCAAGACGACCCTGCTCCGCGCAGTCGCCGGCTTCATCCGGCTCCGTGGATCGGTCCACGCGCCGGACGGCATCTGGCAGGAGCGGGACTTCTTCCGCCGGACCCACGAGCGGCGGCTCGGTTTCTCGTTCCAGCAGCCCGCACTTTTCCCCCATCTCACCGTGGAGGGGAACCTGCGCTACGCGACGAGGCGGGCGGGAACCGAATTCGGCGACCTGCTCGAACCACTCGGAATCGAAGCCCTGCTCCCCCGCCGGCCGGATGGCCTTTCGGGAGGGGAGCGCCAGCGGGTGGCTCTTGCCCGGGCACTCCTCACCCGCCCCGCCGCGCTGCTGCTCGACGAGCCGTTCTCTGCCCTGGACCGCCCGGCGCGGGCCGCCATCCTGCCCTGGTTGCGACGGCGCATCCGGGAGCAGGAGATCGCCGCCGTCCACGTGACGCACGACCTCGACGAGGTCGGCGCGCTCGCCGACCGGATGGTGCTGCTCCGCTCCGGCCGGGTGGAGGCGAGCGGGCCGGTGGAAGAAGTGGCGCTGCAACTGGACCAGGCCGCCGGCGGGCACCGCTTCGAGCCCGGCGCGCTCCTCCGCGCCCGGTTGATCGGCTGGGACCGGGAGACCGGCCTTGCGGAATTCGACATCGGCGGGGCCACCCTCAAGGCGGCAGCCCGGGAACGTCCTGAGGAAGAAGCACGGCTTCGGGTGCGAGCGCGGGACGTGGCGCTCGCCACCGAACGTCCACAGAAGATCAGCATCCGCAACGTGGCGCAGGGGCGGGTGCTCGGGATTCGGGAACTCGACGGAACACTCGCCGAGGTGCGGGTCGAAGTGGGAGATGCGGTGATCCGCGCTCACCTCACCGGGGACGGCATCCGGGAACTGGGTATCCGTCCGGGTGCTCCGGTGTTCGCGCTGCTCAAGGGGGTCTCGCTGGAGACTCCCTGACAGTTTTCGATCACGAGGTGGTACGCGCCCGGAGCCGCCGTGACTTCCTGTTCGCACCCCGACAGCCAGCGAATCCCCACCCGGACCGGCCCGGAGGCGGCCCCGAGGCCGAAGAAGACCCGCAGGTCGTTCGCGGAGAGATAACTTTCGGCCGAGCGGACCTCGCGGACCTGCCGCGGGCCGCCACCGAGCAAGGTGAGCTGCGCCCCCACCGCGTCCCGGGCGCTCGAACGACCCGAAAGGCGAAAGCCGACCCAGCCGTTCGCATCCCCGGTTTCGTTGCGGAAGAGCGCCTGGGTGTCGTTCATCACGGTGGCCGCCACGTCCAGATCCCCGTCCCCGTCGTAATCACCGAACGCCGCGCCGCGAAAGACCCGCGGCTCGGCGAGTGCCGCGTCGGGCACGACCCCGAAGCCTCCGTTCCCGAGGTTCCGGAGCAAAAGCGCCGGCTGGGCGTACTCGCTCTCGGTGACCGGGCCCCGGACTTCGGGATACACGTGGCCGTTCACGAACAGCAGATCCAGGAAGCCGTCCCGGTCGAAATCGGCGAAACCGGCCCCCCAGCCGAGCAGGTTGTAGCTCGGCTCGCCGATCCCGGCGGCGAAGGATTCGTCCACGAACCAGCCGTCGCCGGTGGAACGGTAGAGGGTGTTGTAGTCGTGCGAGAAGTTGGTGACCACGATGTCGAGCCAGCCGTCGTTGTCGTAATCACCGAGCGAAACCCCCATCCCTGCCTGGGCGCGCCCGTCCTCGTTGAAAGCGAGGCCGCTTTCGAGCCCCGTGTCGAGAAAACGGAGCGTCCCGTCCGAGTCGTTCCGGTAGAGGTTGTTGGGAGTCTGGTCGTTCGCAACGTACACATCGAGATCGCCGTCCCGATCGAGGTCTCCCATCACCACCCCGAGCCCGAAATAAAGCTCCTCGCCGATCCCGGCTCCAGAGACCGACTGGAATCCACCCTCCGGCAAACCCCGGTACAGGAGCGCGGGTGCGGGCAGCAAACCCTTCGGGCCGCACATCACCGGCATCCCGAGGAAAAAGCAGAAAGGCTCTTCTCCGGGGCCAGGAGTCACCTCCGGGTCGAAATCCACATAGTTGACCACCACCAGATCGGAGACTCCATCCCGATCCAGATCGCCAAACGCCGCGCCGGCACCCCACCGGGAGTCATCGAGGCCCAGGGCCCCTGCCGACTCGACGAAGGTTCCATCTCCCCGGTTCCGGAAAAAGCGGTTCTCGCCGTAATAGGTCACGAAGAGGTCGAGGTCGCCGTCGTTCTCGTAGTCGGTGACCGCGATGCCCTGTCCCCAGCCGTAGGCTTCGAGGCCGGCCGGCCCGGTCACGTCGGTGAAGCGGCCGTCGCCCTCGTTCCGGTAAAGCGCGCTCGAAAGCGATTCGGCTTCGGTGTAGCCGAGGCGCGAACCGTTCACGAAGAAAAGATCGAGATCCCCGTCGCCGTCGTAGTCGAAAAAACCCGCCCCGGTGCCGGTGGTTTCGAGGATGTACTGCTTCGCACCGACTCCTCCGTACATGTTCACGAAATCCACGCCGGACCCGGCGGCGACCTCGGCAAACCGGATCGGCGCCTGCGCGAACAAGAGCGTGAGCAGCAGGCTCATCGCGGGGTGCCGAGCGGCATCCTCCCCACTGCGCCCTGCCCTTCGCGGACCACGTGCACCTCGCCGGAAGCGAGCGCCGGGATGCTCTCCCGTCGTCCGCCGGGCCACGCGATCCGGATCCCGCCGGTGTCCTCCCGGTCGCCGAGTCCGAACCAGAGCACCGGGTCGTGCTGGGCGAGGTAACTGGACCCGGCGCGACGTTCCTCCACCTGCCCGGTGGCCTCGAGGGTGATTCGGGCCCCCACTCCGTCGCGATTCCCCAAAACGCCGACGAGCAGGATCCCCGCCACCCGCCCTCCGCCGGACCCGGCGAGCAGCTCGGCCGGCCCCCGGTTGTTCGCGAGCGCCAGATCGAGATCGCCGTCGCGGTCGTAGTCGAGGGTCGCGAGCCCCCGCCCCACCCGTTCGCGGGCGAAATCTCCGGCCGGCGCGGCCTCGAAGCTCCCGCCCCGGTTCCAGAAGAGCTGACCGGGCTGGGCGAAGCGGAGGTTGGACTGGATTTGCTGGATGTTGTCGAGGATGTGGCCGTTCGTGACCACGAGGTCGAGCGCGCCGTCGTTGTCGAAATCGGCGAAGTCGCAACCGAATGCCAGCTCGGTGAGCGAGACGCTCCCGAGGCCCATCGCGGCGGTGGCATCGAGGAACAGCCCTTCCCCGAGGTTCCGGTAGAGGGTGTTCGTCTCGAAGTCGAAGTTGGTGACCACGAGATCCATCCGGCCGTCCCCGTCCACATCGCCCCAGTCGGTTCCCATCCCGGCTTCCGGAAGCCCCTCTTCGTTGTACGCAACGCCCGCCGCGAGCCCATTCTCCCGAAAACGGACTCCGGTTTCGTCCCCTTCCACCCGGAACAGGAAATTGGGAGTGGTGTCGTTCGCCACATAGACATCGGGGGATCCATCCTCCCCGAGATCGGTGACCGAGACCCCGAGCCCTTTCCCGTCCCCGGAGCCGGGAACCGGGAGCGATTCGAAGACGAGCCCGCCCCGGTTCCGGAAGAAGGAGTCCGCGACTCCCGGATATTCCTGGGGATGGCAATAGGCGACCAGGTTCCGGATCGGGCTCACGCACTCGCGGTGTTCTTCAAGCGTGTAGTCGAGGTAGTTCGCCGCGTAGCCATCGAGAAAGCCGTCCCCATCCGCGTCGAGAAGCGCCGCGCTCGTGGTCCAGTGGGGATCGCTCGCCCCCCCGGCTCCCTCCACCTCCCGGAAGGTTCCGTCGCCCCGGTTCTCGAAAAGCCGCTCCGAACCGAAGTGGGTGACCAGCAGGTCCGGGTCGCCGTCGTTGTCGAGGTCGCCCGCTACGCCCCCCATGCCGTAGCGGAGACGATCCGGGGGATCCAGCAACCCCGCTTCGAGCGTCCGGTCGGCGAACGTCCCGTCTCCCCGGTTGCGGAAGAGCCGGTTTCCGGCGGTGGCCTCGGTCCTGTCACCGGGCAGCGGGCGGCCGTTCACGAAGAAGAGATCGGGCCAGCCGTCCATGTCGTAATCGAGGGTCAGGACTCCGGCCCCCACGATCTCGACCACGAAACGCTGCCCCGCGCCGCCATCCTCGTGGTGGAAGCGGATGCCCGCCTCCGCGGTCCGGTCGCGGAACGGCGGCTCGCTGCCACCGATCGCCAGGACGAGCGCCAAAACAAGCATCAGCGACGGAGCCGGGTGCGCGTCGGCCGGTGGACCGGGTTGCCGGCGGCAGCCGTTTCGGAAAACCGCTCGCGAATGCGGGATGCTTCCTCGGGGAGGCCGAGCGCCGTGAGCGCGGCGGCCAGGCTGTAAAGCGCCTGCCGGTGCTCCGGGTCGGCTCGAAGGGCCGCTTCGAACCGCTGTCTTGCGGCCGACGGCTCTCCCCGCTGCAGAAGGAGAACTCCGAGGCCGGTGTGCGCCGCCGGAGATTCGGGAGCGGTTTCGAGCGCCGCCCGGTAGGCGGCTTCCGCCTCGTCGAGCTGCCCCCGCTGAACCAGCGTGCGGGCGAGAGCCACCCGGGCTTCGGGGTCTCCGGGGTTGAGCCGGATCGCCTCGGCGAACGAACGGGAGGCATCTTCGGTGCGTCCGAGCGCCGCTTCCGCAAGTCCGAGATGGAAAAGGGCCATGGGGTTGCCGGGGTCGAGATCGCGCGCCCGGGTCAGGATCTCGCGGGCTTTTTCGCCATCGAGGCCCAGGTAGTGGGCGTGGCCGAGCTGCAGCAGCAGAGGGGTCGCCTCGGGGTGATGCCGCGCCACCGGTTCGAGAACTTCCACCGCGCCGGCCGGATCCCCGATCCGGATCAGTGCGACTCCGAGCGAGTGGGCGAGGGCGGGCGACGGTTCGGGAGCGAGCGCTTCCGCCCGGCGGAGCGCCTCCACCGCGGCTTCCGGATCGCCGGCGGCGAGTTGCGCCACTCCGAGGTAGTAGTGGGAGCGCGCATCGGGATGATCGGCGGCGAGCCGCTCGAACACCCGGACCGCCGCCGCCGGATTCCCCGCGTCGAGCCAGCGACGGCCCTCGGCGAGCCGATCCACCGGAGGCTGGGCCAGCGCGAGAAGCGCGAACAGGAGGGGAGTCAGGATCCCTCCGGGAAGAGCTCGGCGAGGAAATCCTCATCGAGCCCCGGATGGCCGGTCCAGCCCAGCGTGGATTCGAGCCGGCCGCGGAAGTGTTCGCTCCGCTCCGCCGCCTTCCGAAGTGCTTCGAGCGCCCGGCTCCGTTCGCCGAGCGAGTACCGGAGGAGCCCGAGGCGGATCCAGGGATCGGCGGCGGCCGGCCAGAGTTCGGCGGCTCTTTCGGCTTCGCGGAGCGCTGCGGCGCGGTCGCCTTCCCGCTCCCGCGCGCGGCTCCGGCCCATCGCGGAGATCGCGAGGTTGATGTCGAGCAACCGCCCCAGCTCGACGATCGGGGTCGGGTGGTCCTCGACCTGGAGGCGGGCCACCACATCGTTGTTCAGATTGCGACCCATCCCCTCGCCCACCACCAGGAGCGCGGCGGACTGGCGGCCGCGGCTGTCGCCCCCGGCTTCCTGGCCAGCGACGAGCGCCACCTGGAGCTTCTCGGCGAGCGTACCGGAGGCGGCTTCGAACGCATCACCCATGGCTTCCACCACCTCCGGTCCGGTGAGGATGTTCCCCTGCGCCGAGTAGTGCTCGCCCACCCGGTGTCCCGCCCAGAAGCTCGCGGTGGGCCCGGTGTGCGCCGCGATGTCGCCAGCGGAGTCGATGACCGCGAACTGGCGGCCTTCGAGACCCGGGAAATCGTCCTCGGCGAGGAGTCGATCCCTGACCTCCCCGGCAGAGAGCCCCTGCCGCAGCAAGTCGAGCCCCTTCGGTCCGTACCCCGCGTTGACGTTCGCCTGGGTCGCGACGGCACCGACCCCGGCTTCCGCCCAGGGAACCACGTGCCCCACCGAGAAGTAACGGGACTGGACCGCGACTCCGAACTCGCCGGTTTCCGGGTCGTGAGCCACGATGGAGAAGGTGGCCACCGGCTCCTGCTGCGCGGCACCGAGCGGCCCGAGCCCGAGAAGCAGGACGACGAGGAGTCTGGTCATGAGGGAACCTCCCGCGGAGAGCGGATCACCAGATCGCGTGAAGGGCGGGATCGTCGCCCATGCGTGCATGTCAGGGACGATCCGCATCCCAGCTCTCACCCGTGCTGCAGGGGTTCCCGGACTCGCGAACGATGCTCCCGCGCAAATCCTCGCGATAGGGAATGAGCTTCGCAACCGGACGGCCGCGCTTCGTCACCACTACCGGGCTCCGCGTGCGAGCCACTTCGTCGAGCACGCGGAAGCAGGCTTTGCGAAACTCGGCTGCAGCGATCATGGTCATTCCCGCATGGTAGCCACTTGCAGGTGGCCATCCCGTTCCCGGTTCACCGCAGTTCGCGGAAGCGGGCCAGCGAGCGCGCCGCCGCTTCCCGGTCCCCGAGCCGCCGCTCGGCGAACGAGAGCTGGTACCAGGCCTCGGCGTAGTCCGGCGCATGACCGATCGCGGTCTCGAAGTGGAGTTTCGCGCTTTCCGCGTCTCCCCGCCGGAGGGCGATCTTGCCGAGATGAAGCCACGCCTCCGGAAAGTCCTCCCCGGCTTCGAGTGCCCGCCGGAAAGCGGCTTCCGCTCCCGCCAGATCATCCCGCCGGAACGCCGTGAGACCGAGGAAGTGGTGGGCGCGGCGCAGCTCCGGATCCAGCGCGATCGCCTCTTCGAGAAGAGCCGCCGAGCGTTCATGATCTCCCTCGCGCCAGGCGAGGTAGCCGAGCTGGAGCAGCGTCCCCGGATCGCCGGGCGCAAGCTCCCGGTGCCTCTCGAAAGCGAGGCGGGCCGCCGCGAGCCGCTCCTGGCCGAGAAGCGCCGCCCCGAGATCGGCGAGCACCCCCGGATCGCTCCGATAGCCGAGCCGGATCGCCTCCTCCAGTTCGTCCTGGGCTTCCGGCCACTGCTCCACCCGCAGCAACAGCCGGCCGAGGAAGCGGCGGAGCGTGGGATCCTCTGGTGCGATCCCGACCGCCGCCCGGGCCTCGGGAAGGGCTTCTTCGAGTCGGCCGGCGGCATCGAGCGTCGCCGCCGCCAGATACCGCGCCTCCATCCGCGACGGCGCAAGACCTCCCGCGGTCCGAAACGCCTGAAGCGCCGCTTCCGGCTCGCCGAGCTGGCCGAGCGCCTGCCCCAGCGCGAGCCAGGCATCCACGAAGCCGGGATCCAGCTCGGTCGCGGCCCGGAGGTGGGGGACCGCCCGCGACGGCTCTCCGCCCACCAGCCAGAAGACACCCGCCTGCTGAAGGGCGGCCGGGTCGGCTTCCCGCCCCGCGAGAAAGTCGCCGATCGCTCGTGCCGCGCTGTCGGGATCGCCCGCTTCGAGAGCTTCCGATGCCCGTCGGATCTCCGGGGCCTGGAGACTCCCGCCGAGAAGCAGGGCGAAGAGCAAAAGAAGTCGCATGAGTCAGAATCGCCGCTCATGTTCCCACGGCTCGGTCCGGTTGTGCTCTTCCTGGGGCTCGCGGCGGCTTGCGCACCACCCCCCGAGCAAGCGCCGGTGCTCCCGGTGGGCGGAGACATCGCCCGCCCCGAGCGGATCCGGTTCGAGCCTCCGAAATACCCGGAAGCGGCCGAAGCGCGCGGCGAAGAAGCCCTCGTCATCCTCGAGCTGACCCTCGCTCCGAGCGGCGAAGTGAACACCGCCCGCAGCCTGCGGGGGCCGGACGAGCTCGCTGCGGCGGCGGTCCGCGCCGCCGAACGATGGGCCTACGAGCCGACGCTCGTGGACGGCGCACCGGTCGGGCTTCGCTTCGCGGAGACGGTGCGCTTCGTGCTCCGGCCCGCCGGCGGGTTCGGGATGCGGCTGCCGCCGACCGCCGCGCGGGCCGACCTCGTGTTTCCGGAGTGGCGGATCGAGGGCCACGCCTTCACCGCCTGCCCCTGCGACACCCCCTGCCCCTGCCGCTCCAATGCGCCGCCTTCCCATCCGCCGTGTCATGCCACCACCGCCACCCGACTCGAGTCCGGGCGCTACGGCACCACGGATCTGGCGGGAGCGGAGTTCATCACCCTGGGGCCGGAAACCTGGGTCGCTCTCTACCTCGACCAGGATCTCGACCGCGAGCAGGAGCAGGCCATCCTCGGCATCTTCCGGAGCCTCGCGCCCGGCGCGCCGCAACGCTACCGGGCGGTCCGCCGGGTTCCCCTCGCCATCACCTCCATCCGTCGGGCGAGCGCCGTCCTGCGGCGCGCCGTCATTCCCGGCATCCTGGAAATGGAGACCCGGATTCCCCTTTCGGCGGAGGGCGGACTCGCCGGACTCCTTCCCGGCATGGATGTCTGGTCGAACCGGATCGCCTACGGGCGGACCGGGACGTACCGTTACGCGGACCCGGAGCTGCCGGCCGCCTGGGACCACAGCGGGAGGCAATCGAACGGCAAGGAGTTCACGCTCGATCTGGGGATGTACCGCGAGGGCCGGATGCTCATCCAGCACGGCGACGGATCGGGGGACTGGACCGAACGCCAGCGGGCGCTCTTCACCTGCTCGCTGGCTGCTCCAAATCCATGAATCCCGATCTCTGGTTTTTGGCTTCCGGGAATGGTTCTGATGCCCAAGCCAATGAAAAACATTGACTTGGAGTAACCAAGGAACAGGGCGTGATTTTTGCTTTGATCCCGGCTCGCGAGAGCGTTCCCCCTTTCGGCTTTCGCCACATACTCCCTGAGGAGGAGGTTTCATGAAGCTTCATATCCCTGCCGTCCTGAGCGCTTTGCTCTTCGCGGCCAGCGGTGCTTTCGGCCAGACCCAGTCAGGAACGGTCGAAGGTTCGATCGTGGACGGCACCGGGCAGGTGCTGCCCGGCGTATCGATCACCCTTTCCGGCGAAACCGGCAGCGAAGTCGCCGTCAGTTCCGGAACCGGGGGCTACCGCTTCCTCGCGGTTTCGCCTGGCATCTACACGCTGCGCTTCGAGCTCGGCGGCTTCCAGACGCTCGTCTATGAGGAAGTCCGGGTGGATATCGCCCGAACGACATCCATGGATGTCAGGCTCGAACTTTCCACGGTGCAGGAAACGGTGACCGTCGTCGGCGAATCTCCGCTGCTCGACACCAGAAGCACCGTGATCGGCGCGACCTTCGACCAGAGCCTGCTGGAAGAGGTTCCGAGCGCCCGCGATGTCTGGTCGCTGCTCGAGCACCAGGCCCCCGGCGTGACCACCAACCGGCTGGACGTGGGCGGCAGCGAGACCGGTCTCCAGGCCGTCTTCTCGGCGCGCGGTACCTCTTGGGGCCAGAACAGCTACTACCTGAACGGAGTCAACGTGACCTGTCCCGCCGCGCTCGGCGCGAGTGGCTACTACTACGACTACGACAGCTTCGAGGAAGTCCAGGTGGAAGTGGGATCCCATCCGGCTTCGGTGAACGCTCCCGGTGTCTATATGAACATGGTCACCAAGACCGGCGGCAACGAGTTCACCGGTTCGGCGGGTGCCTTCTACCAGAACGATGCCACCCAGTTCGACAACTTCTCGAGCGAACTCGAAGCCTCGGGCGGCACTGTCTCCGAGTTCGACTACCTGAGCGACTTCAACGGCCAGATCGGCGGCCCGGTGATCCGCGACCGCTCCACCTTCTATTTCTCTTTCCGCGACCAGCGGGTCCATCGGTACGTCTCCGGCGTCGAGTCGGTGACCGAAGACACCGACATGCGCCAGTTCGTGCTCAAGAGCGACACCGACCTGAACGCGAGCAACAAGATCAGCGCCGAATGGCACGAGATGACCTACTGGAAGCCGCGGCGCGGACTCGCATCGAACCGGCCGCCGGAGGCGACCTGGATCGAGGACGACACCTTCCGGATCGTCCAGGCCACCTGGTCCTCGACGCTCAGTGAAAACGCGCTGCTCGACACCCGGTTCTCCCACCTGAACGTCTGGTTTCCAACCTACCACACCGAGGAAGCACAGGCGGCCGGCCTCCAGGCAGGCTTCGACGTGGGGACCGGAACGTTCCTCCACGCCCGCGACTTCAACGTGGAGCGCCGCCGCAAACGTTACTCCTACAAGAGCGACCTCACCTGGTTCCTCGAAGATGTCGGGAGCGTTGACCACGAGTTCAGGATGGGGGTCGAGTATTCGCACAACCCGATCCGCAACGAGACCACCGCGATCGACGACGTGTTCATCCGGCTCAACAACGGGGTTCCGTTCGAGGTCCAGTTCCGCAACACGCCGCGCACCGATGCCCAGACGCTCGACCAGACCTCGGTGTACATCGACGACATCATCACGAGCGGCCGTTTTGCCCTGAAGCTCGGCCTGCGCTGGGATCGCTATCACGGCTGGCTTCCGGATCAGAGCAGCCAGGACGGGCGCTGGTGCACTGGCGCAAACGGTTGCCCACGTGAGTTCCCCGAGCGGAACGGCATTCTCGAACTCGCGAGCTTCGCGCCGCGGGTCGGTCTCGTGATCGGGCTCGAAGAGGGCGGACGGAGCGCGCTCAAGGCGAGCTGGGGCCGCTACTACCACCAGTTCTCCACCGGTTTCGCCAACTTCGTGAACCAGAACGGCGGGCTCACCAACACCTACGAGTGGAACGATCTGAACGGCGACCGTCAGTTCCAGGACGGCGAACAGGGAGCGGTCCTCTCCGATCAGTTCGGCGCGACGGCGGCGATCAACACCATCTCTCCGGATTTGAAGCATGCCTTCACCGACGAGGCGACCGTGACCCTCGAACGCGAGTTCGAAGGCAACATCTGGTTGCAGGCCACCTTCTCGCGGCGGACCAGCGGCGACAACTCGGACATCCTCAACCTCGCAGCGCCCGATTCGGCCTACGATCCGATGCCGGTTACCGATCCCGGCCCGGACGGCATGACGGGTACGAGCGACGACGGCGGCCAGATCACGGCCTTCAACCTGCGTCCGGAGTTCATCGGGTTGAGTGAGCTGCAGGTGGCGACCGTGGATGCCTACGAGACCGAATATCTCGGCCTGGAATTGACTGCCCAGAAGCGTTTCTCGAACAACTGGCAAGCACTCGTTTCCTACACCTGGAACGACACGGATGCCTGGTCACGCGGTGGGCAGTGGGAGGATGCCAACCCCGGCATCTTCACCAACCCGAACCAGCAGGTGAACGCGAAGGGCAAGTCCTTCTACGATCGCACCAACCAGTTCAAGGCGATCGGCACCTGGCACGCCCCCTTCGGCTTCCGCGCCTCCGGAGTGATGCGGTACCAGACCGGGCAGCCCGTCTCGCGTACCTTCTTCGTCGGCGGACTCAACCAGGGCGGTGCCACGATCCTCGCGGCTCCGATCGGAACCGAGCGGCTGGACAACGTGACCACCTTCGACTTCGCGCTCTTCCGCGATTTCATGGTGGGGGATGTCCGGATCGCGCCGGAGATCAACGTGTTCAACATCACCAACCAGAACACGGTGACCGGAATCAACACCGCGAGCGGGGGTGCCTACGGCAACGTCTTCACCTACCTTTCGCCGCGCATCGCGCGCTTCGCGCTCCGGATCCACTTCTGATCCGACGCTTCGTCGCTGGTCCCTCCGGGGGCCGGCGGCGATTTCTCCTTCGCCCATGAAGCGGCGCGAGGCACTCGCCGGTCTGGCCGCGCTTCTTTCGGCCAGCCCGGCAATCGCCCGGCAGCGGGATGTCCTCCCGTGGGACGACCTCGAACCCCTCCCCGCCGGAACCCGCGCCCGCTTCACCGACCTCACCCGGGTCACCGGCGAAACGGTCCCGAACAGGGACTTTTTCGTTCTCAGTCACGGGGAGGTTCCTCGAATTCGGGCCGCCCAGTACCGGCTGGAGGTGGGCCGGCGCGGGGAATCCGGCCGGGCACTCGGTCTCGAAGAAATCGCCGGGCTGCCCCGTCGGGAGTCGGTGGTCCTCTTCGAGTGCTGCGGCAACGGCGGGATCGGCATGCACGGTCTCGTCGGCGCGGCGCGCTGGGGCGGCATCCCGCTCGCTCCGCTGCTCGAAGAATGGATCGACTCCGAATCCCGCGAAGTCGTCTTCTTCGGAGCAGATCAGGCCCCGGAACGGGTGCGCGGCAACGACTATCCGGCCCGTTTCGCCCGCAGCCTGCCGGTGGCCGACGCACTCGGGCCGGAAGTTCTGCTCGCCAACTCCATGAACGGCGAACCCCTGCCACGCGAGCACGGCGGCCCGCTACGGCTCATCGCCCCCGGCTTCTACGGGGTCACCCAGGTCAAGTGGGTCCAGCGGATCGAGATCTGGCCGGAGCGCTTCGCCGGCTGGTTCCAGGCGAAGGACTACGTGACGGTGCGCGGCGCCGAGACCCCTTCGGGAGTCGTCCACGCAGCGAGTGCCATCGGCCGAATGCGGCTCAAGTCTCTCGTGACCCGGGTGGAGCGGGCGCAGGACGGCCGATTGCGCATCCACGGACTCGCCTGGAGCGATGCCCGGACCCCGATCACCGGAGTGGAAATCCGGGTGGATGACGGCCCCTTCCAGGCGGCCGACCTGCTGCCCGCCGCCCACCGGTTCGGCTTCCGGCGATTCTCGCTGGACTGGCCGGACTCCGCCCTGGGAGACCACCGCCTCGTCTCCCGCGCCCGCGATTCCCGAGCCCTCCAGCCCACCCAAGAGGAAGCCTCCCACCTCAAGGCGACCCCCTGGGAAAACAACGGCCAGGTGGTCCGCCGCATCCGCCTGCGGTAGCGGCGCGCCGGGAGGTATCGGGGAAAGCCGCGCTCCCACCGCGAGAAGCCGGCCCCGGGTTCGGTCAGAAGCTCGTGCGGAATTCGATATTCGCGCCGAGGTTCCGCTCCCCGAAGCTCCCGGAGCGCCGCAGCTTGAGCGCGAAGCTCATGCCGGGGAACGCGCCGTCCTGATCCATCGGTTCGAGACGCAAGCCGAGCGTCTGCGAGAGACGGTCATTCAGGCGGTCATTCAGGGCCCCATGCGCGAAGAACGGGGTAACCACGAAGCGCTTCGAGAACGCCGGCAAAACCCAGCCGATCTCGGTGTCGAGCCGGCCTTCGTCCGCCCCGAATCCGAGGGGGTCCATGTCGCTCACCCCGAACAACTGCTGGAGCCCGCTCCTCGTCGCCATGCCCCACTGCTGACGCATCGAGACCTGCGGGCCCAGATCGGACATCGGAGCCGGATCCCAGACCATTTGGGCCGAAGCGCCCGTCTGGCGGAAGTCCTCGTCCTGGTGAGCGAAGAGATGGCGGCCTTCGAGCCGGATGGTCAGACCCTGGCGCATGGTCAGCGAAACGCCCCCGCCGATCTCGCCGCCGAGACCCTCCTCCACATCGCCGTTGTCCTGTCGGGCACCGGCTTCCATCCGCGCCTCGAACGATCCGCCGTCCTGAAGCGAGCGGCGCCAGGAGGTCTCGATCGCGGCCCGGAGCCGGGAAAGCGAAGCCTTGGTCTCCGGAAGGTGGGCCACGGCATCGGCCTTTCCTGATACCAAACCCTTGCCCGAGCGTGGATTCCACCGGTTGGACAACCCCGAACAGCAGATGCGGACCCGGATCAACCTCCACCCTGAAAACTCTCGGCGGATTCCTCGCGAGGGTATCAGACCACGGTCCGTTCACCCGTGGCTGATCGTTGACCCGCTCCCCCCGATCTGGCAAAATGGCTGAACCTTTCCGGGCGGGTTTGTGCCCGGGTTGTCTTTTCTCTCGTGAGGAGCGTCGTCATGCGTTTCGCCATCGGACTCGGTTTGGGAGTCCTCGGTCTGATGGCGATGGCCGTGCCCGATGCCCACGCCGAAACGGGCGAAAAAGCTCCCGCTATCGCGGTTCCTGCCGACGAAGTCGCGAACGGCGTGGTGCAGACCACCTGCGCCATGTGCCACAACGCACGGATGATGAGCGGAAACCTCTCGCTCGAGGACTTCGACGTGACGCGCGCCTCCGAACGGGCCGGTGACGCGGAAGGCATGGTCCGAAAACTCCGCGCCGGAATGATGCCGCCGCGTGGCATCCGGAGGTCGAGCCCGGAAGAACTGCTCGCCCTGGTCGAAACTCTCGAGTACCGGCTGGATGCAGCGGCAGCGGCCGCTCCGAACCCGGGGAGCCGTCCCTTCCAGCGACTCAACCGCCACGAGTACGAACAGGCGATCCGCGAGCTGCTCGACCTCGAAGTGGATGCCGGCGACTGGCTGCCCCTCGACCAGGTGAGCCACAACTTCGACAACATCGCGGAGGCACAGACTCTCTCCCCGACGCTCCTCGAGTCGTACCTGAACGCGGCCAGCTCCATCAGCCGGCTCGCGGTGGGCCAGCGCAGCGGAAAGCCGACGGACCACATCTACACCAACTCGCAGTACCTCTCGCAGCATCCGTGGGACCACGTGGAGGGAGCGCCCTACGGCACCCGCGGCGGCCTCGTGGCCGACCACACCTTCCCGGTGGACGGCGAGTACGCGCTCGGCGTGACCTTCACTTCGGGCGCCAACACCCGGATCGAGGACGTGGATGTCTCGATCGACGGCGAGCGGATCGCCCTCCTCCACTACGACACGAACCGCCAGGTGGATGCCGACGGGCGGGGAAGCGACATCACCCTGACGCCGCGGATCTTCATCGGTGCCGGAACCCGGCGGATCGCCGCGGCCTTCGTCCGGCGGCAGCACGGACCTTACGAGGATCTGGTGCGGCCGCACGACTGGTCCTACGCCGGAGGCGGCTCCGGCGGAGCGGGTGTCACCACCCTGCCCCACATCCGCGACCTGATCGTGAGCGGCCCCTTCCACACCACCGGCCTCTCCGAAACCCCGAGCCGGAGGCGCATCTTCACCTGCCGTCCGACCACCCCGGAAGAGGCGCGCCCGTGCGCCGGCCGGATCCTCGCGCGGCTCGGCCGCGATGCCTATCGGCGCAACCTCGAGGAGCACGAGGTGGAAGATCTGCTCACTTTCTTCGACAGCGAATACCGAACCGGCGGTTTCGAGGCAGGCGTCCGGACCGCGCTCGAAGCCATGCTGGCGAGCCCCCACTTCGTGCTCCGGCTCGAAAGAACGCCTCTCGACGCAGGGGGCCGCGGATACCGGCTGAACGACACCGATCTGGCCTCGCGGCTCTCCTTCTTCCTCTGGGGTGCGCCGCCCGACGACGAGCTCCAGCGACTCGCGGACCAGGGCCTTCTGACCGCGGAAGAAGTGGATCGCCAGGCGCTCCGGATGCTCGCCGACCCGCGTGCCGCGATGCTCGGCCGCCGTTTCGCGGCCCAGTGGTTCCGACTCCAGGACATGGACAAGGTCAAGCCGGACCCCAACTTCTTCCCGAACTTCGACGACAACCTCGCGAACGCCATGCGGCGCGAAACCGAACTCTTCTTCGCCCATCTGGTCGAGGACGACCGCAGCCTGCTCGACCTGTTCGAGGCCGACTACACGTTCGTGAACGAGCGGCTGGCCCACCACTACGGGATTCCGGGGGTGGCAGGCCGCCAGTTCCGGCGCGTTTCCTATCCGGATGACACCCGGCGCGGCGTGTTCGGCCACGGCAGCGTGCTGGTCCTGACTTCGCTCGCCAACCGCACCTCCCCGGTGTTGCGCGGCAAGTGGGTGATGGAAGTCCTGCTCGGGACTCCTCCTCCGCCCCCACCGCCCGACACCCCGGTCCTCGAAGACATTGCGGAGGTCGCGGACGGGCGACGGCTCACCACCCGCGAACGCATGGAAATGCACGCGCGCAACCCGAGCTGCAACTCCTGCCACCGGATGATCGACCCGATTGGCCTCGCGCTCGACAACTTCGACGTGACCGGCAAATGGCGCGTCCGGGAAAACGGCGGCCCGCTCGACACCATGGGCGACTTCTACGACGGCACTCCGGTCGGGAGCCCGTCGGAGCTCGTACATGTCCTGCTCACCCGCCCGATTCCGCTGGCGCGCACCTTCACCGAAAACCTGCTGGCTTTCGCCATCGGAAGACCCATGCAGCCCTTCGATCAACCCACCGTCCGGCGGATCGCCGCCGACGCGGAAGCCGACGATTTCCGCATGGCTTCCTTCATCATGGGCGTGGTCCGAAGCGACGCTTTCCAGAGGAAGCGCGGCGACGGGATCGCTCCCGAAACCACGCTCAATCAGTAACGAGGTATCAGAACATGTCCGTTCTCACCGGAAAACACCTTCCCCGCCGCACCTTCCTGCGTGGCGCAGGGGCGGCCGTCGCCCTCCCGTACCTCGATGCCATGCTGCCTGCCGGCTGGGGAGCCAGGCCCGCCGACGCTTCTCCCACCGATGTGACCCGGCTGGTCTGCATCGAGGAAGTGCACGGATTGCCCGGCTGCAATGAATGGGGCGCGACCCAGCACCTCTACGCGCCGGAGACCGTCGGGCGGGACTTCCGAATGAAGCCCGAAAACGCGCTGAAGCCGCTCGAGCCGTTCCAGGAGTATCTGACCATCGTCAGCAACACCGACGTGCGAATGGCCGAGGCGTTCAGCCCGCCGGAGATCGGGGGCGACCACTTCCGCTCCTCGGCGGTGTTCCTCACCCAGTCCCACCCGAAGCAGACCCAGGGCTCCGACATCTGGTGCGGCACCTCGCTCGACCAGTACTACGCCCAGCAGTTCGGGCAGGCCACGCCGATGCCGTCGCTCCAGCTCTGCATCGAGAACCTCGACCAGGCCGGCGGGTGCACCTACAACTACTCCTGCGCCTACACCGATTCGATCAGTTGGGCCTCCCCCAACGAGCCGCTGCCGATGATCCGCGACCCGCGGGTCGCCTTCGAGATGCTCTTCGGGGCCGGCAGCACGCCCGAGGAGCGCGCCGAACGCCGCGCCACCCGCCGCAGCATCCTCGATTGGATTTTGAGCGACGTGGCCGAAGTCCGGGGCGAGCTCGGGAACGTGGACCGCCTGCGGATGGATCGCTATCTCGACCACGTGCGCGAAGTCGAGCGGCGCATCCAGATGATCGAGGGCCACAACCAGAGCGGCGAGGCGAGGGAGATTCCGGACGCTCCTCCCGGCGTTCCGGACTCCTTCTCGGAGCACATGAAGCTGCTCTTCGACCTTCAGGTTCTCGCTCTCGAAACCGACATGACCCGGGTGATCAGCTTCAAGACCGGCCGCGATGCCCAGAACCGCTCGTTCCCCGAAAGCGGCACCAACTCGCCGTTCCATCCGGCTTCACACCACGGGAACGACGAAGAGCGGATCATGGACTTCAACACGATCTGCCAGTACCGGGTCGGCCAGCTCCCGTACTTCCTCAAACAGCTCCGGGACACCGACGAAGGCGGCGTGTCGCTGCTCGACAAGACGGCGATCATCTGGGGTTCCCCGATGGCGGATGCCAACATCCACAACCACCGGCGCGCTCCGCTGCTCTTCCTCGGCCGGGCGAACGGCCACCTCACCGGCAACCTCCACGTGAAGGCACCGGACGGGACACCGATGGCGAACGCCATGCTCGCCCTGGTCCAGTCGCTGGGCCTCGAAATGGATTCTTTCGGGGACAGCAACGGAACCCTCCCGGCCGCGATGCCGATGGCGGAAACCGACTAGGAGAGCCATCTGTGCACTTCACTGGAACTTCCCGATACTTCGGCGCAATGCTCGGGGCGCTCCTGCTCGCCGGAATCGCCCTTTCCGCGCCCCCCGCTGCTGCGCCGGTGGCGGAAGCCGCCCGGGCCGGCGATCTCGAAGCCGTGCGGGGGCTCCTCGCGAGCGGCGAAGACGCGAACGCCGCGCACGGCGACGGCATGTCGGCGCTTCACTGGGCGGCCGAACGGGGAGACACCGCGCTCGTCGAGGTGCTGGTCCAGAGTGGTGCCAAGGTGGATGCCGCGACCCGGATCGGCAACTACACGCCGCTCCACGTGGCGGCGAGCGCTGGCCAGGCCGACGTGGTGCGTCAACTCCTGCTCGCCGGGTCGAGCGCGACCAGCGCCCTGACTACCAGCGGGGCGACACCGCTCCATCTCGCTGCCGATGCCGGGAGCGTCGCCTCGATCGAGGCGCTCCTCGAGCACGGAGCCGAGGTGGATGCGAGGGAAAGGACCTGGGGCCAGACTCCGCTGATCTTCGCGGCAGCGCGGAACCGGGTGGACGCGATCGAGATGCTGCTCCGAAACGGCGCCGACCCGAACGCTGCTTCGAACCCGGTGGACCTGATCGCCGACTACGAGCTGGCGGAAGCCGCCAAAAAGCGGCAAAGCGCGGTTCTCGAAGCATTCGCCACCGGGGATGCCGACCCGAAATCCGCCGAGATCCAGACAGCGGTGGCCGCCGCCCGCGAGCTGTACCTTTCGGGCGAAGTTCCCGAGAAGACGGGGGAAGACAATGACCCGTTCGCCCGGTTTCGCAGGCCTCAACTCAAGGCCAAGGGGGGCTTGACCGCGCTGCTCCACGCTTCGAGGCAGGGCTTCCACGGCGCGGCGACCGCGTTGCTCGACGGAGATGCCGACGTGAACCAGGCCTCCGCCGGGGACGGAACGAGCCCGCTGCTGATGGCTACCATCAACGGCCAGTTCGATCTGGCGATGCTGCTGCTCGAACGCGGTGCCGACCCCAATGTGGCAGCCACCGAGAACGGCGTCACCCCGCTGTGGGCGACCATCAACGCCGAGTGGCAGCCGCGAACCCGCTATCCACAGCCCCAGGAGCACGACCGCCAGCAGACGAGCTATCTCGACCTGATGCGTTCGCTCCTCGATGCGGGGGCCGACCCCAACCACCGGATCACCAAGCACCCGTGGTACATGGTCTATAGCGGCTGCGGAAACGCCAACTGCGGCCTCGTGGATACCGGCGGTGCCACCGCTTTCTGGCGGGCCGCCTACGCGACCGATGTCCCGGCGATGCGGCTGCTCGCCGAATACGGTGCCGATCCCAACATCCCCACCAAGGCCCCGGAACCCCGCCGCCGGAGGCGCGGATCTCCGCCGGTGAACGACCCCGAGCGGGGCGCTCTCGCGGTCCTGCCAGCGGCCCCCGGCCTCTGGATCCCGACCGACCTGACTTCGATGGGACCAGACCCCTCCGGCCTCCCGCCCCAAAAGGCCGGCGATCCGGGTGTTTATCCGATCCACGCCGCCTCGGGAGTGGGCTACGGCGAGGGTTTCGCGGGGAACGCCCACCGTCACGCGCCCGACTCCTGGCTCGATTCGATCCGGTATCTCATCGAGCTGGGTGCCGATGTGAACCAGCGCGATTTCAACGGTTACAACGCCCTCCACCACGCCGCAGCCCGCGGGGACGACGAGATGATCCTCTTTCTCGTCGAAAACGGCGGGGATGTCACGGCGGTGAGTCGTCGCGGCCAGACGACGGCGGACATGGCGAACGGCCCTGTCCAGCGTGTTTCTCCGATTCCCGAGACGGTCGCCCTCCTCGAGAGCCTCGGTTCGAAGAACAACAACAACTGCGTCTCTTGTTGAGAACCTTCCGGATCCTGGGCCGGATCGGGGTCGCGCTTCTTCCGGCGGTGTCTGCCGCCCAGGAAATGCCGGAAGCGACTCCCTGGATGGAGATGACGCTGATCGAGGTGTCGCCCGACCGGGTAGAGGAGTTCCTCGCCGCCGAAAGCGAAAGGGCCGCACTCGACCAGAAGGCAGGGGCCGCGTGGCAGAGCGTCAGCCGCACCGCGGGCTTTGGAAATCACTTCCGTTTTCTCAGGCTCGCGCCGCTCGAGCAGTTCGGTGTCCTCGACCGTCCCGCGGTACCCGACCCGGAGCACATCCGTCTGCTGGGCCGCATCGAGAGCGCGGTGACCGGACGCGCCACCTATGCGCTCCGGACGACCCCCGATCTCGACAATCCCCTGCCTTCGGACCGCGAACCGGCGCTGATGCTCGTCCAATGGGTCACCGTCGTCCCCGGCCGGGAGCAGGATTACATCCGGGTGATGGCCGAAGACGTCCTCCCGCACTTCGAGGAAGCGAACATGCACCATTCCTCCGGTGCGATCACCCTCGGCGGCGACAGCGGATATGTCCATTTTTTCCATCTGGCGAATTTCGCGGCGCTCGATCAGGGTTCTCCCCTCGCCCGCGCCCTCGGGCCGGAAGGTGCCATGGAAGTCACCGCAAAGCTCGCCGGGATCCTCTCGAAGAGCGAGCAGTGGGTCGTCCGCCATCTGCCGGATCTGAGCTTCCGCGCCGAGCCGGAGGCCGAAGAAAGCCCGCACTGACCGGCGAGGCCCCACCAAGCGGCCCACCATGAACCACCGCCGGCGCTTCCTTCGCTTTCTCCTGGGCAGCCCGTTGCTCGGCTCCGGATGCTGGGAGCGACGAAGAGCCGAAGATTCCGTCGCGTCGGCCGGGGAAGAAGCGTTCGGCTTCAACCGATTCCCGCGCCGAATGATCGAAGATCCGGAAGACGGGGTGGACGTGTTCGATTTCCGGGCGGTCGCCGAAAGGAGCCTTCCTCCGGCTCACTACGGCTACATCGCCACCGGCGTGGACGGCGAGGGAACGCTCGCCGCCAACCGGCGCGCGTTCGAGGAAACCGGAATCCGGGCCCGGCGGCTCGTGGATGTCTCCGACCCGGACATGCGGGTTTCGCTCTTTTCCCGCGAATGGACTTCCCCCATCGGCCTCGCCCCCTGCGGCAGCCAGCGCGCCTTCCATCCGGACGGCGAACTCGCGGCGGCGAGGGCGGCGCGGACGCTGGACCACCTCCAACTGCTCTCCACGGTCACCACCACCAGCATCGAAGAGGTGAACGAGGCGCGGAGCGAGCCCGTCTGGTACCAGCTCTACCCGACCACCCGTTTCGAGGCGACGAAGCAGCTCGTCGCCCGCGCCGAAACCGCCGGATGCCCGGCGCTCGTGCTCACCGTCGATCTCCCCGCCGGCAGCAACCGGATCACGACCGAGCTCGCCGCCCGCCTCGACAACCGGGAGTGCTCCGCCTGCCACCAGCCCGGCTTCGCCAACCATGTTTCCCGAAAGCCGATGTTCGACGGGATCGCCGTGGAGGATGCCACCGGGAGGAGCCGGTTCGCGGGGCTCAACCAGCCGGCCCTGACCTGGGACGTCGTGAAGCGGCTTCGCGACATCACTTCGATGAAACTCCTGCTCAAGGGCATCGTCACCGCCGAGGACGCGGCTCTTTGCCTCGAACACGGCGTGGACGGGATCGTGGTCTCGAACCACGGCGGCCGTGCCGAAGAAAGCGGGATCGGCGCGCTCGAAAGCCTGCCGGAGGTCGCGGAGACGATCGGCGGGCGCATCCCGGTCCTCATGGACAGCGGCATCCGTCGCGGAGTGGACATCTTCAAGGCGCTGGCTCTCGGTGCGGATGCCGTGCTGATCGGCCGCGCCTACCTCTGGGGGCTCGCCGCGTTTGGCGAATCGGGCGTGGAAGCGGTGCTCCGCATCCTGCGCGCCGAGCTGAAGCTCGCGATGCAGCTCGCCGGAACGCCTTCGCTCCGGGACATCGGCCCGCATTCCGTCCTCCTCCGGCCCACCTCCTGAAACTCGTACCACTCGGAGCGGCGCTCCTCTTCTTTCCGGCGGGAGCAGTCGCCCAGCCGCTCTTCGTCGAAGAGGAAGGAGCGCTCGCTTTCGTCCACGAAACCGGCCGGGGCACCCCCGCACAGCCCCCCTGGTTCATGCCGGAGATCATGGGTTCGGGAGTGGGACTCCTCGACCACGATGGCGACGGAGACCTCGACATCTTCCTCGTCCAGGGGCGCGGGCCGGATCGTCTCTTCCGGAACGAGGGCAGCTTCTCGTTCCGCAGCGAGCCGGTTCCCGGGATTCCGGCTTACGGGATGGGAATCGCAGTGGGCGACGCAAGCGGCGACGCACTCCCCGACCTCTACCGGACCGGCTACCGGAAAAACGCCCTGCTCCTCAACCGGGGAGACGGCTCGTTCGATCTCGCCCCCGAATCTCCGGACCCCGGCGGCTGGTCCGCGTCCGCGGTCTTTTGCGACTACGACGCCGATGGAAACCTCGACCTCTTCGTGACCCGCTACATGGATTACGACCCGGACTTCTCCTGCCATTCAGCTACCGGCCCCCGGGACTACTGCGGCCCCACCGAGATTCCCGGGCTCCCGGATGCCCTCTATCGCGGACTCGGCGAGGGGCGTTTCGAGGATGTCAGCGCCCTTTCGGGGGTTGCCGCCTTCCGGGCGCGCGGGCTCGGTGTTGTCTGCCACGATTTCACCGGGGATGGCCGGCTCGACTTCCTGGTCGCGAACGACACCGAGGCGAACCATCTCTGGGTGAATTCCGGCAACGGAACGTTCACTGAAGAGGCCCTGCTGCGCGGAGTGGCGCTCAGCGGATTCGGGCGGCCGGAAGCGGGGATGGGAGTGGATATCGGCGACCTCGACGGGGATGCCGACTTCGACATCCTGCTCACCCACTTCGCCGACGAGACGAACACCGCCTACCTCGCCGGGCCGGGTGGCGGATTCACCGACGGGACCATCGGCATCGGGCTCGGGACTCTCGGACTCCGGACGACCGGCTTCGGCGCGATCCTCGCCGACTTCGACCACGACGGACACCTCGACCTCGCGGTCGCAAACGGGCGGGTCGCCCGGCCACCCGGCGAGCCGGTCCGGGAGCCCTTCCTCGAGCCGTATGCGGAGAGCATCCTGCTCCTCCAAAGCACCGGCTCGCGATTCGAGGACGGAAGCGCCGGATCGCCGGGTCTCACCGGATTCCGGGCGGTCGGACGCGGCCTCGCCGCCGGCGATCTCGATCAGGACGGCGATCCGGACCTCGTCTTCAGCGCGGCCGGCGGACCGGCGCGGGTTTTCCGGAACGATTCGGCCTCGGGCGACGGGTGGCTGATCGTGGACCCACGCACTCCCGGAGGCGCTCCCGACCACGGTGCCGTCGTCATCCTCGAAACGAACGCCGGCCGGCGCGTTTCCCGTGCGAATCCCGGGGTTTCCTACCTCGGATCGTCGGACCCGCGGGCGCATTTCGGCCTGCCCGAAGGAATCGTCATCCAGCGGCTGCTGGTGCGGTGGTCTGACGGGATCGAAGAAACCTTTCCCGTTCCCCGAACCGGGCGGGCGGTGGTTCTCGGACGCGGAGCGGGACGATGAGAACGCTCTTCGCGACGCTGCTCATCCTGAGCGGAATCGCCTGTGGCGGAGCCGATCTTCTGGATATCTCCACCTCCGGCATGGAGCCCGCGGTCGCCGACTCGATCCGAAGCGCTCTCGACCGGACCCGCGAAGATCGAAACGACCCGACCCGCTGGCTCCATTTGGCCATGGTTCTCCACGCCCACCGCCTCCCCTCCCCGGCTGCCGTCGCGTATGCCGAGGCCGCGCGGCTGGGCCGGCAGGACCACCGGGCACCACACCTCGAAGGACGCATGGTCGAGTTCGGAGACCCGGAACGCGCTCTCCGGCTCGCGGAGGAGGCGCTCCGCCGGAACTCCGGTTTCGCTCCTTCGCTCGCGCTCCGGGCACGCCTTCTCGAAGCTCTCGGAGAAGATCCGGCATCGGCCTGGGAAGCACTTCGTTCCGCCGCCCCCCGTTCTCTCGAAGCCGGGCTGGCCCAGGGTCGCCGCCTGCTCGCCGCCGGAGAAAACGAGAGCGCCCGCGACGCGTTTCAGGCTCTTCTCGAAACCCATCCCGCCTCCACCGCCGGCTGGTCCTTCCTCGCCCAGGCACTGGCCGCACTTCCGGATCCGGAAGCCGCCGCCGAAGCTGCCCGCCGTGCCCGTCTCGCGACCGGGCCGGCCTCCGACCCGGACCCCCTGCTGCTTGCGGTGGAAGACCTGCGGCGCGACCGCCGGGGACGCGAGGCCCGGGCGCGACGGGCGACCGCGAGCGGAAACGATGCGAGCGCCGAGATCATCTACCGGCGGCTCGTGGACGAAGACCCGGAGAACGCGAACCTCCGCTACAACCACGCCAACGCGCTGGCCCGTCTCGGCCGCACGGACGAAGCAGAAGCCGGCTACCGGGCGGCCCTGTCACGCGACCCCGATTCCAGTCCGGCTCTCGCCAACCTCGCGAACCTGCTGGCGCGAACCGGGCGGGATGCCGAGGCCGACAGCTTCTATCGCCGCTCTGCCGCTGCCGACCCCGGCCACCTGCCCACCCTGCTCGGCGCTTCGAGCCTCCATTTCCAGCGCGGCGACCTGCGGGAGGCGGAGCGGCTCCTGCGCCAGGCACTCGATCGGGAGCCGGACCACCCCGCGGCGCTTCAGGGGCTCGGGCAGCTTCTCGCAAGCGACGGCCGTTTCCCCGAAGCGGCCAGCGCTCTGAACCGGGCGCTCATGGCGGCGGAGCGGGAAGGCGCACCGCCACGTTCCCGCGCCGGCATCCACTTCCTGCTCGCCGACGTGGAGCGAAGCCGCGAACGGCGTGCCGAAGCGCTCCGGCATCTCGCGGAAGCCGAAGCCCTCGGGATGGAAGTTCCGCCGGGGTTTCGCGAACAGCTCGAGCGCTGACCCGGTTCAGCCGGTCTCCTTCAAATGGCGGTCGAAGAACCGGTGGACCCGGTTCCAGGCATCCCGCAGGACGTGTTCGCGGTGGAAGTAGTGGAACTCCCCGGAATAGGTCACGAAATCGAAGTCCGGGTTGGCTTCCCGCAGCAGGAGGTCCACCAGGTTGAGCGACTCGAAGTACGGGACGTTGACATCGGCGGTCCCGTGCAGAATCAACAGCGGCCGCTCGATTTGCTCCACTCGCCGGGCGGGCGCGCCGCGTTCATACACCTCGGGCTCTTCCTCGGGGTTTCCCATCCGGCCGACTACCCAGCCTCCGCCCGGGTCGTCATGCCAGAGCGCGAAATCTCCGACTCCGGCGACGTTCACCCCGGCGGCGAAGAGCGTCGGATCGAGAGTCAGCGCCTGGAGCGTGAGGAAACCGCCGTAGCTGAGCCCCCAGACCCCGATCCGCTCGGGATCCACGAAGTCGAGCGTCCGGAGGTAATCGGCGGCAGCCGCCACGTCCTGGTAATCCCCTCCTCCCACGTCCCGGTACGGTGCCTGGCGGAAATCGCGGCCGTATCCGACGCTGCCCCGGTAGTCGGGCATGAGCACCACGTAGCCCTCCTGCACCAGAAGCTGGTGGAAGGAGTGATAGACGGCGTAGTCGCGCCGGATGTGCCAACCGTCGTAGTTCTGGGCGATGCCGTCGCCGTGGACCCAGACGATCGCCGGGTGCCGCTCCGTCCGGTCCCGTTCGTCCGGAACGAACAAATAGCCGGGAACTTCCCTGCCCAGTTCGCGCGCCGGAAACCGAAGGAACTCGCCCTCGGTGAACCACTCCCGGTCCAGCTCCTCCGGGACCGACTCGGTGAGCCGGACCGGTTCTCCGGCGGATTCCGTCGAAACCCGGAAGAGATCGGCGGGATCGCGCGGGCCGGTGCGCTGGAAGACCAGTGCGGTGCCGTCGGGCGAAAAACCCCCGTGTTCGGCGGTGAGAGCGAAGCCACCCTCGTTCGTGGTCTGGATGCTCGCGCCCCGGCCCGAAGTGAGCGGGCGGGGAGTCGCGTCCGGAAGGTCGGCCGCTTCCAGCAGGAACAGTTGCCTTTGTCCGGGATGGTCGGGGTTGGCATCGAAAGCCAGGAAACGACCATCCGGCGACCAAGCGTAGCGCCTCGCGTCCTGTCCTTCGGGGGTGAGCGGGTGCGGCTCGCCGCCGTTCGCGGACAGGACCATCAGCCGATCCCAGCCGGAGCTGTCATCCACGAAGGCGATCCACGCTCCATCCGGAGACGGGCGGGGTTCGGCGCCGAGGTAGGCGAGACTCCACCACTTCGGATCCTCGACCTCATGGAGCAGGCGCGTCGTTCCGTCGCGAAGATCGGCAACCCGGATGCGGCGACGGCGGTAATCCGGCGAAACATCCTGGAAGACCAGCCGGAACGGGCTGATCCAGCGCGGAGCCGAGGCCGATTCGGGCCCGGAGGCGATGCGCCGGGCCACTCCGCCGGGGATCGCCGCGACCACCATCAGGTCCGTCGAACCCAAAGAACGGCTGCGGAACCGCAGCTTCTCTCCGACGATCTCGTGGGCCGTGTCCACCGCTTCGGCTTCCACGGCTGTGTAGGCGAGAAACCGACCATCGGGAGACCACACCGGATTCGCATCGACTGCATCCGACCGGGTGAGCCGGATCTCGGCATCTCCCGAAAGATCCCGGATGTGGAGGTCGCCGGCGCGGGTGAAGGCAAGCCGCTCGCCATCGGGCGAGATCGCGTAGTCCGCTTCTCCTCCCGGCTCGGGACCAAAGACCGGCTCGAGGGTTCCCGCCTCGTCCGGATGCATCCGGTAGAGGCGACCGTTGCGGCTGAAATGGAGAGTCACCCCGTCGGCTCCGAAGAAGAGATCTCCGATCCGCTCGTAGTCCTCTCCCCAGTTCGTGAGTCGCCGGGGCGGCGCTCCCGGGCCGGGCTCGATCGAGTAGAGGTCCATTTCCTGGTTCCGGTCCCAGACGAAGAAGATGCGACCACCGTCCGGGATCCAGACCGGTTGCGAGGGATGGCGGATTCCCAGCACGCCGTCGAGCGTGAGCCGGGGAGGCTCCACGGGGCCCCCACACCCGAAGGCCATCAGAACCGGGAGTACCAGGCAAAAACGCATGAGCGCTGATGCTACCAACCGATAATCGCGGCGTGGGGCCGCACTCTCCGAAAAACATCGCCGAGTACGAACGCAAGCGGGACTTCGCCCGCACTCCCGAACCTCCGCCCCGGACGGCCCGCGAATCGAAAGACCTGCGATTCGTGGTCCACCGCCACGAGGCGCGACGGCTCCATTACGACCTTCGGCTCGAAATGCGGGGAGTACTGAAGTCGTGGGCGGTTCCCAAGGGGTTTTCCTGCGACCCGACGGTTCGCAAGCTGGCGGTCCGCACCGAGGACCACCCGCTCTCGTACATCGAATTCCAGGGGGTGATCCCGGAAGGCGAATACGGCGGCGGGACGATGGACATCTGGGATGCCGGCGGATACCGGATCACCGAGGGCGGAGACGAAGGAGGCCTCGCCGGGGTGCGCGACGGGAAGCTGGTCGTCGAAATGCGGGGCCGGAAGCTCCGCGGCTCGTGGCACCTGGTCCGGACCGCCCGTGGCCCGGACGAATGGCTGCTCTTCAAGGGGCGGGACCGCTACGCACGAGCCGCGGACGACCGGCAGCCGTTCTTCGACCTCCCCGGCGCAGCCATCTGGACCGGTAACCCGCTCCCGACGGCGGTGCGGCCTTCGGGCGAACGGGCCCCTTTCTCCGACCCCGACTGGCTCTTCGAACCGGAGCTCGCCGGAATCCCCGCCTTCCTCGAAGTGGCCCCCGAAGGAACGCGGCTTGCGGCCGCCGAAACCGGAGGCCGGGTTCCCGATACGCCGGAGCTGATCGCCGATGCCGGCCGGCTGCGGGCCGAACGGGCGCTTCTTTTCGGCGCGCTGGTCGCCACCGACCGGAACGAGCGGCCTTCGATGGCCCGGATGCGCGAACGGCTCGCCGGCGACGAGAGCGCGCCGGTCGCCTTCTACGCGCTCGACCTCCTCCGCTACGAGGAATGGGACATCCGGAAGACCCCGCTGATCGAGCGCAAGGCGCTTTTATCCACCCTTCTTCCCGAGAGCGAGAACCTGCTCATGGGAGAACACGTCCGGGCTCGCGGCGAGGATGTCCACCGCGCCTCGGAGGCGGCCGGGCTGCCGGGAACCATCGCGCGGCGCGCCGGGGGTGCCTACCCATCTCCCGAATGCGTCCGCATTCCGTCCGCCGCTGCTCCGCCTCCGTCCCACGTTCTCGAAGGACTCTCCCGGCGGCGGGCGGAGCTCGAACGCGCCCGGCCGATCCACTTCACCAACCTGGACAAGGTGTTCTGGCCCGAGCACGGCTACACCAAGGGAGACCTGATCCGCTATTACGACCAGGTCGCCGAGCACCTGCTCCCCCATCTGCGCGAGCGCCCGGCGCACCTGCTTCGCTATCCGGACGGCATTCGCGGCAAGGCGTTCTACCAAAAAGACTTGCCCGAACACGCCCCGGACTGGCTCGAAACCGAGGAAATCGTCTCAAGTCGGGGAGAAAGCATCCGCTACCTCATCATCAACGATCCGGGCGCGCTCCTCTTCGCGGCCAACCTCGGGAGCGTGGATATCCACCCGTGGCTTTCCCGGCGCGACCGGCCGGATCACCCCGATTGGGCGGTCTTCGATCTCGATCCGGGCGGCGGGCCGTTCTCCGACGTGATCCGGCTGGCCCGCGCCTTCGGCAAGACGCTCCGCGGCATCGGCCTCCGGCCCTGCCTCAAGACCTCGGGCGCGAGCGGGCTCCACGTCTATGTCCCGCTGGATCCGATCTACCCCTACGAGATCGTCCGGCAGTTCTGCGAGGCGGTCTCGACCTGGGTCGCCGCCCGCCATCCGGAAATCGCCACCGTGGAGCGGGCGGTGGGGCAGCGCGGCGGCCGGGTCTATCTCGATTTCCTCCAGAATCGCCGCGGCCAGACGATCGTCCCTCCCTACGCGGCGCGGCCGGTCCCGGAAGCCTCGGTTTCGACCCCGCTCGACTGGGACGAACTCGATTCGGGGCTCACTCCCGATCAGTTCACCATCGAGAACATGCCGGACCGGCTGCGGCGGCTCGGCGACCTGTTCGCGCCAGCGCTCCACGACCGCCAGGCGCTGCTCCCGGCGATCCAGTTGTTCCGCGAGCGTTATCTCGAAGCGCCGTAGCCGGCGAGGCGCGCCCGCACCCCTTCCTGTTCCGGGTTCAGGCCGAGCGAGCGCTCGAACATCGTCCGCGCCTGCTCCTCGTTCCCTTCCTGCTCGTAGCAGTCGCCGAGCGCGTTCAGGAGCGAGGTGTCCGGAGCCCGCAGGTTGAGCGCGTGCTCCAGCCGATCGAGCGACGGCCGGCATTCGCCACGGATGTAGTAGGCGAAGCCGATGCCCTCGACGACCTCGATCTCGTTCGGGTGGTCGCTTTCGAGTGGCAGCAGGAGTTCGAGCGCCCCGTCCGCGTCCCGGGTGAACAAAAGCGCGCTCGCGAGCTTCCAGTTCGCCTGCACCAGATCGGGATTCGCCGACGCTTCCCGGTAGGCGAGCGTCGCCTCGCGGATGCGGCCGTTCGCGAGGAACTGGTCCCCGAGGGCGAGAGCGAGAAGCCCCGGCGCGTGCGTTGCGAAGGAGCGGCGGATCACGAGACCGGGGCGGGTTACCTCGGCGCGCGGCGAGACGAGGAAGGCGACCTCGCGGGAGTCCGCCACCGTGCCGTCCGGGGCGACGAGTTCGATCCCGGCCCGGTACCGGCCGGGCGAGAGCTGTTCCAGACCGAGTTCGAAGGTGGCGGGCGAGCGAGAGCTCCCGGCGGGGGCTTTTTGTTCCACCACCGTCGAAACGGCCGGTGATTCCGCTCCTGCTTCATCCGGAGCGAAACGGACGCGCGTCTCGTATTCCGCTCCCGCATTCACCGCCTGCGCCACCAGGATCAGGGTGTCGGACTGGGCGAACGACCCGTCGAGCGAAGGCTCGAAAATCCGGGAGCCGAACTGGTAGGTTCCGAAATCGAGCGCGCGGGCACCGGAGCCCGCAACATCGGCTCCGTAGGCGAGAACCGGATCGGCAAAACCCACCGACCCCGCGCCGGTCGCGGGTGCTCGGACCTCGGCGGTCGCCACCGTGTACTGGGTGGTGGCCCGGTTCCGGAGAATCACGCTCACCTCGTAGTCACCCGGAATCACCGGCAGGTTGTCGCGGTAGGCGAAGGGGGCTCCGGCGAGCGAAGCGTGCTGGCTTTCGGTCAGCTCCACCACCGGCTCGTTCCGGTGGATCGCAAGAAGCTGCCCCTCCGCGGTGCGAAGCTCCAGTTCCACATCGAGCGTCGTCCGGTAACGGCGGGCCTCCTCGTCCAGCTCCAGGGTGAAATCCTCCGGGGCCAACTGGATCGTGTAGTGGATGAAAGGCGTGTTCCGGGGGCCGAGCAGGACACGAAAATCGGAGGCGCTCTTGACGAAACGGAAGGAGTACTCGGCGGTCACCCGGTCGCCGTAACGGAGGTACCCCTCGATTTCCTCGGTGTCCACCCGGGTCATCGGCGAGTTGGTGATGTCGAGCAGGTTCTTGCCCACGCTCATGGACGGCCGCACGGTGTCGAGCCGCGGCGCGCGGGTGTTGGTGGCGCTCAGGAAGCTGGCGTTCGGGTCGGTCAGATCGATCACCAGGCTGGCGCGCGCCAGATCCATCGAGACCATCTCCAGCATGTCCACCGCGAAGTTCTGCCGGTTCCGCAGCAGCTCGCCCCGCTGGACGAGCGCATCCGGGCCATCAGCCATCGGGTTGTAGAGCTGGAACTCCCCGATGTCGTTTTCGCGGAAGAAGAGGAGGTTGAACCTCGGGGGGAGGCCCATGCTGGTGTCGCCGTCGTATATCCACAGATCGGTCCCGACGACCTCGTTGCGGCCTTCGAAAATCTCCCGGGTGCGCGGCTTCCCCAGGATGATCCAGTACTTGCCGCGATCGGTGGCCCAGCCCGGCCGGGGCGCGTCCCGGCTGAAGAAGCGGTTCGCGTAGTCGAGCCGCTCGTAGTGCTCGATCCGGAACTCGTTCTCGCGGGTGGCCGGGACCGGATCCCGGCGCAGCCAGAACGCGTCGATGAAGTGCTCGCGCTCCTCGTGGCTTTCGAGCGTCCTGAATACCTCGCGCTCGGCTTCGGTGATGATATAGACCACCTCCTCTTCGAGCCAGACGCGGTGGTCCTCGGTGAGATTCGCTTCCTGAAGCCCCGCCCCAAAGAGAGGGACCGAGGCGGCGAAGACGAGGAGAGCGCGGATCACCCGGTCAGCGTATCCCGCCGCCCGATCGCCCCGCAATTCGTTACGCCGGCTCGAAGTCCGCGAAGACGAACCCGTCCCGCTCCACCACCGGGCCAGGCCGGATTGCGACCGGGGTCCGGAATCCGGGGCCGTCCCAGGCGAAGGTGTGGAATTCGCCGTTCTCCCCGCAGGGGTCCACGCTCTCCGGAAGCTCCCGCAGCAGCGAAGCGTCATAGGCACGCCCGGCGAAGTGCTTCGGGCAGTGGCGGGGATCCACCGTGGTCAGAACAGCGCGCAGGCCGCTTTCCACCATCTCTTCAGCGAGCTCCCGGGTGTCCCGGCCCCAGATCGGGAAATGGATTTCGAGACCGGTCCCGGCCATCCGCTCTTCCCGGTAACGCCGGACATCTTCGAGGAAGAGATCCCCGAACGCCACGCCGGTGACCCCTCGTTCACGGGCTGCCCGGACCGCTTCCCCCATCCGCTCCTCATAGACCTCGTTGGGACAGGGCCACGGCAAATCCACCTTGTAGAGCGGGAGTCCGAGCGACTCCGCCTGGGCTTCGAGGAGCACCTCGCGCACGCCGTGCATGGCCACTCGCCGGAAACGGGCGTTGAGGGTGGTCAAAAGCCCCGCGACGGGCATCTCCCGCCGCAGGGCCTCGAGCGCGAAGGTGCTGTCCTTGCCACTGCTCCACGACATGAGGACGGCGGGCTCCTTCGCCACCGGAGCGCCGCTCGCCACGGAGATCAGCGCCCCGGCTTCGGGAAGTCGTGGTCGGCATCGTCCTCGAGGAAGAGCGGCATCGGCGGCGGCGGAAGCCCCTTTTCCTCGCGGGCCGCCCGCACCGTTTCCCGCACATCCGAAAGCAGCTTGCGCGCGTCGTAGAGGATGCCGTCCTTCATGACGTACCGGATCGAGCCGATGCGCTCGGTGCGGCCGGTTTCATGGTTCAGCCGGACGGTTCCGCTTCCGTAGAGGACTTTCAGGTTCTGGAGCGGGTTCTCCTCGAGCATCACGAAATCGGCGACCTTCTCCTCCTCGATGCTGCCGTAGCGCTCATCCACGCCGAGATATTCGGCACCCTCGAGGGTCGCCGACCGCATCACCTCGAGCGGATGGAAGCCCGCTTCCTGGAAGAGCTCGAGCTCCTGAACGAAACCGAAACCGTAGAGGTTGAAGGTGTAGCCCGAATCGCTGCCCACGACCACCCGGCCGCCCCGGTTCTTGTATTCATTGATGAACGCCATCCACAGCCGGTAGTTTTCCTTCCAGTTGAGCTCCACCTGGGTGGTCCAGTCGAAGAAGTAGGAAGCGTGGTTTTCGGCGTTCGGCCGGTAGAACTCCCAGAGGTTCGGGTGGGTATAGACCGAGTGCCATTCGTTCCGCTGCTGGCGCATCAGGTCGCGGGTTCCGATATAGGCGACCCAGGTCGGGTGGATGGTGAAGTCGAGCGCGAGCAGCTCTTCCATCACCTCGTTCCACTTCTCGGAGAACGGTGGCGCGGCCTGCGCCCAGAGCCGGCCGGCCTCGGTGAACCGGTGGTACTCGTTGTTGTAGTTGTATTCCGGCGGATAGTGCTGGATCTGCCGATCCGCGAAAAGCGCCTCCGGGAGGCCGTACCAGTGGGTCATCGAGGTGAGGCCGGCGCGCGCCGTGTCGAGCGCGTTCATCCCCGCCACGTCGAGCTGCGCGTGGTGGGTAGTGGACAAAAGGCCCACTTTCGCCGCCTCGTCGAGGGCAGCGCGGAAGATGCGCGGAGCCGCACCGAAGAATTTGATGCCCTCCGCGCCCTGTTCCTTGACCCACCGCACCCAGCGGCGGGCGGCTTCCGGATTGGTCACCGGCTCTTCGCCGTCGCGCCCGAAGACCACGAACGCCATGATGCGGGGCGAGGTGATCTCGTTGTTCCACGAACGATCCTTGTGGTGAAGCAACCAGCGGGTGTTGAAGTTCCCGACATCGGCACCGGTGGTGATCCCGTGGGCGAACCAGAGCTTGTGGATGTACTCGGTGGTGACCCCCTGCCCGTCTCCCTCGTTGTGCTGGTGGAGGTGGACATCCACGAAACCGGGGAGGATGTAGTGGCCGTGGAGGTCGATCTCGTGGTCTCCGGGCTCGGCCACCGGCCGGTCCTCCTCGTGGATCGGTGTCACCCCGGTGCCCACGCTCTGGATGGACTGGATGATGTTGCCTTCCACGATGATGTCCACCGGGCCGTAGGGCGGAGCGCCCGTCCCGTCGATGACGATCGGGCCGCGCAGGATCACCCGGTCCCACGGCCCCTCGCCGTCGGTACGGTCGGGAACCGGATACGGAATCTCCTCCTGGGCGAACGCCGGTGATACGGCGAAGGCGAGCAGCAGCAAAAGCAAACGCATGGAAGGTCTCCTTGGAACCCGTGAGTATCCCACAGGATTCACCCGGCGAGCCGATCCAGTCGGAGCCGGTGGCGTTCGTCGAAAAGGCGGCGGGAGGTGGCGCGAACCGCCCCCTGGATCCCGAAGCCGGTGCCGGCGGCGATCAGCAGCATGATGAGGATCTGGTAGCGAACCGCCTCCATCGCTTCGGCCCCGGCGAGGATCTGGCCGGTCATCATCCCGGGCAGGCTCACGATGCCGGCGGCGGCGAGCGAGTTCAGGATCGGGATCAACCCGGCCCGGGCGCTGCCACGGGCGATGTCCCGCATCGCCTCCTCGCGGGTTTCTCCGAGCGCGAGCCGCTGCTCGATCACCTCCCGGTCGCGCACCACCGATTCGGTAAGGCGCTCCATCGCGAGCGAAATGCCGTTCATGGTGTTGCCGAGCAGCATCCCGAGCAGCGGGATGGCGAACTGCGGCTTCCACCAGGGATCGGGGCCGAGAATCGCCGCCAGCGCAAAGACGGTGAAGGTGAACGAGGAGACGAACATGGCGGAACCGCCCACGAGGTACCCCCAGATCCCGCGGAGCGGCCGGTGCTGGCGGCTCCGGACCTCGCGAGCGGCCACCAGAAGCATCACGAGCGCCATCAGCGCCACCACCCAGACGGCTTCCGAGCCGAGGACGAAACGCAGGACGAGTCCCACCAGCAGGAGCTGGGCGATCATCCGGGCCGAAAGCCAGAGGAGCTGGCCGGACACTTCCAGCCGGCCCCGCCGGGCGGTGAAGGCGAGCAGCAGGACCGCGGACGCGGCGAGCGCGAGATCGAGCACGGTGAGGGAGATCATCGGCGCGCCGTCACGGTGGCTTCCGGAAGCAGCAGTACGCGCTCGGCAGCCGCGACTTCCGGGGCGGCGTGGGAAGCCCAGATCACCGCTGCCTGACGCTCGCGCCTCCAGCGGGCGAGGAAGCCGGCGATCCGTTCGCGGTTCGCCGCGTCGAGGTTGGCGGTCGGCTCATCCAGCAGCAGGACCTCGGGATTCCGCGCGAGGAGCCGCAGGATGGCAAGGCGGGCGCGTTCCCCGGTGGAAAGGCATCCGGGATCCCTCCCGAGGCTCTCCGGCGGCAGGCCGAATTCCCGAAAAAGTCCGTCTCCGGGCGGTGCGGGAAAGTGCCCGGCGACGGTGGGTGCCCAGAACCGCGGCTCGGCGGACAGCAGGCCGACCCTCCGCCGCCAGTCCGGCGCGGCGAAGCTCTGCCGCTCCACTCCCGCGAGGAAGACCTGCCCGGACGACGGGTCGAGATCGGCGAGCGCCCGAAGGAGGCGGGTCTTGCCGGATCCGGACGGCCCGGAAACCGCGAGCGCCTCCCCAGGCGCTACCTCGAAATGGATCGGCGGCAGGCCCCCGATGGCCAGCCCTTGCGCCGTGAACATCGCCTGAATTGTGACGCGCTCCCTCTCCCGGCGAGACGAAGGATTGCTCTTCCCGATGGTTAGGTTAAAGTGTTACTTTAGGGGGTTGGAGCGTTCTGGCCGGAGGCCACAGATCATGCATTTGGCAGTTGATACCTGGAGAGAAGCCGTGAGCTCTTTTTCGCGGCTCCTCGGACCGAGACTCCTCCTCTGCCCGCCTGTATCCCGTGGCTGGTTTCCGCGACGAAGCTCCCCTCTCGCCGTCGCGCTGCTCTGCCTGCTGCCAGGGTGGTTCGCCGCCGGGGCCCAGACATCAACCGTCAGCTTCGCCTCGTCGGGGGACAGCGTGCGGGAAGACCACGGCGACGAGAGCGTGTTGATCAACATCTCCCCGGCCGCCACCTCGAGCCTTACGCTGGGCTACACGGTGAGCGGGACGGCTGACTCCGACGATTTCAGCATCAGCGGATCCGGTTCGGTAACCGTGGGCGCAGGCAAGAGCACAGCGGAAATCCTGATCAGCATCAACGACGACGGAACGCAGGAACCGAACGAGACGATCATCCTGACCCTGAACAATGGCTCCGGCTACACGGTGGGCAACACGGCGGATACCCCGGGTGCCTACACGCTCACCATCGAGGACAACGATGGCGGCAGCGGACCGGCGGTGACGATCGCGGCAGACAACCCGTCCGTCAACGAGGGCAGCGATGCGACCTTCACCCTGACGGCAAATCCCGCCCCGACTGCCAGCCTTTCCGTGTCGGTCACGGTCTCCGAGACCGGGGACTTCGCCACTTCGGGCGAGACCGGCTCGAAGACGGTGACCATCGGCACGAGCGGGACGGCGACCCTGACCGTCACGACCGAAGACGACAGCACGCAGGAACCGAACGGCGTGATCCGGGCCGAGGTGAACACCGGGACGAACTACCGGGTGGGCTCCTCCGGCACAGCCAGTATGGCCATCCTCGACAACGACAGTGAAACGACGACACCGAGCCTCCCGGTGGTGACCGTCTCGGCCACCTCGTCGCCCATCACCGAGGACACAAATGCGAGCTTCACCCTGACCGCGAACCCCGCCCCGGCCGCCAACCTCTCCGTATCGGTCGCGATCTCCCAGACCGGGGACTTCGCCGCCTCGGGCGAGACCGGCCCGAAGACGGTGACCCTCGGCACGAGCGGGACGGCGACCCTGACCGTCGCGATCACTGACGACAGCACGGCCGAGTCGAGCGGCTCGATCACCGCCACGGTGAACACCGGGACGGGCTACACGGTGGGTTCTCCCGCATCGGCCACCGTGAATGTCCAGGACAACGACGGCGACAACAACGCCCCGACGGTGGCGAACGCCATCCCGGATCGGACAGCCACGGTGGGCACGCGTTTCTCGTACGCCTTCCCGGCCAGCACTTTCAACGATGCCGATAACGACTCCCTGAGCTACAGCGCAAGCGGGTTGCCCGGCTGGCTGAACTTCACGGCGAACACCCGCACCTTCTCGGGAACACCCCGGACAGCCGGGACGGTGACCGTGACGGTGACCGCGAACGACGGGAACGGCGGCTCCGTTACCGACGACTTCGTCATCACCGTGAGCGCGGCGAGGACCGTTCCCGCCACTCCGCCTACCGACACGACTCCGAGGAGCACGCCGTCGTCCGGAGGGGGGCGGGCTGACGATGAAGAGGAAGAAGAGGAACCTGCGGCGGCCTCCACGAGGTCCGAGCCGCCCCCGCTGCCGGTCGTGACGATCACGCCCGGCGACGCGGTGACCGAAGGCGACGAAGCCCGCTTCATGCTGGGCCGCACCGGAGTCGTCGCTTCGGCGCTGACCGTCCTGCTCACGGTATCCGAGGATGCGGAAGGCGGTCGGGACTTCTTAGCATCCGAAGAGGAAGGTGGGAAGCAGATCGTGATTCCAGCCGGTTCCGCCAGCGCTGCCTTCGTGGTGAAGACCATCGGCGACCGGGTGGATGAACCCGACGGCATGGTGAAGGTAGCTCTCCGGTCGAGCGATGCCTACCGGATCGGTAGCCCGGCGGCCGGCGCAGTCGCAGTGAACGACGATGACGACGCGGCGCTCGTGGCTTCGCAGGAGGCCCTCGCGCTCACCGAAGGCGGGGCGATCACCTACACGGTGGCGCTTGGGAGTGAACCCGTGGGAACGGTCTCGCTGCGGATCGCCGCCGAAGGCAATTCCGGGCTCGCGCTCTCCGCTTCGAGCCTGACCTTCGATGCCGCGAACTGGAGCACCGCCCAAAGCGTGACGGTGACAGCGGGCGAAGACCCGGACACCGCCGACGAAACCGGCGTGATCGCCCACACGGCCTTCGGCGGCGGCTACGACGGACTCGGTGCCGATCTTGCCGTGAGCGTGGCCGACAACGACGATCCGGCGCTCGCGGAGGCTGCCGCGGCCTGGCTCGGCCGCTTCGGGCGCGTCGAGGCCGAACAGGTTCTCGAAGGCATCCGGAACCGCGTGGACATGCGGCGCCGCCCGGCCTCGCCGGCCATGGATTCTGCGGATTCGGGCATGAATTTCCAGGCGGCCATCGCCGGGCATGGCGTCGGCAACATCTTCGAGAGCGCGGACTCGTTCGAGCGGGACTTCGGCGGTGCGCCAGCCGACCCGTTCGCACCCGCTTCTTCCGCCAGCCTGATGCGGAACGTTTTTCAGGGTTCTTCCTTCCACGCGGATCGCCAGACCGATCACGGTTCCCTCGGAGTGTGGGGAAGCGGCGCGGTGACCCGCCTCGAAGGCCGCTCCGCGAATGGCATCGGTGTCGAAGGCGATATCACGACCGGTCACATCGGAGTGGACGGAAAGTTCCGCCACTGGCTCTTCGGCTTCAGCCTTTCGCACACCCGCGGCAACGGCGACTACTCCCGCGGGACCAGCCAGGGCCGGATCGAATCCACCATGAACGCGCTCACCCCCTATGTGAGCTACGGCGACGACCGTTTCGTCGCGTGGGGCGCGCTCAGCGCCGGTCGCGGTGCGATGAAATTCGCGCCGCAGCAGGGCGCGGCTGTCGAGATGGATGTCGTGAGGGAACTGGGGGCGGTCGGCCTGAGCGCCGAACTGCTGCAGTTCGGCGACGGCTTCCACCTCTCGGTGCTGTCGGATGCCATGGCGATGCGTTCGCAGGCCGACGCGGCGGCCCACCTTCCGGAGACCAAGGCTTCGCTTTCCCGGCTCCGGGCCGCGATCGAGACCTCCTGGCGCCGCTCGCTTCAGGACGGCGGATCGTTCGAGGCGCGGGTGGAAGCCGGTGCCCGACAGGACAATGGCGATGTGGAGGAGGGTCTCGGCGGCGAGATCGGCGGGGGCGTTTCGCTGACCATGCGCCAGGGTCTGACCATCCGGCTCGAAGGCCGCCATCTCTTCGCCCACCAGGACGAAGACTTCCGTCAGACGGGCGCTTCGGCCCAAATGGTCTGGGATCCGGCTCCGATGTCCGATCTGGGCCCGCAGGTCTCGATGCGTCAGCAGTGGGGCATGGCGACGAGGAGCGGGCTCCAGCAGTTGTTCGGGGTGAGCGACATGGACCATTTCGGATTCGGGGCGGACGAAGGCCGGCTCGACACCGAGATCGGCTGGGGTTTGCCGGCGTTCTCGAAGCGCTTCGTGGCCACCTCGTTCCTTGCGCACGGTGCCTGGAACGGCCACCTTCGGCAAACGCTGGGCTGGCGTCTTGAGCCGCTCGACCGCGACGGCCCGCTCCCGCCGATGAGCTTCGCGTTCCGGCTCCAGCGCTTCGAGGGCTTCGGAGAACAGAACCTCGGCGCGGGGCTCGAATTCCGGACCAGCTTCTGAGGCAGGCCGGGAAGGTCACCCATAGACTTCCCCGGTGCGTGATGCCCAGCCGTTTCGGTGCGCGGCTGCTGGAGTTCTCGCCGGGCTGGCCTCGCTGATCCCGGGAGTCAGCGGCGGGACGATGGTCCTCGCGGTGGGGGCGTATCCCCGCCTCATGGAATCGGTCGCGGAACTCGGTTCCCTCCGCTTCCGTCGTGACGCGCTCCTTTCCATCGGGATCGCGCTCGGGGCCGCCCTCGTCTCGATGTTTCTGGCGGCAGGGGCCACCCGGGATCTCCTGACCGCCTACCCGGTGGCTTCGCTCGGGTTGTTTTTGGGCCTCACCCTCGGCGGGATTCCGGTTCTGTTCGGCATGAGCGGGCGACGGGGGCCGGCCTTCCTCGCGGGCGCGCTGGTCGGGCTCGCGGCTGCCCTCCTGCCGATCCTCTTCGAGCAGGCCGCAACGGCATCCGTCGCGCCCTCCGCGCCCGCTTTCTTCATCGCCGGCATCCTCGCCGCCTTCGCCATGACCCTGCCCGGAGTCAGCGGCAGCTACCTGCTGCTGCTCACCGGGATGTACCTGCCGTTCCTGAACGCCGCCGACCAGGTCGGAGACGCGCTCCGTGGGGAAGGCCCGCTGCTTCCGGCTGTGGCGGCGATCGCTCCCTTCGCCCTCGGAATCCTCATCGGGATCGTTGCCGGTGCCCGCCTCGTGCGATACTCCCTCGGGAGACACCCGCAGGTGACTCTCGGAATCCTGTTCGGACTGCTGATCGGCGCGACTGCCGGCCTCTGGCCGTTCCAGACCGATTCGGGTGCCCGTTTCCTCCCCGGCGCGGCCGACATGGCTTTGGCCCTGGCCGCGATCGCCTGCGGCTTCGCTCTCACGCTGCTGATCGGGCGCGCCGCCCGCACCTCCGGGTAACGCCCGGGGAAGGAAAGACACCCATGCCCACCACCTCCACTCTCCCCGCCCCGTTTCTCGATACCGGGCTTTCGCTCTTCGATCCCGCGCCTTTCCGGGTGGCAGACCTCTCGCCGGAAACGGTGGCCTTCGGGAGGCGCGAAATCGCGCTCGCCGAGCATGAGATGCCGGGCCTGATGGCGCTCCGTGAGCGCTTCGCCGACGAGAAGCCGCTGCAAGGTGCCCGCATCACCGGCTCGCTCCACATGACCATCCAGACGGCGATACTCATCGAGACCCTGCTGGATCTGGGAGCGGAGATCCGCTGGGCGAGCTGCAACATCTACTCCACCCAGGACCACGCCGCCGCCGCGGTGGTGGCCGGCCGCGACGGAACGAGCGCGGCTCCTCGCGGGCCGGCCATCTTCGCCTGGAAGGGCGAAACGCTCGCCGAATACTGGTGGTGCGCCGCACAGGCGTTCGCCTGGCCGGACGGACGCGGGCCGGATTTCATCCTCGACGACGGTGGCGATGCCACCCTGCTCGTCCACAAGGGCGCGGAATGCGAACAGAGCGGTCGCGTTCCCGACCCGGCGACCGCCGAAAACGAGGAGATGAGCGTGGTCTTCGCGCTCATCGAAGCCGCCATCGCCGAGCGGCCCGGATGGTTTTCCCGTCTCATCGAAGACATCCGGGGAGTGACCGAAGAGACCACTACCGGGGTCCATCGGCTGGTCCGCATGCATCAGGAGGGAACGCTCCGGTTCCCGGCGATCAACGTCAACGACTCGGTCACCAAGAGCAAGTTCGACAACATCTACGGCATCCGCCACTCGCTGGTGGACGGGATCATGCGGGGCACCGATGTCATGCTCTCCGGGAAACAGGCGGTAGTACTCGGATACGGCGAAGTGGGCAAGGGTGCCGCGCAGTCGCTCGCCGCGCAGCGGTGCCGGGTGGTCGTCACCGAAGTGGACCCGATCTGCGCCCTCCAGGCTCTCATGGACGGCTTCCAGGTGGTTCGCCTCGAAGATGCCGTGGAAGAGGCGGATCTCTTCATCACCGCCACCGGAAACGTCCGGGTCATCGGGATCGAGCACCTGCGGCGCATGAAGCACAACGCCATCGTCGGCAATGTGGGCCACTTCGACAACGAGATCGACATGGCCGGCCTCGCCGCCGAGCCGGGCATTCGCCGGGTCCGGATCAAGCCGCAGGTGGATGCCTGGGCGTTCGAAGACGGCCGCCAGTTGATCGTGCTCTCCGAGGGCCGCCTCCTGAACCTCGGGAACGCCACCGGGCATCCGAGCTTCGTGATGAGCGCGAGCTTCTCGAACCAGGTTCTCGCCCAGATCGAACTGCATCAGCGGCTCGACCAGTATCCGCTCGGTGTCCACGTGCTGCCGAAGCGGCTCGACGAGGACGTGGCGCGACTCCATCTCGGGAAACTGGGTGCCCGCCTCACCGAACTCACGCCGGAACAGGCGGACTACATCGGTGTTCCCGTCGAAGGACCCTACAAACCGGAGCCCTATCGCTACTGATGCCGGAAGCGCCGCGTCCCGGCCGCCGTCGCGAGGTCATTCGGGAAGCGGCGGTCACCGTCCTCGCCGCGGCAGTGCTGCTGCTCGCGGCGGGTTCGGTCGTCTGGTTGCTCTACCGCTTTTTCAGCGCGTTCTCGCACATCCTCCTGCCGCTCGCGGTGGGTGCGCTCGCGGCGCTGGTGTTCCGGCCCTGGTTCCGCGTCTTCCAGAAGCGCCTGCGGCTCCCACCAATCCTTGCCCTCGGCGCGGTTTTCCTCGCACTCGCCGGCCTCGCGACCGGGTTCGCGCTCACCTTCGGCAGCCTGCTCGCAACGCAACTCGAGAGCCTCGCCGGAGGCGCTCCGGAAGCGGTGGCCGCTGCCTACCGGTACATCCTGGCGGAAGTTCCGGTGGTCGTGGACTTCTTCGAGAACCACCCGCTCGGGCAGCAACTGCGCGAATTCCTGCTCAGCCAGCGTGCGACGCTCGGCGAAGGGGCAGCACGCCTCGGCGAACAGATGTTCTCTGCCGGGGCCGGCATCGTCGAAGGCGTGCTCGGCCTTTTGGGGTGGCTGGTCGTACCGATCTATTTCGGGTTCTTCCTGCTGTGGGAGCCACCACCCACCGATCCGGCCCGTCTGCTGCCATTCTTCAAGGAAAAGACCCGCGCCACGGTGGTCCGGCTGGTTCGCGAGTTCGTCGATATCCTGGTGGTGTTTTTCCGCGCCCAGCTCGCGGTCGCCTTCCTGCAGGGGCTGCTGGTTGCCACGGGACTCACGCTCATCGGGCTCGACTACGGGTTCCTGATCGGTCTCTTCCTCGGCTTCGTCACCATCATTCCCTATCTCGGAACCATCGTCGGATTCCTCACCGCGGTCCCCCTCGCCTGGGCACAACCCGATGGAGGCGTGGTGCTCGCCGCGCTCGTTGCCGGGGTGCTCGTCGCGGCACAACTCATCGAGGGGTGGCTTCTCACGCCGAAGATCATGGGCGACCGCACCGGACTCCATTGGATGGCGATCATCGTGGCGGTTCTTTTCTGGGGCAGCGCCCTCGGAGGCCTCACCGGTACGCTGCTCGCGATCCCGCTCACCGCCTTCGCGGTCTCCGCATGGCGGCTGCTGCGCGAGCGCTACATCGTCGAGGTGCTGTGAGGAGGGCGGCGCGATGTATAGCCAATTGGCTATATTGTCTCCATGATTCTCCGCAGCCTGGTCCGCGAAGCACGGAAACGGGCGGGCCTGACGCAGTCTGAACTCGGCCGGCGGGCCGGAGTTCCCCAATCCACGGTCGCCCGGATCGAGTCGGGGGTCCGTATCCCCTCGACCGATCTGGTCGAGCGGCTGGTGCGCGCCGCCGGCTTCGAAATCCACTGCCAGCTCGGCGAACCGGATCCCGGAACCGCCTCCCTGCTGGAGGCGGCGCTCCGCCGGCCCCCCGCGGAGCGGTTGGCCGGGGCCGCCCGCTTCGCACGGCTCGTCCAGCGCGGCCGCAGTGACACCTGAACCCGCGTTCGATCCGGAATCGCTCAAGGATCGCCAGGCCCTTCCCCGACTCTACCGACTGCTCGAGGCCACGAGCGAAGGCCCCTGACAGACTGCGGAAGCCGCCGTCCGGCTTCAGCCGAGGACTTCGACGAGCGCGCCGGCCAGCGCGTCGGCGATCTGCTCCAGATCCTCGTCGGTGGAACAGACCGGGGGCGCGCAGCAGAAGACATCGCCCCGCACCCGACTGAAGACACCGCGCCGGTCTATCGCGGCGAGGATTCGGGGCCCGACCTTCTCGGATGTCGGGAAAAGAGCACGGGAGCTGCGGTCCGCCACGATCTCGACCGCGGCCATCAGCCCCTTGCCTCGGACTTCTCCCACGTGCGGATGATCTCCCACCGCCTCCCGCAACAGGCTCATCAGGCGCTCCCCTTTCCAGGCAGCCATGGCGACGAGCCCTTCCTCCTGGATGATCCGGATGTTTTCCCGCGCAACCGCGCAGGCCACCGGATGCCCGCTGTAGGTATAGGCGTGCATCCAGGCCGGATTCCCGTCGTCGATGACCTTGGCGATCCGGTCCGACACCCCAATACCCCCGAGCGGGATGTGGCCCGAGGTGACGCCCTTCGCGAACTGGATCATGTCGGGCTGGATATTCCAGTGTTCGAGCCCGAACATGGTCCCGGTGCGGCCGAACCCGGTGATGACCTCGTCGGAAACCAGCAGGACATCGTAGCGATCGCAGATTTCGCGAATCCGGGGGAAATAGTCGTTCGTGGGAACGATCACCCCGCCCGCGCCCTGCACCGGCTCCGCGAGGAACATCGCCACCGTTTCCGGCCCTTCTTCGCGGATCGCCGCCTCCAGCTCGTCGGCGGCGGAGTGGCCGCGGGTCTTCCCCTGGGACGGCTGGTAGAAGTAGGGATAGGGAGAGCTGATGTGCCGGAAACCGGGAACCCGCGGCTCGAACATCGGCCAATAAACCGGGAACCCGGTGGCGCTCATCGCGGCGAGCGTCACCCCGTGGTATCCCCAGATGCGGGAGATCACCTTGGTCTTCTCCGGCTGGCCGCGCATCTTCCAGTAGTACCGGGCGGTCTTGATGCTGGAATCGGTGGATTCGCCACCACCGCTGGTCAGGAAGAAACGGTTGATCGAGGGGTAGGCGATCTCGGCGAGAACCTCGGCCAGTTCGATCGCCTGACGGTTGCTGCTGCCGGCGTAGCCCGAGCAGTAGCCGAGCTCCCCCATCTGCTTCGCCGCCGCCTCGGCGAGTTCGGGCCGCCCGTGTCCGATGAACACGTTCCAGAGGCCGGAGAGTCCGTCCACATAACTCCTGCCGTCCGCGTCGATCAGGCGGGCACCTTCGCCGCGTACCCAGACATGGCCGGCCGCGGTGGCCTCCTTGTTGTGAACCGGATGGATCAGTCTCCGGGCATCCCGCTCCAGTAGTTCGGTCTTTTCCTTCTTCGACATGTTCGCTCCCTGATTCACCGCCCCGCCGCCGCGTGGCCAACCGCGAGCGCTTCGGGCGATGTCACGATGAAGACCCGGAACCCCTGTTCGATCCGGGTCGCGATGTCATCCGGTCCGGCGGTGATCCCGCAAGGTGTCTCCGCCTCCTGGCAGGCCAAAAGCACCGTCCGGATGGCCCCCTCGACCGCCTCCATGTCCCCGTCGTAGGCGCGCCTCAGGTCGCCGGGCCCCGGAAACACCACCGAGACTCCCGGAACGCTCGCGATCTCCAGAGCGCGCTCCACCCCGACCTGATCCTCGATGAGCACCATGCTGACGAGTTCCCCTTCCGGATCGAGAGGCCAGACCCCGGCTCGCTTCCGGTACTCCTCCGGATTCGCTCCGAAGACCCGGGATGCCTCGGCCAGAGGCTCCGGGCGCAGGCCCCCCGCGCTCTGAAGTCGCATGGAAGCGACCGCGTGGCGCGCTTCGTCCGCCGACTCCACGTGGGGAAAGACGATGGAATACGCGCCGGCATCCAGCGCGGCGGCGGCCCGCCCGGCGGCCTCCTCGCGGCCGTCCCGGATCGGCGGAATCCGGAGCGCGATCGGATGGGGGTTTTCAGTCCCCCTCGCAGCCGGCGGAGAGAGCACCTCCTGATACGCGGACATCGTCTCCAGGTCGAAAGGCCCGCTCTCGAGAGAATAGAAGACGAAGTCCGCGAGGTTCTGTCCCGCCATTTCAGCGGCAGCCTCGGGGGTCCGCTCTCCGGCAAACACCCCGAAGACGACCTCGCCCGATTCGAGGAGCGAAACCATCCGGCTCCAGTGCGTGAAAGGCGGATCGAGCGGGGCCTCAGCGGGAGGCTCCACCCCGCCGCTACAGGCTGCCACCGACGAAAGGACGAGAGCGCTCACTCTCGCGAATCGTGACAGCATGCGATGTTTCAGGCGTTCCTGAGGCCGCCGGGGGCGTGTATCAAGGGGTGTGTATCCTAACGGCCGCCGGGTTCCACGTCACCGGTGGCAACCACGAGAAAACCCGGTCAAAAAGACCAATCCAAAGGAGTCCCCTCATGCACACCGTCACCCTCAAGGGAAACCCGTGCGGCCTTTCCGGCCAGCTTCCCCGCGCCGGAGAAGCAGCACCCGACTTCACCCTCACCGGCGGCGATCTCGGCGATGTTTCGCTCGCCGACTTCGCGGGCCGCCGCCTCATCCTGAACATCTTCCCGAGCGTGGACACCCCGGTCTGCGCGACCTCGGTGCGCCGCTTCAACGAAGCCGCCGCGAAGCTCGAAAACACCGCCGTCCTGTGCGTCTCGCGGGATCTCCCCTTCGCCCAGGGCCGCTTCTGCGCCGCCGAAGAAATCGAAGGCGTCCAGTGTGCCTCCTCCATGCGCGACACTCGCTTCGGCGATGCCTACGGGATCACCCTCGTGGATGGCCCGCTCACCAGCCTCTACGCCCGCGCGGTGGTCGTGGTGGGCGAGGACGGAACGATCCTCCACTCGCAGCTCGTTCCCGAAATCGCCGAAGAACCCGACTACGAGGACGCCCTCTCGGCCTGCTCCTGACGTAAACAGGCGCGCCGTTCCCCTATGCGGCGCTGACCGGCGGCGGAGAGCTTTTCCTCCGGGGCGAGAGGAACGGGATCGCGCCTTCGAGCCGGGCCACGCGCTCCGCGAGAGACTGGACATCCCGACGAATTTCCTGGCGCTCGACGCTGGCGGCGGCGAACCCTTCGCGAACTTCGGTGCGGAGTTCCCCGATCTCGGCGCGAACTTCGGTGCGGAGTTCCCCGATCTCGGCGCGAACTTCGGTGCGGAACTTCGCCATCTCGGCGCGCAGTTCCGTGCGGAGTTCCGCGATCTCGGTGCGCAGTTCCGTGCGGAGTTCCGTCATCTCGTCGCGCAGTTCCGTGCGGAGTTCCGTCATCTCGTCGCGCAGCCCCGCGTTCCCGTCGCGCAGCTCCTCGAACCGGTCGCGGAACTCGGTGCGCAAGGAGCGCTGGCCCGCCAGGACGAGAGCCGCGAGGCTCACTCCGATAGCGAGGATCGCCATCAGCGAGGCATCCATGGGAAGGACTCTAACAGCCTGTGGTGGAACCCGGGCGAGGCACCCGCGCCCGTCCTGTGCGGCGCTGGCCGGCGACGGGGAGCTTTCCTGTCTGCGGGAGAGGAGCGGGATCGTGCCTTCGAGCCAGTCCACGATTTTGTCGAATTTTAATATTCGCGATAGTCTCACGCTGTGACAACGAACGTCAAAACCCGTGAGGAAACGTCTCTGATAAGTCTCAACCTGCCTGCCGATGCCCTTCGGTCGCTTCCTGAAGCGGCCCGTGAGCAAATCATCAGCGCATCTCCGGGGATATCGGGAGACTGGACCCTGGTAGGCACGGCGAGCGCCGAACTCGGTCTCCTCGTCCGCCGGGTATTGACCCGCCTCGAGCCAATGGTCGCCATGCACCGGCGCCATCTCAGCGACCACAACATCGAGATCATGGTCGAGAGCATCCTCTCCGATCTTCCCCGAGAAGAAATCCACGCCCGGCTGGAGATGGATAACGCCTCGCTGCGTGCCGACTACCTGCGAGATACGCCCGTTCTTGCTGGCCCCGAAGTTCGCATCGCGTCGGGTCTCAACCCCAGGAACCCGAGCGAGCCTGCGTCGCGTTGGAAGCGCGAGCGTCGGATATTCGCTGTCCGATATGGAGGAAGGGATCTCTTCCCTGCCTTCCAGTTCGAGGACGGACAACCACACCCGGTCATCAAGCGTATCCTCGCGGAGGTGTCGGCGGCAACCCCTTGGCAGATTGCACTGTGGTTCGCTTCTGGCAATGGCTGGCTGGGCGGTGCCGAACCACAAAAAAGTCTCGACGACACGGACAAAATCCTCGATGCGGCCCGCGACTTCGCGAACCCCGTCGAGGGTTGACAGGGGGTTGACCGGGACGCGGATCGTGACGATTCCGATCCCTCCGCGAGATCTGGCGGATCCTCGTCCCCGTGTTCTCGCCTCGGGAACCGATCTGCACCGCATCCACGATCGCAACAGGAAGTCCAACGTCTTCAATCCATGTCTCGGGAGACCCACCCGATTTGCGCCGATCCTGGACACCAACGGGAACTGCGTCCCTTCCCTCTACGCAGGAAACACCTTCGATTCTGTAGCGTTTGAAACGCTGTTCCGCGGCATCCCGGCAACAAGTCCAAGGAAGACCGTCCCGGTATCCGCGCTTATGACCCGCACCCACGGCCTGCTCCGTACAAGGCGCGATCTCACGCTCGCTTCGTTACGAGCTCCTGATCTCGCCAGATGGGGGGTTCCCCGTGAAGCCTTGACCGCTTCTCCTCCCGGGTGCTACCTGAACACCGCCACCTGGGCAAAAGCGATTCACGACCAATTTCCACACATCGAGGGCCTCGTCTGGACCTCGAATCCATGCGATCCGGATGATGCATATCTTTTCTACGGGGATCGTGTTCGCGCGACCGACCTGTACATCGTCCATGTACGGGACGGCAAAACGAACCCGTCCTTCTTCTCTGATTGCCGGCTCGCCGGTCAGCGGGCCGGCATCGTGATCGTTATCTGATCATGCTGCGGGAGAGGAACGGAATCGCGCCTTCGAGTCGGGCCACGCGCTCCGCGAGAGACTGGACATCCCGCCCGCCGATTCCCGGCGGGCGTGTGCGGTTTCCCGTTGGAGTCAGGCGGGAGGAGCGCGAGCCGGTTGATTGTGATCGAGAACGGACGGAGCCCGAAACGCTCCAGGTGACTCGTCGAACGGCACCGCAACATCGGCGGCTCCGACAGGCAGCGAGCCGGCCGGTTCGGTGGCGGACCGCTGCGACGAATGACAAGCTGCGCATGGCTCATCCAGGGCGTGCTCTCCATGGCAGAAAGCCTCGGCCGCCACAGCCGCTCCCCCCACCCCGAGTGACAAGAGGAGGACGCAGGCAACCCGGACAAGCGACCCGGACAGGCTCCGGCGAACACCCTTCTCGCGGCCCATGCGCATCCGCCAATGGTATCCGAAACACTCCACCCGGTCAGTGGGCCGGCATCGGGATCGGATCAGGCCGGGCCCGGCTGCACCCGCCGGTCCAGCCGCCGCCGGAGGCGGGTCCAGACCCACGGAGTGCGCCGCACCGAGATATCCAGCAGGTAGGCAAACAGTCCCAGGAGCGCAAGCAGCGGCCAAAGCGCCCGGGAATCGGTCACCCGGTCACCGTGGGCGGCCAGCACCTCTTCGGCGGTCGGTGCCACCTGCCCTCCGGTCGCGAGCGCGAGCGCTTCGAGGTGCCCGTCATCCGTCGGGAGGAACCGGTATTCATCCGGGTAGCTGATGTGGATGGCCCGCTCGAGGTCCATCCGTCCCGCCATCTCCTCCGGGAGCGACTCCGGAAGGATGCGGAAGCGAGCCGTCTGGCCGGATGCGAGGTCGAGCGGCGCCTCCGCTTCGAAGAGCCCCGGACCCACCTGACGCATGACGGCGCGTCCGGCGAGGCCGCCGTAGCGGACCTCCAGCTCCGGGTTCACGTCCTTCGGGAACGAGCCGTCCTCGGCGATGAGCGACAGCCGGACATCCGCTGACGGCCCGCGACGGGTGACTTCGAACTCCACGTCCGGCCCCCCGCCCCGACGCATGGCCCCCCGGACCACCTGCGTCCAGAATTTCCCGTAGCCATCCCACTCGACCCAATCCGTCGCCCACCGGTTCTTGCAATCGGAAGTGAACATCGTCGCGTGACCGAGCCCGTACTGCCAGCGGGCGAGCAGCGGCTCTTCGTCCGGGCCTTCGAGCAGGACTTCGGCGGTCGCCTTGGGCATGGTGGCCACGAAGCCCTTGAGCTCCGGGGCGGAATCGAAATCGAGCCCGTCGAGCACCCGCGCCTCCTGGCGGACCACCGGGCGGAACGGCTCCTCGATCAGGGTGGAATCGAGGGCGATCTGGGTCTCTTCCACGAAGATCTGCTGGACGCGGGCCGCGTCGCGGATGAAGTAGCTGCGCCCGTCCCCCCAGTCGGCGATGTCGGAAAGCAACTCACGATCCGCCTCCTCGCCCACCGCCACCGTGGAGATGGTGATTTCATCCTCTTCCATCCGGTTCACGAGCTCCTCGTAATCATCGGGGTAGGTCTTGCCGTCGGAAAGCAGGATCACGTGCTTGACCTTGGAAGGGCTCTCCGCGAGCTGTTCGTAGGCGCGTTCGAGAGCGGGGTAGATGTTCGTCTGGGCGCTCGCCTGGATGCGGCTGATCCCCTCCTTGATCCACTCCCGGTCGCTCACCAGTTGCAGCGGGATGGTGGTGTAGGGATTCCAGTCGAAGGTGACCACCCCGAAGCGGTGGTTGTCCTCGAGCAGGTCGAGGGCAGCCTTGGTGGCTTCCTTGGCGAGCGCGATCTTGCGCCCATACATGCTGTAGGACTTGTCCAGCACGATGATGAGCGACAGATCCTTCCACTTCTCCTCGATGCGGAAGTCCACCGGCAGGGCGCGCTCGATCACCGACTCCGAATACCCGTCTTCTCCATAGCTCGACTCTCCGGCCGCGAACACGAGCCCACCCCCGCCGTCGCGAACATAGCTCGCCACCCGCTCCATCACCGGCTCGGGCAGTCGCTCCGGAGGGATGTCACTCAGCACTACCGAGTCGAACCCGGTCAGATCGAGAAGCCCGAGCGCCGCCGGCGGGGCCAGTTGCACCTCCACTCCGTCCGAATCGAGGGCATCCCGCAGGTAGTGGGCGCTGTCCGGCTGGCCCTCCACGTAGAGCACCCGGGCGGGCGGAGCCACGCTCACCTCCACCGCACGACGGTCGTTGAGATCCAACCGGTCGCCGTCCACTTCGATTTCGGCTTCGAGCGAGACCATCCCCGGCGCTTCGAGACGGGCTGGCATCGGGACCGTGCTCGATCCGGGAGGCAGATCCACGAAGGCGGAGGCCAGCGTCTCGCCATCCCCGATCAGCCGGATTTCCGCCGGGCCGCCTTCGGCCGAAAAGACATCCACCTCGATACCTGCCATCTCTCCGGCGCGCGCCCCTGGCGGAACCCGGATCCGGTCCACCAGGCCGCCCCCGTCCGATCGCGCCGCGGCGGGTGCCGGGAAGATGCGGACACCGCCCGCCTTCAGGGCATCGAGCGCCCGGGTGCTGTCGCCGTCGGTCTCCCGGCCATCCGAAAAGAGCACGATCCGCTTGAGCCGATCGGGAGGCAGCCGCGCCGCCGCGTAGCGAAGCGCCGCCTCGATATGGGTCCGGCTCTGGTCGAGCGATCCTTCCGGGACTTCGTTCGCTCCGCCGCCACCGTCCGCCACCAGAACGCCGAGCAGGTCATCGGCGGAAGGCACCGCGACCGGCTGGTCGGCGAAAGCGACGAAGTGGGCATCGCCCGGCCCGAGACGGTTCGCCACCTGCTCCGACCACCCGACCGCATCCTGGATGGAGCGCGCCGAAACGCTCCGCGACACATCCACCACGAAGGCGACCGCCACATCCCGCGACCTTGCGCTCAGAACCGGCTGGCAGAGCGCGAAGACCAGGAACCCGACAGCCGCGAGGCGGAGCGCGAGCGAAGCCCGGGCGCGCGACTTCGGCCAGCGGAGGTCCGAAGAACGGGCGACCAGCGCCACGACCGCGAGCAGCGGCAACAGAAAAAGCGGCCAGAGAGCTTCGAAGGTCACGGGAACGGTGCGGGGAATGGTACCGGGGCTGGTAATTTGGCTCGATGACTTTCTCCCGCCGCCTCCTTCCCCTCCTCGCTGCGCTCTCGGCCACCGCCGCCGCGCAGGAAACACCCGACCACCCGTCGGTCTCGATCGAGCCCGCCGCGCTGACGCTCGCGGTCGGCGAGTCGAGCCAATTGACGGTGATCGCGCGGGATGCGGCCGGCAACCGGATCGAGAGCGCCCGGATCGTGTTCTTCTCCGGCAACCGGCTCGCGCTGACCGTGACTCCGGGTGGCCTCGTGACCGCCAACCGTCCGGGCGAGCACCGGGTCACCGCGTTGCTCCCGGATCAGGCCTTCGACGGAAACTGGGACTACTACAGCAACCGGGATCCGGGCGTTCGGGCTTCCATCACTGTGACCGTCCCGGACCCCGAACTCGTCGAGCTCTTCTTCTCCGAAGGAACCGAACGGACGCACCGGGGGGCGAGCATTCCTTTCGCGATCAAGGGACGGGATCAGGCCTCGGAAGTCCGCGAAGGACTCAGCGCGATCCTTTCGGTCAGCGATCCGGCGATCGCGAGCGTGGATGCCTTCGGCATGGTGACCTTCACCGGCGAAGGCGTGGTGCGGATCACCGCCGAACATTCCGGGCTGAGCGTGACGCGGGAGGTCCGGGTCGGGCCCGATCCGGTGGCCCGGCTCGAACTCATGGCACCGAAACGGATCGAAGTCCGGACCGGGGACGTGCTGGAATTTCCGGCGACCGCCTACCGGGAAGACGGATCGGTACTCGCCGGTATCCCGGTCCGCTACGCGCTCGAATCGCGGCCGGATCCGTTCCGGCCGGAATCGCTCGGAGCCGGAGCGCCGGCACAGGTGGACCAGCGGGGGCGTTTCGTCGCCGAGCAGCCGGGGGTCTATACGGTGATCGCGATGAGCGGAGACCGGCTCGCCCGGCAGACGGTGCGGGCGGTTCCCCGGAACGTGGAGCGGGAGATCGAGTTCCTCGGACACGCCCGGGTGTCCGACCGGGTGACGGGTGATCTCTGGGTCTGGGAGGGAGTGGACGGCCGCGACTACGCCGTCCACGGAACCTGGAACGCCGAGGGGCACGCCTATTTCTACGATGTCACCGACCCCCGCAACATGGAGTTGATCGACACCGTCCAGGTGGATGCCCGCACCGTGAACGACGTGAAGGTCTCGGAAGACGGGACGCTTTGCGCGATCAGCCGTGAAGGCGCATCCAACCGGAGGAACGGCGTGGTCCTGCTCGACTGTTCCAACCCCCGCGAGGTGGAGATCCTCGCGAACTTCGACGAGGGACTCACCGGCGGCGTGCACAATGTCTTTCTCGATGAAAACCACGTCTATGCGGTGAACAACGGCCGGCGCTGGGACGTGATCAACGTCGAGGATCCGCGAAACCCCTTCCGCGTCTCCCGGTACGAAACCACGAGTCCCGGCCGCTCCGTGCACGATGTCTGGGTGCGGGACGGGATCGCCTACCAGGCGGGGCGGACCGACGGCCTCATCATGGTGGATGTCGGCGGAGGCGGGATGGGCGGCAGCCCGAATACCCCGGTGGAGATGGGCCGGTTTCCTCAGATCACCGGCTGGAGCCACGCGGTGTGGCCGTTCCGCAGCCCCTCCACCGGGAAGCTCTACGTGGTCGGCGGCGACGAGGCGTTCTATCTGAACCCCCGCCGGCCGGATGCCGGGGGGATCCTCTGGCAGGAGCAGATTCCCTCGCGGGCCAGGGGATGGCTCCATTTCGTGGATTTCACCGACCCGCAGAATCCGGAAGAGGTGGCGCGATTCGAACTCGCCGATTCGGGGCCCCACAACCTGTGGATCGATTGGGAAGAAGAGATCATGTACGTCGGCTACTACGATGCGGGCCTTCGGGTGGTGGATGTCTCCGGAGATTTGATGGGCGATCTCTACCGGCAGGGGCGGCAGATCGCCCGCTTCTTCCCGGAAGACAACGAGGGCTTCCTCGCGAACGCAGCGTTCACCTGGGGGCCCCAGCCGCACAAGGGGACGATCTTTCTCGCCGACTTCAACAGCGGTCTCTGGGCGGTTCGGCTGAAGGCGCCCGGCGAAAGCGCCCGGGGAAGCACCGAGTGATCCTCGCCGCGCTGCTGCTCGGGCTTCTTCCCCAGGAGCGGACGCTCGAGGTCACTCCCGAAACGCTGGAGCTCCGGGTCGGCGATACCGCGAGCCTGACCGCCACCCTCACCGGCGCGGACGGGATGGCGGAACCGGGTGCCCGGATCCTGTTCTTCTCACGCGCTCCCGCCGATGTCAGCGTCTCCCACACCGGGGTGGTGACCGCCCATCGCGCCGGGGAGCACACGCTGGTCGCGCTTTCACCGGATGCCGGAACCACCCCCGGCTTCACTGAACCGGACGACCCGGGAATCCGGGTGGAGATTCCGGTCCGGGTGCTTCCCTCCGAGCTCGCCGCGATCCGCTTCGTGGATCTTCCCGAGCGGGTTCTGGTCGGTGCGAGCGTCCGGGTTCGCCTGCTCGCCGAGGACACCGGGGCCGAACCCCGCGACATCCGCCCGGAACTGACCGCGAGCCCGGAAGAGGTGGCGACGGTGGCCGCCTTCGGCCCGCTCTTCGCCGGTGCCTTCCACGCCCATCCCTTCTACGACCGGCCGCGCCCTCCGACCTACCGGGCCGATGCGGCAGGGGTGCTGCGGGCGCTCGCGCCGGGGACCATCCGGCTCACCGCCCGCGAGGGGGATCTGCTCGCCGAGGCCGAGATCGAGATCCTCCCCAACCCGGCGACGACGGTGCGACTCGATGCCTCCTTCGCGGGAGAGGCGCTCCCCGGTGCGCTTCGCACCGGGGATGTCGTGCGGATCGCCGCCACCGCAGCCGATGCGGAGGGCGCTCCGGTCGCCGATGCGCCGATCCGCTTCGCGCTCGAATCCCACCCCGATCCGAGTCGCTACGACACGGTGGGTGCCGGCGCTCCGGCGCAGGTTCTTCCGGACGGCCGGTTCGTGGCCGAACAGCCGGGCCTCTACCTCGTCTCGGCGAGCTCCGGAGATGCCCGGGCGGAGATCCCGATCCGGGTCGTTCCGAGAAACGTGGGGAAGACGCTCGAGTTCGTCGGACATGCGCCGGTCCGCGACCGGGCCACTTCCGATCTTTGGATCTGGGAAGGCGAGGATGGCCGTGACTACGCGATCCTCGGGACCTGGAACGCCGACGGCAAGGCGTTCTTCTTCGATGTCACCGACCCGGCCAGGATGGAGCGGATCGCCGAGATCCAGGTGGATGCCCGCACCGTCAACGATGTCAAGGTCTCGGAGGATGGCCGGGTCGCGGTCATCACCCGCGAAGGGGCCTCCAACCGTCGTAACGGCTTCGTGATCCTCGATGTCTCGGACCCGCGGAACCCGACGATTCTCTCCCGGTTCGACGATGAACTCACCGGCGGGGTCCACAACGTCTTCTTTCACGAAGGCCACATCTACGCGATCAACAACGGCCGGCGCTGGGACGTGGTGAACGCCGAGGATCCGAAGAACCCCTTCCGGGTGGCGCGGTTCGAGGATCCCCGCCCGGGCCGGAGTGTCCACGATATCTGGATCGAGGACGGGATCGCCTTCCAGGCCGGCAACACCGACGGGCTGGTGGTGGTGGATGTCGGCGGCGGAAGAGTGGGTGGCTCGCCGCGCAATCCAGTGGAAATGGGCCGGCTGCATCAGCTCACCGGCTGGAATCACGCGGTGTGGCCCTTCCGCAGCCACTCGGCGGATCGCTTCTATGTGGTCACCGGAGACGAATCCCATCCGGTCAACCCCCGAATCCCCGGCCCCATCATCGCCTGGGAAGAGCGGATGCCCTCGCGGGCCATGGGATGGATCCACATCAACGAGTTCGACGACCCGGAGAACCCGGTCGAGATCGCCCGGTACCGGGTTCCGGAGGCCGGCCCGCACAACCTGTGGATCGACACCGAAAGGGATTTGATGTACGTCGCCTACTTCAACGGCGGCCTGCGGGTGGTGGATGTCTCCGGGGAACTGGTGGGGGATCTCTTCCGGCAGGGGCGCGAAGTCGCGAAGTTCTATTCCGACGACCCGGACGGATTCGTCTCGAACGCTCCCTTCGTCTGGGGGCCCCAGCCCCACAAGGGGGTGATCTTCTTCTCGGACTTCCACAGCGGCTTATGGGCGGTCCGTCTGGCTCCGCCACGCCGTCCTGACGGTTCCTGAGCCCCCCCGGAGATTCCCATGCGCAGCGCTCTTCCCTTCCTCTTCGCTCTCGTCACCGCCCTCGCCTGGGGGCTCTACGGCCCGACGCTCGGACAGGCGCGCCTCGCGGATGCCACTTCGAGCCCCTTCAAGCCGTATCTGGGCATCGGGATCGCCTATCTGGTGGTCGCCATCCTCGGCGCGCTGATCGGCATGTGGTGGCGGGGAGACAGCTTTTCGGCCACCCCGCTCGCCGGGAGCAGCCTCGCATGGGGATTTCTCGCCGGCCTGCTCGGGGCCGCCGGCGCTTTCGGGCTCACCCTCTCGATGTTCTCGGGCGGTGCCCGCATCCCTCATGCCGTGATGCCGCTGGTCTTCGGCGGCGCGGTCACGGTGACCGCGGTCTCGACGCTGCTTCTTTCCGGCGGACGGCTTCGCGGGGGGCCGCTGCTCTGGATCGGGATCGCCGGGATGCTGCTCTCGACCCTGCTGATCACGACCAACACCCCGCACGCCCCGCCACCGAAATCGCCCCCTGCGGCCGAGTAACCGCTACGCGGAGTCGCGCCGCGCCAACCCCTCTCTTGCGCGGCTGTTGTGCGGCTGTCCGATTTGCGGCCCGCCCCCGTTCAAATATCGGGCAAGCCCGAACGCCGTCGAAGGGATCGCTTCGACATCTTCCGGAAGTTCGCCCCCCATGAGATCTGGATGCGTGACAACGAGCACAAGTTCGCAATCACCCTTCGCTCGCGCAGCGCGTTTCAGTTTCGCAGCAGCCTGACGGACGGATTCACCCGCTCGCTGCACCCTCACGAACACGACGCGATTGTTCGCCTCGTCGCTCAAGACTGCATCCAGGCCGCTATTCCTCTGAATCGGGGTGTATCCAATTCCGAAGAGATGTCCCGCCACGTCGACTCCGTGTCGTCGATACGATTCACGCCCGTTCCGCATCAATCTCGATGCCGACACGATCGGGTGATCCAGTCGGTCCTTCGTCAGTCGAATTGCTTCGGGGGAAATATCAATCCCCACCGCGCGACGTCCCGTGAGCATCGCCGCCACGAGAGTCGTCCCGCTCCCGCAGAAAGGATCGAGAACAAGGTCGCCTGCATCGGTTCCGATTTCAACGATTCGGCGCAATAACGTGACAGGCTTTTGTGTCGGGTAACCAACTCTTTCCCGCGCTTTCGGATTCAGGAACGGGATGTCCCATACATCGGATAGCGGGACACCCTTTTTTGCCCCGCCATGAATCACATCGCCATTTTGGTCCCGGGCATAGACGGCCTTGTTCCTTTCATCTCGCGTTCGCTTCTGCAGAATCTGATCCACGTTGGTTGCCGGCGAGTATTCGCCATGTATGGTCCGGAACTTGAACCGGTCCGACTTCGAGTAGAAAAGAATCGTCTGGTGTCCGGGTAACAGGCCTGGCTTGTTGTTCGACCAACGCCTGAAATGCCAGATGATCTCCGAGCGGAAACATGAAGAACCGAATACGTGATCGAGGACAAGTCGGATCAGGTGAGAAGCGTTACGGTCACAATGAACGAAGATGCTACCCGTCTCCTTCAGAAGCATTCGAACGAAATCTATCCGAGGTGCCAAAAAATTCCCATAAGCGTCCCTGTCTTTCCACGCATCATCGAACGAAAATATCTCATTCCCATCTCGAGTCGTCGAGCACTTCGGCTTTCGCGTGAAAAATGGAGGATCGAGGTATGCCAGATCCACCGACGCGGGCTCCATTTTCGCCATGATGTCGAGGCAGTCGCCAACGTGGACTTCCATGGCGTTATCATCCATTCGCTGCATTTTCCGCTATCTCCTCCAGTATCTGCTTCAGGTCGATTCCCGTTCGATGGCGCACGAAAGACCACGCCTCGCTGCCTCCGTAGTACTCGCCACCTCCTTTCTGGTAGGCCACTTCCAGTCGTTGCTGAATCTTCTGAGCCTGCCTTCTGTTCGGACGGAAGAACATGGCCCGAATGGGTTTGTATCCTGCTTCATGGATGCATCGCAAGCGCGCCAATTCCTTGTTGACATGATCACCATCAGTCGTGGCATCACGCCACTTGATTTCGACGGCATCGCTCTTTCCGATGAGCAGGTCGATCTCGAAGAAGCGAGGCCTCCCGCCTGACGGATTCGGAATCTTCTTTGATTCCGCGTCCGGATAGCGACGCAAGAAGCACTTCCTTGCCGCATCTTCGAGAAAGCCACCGGCATGACGATAGAGGAACCTTCCCTGATTCTGGTAGATGTCGATTTGACGCCCTTCTTCCACAGAGACTCCCAGAACCCGATAGATCATCCGATGGCTCACATCGTCGGCCTCCATCTCCGCCAACCGCTCATCCAACCTCTCTCGGAGCGCCACCCTGTACTCACCCGCGAGTTCGCGAATTTCCTCCCGAATGTCCACAGCCCCATCTTACGCGCTCAGAGCAGCGCCCGGAGGCCCTCCGCCGAAATCCCGGCCCCGCTGAGCACGAGCACCGCATCTCCCGGAGCCGGTTCGAGAGCGGGGAGTGCCGCGACCGGCAGCGCACCCGAGCCTTCGACGATCGCAAAGCGCCGGGCGAAAACAAGACGCATCGCCGCCCGGATCTCCTCCTCTTCGAGCAGCACCCACTGGTCCACCATCCGACAGAGATCGAAGGTGATCGCACCGGATTCGACCCCACCCGCCACTCCGTCGGCGAGCGTCGGCAGGAACGGAACCTCGGTTCCCGATTCGAGCAGCCGGCCGGCGCGAACCGACATCGCCATCACCGAAGAAGCCCGCGGCTGGCACCCGACGATGCGGACTTCCGGCCGGGCTTCGCGCAGATAGGCCGCGATGCCACCGATCAATCCGCCACCTCCGACCGGAACCACCACCTGGCCGATGTCCCCGGAACCCGCGGCCTCTTCGATCTCGATAGCGATGGTCCCCTGCCCGGCGACCACTTCCGGATCGTTGTAGGGAGAAAGATACGGACGGCCGCTTCGCTTGGCTTCGGCCCGCGCCGCCACTTCCGCCTCCACCGCATCCTGCCCGACGAGCCGTATCTCCACGACATCCCCGTATCGTTCCGAGAGCGCTTCCCGCTTGGCCTCGGCGACCGTTTCGGGGAGATAGACGATGCCGCGCCCGCCGAGCAGCGAAAGTGCCCAGGCGGTGGCCCGGCCGTGGTTCCCCGAGGAAGCCGTCAGAACTCCCTCCCGGAGCGACCGCTCTCCCCTCTCTTCACGGAGTGCCAGCAGCCGGTTGAGCGCGCCCCGCGCCTTGAACGACCCGGTGGCCTGGAAGCACTCCAGCTTCCAGCGCACCCGCGATCCGCCCGGAGCGCGAAGGGAAGCGGCGGTCTCGAGCGGAGTCCGATGGACCCAGGGGGCGATGCGATCCGCCGCCCGGCGGATCTGATCCGCCGTGACCGGCCTTTCGTTATGCATAGAATCCACGCCCGCCGCTTTCGGCGAAAGAGGGTAGCAACATGGTCCAGGGCATCGAGTCCGTCCCCCAACCGAAAAACGAGCCGGTTCGCGAGTACCTGCCGGGAAGCCCCGAGCGCCAGGCGCTCGAGGCCGAACTGGCTCGCCAGTCCGATCAGGTGGTCGAAATCCCGGTCATCATCGGCGGGAAGGAAGTCCGCACCGGCCGCATCGGCGAAGTCCGATGCCCCCACGACCACCAGAAGGTGCTGGCCCGCTACCACGAGGCGGGAGAATCCGAAGTGCTCGCCGCAGTCGAGTCGGCGGCGCACGCTTGGCAATCCTGGTCCGAACTTCCGGCGGGCAGCCGGATCCGGGTCTATCAGCGGATGGCGAACCTGCTCGTCGGGCCCTACCGGCAGCGGATGAACGCCGCCACCATGCTGGGCCAGTCGAAGACCTGCCACCAGGCCGAAATCGAAGCCGCCTGCGAGTTCGCGGACATGCTCCGCTTCAACGCCTACTTCCTCGACACGCTCAGTCGCGAGCAGCCCACCATCAACGACGACCCCTCCATCTGGAACAGCATCGAATACCGGGCGCTCGAAGGGTTCGTCTTCGCAGTGAGCCCCTTCAACTTCACCGCGCTCGGCGGCAATCTGGCGACCGCCCCGGCGATCATGGGGAACACCATCCTCTGGAAGCCGGCGGAGACCCAGATGCTTTCCGCCTGGCATCTCATGGAGCTGTACCGGGAAGCGGGCCTGCCGGAAGGGGTCATCAACATGCTCCCCGGTAATGGCCCCCCGATCGGCGAAGCCGCCCTCGCCCAGGAGACGCTCGGCGGAGTCCACTTCACCGGCTCCACCGCCACCTTCCAGAAGATCTGGCAAACGGTGGGCAGCAACATCACCCGCTACCGCGCCTACCCGCGGATCGTCGGCGAGACCGGCGGCAAGAATTTCGTGGTGGCGCACCCGAGTGCCGATCTCGGCTCGCTGGTCGCCGGATTGATCCGCGGTGCCTACGAATACCAGGGCCAGAAGTGCTCGGCAGCATCGCGGGCGTATATCCCGGCGAGCATGCGCGAGACGCTCCTCGATGGCCTTCGGTCGGAGATCGGCCAGGTCACCATGGGGGATCCGACCGATTTCTCGAACTTCATGGGCGCGGTGATCGATGAACGCTCCTTCAACAAGGTTTCGGGGTATCTGGATTTCGCGAAGAACGATCCGCAGCACGAGGTCGTCGCCGGTGGCAACGCCGACCGGTCGGTGGGCTGGTTCGTGGAGCCGACCGCGATCGTGACGGAAGACCCGACCAGCAAGTTGATGACCGAAGAGATCTTCGGGCCGGTCCTGACCCTGTATTTCTACCCGGATAACCAGTACAACGAGATCCTCGGGCTCTGCCGCGACACCTCGGAATACGGGCTCACCGGCGCAATTTTCGCGCACGACCGGGTCGCGATCGGCGATGCCGCCCGAGTCCTGCGCCACGCTGCCGGGAACTTCTACATCAACGACAAGCCCACCGGAGCGGTGATCGGCCAGCAGCCGTTCGGCGGCGGCCGGGCATCGGGGACCAACGACAAGAGCGGCGCGGCTTCCAACCTGCTGCGCTGGACGAGCATGCGCACCATCAAGGAGAACTTCCTGCCGCCCCACGACTGGCGGTACGGCTTCCTCGCCTCCTGAATCTCAGGTAACCCGGCCCCGCTCCCGGAAGCGCTCGTCGCGGAACCCGTCGCTCTCGAAGACGGCGACGAGTTCGTCCACTGCATCTGCGATGTCCACGTGGCGCAGGAAGAGCGGCGCGAATCCGAACCGAAGCAGATCCGGCTGGCGGAAGTCGCCCACCACTCCCCGGGCGATCAGGGCCTGCATCAGCGAGAACGCCTCCGGATGCCGAAGCGAGACGTGGCTCCCCCGATCCGCAGCTCGCTCCGGGCTTGCCGGGAGCACGCCGAACCGGGCGAGCCGCTCGCGGGCGAGCCGGAGGAAAAGGTCGCCGAGCGCCGCGCTCTTTTGCTGCAGTTGGGCGAGGTCCACGCCCTCGAAGGTCCGAAGCCCCTCCTCGAGCGCCACGCAGCCGAGCACGCCCGGAGTTCCGGCGAGAAAGCGCCGCATCCCCGGTGCCGGCTCGTAACCGGTCGAAAAATCGAAGGGGCGGGCGTGCCCCATCCATCCGGAGAGCGGGGAGACGAGTTCCTCCGACTGACGCTCTTCGGCCACGAACAGGAAGGCGGGCGCTCCGGGGCCACCGTTCAGGTACTTGTAGCCACAGCCGACCGCGTATTCGATCCGGTCGCGGCGGAGATCGAGATGGAGCGCCCCGGCGCTGTGGCTCAAATCCCAGACCACCGGAACCCCGCTCCGCCGGCCTGCCTCGGTCAGCGCCCGCATGTCCCGCACCCGCCCGCTCCGGAAATCCACGTGGCTCAGAGTCGCGACTCCGACATCGGGAGCGCCGAGCGCCTCCTCGAACTCATCGGGCTCGACGAGCCACAGCCGCCGGTCGCCGAGGAGTCGGGAAAGCCCCTCCGCCATGTAGAGATCGGTCGGGAAATGGGAGCGGTCGGCGAGCAGGGCTCCCGGCCGGTTGTGGACGAGCGCCCCGAGCAGCTTGAAGAGGTTGACCGAGACCGAGTCGGCGACGATCACCTCCTCCGCCCGTGCACCCAGCAGCGGAGCGATCCGGGCCCCGAGGCGCTCCGGGTAGCCGATCCAGTCGTGGCGGTTCCACGAGGCGATCAGATCCTTGCCCCATTCCCCCTCGAGGAACCCGGCCAGACGATCCGGAAGCGTCTTCGGCAGCGGGCCGAGCGAATTGCCGTCGAGGTAGATCCCGGAAGGAAGCACGAACCGACCGCGAAAGCCCCGCAGGGGATCCTCCCGGTCGAGCGCCAGAAGATCGGCCCGAGTGATCTCTTCCCGTACCATCCGCCCCGAACTATACGCAACTCCCCGCGCGTGACTTCTTGACCGAACTCGACCGCTTCGACCCCGCCGTCGCCGACTGGTTCGCCTCCCGGTTCGACGCGCCCACCGAACCGCAACGGCGCGCCTGGCCAGTCATCCGGGAAGGACAGGACGTGCTGGTCACGGCCCCCACCGGCTCCGGCAAGACGCTCGCCGCGTTCCTCGCGGCGATCGACGGGCTCGCGGTCGAAGCGAGGAGCGGAGCGCTGCCGGACGAGACGCGGGTGGTCTATGTCTCCCCGCTGAAGGCACTGAGCGCCGACATCCGGGAAAATCTGGAGATTCCACTCGCCGGGATCGAAGAGCGCGGGATCCCCGGTATCCGCGCCGCGCTCCGCACCGGGGACACGCCTGCATCCGAGCGGGCGCGGATGATCCGCAAGCCTCCTCACCTGCTCGTCACCACTCCGGAGTCTCTCTACCTGCTCCTCACCTCAGAGCGCGGGCGGGCCATGCTCGCCACCGTCCGCTCTGTCATCGTGGACGAGATCCATGCGCTCGCCGGAGACAAACGGGGCACCCATCTCGCCTTCTCCCTCAGGCGTCTCGAGCGGGTGGCACGGGGCACCGTGCAGCGGATCGGCCTCTCAGCCACCATCCGGCCGCTCCGGACGGCGGCCCGGTTCCTGAGCGCCCGCGACCCCGAAATCATCCCCATCGGACACCGGCGGGAGATGCGGCTCCGGGTCGCGGTCCCCGGCCTCGAACTCGGAGCGGTCGCCACCCACGAGGTGATGGAGGACATCCGGGACCGGATCGCCGGAATGATCGAGCAGCGGCGGACGACGCTCGTCTTCGTGAACACCCGACGGATGGCGGAACGTCTGACGCACGATCTCGAAGCGCGGCTCGGCCCCGGCGTGGTCCTCGCCCACCACGGCAGCCTCTCCCGGAAGCTCCGCCTCGAAGCCGAACGGCGTTTGCGCGAGGGCGATCTCCGGGCGATGGTGGCCACCGCCTCGCTCGAACTCGGCATCGACATCGGGTCGGTGGATCTGGTGTGTCAAGTGGGTGCGCCGCGCTCGATCGCAACCGCCCTGCAGCGGGTCGGACGGTCGGGCCACGGTGTGGGCGCGGTCTCCGAAGGCTGGTTCTTCCCGTTCACCCGGGATGAACTCGTCCAGTGCGCCGCCACGGTTCGCGCCATCCGGGCAGGCGAGCTGGACCGAATCCGCATCCCGGAGGCACCGCTCGACATCCTTGCGCAACAGCTCGTCGCCGAGCTCGGTGCAAGCGCCGAACCGGAAAAGCGGGACGATCTCTTCTCGCTCGTCCGGGAGGTCTATCCCTACCGGAACCTCGAGCGCTCCACCTTCGACGACCTGCTGCAGATGCTGGGTGACGGTGTCGCAACCGCCCGGGGACGCCGGGGCGCACTCCTTCATCTGGACCGGGTTCACGGGATGGTCCGCGCCCGGCGGGGAGCACGGCTCGCCGCCATCCAGGGCGGTGGGGCGATCCCGGAGACCGCCGAATACCGGGTGGTGGCGGAACCCGACGACCGGGTGGTCGGCAGCGTGGACGAGGATTTCGCCATCGAGAGCTCCCGGGGCATGGTCTTCCAGCTCGGAACAGCGGCGTGGCGGGTTCGCCGCATCAGCGGCGGCGATCTCCGGGTGGAGGACGCGGCCGGCGCGCTCCCCACCATCCCCTTCTGGCGCGGTGAAGCTCCGGGCCGTACCCGGGAACTCTCCGCCGCGGTCTCGGATCTCCGCGAACGACTCGACGAGGCAGACCGGAAGACGGCGGAGACGCTGCTCGGCGAAGCCGGCCTCGACGAATCGGGGACCGACCAGTTGATCCGCTACCTGAAGGCCGGGCGCGCCTCGCTCGGAGCCATGCCGGCCGCATCCACCGTGGTGGCGGAGCGCTTCTTCGACGAGTCCGGCGGCATGCAGCTCGTCCTCCACGCCCCTTTCGGCATCCGGGTCAATCGCGCCTGGGGCCTCGCACTCCGCAAGCGGTTCTGCCGCAGCTTCAACCTGGAGCTTCAGGCCGCTGCCACCGACGACGGAGTGAACATCTCGCTCACCGACCTCCATTCGTTTCCGCTCGAATCGGTCTTCCGGTTCCTGAACCCGGAAAACGTGAAGGAGGTCCTCACCCAGGCGATGCTCGGGTATCCGCTCTTCGACGCGCGCTTCCGCCACAACGCCACCCGGTCGCTGCTGCTGATGCGGATGCGAAACGGCCGCCGGGTTCCCCCGGCGATCCAGCGGATGCTCGCGGACGACCTGCTCGCCGCGGTGTTCCCCGATCAGGCCGCCTGCGCTGAAAACCTCGCCGGCGAAGTCCGGATTCCGGAGCACCCGCTGGTGGACGAGACGATCCGGAACGGTCTCGAAGAGCTGATGGATCTCGACGGGCTGGTCGAGGTTCTCGAAGGCATCCGGAGCGGCCGGATCCGGACGGTCGCCCGGGACAACCCGGAAGCCTCGCCCTTCTCCGCCGAGATTCTGAACTCGAGCCCCTTCGCCTTCCTCGACCCCGCTCCGCTCGAGGAGCGGCGGGCGCGGGCGGTGCGCATGAGTCGGTCGCTCCCTCCCGAACTCGACCGGGAGGCCCGCCTCTCGGAGGAGGCCATCCGGCAGGCAGCGGAAGAAGCCGCACCACTGGTCCGGGACCCGGAGGAACTCCACGACGCGCTTTTGACTGCGGGGGCGCTGCCGGAACGGGAGGAATGGCGGGTGTGGATGGAGGAGCTGGCCGCGAGCCACCGGGCTGCCGTTCTCGAAATCTCCGGGCGGCGTTTTTGGGTTCCCGCCGAACGGGCGGCGCTCGCCCGGTCGCTCTGGCCGGAGGGCTCTCTCGAAAGCACGCTTGCGGAACTTCCCGCGGAACCGCTTCCCGAAAGCCGGGCCGGAGTCGTCGCCGCCCTACTGCGGGGTGTTCTCGACAATTCGGGACCGGTCCGGGCCGACCGCCTCGCCGATTCACTCGCGCTCCCGGAGGCCTCGGTCAGGGCCGGACTCGCCATCCTCGAAGCCGAAGGACTCATCCTTCGGGGAACCTTTCGGGAAGGCGGCGACGAGGAGTGGTGCCACCGCCGGGTTCTCGCCCGGATCCACCGCCTCACCCTCGCGCACCTTCGGAAGGACTCCGCGCCGGTCAGCACCGCGCGGTTCATGGCCTTCCTGACCCGCTGGCAGCACGCCGCCCCCGAATCGCGGGTCTTCGGGCCGGGTGGGGTCCGGGAAGTTCTCGAACAGCTCCAGGGGATGGAGGCCCCGGCAGCGGCGTGGGAGCGGGACATCCTGCCGCTGCGGGTGACCGGCTACCGGCGGGACTGGCTGGATGCTCACTGCCTTTCGGGGGCGGTGGCCTGGGGGCGCCTTCGGCCGCCGGAGACCGGGGAACGGACCCCGCTGCGACCCACCCGGGCCGCCCCCATCGCGCTCCTTCCCCGCGAACGGCTCAAGGACTGGCGCGGGGCGGGCGAGATGCCGCGCGTCTCTTCGGCGGCGGAAGCGGTGCGAAAACGGCTCGAAGAGCGGGGAGCTTCGTTCTTCACCGAGCTACTCGACGCAACCGGGCTCCTGCCGGCGGCGCTCGAAGACGCGCTCTGGGAACTCACCGCGGCAGGAGTGGTCACGGCTGACGGTTTCGACAACCTGCGGGCGTTGATGAACCCGCGCCGTCGCACCGGCCACGGACGCCATCGGCGGGCCCGGGCGCGATACGGGGCGGGACGATGGGCGCTGCTCGAATCCGGCGGCGAGCTCCCGGACGAAGAACTGGCGCGCCGCCTCCTCGACCGGTGGGGAGTCGTTTTCCGCGACCTGATGAAACGGGAGCGGCTGGAGGGCCGCTGGCGAGGACTCCAGTTGGCGCTCCGCCGGCTGGAGATGCGGGGCGAGGTCTATGGCGGGCGGTTCGTGAGCGCCTTCGGGGGAGAACAGTTCGCCATCCCGCGGGCGGTGCGGGAACTCCGCCGTTCCCCCGAAGCCGAGCCGCCGATCGCGATTGCGGCCTCCGACCCGCTGAACCTTTCGGGCATCCTGTTTCCCGGCCCGCGCATCCCGACCTCCGCCTCACGGAAGCTCACGGTCGCGGACGGCGTGCTGGACGCCGCCTGAGCGTGCACCGCAAACGACTGCTCCGGCAGGCGGCCGAAGCCTTTCGGGAGCGATACGGCGCTCCGGCCACCGGAATCGGCTTCGCGCCGGGGCGGGTCAACCTGATCGGGGAGCACGTGGATTACTGCGAGCTTCCGGTGCTGCCGTTCGCCCTCTCGCACGGGATCGCCATCGCCTTCCGGCCACGATCCGACCGGGTCATCCGCTGCGCGAACCGGAACCCGGCGTTCGCGGAAATCCGTTTCACGCCCGGAGAAAGCGTGGACGGCTGGGGGCGCTACATCGCCGCCGCCGGGAGCGTCGAGAAATTCGATCGGGGTTTCGACGGCATGGTGGTCTCGAACCTTCCCATCGCTTCGGGCCTCTCTTCCTCGTCTTCCCTCGTGGTTGCGGCGGCACTCGCTCTCCTGCGGGTGAACCACCGGGCCATCCCGTTTCCGAAGCTCGCGCTCCTCGTGGCTGCGGCCGAACAGGGAGTCGCGATCGCCGGCGGTGCGATGGACCAGTCGGTGGCGCTCGGAGCGCAGGCCGGACACGCGCTCTGGATCGACTTCCACGAGCCCGACTGGCGGCAGATTCCGGTGGATCCGGATCGGTTCGGCTTTCTCGCCGCCTTCAGCGGAGAAGTCGCCGAAAAGGGCGGCCCATTGGGTCAGGTTTTCGATCAGCGGGTGCAGGAGGCTCACACCGCGATCGCGCGACTCCGCGAGACACCTCCGGACGGCGGCGGCTTCGGCCCGGACTACCCGGCACCTTTCGCCGCCACCTCCGGGAAGACACTGCTGCGGGCGGCGCGCCACCTGCCTTCGCCCCTCGACCGGCGCTCCCGCCACCTGGTGACCGAAGCGGAGCGGACCCGGAATGCCGCTCGCGCCCTCGAAGAAGGCGATGTCGCGACGCTCGGCCGACTCCTGAACGAAGCGCACGATTCGCTTCGGGACGACTTCGAGGTGAGCACCGCGGGCCTCGACGATCTCGTGGAGCAGGCCCGGAAAGCGGGCGCGCTCGGAGCGCGGCTCACCGGCGCGGGATTCGGGGGTTCGGTAGTGATCCTTGCGGAGCCTCGCGCCCTGCCGGGAATTCGGGAGCAGCTCATGGAGAGCTTCTACCGCCCCCGTGGACTCTCACCGGAGGCGGCACTACTCGATGCCACCCCGGCGGGCGGCGCGAAGGTGTTCCCGATCCCGGACCGGGCGAGCGATCCGGAATCCGGTTCGCCATAATCGCCGCCGTGCGTCTCCGATTCCCCGCCGCCCTCCTCGCCCTCGCCGCCTGCTCGGATCCCGCACCCGAGCCTCCCAACTTCCTGGTCCTCATCGCCGACGATCTCGGCTACACCGACATCGGGGCCTTCGGCGGGGAAATCCGGACCCCGAACCTCGACCGGCTCGCCGCCTCCGGAACCCGGTTCACCAGTTTCTACACCGCGGCGACCTGCTCCCCCACCCGCGCGATGCTGCTCTCCGGGGTGGACCACCACCGGGCTGGACTCGGAGGGATGGCCTCGCTGATGGGCGAGGATCTGGAGGGGCGGATCGGGTACGAGGGATACCTGAACGAACACGTGCTCCACCTCCCGAAGATCATGCGGGAGAACGGCTACCACACCTCGATCGCCGGCAAGTGGCATCTCGGCCAGGCAGAAGACCAGAGTCCCCCGGCGCGGGGCTTCGACCGCTCGTTCGTCCTGCTCACCGGCGCGGCGAGCCACTTCGAGGATGCGGCCCCGGTGGACTCCTTCGATCCGATCCGCTACCGCCGGGACGGCGAGCTGGTCCCGCTTCCCGCCGGGTTCTATTCCACCCGCACCTACACCGACGAACTGATCGGCTACATCCGGGAAGCCACCGAGGCCGGAAAGCCCTTCTTCGCGCTCGGAACCTACACCGCCCCGCACTGGCCGCTCCAGGTTCCGGACGAGTTTCTCGACCTCTACGCCGGGGCATACGACGACGGCTGGGAGAGGCTCGTCGAGCGGAGGATCGCCGGAGCGAAACGCCTCGGGGTGATCAAGGAGACCATCGCCGCTCCGCCCCTCCCCGACTACGCCCGGAAGTGGAGCGACCTGAGCGCCGGGGAGCAACGGACGCAGGCACGCAAGATGGAGCTCTACGCCGCGATGGTGGAGCGGCTCGACCACCACGTGGCTCGTCTCGTCACGGCGCTTCGGGAGATGGATCTCCACGACAACACCGTCATCCTCTTTTTCTCCGACAACGGAGCCTCCGGCGAGGATGTGATGGGCCTCGCGGACAACGCGAGCTTCCTTCCGGCCCATTTCGACCTCTCCTACGAGCAGATGGGGCGCATGGGTTCGTTCGTCTTCACCGGGCCGGAGTGGGCGCACGCCTCCACCGCTCCCTTCCGCTATTTCAAGCAATTCGTCCACGAGGGCGGCATCCGGGTTCCCGCGTTCGCCGTTCTGCCGGAGAGGATGGCCGGCCGGCTTCCGGGGACGACTACCGGGGCGTTCGTCCAGGTGACCGACCTCTTTCCGACATTCCTCGAGTTCGCCGGGATCGCCGAGCCGGGAAGCGCCCGGATCATGCCCACCGGCCGGTCCCTCGGAGCGCTGCTGCGCGGCGAAACCGAGCGGGTCCACGAAGAGGTCGCCGCCGGGTGGGAGATTTTCGGTCGCCGGGCAATCCGGAAGGGCCCCTGGAAAGCCACCTGGCTCGCGCCGCCGATGGGCGAGAGCCGCTGGCACCTCTTCAACCTGGAAGAGGATCCCGGCGAGCTCCGCGACCTTGCAGCCGAGCGTCCGGAGATGCTCGAGGACGTTCTGGCGGAGTGGGACCGCTACGTCGAGGAGAACGGCGTGATCGTGACCAACGAAGACCGGGGTTTCGGCCCTCCCGTCCCCATCCGCTGAGCCCGGGGCACTGTTCAAGATCACAACGAGGAGATCGCCGAAATCCGCCCCCTGCCCCGGCCACCAACGCGAAAGCGCCCGGTCGGGATCGACAAGGGATTGAAGATTCCGGAGAGTTTCTTCGAGCCCCTCCCGGAAGATTTGCTGGCTGCGTTCGAGGGGCGGGAAACGGACGCCACCCCGTCCTCTACCTGAGGAAATCCTCCGCGCCGAACCGGCGCGCGATCTCCACCGCCTCCGAAGGCCGGCCGAGCGGACTCGCCGATTCGGGCCGGTCGCGGACGAGGAACCGGCCGCTGCCCCGGGCAGCGCAGGGCTCGAAGCCTTCCACCACCACCTCGCCCCGTCGGAGCACCGTCTCCGGGAACCCCTTGATCCGGCGATCCTCGTAGGGGGAGTACCCCACGTTGTCGTGAAGATCGGCCCAACGCACCGTCTTCTCGTGGTCGGGATCCCAGAGCGCGAAATCGGCATCGCTTCCGGGCTGGATGACCCCTTTCCTCGGGTACGCCCCGAACAGCCGGGCCGGCGCTTCGCAACCGACCTCGACGAAGCGGGCGAGCGAGAGCCTCCCCTTGCCCACCCCTTCCGAGAAGAGCAGCGGCAACCGAAGCTCCACTCCGGGCACCCCGTTGCAGATCTTCGGGAACGGCGGCTCCGGACCGGCGGCGAGCTTCCCCTGCTCGTCGAAGCTGTAGGGGGCATGGTCGGAACTCACCACGTCGAAGACCCCTTCGGCGATTCCCTTCCAGAGCGCTTCCTGGCAGGCCTGGTCCCGGGGTGCCGGGCTGCAGCAGAACTTGGCGCCCTCCATCCCCGGCCGATCGAGATCCTCGGCGGTGAGCAACAGATACTGGGGACAGGTCTCGGCGAACACCTTGAGGCCGCGCCGGCGGGCCGCTCCCAGAACCTTCGCCGCCTCTTTCGAGGAAACATGCACCACGTAGAGCGGCGCGTCCACGAGCTCGGCCAGATCCACCGCCCGCGCGGTGGCTTCGCTCTCGGCGAGCTGCGGGTGGCCGGGCGCGTGGAACTTCGGCGCGGCGTGACCTTCGTCCACCAGTCGGTCGCTCATCCAGCCGATCATGTCGTGGTTCTCGGCGTGGACCATGGTGAGCGCCCCCATCCGGCGCGCCGCCTCCAGCACGTCGAGAAACTGACGGTCGTCGAGGCGGACCAGGTCGTAGGTCATGTAGATCTTGAAGCTGGTCACGCCCCCGGCCACGAGTTCCGGGAGCTCGGTCCCGAGTGCCTCCGGTGTCGGATCGGAGACGATCAGGTGGAATCCGTAATCGGCGACCGCCTTCGGACCCGCGAGCCGGTGGTAATCGGCGACCACCCGACGGGGAGATTCCCCGCGTCCCTGGACCGCGAAGCTGATGATCGTCGTGGTGCCACCGCAGGTCGCCGAAACGGTTCCGGAGTGGAAATCGTCAGCGCACATGAGGCCCATCGAGGAACGCTGCTCGATGTGGGTGTGGGCATCCACTCCTCCCGGAAGAACCAACCTTCCGTTCGCCCGGATTTCGCGACGGCCGGCCCCGAGCCCCGGCGCGACCGCCTCGATGACCCCGTTCGTGACCCCGATTTCGGCGGTCCGGAGTCCCCCTCCGGCGAACACCTCGCCTCCGCGCACCACCAGATCGAACGCCATGAGCGCGGCGATTCTACCGGCGGGCCGATCCTGACTAGGCTTACGACTCATGTCCGATGCCGCCGCCTACCTCGCTGCCGCCGAGGCCGATGCGGTGGAGGTGGACCGGGCGCTCGCACCGGCGGGGATCGGAATCGTCGGCTTCGGGACGATGGGGCGCGGCATCGCGCTCGCCGCCGCCGGGTCGGGCTTTCCGGTCCGGATCCATGAGCCGGACGACTCCGCATGGGAGCGGAGTCTCGCGGCGCTCGACGAAACGCTCGGGCGCGCGGTGGCGAAAGGGCGGCTGACCGAGGCAGAAGCGGCATCCCGGAGGGAAAACATCCGTCGTGCATCTTCCGAATCGGTCGCCCGCACCGATTTCGTGATCGAAGCGGTCTTCGAGGATCTCGAAACCAAGCGCCGCGTCTTCGCCGAAATGGACCGCCTGGCACCACCGGGGACGATCCTCGCGAGCAACACCTCGACGCTCGACCTCGACCGGATCGCCGATGCCACGAACCGGCCGGAGCGGGTCATCGGCGCCCACTTCTTCACCCCCGCACACGTGATGCGGCTCGTGGAAGTGGTAGTGGGCGGGCGAACTTCGACGGCGACCCGCGAGGCCACCCGCGCACTCGCCGTCGCGCTCGGGAAGGTTCCGGTGGCGGTCGGGGTTTGTCCCGGCTTCGTGGGCAACCGGATGCTCTACGCCTACCGCCGGGCGGCAGACCGACTGCTGCTCGAAGGCGCGCTTCCGGAATCGGTGGACGAGGCGCTCCGCGAGTTCGGCTTCCCGATGGGGCCCTTCGCGGTCGCCGATCTCGCTGGTCTCGACATCGGCTGGTCCGCCAGAAAGCGGCTCACCGGGGCGAAAGAAGTGGTCGCCGACCGGCTGGCGGAGGCAGGCCGCTTCGGCCAGAAAACGGGTCGCGGCTTCTTTCGCTATCCGCCGGGAAGCCGCACGCCACAACCGGACCCCGAGGTCGCGGCAATCCTCGCCGAGGAATCGGCAAACGCCGGGATCCTCCGTCGCGCCGTGAAAGGCGAAGAGATCCGGGAGCGGTGCCTCGGCGCGCTGGAGGAAGAGGGTCGCCGGATCGTCTCCGAAGGGATCGCGCGGCACGATGCCGACGTGGACCTGATCTGGACGCTCGGCTACGGGTTCCCGAAGGCGCAGGGCGGCCCGCTGTTCCGGGCCCGGAATCGCTGACTACTCGCTCTCGTTCAGGAAATCCCCGAGCGTCCACCAGTTGTCGGTTTCGGCGAACACGAGCGCGAGATCGTAGGCCGAGTCCTCCTCGCCGGCGATCTCCGCCGAAAGGAAGATGGCCTCGCTTCCGGCATCCAGCAGGGTGCACCGGCCGAGCTGGACTCCCGAGAAGAAGAGGCTCTCGGCGCGGCCCGGTTCGCCGCCGAGCGCCGCTTCGACGATCGGGGTCATCTCCTCCACCGTCGCACAACCGGGAGTCCCCCCGAGCGAGAGCTCCACTCCGGGAAGCTCGAAGGTCGCATCGAGCAACACCGGGTCCCCCGGGTCGAAGCGGGCGAAGACCCGGTGATCCGGATCGGCGGGCAACCCGGGAACGCGAAGATCCAGGTCCTCGCCGCCAAGGCGAAGGCGGCCGCCGGCCGAGAGGACGATCTCTCCCGCCGGAACGCTCACCCCGTCGCGGTCGTGATCTCCCCGGCGAAGCCGGTAGGCGAATTCCAGCCGGTCCGCGGCGGTTGGCCGGAGCGCCGCCGGTTGGCGGGCCAGTCCCAGGTCGAATTCGAGCCACGCCGAACCGGTGGCTTCGATCATGCCTCCCCGGGTGAGGGTGAGCGCGAAGACCACTTCCTCGCCGAGGAGATACGTCCCGCCCCGCTCCGGCGCCGAAACGACCTCCACCCGGTCCACTTGTGCCGAAGCCGGCACCGGCGCGACTCCGCCGCCCCCGTTTCCCGCCGTCTCGCAGCCGCCGAGCAGCAAAAGCCCGACCCAAAGCCTCCTCATGGTGCGGATCGGGCCCAGGCCGCAGCCCGCTCGACTTCGCGCGCTCCCCGCGCCGAAGCCGGAGTCAGAAGGCTCACGAGGAACGCCGCGACGAAACCGGCGGCGAAGCCGACCACCATTTCGTAGAGCTGGTAGAAGCCGGGTTTGCCGTACAGATACCAGAGAACCGAGGCCCCGAAACCGACCACCATGCCGGCGACCGCGCCGGGAAGCGTCATCCGCTTCCAGAAGATGCCGAGGATCGCCACCGGAGCGAAGGCGCAGCCGAGCCCCGACCAGGAAAAGAGGACGAAGAAGAACACCACCCGGACTTCCGGCAACGCCACCAGCACCCCGACCACTCCGAGCCCGAAGGTCACCCCCTTCCCGAGCCGGACCACCCGCGCCTCGTCGGCGACGAACCGGCCGAGCCGGCCGCCACGCGCGCCGATCACCTTCTGAAGCACGTCCCGCACCGCGGCAGAAGAGGCGAGAAGCAGCACCGAATCGGCGGTGGACATGATCGCGGCAAGAACAGCCACCAGGAAGAGCCCGGTGACGAGCGGCGGCATGAGGTCCGAGGCGAGCAGCGGGAGGATGCCTTCGGGGTCAGCGATCGCCGGGTGGAGCACCCGCCCGGCCATGCCGGTCAGAACTGCGCCGAGGTCGAAAAGGATGATCACGATGGTGGCCATCAGACCACCATCAGAAAGCGTCTTCCGGTCCCGCGAAGCCATGAACCGCACGAGAAGCTGCGGAGCGCCGAGGAACGCCAGCCCGACCCCGAGATGGCTCGCCACGTCGGCCATGCCCTGGACGGAGAAACCACTCGAACCGAGCGGACGCAAAAGCCCCGGATCGGTGCTCCCGAGCGCCGCGCCGAGCGCTTCGAGCCCGCCGACTTCGGAGATGGCCACGAGCGGCAGGGCGACGAGCGCCGCCGCCATCAGCGTCGCCTGCATCAGATCGCTCCAGGCGACCGCCTTCAGCCCTCCGAGACTCGTGTAGAACAGGATCACCACGGCCCCGAGGAAAACTCCGGTCTCGTAGGAAATGCCGGTGAAGGATTCGAAGGTCTTTCCGGAAGCGGTGAGCTGGGCGGCCATGTAGGTTCCCGCCATCACCAGGATGACCACCGAACCGATCATCCGCAGGATCTGGCGGCGATCGGCGAAACGCTCCTCCATCCAGTCGGCGACGGTGATCGCCCGGTACCGGTCGGCGAGCGCCTTGAACCGGGGCCCGATCACCATCCAGGCGATCGCGGTGGCGAGAACCTCTCCAAAGACGATCCAGAGCGCGTTCACCCCGAGCAGGTACCCCATCCCGGTGAGCCCGAGCAGGAGCCAGGCGCTCTCCCCCGTACTGGCCGCCGAAAAACCCACGACCGCAGCCGGGAGCTTCCGGCCGGCGAGGTAGTAGCCGGCCAGATCGGTCGTGCTCCGCGAGCTCCAGATCGCGAGCCCGAACAGAACCGCGAGGTAGGCCCCGAGAACGATCCAGAGGGCCAAGTCAGCCTTCCCGACGAACCCGAAAGGCGTTCCAGACAGCGATCAGCAGCCCGGGAACCACCGCAACGGCGGCGAGGATCCAGGCACTCGCCGGAAAGCCGCTCACCAGTCCCCTCCAGCGCGGTCCACGGGCTGATAATAGCCGGGTTCCATGTCGGTCCCCGACCCGGTCGAGCCCCCCTGTTGGGCGGAAGCCGAAGCCGCGGCGCGCCGCCTCCGTCGGGTCTTTCCGGCAAGTCCGCTGATCCCGACCCCCGGCCTCGCCGAGGGGTTGATGCTGAAGGTGGACACCCTCCTGCCCACCGGGTCCTTCAAGGTGCGCGGGATCTGGGAAGCGGTCTCGCAACTTCCGGATGACGCGGTCGCCGCCGGACTCTCCACCGTCTCTGCTGGCAACACGGCGCTCGCACTCGCCTGGGCGGCAAAGCGGCGCGGTGTCCCGGCCCGTTCCCTGCTCCCGGAGACTGCGCCCGCGGCCAAGGTCGAGGCGTTCCGGGCGGCGGGAGGCGAACCCCGGCTGGTTCCGAATTCCGAACTCTTCCGATTCCTCCGGGAGCGGCTCTGGGAGCACGAACCGGAGGCCTTCCTGCACCCCTGGATCGAACCCGCGGTGCACCGGGGACACGCAAGCCTCGCCGTGGAGTTGCTCGCGGCGGAAGCGGATCTCGATTCGGTCTTCCTTCCGGTGGGCGGAGGCGGACTGCTCATGGGAGTCGCGGGGGCTCTCAAGAATCGTCGCCCCGATATCCGGATCTTCGCGGTCGAACCCGCCGGATGCTCCGCCCTTCATGCGAGCCTCGAAGCCGGGCGCGCCGTCGCAGCCCCCTGCGAGACGGTTTGCGACGGGGTCGCGGTCCCCTATCTGACCGAAGAGCTGTTTCCGGCTCTTGCCCGCCTCGTGGACGAAACGGTTCTCGTTTCCGACGAAGAAACCCTCGACAGCGCGCGGGATCTCCTGCTCCGGCAGAAGATCGTGACCGAGCCTTCGGGGGCGCTCGCCACCGCCGGAGTCCGGGCGATCCCCGTCGCCGAGCGTGGGCTAAGCGTGGCGCTCGTGACCGGAGCCAGCATCGGCCCGGACGGGCTCCGCGCCCTCCTCGACCGGCCGGTTTCGTAAACTCCCCGCTTCATGGGCCTTTGGGGCACTCTCATCGGGGGAACGCTGGGATTCACCCTCGGCGGACCGCTCGGCGCGCTTCTCGGAGCGGCTCTCGGGTCGAGCTTCGGCGACGGCAACCGACAGTCGCGGGAGCGGGTGCGTCGGGGCGCGCCTCCCCCCGGATCCGAACGAGATCCGAACGAGATCCGGCGGGTCACCTTCTTCGTGGCCACCTTCGGAGTCATGGGTCATATCGCCAAGGCCGACGGCCGGGTCAGCGAGGAAGAGGCGGAGCTCGCGCGGGCGGTCATGGAGGGGCTCGGCCTCGGCCCCGAAGAACGGCGGCTCGCCGGACAACTGTTCGATCAGGGAAAGTCGCCCGACTTCGACCTGAACGACGCGCTGGACCAGCTCCGGACGACGGTGGGCCGGCGGCGCAACCTGCTCCGCGCCTTCATGGACATCCAGCTCAAGGCGGCCTGGGCGGACGGCCACGTCCACCCCGAAGAGCGGCGCATCCTCGACCACGTCGCCCGGAGCCTCGGCTTCCCGCCCGCCGAATTGGCCCGGATGGAGCGGATGGCCGCGTCGCAATTCCAGCGGAGGGGTGCCTCGCCGGAAACGAAGCTGCACCGGGCCTACGAAGCGCTCGGACTCGAACGGGGCGCGAGCGACGAGGACCTCAAGACGACGTACCGCCGGCTGATGCGCCAGAACCACCCCGACCGGCTGGCGGCGCAGGGACTTCCCGAGGAGATGAAGGCGGAGGCCACCCGTCGGACCCAGGAGATCCAGGAGGCCTACCGACTCATCCGCGACGCCCGGCAGTAGCCGCCTGCCATTGCCCGGCGGTAGCCGCCTGCCATTGCATGACCGCCACCGGAACCACGATCATCGCGAGGGCGAGCAGCCCCCGGGGGGTGATGCCCTCGTCCACGACGAGCCAGCCGAGAAACATCGCGACCAGCGGGTTCACGAAGGCGTAGGTCGCGACGAGCGCCGGCTCGACCCGGCTCAGAAGCCACGAATACGAGAGGAACGCGATTCCCGACCCGAAGACGACGAGGTAGAGGAACAAAAGCGCCGTCGGCCAGCCGAGCCCGCTCCAGTCCACCCGCTGCCAGTCGCCCGAGGCGGTCGCGAGCCCGAGCAGCACTCCACCCCCGACGATCTTCTGGGCACCTACCGAGAGCAGGAGAGCGCGGGGCATGGAGGATCTCCGCGCCCACAGGCTGCCGATGGCCCAGGCGAGCGGCGCCAGCAGTTGCGCCACCACCCCCGCCAGATCGAGCGCTCCTTCGGTCTCCCACGGCGCAACCAGCACCACGACCCCGAGAAAGCCGCAGACGATGCAGAGGATCGAAGTCAGCGACGGCATCCGCCGGCTCACGAAGGCGGCATCCAGTCCGGTGAGCCAGAACGCGACCGTAGCCACCAGCACCGCGGCGGTTCCCGACGGGATCCGCACTTGCGCCCAGTGGCCAAGTCCGTGCGTGACGGTGAAGAAGAAGAGGCCCGCCACCGCGGCTTCGAGCCACTCCCGGCGCGTCAACGGTGTCGTGTTCCGCCGGGCGAAGAGGAACAGCAGCACCCCGGCGGTGAAGAAGCGGCACCCGGCCAGCAGAAAGGGCGGCAGGTGCTCCACGCCCAGCCGGATCGCGAGGTAGGTGGACCCCCAGATCAGGTAGATCGCGGCAAACGCAAGGAGCTTGTTCACCGGCGGGATTCCTCGACCGGCGAAGGCGGCGGATCGCTAGCGAATGAGCGGCGCGATGACGAGCGCCACCACCGACATCAGCTTGATGAGGATGTTGATCGCGGGACCGGCGGTGTCCTTGAACGGATCGCCCACCGTATCTCCGACCACCGCCGCCTTGTGCGCGTCACTGCCCTTCCCACCGAGGGCGCCGCCTTCGATGTATTTCTTGGCGTTGTCCCAGGCACCACCAGCATTTGCCATGAAGATGGCGAGCAGCACGCCGGAAACGAGCGCTCCGGCCAGCAGACCGGCGAGGAAGTTCTTGTCGAGAAAGCCCGCACCCACCGGAATGAGGACGGCAAGCAGGCCGGGTGCCACCATCCGCCGGAGCGCCGCCGCAGTCGCGATATCCACACAACGGGCGTTATCCGCCTTGACTCCGGGTTTGCCTTCGAGGAGGCCGGGGATCTCGCGGAACTGGCGGCGGACTTCCTTGATCATGTCGAAGGCCGCCTGTCCCACCGCCTCCATGGCGATGGACGAAAAGAGGAAGGGCACCATGCCGCCGATGAGCAGGCCGGCGAGCACCACCGGATTGCCGAGCGAGAGCCCGAGCGCCTCCACCCCGGCCTGCTGCTGGAAGGCGGACATCAGCGCCATGGCAGCGAGCGCCGCCGACCCGATGGCGAAGCCCTTGCCGATGGCGGCGGTGGTGTTGCCGACCGCGTCCAGCTTGTCGGTCCGCCCGCGGACTTCCGCCGGGAGTTCCGCCATTTCGGCGATGCCCCCGGCGTTGTCGGCGATCGGACCATAGGCATCCACCGCGAGCTGGATTCCGACGGTGGCGAGCATCCCGAGCCCGGCGATCGCGATGCCGTAGAGCCCGGCGAGCCAGTAGCCGAGCGCGATGGCACCGGCGATGAGCAGGAGGGGCAGCGCGGTGGAGCGCATCCCGAGCGCCAGGCCGGAGATGATGTTGGTCGCGGAGCCGGTGCCCGAGGCCTCGGCCACCGCCTGCGCCGGCTTGCGCGCATCCGAGGTGTAGTACTCGGTGATGAGTCCGATGGCGGCTCCTACCACGAGGCCGGTTACCAGGCAGAGGTAGATCGGTGTCCGGGCTTCCGGAACGATCATCCCGATGACCGGCCAGGCGAGGATGAGCATCAGGATCGCCGCCCCGAGCGTGCCCATGTTGAGCGCGGTCTGCGGGTTCGCCCCCTCGCGGGTGCGGACCGCGAAGGTGCCGAGGATGCTCGCCGCGATCCCGAAGCCGGCGAGCACCAGCGGGAGGATCACGAAACGGAACGGGTCGCCGCCGACCGTTCCGGCGTAGGTCACGCCGAGCACCATGCCGCCGATGATCGCCCCGACATACGACTCGAAAAGATCCGCACCCATCCCGCAGACATCACCCACGTTGTCGCCCACGTTGTCGGCGATCACCGCCGGGTTCCGCGGATCGTCTTCGGGAATCCCGGCTTCCACCTTGCCCACCAGATCCGCTCCCACATCGGCGGACTTGGTGTAGATGCCTCCGCCCACCCGTGCGAAAAGGGCGATGGAGGACGCGCCCAGGCTGAAGCCGGAAAGAACCTGAAGCACCTGGTTCTGGAGCGCGTCCCCGGTCACTCCGTACATGCCGGTGTAGAGGAAGAAAAGGCCCGAAAGGCCGAGAACGCCGAGACCCACCACCGACATCCCCATCACCGAGCCGCCGGCGAAAGCCACCCGCAGCGCCGGAACGATGGATTCGCGCGCCGCATTCGCGGTGCGCACATTGGCGGCGGTCGCGACGCGCATCCCGAAGAACCCGGCGACCGCCGAACAAAGAGCCCCCACCAGAAACGAAAGGCCTACGAGCTGCATGCCGCCCGCGAGATTCGCGACGAAGAGGATCACCGCGACCAGCAGCGCAAAGACCGCGAGGACCGAATACTCCCGGCGGAGGAAGGCCATCGCACCCTCGCGGATCGCCGCGGCGATCTCGCGCATCCGGCCATTGCCAGCGTCATGCCGACTCACGAAGCGGGCGCGGCTGATGGCGAAAAGAAGGGCGACCGCGCCAAAGGCGGGCGTCATGTACAGCAACGTGTCCAAGATGGCTCCTCCCGGAAGCAACAGGCGAGCGCCGGTCCACCCATCCCGGTCCCGCGCATCCCGTGGGCGGATCCTCCGCCGGCCAGTATCGCGTTCCGCCGCGCCCGAAGAATGAATTCTACCAAACCGAAGCCAACCCGGAGGCCGTGACGGGCTGATAGAGTGACGGCCGGCCGACGACCAGAAGAACTGTTGCTATCCGCCATCGCCGTCTGGACAATCCTCTCCGGGATCCTCGCCGCCTCTGTCCAGGAGCTCGAGTACCCGGTGGATGTGGCGGTAGCCGCTGACGGAAGCATTCTGGTGGCGGATCTCGAAGCAGCGGCGGTGCTCCGCTGGCGGGGCGAGGGCTTCGAGGCGGTTGCGCGGGGCGAGGGACTTCCCCGCACTCCGCTCTTCGGCATCCGCCACATCGCTCCCGACCCGGATGGTTCGCTGGTTGCGAGCGACCCGGCGACCATGGCGCTCTATCGCATCGGCGCCGAAGGGGACATCCGGCAGATCCCGGATGACCAGCAGTTCGTGACTCCCTGGGGCGTGGCGCTTCTGCCTTCCGGCGGGGTGCTCACGGTGGACCGGGTGACGCGGCGGCTGCGGCGGATTTCGGAAACCGGAATCGAAGACCTCGCGGAGATCGAGGCGGGGCGCGCCATCCTGCCCGGAGAAAACGGCGCCCTCTTCGTTCTCACCGACCGGAACATCCTGCGGGTCGAGGACGGAACCGCCGAGCCGCTGATCCAGTCGTCGCCATTCGAGTTCCCCCACGACTTCGTGCAGGACGGGGGCGGAGGCTTCTTCGTGACCGACGGATACGCCCGCTGCGTATGGGCAGTCAGCCCCGAGGGGCGGGTCCGGAAATTCGCCGAGGGAGCGCCACTCCAAAGCCCCCAGGGGATAGCTCGAACGGGCGACGGCTCGCTGCTGGTCGCCGATGCCCACGCGAGAGCCATCTTCCGGCTGTCTCTGGACGGCACCATCTCCCCGCTTGAACAGGAGAAGAGCAGACCATGAGTCAAGAACGCGGAAACTGGGGATCGCGCCTCGGTTTCATCCTCGCCGCCACCGGTTCGGCGGTCGGACTCGGCAACATCTGGGGGTTCCCCACCCAGGCGGGAGCGGGCGGCGGGGCCGCCTTCGTACTGGTCTATCTTTTCTGCATCGTCGTCGTCTGTACCCCGATCGTTCTCGCCGAGGTTCTTCTCGGCCGCTACGCCCAGCTCGGGCCGGCAGGCGCGGTGCGCCGCATCACTCCGCAGCGCTTCTGGTGGGTGCTCGGCGCGCTCGCGGTCTCTGCCGGAGTCTTCATCCTCTCCTTCTACTCGGTGATCGCCGGCTGGACGCTGCGCTACCTGCTGCTCGCCACCACCGGCGGCCTCGCGGCCGATGCCGGAGATTCCGCCGATCTTTTCAACCGGATCGCGGGCGACGGGGTGATGAGCGTCGTCTTCACCGGCATCTTCCTGCTGGTCACCGCCTGGTGCGTGAACCGCGGGATCCGCAAGGGCATCGAAGGCGCGGCGCGGATCATGATGCCGGTGCTGCTCGGCCTGCTGGTGATCCTCGCGATCCGGGCCGTCACCCTTCCGGGAGCGGCCGCCGGGCTCGAGTACTACCTGAGGCCCGATTTCTCGAAGGTGCTCGACCCGACGATCATGGGTGCCGCGCTCGGCCAGGCGTTCTTCTCGCTGAGTCTCGGCATGGGAGCGCTCATCACCTACGGGAGCTACCTCCACCGCACGAGCCCGGTGAAATCGGCGGCACTCGCGATCGTCGGCATCGACACCGCGATCGCGCTGCTCGCCGGTTTCATCATCTTCCCGGCCGGCTTCTCGATCGCCGGCTTCGATCCGGCCTCCGGCGGACCCGGACTCATCTTCGCGGTCCTGCCGCAGCTCTTCGCGACGCTGCCCGGCGGACTCGTCTTCGGCGCGGCCTTCTTCCTGCTGCTGGCGGTCGCCGCCTTCACCTCCACGATCTCGCTGCTCGAAGTGCCCACTTCCCACGCCATCGACCGCTGGGGCTGGACCCGCAAGCAGGCGGTGCTCCGGATCACCGCATTCACCTTCCTCGCGGCGATCCCTTCGGCGCTCGCGTTCGGGGAGGTGGATTTCCTGACCAACCTGCCGGTCATCGGCGGGAGCTTCTTCGACCTGATGGTGAACGTGTGGAACGAGAACGCGCTCCCGTTCGGCGGAATACTCATCTGTCTTTTCGTCGGGTGGAAGTGGGGCATCCGGGCCGCCGGCCCCGAGTTCGACCGGGGCGGGGAAGGCTTTCCGGGCACGGCGCTCTGGGGCTTTCTGATCCGTTTCGTTTCTCCCTTCGCCATCCTGCTGATCGTGATCCAGCACGTTCTCGGCTGGTTCTGATCTACCGCTTCCCAAGAGGTTTGCATGCCTGAATTCTTCGCCTGGGCTTCCAGCGCCATCTACCAGTGGTACGCCCTGCCCCTCCTGCTGGTCATTTGCGGGCTCTATCTGACAGTCCGGACCGGGTTCATCCAGATCCGGGGTTTCGTGGCCGGGATCCGGCAGGTGGCACGCGGCCTGTCTCACGACCAGAAAGGAGCGGAGGGGGAAATCACTCCCTTCCAGGCGCTCTCCACCGCGCTCGCCTCGACCGTCGGCAACGGGAACATCGGCGGGGTCGCCACCGCGATCCTGGTCGGCGGCCCGGGTGCCATTTTCTGGATGTGGGTCACCGCGATCGTCGGGATGGCCACCAAGTACGCCGAGGCAGTGGCCGGAGTCAGCACCCGGGTGCGGAAAGCGAACGGCCATTTCGCGAGCGGCCCGATGTACTACATCCTCGAAGGCGTTCCCTGGCCGGGAGTGGCCAAAGTCCTCGCCTTCATGTTCTGCGTCTTCGGGGCCGCGACCGCGCTGCTCGGCACCGGGAACATGGCGCAATCCAACACCATCGTCCGCACCGCGGTGGAGGCGTTCGCCGGCTTCGGCATCACTCTCAACCCGTGGATTCCCGGCCTCGTCATCACCGTCCTGGTCGGCGCGGTGCTGCTCGGCGGCATCAGCCGGATCGCCTCGGTGGCGGAGAAACTGGTGCCCACGATGCTCGTGATCTATCTGGGCATGGCGGTGACGTACCTGGTCGTCAACTTCGTCCATCTCCCCGAGGTGCTCGGGACGATCTTCGCGCACGCCTTCTCGCCGCACGCCGCCGCCGGTGGCTTCCTCGGCCGGTCGGTGCAGCAGGCGATCGCCGCCGGCATCAGCCGGGGTGTCCTCTCCAACGAAGCCGGGCTCGGGAGCGCCCCCATCGCCCACGGGATCGCCCAGGTCAAGCACCCGGCCCAGCAGGGGCTGGTGGGTGTCTTCGAGGTGTTCGTGGACACCATCGTGGTCTGCAGCATGACCGCGTTCGCGATCCTTTCCTCGGGTCTTTGGACCGCAGCGGAATACCAGGCGGCAAGCGGCGACCTCACCGCCGCCGCCTACAGCACGACTTTCGGCTTCGCCCCGGTGGTGATCGCCATCTGCTCGCTGCTGTTCGGCTTTTCGACCATCATCGGCTGGTACTACTACGGCGAGACCTGCTGGGAGTACATGTTCGGGTCGAAGGGCATCTTCCCGTACCGGATGCTCTATGTAGCGCTGCTGCTGGTCGGCGGCCTCGTCACCGTCGAGACCGTCTGGAACGTCGGCACCCTGCTGAACGGCTTCATGGCCTTTCCGAACCTGATCGGCCTGCTCTTCCTCGGCGGCATGGTGGCGAAGAAGACGGCGGAGTACGACATCCATTCCTGACCGGGGTCACGACTTGACGGAAATCCCCGCCGGCGGGCCGCCTCCTCCGCCCGCTGCGCCTCCCTCCGATTCCACCCGCACGCTCGCCACCCTGGCGCTGGTGTTCGGCCTGCTCTCCCTCTTCTTCTTCGGCCTGCTCTTCGGGCCGGCGGCGATCGCCCTCGGCGCGGTCGCCGGGGCTCGTGGCAACGCGATGGGTTGGTGGGGGCTCGGCCTCGGGATCGTCGGCCTGATCTTCTCGCTGATCGGGCTGTTCTTCCTGGCCTGCGCCGCGATGCTCGGGTAATCTTCTGGATTTCCAAGATAGTGCTATCTTCGACTCAATAAAGCCCCTCGGGAGCGAATTCAGTCAAAGATTCAACAATTGTCCGGTCACGCCCGGAAATACCGCCGGCCGCGGGTCTTCCCCCGCGCACGGACCTCGCCAGACCGCAGCATTTCCTTCAGCATGCCCCGCACCGCCACAACGCTTTCGCCGAGCAGCGCCGCACCGTCAACCGAGGAGATGCTCCCATTCCGGTCCATGGCATCGAACAGCGTCTGCCTTTTTCGCCGCTGCGATTCGATGCTCTGATCTCCCGCTCGAAGCACGATCTCATCCGAGAGCTCGTACCGGGAGCCCCCACGGTATCCCCGGCGCACCAGGAGTCCCCTTGCGACCGCGCCCGCGAGCAACGCCTTCGCATCCTCCCCCGGCAGAAGGGCGCGAACGTGCCGCGGAGACACCGAACCTCGAGCCCGGATCTCGACCAGAATCCTTCGTTCCGACACGGTGAGGTCCGTCTCGCGGATCAGCGAAAGCCAGACCTGGTCCTCCACGCTGACGACGAACCGGTTCCGCAAGGTCACGGTGACGGAATCCGCCGTGACGGTGAAGTGGGGCGGCTCCATCAGTCTCGCCTCCATTTCCACAAACATCCGATCCACACCGTCTCCGTACTCCTCGACCAACCCCATGCCCTTGAGGATCTGCATGATCCTGCGGTTCCGGCTGTAGTGCTCGTATCGCATGTTGTCTTTCGTGATGTGCCCCGGTAACGAACCGGGACTCTGGACTTCGAGCCGATCGTCCCAGACGGTGACATCAACGGTGGCACCCGAGAGGCCATAATCCCGGTGCGCGAGCGCGTTCAGGATGGCCTCGCGCACGACCGGCGCTGGATACTCCGGAAGAGCTTGACGGCGGAGGCCGGTTACGACCTCGAAGCGGCGGGTGTGCCGTCCAATGAATCGTTCACAGCAGTCGAGAAGGTCCACCAGTGGGCCGGCACACTCCTCGCGATCCGTCACCGGCCCGGGCCCGGGGCCAATCCCTTCTCGCCGGATGAGCTGGACGCGTGCTCCCGGAATGAAATCATCGGGGCGCTCCGCAAAGAGGATGACCGCAGCCCGCGGAAGCCCGGCGCCGGGAGCGGAGGACTCTCCCACACCCAGGTCTCCGAGCACCCGGACAACCTGCCGGCGCGTTGCCGGAGGCCGATCATCGGCATCGCGCGCCCGGTTCAACGCACCCAGATCCACGGACGACGGGCCGAAATTCGGTACCGGTTCTTCTTCCCCGGGACTTTGTGCGTGCGTTCTGACGAATCGAGCCAGGGCATCGCCGCGCAGCGGCTGGCTGTCGCCTCCCACCCGGCGCAACAAACGGCCATTGGGAGTCGTGACAATCCGGCCCCCCACTTCGGGAACCTGGGTCAACGTCAGCTCGACGGCATCCACCAGCAGACGCCGGACCCGGACTTCGACTCCGCATTCCATCGCGAATCGCTTGATCCGGTCCTGAGTGTTCTGGGACAGGGGGCATCCCACGACCCTGCGCTGATCATCCACTCCGTGAACGATCAAGCCGCCCCGGGTCATCGCCATCGCCGGAATCGTGTCGAGAATGTCCTCCGGAACTCCCCGCTTGAAGCCCAGGGTCTCGTGTTCGATTCGTCCAAACAGCTCGAAGAAGGCTGAAACAGTCAGCCGCTCGGGAAGAGAGTCGAACTTGGGCAGGGAGGCCATCCGGCTTCCCAAGATAGTACTATCTTGGAACCAATATAGCTATCTTCTGTCAAAATTGGACAAAGTTGAAACAATTGTCCTCGGTGGCGCTCTCGTAAAAAATGGACTCGAAATCCCGCGGACACACGCCGGATCACGCCCTTTGACCTGAGCTCGACGGGATTTGACCCGGGCTCTCGTCGCTCGGAACCGAAGCCGGATGCCCATGGTGATTTCCGGGCTGGTGGAGCCGGGTTTCGAGGCAAATCCGGCTGGTTTTGGCTCGAAACCACTGGTTTCCATCGAATCGCCGATTCGGCCTTCCGGGCAGCAAATGACCCGAGCTCAGGTCAAAAAAGGGCCGAAATGACCTGAGTTCCGACTCGAATTGACCTGAGTTCCGCTCAGGTCATTCAGGCGCGGCGGACCAGCCGGTAGCAGGCTTCCCCGTCGCCTTGATGGAATCCGCGGAACTCGTAGCCGGCGGCCAGAAGCCGCTGGAAAGCGTTCCGCGTCTTGAGCCGCCAATCGAGGGCGAGCGCCGGATCGGCTTCGATCATCGCGGTGAAATCGGCCGGGATGGAAAAGAGGGTTTCGAGGGCATCGGGAATTTCCCGGATTTCGGAACACTCGGGGAACCCGCTCTCCCGGAGAAGCAGCCGGTTCACTCGCGGCAGGTCCGGAATTCCCGGCCGCGGCTTCCCTTCGCCGCGGCGGGCGGCCATCACCCGGTCGGATCCGAGAAACCAGTCGGCATCCAGCCGGTCGGTCGGAATGCCGCCGTGGAGCGGGCTCTGGCTCTCGCCATAGACGTTCTCGCGATAGACCGAAGCGACCACTCCGAGGTGGTTCAGGTTCAGGTTGGCGTTCCTCGCCTGGAGCGGATCGAAGGTCCAGTTGATGTGATCCAGCCCCTCCCGGAGCACCCGGTCCGCCTGCGCCCACTTGAGCGCGATGCCGATGTTGCGGCCGCGGTATTCCGGGCGCACCGCCAGCATGTGCGAATGGAGGAGTGGCTTTCCGTCCACGAAACCGGGGAACCCATTCACGAAACCCGCCATCCGCTCGCCGAAAAAAGCACCGGCCGCCACTGCTCCGTAATGGACCATGGCCGCCATCAGACCGGCCGGAACGATGTCCAGCTCGATGAAACCCCACACCTCGCCCTGGATCTCCTCGCACGCCTTCATGTCGGCCATCCCCGAGAGATCCCGGATCACGAGTTCGCTTGAAGCCATGGGGCGGCGGCGATTCTATGGGTTTCCGGTCGCTAGAATCCGCTTCGTTGCGCCTTCTTCGCCCCCACCTGATCGCAATCTTCGCCGGGACGCTGATTCTCGACCAGGTCACCAAGGCGCTCGCGGTTTCCCGGTTGTTCCCGGGTGTCCCGTTCGAGATCATCCCGGGGTTCCTCGAATTCACGCTGTCGCGCAACCGGGGCATGGTCTTCGGGTTCCTCTCGGGGACCGACTTCCCCGGCAAGGAATGGATCCTCACCGGGGTCGCGCTCGCCTCGTTGCTGCTCATCTGCTGGCTGGTCGCACGCGAAGACAGCGTCGGGCCGCTGACCACCATCCCGTTGGCCGGGATCGTGGCCGGAGGGGTCGGCAACGTGGTGGACCGGGTCCGTTTCGGGAGCGTCGTGGATTTCATCGTCGTCCACGCCGGCGACTGGTACTGGCCGACGTTCAATGTGGCGGACTCGGCGATCACCGTCGGCATTCTGGTGATGCTCTTCGGCTTCTTCCGCGAAGGAAGACAGGCTCGCGAAGTAGAGAGCGCCTGACCGCATGTTTCCCCGAATCGTGGACCTCGGTCCGATCGAACTCTTCGGCAGAACCTTCCATCCCGCTCTCAACACCTACGGCCTGCTGGTGGCTCTCGGATTCCTCGTCGGTCTCTGGTTCGCCGGCCGCCGCGCTCATCACTACGGGATCAAGAAGCAGGACGTGTACGACCTCGGGGTCTGGCTGATCGTGGGTGCCTTCCTCGGAGCCAAGGTTCTCCTCATCCTGGTGGATCCCCAGGCCTTCCTCCAGAATCCGGCAGGGATCATCCGCTCCTTCGGTGTCTTCTTCGGGGGGTTCCTGGGAGCGGCGGCGGCCTCCATCTGGTTCTTCAGAAGGCGCGGAATCCCCGTATTCGACGGTGCCGACCTGCTCGCCCCCTCGATCGCGCTCGGCCACGGTGTCGGCCGGCTCGGCTGCTTCGCCGCCGGGTGCTGCTACGGGTCTCCCACCGACGGCCCGTTGGCGGTGACTTTTCACGATCTGCATGCCCACGAGTTCACCGGGGTGCCGCTTGGCATCGATCTGCACCCGACACAGCTCTACGAAGCCGGGGCAGAGTTCGGGCTCTGCCTCTTCCTCCTCTGGTTCGCCTCGAGGCAGAGGTTCCGGGGCCAGCTCTTCTTCCTCTGGCTCGGCCTCTACTCGGTCTTCCGTTTTTCAGTGGAATTCCTGCGGGGTGACCCGCGCGGCTTCCTGCTCGACGGGCTCCTCTCGACTTCCCAGTTCCTCAGCCTGCTGCTCCTCCCGGTTGCGGTGGTTGCGCTGCTGATGCTGAGGCGGCGTCACGCCTGACCGGACGGAGCGGGAGTTCCGGACAACTCCCGAAGACCACGGGGAGCGGCTCGACCGGGCGGCGCTTCGCCGGCTGGACGGAATCTCCCGCAGCGAACTGGCCCGCTGGATCACCGGCGGACTGGTGCTGGTTGACGGCGAGCCGGGACGGGCGAGCCACCGCTGCCGCGAGGGGCAGTCGATCCGGATTGCGATCCCGGACGAACCCGGACCTTTTTCGGAGGACAACCCGCCCACGCCCGAGCCCATTCCCCTGACCATCCTCCACGAGGATGCCCACCTCGTGGTGGTGGACAAACCGGCGGGCCTCGTGACCCACCCGGGTCCGGGACACCGCTCGGGGACGCTCGTGAACGCCCTCGTCCACCGCTTTCCGGAAATGCTCGCCGTGGGGCCGTGCGGTCGCCCCGGCATCGTCCATCGGCTCGATCGCGGAACCTCGGGAGCCCTGATCGCGGCCCGCTCTCCGGCGGTCCACCGGGCACTCACCGCCGCGTTCGCCGAAAGGAGCGTCAAAAAGCGCTACCTGGCGCTCGTCCTCGGCCGCTTCGAGGGTGAGCGGCTGCTGGATCGCCCGATCGGTCGCGATCCGGGGCAGCGCGAGCGGTTCCGGTGTGGGGGCAGGAACGCGCGGGAAGCGCGAACCACCGTATTCGAGCGGGAAGCGCTCCCTCTTTCCACCCTCGTCGAGCTGGAGCTTCACACCGGGCGCACCCACCAGGCGCGGGTCCACCTCGCGGGTGCCGGTTTTCCGGTGGCGGGAGACCTCATGTACGGCCCCGGTGCGCCCCGCCGCGGCGGAGGACGGCCGGGCTCGATTCTCCGCCGGCTGACCCGCCCGGCGCTCCATGCACTCCGGGTCGGCTTCCGCCACCCGGTGACCGGAAAGCCGTTCGAGGTGGAGGCGCGGGTTCCGGATGATCTCGATGCAGCGTTCGCCGGGCTCCGGGAGTCTGGAGCCGCCGCGCAAACCCGGGATCAGTAGCCGCAGCGCTCGTCGTCTTCGGGCAGCGGGAGCCGGTCCGCGAGAACGGCCTCGATGCGGGCCATTCGCTCGGAGAGCGCGGCGATCTCCCGGTGCATCTCGGCGCGAAGCTCGCCGACTTCCGATTGCAGATCCCCGATCTGTTCCTGAATGCCGGTGAGCGTCACCTGGAGCGTCGTGAAGCCATAAACACCCGCTCCGAGCAGTGCGGTGAACATCGAGAGGAACAGGGCGGCGTACATCCGCCGCGCCCGGCTCTCCTCCCTTCCCCTCATCACCGCCGCCTGCCTCTCATCACGGGAGCCAGTATAGGGACGGGGGGCCGAATCCGGCAACAGCGCGTCGGTGGGGTGGGTCGTGGTCGTTGTGGGTTCCATGGGAATACCTCCATACATGCATGCACGCAGCAGAGCCGGATTTCGTGCGTCGAGGCCCCAAACAGCCGGAAAATGGGGAAAACTCATGCCGGCGGCGGCCGGCGGGTAGGATTCGCGGCGCATGGCGAAGCCAGAGGTCAGCAGCGCCGAGTTCGACGCGGCGCTCGACGCGATCGGGGAACGGGTTCTCGCTTCCGGCCGTTCGCCGCTCGCCATCCTCGGGATCCGCCGCCGCGGCGTGCCGCTCGCGGCCCGTCTCCGGAGCCGCTTGACGCGAGCCGGGTTCGGAGACATTCCGCTCGGAGAGCTCGATATCAATCTCTACCGCGACGATATCCACGACCGCGGCGTGCCGCGGGTTCGCGAGACGCGCATCCCCTTCCCCCTCGAATCCCGTCATGTTCTGCTGGTGGACGACGTGCTGCACACCGGCAGGACGATCCGGGCGGCCCTGACCGCACTCGCGAGCTTCGGCCGCCCCCGGAGCGTGATGCTCGCGGCGCTCGTGGATCGCGGCGGGCGGGAACTCCCGATCTCTGCCGATTTCGTGGGCCTTCCCGTGGCGGCGGAACCCGGCGAACTGGTCCGGGTTCTGGTCGAGGAAGAAGACGGCGAAGACGGGATCCGGATCGTGCCGCGCGCTGGAGCATCCCGGTGAAACACCTGCTCGGCATCCGCGGCATGTCGGCGGCGGAGGCCCTTTCGATCCTCGACGAGGCTCCCCGCTACCGGGATGTGGCCGACCAGCCGGTGCCACGGGTGCCGACCCTCCAGGGACGCACGGTCACCCACCTCTTCATCGAACCCTCGACCCGGACCCTCGCCTCGTTCCAGCTCGCCGCCCGGCGCCTTTCGGCCGAACCGATCGGATTCACACCGCGGGCTTCCTCGCTTGCGAAGGGTGAGACCTTCATGGACACCGCGCGGACGCTCGCCGCAATGGCACCCGACATCATCGTGGTGCGAAGCCCCGAGGCCGGTGCCCCCGGAGTACTGGCCCGCGAAATCCCCACTTCCCAGGTCGTGAACGCCGGGGACGGAGCGGGCGAGCACCCCACCCAGGCGCTGCTCGATGCCTTCACCATCCGCGAACATCGCGGGGACATCGCTGGCCTCAAGGTCGCCATCATCGGCGACATCCGCCACAGCCGGGTCTTCCGTTCGGGCGCGCTTCTTCTGACGCTGCTCGGTGCCGAGGTCCGGGTATCGGGGCCTCCCACCCTGATCCCGCCCGGCCTCGAAGCGCTCGGGGTCACCCCCTGCCTGAAGATCGAGGATGCGCTCCGGGACGCGGACGCGGTGATGGCGCTGCGGCTCCAGCACGAGCGGATGCAGGCCGCCTTCCTCCCGTCTCTTCGGGAATATTTCGACGAGTTCGCGATCACCGAAGACCGGCTGCGCCTGACCCGCGATGCCATCGTGCTCCACCCCGGCCCCATGAACCGGGGCGTGGAAATCGAATCCGAGGTAGCGGACGGCCCCCGATCGGTGATCCTCGAACAGGTCCGGAACGGGGTGGCCATCCGGATGGCGGTCCTCGCCGAACTCGCCCGCTCGCAACCGAGGGGCAAGGGAAAGTCAGCCGATGGCTGATCGGGCGGTCCTGATCCGGGGAGCCCGGGTCGTGGATCCGGCGGCGGAGCGCGACGGGATACTGGATCTGCGCCTCGAAGCCGGAGTCGTGGAAAGCGTCGGGGAGCGGCTCCCCGCGGAAGGAGCCCGGGTGGTGGATGCCAGCGGCCTGATAGCGGTTCCCGGCCTCCTCGACATGCACGTGCACTTCCGCGAGCCGGGCTTCGAGTTCAAGGAGACGATCGCGAGTGGTTCCGCCGCCGCGGTAGCCGGGGGGTTCACCGCGGTGGCCTGCATGGCGAACACCGATCCGGTCAACGACAACCCTTCGGTCACCACCCAGATCCGTCAGATCGGTGCCACGGTCGGACTCGCCCGGGTCCACCCGATCGCCGCCACCACCGAAGGCATGCGGGGCGAGCGACTCTCCGAGTTCGGCCGCCTGAAGCGCGCCGGCGCGGTCGCGCTCTCGGATGACGGGCTGCCAATCAGCAACGCGGCGGTCATGCGGCGGGCGCTCGAATACTCGCGGCTCTTCGATCTGCCGGTGATCGAGCATTGCGAAACGCTCGAGCTCACCGGCGAAGGCGCGATGCGGGAGGGAGCGCTCTCCACCGCCATCGGGCTGCCGGGGATTCCCGGTGCCTCCGAGAGCGTCGCCGTGGAGCGCAACGTGGCGCTTTCGGGACTCACCGGCGGCCGGCTCCACATCGCCCACCTCTCGACCGCCGACTCGGTGGCGGCGGTGATCCGCGCGAAGCAGGCGGGCTTCCCGGTAACCTGCGAGGTCACGCCGCACCATCTGATCCTCACCGAAGACGCGGTGCTGGGCGAAGACGGGATCGACACCAGCGCCAAGATGAAGCCGCCACTCGCTTCCGAAACCGACCGGGACGCGCTGATCGCCGCGCTCAAGGGGGGACACGTGGATGCGATCGCAACCGACCACGCCCCCCATCACGAGGACGAAAAACGTGGCTGTTTCGAGAGCGCGCCGTTCGGGATCGTCGGCCTCGAAACCGCGGTCCCGCTGATCCTCGACCGACTGGTGGGCAAAGGGATCCTCTCGCTCGCCGACTTCGCACGGCTGCTGTCCTCGGGGCCGAACCGGATCCTCCGTCTCCCGGGCGGTTCGCTCGCTCCGGGGAGCCCGGCGGACATCACCTTGCTGGACCTCGAAGCCACTTCGACGATTCGTCCGGAGACCTTCCGCTCGCGTGGTCGAAACACCCCCTTCGCCGGGCTCTCCCTCAAGGGACAGGTGGCCGCCACCTGGGTCGGCGGACGCGAAGTCCACCCCCGGTGACCCGGCCGCCGCGAGGTTGGCGGGATGCGGTCCTCCGGGTCGCGGAGCGCTACGGGCCGGAAGCGCTCCCGAGTGATCCGCTCCGGTTCCCGCGACGATTCCATGATCCGGCGGACCGGGAGGTGGCCGCCTTCTTCGCTTCGGCGCTCGCGTTCGGAAACGCCCGGAGCGTGGGCCGTTCGCTCGAACGGGTCTTCACATGGACCGGCCCCCGCCCCGCCGATTTCGTAACGAGACTGCGACCCGACCCGGATGCCCGGCCGGCGGGATTCCGGCACCGCTGGATCGGCTCTTTGGACCTGCTCCGTCTCGGGGTCACGCTCGGGCGTATCCGGAAGCGCCACGGCGGCATCGGTGCCCTCTTCGCGACGGGAGTATCCGGTTCGCGGGATCTGCGAACCGCGCTCGAAGCCTTCCGGGAGGCGGCGCTCGCGCTCGACCCGGCGGAAATCGCCCGCCCGCCGTCGCGCGCGGCACCGGGGATTCGCTACTTCTTCCCGAGCCCCCGCACTTCAGCCGCCAAGCGGCCGCTGATGTTCCTGCGGTGGATGGTCCGCCCGGACGACGGGCTCGATCTCGGCCTATGGGACTGTCTCGCGCCCCGCGACCTGATCGTCCCGCTGGACACCCACATGTTCCGGATCGCCCGGAGGCTCCGACTCACCGACCGGAAAACGCCGGGCTTCGAAGCCGCCGTGGACCTGACCGGCGCACTCGCCCGACTCGACCGGGACGACCCCACCCGTTTCGATTTTCCGCTCAGCCGGCTGGGGATCGTCGAAGGCTGCCCCCGCCATGCACAGAGCGCACCGTGCGAACTGTGTCAGCTGCTGCGGAGGACGGGGTGAACGCCTCGCCGATCAGCTGCCGGAATCGCCCGCGTCCGAATCCGAATCGCCGGCATCCGCGTCCGAATCGCCCGCATCCGAATCCGAATCGCCCGCGTCAGCGTCCGCATCGCCGGCGCGGGAAAGGGAGGCCATCACCGCATCCACTTCCGGCCCCTCGAAGGCGAACGAATCCTGATGCGTCTGGCGGCTCGCCATGTCGGCATCGCTGAGCGGCAACGGCTCGAAGTCTCTCTCGTCGGTTTTTCCCGGGATTTCGCGCTGGGACATCGGCTCTTTCCTCCTTGGCTGGAAATCGGATGACCTGCGGGATCGTAGCCGGGAATACCATCCCGAGTCACGCAAAAAAGCGCACCCCATGCAGGATCACGAAGCCCCGAAGCCCGCGACCGGTCGCGACCGGTTCGCCTGGCTCATCGATCCGATGACACCAGAAGAGTTCGAAAACGATTTCCACGAGAGGCAACCGGCGCGCTTCGAAGGCCGCGACCCTTCCCGCTATTCCGAACTCCTGTCGAGGAGCGATCTCGATACCGTCCTCGGAACCCACTTCGTGAACCACCGGGACATCGCCCTGACCCGGAACGACGAAGAAATCCCGACGCGGAACTACACGAGGCGCGGACGTATCCAGCCGCTCGCCGTGGCGCGCTGTTTCGACGACGGGGCGACCATCATCTTCAACCAGCTCCACCGGCGGATTCCGGCGCTCGCGCGGCTCTCGGTCGAAATCGGCCGCCGCTTCTCTTCGCGCGTCCAGGCCAACGCCTACCTCACCCCTCCGGGAGCGCAGGGATTCCCCGCTCACTGGGACACCCACGATGTCTTCATCCTGCAGATCGAGGGCAGCAAGCTCTGGTCGCTCCACGATACGAAGATCCGGCTTCCCCTCCGGGAGCAGCGCTTCTCGCGCGGCACACCGGCCGGGGAGCCGACCGAAGAGTTCGAACTCGGCCCCGGGGACGGCGCATACATCCCGCGCGGACGGATGCACGCCGCCCGCTCGACCGATCAGGCCTCCCTCCATGTGACTCTCGGCTTGACCGCGTTCACCTGGGCCGAGTTCCTGGTCGAAAGCATCTCTGTCGCTGCCCGCGGGGAGGAATCGCTCCGCCGCAACCTCCCGCGAAACTTCGCCCGCGACGACTTTCCGGCCGCCGAGCGAAAGCGGCTCTTCGAGGAGAAGATCGCATCGGTGGGGGCCGGCTTCGATCCGGAGGCAGTTTGGCACCGCTTCGCCGGAGAGGTGCTCGCGAACGACGTTCCGCTCTTCACCGACCTGCTCCGCGAGCGCTTTCGCGACGATCCGCTCATTCTCGATTCCCGTCTGAGGCGGCGCGCCGGATTGCTGATCGACGTGACGAGCGAGGAGGCATCCTGCGTCCTCCAGTTCGCCGGCCGGGAACTCCGCATCCCCGCCCACGCCTCGCCGGCGGTCCGCTTCGCGATCCACGCGGAAGACACGTTCCGGATTCGGGAACTCCCCGACTGCCTCGATTCCGAAGGCAAGCTCACGCTCGCGAAGCGACTGATCCGGGAGGGCATCCTCCAGCGCGCCTGACCAGCAGGACAGCGAGGGATCAGGGTTCGGGCTGGCCCCCATTGGCCGGGTCCGGAGCGGCCCACGCCGGGATGTACTTTCTCGACTTCGATCCGGCCGACGCATCCAGAGGAACGATCGCTCCCCGGCGGACCGTCTGGCCGATCAACCGGGAGACCGCGGCGCGATTCCGGTCCTCCACGCCGAAACGCTGACGCAGCGACGCGTTCGTGAGGAATTCGCCCCCCACATATCTGAGGCAGGCGTGGAGGTAGCAGGCCCAGACCCGCTCCGCCGCGCTCATCTCCTTCCACTCCTTGCGGGCGAACAGGGTCACGCGGGTGAACCCGCTCTCCTTGCGGAAGGACGGTGCCGGAGCGTGAAGACGCTCGACCTGTTCCACGGCCCGATCGATCCCGACTCCGCGCTCCTCCGAGAACCCGAACCGCCGCATGAACGAGGCGAGTCGCTCGTTGCGTGACCGGGGCGCGGTGTCCACGAACCGGTCCGTCGGCACGAGCGGCTCCCCCGGATTCGTGATTTCGATCCGCCTGTCGAAGATCTCGACCATCGGGCCGGCCCCGGTCGTGAGAAAGTCCTGATGGACCAGGGCATTCACGACGAGTTCGCGAACCGCTTCGGGAGGGAACGTCCATTCCACCCTTCGGCGGAAACCGTCGAGGACCTCGCGGGAAGGAAGCTGGGCATCGAGCTGGCGTTCGATCCCGGCGAACGAAACGGCGTATCCGCTCTCGAACTCCCATTCGCGGGAGTCCCCGGTCCGGCTCGAACCGATGTAGCGGATGACCCGGAGCGCCTTGCGGCCCAGCCGCGGAAAATCCGCGAGACGCTGGGCGAGCAGCAAGCCACCGAGATTCGTGATGTCCCAGCCCCGAACGCCGCGACGTATCAGTTCTTCCTGAGCGAGAGCGGAGAGTGCCGCACGCCGACTGGCGGGGACCGGCCGGTCGAGCCGGCGGAAATAGGTCGGAAGATCGAGAAGCGCAGCCACTTCGTCATCGCTGAGCGCCTCGGCGGCTAGCCCGGACTCGAACGGAGTGCGATCGAAGAGCCGCCAGAACAGTGGATCGGCGGGCATGGGAACGAGGGCGGGATCATACGGCCCCGGAAGGCGCCGGGGAGCGGAAACGCCCGGCCACTCGGGGTGCTACGATGGCCGGCATGAGCGGCAGGGACGAGGGCAGGAAGAACGGCAACGAGAGAGGCGATCCGAATCGGGCAACGAATCGGGCCACCCTGTGGGCCATCGTCGGCACCGGGGTCGGTCTCGCGACCCTGCTGCTCGCGCTCGCGAGCCTCTTCAACGCTCGCTTGGACGATGTGAATGCCCGCATCGATGATGTGAACTCCGGCCTCAACGCCCGCATCGACGACCTGAACTCCAACCTCAACGCCCGGATCGACGATGTGAACGCCAACCTCAACACCCGCATCGACGACCTTCAGGAAGACATCCGTGAACTGCGGGCTCTCCTCATCCAGGCGCTGAACGAGTCTCCTCCGGCGAACTGAGCGCCGCCTCCCGGCCACTCGGGGTGCTACGATGGCCAGCATGAGCGGCAGGGACGAGGGCAGGAACGGCAACGAGAGAGGCGATCCGAATCGGGCAACGAATCGGGCGACCCTGTGGGCCATCGTCGGCACCGGGGTCGGTCTCGCGACCCTGCTGCTGGCGCTCGCGAGCCTCTTCAACGCCCGCATCGATGATGTGAACTCCGGCCTCAACGCCCGCATCGACGACCTGAACTCCAACCTCAACGCCCGGATCGACGACGTGAATGCCCGGATCGACGGCCTCCAGGAAGACATCCGTGAACTGCGGGCTCTCCTCATCCAGGCGCTGAACGAGTCTCCTCCGGCGAACTGAGCACCTCCTCCCGGCCACTCGGGGTGCTACGATGGCCGACATGAGCGGCAGGAACGAGGGCAGGAAGAACGGCAACGAGAGAGGCGATCCGAATCGGGCGACGAATCGGGCCACCCTGTGGGCCATCGTCGGCACCGGGGTCGGTCTCGCGACCCTGCTGCTCGCGCTCGCGAGCCTCTTCAACGCCCGCATCGACGATGTGAACTCCAGCCTCAACGCCCGCATCGACGACCTGAACTCCAACCTCAACGCCCGGATCGACGATGTGAACGCCAACCTCAACACCCGCATCGACGACCTTCAGGAGGACATCCGTGAACTGCGGGCTCTCCTCATCCAGGCGCTGAACGAGTCTCCTCCGGCGAACTGAGCGCCGCCGCCCGGCCACTCGGGGTGCTACGATGGCCGACATGAGCGGCAGGGACGAGGTCAGGAAGAACGGCAACGGAAGAGGCGATCCGAATCGGGCGACCCTGTGGGCCATCGTCGGCACCGGGGTCGGCCTCGCGACCCTGCTGCTGGCGCTCGCGAGCCTCTTCAACGCCCGCATCGACGACGTGAATTTCAGCCTCAACGCCCGCATCGACGATATGAATGCCCGGATCGACGACCTTCAGGAAGACATCCGTGAACTGCGGGCTCTCCTCATCCAGGCGCTGAACGAGTCTCCTCCGGTGAACTGAGCGCCGCCGCCCGGCCACTCGGGGTGCTACGATGGCCAGCGTGAGCGGCAGGAACGAGGGCAGGAAGAACGGCAACGGAAGAGGCGATCCGAATCGGGCGACGAATCGGGCCACCCTGTGGGCCATCGTCGGCACCGGGGTCGGCCTCGCGACCCTGCTGCTGGCGCTCGCGAGCCTCTTCAACGCCCGCATCGACGACGTGAATTTCAGCCTCAACGCCCGCATCGACGATGTGAATGCCCGCATCGACGATATGAATGCCCGGATCGACGACCTTCAGGAAGACATCCGTGAACTGCGGGCTCTCCTCATCCAGGCGCTGAACGAGTCGCCTCCGGCGAACTGAGCACCTCCTCCCGGCCACTCGGGGTGCTACGATGGCCGACATGAGCGGCAGGGACGAGGTCAGGAAGAACGGCAACGGAAGAGGCGATCCGAATCGGGCCACCCTGTGGGCCATCGTCGGCACCGGGGTCGGTCTCGCGACCCTGCTGCTCGCGCTCGCGAGCCTCTTCAACGCCCGCATCGACGATGTGAACTCCAGCCTCAACGCCCGCATCGACGACCTGAACTCAGGTCTCAACGCCCGCATCGACGATGTGAATGCCCGCATCGACGATGTGAATGCCCGGATCGATGGCCTCCAGGAGGACATCCGTGAACTGCGGGCTCTCCTCATCCAGGCGCTGAACGAGTCTCCTCCGGCGAACTGAGCGCCGCCGGCGGGCTACCGGATCGTGACCTGGGAGCGCTCGGTGAGCGTGCCCTTCGCGCGCTCCGCCGCGACGATCGCCTTCATGTAGTCGATGGTGGCCTGGAGTTCGTTGGCGCGGGCCTGCGCCAGGTCGCGCTGGGCCTGGACGATGAAGTAGCTGGTGGTCATCCCGACTTCGAACTTCTTCTCCTCGGCATCGAGGCGCTGCTCCTCCAGTTCGCGGGCGACCCGGCTCGCATCGATCCGTCTCCGGTTGGTCTCGACCTGGCGCACTGCGGCGCGGACTTCCCGGGCGATGGTGATCTCCTGGACCCGAACGGCCTCCCGCTGCCGATTCAGATCGATCTGCGCCTGGGCGTGGTTGATCTGGGCCTGGTCGTTGCCGAGCGGAAAATCGAAGGCGAGCCCGAGCTGCCAGTCCCGGTAGTCGAAGCCGGAGAGCTCGGTCAGCGCGTCGCCGTACCCTCCGGGAATCGTCTCGACTGTCTGCCCGAAGAAACCCTCGCGCACCAACCGGGTTCCTCCGACTCCGTTGAGCTGGAACGACCCCACCAGATCCACCTGGGGACGGGTCTGGTTGCGGAAGTACCCGATCTCGTACTCGTCGGTATCGAGCTGGATCCGCTGCGAGCGGACTTCGGGGCGGCGCTCGAGAGCGACCCGGATCGCCTCTTCCGGCCCCACTTCGTAGTCCTCGATGGCGGGAGCGTCGGTCGGCCGGAGCGCGCCGTCCCAGAAACCGGGCGCGTCCGGGTCGCGGATCAGCGCCTTCAGGGCATCCTCGCCGGAACGGATCTGCTCCTCGGCGAGGATCACGGCCTCTTCGCGGGTCGCGACCTCGGCTTCGGCCTGAAGGACATCGATCGGGGCCATGGTGCCGACTTCGACCTGCACCTGGTTGTTGCGAAGCAGATCGCGGGCGAGATCGAGCGACTGGACCGCCACTTCGTGGTTGCGGATCGCGAAGACCAGATCCCAGTAGGCATTATGGACATCGCGCAGCACGTCGAGAACGCTCTGCTCGAAGGTCATCGCGCCCTGGCGCTCGCTGTTCCTCGTGACCACGATCTGCCGGCGCTCCGGGCTCTGGCCGAAACCCCGGAGGAGCGGCTGCGTCACCTGGGCGTTCAGAAAGCTCCGGTAGCGCGGGTTGAAGGTGGAAAACGCGCTGTTGGTCGCGAACCGGTTGTTGTTGAACCCCACCGAGTACCGGGCACCGAACGGCAGGAGCTGCTCGAACGCCAGGTTGTAGTTCATGTTGTCGCTCTCGTTCTGCTGGGCACCGTCGAGCTGGGTGGTCGAAGGGTTGATGCTCTCCTGCAGGTTGTAGTCGAGCCCCAGATTCGGCAGATAGACGCTCCGGGCCGCCGAATGGCCGAGCCCGAGCGACTGCCGGGCGAGACGCGAAATCCGCACGTTCAGGTTGTTCTCGAGCGCCTGGCGGATCGCCTCGTCGAGGCTGAGCGAAATCGGTGCGGGTTGGCCGGCCACGGGCGCGGCGAGGACGAGGGTCGCGAAGATCAGGGCGTGGGTCAGGAATCGCATGAAGACTGGTTCTCCCGAGATGGAAAACGGAAATACCGGTCGCCCGGTTCCCTACGTTGCCGGACAGCCGGATGCAAGACGCTCCGAAGGCGGCCGTTTCACCGTGATACTACGGACATGCACCCGGCGGGGGGCCGAATCCGGCTCGAAATCGCCTACGACGGCTCTGATTTCGCGGGCTGGCAAAGACAGCCCGGACGCGACACGATCCAGTCGCGGGTGGAGCAGGCACTCCGGCATCTTTACCGCAGCGAGGCGCGCATCCCGGTGACCGCGGCGGGACGAACCGATGCCGGTGTCCACGCCGAGGGGCAAGTCGCCCACTTCGACGCGCCCCGCGCCATCCCGCCGGAAGGAATCGTGGCGGCCGGCAACGCCGTTCTCCCGGAAGCGATCCGGATTCTCCGGGCGGCCCCGGCGGCCGGGGATTTTCACGCCCGCTTCCAGGCGAAGGCCAAGACCTACCGCTACGACTTCCTGACCGGACCCAGGGTCTCTCCGCTCGCATCGCGCTTCGGATGGCCGGTCGGCACACTCGACACGGAAGCGATGGAAGCGGCGGCGCAGGCCTTCCTCGGCGAACACGACTTCCGCGCCTTCTTCACCGCCGCTCCCGACGAGCGGCCGGCGAGCCCGATGCGGACCGTGCTGGCCGCGCGGATCGAGCAGAAAAAGGACCGGGTCCGGTTCGAAGTGACCGCGAGCGGATTCTGGCGGTACATGGTGCGCCGCATGGCGGGGACGCTCTCGGCTGTCGGACGGGGTCGGATTCCGGCAGCCCGCGTCCGGGAAATGCTCGAGGATCCGGACGCTCCCGGCCCCCGTTTCCGCGCCCCGGCCCGCGGGCTCTGTCTGATGTCGGTCCGGTATCCGGAGCCGGAACGATAAATTCCACGTCCGGTGGCGGGCAGCTTGGTCGAAGATGCGACACGGTTGGAGGCGGCCCGCCTGCTCGCCGGAATCGACCGAACCCGCCTGCCCCTCCACGTGGCGGCGATCATGGACGGCAACGGCCGCTGGGCCGCCTCCCGCGGACTGGAACGCGGAGCGGGACACGTCCGTGGTGTCGAATCGGTGCGCGACACGGTGGAAGCCGCCGCCGCGCTCGGGCTCAGGGCGTTGACGCTCTTCGCCTTCTCGATCGAAAACTGGTCCCGCCCCCCGGAAGAAGTCGCGCTCCTGATGGATTTGCTGAAGAAGTACCTCCGGGTCGAACTGGATCGCATGATCGCGAACGACATCCGCTTCCGCCCGGTAGGCCGGGTCGAGGGACTGCCGCCGGATGTCCGCGAAATGCTGGATCTCGCCATCGAAGCGACCGCCGCCGGAGAAGGACTCGACTTCCGCATCGCGCTGAACTACGGCGGCCGCGCCGAGATCGTGGATGCCGCCCGCGCGCTCGCCGCCCGCGCGCTCGAAACCGGCGAGGTTCCCGAAATCGACGAGCAGAGCTTCGCCGACTGCCTCGATACCGCCGGCCTCCCCGACCCCGACCTCCTGATCCGGACCAGCGGCGAGATGCGCATTTCCAACTTCCTCCTCTACCAGAGCGCCTACACCGAATTCTGGGTCACCCCCACCCTGTGGCCGGACTTCCGCCGCCAGCATCTCTACCAGGCCATCCTCGACTTTCAGCAACGGGACCGGCGGTACGGTGGAATCCGGTGAAGCGGATTTCGGCCGGGTTCATCCTCGCCGCCTTCACTCTCTGGATCTGCCTCGCGGCCTCACCGGCGACCCGCGCCGCGGCGATCCTCGGCTTTGCGCTGATCTGCTTCGCGGAAGTCCTGCGCCTCGCCCGGCTCTCCGGAGACCGGATCGCCCACGTGGTCGGCTTCGGATTCTTCGCGCTGGTGGCGCTCGCCGGCGCGCCCCTCGGCATCCCTTCCTGGTGGTCCGCCGTCGCCCCCTTCCTGCTCACCCTCTCGGCCGGCGCTCTCGCATTGACCCGTCCCGGGCGGATGGAGCGAACCGGCGTTCTGCTCGTCGGAGCGCTCTGGATCGGCCTTCCCACTCTTGCGCTGCTCGATATCGCCACCGCCTCCGACGGAGGAAGGACACTCCTTTTCCTGATCGCCGTGGTGGTGACCGGAGAAGTCGGAGCGCTCGTCGTGGGTCGTTTGATCGGCGGGCCGAAGCTCGCTCCCGGCCTGAGCCCCGGCAAGACATGGGCCGGGCTCTGGTCCCAGCTCTTCGTGAGCGCCGCAGTCGCGATGGCTACCGGGTTCCTGCTTCCCGTGGCACCCGGACTTCCCGGGCTCGCCGGAATCGGCCTGCTGCTCGCCGGCGCGGCGGCGCTCGGAGATCTCTACGAATCCCGGTGGAAGCGAAGCGCCGACCGAAAGGACAGCGGCAGCCTCATTCCCGGCCACGGCGGCGCGCTCGACCGGGCGGACGGCCTCCTCTTCGCGAGCCTCGCAATGCGGGCGGTACTCGCCGTCCTCCCCGCCTGAGCGGGTTCTACCCGAAGACTCCCGCCTTCGAGAGGTCCAGCAGGATCACCCCGACGAAGACCAGGATCATGAGTGCTGCGCCCGCGAACATGAGCGCCTGACGGACACCGAGACTGAGATCCCGCCGGGCGACCGACTCCACGAGCAACACCGCGATCTGCCCGCCATCGAGCACCGGAATGGGCAGCAGGTTCAGCACCCCGAGGCTCAGGCTCAGAATGGCCATCAGCATCAGGACATCCTGCGGTCCGCGCCGGAAGGCATCCCCCGAAGCCTGGGCGATTCCGATGGGGCCGGAGAGCTGTCGGGCGGATGCGGAGCCGACCACGATGCCGCCGAGGTGACGGATCGTGAGCGAACTCCAGCGTCCGGTCTCGCGGGCGGCCTCCCCGATCGCCGCGGAGACCGAATCCGCCTTCACGAGCCGGAAGGGCGGCTCGAAGCGAACCCCGATGCGCGGGACCGGCTGGCCGGTGGCGGCATCCTCCACAGTGGTCGGGCGGACCTCGAAGTCGAGAGCAGCACCGTCGCGATCCACCTCGAGCGAAACCGGTGCCCGGCCGGAAGCGCGGATGAGGCTCGCGACCTCGTCGGTGCTGCCGACCGACGATCCATTCACCGCGGTGATCCGATCTCCGGCGATCAGGCCCGCCGCTTCGGCCGGCATCCCCGGCTCCACGGCTCCGAGAACCGGAGGAGCCGGCGGACGGACCCCGGCATCTCCGATCGCATCCTCTCCCACCGAACGGATCCGGACCGGCATCCGGCGAAGCGCCCCGTCGCGCTCGACCTCGAAGACGACCTCGCGATCGGGGGCAACCATGATCCGCTCGAGGGCCGTGCGCCAGTCGGGGGCCGGGCGTTCGCCTATCGAGACGATGCGGTCGCCGGCGCGAAGTCCGGCCACCCCGGCCGGGGAATCGGCGGCCACGTAGGAGACGACCGGGGGGTCGGAGAGCCCGACGCGCCGCTCCATCCCGACGTAGAAAAGCCCGGCGAGGATCAGGATCGCGAGCAGGAAGTTCATCGCCGGCCCGGCCAGCAGGATCAGCAGCCGCTCGCCACGGGTACGGTTCTGGATCTCCGCCGGATCGTCCGAACCCTCGCCGGGCGGACCGCCCGCCATCTTCACGAACCCGCCGATCGGCAACAGGCCGATCGTGTACTCCGTATCCCCGTGACGGCGGCTATAGACATTCGGTGGAAATCCGATCGAAAAGGTCTCGACCCGCACCCCGAAAAAACGCGCCGTGAGGAAGTGCCCGAGCTCGTGCCACACGACGAGCGTGCCCACGATCAGCACGAACGCGATCAGGGTCAGCATCAGGAACCCGTCGCCCGGAGGGCCACCCGCTCCGCCGCCACCCGGCGAGCGTCCGCGTCCGCGCGGGAGACGGCGTCGAGATCCTCGGGCTCGGTGACCGGACGACGCTCGAGGGTCTCCTCGACGATCCGCGGGATGTCCATGAAACGGATCCGGTCATCGAGGAACGCGGCGACCGCCACCTCGTTCGCGGCGTTCAGCGCCGCCGGGGCGTCCCCGCCGGTGGCGAGCGCTTCGCCAGCGAGCCGGAGGCAGGGAAAACGGGTGAGGTCGGGAGGCTCGAAGTGGAGAGAAAACGGAGTATCGAAACCGAAGCGGGGAAGATCGCCCGCGTGGCGCTCCGGCCAGGTCAGGGCGTACTGGATGGGGACCCGCATGTCGGCCGCCCCGATCTGGGCGAGGAAGGTGCCGTCCTCGAACTCGACCATCGAGTGCACGGTGGACTGGGGATGGACCACCACCGAGATGCGATCCGCCGCCGCATCGAAAAGCCAGCGGGCCTCGATCATTTCGAGCCCCTTGTTCATCATCGTGGCGGAATCCACGGTGATCTTGGGCCCCATCCGCCAGGTCGGGTGTTCGAGCGCCTGTTCACGGGTGACCGACTCCATTTCGTCGAGCGTCTTCTGGCGGAACGGGCCTCCGGAAGCGGTGAGCCAGAGCCTCCGGAAGGGATGACGGGCCCCCTCGAGGCACTGGTGGATGGCGGCGTGCTCGCTGTCCACCGGAATCAGTTCTCCGCCTCCTTCCTTCGCGGCGCGGGTCATGATCGCACCGGCGGCGACCAGCGACTCCTTGTTGGCGAGCCCCACCACCCGGCCTGCCTGAAGCGCGGCGAGCGTCGCCGGGAGGCCGGCGGCCCCGACCACCGCCGAGATCACCCGCTCGGCACCCGACCAGGTGGCTACTCGTGAAAGCCCCTCGGAGCCGCCGAGGATCTCGGTGTCCGGGAACCGGCCGCCCCATTCGCGGCCAAAGCGCTCCGCTTCCTGCTCGTCCCGAAGCGCCACAGCCTCCGGGCGATGACGCTCGACGATCTCCGCGAACGCCTCCGAAGCACGCCCGGCGGCGAGCCCCACGACCCGGAAGCGATCCCGGAAATGGTCCACGACCCGCAGCGTGCTGGTGCCGATCGACCCGGTCGCGCCCAGCAGGGAAATTCCGGTAGTCACAGGGCTCCTCCGCGGCATCGGGCGGATTCTAGGCCGCCCGGCCCCGGTAAACTGAACTCCCGCCCATGCGTCTCGAGTCGCTCGCCGTCCGCGAACTCCGCCTGGAGCTGAAATTTCCGTTCGAGACCAGTTTCGCCCGGGTCCGTCATCAGCAATTCCTGCTGCTCACCGTGATGGTGGACGGCATTCCCGGACACGCGGAATGCGTCGCGGACATCGTCCCGGGTTATTCCCCGGAGACCGTCCGGACCGCGGAACACGTCATCCGGGATTTCCTCTGGCCGATCGCCGCCGCGACCGATTACGCGCACCCCGACGAGGTACTCCCCGGTTTCCGGCGCATCCGCGGCCACAACATGGCCAAGGCGGCGATCGAAATGGCCGTATGGGAAGCCTTTGCGAAAAGCCGCGGCGAATCGCTCGCCAGCTCGCTCGGAGGAACCCGCGAGCGCACGCAGTCAGGAGTATCCATCGGCATCCAGGACACCGTGGAGCAACTGCTCGAACGGATCGAAATCGAGCTGGCGAGCGGGTACCAGCGCATCAAGATCAAGATCAAGCCGGGCTGGGACGTGGATGTCGTTCGCCGGGTCCGCGAGCGCTACCCGGACATGCCGCTCATGGTGGATGCGAACAGCGCCTACACCCTCGCCGATCGCGATCTCCTCAAGGAACTGGACCGCTTCGATCTGATGATGATCGAACAGCCGCTCGGCCACGACGACATGTGGGATCACGCGCAACTGCAGCGCGAGATCACGACCCCCATCTGTCTCGACGAATCGGTGAAGTCGGTGGACGATGCCCGGCGCGCTCTCGAGATGGAAGCCTGCCGCATCATCAACATCAAGGCCGGCCGGGTGGGAGGGCTCTCGTCGGCGCGGGATATCGCCGAACTCGCCGCGAGCCGCGGCGTCCCGGTCTGGTGCGGCGGGATGCTGGAGAGCGGCGTCGGGCGCGCCCACAACATCCATCTCTCCTCGCTTCCGGGGTTCTGCCTTCCCGGCGACGTGGCGGCTTCCGAGCGCTACTTCACCGAGGAGATCATCGAACCCCCGGTCCGGGTGGATCCGGACGGTTCGCTTCCGATCCCGCAGGGTGACGGAATCGGTTTCGCGCTCCGCGAGGAGGTCATCGAGCGGTGCGCGATCGCGGGATGGACCCTCGGCGGCTGAGGCGCGCCGGAAGGATTCTCCCGGCGGGGCTTTTCGCCGCCTGCTGGATTCTGCCCGCCGCGGCGCAACCGGCCCGCGACCGGGTTCTCGAAATCGTCGCCCTCGAAGACGCGCGCTCTCTCGGAGAGGGCCGGCTCGAAGCGTGGCTGCTCGACCCCGATCACGAGGTCCGGCGGCAGGCGGCGCTCGCCCTCGGGCGGATCGGCCGGCCGGAAGTGGTTCCCCCGCTCGTCCGGGCGCTCGCCGAAGACGAGGCGGGCGCAGTCCGGGCGAGCGCCGCCTTCGCTCTCGGAATCGTCGAGGATTCGCTGCCGGAAGATGCTGCCCTCGCTCTCGCGGCGGCGCTCAACGATCCGTCGGATCGGGTTCGGGAGCGGGTCGTCGAAGCCCTCGGACGACGCGGAGGGCCGGACGCAGCAGAGATCCTGGCCCGGGTTCTCGCGGAGCGGGTGGAGATCGAGGGGTACGCCGATCGGCGCGAGAACATCGAGGTTCCCCTCCGCCGGTCGTCCTGGGATCGTGCCCGCCTCGCGCTGTTCGCGCTGGCCCGGATCCGGGATGACGGCGGCGACCCGGGTGAAGTTGCGCCCCTGCTGGGCATCGACGGATCGCCACGCACCGGATGGTGGCCAGCGGCCTGGACCGTCGCCCGCCTCGGCGATCCGGCGCTCGCCCCGCTCTCGCGCGCCTACGCCGAATCCGCGGACCCCCTGACCCGGGCGCTCGGCCTCCGCGGCCTCGGGAAAACCGGGCTTCCGGTCGCGGACGAAATCGCAGCGAACCTCGCTCAACCGAGCGAAATGGTCCGCATCGAGGCGATACGGGCGATCTCGGCGCTCGCCGCCTCCGGGAACCCGCCCCGCGCCGGACATGGCCTGCTCGAAGTTCTCGAGGACGCGAGCCCGGCCATCCGTTCGGAAACACTCGAAGCACTCGCCCATATTTCGGCTCCGGGAAGCGCCGAACGGCTCGTGGATCTGCTCGGTGACCCGGATCCGGCGACCCGGGCAGCGGCAACCCGCGCTCTCCACCGCCAGGATCCCGAGGGTTTCTGGCTGTTGCTCGCCGGCTGGTCGGATCGCGACCCGTTGGCCCGACTCGCCATGATCCGGCAGATCGGAGAAATTCGTGACCCGCAAATCCGGAGCTTCCTGCTCGGTGCCGCTCACGGCGATCCGGACTCGCGGGCGCGCGCCGCCGCGCTCATCGCGCTCGGCACTCTCGAATCCGGGCTGCCGGAAGACGAGCAAAGTCCGGAAGCGAAAGCGATGCTCGTCCTCGGCCTCGAAGCGGAGGATCCTCACGAACGGGCGGCGGCGGCTCGCGCTCTCGGCATCACGGGTGCCGGGCTCGAAGAGCTCCGCAGCGCCTACCACGAAGACGGGAATCCGGACTTTCGGCTGGCCGCAGTGCGCGCCGTGCTCCGGCTCGACCAGGGCCCCAACCGTCGCGCCTTCGCGGAAGCAGCGCTCGAAGACCCCTCCTGGCCGGTCCGCAGCGAAGCGCATCGCTTCCTTCGACGCGAAGGTTTCGAGCCGCCACCGCCCGCTCCCGCTCCGGCGATGGACCCCGAAGACTACGCGCCGACTGTCCACGCCTCCTTCACGCCCGTGGCCTGGATAGACACCCGCCACGGCGCCATCGAGCTGGAGCTTTTGGTAGCCGACGCGCCGCGCACCGCGCTCAACTTCATGCGGCTCGCGCGCGAGGGGTTCTACGACGGCCTCTCCTTCCACCGGGTGGTCCCCAATTTCGTGGTCCAGGCCGGAGATCCGCGCGCCGACATGGCCGGGGGACCGGGTTATGCGATCCGCTCCGAAATCAACGAGCGCCGGTATGCCCGGGGGACCCTCGGAATGGCGAACGACGGCAAGGACACCGGCGGCAGCCAGTTCTTCATCACCCTGCTTCCCCAGCCACATCGGAACGGACGTCACACGGTCTTCGGGCAGGTACGGTCCGGCTTCCCGGTTCTCGACCGGATCGAAGCGGGAGACCGCATCCGGCGCATCCGCATCTGGGACGGAGTCACCCCTCCCCGGTGACCGGCGGCTTCCGCCTGATCGCGGTGGATCTCGATGGCACCCTGCTCGACTCCGCGAAACGGATCCCGCCCCGAAACCGGGAGGCACTCCTCCGGGCGGAGCGGGACGGGATCGCGGTCGCGGTCATTTCCGGCCGACGGATCAGGGAGCTGGAGGCGCTGATCCCGGAGCTCTCCCCCGAAGTGTTCCGGGTCGGGCACGGAGGCGCGCTGATCCGCCACAAGGGCATCACCCTGTTCGAGTCACCGCTTCCGATCCAGTGTGCGGAAGCCGCCGTCCGGGTGGGGAAGGAACTCGACCTGCATGCGCTGATCAGCGACCAGGACGAAGGCATCCGCATCGCGACCGCCCGGGCGGCCTCGCCCCGGATCCAGCGTTACCTCAGGACCGCGCTTCCGACTCCCCGATTCGACCCGAAGCCAATCTTCGACGAACCGCCGCTCCACATCGTGCTGGCGGGGCCGCCGGACCGGTGCCGGGAGGCAGAGGCAGTGCTCCGCGTGGAACTCGGCGACCGCGTCGGACTCGAACGCACCGAATACCGGGATAGCGGGCTCGGACTCCTCGACATCCTCGCCCCCGACACCGACAAGGGCACGGCGCTCGCCTGGCTCGCGGAGGCAGGCGGGTTTTCGCTCGGGCAAACCCTCGCGATCGGAGACAACTGGAACGACCTCGCCATGCTCCGCGCCGCCGGAGTCGGGGTGATGATGGCCAACGCTCCGCCCGAACTCCGCTCGCTCGGCTTCGAATCCACTTCCGACAACGACCGGGGCGGGGTGGCCGAGGCTCTCGATCGGCTGGTCTTCGACCGTTGAGTTTCGAAGTCCTCGGAACGAGCGGCGCCGCCCGCCTGGGGAAGCTCAAGACGGCCCACGGGGTCGTGGAAACACCGGTTTTCATGCCGGTGGCCACCGGGGGCGCCATCCGGGGACTCACCGGGAAGCAGACCGCGGAGGCCGGCACCCGGATCCTGCTGAGCAACGCCTACCACCTGATGCTCGAGCCGGGCGACCGCCGGATGCGGGATCTCGGAGGCCTGCACCGGCTGATGGACTGGCCGTTCCCGATCCTGACCGACAGCGGCGGCTATCAGGTGGCGAGCCTCGCGTCGCTCTCGAAGGTATCCGACGAAGGAGTCCGGTTCCGCTCCCACCGCGACGGCTCCTCCCATGAACTCACCCCGGAGCGCGCCCTCGAAGTGCAGCGGAATCTCGGATCGGACATCGCCATGGTGCTCGACGAATGCCTGAGCCTGCCGGCACCACCCGGGCGGGTCGCGGCGGCGGCGGCGCGAAGCCTCGCGTGGGCGCGACGATCTCTCGAAGCCGGGCCCGGATCCGGCCAGCTCCTCTTCGGGATCGTCCAGGGCGGCATCTCGGAATCCCTTCGGGCAGCGCAGGCGAGGGATCTGGCGGCGGAGGGATTCGACGGATTCGGAATCGGCGGCCTGTTGATGGGCGAAGCGGGAGAGCAGACCCGGGCCATCACCCGGCTCGTCGCCGAGGCTCTTCCCGAAGACCGGCCGCGTTACCTGATGGGGGCCGGACTGCCCGCCGACCTCATCGAATCCACCGCCCTCGGGGTGGACATGTTCGATAGCGTGGTACCCACCCGGCTCGCCCGCCGGGGGGTGGTTTTCACCCAGGAGGGAAGGCTGCACCTCCGCCGCGCCCGCTACCGGGACGACCCGAGGCCGCTCGATCCGGAATGCCCGTGCCCCGCTTGCGCGAGCTACTGCCGGGGCTGGCTGCGCCACCTGATCCACACCGGCGAGCGGATCGCAGCCATGTTGCTGACCGCCCACAACCTGACCTTCTATGCCGGCCTGACCACCCGGATGCGGGCGGCGATCCGGGAGGACGCATACCCGGCGTTCGTCGCAGCGAACCGGGGGCGCTTTCGCGAAGGAGCGTGATAGCCTTCCCCTTTCCGCCCCGCAGCCGGGCGCTCGTGGCGCTCCGCCGGAAGCTGATCGCGGCGTGTTTGTGGAATTTCCCGAGCCTTTGGGGCGCATTCTCGAAACAGGAGTCCGATGCTCCCTACTCTCCTTCAGGCCGGCTCCGGCGGCTCCGCCGTCGGCATGCAACTCGTCCTGTTCGCCGTCATCTTCGGCATCTTCTATTTCATCGTGTTCCGCCCGATGCGCAAGCGGCAGCGGGAGACCGAGCAGATGCTGCAGGGCCTTCAGCGGGGGAACCGGGTGGTGACGAGCGGCGGCCTCCACGGCACGATCGCCGGGATGGAGGGCGACACCGTCCAGTTGAAGGTGACCGACATGGTCAAGCTCCGGGTTTCGAAGAGCGCCATCGTGAGCGTTCTCGACTCCGACAAGAGCTGACCGGGCCGGAAACCAGTCCATGAAAAAGAACCTGGGACTCAAGGGAATCCTGCTGCTTCTCCTGTGCGGGACGCTTGGATTCCTTTCCTGGCCTCCGGAAGAGAAGCTGGTCCTCGGCCTCGACCTCCAGGGCGGCATCCACCTGGTCATGCGGGTGGAAACCGACGACGCCATCCGGGTGATGACCGACGAAACGGCCGAACAATTCGCGGAGCGGCTCGACGACGAGGCGATCGATTTCGCCGACACCCGGACCGACGAACTCGGCCGGATCACCATCCTCGGCCTCGATGCGGCCCGCAGCGGAGAAGTCCGGCAGATCGTGGAATTGAGCTGGCCGCAGTGGGATTTCCGCTCGGCGGGAGGCGATGACTGGGCGTTCACGCTGCGCGCGAACGAAGAGATCGCCATCCGGTCCCAGACGGTCGAACAGGCGATGGAGACCATCCGCCGCCGGGTGGACGAGCTCGGAGTCACCGAGCCAGTCATCACCACCCACGGCAACACCGGCGACCAGATCCTGGTCCAGCTCCCCGGTTACGAGGACGTGAACCGGGCCAAGGAGATCATCCAGGCGACCGCCCAGTTGGAGCTGCGACTGGTGGAAGCGGGGCCGGCGCTCGTCGAATCCGGCCTGCCGCCGCTGAATTCGGCCGTGGAAAACCTCGAAACCCTGCTGCCCACCGGCGAGTCGGCGTGGTACCAGGTGGAGCGCATCCCGGCGATCACCGGTCGCGATCTGCGGAACGCGCGCCAGGGGATCGATTTCCAGACGAACACCCCGAACGTGGAGTTCAGCCTGCACGCCGACGGTGCCTCCCGCTTCCGGGATTTCACCACCGCGAACCTGGGCCGGCAGATGGCGATCGTCCTCGATCGCGACGTGGTCTCGGCTCCGGTCATCCAGGGCCCCATATTCAACGAGGGGCAGATCACCGGCAACTTCACCACCGAAGAAGCGCTGGATCTGGCCCTCGTCCTGCGCGCCGGCGCCCTGCCCGCCTCGCTCGAGTACCAGGAGGAGCGGACTGTCGGGCCTTCGCTCGGTGCCGATTCGATCCGCAGCGGAATCACCGCCTCGGTCGCCGGGCTCGCCGGGGTGCTTCTCTTCATCATCTTCTACTACCGGCTGGCCGGAATGAACGCGGTCGTCGCGCTGTTGCTGAACCTGCTGATCCTGGTCGGGGCACTCGCCTACTTCGCCGCCACCCTGACCCTGCCCGGCATCGCGGGGGTGATTCTCACCATCGGCATGGGGGTGGATGCCAACGTGCTGATCTTCGAGCGGATCAAGGAAGAACTGAAGACCGGCAAGCCGCCTCGCACCGCGATCTCGGTGGGCTTCTCGCGGGTTTTCTGGACCATCGTGGATGCCAACATGACGAGCCTGGTCGCCGCCGCCATCCTCTTCCAGTTCGGAACCGGACCGGTCCAGGGTTTTGCGGTGACCCTGAGCGTGGGGCTGATCGGCAACGTCTTTACCGCGATGTTCGTCTCGCGCTACCTCTTCGACCTGATCCTCTCCGGGAGACGCCAGGTGGCATCCCTCAGCATCTGACATGGACATCCTCCGCGACACCCGGATCGACTGGCTGAAGTACCGCTACATCTTTGCTTCGGTTTCGCTCGTCGTCCTGGTCGCCGGGGCGTTCAGCCTGTTCCGGGACGGGGGGCTGCGCTACGGCATCGATTTCTCCGAGGGAACCCAGGTGGTCGCCAAGTTCACGAGCCCGCCAGAGATCGAGCAGGTGCGTCAGGCGGTCGGAGCACTCGGATACGGGGACGCGGTCATCCAGCGTTACGACGATCCCGCGCTCAACCAGGTGATGATCCGGATCGGTCGCGAGGCGACGGAAGGTGAGGCGATCGATGAAGCGGCAACCGAAATCCTCGACGCGCTCGAGACCGGAATGGGCGGCAACGAGCTGGAATCGGCGAGCACCGAGATCGTCGGGCCGGTCGTCGGGGAGGAGCTGAGGCGACGGGCGCGGAACGCCACCCTTCTCGCGCTGTTCGCCATGCTGCTCTACATCGGGTTCCGCTTCGAGCCGGTTTACGGAGTGGGAGCCACGGTGGCGGTCGTCCACGACGTGATGCTGACCCTCGGACTCGTCTCGCTCTTCGGGTACGAGATCAGCCTGAACGTCCTCGCCGGGTTCATGACCCTGGTCGGGTATTCGGTGAACGACAGCATCGTGATCTTCGACCGGGTCCGGGAAAACCGTCGGATCCATCGCCGCCTGACTCTCGCCGGGATCGTGAATCTCTCCATCAACCAGACCCTGAGGCGCACCGTGCTGACCTCGGGTCTGACGCTCGTGGCCACCGGTGCCCTGTTCCTGTGGGGCGGGGAAGTGCTGCGCGGTTTCTCGTTCGTGATGGTCGCGGGAGTGATCGTAGGCACCTTCTCCTCGATCGCGATCGCCTCTCCGATCGTCATCTGGTGGCACGGGCTCCGGAAGAAAAGCGAAGCGAGTGGAGAAGACCGGGGACCGAAACCGGAGGCCGCCCGGGTCTGACCCGCTCCCGGCCGGCTTCTTCGGGTTCGCACTGGACACGACCGGCAGGTACGCAACACACTTCGGGGTCCCGACCCCATGTACAGGATGCCGAGCAAGACGGGCGACCTCGGCGCGCCGGCTCCCCACTCGAGCCACATGCGCTTCGCCATTCCGGTCGGGATCGGCCTGCACCTGGGGTTCGGTCTGGTTCTCGTCCACGACGCGGCGCGCTTTCGCCCCGCAGACCTCCCGGGCTTCGCATCGATCGCCACCCGGCTCGTCGCCCCCCCGGCGGAAGGGCTTCGACGCGGGAACAGCACGTCCATTACCCCCGAAGATGCTTCCGAAGAACCGGTCCTCCCGGAGCGTCGCCGTAGCACGGTGAGCGCGCCCGGCCGCCATTCGGTTCTGGCGATGCTGGACCGGGCACCGCTTTCTCCTCTGGATGTGTTCGGCTTCGAGGAAGGGATCCCGCAGGGAACGCTGACCGGCTTTCCGGACGGCCTTCCCGAGGGAGTGCGAGGAGGCTTGCCCGGAGGAGTCCCGGGCGGTCGGATCGGGGCACCGCGCGGAGAAGGAGATCCGGTCCTCCCGCCTCCCGACGAGCCTCCCGTCGCCCTGCTCACCCCGGGCCCCCGATTCCCCGAGGAAGCGGTCCGAAGCGGAGTGCGGGGTCGGGTGGTCCTGCGGGCGCTCATCACCGAGCGCGGGTCGGTCGAGGTGCTCCGGGTCCTGCGGTCGGTACCCGAGCTCGACCGGGAGGCGACCCGGCTCGTCGAATCCGAATGGCGTTTTCGCCCGGCTCAGCGAAACGGGCGGCCGGTTGCGGCGCTGAGCGATCTGGTGGTGCGGTTCACACTCCGTTGACGACTCGCTCCCGGAATACAGAGAAATCCAGACGAATATAGAATCAGCCCACAGGGTAGGTCTCGACTCGCACAGGAACTCTTGGCTGGCCGGGCCAAGGAAGGATTGAGCGTTGAGAATGAAGCGGATTCACTGCACGCCGTTCGGTGTCTCCCTGATCCCCCCCCCGAAAATGGGGCGGGCTGAGAGCCTTGTTCTCGCGTCTGGCGGGCGGCCTGTCGACTCCGATGGGGTGCCGGTTCCGTGCGTTTTTGCTGCTGCCGCTGCTGCTGATTCCGGCGGCGGTGGCGGAGGCGCAGTCAGCGCCGGCCAAACCGACGGGCCTGACGGCCACGGCGCAAATCCGGAGTGTCCGGCTGAGCTGGACCAACCCGAACAACAGCGACATCACCGGGTGGCAGTACCGCCGGGGGACGGGCGATCCCGTGAGCTGGGGGAGCTGGACGAACTTCTCGGGCTCCTTTATCGGGACCACTATCTCACGCGACATCCCCCGACTCACGAGCGGCACCGAGTACAGCTTCCAGGTCCGCGCCCTGGCCGGGACGGAGCAAGGCGCCGCCTCGGACACGGTGTCCGCGACACCGCTGGCGCAGGCGGCGGCGCCGGCCAAGCCCGCCGGCCTCGCCGCCACGGCGGGCAGGGGTCAGGTCACGCTCAACTGGACGGATCCGAGCAACGCCGCCATCACCGTCTGGCAGTTCCGCCAGCGCACCCCGCCGGACGCCGGCAGCTGGGGAGGCTGGGAGGCCATCGCCAGCAGCACCGCCGCCACCACCACCCACACGGTGACGGGCCTGACCAGCGGCACCGCCTACGAATTCCAGATCCGCGCCCGCGCCGGGTTGCGCCCCGGCCCCGCCTCGGACGCCGTGTCCGCGACGCCGCTGGCCGCGAACGCTCCCGCCAAGCCGACCGGCCTGACGGCCACGGCGGGCAACCAGCAGGTCACCCTGAGCTGGACCGATCCGAAAAACAGCGACATCACGAAGTACCAGTACCGCCAGGGGACGGGCGATCCCGTGAGCTGGGGGGGATGGACGGATTTCGCGACGAGCGATGCCACCACTACGACTAGGGCCATCGACGGACTCACGAACGGCACCGAGTACAGCTTCCAGATCCGTGCGGTGGCCGGGACGGAGTTCGGCGCGATGTCGGACACGGTGAGCGAGACACCGAACCGCCCACCGGCCAGACCGACGGGTTTGACGGCCACGACGGGCGACGCGAGCGGCGAGGTTGATCTGAGCTGGACCGATCCGGACGACGACACCATCACCTCCTACTCATACCAATTCCGTGTAGGCGGCGGCCGTTGGATGTCAGACCCTATTCCCGCAAGCGATGCCGACACCACCAGCTACACGGTGACGGGCCTGACCGACGGCACGGAATACGAATTCCGGATCGTCGCCCTGGTCGGGAGTATCGTCAGCTCCGCATCGGCCTCCGCGACCGCGACGCCGCTGAACCCGGCCGGCCCCGCCAAACCGACGGGCCTGACGGCCACGGCGGGCAACCAGCTGGTCACCCTGAGCTGGACCGATCCGAAAAACAGCGACATCACGAAGTACCAGTACCGCCAGGGGACGGGCGATCCCGTGAGCTGGGGGGGATGGACGGATTTCGCGACGAGCGATGCCACCACTACGACTAGGGCCATCGACGGACTCACGAACGGCACCGAGTACAGCTTCCAGATCCGTGCGGTGGCCGGGACGGAGTTCGGCGCGATGTCGGACACGGTGAGCGAGACACCGAACCGCCCACCGGCCAGACCGACGGGTTTGACGGCCACGACGGGCGACGCGAGCGGCGAGGTTGATCTGAGCTGGACCGATCCGGACGACGACACCATCACCTCCTACTCATACCAATTCCGTGTAGGCGGCGGCCGTTGGATGTCAGACCCTATTCCCGCAAGCGATGCCGACACCACCAGCTACACGGTGACGGGCCTGACCGACGGCACGGAATACGAATTCCGGATCGTCGCCCGGCTCGGGAGTATCGTCAGCTCCCCTAGTGCCTCCGCGACCGCGACGCCGCTGAACCCGGCCGGCCCCGCCAAGCCGACCGGCCTGACGGCCACGGCGGGCAATACCCGGGTTGATTTGAGCTGGACCGCCCCGAGCGGCACGATCACCGGGTACGAGGTGCGCCGGGGGACGGGTTCGCCCGTCGTCTGGGGGGCGTGGGCGGCGACCGGCAGCACCACCGCGAGCTATGCGGTGACGGGGTTGACGAACGGCACGGCCTACAGTTTCCAGGTCCGCGCGGTCAACAACACGGTGCTGGGCGCGATGTCGGACACGGTGTCCGCGACCCCGGCCCCCCCGGAGGTGTCGGTGGCGATCGTGCGGGGCGAGGGCCTGTCGGTGACTCCGGGCGGGGCGCTGCTTTTGGCCGAGGATGTGGCCCTCGGCACGATTCCGGTGCAGTTCCGGGTATCGGCCTCGCCGACGCCGGCGACGGACCTGACGGTGTGCGTGAGCATCGCGGAGACCGGGGTGGACCGGGTGGCGGCATCCGCCGAGGGTGCGAAGACGGTGACGATCACCGGCGGCAACGCGACCGTGGACTACTCGGCGATCAGTTGGACGGACAACAACGTGGACGACCGCAACAGCCTGGTGACGATGACGGTGGTGGCACCGTCGGATTCGAGTTGTTCGCAGACGGGCTACACGGTGTCTTCGTCGGCCTCTTCGGGCAGCTTCCTGATCGAGGACAACGAGCGCACGTCGCTGGCGTTGAGCTCGACGGATATGTCGATGACCGAGGAAGACACGTCGGATACGGCGGTGGCGGCGGTGACGCTGGGCCGGCGGCTGTACGCTGGGGAGACGCTGGTCTATGGGGTGGGCCTGAGCACGACGACGGGCGCGCGTCTGCCGGACGGGGACGCTTCGACGCCGGAAGACTTCACGGTGGCGGTGTCGGGCACCGGGGTGACGGCGACCGGTCTGGACACGGCATCGCCGGTGGTGACGTTCACGGGGCACGACACGAACACGGTGCAGGTGGCGACGCTGACCTTCACGCCGACTGCGGGGACGGACACCGACGGCGCGGATGAGGCGGTGCGGGTCGGTTTCGGGTCGCCGGGGAGCGCGACGAACGTGGGCGGCGGAGCTGCGGGCACCGGGAACGTGGACCTGACGATCGACGACTCGGTCGGACTGGTATTGAGCGCGACCACGCTGACGGTGGCCGAGGGCGGCAGCGGGACGTACACGGTGGCGCTGGCATCGCAGCCGACGGCCACGGTGACGGTGACGGTCGGGGGGGCGAGCGGCGATGTGACGGTGGACACCGACACCAGCACGCCCAACGACCAGAACACGCTGACCTTCACCACCGGCGACTGGAACACGGCGCAGACGGTGACGGTGTCGGCGGATGAGGACGGCGACACGACGAACGACAGCGCGACGCTGACACACAGCGCGTCGGGCGGCGACTACGCCGGGCTCACCGGCGACAACGTGGTGGTGACGGTGACCGATGACGATGCGCCGGGCCTGGTGTTCGATCCGACCGCGCTGACGGTGATGGAAGGCGGCAGCGGCACCTACACGGTGCGGCTCGCGACCGAGCCGAGCGCGAGCGTCACGGTGACGGTCGCGGGGGCGAGCGGCGATGTGACGGTGGACACCGACCCCGACAACGATGGCGACCAGACCACGTTGACCTTCACGACGAGCACCTGGAACACGGCGAAGACGGTGACGGTGTCGGCGGACGAGGACAACGACGGGGTGAACGACGAGGTGACGCTGACGCACAGCGCGTCGGGCGGCGGCTACGGCTCGGTGACCGGGAACGTGTCGGTGACGGTGACCGACAACGACACGCCGGGCCTGACCTTGAACCCGACGAGTCTGACGGTGACGGAGGGCGGCAGCGGCACCTACACGGTGCGGCTCGCGACCGAGCCGAGCGCGAGCGTCACGGTGACGGTCGCGGGGGCGAGCGGCGATGTGACGGTGGACACCGACCCCGACAACGATGGCGACCAGACCACGTTGACCTTCACGACGGGCGACTGGAACACGGCGCAGACGGTGACGGTGTCGGCGGACGAGGACGACGACACCGCGAACGACAGCGCGACGCTGACGCACAGCGCGTCGGGCGGCGGCTACGGCTCGGTGACCGGGAACGTGGAGGTGACGGTGACCGACAACGACACGCCGGGCCTGACCTTGAACCCGACGAGTCTGACGGTGACGGAGGGCGGCAGCGGCACCTACACGGTGCGGCTCGCGACCGAGCCGAGCGCGAGCGTCACGGTGACGGTCGCGGGGGCGAGCGGCGATGTGACGGTGGACACCGACCCCGACAACGATGGCGACCAGACCACGTTGACCTTCACGACGGGCGACTGGAACACGGCGCAGACGGTGACGGTGTCGGCGGACGAGGACGACGACACCGCGAACGACAGCGCGACGCTGACGCACACCGCGTCGGGCGGCGGCTACGGCTCGGTGACCGGAAACGTTGTGGTGACGGTGGAGGACGACGACACGGTGGGCGTGACGACGGCGACGACCGACGACACGGCGACCGAGGGCAGCACTTCGGACACGGCGACCTTCACGGTGGTGCTGAACACCCAGCCGTCGGACAACGTCGCGGTCACCGTCACCGCCCCCGCCGGACTGAAGCTCGCCGGCCCGGGCGGCAGCACGTTCAGCGGCAGCGCGCTGATCGCTTTCACCGCCTCGACCTGGGGCACGGCGCAGACGGTGACGGTGCGGGCCACCGACGACAACACGGACAGCCCGATCGGTCGGGAACTGTCCGTCACCTACAGCACATCCTCCCGGGACAACAACTATCACAGCCTGAGCGGGGATGCGGCGACGGTCACGGTGGTGGACGACGACGCGACCACGGTGACGCTCGCGGGGAGCGCCGGGAACATCGAGGAGGGCGAGACGAAGACCTTCACGGTCACCCTGGGCCGCGGTCTCGTGAACGGCGAGACGTTGCCGGTGCCGCTGACCTTCACCGGCGGCGCGACGCGAGGCACGGACTACACGACGGCGTGTCAGGCGACTCTGCCGACCGGGGTGACCTGCGCGAATCTGGACTCCGGGAATGCGATGGTGACCTTCACCGGGCCGAGCACGGGGACGACGTCGCGGACGGTGACGTTGACGCTGAGTGCGGCGACGGACAACACGGCCGAGACGGGCGGCGAGACGGTGATGATCGGCCTCGGCACGCTGAGCGCGAGTTCGGGCACCGGTCTCGGCGGCGGAGCGAGCGGCACGGGCAGTCTGAGCTTCAGCATCACCGACCCGTCGGCGACGGACACGACGGTACCGACGCTCACGATCTCGGGAGTACCGGGGACGATCAGCACGAGGGCGGCGTTCACGGCGAACTTCACCTTCAGCGAGTCGGTGACGGACTTCGATACGAACGACATCACGGTGACCGGCGGGAGCAAGGGCACGCTCTCGGGCAGCGGGAGGAGCTACCGGATGCAGATCACGCCGACCGGCGGGGTGAACGTGGTGGTGACGGTGCGTCGAAATGCGGCGACCGACGGGACGAACCGGGGCCCGGCGGCGGCGGTGTCGCGGACCGCGACCTGGCGTGCCCCGAGCCCGCCGCCGCAGCAGCCGCCAGCGGAGGAAGACGACGACGACGATCCGCCTTCTTCCGGTGGTGGCGGCGGTGGTGGGGGTAGTACCCCGTCCCTCCCCTCGGCTTCTCTGTCCGCCGTCTCGGTGAGCGCGGGGCAGATGGTGATCGAGGGCGGCGAGGCGCTGTTCCGGATCACCGCGAGTCCGGTGCCGAGCGACGAGATCACGGTGCGGGTGCGGGTGTCGGCGACGGGCGACTTCGTGGACGGGGTGCAGCTCGGCGAGCGGCTCGTCACGCTCTCGGCTTCTGCGCCCACGGCGAGTCTGCGGGTAGCCACCATCGATGACCGCCGGAACGAGGCGGACGGGACGGTGACGGTGACGGTGCTTTCGGGCGAGGACTACCGCCTGTCGCAGGCCTCGGCCTCGCTCGCGGTCACGGACGACGACACGCCCGCGCTGGTCCTGACCCCGGAGACGCTGACGGTGGACGAGGGCGGCAGCGGGAACTACCGGGTGGCGCTCGCCACCGAACCCGCCGGCGATGTGACGGTGAGCATCGCGGGCACGGGTGAGGTGACGACGGCGCAGAACACGCTGACCTTCACCGCGGGGAACTGGAGCACGGCGCAGCCGGTGACAGTGTCGGCGGGGCAGGACGCGGATGCGGCGGACGACCGGGCGAGACTGGATCACCGCGCGAGCGGCGGCGGCTACGACTCGGTGACCGGCAGCGTGACGGTGACCGTCACAGACGACGACACGCCGGGCCTGATCCTGACTCCGGCGGCGTTGACGCTGGCGGAAGGCGCGAGCGCGAGCTACACGGTGGCACTCGCCACCGAGCCGACGGGGAACGTGACGGTGAGCATCGCGGGCACGGGCGATGTGACGGTGGACCGGAGCACGCTGAGCTTCACCGCCCGGAACTGGAGCGCGGCGCAGACGGTGACGCTCTTCGCGGCGCGGGACGAGGATGTGGCGAACGACAGCGCGACATTGGCGCACCACGCACGGGGCGGTGACTACTCATCGGTCACCGGCAGCGTGGAGGTGACGGTGACGGATGCGGGCGCGGCGGTGGTGTCGGCGCATCTGGCACGGTTCGGCCGGACGGTGGCGGAGCAGGCGCTCGACGGGATCGCGGGACGGCTGCGGGCGCCGCGCACGGCGGGGATGCAGAAGACGCTCGCAGGTCCCCGCCTGAACGTTCCGCGCGAAGGAGATACGGCGCAGGGCACGATGCACGCCGAGGCGCGGAGGACCGGCTTCGAGAACGAGTATGAGAGCCAAAGCCGCGACCTGCTGCACCTCCCGAACGCCCGGGAAATGCTGCTCGGGTCGAGCTTCACGCTCACGACCCAGGAGGCGGAGGGAACCGGAGGCAGCTTCGCCTTCTGGGGCCGGGCGAGCGCGAACCGCTTCGACGGCGCCACGAACGACGGAGCCACGGCGATCGGCCTCGACGGCGAGGTGCTCACCGGTCTCGTGGGCGCGGACTATGCGCGGGGCGACTGGCTCTTCGGTCTGGCGCTGACCCACAGCCTCTCCGAGGGGGGCTACACCAGCGAAGGAGCCAATGCCGGCAAGGTGGATGCGTCGCTGACGGCGGCGCTGCCGTATCTGTCGCTCCAGGCCAACCCGCGACTGAAGCTCTGGGGTGCGGGCGGCTACGGCATCGGCGAGGTGACGCTCAAGACCGGGGGCGCGAGCTACCGGGCGGACACCGACTGGACGATGGCGGCGGCGGGCGTGCGGGGAGACCTGCTCGATGCTGCCGGCAACCGGCCGGCGGTGGCGGTGATCGGCGACGGGCTGTGGATGCGGAGCACATCGGATGAGATCGCCGCGCTTTCGACGGCGGATACCTTCGTGACCCGGCTGCGGCTCGGGGTGGAGGCCAGCTACGACTTCAACTTCGACGGCATGGGCGATCTCACGCCGCGGGTGGAAGCGGGCGCCCGCCACGACGGGGGCGATGCGGAGACCGGGGCCGGGATGGATCTCGGTGTCGGAATCAACTGGAAGGCACCGGTCTTCGGATTGAGCCTCGATGTCGCGGGACGGATGCTGATCCTCCACGAGAACGAGGACTTCGCGGACCGGGGGATTTCGGCGGCGGTGGTCTTCGACCCGAACCCGGAGAGCGAGCGGGGGCCGTCGCTTTCGCTGCGCCAGGCGATCGGCGGGAGCGCCGACGGGGGGATCGAGGCGCTGTTCGCGACGACGACCCCGCTCGGCGACGGCGGCCAAATCGGGAGCGGAGCGGGAATGCGGCGGACGCTGGAGACGGCGTACGGCTTCTCCGCCTTCGGGGGCCGCTTCACGGCGAGTCCGCACGCCGAGGTGGACTTCACGGAGCGGGCGCGGGACTACGCGCTCGGCTGGCGGTTCGTGCCGCACAAGCTGGCATCGGACCTCGCGTTCGGCATCAAGGCCACCCGCCGGGAAGCCGAGACCCTGGCCCCGGTGCACGTCTTCGGGGTCGAGGCCACCGTGCGCTGGTGAGGGCGAGCGGGGTCGAAGTTTTCCACATTCTGGCCCCCAGGCGGGACAAAACGGGCGCTATTGCGTCAATGTATGTATGTTCCCCGATCGAATCAGGCGTGACGATGCGGGGCAGGTGGATACGGCTACACTGAACCACGGACCCGTTCGATGACCGACGAAAAAATGACCGACGAAGAGCTGAAAGCGCTGGTTGCTGGCCTGGCCACGGCGCAGGACCGCACCGATGCCCAGATGGCGGCAAACGCCGCGCAGCAGGCGAAAACCGATGCGCAGTTGAAGGAAAACGCCGCGCAGCAGGCGAAAACCGATGCCAAGATCGACCGGCTGTCGGACAAGATCGAAGAGCTGGCGGACCGGTTGGCGGAGACCGAGGCCCTGCTGAAGGAAAACGCCGCGCAGCAGGCGGAGACCGATGCCAAGATCGACCGGCTGGCGGACCGGTTGGCGGAGACCGAGGCCCTGCTGAAGGAAAACGCCGCGCAGCAGGCGAAAACCGATGCGCAGTTGAAGGAAAACGCCGCGCAGCAGGCGGAGACCGAGGCCAAGATCGACCGGCTGGTGGACCGAATTGCGGAGACCGAGGTTTTGGTGAGGGAAACCTCCGTCGAAATCAAAAAGCTGGGGAAAATGTACGGCGGTGCCAGCAACAACCTGGGCGCGGCGGTCGAGGAGTTCTTCTACAACAGCCTCAAGGCCCATCCGGTTCTCGGTGGGGTGCGCTTCGAATCCGTCGAAAGGAACGTCCCGGGCCGCGACGACAAAACCGGCCAGAAGGACGAGTTCGACCTGCTGCTCGTGAACGGCAGCGAGGTGTTCGTCGTGGAGGTGAAGCACAGGGCGCACAAGGACGACCTGAAGGACCTGCTGGACGAGAAGGCACCGAACTTCCGACGGATGTTCCCGAAGTACGCCGGCCACCGGCACCGATTCGCTCTCGCCACGTTTCACATCCATGACGAACTGAAGGAGTCGGCTCTGAAGCAGGGGGTGACCGTGCTGCAGCGCAAGGGCGATGTGATCGAAACCTCCCCGGCCTGAAGCGGGGCGAACGGCGCTCGGCAGGCTCTTCGGGGGGGTAGCTCAGCCTCCCTCCGCGCCTTGGTACTGACAGGATCTGCTGAGGGTTGGGAACAGCGGCTCGCGCCGGAGGAAGCGACGGCGGTGGTGGAGCTGTATTACGGGCGCTGCGGAGAAGGAGAGCAGATCCATTCGCTGCTGAAGAGCGACTTCGCGGGAGGGAGGGTGCCGTCGGGGAAGTTCGGGGCGGACGCCTGCTGGTGGCGGTGGCGCACAACGTGATGATGTTGCTCCGGGTGTGCGGATTGGGAGCAGCCTGGCTGCGGGTTCGGATGAAGCGGTTGCGGGCGAAGTTCCTCCACCTGCCGGGACGGGTCGTTCGCCACGCTCGCGCGACGGCGCTCGTGATCTGGGGGCAGAGTGCGGCGTTCCGGGCCGCCGTGGAACGGCTCCGGGCGCTCCCCGCCCGCTGCTGACCGGCGTAACCTCTGGAATCACTTCCGGCTCCTTGGGGGGCGTGCGCTCTCCGTTCGATTACCAGGGTGGATCGGGGCGGGAGCGGTCCTCATCGCTCTCCTGAGCAGAAGAGCGGACCCGGATCGTCCCCGGAGTTCTCCCACTCCACAGCCGATGCCTCGTAATCGCCTCGAAATCCAGCACGCTCAGCCGTAGCTCGCGGATCGTGGACGCCTGTTGCCGGTTGACACCGGGGAACCCCGATGCTACTTTCTCCCTTTCCCGCTTGGGTCTTTGCGTCCGATCCCGGCCGCCTGATGACGGGTTTCGCGCTCGTTGAGATGAGGAGTCCATCCTTGAGAAAACGCCAAAGAGACCTCCCACGGGAAAGGAGCCTGCGTTGCCACGAGATCTGAGCTTCCAAGTGTCTGGCGAGGAGGGTGGGGCTGCGCGCTCTGCCGGTAGTTTTGCTCTCTCCTTCCTGCTACAGGGGACGCTTGCGGTTGTACTGATCATCATTCCCATCCTCAGCTACAGCCTGCCGACGCCAGAGGGCATCATGACCTTCATGGCCCAGGCACCGCCGCCTCCCCCGCCGCCCCCTCCGCCGCCGCCGCCGAAACAGGTGCGTCGCGCTGCGCCGAGGCCGGTCCTCAACACCACGCCCCAGTTCGTGGCGCCGGTAGAAATTCCCCAGGACATCGGGATGGATGCCGCCGGCGTGGACTTTGGAGTTCCGGGCGGTGTCGAGGGTGGAGTCCCCGGCGGACTGGTCGGTGGCATCGTGGGCGGTCTTCCGTCCGGTCCCCCGCCGCCGCCGCCGAAAGCGGCTCCCGTGCGGGTGGGAGGCGAGATCCGCGAACCGACCCGCACCGTCTATGTCGATCCGATCTATCCCGAAATCGCGAAGCAGGCGCGCGTCTCGGGAGTGGTGATTCTCGAGGCCATCATCGACCCGAACGGGAACGTCACCAACATCACGGTCCTCCGCTCCATCCCGCTGCTCGATCAGGCAGCCATGGACGCGGTGCGGCAGTGGCGCTACCAGCCCACCCTGCTCAACGGAGTTCCGGTGCCCATCGTCATGACGGTCACTGTGCAGTTCAACCTCGGCTAGATCGGGAGAACACGGACTTCGTACAGCTTTTTCCTGCGGTTCCGGGTCGCGACCCGTAGCTTGAGTGGCCGGCCGCGACCGGGACCGCCTGTTTCCACCCCAGGAGGAGATTGGAAATGTCTTTCGACCTGCTTGAGATCTGGAACCACATGGGACCGGCGGCCAAGCTCATCAATGGTGTCATGGCCGTCATGTCGATCTACTCGCTCTCGGTCATGTTCGAGCGAGGAATCACCTATCGCAGGGCGCGGAGCCAGTCCCGCAACTACTCCCCGAAGGTGGCCAAGGAACTCAAGGCGGGCGACATCAACAAGGCGATCAAGATCAGCCAGGACAAGTCCTTCAAGAACAGCCACATCGCCAAGGTTCTGCTCGCCGGCATGAACGAAATCCAGTTCCAGGACGACGACGAGAAGGCGAACCGCAGCGAAACCGTCGCCGCCGCGAACCGCGCCATCCAGCGCGCGACCGCGATCAGCATGCTGGATCTGCGTCGGAACCTCTCGGGCCTCGCCACCGTGGGTGCGACCGCTCCGTTCGTCGGGCTCCTCGGCACGGTGCTCGGAATCATCACCGCGTTCCGTGGCATGGCGCTCACCGGATCGGGTGGTATCGGTGCCGTTTCGGCCGGAATCGCCGAGGCTCTGATCGCTACCGCGTTCGGTCTCTTCGTGGCCATCCCCGCAGTGTGGGCGTTCAACTACCTGACCAACAAAGCGGACGGCTTCGGAGTCGAAATGGACAACGGTGCCTCCGAGCTCATCGACTTCATGGCGCGCCGCTAGGCGACGCTCATCGAGGTTTTCACCGGTAACCACTGCTTTGGCCATGTGGCTTCCGGGCATCGTGCGATTCCCGGAAGCTGCGCGCTGAGGTCGTTCCAGGAGAGAAATCGTCATGGGAATGGCAGGTCTTGGAAGCAAGAACGTCAACGCCAACATCAACGTGACCCCGCTCGCGGATGTCATGCTGGTGCTCCTCATCATCTTCATGGTGGTGACCCCGCTCCTGCAGAAGGGAGTGGACGTCAAGCTGCCAATTGCCGAATACGGGATGGATCACCCGGACAACGACAACGTCGTCCAGGTGGCGGTCACGCTGGACAGCGCCCTTTTCCTCGATCAGGTTCCGGTAACCGAGCTCGATCTGCCGGGTGCGCTCGCGGACAAATTCGCGCTCAAGTCGGAGAAGGTCCTGTACCTGAAGGCTGACGAGCGGCTCGAATACCGCGACGTGATGAGGGTCATGGAGCTCTGTCGCGACGGCGGGGCCGACGAGATCGGCATCATTACCGAACGCGCCAGCGAATAGGTGCGAGAGGGCCACCCGGCCACGGAGGACTCATCATGGGCATGTCAGGAATCGGCTCCGGCGGAGTCACTTCCGATATCAACATCACGCCGCTGATCGATGTTCTGCTGGTGCTGCTCATCATCTTCATGGTGGTGACTCCGCTCACCCAGCAGGGACACGACGTGGAAATGCCGGAAGCCCAGGATCCGGCCACCGCTCCCTCGGAGCCAGACCCGAACCAGCTCGTCCTGAACATCGACGCAGCCAACGAGCTCACCATCAACAAGCAGGTGGTGGCGCGCGAAGAGCTCCCGTTGCGAATCCGCGACATCTTCGAGACCCGCGCTGACAAGACGCTGTTCCTGAAGGCGTACGGCGGGCTCGAATACGGCCGCGTGGTCGAGGTGCTCGACATCGTTCGTGGCAATGGTGTCGAGCGCGTCGGCATCGTTCCCGAGTGACCGTGGGAGGATCAAGCATGGGAGGATCAAGCATGACTCGCACTTCCGGCGCTCGGCGCCTGCTTCTCGTCCTCGGACTCGCCGTGGGCACGACCGGCTGTGGTGTCGGGGATTACCTGGACCAGCTCTCCGCGCTCCGCGCTTTCCAGCGGGCGAACGATGCCTACGTCAACCAGGAATACGAGGAAGCCATCGAGGCGTATGCAGAAGCGATGGAGAACGCGCCCGCGGACGACCCGGTCGTCCAGACGACGCTCCGTTTCTTCACCGCGAGCAGCCATCACCTGCTCTACGCCCCGAACATGATGGACGATCCGGAAAACGACGCGCGCCTCGAACAGGCCCGCATGAAGTACGAGGAGACCATCGAGACCGTCTCCACGGCGCTTCGCGACCCGAATCTGGAGGAGGACCGCAAGGAAGTGATCGCTCTCTACGAGCGTTATGCCGCCGAGCAGCTCGCCGCCATCCATCGGGATTACCTCCGGGATCTCGAAGGTGCCGAGCGGTACTTCCAGCGGTTGATCGAGCTGGATCCGGAAGAGCCCGGTCGCTACTACGCGCTCGCGGACATGTACGAGCGATTCCATGACCCGGAAGAGAACCCGCTTCTCGACAAGGTCGTGGCCGCATACGAAAAGCCGGTGGAACTCAATCCGGACGACCCGCTCGGCTACCGCCAGGTCGCCAACCTGCTCAACAAGCATGGCCGGTTCGACGAGACCATGGAGTGGCTCGGCCGCGCCCGGGACGTGAACCCGGACAACCCGGAGGGCTACTACCTGATCTCGACCTACTACTGGGACAAGGTCTATCGGGATCCGGATCTGAACCAGCGACAGCGCTCCGAGTTCATCGACCTCGGCATCGAGCAACTCGACAACGCTCTGGAGCTCAACGACGAATACGTGGATGCGCTCGTTTACAAGAACCTGCTCCTTCGGGAGAAGGCCAAGGTGGACCCGCGCAACGCGAACGCCTACATCGCGGAAGCCGACGAGTACCGCAACCGGGCACTCGAGCTTCGGGAAGCCCAGCAGGAAGCCCAGCGGGCTGCGGCTGCCGCGGCCGCCGAAGCCGCCGCCAGTGGCGAAGCCATGCCCGAGGAACCCGAATAGAGGCATCCCGATCTCTCCCAGCAGCAGCCGGTCGCGTCTTCGGGCGCGGCCGGCTCTTTTCGTTTCCCGCCTAGAATCCGGGGCGGCGGCCATCCGCTCCGTCGCAGCCGCCAGCCGCCGCCCATGATCCGCTTCGAAACCATCACCGAAGCGGTTCGCAAGTACCAGCCGGATGCCGATTTCGACTTTCTGCGGCGCGCCTACGTGGTGGCCGCCAAGGCGCACGGTGGCCAGACCCGGCGAAGCGGCGAACCGTATCTGAGCCATCCGCTCGAGGTCTCGGCCATTCTCGCCGGCCTTCGCCTCGACGTGGTTACGGTCGCCTGCGGGCTTCTCCACGACGTGATCGAGGACACCGAGGTCACGGCCTCCGATATCGAGCGAAGTTTCGGACGCGACGCGCGCCGCATCATCGAAGGCCTGACCAAGTTGAGCAAGGTCGAGTTCGCCACCGCCGAAGCGAACCAGGCCGAGAACGTCCGGAAGATGGTGATCGCGATGACCGATGACCTCCGGGTCATCCTCATCAAGCTGGCGGACCGGCTCCACAACATGCGAACCCTCGGCTACCTGCGCGAGGAAAAACAGCGTCGCATCGCCACCGAAACCATCGACGTGTACGCCCCGCTCGCCGGACGTCTCGGCATGGGGCTCATGGAGGCCGAACTCCAGAACCTCTCGCTCCGTTTCCTGGAGCCGCAAACCTACGACGTGCTGCATGCCCGGGTGCGTTCGAAATCCCGATGGGCCAACGATTTCATCCGGGATATCACCCGTACCCTCAAACGACGACTCCAGGCAGAAGACATCCCCGGCGAGCTCTCCGGAAGAACCAAGAGCATCTATTCGATCTACCAGAAGATGAAACGCCAGGAAATCGAACTGGATCAGATGTACGACTTCATCGCGCTGCGACTCGTAACCGACACCGTCCCCCACTGCTACGCGGCGCTCGGAGTGATCCATAACGCCTGGACTCCGATCCCCGGACGCATCAAGGATTTCATCGCGATGCCGCGGCCGAACGGATACCGGTCGCTCCACACCAGCCTGCTCACCGAATCGGGGACCCACTTCGAAGTACAGATACGCACCGCGGAAATGCACCGGGTGGCCGAGGACGGGATTGCCGCCCACTGGGGATACAAGGCCGCCGCGCCGCAGGGAGAGGCAGAAATCAAGAATTTCGCCTGGCTGCGGCAGGTCCTCGAATGGCAAAAAGAAGTGGAAGACCCTCACGAGTTCCTGAACAGCCTCAAGATCGATCTCTATCCCGAAGAAGTGCACTGCTTCACCCCGAAAGGAGAAGTGAAGACGCTGCCACGCGGTGCCACTCCCATCGACTTCGCATACGCCATCCATACCGAGGTCGGACACGAGTGCCACAGCGCCCGGGTGAACGGTGCGATGGTGAACCTCGACTACTCCCTGCGCAACGGGGACATCTGCGAAATCCTGACCCGCAAGAACGGTCGTCCCAACTCCGGGTGGCTGCGGATCGCCCGGACGAACCGGGCCAAGCGACGTATCCAGGCGCGGCTGAATGTCGAAGCCCGTCGCGAGAGCATCGCGATCGGCAGGAAGCTGCTCGACAAGGAAGCGCGCATCCACGACCTGAGCCTTCGGCGGATCCGGGCATCCGGGACACTCCCGGCCGTCTTCGGCCAGCACGGCTGCTCGGACATGGACGATCTCTTCGCAGCCATCGGCTACGGAAAGGTCTCAGCCGCCAGGGTACTCGCCGCCTGCTTCCCGGGTCGGCAGTTCTCCGAATCGCCCGAGGGCAGCGGCGGAATCTCGGCAACCGTGCGGCGCATGATCGGCCGGGAGCCGGGGCAGATTCAGGTGAGCGGTCTCGGAGACACCCTGGTGCAACGGGCGGCCTGCTGTGCTCCGCTTCCCGGCGAAACGATCACCGGGTACATCACCGAGGGCAAGGGTGTCTCGGTCCACAACGTGGGCTGCCGGGATCTCTCCGAGCTGATCCAGGATCCGAATCGAAGGGTCGTAGTGAGCTGGAAATCCACCGCCGGGATCCGCCACGACACCGACTTCGTGGTCAAGGTCGAAAACCGCAAGGGAGTCCTCGCGGACATCACCCGGGTCATCGCCGAAGCCGATACCGACATCCGGACGGTGCGCGCCAGTACGGACGAAGATCGCCAGGGCACGATCCAGGTCACGGTCGCCGTCGAAAACGCCGCGGAAGCGGATGTGATCTCCCGGACGCTCCGGGCCGTCCCCGGAGTCATCGAAGTCCGCCGGGGCAACGCCGTCCCCACTCCCGCCTGACCAGGAGCCGGCTCAGCCGCCGGCCGCCGCCTGCTGGCGCGCCAGGTTCCGCAGCAGATGGTGGCTGAATATGCCGGTCTGGTGGCCGTCGCTCCAGTGAACCTGGGTCCCGTAGTTTCCGACCGGAATGAGCCGGGTCGGAGCGAAATTCGAAGGCAGCAGGAGCGTCAGGGAGCGTCGCTCGCCGCTCCATTCATCCACGCAGGTCGCGCACGGGCAGTGATTGCGAAGGTATTCGAAGCCGAGCCGGTCCTCGGAACCATCGCTCCAGCGCACCGCGATGGCACCGTCTTCGACGGTTACCGATTCGGGTTGGCCATCCTGTCTCTCTTGCTGGACACGCGCGACCTCGATCGACACCCGGCGGGCGATGGATCGCCACGCCTTCGCCGCCGGGCTCTCGGGGTCGCGGATCACCGTCGGGTGTCCCTCGTCTCCGGCGGCGACCACCCGCGGATCCAGCGGAACCCCTCCCAGAAAGGGAATCCCGAGATCGCTCGCCACTTCCTTTCCTCCGCCGGACGCGAAGATCTCCGTCTGCTCGCCGCAGTGCGGGCACAGGAAAGCGCCCATGTTCTCGACGATTCCGAGAACCGGCACCCGAACCGGCTGGAACATCCGGAGCCCTTTTTCGGCGATGGTGCGCGCCACCGCCTGGGGAGTGGTGACGATGACCGCTCCGGCGAGCGCCGCCGTCTGGGCGATGGTCAACTGGACATCGCCGGTCCCCGGCGGAAGATCCACCAGCAAATAGTCGAGTTCCCCCCAGACCACGCCACCGAGGAACTGCTGCACGAGCCTCGAAGCCATCGGCCCGCGCCAGATGACCGGCGTTTCCTTCGAGGAGAGCATCCCCATGGAGATGAAGCGGACACCGTGGGCTTCGCGTGGCAGGAGCCGCCTCTGTTCATCGGTTTCGGGCTGGGTGTCCACGCCCAGCATGGTCGTCTGGGAGGGACCATAGACATCGGCATCGAGAAGGCCGACTTTCGCTCCGTCTGACGCGAGCGCCACCGCAAGGTTCGCGGACACCGTGCTCTTCCCCACTCCGCCCTTTCCGGAAGCGATCGCGATGACGTTCCGCACCCCGGGGGGCTTCGAGGGAGCCGGAGGAGCTCCCCCCATCGGCCTCCCGCCGGAGGGCTGCTCCGGTGCCGGGGGTGTCCGGGAGTCGCGAACCCGCTCCACCACCCGAACCTCGGCGATTTCGATCTCCGGGAGGCCAAGAAGCGCCGTCCGTGCCGCCGCCCGGATGGCTTCTTGCGCCTCGCTCCCCACGTTGGGCAAGGAGATCGTCACGCTCACGACAGGCGCGCAGACCCGGATGTCGGAAACCTGCTCGAGGGCGACGATATCCCGCCCCTCGAATTCGGGATTGGATACCGCCTCGAGCGCTCCGAGGATTTGGGGGTGGGTGATGCTGGGCATGAAAGAAACGGCGGCCTCGGATCATCCCGAAACGGGCGGGCATTCCGCTATATTGGTCCGCGAGCGCGGCCGGAAGCCTACCTTCCCGGCCCGAGAGCTCGCGAATCACCGCGCAGCGGGAGACCCAACATGTTCCGAGATTTCCGAAACCCGGCGAGAGCGGGCCTCTTCGCCCTCCTTGTCTTCGGGGGCTTCGCTGCCAAGGCCTCGTCCCAGACCGCCGGGGAGACCGAACAGCCGCCTCCGGAAGAGGAGACGACCGAAGAAGCGGCACGCTTCTCCGAGACGCTGGTCGTGACTGCATCGCGGACCGAAGTGGAGATCATCAACGCGCCCGCCCCGGTGGCGGTGGTGGATCTCGAAGCCATCCAGTCCCAGGCCTCCTCCAACTTCGCCGACCTGGTTCGTCAAACCCCGGGAGCCAACGTCATCCAGATATCGAACCGCGACTTCAACGTGACCACCCGCGGCCGCACGGGAACGCTCGCCACTTCGCAGCTCGTGCTGGTGGACGGCCGTTCGGTCTATCAGGATTTCTTCGGCTTCGTGGCCTGGGACATGATTTCGTCACAGGTGGACGACCTCGCGCAGGTCGAGGTGGTCCGGGGACCCGCTTCCGCGGTCTGGGGAGCGAACGCGATGAGCGGAGTCGTGAACCTGATCTCGAAGAAGCCTCGCGACCAGCAGGGCACGAGCCTCGACATGCGGTACGGATTCTTCGACCGCAGTGCCCCGGGGAGCGATCTCGACACCGGCCAGACCTTCCAGTTGACGGCGACCCACGCCCAGGCACCGAACGACGATCTCGCCTGGCGGGTCTCGCTCGGCTACTCGCAGTCGGACGGCTTCGCGAGGCCGGCGGGCGAAATTCCGAACGGGTCCGGGGTTTCCTGGCCTGAGTACGGTGCCATCGACAGCAGGAATCCCAAGGGCGACTTCCGGCTGGACTGGGATGCTCCGGACCGGAACAGCGGGTTCATCCTTTCCGGGGGGTACTCATCCACGGAAGGCATCCTCCACAGCGGGGTGGGGCCGTTCCATATCCTCCCCGGCTCCGGAATGGGCTACGGCCGGGTCCAGTACCGCAATGGCTCGATGGAAGTCGGCGCGTTCCTGAACCGCACGGTTTCGGATTTCGAGACGACGGTGTCCCAGGATCCGGCCGGCAACTTCGTGGAGGGAGACCTGACCTCGAACACCTGGGATCTGAGTTTCAAGGACGAGCGGTTTCTCGGAGGCCGTCACCTTTTCAGCTACGGCGGGAACGCCCGCTACATCGACTGGAATTTCTCGCTGTCCGAAGAAAACCCGGGCCGCAACGAGGTCGGGCTCTATGTGAACGACGAGTTCTTCATCAACGACCGCTTCCGCTGGATTCTCGGAGTCCGCGCGGACCGGATCAGCTCCATCGAGAACTTCGTTTTCTCGCCGCGCACCACCCTGATCTTCAAGCCGACCCCACGCCACTCGCTTCGCGCTTCCTACAACCGGGCCTTCCGCGCGCCATCCCTCGCCAACAACCACCTGCGCATCCCGCTCGGCAACCCGGCGACCTTCGACCTGCGGCCGGCGTTCCGGGCTTTCTTCCCGAACTTCAACGTGCCCGACGAAGTCCTTCCCGCCCCGGTCGACTACACGCTCCCGATCCTGGTCGCCGGAAGCACCACCGTCATCCAGGAAAACCGGACCGCGTGGGAAGTCGGCTGGACCGGCGCGCTCGGCGACCGGCTGACCGGCTCGCTCGCCTTCTACATCAACGAGACCGACGACAACATCGATTTCACCGACGATATCTTCTACTCGGCGGAAAACCCGCCGGATGGCTGGCGGGAAGCCTTCTCCGAAGTCCAGCAATACATCGGGAATCTCGCCGCCGCCGCTCCTCCCGGCCTGCTGCCGGACAACATCGCCGCGATCGGCCAGGACGCGGCGTACCTGATCCCGCTGCTCGAAACGCTTGCCGATGTCCGGCTCCCGGCGGTGCTCACCTATGTGAACCGCGAATACATCCGGGACTCCGGATTCGAAGTCGGACTCCGTGCCGAGCTCACCCGGGAAGTGACCGCCGACGTGAACTACTCCTACCAGGCAGAGCCGAGCTTCCGCGGTTTCTCGGCGGATGACATCGAGGAAATCCCGGCCCCGCCCACCCACCGTCTGAACGTGGGCCTGAACGGAAGATTCGGAATCATCCGCGCGGGGGTCACCGCCAACTACAGCGACGGGGCGTACTGGACCGACGTGCTGACCTCGGATTACTACGGCTGGACCGAGGCTTATACCATGGTGAACGCGAGCCTCTCGGCAGAGCTCCGGGAAGGCGCGATCCGTCCGTCACTGCGGGTCGTCAACCTGCTGAATCAGGATATCCAGCAGCACTTCTTCGGCGACTACCTGAAGCGCCAGATCACCTTCGGGGTCCGCTTCGGGTTCTGATCCCCCGCCGTCGTCTTGCGGTTCCCCGAGGAAGCGGTCGTACCAGTCGAGCCAGCGCCGGTAGCGATCCTCCTGGAACGAGGGCCGCCGGATGCCGTGGCTCTCCCCCGGATAGATGACGAGTTCGGTGGGAACGCCGAGCCGGCGGAGGCTCTGGTAGAGGTTCTCGGACTGGCTGAGCGGAACGTTCCAGTCCTTCTCGCCGCACATCACGAGGGTGGGTGTCTTCACGTGGTGAACACGGGCGATGGGGGAAAGGCGCTCGTAGAGATCGGGGTTTTCCCACGGCAACCCGAGCTCCAGCTCCCACTCCAACTGGTAGTGGTCGTTTCCGTAGGCCGCCCGGTAGCTGGTCTCGCTCGCCCCGCTCACCGCCGCCCGAAAGCGGTGGGTCTTCGTGATCACGTAGTTGGTCAGGATGCCGCCGTAGCTCCAGCCCCCCACCCCGAGGCGCTCGGGGTCGGCCCAGCCGCGCTCGATCACGTGATCCACCGCGGCGTTCACATCCTGATCGTCGAGATTTCCCCAGTCCGCCCAGATCGCCGAGGCGAAGCCTTCTCCGCGCCCCGAGGAGCCGCGCGGATTCGCCGCCACCACCAGGTATCCACGCGCCGCGAACAACTGCCAGGTCGCCTGGAAACGGGTCGAGAACTGGGCCACCGGACCGCCGTGGATCCACAGGATGGTGGGATAGCGCCGTCCTTCCTCGAAATCCGGCGGCTTGGTCACGAACCCCTGGATTTCGGTGCCATCGGCGCTCGGGAAGGTGATCCGCTCCACCGCACCGAGACGAATCCCGGCGAGCAGTGCATCGTTCTCCCGGGTGAGATGCCGCATCGACCCGTTCCCCTTCTGCGCCACGACTTCGGCCGGCCGCTCCACCGAGCCGGAAAGGGCAACCAGACGGTCGCCCCGACCATGGGGCGAAGAAACCACCCGCTCGCCCCCGAGCACCGTTTCCGGGGTGGCACCGCTTTCGGCCGGCATCCGAACCAGGCTCCTTGTCCCCGAGTCCTCGACGATCGCGAAGATCGTTCTGCCATCCCCGGAAAACCAGACGTTCGAGAGATTCCGGTCCAGCTCTTCCGCCACCGTGACGACTTCGTCGGTCGTCCGGTCCAGAAGAAACAGCCGCTCGGTCGCATACCAGATGAGCTCCGGTTTGCGGTTGCCGGTGTGGGCGAGCCACGATCCATCGGGGCTCCATACCGGGTCGCGGTCCGGCCCCTCATTGCTCGTGAGCCGCGTCGGTTCGGTCGAAGGGTCGCCGTCCCGCGAGATCAGGAAGATGTCGCTGTTATCGGTGGCATCCGGGTCCCCGCCATCCGGCGGGCGGACGCTCACGAAAGCGATCTCGTGCGAGTCCGGCGAAAACACCGGAGAGCGGTCGTCGAAGGGGCCTCCCGTCAACTGTCGGTGCGATCCGTCGCTCGCATCCACCAGATACAGCCGCCGGCGCCGGTCGTCGAGATACCCCTGCCCGTCCCGCTTGAACTGGAGACGATCCACCACGATGGGCCGGGGTTCGTTTTCTTCCTCCTCGGGTGCCGGATCCATCGAGACCACCGCGAGGACGGTTCCGTCCGGAGCCCAGGAGAAATCGGAAACCCCTCCGGGAAGGCGGGTCAACTGCGCCGACTCGCCGCCAGCCAGCGGGAGAAGCCAGATCTGCGGGCGGCCTCCCTCTCCGGAAGCGAGGAACGCGAGAGCTTTCCCGTCGGGTCGGAAGCGCGGGCGGGAGGCGGAGCGATCGGAGCGAGTCAGCGGCCAGGAGTCACCGCCGACGAAAGGAACCATGTGGATCCGGCTCGACCGGCTGTTTTCCTCACGATCCGTGCGGGTGACCACGTAGGCCACCGTGTCCCCGTCCGGCGAAAGCCGCGGATCCGAGACCGAAGCGAGGGAAAGGGCGGCCTCGACGGTGAAGCGCTCCGCATCCTGACCAGAAGCGACGAGCGCCGGCCAGAACACGAAGAGGATGTGAAGTCCGAACCCCACCCGGCGTTTCATGGCCTGCTACCGAAACGAGTCCATCACCTCGTCGAAGGCCGCCCGCGAGGGGCGAAGCTGCTCTTCCCCGAGCGACGCGAGCGGCTCATCCACCATCTCGAGAACATCCATGAGCGTCTCCTTTTCCGGGTTCACGTAGAGAAGCCCGGTCAGGAACAGGTTCCGCTCGGCGGATTCGAGAAGGAGCTCCCGCGCGGCGCGGCGGTTCGTCGGGTCGTAATCCCGACCCAGCTTGCGAAGCCTCACCCAACTGCCGTCGTGAAGCTGGACATCCTGCTCGGCACCCTCTTCGTACTCCACCTCGATCTGCTCGAAGGCAGGAACGAAATCCAGCATGTGGATGGGCTCCTGGTTGTCCTTTCCCCAGGTGTAGCTCTTCGTGGAGCCGGCGTGGTTGTTGAAGGTCACGCAGGGGCTCAGAATGTCGAGCACCGCGGTGCCGTTATGGGCGAGAGCGCCTCGCAGCAGGGTCACGAGCTGCTTCGGATCGCCGGCGAAGGAACGCGCCACGTAGGAAGCGCCGAGTTCGACCGCCATGCCGCACAGGTCCACGTTGGGAAAGGGGTTCACCGCTCCCGATCGCAACTTCGCATCCTCGTCGGCGGTCGCCGAAAACTGTCCCTTGGTGAGGCCATAGACCCCGTTGTTCTCGACGATATAGACGACCGGCACATTCCGCCGCACGAGGTGCACGAACTGCCCGATCCCGATGGAAGCGGTGTCGCCATCCCCGGAAACTCCCACCGCCACCAGCTTGCGGTTTGCGAGAACCGTTCCGGTCGCGATCGAGGGCATCCGGCCGTGAACTGCATTGAAGCCGTGACTCTGGCCCAGGAAATAGGCCGGGGTCTTCGAGGAACAGCCGATTCCGGACAGCTTCACGACTTGATGTGGCCGGATATCCGACTCGAAGAACGCACGAATGAGCTGGCTCGAAATCGCGTCGTGACCACACCCCTTGCAGAGCGTGGAAGGCTTCCCTCGATAATCGCTGACGTTCAGGCCGATCCGGTTGACCCGGGACCGGGCCGTCGCGCCGGTTGCTGCTGACATGGTTTCTTCCTGACGAGTCCTTTTGCTCAGGCGGTGCCGGTTTCGGCTTCCCGCAGGTGGTCCACGATGGTCTGCGCGTCGAGCGGGAGCCCGTTGTAATGACGAAGGCTCCGAAGCACATCCGCGGGGAGACGATCCCCGTACTCGGCACGCAGCAGTTGGAGCATCTGGGCATCGCGATTCTGCTCCACCACATAGACCCGCTGCCGCCCGGTGATGAAATCGAGCACCGAAGGCTGGAAGGGAAGCGCGCGCAACCGCAGGTAATCGCACTCGATCCCCGCCTGTTCCCGAAGGGCGACCCGCGCTTCCTCGATGGCGGGATCCGAGCTGCCGAACCCGATCAGGCCGATGGGGCTCGGCGGGCTCGCCTCGGAAAGCGCCGGTGCCGGAACCACCGTCCGGGCCGTCTCGAACTTGCGGGCCAAACGATCCATCACCCGGACGTAGGCTTCTTCGCTTTCGGTGTATTCGGCGTTCTCGTCGTGCCCGCTGCCCCGGGTGAAGTAGGCGGCCAGCGGATGCTCCTCCCCGGGAAGGGTCCGGTAGGGAATGCCGTCGCCATCCACATCGCGATAACGCCCGAACGAGCCGATCCGCTCCAGATCCTCGCGGCGAAGCACCTTGCCCCGATCGAAGGGCGCGTCGGGGTATTCGAACTCCCGCGTGCTCCAGATGTTCATCCCCAGATCGAGGTCCGAAAGCACGAAGATCGGTGTCTGGAGCCGTTCCGCCAGATCGAAGGCCACCCGGGCGAACTCGAAGCACTCGGTCGTGGAACCGGGGAGCAGGCAGACGTGCCGGGTGTCGCCGTGGGAGAGCCCGTAGGTGGAAGTCAGGTCTCCCTGCGAAGTCCGGGTCGGAAGTCCGGTCGAAGGCCCGACCCGCTGGATGTTCCAGATCACGGTGGGAATCTCGGCGTAATAACCAAGGCCGACGAACTCGGACATCAGCGAGATGCCCGGGCCGGAAGTCGCGGTCAGCGACCGGGTACCCGCCCACCCGGCGGCCAGCGCCATGCCGACCGCGGCCAGCTCGTCTTCGGCCTGGACGACCGCGAACGTCGCCTTCCCCTCTTCGGTTCTGCGGTGCTTCTTCAAAAGCCCCTCGAGCTGCTCGACCAGGCTGGAGGAAGGAGTGATCGGGTACCAGGTGGCGACGCTCGCGCCGGCGAACAGCGAGCCGATGGCAGCGGCGGCGTTCCCGTCGATCAGGATCTTGCCCCGGTTGCGGTTCATCGGCTTGACGAGATGCCGGTCCTGCTTGATCAGGTGTTCGCGTGCGTACTCGTATCCGGCTTCCACCGACTGCCGGTTCAGCTCCACTGCGGTCTTCTTGCCGCGGAATTGCTTCCCGATGGCGGCGTTCACCTTCCGCTGATCCACCCCCAGCAGGTGGCCGAGGACACCGACATAGACCATGTTCGCGAGCAGCTTCCGCAGCCGGGCTTCCTTCGCCACCTTTCCGGCGAGTTCCTGGAAGGGTGCCGGATAGAAGATCAGATCGTCGCGGATGCTCTCGAGACCAAGCGAAGATTCGTAGAGGACCGCCGCGCCCGGACGCAGCCCCTCCACATCCTGCTTCGCGGTATGGGGGTTGAGCGCCACCATGATGTCCACGTCGCGCTTTCTGGCCACCCAGCCATCCCGGTTGACGCGGATGGTGAACCAGGTCGGCAGCCCGGCGATGTTGGACGGAAACAGGTTCTTCGCCCCCACCGGAATTCCCATCAGGAAAAGGGCACGCAGCAGGACCAGGTTGGAAGACTGGCTTCCCGAGCCGTTGATCGTGGCAACCTGGATCGCCAGGTCGTTCACGATGGAGAGTTTTTCTTGTTCCTGGTCGTCCGTCTGGTCGTCCGTCTCGGTGGGCATCAAATCGGTTTCCGGAGGAGCAGTTCCGGGGAAGGCTGGTTTCCGGGTGGTTGGCCGCGGAAGGAACGAGGCTTGAAAACAGGGACGGGCCGATTTCCTTTCCGCTCGCATGCGGCAAGACCCGGCCCCGTCGAGCCCTCGATTCACGGACAGAGGCCCGGTCGTATGGCTCGGGCGGAGTGTACCCCAAGACACCGCATCGTTAGACTCCGGAAGCGTGCGCCGGGAGGCTTTTTCCGGGCGCGCGGGCAAACTCCCGATGCGACCTACCTGGCAGGGCAACCTGAAGCTCGCGCTCGTGCTGGTTCCGGTGAAGGCCTATCCGGCGGCCCGCGAAAAGCGGGTTGCGATGAACCAGCTCCACGAGGAGTGCAAGTCGCGAATTCGCCAAAAGCGCTTCTGCCCGAACTGCGACCGGGTGGTGGAGCGCGACGAACTGGTGAGCGGCTACGAACACGCGAAAGGCCAGTACGTCCTGATGACCGACGAAGACCTGAAAGCCCTGCGGCTGCCTTCGGAGCGCACCCTCGACATCGTCCAGTTCGTGAAGGCGAGCGAAATCAATCCGCTCTACTACCACGGCTCCTTCTATCTGGCACCCGCGAACCCGGTGGCGGCGGGCCCCTTCCACACGGTGCTCGACGCGATGCGGGCCACCGGGCGGGTGGCGGTCGCCCAGGTCGTGCTGGGCGGGAAGGAACGGGTGGTGGCCATCCGCCCGGACGACGGTGTCTTCCTCATGTCCTATCTGCACTACGCCGACGAGGTGCGGCCGGTCAGCGACATCGAGGACCTCGCCCCCCGTGCCGAACCCAAAGCCGCCGAGCGATTGATGGCGAAGCAGCTCCTCGAATCGTTCTCCGGGGAATTCGATGTCTCGGCTTTCGAAGACAAGTACCGCTCCCGCTTTCTCGAGATCGTCGAAACCCGGGTCCGCGGGGAACAGGTGGTCGCGCCGCCGAGCGTCGAGCCGCGCCGGGTGATCAACCTCATGGATGCCCTGAAAGCGAGCCTCGCCCGCATCGAAGGGGATGCCCGGGAACCGGAAGCGCCTCCGGAGCTGACCAGGACCGGCTGATGAGGCCGGCATGTCCCTCCCGCTGGCTCCGCGAAGGGATCCGGCCCATGCTCGCCGGGACGGGAACTCCTTTCGATTCGGAGACCCACTGTTTCGATGCCAAGTGGGACGGCCTGCGCTCGATCGCGTTCTTCGGCCCCGAGGTCCATCTCCAGGCCAGAAGCCTCAGAAACCAGACTCCCCGGTTCCCCGAACTCGTCGCCGCCCTCGGCCGGATCCCCGGTGCCGGCGTGCTCGACGGGGAAATCGTGGTGCTCGATGGCGACCGACCCAGCTTCCCGCTCGTGATGGAGCGAAACCGCTTGCGCTCGGAGGCGGAAATCCAGCGGGGTGCCCGACGGACCCCGGCGTGGTTCGCGGCGTTCGATCTGCTCTGGTCCGACGGCGAATCGCTCATCGGCCTCCCTTTCGAGGAGCGACGGGAGCGACTCGAAACCCTGTTGCCCGACGGCTCGGCGCGCATCTTCCCGAATCCGCTCCTCCGCGCCCGGGGCCTCCACTTCTTCGAGGCGATGCGCGAGCGCGGCATGGAGGGCATGGTCGCAAAGCGCCGCGACAGTCGGTACCGGCCGGGCGAACGCAGCGACGACTGGCTGAAGATCAAGCTGCGTCCGCGCCGCTCCTGCGTCATCTTCGGGCTCCTGCTCCGGACCCGCACCGGCCCGGTTCGCTCGCTGGTCGTGGGAGCCTACGGCCCGGATGGCCCGGTCTGGCTCGGCAACGTCGGCAGCGGGCTCGGTCAGGCGACGAGGAAGCAGCTTCTCGAGCAGTCGGGAGAACTCGAGGCTCCCCCGCCCCCCGGTTTCGGAGCCACCGGAGAGGGCACCATCCGCTACCTGCGCCCCCTGCTGGTCGCGGTGGTCGAATACCTCGAAATCACCCCGCGAGGCCATCTCCGGCACCCGACTTTCGTGGGCTTCGAGGACCGGGATCCGCGCTCCTGCCGCCTCTGAGAGGATTCTTCCGGGAGGGTTCCCGGGGCCTATACTCGCCGCATGCAGACCCGGGTTTCCCGACTCTTCCGGCAATTTCCCCCCCGCGCGATCCGACGCTTGCTGCCCGCTTTCGCCCTCGCGTTCGCTGCGTCTCCGGCGAGCGCCCAGTACTTCATCCAATTCGGCTCCGGTGGGGAGAGTGATCGCGGCACGTCCAATTGGGTCGTGGGAACCGGCGTGGATGCCCGTCTGCCGCTCGCACCGGTCTCCGCCGGCCTCGTGGCCCAGGCAACCATCCCGGGCGATCTCGACGACGGCTGGCCGGTCCGCGCTTACGGCCTGCTCCGCGCCGAGTTCCTGCCAACCCCGCTGATTCGCGCTTATGTCGGGGCCGGAGCCGGCTACTCCATGGTCCTCGCTCCGGAAGTGGACATCGAGGGGAGCCCCGCCGGGATTGCCATCGGCGGTATCGGGGTGGGGCGCATCCACATCGAGGTCCAGTACCAGCGGGACTTCCGGGAAGAGCCGGTGAACCGGTGGGCCACCGTGGTCGGAGTCGCTTTCTGACCACCGACACGACCTGGTCCGCCCCTACCCGGGTGGATCTCGCCGGGGGGACTCTCGATATCTGGCCGGTCAACCTGCTGCTTCCGAGCGCGTTGACGGTGAACGTGGCGATCAGCCTCCGCGCCCGCGCCCGAGCGCGGCCCGCTCCCCGGTGGAGGGTGGTCAGCGAAAATCGGGTGGACCTCCGAAGCGACCGCCTGGAAACGCTTTTCGAAGACCCGCTCACCACCCTCGCCGCCCGTCTCCTTCACCATTTCGATCCCGAAACCCCCCGCGAGGTGCGCTTCGAGACCACGGCTCCTCCGGGATCGGGACTCGGAGGCTCTTCCTCGCTCGGCATCGCGATCGCCGGAGCGCTGAACGAAGCGACCGGGGCCGGAAGGACCATTCCCGAATTGGCGCGGATCGTGATGGATACCGAGGTTCGCATCCTTCGAACCGCCACCGGTGCCCAGGATCAGTTCGCTGCCGCGCTCGGCGGAGCAAACGCGCTCCATTGGGAGAGCCCTTCCACCCGGGCCGAATCCCTGCCCTGGGGCCGCGCCGGCGACGATCCGATGGTCGAGCGCTTCGTGCTGGTCTTCACCGGAGAAGCCCACGCATCCGGCAACTCGAACGCCCGGGTTCTCCGCCGGATTTTCGCCGGCAAACCGGGAGCCGTTGCCGGAATCGAACGGATCGCGAAAGCGGCCCTCGACATGCGCGAAGCGGTGCTCGTCGGGGACTGGTCGGCGGCGGCCCACGCACTGAACGAGGAATGGGCCGGCCGCAAGGCGCTCGCCCGAAGAGTCACGAACCCCACGATGGACCGGATCGAAGCAGCGCTCCGCGAGGCCGGCGCTCTCGCAGTCAAGGCGTGCGGTGCCGGAGCGGGAGGGACGATGGTCGCGCTGGCCGACCCCGCGAGCCGACCCGCGGTGGCGCGTGCCGCAACCGAAGCCGGCGGCCAGGTGCTGGATGTCCGCACCGCGACCGAAGGCCTCCGCCAGGAGCCGGGCTTTTGAACGGAGAGCACCGCGCCTGCCGCCTGGACGAACTCGAGGCCTCCGGCTCCCTGGCCGTGGATTTCGGCGATCTGCGGGTGGCGCTTTTCCATGAAGACGGGAAGGTCTTCGCCCTGAACGAAACCTGCCCCCACCGGGGCGGCCCGCTCCATCTCGGCCAGGTGGTGGAAGGCGTTGTCCGCTGCCCCTGGCACCTGTGGCAGTTCGATCTGACCACCGGCGAGTCACCGGTGAATCCCGACTCGCGCGTCCCCGCCTACCCGGTGTCGGTGCGGGACGGAGAAGTCTGGGTCCGGATTCCGGAGGCGGATCAGGTGGCGGCGCGGCGCAGCTCTTCGTAGTGGATGTACGGGAGCTCGGAGCCGAGTTTTCCGTGCTTTTCGGGGGTGTGGAAATCAGAGCCGCCGGAGACGAAAAGCCCTAGCGAATCCGCGATATCGAGATAGCGGCGACGCTCCTCCGGGGAGTGGTCGGCATGGTAGGCCTCGATCGCCCGGATTCCGCCTTCCTTGAGGATCGGGATCACGTTCTCCTGTTCCAGATACTTGGGGTGCGCGAGCGAACTCACACCCCCGGCGGCGTGGATCGCGCGGGCCGCGGCCAAAACGGTCACCTTCTTGCCGTAGCTCACGTGACCCGGCTTGCCGTCGCCGAGGTAGCGCTTGAACGCCTCATCCCGGTCCTTCGTGATGCCCTTCGCGACCAGCACGTCGGCGATGTGCGGGCGGCCGATCGAAGCTCCCTTCGCGAGAGCGGCCACCTCCTCGAAAGAAACCTCCACTCCGAGAGACCGGAGCCTCGCACAGCTCCGCCGAATCCGCTCGCGCCGCTCTTCGGTGACCTGTTCGAACATCTCGATCAGGCTCCTGTCTTCGGGGTCCACGAAAAGCCCCAGCAGGTGCACCGACTCCCGGCCGTATCGGCAACTGATCTCGACCCCGGAGATGAACTCCATCCCGTGTCGCAAAGCGGCCTCCCGAGCTTCGGGAATGCCGGTCATCGTGTCGTGATCGGTGAGCGCGAATACACCCACCCCGGACCAGGCGGCGCGATCCGTCACCTCAGTGGGACTGAGCGAGCCGTCGGATTCCGTCGAATGGGAATGCAGATCCACGACGGGCGAGCGCCCATCAGTCTTGATTTTCATGGGATCCTTTCGGAGATGCGTCGGTCGGAGATGCGCCGGGAACGCTGATCCGAGGGCGCGAGCCCGAACTCCAAGGTTGCGCGATTCGCTACGATATGTCGGTGTCAGCCGGACATTCTGCCACGGGAGAAAAAACGATGCTTCAGCTCACCGACCTCGCCGCAACCAAGGTCGCCGATTTCCTGGTCAAGCACAACCGGCCGAACGCCCTCCTGCGGGTTCGGGTCGTCGGCGGGGGGTGCTCGGGCTTCCAGTACCAGCTCGCGCTCGACGAGGAGTCCCGCGATGGCGACCAGGTCATCGAGCAGAACGGCGTGAAGATCCTGGTGGACGAGAAGAGCCTCCCTCTGCTCGACGGGACCGAGATCGACTACGTGGAAGACATCATGGGAGCCGGGTTCCGCTTCAACAACCCGAACGCCGTCTCGAACTGCGGCTGCGGAGAATCCTTCCAGGTCTGAACGCGGCGGAGAACGGCGTAACAAAGCCTTGATCGCCGCGACCGCTGCCCTTCTCGCATCCCGGCTGGCGGTGGGGACGCTGCTCGTGGCGGGTTTCCTCCACCGGGTCCACCCGGTTCCACCCGCCTACCTTCGGTTCGCGCTGCGGGGGGCGGCCGCGCTGCTCGGACTTGCGGCGCTCGCCGGCCGGGGAGTCCCGGAAGCCGTTCTGCTGGCGGCGCTCGCCCTCTCGGCGCTCTGGCTCGGCAGAAAATCGGCGCGAGCCGGAAACGGCCTGCTGGTAGCCGGACTCGGTGCCGCCGGAGCGATCTCGATGCCCCTCCTCGCGAGTCCCCCGGCTCCGCTGATCGCGGTGGCAGCGGGAGCAAGCGGTGCCTTCCTGCTCGGAGCGGTGGCCGCCACCATGCTGCTCGGGCACTGGTACCTCGTGGACACCAGCCTCTCGATCCGGCCGCTCGCGGTCGGGGCGCTCCTCGTGGAGGCCGGCGCGTGGGCCCGGATGGCGGTGGTCGCGCTGATCCTCGCCACCGGCGGATACGAGGCCCTTCGCCTTCTGAGACCCGAGGACATCATCTACTCCACGAACGCGCTCTTCTTTTCGTTCCGGACGGTGACCGGACTCCTCGCCCCGGTGGTCCTCGCGTTCCTGATCCGTCGCACCGTGCGTATCCGCTCCACCCAATCGGCCACCGGACTGCTCTACGTGGCGCTGATCCTCACCCTTTTCGGTGAACTCACCGCCGCCTTCCTCGAAATGGTGACCGGAGGCCGTCTTGCCTGACGAGGGACGCCGACGGCTTCTGCTGAGCCTTTCCGCCATTCCGGTGGCCCGCCTCGCTTCCGCGCAGCCGAACCCTCCCGGCTGGGTCGCCGATGCCCGCCGGCAGATTCCGGCTTCGGTCGCAAGCCGCTACTTCCAGACCGGAGGAATCGGCCCCTCCCCGGATGCGGTCATCGAGGAAGTGGAAGGGCAACTGAGATTCCAGAACCAGAGCCCCGCGTCCCCGGAGATCGCCGCCCGGATGGCCCGGATCGAACCCGATCTGCGGGAGCAGTTGGGCCGCGCCTTCGGTGCCGGGGCGGACGAGGTCGCGCTCACCCACAGCACCTCGGAAGGCATTTCCATCGTCGCCTGGGGCTTCGACTGGCGCGAGGGCGACGAGGTCATCCTCTCCAACACCGAGCACCCTGCCAACGTCATCCCCTGGTACGTGCTCCGCGACCGCTTCGGAATCGTCATCCGCGAAATCGACCTGAACCCGGGTACGGACCCCGTGGCCGGAGTCCGGAGCCTCCTCACCCCGCGCACCCGCCTCCTGAGCATCAGCCACGTCTCCCGGAACAACGGCCGGAAACTCCGGACCGACCAATCGGCGGTGCTCGGCGAGCTTTTGCGAAGACAGGGAGCGCTCTACCACCTCGACGGGGCCCAGGGGCCGGGACTCGTTCCCACCCACTTCGGCGAGCTCGGCTGCGATGCCTACTCCACCTGCGGACACAAGTGGCTGCTCGGCCCCAAGGGGACCGGGGCGCTCTTCGTGCGCCGGGACGCGCTCGACCGGGTGCGGCTCAGCTTTTCGGGCGCGCACAGCCACGAGACCATGGATTACGAGGGCAACTACACGCTGCTCCCCAGCGCCGCCCGCTACGAATTCGGCACCCGGGCGCTCGCCGATTTCGCCGGTTTCGCGCGGGCCGTCCGCTGGATGGAAGAGATCGGCTTCCGCCGCATCCACGCACGAATCGAAGAGCTCGTGGAATACGCGGTCGCAGAAGTCCGGCGCGCTCCCGAACTGGGTCTCGCTTCGCCAGAGACAGAGGAGGATCGCAGCGGCATCCTCGTTCTGCGGCTCCCCGACCGATGTGATCCGATCGGGCTCTACCGCGATCTGGGCCTCGAAGAGGACATCCTCGCCTCCCCGGTGCGCGGAGAGCAGGATTTCCGTCTCTCCATCCACTTCTTCAACACCGAAGAAGAGATCACGGCCGCGCTCGACGCGATCCGTCGCCGCTGCCGATGACCGCGCGACGCGGCCCCGAAGTCGGGTTCTACTGCGACACCTGCGATCGTTACTCGGTCTGGACACCGCCCAGGGCCGATGGAACCTGCGCCCACTGCGAGGCCGGGAACCCGCCCGTCGCCCCGGAGTCCGCCACCCCCGGCGAGCCCCTCCGTGCCTGTCCGCAATGCGGAAGCCACGACCTCTACCGCAAGAAGGACATGCCCCAGCAGGCGGGGTGCGCGGTGGTCCTCAGCGCCATCGCCCTCTCCACGGTGGCCTATGCGCTCTGGGATTTTCCCGGCGCTTTCGCGGTCTTCGCCGCGGTCGCCCTCCTCGACTTCCTCATCTACCACCGCCTCGGGGAGGTCACCGTCTGCTACCGCTGCCACGCCGAGCTGCGCGGCTTCCCCGAGAACCCCGACCACGGCGCATTCGACATGCATCGCGCCGAGGAATACGACGTGCGCCCGGAAGCGGACTGACCGTCAGGCAGCGGCCAACCGGACCTCGGCCCCCTCCGCTTCCACCCGCAAGGTGGCCCGCGGACCGAGCGAACCTTCGAGCATCATCCGCGCCGCCGGTGTCTCCACCTGCTGCTGGATGGCACGGCGGACCGGGCGGGCACCGTACAGGCGGTCGTAACCGAGATTCGCGAGCAGCCGGATCGCTTCCGGATCGGCCGCGAGAGCGATCTGCTGGTCTTTCAGTCGGGCCCGAAGCCGGTCCAACTGGATTTCCACGATCTTCCCGATCTGGTCGCGTTCGAGGCTCCGGAAGACGACCATCTCGTCCACCCGGTTCAGGAATTCGGGCCGGAACGAGCGCCGGAGCTCCTGCGTCACCCGGTCGCGCATCTCCTCGTAGCTCGCACCCCGTTCGGTCATCTCGAGGATCTCCCCGCTCCCGACATTCGAAGTCAGGATGAAGATCGCGTTCCGGAAGTCCACCATCCGGCCCTGGGAATCGGTCAGTCGTCCGTCGTCGAGAACCTGGAGCAGCACGGTGTGGACTTCGGGGTGCGCCTTTTCGATCTCGTCGAGGAGAACCACCGCGTACGGATGCCGGCGCACTGCCTCGGTGAGCTGGCCCCCCTCTTCGTAGCCCACATAGCCCGGCGGAGCGCCGGTGAGGCGCGCTACCGAATGCCTTTCGGTGTATTCCGACATGTCCAGCCGGATGAGTGCCCGCTCATCGTCGAAGAGTTCGGCGGCGAGCGCCCGCCCGAGCTCGGTCTTGCCCACCCCGGTGGGGCCGGCGAACAGGAAGGTTCCGAGCGGCCGGTCGGGATCCTGAACTCCGGCGCGGGCGCGCAGCACTGCGTCGGCGACCGCCTGGACACCCTCGTCCTGGCCCACCACCCGGCGGTGCAGCAGATCGGCGAGACGAAGCAGTTTCCGGCGCTCTCCCTCCACGATCCGGTCCACCGGAATCCCGGTCCAGCGCGAAACGACGGCGGCGACATCCGGCTCTCCCACTTCCTCGCGTAGCAGGCGATCTTCGGAGTCCCCGAGCCGCGCCTCCGCCTCTTCGAGCTCACGGCGGAGACGGGCCATCGTGCCGAACCGGAGCTCGGCGGCCTGCTCGAGATCCACCTCGCGCTCGGCGCGCTCCATCCGGATACCCGCCTCTTCGAGTTCGCGGCGGATCCGGCGCACTTCGGCCAGACGGTCCTTCTCGCCCTGCCAGCGGGTGCGGAGCACGCGGACTTCCTCCTCGCGCCCGGCGATCCGGGCATCGAGTTCCTCGCGGCGCTCGGAAGATGCCGAATCCCGCTCCTTCCTCAAGGCTTCGCGCTCGATCTGGAGCGAAAGCAGTTCCCGCTCGACCTGATCCAGCTCGGTCGGAACGCTGTCGATTTCGGTGCGCAAGCGGGCGGCCGCCTCGTCCACCAGGTCGATCGCCTTGTCCGGGAGAAAACGGCCGGAAATGTACCGATGCGAAAGGGAGGCCGCGGCGATCAGCGCGCTGTCCTTGATCCGGACTCCGTGGTGCACTTCGTAGCGCTCCTTGAGCCCCCGCAGGATGGTGATCGTGGTCTCGGGGGACGGCTCCTCCACCATGACCGTCTGGAAGCGGCGGGCGAGCGCTGCGTCCTTCTCGATGTGCTTGCGGTATTCATCGAGCGTGGTGGCGCCGATGCAATGGAGGTCGCCGCGGGCCAGCGCCGGCTTCAGCAGGTTGGAAGCATCCATCGCCCCCTCGCCAGTCCCGGCCCCCACCACCGTGTGGAGTTCGTCGATGAAGAGGATCACCCGGCCTTCCGCCTTCTGGACCGCTCCGAGCACCGCCTTCAGCCGCTCCTCGAATTCGCCGCGGAATTTGGCCCCGGCGATCAGCGCCCCCATGTCGAGCGCGATCACCTTCCGGTCGCGAAGCCCTTCGGGAACATCTCCTTTCACGATGCGAACCGCAAGCCCTTCGGCGATCGCGGTCTTGCCGACTCCCGGCTCCCCGATCAGCACCGGGTTGTTCTTGGTGCGCCGGGAGAGGATCTGCATGGTGCGGCGGATCTCGTCGTCGCGGCCGATGACCGGATCCAGCTTGTCCCCGGCGGCCAGTCCGGTGAGATCCCGGCCGTACCGCTCGAGCGGTTCGAGGGTCGCTTCCGGGTTTTCGCTCGTCACCCGCGACCCGTCGCGCATCTGTTCCACCGCCCGGCGCAGCGCTCCGGCACCCACTCCTGCCTCGCCGAGAATCCGCGAGGCTTCCGATGTCCGCGCCATCAGTGCGAGGAGCAGGTGCTCGACGCTCACATATTCGTCGCCGAGCTTTCTGGCTTCGCCCGACGCGCTCCGAAACACAGCCGCCAGCCCGCGCGACACGGCGGGCTCTTCCTCTCGCGAGAGCGTGGGAAGCGCGGCGAGCCGGGTTTCGAGAGACCTCCGGAGCGCCTGGGGATCCTTTTCCAGCCGCTCGACCAGCCGGACAGCGAGCCCCTTTCCCTCCTCGAGAAGCGCGAACAGCAGATGCTCGGGAAGAACCTCCGGATGGCGGCCGGATGCAGCGAGTTCGGTGGCTCGCTGGAGAGCAGTCTGGACGGATTCGGTGGCGCGCATCATGTTGTTTAGCTCCTTATCAGATATCTTGCGCGTAATCATAGCATATTTGAGAAAACACAGCGATCCCGTCCCGCCGAAGCCGGCTCGCGTCAGCCGAGTTTCTTCGCGGAGGCGGCGAAGGCATCCACCGCCTGGTCCACCTGCTCGGGGGTGTGGGCGGCCGAGATCTGAACCCGGATCCGGGCCTTGCCTTCGGGAACCACCGGATAGCTGAAGCCGATCACGTAGATCCCGCGGTCGAGCAGGTCGTCCGCCATCCGGGTGGCGAGGCGGGCATCCCCGAGCATCACGGGAACGATCGGGTGATCGCCGGGGGCGATCCGGAACCCCGCTGCGGTCATCCCCTCGCGGAAGCGCCGGGTGTTCTCCCGGAGGCGCTCCCGGAGCTCCCCGCTCGTCGTCAGAACCGAAAGCGCTTCGATCGCCGCCGAGACGATCGCGGGTGCCATGGTGTTCGAGAAGAGATAGGGCCGGCTTCGCTGGCGAAGCAGCGAGATGATCTCGCTCCGGCCGGAGGTGAACCCGCCCGCCGCGCCGCCGAGCGCCTTGCCGAGCGTCGAAGTCACGATATCCACCCGATCCACCACGGAGAAGCGCTCGGGTGTCCCGCGTCCGGTCGGGCCGTAGAAACCGGTGGCGTGCGAGTCATCCACCATCAGGAGCGCGCCATGTCGGTCGGCGAGATCCGCGATCTCATCGAGCGGCGCCACCGTCCCGTCCATGCTGAAAACGCCATCGGTGGCGATCAGCTTGCGCCGCGCTCCCGCGCACTCTTCGAGCTTCCGGGCGAGGTCTTCCATATCCCGGTTCCGGTAGCGAAGCCGTCTGGCCCGGCAGAGCCGTACCCCGTCGATGATGCTCGCGTGGTTCAGCTCGTCGCTCAGAACGGCATCTTCCGGGCCCAGCAGGGTCTCGAAGAGGCCGCCGTTCGCATCGAAGCACGAGCTGTAGAGGATGGTGTCCTCCGTCCCGAGGAAGGCGGCGATCCCACGCTCCAGCTCCCGGTGGATGTCCTGGGTCCCGCAGATGAAGCGCACCGAGCTGAGCCCGAAGCCACGCTCTTCGAGCCCCCGGCGCGCCGCCGCGACGATGCGCGGATCGCTCCCGAGCCCGAGGTAGTTGTTCGCGCAGAAATTCAGCACTTCCCGGCCGCCGACCCGAATCCGTGAGCCCTGCGGCGAAGTGAGGAGGCGTTCGGACTTTTCGAGCCCCGCCTCGCGGATTCCTTCGAGATCGGCCCGGATGGAAGCCAGGGTTTCGGCGTGCATGGTTTCGGATCTCCTTCGCGGATGGCTCACACTCTACCCGAGGGAATGAAGCCCGAAGCTCTCAAGAAACGCCTCCGCGACGAAAGCCGCCGCTTCGGGTTCGACCACATCGGGTTCGCGCCCGCCGTCCTTCCCGAAGCCGGCCGCCGCTTCGCCGCCTGGCTCGAAGCAGGCCACCACGGCGAGATGGGCTGGCTCGGGCGGAACCCGGCGCGCCGGAGCGATGCGGGGGCCGGCCGAACGGTGATCGTCTGCTCGGTGAACTACTGGGCAGGCGGCCCGGCGACCGCTCCACCGGGAGGCGGGGTGGTCTCCCAGTACGCGGCCGGGGATGACTACCACCGGGTCCTCGAATCGCGCCTCAGGGCGTTCGCCCGTTTCGCGGGCGAGCTCGGCCGAAAGGCAGGGTTGCTCGGAGAAGACGAGCGCATCCCCACCCTCGTGGACCACGGCCCGCTCCTCGAAAAGGCCTTCGCCGAACGGGCCGGCATCGGCTGGATCGGGAAGCACTCGAACGTCATCGCCCCGCGCGGAAGTTCCTGGTTCTTCCTCGGCGAGCTTCTCTTCCCGGCCGCACTGCCACCCGACGATCCGCACCCGAACCGCTGCGGAACCTGCTCGCGCTGCATCGCCGCCTGCCCCACCGACGCGATCGTCGCGCCCTACGTGGTGGACAGCCGGCTCTGCATCTCCTACCTCACCATCGAACTCCGGGGGCCCATTCCTCGGGAACTCCGCCGAAAGATGGGAGACCGCATCTTCGGCTGCGACGACTGTCAGGACGTCTGTCCGTGGAACCGCTTCGCGGTGAAGGCGGCCGACTCCGAACTCGCTCCGCGAGCGGACGGACTCGGAACCGAAACGCTCGCCGATCTCCTCGCGCTCACCCGGGACGAGTTCCAGCGGCGAACGAGAAGGAGCGCCATCCGTCGCGCCGGCTACCCGGGCTTTCTCCGGAACGTGGTGGTCGCCCTCGGGAACACCCGCGATCCCGCTGCCTTCCCGCCGCTCGGCCGCGCTCTCGACCACCCGGAACCGCTGGTTCGCGGCCACGCCGCCTGGGCGCTCGGGGAGGTGGATGCCTCCCGCGCCACCCCCCTGCTGCGAGCCCGCCTCCGCCGCGAAACCGACGACTCCGTCCGCGAGGAGATCACCGCAACACTCGACGAAAGAGCCATGGTCAATTCCCCGAAAACCATGGTCAAAACCGCCAATTGAGCCCGAAAGCCATGGTCAAACCGCGAATTCGACCGAGAAAGAACCCTCGTGACGGTTTTCGGCGGAACCACGGAATGGCCCCGAAAACCAGCGATTGGGCCACCCGGGAACGCGAAACCAGCCGGTTTTCGGAAACCGGAACCACTCCGGGAGCGATGGGCGACCTCGCTCCCGGTCAGGTGGGTGGTGTCCGGCGAGCCATGGTCATTCGGGCCCGAGCCATGGTCAAGCCGGCGAGGAGCCATGGTCAAGCGGGCGGGCGGGCGGGTTATCGCCAGCGACGGGCAAGAACCGTGGCTTCAACCGCCATCCCGGGCCGATGCGATGCGTCGCTCCGCCTCCGAGACCTCTCCCAGCGCCCGCAGGCGCGCGGTCCTCCCCCAACTGAATCAATCCGTTGGTTCCGGTGTCCATCGTTCTTCCCACACTCGCCGGAAGGAACACAAGCCCAGGCTGTCGAAAGAACGGGCGGGCCGCCCAATCCGGTGGACCAGTTTTATCTGTCGCCAAGTGGACCAGTTTTATCTGTCGTCTCACAGGTACTCCGGATCCAGCCTCCGGCACTGCCCTCGCAGCCACCGCTGCGCGGCCTGAACATCTTGTTCCGATAATCCTCGTGGCGGCAGAACCGGAGCCCCGTCCCGCTCCGCCACCCCGATCACGACATATCCGCTACCCAGGTTGTGGAAGTCGTTGGCAAAGGCGCAGATCGTCCTGAGCGTCTGAACCCCCGTGGTCCCGGGATCCCAGGACGCCTTGAACTCGATCCGCTGGGGCTCCACCACCTGGCCGGACAGGAGATCGTCCAGGTTGACCGGAAGGATCGCGCTCACCGCCTCTGCAGTCCATGGCGCGCGTCCGATGGCAGCCGCTCCGAAGCCGGACGAGCTCGCGCTCAGCGGATGGCGGCCCGCATGTCCTCCACGGTGACGAACTTCACCCGCGGACGACCCTGGGCAGCGCCCCGTTCGACCTCGATGGCATCGAGCTTTTTCCAGTCGGCGAACGAGAAGCAGTCGGGGGCGCGGTCGCGGATCAGCTTTTCGGTGGTTTCGGCGGAGGGCGACCGTGGGGTCCAGCATTTGCCGGCGGCCACGTCCTCGAGCAGCGCTTCGACGGTTTCGAGCGCGTCCGGCTTGTTGGTCCCGATGACCCCGGTGGGGCCGCGCTTGATCCAGCCGGCGCAGTACTGGCCGGTCAGCCACTCGCCGTCGGGAGCGGTCAGAACCCGCCCTCCAGCGTGGGGGATGACTCCCCAGTCCTCGCGGAACGGAACCTCGGGAAGCGCCACCCCGCGGTAGCCGACCGAGCGGAAGACGAGGCCGGTGTCCAGGGTCTCGAACCGATCGGTGGCGCGCGGGCGAACGGTCCCCCGTTCGTTGCGGTAGAGCTCGTTCTTCACGAGACGCACCCGGGAAACCCCGCCGTCCGGGCCCGCGATCAGCTCCACCGGAGACACCAGGAAACGGACGACGAGGGTGCGCGGCTTCCCCGAGCGCTGCTCTTCGGCGTAACGCTCGAGGATGCTCACCTTGAGCGGGGCGGCGCGGTCCGCTCCGGAGTCCACCCATTCCCGGCTGACCGCATCCAGCGCCGCCTCTTCGGGGAGCACCCGGATGTCCGCGCCTTCGAGTTCGCCCAGTTCGCGGATTTCCGGGTTACTGAACGCCGCCTGCGCCGGGCCGCGGCGGCCGAGCATGTGGATGACCCGGATGCGGCTTTCGGCAAGCTGTTCGAGTGCGTAGTCGGCGATATCCGTGGTGCGGAGCTCGTCCACCGAGCGGGCGAGCACGCGGCAGACATCCACCGCCACGTTTCCGACACCCACCACCGCTACCTCTTCCCGGGAGAGGTCGAACTCGCGGTCGCGGTAGTCGGGGTGGCCGTTGTACCAGGCCACGAACTCGGTCGCCGCGTGGCTTCTCGCGAGTTCCTCTCCCGGAACTCCCATCGCCCGGTCCACCTGGGCTCCCACGGCGTAGATCACTGCGTGGTAGTGCTCCCGGACATCGGCGAGCCGCAGGTCGCTTCCGAACTCGACTCCCCCGAAAAAGCGGAAGCCCGGTTTGCCCGCGGTGCGCTCATAGGCGCGGGTGACCGTCTTGATCTTCTGGTGGTCGGGCGCGACTCCTCCGCGAACGAGCCCGTAAGGGGTCGGCAGGCGGTCGAAAAGATCGACTTCGACAGTGACCCCGTCGGCTTTGAGGAGGTGGTCGCTCGCATAGAACCCGGTGGGGCCGGACCCGAATATGGCGACTCGAAGCGGATGATCTGGCGTCCCGATCTGGCTCATGGCGGGCGAAGTATAGGGGGCGGGACGAGGCCCGAAAGCGATCGCCTACCCGAGCGCCTCGCGCATCTCCCGCTCGGCCTCCCGTCTGCGGATGGTTTCCCGCTGATCGCGCTGAGTCTTGCCACGGGCGAGGCCGACTCGAACCTTGATCCAGCCGTTGCGGACATAGACGCGGAGCGGGATCAGAGTCAGCCCGGTGGTGCTGAGCTTGCCGGATATCCGCGCGACCTCGCCCGCGTGGAGCAGGAGCTTGCGGGCCCGGTTGGGGTTCCCCTGATCTGCCGGAGCGTTCTGATACGGCGCGATGTGGCAGTTGATGAGGAAGAGCTCCCCGCCGCGCTCCCTGCCGTAGGAGTCCTTGAGATCGGCACCGCCACTTCGACAGGATTTGACTTCCGGACCGGTCAGCGCGATGCCCGCCTCGAAATCTTCGATGATCTCGTAATCACGGCGCGCCCGGCGGTTCTCGGCGAGCGCCCGCTCCGGAATGACGCCGGCGCGGGCCTGGCGCTTCCTCCTCGCTGTCTTCTTCCTGCTCATGCCGGAACCCGGAGTCTATCGGCAGTTACCATCGTCCGGTTCCCATGCCCCGGTTCCTTTGTCAGGTCGGCGAAAAGGGCGGCGAACTCCGGAGCATCCGGATCGAAGCGGAGAGCGCGGAAGCGGCACGCCACGAACTCGCCTCCCGAAACCTCGACGTCTTCGCCGTCCGTCGGCTCGGGCGATTCGCTGCCGGAACGAGGAACCCGGACCTGTTCCGCCTGCGCCGCCGGGTTCGGGATCGTGAAGTCCTGCTCTTCAATCAGGAGCTCGCCGCGCTGCTGCGGGCCGGTTTGCCGCTCGCCGAAGCACTTTCGATCATGGTGGAACGGATGGACAACCCCACGTTTCGCGAAGCGGTGGAGAGGATCCTGGGCGAAGTCCGGTCGGGAACCGCCATGAGCGAAGCGGTTCGGCACCACCGGTTCTTTCCGGGTGTCTATGCGGCGTGCCTGAAGGCGGGAGAAACGAGCGGCGACCTCCCGGGAATGATCGAGCGGTTCACCGGAGCGATGCGGGTGGCGGTGGGGGCGCGAGCCAACTTCACCGCGGCGCTCGTCTATCCCGCCTTCCTGCTGCTGGCGCTGGTCGGGGCGGCCGCCTACCTGCTTTTGGGAGTCGTTCCCAACTTCTTCCCGTTCTTCGCCGGGTTCGAACAGGAGCTCCCGGCTCTGACGCTCGGCTTGCTGGGGGTCGCCGATTTCTTCCGTAATCACGCCGGCTGGGTAGCCGTCGGGATCGCGGCATCGGGACTCGGTTTTCTCGTCTGGTCGCGCTCCGAGCGATCGAAGCGGATTCGGGACCGGCTGCTGCTCGCGCTCCCGGTGGTTGGCGAAGTCCAGCGCCTCTACGGCGTGTCCCAGTTCGGGCGGGCGCTCGGGGCACTGCTCGGCGGCGGCATGCCTCTCGCACGCGCCATCCCGGTGGCATCCGGAGCGATCAGCAACCGGCATCTGCGGGCGGCGGTCGAGCCCACTTCCGGGGAAGTCAGCGAGGGACAGCCATTCGTGGGCGCTCTCGCCCGGACCGGCGAGATTCCCGGCTTCGCGCTCCGCATGGTCCAGGTAGGGGAGAACACCGGCGACCTCGGGCGGATGGTGACCTCGATCGCCGACTTTGGCGACGAAGTCGTGGAAAACCGGGTCTCGGTCCTCCTCAGTCTGCTGACTCCGGTGGCACTGCTGATTCTGGGCGGGCTGGTGGCGCTGGTGCTGCTCGCCATCTATCTCCCGCTGTTCAGCCTGGCGGCGGTTCCGGATTTCTGATGCACTTCCCATCCCGCCGCGCGGCCGGTTTCACCCTCATCGAACTGGTGATCGCCGCCGCGGTGATCTCCCTGCTGGCACTCGCCATCATCCCGGTGGCCAAGGTGGCGAACATCCGGGCACGGGAAGTGGAGCTCTCCCGGGATCTCAGGATGATGCGAACCGCCATCGATGCCTACCGCGAAGCGGCGGAGGACGGGCAACTGGATCCCGGCTTCCTCCTCCCCGAGCACGAGAACTATCCACCCGACCTCGAAACCCTGGTGGACGGTGCCCCTTCCCCGCCGGACCCGGACGGCCGCGTCCGCAGGCTCCGCTTCCTTCGCCGCATCCCGGTGGACCCGATGACCGGCAGGCCGGACTGGCTGCTTCGCTCCTACCAGGACGAACCCGACACCTCTTCCTGGGGGGGACAGAACGTGTACGATGTGAGATCGAGATCCACCAGCTTGGCTCTCGACGGGACGCGGTATCGGGAATGGTGAAACGGGTCGGACTTCCGGGGCACCTCTCCCGCCGGCAGGCGGGGTTCAGCTTCATCGAGATGGTGCTGGTACTCGTGGTACTCGGCGTGCTCTTCGGGATGGCGATTCCCCGCTACCAGGCACAGATCCAGCGCTCCCGGGAGGCGGTGCTCGAGCACAACCTGGCGGTACTTCGGGAGCGGCTCGACCAGTACCGGGCCGACCGCGACGAATTTCCGGCGAGCCTCGCAGAGCTGGTGGTCGCCGGATACCTCCGCGAAGTCCCGGCCGACCCGATGACCGAATCCATCAACTGGGACGAAGTGCGGGATGGGTACGACCCCCTCTTCCCCGAATCGCCGGCGGGGGTTTCGGATGTCCGCAGCCGCTCCACCGAGGTCGGCAGCAACGGGATTCCCTACAACGAGTGGTAGCAAGAGGCCGTCCCGGTGAGGCCGGGTACGTGCTCTTCGCGGTCCTCATCGCGCTCGTCATCCTCGGGATCGGGTTGACCGCGGCAGGGGCCCGCTGGACCCAGGTGCTCAAGCGCGAGCGGGAAGCGGAGCTCGTGTTCCGGGGGGAAGCCATCGTCCGCGCCATCGGGATGTTCGCCTCCGACCGGCCGGGCACGCTGCCCGAAACCCTCGACCAACTGGTGGAAGAGCGCTACCTGCGGCGGGTGTGGACCGATCCGGTCGCGCGGCGGCCCTTCTTCCTCGTGCGGGAAGCCGTCACGGTCGAGGACGAGGAGCCCGGGATTCTCGGGGTCCGAAGCACGAGCGAAGAGCTGAGTTTGCGGCCCTACCAGGGTGCCCGGCGTTACCGCGAGTGGGATTTCCTGTTCCAGCCCACCTCGACCAGCGAGGAGGAGGAATAAGGAAAAACGGGACTACAGCAGCCGGATCAGATATTCCGCCGGATGCAGGGCCTCGATGCCCACCACGTCGAGAAGCTGGTGGCGGCAGGAGGTTCCGGTAGCGACCAGGGTGGCTTCGGGCGGCATCGAGCGCACCGCCGGGAACAGCACCCGCTCTCCGATATCCCGGGAAATCACGAAGTGGTCGCGGGTATAGCCAAAGCTCCCGGCCATGCCGCAGCAGCCGGCATCGAGCGTCGTGACCCGGGCGCCGGCCGCTTCGAGCGGTCCCGTGATCGTCTCTGCGCCACAGAAGGCTTTCTGGTGGCAGTGCCCGTGAACCACCGCCGGGATGTCCGCCGCCCGGCCATCGAACAGGCGGGCGATCGCCTCCGTCTCACGGCCCAGGAACTCGTCCAGCAGCAAGGAGGCATCGGCGACCGACGAAGCCGCCCCGCGTAGATCCTGAGGAACGAGATCCGGAATCTCGTCCCGGAAACCGAGCAGGCAGGAAGGCTCCAGTCCGAGGATCGGAACGCCGCGCTCTGCCACCGGAGCAAGGGCGCTGATGCTTGCCCGTGCCAGCCGGCTGGCCCGGTCGAGCTGCCCCCGGGAGATGGCCGGACGACCGCAGCAGACGGCCGGAGTCAGCGTGACCCGGTAGTCGAGCGCCCAGAGCAGTTCGCAGGCGGCACGTCCGATTCCGGGGTCGAAGTAGTTGGTGAAGGTATCGGGGAAAACAGCCACTTCGCCGCGGGGACGCATCGGCTCGAACTCCCGGCTGACCTTCGAGAACCAGGACACGAACGTCCGGGGGGCGGGCACCGGCAGGCTCCTCTCCGGATGGAGGTCGAGGACGCGGGCTGCGAGCCGGCGCACCATCCGGGTCCGGCCCAGATGGCCGGAAAGCGGGCCGAACCAGGAGGCGAAGCGAGCCAGAACCTCGGGCGCACCGAAGATGCGATCCGGGAGCGAGCGACGACGATCCCGGTGGTAGTGGTGCAAAAAGTCCGCCTTCAGCCGCGCCATGTCCACCCCGGACGGACACTCCGCCTTGCACGCCTTGCACGAGAGGCAGAGGTCGAGAGCCTCCTTCACCCGGTTCTCGGATTCCTCGCCCGGAGAGAGCCGGCCATCGAGCATCGCGCGCAACAGGTTCGCCCGGCCGCGGGTCGAGTGCTCCTCCTCGCGGGTCACCATGAAACTCGGACACATCGTGCCGGCGCGCTCCTTGCGGCAGACCCCGGCCCCGTTACAGAGCTCGACGGCGCGGGCAAATCCGCCCTCCCGCCGGTACGGAAACACGGTGGGAAGCTCGATGGCCCGGTAGTGCTCCCCGTAGCGGAGGTTCTCGGCCATTCCGGGGGCATCCACCACCTTCCCCGGGTTCATGACCCCGAACGGATCGAAAGCCCGCTTGAGTCCGCGAAACGCCTCGTAGATCCGGTCGCCGAACGTCCGGCGGCTGAAATGGCTCCTCGCGAGACCGTCTCCGTGTTCGCCGCTCATCGCCCCGCCGAAGTCGAGAACCAGCTCGCAAATCTCGTCGGCGATCCGCTCCATCTTGCGGATCTCGCTCGATTCCTTGAGATTGATGAGCGGCCGGATGTGGAGGCAGCCAGCTCCGGCGTGCGCGTAAAAACTCCCCTCGGTGCCGCTCCCGGCCAGGATTTCCTCGAAGCGGTGGATGAACTCGGGAAGCCGGTCGGGCTCCACCGCAGTGTCCTCGACGAATGCGATCGGCTTGCGATCCCCCGGCAGGCTCAACAGCAGCGGGAGCGCCGCCTTCCGAACCTTCCAGACATTCGCCTGCTCGGCCGGGTCGAGAAATCGCAGCATCGGCTGCCCCCGACCGCCCAGTTTCCGCTCCAGCCGGTCGAGCTTCGAGATCACGTCGCCCGGGGTCTGCCCCGCGAACTCGACCAGGATCAGCGCTCCCGGGTTTCCTTCGACGAAGCCGATCCGCCGGGAGTATTCGAGCGACTCGCGCGCCAGATCGAGCACCATCCGATCCACCAGCTCGACCGCCGTGGGATGGCAATCGAGGGCGACGACTCCGGCATCCAGCGCGGGGAGCAGGTCGTCGAAATGGAGCACCGCGAGACCCACCGCCGGCGGCAGGTGGTGAAGGCGGACCCGGGCTTCCACCACCGCGCCGAGCGTGCCTTCGGAGCCGACCAGCAGGTGGGCCAGGTTGACCCCTTCCGGGTCGAGCAGCAGATCCAGGTTGTAACCGGAGACGCGACGGGGAATCCGCGGAAACCGGGCGCGGATATCGTCGGCGCAGGTCTCGCGAATCTCGAGGATCTCGCGCAGGACCCGCGCCACCACGCCCCGGTCCTCCGGATCCCGTAGAGCCCGGCGGCGGATCTCGCGCCAGCTCATCCAGCCGAGCTGTTCGGTCGAGCCATCGGCAAACACCGCCGTCGCGTCGAGAACGTTCTCGACCGTCTTGCCGTAGACGAGCGAACGGGCTCCCGCGCTGTTGTTGCCGATCATCCCGCCGAGGTTGGCGCGGTTGGAGGTGGAGGTCTCGGGGCCGAAACGAAGGCCGAACCGGGCGAGCCCGGCCGAAAAGGAATCCTGCACCACGCCCGGCTGGACACGCGCCCAGAGCTCCTCCCGGTTCACCTCGAGGATGTCCCGGAAATGGCGCGAGAGGTCGAGGATGACCGCTTCACCGACCGCCTGCCCGGCCAGCGAGGTTCCGCCTCCGCGCGGCAGAACCGGTGCCCGGGCGCGCTCCGCGACCCGGATCGCCTCCGCTACATCCCCGGCGTGCTTCGGAAACACCACCCCGAGCGGCTCGATCTGGTACATGCTCGCATCGTTCGCGTAGAGGATGCGGGTGGCCCGGTCGAACCGGACATCTCCCTCGATCCGGTCGGCGAGATCGCGCGCCAGTTCGTTCATCGGGCGGCAGGAATCCTGCGGGAAACCGCCCCGCCGGGGCTCAGGCTTCGGCTGCCGGACGCGAGGCGAGCGCTCCGAGGACCGCGGCCAGCACCGTGATCGCAAGGGGTGCGGTTCCGCCCAGCAGGCCGATATGCGTCTGAAGCAGGGGGGCGCGAAGCAGGATGATGCCGGCGTTCAGGAGCGAAGCCACGGTCAGGGCCGCAAGGGCCCACCGGGCGCGCCGGTGCCGATAGGGAAAGAAGGCGACCGCGAGCATCAGCACCGCGTAGGAAACCCCGAAAGCCGCCGCGGTCCCCCGGCGGGCCGAAAGCGCGGCTTCGAGAGCCGGGTCGCCATCCGCGAGAACCGCCGGCGTGTACTGCCCGGCGATCAGGTCGTTTTCGGGGTTCAGATAGGCGTTCGACACCGAAACCAGCGACATCCCGAGATAGGCACCGCCGAGAACCGCGAACAGCAGCCAACTGACGGTATGAGCGTGTTTCATTTCCGGTTGCCCTCCCGCCGGTCACTGCGGCTCGCCAGGATCCAGCGGAGCCGCATCCACGAGCTTGACGGCCCAGAGCCCGGAGTTGTGGTCGGCGATGAAGATGTTTCCCTTGTAAGGCTGCGGCCCCCATGCCATGGCCGAGTTCGGGAGGAAGCTCTCGGGGTCCTGGGGCAGGAAGTGGGCGATCTCGCGTCCTTGCCGATAGAGATCGCCACGCAGCTCGCCCGAGATGTCCACCACCCGGAGCCCCGCGTTGTAGTAGGCGATGTAGAGGATGTCGTCCTCCACCCACAGGTTGTGGGTCCCGGCCTCCGGAACCTGGTAGCGCGCCACCTCACGCGGCTCGTCCCAGTTCTCCCACTCGAAGATGTGGATCCAGCCGGCAGCCCGATCGGGGGCGCCCGTTTCTTCGATGGTCTGGTACGGGAACGCCTCGTCGCCGCCGATCATCAGGAACTTGCCGGTGGACTGGCTCCGGTACGGGTAGGCCGCGTGGTTCCAGCCGCTCGGATAGGTCGCGCTCCCGAGCATCACCGGGTTGTTCGGAGCGCCGCCCATGCCGCCCCCACCGACATCCACCGCCACCACGCCGTCCTGCCAGTTCGAGCTGTAGGCGATGCCCTCGTGGACCCACACGTCGTGGATGCTGCGGCCGGGAGTGTCGAGCTCGAAACGCCCCACCCGGTACGGATTGGCCGGGTCTTCGGCGTTCAGGATGTCGTAGCGCCGGCCCGCCGAGAGTGCGTAGATGTGCTCCTCGGCGATGAACACGTTGTGGACTCCGCCGGTCAACTGATCGTCGTAGCGGGCGATCACCGAAATGCCGTTCAGGGGATCGCTCACGTCGAGGATCACGAGACCGTTCCGGCGGTTCGAGGCCCCTTCCCGACTGATCACGCAGAACCGGCCATCCTCCGAAACCTTCACGTCGTTCACCGTCCGGGCATCCACCCGAACCGTGTCGATGAGGCTCATCGCCGCAGGATCGGTCACGTCCCAGAAATACGCGTGGCCATCCGCACCCCAGGTACCGGTGACCGCGTAGTCGCGGCCGTCGAGTCCTTCCCAGACCCAGAGGTCGGAGGTATGGCGGTCACGGACCGGTGCTTGCCCCAGGATCTCGACATCCTTCCGGACACTGCGCGAGGACACCTCGATGCTCCGGGACGCAGAGACCGTGAAGCCATCGGCCACCACCGTATGGACACCGGAGCGCTCCGCGACGAAGGATCCGTCCTGCTCCACCTGCCCGGTGGATCCCGGTGCCACGATCGCCGCGGCGGGAACGGCCGAAGTCGAAAACTGGACCGGGTAGTCGGGGACCGGATTCCCGGCAGCATCGGACACCGTCGCGGTGAAGAACACCACGTCCCCGGTGCGGGCCGGCCTCATTTCGCCCGTTTCGCTCGCTTCGAGCGTGATCGAAACCGCCGGGTTCGCCATCACGGTGAGCGGAACCTCGGTTTCCACCGCTTCCGAGCCGACCATCAGCGTCGTCCTTCCCGGCCCCTCGAGAGAAAGCACGCCGAGCGCGTCCACGGTCGCTACCGAAGCGTCGGCAACGCTCCAGCGAACCTCGGTGTCGATCCGCTTCGCACCCGAGGTGTCGGTGACCACCGGCCGGAGGCCCACTTCCGTCCCGGCGTAGAGCCTTCCGGGAAGGTCCGCCACCCCTACTTCCGCCACCGGCGGGTTCGGAATGGTGACCGGAATCTCCACGACGACGGCCGGCTCGGCGCGCCGGTCGGTGTCCTCCGGGTCTTTCGGAACCATGGCGATCAGGGTGTGTTCCCCCGGCCGATGGGCCTCCACGACACCCGCCGGATTGACACCGACGAAACGGCGTTGGCGCGAGAAGAACACCACCGTCCTGTCCATCGCGTTGCCCTCACCGTCCCGGACTTCGGCGGCGAGGGTCGCGGTTTCCCCCACCTCCAGCGTGAGTTCGGCGGGCGTGACGATGAGTTCGGCGGGTTCGGGGCCTGCTTCGGCTTCCTCCTCCTGGGCGAACACCAGGGAGGCGGGAAGGAACGCGACGAGAAAGATCGGGAGGCAGATCGGGAGGATGCGGACGGTTCGGAGCATGGTTTCCATCGGACCGAAGACTCGGTCTTTCACCGGGAGACTATATTCCCGTCAAACCCCGCCACGCCCCCTCTTCTCCCTTGCCTCTCGAACGGCTGACCATCGCGCTCGTCACCGATGTCTTCCCCGATGCGGGTGCCCTCGGCCGTCTTCGGGAACATCTCGAGAAAGCCGGGGAGCTCGGTGCCCGGTTGGCGGTGCTGCCCGAACTCCCGCTCAACGAGTGGGCTCCTCTTTCGAGACAACCGCGCGACGAAGATGCCGAAGCTCCGGACGGCCCGCGTCATCAGGCGCTCGCAAACGCGGCTCGAACGGCCGGCCTCGCCGTCCTCGGTGGCGCGATCGTGCGCGATCCGGACACCGGACGCCGCCACAACACCGCCCTCCTCTTCGACCGGAATGGCGAAGTCTTGCTGCGCTACCGCAAGATCCACCTCCCCGACGAGGAGGGTTTCCGGGAAACGAGCCACTACGAACCCGGCGACCACCTGCCCGCTCCGGCGCGGCTCGCCGGCTGGAATGTCGGTGTCCAGATCTGCTCGGACGTGAACCGGCCGCAGGGCGTGAGCGCGGTCGCGGCGCTGGGTGCCGAGGCGATCCTGATGCCGAGGGCCACCCCGCCGGAGTCGTACCTGCGCTGGCGGATGGTCCTCCGCGCGAATGCGGTGACGAGTTGCGCATACGGGATCTCGGTCAACCGGCTCGACGCCGTCATGGGAGGAGCCTCGATCGCGATCGGGCCTTGCGGCGACATCCTGCTGGAAACCACCGACCCGGTGGCGGTGGTGACGCTCACGAAGGCGGCGCTCGAAGCGGCGCGACGGGAGTATCCCGGCTATCTCGATGTGCGTGCCGATGTCTATGAGAAAGCCTGGCGGCGGGTGGCACGGGCCGGGACGGAGGAGACGGGATCAGGATGAGCGGCAGGCGGCGACTTCCCCTCGGGATCCAGACCTTCCGCGAGATCCGGGAGGAGGACCACTACTACGTGGACAAGACGCCGGGGATCGCATTGCTGGTGGGCCGGGGCAAGTACTACTTCCTGTCGCGGCCGCGCCGGTTCGGGAAGAGCCTGCTGCTCGACACGATCAAGGAACTCTTCGAGGGGAACGAGGCGCTCTTCCGGGGGCTCGCGATCGAAGGCGACTGGGACTGGTCGGTCCGGTATCCGGTGGTCCGGCTCGATTTCGCCGGCGGCAGCTACGGAACGCCGGAGGATCTGCGGGCGGGGCTTGCGGTCCAGTTCGACCGGCTCGAAGCAGCTCACGGAATCGAAAAGCGCTACGAACGACCAGCGGATCGCTTCGGGCATCTGATCTGGACGCTCCACGAGCAGGCCGGCCAGCGGGTCGTGGTGCTGGTGGACGAGTACGACAAGCCCATCCTCGACACCCTCGCAAAGCCCGAAGTCGCGATCGCGCACCGGGAAGCGCTCCGGGGGTTCTACGGGGTCATCAAGGCGAGCGATGCCGCGATCCGTTTCGCCATGCTCACCGGGGTCAGCAAGTTCACCAAGGTCAGCCTCTTCTCCGAGCTGAACAACCTGACGGACATCACGCTCGACTCCCGCTACGGGGACATCTGCGGCTACCGGGAGGAAGATCTCGACACCGTCTTCGCTCCGGAACTCGAAGGACTCGACCGGGAGAAGGTCCGCGACTGGTACAACGGCTATTCGTGGGGCGGCGGGAAGCGGGTCTATAACCCCTACGGATTGCTGCGGCTCTTCGACAGCCGGAAGTTCTCGGGGCACTGGTTCGAGACCGGAACCCCGAAGTTCCTGGTGGAGACGCTGATCGAGCGGGGGGTGTCTTCGGTATCGCTCGACGGAACCCTGAGCACCGAGTCGCTGCTGTCGGTGTTCGACGTGGAGGAGATCGGGACCGAGGCGCTCCTGTTCCAGACGGGGTATCTGACGATCGCGGAAGAAAAGACACGGGCCGGGCAAACCACCTACCGGCTCGGGTACCCGAACCGGGAGGTGCGGCAGGCACTGAACGAGCACCTGCTCACGGGTCTGGTGCGGAACCCGGCGAAACAGGACGCGAACAGTGAACGGCTGGCGCGACTGCTCGAATCCCACGATTGCGCGGGGCTCGAAGAGCTGTTCCACGCCTTCTTCGCCAGCATCCCGTACGAGTGGTACACGAAGAACGACATCGCCCGCTACGAGGGGTACTACGCGAGCATCTTCTACTCGTACTTCGCGGCGCTCGGGTACGAGGTCACGGTGGAGGATTCGAGCAACCAGGGAAGACTCGACATGGCGGTGCGGGCGGGGGGCCATGTGTATCTGTTCGAGTTCAAGGTCGTCGAGCAGGCATCGGCGGGCGCTGCGCTCGCCCAGTTGCGGGATCGGGATTATGCGGCGAAATACCGGGGAAGCGGCGAGCCGATCCACCTCGTGGGCGTGGAGTTCAGCAGCGAAACCCGCAACATCACCGCGTTCGAAGTCGCCGAAGCCTGACCTGCGCATCCACGGCCCGCGCCTCGGCAGAGACGCTCCGCGTATGAGGGCCGGCCCTCGTTCAGGCCAGACTGATGAGTTCGCTGACGACCCGGAAGAAGCGGTCACACGCCGGGCAGCGCTCTCGAACACGCTCGGGATTCATCATCTTCAACAGATCGGGCGCGTGTTTCGTCTTGTGGTAGGCACCCTTTTGTGTCCGTTCCGTGGATCTGCGCAGGGCCGTCGCGATCCTTCGCTTCTCCACGGTCTCCGGATCCGTCGCGTCCGGAATCGCGGCTCGAACGAAGGACTTTCCGTAGTAGCTTCGAAGAGCATCCGGATCGGCAACGATCCAGGTCTCCATCCTCTGAATCATCAAGTGGACACGCACCTCATCCGCATCATCCACCTGCCAGCCATCTCGTCGGGCCAGGTGCGCGACGGATGTGCCGTGCACCGGATCCTCCGCATCCACGAGAAGAACACGAATCGGATACCCCACGCTCTCCGAAGCCCTGCTCCAGTGTCGGAAGGCCTGCTGGCGGCTTCCACACGCGATCAACTTCCAACGCATCCGCTTTTCGCGCGCTGCGTCCTTGAGTGCGCTGAGGAATTGGTCCATGCCCAGGCGAAGGCTGCGCTTCGTTCCGGGTGAGTCGCCTCCGCCTTCGAGATAGATCGTGATCCCCGTCACGGATTGGCACCGAGAACCCCCGCACCCCAAAGATCACCCAGCCGGCCCTCCTCCAGCCACGGCTTGATGGACTCGGGGTCGAGGCGGTGCAGTGTCGTGGCCGGACCGGGCCGCTCGCAGGCGATGACGGCATCCGGACAGTCAGACAGAGCCGAGACCAGCGCTTCTGAATGGGTTGTCACGAGGAGTTGCATGCGGGCCGAGGCTTCGAGGAGCAGTTCTCCCATCTGGATCACCGCATCGGGATGGAGTCCGAGCTCTGGTTCCTCGATGCACACGAACGGGGCGGGGGTCGGCGACAGCAGAAGGGCCAGCATGGCAATGAACCGGATCGTTCCGTCGGAGAGCCGGGTCGCCGGGATCGGCAAGTCGAAGTCCGACTCGTGGAGGTAGAACTGGACCGTGCCGCCGAAGACTCGGGTGGACATCCGCCGGAAGCGCGGAAAGAAGCGCCGTAAGGCCCCGTTGAAACGATGGCCGTCCCGGTGTTCGATCTCGTTCAGGATGAGCGCGAGGTTGCTGGCATCGGGAAGCAGCGCCTCTCCGGGATGATCGGCGGGTTGCGGGGCTCGAAGCCCGGCGAACCGGCCGAATGTCCAATCCCGGAACAGTTGAAACCCACCAAAGGTCTCGCCGACCCAGGTGACTTCCGGGTAGGTATCCGGATCCTTGCGCTGCGCAAGCACCGACTGACTCGTCCGGAAATCCTCACGCCGCAACCCGCGCTCCCTGGCACCCTGTCCGGCAGTCGTCGTGCGGACGTTGATGACCGGGTCACCACGCTGGAAGCGGTAGTAAAAGAAGACATCACTTTCGCCCGGCGCTGCGCGCCGATTCTCGATAGCCTCATCGATTACTTCGACACGATTCTGGACGGTCGAGAACTCCAACCGGTAGCGCAGCGGACGGCAAGCCGGATTCTCCTCGGAGAGCTCCAGTTCGATCATGGCGGATCCGGCTCGGGGTTGGCCCTTCCATATCCATTCCTGCGGTCCGCCACCATCCCGGATGACCGCCGCGAGGTCGGTGGGCGTTGCGCGGAGGAGTTCGAACGCCTCGATCAGATTCGACTTCCCCGACCCGTTCGGCCCGATCAGCAGATTGAGCGGCTGGAGTTCCAGAGCTGCGGTGCCCGGCGCAAACGACAGGAAACCGTCGAGCCGGATTTCACGAATCGTTCTCACCGGGGCCTCGGCGAAGCGGTGCGAATGCATCGCACGATGAGATCGTCGCGATAGACAAGACCGCGCACCCGGCTTTCCCGTGTTCCCGGCGGTTACTGCGGTTCGCCGAGGAAGACCGGCTCCTCGTCCACGAGCTTCACGGCCCAGAGGCCGGAATTCATGTCGCTCAGGAAGATGTTTCCCTTGTAGGGCTGCGGCCCCCAGGTCATCGGGGCGTTCGGCACGTGACCTTCGGGATCCTGGGGAAGGAAGTGGGCGATCTCGCGCCCCTGCCGGTAGAGATCACCGCGCAGCTCGCCCGAGATGTCCACCACCCGAAGCCCGGCGTTGTAATAGGCGATGTAGAGGATGTCGTCCTCCACCCACAGGTTGTGGGTCCCGGCCTCCGGAACCTGGTAGCGCGCCACCTCGCGCGGCTCATCCCAGTCCTCCCACTCGTAGAAGTGGATCCAGCCAGCGGCCCGCCCCGGCGTGCTGGGCGCTTCCATCGTCTGGTACGGGAACGCCTCGTCGCCGCCGATCATCAGGAACTTGCCGGTGGACTGGCTCCGGTACGGGTAGGCCGCGTGGTTCCAGCCGCTCGGATACGTCGCGCTCCCGAGCATCACCGGGTTGTTCGGAGCGCCGCCCATGCCGCCCCCACCGACATCCACCGCCACCACGCCGTCCTGCCAGTTCGAGCTGTAGGCGATGCCCTCGTGGACCCACACGTCGTGGATGCTGCGGCCGGGAGTGTCGAGCTCGAAACGCCCCACCCGGTACGGATTGGCCGGGTCTTCGGCGTTCAGGATGTCGTAGCGCCGGCCCGCCGAGAGTGCGTAGATGTGCTCCTCGGCGATGAACACGTTGTGGACTCCGCCGGTCAACTGATCGTCGTAGCGGGCGATCACCGAAACGCCGTTCAGGGGATCGCTCACGTCGAGGATCACGAGGCCGTTCCGGCGGTTCGAGGCCCCTTCCCGACTGATCACGCAGAACCGGCCATCCTCCGAAACCTTCACGTCGTTCACCGTCCGGGCATCCACCCGAACCGTGTCGATGAGCGCGATCGAGGACGGGTTGGTCACGTCCCAGAAGTAGGCGTGGCCGTCGGCGCTGTGGGTGCCGGTCACCGCGTAGTCCCGGCCGTCCACGCCTTCCCAGACCCAGAGATCGGAGGTGCGTCGGTCGCGGACCGGGCCCCGCCCCACGACTTCCACGCCCTTGCCGACGTTCCGGGGGCCGACCTCGATGGTGGCACGGGTCGAAGTGGTGAACCCGTCGGCGATCACGGTGTGGACTCCCGACCGTTCCGCGACGAAGGAGCCATCCTGTTCCACCTGCCCGATCGCCCCCGGAGCAATGATGTCCTCGGCCGGGATGCCGACCGTCGCGAACTGCACCGGATATTCGGGGACCGGATTCCCGGCGGCATCGGACACCGTCGCGGTGAAGAACACCACGTCCCCGGTGCGGGCCGACCCCGTTTCGCTCGCTTCGAGCGTGATCGAAGCCGCCGGGTTCGCCATCACGGTGAGCGGAACCTCGGTTTCCACCGCTTCCGAGCCGACCATCAGCGTCGTCCTTCCCGGCCCCTCGAGAGAAAGCACGCCGAGCGCGTCCACGGTCGCTACCGAAGCGTCGGCAACGCTCCAGCGAACCTCGGTGTCGATCCGCTTCGCACCCGAGGTGTCGGTGACCACCGGCCGGAGGCCCACTTCCGTCCCGGCGTAGAGCCTTCCGGGAAGGTCCGCCACCCCCACTTCCGCCACCGGCGGGTTCGGAATGGTGACCGGAATCTCCACGACGACGGCCGGCTCGGCGCGCCGGTCGGTGTCCTCCGGGTCTTTCGGTGCCATCGCGACGATGATGTGCTCGCCCGGACGGTACGCCTCGACAACTCCGGCCGGATTCACACCCACCGAACGGCGACGGCGCGAATAGAACACCACCGAGTGCTCCATCACGTTGCCATCGCCGTCCCGGACCTCGGCCTCGAGGGTCAGCGAATCGCCGACTTCGAGTTCGATTTCGGACGGGGTGACGATGAGCTCGGTGGGCACCGGCGGGCCGGCTTCGGTTTCTTCCTCCTGCGCGAACGCCGGGAAGGCGAGAATGAGCAGCGCGGCGGCCGCGACCGGTGGGAGAAGGCTATGGGTTCGTGTCATGGTGCAGCGAGGGTCTCTCATGACCCGGAATGGAACGAATGAGACAGGGCGAAGAGATCACGGGGAATCCCCGGTCAGAAGTTCCCGATCGGGCGCGCCCGAAACCGGGACATAATCGGGGGCCCCGTAGCGGCGGTCCGCGGGCTTCCGGAGCGCGATGGCCGTGGTGTTGTCGCTTGCGGTGCCCTCTTCGAGAGCCGACTTGACGCGCGCGAGGAAATCCGCCGGATTCAGGGATTGAAAGGCCTCGGTCCATTCTTTCGGCATCTGTCGGAGTTCGCGATCGAGCCAGCCACCGGGGCGTTCGAGCACGTCCAGCCCGTCGGTCGCCACCACGATCAGATCGCCACGGCCCACCCGGCTGGCGGCCGGGTACATTTCGATCTGGGCAAGGCAAAAATCAGCCGCGAGCGATCGGGCGCGAAACGGCTCGGTACTCACGATCAGAGCGGAATCCACCGCGTGGCCCTTCCCCTGCAGGCGGTTCAGGCGTTTCGGAGGAATGCTCTGAAACCCGTCTCCCACCCAGATGCTGCTGTCCCCCACGTTCAGCCAGCGAATTCCATTCGGGTCCACCCAGACGGCTGCCAGAGTGGTCGCCATTCCGTTTTTTCCCTCTCCTCTCGCGAGCGCATCGGTCATCGCATCCATCGCGCCACGGAGGCCATCCATGAACCGGCTCGCCCACCGCATGTTGTCCTCGGGTTCCTCGGACGGCACGCCGAACCCCTTCTCGAATCCCAGGACGGCGGATCGCGACGCGACATCACCCGCCGGCTCGCCACCCATGCCGTCGGCAACGACGAGCAACCGTCCCGAACCGTGCCGGACGTGAAGGGCAGCATCTTCTTGTCGCTCCCTCGGACCGAGCATCTGAAGGGCGGCAACATCGGTCATGGCATCGGTGGTCATTCGACTCCTGCCTCCTGATCGTGGCAACGAATTCTTCGCTGCCCTCTCGCCGTTACCAGGGTTCGCCCAGGTTCCGGGGTTCGGCTTCCACCAGCTTGACCGCCCAGAGGCCGGAGCTGTTGTCAGCGAGGAAGATGTGGCCCTTGTAGGGCTGGGGGCCCCAGACGAACGGGGTGTTCGGCTTGACGGTCTCGGGGTCGAACGGCCGGAACATCGCGATCTCGCGGCCCTGTCGGTAGAGGTCACCGCGCAGTTCGCCCGAGATGTCCACCACCCGGAGGCCGCCGTTGTAATAGGCGATATAGAGGACATCGTCCTCCACCCACAGGTTGTGGGTCCCTGCCTCGGGAACCTGGTAGCGGGCCACTTCGCGCGGCTCATCCCAGTTCTCCCACTCGAAGATGTGGATCCAGCCGGCTGCCCGACGCGGGGCGCGAGGGCCTTCGATCAACTGGTAGGGAAACGCCTCGTCGCCGCCGATCACCAGGAACTTGCCGGTGGACTGGCTCCGGTACGGATACGCCGCGTGGCTCCAGCCGCTCGGATACGGTGTCTTCCCGAGCATGACCGGGTTGTTCGGAGCGCCGCCCATGCCGCCGCCCCCCACATCCACCGCGACCACGCCGTCCTGCCAGTTCGAGCTGTAGGCGATGCCCTCGTGGACCCACACGTCGTGGATGCTGTGGCCGGGAGTGTCGAGCTCGAAACGCCCCACCCGGTACGGATTGGTCGGGTCTTCGGCGTTCAGGATGTCGTAACGCCGTCCTGCCGAGAGCGCGTAGATGTGCTGCTCGGCGATGAACACGTTGTGGACACCGCCGGTCAACTGGTCGTCGTAGCGGGCGATCACCTCGATTCCGTTCCGGATGTCGCTGACATCGAGAATCACGAGGCCGTTCTTCCGGTCCGAGGCTCCCTCCCGGCTGATCACGCAGAACCGGCCATCTTCCGAGACCTTCACATCGTTGACCGTCCGGGCATCCACCCGCACCGTGTCGATGAGGCTGATCGCCGCGGGGTCGGTGACATCCCAGAAATAGGCGTGGCCGTCGGCGCTGTGGGTGCCGGTCACCGCGTAGTCCCGGCCGTCCGCGCCCTCCCAGACCCAAAGATCCGAAGTGCGACGGTCGCGAACCGGCCCCCGACCCACGACTTCGACATCCTTGCGGACGTCCCGGGAGACGGTGACGACGGTTGCACTCGCGGAATCGGTGAACCCGTCCACGATCACCGTATGGGTTCCTGATCGCTCGGCCACGAAGGCACCCGCTTCATCCACCTGGCCGATGGCGCCGGGTGCCACGATGCCGTCCGCCGGAGTCCCGAACGTGGCGAACAGCACCGGATAGTCCGGCACCGGTTCGCCGGCGGCATCCTGGACCCGGGCCTCGAAGAACACCACGTCCCCGGTCCGTACCGGCCCGGCCGGCGCGCCGTGGAGCTCGATGGAAACGACCGGATTCCGGAGCGATTCGATCTCATGAACGCTCGATGCCTCCTCGGCGGACAGCGTCAGGGTGGTCCGCCCGGCGCTCTTCAGGGTCAGCACGCCGAGTTCGTCCACGCTCGCGACCTCCGGATCGGCCACGCTCCAGCTCACCTCGACATCCAGCCGGGTAGCTCCCGAGATGTCGGTGACCACGGAACCGAGGCCGACCTGGGTTCCGGCGTAGAGATGGTCCGGCAGGTTGGCGACTTCGACCGAAGCCACCGGGGGATTCGGAATGGTGACCGGGATCTCCACGGTGACCGCCGGTTCGGCCCGACGGTGGTTGTCTTCCGGATCCTTCGGAACCATGGCGACCACGATGTGTTCTCCGGGCCGGTAGGCCTCCACCACTCCCGCCGGGTTCACCCCGACCGAGCGACGGCGACGCGAATAGAACACCACCGTTCGGGGAAACGGGTTGCCCTCGCCGTCCCGGACTTCGGCTTCGAGAGTCAGCGACCCGCCGACCTCGAGTTCGACCTCGGCCGGGGTGACGATCAGTTCCGCGGGCTCGGGCCCTTCCGCCGCTGCTTCTTCCTGGGCCAGGGCGAACGCGGGCAGCAGTGCGAGGCCGAACGCGAGCAGGTGCTTCAGCGGCATGAGACCTTCTCCCGAGCCTACGGCTCACCCTTCCAGAACACGATGCCGCCCGCCTGCTTGCCGATCTCGGCGGTCGCAACCCGTTCGGTGGCTTCGATGTCATAGACCTCGACCGTGCCCGGCTCGCCGCCCACGCCTTCCACCGAAACGATCGCGTACCGGTCGTCATCGGAGATCACCACCCCGTGAGGCACCCGGCGGCCGCTGTCCGGCGCAGCGATCTCCTCGCCGGAAGCGAGATCCCAGAAGCCGACCTTGTTCCCGGACTTGTAGGTGGCGACCAGCACCGCGTCGTCCGAGGTGACCGCCACGTTGTAGGGGTTCTCGCCGGAGCCGGCATCGAAGCGCCGGGAAACCTTCCACTCCTCGAGATCCACCTCGTAGATGGCGCTGTCCCCGTTCCCCGCCACGTAGATCTTTCCGGAGGCGGTCGGGGCGGTGGCCCAGGTGGGCTTGACCACCGGCATCCTCATCCCGTCCATTCCGTCCATGTCGCCCATGTCATGCCCCATCGCGGCGTGGGCGGCGTGCGGGTCGGTCCCGAGATAGAGACTGCGGGCGATCTCGAACCGCATGGCATCCACTTCCACCAGCACGTCGTCCATCATGTTCACCGAATAGAGCCGGTCGCCCTTTTCGTTCATGCGGGCACCGTGCGGCATCACGCCGGTATCTATGGTGGCGACTTCGATCATGGTGCCGGTCTCCACCACCGAGATGGTGCTCGGGACCATGTCGCCGTGGAGGTTGAAATTCACGACGTAGAGAAGTCCGGTGCTCGGCGACATGTCCATGGTGGCCGGAAAGAGCCCCAGAGTGGCATCGCCGATCCATTCGTTCGTTCCGGTCTCGTACTTGTGCACCGACCCGAAAGGCATCCCGTGGGCGATCGAGAGATACCAGTGGCGGCCGTCCGGAGAAATGTTGATGCCATGCGGGCCTTCGGTTTCGGTGGGAAACGCGCCCACCGGAATCACCGCGATCTCGTCGAAGCCTCCGGGGCCGTACCGCAGCAGGTGCACGGTGTCGTCCGATTCGGCGCAGACATAGACGAAGTAGTTGCGACGGGGCGGATCCGGAGCGGCCACGGCCCATCCGGTCGCGAATACGAGAATGGCCAGCAGGAAAGCAGGCGCGCGACGGTTCATTACTGCGGTTCTCCCATGTTGCGAGGAGTCTCCCGGTCCACGAGCTTCACCGCCCAGAGGCCGGAGTTCCAGTCAGAGAGGAAGATGTGGCCCTTGAAGGGCTGTGGCCCCCAGACGAAGGGGGCATTTCTCTTGTATCCCTCCGGATCGGCGGGTTCGAAAAACGCGATTTCCCGTCCCTGGGTATAGAGGTCGCCGCGGAGATCGCCCGAGACATCCACCACCCGAAGGCCACCGTTGTAGTAACCCACATAGAGGATGTCGTCCTCGACCCACAGGTTGTGGCTGCCAGCTTCCGGGACCATGTAGCGGGCCACTTCCCGGCCTTCGTTCCCTTCTTCGTCCCATTCGGCGATGTGGATCCAGCCGGCAGCCCGGTCGGGGAGATCGCCTTCCGGCTCGAAGGCGAAAGGAAAGCTCTCGTCGCCGGCGAACAGCAGCATCTTCCCGGTGGACTGGCTGCGGTACGGAAAGCCGGCGTGGTTCCACCCGTTCGGGTACCGGAAGCTCCCCATCTTCACCGGGTTGTTGGGCGCGCCGCCCATGCCGCCGCCCCCGATATCCACCGCGACCACTCCGTCCGCCCAGTTGGAGGACCATGCGACTCCGTCCTGCACCCAGACATCGTGGATGCTGCGGCCGGGAGTGTCGAGTTCGAAGCGGCCCACCCGGTACGGGTTGGCGGGATCCTCGGCGTTCAGGATGTCGTACCGGCGGCCGGCCGAGAGCGCCAGGATGTGGTTTTCGGCCACGAAAACGTTGTGGACACCGCCCGTCAACTGGTCGTCGTAGCGGGCGAGGATCTTCACGCCGTCGGTCGGGTTCGTGACATCCAGCACCACGAGCCCGTTCCGCCGGTTGGAGGCTCCTTCGCGGCTGATCACCGCGAACCTGCCGTCGGGAGAGACCTTCACGTCGTTCACCGTCCGGGCATCCACCCGAACAGTGTCCACCAGATGGATGCTCGAAGGATCGGTCACATCCCAGAAATAGGCGTGCCCATCGGCACCCCAGGTCCCGGTGATGGCGTAGTCACGCCCGTCCACTCCTTCCCAGACCCACAGATCAGAGGTGTGGCGGTCGCGGACCGGGCCGCGGCCCACGATTTCCCAGTCCTTGCGGATGTTGCGGGAAACCGCCCGGATCGTCCGGCGGGCAGTGAGGTTTCCGCCGCGCGCCACCACCGTGTGGAGGCCCGGACGCTCGGCGACGAAAGCACCATCCGGCTCGACGAAACCCGCAGCACCGGGTGCCACCAGGTTGTCCGGAGTCCGGACGAAGGTCGCGAACTGAACCGGATAGTCGGGGACCTCGGCACCGGCATCGTCCATCGCGCGGGCCCGGAACCAGACCACGTCGCCGGTCCGCACCTCGGACGGATCCGCTTCGAGTTCGAGGGAAACCGCCGGGTTGTCCCGAACCGAGATGTCGAGCGATCCGCTCGCCGACTCGGCGCGCGCGGTCAGGGTCGCGGAACCGGCACCCATCAGCTCCAGCTCGCCGTGGGGGCTGATCCGCGCCACCGAGTCATCGCTCGAAGCCCACGAGACATCCGGACTGCGCTCCGCCCCGGAGGTATCGAGAGCGAGAGCCTCGAGGGGCATCCGGGTGCCGGAGTAGAGGTTCGCGGGAAGTTCCCCGATCTCCACCTCGGCGATGGGAGGCCACGGGATCGTGACCGGGATCTCCATCGAGAGCAGCATCTCGCCGCGGCGGTCCTCCGAATCTGCATCCGCGGGGACCATCACGACCAGTGTGTGCTCGCCCGGACGATGCGCCTCGACTCTCCCGGCGGGAGTGACACCGACCGAACGGCGGGCGCGGGAGAAGAAGATGACGCGCCGGTCGAGAGTGTTCCCGGAGGCGTCCCGTACCTCCGCCCGAAGCTCGGCAGTCTGGCCGACCGCAAGCTCGAGCTCGGCGGGCTCGACCATGAGCTCCGCCGGCTGCTGGGCGGACGCCGCAGTGGCGAGCAGCAGGGCCACGAAAACGGCCAACGACCGGGTTGGCCCCGGAGAAGAGGCGGTAACACGCAAGCGTTCCAACATGGGTAGGCACTCCTCCTCGGTCCGCAACGGGACGGAACCCCCAATTCTTGCCGTTCCGTCACCGCGCCGCAAGCGGGACGAGGCTCGCAGGGCATCGCCAGAAGGGAGACAATCCCCACCTCATCCCGATGAAAACCACGATCGACATCCACGATGCGCTGTTGGAGCGCGCCAAATCGCACGCGAAGCAGACCGGGCAACCCCTGCGAGCCATGGTGGAGGAGGGGCTCCGAAGCGTGCGCGAAACCGCGCATGGCGTGGATACATTCCTCACCCGCGGCCGCGACTTCTCCCTTTCCGGAGCTTCGGGTGCGGGATCCCTTTCGCGGCTTCGAGTAGCCGTCAGCCCCAGATATCGCCGACCGTGAAGCCCTCCGGGAACGGGTCGGAGGGGTCCAGGCTGTACTGGGCGATCCCGGTGATCCAGGCGGTCCCGGTGATTTCCGGGACGACCGCGGGGATGCCGCCGACCGTCGTCTCGCGGATCAGCCGCCCGAGGAACTCGGCACCCGCCGGCCCCCGGTTCCGGAACGCCTCGCCGATCGCGAGCTCGCCGCGGGCGTGGAGGACGGCCATCCGCGCCGAAGTTCCGGTGCCGCAGGGAGAGCGGTCGAGCGCGCCGGTCCAGGTTTCCGGCCGTTCCCAGTCGAGTTCGCCGGTCGCCACCGTGACCGCGTTGGACGCGACTCCACGTTCGCGCTCCCAGGGCCCGGTGAGCTGGCCGATGCTCGCCTGGCGGATTTCGGGGTTCTCCGGGTGGACGGCTTCGAGCTGCTCGCGGGCCGCCTGCTTCACCATCGCCCCGATCCGGGCCAGCTCCCGCCCGTGTTCCGGCGCGATCCTGAGCCCGAAGCGCTCGGCACTCGCGAGGGCATAGAACATCCCGCCCCAGGAAACGTCGACTTCGACCGGGCCGAGGGTCGGGATCTCGACCCGGGCGCCCAGGTGCACCGGAAACGCCGGGACGTTCTCGAAACGGACCGCGGTCACTTTCCCGCCTTCGACGCTCGCCCGGACCTCGATCAGCCCGGCCGGCGTTTCGAGCACCAGGTCGGTCGTCGGCTCGTGAGCGGGGAGGATGCCGGTTTCGAGCAGCGCGGTGACCGTGCAGATGGTGTTGGTGCCCGACATCGGCGGATACTCGGTCTGCTCCATGATGACGAAGCCGGCATCGGCCTCGCTTCGGGTCGGGGGCAGCAGCAGGTTGCAGTTGGCAGCCGGAAACCCCCGTGGCTCGCGGAGCATGAGCTTCCGCAGGCCGTCGGCATGCCGTTCGAGATGCTGCATCTTCTCGAACATGCTCGCGCCGGGAACGTCCAGCACCCCCCCGACGATGACCCGCCCCGGCTCGCCGCCGGCGTGGAGGTCCACCGCGTGGATGACCCGGCTCGAACGCACCCGTCAACCCTCGCCCGGCTCGCAGGGCCCCGGGCAGTAGCTGCCGCGCTCCCCGTGGAGGATGCGGTCTGCCGGAACGTGGAGGCCGCACCGATCGCAGCGCACCATCTCCTCGAAGGCAGCACCCGGCCGGGGCGATCCGCCGGAAGAAGCCGTTTGAGGGCGGGTGAGCATCATCCGGATCGCTCCCCACAGGATCCGGACGAATACCAGAACCAGCAGGATCTGGAGAAACCGGAGCATCTTCTCCCGCCCCTCATGGATGGGCGCTCTTCAGCGCTTCGAGTTCCTCGAGAACCGCGGCGGCGGCAGGCGTTCCGGGGGCCACCTCGACGAGCCGCTCCCAGTACCGGATACCCGCCTCGATGTCCTGGTGGAGATAGAGACTGAGCCTCCCCATCGCGAGCAGGCTGTCGGCGTGGTCTGGATCCTCGGCGAGGATCGTCTCGAACTCGGAAGTCGCGGTTTCCACATCACCGAGTCCGATGCGGGCGAACGCCAGTCGCCCGCGGATGTCCAGGTCGCCCGGGGTCAGGTTGTGAGCCTGTTCCAGCCAATGGACCGCGTCCCCGAACTGCCGGGATTCCAGATAGAGCTCCGCCACCCGGACCCGGGCTTCGGGATCCTCCGGCGCATCCCGGACCGCCGCCATCCGCTCCTCGAGGCGGCCCGCATCCACCGTCCCGGGCTCCGGTGCCGATGCGGAGAGCGGAGCGGGAGCCGCCGGTGGTGCCTCCGAAGAAGCGATCAGCCAGCCGACCCCCGCGCCAAAAGCGAGCCCGGCCGCGAAGAAGAGGCCGCGCTCACCGAGCCGGCTCAACGGACCCCTCCCGGACTCAGCGACTCGACGAGCGACCTCGTTCCCACATAGAGGTAGCCGAAGGCGAACAGCAGATAGAACGGAGCGGAAGCGATCATGCCGAGGGCGATGGCGTACCCGGTGGCGGCGAGCATGGCCAGCCCGAGAACGACCTCGAAGAGGGTAACCGCGCCGGCCGGGGTCCGGTAGCGCTTGCCTTTCCAGCCCTCTCCGGCCGCCGAAACTCCGTATTTGGGAGTGCGTGCGAACGGCGAACGGCGTCCGACGATCCCCTCCAGAACCGCCACCGCATTGCTGAACGAAAGACCGATCCCGACTCCGAGCGCGGCCGGGATGTGGCGGAGTGCCCGCAACAGGCCGCTTCGGCCGGAATTCCGCTTCAGCAGATGGAGCCGCCACGCGGAGGCGGAGTAGAACGAAATCACCGACAGGGTGGCAGCCGCGAAGACCGGAAGATCGAGGAGCGCCGTTTCTTCGAGCCCGTTGCTGGCGCGGGCTGCCATGGCCGGGAGCATCAGCAGGCTCAGGATTGCCATGAGCAGGTAGCAAAGGTTCCCGGCAAAGTGGAAGAACGCCTCCAGCCGGATACGGAAAGGCAACCGGGACGCGAGGATCTGCGGGAGCAGCTTGCGCGCCGTCTGCAAGGAACCCTTGGCCCATCGCCGCTGCTGGACCTTGAAGGCATTCATCGAAACCGGCAGTTCGGCGGGTGCCTCGATCTCCGGCGCGAAGACGAACCGCCAGCCCCGAAGCTGGGCACGGTAGGAGAGGTCGAGATCCTCGGTGAGGGTGTCTCCCTCCCAGCCGCCGGCATCGGCGATGGCTTCCCGGCGCCAGATCCCCGCCGTTCCGTTGAAGTTGAACCAGCAGCCGTCCGCGTGGCGGGCTCCGTGCTCGGCGATGAAGTGGCCGTCGAGGAGGACCGCCTGGACTCCGGTGAGCAGCGAATAGCGGCGGTTCAGGTGTTCCCAGCGCGCCTGCACCATCCCGATCCGGGAGTCGGCCAGCAGGATCGGCAGCATCCGGCGCAGAAAATCAGGCTGGGGAACGAAATCCGCGTCGAAGATCGCGACGAAAGGCGCATCCGAAAGGCCGAGGCCCGCCGCGAGCGCTCCCGCCTTGAAACCCGCCCGGTTCTCGCGATGGACGTGTTCGATGGCGAGCCCGCCGTCGCGGTGTTCTCTCACCAGACGCTCCGCGATGTCGGTGGTGTCATCGGTCGAGTCGTCGAGAACCTGGACGAGGAGCCGGTCCCGCGGATAGTCGAGCGCCGCCACCGATCCGAGGAGCCGCTCGAGGACATACCGTTCGTTGAACACCGGCAATTGCACGAGAACCGGCGGCGGCGACCGGACGAATTCCGGCTCCCCGAGCGCCGCGAGCCGGCCGGTCTCCTTCCGGGCCCGCTCCCACTTGCGGGAGAGGATCCAGACCATGCGGTACCGGTGCCAGCCGAACCCGCCGAGCAACAGGAGAACCGCGAAATACGCGGTCAGGGTCACTTCGGCGGGCGGCACGGCGCCGGGATTCTGGCGCGGCCGCAATTCTCCGAGAGGCGATACTCGCCGCTCTTGTCCCGGTTCCGGATTACGGCGCTCGCCGCCGCGCACGTGATTCTCGCGGGGCTCCTCGCTCTCGCCATCGCGAGCCGCGCCGGATTCGCCGCCCACGCCGGCCTCCACCTGCTGCTCTTCCTTCCGCTCGGGCTGCTGTGGATCCCGGTGCTGCGGAACCCGCGGGGAAGCGGTGGCGGGCTTGGTCTGGTGCTGGCCGCCGCGCTCCTTTCGCGCGCTCTGTTCGTTCTCACGCCCCCCACGCTTTCCGGAGATCTCTACCGGGTGATCTGGGAGGGGCGGGCCCTCGCCGCCGGGCACGACCCCTGGGCCGAAGCCCCCGACCATCCAGCGCTCGCCGGACTCCGCGAGGAGCTGCCCGAAATCCGGGAGCGGGTGGAGTACGAAAAGCTGCCGGCCATCTATCCTCCGCTTTCGCAGCTCGCCGGATTCGCACTCACCAGCCTCTCGACCGATCCCCGCGTGCTCAAGGCGGCGCTCGTCGGCATGGAGGCGTTGCTCGTGCTCGGATTGTGGCTCATGCTGCGGGATCGCGGGAGGAACCCGCTGCTGCTCGCCGCCTGGGCGTGGAACCCGCTGCCCCTGACCGAAATCGCCGGGAGCGGCCACCTCGATGTCCTCGGAATCGGACTGCTCATCCTCGGGGTGATGGCGGCGGACCGCGGACGCGCCCCCTTCGCTGCGGTTCTGGCCGCGCTCTCCGGGCTCGCGAAGCTGGCCGGATTCGCCGTCCTCCCCCTGCTGCTGCGCCGGGCGGGGGGGAGCCCGCTTCGCCTGCTCGGATCGCTCGCCGCCGCGTTCGCCGTCGTCCTGCTGGTGACGGCACCGCTTCCCGGCGCTTCCGGAATGGGAGAGCGCCTCTCCGATCTGACTTTCAGCCTCACCCATTTCGCACGGCACTGGCGCTTCAACGAGAGCCTCTTCCTGGTTCTCGAAGCGCTCGCCGGGGAGCGGGCGCGGATGCTCGCGGCGGCGCTCGTCGCCGGCCTGCTCGGCGTGCTGTTCTTGCGCCGGACTCCTCCCTCCCTCGGGTGCTGGTGGCTCGCCGGGAGCGTTTTTCTGCTCTCGCCGGTCGCCCATCCGTGGTACCTGCTCTGGGCGCTCCCGTTCGCGGTGATCCACCCGGAACATCGGGCGCTCCCGGCCGCGACGCTCACCCTGAGCGCCACCGTGGTCCTAAGCTACGGCCCGTTCTGGAGCACGCCGCCGGGCGACCCGTGGGTTCTCGCGCCGGCGCTCCGGGCGGCGGAGTACCTGCCTCCGCTTTGCGCCGCGCTGCTCGGCGGCTGGTTCAGGAGGCTCGGCGATAGACAGTCCGGATCGTGACCGCCTTCCCGCGCGGCGGTTCCACGAGGAGGCGGACGACCAACGCCTCTCCGTCTGCCTCGAAGGTCCGCATCGTCTTCATGTCTCCCGCCGGGAATTTCCGCTCTTCGCGGATCGTCAGGATGCCGCCCGAGAGCTTCGCCTTGGTCTCGATCGGGCTGCCGCGCCGGTCCTGGCGCAGACGCTTCTCGTCGTCGAGGTAGAAGATCTGGAATTCGTCCCCCGTGTAGATGCGGGCTTCCCCCGGGTCCACTCCCGAATTCGCTTCGATTTCGAGAGACTCCGGCGGGATGAGAAATTCGGGTAGCCGGCCCGGCGGGCGCTCGAGGCCCCGGGGCCGTCGCACCTCTTCCCCCATCCATTCCCGCAGGATGGCGGCCGCGTCATCGCTTCTTTCGGGGTCGCGCTCCCAGACTCCGGCGATTCCCGCGGGTTGCGCCGAGCCTCCGGAAGCGAGAAGAAGCAGGGCCGCCAGGAGGGCACTCGATATCGCGTTCAGAGAACGAACACCTCGATAACCGATTTTTCTGGCTGTAAAGCTCATTTCGGTGGTTCAGCAATTTCCTGTACTCTCCATTCGGCCTTTTCCTTCAATTTTTCATACCCTACCCGCACTCGGAAGTCTTCCCCGAGCGACGGAGCGTTCCTGCCAGCCAACCAGAATGAATCATCTGCAGTAGGATTGTATTTTTGCTGCAAGTCTCCACTCGGAATACAGCAAACAATGATTCTCTCCAGTGAGCGAGTATTTTCAGTTTCTTGATACTCGAATTTTGTAATCACTGTGACGACCCTGTATTGCCGATTCCCACGATGTATGACTGTATCCAATTTCCCTGGTTCGTCAATTGCGGTGCTTTGTCGCTTTTGACGTACGCGCATCGATGTCTGAGACATCTGTATCGTCGCGGAGCTACTCTTTTTCTCCGCCTTCGCATCAAGCATCAGTGCAACCGGTACCGGTTCGGGCAAAAATGCATAGATTGCCTTCTTTACATCCACTTTTCCGTAAAGACGATCTCGTGTCCCCGATACCCCCATGGAGGATATGGCCTCTCGGGTAATGTCTTCGGCTATATCCTGTGGCTTGTCTGATTCTTCAGCGAAAATCGTCTTCGCATCATTCCAGGAAGGTCTGATTTATTCGGCCAACATGTGAGACAATTTCCTTGTTCGCGATGACGCGAAGAGGAGATGAACATGAGACAGCAAACACTTGCTGAGGTTGGTTTCGACCGGTATCGCAAGAAGACGCGCCGGGATGTGTTTTTGGAGGAGATGGACCGGGTCGTTCCGTGGGATGAACTGTTCAAGCTGCTGGGGCCGAAGTACCCGAAAGGGAAGCGCGGCCGTCCTCCGATAGGGCTTGAGCGGATGCTTCGGTTGTATTTTCTACAGCAGTGGTTCGACCTTTCGGACCCGGCAGCGGAGGAGGCGTTGTATGACTCTCATGCGATGCGACGTTTCGTTGGGATTGACCTTGGGCGTGAACGGGCGCCGGACGAGACGACGCTGTGCAAGTTCCGGCGTTTCCTGGAGCGGCACGACTTCGGGAGCAAGGTGATGGCAATCGTGCGCGAGCATTTGGAGGCGCATGGCGTACAAGTGTGCAAAGGGACGATGGTGGATGCGACGATCCTGGCGGCGCCCTCTTCAACGAAGAACAAGGCGCGGTCGCGAGATCCGGAGATGGGTTCGACGAAGAAGGGGAACCGTTGGCATTTCGGGATGAAGGCACACATCGGAGTGGACTCGAAGACGAAGCAGATTCACTCGGTGGAGGCGACGGCGGCGAATGTTCACGACTCCCAGGTATTGGGGGCGTTGCTGCACGGCGAGGAGACCCGGATATGGGGAGACAAGGCGTATGTGGGTCAGCGGGAGGTGATTCGTTCGGTGGCGGCGCGGGCACAGGACTTCACCCTTCGTAAGGCGGCGCGTGGCCGTCCGCTGACCGAGGCGGAGAAACGGGGGAATCGGACGAAGTCGCGGGTTCGCGCTCGCGTGGAACACCCCTTCCTGGTGATGAAGAAGAAGTTCGGCTTCGAGAAGGTGCGCTATCGAGGATTGGCGAAGAACGCTCATCGGCTCCGCGTAGTCTGCGCGCTGGTCAACCTCTACACGGCGCGACGACCAGTGTTGGCAGCTCTGCCCGTGTAAGGGAGAAGTGCGTCCACCCTCGCAGGGAGGGTGAAAATCACTCAGAAACGCTACAAGTGATACCCCAAAACTCTCTGCGAAGGCGCGCATCAGCCTCTCACAGGAGAAGTTTCAAACAGAAACAAGGGCGGTATTTGGCGATGTATGTTCTCAGAAGGCCATCAAGCTGAAATCAGGCCCTTGTTCAGACCTTCCCAAGCATCAGTGCAACCGGTACCGGTTCGGGCAAAAATGCATAGATTGCCTTCTGAAAGGTCTGATTTATTCGGCCAACATGTGAGACAATTTCCTTGTTCGCGATGACGCGAAGAGGAGATGAACATGAGACAGCAAACACTTGCTGAGGTTGGTTTCGACCGGTATCGCAAGAAGACGCGCCGGGATGTGTTTTTGGAGGAGATGGACCGGGTCGTTCCGTGGGATGAACTGTTCAAGCTGCTGGGGCCGAAGTACCCGAAAGGGAAGCGCGGCCGTCCTCCGATAGGGCTTGAGCGGATGCTTCGGTTGTATTTTCTACAGCAGTGGTTCGACCTTTCGGACCCGGCAGCGGAGGAGGCGTTGTATGACTCTCATGCGATGCGACGTTTCGTTGGGATTGACCTTGGGCGTGAACGGGCGCCGGACGAGACGACGCTGTGCAAGTTCCGGCGTTTCCTGGAGCGGCACGACTTCGGGAGCAAGGTGATGGCAATCGTGCGCGAGCATTTGGAGGCGCATGGCGTACAAGTGTGCAAAGGGACGATGGTGGATGCGACGATCCTGGCGGCGCCCTCTTCAACGAAGAACAAGGCGCGGTCGCGAGATCCGGAGATGGGTTCGACGAAGAAGGGGAACCGTTGGCATTTCGGGATGAAGGCACACATCGGAGTGGACTCGAAGACGAAGCAGATTCACTCGGTGGAGGCGACGGCGGCGAATGTTCACGACTCCCAGGTATTGGGGGCGTTGCTGCACGGCGAGGAGACCCGGATATGGGGAGACAAGGCGTATGTGGGTCAGCGGGAGGTGATTCGTTCGGTGGCGGCGCGGGCACAGGACTTCACCCTTCGCAAGGCGGCGCGTGGCCGTCCGCTGACCGAGGCGGAGAAACGGGGGAATCGGACGAAGTCGCGGGTTCGCGCTCGCGTGGAACACCCCTTCCTGGTGATGAAGAAGAAGTTCGGCTTCGAGAAGGTGCGCTATCGAGGATTGGCGAAGAACGCTCATCGGCTCCGCGTAGTCTGCGCGCTGGTCAACCTCTACACGGCGCGACGACCAGTGTTGGCAGCTCTGCCCGTGTAAGGGAGAAGTGCGTCCACCCTCGCAGGGAGGGTGAAAATCACTCAGAAACGCTACAAGTGATACCCCAAAACTCTCTGCGAAGGCGCGCATCAGCCTCTCACAGGAGAAGTTTCAAACAGAAACAAGGGCGGTATTTGGCGATGTACGTTCTCAGAAGGCCATCAAGCTGAAATCAGGCCCTTGTTCAGACCTTCCTTCTTTACATCCACTTTTCCGTAAAGACGATCTCGTGTCCCCGATACCCCCATGGAGGATATGGCCTCTCGGGTAATGTCTTCGGCTATATCCTGTGGCTTGTCTGATTCTTCAGCGAAAATCGTCTTCGCATCATTCCAGTAATCTCTCATGGCTTGAACCACTAGAGAGAGCACCGCATGTTCTATTCGCTCAATCTCGTCAGTGTGCATTTCGTCCGTTGTTCCGCAATCTCCGCGTAATCGGGGTCAGCATCGATACCGAGCCAATCCCGTCCCAGTCGTCTGGCCACGGCAGTTGTTGTTCCGCTGCCAACAAAGGGATCCAGGACCAATCCTCCCTTCGGTGAGAACAGTCGGATGACACGACTCGCCAATTCCTCGGGAAATTCCGCTTCATGCCGTTCGTTGGCTTGTACTGATCTGATATTCCAGACACCCCTGGATCCCCACTCAGACCATTCACGATCTGAAATCCTCGACCTGTCGTAGTCGACGATACCAGGTCGCCAGAAGATATAAATATGTTCAAATTCATCGACTGAACGGTAGCTGTTCGAGTGCCATCTGCTGTTCGCCCAACATGGGTCTTTGCTCCACACGCGCCGGTCGTACAAATATAAACCAGCCTCCTCTGCCCAATCTGCGAGCATCCCGCCTGTCAATAACACCTTCGTTGATATCTGGTGCTTGCCACCACGCACATTGTTATGCTCAAGTCTTCGCTGGATTGTCTGTTCACTGCATCCGAGCATGGCCCCGAGCTCTTTACGAGTTGCATTTGGGTGCTTTTTCTTCGCTTCCAGAACTTGCGCACGCGTAACCGAATTCATCTTGCCACGGACATTGTTCGCTTGGTATCGTGGCATCCCTGGATCGGAGAAACACAAGATATCACCTATATTTACAACCACGAAGCCGCCGAGTTTGACTATTCTGCCATGACGCGCAATAACTCCTTGAAGCAGGGATTGCCAATCAGAGAATGACATGTGCTTCTCGTAGGATTTACCAACGAAATAGGGTGGAGACCAAAAACTTAGATCAATGGAATCAGATGGCAATCGATCCATGATGGCTCGGGCATCGCCTAGTATGATCCTGTTTCTGGTCTTATCTTCATCGAACTGCTGGTTGATCAATCTGGAATCAATACAAGAATCCCGGACAGTTCGTGCGGACCGAGTAAGTGGGCTCGTTCGGGTTGTGGGCAATGTATGACGTAATGGAGCTTGAATTTGTCGAACGGGCCGCAAAAGTCGCGGTTGGTTTGAACGTCCACCCCTGTGGGGCTGAAAACTCGGGCGCGACCTGTCTTGGCCATCCGACCAGGAACTCGCCGACGAATTTACCGAATCCTGGCTCAATGCGCACGCCCCACTACCAGAGGGTGAGTGTCCGGAGCTCTCTCTTCAAAGGAGGCATTCGTAAAGATCCAGTTGTGCTCCACCGGGCATTGCAAATCAGAAGGGCCAGCCGAGCCAGAAATCGAACTTCCAGCCGGGAACGGTGGTCGCGAAGTCGGTTCGCCGGGACCACGCCACGTTCAGCGGCAACCCGAGGAAATAGACGCGGGCATTGAAGCCGTAGGAGGCGACGAAATCGTCGAGGCCGGCACCTTCAGAGACGCACACCGCGGCGTTCCGCGGGCCGCACAGACGGCCGAGGCGGGATTCGCGGCGCTCGCTCGAATAGAAGGAAAGCGGGTCGCCGTCGTAGGCGGCACCGCCCGCATCCACGAACAGACTGCCCCGGATCGGCCCGATCAGCCCGAGCGGGGTGATCGCCGCATCCACGATCGGGAAGCGGAACTCCACGGTGGCGTGGCCGCCACGGTTGCCGGAAAAGGAATACAAGTCGTAGCCGCGTAGCTCTCCGTTGCCGCCGAACCACAGGAAACCCGGCGCTTCGCCGAAGCTGTGGAACCAGCGCACCCGGGCCGCCAGCACACTCGCGGAGGTCACCTGGATGTACTTGCGGGCATCGAGATTGAAAGTGGCCCGCGAGAGGAACGGCCCTCCCGGGGACCACTCGGCACCGGCGTAGATGGTGCTTCCCGCCTGGGGAAAGACTGCCGGCCCCAACTGGCGGAACCGGGTGGTTTCCTGAACGAACGCGAACTGGAGCGGGAGCAGGTGCCCGCTCGGAAAGATGCGCTCGTAGAAATCCGCGTACTGGTCCACGTACTGGTTCGGGAAGAGCGGATCCTCGCCAGGACGCAGGAAGACGTTCTCGAAGCCGGAGCTCTGGTAGTCGTAACCGGCTCCCATCTCCAGCCGCCGGAAACGGCTCAGCGGGTAGATAGCCCGCGCCGAAGCTCCCGAGGAACGGATCGTGCCGATGCTGTCGGCGCGCGACCAGAAGTTCGAGATGTAGTAGGGCAGGAGCGGATAGAAGAAGGAGGTGTTGTCGTGCGCTTCGACCGCGTACTGGAGCCGGCTCGCGAGATTCGCGTACTGGACGTTATAGACCCGGAAGTTCCGCACCGAAAGGGCGGTGAAACTGATCCGGTCGTCGCCGAGCACGTCGGACATCGAGATCGCCGTGCCGCCGAGAAAGTCCCCGTCGCTCGTGAATCCGGCCGTGATCGGTGGAGGGCCATCGAGGAACAACTTCTCGAACCGGGTCTTCCGCCGCTTGTTCTCGCTGATGACCTGGTGATCCACGATCGGAACGAAATCGATGACCGGCCCCGGAGTCCGGGCGATCGTGTCCGATGGAATCTCCTTGACCGGCTCGTTCATCTCGAGGGTGTGGAGCCCCCAGTTGCCCTTGTAATAGCTCGTGAACAGGAGTGTCTCGGCACCCGTCTCGGGGTGGATGATCACGCTCGGCGAGAAGTTGCCGCCGAGCACGTCGGTGTACTGGAGGATGTCTCCGGTCTCGGTGTCCAGCACCCGGATGTTGAAGATTCCGTCGTCCTCGTTCGAGGAATAGACCAGATCCCGGCCGTTCGGCGCGAAGGCCGGTGCCACGTCGTGGAAGGTGCCGAAGGTGAGCTGTTCTTTCTCGCCGTCGGCGATCCGGAGGCGATACAGCTTGTCGTAGCCACTGATCCGGCGGCTGTAGTAGAGCCATTCGCCGTCGGGGCTCACGATCGGGAACTTGTCGTAGAAGTCGTCGTTCGTGAGATTCTCGATCGCTTCGGTCTCGATGTTCACCCGGAAGATGTCTGCGATCCCGTTTTCGAGCGCCGCGAAATAGACCCACTCCCCGTCGGGGCCGACATGCGGGAAGGTGGCCCGGTCGAGCGGCATCTCGATACGGCGGACGATCCGCGATTCGACGACATCGACGAACAGAAGCGCCCGCCGCTTGCGGAAGCGGCCAAAGAAGGCGACTTCCGAACCGTCCGGAGTCCAACTGAGGTTGCGCCCGATGAGCTGATCCTCGCCCGAGAGGCCGACCACGCCCACGAACTCGCCCGCGTACCCCGGAGTCAGGTTGCGGATCACTTCCCCGTCGCGGGCCGAAAGCAGCACCACGTCGTATTCGGACTCGCGACGGTTGCCGGAAAGCGCCGCGATGAGTTCTCCGGAGGGGGAGTGGGCGGCCGAAATCGCTCCGATGTAGCGGCCTTCTCTCGGGGAGATGTCGAGGCTGTAGTCCTCGGGAATCTCCTTGTCGCGGAAGGGCTTGAACTTCTCCTTCATCCAGCGCCGGTACTCCCGGTGGAACTCGTCGGGAGTCATCCGGAACGCCTGCTGATAGACCTCTTCGCTCACGCCGCCGGTGACTGCCCGACGGAGCGAAAAGACGAACTGGCGGACCCCTTCCTCGCCGAACCGCTCTTCCATGAATTCGAAGACCGAAGCCCCGAACGAGTAGGGGGCGCGGCTGAACGCCCGGTTCAGCTCCTGAAAGGTCGGAATCTGGTCGGCCACCGCCGCGTCGCGGACCGTCATCAGGTCGAGCGGATCCCACTCACCCTCCATGTAGGTGGCGAGGCCTTCATCGATCCAGAGCGGGACGGTCTGCCGGAAGAGGGATCGGGGGATGATGTCGAACTCGAAGATGTGGGTGAGCTCGTGGAGGAACAGCTCCTGGAGTTCATCCGGGGGGCTGTCGATGGGGATCACCATCCGGTCCCGGGTGGACTCGGCGAAAGCCCCGACCCCCTCGGGGATTTCGGATGGAGACAGGTTCGTCTGCGCGAACTCCGAGAACGTCTTGTAGAGGATCAGCGGAATGGAGAACGGGATCTCGTGCTTGAGCCGGTCCGAGATCGTGTCGTAGGCGCTTTCGGCATAGCTGACCAGCCTGCCGAGCTCCTCCTCCATCTCCGGGTAGTAATAGACATCGAAGTGCGGGGAGCGATACACCTGCCACTCGTGGGTGTCGTACTTCACCTTGTTCTTGCCGTAGAACGGAATGAAGTACTGCGCGGCCACCGGTGCCCCGAAGGACAGCGCGACCAGCAGGAACGCGGCGAGCCGCACCCTCGCTCGGAGTTGCCTCAACTTTTTCCCCTCCCCTTGCACGTCAGCGCAGCAGAAAACGGGTTCCGCGGAAGGTCTGCGGCGAGACGATGCTCAGAAAATTCGGCAGGATGCGATCCATGAGTTCGAAGTAGGAAGAGAGGGCGGAGCTCTCCTCGTCCCGGCCGAAGATGACTTCTTCGGTGAACCGCTCCCGGTGGATCGTGCGGCCGCTGGCTCCATCGATGAAGTAGAACTCGGCGGTGAAGGTGTACGCGTTGCGCTCCTGGAACTGGCTGCTGCGGACGAGGCGCTGGCGGTTGAAGGAATCCCGCACGTAGCGGTCCCGACGGGAGTAGCCGGACCGCTCCTCGGCACCGAAACGCAGACGGCCGCTGACGATGAGCGGCTCCTGGAACTCCTCTCCGAGCAACCGCCAGTACTCCTGGTCTTCGAGCAGCTTGTCCTGTTCGAGGTCGATCCACTCCTGGCGCGAGATCTCGTCGCCGACCGCGACCGCTTCCTCGGCCATCCGGGAAAACGCCTGCTCGAGGCCGCTCTCTTCGAGCGAGGCATCCGAAAAGTCGCCGAGCGGCTCGATCTCCGCGTCGATCACCTGAAGCCGCGAGTTCACCCGCAACTGGTTTCGCAGAAGACGCGAGGTCTCGCGATCGAGATCGAGCGCCTCGTTGGTCTGGGTGACGAAACTGCCCACCAGCACCCGGTTGTAGTCGGTGAGATCCAGCTTGGCATCGATCGGGATCTCGACCGGGACTTCGAGCCACGGCCCGGCGGCGCAGCCGGGAAGCGCGAGAAGCCCCACCAGAAGGAAACGGACGGACAGGGTTCCGCTCATCGGCTCGCCGCCCGCGCCGCGTCCCGGTCCCTTCGCTGCTTGCGCTCGTAGGCCTCGCGGAAGAGCTCGTAATTCTGGCGAATCTGGTCGCTGGCGGGCAGCAATTCGAGAGCCCGCTCGTAAGCGTCGAGCGCCTCCTCGAACTGTCCGGTGCGCTCGTAGGCTACTCCCAGGTTGTTGTACGCCTTGGGGTTGCGCGGATCGAGCGCGACGGCTTTCTCCCAGCGATAGACGGCTTCGCGCCAGAGGCCGCGTCCCGCTACTTCCACCCCGAAAGCATTTTCCCGCGCCGCGCGCTCGTCGTCCTGGGCAGCGGCGGGCAGGATGCCGATCGCGAGCGCGACGAGCTGCGCCATGGCGACCCGCCGAAACCAACCGATCCGGGATCGCGGATTGCTCATTCGTTCCCCCCGAAGTTTTCCCCCATGTTCCCGATAGTAGCGCCTGCCGCCATCCGGACGCGGTTTTCCCCAATTTCCACCCAAAAAACAGCCGCGCGCAACAAAACCGCAGCGCTTTGCGTGAAAGTGATCATGGAAGAAAGCCTCGGACCCGAAGACCTGAAAATCCTGCTGGCGTTTTCGATCGAGCCGCGTCCGCTCCGCGAGCGGCTCGCGCTTTTTCAAAGTCGGGATGCCCGCGAAGCCGCGGACCGGATCCGTCGCGGTGGGAAGATGCCGACGGCGGGGGCCCAGCGGCTCGCCGAGGGGTGGATGCGGGCCGTCCGGCGCAGCGGCAGGCGACTGCTCGTCTGGGGAGCGCCCGGCTACCCGCCACGGCTCGGAGAAATCGGCGACCCGCCGCTCGTGCTCGAAATCGCGGGAACGGCGGACCTCGGCGCCCCGGCGGTCGCCGTGGTCGGTTCCCGGCGCGCTACTCGCTACGGGATCGAAACCGCCCGATCGTTCGCCGCCGGACTCGCCGCCGCCGGCTGCACGGTGGTGAGCGGGCTCGCCCGCGGCATCGACCGGGCGGCGCATCAGGGGGCGCTCGATGCCGAAGGCCCGACGGTCGCAGTGCTCGGCTCGGCGCTCGACCGTCTCTACCCCCCGGAGCACGAGGAACTCGCCCGCCGGATCGTGGCCCGTGGCGGCGCGGTGGTGACCGAGTTTCCGCCGGGAACCGCTCCCCTGCCCCGGAACTTTCCCCGCCGGAACCGGATCGTCGCCGGGCTCGCGCTCGGGACGCTGGTGGTGGAAGCCGCGGAGCGGAGCGGCTCGCTCTCGACGGCACGCCAGGCGGCTGACAACGACCGCGAGGTGTTCGCGATACCGGGCCTCCTCGGGTCGGATTCGAGCCGCGGCTGCCACGCCCTGATCCGCTCCGGCGCGTGCCTCGTCACCTCGGTGGACGAGATTCTCGAAGAGTTGCCCCCATTAGACTGCCCCCGCCGGGGAGGACCTCCGGATTTTCCATGAAACAGGCTCTGGTAGTCGTCGAATCCGCCGCCAAGGCACGGACCATCGAGAAATTCCTCGGGCCCGGCTACAAGGTGATGGCCTCTGGCGGGCATGTGCGCGACCTGCCGGGAACCGGGCTCGCGGTGGACATCGAGAACGGTTTTCGGCCGCAGTTCGTGGTCGTCCCCGATCGGGCCCGCATCCTCAAGGACCTGAAAGCGAGGGCGAAGCGGGCCACCGAGATCTACCTCGCCACCGACCCGGATCGCGAAGGCGAAGCCATCAGCCACGATCTCGCCGAAGAGTTCGCGGAGGTGATCGGCCCCGGCCGCGAAGTCCCGGTCAGGCGGATGACCTTCCAGGAGATCACCCGGCCGGCGATCCGGAAGGCGCTCGAAGAAGCGGGAGAGATCGACCACAACCGCGTCAAGGCGCAGCAGACCCGCCGGGTACTGGACCGGATCGTGGGCTACAAGCTCTCGCCGCTGCTGTCACGCAAGCTGGCCGGCCGCCTCTCGGCGGGGCGGGTGCAGTCGGTGGCGCTCCGGCTCATCTGCGAGCGCGAACGGGAAATCCGGGCCTTCGAGATCGAGGAGTACTGGAAGATCGAGGTGCACCTCGGGAAGGGCGACGAAAAGAGCGAGAAAGTCGGGGCATTCACCGCTCTCGCCGACCTGGGCAGGGGCCGCCGCATTCGCGACGGGGAGACCGCGGAGGCGGTCCGGAAGGAACTCGAGAAACGGGCTTTCGAGGTCGAGAGCGTCGAATCCTCGAAAAGGCGGCATCATCCACCGCCGCCTTTCATCACGAGCACCCTGCAGCGCCAGGCATCGTCCGCTTTCGGCTTCCCCGCCGCCCGCACGATGCGAGCCGCCCAGTCGCTCTACGAGGGGGTGGATCTCGGCTCCGGCGAACGGGTCGGCCTCATCACCTACCTCCGGACCGACTCCACCCGGGTTTCCGAAGAAGCCATCCAGGAGGTCCGGAAGGCGATCCGCGCCCGCTTCGGCGACGATTTCCTCCCCGAAAAGCCGAACTACTACCGCCGGGGGAAGGCCTCCCAGGACGCACACGAAGCGATCCGGCCGACTTCGACCGGACGGACGCCGCAGGAGGTCGCCGGGTTCCTGAACGAGGACCAGCGCCGTCTCTACCGGATGATCTGGGAGCGGTTCGTGGCTTCCCAGATGCGGCCGGCGGTCTCGCTTCGCACCCGCGCGGTCATCGCCGCGAAGCCGCAGGACACCGCTCCCCCGGTCGAGATTCCCGGATTCGGCGCGCCGCCCGACCGGGTGATCGCGCTCGGTTCGGTCGAGCTCGAGGATGGCTACCGGATTCTCTACCGGGAAACCCGCGAAGAAGGCGCGGACGAGGACAGCGAAGGAGGGCAAACCCTCCCGCAACTCGCAGCGCAGGAGAAACTCGATCTCCGGAAGATCGCACCCACCCGGCATTTCACCGCGCCGCCGCGGCGGTACAGCGAAGCCAGCCTGATCCGCAAGCTGGAAGAGAACGGGATCGGCCGCCCGAGCACCTACGTGCCCATCCTCCGGAAGATCAAGCAGCGGGAATACGTGACCACGAAGAACCGGGTGTTCACTCCCACCGAAGTGGGGATGCTGGTGAGCGATCTCCTGACCTTGAGCTTCGACAAGCTCATCAACACCCGCTACACGGCGGCGATGGAAGCGAATCTCGACCGCATCGAACAGGGGGAAGCCGATTACGCCGAAGAGCTCGGCGCGTTCTACCGCGAGTTCGTCGGTGATCTCGAACGCGCGGTCTCCGAGATGCCCCGACTCAAGAGCCTTCCCACCGCCGAAGCGTGCGACCAGTGCGGCCGCCCGCTGGCGATCCGCTGGAGCGGCGGCGAGAAGTTCCTCGGGTGCATCGGTTTTCCGGAGTGCCGCGGCAGCCGCTCGCTGAACGGAGTCGAAGAAACCCTCGAAGAAGAGCCCTCGCCTTGTCCCGAATGCGGTGCCCCGATGTCCCTCCGCCGGGGACGCTTCGGCCCGTTCCTCGGCTGCACCCGATATCCCGACTGCCGGACGATCATCCAGGTCCGCGACGGGCGGCCGGCCCCCAGGCCCCCTCCCGAGCCGACCGGGGAAGACTGCCCCGAATGCGACAAGCCGATGGTGCGCCGAAAGAGCCGGCGCGGGCCTTTCGTCGGCTGTAGCGCCTTTCCGAAATGCCGGTACATCAAACCGCAAGAGCGCGCCCGAAAGAAGAAGGTGGCGGCGAAAGGGGCGCGCAAGAAGGCCACCCGGTGACGGGCGAAACCCTCCGGGATCAGGTTTTCCGGTTTCTCGAGGATCTGGCCGAACGCCGCGGTGCCTCCCCGAGCACGGTCCGCAGCTACCGGAGCGACCTCCACCAGTTCCTCGCCTTCACAAAAAGCGAAGCGGGCGGAAACCCCGTGGAAATCGGGACCGTCCGCAACTTCCTCGCGACACTGAACGAGCGGGGACTGAAACGGTCCAGCGTGTCCCGCAAACTCGCCGCGCTGCGGGCCTTCTACCAACACCTCGAACGAGCGGGTGGCGGAACGAGCCCCGCCCGGGCCGTGCGCGCTCCGAAACTTCCCCGGCGGATTCCCACCCGGGTCGAGGAAAGTGAAATCGAGCAGCTCCTCGAAGCTCCCGACCCCGAAACCCCGCTCGGAGCGAGGGATCTCGCCATTCTGGAGCTCCTCTACGGGACCGGGGTCCGGGTCGCCGAACTGGTCGCGCTCGATCTGCAGGACATCAACCGAAAGGACCGCATCTTCCGCGTCCTCGGCAAGGGAGGACGGGAGCGGCTCGTCCCGTTCGGGGAAGTCGCCGACGACGCCCTCGGAAGCTACCTGCGGGCACGGGAGGGCTTCGGGACTCCGGACCCCGATGCGCTCTTCCTGAACGCCCGCGGCGGACGCCTTTCGGACCGCTCGGTGCGGAACATCGTGAAACGGGCGCTCGGAGAAGCGGGAATCGCCCGGCTGGCCGGCAAGGTCTCGCCCCACACCCTGCGCCACGCCTTCGCAACCCATCTCCTCGACGGCGGGGCCGACCTCCGGGCCATCCAGGAGCTGCTCGGACACCAGAGCCTCGCCACCACCGAGAAATACACCCACATCTCCACCTCCCGGCTGTTCTCGGTCTATCGGAAGACCCACCCCCGCGCGAACGCAGCAAGCCCGTGAACTCTTCCACCCGTCCGGTTCCGGCCGGAGAACGGCTGCGGAGTCTCGACGTGCTTCGCGGGGTCGCCATCTTCGGCATCCTGTTCGTCAACATCGGGCTTTTCGCCGCCCCGGCAATCGCCTATCTGAACCCCACCGCCTGGGGGGATTTCTCCGGCCTGAACCGGGTGGTCTGGCTCCTGACCCACGTGTTCGCCGAGCTGAAGTTCATCACCCTGTTCTCGATGCTGTTCGGAGCCGGGATCTGCCTTTTCGCCGAGCGGATCGAAGCCCGCAGCGAACGACCCGCCCCGGTCCACTTCCGGCGGATGGGCTGGCTGCTCCTTTTTGGCATGGCGCACGCCTGGCTCCTCTGGCCGGGAGACATCCTGGTGACCTACTTCGTCTGCGGATGCCTCGTCTGGTGGCTCCGAAAAAGGCCGGCCCGATCCCTCATCCGCATCGGGGCCGCGCTTGTCCTGCTACCCGCCCTCCTGAACCTCGCGGGCGGCCTCGCGCTTCGGACCCAGGAGCTGCCGGACGAAGAGGCCCGGCAGATGGAAGCCGAGTGGTCTCCGGACGAAGCCACCCTCGAGGCCGAAGTCACGGCCTTCCGCGGCGGCTTCTTCGAGCAGCAACCGGAGCGGGCCGAACAGGCTCTCGAAATGCAGACGGTCGTGCTCCTGTTCTTTTCGCTCTGGTACTGCTCGGGGGCGATGTTGCTCGGCATGGCGCTCTACCGGCTCGGAATCGTCCAGGCGGAGCGGGAAGACGGCTTCTACCGGCGGCTCGCCGTCTTCGGGATCGCCTGCGGACTGCCGCTCATCGGGGCCGGGGTGTGGTGGAACTTCGCCGGGGGCTGGGCCTGGCAGAACTCCTGGCTTCTCGGGGCGGTCTTCAACTACCTCGGTGCCCCGCTGCTCGCGCTCGGCTATCTCGGCCTCGTGATGCTCGCGGTCCGCAGTCGCCTGCTGCCAGCGCTCCAGGACCGGCTTGCCGCAGCCGGCCGGATGGCGTTCAGCAACTACATCCTCCAGACGCTGATCCTGACCGGAATCTTCTACGGCCACGGACTCGGCCTCTTCGGGAGCGTGGAGCGCACGGGTCAGCTCCTGATCGTGCTCGCCGTGGTGGCGTTCCAGCTCTGGCTTTCCCCCTTCTGGCTTGGAAGGTTCCGGCGAGGGCCGCTCGAAGCGGTCTGGAGGAGGGTTACCTACGGCAGCAGGTGAAGCCTCAGTACTTCGGTGCGGTGGCTTCGCCCGCCGGTGTCCCGAAGATGTGTCGGTAGCGGCGGATGTCCTCCGGCTCGCCGGTGCTCTTGCCCGGGTTGTCGCTCAACTTGACCAGCGGACGGCCGGCGGCGCGGACCGGCTTCACGACCAGCGAGCGCACCGGAAGCCCGCAGTCGTTCGTCAGGTTCGTGCCCCAGCCGAAGGAAACCCGGGCGCGGCCGGCAAAACGCCGATGGAGTGCCAGGATTTCCGGGAGTTCCAATCCATCGCTGAAGACGAGCGCGAAGTCGCGGGGATCGAGTCCGTGGCCGGCCCGCCAGCCGAGAGCCCGCTCGCCGTGGGCCACCGGGTCCCCCGAATCGTGGCGCACCCCGCGGAGCCGTTCGGCCCAGATTCCCGAGGTCTCCCGGAAGAAGAAACCGGACCCCCAGGTGTCGGTGGGGACGAGCGCGGCGGCCGGGCCGAACATCTCCCACCACGCTTCGAGCACCCGGGTCGGAGATTCGCGGATCGCGGCTTCCGAATCGCCGGCGAGACCCGCTCCCACCATGAAGACCTCGTGGGCGACGGTGCCCACCGGATCGAGGCCGTTCCGAAAGGCGGACTCCACCGAGGAGGTCCCGGTGAACTGCTCCGGAAGCGCCTCCCGCAGACGGGATTCGATGCGGAGTTGCCAGGCGCGCGAGAACCGCCTCCTCGTTCCGAAGGAGGCAAAACGAACCCCCGGATTCTTCCGCAGGGTGGCGATCTTGGCTTCGAGCCGTTTCGAGCCCTCCGCCTCCGCTCCGGCGACCGCCCCCGCCCCGCCTTCGGCAAGGACGGCACGGCCGAGCAACTCGCTCAGAACCGACAGGACGAGGGTCTCCCAGTGGATCACCTCGGGCCACCGGCCCTCGTATTCCAGCCAGAAGTCGTCGCCGCGCCGGCTGACCTCGAGCGCCGGGAGGCGCAGCCTGGCGAGAAACTCCAGATACTCCCCGGCGAAGGCGAATCCGGGAAGTCCGCGGAGATAGTCGAGCTCTTCCCGTCGAAACGAGAGCGCCCGAACCGCCTCGAGCCCGTCGCGAAGGGCCTCCACCGGCAGGCTCCGGGCGAGCCGGGCGGCAGGCGCGCGGCAGATCAGCCGGTAACGGACCGAAACGTCGGGGTGCCGAAGGAAGGCATACTGCCCCATCGTGAACTTGTAGAAGTCCACGTCGAGGAGCGAGACGACCGTGGGGGCGGCCGTCAGGTCGGAAGTCAGGTGGGAAATCCGGGCCACTCCCCGGGCGGGACCGTGCTGCGTACCCGGACCATCCCGGCACGCTCGAAATCCGCGTACGCCGCTTCGGCGGCATCGGTGAAATCCGCCCCCGGAACCACTACCGGAGAGGTGGCATCTTCGAGGAGAAACACCTTCCCGGCGAGCCCCGTCGAGCCATCCGGATCGCGCTTTTGGATCTCGTCCCGAAGATCCGAAACCGTCCAGGCGACGCAGTGGCTCTTCGCCTGGCCGGCGACGATGAGCGCATCGAACCCGAGGAGCCGGTCGAGCAGCGCCCGGTTCGGCTCGGCGACGGGAGCGCCATCCGCCCCGTCGAGCACCTCGGCCCGCAGAACCGAATAGTTCTCGGTCAACGGGTTCCGGCCCTTGAGCTCGAAGCGGGTCGCCGCCGAGCGGGCGATCCCGTGGAAGAAGACCGCCTCCTCGATCACCGGCGCGAGCGCGTGGCCCGCACCGCCGAGCATCCCGTGGTAGGGCCAGATCACCAGGCTGTACTTCCCCTGGGCTTCGAGCCGCCGGCAGTAATGGAGGACGTGGCGGGCGAGATCTTCCCCGCTGAGTCCGGCGGCAGGAGCGGCCTCGGGATTCGCCCGGAACCGGCCGGCTTCGAGATCGGCCGCGGTGATCGCCGTGTAGGGCGCGGGGGGGGCACCGTCCGCGTCGAGAAAGAAGTGCGGGTGGAAGATCTGGATCGCCTGGTGGGTGTCGAGCGTCGCCACCACTTCGGTGATCCGGCCCAGGTTCCGGTAGAGGAACTGGCAGATGCGCCAGGAATCGTGGACGGCTCCGAGCCCGGAGCGCCCGGCGACGAACAGCTCGCCTCCGGGCAGGCAGAAGGTGTTCTGGCAATCCACGAGCAACAGGCCGACCCGGATCCGGTCGCCGTGCGCCGGCGGGACGGCGTGCTCGCTCGCAAAGGCGCGGGCCGCGGCGGCGCGCTCCTCGTAGGGCACGCGGAACAGGGCTCCGGCGCGCTCCGGATCGAAAAAATCGGGGATGGGAAGCTGCGCCATCGGAGGTGTTTAGGCTAACCGGTTCATGCTGTCCAGTGACCTGATCCGCCGCAACCCGGAAACCGTCTCCCGAAAGCTCCGGGACCGCGGCCACGACGGCGACCTCGAAGAGGTGCTCGCTCTCCTCGCCGAACGCGCCGAAATCCAGACCGAGGTCAGCCGCCTCCGGGAGCGGCTCAAGGCCATGAACAAGGAAGTGGGAGCGCTCTACCGGAGCGGGAAGCGGGAAGCGGCCGAGCAGCTTCGCGCCGAACTTGCGGCCGCTCCCGACCGGGTGAAAGACCGCGAAAGCCGGCTCAAGGAGGTCGAGGCGCTCCTCGAATCCCGGCTGCTCGGGCTGCCGAATCTCGCCCACGACTCGGTACCGAAAGGCCCCGACGAAACCGCCAACCGGGAGATCCGGCGGGTCGGCGAACCGCGTGACTTCGATTTCGAGCCGAAAACCCACGACGAGCTCGCGACCGCTCTCGGAATCCTCGACCTGCCGCGGGCGGCCCGGCTGAGCGGTGCCCGTTTCGCGGTCCTCCGCGGTGCCGGTGCCCGACTCGAGCGGGCGCTCACCCGGTTCATGCTGGATGTCCAGACGAAGCATGGGTACGAAGAGATCTGGTGCCCGCTGCTCGTGAACTCCGAAACGCTCACCGGGACCGGCCAGCTTCCGAAGTTCCGCGACGACCTGTTCCGGGTGGAGGGGCGCGACCTCTTCCTGATCCCCACCGCCGAGGTTCCGCTGACCAACCTGCACTCGGAAGACACGCTCGAAGCCGCCGAACTCCCGAAGCGCTACGTATCGGCCACCCCGTGCTTTCGCGCCGAAGCCGGAGCCGCCGGACAGGACACCCGGGGGCTCATCCGCCAGCATCAGTTCGACAAGGTGGAGATCGTCAAGGTGACGGATGCGGAGACCTCGTTCGAGGAGCTGGAGTCACTCACCCGGGACGCGGAACGGATCCTGGAGCTGCTCGAACTTCCGTACCGGGTCGTGCTGCTTTCCACCGGGGACATGGGAGCCGCCGCGACCAAAACTTATGACCTCGAAGTCTGGCTCCCGTCCGCCGGCACCTACCGGGAGATCAGCTCCTGCAGCAACTGCGGCGACTTCCAGGCTCGCCGCGCCGGCATCCGGTATCGTCCCGGCGGCGGCGCGAAGGCGCGGTTCTGCCACACCCTGAACGGATCGGGGCTCGCGGTGGGCCGGACCTGGCTCGCGCTCCTCGAAAACTACCAGCGCGAGGACGGCTCGATCGGGATCCCGAAGGTGCTCCAGCCCTATCTCGACGGCATCACGGAGCTGCGCTCCGCCTGAACCGGGTGGCGGAGGGAGAGGGATTCGAACCCCCGGACCCTTTCGGGTCAATGGTTTTCAAGACCACCGCCTTAAACCGCTCGGCCATCCCTCCGGCTGGCCCGAACCCCGGCCCGGGAAGGCGCTCAGTCCTCGGGGAGCGCCTGGAGCATGGCGTTCGCCATCGCCGCCGAAGCCCCGTCGGGCTCGATTTCCACCACCATGTTCAGGTGGGTGCGGGCTGATGCGAAATCACCCTTGTTGAGGTAGGCCTTCGCGATTTCGAGGTGGGGCTCGGCCCAGTCCATCCGGCGCTCGGCAGCGAGCAGGAAGTACTCGATGGCCTCGTCCACGTTGCCGTTCTGGAAATAGATCGCCGCCACGTTGAACGGGATGATCTCGTCGTCGGTGGTGTCCACCGCCGTCTTGAAATACTCGACCGCGGTGTCGAGGTCGTTCGCCGCCACCGCGATCTCGGCCATCGAGATCAGGGCCGGAGCGCTGCCCGGATCCTGGTCGAGAACCATCTGGTAGGCCATCTTCGCGTCGTCCTCGCGCCCGAGCTCGCGGAGCACCGAGCCGCGGTTGAGGTGGATCTGGTACATGGTGGGGTCGGCGGCGAGCACTTCGTCGTACTTCATGAGCGCTTCATCCCACATCCCTGCCTGGTGCAGTTCCTGGGCTTCGGCGAGCAGGCCGCCGCCGGTTCCGGCGGAACTCCCCATCGCCGCCGGCTCGAGGACGAGGTCCATGTCCGGATTCCGACCGGCCTGCTGGATTTGCGCCTGGTAGTTGTACGGCTGGAAACCGGATGCCTGAACCGAGAAGTCGTAGGCGCGGCTGCGGAAGCCGAGGATCGCCCAGCGACCGTTCGCATCCGTCGTCGCTTCGAGGGCCCGGTTGCTGTCGCCGCTGGTCGCGGTGATGGTCGCCCCCTCGATCGGGTTCCCGTTCGGATCCTTGACGGTGCCGGAGACCCGGCCGGTGCCCATCTGGGCGAAAGCGGCCTGGGCTCCGAAGAGCACGAGGACAGCCACGAGGCCGACCCGGCCGAGTGTCTTGAGGCGCATGGGGAACTCCTTCGGATGAGGGGCCCGGAACGGAGCCGCGCGAAAGAGCGCCGGACCTTGCGCCCACCTGGCTGGGAAGCAGGGACTCGAACCCCGATTCCACGGTCCAGAGCCGTGTGTCCTGCCATTGGACGACTTCCCAGTGGCGCGGCAGGGCAAAGAGGATAGCAGGAACCGGCCCGCCCGATGGCATCGTCGGTGTACGATTCGGGCCGCCCCGGCCGGCGTTTTGCGCGGCTTTGCCACCGGAGAGGTGCTGGAGTGGCTGAACAGGGCTGCCTGCTAAGCAGTTGCACGGGAAACCGTGCCGAGGGTTCGAATCCCTCCCTCTCCGCCGCGCCGCTCAGCGCGGGAAGTCGGGATGCGGGTACGCGCAGCCGAGCGCCTCGATGCCGGCGGCGGTCGGCCTCCAGTTGCGATCCTCCGTGAGGTCGCGGGACATCTCGATTCCCGCCCGGTTCTCGCCGTGGTGGGAGTAGCCGAAGAGAGGGAAGATCTCATGGACGATGGCCTCGCGGAAGTCGGGCGCGAACCCTTCCGTGTCGCGGTGCCGGAAGTAGTGCACGCCCGCGCAGTGCGGGGACACGCTCCTGGCTCCTCCGCCCCGGTGCTCGGGTGGCCGCGTCTCGATCAGCAGTCCCATGACCTGCCCGGGTGTCCGGATGGATGCACAGTGCGTCGCGTTTTCTCGATGGGTCGAGCGCCAGCCAGTGGGAACGTCGGGAGGATCGGGAATCATCTCGCCCGCCTCGATGATCCGGTAACCGAGCCGATCCTCGATCGGTCGGCCAGTTCGTCCACCGCAACGAGAGAATTTCGCAGATAGGCGTCGGCAGCCGGATCACCCGATTCGATCACATCGAAGCGGAACGGGGTGCCATCCCACTCGCGGGGCAGACGCGCCGTGCTGCCAGCTTACGCGAGTGCGCTCGCGCGCTCGTTCGAACACCCGCCGGGCGATCTCGGCGAAGGGACCGTCGGCGCATCGCCGCCGCCACAGGAGAGAGCGAGAGTTCCGAGGACGGCGAGTGGGCGCGGCTTCATGCTCCTGTTCTCATCTCACCCGGAGGCCGCATCGGCGACGGCTTGCTCCATGGCCGCGACCTCCTCGTCGCTCAGTTCCTTGAACACAGAGCGTTTGGATGCGGAAAGTCGCCCCTCGTTCCGTATCACGAGCCGAACGAAGAGCGACAGGCGGCGGTCGGGCATGTCCACGATGTCCCGCGTCGCGGCGAGCGCGTGGTGGAACGCGCTCACGAAACCAAGCTCCTCCCGGAGGTCGTGGCGGATCGTGTCGGCGAACCGGTCGTACAGGTATTCCGCCAGGAGAGTCGCATCGAAGAAGCGGTAGAGATCCGCCGTGTCGTTCGCCACCCGAATCTGCCGCTCCCGCGTCCATTTCCAATCGGTGAGCCGGAGCCGCGGCTTCGAAAAGCTCCCGAGAGCCTTGTCGTAGCCCTTCCGATCCCGCAGGATCGCGGCGGAGATCGGAAACACGACACCGGGTGGGCTGAAGCCCCGGCCGGAAAGAACCTGGTGCATCAGCCACCGGTGCAGGCGGCCATTTCCGTCCTCGAATGGGTGGACGAAAACGAATGCGAACGAGGAGACGGCGGCCGCCACCACCGGATCCACATCCGTGAGACGGCGACTCAGTGCCTTCCAGCCCTCCATGAGCCTCGGGACATCCGCCGGTCGCGGGCCGATGAAGTGGACTTCCTCGCGGTGATCCCCCGCCGACGAGCCCACGAATACCTGCGTATCCCGATAGCCGCGCGTCGCGTAGCGAGGCTCCACGATCTCGGATTGGAGATCCATGAGCACCGCCTCGTCGGTCGGATCCCGATCCGGTGCCGTCCTGAGCGCATTCACGAAACGCTCCGCACGGGTCGCCGACGGCATTTCGCCTTCGATCGCGAAGGAGGAGCGCGTTTCCTTGGTCAGGAGGTAGTTGACGGCGCGCGCCAGGACGGTGGGCTCGTAACCGGCGACGAGCGCCTGCGCTTCTTCCGGGAACCCCGCCTCCGCCGCTTCGGCAAGCCGAACCGTTCGCCGCACCGTCGGGCAGAGCCCAGGGCCGCCGAGCAGATTGTCCGCCACGCGGTGCCGCCTCACGGGACGCGGCGCAGCGACGAAATGCCTCCCGGAGTGGAGAGCTTCCACGTAGTTCCCACTCTTCGCGTCCGGGAGGTCGAGAGTTCGCCCCAGAAAGGTCTCGTAGAGGAACCAGGCGCGCCGGCTGTGAGCACCGGTAGGCTCCGCCCGCACCCAATCCGTGACGGGTTTCGGCCCCATCTCCCGGAACGCCGCCGTCAGCACCCCGAGGTCGAGAGGCTCGTGGCGCAGCGCAAAGCGCAGGTGCGAGATCACCGAGCCGTCGCCGGCGTAGCGCAGCGGGTACGATTCGAAGACCTCCCCGGCTTCCCTTTCGGTGCGACGAGCCCCGGAAACGAGACGACTCTCGGTCGCCGCTCGCGGAACACGGAGCGCGAATTCCTCGTGGAGCCACGCGTGGCCGAGCAGTCGATCGCCCGAAGAGGAGGAAGGCAAGGAAAACGATTCCCGTCGTGGAATTACGCTTAGATTAGCCCAGTTTCGTGGAAAAACGATTCAGGCGCCCTCGTGGGTGCCTGGCCGGGCAGCGGCTACTATCGGATGCGCTCCATGCGTCCTGCACTCCTGCTCGCGCTCTGCCTCGCGGCCTCCCCGGTGTTCGCCCAGCCGACCGGAGGCGTGGACGGAGTGGTGGTGGACGCGACCGGCGGCGTGCTCCCCGGAGCGCGGGTCACCCTCTCGCTTCCCGAACGTGGCGTCCTTCGCGAACAGGCGACCGGCCCCGGCGGGCGTTTCGGGTTCGCGGGGCTTCCGCCCGGAATCTGGCGGATCACGGCCGAGCATCCCGGCTTCGTCGCCTCTCCTCCCGCAGAGGTGAGCGTCGCGGCCGGGTCGGTGGCCGAAGTCCGGCTGCGCCTCGCGGTCGCCGGGATCACCGAGACCGTCTCGGCGATTTCGCAAAGCGCCCTCGAAACGCGGGGCGGCGGGGTCCGGGAAACGGTGGATCGGCCCGTTCTCGAAGACCTTCCCAACACCCGCGACATCTGGAACGTCCTCGAGCAGACCCCCGGCGTGATGATGTCCAAGGTGAACGTCGGCGGCGCGGAGAGCGGCCAGCAGTCCCTGATGTCCGCCGCCGGGTCGGCCTGGACCCAGAACCAGTACTACCTGAACGGGGTGAACGTCACCGACCCCGGCGCGATGGGGGCGAGCATCACCTACTACAGCTTCGACAGCTTCGAGGAAGTGGAGGTCTCGACCGCGGGCCACCGCGCCGAGATCCAGACCCCCGGCGTGTTCCTGAACCTCGTGACCCGCCGCGGCGGCAACCGTTTTTCGGGGAGCGCGAGCTTCTTCTACGAGCACGAGCGGTTCCAGGCGCAGAACCTCGACGACGCGCTCCGGGCGCGGGGCGTCGGGCAGGCGAACCGGCTGAAGGAGCTGACCGACGGCGCGGCCGAACTCGGCGGCCCGCTGCGGCGGGATCGCGCCTGGTTCTACCTCAACTACTCCCGGTTCCGGGTGGAGCCGTTCCTGCCCGGCTTCTTCTTCGAGGACGGGTCGCCGGGAGTGGATCTCACCGAGCTGGAAAACCTGATGGGCCGGGCCAGCCTCCGGGTCGCGGACGGCCACGAGATCGGGGTCTTCTTCTTCCGCAACGACAAGTACCGGCCCTACCGGGGGGCGAGCCTCTTCCGTCCCCGCCCCGAGAACACGCTCTACCAGGACTCGAGCATGACGCTCGGCCAGATCTCCTGGTCCGGGGTCTTCGGAGAGAGCGCGCTCGCCGAAGCGCGACTCAGCCGGGTGGACCTCTTCTTTCCCTACGGCCAGCAGCCCGGCCGCGAACCGGGGCTCTCCCGCTGGGAGCTGAACTCGGGGATCTGGTACGACGGATCGGGGACCAACACCCTCTACGAGCGCGACCGCTGGCAGGCGAGCGGCAGTGTCACCCTCTTCCGCGACGGGCTCTTCGGCGGCGCGAACGAACTCAAGTTCGGATTCGAGGCGACCCGAAACCCGGGGACCACCACCCACGACCTCCACGAAGGGATCGTCTATACCCACGACCGGACGCGCCCGATCGAAGTCACGCTCTACAGCGATCCGGTGGCGGTGCGGAACGTCACCCGCAACGTCGGCCTGTTCGTCCAGGACACCCTCGTCCGGAGCCGGCTGGTTCTGGAGCTCGGGGTTCGCGCCGACTGGTGGGACGGCGGATATCCGGATCAGGCGAACCGGCCGGGGCCCTGGGCTGAGGTGTTCGAGTCGTTCGGGGTTCCGCTCGAAACCACGGGCCAGTCGGGTCTCGTGTCCTGGCTCGGAATCGCCCCGCGCTTCGGCGCGAACTACCAGCTCACCGAAGACGGCCGGACCCGAATCCGGCTGAGCGCCGGGCGCTACCTCCACCAGCTCGGACTGAGCGTTCCCGCCTACGGCAACCCGAACGCCCGCGCTTCGGCGAAGTTCCGCTTGGACGACCGGAACTTCAACACGCTCCTCGACGAGGGAGAGGCGGACTTCGGGAACCCGCTCAGCGTCTTCATCCCGGTCCGCAACGAGGTGGATCCCGACCTGAAGCAGCCGTCCACCGACGAACTGACGCTCGGCATCCACCGGGAACTGCCGTGGGGAGTGACCCTCGGACTCACCGGAATTCTCCGGACCGAACGCAACCTCATCGAGGACACCGACGTGGGCGTTCCGGCGAGCGCCTGGCGCGAGACCGCGCATCTCGATCCGGGGCGCGATTTCGTCCGTGGCACGGACGACGACGTTCCGGTGACCCTCTGGCTTCAGGATCCGGAAACGCTCGGCCAGTCGCGTTTTCGTCTTGAAAACCCGGGAATCGGATCGAGCTACCGGGGGCTGATCCTCGAAGCCCGGAAGCGCTACGCCGCCGGCTGGCAACTCCTCGCCTCGCTCACCGTGAGCCGCTCCACCGGCTGGCTCCCCGGCCCCGGCGACGAAGTGGACGAAGGGACCGGATTCCCCGGCCCGCTCCTCAACAACCCGAACCACGGCGACCTCCACGAGGGCCGCACCTTCTGGGATCGCCCGTTCATCGCCCGCCTTTCGGGAAGCTACCGCCTGCCCTGGGGATTTTCGGTGGCGGGCTCCTTCCGTGCCCATTCGGGATGGCCCAACTACCGGTCGGTCATCTTCACCGAAACGCTCGAGGGCGAGCCGCTGCCGCAGGGGAGCACCGAGATCGTCGTGGAGCCACCCGGCGCGGCCCGCTCCCCGGCGGTCCCGCTCGTGGACCTGCGACTCGACCACCGCCTCGACCTGCCGAAGGGCACCGAGTTCGCGGCCTATCTCGACGTTTTCAACGCCCTCAACCTGAACAGCGTGGTCGGCGAGGGCTCCCGGGACGATTCCTTCGGCGCGGTGGTCGGCATCCTCCCGCCGCGGGTGGCACGGATCGGGGTCCGCCTCCGGTTCTGAGGAAATTCCCCGGGAGGAGCGGACCATCGCGGTTGCGCGACAGCTCACCCGGTAGTATGTTCGGAGCAGGGGGATTCCGCCGTGCGCAGACTGCTCGTCACTGTTTCGCTGGCGCTCGCTCTGATCCTGTTTCTTTTCCTGGGAGGCAAGAGCGAGGAACAAACGGAAGAGGAACCAACCGTGGTTCACGGCACAGGAATGCTTTGGCTACCGAGCGGGCCGCCACCGCCACCGCCTCGTTCCCATCTCAGGGAGGAGCAAAAGTGAGATCAGGTCTCTGGTCGGCTGCAGGGTTTGCCGTGCTTCTCGCGTTCTCTCCCACTGACGGTGAGGCGCAAGACGGCAACATCTGCGATCTCCTTCCCCAGTTGCCGGGTTGCCCGGGTTGGCTTCTTCCGCTCGTTGAGAATCGCGTGGATTGCTGCACCAGCGAGGCGCAGGCGATCTATGACCTCTGCACGGATGAGCGGAGAGGCTTCACGAACTGTTCAGCCCTCTACGGCGATGTCTATCGGGATTGCCTCTACGATGTTTGGCGACCATGTGGCTCCGCCGCGCGCCCCGGCAGGGAACCTGACGACACCCCATCCTCCTGATCCCACCTTTCCGTGCGGCCCGGGGTTCGACCTCGCTTCCGGGCGAGGCCGGGTTTGTTCGGGGGCCAGTCTGCTGGAATTCTGAAATGTTGGGATCTCGACCTGCCGGGATTTGGCCGGTTTGACCATGGCTCTGTCGGGAATGACCATGGTTCGCTGAATGCCACCCGTTCTGCCGGAGGCGAAGTCGCCCAGCGCCTCGGGAAACGGGCCCCGTTCTCCTGAATCGGCTGGTTTTGCGTTCCCGCGTGGCCCAATCCCTGGTTTTCGAGGCCAATCCCATGGTTCTTCCGGAAATCACCGCGAGGGTGTTTTCTCCGTCGAATTCGCGTTTTGACCATGGTTTCCGGGCCGAATTCGCGGTTTGACCATGGTTTTCGAGCAATTTGACCATGGCTCCCGGTTTGACCATGGCTCCCGGTTTGACCATGGCTCCCGGAACGGTTGCCACAGGAACGAAAACGGAAGGTTCCTTCACACTGCTCCAGCCTTGCCGCCCCGCAGCCGGGACAGCGCCTGCCGGGAGCAGCCCAACTGCGCCGCGCCCTCGGTCACCGAGAGCTCGGCTGCCGCCAGATTGTCGCGCAGGATCTCCCCCGGGTGACAGGGGTTCCGCATTGCCATGATGTACCGCCTCCTCGTTCAGTGATGGTCGAGGCGCGAGCGAACGCCGGCGAAGATCGCGGAGGCGAGTTCAGCCGGGAAGTTCTCCGGAAGCTGTTCGCGGACGGCATCAAACGCCTCGGAGCAGGTCTCGACCAGTTCCTCGAAGAGGGCCCGGACCATCCGGGCGGGAATCCCGGCCGTCCTTGCGGTCTCGAAGAAGTGCTCCGGCTCGATCCGGTCGGGCCGCCGGACCGCCGCATTCCCGACCGCGAGCGACATCGCCGCTTCCTCCGGCGGGAGTTCACCGGACGAAAGCGCGGGTTCTGCCGAGACGATGTCGTAGAGCGGGGCCAGCCGGAACCCTCCGCCGGGAAGGAGCCGGATGCTGTAGTTCTTCGCGTGGCCATCCACCGCCGCGAGGAGCCAGAAGAAGATCTGCGCCCGGAGGAAGCTCCGGCGATCAGCATCCGGCTGCGACGATCCTTCGAGCAGTCCGAGCAGCGCCCCGAATCCCGGCCCGCCGTCCAGTTCGTATTTCCGCCGGGTCGGGACCGAGAGCGCCTGGGCGCAGTCCTCGTGCGGAATCCGGAAGAGCCGCTCCCCCTCCGTCCACTGGCGATCGAAGCGCTCCACCAATAGCGCCCTCGTTCCGGCGAAATCGGCGATCCGGGCTTCCGCCACCGTGAGGCCGAACGCGGCCGCGAGTTTCAGGCACAGGAACTCGTTCTCGACGCTCTGGCTGAAATCCACGCCCATCACCCGACCCATGGGAGGTTTGAGGATGTGAGTCGTCGGCGTGAAACCGAGAGGGAGATGCGGGCGGCCATCCCGAAACAGGAGAGCGGTCTTCTGCTGCGCTCCGGCGAGCGAGATGCGAAAACGGGGCCCGACTCCGAGGGGCCGGCGGTCGAGCTGCGAGAGCAGCTTTCCGACCTCCGCATCGGAGAGCGGTTGGCCCGACACCTTGCCCGGCGCGCCCGGAGCCTCGCCTTCGGAAACGAAGGTCAGCGCACCAGCGGAACATCGGCCAAGAATCTCCAGCAGAGTGAACGGATGGGTGTCCGGCGCATCCACCCGCGATGCCAGCCGGGCCCGCATCCCCTCGGAATCCGGAAGAAGGTTGTCGAGGAAACGGAGCACCGGCTCGCCCCGGTGCGGCGCGGACCCGAGCGGCAGCGAAAGCGAAACCGGCGTCGCCTCGCTCCACCCGAGCCATTCGGGGGCGTATTCGAGCGAAAGGCCGGATGAGGTCCGAATCAGCGCGCCGAGGCGACGGCCGTTCTCGAAGAGATCGAGCACCCTTCGGCGGGACATCATCCCGCGAGCCGCCGCCGGATCATTCGCCATGGGTTCGCTCGGCGAACAAGCGGGTACGGTCACGGAGGACGACCGCCTGACCGAGCACGGCGAGCAGGCGGAAGAGCGTGTCCCAGCGCGTCCCGGGCGCACCGTTCTCGGCGGCAGAAACGGTCGCCTGCCGCAGCACACAGGCTTCGGCGAGTTCCGCCTGGGTCATCCCGCGCTCCTGCCGCAGCCGGCGAATCGCCTGACCGAGAGCGCGAGGGCTGGTGGCGACGGGATCCGGGAGGGATGGTTGGTTTTGCGCCATGGCGTATATCGCTTGACTATACGCCATGCCGCAAGATCAACGCACCAGTAGCCCGGGAATTTCGTGAGGGAATCAGCTTCATGACAGCACAGCGCATCTTCAACGGCTTGGTGCTCACGCGACTCGATTCGCGTCGCGACTACGGCGAGGTGCGATGTGTCAGTGTGAGGCAAGTCGACTCTGCTGTGATCGTTGTGGTGCAGAGATCGGCTGCGCCTGATCGCAGCGCGACCCGCATCCCGAAAGGAGAGAAGGAAATTCGATGAGCAGATACAAAAAGCATTGGCCAACGGAAATCTCTGCGGTAGAAGACAACGAGATTGACTTCAGCGACATCCCGGAACTCGGCGACGGGTTCTGGCGCGAGGCCGAACTCGTCGAGCCTGGCCGGACGGAGCAGATCACGCTGCGCGTCAAGCGTTCGGTACTCGAACACTTCCGCGCGCCGGGCAAGGGCTACCGGACCCGCATGAACCGCGTGCCGGAGAGCTATGTCCGGTCGCAGTGCCGCTCCCGGTAGCGACGGCCGGTGGCGTCTATTCCGCGCGACGGATGGCCCGGATCGGGACCGGGTCGTTCAGGATCTGGCCGCGGACCACTTCCGAATACGCGGGCGCGTCGGTGGGCAGGCGGTGGATCTCGTCGAGGACTTCCATCCCGCGGATGACCCGGCCGAAGGTCGCGTACCCATAGCCGTCACGGGTGGGGTCGCCGGCATCGGTGTCCAGCACGGAGTTGTCGCCCACGTTGAAGAAGAACTCGGTGTTCGCGGTTCCCGGATCGTTACGCGCCCAGGCGAGGGTTCCGCGCTCGTTGCGGATCCCGGTTTCGTGGGTCGTTTCGTGGGGGACGGGCGAAAAGGCCGGCTCTTCCTCGCTTCGAAGTCCGCCCTGGATCACGTCGTGGGCATCCCCGTTCGCGGTGTGGGTCGCGCGGTAGAAGAAGGCGGCTTCCCCGGCGTAGTGCCCGCCGTCCACCAGCCGGAGGAAGTGCGCCGCCGAGAGCGGAGCGCGGCCCGGATAGAGCGCCACCTCGATCTCGCCGAGCGCGGTCTCGAAGACGACCGGGACCGTTTCTTCTTCCGGCTGCCCGAAAAAGGCGAGCAACCCGAGGACGGCGACGAATCGCGTCACAAGCCTTCCCCCAGTTCCTTGAGCCGCTCCGCCACCTCCGGCTGATCCGGCTGGATCGAGAGCGACCGCTCCATCGCCGCCCGCGCCTCCTCGATGCGCCCGAGGCGGGCGAGGCTGTCTCCGAGGATGTTCAGCACCGGCGCTTCCGGCGGGCGGAGGCCGATCGCGTGCTCGAGATGGGCCGCCGCGTCCTCGAAGCGCCCCTGGAAATAGCGGGCGAAGCCGAGCCCGGTGGCCACCTCCACCACGTCCGGATGGGTTTCGCGGAGCGGCTCCAGAAGCTCCACCGCTTCCGCCACCCGGTTGGAGCGGAGGTACCCGTGCGCGAGCTTCCAGCGGGCGACCGGCAGGTCGGGATTCCCGGCGGACACCGAGGCCTCGTATTCGGCGAGCGCCTGGTCGAAGCGCCCGAGAGCGAGGAACTGATCTCCCCGTACCAGCGACAAAAGCCCCGGTGTCGCGGCGTGGAACCCGCGGCGATAGACGAAGCCGGAGCGGGGGACTCCGGCGCGGGGCGAAACCTGCACCCGTCGCTCCGCCGAATCGAGCAGCGCGCCGGACTCGTCTTCGAGGCGGGCCACGAGCCAGTAGGCCCCGCCCACCCCGACATCCAGCGGGAGCTGGCCGAGCACCGCCTCACCCCGCAGCGGCTCGACCACCTCGCCGAACACCTCGGTCCCCATCTCCCCCTGGTCGTCTCCCACGAGCTGGAAGCGGATCCGATGATCCTCACCCCCGTCGAGCACGTGGCTGAACGCGAAGAGCGTCTGCCCGAGGGCGAAGAGGCCGTCGGCCGCCGGCTGGACCTGGACGGAGCCGACCTGGAAGGTGCGGATCGCGTCCGGCGCCGGAACATCCATCAGGGTCGTTCCGTCGAATCCGGGGATGACCCCGGCGAGGCGCGGACGGGCGGCGGCTCCGGCGCGCGTCGTGTCGAGAGTGGTCTCGAGCACGGTGAACTGCTGGGCGGCACGGTTCCTCACGATCACGCTCAGGTCGTACTCGCCGGGGAGGAGCGGGATACTGTCCTGATAGGAGAACGGCGAGGAGATGACCTCGTCCACCTGGGAACGGTTGAGCTCGAGGAAGGCGGGGCGATCCACCGCGAAGACCTGGACCCCGTCGGTGTTCACCGCCTCGACGGTGATGTCGAGCGTGGTGTAGAAGCGGGTCTGATCCTCGTCGGTTTCGAGCGTGAAATTCTGGGGGTCGATCTCCACCGCGAAGTGGACGAACGGAGTGTTCCGGGGGCCGCCGGTGAGGCCGAAGGTGCCACGGCTCGGGACGAAGTTGAAGGAGTACTCGGTGGAGACCCGGTCCCGGTAACGCAGCCAGGCATCGGCGTAATCGGTGCGGACGGCGCGGCGCGGCGAATCCTCGACGCGGGCGATGATGAGGTCGCTCCCCATCGAGGCGCGCCCGGTGGTCCAGTCTCCCGGCTCGGAGGGATCGAACGAGAGCGAGGCGTTCGCGAGCTCGGGGTCGATGCGCTGGATCACCTCGTAGGCGGCGATCGAGCCTTCCGGGCCCCCGCCCCGCTGGTACTGGCCGCGCACCAGCGCGTTCGGGCCGTCCACGATCGGGTGGTAGAGCTCGTACTCCCCGATGTCGTGCTTCTTGAAGAAGAGCAGGTAGAAGAACGACGGAAGCCCCTTTTCGATGTCGCCCTGGTAGAACCACAGCTCCGAAGCCACCACTTCGTTGTAGCCGTCGAACGACTGACGCTCGCGCGGCTCGCCGAGGATGATGTAGTAGCGGCCGCGGTCGGTCTGCCAGCCTTCCCGGAAGGTCTCGCGGCCGAGGAACCGGTTGGCGTACTCGATGCGGCGCATGTGCTCGTCGCGGAACTCGTTCTCCGGAGTCGCCGGATAGGGATCGCGCTTTTCCCAGAAGACCTCGATGAACCGGTTGCGCTCCTCGAGGGTTTCGAGGCTCAGGAACACATCTTCCTCGTCGCCCGTGATGATGTAGGGAACGATCTCTTCGAGCCATTCGCGCTGCTCGGGGCGGAGCCGGTCGAGCCGTTCACCGCGGCTCAAATCCTCCTGCGCGCCGAGCGGTCCCGCGGCCAGCAACAGGATCGTCGCCAGGCGGAAGATCACGGGGCCACCCCGCGGAACGCCGATTCCGCCGCTTCCTGGTTCCGACGGGTGAAGCGGATGCCGTGACGCTTGAGCATTTCGTTCAGGGTAGTGGGCTTCAGCCCGAGAACTTCGGCGGCGCGCTTCTGGACCCCCTCCACGTCGTTCAGGGTGTCCACCAGTACCTGCCGCTCCACCTGGGAAATGTACTCCTTGAAGCTGACTCCCGACGGCAGGGAGGCGAGGACCCCGCCCGAGGGGCTGGCGGTGCGGTTGCGCACCGCGTCGGGAAGCAGTTCGGCTCCGATCTCCGGCCCGGTGGCGAGCACCACCGCCCGCTCGACCGCGTTCTCGAGCTGACGGACGTTCCCCGGCCAGTCGTAGTCGAGAAGCACCCGCATCGCGGTCGGCGCGAAGGCCAGCTTCGGCTTGTCGTTCTCGCGGGCGTAGCGCTTCAGGAAGTGCTGGCTGAGCGCCGGGATGTCCTCGCGGCGGGCGCGGAGCGGCGGGAGGTGGATGTTGATGACATCCAGCCGGAAGTAGAGATCCTCCCGGAACTGCCCCCGCTCGACCAGTTGCTTCAGGTCGGTGTTGGTGGCCGCGATCACCCGGACATCCACCCGGATGTTCTCGACTCCACCGAGCGCCATGAACTCCTTTTCCTGGATCACCCGCAGGAGCTTGGCCTGGGTCTCGGCGTGCACGGTGCCGATCTCGTCGAAGAAGATGCTGCCCCCGTCGGCTACCTCGAAAAGCCCCTTCTTGGGAGCCACCGCGCCCGTGAACGCTCCCTTCAGGTGACCGAAGAGGTTGCTCTCCAGCAGGTCCGGGGGAAGGCTCCCGGAGTTGACGGTGACGAACGGCCGCGTCTTGCGCGGGCTCCGGCGGTGGATCGCTTTCGCGACCAGTTCCTTGCCGGTGCCGCTCTCGCCGGTCACCAGTACGTTGGAGCGCGAGGCGGCCACCTGCTCGATGAGCGCATAGACCTCTTCCATCCGGGGGGAACGGCCGACCAGCTCGTCGAATTGCTCCCGGCGGCCGATCTGTCGCCGGAGGGTCTCGTTTTCGCGGGCGAGCCGGCGCTGGCGCATCCCGTTGCTGACCAGGTTGAGCACCTCGTCGTTCCGGAACGGCTTGTTCACGTAGTCGAACGCGCCGAGCTTCAGGGAGGCCACCGCGGTGTTCACCGCCGCGTACGCGGTGAGCATGATGACGGTGATCTCCGGGTCGATCTCCTTGATCCGTTCGAGCACCTTCAGCCCCGAGGTGTCCGGCAGCATGACATCCACCACCGCCAGATCGATCGGCTCCCGATCCACGATCCGGATGCCCTGCTCGCCGTTCTCGGCGAGCCGCACCGTGTACCCCGCCGGTCGCAGCAGCGCCTCGAGGATCTCGCGCATCACCTGCTCGTCGTCCACGACGAGCACCGTTCCCTTGTTCCGGCTCATGCTTCCTCCCGCGCCCGCTGTTCCGCTTCCGCCACCGGGAGGGCGACCACGAAACGCGTGCCGCTGTCGGGCCTGCTTTCCACTTCCATGCTTCCTGCGTGCTCCTGGACGATGCCGTAAGTGATCGAAAGGCCGAGTCCGTTGCCCCCGGCCTTCTTCTTGGTCGAATAGAAGGGGTCGTAGATGCGGCGGATCTCGTCTTCGGCGATGCCGTGCCCGGTGTCCGCCACTTCCGCGGTGACGGTTTCCCCGTCGCTCGCGGTCCTGAGGGTCAACCATCCCCCGGAAGGCATCGCGTCGAAACTGTTGACTACCAGATTTACGAACACCTGAAGCAATTTGTTCTCATCGCCGCGGATGGGCGGCAGATCGGGGTCCAGCTCCTTGCGGATCCGGATCCGTGAACTCTTCGCCTGCGGATCGAGAAGCGAGAGCGTCTCGCCGAGCACCCGGTTCAGATCCACCGGGCCGAACTCCGAGTGGTCGTGGCGGGCGAAGTTGAGCAGCCCGTTGACGATCTTCGATGCCCGCTCGGCCTGTTTTTCGATCTTGGAGAGGAGAGCACTCCGCGGATCCCGGTCGCGGGTCTGCTCCTGAAGCATCTGGGTGAAGCTCGAAATCCCGGTGAGCGGGGTGTTCACCTCATGGGCGATGCCGGCAGCGAGAACCCCGAGGGCATTCATCTTTTCCCGCAACTGCAGCTCGTTTTCCATCCCCACCCGCTCGGTGATGTCCTCGACGATCAGCAAGGCGCCGTTGTGCTCGCCGCTCCCGGAGAGAAACGGCCCGACCCGGAGGTTCACCACCTTCTCCTCGCCTTCCGATCCGCGCAGCCGGAGCCGGGGAAGGCCGCCCCGGGTCCCCTGTTCCAGCCAATCCCGCCCGAGCCCGGCATCGAGCGCCGAGCGCAGCTCGCGGGCGAAAACCTGCTCGAACCCGACTCCGAACACCTCGCGCCGGGAGTGCCCGAAGATGCGCTCCATCGAGCGGTTCCAGCGTGCCACCCGGCCGTCGAGACCGATCACCGCCACCCCCTCGCCCAGCGATTCGATGGTGTCCTCGCTCTGCTCGCGGAGCGCCACCACCTCGTCGTGCTTTTTCCGGAGCGAACCGTAGAGCCGGGCGTTGACGAGCGCGGTCGCCGCCTGGGCCGCCACCGTGCGGACGAGATCCAGATCCTCCGAACTCAGCTCCTCCTCGCCCCAGACACTGCCGAGCAGGATGACCCCGACCAGATCCCCCCTCGCGAGGCAAGGTGCCGCGCAGCGTGCCCAGCCACCGTCCTCGATGCGCGCCATCCGCCCGGAGCGAAGCCGTCGCGCGATCCCGGGCGAGGAAACGAGAGCCGGGAGCGGCTCCTCTTCTTCCCCCTCGCTTCCGTGGGCGGAGAGGAGGCGCATCTCCCCGGAATCCGAAGCGGTGAGCAGCGCCACCCGGTCCAGCCGGAAGGTCTCGGCGATCCGCTCCACCAGACGCTCCCCGAGAGACTCGAGATCGAGCTGGGAGTTCATCTCGGAAGCGAGCCGGACCAGCGCCCGCCGGAAGTCGTACTTCTCCCGGTAGAAGAGGCGATCCACGAACCGTTCCGCCCGGGTGCGGAAGACGGGAACCACGAGCGCCGCGAGGATCGCGGAGAGCACCGCGATCAGGAGCGAAGGCTCGCCGCTTCCGATGTAGGTGGTCCCGAGAAAGTAGGCGGCCAGATAGACGAGAGCGATGCCCCCCATCAGCGACGCGAGGAGCAGGCCCCGCTTGAACAGGATCTCCACGTCCATCAGGCGGTACTTGACGATCGCGTAGGCGAACGACAGCGGGACGAGCGCCATCGGGACGAGCGAAAGCTCCATCTCCGGAGTGGTCGGAAGCCTGAGGACCCAGGGGATCGCATAGATCAGCGCGAACGGGAGGGTTCCGCAGCCGGTCCCCCAGACGATCCACCTGAGCTGCTTCCTGACGGTGACGCTCTCCGCCCGCCGGTAGGAATCCACGAAGGCGGCGAAGGCCGCGACCGAGAAGAGGGCCCAGAGCACCGGCTCGAGGAGTCCGATCAGCCGCTCGCTCCCGGTGATGACCGCAGTCCCCCAGCCGAAGGGCGAGAAGTAGAGCAGCCGGGCACCGAGCGAAAGGGCGAGGAGTCCGAGCGAGGGGAGGTAGAGGAAGCGCAGCAGACGCGGCTGGCTCTTCAGGAATCTCCCCGGATAAGGGAAGTTCAGCGCCAGGTGCAAGAAGACCGGCGGGAAGAGGAGAACTCCGATCCGGTCCAGCCAGAAGAAGGCGTGGTCGAGCAGATCCAGTTCGCCGGTGAACGAGAAGGCGAACGCCATCAGCCACAGGATGCAGAGGCCGTAGAAGTGGGCGGCGGCGGAAGCGCCCCGGCGGAAGGCATAGACGAACGTTCCCACCGCCCCGGCGAAGACACCCACCACCGCGAGGAAGAAATAAAGCGTCGGATTCTGCCGGGGAAGCGGTGCCACCGGCAGCATCAACCCCCGGCGAACTCCCTCCCGCATCAGGACATAGCGGAGCGAATCCCCGCTCGAAGCGGAATCGAGCACCCGGCGCACGTCGGCGGGGGAGGTGACCATGAACACCGCCCCGCTCTGCTCTTCGGTGATCGCCCGGAGCGTGTCACCGGGCCGGACTCCGGCACCCGCTCCGGCCCCGCCGGAATCCACCCGGAGCGCAACCACGGCCCCACGCTCCAGATCCCAGTACACGCCGTCGTCCATGACTTCGGCGCGGGTCTGGCGTGCGATGTTGGCAGCCACCAGCACGAAGAGCAGCACGGTGGCGGCGAGCGCCAGCAGAGACCTCACGCCTCCCCGCGGCAGGAAGCTCCGGACCGTGCGCAGGATCATGGGCCAGATGTCGGGATTCGATCAGCAGCCGGACGGACGCAACTCATGATGCTTCGAGATGCCGGCAAGTCTATCCAAAAATATGGACAAACCACTCCGCCGGATGCGGACGGCGGGAGCGTCCCCGCCGGTCAGAACCGGACGGCGAGACCGCCGACGACCCGGCGCGGGGCGTTCGCCACCGCGAGTTCGTCGAGCAGGGAGCGCCCGAGGAGATCCTGAAAGAACAGGTCGCGGACCGCCACCGACAGCTCCCACTCGGTGCCGCTCCAGTCGGCGAACGGAATGAGCTGCACCAGTTCGAGTTCGAAACGGGAACTCGATCCGTCGCGGTTCGGCCCGACGATCAGTCCGGGGTGGCGGATCAGCCGATAGACCGCGTGGAAGCGGGTCCCGGAAGGACGGACCCGGGCGGAGACCTCCGCCGAAACATCCTGCAGCGGCGCGCCGTCTTCCGGCGCGAGGAGGCCGGCCGGAGCGGCCAGCAAACCCTCTTCCACGAGCCCGAAAGCCCCGGGAGCTTCTTCGCGCACGACCGCCATGACGAAGGAAACCCGGCCACCCAGATCGAGTCGGCGGTTCACCGGGGTCAGCTCGCGGATCAGATCCACCGCGAAACCGCGCGCCGAGAAGTCCCCCGCATCGCGGATGTGGAAGCGACCGCCCGCATACGGCCGCGACTCGAAGGTCCGCATCAACTGGTCGGTGGTCGCCTCGTGGAAAGCCCGCGCCCCGAGCGTGGTCTGCTCCCCGAGCGAGCGACTGGCACCGGCCTGCCAGCGGACGCTCCGCTGGGCAGGAGACTTGCGGAACCGGGCGGGATCCACCGCCAGCAGGTCCGCGAAGGCGACCCGCGAAAGGAGCGCCGGATCCTCGCCGAGCGGCGCGTCCACCCGCGCCGCCATCCCGGAGAGGATGGACCAGTTCTCGCCGGCGCGGTATTCGACGACTGCCCGCGGGGCGAAGCCGCTCTGCCCGCCGAGGTAGGAGAAGCGCCGGTAGGTGAGGCCGGTGCTCACCGTGGTCCGACCCATCGTGAACTCGTCGGCCACGAAAGCCGCACCGTCCCACTCCGCTTCTTCGGCGTGGAGGAGATCGGCATCGAGGATCGGAGCCTCGGGGGGGCGGAGGCCGGAGGTGTCGCGATAGACGTGGCGCTGGTAGCCGATCCCGGCGCTCGGCGCGTGGCCGTCGGACTCGTCCATCTGGTAGGAGACGCTCGCGGCCCACGAAGCCATCGCCGACTCCATCAGGCGAACTTCGGCCCGCCAGTCGCCGCGCGCGGTGGAGGGCAGCTCGAAGCGGGTGTAGGCGACCCCCGCATCCACGGCGCTGCCTTCGGAGAACCCGAGGCTGCTCCCCGATCCGGCGAAAAAGCCGAACTCACCTTCGAGAGCGCCGGGGAGCGGGGAACCGGGCGCGTCCCAGCCAAAGGGGAAGGGATCCTCTTCGAAACGGAGCGTCGCCTTCCGCTCCCGCAGAACGTGGCGCCGGCCGCGCTGGAGGAGCCAACGCAGTTCGGAGAGCGAACCGGTGGATGGCCCGGCCGCCACCGCCGCCATCCGCAGCAGCAGGGTGTCGGCAGAGATCACCCCGGAGCTGACCCGCACCCGCGCCTCCGGCGAAGGCAGGAACCCGGCGAGATAGGCACGCAGGCTGTAACGGCCGGGCGCGGCTTCCTGGATGTGGAAGCGTCCCTCGTTGTCGGTGACCGCGAACCGGGAACCACCCTCGTTTTCGGCGGCGACCGAAACCAGCGCACCGGGAAGCGGCTGGCCCGACTGGGTGGCCACGATGCCGGCGATCTCGGCCAGCACCACCGTGTTCGCGGAAACGAGCGGGGGCGGCTGGGCCCCGTCGGCCCGCGCCAGCAGGACCGGGTTCGGTTTCGGACCCTGTTTCCCTTCGGGCTCCTCGCCACCGAATCCGGCGGCCGGGAGCAGCAGGAAGGCGAGCGCGAGAGCGGACGGAAGACGGATCAGCACGCCGCTAGTGAATCGCGTCAGGCCGCCCATGTCAACTGCGATCCGGGAGCGACGCTACGTCGTGATCCGAACCGGACAGATCACGCTCCACCTCGTCCCCATCGAGCACCGGATCTGCCGGATCGCGAAGTCGCTCCACCGCGACCGTGAGATCGTCGTGATCTTCGAAGTCGTACTCGATCGCTTGGCGGACGATTTCCGTGCGGCTCGGTTTCCTCTCACGAGCGGCGCTGTCCAGAAGCTCCAGAACGGGAGTTGGCAGACGAGCGGTGATCTGGTTCGCCGGCAGGCTCGTGTCCGATCCGGTCATGGAGTGCATGGTGGTGCTCTTGATGCCGTTCCCGGTGTACCGTTCCCACCCTGCCCGCGATGCATGACGAACGACTGATCGACCACATCCTCGGCCGGGAAATCCTCGATTCCCGGGGCCATCCGACGGTCGAAGCCGAAGTGCGCCTGGTCGGCGGCGGTTTCGGCCGGGCCGCGGTTCCCTCCGGCGCTTCCACCGGGCGTCACGAAGCGGTGGAGCGGCGCGACGGAGACCCTTCCCGCTACCGGGGCCGGGGCGTCCGCGAGGCGGTCCGGGCCATCGAAGAGCAGATCGCCGCCGAACTGATCGGGGAGGATGCCGAAGACCAGCCGACGATTGACCGGCTGCTCGTCGAGCTCGACGGGACTCCGGACCGATCGGCACTCGGTGCCAACGCGATCCTCGCCGTTTCGCTCGCGAACGCCCGCGCCGCGACCGATGCGGGGGGGATGCCGCTCTATCGCTGGCTCGGCGGAACCCTGGCCGATGTTCTGCCGATCCCCTTTCTGAACGTGCTGAACGGCGGGGCCCACGCCGACAACCGGCTCCGGGTCCAGGAGTTCATGATCGCGCCGCTCGGCTTCTCCCGGTTCTCGGAGGCGCTCGAAGCGGCGGTTTCGGTCCACCGCACGCTCGGCGACGTGCTGCGCGGCCGGGGGCTCGGGACCGCGGTCGGAGACGAGGGTGGCTACGCGCCGGCGCTCGACGGAGCAGAGGCGGCGCTCGACCTGCTGATGGAAGCCATCGCAGCCGCCGGGCTCGAAGCCGGCCGGAACATCGGGATCGCACTCGACGTGGCAGCGAGCGAGTTCTGCCGCGACGGGGCCTATTTCTACGAACCCGAAACCTCCCGCTCGGCGGCGGACATGACCCGGATGTACGGCGAATGGGCGGCGAAATACCCCGTCATCTCCATCGAGGACGGCCTCGGCGAGGACGACTGGCAGGGATGGTCGGAACTCCGGGCGGCGCTCGGGGACCGGATGCGGCTCGTCGGCGACGATCTTTTCGTGACCGGGCTCGAACGGCTCGAGCGCGGCATCCGGGAGCGGGCGGCGAACGCCCTGCTCGTCAAGCCGAACCAGGTCGGCACCCTGAGCGAGACCCTCGCCGTCACCCGGCGGGCGCAGGAGGCGGGCTTCGGCACCATGCTCAGCCATCGCTCCGGAGACACGGCCGACACCGCCATCGCGCACATCGCGGTCGCCACCGGGGCGGGTCAGATCAAGTCGGGAGCACCCTGCCGCGGCGAGCGGGTCGAGAAGTACAACGAACTCCTCCGCATCGAGGAGGATCTCGGCGACCGTGCCCGGCTCGCGCGGCTTCCCGGAACCTGATGATGGAGGAGACGAGGCATCGCATCCGTCAGTACCCACTCGAAAGCGGCGCGCTCGAAATCCAGTTCCTCGAGGAGTTCTTCGGCGAGTTCGACCGAAAGAAAGATGCCTGGGAAATTCGCCACCGGCTCGCCGGGCGCGAGCACGGCATCTTCATGATGGAAGCGCCCCTCCCGGAGGATCCTTCCCAGCTCGTCCCGGTTTCGTACCGCGTGGTGCACGAGCTCATGGCGGAGGAAGACGACCCCCGGCTCGCCGATCTGGCCGGAAAGCTCAGGGGCGTGGTCCGCTTCGCAGGGCAGCGCATCCTCTACGCCTGGATCGGCGGCACCCGCAGCGACTGGCGCGGCCAGGGCCATTTCCGGGCGCTCTCGGAGCATGTCGAGGAGTGGGCCATCGAAAAGGGGTTCCGGCAGATCGTGGTCAAGACCAAGAACCGCTACTACGAGATGCGCGCCACCCTGACCCACCTGCGCTTCGATGTCATCAAGTACGACGCGCACCCCCTCGAGAACGGCGAATCGAAGGTCTATCTCGCGAAGCGCCTCGACAGCAGCCTCCGGAACCGGGCTGTGCCGGCCCTCGCCCAGGGCGTCGAGGCGTAAGCGGGATACCGTGAGCGACACCCTGCTGGCCGATGAGCAGCTCGACTCCCTCCGCTCCACGCCCAGGCGGATCACGAATCCGGGGGCACGCCGGGTGACCAAACCGGGACATCGCCAGCGGCGATACGACGCGGTGGGCGCCGGCGACATCCCCGTGCGGTTTCTTTCTACCAACGGCCGAACAACCTGGATCCGTTCGCCTCTTCGTGCGGGCTCGCCCTCCTCCGCCGGAGCGCGCGGCCCATGACGCTCATCCGGTACAACGGATCGAACCATCGGCATGGAGGCATTCGCTTCCGGTGTCACATCCACAAGACCACGCGCCCGGGGGATCCTTCCGGGTCCCCCCGACAGCCAGGCGGCAGAGACCGACCGGTTCCGTACACTTGAAGGCGCGATGTCCTGTCTCCCCCACGATTGCCGGGCCGGCGGTAATCCGGCTCAGGGGCGTTGATTTCCCCATGTCGCCCCCCTACCACACAGCAACGCACAGCAAGGAACCGCACGGACTACGGCCTCGACCTTTCGACAAAGGGAGTGCCGACCCAGGAACCGCTGGTCAGAGGCAAGCACTACGGGCCAAATCCCTGCGGCAGTCGGGCTTCAAGAGAGCAGTCTCCGGGCAACTCGCCCCGCAGAGCCCGAACAACGGATTGGCATCCATACTGCTGAATCGCATGCGCGCCAGGCGCGAGCATTCCATGAAGAACGGGCTCCGAGCCAGATCCGTGGCGTGAACGGAAAACTCCCCATCAACATCAACAATCTGTTGCGGCGACGCACTATCGAGGAGGAGCGCGTCGAATACGAGGCAGGCTGGAATCCGAGCGCGGTTCTCCACGCAATCTGCGCCTTTGCCAATGACTTCCACAACCTCGGCGGAGGATATGTCGTCGTTGGTGTCGAAGAACGAAACGGGCGTCCCGTGCTGCCTCCGAAGGGCATGAACCCGGAACGGATCGACACCGTGCAGAAGGAGTTGTTGAACCTTGGAAACAGCGCCATCCAGCCTCCCTACCACCCGATCACCGCGACCTACGAAATCGAAGGTCGAACCATTCTCGTATTGTGGGCTCCCGGCGGGGAAACCCGTCCCTACAAGGCCAGGGTCCGCCTGTCGAAAGGATCATCGCAGTGGGGCTATTTCATCCGCAAGCAGGCCAGCACCGTCCGCGCCCGCGGGGCCGACGAACGCGAGATGGTGACCCTCGCCGCCACCGTTCCGTTCGACGACCGCTATCGTCAGGATGCCTCGCTGGAAGACCTTTCCTCACGGCTGATCGAGCAGTTTCTCCGGGACGTTGGTAGCGACCTTGTTCGGGAAACAGATCTTTCGACGGAGGCGCTGGGTCGGCGAATGAACATCATCGGCGGGCCGTCCGAGGCTGCGCTTCCGAAAAATGTCGGGTTGCTTCTCTTCAACGACGAACCGCACCGCTTCTTTCCCTCCACCCAGATTGATGTCGTGTGCTTCCCCGACGGCGCTGGCGGCAACCGATTCGAAGAAAAGGAAATTCGAGGCCCCCTGTCGATCATTCTTCGCGAGGCGATTGATTTCATCGCCCGTAACTACCTCAAGGAAACCGTGGTCAAACATCCATATCGGGCCGAAGTCGAGCGATTCTGGAACTTTCCGCTCGGCGCGGTCGAAGAGGCCCTGGTCAACGCTGTCTATCATCGCTCGTACGAAGAGCGGGAGCCGGTCGAGGTACGGATCACGCCTGAGGAACTCGTGGTCCTGAGCTTCCCCGGAGCGGACCGGTCCATCCGCATGGAAGACCTGCGGTCCGGACGGGCGATCAGCCGTCGCTACCGGAACCGCCGCATCGGCGAGTTCCTGAAGGAGCTCGGGCTGGCCGAAGGCCGGTCCACGGGAATTCCGAAGATCCTGCGGGCGATGCGGGGAAATGGCTCCCCTGCCCCGGTCTTTGAGAGCGACGACGACCGCACCTGGTTCCTGACCCGGCTACCGATCCATGAACGATTGCGTTCGCAGTCGTCCGAGCGGATCACCGTACAAGATACCGAACAAGTCACCGTACAGGATATCGGGCGCGTCGCCACCAGGCTGGAGCAACTCGTGAACGCACTCACCGGAGACATGAGCCGCACCGAGTTGCAGGCGGCCTTGAAGATCAGAAACCGACCCCACTTCGTGGGCACCATTCTCCGGCCCGCTCTCGAAGCCGGCTTGATCGAGATGACCCTCCCCGACACCCCGACCAGCAGGAGCCAGCGCTATCGCCGGACTGCTGCCGGTGAGGCTCTCGTACACCGCGCCAATGGGACGGGTTTCTCCGGATGAACCCGGAGACGAACGGATGCGCCGTTCGGAATCGGGCGAGTCACTTCTCACGCGGACGATCCGTGGTTCAATCCGCGGGATGAGGCTCCTCGCGGCCATCCTCGCGCTGCTCGTCGGGGTTTCCTGCGCTTCCGGCGGGGGCGACGGGCCGACGGTGATCCGGCTCGGGCACATCGGCTTCCCCGGTTCGCCTTTCGACCACGGGGCCCGTCGCTTCAAGGAACTCGTCGAAGCGCGGTTTCCCGGGCGCGTCGAGGTACGGGTGTTCGGGGCGGCGCAGCTCGGCGAGGACAAGGAGATGCTCGAAGGGCTTCGGCTCGGCGCGCTCGAGATGCACCTGCCCTCGTCGGTGCTCCACTCGGTAGCCCCCGAGTTCGGCATCTTCGACCTGCCGTTCCTGATCCGGGACCGGGACCACTTCGAGCGGATCGCGGACGGCCCGATCGGTCGAAGCCTCGCGGACGGGCTCGAAGAGCAACAGGGACTCGTCCTGCTCGCGTTCTGGGAGAACGGGTTCCGGGTCATCACCAACAACGTCCGGCCGGTCGTGACTCCGGCGGACCTCGGGGGGATTCGCCTCCGGACTCCGAAAGACCCCGAGCGGGTGCGGCTCTTTTCCCTCCTCGGCGCGAGCCCGGCTTCGATGAGCTTCGGCGAGGTGTTCTCGGCGCTCCGCCAGGGAGTGGTGGACGGGCAGGAAAACCCCCTCGCCCAGCTCACCGCCGCCCGCTTCCACGAAGTCCAGGAGTACCTATCGGTCACGAACCACGTCTATACGCCGTCCTACCCGGTGATGCGCACGGGCTTCCTGAACGGCCTCCCGGAGGATGTGCAGCGGGGAATCCGGAATGCCGCCGGGGAAACCGGCGACTGGCTGAGGAGCTTTCTCACGGAAGAGGATGAGCGGCTGATCGCCGAACTCGAGACGACGCTCGCGGTGAACCAGGTGGACCGCGCCGCCTTCGAGCGCGCCTCGGTGCCGATGTTCGACCACTACCGGGAGCGGTTCGGCTCCGGGTGGATCGAAGAAATCCGGAGGCTCGCCGAGTGAGCGGCCGGCGGGACCTCCTCGCCGGCACCTGCTCCCTGATCCTCGCAGTGATCGTCCTGATCTGCCTCGCGGAAGTCACGCTGCGCTACGGCTTCGGTGCGGGCCTCGGCTTTTACGACGAGCTGGCCGGGTTCCTGCTGGTCTGGCTGACTTTTCTCGGGGCCACGATGGCCCGTCGGGATCGCGCCCACATCGGCATCCGGGAGGTTCTCGATTTCTTCTCTCCGCGGGCGCAGCGAGCCCTGCGCATCGTGGAGCACACCGCGATGCTCGGCCTTCATCTGATGCTTGCCTGGCAGGGCGCCCTCCTCTCCGCCCGGTTCCTCGGGGAACGGGCGATCACCATGCCCATCCCGATGGGAGTCTTCTATCTGGTGCTGCCGGTCTTCGCGGTTCTCACTGCGGCTTTCGAGGCGCGACGGCTGGTCGAAGAGACACAAAAACCGTGGAAATCCTGATCGCCCTCGTCGCCGCTCTCGGACTGCTGCTGACCGGGATGCCGATCGGCTACGTCCTCATCGGAGCCTCGCTGCTCGCGATCGGGCTCACCACCGACACTCCGCTCATCGTCGTCCCGCTTCGGCTCTTCAACGGGACCGACTCCTTTCCGCTGGTCGCCGTGCCGCTGTTCATCCTCGCCGGAGCGTTGATGAACCGGTCGGGCATCTCGCACCGGCTCACCGACTTCGCGAGTTCGGTGGTCGGCTGGCTGCGCGGCGGCCTCGCGATGACCACCACCACTTCCAGCATGCTGTTTTCGGAGATGTCCGGCTCGGCGGTCGCGGATGCCGCGGCGCTCGGCAGCGTGCTCATCCCGGCGATGAAGGATCGCGGCTACCCCGCCCCGTTCGCGGCCGCGGTGCTCTCTTCCTCGGCGACCATCGCCATCCTGATCCCGCCCTCGATCCCGATGATCCTTTACGGGGCGGTCACCGGTGCCTCCATCGCCCGGCTGTTCCTCGCCGGCTTCCTGCCCGGGGTGCTCGCCGGGGTGCTCATCATGGTGGTGAGCCGTGCGCTCGCCACCCGCGGCGGGTTCGGGGAATCCACTCCCTTCCGCCGGGATCGCGCCGTTTCCGCGTTCCGCGCCGCGGCGGGGCCGCTCCTGATTCCGGCCCTGATCCTCGGCGGCATCTTCCTCGGCTGGTTCACCGCCACCGAAGCGGCGGCGGTCGCCGTCCTGCTCGCGCTGCTGATGGGCGCGCTGCTCTACCGGGCGCTCAACCGGCGCGACCTCTCCGAAGCGCTCACCGAATCCGCCCGGCAGACCGCGGTAGTGATGATCCTGGTGGCCGGCTCGGCGGTTCTCGGCTGGTACCTCGCGAACCAGCAGGCCCCCGAACGGCTCACCGGATGGGTGCTCTCGCGGGCCACCGCCGACTGGCAGGTCGCGATCTTCCTCGACGCGATCCTGCTGCTCGCCGGAACGATCCTCCACAGCGCCGCCGCGGTGGTCCTGCTGGTCCCCATCCTGCTCCCGCTCGCCGAATCCGCCGGGATCGGCCCGGTCCACTTCGGGATGATGGTCACCGTGAGCCTCGCGGTGGGCCAGCAGACGCCGCCGGTGGCCTCGGTGCTCATCACCACCTGCTCGATCGCGAAAACCTCGATCGCGGAGGTGATGCGGGTGAACATCTGGTTCATCCTGGCCCTGCTGGCGGTGCTCGGGCTGGTCACCTTTTTCCCCTCGGTGAGCCTGCTGTTGCCCGAACTGCTCCTCGGAACCGACTGAGCCGGCTTGGTAGAATCCGCGTTCGGCAAGGCCAGGCCGGGCCGGATTGGGGCTGTGGCGCAGTTGGGAGCGCGCGTGAATGGCATTCATGAGGTCACGGGTTCGAACCCCGTCAGCTCCACCGGCCCGGCTCCGCGTGGCGGGCGTTTGACCGTGGTTCCCGGCGGGTTTGACCATGGTTCCGTGCGAAATGACCATGGCTTGTAACCCGAGCTCGCCCCGTTTGACCATGGCTCGTGACCCGAGCTCCCACGCCACCGCCGGCGATCCCTCTGTCAGCATTCGCGCTCGGATGTCAGAGAAAATTCGGTTTGCTGCTCCGTGGCGCGGGCAGCCTGATCGAGATCTATCCGAATGCCTCGGGCCAACCGATCGAGGAACAGATCGCCGACCACTGGCGGCGGGCGGGAGATCACCTCTACTGGGCCCTCGATGCGCACCACCATGCCGAAATCCCGCACGGGGAAGAAACCAAAGCTGAAGACAGGCCTTCCAGAAACCGGACAGACAGGTCGCACGTCTGACCGCCGCGACTCGCCAGCCGTCCGGATCGGGCGGGCGGAGGCGCTCTTCCGGAAGACCGTCTCGCCGCTGACTCCCGCCCGAATCCGGGTTCATCCGGAATCCCGATCCGGCCGCTATGCTCCCGTCCGCCCTGGAAGCGCATGGGGTCTGGCGGCCTCCGCGGACTTCAAATCCGTTGATTCCGGGTTAGTCCCCGGGATGGTGGGTTCGATTCCCACACGCTTCCGCCAAGGCTTGCGACGGCGGGATAATGGGTGCCGATGGCCACGCTTGCTGACGAGGAGAGGCGACCGGCGGACGAACTCTACCGGCGCGACGACCACGACTTTCCGCTCGCCGCTCCCTACGGCGGAACCGACCTGACGGCGCTTCGCAGCATTGCGGACCAGGAAACCAGGCGACTCTTTCTCTCCCGCAAGCAGCCGGCGGTGGATCTCGCAAACGCGCTCTACCTCGACACCGAAACGAGCGGGCTCACGAGCGGCACCGAAACCTGCGCCTTCCTCGTCGGGGTCGGCTACCTCGAAGGCGACTCCTTCCGGGTGAGCCAGTTCCTGATGCGGAGCATGGCCGGAGAGCCGCCGATGCTCGACGAGATCGCGGAGCTCGCCAAAGGCTTTCGGAACCTCGTCACGTACAACGGCGCGACCTTCGACATGCCGCTGCTCGAAACCCGCTACGCGATGCACCGGCTGCTCTGCCCGTTCGCCGGGTTCCGCCATCTCGATCTGCTCCCCGCCGCACGGCGCCTCTACAAGCCCCGCCACGAGAGCGCGACACTGCTCCATCTGGAACGAACGGTGCTCGGGATCGAGCGCGACGAAGACATCCCCGGGGACCAGATTCCGGGGGTGTTCTTCGAATACCTCCGGACGGGAAGCCATCCACAGATGGAAGCGGTGCTCGCGCACAACCGGTACGACATCCTGACGCTCGGGGCGCTCGCCGTCCGTTCGGCGGAGCGGCTTCGGGATGACTGGCCGGGAGAATCCCCGGAAGACATCTACGGAGTGGCGCGCCAGCTCTTCGATCGGGGCGAGTGGAAAGAAGCGGCTCCCCGGCTCGAGCAGGCGCTCGCCGCCGGACTCGACGGAGAGCTCGGAGACCGCTGCCGGCTGGATCTGGACCGGGTCCGGGAAAAGCTCGAAGAGCAGCGCGGGCAGCGGCTTCTCGACTTCAGCCGCCGCTGACCGGAGGCAGGAAGGCCAGTTCATCTCCTTCGGCGAGGCGGGTTTCCCGCGGTGCGAAGCGGTGGTTCACTGCAAAGCTCACCGAGGAATCGAGCGCCCGGAGCGCCGGCTTTCGCTCGAGAAAGCTGGCCCAGACATCGGCCGCGGTCATGCCCTCGCGGAAGGGAACTTCGAGCCGCGAAGAACCCGCTGCCTCGCGGGCGGCGGCGAAGAACAGGACCGTAATCACTCGGTGACCGGCTCCTTCGGCCCTTCGATCCAGACATCGCCACCCTCGAAGAACTCGTGTTTCCAGATCGGAACGATCCGCTTGATTTCGTTCATCACATGCTGGGCAGCCTGGAAGGCGTGGCCCCGGTGGCGGTCGGCGGCCACCACCACCACGCTGGTTTCGCCGATCTCCACCCGGCCCACCCGGTGATGCACCCGGAGCCGCTCCACTCCGAAACGCTCTCGCGCATCGGCAGCGACCCGCTCCAGCACCGGGAGGACCATCGGCTCGTACGCCTCGTATTCGAGGTAGAGCACCGTCTTGCCCCGATTTCTCTCGCGTACCACGCCGGAAAAGGTGACGAGCGCGCCGTCCTCGCGGGTGACGAGGCCCCGCGCCGCTTCTTCCGCATCGAGCGGCTGGTCGGTGAGCAGGAAGGGTTTCATGGGAGATGGGCGAGCGGGCCGTGGCCCCGCCCGAGGGGGGTCGCCCGGCGCATCGCACTCCGAAGGTAGTCGCGCGCCTCGGCGACCGCTTCCCGGAGCGGACGACCGAGAGCCAGACCGGCGGCGATCGCCGCGGAAAGGGTACAGCCGGTGCCGTGGGTGGCGCGGGTCTCGATGCGCGAAGAGCGGAAGACGGTCACCGTTTCGCCATCGAACAGCAGGTCGGTGACCGCCTCGCCGGGGAGATGGCCGCCCTTCACCAGTACCGCGCGAGGGCCGAGCCCGAGGAGTCGCTCTCCGGCGCGCCGCATCGAAGGCTCGTCTTCCACCGGAAATCCCACCAGATCCGCGGCCTCCGGAAGGTTCGGAGTGAGGAGTGTCGCGAGCGGCAGGAGCCGGGTCCGAAGCGCCTCCACCGCATCCGGCCGCAGCAGCCGGTCCCCGCTCTTGGCCACCATGACCGGATCCGCCACCAGGGGAATCTCACCAATCGCTCCAGCGACCGCCTCGATGATCGGGGCCGAAGCGAGCATGCCGGTCTTGGCCGCTGCCACCGGGAAATCCCCGGTGACGGCGCGGATCTGCTTTTCGACCAGATCGGGAGGAATTTCCGCGACCCCGGTGACCCCGACCGTGTTCTGGGCGGTGACCGCGGTCAGCGCCGAAACTCCGTACACCCGATGGGCGGCGAAGGTCTTGAGGTCCGCCTGGATCCCGGCACCTCCACCGGAATCCGACCCGGCGATGGTGAGCGCGACCGGGATCAAGACGAGGCGGTGCGGAATCGCAGTACCCGCACCGCATCGTCATCCCACTCGGAAGCATCGGAATCGGCTTCGAGCGCCTGGCCATGCTCGTCCCGGATCTCCTTGTAGAGCAGCAGATGGATATCGCGATCGGGCTCGAGGGGGGCGTTCGGAGCGATCAGTATCGTGCGGTTCGCCGGGTCGTAGGTCACTTCGAGATCGGGGAAGGGGTTCGCGTCCCAGTCGTTCTCGTACAACAGATCCACCGATGCGTTGAAGGAAGCGGGGTCCATCCGGTTGGAGAATTGCACCCGGAACTGGCTGTCGAGCGGGATCGCCCGCTCGCCGTCGAGCGGCAGCGAAAACACCACCCGCAGCGGCCCGAATTCCTCTTCCCTCGCTTCGTCTTCCGCCACCCGGAGATCTTCCGGCTCGAGGTCGGGGTCTTCCGGCTCTTCGGCGAGTTCGAGTCGCTCGGCCCGCAGATAGACCATCCCGTCCACCGTCCAGGGACGGCCGAAGACCCGGATCCATTCGCCGGTGTCGCGCCGACGCTTGGGATCGAGCCGGAACCCCTTGCCGGCGGGACGCATCCCGGTCACCCAGATCGCATCGTCGGCCGTCTTGATGACGAAGTCCCGGGGAGTGCGCTTGTCCCGGATGGACAGATCCCCGAACAGGTTGTTGCCCCGGAACTTTCCGACCACCTCGATCCGGCGGCCCATGAAGGGATCGGGGTCGAAGAGCAGCTCGTCGAGCGAGACCGTGGTGGCGCTCCCCGGCTCGATCTTGAGCGCGTCGCCGATCTCCATCTCGGCGCGGGCCTCCTTCTCGCGCTCCTTGACCAGGTCCTCGGTGGAACCCATCGGGACGACCGAGACGACCGCGAGGAAGCCCTCGGTCCGCATGTCCATCGAGTTCAGCCACGAAGGATCGAAGGGGTAGTTGCGAAGGATCGGGTGGGAACGGAGGGTGAACTCGTCGAGCATCCGGGTGGAGAAGAACCAGCCCTCCACCTGCAGGTCGGAAGCCCCGAGAAACTGGAGGTTCTGGCCCGCCATGTGCGGTTCCGCCATCAGGATTTCGCTCGCCACGTTGTCGGGGTCCTCGAGCACGTGGATCCGCATGTTGGTCGAAAAACCGAAGCCGAGCCGCCCCCGCACCATCACCGCCTTCTCGTGGTAGCGGCCGGGTGTCCGGGTGAGGTCGTTCACCGAAACCGCCTCCGGCTGTTCGGGGAAGTAACCGAACTGGGCATCCGCCGGAAGGGCGGCCGTGAGCAGGATCGCGAGGAGAGCGAGGCGACGGAACATCGAATCCGGATGCTAACAGCACGCAGGAAAACTAGAATTTGGCTCCATGCCAGCTCCCTTTGCGGCTTCGCTGCTCTCCGACGAGAACGAGGGCAGCCTCGGCAACTACTTCGTCGCCAACTACCCCCCGTTCTCGCTCTGGCAGCCCGAAAACGTCCCGGAACTCCTCGACCGGTTCCGCGATCCGGGGCGAACCGGTGCGCCGCTCGGGGCCTACCTCCACATTCCCTTCTGCCGCAAGCGCTGCCATTTCTGCTACTTCCGGGTCTATACCGACAAGAACGCGGCGGCGGTCCGCGATTATCTCGACGCGGTCGTCCTCGAAGCCGAAAGGCTCGGCGCGACCCCTTTCGCGCGGCGGGCGCTCCGCTTCCTCTACTTCGGCGGCGGCACCCCCTCCTATCTCTCGATCCCGCAGCTCGACCATCTCATGGGCGGGCTCCATCGGGCGCTCGACCTCTCCGAACTCGAGGAGTTCGCCTTCGAGTGCGAGCCGGGGACACTGACTCCGGGCAAACTGGAGCGCATCCGGGAGCTCGGCGTGACCCGGCTCAGCCTCGGGGTCGAGCACTTCGACGACTTCGTCCTCGAAGCGGGCGGCCGCGCCCACCGCTCGGGCGAAATCGGCACCGCCTTCGAGCGGGCGCGGGAGGTCGGCTTTCCCCAGATCAACATCGACCTGATCGCCGGGATGCTCGGCGACGACGACGGGCGCTGGCACCACGCGGTGCGGGAGACCATCCGCCTCACCCCCGACGCCGTCACCATCTACCAGATGGAGGTTCCGAAGAACACCACCATCGCGAGGCGCATCCGCGAAGACGGCGAGGAGTCGCTCTCGCTTCCCGACTGGGAGACCAAACGGCGCTGGGCCGCCGAGGCGTTCGCCGCCCTCGAGGCAGCGGGTTACGTCCGGTCGAGCGCCTACACCGCGACGCGAGATCCGGCGCGGGGCGGATTCGTCTATCGGGACGCGCTGTGGCGGGGTGCCGACATGCTGGCGATCGGGGTCTCCTCCTTCGGGCACGCTTCGGGCTGCCACTACCAGAACGAGGCGGGTATCGCCCCCTATCTGGAGCGGGTCGGGAGGGGCGAGCTTCCGGTCGCACGGGCGCTCCCGATCTCCGAGGAAGAACGGCTGATCCGACAGTTCGTCCTCCAGTTGAAACTCGGCCGCGTTCCCCGAAAACGGTTCCTCGACGAGTTCGGAACCGACATCCTCGATCGCTTCGACGAGGAGCTTCGCCTGCTCGAAGAATCCGGATACCTCGAGGTCACCGGAGACGGTCCGGTTCTGACCGACCACGGCCTGCTGCGGGTGGACCGGGTGCTCCCGATGTTCTTCCTGCCCGAACACCAGAGGATCGCCTATGTCTGATTGGGATGCGGTCGTGGTGGGCGGCGGCCCATCGGGGGCCACCGCGGCGGCGGCGCTCGCCCAGGGCGGGGCACGGACCGCGCTCCTCGAAAAGCGGCGCTTCCCGCGCTACCGGGTCGGCGAATCGCTGCTCCCCTGGTGCTTCTTCCCGCTCGAACGAATCGGTGCCGCCGATGCCGTGCGGGATGCCGGGTTCGTGAACAAGTACAGCGTCCAGTTCGCGTCGGTTTCCGGGAAGATGTCGCGCCCCTTCTACTTCTTCGAATACCTCGACCACGAAGCGGCGCGCACCTGGCAGGTTCCGCGCTCCGAGTTCGACCGGATCCTGCTCGAAAACGCCCGCAAGTCGGGAGTGACCGTCTTCGAGGACACGAAAGCCCACGAGCTGCTCGGCGACGAACGCCAGGTGCTTGGGGTGAAGGCGAAGCGGGATGACGAGGACATGACCTTCCGGGCGCGGGTCACGATCGACTGCACCGGCCGCGACGCGCTCGCCGCCCGCGCCTTCTCGTGGCGAAAGGTGGACCCGAAGCTCCGCAAGATGACGCTCTGGTCCTACTTCCGGGGCGGCCTCCGGGGGCGCGCCTTCGACGGCGGAGCCACCACGGTGGCCATGCTTCCGGAGAAGGGCTGGATCTGGCACATCCCGCTCCCCGGTGGGCTCACGAGCGTCGGGGTCACCGCGGAGGCTTCCTGGCTCTACCGGGAGGGGCGGGATCCGGAAAAGGCGTTCACCCGCGAAATCGGGACGAACCCCTGGGTCCGGGACCGCCTCCGGCCGGCCACCCGGGTTCAGGAGGTACGGGCCACCGGCGATTACTCGTACCGGTCGCGCCACTGCGCCACGAACGGCCTGCTGCTCGCCGGCGACGCATTCGCCTTCCTCGATCCGGTCTTCTCCTCCGGGGTCTTTCTGGCGCTCCGCAGCGGCGAAATGGCGGCGGATGCCGCGCTCGCCGCCATCCGTTCCCGGGACGCGGGTGCGGGGCGGTTCCGCGCCTACGGCACCGAGCTCATTTCGAGCATCGAGGCCATGCGCAAGCTGGTCTATGCGTTCTACGACGAGAGCTTCCGGTTCGCGGACCTGCTGGAGGCGCATCCCGGCCTGCGAGGCGATCTCACCGACTGCCTGATCGGCAACCTGACCCGGGACTTCAGCGCACTCCAGAAAGCGCTCGCCGAATTCGCCGACACCCCCGCCGACCTCCCTTACGGAATGCCTGCTTGACGATCGAGCGCTGGCTGGCCCTCGGCTACCTGCTGGTCTGTCTCGGAGTCGGGGCGCTCGCCACCCGCCGGGTGTTCGGCTCCGATGCCGAATACTGGGTCGCGGGCCGCCGGGTCGGTGCCTGGACCAACGCCTTCGCCATCATGGCGGCGCTCGCGAGCGGAGGGTCGCTGGTGGGAGTCCTCGGACTCGCCTACGAAGGAGGCATCCCTTCTACGCTCGCGCTCTTTACCGGAGCGGTGGTGGGCTTTCCGCTCGCCACCGTGCTGGTGGCGGGACCGCTGCGCCGGCTCGGCCGGTTCACGATCACCGACTTCATGGCGTTCCGCTTCCCGCACCCGGTGGTGCGTGTCCTCGTCCCGGTGGTGATCGTGGTGGCGCTGACCGTCTATATGGTGGCGCAGATGAAGGCGGCGGGGATCACCGCCGAGGTGTTTCTCGGAGTGCCCTACGACACCGCGATCGCGGTGGCGACCGTAGTCTTCGTGCTCTACGTCTCCTTCGGGGGCATGGTGGCGGTGACCCTGACCGACCTCATGCAGGGGGCGGTCATGTTCATCGTGATGGTCGCGGCGGCGGCGGCGCTGGTCTTTACCTACGGCTCGCCGTTCGAGCTGGTCGCGAGTGCCACCGAAGCGCTGCCGGCGTTCGGCCAGCTCCCCGAAGGCGGACTCGGCTACCTCGGGTTCTTCGTGATCTGGGCCACCGCGGTCCCGGTGATCCCCCATATCGTGATGCGGGTCGCGACCGCGAAAGACCCGGCGAGCGCCCGGCTCTCGCTGAATCTCGCGATGGTCGGCTACAGCGTGATGATCGCGCTCGCGGTGTTCATCATCGCCCCGGTCGGCATCCTTGAGAATCCGGGACTGACCGACCCCGATCAGGTCTTCCTCGAAGTCATTGGCGGCCACTTCCCGCCGTTTTTCCGGGGCCTCGCGGCCGCCGGGGTGCTCGCGGCGGTGATGTCCACCACCGATGCCTTCCTGCTGGCGGTGAGCTCGGCGATCGCCCACGACCTGCTCGGAAACTGGCTCAAGGGCCAAAGGCGGCTGGTCCGGAACCTGGTGCGGATGGGGGCGACCTGGGTGGTGGGGGCGGCGGCTCTCTACTGGGCCTGGTCGCCCCCCGAAGTGCTCTCCTCGTTCTACACAGCCGGGGTGGGGCTCCTCTCCGCCGGACTCTTCGCGCCGGTCGTCCTCGGAATCTGGTGGAAGCGGGCGAATCTCCCCGGCGGAGTTTCGGGGCTGGTGGTCGGGGTCGCGGCCTATTCGGGAGCGCTTTTTTCGGGGACCGCGCTGCCGCCCATCATCATCGCCCTGCCGCTCAGCTTCCTCGCGGTGATCCTCTCCGGAATCTTCGGCGCGAGCGACCCGCCCGAACGACGCGAGGCGGTGGCGCGCCTCCACGAGGGCGCTTCGTGATGTTCCGGATGGCGGCCCGCGACCGCGCCATGCTCATCGGCCTCATCCTGTTCTCGGGGCTCGCCTTCGCTTCGGTCCGAAGCGGGGGATCCCTCCTCGGGGTCGCAACCTTCGGCTGGCTGATGGCGGCGCTGCTGCTCGGCGCGCCCCTCGTCCAGTTGGTGCTCCTCCTCGGCCGGAACCGAACCTGATCCTCCCGGTCGCTCTCGGTCTCTACGGGGCCGGGCTGTTTCTCCTCGCTCTTCTCGCCTGGCGCCGGGCACGTTCCTTCGAGGACTACATGGTGGCCGGCCGGCGGCTCGGCGCGCCGCTCGCGACCCTCACCCTGCTCGGAACCTGGTTCGGGGCCGGGACGCTCATCACTTCGGCCGATCAGGTGCGAACCGGGGGAATCCGGGCGGCAGCGCTCGAGCCGATCGGCCCCGGAATCTGCCTCCTGCTGGTGGGCCTCTTCTATGCGGTTCCCCTCCGCCGGACCGGCCTGCTCACCCTCGGTGACTTCTTCGCCCGACGGTTCGACCGCCGCTCCGAAGCACTCGCTTCGATCATCATGGTGGTCAGTTTCTTCGGCTGGATCGCCGCCCAATTCACGGTGCTCGGTTCGCTCGTCGGAGAACTTCTCGGCATTCCTCCGCTCGCGGCACTCGCGCTCGGGGCCGGGGTCACGATCCTCTACACGATGGTCGGGGGAATGTGGTCGGTCACCCTCACCGACGCGGTCCAGATGATTCTGGTAGCGGCCTGCCTCGGAACGGTGGCGCTCTGGCTCTTCGCCGATTACGGCAGCGGTTCGGTGCTCGCCGGGCTGGGGCGGCTCGGACAGGAAACCCCTCCCGGAAGGCTGCGGCTCATCCCCGGAGAAACCGGGCCGCTCCTCGCCTGGACCGGATTCCTCGCCGCCGGTGCCCTCGGGAACATCCCCGGGCAGGATGTCCTCGGGCGGGTCTTTTCCTGTCGATCGGGTACGGCGGCGCGGCGCTCGTGCGTCCTCGCCGGGGTCCTCTATTGCGCCCTCGGAGCGCTTCCGGTGCTGCTCGGGCTGCTCGGAGCCCGACTTCTTCCCGAAGAGGCTCCCCTGCTCTCCTCGTTTCTCGACCTTTTGACCAGCCCGCTCGCGACCCTCGTCGTCACCCTGCTGATCGTCTCGGCGCTTCTTTCCACCGCGGACAGCGCCCTCATGTCCGCGGGGTCGGTATTGGGACACAACCTGCTGCGCCCCTTGTTTCCAGGGGCGGACGCGCTCTCCCTCACCCGACTCGCGGTGGGAGCCACCGGGGTTTTGAGCCTCGTGTGGGGGCTTTCGGGTCTCAGCGCCTGGTCGCTGCTCGCGAGTGCCTACGAGCTCACCCTGGTCGGACTCTTCATCCCGCTCACCGCCGGGCTCTTTTCCCGCCGCGGGGGGCCCCGGGCAGCACTCCTCTCGATGGGAAGCGGGACCGGACTCTGGGCGCTCCACGCGGTGTTCGGCTGGGAGACCTTCCTCGCTCCCCTTGTCGGTTTCCCGCTGCCGAACGCCCTGGCCCTGACCGCGGCAAGCGCCCTCGGCTACGGGCTCGGAGTGCGTAGGATTCCCGCATGAACTCAAGCGAACTGAGACAGGAAGCGGAGCGGCTCCGCGAGAGCGCGGCACGCCTCGAACCGGACGCGAAAGATCGCAAGGCACTGATGGAGGCGACGTTTTCCCACACCGAGCGCTTCCTCGAGAGTCTGATGGATGGCCCCGCCTTCCGAACTCCCACCGGGTCTCCGGGAATCGAGGGGCTTCGGATCGGGGAGGAGGGCAAGGACATCGGAGAACTGCTCGATCTGGTGAAGCGGGAGATCGAAGAGCAGGGGCTGAATCCGGCTTCGCCGGGCGACTTCGCCTGGGTGCCGGGTGGCGGGCTCTATGCCTCTGCCCTCGGCGACTACCTGGCGGCGGTCGGAAATGCCTTCGCCGGACACTACGCGGCGAGCTCCGGTGCGGTCCTCCTCGAAAACCGGATGGTCCGCTGGATCGCCGACCTCGTCGGATATCCGGAGACGGCGGGAGGAACCCTCACCTCCGGGGGAAGCATCGCCGGGCTGACCGCGATCCTCGCCGCCCGCGAAGCGAAGAATCTCCGGGGCCGGGACTTCGAGAAGGCGGCCTTCTATGTTTCAGGGCAGGCCCATTACTCGGTGGAAAAGGCCGTGCGGCTCGCCGGGATGGGCGAAGCGCCCTGCCGGCTGGTCGCGGTGGACGAGAGGCGGCGCATGGTGCCGGAATCGCTCGCCCGGCTGATCACCGAGGACGAAGAGCGTGGCCTCCGTCCCTGGCTCGTGGTGACGAACGCCGGCACCACCAACACCGGGGCGGTGGACCCGCTCGACGAGATCGGCGCGATCGCCCGCACGAAGGGGCTTTGGCACCACGTGGACGGGGCCTATGGAGGGTTCTATCTGCTCGCGCCGTCGCGCCGCCATCTGTTCCTTGGCATCGCCGAGGCCGACTCGGTGGTGCTCGACCCGCACAAGACGCTCTTCCTCCCCTACGGAAGCGGTGCGGTGGTGGTTCGGGATGCCCGCCACCTCGATTGCTTCCGCTTCAAGGCGGCGTACCTGCCGGAAGACGAAACCGAAGCGCCCTGCCCCTCCGAACGTTCGCTCGAACTCACCCGGCACTTCCGCGCCATGCGGCTCTTCCTGCCGCTTCTGCTCCACGGGACCGGGGCGTTCGCCGATGCCCTCGAAGAGAAATGGCTGCTCGCGCGATACCTCCACGAGCGAGTCCGGGAGATTCCGGAGATCGAAGTGGGGCCGCCCCCCGAACTGCAGACGGTCTGTTTCCGCTGGACACCGGCGGGATGCGACCTCGAAGCCGCGAACCGGAGGAACCGCGCCCTGCTCGAGGCCATCCAGGGCGATGGACGCATCTTCATCTCCGCCACCGTCATCGACGGCGTGTTCTGGCAGCGTCCCTCGCTCGGAATCTTCCGCACCCACGTCGAGCACGTGGACGAGTTCCTCGCGATCCTCGTGGAGAAGATGGACGAGCTGCGCCGGATCGCGGATTGATGCGGAACGAAGAGAAGATCACGGAAGAGACGATCGCGCGCATGGTCGAGGCGATCGTCCAGGCCGCCGACCCGGAGCAGGTGATCCTCTTCGGCTCCCGCGGGCGCGGCGACGCACGGGAAAATTCGGATGTGGATCTGATCGTGGTGGAGAAGGAACCCTTCGGGCCAGGGAGAGATCGCGTCGCGGAGATGGCGCGGCTCTATCGAGCCGTAGCCGGGTTTCCGGTATCTGCCGACATCCTCGTGTACTCGCTCAAGGATGTGGAGTACTGGCGCGATTCGCTGAACCACGTCCTCGCGCGGGCGCTCCGCGAAGGCAGGATGATGTATGCCCGACCGTAGATGTGCAGTCGCAATGCTTGCGGCGGCGCGCCGCGACCTGTTGACGCTCCGCAACCTGACCCGGGATGCGCCGGATGAGTCGTTCGGATTCCATGTGCAACAGGCGGCCGAAAAGGCTCTCAAGGCCTGGATCGCCGCTCTCGGCGAGCGCTACCCGCTCACCCACAGCATCCGCACCCTGCTGGATCGTCTCCGTACGCTCCCGATGGACGTGACCCCCTTCGAGGAGCTGGACGCGTTCACGCCGTACGCAGTCACGTTCCGCTACGAAGGGGTCGCTCCCGGATCGATCCCCATCGACCGCAAAGCAGCGATCGCCCGGCTCGAAGCCTTGCTGGCGCGGGTCGAAGCGGCGATCTGATTCCATCGGACCGGCGAGCGGCTTCGCCGGCGAAACGCCCGCCGATGAGCACCGCGAGCCTCATCGGGAATCGTCCTGGAACTCCAGGCGCGGCTGCCGGTCCACTTAACAGGCTGTGGAAAAACTAACGCGGCATTCGACGAGCGATGCATCCCGTCTGAACGCTCGCTCTTCGTTGCGATTCGCTCGAAATAGCGCTGCTATTGCTCACTCACGCGCCTTGTCAGCCGGGCGCCTCACCCGTCTCGGTGCTCACGCCAGTTTATCCACAGCCTGTTAACCGGAGCCGAATTTTGTCCAACCAATGGGGTCCACCTCTGTATCAAACGGCCCCTTTGCAATCGCCACCAGCCCGGAGGGGCGGCGGAGAACCGCCCCTCGCGGGGATATGTCCCTACCGATCCAGGTCGAAGCGGTCCAGCATCATCACCTTGGCCCAGGCATCCACGAAGTCGTGGACGAACTGCTCGCCCGCATCGTCGGCCGCGTAGAACTCGGAAACGGCGCGCAGCTCGGAGTTGGAGCCGAAGATCAGATCCACCCCGGTGGCCGTCCAGCGGAGCTCGCCGGTCATCCGATCCCGCCCCTCATAGACCCCGGCCATCCCGGACTCGGACCAGGTGGTGGACATGTCGAGGAGGTTCGTGAAGAAATCGTTCGTCAGCATGCCGGGACGGTCGGTGAACACCCCGTGGGAAGCACTCCCGGAGTTGGCATCGAGCGCCCGCATCCCGCCGACCAGCACCGCCATCTCGGGGATGGTCAACTGGAGGAGCGAGGCCTTTTCGACCAGCATCTCCGCCGGGGTCCGCGAGTTGCCTTCCGCGAAGAAGTTGCGGAAGCCGTCGGCCTTCGGCTCGAGAATGGAGAACGCGTGGAGGTCGGTGTGCTCCTCCATCGCGTCCCCCCGTCCGGGCATGAAGTCCACCCGGACCGAAACCCCGGCCTGCTCGGCGGCGAGTTCGATGGCCGCCGCCCCGCCCAGCACGATCACATCGGCGAGCGAAACGTGCTTGCCGCCCGAAGAGGCGCTGTTGAAGCCGCTCTGGATCCCTTCGAGAGTGGAAATCACCCGGGCCAGTTCTTCCGGGTCGTTCACCATCCAGTCCTTCTGGGGAGCGAGGCGCGCCCGGGCACCGTTCGCGCCGCCCCGCATGTCGGTGCCGCGGAAGGTGGAGGCCGAAGCCCAGGCAGCCCGGACCAGCTCGGAAGTCGAAAGACCGGATCCCAGGATCTCCGCCTTGAGCGCTTCGGCATCGCGGGCATCGATCATCGAGTGGTCCGCCATGGGAACCGGGTCCTGCCAGGTGAAGACCTGATCGGGAACCAGATCCCCGAGGTACCGGGTGACCGGCCCCAGATCGCGGTGGGTGAGCTTGAACCAGGCGCGGGCGAAGGCATCCTCCAGCTCGGCCGGGTTTTCGAGCCAGCGCGAAGTCAGCTCGCGGTAGATCGGATCCACCTTCATCGCGATGTCGGTGGTGAGCATGATCGGGGCATGGCGCATCGAGGAATCGTGGGCGTCGGGGACCAGATTCGCCCCTGCTCCGTCCGCCGGAATCCACTGGATCGCACCCGCCGGGCTTCGCGTCTGCTCCCACTCGAAGCGGTAGAGGTTCTCGAGGAAGCTGTTGCTCCAGCGGGTGGGGCTCGAAGTCCACGCCCCTTCGAGGCCGCTCGTGATCGTGTCTCCGCCCTTGCCTTCGCCGTAGCTGTTCTTCCAGCCGAAGCCCTGTGCCTCGATGGGGGCAGCCTCCGGCTCGACGCCCACGTTCCCGGCGGGAGGTGCCGCTCCGTGAGCCTTGCCGAAGGTGTGCCCGCCGACGATCAGCGCCGCGGTCTCCTCATCGTTCATCGCCATGCGGCCGAAGGCCTCGCGGATGGCATCGGCCGCCGCCTGCGGGTCCGGATTGCCGCCCGGGCCTTCCGGATTGACGTAGATCAGCCCCATCTGGGTCGCGCCGAGCGGCTCGTTCAGCGCACCGGCGTCATCGCGGCGGTTCGCGGCCAACCACTGGCCTTCCGGCCCCCAGTTGACTTCGAGCGCCGCCCAGTCGTCCTCGCGCCCGCCGGCGAAGCCGAGGGTCTCGAACCCCATCGAGTCCATCGCGACGGTTCCGGCGAGCACGATCAGGTCCGCCCACGAGATGGCGCGTCCGTACTTCTGCTTGATCGGCCAGAGCAGCCGGTGCGCCTTGTCGAGGTTCCCGTTGTCGGGCCAACTGTTCAGCGGAGCGAAGCGCTGCTGGCCGCCGTCCGCGCCGCCCCGGCCGTCGAGCTCCCGGTAGGTGCCGGCGCTGTGCCAGGCCATCCGGATGAAGAACGGCCCGTAGTGGCCGAAGTCGGCGGGCCACCAGTCCTGGGACTCGGTCATCAGCTCGGTCAGCTCGGCCTTGAGAGCCATGAGATCGAGGCTTTCGAACGCCTCCCGATAGGAGAAGTCGTCGCCGAGCGGGCTCGACCCCGGCGAGTTCAGCCGGAGCGGTTCGAGGCTAAGGCGGTTGGGCCACCAGTCGTCGTTGGTGGGCTGCGCGAGAGCGCCGGCCGGCAGAGCCAGCAAAAGCGCGAGCTTGGTCAGAAAACGGGTTCGCCTGGTCATTTGGTTCACCTCCGGGGAGTCCATGATGGGGGGCGGGATTCTGACGCATGAACGGCCGACAGGTCCATCCGGGAGCGTTCAGGGCCAGAGCCGGCCAGTCGCGAGCTCCTCGGCGAAACGAAGCGCCGGCCAGACGAGGATGCCATCCTCGGTAACGAGCGACCGCTGGCCGCCATGGGCGAGAATCCGGCGGGTGAGTCCCGGGAGCTCCGCGACCGCGCGGAGTCCGCGAAGCATGGTCGGATGCAGCCGGCCTCCGGATTTCGCTTCCACGGCGAGAAACTCGCGGCCGCGCTGGAGGAGGAAGTCCACTTCGGTGTGGGATTCGGCAGGCGACCAGTAGTGGATCCGCTCGAAGAGCGGCTGCTCCTCGGCATGTGCCCGAAGCAGGCCGAGAATCCAGCCTTCGAACAGCGCGCCCCGCTCCTCGGGCGCGACCGGCCCGGCAAGGCCGGGGTCTCCAGTCGACGGCGCGCGCGAGCGAGGCCGGGGTCGGTCCAGTAGAGTTTGGGACGACGGCGCTCCCGGACGCGCAGCTTCGATTCGAAGGCCGGAAGCCGCCAGGCGAGCAGCGTGTCCTCCAGGATTTCGAGATATCCGGCGACCGTTGTTCGCGCCACGCCAGCGTCCCGGGCGATTCCCGAGACGCTCAATGTCTGGCCGTGGAGCAAGGCGGCGATCGGGAGGAAGCGGACGAACCCGCCGACATTGCGGACGGCCGCCTCCGCGCGGATTTCCTCCCGCAGGTAGAACGCCGCATAATCACGAAGCGTCCGCTCCGGCTCCTCGGAGGCGAGCACCAGGGGAAGCGTGCCCAGTCGGAGCGCCTGCTCCAGATCGAAGTGGGCTCCCATTTCTTCCGGGGTGAGCGGAAACATCTCCTTCCGTGTCGCCCGCCCCGCCAGCAGGTTCGTCCCGGCCGCACGGAGCTTCCGGGCGGAAGAGCCGAGCAGCGCGAAACGGCGGCCGCCCTCTTCGATCAGCCGGTGCACTTCGTTCAGGAGCGCGGGGATGCGCTGGATTTCGTCCACGACGATCCACTCACGATCCGGGATGCCCCGGAGCATTCCGGCGAACAGGCCCGGCTCTGCGAGCAGTTCGTGGAACAAGGACAGGTCCAGCAGGTCGAAACGGGTCGCTTCCGGAAGCGCGGTACGCGCCCAGGTGCTCTTCCCCACCCCGCGCAGGCCAAACAGGAAGAAGCTGCGGCCGGGCGGTGTCAGTATCCTCTTGTACATATTGCCGTCATTTTACGCCGATTTTTGACGGCAATATATGCAGATATGCGTTTGGAAGCGGAATCTTTCTTTGGCCGTGACCTCCCATCGAATCACTCCGCACGCAATCCGTCACCGAAGAAGGCGACCCGTGACCTCGAGAAACTGCGCCTCCGCCTCCGCGCCGAAGGCAGGAGCGTATCCCTCGCAAAGATCCTCGCCTCCCGACACGAGGGGCATCGGTTTTGAGCGGGTTCTCGACCGCTGGCCGCCATGGGCGAGCTGCGCCGGAGCTACGGAGCCTTGACCACCTCGCCGCCCTTCATCACGAAGCGGACGTCCTCGAGCAGGCGGATGTTGTCGAGCGGGTTCCCCTCCACCGCGATGATGTCGGCGAGCTTGCCGCGCTCGACCGAACCGAGATCCGCTTCCCAGCGGAGGAGTTCGGCGGCGTTCAGCGTCGCGGTACGGATCGCGTCCATCGGCGAAACGCCCATCTCCTCGACCAGAATCCGGAAATCGCGGGCGTTCCAGCCGTGGGGGAAGACCGCGGCGTCGGTCCCGTAGGCGAACTTCACCCCGGCGTGGAAGGCGGCGCCGAGCCGTTCGCGCTGCAAGACGGCGACTTCGCGGGCTTTCTGGATGGATTCCTCCGGTGTCCCGACTTCATGGCCGTACTCGACGATGTAATCGAGCGTGTAGAGGGTGGGAACGACGAAGGTTCCGTGTTCGATGGCGAGCCGGATGCCCTCGTCGTCGATGAGCGTCCCGTGCTCGATGCTCCGGACACCGGCCCGGATCGCGTCGTTCATGGCCGCTGGCGAATGGGCGTGGGCGGCGACCGGGGTGTCGAGCATCCGGGCGGTGTCCACGATGGTCTTCAATTCCTCGAAGTCGTAGGCCTGGTCGGAGAGCGAGTTGCCGTGCGAGAGGACGCCGCCCGACGCGGTCACCTTGATCACGTCGGCCCCGTACTTGATCTGGTGGCGGACCGCCCGGCGCAGCTCGTCCGGGCCGTCGGCGATCATCGCGTAGCCCGGAGTCGCGATTTCGGCACTCCAGCCGTTGATGTCGGCGTGGCCGCCGGTGGCCCCCACGCCCCAGGTCGCCGCCGCGATCCGCGGCCCGGGAACGATGCCGCGTTCGACCATGTCGCGGAGCGCCGCGTCGTGGACGTTGCCGGCACCGATGTTCCGAACGCTCGTGAACCCCTTTTCGAGGGTGATCCGGGCGTGAGCGGTCGCGTAGATGGCCTCGTGGGCCATCGTCTCGCGCATCTTCTGGGTGTCGCCGCCATCACCGGGGATACCGCCGAGGTGGACGTGGGTGTCGAAGAGGCCGGGAAGCAGCGTGTGGCCGCTGAGGTCGAGAACTTCCGCTCCGGCCGGCTCCGGGATCGCGCCAGCGGGGCCCACATCCACGATGCGTTCACCTTCGAGAACCACGACCGGGTCCATGATCGGCGGCGCATCGGTCCCGATGATGAGGCGGTCGGCGCGGATGACGGTCGTCTGGGCAGCGGCCGAACCGGCAAGCAGCAGGCAAAAAACGGCAAACAGATGGCGCATGGGGCGTTCCTCCGGAGTGCGGATGCTACCGGGCCGCGAGTTCTCCCACCTGCTCGGCGATCGCGAGGGCGGCAGTCGCGGCGGGGGACGGGGCGTTCAGCAGGTGGATGCGGTTTTCGACCCGGCGGATGCGGAAGTCGTCGGCGATCCGGCCGTCCCCGAGCAGGGCGATGGCGCGTACCCCGGAGGGCGCGGGATCGAGATCCTTCGCCCGGATTTCGGGGACCAGCCGGCGGAGGTCGCGGGCAAAGCGGCGCTTCGAGAGCGACCGCCGGAGCTCGGTGATGCCCGCCCGCCACTCCCGGCGGAGGAACCGCCAGATGCCGGGAAAGGCGGCCATTTCGCGGAGATCGCGGAAGCTCAGGTCGGAGGCGCGGTAGCCCTCGCGGGCAAAGGCGAGCGCCGCGTTGGGCCCGGCCATGACCTCCTCGTCCATGCTCCGGTGGACGTGCACCCCGAGAAACGGGAAGCGGGGGTCGGGAACCGGGTAGATGAGGCCGCGGACCAGGTGGCGGCGCTCCGGGATCAGCCGGTAGTACTCGCCGCGGAACGGCGCGACCAGAAGACCCGGATCGTCCCCGGCGAGGCGGGCCACCCGGTCGGCGTGGAGGCCAGCGCAGTTCACGAGGAGCCGCGCCCGGACGGTTTCGCCGCCTCGATCCAGCACCACCCATGACCCCTCGGAACTGATCTTCCCGACCGGCTGCCCGGTACGGATCCTGCCTCCGCCTTCGGTCACGAGGCGGGCGAGCGTTTCGGCGACCTCCCGGAACCGGATGATCCCCGAAGAAGGCGAGTGGAGCGCCGCCACCCCTTCGGCGAAGGGTTCGATCTCCCGGAACTCGTCCCGCTCCAGGATCCGGAGCCCGGGGACACCGTTCTCTTCTCCCCGCTTGCGGAGCGCTTCGAGAGTGGCCCTTTCGGATTCCCGGGCCGCAAGGATGAGCTTGCCGCACTGCCGGTAAGGAATTCCGTGCTCCTCCGAGAAGCGAAGCAGCAGGGCCACGCCGCGCCGGCAATTCCGGGCGCGGAGCGACCCCGGCCGGTAATAGACACCGGAGTGGATGACCCCGCTGTTCCGCCCGGTCTGGTGGAACGCCGCCCCGTCTTCCTTCTCGAAGACGACCACCCGCAGGCCGCGGCGCTGAAGCTCGTGGGCGACCGCGAGGCCGACGATTCCGCCCCCGATGATCGCGGTGTCGCAGGAGTCTGCCGGCATCCGGGCATTTTCTTCGGTCCTGCTACAGTCAGAACATGCCGGCCGGGTGGAAGCGCGTCGCCGCCGCTCCCGGGATTCTGGCCGGGCTGCTCGCGTTCGGGCTCTTCCGGTTGGGGCTCGGCACTCCCGCGAGCGTGGAAAGCGCCTACACCGAGGGCTTCTATCCTTTCGTCATCTCCGCATTCTCGTGGATCACCGGCCTTTTCCCGTTCTCGGTGGCCGAAACGCTGGTGATCGGGGCGGTGGCGCTCGTTCTCGTCCGGTTGGTGCTCCGGGTGTTCCGGCGACGCGCACCCCGCGGACTTGCGGTGACGAGCCGGTGGCGGCAGCTCGCCCACCTCCTGCTCCTCACCCTTTCGGTCACCGGGGCCCTTTACGCGGTCTTCGTAGTGGTCTGGGGTCTCAACTACGCCCGCCCCCGCCTCGAGCCGCGGCTCGGGCTTTCGACCCGGGACATCGCCCCGGAGGAGATCGCGCGCTTCGCCGAATGGTCCGCCGCCGAGACCACCCGGCTCCACCGAAGCGCCGGGCTCCCGGAAGGGGCGATCTCGGAGAACCCGCTCGGCTACCGGGAGCTGAGCCTGCTCATCGACGAGGCCTACGATGCCATCGGGCTCCCCGGCGATCCTCGAGGTGCCCGCGCCGCCCCGGTGAAACCGGCGATGCTCTCTCCGCTGATGTCACGCCTCGGGATCAGCGGCATTTTCGTTCCGTTCACCGGCGAGCCCCATGTGAACACCGGCCCCCCGGATGTCGCGATCGCCTTCACCGCGGCGCACGAGAAGGCACACCAGCGGGCCATCACCCACGAGGGCGAGGCCAGCTTCGCGGCCTGGCGGGCGCTCGCCCGACCGGGTGTCCACCCTTATCTCCACTACGCCGCCTCCTTCTACGCGACCCGTCACCTGATCGCCTCCACCTCGCCGGAGGACCGGGACCATGCGCTCGCCGAACTCGGAGCCGGCCCTCGCCACGACATGGAGGCCCTGAACCGGTTCTGGGCGCAGCATCGCGGACTGGTCCGGGTCGCAGCGCGGCGGGTGAACGACTCCTACCTGCGAACCATGCGTGTTCCCGGCGGTACCCGCAGCTACGGTTCGGTCGTGCGGATGCTGGTGGGCGAGTTCCGCGAACGGGAGCGCCCGGTCTTCGAGAGCACCGACGACCGTAACTAAGTTTCTTGTAAATCGTCACAATATGGTTACGATTTACATGGAACATGATCTCCCGAATCCACGGGGAGGAGCGGATTCGCCGCTCGTTCGGAGTGCATCCGGCGGTCGCCCTTCTCGGCCCTCGCCAGTGCGGCAAGACCACCCTCGCCCGCGCCTTCGTCGAGAACGAACCCGAGTCGACTTTCTTCGATCTCGAATCCGCGGTGGGCCGACGGCGGCTCGCGGCTCCCGAAGAGGAACTGTCGAGGCTCGACGGCCTGGTCGTGATCGACGAGGTCCAGCGTGAACCCCGGCTCTTCGAGGTGCTACGGGTGGTCCTCGACCGCCCGGAACGAAAAGCCCGGTTCCTGCTGCTCGGAAGCGCATCCCCCGATCTCGTCCGCGGTGTCTCGGAAACGCTCGCCGGCCGGGTGGGGTTCGTCCGCCTCGCCGGATTCGACCTTTCGGAGGTGGAAGACTGGCGGCGGCTCTGGGAGCGGGGCGGCTTCCCCCGGAGCTACCTCGCGGGCGACCACGAAGCCTCCTCGATCTGGCGAAACGACTTCGTCTCCACTTTCCTCGAACGGGATCTTCCCGCGCTCGGGATCCGCACTCCCCCCGAAACCCTGCGCCGATTCTGGACGATGGCCGCCCACTGCCACGGCCAGGTCTGGAACGCCGCCGAGTTCGCTCGGGCGCTCGGCTCGGGACGGGCCACCGCACGGTCGTACCTGGACCTGCTGCACAGCGCTTTCGTGGTCCGCATCCTGCCGCCCTGGGTCGAAAACCTGAAGAAACGCCAGATCAAGGCCCCGAAGATCTACGTCCGGGACAGCGGCCTGCTCCACGCCCTGCTCGAAATCCCGTCCCCCGAAGCACTGTCCGGCCACATCAAGGTCGGCGCTTCCTTCGAGGGGTTTGCGATCGAGATGGTGCTCGCCGCGGTCCAACCGAGGAACGCGTGGTTCTGGGGAACCCAGGGGGGAGCCGAACTCGACCTCCTCCTCGTCCACGAGGGGAAGCGCCACGGCTTCGAGGTCAAGCGCTCCGACGCTCCCGGCACCACCCGCTCGATGCATGTCGCCCTCCGCGATCTCGATCTCGAACACCTGTGGGTGATTTACCCCGGTACCGAGCGCTACCGGCTCGATGAGCGGATCACCGCGCTGCCGGTCCGGGACATCCCGGACCGGTTCGCAGGTCCAGGCTAAATCGGCCGGCACAAATCCGCAATTCGTCGTATAATCGCAAATCATGCGAACTGATGCTGCCCCACGTCGCACATGGAGGGAGCGGCTTCCGGCCGCTCGGAGCCCGAAAATGAAGCGACTGACGATTGACCTCTCGGCGGATCTGCATTCAGCAATCAAGGTGAGCTGCGCTCAGCGTGGTGTCAAGATGGCTGATGCCATCCGAGCGATCCTTGAGGACGAATTTGTCAAGGACAAGGCATGACTTCTACACAGCCCAAACTGAACCTGGGGCGCGTCGTGACGACTCGCACCCCATCGGGGCGAAAACGACCTGCCGGAACCGCGACTACAAACCTTGTATTTTCCGCGTACGTCGGAACTAATGCCGACATCTTCCCCAAGGTTCTCGATCTACATGTTCAGGAGGGAGCACGTATCGCTGATGTGACGTATGGCAAGGGGGTGTTCTGGCGAAAGATTCAAACGGAGAAATATGACTTTCATCCGTCTGATATTTCGGACGGCGTTGACTGTCGCGATCTCCCGTACGAGGACGAGTCGTTTGATTGCGTCGTGTTCGATCCTCCTTACATGGAAGGCTTTTTCAGAACAGGAGGCACTACAAAAGCTGGTGCCGGTACGCATCAGGCATTTCGGCAACATTACTCTCACGGCCATGAAGCGCCGACGACAGGTGGTGGGAAATGGCATGCCGCCGTGGTAGATCTCTATGTCGCGGGCGGAAAAGAAGCGCACCGTGTTCTAAGAGAAAAGGGAGTATTTGTTGTGAAGTGCCAAGACGAAGTGAGCGCCAACAAAAACAATCTGACTCACGTCGAGATCATTAATGCATATGCAGACGCTGGATTTGTTTGCAAAGATCTTTTCATTGTAGTTCGCCCTAACCGACCAGGCATGAGTCGAATGCTAAAACAAATTCACGCACGCAAAAATCACTCCTATTTTCTCGTCTTCATCAAGATTCCGAGAGGCAAGCGAGCATCTCAAGTTCGATTCTGAATGATATCGTTCATAAGTGTGAACGGCTCTGCATAGAAAGGCGGCTTCGGCGGCCAGTGAACTTCTACCAATGTAGCCAAGAGGTGCTGGCGCTGGTAATCCGTGTATTTACGGTACGTTGATGTCGGAAGGTCTGTGTTTTTAGCGAACGCAAATCTCCAAGCGTTCTCGAATGAAAAAACGTTGACCGCAAGAATGTCGAAATCTCCTCGCAACAGACATGTAGTCATAAGGTTGCTTCCATCTGGAAATTCAACACTGCGCCTGTCGCTCGCGTCAACTTGAGCTTTTCCGACCCAGCCATCATTGGTTTTCTTGTTCATGGCCGTCTGTAGGGATTTTGATTCGAAGATGAATTCATGTCCTTTGTATCGGATTACTCGATCTCCCTTCCTTTTGCGGTCATGGTCATCGTACTTGACGAGGTCCGTGATCTGGTCACCGGAAAGCCATAGCTTCTCCAATTTCAGCTCTGCCATGTACCCCAAGATCATGCCGCGAAGACTCGGATTTTGATCAACTACCTCCGTCAGTTCTTCGACGGTGATGTCCCATCGCTCAAGAATGGATTTCGTCATGGACATTTTACCGGCGCACATCCGCCAATCAGCCAGCGGCGAAGCGGGTTGCCAGCTCGTAGAGCGTGCGTACCCCGAAGCCGGTCGCGCCCTTCGGGTAGTACTTCCACGGCTTTTCGACGAGGAACGGGCCGGCGATGTCGAGGTGCGCCCAGGTCGCGCCATCGGGGACGAACTCGCGCAGGAAAAGCCCCGCGGTGATCGCTCCGGCGTTGATCCCGCCGATGTTCTTGAGGTCCGCCGAGTCACAGCGGAGCTGCTCCACGTACTCCTCGACGAGCGGCAGCTCCCAGAACGCCTCGCCGTGCGGCTCGCCGGCCTCGATGACGGCGCGCACCCATTCCGGATCGTTGCCCATGACCGCGGCGACCGAAGTCCCGAGCGCCCGGACCGCCGACCCGGTGAGCGTCGCAACATCCACGATGTGGGTCGCGCCCTCCTCGCCGGCCCGTGCCAGCGCGTCGGAGAGAACGAGCCGCCCTTCGGCATCGGTGTTATCCACCATGACCGACTTGCCGTTTCTCGCCACGAAGATGTCTCCCGGACGGGTGGCTTCCGGGCCGGGGTAGTTCTCGGCGGCCGCCACGATCGCGGTGACCGTTCCCGGAACTCCGGCCGCCGCGACCGCCGACATGGCGCGAAGCACCGCCGCCGAGCCTGACATGTCCCCCTTCATGGTCCACATGCCGCTCGCCGGCTTGAGCGAGACCCCGCCGGTGTCGAAGGTGATGCCCTTGCCGACGAGCGCGAGGTGGCGTTCGGGATTCGCGTTCTCCGGCCGGTGGCGGAGAACGATCAGCCGCGGCGGCCGCGGGCTCCCCTGCCCCACCGAGATCAGCCCCGGATACCCCTGCTCGCGGAGCGCCGCCTCGTCGAGGATCTCGACCTCGAGGCCGTGCTCTTCGGCGATGGCGCGGGCTTCGGCGGCGAGTCCTTCCGGGGTCAGCGCCTCGGCGGGTTCGTTGATGAGATCGCGCGCCCGGTTCACTTCGGCGGCGAGCGCGGCAGCAGCGGCCACCTCCGGCGCAGCCTCCTCTTCCACGAGGAGAACGCTCGCCGGCTGCTCGGCCGGATCCGATAGATAGCGCCGGAACTCGTAGGAAGCGAGGACCGCTCCCTCGGCGACCGCCGGAGCCCGTTCCGGCCCGTTCGGGCCGCCGAGCACGAAGACGACCTCGGAAAAGCCGAAGTCGCGGGCCCAGCCCAGCGCCCGGGCGGCGAGGATCCGGCAGCGCTCGGCTTCCGTGCGGCCGGCGAGACTCCTGCCGTGGAAGGCGGCGGCCATCGGCTCGTTCCCCTCGCCGGGGCGGGCGAAAGGTTGCCGGGCCTTGGTTCCCTCATAAATCGCCCCTGCCCCGCGCAGGAATTCGGCCTGCCAGCCGCTGCCGGGGCCGCAAAGGTCCATGCTGTCGTCGAGCAGGAAGGCGTAGAGCGCTCCGTCGGGCGACAGGCGTTCCGAAACCACCCGGGGCGGCCCGGGGGACGGAGTGACCGGAGGGCGGAGGAGGTCAGTCTTCATCGCCGTATTCCTCGCGGAGCTTTTCCACCACGCCCGGATCGGCGAGGGTGGTGGTGTCTCCGATGGCTTTCCCCGCGGCAATGTCGCGGAGCAGGCGGCGCATGATCTTTCCCGAACGGGTTTTCGGGACATCCGCCGCGAAAAAGATGTCGTCCGGACGGGCAATCGCTCCGATCACCCGGCCGACATGCTGCTTCAACTCGGGGACGAGCGCTTCGCTCTGCGGAGTCCCTTCCCGAAGCACCACATAGGCCACGACGCACTCCCCCTTGAGATCGTGCGGCCGGCCGACCACCGCCGCCTCGGCCACCGCGGGGTGCTCGACGAGCGCGCTTTCGACCTCCATGGTGCCGATGCGGTGTCCGGAGACGTTCAACACGTCGTCCACCCGGCCGAGAACCCAGAAATCGCCGTCCGCGTCGCGCCGCGCGCCGTCCGCCGGGAAATAGACCCCCTCTTCCCAGCGGCTCCAGTAGGTCTCGCGGAAGCGCTGCTCGTCGCCCCAGATGCCGCGCAGCATGGCGGGCCAGGGGCGGGTGATGGCGAGCAGGCCGCCACCCACCGGGACCGGCTCTCCCTCGCGGGTCCGGACCTCGAGGGCGATTCCGGGAAACGCGCGGGTCGCGGAGCCGGGTTTCAGCTCGGTGATTCCCGGGAGCGGAGCGCACATCACCATCCCGGTCTCGGTCTGCCACCAGGTGTCCACCACCGGACAGCGACCGCCGCCGATCTCCCGGTGGTACCAGACCCAGGCTTCCGGGTTGATCGGCTCGCCCACCGTGCCGAGCAGCCGCAGCGAAGAGAGGTCGTGGCCCGCCGGGTGCTCGCGCCCCCACTTCATGAAGGCGCGGATGGCGGTTGGTGCCGTGTAGAAAAGGGTGACCCGGTACCGCTCGACGAGCGACCAGAGCCGCGCCCGGTCCGGCCAGTCGATCGCGCCCTCGTAGAGCACCTGGGTCATGCCGAGCGCCATCGGGCCATAGACGATGTAGGAGTGTCCGGTCACCCAGCCGATGTCGGCGGCCGCCCACCAGATATCGCTTTCCGGCTTCATGTCGAAGACCGCGCGGGCGGTGGCGGTGACTCCGGCGAGATAGCCGCCGGTCGTGTGCACGATGCCCTTCGGCTTCCCGGTGGTCCCCGAGGTGTAGAGGATGTAGAGGATGTCCTCGGCATCCATCTCTTCGGGCCCGGCTTCGGCGGAAGCCTCCGCCACCAGCTCGGAATAGAGGTGGTCGCGCCCCGCCTGCATCGGAACGACCTCGCCGGTCCGGCGAACCACCACCGAAGCAGTGATGCTCGGAGTGTCTTCGAGAGCTTCGTCGGCGAGCGCCTTGAGCGGAATCACCTTCCCCCGCCGATATCCGCCGTCGGCGGTCACGAGCACCCGCGCCTCGGCATCGTTGATCCGGTCGCGGAGCGACTGGGCCGAAAAACCCGCGAACACCACGCTGTGCGGTGCTCCGATGCGGGCACAGGCGAGCATCGCGACCGGAAGCTCGGGGATCATCGGGAGATAGATCGCAACCCGGTCGCCCTTTCTGACTCCGAGTCCGCGCAGCGCATTCGCGAACCGGCAGACCTCGTGGTGGAGCTCCCGGTAGCTCACCGCGCGCCGGTCTCCCGGCTCGCCCTCGAAGAGGAGAGCGGTCCGGTCGCCGTTCCCGGCCTCGATGTGGCGATCGAGGCAGTTCACGCTCGCGTTCAGTTTCCCGCCGACGAACCAGCGGGTGTGCGGCGCTTTCCCGTCGAGAACCCGGTCCCACCGGCGGCTCCACTGAAGCTCTTCCGCGTGTCGTTCCCAGAACCTTTCCGGATCGCGCGCGGCTTCGTCATAGAGGGACGCGTCCGAAACGTTCGCGGCGGCGCGGAATTCCGCGGGCGGGGGGTACTTGCGCTGCTCGTGGAGCAGGCTTTCGATCTCGGGAGCCTTCGACATGGACGCGGATTGTAGGAGGCCTTCCGGTTACCGGAGACGGAGAGCGAGCGCCCGCAGGGGAGCGAGAAAGAGCACCGCGACGGTCGTGATCTCGAGCCGGCCCGCCACCATCAGCGCCGCGAGCAGCAGCTTGCCCCCCGCCGGCACCGAAGAGTAGTTGGAAGCGGGTCCCACTTCGCCGAGACCCGGCCCCACATTGGAGACCGAAGCCACTGCCGCACTGAACGCGGTCATCGGGTCGAGCCCCATCGCGATCAGGATGAGCCCGGAAACCACCGCGACCCCGGTGAACAGGAGGACGAAAGACGCCATCGTGCTGCTGATGGCGAGCGGTGCCGACTGGCGCCCCACCCGGACTCCGAGCTCGGCGTGGGGCTGATTCAGAACCCGGAGGCTCACCGGAGTCATCTTCAGGACGATGACCCAGCGCATGATCTTGATCGAGCCGGCGGTGGACCCGGCGCAGCCGCCAACGAACATCAGCAACAGCAACAGGATGCGGGCGGTGTCCGACCACTGGTTGAAGTCGGCGGTGACGAAGCCGGTGGTGGTGACGACGGAGGCGGTCTGGAAGAAGCCGTCGCGAAGCGCATCCCCGAATTCCGCTCCGGCCCCGAGCCGCAGCACCGCGAGGATGCCGGTTGCGGCCGCGAGGATTCCGGCGTAGAGCCGGAGCTCCGGATCCGTGAGGTAACTCGCGAGCGGACTCGCCGGGACCGGACGACGCTTTCGGTCGAGCAACCGCCACCAAAGACTCCGGGCGCGGCTCCAGAGGCGGCGCACTCCATAGATGTGGATGGCGAAACGGACACCGCCGAGGACCATGAAAACTCCGACCGTCCACTGCACCGCCGGAGAAAAGGCCGCGAGGCTGGCGTTTCGGGTGGAAAACCCGCCGGTGGCCAGGGTAGCGAGCGCGTGGCAGATGGCATCGAAGGGGGAGAGCCCGAGCCCGACCAGGATGACGGCGAGCGTGACGGTCAGCGCAGACCCGACCATCACGATGTCGCGGGCGGTCTCGGAGAGCCTCGGCTCGGTCTTTTCCGGCGTGGGGCCGGGAGCCTCGGCGGAGAGCACATCCACTCCCCATTGCCGGGCACCGAGGATCCAGACGAACAGGATGACGATGCCGAGCCCCCCGAGCCACTGGGTCAGGGCGCGCCAGAGCAGGATCGAGCGCGGCAGCGACTCCACTTCGGGAAAGATGCTGGCCCCGGTGGTGGAAAAGCCGGAGGCCGACTCGAAGATCGCATTCACGGCGAAGGCGGGGCCGAAGTGGAGCAGATAGGGCAGCGCGCCGGCCAGGGTGGCGAGGCACCACGCGGCCACCACGAAGCGAAACGCCGCGATGCCCTGGCGCTGCACCTCGGTCCCGGCCGTGTCGAGCGAAGCGCGCCAGCTCAGCCCGCCGACGAACAGCAGACTCAAAGAAGAGAAGGCGAAGGCCGGCCACGCCGACTCGCCGAGCCAGAGGGCCACGCCGAGCGGCGGCAGCATGGCGAGCCCCAGCGCCCCGGCCAGCCGGCCCAGCAGCGCGCCGATCTCGCCGATCCGCACGGCTCAGGAGGCGCCAGCGAAAAGCCGCTCGAGTTCGCTGATGATCGCTTCCGGCCCCTCGAGCCCCGGAGAATCCGGAATCGCGAAGAAGATGAGCGCGATGTCACCGGCTTCGAACCGGGTGGCCCCGTCGGGCACGAAGGTTCCGACCCCCGGACGCACCACCTCGCCGACGATCGAGTCGCGGGGCGCTTCGAGATCGCGGAGCGGCAGGCGGGTAGCCGGGCTCCCCTCCGCCACCTCGATCTCCACGATCTCCCCACCGCCCTCGATCCAGTCGAGCCGGACCATGGCCCGCGAGTGGAGCGGCTTGAGCAGCGCGCCGACCACCACGCTGGCCGGGCAGATCGGATAATCCACTCCCGAAAGGCGCATCGGCGCCCCGAAGACCACCCGGTTGTGGAGCGCGATGGTTTCGCGGGCACCGGCCTTCTTGGCGAGCCAGGCGGCCATGAAGTTCACTTCGTCGGCATCGGTGGCGGCGATGAAGCAGTCGGCCTCCCCGGCACCGGCCTCCCGGAGGATGTCCTCGTCGGTGGCGTCTCCCCGGATGATGACCGGGTGGCCGGGCACCTCGCCGATGGCAGCGGCGCGGCGGATCACCGTCACGTCGGCGCTCGTCGGCAGCCGTTCGAGAATCTGGGCACCCACCTGACCATACCCGGCGATGATCACCCGGCGCACCGGGTCGTGGCGGATCCCGATAGCCCGCAGGAAGTTGCCGGCCTCGGCTTCCGGCCCCACCGCGAAGATCTCGTCGCCCTCGCGCAGCTTCGTCGAGCCGCGTGGGATGATGAGGTCGGCTTCGCCCGAATTCCCCCGCTGGCGAAGGATTCCGGTGAGGACCCAGCCGCGTGGCGCCGTGTCGATTTCGGCGAGCGGCCTCCCGAAGACCGATTCGCGGGCGGGTGCGGCGCGCAGAAGCACTAGGCCTCCCTCGCCGAGCGAACGGACCGAGCGCGTCCCCGGAAAGCGGATGAGTCCGAGGATCTCTTCGGCGATGAGCGCCTCCGGCAGGATGGTTTCGATGCCCTCCGCATCGCGCAACAGCGGCCCCTCCGCGTGGCGCGGGTCGCTGATCCGTGCGACTGCCCGCTCTACCCCGATCGCCGGATGGACGGCGGTGAGCGCGGCGACGATGTTGGCGGAGTCGTCGTTGGTCAGCGCGAACAGCACGTCGGCCTCGCGGGCGTGGCTTTCGAGCACCGCAGCGATCGAGGCATCCGCCTCGACGACGCTGATGTCGAACTTGCGACCGAGATGCTGGGCGGTCTCCGGATCCTTCTCGATGAGCGTGACATCCGGCTGGTCCGGAAGCCGGCTCAACTGGCGGAGGAGATGCCCGCCCATCTGGCCGGCACCGAGGACTGCGACTCGCATGGGGGGAGGCGAACGCGCCGGAGTGTAGCCGGGCGGAACGATTCGCGATCCGCCGCCAAGTCGAAGTTTCGGGGCGGTGATTGCGTAATTCCTTGGGAGAGAGGGGGTACACGGGATTCGGGGTTGTGTTTTCTGGCTACAGGCGTTGATTGATGGCGAGGGCTTCGAAGGTGTAGTCCTGGACGGCGGTAGCAGGCTGTGGATAAACTGGCGTGAGCACCGAGACGGGTGAGGTGCCCGGCTGACAAGGCGCGTGAGTGAGCAATAGCAGCGCTATTTCGAGCGAATCGCAACGAAGAGCGAGCGTTCAGACGGGATGCATCGCTCGTCGAATGCCGCGTTAGTTTTTCCACAGCCTGGTAGGGGTGGGGTGGAGGATGAAGGATTCCTGGGCACCGGCGAGCCGCATCCAGTTGGCGGTGAAGGTTCCGGGTTCGGCGAGCAGGGAGCGGAAGTCGTGAGCCGGGAGATCGTCAGGGGTCCGCTTGCGGGCGGCCTTGTTGCGTGCGACGGGAGAGCGCTCGGCGAAGCACGCGGCGCTCTCGCTCGCGATCATCCTCTCGCTGATCTTCGTCCACCTCGCCTTCCCGCCCCCGGTCTAGAACGGGAGCGATGGACCGTTTCTTCCTTGCCAGAATCCAGGGCCGGGTTGGATCCGAAAATTCGAAGAGTCGGAATCGGTCTTGCTTCTCTGGTCAACCAAGCCGTGATGATCACTCCAACAATTCCCGCGAAGCCAAAAAAGGGATCGAAATTGTCTCCGATGAAGAAGTCGTAAAGCCAGTCCTTGATGGAGACGAATGCTTCAAGCACTTTCCGTGACGCCCCCTCTGCCGCCTCGGGAGGAACGGGATCTCGAACTTCGCAGTTCGACGAGTGCTTTCGCATTCCTCATCAACCATCCGATGACGATCATGCCCAAAGCGACTATGACGGTATTTTCAGAGTTGTTTGGAAAGACGAAATCCACAAGCGAATTCATGGCGGAAGCGAGCCCATCAAGCATGAAACTCATGCTCCCAAAGGGCGTAGAGCTCGCCGAGGTTACTTCTCAAGTGACAATCCGAGTTGATTTTCATCAAGATCGTGGCGATTCCCTCTATATGCAGTAGGGTCCAGGCCCGCAAAAGCCATCTAGACACCGCCTGAGGGAGTGTCGTTGCCGCACGCAGTCCAACCCAGGGTTCCGATCACAAGCACAGCGCCCAAGCGCCAAAGTGATCCAGGTAGCCAAGAGAGCATCGCGTCCTCCTCCCGTCCCTGTCTCCTCTCTCGTAACACCAACAACAAGGAATGTCAAGACGCTGTCAGGCAATCAGGCACCCACCCCTGCCTCGAGACCTGGCGCCCGCATCGCGCCGCTTGGAGGAGTGGATTTGGAAGCACCGCCGCGCGATCTCGTCCGCGAGCCGCCGGTTCTCGATTGAGCTAAGGATCGAGATCCACGATCTGGAGGTTTCGCCAGCGGACCCGGATCCCGCCTCCTTCGTGGATCTGGAGCGCGATCGATCCGTCGCCTGCGCCGATCCCCTCGTCCTCGAGTTCCACCATGCGGGTTCCGTTGAGCCAGGTGGTCACCCGGCCGCCCACCGCGCGGACCCGCATGGTGTTCCAGTCGCCCATCCGAAGGAACGCATCGAGGGCCGGGTCCGGTTGCGCGAGCCAGCCGCGGCCATAGGACTCGTAGATTCCGCCGGTGAAGAACCGGGGCGGCGCCACCTCGGCCTGCCAGCCGCTCACCACCGTCCCCTCGACGCTCGAACGGAAGAAGATTCCGCTGTTGCCGTCGGCCTCCTGGAAGAAATCCACGCTCAGGTCGAAATCGCGGAACGTCCTTTCGGTCGAGAGATACCCGTAGGCGGCATCGGGGCCGCTCTCGCAGATCAGCTCTCCGTTCTCGACATACCAGCGCTCGGTCCCGTGGGTGACCCAGCCATCGAGGTTCTCTCCGTTGAAGAGGGACTCCGGTTCGAGCGGCAGGATCTTCAGGTTGCGGTACCAGACGTTGCGGCCGTGATCCTGGAGACCGATGGGGCCGGATTCGGCGCGCCCGTAGCGAGGGTGGGGCGCGAACTTGCTCCGGGCGACCCGCTCCTCCCAGTCCGGCGATCCGAGTTCGTACTCCACCGTCTTCGCGCCGTTCAGCCAGTGCTCCACCACCCCGTTCAGGATGCGGATGCGGGCCTCGTTCCACTCGCCGGGCCCCTTCAGCATCTTCTCTTCGGAAGCGTGGAGGTCGTAGTTGTCGCCGGTGAGGTGGGTATGCATGTCCATCGTTCCCATCTCGACATAGGCATCGTCGTCGAGTACCTGGTACTCCGGGGCATTCCACCAGATTTCGGCCCCCTCCTCCTCGATCACCCGATAGAACACGCCGCTGTTCGCGACCTCGGAGAGGCGGAACTCGAACCGGAGGTCGAAGTCGGCGAAGGATTCGGTAGTGACGATATCTCCGCCCACCGGGACATCGGGATCGGTAGCGGTGGCCCCGACGACCAGCATGCCGTCCTGCGCCGCCCAGCCGCTGTCCGGGAACGCCTCGCGGTTGTAGCCGCGCCAGCCCTCGGTCGTCTCCCCGTCGAAGAGAAGCTGCCAACCGGCGGCGCGTTCGGCCTCGGTCAGGGTGTTGTGAACGACGACTGACTCGGGAGTTCCGCCACAGGCCCCAAGGAACAGGGCAAATGACGGGGCAAACAACAGGATCCGCATCACGCGAGCCTCATGGATTCCGGATCCCAGCGGACGATCCGGTCCCGGAAGTGGGCGAGGTTGCACGCGAGCGCCGGGGCGGCGGCGCGGAGACCGAACACCGCGTCCTCGAGGACCGGCGGGCCACCCCGGACCGCCGCGAAGAAGTTCGCGAAGTGGTCGAGGTGGGCACCGCGGTAGCCGGTCTCGGCCTCGTAGCGGAGCTCGACCGGCGGCCGCATCCCGACCCGCTCGGGCATCTCTCCGGATGCCGCAGCGTCGGCCATCTTCTCCTGGAGGAAGGCATCCATCGGGTCGGCCGGGATGTTCTTCCTCAGCACGACCTCGGTCCAGGTGACATCCATCGCGCCCTCGCTCCCGACCAGCCGCAGGAAGGTGCTGCCCGAGGTTCCGTCCACGAAATTGACCCGAAGCGACAGGTTGAAGGCCGGGTGCGCTTCGGTCTCCGGGTAGTCGAACATCCCGAGGAGCACGTCCGGCACTTCGCGACCGTCCTTCCAGTAGCGGAGCCCGCCCGCCGCCTGGATGCGTTCGGGGCCGCGGGAGTTCACGACGAAGTGGAGGCTCGAAAAGAGGTGGACGAAGAGATCGCCGGCGACCCCGGTGCCGTAGTCGCGGTAGTTGCGCCAGCGAAAAACCCGGAGCGGGTCATAGGGAATCCCGGGTGCCGGGCCGAGAAAACGCTTCCAGTCCACGCTCGCTTCGGAAGCACCTTCGGGAATCGGATACTGCCAGGCCCCGAGCGGGTCGTTCCGCGCCCAGAAACCCTCGGCGTAGTTGAGCTCTCCGATGGCACCTGCCTCGTAGAGCTCCTTCGCCTTCTCGTTGCCGAGCGAACTCATCCCCTGGCTGCCCACCATGAAGACCTGCCCGGTTTCCTGCTGCGCCCGGATCAGCTCTTCGCCCTCGGCGATCCGGTGGACCATGGGCTTTTCGCAATAGACCGCCTTCCCGGCCCGGAGCGCATCCACCGAGATCGGCTGGTGCCAGTGGTCGGGAGTGCCGACGATGACCGCGTCCACTTCCTCGCGGGCGAGGAGCTCCCGATGGTCGCGGGTGGTGAAGATGTCGCCGTGGCGGGCGCGAACCGCTTCGAGACGGCCGTCGAAGATGTCGCAGGCGGCAACCAGTTCCACACCCGGAACCCGGAGCGCGGTGTCCGTATCCGCCATGCCCATCCCGCCAGCCCCGATCACCGCGAGCCCGAGACGATCGGACGGCGCAATCTGGCCGGAAGCGCGGCGGGCCATCGTCGTCCGGCGGGCACCCGACGACCGCGACGGAAGCGCCGCAACAGCGGAGGCGGCCGAACCAGCGGCGACGGACTTGACGAACTCCCGCCGACTGCGGGTCTGCGTGTTCTTGCTCATCGCGGCCGATGGTATCGCCTGCGAGCCCCGCGAGGACGGGTCGGACAGGAACCCGTCGCAACCCGCGGCCGGCGTTGCCCATCTGAGAAGCTCAATTCCCGATCCGCCGATCACGCCCCGATCTCTCCGCTCCCTCCGGCCTGGATCGAAACCCCGGCAACAGTCGATCTGATGCTGGTCAGCGCTTTTCTGCGTCCTCCAGCACCCGTGCGTGAGTCAGATCGGTTGCTGTCACGGGACGCACCTTGGCAGCGGGTGCCGTCGCGATGGCTGCCGTCTTGCCATCGAGAGCAAAAAACTCCACCTCGAAGGCTTCGCCGTCCCGATAAACATGAACAATTGTGCCGACATCACCTGCCCGCCGGCCGGCGACGGCAAGGTCGCCTGTAAGGACGATCCGGTCGTGTTCTTCAAGCATCGTGTCTCCTCCTTCTGCCTCGATGGCACCATCCACGCAGTACTTCGTCCCGAGGCGGGATCGCCGGTTCCATCATGCCAAAGAGAGACCGCCCGGGGGTTGCGCCGCGGTCAGCCGGGGCGGGCCCAGATCGTCAGGCGGAGCTCCTCGCCGAAGAGTTCGTACTCCGGGCGGCGGCCGGAATGGGCTTCGCCGCCTTCGAGGATCCGGCGGACTCCCTCTCCCCGGGATTCGAGAAAGGCCTTGCCGGTGCGCTTGCTGTGGATCCGCGAGAGAAAGCTCACCAGAAGCTGGTTGCGGGCGAAGACGCGGTAGGGCATCTCGTTCAAGGTCATCGTGTTGGGGAGCTTGCCGGGGCTCATCAGCTCCAGACGGTCGGCGAACAGGAAGAACCGGATCTTGGCCCCGTCGAGCGAATAGTCCCGATGGGCGACGGCGTTGACGACTGCCTCCTCCACGACATCCATATCGTACGAATCGCTCCCGGCGAAGCGCATCGCGAAAGCGACCGCCGCGTCGATCTGGTCCGGCGCGGTGAGGCGAATCCGGTCCTCGTGGACCAGATCGTCGGATGAGAGCCGGGTTCCATGGAAACAGGCGGCTTCGATCCAGGCGCTCCGCAAGTGCTCGGTGTGGTCGCGCCCGAAGGCGAGCAGGCCGGCCACCGACGGCCGCTCCTGCCCCTGATCGTCGCTAGCAGGCTGTGGAAAAACTAACGCGGCATTCGACGAGCGATGCATCCCGTCTGAACGCTCGCCTGGAGGCTCGCTCTTCGTTGCGATTCGCTCGAAATAGCGCTGCTATTGCTCACTCACGCGCCTTGTCAGCCGGGCGCCTCACCCGTCTCGGTGCTCACGCCAGTTTATCCACAGCCTGCTAGTGGTCACCCGGGTGTTGCGGAACAGGTCGAGCCAGGGAATTTTCGGCGTGCGGCCAAAAAAAGTCTCGAGGCGTTTCCAATCCAGTTCGTTCACGTCGGCGGCGAAGACCGGCTGCTCGTCGAAGACGAATCCTCGGCCACGCTCCTGAAAAAGACGCGCAAGCTCGGGGGACGTGAGTCGTTGCTTCGTCGATCCGACCCTGGCGTAGTACGCGCCTGCCGAAGTCTGATGAACGAAGACACCCCGAGGAATCGTGACGATGAGGATAGGCCGGACATCGCCCCCCGCTACGGGAAGACAGACACTGCGTGCGCCCGGACGGATGGGAGGATCGCAGTTGTTCGTCGCCACATCGATGACCCACCTCTCGACGACACCCGTCTTCTCTGCCGGGATTCCCGCTGCTTCGCCAGAGTCCTTGATACCGAGGAATAGCGCGCCACCCTCAACGTTGGCGAACGCCACCATCCCGGCAGCGAAACTCTCGGTGTTCGGTGACAGAACACCGCTCTTGCCGAAGCGAATCTCCTTGCACTCCGCCCGGCTGTCTTCACCGGCGCGGAGCTGGTCGAGGATCTGCTCCTTCGTTTCGAACAAGCCCTACTCCATCGGCGAGAACTTGCGGACCATCCTCTGGCGGACCTCGCCGCCATAGACCCCGCCCTCGGCATCCACCGCGATGCCTTCGGGGCCGCTGGTCACCGGCTCGGCACCCGGTTCGAGATCCGAAACATCATCCGGCAGGTAGTACTGGATGCTGCCGTCGCGGGCGCTCCCGATGCGGATGCCGCGGCCGAAACCGGGGTTCGCTTCCGAGGTGGACTCGGAATCGGCCACGTAGATCCGGTCCTCGGAATCGATGAAAACCCCGCTCGGCCGGCCGAACTGGAGCCACTCCTCGATGAAGTTGCCGTCCTGGTCGAGGATCTGGATCCGGTTGTTGCCCCGGTCGCCGACGAAGAGGCGGCCCATGGAATCCATCGCGAGCGCGTGCGGATCGCGGAACTGGCCGGGGCCGGTTCCCGTCTCGCCGAAGCTCGCGAGGAACGCGCCGTCGGCCGAGAACTTCTGGATCCGATTGTTGCCGCTCGAGTTGTGGCCGTCGGCGACGAAGATGGTCCCGTCCGGAGCGACCAGCACATCGGACGGCATCCGGAACTGGCCCTCGCCCTCACCCGCGACACCGGGTTCGCCGAGCACCATCAGCACCTCGCCCTCCGGGCTGAACTTGACCACCTGGTGGCCGAGGCCTTCGGGAACTTCCTCCGGCTCGACGAAGCCCGTCGCATCGGCGATCCAGAGGTTCCCCTCGTGATCCACGAACATCCCGTGCGGCCACGCGATGACCCCGGCTCCGAAGCTGCGGATCGGCTCGCCGTCCGGGCTGAAGAGGACGATCGGGTCCACGTCCGGCTGATCTCCACACCAGTTCGTGCCGCAGCGCTCCGCGGTCCAGATGTTGCCGTCGGCTGACGGATAGACCGCGCTGATCGCGCCCCAGGTCCGCCCGTCGGGCAGGTTGCCCCACATCGCTTCAGCCGAATACGGGTTCGGGAAGTCGTCGTTCCTCGATATCTGGACTTCGGCCTCCATCTCCATTTCGACCTCCATGTCGGCGGGGCCGCAGGAAAGCGCGAACGAAGCGAAAAAGGCGATCAACAGGTGGGTACGCATGGGAATTCCCCCTCCGGAGAGCGGAGATTCTACGGCTTCGGCGGATAGGATGAGGCCATGTCCCGAAACCCTCTCCTCTCTTTCCTCCTGCTGCTGGCGGCAGCTCCGGCGGCCGCCCAGACCGAAGTCGCCGAGGCGATCTCGGGCCTCCGGCTCCGCGAGGTGGGGCCGGCACTCATGGGCGGCCGGATCGCCGACATCGCGGTCCACCCGGAAAAACGCTCCACCTGGTATGTCGCGGTCGGCTCCGGGGGACTCTGGAAGACAGAGAACGCCGGGACGACCTGGACTCCGATTTTCGATTCCGAGGCCTCGTACTCGATCGGGACGGTCGCGCTCGATCCCCGAAACCCGGAGACCGTCTGGGTGGGGACCGGCGAAAACGTGAGCGGCCGGCACGTGGGCTGGGGCGACGGCATCTATCGGAGTCGGGACGGGGGCGGCTCGTGGGAGCGGATGGGGCTCGAACGATCCGAACACATCGGGAAGATCCTGGTGGACCCGCGGGACGGCGACCGGGTGCTCGTGGCGGCGGAGGGGCCGCTCTGGAGCGGCGGCGGCGACCGCGGGGTCTTCCTCAGCGAGGACGGAGGCGCGAGCTGGACCCGGACTCTCGACCTCGGCCCCGACACCGGGGCGACCGACCTCGAATTCGCACCCGGGAACCCGGACATCGTCTATGCGGCTTCCTACCAGCGCCGCCGGCACGTCTGGTCGTTCCTCGCCGGCGGGCCGGGTTCCGGGATCCACAAGTCCACCGACGGCGGCGCGAGTTTCCGGAAGATCCGCCGCGGCTTTCCCGAAGGCGATCTCGGCAAGATCGGCCTCGCGGTGACCCCGGCGGCACCGGAACTCGTGTTCGCCACCATCGAGGCGGATGCCGAGGGGCGCGGGTTCTACCGGTCGGAGGATCGCGGCGAAAGCTGGAAGAAGCGGAGCTCCTACATCTCGGGAGGGACCGGGCCGCACTACTACCAGGAGATCGAAGCCGACCCGAACGACCGGGACACGGTGATCCAGATGGATGTGTTTTTCCACGTGACCCGCGACGGAGGACAGACATTTTCGGTTCTCGGGAACGGGCGCGAAAAGCACAGCGACAACCATGCGCTCTGGATCGACCCGGACGACTCGCTCCACATGCTGGCGGGCAGCGATGCCGGTCTCTACGAGACCTTCGATGGCGGAGCGACGTGGCGCCACTTCCCCAACATGCCGATCTCGCAGTTCTACAAGGTGGCGCTGAGCAACCGCGAGCCCTTCTACGACATCCTCGGCGGCGCGCAGGATCTCGGGACGCTGCATGGGCCTTCGCGCACCCAGAACATCGAAGGGGTCCGCAACCGGGACTGGTATGTCCCGCTCGGGGCGGACGGTTACGGCGTGGCGATGGACCCCCGCGACCCCGACCTGCTCTACCTGATGACCCAGCAGGGAAACCTCCAGCGGGTTCACCGGCGGAGCCAGGAAGTCCTCCACATCCAGCCGCTTCCCGCCCCCGGCGAGCCCCCCGAGCGGTGGAACTGGGATGCCCCGCTGCTGCTCAGCCCCCACGATCCGGACCGGGTGTGGTTCGGCTCGCAGCGGGTCTGGCGGAGCGATGACCGGGGAGCTTCCTGGACCGCCGCGAGTCCCGACCTGACGACCGGCCGCAACCGGTACGAGCTTCCGTTCTACGACCGGATCTGGAGCGTGGATGCCCTCCACGATACCGGGGCGATGTCGCGCTACGCCACCCTCACTGCGATCAGCGAGTCGCCGGTGCGCACCGGCACGCTCGTCACCGGGAGCGACGACGGGCTCGTTCACGTGAGCGGCGACGGCGGCGCGAGCTGGGACCGGGCGGCCGATCTTCCCGGACTCCCGGCGCTTTCTTTCGTGAACGACGTGGAGTTTTCGGTCCACGAGGCGGAAACGCTCTTCGTCGTGGCCGACAACCACAAGATGGGCGACTTCCGGCCGTATCTCTTCGAGAGCCGCGATCTGGGGCAAAGCTGGCGCTCGCTCGCTGGCGATCTGCCCGAGGGGACGATCCTGTGGGCCATCCAGCAGGACCACGAGGATCCGGACCTCCTCTTCCTCGCCACCGAGTTCGGCCTCCGGGTCAGTGGGAATCGCGGCGTCAACTGGGTTCCGCTCAAGGGCTCTCCCACCATCGCCTTCCGCGATCTGAAGCTCCAGCGCCGCGACGACGACCTGGTGGGGGCGACCTTCGGAAGAGGCTTCTACATCCTCGACGACTACGCCCCGCTCCGCGGCATGGCGGCGGCGGTCGAATCGGGCGAGCCGACGCTTTTTCCGCTCCGCGATGCCTGGTGGTACGTGCCTTCGGTTCCCGCGCAGGCTCCGGGGCGACCCACGCAGGGCAGCACCGCCTATGTGGCGAAGAACCCGCCTTTCGGGGCGGTTCTGACCTACCGGCTGCCGGAGGATTTTCCGACCGCCCGCGAGGCGCGGCGCGCCGGGGAGAAGCAAGCGCGGGAGGCGGGGGAGGACATCCCCTTCCCCGGCTTCGAGACGCTGCGGGTGGAAGGCCTCGAAGCCCCGCCGAAGATCCTCGTCGAAATCCGGGACGATGCCGGCCGGGTCGTCCGTCGGGTCGCGGGCCCGGCGAAAAAGGGTGTCCACCGGGTGAGCTGGGACCTTCGGGGGCCGGCTCCGGCTCCGGTGAACCTGACCGAGCCCGGATTCACCCCGCCGTGGGCCACCCCGCCGCAGGGGCCGCTCATGGCCCCCGGTGAGTACGAAGCGCGCCTCGTTGCGGTGACCGCGGAGGGGGCGCGGAACCTCGGCGAACCCCAGCGATTCCGGGTGAAACCGGTTCCGACGCTCGCCGAAGGGACCGATCCGGCGGCGGTGGCGGCCTTCCAGCAGGAGACCGCGGGGCTGCTCCGGCAGATCCACGGAGCGGCCGCCGAAGCCCGCCGAGTGCGGGAGCGGCTCCGTCACATGCGGGCGGCGCTCGTCGAGACCCCGAACGCGGCCCCCGCGCTCTTCTCCCGGATGGACGGAATCCTCCGGACGCTCTCGGACCTCGAAGTCCGGCTGAACGGGGATCCGGCGCGGCAGTCGCGGAACCACCCGGCAGTGCCGGGAATTCGTGGCCGGGCGGCGCGGGTAGCCGGTGGCCACTGGAATACCCGCGAAATGCCCACGACTACCCAGCGGGAGAGCCTCCGCATCGCCGGCGAGGAATTCACCGGACTCGGTGCCGAACTGCGGGAGCTGATCGAGACCGATCTCGCCGGGCTGGAAGCGGAGCTCGAAGCGGCGGGGGCACCGTGGACTCCGGGACGGCGGCTTCCGGAAAACTGAGCAAATGACAGGAACGGAATCCGCTCGATTTACCTTGAAAATCCCCTGAATCAAATCGGATTTTCAAGGAAAACATGGATCCTCAGTCGTACTCGACGAGCGAGGATCCGTTGCGGACGGCCAGCACCCGAATCGTGCGTTCCGCGCCGCCGGAGTTCGTCAGGCGCAGTTCCTCTCCCAACGCAAAGGGCACGGGTTGCGTCCCGCCTCCCTCCACGACGATTTCGGAGGTGTGCAGATGGGGCCGGTTCGACGCATCGAGAACCGGAACGACCCAGCGTCGGCATCCACCATCTTGTCCACTGCTGCCGTGAACGTGAGGAACCGCCGCGTGGCGACCGGGTCGGACGCTTCTGCCTTGACCTCGGGTAACTCCGACCAGCCGCCACCGGGTTCGGATCGCCCGGAGAAATCCAGCTCCTCGCCGTAGAACCCGGCAGCGACTGCCTGCGCGAGTTCCGCTGGAGTCACTCCACCACCTCCGGATGCGCAGCGTACCAGCGGAGCTGGTTGCCGATGCCTGCTATTCCGCGGAGCGGCTGCCGTACGATGGCCCCTTCCCTTTCAAGTCCGTCGGCCACTCCGTAGCCAGAGTAGAGCTTCCCCGCGTGGATTTCGACGATCTTCCCCGATAGGTTCGGGAACTCGGCGCGAAGAGCATCAAGGACTCGGCGGGACCACGTTCGCCGCCCGGTGGCCGGGAGCGAAGCGAGAGTCTTGTCATACCAGGAAACTGGCGAATCAGGTGAGAGCAATCCATGCTCGGCGCAGAGGATGAACCACGAGGCTCCGATCCGCTCAGCGTAGGCGCGCCGCGCCCTCCACAGCGGGGAGTCGTACAAGTCCTTCGCCGAAGAAGGGCCCGGCCGCTTGGATTGGACGCAGCCGAGGAGGACAAGGTCCGGGCGCTCGCGCAAGGATGCGCTCAGACGCTCGGCCGGCGCTCCGCGATCCGGGCAGCTGCACTCTCCGGAACCGGATCGGCCGCGGTGCGGGCGATCTCCACCGCGAGCGGTTCGTAGCCGGTGAGTGCCCGGACGACCTCGGCGGGGCGCGGGGAGGGGCCGTCCGAACGCACGAGCATCCGGAAGCGGAGGGTCTGCCTCGCGGCGGGGCAGCCGAGGAGCCCGGCCTCCTCGCCGGCAGGGGCGAGCGATGCCTCGGTGACCACCGAGCGAAGGTCCACGGTCACTTCCCGCTCGCGCGGCCCCTCGCGGCGGCGACGGCCGGGCTTCTTCTTGACGCGCCGGATGAGCGTCATGGGCCATTCGTCCGCCGACCGGAAATCGCGGAGCCGGGCTTCGAGCGTCCCCGGAACCGCGTCCACCGGGAGCAGGACGGCGTAGCGGAGCGCTTCGAGCCACTGGGCGAGCCGCGGAGCCCCGTCCGGAACCCGCGTTACCCCCCGAAACCGGATGCCCTCCTCGCCGGCAGAGCGAAGCGCTCCGAGCGCCGCATCCTCGGGCAATTCGCGGGTGAGGACGAACTCGCAATGCTCGGCGAGCGACTGGACCCCGAGCGGAAGCGCCGGCCCGAAGCTGATCTGGGGATGAGGAGAAAAACCCTCGGTGAAGCGGATCGGCAGCCCGGCACGACGGAAGATGCGGGGGAGAACCCGGATCAGTTCGCCGTGGCCGCGAAGTGCCATCGGCCCGGTCTTCTCGAACCGGGCGCGGTACCGGACCGGCTCGGAGGGGGCTGCGAAGGAAGGATCGGCCGCCGGGAGCACCGGGAGCAGGATCTCGCCGGTTGCGCCCATGCTCTCGAGAAACCCGATCCGCTCTTCGCGCATATGGTCCATGTCACAGGCGACCCCGCAGTGGTAGCAGACGAGCTTGCGGTCGTCCGCCCGCGCCTCCGGGACGGTCGGATGATGGACGAGCTGTCCGGCCGGCTTGCCGCAGGGCGGTGAGGCGCGGTGGCTGAGCGCGCGGCGATGCTCCCGCCGCAGGAAGCCGTCCACGAGACCCACATCGATGTGGTCCCAGGGGAGCCTGCCGGTCACCGGGATTTCGTCGAGGTATTCCTCGCGGCGAACCCCCAGCTCGTCCTCCCACGCTTCGAGGGCTTCGGTCCATCGCTCGAACGAGAGGTGCTCGTCCCAGCCGTCGAAGCGAGCCCCCTTCTCCCAGGCGATCTCGATCAGCCGGCCGACCCGGATGTCGCCGCGCGAGAAGATCCCTTCGAGGTAGCTCACCCGCTGGTCGTGGGTCTTGAGCCAGAAGCCATCCTTCTTCGCCCGTTCCCGCAGCATCGCCTGCTTCCGGACGATCTCCTCCATGCTGTCCTGGGCGCACCACTGGAAAGGAGTGTGCGGCTTCGGCACGTGGCTCGAAACCGAGACGGTGATCCGGACCCGGCGCGCCGAGACCTGATCGCCGATCTGGCGAGCCTCGCGGGCCATCGCCGCGATGCCGAGCACATCCTCGTCTTCCTCGGTGGGAAGGCCGATCATGAAATAGAGCTTGGCGCGATCCCAGTCGCGCGAGAACACCCGCCGACAGGTCTCGTAGATGTCGGCCTCGCTGATGTTCTTGTTCACCACGTCGCGCATCCGCGGCGTCCCGGCCTCCGGCGCGAAGGTGAGACCGGTGGCCTTGACCTGCGACAGGTCGTCGAGCACGTCCTCCGAAAGCCCGTAGGCGCGAAGACTCGAAACCCCGAGCGCCACCTTGCGCGGGGTGAGCTCCTTCGCCACCTCCTTGATGAGCGGGGCCACGCAGGAGTAGTCGGCAGTCGAAAGGCTGGTCAGCGAAGCCTCGTCGTATCCCCCCTTCTCCACCGCCGAAACCACCGTCCGGACGACTTCCTTCGGATCCCGCTCGCGGACCGGCCGGTAGATCATGCCCGCCTGACAGAACCGGCAGCCCTCGGTGCAGCCCCGCGCGATTTCCACCGAGGTGCGGTCGAAGATGGCTTCCGCCACCGGAACCGGTGATTCCTCCGGGAAGGGAAACCGGTTGATGTCGGCGACGAAGGCGCGCTCCACCCGGAGCGGAACCTCCTCGCGCCGGGCGCGTGAAACGTGAGCGAGCCCGGATTCCGGGCAAACCTCCCGGTCGTAGAGCGAAGGGCAGTAGAGCCCCCCGCCCTTCTGGAGCTCGAAGAGGATTTCCTCCCGGTCCCGGACTCCCGCTTCGCGAAGCCGGGCGTGGTCGCGCATCAGTCGCGGCAGGCGCTCCTCGGCATCGCCGATCAGGAAAGCATCCACGAAGGGGGCCATGGGCTCCGGATGGGTGGCGACCGGGCCGCCAGCCAGCACCAGCGGATCGTCGGGGCTGCGGTCCGCGGCGCGGATCGGGATGCCGCCGAGGTCCAGCATGGTGAGGACGTTCGTGAACGTGAGCTCGTATTGGAGCGAAAACCCGACCAGATCGAAATCCCGGAGCGGCAACCGGGTTTCCAGACTGATGAGCGGCAGGTTCCGGCGGCGGAGCTGCTCCTCCATGTCGGGCCAGGGGCAGAAGGCCCGCTCCAGCGCGAGATCCGGCTGGTCGTTCACCACCTTGTAGAGGATCTTGGCCCCGAGGTGGCTCATCCCGATGTCGTACACGTCCGGGAAGCAGAAGGCCATCCGCGACCGGATTTCCGGCCCCGCCGGCTTCACGACCGAGAACCGTTCGCCGCCCGCGTACCGGGAGGGAGACTCCACCTCGTGAAGGAAGGAGGCCCACGGGTGTCCCGCGAGGCTCATTCGAGAAGCTCCCGGGCGGCAGCTTCCACCTTCTTCGCGGTGAGCCCGAGCCTCCGGGCGACCACCGGCCCCGGTGCCGACCCGCCAAACCGGTCCACGCCGAGGATCGTCCCGCTCGCCACATGGCGTTCCCAGCCGAGCGTGGCTCCGGCCTCGACCGAGACCCGCGGAATCCCCGGCGGCAGAACGGCGTTCCGGTGCTCGGCACCCGCCTCTTCGAAGAGTTCCCAGCAAGGCAGCGAGACGACCCGGGCCTTGATCCGGTCGCGGCCGAGCCGTCGCCGCGCCTCGAGCGCCAGAGCGACCTCGGAACCGGTAGCGATGAGCACGACATCCGGATCCCACTCCCCGGCGAGCACATAACCACCCCGGTGGAGACCCCGCGCGAGGCCGGGGTCGGTCACCACCGAAACGTTCTGGCGGGTGAGCACGAGCGCGGTCGGCCCGGTGGTGCGGGTGAGGGCGTGCCTCCAGGCCTCCACCGTCTCGTTCGCATCGGCGGGCCGCACCACATGCAGGTTCGGCATGGCGCGCAGCGACATGAGATGTTCGACGGGCTGGTGGGTCGGGCCATCTTCCCCGACCCCGATGGAGTCGTGAGTGAACACGTGGACGGTGGGGAGGCCGGAGAGCGCAGCGAGCCGGATCGAGGGCCGCATGTAGTCGGCGAAGCAGAAGAAGGTGGCGGTGAAGGTGCGGAAACCCCGGTGGTAGGCGATTCCGTTGGCGGCCGCGCCCATCGCGTGCTCGCGCACGCCGTAGTGGATGTTCCGCCCGCTCCCGTCGTGCATCGAAAAGGAGCCCGAGGACTTGAGGACAGTCTTGGTGGAGCTCGAAAGGTCGGCATCTCCCCCGAAGAACTCGGGAATCCGCGCTGCCAGCCGGTTCATCACCTCGCCAGAGGCCGATCGGGTGGCGACCGAGGCCCCCCGCTCGAAGGCGGGGAGATCCGCGTCCCAGTCACGCGGGAGCCGGCCCCGGATGCGGCGCCCCAACTCGCGGGCGACCTTGGTGGGGACGGCGGAGCGCCGGCCGAGCCACTCCTCGCGGGATGTCTCGCCGATCGCCAGACATTCGGCGACGCGCTCTCGAACCAGATCCGGCACCACGAACTCTGCCCTCGGGTCGAGGTCGAGCGCCTGCTTGGTCTCCCGGGCCTCGTCTGCTCCGAGTGGAGCGCCGTGGGATGCCGACTTCCCCGCCTTCGTCGGCGCGCCAAAGCCGATCGTCGTCTCGATCCGGATCAGCGAGGGCCGGTCATCGCCTGCGGCAGAGCGCAGGGCCACTTCGAGGGCCTCGAGGTCGCGGTCTCCGTCCTTCACCGTCTGGACGTGCCAGCCGAGCGCCTCGTGGCGCTTGGTCACGTCTTCCTGATCGAACGCGAGCGAAGCCGGGCCGTCGAGGGTTACGTCGTTGGCATCGTAAAGCCAGGTCAGCCGGGACAGGCGAAGCTGACCGGCGAGCGAGGCTGCCTCGTGCGCGACTCCTTCCATGAGGTCACCGTCGGAGACCAGCGCATAGGTCCGATGGTCGGTGAGATCCGGAAACTCCTCGCGGAGCGCCCGCTCGGCGATGGCCATCCCCACCGAGTTGCCGGCACCCTGTCCGAGCGGGCCGGTGGTCGCTTCCACGCCACGGGTGGCGAAGCTCTCCGGATGCCCCGGAGTGCGACTTTTCCACTTCCGGAACCGACGGAGATCGTCCAGCGAAACCCCATACCCGAAAAGGTGGAGCAACCCGTAGAGCAGCATGGAGCCGTGGCCAGCGGAGAGCACGAAGCGATCCCGGTCGGGCCACGCAGGATCCGAAGGAGCGTGACGGAGGAAGCGGCTCCAGAGGACCCAGGCCATCGGCGCGGCACCGAGCGGGAGGCCGGGGTGACCGGAGTTCGCGTTCTCGACGGCATCCACCGCGAGCCCGCGGAGGGTGTTGATGGCGAGCCGGTCGGCGGCATCGAAAGGACGGCGGAAGGGCTGTTCGTATCGCACGGGCCGCAAAAAGTAGCACGGCGGCTCGCCGACCCGAACCCCCGTGAGTTGCGCTACGCGCCGGAATCCGCGACCCCGGAAGTGCGCTCCCGAAGCCAGGATGCGGCCGCTTCCTTCGCTCGCGCCGCGCAGGGGCTGTCCCCGTCGTATTCCGCGAGCGATCTCAAGGCATCGTCGAGGTACTCGCCGAACAGAAACGGATTCACGCATGTCTTGATGCGATGATGCTACGATGTCGGGATGCGGACCACGGTGACCATTGATGACGATGTCCTCGCGGTGGCGCGAGGGCTTGCCGAGCGGAACGGTGTGAGCCTGGGCCGAGCGTTGTCCGAGCTGGCGCGTCGAGGCTTCCGGGGCGGTGTCCCCGCGAGTCGGCGCGGCCGAAAACGAACCGTCGTTTTCGCGGTGGACCCGGAAGCCCGGCCCATCACCAACGAGGATGTCCATCTTTCGCTCAGCGACTGGCCCTGATCGTTCTCCCGTTCGCTCTCTTGACAGATCTCCCGGACGTGAACGTCCTGGTCGCGCTCGCCTGGCCCCACCATGTACACCACGATGCTGCGTGGGCGTGGTTCGACGAAGCTCAGGATGCGGGGTGGGCGACCTGCCTCTTGACGGAGGCCGGCTTCGTACGGGTTTCCTGCAACCGGGCCGCCGTACAGCACACCGTGACCCCTCTTGAAGCGCTCGGTGTATTCGACGGCCTCAAAAGCCTGGGCAAGCACCAATTCTGGCCGCTGAACCGTGGCATCGACGCATTACCGAAGTCGATCCGCACGCGTCTTCAAGGATACCGGCAGATCACCGATGCCTTGCTGCTTGCCACTGCGATCCAGCAAGGCGGCCAGCTGATGACGCTCGACACCGGCCTGAAGAGTCTCGTCCCGGACGAACATCGGTCCTCGTTGCACGTCCTTCGGGTCTGACTCCGCCCGTACCGTTCAGCGAGAGAACACCCCCGAGTGGGTCAGTGGTCGCCTCTGCACCGCGCGGGTGGCGAAGTGCTGCGGTCAGCGGGCCGCGATCGCGTCGATCTCCACGAGGAAACCCTCGCCGGGGAGGCGGCTCGGCTCGATGGTGGTGCGGGCGGGGCGGTGGCCTCCGAACATCCGTTCATAGACCTCGTTCATCTCGCGGAACTGGTCCATGTCGGCGACGAAGACCCCGCAGCGGACCACCCGGTCGAGGCCGGAATCCGCGGCTTCGAGGATCGCCTGGATGTTCCGGAGCACCTGCTCGGTCTGGGCGGCCACCCCCTCCGGGGTCTTGCCGGTAGCGGGGTCCACGCCTACCTGGCCGGAGACGAAGACGAGGCCGCCGGCGGCGGCACCGGGGCTGTAGGGGCCGGCCGGCTTCGGCAGGCTGGAGCCGGTGATCAGGGTGATGGGGGAATCGCTCATGTGGGGCCTCCGCGCCGGACGTAACGGCACCGGGTGACACCCGGGTCGGTTTCGTCGAGCAGGAGCGGGCCGGCGCGCCAGCGGGAGGAATCCACCGCCGGGAAGCGCGCGACCGTCTGCCCGGCGGTGACCGGAACCGGGTCGGGAATGTGGGTGATGTCGAGAAAGTCGGCACACTCCATGGCTTCTTCATAGACCCGCGAGCCGCCGAGGAACCAGACATCGCCGGGAGCGGCATCGAGCGCGGCTTCGAACGAAGGAAAGCACTCGGCACCGGGCAGCTCGCGGCTCGTGAGCACGAAGTTCCTCCGGCCGGGGACCGGGCGGCGGGGAATCCCCTCCCACGAGAGGCGGCCGAGGATCATGGTGCTTTCGCGGGTGAGCCGCCAGAGCCGCTTCACATCGGGAGGATGGTGCCACGGAATCCGGCCATCCACCCCGATGATGTTCCCTTCGGCCACCGCGACGATGCTCGCCTTGAACGGTCTTCCCGAAAAGGGCGACGGAGGAAGCACGTCGGGGTCGGTCAGGAATTCCTCCACCGATGCCGCACTCTTCGGCCGCTTCGGCATCAGACGGCGACCCGGAAACGAATGCCGGGGTGCGGGTCGTACCCCTCGATGCGGAAGTGCGAGAGGATCTCCTCGGTGCAGCCGCCGAGCACCGAGAGGGCACTGTCGAGACCTTCCCGGACCGTCTCCGAGAGCAGAAGGCGGGGAAGCGGGCGCGGCGAACGGAGGAGCTGCTTCCGAAGGCCGGGCGCGTGGTCGTACTCCGCGTTCGATCCGTCGGCGTTCGCGGTGTAGATGTGGCCGTCCACCAGGGTCACGCCGAACCGGCCGGGGCGCATTCCCGCCCACGAAGCGAAGAGGTGGAGCAGCAGCGAATAACCGGCGATGTTGTAGGGAAGGCCGAGCGCGATGTCACAACTCCGCATGGTCAGGTGGAGGTCGAGCCGCCAGCCATCCGCTTCCGGCGTCGCGTGGAGGACGAACACGAAGTGGCAGGGAGGGAGCGCGCTCCCGTGAGCGTTTTCCGGGGACCAGGCGCTCACCACCAACCGGCGCGAAGCCGGATTCCGCTTCAGTTCCTCGAGGACCCAGCGAATCTGGTCGCGGGGGCCGCCGGGTCCCGGGTGAGCGCGCCAGAGGTTTCCGTAAGGACTCGGAACCCGCAGGGTTTCGGGATCGGCCCAGGGATCCCAGAAGCGGCAGCCGTGGCGCTTCAGCAGGCCGATGTCGGGTTCGCCGGAAAGGAACCAGAGGTTTTCGAGGACGATGTTCTTCCAGCTCACTTCCTTGGTGGTGAGGAGCGGAAAGCCGTCGTCCATCGAAACATCGAGATGCAGGTGAAAGCAGGCGAGGGTATCCACTCCGGTCCGGTTCGGCCGCCGCGTGCCCTCGTCCAGCACCTGACGGACCAGATCCAGATAGGCCTGCATTTCACAGAACGGCGGCGAGCGCCTCGAGGAAGCGGGCTTCGTCTTCCCGGTCGTTGTAGAGATGGGGGGCGACCCGCAGCGTGTCTCCGCGGACGCTCGCGTAGGCAGATCGGGCGGCGAGTCCGTCCCGGACCCGGACCGGACTCGTCCCCTCGGGAAGCGCGAGGGCCAGATAGTGGGGGGCACGATGTGTCGAAGCAGATCGGCAGCCGAGCCGGGATGCGCCCTCGGCGAGCCGCCGGGTCACCCCGGAAAGCGTCTCGGCGATGTTCGCGGGGCCCCAGTCGAGCACCAGGCGGACTCCCGCGAGCGCCGCCGGAGCGAGTGCGAAGTTGGAGCGGCCGCCGGTGTCGAGACCGGCCCCGCCGGGAAGGCGGTCTTCGGTGTAGTCCACGAGGCGTTCGAAGTTCCGGGCGTTCGCCCGCTGGATCCAGTTCTCCTCCAGGGGAGCGGTCCGTTCCGGGTCGGCCGCCACCAGATAGCCGATCGAATACGGCCCCATCAGCCACTTGTAGCAGGCCCCGGCCACGAAATCGGGGCGGACCCTCGCGAGTTCCGGGTCCAGCACCCCGGCCGACTGGGTGAGATCGAGGACGAGCGCCGCTCCAGCACCGCGCGCCGCCTCGGCGATCCGCCCGAGGTCGAAGAGGCCGCTGTCGGTCCAGTGCGTCTGGGGCAACGCGACCACCGCCACCCGCTCGTCCAGCCGGCTCAGCACCGCGCCGGTCCAGTCGAGATCCGGAGGGCGGGGCACGATCATCAGTTCGCCATTCTGCCGGCGGGCCAGTTCCATCCACGGATAGACGTTCGAGGGGAACTGGTCCTCGGGGATCAGGATGCGCTGGCCGGGACCCACCTCCAGGTTGCGGGCGGCGAGCGAGAGGCCGTAGCCCGCCGAAGGGGTCAGCGCCACCCGTTCGGCGGCGACTCCGAAGAGCTCCGCGAGGGCAGCCCGCAGCGCTTCCGAATCGTCGAAGAAATCGGAGACCGAAATCTCCCAAGGGCGGCGCTTCTTCGAGAGCCCCCGAACCCCGGCCTCGAGAACCGTCTCCGGGAGCGGGGACATGTAGGCGCAGTTGAAGTAGGCGACCTCTCGCGGGAGGTCGAACCGGCTCCGCTGCGAAGGGAGGATCATCGAAGGGCCTGAAGCATCTCGCGCACCACCCGCACCGTGGTCTCGACCTTGAACCGCATCCCCTGCTCGCCGAGTTCCGGGGAAGCGAGGGTCGGATCACCGCGCACTCCGGAGCTTTCGAAGCCGCCGTCCTTCACCCGCGCCCCTTCCCGGATCTGGTCCGGATCCACGAACCAGAGCTGGCTCGTGTCGGTGATCCCGGCGTGGCTTCCGATCTGCTCGTCGGAAAAGCCCTGCTCGCGCAGCCACTCGCCGAAACCGTTGCCCCGGTAGTAGTCGGAGACGAAGAGCACCCGCGCCGGATTGCCCTCGGCTTCCCACTCGCCGTTCAGCATTTCGGCAACTTCCGCCATGCCGCGCTGGTTTCCGCCGCTGTCGCCGATGAAGATGACGTTCCGGAAGCCGTGGAGCGCGAAGCTGCGGGCGGTATATTCGAGGATCGCCTTGAAGTGCTCCTCGGGGAGCGTGATGGCACCGGGGTAGCGCATGTGGCCGGTCGGCGGATCGAGACCGCCTTCCGGAACATGGGCGATCACCGGCGCGACCAGGGTGTTGCCGAGCTCGCGGGCGATGCGCTCGGCGGCGTGGCGGATGATGAAGTTGTGCTTGCCGAGAACCATGTGGGGGCCGTTCTGTTCGGTTCCGCCGGTCGCCACGAGGACCGAATCGGTTCCGGCCCGGACCCGGGCCCCCACCTCGGTCCAGGTGAGCTCTTCGACGAACACCGTGTCGGGGCCGGTGCCGGACCCTTCCGGGGCGGCGACGATCTGGAGGGTGGCGAGGAGGGCGAGGATCGGGATCATGAAGATTCGGGTTGGGTGCCAGCCGCGATCTGGAACATTTCGATGAGGCGGTTCTGGCGGAGGAGGCCGAGCCCGACGATCGCGAAGGCGACCAGCAGGAAGCCGAGACCGAGCCAGGAAGCACCCGAGTGTACCCACGGAGGGAAGAAGCGGGTATGGGCCGCGCCTCCGAGGATGAACGGGATCATCGGCAGGAACATGCCACCGAGCGCCCACCGGCCGACGCTCGCCTTGAGGGCGCGGCTGCGGGCGAGGAGTTCGGGGCCTCGCGGATCCTCCACGAGGACCGGAGGACCGCTCTCGCCGGCGAGCGCCTTCCGGATGACGCTGGTCATCGCCACCAGATAGAAGTAGCTCATGACGTGAGCGAAGACCACGAGCATCACCGCAACCAGCCCGACCCGTATGTGGGTAGCGAGCGCCACCGGGTCGCCGAGGCAGGCCCAGAGGAAGAACCCGATCCCCAGCAGATGGACGGTCAGCAGGCCAAGAGCCACAGGCCGCCTCTCCGATCAGGCGTCAGCCGGTTCTTCGGGATCGATGTCGGGGACGACGAGTTCGCTGCGACGCCGCACCAGGTCCATGAAGTCGTGGATGAGCGAGATCACCTCGTCGTGGGAGAGGCCGTGGGAGCGCGCCAGGCCCTCGAGGTCGTCCGAATCCAGCTCGGCGCGGTGGGCCGCAACACCCTCCATGCCGAGCTTTCCGGCGAGTGCCGCCATCAGCGGCTCGGCGAGCCCGGCGGGAAGCGCGCCGATGATGGCCCGCGGACGACGCTCCGGTTCGGATGCCGGAAGGGGGCGGGACAGGAAGGGAGGCGCATCGGCGAAGGGACCCGGATCTTCCCCGTTCAGGCGGAGCTGGACCACGTCCCAGCGGGTGTAGTGGCCCATGCAGTCGAAGACGTTCTTCGCGACGATCCGGTCGGCCAGATCGAGATCGGCGATCACCAGCCCCTCTTCGCCGAAGAGCGGCTCGGCCGCGTACGTTCCGAACGGAGTGGCGATGGAACTGCCGCCCGCCGCCCAGGCCCAGTTGGTCGTCTCCTTGTAGGGAAAATCGTCCGGAACCTGGTCCTTGGTCATGAACATGGAGGCCGAAACGACGAAGCTCTGGGTCTCGAATGCGTACTCGCGGACCGCAGCGTCCTGATCCGAGCGGTGGAGCGGATGGACCTTGCCGGTCATGTCCCGCACCGTGTTCCCCGGCCCGCCGTAAGCCCAGTAGCCCGGCCAGCAGGCAGCGTGGACTTCTTCACCGAGCGATGCCATGACCGACTTGAGCATCGTCATGTGGTTCTCGAAACAGATGAGCCCGCCTACCTTGCCGAACGGCGCGTCGAACACCCGGAGGTCGGAGGCACCGCCGCGCCCCCAGAAGATCCGCTCCTGGTGGGTGGGCATCAGCTTGCGGTGGCGGCCCATGATCTCGCCATCCGGGCCGAGGAAGAGCATGGTGTTGTAGAGCGTGCGGGAGCCCTGACGGTCATCCTGCTCGTTCAGGCCGATCACCGCCGTCATCCGGGCAGCGCGGGTGGCGCGGCCGAGTTCCTCGGTTTCCGGGCCGGGGATGCGGACTGCCTGGTCGTAGAAGGCGACCACCGTCTCCTTCCACAACTTCGCCGACTCGGGGCTCGTGTACCCGAAGTTGTTCCGCCAGTATGGATAGGTCGGGATCCCGGTCTCCGGAGTGACGAGGAATTCGACACCCTGTTTTCCCGCCTCGACGATGGCCTCGGCGTATTTTTCGACGCTCGCCCGCTTGTCCATGAAGACCGGGGAGATCTGGGCGGCGCAGGCGCGAAGGATTCGTTTTTCGGTCATCTTCTTTCCGTTACGGCTACGCCTGGACTTGCTGCGGAGGATCCGGCTGTTCGCCGGTTCGCCAGTCGTCGGGGCAACTGCAGATGAGGTTTCGGTCTCCGAGGGCGTTGTCCACCCGCGCAACCGGCGGCCAGTACTTGTGCGAACGGGTCCACGGTGCCGGGAAAGCTCCCTCGCTGCGCGAGTAGGGCCGGTCCCAGACATCCGCCATCACCGCCGTCGCGGTGTGGGGTGCCATCCGCAACGGGTTGACGACCTGATCTATCCGCCCTTCCTCGATCGCCCGGATCTCGTTCCGGATCATGATGAGCGCGTCGCAGAAGCGGTCCATCTCCTCGCGGGTCTCGCTCTCGGTGGGCTCGATCATCAAGGTGCCTGCCACCGGGAACGACATGGTGGGGGCGTGGAACCCGTAGTCCATGAGCCGTTTGGCGATGTCGTTCACCTCGATTCCCGCCGAGTTCCGGAACGGGCGGCAGTCGATGATGAACTCGTGGGCCACCCGGCGCCGGTCATCCACATAGAGCAGGGGGTAATGATCCGCGAGCCGGTGCGCCATGTAGTTGGCCGAGAGGATCGCGACCTCGCTGGCTTCGCGCAGCCCGGCCGCCCCCATCATCCGGATGTACGCCCACGAGATGGGCAGGATGGCCGGGCTTCCGTAGGGTGCCGACGAAATGGCACCGATGCGCTCCGTTTCTCCCTTCCAGGCAGAAGGCCCCATCGGGTGGCCGGGGAGGAAGGGTGCCAGTTCGCGGGTGGCGGCCACCGGCCCCATGCCCGGTCCGCCGCCGCCGTGCGGGATGCAGAAGGTCTTGTGGAGGTTGATGTGGCAGACATCGGCACCGATGGCCGAAGGAGAGGTCAGCCCCACCTGGGCGTTCAGGTTCGCCCCGTCCATATAGACGAGCCCCCCGGCCTCGTGAACCATCCGGCAGATGCCGACCACTCCTTCCTCGAACACCCCATGGGTCGAGGGGTAGGTAATCATCAGCGCCGCCACCCGGTCCGGGTTGTCGGCGATGCGGTCGGCGAGGTCGGCTTCGTCGATGTCGCCGGAAGCAGTGGTCTTGACCGGAACCACCCGCATCCCGGCCATCGTGGCGCTCGCCGGATTGGTTCCGTGCGCGGAAACCGGAATCAGACAGACATCGCGCTCCGAATCCCCCCGGCTCTCGTGCCATTTGCGGATCATCAGGAGGCCGGTGAACTCACCCTGGGAGCCGGCGTTCGGCTGCAGGCTGGCCGCGTGGAACCCGGTGATCTCCGCGAGCCACTTCTCGAGATCGGCGTAGATCCAGGCGTAGCCCTGCTGCTGCGATTCGGGCGCGAAGGGGTGGATCGCCGCGAACCGATGCCAGGTCATCGGCATCATCTCGGCGGTGGCGTTCAGCTTCATGGTGCATGAGCCGAGCGGGATCATCGAGGTGGTCAGCGACAGGTCGCGCTCCTTCAGGCGATGCAGGTACCGAAGCATCTCGTGCTCGGAGCGGTTCACGTGGAAGACGTGATGATCCAGAAACACGCTCGTCCGCTCGAAACGGGCGGGAAGCGGTTCTTCGGCAGACTGGTCGGCCGCCCAGAAAGGCCGGGTTCCCCCGTGGAATGCCGCGAGCACGTCGTCCACGTCCTCGAAACGGACCGTCTCGTCGAACGCGATGCGGATCCCCCGCGGGTCGGAGCCCAGGTTGATGCCCCGTTCGAGCGCTGCCCGGAGGATCTGATCCCGCCGGGCCTCGTCGAGCTCCACGAAGAGGGTGTCGAACACCGGGTGATCTCCGGTGTCGAATCCGAGCCGGCCGAGACCCCGGCGCAGCGCGATGGTCATCTCGCGACAATGGCGGGCGATCCGGACCAGTCCTTCGGGGCCGTGCCAGGCGGCATAGGTCGCCGCCACCAGCGCCGGGAGAACCTGCGCGGTGCAGATGTTGCTCGTGGCCTTGTCGCGCCGGATGTGCTGCTCGCGGGTCTGGAGCGCAAGGCGGAACGCCACCTGGTCTTCGGTGTCGCGGGAGACACCCACCACCCGGCCGGGTATGCGCCTCGCATAACGGTCGAGAGTCGCGAGGAACGCGGCGTGCGGCCCCCCGCCTCCCATCGGCATCCCGAGACGCTGGGTGGAGCCCACCGCGATGTCCGCGCCGAGTTCGCCCGGGGGCTTGAGCAAGGCGAGTGCGAGCAGGTCGGTGGCGACCGTCATCATCCCGCCGGCGGCGTGAACCGCCTCGGTCAGTTCCTCGAGCGGCCGGATCCGCCCGTGGGTGTCCGGGTACTGGACGAGCGCCCCGCAAAGACCTTTCCCGAAGCCGGTGGTTTCCGCGTGGAGGTCGCGAACTTCGAGCTGGATGCCGGCGGCTTCCGCCCGGGTCCCGAGCACCGCGAGCGTCTGGGGATGGACGTTCCGGTCCACCAAGAAGAGATCCCGACCCCGACCCGAACGATGGCACATGGCCATCGCCTCGGCTGCCGCGGTCCCCTCGTCGAGAAGCGAGGCACCGGCGACCGGAAGGCCGGTCATGTCCGAAACCAGCGTCTGGAAATTCAGCAGGATTTCGAGCCGGCCCTGGGAAATCTCCGACTGATAGGGCGTGTACTGCGTGTACCAGCCCGGATCTTCGAGGATGTTCCGGAGCAGCACCGGAGGCGTGATCGCGCCGTGATACCCCCAGCCGATGTAGCTGCGGAGGGGCTCGTTCTGCTGGGAGATCGCCCGCGCCATGGCGAGCATCTCCGCCTCCGGGAGCGGGAGCGGGAGATCCAGCTCGCCATCCGATCGGATTTCTGCCGGGATGATTTCCGCGATGAGCTCCTCGCGGCTCCGGAGTCCGAGCTCGTGGAGCATGTCGAGCTGCTGGGTAAGGCTCGGCCCCACATGGCGATGGACGAAGGGCGCGCTTCCGGTCGGGGTGGCGCCGATCGGCACCCTCGGCCCCTGGGAAGACGGGCTCGGTTCAAGGGTCGCGGTCACGGATTCGAGGTCAGGCGACGCTTCCGGACGGACAGGACTCCGAGACGAGGCCCCACCCGAGACGCGCCCCGAGACACCGCGAATTTTAGCAGGCTGCGGACCGGATCAGGCGGCGGGCGGCTCGGTGAACGCCTGATATTCCTCCGGTCCCATCAGCCCCTCGCGGCTGCCTTCGGGATCGCTCAGGCGGACACGGATCATCCAGCCTTCTCCGTAGGGATCCTCGTTGACCCGTTCGGGGGAAGCCTCGAGTTCCTGGTTCACCTCGACGACCGTCCCGGCAACCGGTGAATAGAGCTCGGAAACCGCCTTGACCGACTCCACGCTGCCGATGACGTCATCGGCTTCGCAGGTGTCGTTCTCGCCGGGAAGCTCCACATAGACGATGTCGCCGAGCTCCATCTGGGCGTGGTCGGTGATCCCGACCACGGCGACACCGTCCGGTTCAAAGCGCACCCATTCGTGCTGTTCGCTGTAAAGCAGGTCTTCCGGAATCATGCGGGATCAGGCGGCGCGGCCGCGGGTTTCTTCGGCAGGCGCTTCCGCTTGCCGGGACGAACATAAAAAGGAGTTTCGACGACCTCGGCGGGAACCGAACGCCCCCGGATGAGCACCTCGAAGGCCTCTCCGGGCTGATCGGTGCCGGGGGGCAGGTAGGTGAGGCCGATGCTCTTCTTCAGGAAAGGCGCGAAGCCCCCACTCGTGACTTCGCCGAAAGGCTCTCCCGCCACCCGGACCGGATATCCGCTCCGGGGGATACCGCGGTCCCGGAGTTCGAAGCCGACCAGACGGCGCGGGACGCCATCGGCGCGCTGCCGGACGAGCGCGTCCCGGCCGATGAAATCCCCCTTGTCGGGTTTCACGATCCAGCCGAGATCGGCTTCCTCCACGGTGTGGTCTTCGCTGATGTCCTGCCCGTGGAGCGCCATCTTCGCCTCGAGGCGGAGGCTGTCCCGGGCACCGAGCCCGGCGGGGAGGACACCGTCGGCCGCGAGCAGTTGGCGGGCCGCGTCGGCTCCCCCCTCCGCCGGCAACAGGATCTCGAAGCCGTCTTCGCCGGTGTACCCCATCCGGGCGACGGTGGCCGGATATCCCGCCACCGACCCTTCGGCAAACCGGTAATAGCGAATGGAGGACAGATCGAGTTCGGTGAACCCCGAGAGAACCGCCTCGGCGCGTGGCCCCTGAAGCGCCAGCAGGGCAAACTCGTGGCTTCGGTCCCGGATCAGGCGGGGGGCGTCCGGTCCGCCGCGGGCCAGCATCCACGCCACGTCCTTTTCGGTGTTGGCCGCGTTCGCGATGACGAGGAATCTCTCCTCGTCCCGCCGGTAGATCACGAGGTCATCGAGGAACCCACCGCGCTCGTTGGTCAGCGCCGAGTAGTGGGCGCGGCCCGGTCGAAGACGCTCCACGTCGTTGGGAGTGAGCCGCTGAAGCAGCGCGGTCGCTCCCGGCCCCTCGACCTCGATCTGGCCCATGTGGCTGACATCGAAGAGCCCGCACCCCTCGCGGACCGCGAGGTGCTCCTGGACCACCCCCGAGAACTGGATCGGCATCTCCCAACCGGCGAAGAGCGCCATGCGGGCACCGAGCTCGCGGTGGAGGGGGTCGAGCGGAGTCTTCAGCGGAGTTTTCGGGGACACGAAACGGGAGTCAAAAAGGCCCGGCCCCGGAGAGGAAGTTCCGGAGCCGGGCGGAAGCGGGATTCGCGATGCTATTCCTTCGCTTCGATCGAGGTGACCTTGATCGTGTTGGTGGCTTCGTCGAGCGTTCCGGTGATCACCACCTCCATCGCGGCGTATTCGAGCGCCGCTTCGGCATCGATGTCGAGCAGATGAAGACCGCCGTCCATGGCGAGCGCCGGCGCGCCGTCGTTATTCAGACAACCGCTCGCGCAGGCCGCGTGGCTCGTGGTCCCGGCCTTCGCGAAATCCTTGGCGCAGGCTTCATCGGCCACCCATCCGGTGAAGGTCATGTCCTCCCCGGCCGCTGCCGGGACGGCGAAAGCGAGGAGCAGCAAGGCGACGAGGGCAAATGTCTTTTTCATGTTGCGGACCTCCGGGATCGGAACGGGGGCATTCTAAGGAAATCAGGCGCTCCGATCCATCAGCCGATATACCGAGGGAATCACCAGCAGGGTGAGCAGGGTCGAAAACAGCAACCCGCCGATCACCGCGATGGCCATCGGGGAACGGAGCTCGCTGCCCTCTCCGAGGCCGAGCGCCATCGGGAAGAGCCCGAGCACGGTGGTGGCGGTGGTCATCAGGATCGGACGAAGCCGGACGCGTCCGGCTCGGCGGAGCGCCTCCACCTTCTCCACCCCGCTGCGACGCAGGCGGTTGGTGGCATCGAGCAGCAGGATCGCGTTGTTGACCACGATGCCGGCCAGCATGATGACCCCGATCAGCACCACCACGCTCACCGTGACATCGAAGAGCCAGAGCGCGACCACCACGCCGATCAGCGAGAAGGGAACCGAAAACAGGATCACGAAGGGATGGAGCAGCGACTCGAACTGCGAAGCCATCACCAGATAGACCATGAAGACGGCGAGCAGGATGGCGAAGCGCATGCTGTCGAAGCTGGTTTCCATCTCCTCCTGCTGGCCTCCGAGGTGCCAGTCGAAGCCAGCCGGCAGCGCCATCGCTTCCATCGCCGCCTCGATGTCCGCGCCCACCGAGGCCATGTCGCGCCCGGAAACGTTGGCCGTGATGGTGGCGACCCGCTCTCCGTCGGCGCGCCGGATTTCGGCGGGGCCGCGGACTTCCCGGACCTCGGCCACCGCGGAGAGGGGAATCGCCTGTGTCGCTCCTTCGGCGATGTTCAGGTTGCGGAGATCGGCGACGCTGTCGCGGAAGGACTCGCCCGCCCGCAGACGGATGTCTATCGAGCGGTCCTCCCGCTGGATCTCGGTCGCCACGTCGCCGAGAACCTTGGAGCGGATGAGGTTCCCGAGCTGGCCGACACCGAGCCCGAGGGCCGCGATGCGATCCCGGTCGAAGCGCACCTGGAGCTCCGGGTTGCCGCCTTCGGTGGAAGACTCGATATCGGTGAGACCGGGAATCTCCCCGAGCCGCTCCACCGTTCCTTCGGCGACCTGGTTCAGCAGGGCGAGGTTGAATCCCCGGATCTCCAGTTCCACCGGGGTGCGGAAGCTGAAATAGGAGGGACGTCCGAAGATGTACTGGCGATCCTCTTCGGCATCGAGAACCGGCCGCAGGGTCTCCATCGCCACATCCTCCCGAAGGCGGTCGATCGGCGGTTCGAGCACCACCAGCAACTGGCCGATGTTCTCGCGCAACTCGCCGGCGATGCCTCCCTGCTGGCCGCTCGCACCGATCGAGGAATACACGGTGCGCACGCCGGGGAGCGCGGCGGCCGCGGCTTCGAGGCGCTCCATCCGGCGCGCATTGAGCTCCAGATGCGAACCCGGAGGCAGCTCGGTGTCCACGAAGAATTCGCCCTGGACGAGTTCCGGGACCAGCTCGGCACCGAGCGAGGGGTAGAGGAGGATGGCGGCTCCGAAGCAGGAAACCGCGAGGACGCTCACCCGGAAGGGCCGCCGAAGCGCCGCATCCAGTGTCGGCGGATAGGCGCGGGTGACCGCCCGGTATCCGAGATCGAAGACCCGGCTCGGTGCCCACAGGAGGATCCGGACGAGGAACTGGATGCCGGCCACCGACCAGCCGAGCAATGTCCAGAAGGCGGTGGCCATCGCCCGCGCTCCCCTGCCGATCCACCGGCCCAGCCAGGTCCGGAGCTCCTCGGTTTCGCCTTCCGGACGCCGCCTGAAATCCCGCGACGCGAGCATCGGAATGAGCATCAGGGCCACGAGCAGCGAAACCACGAGCGAGAAGGTCACGGTGAGCGCCTGGTCGCCGAAGAGCTGGCCGGCGATTCCTTCGACGAAGACGATCGGCAAGAACACCGAGACGGTGGTCATGGTGCTCGCGATGACCGCCTGACCGACCTCGGCGGCACCGGCGCGGGCGGCCGCCACCACGTCCATGCCTTCCTGGCGCTTTCGCTTGATCGCCTCCAGCACCACGATCGAGTTGTCCACCAGCAGCCCGATCCCGAGCGTGATTCCACCGAGCGACATGATGTTCAGCGAAACCCCGAACAGGTACATGAGGAAGAAGGTACCCACCACCGAAATGGGGATCGAGACCCCGATGATGACGGTGGAGCGGAGCTCACCGAGAAAGAGGACCAGAACCAGAATGGCCAGGATCCCGCCGTACATCGCGGTGGTCAGGACTTCCGAAACCGATTGGCGGATGTACCGCGACTGGTCGGTGATGAGCGTCAGCCCGAGCCCCTCTCCGACCTGGGACAACCGTTCTTCGAGGCCTGCGACCCGCGCGTGGACTTCTTCGGCGACGGTCACCGTGTTCGTCCCGCCCTCCTTGTAGATCGCGATCTCGACCGCCTCTCTCCCGTCTATCCGGGTGATGACCTCCCTCTCCCTGGTTCCCCGGCGGATGGTGGCCACGTCTTCCAGCCGGATGGAGGTACGCTCGACATCCAGCACCACGCTGCGCATGTCTTCCGGGCGCTCGAACTCGTTGATGGTCCGCACCAGGTACTCGGAACCCCCGTCCAGCAACTGTCCGGCGGTGAGGTTGATGTTTTCCTGCGCGAGCCGCTCGACCACTGCCGCGGTGGAAAGCCCGAGGCTCGCGATCCGGCGCTCATCGAGCTCCACCTGGATCTCTTCTTCGAGCCCCCCGCTCACGAGCGCCGCGGCCACTCCTTCAGCGCGTTCGAGGTTGCGCTGGATTTCCTGTTCGGCGATCAATCGCAGCCGGACGAGTTCCTCGTCCCCGGTGAGGCCGTACCGCAGAATCGGATCCAGCGAGGGGTCGTAGCGGAGCAGCACCGGGCGAGGCGCGTCGAGCGGGAGGCGCACCACGTCGAGCCGCTCCCGCACGTCGAGCGCTGCGAGATCCATGTCGGTTCCCCAGCCGAATTCCAGGGTGACCTCGCTGCGGTCGGGGCGCGAAGAGGAGACCACCCGAACCACACCGTTCACGACCCCGACCGCATTTTCGATCGGCTTGGTGATCAGGTTTTCGATTTCGCTCGGCGCCGCTCCCTCGTAGTCGGTGCGGACGCTCAGCGAGGGGTAGGTGATGTCGGGGAGCAGGTCCACCGCGAGCCGGCCGAACCCGACGTAGCCGAAGACGATGACCGCGATGAACACGACCAGCACCGTGACGGGCCGCCGGGTCGAGAAATCGACGATGCGCACGAGGAAATCCGGAGATCAGCGACGCCTGACGCGGTTCATGAATTCCCGGATCTGCTCCTCGGTGAGTCCCCGGGCCCGCAGGCGTTCGCGAACCGCTTCGAGCTCCTCCTCGGTAGCGTCTTCGAGCGACCCCGGAGCGATCTCGATTCCGCCTTCCATGCCGAGGGAGGCGAGGCGGCGGCGAATCTGTTCCTCGGTCATGCCGCGGTCCCGCATACGCTGCATTTCGGCTTCGCGCTCTTCTGGAGAAGCGGGCGGAGGAGGAGCGGGGGATTCGGGTGGAGTTGAGGGGGTTTCGGTCGGCTCCTCGCTCGTCTCGCGCTCCTCTGCCACCGCCTCGCGGCGATTCGGAGCTCTTTCCGGCCGGGGAGCGGGTGCATCCGCGGCCCCTGGCCCGGCGAGAATCTGAACCGGGGTTGCGTCGGTAAGGCCATCCTGGCCGATCACGATCACCCGGTCACCCGCCTGGAGCCCCTCGGTCACTTCCACCCGGTCCTCCTCGTCGTAACCGAGCGTCACGGTCCGCCGGACCGCAAGCCCTTCCTCCACCACGAAAACGGTGTCCGCGAGGCTTTCGAGAGAAAGCGCGCGGCGCGGCATGATGAGCGCGTTCTCCCGCACGTCGGTCACGAGCCGGACGTTCGCGAACATCCCGGGGCTGAGCCGGCCCTGCCGGTTCACCTCGAGCGTCACCCGGATCGTTCCGGTGGCAGGGTCCACTACCGGGCTGACCCGGAGCACCCGGCCCTCGAACTCCTCGCCCGGAAACGCCTCCACCCGGATCCGGGCGATCTGGCCCGGCGAAACCCGCGTCAGGTCGCGCTCGGGAACGGCGATGTTGCAAAGCAGCGGATCGAAGTCGGATATCCGGAAGACCCGCTGGCCGGCGGTGACCGTCTCTCCGAACTTGATGGCTCGCTCGACGATGAGGCCATCGAAGGGAGCTTCGATGCGCGTGTAGCCGTACTGGATCTGGTTGCCCTCGAGCTGGGCACGCGCCGACTCGAATGCGGAAAGCGCGCTGTCATAGACCTCCTGACTCACCACCTGCTGCTCGAAGGAAGCCTTGGCGCGGTCATGGGCGACCTCGGCCTGGGTGAGCGCGACCCGGGCGATCTCCACCTGGGCCCGCGCCTCGGTGTCGTCTATGAGCGCGAGCATCTCGCCCTCGGTGACCGTGCGCCCCTCCTCGGTGAGGATCCGGGTGATGGGGCCGCCGATGCGGGCGACGATATCGACTTCGCGTTCGGCTTCGAGCGCCCCGTTGGTTTCGATCCAGGCCGAGATGGCACCGGGCGCGATCTCGACGACCTCCACCGGAACCGCCGCGCCCCCGGACCCGGGCCGGCCACCGCCGAAGCCGCCCGGAGGCCCGCCCGGAGAAGCGGCATCCCCGCCTCCGCCACAGCCGGCGAATGCGAGGACCGCGAAGACGGGGAAGGAACAGAGGATCGCGGGAATTCGGGTCATCAGTTGCCTTTAGTCCTCCGGCACGGTCTGGGCGGCGAACGGCCAGAAAAGGTTCTTGAAGTCATCCGCCACCGCGTAGATCGTCGGGACGAGCAGCAAGGTCAGGAACGTGGAAGTGGGGAGGCCTCCGGCGAGAACCAGTCCGATGGGGGCCCAGTTCCCGGCGCGGCCATCGGCGGTCCCGAACACCCCCGGAAGGAAGTAGGGAGCCGCCAGCGGCAAGAGGCCGCAGAAGGTGGTCAGCGCGGTCATCAGCACCGGCCGGAGGCGATGTTCGCTGCCGAGCACCAGCGCCTCGTCGCGGGACATCCCGCGCCGGCGGAGGGAATTCACGTGGGCGATGAGAACGATCGCGTTGTTGACCACGATGCCGGCGAGCAGCACCAGGCCGAGCATCGCGGTGCTGCCGAGCGTCTCGCCGGTCAGCTTGAGCGTGAGCCCCACCCCGATGAACGAGAACGGCACCGCGAACATGATCACCGCCGGGTGCAGGAAGCTCTCGAAGAGGGCCACCATGATGAGGTAGATCAGGAGCAGCGCGAACGCGAAAGCGAACCCGGCAGCGGAGAAATCGGACTGTCCCATCCGGCTGAAACGGTCGAAGCTCCACTCGTAGCCGGGGGGCAGGGGCAGGTCGGCCAGCACCTCGCGAACCTGGTCCATCAGCCGGAAGGACGCGCCCGGAGTGGAGGTGTTCGCCGAAATGGACAGCTTGGGCCGCCGGTCCTCGCGCTCGATGGCGCGGGCACCGCGGGCCAGATCGAAGTCCGCCATGGCACCCACCGGTGTCTGCATCCCGGCGGCGAAGACCGGCATCGAATCGAGCTGGGTCATCCGTTCGCGCTCGGATTCGGGGTACTGGACCACCACGTCCACTTCGCGCTCGTCGCTTTCGATGTAGCCGACCGGCCGGGACGTGAGGGCGCTGCGAACGCTCTGGGCCACCGCGTTCGTGGAGACTCCCGTCTGGAGCGCACGCACCGGGTCCACCCGGACGTGGACCTCTTCCGAGCCACTTTCGAGGGAGGTGTCCACGTCGCGCACGAACGGGAGCTGGCGCAGCCGCTCCACCACCCGCCCGGAAACGAGCTCGAGCACCGCCATGTCGTCGCCCTTGAGGTCCATGTTGATCCCGGTGCCACGACCTGGCCCCCGCCCCCGGCTCTGGGCGATCCGGAAGCTCACTCCCGGAACCACCGGAAGCATCCCGCGGATCTCGTCGGTGATGTCCCGTACGGTTCGGCTGGACTCGGCCTCGTCCTTCAAGTAGAGCTCGAACCGGCGGCCACCTCCGCCGAACCCACCCCGCGAGCGTCCCCCGCTGCGGCCGTACTCATGGAGGATGTCGGCGATCTCGAGCTCTTCGCGGCGCGAATCGAGCCGGGCGGCCACATCTTCCATGACCGTCCGGGTTTCTTCGAGCGAGTAGTTGCGCGGGACGTCCACGTTGATCGTCACCTCGCGCTCCGGCGTGCTGGTGAATCCGGACCGCTCGATGCCCTGATACAGCCAGAAGGCGAGCCCCATGAGCGAGAACGCCACCATGAGCGAGATCATCCGGCGGCGAAGCGTCGCGCGGATGATCTTCCCGTGATAGCGCTGGAGGAGCCGCATGGTGGGCGAGTACGCCCGCCGTTCGTTCTTCAGCACCACTCCGGCGGCCATCGGCACCACGGTCAGCGCAACGAGCAGCGACGCCACGATCACCACGCTCAACGTGAACCCGAAGTCGGTGAACAGACGGAAGAAACCGCCAAGCGTGGAGCCGAGGAAGATGAGCGGCACGAAGACGCACATGGTGGTGGCGGCCCCCGCGATGATGGGCATCGTGACCTCGGAAGCGCCGTGGATGGCTGCCTCGCGGGCAGTGGCTTCGTGCTCGGTGAAATGGCGGGAGATGGCATCTATGACCACGATCGCCGGATCCGCCAGCATCCCCACCGCCACCATGAGGCCGAAAAGGCTCATCACGTTGAGCGTGGTGGAAACGAACCCGACCTCGCGGGAGATATAGATGATGACGAACGTCGTGATGATCGAGAGCGGGATCGCGATTCCGACGAGAGCGGTGGTTCGGAGCTTCTGGAGGAACGCCAGCATGATGAGCGCGGCGAGCCCGCCGCCGAGCAGGCCGGCGAAGGTGAGCTGCGACAACCCGCCCCGGACGTCCACCGAAGAATCCAGGATGTAGCGAACCGCCATCCCCTCGTGGCGCGGAACCGCGCCGATCGCCTCGATTTCCGCCTTCACCGCATCCGCCACCGCGAGCACGTTGGCGGTCGATGCCTTGAAGATGCTGAAGGTGACCGATTCCTCGCCGTTCAGGAAGTCGAAGCTGTTGCGGGTGGGATAGTCGAACTTCACGTCCGCCACGTCGGAAACCCGGAGCCCGCCGCTCCCGATCGGTGTCTCGCGGATGTCCTCGGGACGGCGGAACTCGCCCACCGTCCGCACGAGCAACTTGCGCGGCCCTTCGGTGATCGGCCCGCCCGACACGTTGACGTTGTCCTCGGAGAGCGCCATCGCCACCTCGCGGACATCCACCCCGAGCGCCGCCATCCGCTGCGGATCGAGGCTCACCTGGAGCTCGCGCCGGCGAACTCCCCGCACATCCACGCTGGCCACGCCCTCGAGCCGTTCCAGTCGCCGCTGGACCACGTCCTCGCTGAAGGCGAAGAGACGATCCCGATCCCACGGAGCGCCGACCACGAACCGGAGAATCGGGATGTCGGTGCTCTGGAACCGCCGGATCCGGATCCTCTCCACGTCGTCCGGCAGCAGGTGGCGAACCCGGTCCACCCGGTCGCGCGCCTCCACCACCATCATGTCCATGTCGGCGGTTTCCTCGAATTCGAGGCTCACGTTCCCGCCGTTTGCGCGGGCGGAGGCGCTGAGCGCGGTGATGCCCGGAATGGTTCCGAGGCTTTCCTCGAGGGGGCGGACGATGAGGCGTTCGGTCTCTTCCGGCGAGCTGGACTCGTAGGTCACGTCCACCCAGAGACTGTTGGCACCGAACGAGGGCAGGAATTCGAGCGGCAGCCGGGTGAGGGACACGTAGCCGAGCACCACCAGCCCGATCGCGATCATGCTGACCGTCACCCGGCGATCCACCGCGAAACGGGCGAGCGGGCTGCGCCTCCCGGATGCCGGCGGGCGTTCTACCCGGACCGGGCCTGTATCTCCCGTCATGGTTTCCATCCCCTTGAAGAACCCGAAGAACCTGAAGCCGAACCATTCCGGCCGTGACGACGGCGGTCGGCATCCCGAATCATCGCATCGAATCTCTCCCGTTGCCGGTCGTCGAGAATTTCGCGAATCTGGCCGCGGAAACGGCGGCGAAGCTCGCGGTAGCGTCCGAGAGATTCCTCCCGGAAGGCGCTCGCTTCGGAGCGGTTCGTCTGCACGATCACGTGAAGTTTCGCTTTTTGCTCTTCGCTCAGGTCGAGATCGCTGGCAAGCCGACTCATCCAGCGCCCCCCGTCACTCTCGGGGCGGCCCGCTCCGCCGAACCCTCCGCCGGGCACCATGCGGCCCATAACGAAGCCGCCGCAAAGTCCCAGCAACAGCAGGAGCAGGAGACAGACGCGACGCCAGCGACGGTTGCTTCGGGCCACGGGATCAGCGGTCATCGTCGATGCCTCCCGGGAGGTCTCCCGGCGCTCCCCCCATCACGATCCGGAGCACCGGCTCCACTGCATCCGGATCGAATCCGGGGAGTGCCGGAGGGGCAAAAGCCTCGGATTCGAAGGCGGTGATCGGAGGCTCGCTCCTCTCCCGCCCGGGAAGAGCGAAGAGCAGGGCGAGCGCCAGGGCGAAGAGGGTGGCCACCGTCAGGCGGAATCCCAGCTCGCGGAACGTCCAGCCGGAAACCGACGAGAGCGCTTCCCGGCGGTATCGGTGCCGGATCACGAAGCCGGGGTCGGGCTCGCACCGGATCCGCACCAGGTCATCCACCGCTCCGAGCCGGGCCGCTGCCGTCATCCCATCCGGATCCGTATCGAGCCGCTCCCGCACCTCATCCTGCCCCAACTCACCATCGACAAACGCCGAGAGCGTTTCGGAATCCGCCGTCTTCATCGCGTCTTTCCGGTGACCAGGGGGAGCAGGCGACGCCTCGCCCGGTAGATCCGCGACTGGACGGTGCCGATCGGCACGCCGGCCGCCGCGGCGATTTCGCGATAGGTCATCCCCGCCACCACCTTGAGCACGAAGGCTTCGCTCTCTTCGTCCGGAAGCGCACGCATCGCCCGGGCGAGGTCCGCCCGCTCGCGCAACCGGTCCTCGGATTCCGGCGCGTCCCGGCCGAAAAGCCGCAAGAGCCGCTCGCGACGGGACACGCTCCGGACAGCGTCCTGGGCGGCGCGCACCGCGATCCGGCAGACCCAGGCACCCACCGGCCCCTCGCCACGGAAGTCGGCAGCCCGACGAAAGACGCGCAGGAAGGCTTCCTGGGCTGCATCCTCGGCGGCCGTCGGATCGCGAAGGATGGTGAGCGCCACCGCGCGGACCCGGCTCTCGGTGCGTCGCACCAGCTCCTCGAAAGCCGCCTCGTCCCCGGCTTCGCGAAAACGGGCGAGAAGCTCCCGCTCTTCGCGATCTTCGGCGGCTCGGTCACGAATCGGGGTCTCCTTCGGGGGAGCGAAGCGGGTCAAGGGTGGCAAGACCCCCCCATGCATCCCACCTCGGAAGCAAGACGCTGCGAGGAGCCGGTTTTGTTTTCCCGTACGATGCGGGCATGGCGACCCACCGGATCGAGACGCGGAGCATCCACGGCGGACCGCGGAGCGCGACGGGAGCGGTCGCGCCTCCCATCCACCTGTCCACCACCTTCGAGCGCGACGAACAAGGGAAGCTCCGCTCGGAATTTCTCTACAGCCGCAGCGGCAACCCGGACCGAAGCGCGCTCGAAGCGGTGCTCGCCGACCTCGAAGGCGGAGCCGCGTGCTGCTCGTTCGCATCGGGACTCGCCGCGCTTCATGCGCTCTTTCTGACCCTCGAACCGGGTGACCTGGTGCTTGCTCCCGGCGATGCCTACCACGGAACCACCCACCTCCTCCGTGGCCCGCTCGCACGTTGGGGCCTCCGGACGCGGTTCACCGACTTCCTCGATCCGGAAGACCGTGGCAAGGCGTTCGCGAGCCGGCCGGCTCTCGCGCTCCTCGAAACACCCTCGAACCCGCTGCTCCGCATTTCGCCGATCGCCCGGGTGGCGGAAGAGGCGCGGGCGGCGGGCGCGCTCCTCGCGGTGGACAACACCTGGATGACACCGATCCTCCAACGGCCGCTGGAGCACGGTGCCGATATCGTGGTCCACGCCACGACCAAGTATTTCGGAGGCCACAGCGATGTCACCGGCGGCGCGGTCATCCTCAAAAAAGAGGGCACCACCGCCGAACGACTCCGCGAGATCCAGAACGACGCGGGAGCGGTCCCCTCCCCTTTCGATTGCTGGCTGCTGCGGCGGGGGATCAAGACGCTCCCGCTTCGCATCCGCGCCCAGTCGGAAAACGCAGCGCGAGTGGCCCGCTTTCTCGACCAGCACCCGGCAGTGACCCATGTCTTCTATCCGGGCCTTCCGGCGGGCCCCGGACGGGAAATCCACGAAAGCCAGTCGGAGGGTGCCGGAGCGATGCTCTCTTTCCGGGTCCGGGGCGGCGAAGAGAAAGCGCGCCGGACACTCTCGCGGGTCCGGTTGCTGATCCGCGCCACCAGTCTCGGCGGCGTGGAGACACTCATCGAACACCGCGCCCTCGTGGAAGGACCAGAGACGAAGACACCACGCGACCTGATCCGGATGTCGGTGGGTCTCGAAAACGCCGAGGACATCCTCGCGGACCTCGAAGCAGCGCTCGCCTGAACCCGAAAAAACCCGCCTGGCGAACCCGGCGAGGCTGCGGATTTCCGTCCTACTTGAGTTGTAGGTGGGTGTCTCGTGTCCGGCTCGGGCTTCCCGCTCCGCGAACGCCGGAGCGTTCGGGAGGGTCCTGCGCATCCCGCCGGTCAGCGGGGACTCCCTTTCGGTTCCATAAGCCGGAAAACCGTCTTGAAATACCCGCCGGGATTCGCCCCGAGTGTACTACGGGCTTCCGCGAGGAATCCGTCCCCCGGCCAGGCGGAATGCCCGGCGACATCCCATCCAGGTACCCGTCAAGGCACAGGCGGTCACGCCGAGCAACAACGGCCACATCATCAAATCCCGAAACGGCCGGCTTCGCGTCAGAGCCGAAACATCTCCCCGGTGGAGGCCTTCGAAAACCCAGCGCAACCCCTGCTGCTTGCGGTCCACTGCGTGGGCGACCGCTCCGGTGACGCTGTCGAGATAGAACCTCTCGCCGTCCTCGTACCGGATCCGGAACACCGGGAAACGGCGCTGTTCGTGGTAGCTGTAGTAGTAGGCATCGCCCTCGGTCAACCAGCCCGCTTCCGTGGCCGCTGCATCCGGCCGCAGGATGCTCGCCGCCCGTGCGAAGAAGCTCTCGGACAGGGGTTCCGGACGCAGCGGGACGGCGTGGCGTATTCGCCGTCCCTCCCTGTCCGATGCGACCGCGTGGAGTTGCCCCAAGGTCATCGCCGCCTCGATACGCACGGTGGACTCCGCGATCCGGTTCGCCGGAATCGCTCTCACGAACTCCCTCGCATCCTCGAAGCGCACCGCGCCGCCCCGCAGCCGCTGCTCCTCGGCATGGAAGGAACGGCCGGCGAGAACTCCGAGCGGATTGAAGGAGAAGAGGCCGCTGAACAGCCAGATCAGGGTCAGGAGGCCGAAGACGAGGCCGGTGTAGTGATGCCACAACCCCCATCCGCGGTGCGGCGAACGGCGGCCGTCCTGTCGGAACCGGAACTGCCGAATCCCGATGTAGATGCCGATCGAGGCGAGGAACAGGCTCAGAACGGTCAGCCCGATCACGAATTTCCGCCAGATGCCGGTGTGCTGACGCAGAACCGTCGGATAGATCCAGTGGACCACTGCGCCCATCCGGTTCCAGAACCGCTGCCGGAAAGTGGTCACCTGAACGAGTTCTCCCGTGGTGCTGGAAACGTAGAGTTCCGTGCCGGCGGGATCGTCCATCGCGAAGTGGAACAGGGGACGATGAGGATCGTAGCCGGGATAGACCGTCCACTGGTCGCGTTCGACCGCTCCGATCCACCTCGGAGTTCCCTGCCAACCGCGAGCCCGCGCGACCGTGGCCGCAACGGACCGTGCGTCGGCCGGACGCAACCGGCCCAGGAGCACGCCGTCCCGCAGGTCGAAGACGTGCTGGCTCTCGCCCGCCAGCAGGCGGAGAACGGGAGTTCCCCCCATCATTTCCAGCCGGAACCCATCCAGTTCCCCCGTCTCCCCATCCCCGAAACCGTCCCCGAAATCGGCGGGCAGCCGACAGCACGCCTCGAAGCGCAAGGGCTCCATTCCGGCGAGGCGTTCCCGGTCGTGGAGTTCCGGGTAGGGCTCGTACATCATCACGAAGCCCGAAAGACACCAGAGGGAGATCAGCATCCCGAGGGCCATGCCCAGATAGCGATGGGTCAGGACGAGCAGCCGGATCACGCGACGGCCATCGTGCGTTCAGGACGGCAGGCGCGCCCACCTGCACGTACCGGCCCTCCGTGGATCGCTGCCGGGAGCGGGACTCGAACCCGCACGCCCGAAGGGGCTGGAGGTTTTAAGCCTCCCGCGTCTGCCGTTTCGCCATCCCGGCAAGCTCTCTTCCGGATCGTGCAGGCCGACCCCTCCGGAAGCTGGAGGCGGCGGGCGGATTCGAACCGCCGAATAGAGGTTTTGCAGACCTCCGCCTTGGCCACTTGGCTACGCCGCCCGCAGGAGCCCGCGGAAGCCGTCCGGCGCCCGGAGCGGGACACGGGATTCGAACCCGCGACTTCAACCTTGGCAAGGTTGCACTCTACCACTGAGTTAGTCCCGCCCTTGGGGTGCGAACCAGCACGAAACCGCGCCGGTGCAAGCGGGGATGATAGCGGCGGGCGCGCCCGGAATCGGCTCCTCGCCTCAGAAGGCTCCCCGGTGGATGCGCACCTCGGGGCGGGCGAAACGAAGACGACGGCGGGCCGCGGCCGGAAACTGGACTTCGACCACGTCCATGCGGAGCCGCGATCCCGGCGGGATGCGGCGGCGCGCCGATTCGCGCCGGAACATCCGGTTCGCCGCCTTTCGGAGCCGCTTCCGCTTCCCGCCGTCCACCCGCTCCATGGGCCTGCCGAAGCCACCGCGCCGGGTCTTGACCTCGACGACCGCGAGCGTCGTGCCCTCCCAGGCCACGATGTCGATCTCCGCATCCGAACGCCCCGGCCCGCCGCGGTAGTTCCGCGCCACGACCCGGTACCCCGCACGGCGGAGCGCGCGGGAGGCGACCCGCTCGCCACGAGCACCCAGTCTCAGGTGGGTCGCGGAGGGAGCTCCGAACAGCCCCGCGAGGAAACGAAGAAGCGGTTTCAACGGGTGGATTCGCGCCGCCAGGTGGTTCCTTCGGGGGAGTCCTCGAGCGCGATCCCCCGCTCCCGGAGCTCATCGCGAATCCGGTCGGCGGCCGCGAAGTCGCGCTCCCGACGGGCAACGTTCCGCTCGGCCACCAGCCGGTCGATCTCCTCGGCTTCCGGATCGGCCTCCGTCTCTTCTCCATTCCGCCCGAAGACACCGAGCACCTGGTTCATGCGGCCGATGGCCTCCGCCCAGGCCGGCCCTTCGCCGTTTCCCTCGGCGAGCGCCCGGTTTCCCTCGCGAAGCGCGTGGAAGGCCTCGGCGAGCGCCCGCGAAATGTTCAGGTCGTCATCGAGCGCCGCTTCGAAACGGGAGATCGTCTCCCGGACCGCGGACGGCACCGTGTCGGGCTTCGCCCCACGAACCCGACGGAGAAAGTCATCCACCCGCCGGATCGCCACCTCCGCCTGGCGAAGCCCTTCGAGGGTGAAATTGAGTTGCTGCCGGTAGTGAACCGAAAGCAGCAGGTAGCGGATCGCAGCGGAGGAATAGCCATCATCCATCAGTTGGCGCGCGGTGAACTGGTTGCCGAGCGACTTGGACATCTTGCGGCCTTCCACGAGCAGGTGTTCCGAATGAAACCAGTGGCGGACGAAGCTCGCCCCGGTGGCCGCCTCGCTCTGCGCGATTTCGTTCTCGTGATGGGGAAACACGAGGTCCACTCCTCCGCAGTGGAGATCGAAACTCTCGCCGAGCAGCTCCATCGCCATCGCCGAGCACTCGAGATGCCAACCCGGACGGCCTCTCCCGAAGGGGGCATCCCACGAAGGCTCGCCCGGCTTCGCGCTCTTCCAGAGAACGAAATCGTGAGCGTCTTCCTTGTCGTACTCGTCGGCATCCACCCGGGCACCGGCGATCCGGTCCGAGGCGGCGGCCCCCGAGAGCCGGCCGTAGTCGCGGAAACTCTCCACCCGGAAATAGATCGAACCGCCCGCCTCGTAGGCGTGACCGTTCTCGAGCAGCCGGGAAACGAGCCGGGTCATGGCTTCGATGTAGCGCTCGTCGGTGGCGCGCGGGTAGTGTTCCACCCGCTCGATGCCGAGCGCGTCGGCATCCTCGAAGAACTGCTCGATGAAGCGGGTCGTGTATTCCCGCAGCGGAACCCCCGCTTCTCCGGCCCCCCGGATGGTCTTGTCGTCCACGTCGGTGAAGTTCATGACGTGAAGAACCCGGTACCCCCGGTAGCGGAGGTACCGGCGCAGCAGATCCTGGGCGACGAAGGTCCGGAAGTTGCCGATGTGCCCGCGCGCATAGACGGTGAGGCCGCAGGTGTACATGCGGACTTCGTCAGGACGGGCGGGCACGAATTCCTCGACCCGCCCGCCGAGCGAGTTCCGGAGGCGAAGCCGGTTCACGGGAGATCGCGCCTCAGCGCCACGACCGTCAGGTCGTCCTTCAGGGGATTCGGCCCGGAGAACGCCCGCGCCCGGGAGACGAGTTCCCCGCAGATCTCGCACGCGGTCCGGGAGCGCGTCTCCCGCGTCACTTCGAGAATCTGGTCCTCGAACAGGTGCCCGCCGGGATCCTCGGTCTCGCTGAGGCCGTCGGTATAGAACACGACCACGTCCCCCGGTGCCATTTCGACGCTTCCCGCTTCGACCGTGATTTCCGGGAAAAGGCCCAGCACCGTGGACCCGCGCGCCAGTTCGCCCGTCGAGCCATCGCGCCGGACCAGAATCGGCCGAACGTGGCCCGAGTTGACGTAGCGGAGCGATCCCGATTCGGGATCGAGAAACGCGAGCACCGCGGTCAGGTATCGACTGGCCTCGGTGTTCTTGTGGAGAAACTGGTTGAGTTCGACAGCGGCCTCCCCGAGATCCCGCCCCCCGTGGGTGAAGAAAGCGCGAAGCGATGCCGTCACCGAAGCCATGATGAGAGCGGGGCCCGCGCCCTTGCCGGAGACATCGGTGATCGCGAGGAAGAGCCCGCCGGGCAGATCCAGATAGTCGTAATGGTCCCCGCCCACCGCGAGACAGGGGATGTTGATCCCCCAGAGATCCCACCCGGAGATCTCGGGAGGCTCATCCGGCAGGAGGCGCGACTGGATGCTTCGCGCCAGTTTCTGCTCCTTTTCCTTTTCGATCATCGAGCGGGCAAGCCGAAGAGCTTCCACCGCCACCACCGCCTGCGCCGCGAGCGAAGCGAGGAACGCCCGGTCGTCACCCGAAAGACTCTGCCCGAGTTCCGGATCCCCGACGAGCAGCACCCCCCGCATCCCGGCACCGGCGAAGGGAACCGCCGCACCGAGATGAAGCCGCTCCAGCGCATCCACGATCTCGGGAGATCCGGCATCTTCCGCGGTGGCCACTCCCGTTCTTCCCTCGAGCGCTTCCGCGACGCGGAGCAGCAACGCTCCTTCGATCCCCGAACGCCTCGGCCCCTTGCTCGCGAGCACCCGCCCGCCCACCACCACCGCCGCGCGGCTCGCGAGCACATGCCCCATCGCCCCGTGGAGGAGCAGATCCCAGACCTCGTTTTCCGCGGTGGCCCGGTGGAGGCCCGCGGTGAGGTCCATCAGCGACTGGAGCTGGTAGGCGTTCAGCGCCAGGCGCCGGTTCCGGGTCCGGAGCTCGTCGTCCTTCCGCCGGTGAGCAAGCTCGGCAGCGGCCGCCGCGGCGAGCCCCTCGAGAAAAGGGTCCGGGCTTTCCGGTTTGCGACCACCCAGAACCAGCTTGCCGAGCAGTTCGCCACGGTCGAGAAGCGGAACCACCAGGGATCCCTTCCCCGCCTCATCCCCCGTCTCTTCCCACCCGGCGGGCGGCTCCCCCATGGCCCCGGCGGACAGCAGCGGACCTCCGTCCCCGCCGAGCAGGATTCCTCCCCACGACGCGCCGGTGCGCTCCCGCGCACAGGCGAGCACCGACTCGACGACCTGCTCTTTCTTCTCGCACGATCTGAGGCCGTTGCGGAGCGCATCGAGCGCCACCAGCTCGACGACCCGTTCCCGCAGCTCCGGATTCCCGATCTCCCCGAGCCTCGGAGAGAGAAGATCACGAAACCCGGCAGGGGGGGTCATCCCGATTCTCCTCGGGGAGTCGCGCTCCTCCGGTGGCGATCCCGCTCCAGCACCCAACGGGAAACGCCTCCGGCGGTTTGCTCGTGGGTCACGAGGTCCATGAGCCGGCGCATCATCTGCACCCCAAGCCCTCCCCGGCGCCTCTCGGCGGCGAGTTGCTTCAGGTCGGGTTCCGCGGGAAGCGCTTCCGGAGGCGTTCCGTGGTGTTCGATTTCGAAGCGGACCCGGCGCGGGCCGGTTCGAAAACGAAGGACCACGGCATGGCCAGCCTCCCCGCAATAAGCGTGTTCGACCACATTGGCGAGAGCTTCGCAAACCGAGAGCGCCATCTCGTCCGCCGCTTCGAGATCGAATCCATCGCGCACCGCCAGCCGACACACCTCCTGGTGCGCGAGATCGAGCGAAGCGCTCCGGGCGGGCAGCGAAATCTCGAAGGGCCGGGACGGCTCCTCGCGTTCTTCGGATGCCACCCTCAGTCTCCCCCGAAACTCGCGACCGCCTCGCCCTCCGTTTCGAAGGTGCGACAGAGCAGATCGAAGCCGAGTACCCGGTAGATGTGGCCGACCGAGACATTCAGATCGGAAACCCGCATATCTCCTCCCTGGGCGCGGACCTCCTCGATGAGCCCCATGATGACGCCGAACCCGGCGCTCGCCACATAGGAAAGGTGGGCACCGCTGATGACGATGCGAACGTCTCCTTCCCGGATCAACCGGTTCAGTTCGCTCTCGAACGCCGGCGCGGTGTGGGCGTTGATGAAGCCGCGCGGCTCCACGATGACCACGTCTCCGGCCTTGCGGCAGGTGATCGCAAGATCGGGCACGATCAGCGGGAGAGAGTCGCCGGCGACGCTGCCGGGAGGATTTCGCGAGCGGCCGCCACATCCTGACCGATCTGTCGAACCAGAGCATCCGGGTCGGCGAAAGCCCGGATGGAGCGGAGGAAGGCCGCAAACCGGATCCGCACCCGGCGCGGATCGCCCGAGAACCCGATGAGATGGCTCTCGAGCGAAGCCGGATCCTGGAACGTGGGACGGGGCCCCTTGTGGACGACAGCGGGCAGGGGCGGTCCCTCGTCCGCGGATGCCTCGGCGGCGTACACGCCATCGGGAACCAGGACATCGCCTTCGGGGATCAGGTTCGCGGTGGGGAATCCGAGATCCCGCCCACGCCCGGTTCCCGGAGTCACCCGGCCCCGGACCTCGTAAGGACGACCGAGCATCTGGCGCACCTGCTCCAGATCGGCGGCCGCAAGCGCGTCCCGGATCCGGGTGGAGGAGATGACCTCGCCCTCGAACCCGGCGATATCCGCCTCGATTACCTGGTATCCGCCCGCCTCGCCGAGCCGGCGCAGTTGGTCCATGTCCCCCGCCCGGTCGCGACCGAACCGGAAATTCCCGCCCTGGACGATCACCCGGGCGCCAAGACGCGAAACGAGCAGCCGGTTCACGAAATCTTCCGCTGAAAGAAGCGCGAAGCGGGAATCGAAATCGACAACCACGAGAGTCTCGACTCCCGCCGCTTCGAAAAGCTCGGCCTTGAGGGAAAGAGGGGTGATGCCCGGAGGTGCCTCCTCGGGGCGCAGCAAAAGCGCCGGGTGCGGATCGAAGGTGACCACCCGGAAGGCGATTCCCCGCCGCGCGGCTTCTTCCCTCGCGAGGGCGAGCACCCGCTGATGTCCGAGATGGACACCGTCGAAGTTGCCGACCGCCACGACCGCCGGATGGACATCGCCAGACGAGGGAGGCGAACCCGGTTCGCCGAGGTGGATCCGTTTCACGGAAACGAAGGCCCGCTCAGGAAGCGGGTGCGGGAGGGTCGCGGCGCTCCATGAACGCCATCCGCAACTGATAGAGAGCCCGATCCAGCAGGCGTTCGTCGCCCGGGCCGAGTCGGCCGCGGGTCTTCTCCTGGAAGCCTTCCAGCATGTCGATGAGCGCCTGCAGACCGGCGAACACCTCCTGCGCTTCGGGCGCCTTCGCATCCGACGGTGCCCGCTCCAGCATCATGGCCGCCTGGTTGAAGAGCCAGGTCACGAGCTGCTGGATCCGCGGGTCGTCCGCCGATGCCGGCTCGTCAGGCTTCGCGGGCCCCGGTTCGACCACCGGCGGAGGAGCCGGCCCGGACGAGGGAGGAGCGTCGCTGCGACGTTCCCCTTCCCGGTTGAAGGCGCGACGGTCGCGCACCACGATCCGGGGATCTTGTTCCTCGTTGCTCATGATCCGGTTCTCGACGGGAGGGACTCTCCCGGAGCCTTGATTGTAGCGATCACCCCATCCCCGGACATTGACAGCCGGTTGAAGGACAGCCGGTTGAAGGCAACCGGGTGCCCCGCCACAATCCCGCTCCATGGACGAGGCCCACGCGGAGCCGGATCTCGCCGCGCTGCGACGGCTCATCGAGACGATGGAGATCCTCCGGGGGCCGGACGGCTGCCCCTGGGACCGGGAGCAGACATTTCGCTCGCTCGCACCCCACGTGATCGAGGAGGCGCACGAGCTCGCGGACGCGATCCGGACCGGAGACCCCGACGCGATTCGGGAGGAATGCGGGGACCTCCTGCTCCAGGTGGTCTTTCTCGCCAGGATCGCGACCGAAGAGGGAGCCTTCGGAATGGCGGAAGTGGCCGATGGAATCGCCGACAAGCTCATCCGCCGCCACCCGCACGTCTTCGGAGCCGCACCGCGGGCGGAAGGAAGCGAGGCTGCTCTCGTGAGTTGGGAGGAAGCGAAGGCCCGCGAAAAGGCCGCCCGGCCCTCGCAGCGGAGCGACCTGCCCGCCTCGCTCCCGGCCCTGCTACTGGCTGTCAAGGCCCAAAAAGGGCGCAAGGAGTCGAGTATGGCCAGCATCCACGACGCGGTGCGGGCCTTCGAAGCCGCAGAGAGTCCGGAAGCGGCCTCCCGGGCGGCGGGCGAGCTTCTCTTCCGGGTGGCCGGAGAAGCGAAGCGGGCCGGTGCCGACCCGGAAACCGCGCTCCGCGCCCGCGCGCTGCGGGAAGTTGCCGGGATCAAGATGCCGGATCCCGGTAAGCGGTAACGCTCAGCGATCCGTCGGGGCCGATCCGCGCGGTCACCGCGCCGTCGCGGTCGGTCCGGAAAACCCTCGCGCCCTGGTCCGCAAGACGCTTCATCACCTCGGGATCCGGGAGCCGGCGTCTCGAATCTTCCCGGGTGGAAACGATCGCGACTTCGGGGTCCACGGCCTCGAGAAACCCGGCGGTCGTGGAGGAGCGACTGCCGTGATGGCCCACCTTCAGCACCTCGGCGGCGAGCGCCGCTTTCCCCCGCGCCAAAAGGAGCTTCTCGACAGGCGCTCCCGCGTCTCCGGTCATCAGCACCCGGATGCCCGCATACTCCGCCATCAACACCAGCGAACCCTCGTTGGTGCTTCCGGAAACCGCCGGCGGGTCGGCGTAAAGCACCCGGAACCACACTCCGCCGAGAGCGAACTTCTCGCCGGTGCGGAGCAGTCGGGACGGGATGTTCCGATGCCGCGCCTCGCGGCGCAGGGAGCGGACCGCCGGGCGGTCGTCGGCGAGCAGCCCGCTGCCAAACCAGAGCGACTCGGGGGCGAACTCCCGAAAAAGGCCCGCGAAGCCTCCGATGTGATCCTGGTCGCCGTGGGTGACCACCGCCGCCCGAACCGGGATCCCGCCGGTTTCGAGCAGGAAAGGCACGATCGCTGCTTCCCCGGCGCTGTACGCACCGTAGGCGACACCCGCATCCACCACCACACTCCCCCCGCCGGGAAGACCGAGGACCAGCGCATCCCCCATCCCGACATCGAGAGCGGTGACCCGCAGGGAACCGTCCCCGGGTGCCCCGCGTGGAAGCAGCAGGAAGGCGAGCCCCGCGAGAGCGAACCCGGCCAACCAGGCTGGCCGGCCGCGCGTCCGGACGACGATCAGGGCGAGTCCGAACCAGGCGACCAGGAACCCGGCACCCGGTGCCGCGATGACCGAAGCCGCGAAGGGAAGCGACGCACCCCATTCGCTGATCGCGATCAGCGCTCGCGCCGAAAGGTCGGCCCCGGAGAGCATCAGTGGCCCGACCACCGGCGCGCTACCGAGCAGCAGCCAGCCGAAGCCACACAGGAGAATCGGCCCGGCGAGGAGCGCGGCGGGGATACTTGCCGGAATGGCGGCGAGCACGATCCTCCGGAACCGCCAGGCGATCACCGGAAACGCGCCGAGCTGGGCGGCCAGGGTGACCGCCGTCGCCGAGGCCCCGCCCCGCAGGGCCCGCCTCAGACGGCCGGGCGGATCCCAGTCGCCGTCCGCCGGATCCCGTCTTCGGAGCGCGGCGACGATGGCGAGGGTGGCGGCGAAGCTGAGCTGGAAACCCACGTCGCTCGCGTTCCACGGATCCCAGGCGAGCAGCAGGATCGCCGCAAGGCCGATCCCGTTCAGCGGCGAGCCCGCGATACCCCGACGGATCCCGAGGATCACCGCGCCTGCCATCAAACCGGCACGAAGCGCCGAAGGACTGCCGCCGGAAAGCGCCACGTGAAGAGGCAGCGCGAAGAGAACCACCGCGAGCGCGGCACGCCTTCCGACTCCGCAGAACACCAGAAATCCATAGAGCAGCAGGCTCACCATCCCGACATGGAGTCCGCTCACCGCCATGACGTGGAGGGTTCCGGCATCGCGGAACGCGCGCGCGACCGATCCCTCGGCGAGCGTTCGGTCTCCGGTCAGGATCGCAACGACCACCGCCGCCCGTTCGAGAGGCAAGCCGGATGCGACGAATCGCTCCCGAATCCCGCGGCGCAAGCTCTGGATCGCACGGTAGAACGCCGGCGCGGAATGATCTTCGACCACCAGCAGGGCGCTCTTCGTCCGGCCGAAAAGCGCCACCGGCCCTCCCGCTGCCTGCCCTCCGGGGTTGCCCGCCGGTCGGGGCATCGCAACCCGCGCCCAGACTGCAACCCGCGCCCCCCGCGCCAGTTCGTCCAGCAGATGCCTCCGGTCTCCTTCGACGGTGACCGCCGCGAGACCGGCGGCCCGGGTCGTTTGCCCGCTCGCGAAGATTTCCTCCACCCGCAGCCGCATTTCCGCCCGATCGGCGAAATCCCGCGGCGACCGCGCCAGAACTCCGACCAGGCGAACCGGCCGTTCCCGGCGAGGCTCGCCGAGCTTTCGGGCGGCTTCGGCGAGAGGGCTTCGCCCGGCGGGAGGCGGCCTGCTCGCCGCGCCGGCGGCGAGCGCCGCGAGGATCAGCAGGAAGGAGCCGAACCGCAGTCGGGCGGATCGCGCGAGGAGTGCTCCGAGGCCCGATAGAAGCAGCGCGAGCCCGGCAGTTGCGAACGGCGACGATTCGATCCCGAGCGGCCCGGGCAGGGCAATCCCGAGAAAGAACGCACCGGCGAGCGCCAGCAGCGGCGCGGCGGAAAGTCCCGACAACCGGGGTCAGGGGAGCGGAAGCCGAAGCAGTCGCGCCGCGAGACGGTGCGCGGATTCGCGAACCAGCTTCCGGAAGGCGGGGTCCGGCATCCGGGAGCGATACCCCTCGAGCGAGCGGCGCGCCTTTTCCGAAAGGACACGGCGACACTCTTCGGGCAGCGCCTCGAAACAGGCACCCGCGAGATGCAAAAGTGCAGAACGGGAAGATGCGGGATCGGCGAGGCGGAGCGATGCCTCTTCGACGAGCCGTCCGATCGGTTCGCGGATTTCAACCGGAAGATCCGGGGGCGGATCCCAGTTGCGAAGGAGTTCGGCAGGCGAGGAGCGGACCTTTCCGCCTCCAATCTGCGAACGCCGCCTTTCCGACCAGACGGCCTCCACCGCCGCCGAACAGCTCCCGAGGCCGGAACGCGGACCGATCCCGCCGACTCCGAACGCTCGCGCGATTCCCTCGACCACCACCGCCAGCGGAATCCCGTTCGCCTCCCAGCGGCTCGCAACCTCCCAGTCAGCGGGAGAAAGGAAGGGCACCCCACCACGACGGGAAACGAAAACCCGCTCGATCTCCCGCAGGTAATCGGGAGGCATCCGTTTCGGCCCCATGCCGAACTCCGGCAGGCTATCCGGCGGTGCTGCGATGCTGGATGGACACCGCATCGCTCGCGTGGACGATTCTGGTTTCGGTCCCGAGGCGCACCCGAAGGGCGCCGCTTGGGTGAAGGCCGTCGGTCTCTCCCGAGACCTCTGTGCCGTCATGGAGGCGGAGCACGCAGGGGCAGCCGCGGCCGGTGGGGCTCAGTCGCTCCCAACGGGAGATGACCTCTTCGGAGGCCGTGTTCCGCACCCGCCCGAAGGCGGCGAAAATGGCAGCGACCGCTTCCTCGCGGACGACACTTTCGGGCAGGCCGTCGGGGGCAACCGGGGCATCCGCCACCGCCGGCGGCCTGCCGATGTTGACCCCGATTCCCACGACGACGAGCTCCGGATGCCGGACGGCGAAGCCGGCCTCCACCAGGATCCCCCCCAGCTTGCCCCGCGACCCGTCGAGATCGTTCGGCCACCGGAGCGCAACCCGGGTTCCGGCGGCTTCCGAGAGGGCCTCGGCGACCGCCACTCCGGCGGCGATCGGGATGAGTCCCGACCGGTCGGGATCCCGCGCCTCCTCCATCGAGGCGAGGATGGAGAGATAGATACCCCCCCGGGGCGAAACCCAGTCCCTCCCCTCGGTCCCCCGCCCGGCGGTCTGTTCGGCGGCCACGAAGATCCCCTCCTCCATGACAGCGTTCCGGGCCAGCTCTTTCGCGAGGACATTGGTGGAGAGAACCCGGTCCCAGACCGCAATCAGTCCGGGCATTTCTGCCCCGTTCCCGATTCCCGCCCGCCGGATCGCGGCCGAGACACGCTCGCCATAGCCAGGCACCGGAGGTGCGTCGCTCACCAGCGGTTTCCCCCGCGCTCCTCGCGCAATCGCAGGAGTCGGTCGCGGAGCGTGGTCGCGATCTCGGCAGTGGGAGTTCCCGGCCCGAAGATCCGGTCCACTCCCGCCTTCGAGAGAGATTCGTGATCCCGCTCGGGGATCACCCCGCCAACGAACACCGGCACATCCTCGAGGCCCCGCTCCTTCAGTTCGCGGATCAGCCCGGCGACCAGCGAAAGGTGCGCCCCGGACAGGATCGAGACTCCAACCGCCTCCACATCTTCCTGCGCGGCCGCCTCGGCGATCTCGGCCGGGCTCCGGCGGAGTCCGGTATAGACCACCTCGAACCCGGCATCCCTGAGCGATCGCGCCACCACCAGCGCTCCCCGGTCGTGGCCATCGAGCCCCGGCTTGCCGATCAGGACCCGGAAGGGGAGTTTCGACTTCGCGGTCACATCGCCCGCCGGTAACGGCCGCCCACTTCGTAAAGAGCCGCCGTGATCTGGCCGAGACTCAGCACCTCGACCGCCCGCATCAATTCCTCGAATACGTTGCCCCCCGAATGCGCCGCCTCGCGCAGCCGGGCGAGAGCCGGACCCGCCGCCACCCGGTGGCGGGCCTGAAAGTCCTCTACCCGGCGCACCCGCTCCTCCTTCTCTTCGTCGGTGGCCCGGGAGAGCGGGGCCGGATCGGACGCTTCCCGTTTCGGTGCCTCGAAGGTGTTCACCCCGATGATGGGAAGCTCCCCGGAATCCTTCCTGGTCTCATAGAGGATGGACTCTTCCTGGATGCGGTTCCGCTGGTATTGACGCTCCATGGCGGCCAGCACGCCTCCGCGATCCTGGATGCGGTCGAACTCGGCGAGAACCTCCTTCTCGACCAGGTCGGTGAGTTCCCGGAAGAAGAAGGCCCCGGAAAGCGGATTCTCGCCCCAGGCGACGCCGAACTCGGCGGCCACGATCTTCTGGATCGCCACCGCGCGACGCGCCGAGGCTTCAGTGGGGGTAGTGATCGCCTCGTCGTAGGCGTTCGTGTGCAGCGAGTTGCAGTTGTCGTTCGTTGCGATCAGGGCCTGGAGCGTCGTCCGGATGTCGTTGAACTGCACTTCCTGGGCATGGAGCGAACGGCCGGAGGTCTGGATGTGAACCTTGAGCCGCTGGCTCGCCTCCGACGCGCGGTAGCGGAGCTTCATGGCGCGCGCCCATATCCGGCGCGCCACCCGCGCCATCACCGCATATTCGGCATCGAGCCCGTTGCTGAAGAAGAACGAGAGGTTCCTCGCGAAGTCGTCCACCGCGAAACCGCGTGCGAGAAAGTACTCGACATAGGTGAAGGCGTTCGCAAGGGTGAAGGCGAGCTGGGTGATCGGGTTGGCCCCCGCCTCGGCGATGTGGTACCCGGAGATCGAGACCGAGTAGAAATTCCTTACATCGTGCCGGATGAAGTATTCCTGCACATCCCCCATCAGCCGCAGCGCGAAGGGGACCGAAAAGATGCAGGTGTTCTGCGCCTGGTCTTCCTTCAGGATGTCGCTCTGGACAGTCCCCCGGACGGTCGAGAGCGTGGCGGCGGTGATGGCCTCCCGCTCGGCGGGAGCCGGGTCACGGTCTTTTTCCTGGCGGAACGCGGCCAGCTCCTGGCGGATCGCGGTTTTCAGGAACATCGCGAGGATCGCCGGTGCCGGGCCGTTGATGGTCATGGAGACGCTGGTGGACGAATCGGTCAGCCGGAAGCCCCGGAAGAGGACCTCCATGTCCTCGACGGTCGCGACCGACACCCCGCCCTCCCCGATCTTGCCGAAGATGTCCGGACGGCGGGCCGGATCCTCGCCGTAGAGGGTCACGCTGTCGAAAGCAGTGGACAACCGGTTGGCATCCTCGGCGGCTGCGAGCAGGCGGAAGCGCCGGTTGGTCCGGTCGGGGCCGCCCTCGCCGGCGAACTGGCGCCTTGGGCTCTCTTCCGGGCGGCGAAAGGGAAATACTCCCGAAGTGAACGGATAGCTCCCCGGCAGGTTTTCTTCCAGCAGGAAACGGAGCGTGTCTTCGCGGGATGCGAAGCGGGGAAGCGCAACCCGGGGGAGCCGGGTTCCGGCGAGCGTTTCCCGATAGGTGGGTGCCTCGCGCTCGCTGCCCCGGACCGTGTAGCGCAGGGTGTCCTCACGATACGCCCGGGATCGCGCCGGCCACTCGTCGAGCAGCTTCCGGCTCCCTTCGTCCAGCTCGCCACGGACATCCGCGAGCCGCGCTTCGAGTGCAGCACGGGCCTCGGGCGCCGCTTCGCCGATCTCGGCGAGCGCCCCCTCGAGCCGCTCGATCCGACCCGCGCACCGTGCCTCCGCATCCACCCGAAGCGCCTCGGCGCGGATCGTTTCGGCGGTTTCGGCGAGATAGTTCGCTCGCGCCGAAGGAATCAGGCGCGCCGCCCGCGGGGGGTGGAGGTTTGCCGGAAGTAGCGGTACCTCGCCCGCAAGCCCACCCCGGATCAGCCGGTAGAGCTCGTCCATCCCGTCATCCGCAACCCGACTCGCCACCGTCGGAACCACCGGTACCGGAGCATTGCGGGGAAGCCCCCGCGCCCGTTGAAAGGCCCTGCGGACCGCGTGGAGCGCGTCATCCGCGTCCACCCGGTCCGCCTTGTTGAGCGCCACTGCATCCGCGAGATCCAGCATGTCGATCTTGTCGAGCTGGCTTTCGGCGCCGTACTCTCCGGTCATCACGTAGAGCGCGAAATCGCTTACGTCCACGACCGCCGAATCGCCCTGGCCGATGCCTCCGGTTTCGACGAGGATCAGCTCGCTGCCTGATGCCTGGAAGACGAGGATGGCATCCTCGATCACCGCCCCGAGTTCCGAACCCGAACGACGGGTCGCGAGGCTCCTCACGAAGACCTCGTCGCCCGATATGGCGTTCATCCGGATCCGGTCCCCCAGAAGAGCACCGCCGGTTCGACGCCTGCTCGGATCCACCGCGATGACTCCGATGCGAAGCGCGGGGCGATCCGCCCGAAAACGGAGGATCAGTTCGTCGAGGACCGAACTCTTCCCGGCACCACCCGGGCCGGTAACCCCGAGCACCGGGGCCGCCCTGCCGACCAGCCGGCGCAACAGAGCCCGCTCTCCTTCGGCAAACCCCGGTGTTTCGGCCAGGCTGACGAGACGGGCGACCGCCGAGGGACGCGGGAGCAGCGGAAGGAGCCCGGAGATCGCGCTCTCCCGCTCCCGCCGGGATTCACCGGCGACCCGCATCATGTCGGCGACCGTCTGCTCGAGGCTCAGGCCATCTTCCGGGGAATAGATCCGGGAGACTCCGTACCGATGGAGCGCTTCGCCCTCCTCTGGCCGGATGACTCCGCCTCCGCCGCCGAAAACCCGGATGTGGCCACCCTCTCCGTCACGGAGCAGATCGACCAGATAGCGGAAGAACTCGTTGTGTCCCCCCTGATAGGAGGACACGGCGACCGCGTCGGCATCCTCCGAAATCGCCGCGGATGCGATTTCGGCGGCGCTCCGGTTGTGGCCGAGGTGGATCACCTCGCCCCCGGCCTGCTGGATCAGCCGCCGGAAGACGTGGATCGAGGCATCATGACCGTCAAAAAGGGCGGTCGCGGTGACAAATCGAAGCGGCGGCCCGGATGTGGCGATCCCGAACTTCCCGATCCCGGCGACCTCGGAGTCCTCCGAATCCAGCGTGGCGACGACCACCGATGTCAATCAGGAATCTCCCGTGCGGGATTCTCCCGTGTTGACTCGTTCGCGCAGCGCCCGGCCCGGGCGAAAAAAAGGAACGCTCCGCTCCGGGACTTTCACCGGAGCGGACGTACGCGGGTTGCGGGCCATGTGAGCCTTGCGGGTTCGCAGGCGGAAGCTGCCAAAACCCCGGATCTCGACTTCCTCGCCAGAGCGAAGCGCCTTCGCCATCGCGTCGAACACCGTCTCGACGATCCGGTCGGCATCCCGCCGACTCACCCCTGACGCTTCGGCCACCGCGAGGGAAAGCCGCGCGCGCGTCATGACCGGAGTGCGGTTCATCGCTGCCAGATATCTCCGATCTTCACCGAACCCATTTCGTCGGCAGGCTGTTCGGCATCATCCACCGCCCGGAGCGAGAGCCCGACCTTCCGGTCGTCACGGCTCAGCCGCACGATGCGCAGCCGGAGCGGCTGTCCCAGATGCAGGGCATCCTCGGCCTTGCCGGGCGGCGGCTCGCTGATCTCGTTGAGCCGCAACAGGCCTTCGATGCCTTCCTCGATCTGGATGAACGCGCCGAAATCGGCAAACCGGATCACCGTGCCATCCACGATGTCGCCTTCCCTCGTCCGGCTGAAGAAGCCTTCCCAGGCATCCTCGGACAACTGCTTCAGGCCGAGCGAGAGCCGCCGGTTATCGGAATCGATGCTGAGCACCACGGTCTCGACCTCGTCACCGAGCTTCAGGACATCCGACGGGTGGTTCACCCGCTTGTTCCAGCTCAGGTCGGAGATGTGGATGAGCCCGTCGATGGAGGAGTCCACCTCGATGAACGCACCGAAATCAGTGAACTTTCTGACGATCCCTTTCAGACGGGAGCCGATCGGGAGACGCTCGACGAGGTCAGGCCAGGGATTCCGCTCGATCTGCTTCAGCCCGAGGCTGATCCGGCGCGCCTTGAAATCCAGCCGCAGGACCATCGCTTTCACGATGTCGCCCTTGTTGAGGATCTTCGAAGGATGCTTGCTTCGGCTGCTCCAGCTCATCTCGCTGACGTGGATGAGCCCCTCGATCCCCGGCTCCATCTCGATGAAGGCACCGTAGTCGGTGAGGCTGACCACCTTGCCTTCCACCTGGGTTCCGACGTCGTACCGCTCGCTGGCGGTCGTCCAGGGATCCTGGTTCAACTGCTTGTAGCCAAGCGAAACCCGCTCAGCCTCGGCATCGAACCGGAGGATCACGACTTCGAGCTGGTCACCGGGCTTCATCAACTCGGAGGGATGCTCCAGGCGGCGAAAGGACATCTCGCGGATGTGAAGCAGCCCGCAAATGCCGCCAATGTCCACGAAGGCACCGTAGTCGGTGAGATCCCGGACTTCGCCGCGGAAGACGCGACCCACCTCGAGCGCAGTGAGCGTCTTCTGCTTCTCTTCTTCGAGCACCACCCGCCGGGAGAGCACGATGTTGCCCCGGCGCTTGTTGAGCTTGATGACCCGAAGGTCGAGATCGCGGCCCTTGTAGCTGCCGAGGTTGCGCACCGGGCGGAGATCCACCTGCGAGCCGGGGAGGAAACCCCGCACTCCGATATCGCCGATTTCGACTTCGAGCCCGCCACGAATCCGCTCCACGACCCGGGCGCGCACCGGCACCTGGTTCTCGTAGGCATCCTCGATCTGGTTCCAGACCTTCATCTTCTCGGCCTTGCGGTGCGAGAGGATGATGTGCCCGCGACGGCTGTCGGCGCGCTGGACCAGGACATCGATCTCGTCGCCCTGCTGGATCCGCACGTTGCCGTCCATGTCGCGGAACTCTTCGAGCGGGATCATCCCTTCCGACTTGTAGCCGACATCCACGATCGCATCGCTGTCTCCCATCTGGATGACGGTTCCGGTGACGATGTCACCTTCCATGAGCTCGGTGTCGTACTTCTCGAGGAAGGCCTCGAACTCCGCGGCATCGGGAGAATCCGCAGAAGACGGATCGTCGCTCCTTTCGAGGACGATGTCTTCACCGTCTTCGCTCGCGTCACTTTCCCCGTCGGCGGATTCCGTCGGGGCTTCTTCGGGCTCGCCGTTCGCGGATTCCGCTTCGGCGGGCATCCCGGCCGGCGGGGCGACTTCGGGCTCGGTCGCGGGGGGCGACCCGGCATCTTCCGGATGCTCGGGAACGGGGTCCGCCGGCGGGGCGGTTGTCGGGGTCTCGGGCGTCGCGGCCGCGACACCCTCTTCGTTGCTGATTTCAGGCACACGCAGCCTCATGGGTTTGTATGGAAGAACCTCTGGATCGGGGGAGGCACCGGAGAACCGGATTCGTCCCCTCTTTCCCGCCGCCGGGGGCCGGCTGGTGCCTTGGCCCGTCCCGGAATCTCTGTCCGCTGCGGCGAGGGAGCGGGATGGTAAGGCGCGACCCCCACCCTGTCAACGATTTTGGCGTTTCGCGGGGCACCGGTTATTCCGGTTCGGGGCTGGATTGGCCGGCCGGGGTGAGGTTCGTGCGGTCGCGGCGCCAGTCGGAGACTCCTCCGTTCGCGGGGCACGGGGTTCCCGGCTCGCACGCTGCGGGAGCGGCTCCGCCGAAGCGGATCACTCCGTAGAGCCGCATCCGGTAGTCCGCTCCGAACCCGCCCCCGTCGTACCGCTCCCCGGCGAACTCCACGAGCGCCGGGTTGTCCGCCCCGAACCCGAAGAGCCCGATCCCGCCCAGGTTCATCCCGATCTCCACCCGGCGGCCGTCGCCGAGCCGGCCGTACCCGCCGAACGCGCCGAGCAGCTTCGACTCTCCCACAAGGAAGCCGTACCCCATCTCCGCGTCCATCCCGTCCGAAGCCGAACCGAAGCCCCCATCGAGACTCCGGCTCTGCGGGGCGAAGTGGTCCTGCCACAAGGTGTCCGCACCCACTCCCGAAGCGCCCCACCGCTGGCGGAGCGACCCGTTCCAACCCGGCCGCGACCGACCGCCGCCGAAGCTCGCATTCAGGCTGAACCCCTGCTCCCGGTAGTCGTCCTCGGCGTGCAGCGCGAGCCGCCGCCCCTGCGCCTCCAGCCGCAGCCGCTCCCCGTTCAGTCGCAGCCCGCCCGCGACCTCGAGTCCGAACCCCTCGGGGCCATCTCCCCCGTCGTGGAGCGTGCTCGCCGCCGCGAACGGCGCGATCTCGAGTCCCGCCGGCCCCTTCCACCGCATATCGAACTCCAACCCCGTCCGGAGCCGCCGTGCCACCGCCGTCAGACCGTCCAGCGTCTCCTCGCCCGCTCCCGTCGCAAGCCGCGCCCACGAGGCCTCCGTCCGGACATCCACCCCGAGCCCGAACCGGGTGACTCCGAGCCGCCGCCGGCCCTCGACCAGGCCCAGCCCAAGCCGCAGCGGACTCTCCTCCCGCAATCCGGTCAGCTCCCGCTCGCCCTCCGCTTCGCCCTCGCCGAACCCGCCGAGCGCCCAGACCGAAGTGTCCCCGTCCGACCAGCGGAGATACGGATGCACCGCCGTCAGCCGGGTGTCCAGCGCACCGCTCGAACCACCCATCCGCCAGTTCGCGTCGCCCGTGCTGTGGGATGCCCCGACCCCGAAGAGCCACGTCCCCCCGATCTCCAGATCGAGCCCCAGATAGGCGGTGCGCAGATCGCCCTCGTACGAAGACGCTTCCTCCGGTTCGCCCCGGAAGGTCTGGATGTCCCCCTGACCCCAGATCGTCCATCGCCGGCCAGGGCCTTCTTCTTCCTCGCCGCCGAACGAGAACAGCAGATCGGTGCTCTGGAGCCAGCGGCCCTCCTCGCCCCCGCCGAAAGAGCCAAACCCGAAGCCGGGGCCGTTCGTCTGTCGCTCGCTCGAAAGCCGCATCTCCGGCTCGGTGAGCGTCCCTCCGAACGCCGCCCGCTGCCGCGCCTGCTCCCAGCTCGCCGCGCCGAACGCCATCTCCTGGGTCTGCTGGATCCCTCCCATCCCGATCCGGCCGAAGTTCCCCATCGAAGACAGGTACTGCCCCGCCACCGTGAACCGGTTTCCACCGCCGCCTTCCGTCTCAAGCCGCCGCCCGAGAGTCGAGCGCAGGCTCGAGAGCGAAGCCCGCCCGAACCCCGCGAACACATCGGTCATCAGCCCCCGCACCAGCTCGTCTCCCACCGAGACCGCAAAGCTCTGGGTGGCCGTCAGCCCTTCGGCATCCCGCGCCGTCACCGTGATCCGCGCCTCCCCGGTCACCACCGGGATGATGCCGAGCGTCGCGCCGGTGACCGAGACCCGCACCGCGTTCTCGTTCGACGACACCGCCTCGTAATTCAGAACCACGTCATCCACGTCCCCGAAGTACGGCGTGAGGTCCACGCTCCCGGCCTCCCCGCCTTCCTCCACCCGCCGGTCCGGGATCGTGCCGATGGCATACGGCGGGTCGTTCACCGGCCACACCGTGACCGTCACCGTCGCGGTGTCTTCGAGGCCCTCGGGGTCCGCGATCCGGTAGGTGAAGCGGTCGGTCCCGTGCCAGTCCGGGTTCGGGGTGTAGAGCACCGTGTCGTCCCCGTTCATGGCCGTGTGGCCGTTCTCCGCGGGGCCGACCGCCACGAGCTTCACCCGGTCGCCGTCCACGTCGGCGTCGTTCGCGAGCACCTCCACCCGCACCGGGTGGTCCTCGAACGTCTCCGCCTCGTCGTCCTCGGCTTCCGGCGGGTCGTTCACCGGGGTCACCACCACCGTGACCTCGGCGGTCCCGGTGAAGCCGCCCGGGTCCGACACCGTGTAGGTGAAGTCGTCGGTCCCGTACCAGTTCGGATCGGGCGTGTAGCGGATCCCGTCTCCCACCACCGTGGTGCTTCCGTTGCCGGGGCGCGAGACCGCGGTGATCTCGAGGGCATCCCCGTCCGGGTCGGCATCGTTTGCGAGGACCCGGATCAGCACCGGAACGTCCTCCGGGGTCTCCGCTTCGTCATCTCCCGGCTCCGGCGGCTCGGGCACATTCATGACCCGCACTCCCACCTGCGCCACCGCGATCACGCCCTGGGGGCCGTTCGTCACCTCCACATCCATCTCGAAGTGGCGGCGGCCCGACTCGTAGTCCTCCCCTCCCCCGATGTAGAAGATCAACCCGCTCGCGAGCCCCACATCAAAACGGCGCGAGTCGCCCTCGATCACCACGAAGGACAGCGGCTCCGGATCGGCCGCTTCGTGGACGTTCCCGACGATCATCGGCCCCGCCTGTTCTTCCGGCATCTCGAACAAATACTCCCGGTCCTCGATCGCGATCTCGTCGTCCACCAGCGTGATCTCGTCGGAAGTCACCGTCAGGTCTCCCGCAGAGCCCGTCACCTCGATGGTCTCCGCCCCTTCCACGACCGTGTCGTCCACCGGGGTCAGCGTGAACGTCCCCGTCCCGCTCCCGGCTCCCGCCGCGATCGTGATGTCGAAGTTCGCGACCGCCGCGTAGTCCTCCACGCTGGTCGCCGTGCCGCCGCCGACGCTCAACGTCACCACCCGTTCGTCGGCGAACCGGTTCGTCCCCTCCACCGCCGCCGTGACCGTCACCTCCGTCGCGCCGGCATCTTCCGTCACCGTGTCCGGGGCCGCAGTGAGGGTGATCCCCTCCGGCGCGTCCTCGTCATCGGTGATCGTGAGGGTCTGATCCGCCGGATCCTCGACTCCGCCTCCGCTCGCCTCTCCGGAGACTGTCACCGTCGCATCCGGCGCGTCCACGTCGTTGTCCACCGCCGCCAGCGTCACCGTCCCGGTGCTCGTCGTCGCACCCGCCGCGATCGTCAACGTGGTTCCCGACTGCGTGACCGGAGCATCGTCCGGGACCGAGATCGTCACCGTCACCGCCTCGCTCGATACGCCCGAGAGTCCCGCCGTCACCGTGCTCGCGTTGCTCGCTCCGCTCTCGTCGATGCTCGCCGGATCGAGCGTCAGCGTCACCGTCGGGGCCGCCTCGTCGTCGGCCAAGGTCAGCGAAGCCGAACCCACCGACAGATCCGCCACCGTCGTCGTCCCGGTGATCGCGATGGTCTCGCTCCCCTCGTGGATCGCATCGTCCACCGGGGTCAGCGTGAACGTCCCGGTCGCGGCATCCTCTCCCGCCGCGATCGTCACCGTGAAGTCGCTGACCGCCGCGAAGTCCGCAGAGGAAGCCGTGTCCGCCCCCACCGAAATCACCACATCCGTGTCTTCGCCCCGGAAGCCCGCTCCGAAGCGCGCCGTCACCTCCACCTCCGTCGCACCCGCGTCTTCCGCAACGCTCGCCGGATCCAGTTCGAGGTTCACGATGCTCGCCGGCGGGTCGTAGTTGTCGAGCGTGATCGTCGCCGAACTCACCGTGTAGCCGCTCACCGTCGTCGTCCCCGATACCTCGATCGTCTCGCCGCCGTCGGCGATCAGGTCGTTCACCGGGGTCAGCGTGAAGGTCGCCGTCCCGCTCGTCTCTCCCGCCGCGATCGTCAACGTGAAGTCGGTGACCGCCTCGAAGTCCGCCGCCTGCGCCGTGTCCGGGGCCACCGAAATCGTGATCACCGTCTCCGCCGAACGCGCCGCCCCCTCCACCGTGGCCGTCACCTCGATCTCGGTGGCACCGGCATCTTCCGACACCGAGGCCGGAGCCACGCTCAGCGTCGCACCCGTCGTCGCCGGATCGTCCTCCTCGATGGTCAGCGTCTGTGTTGCCGGGTTCGAGACACCCCCGCCCCCCGATGCCGAAGCCGAGATCGTCACGCTCTTGTTCGCCTCGTGGACATCGTTGTCCACCGCCGTGATCGTCACCGACCCGGAGCTTGCCGTCTCGCCCACCGCGAACGTCAGCGTCGTCCCCGACTGGGTGAAGTCCGCCGCCACTGTGTCCTCTCCCGGTGCCGACGCGACGGTCAGCGTCACCGCCGCCCGCGCCGGGCCGTCGAGCGTCGCCGTCACCGTGCTCGCGTTGCCGTCCCCGCTCTCGGCGATCGAAGTCGGGGTCAGCACCAGCGTCGCCGTCGGCGGGTCGTCGTCATCCGTGATCGTCAGCGTCTGATCCGCCGGGTTCGCCACCCCGCCACTGGATGCCACTCCCGATACCGCGACCGTCGCGTCCACCGCGTCATCGTCGTTGTCCACCGCCGTCAAAGTCACCGTGCCCGTGCTCGTCGTATCCCCCGCCGCGAAGATCAGCTCCTTGTTCGCGCTCAAGGCGACCGGCGCACTCTCCGGCACCGACACCGTGATCGTCACCGCCGCGCTCGACGGGTGCGAGAGCGTCGCCGTCACCGTGCTCGCATTGCCGCTCCCGCTCTCCGTGATCGTCGCCGGATCGAGAACCAGCGTCACCGTCGGCGCTCCGTCATCGTCGGTCACCGTCAGCGTCTGATCCGTCGGGTTCGCCACTCCACCACCGGATGCCACACCCGACACCGTCACCGTCGCGTTCGGCGCGTCCACGTCGTTGTCCACTGCCGTCAGCGTCACCGTCCCGGTGCTCGTCGTCGAACCCGCCGCGATCGTCAGCGTCTTGTTCGCGCTCAAGGTGGCCGCATTGCCGACCGAAGACACCACGACCGTCACTGCCGCGCTCGACTCTCCCGAAAGCGTCGCCGTCACCGTGCTACTGGTCGTACCCCCGTTCTCGCTGATCGTCGCCGGGTCGAGTACCAGCGTCACCGTCGGAGTGCCCTCGTCGTCGGTGATCGTCAGCGTCTGATCCGTCGGGTTCGCCACTCCACCGCCGGATGCCATCCCCGACACCGTCACCGTCGCGTTCGGTGCGTCCACGTCGTTGTCCACCGCCGTCAGCGTCACCGTCCCCGTGCTCGTCGTCGAACCCGCCGCGATCGTCAGCGTCTTGTTCGCGCTCAAGGTGGCCGCATTGCCGACCGAAGACACCACGACCGTCACTGCCGCGCTCGACTCTCCCGAGAGCGTCGCCGTCACCGTGCTACTGGTCGTACCCCCGTTCTCGTTGATCGTCGCCGGATCGAGTACCAGCGTCACCGTCGGAGTTCCCTCGTCGTCGGTGATCGTCAGCCTCTGATCCGTCGGGTTCGCAACGCCGCCGCCGGATGCCACACCCGACACCGTCACCGTCGCGTTCGGTGCGTCTACGTCGTTGTCCACCGCCGTCAGCGTCACCGTCCCCGTGCTCGTCGTCGAACCCGCCGCGATCGTCAGCGTCTTGTTCGCGCTCAAGGTGGCCGCATTGCCGACCGAAGACACCACGACCGTCACTGCCGCGCTCGACTCTCCCGAGAGCGTCGCCGTCACCGTGCTGGTGGTCGTACCCCCGTTCTCGTTGATCGTCGCCGGATCGAGTACCAGCGTCACCGTCGGAGTGCCCTCGTCGTCGGTGATCGTCAGCGTCTGATCCGTCGGGTTCGCAACGCCGCCGCCGGATGCCACACCCGACACCGTCACCGTCGCGTTCGGCGCGTCCACGTCGTTGTCCACCGCCGTCAGCGTCACCGTCCCCGTGCTCGTCGTCGAACCCGCCGCGATCGTCAGCGTCTTGTTCGTGGTCACCGTCACCGGCGAGCCATCCGGTACCGACACCACGACCGTCACCGCCGCGCTCGACTCCCCCGAGAGCGTCGCCGTCACCGTGCTCGCATTGCCGCTCCCGCTCTCCGTGATCGTCGCCGGGTCGAGTACCAGCGTCACCGTCGGAGTGCCCTCGTCGTCAGTGATCGTTCCGGTTGCCGTCCCGCCGTCCGCCGCGATCACCGCGCGGCCGGTCGCGTTCGACAGCCGCACCTCGAAGGTCTCGTTCGGCTCGTCGATCGCGTCCTCCGTCGTCTGAACGGTCACTTCTTTCGTGGTGTCGCCCGACGCGAAGTTCACTACCCGGGCGGTCGTGACCTGGGTGAAGTCCGCGGCCGTGGCCTGACCCGCTACCAGCGCCGTCGCCCAGCTCACCGAGACCGCGTTCCCCGTCGCGCCGCCGCGGGTGATCGTGAACGTGATCCCGTCGCCCTCGTCCCCGCTCGCATCCGCGATCGAAAAACTCGGCGCATCGTCGTCGTCCTCGATCGTGATCTCGTCCCCGGTGATCGTCAGGCCCACCGAAGTTCCGCTCACCGTGACCGTCTCGTCCGCCTCGTCCAGGACATCGTTCACCGGGGTCAGATCGAACGTCCCGGTCGCACTGGCCGCCCCAGCCGGGATCGTGATGTCGAAGTCGGTCACCGCCGCGTAATCACCGGGTGAGGTCGCGCTGTCGTCATCCACGCTCACCGTCACCGTCTTCGCCTCCGCGTAGCGGGTGCTCCCGTTCACCGCAGCCGTCACCGTGATCGTCGTCGCCCCGTCTTCCTCCCCCACGCTGTCCGGGGCCGCACTCAACGTGATCCCCGTCGGCGCATCGTCGTCGTCCTCGATCGTGATCTCGTCCCCGGTGATCGTCAGGCCCGCCGAAGTCCCGGTCACATCGACCGTCTCGTCCGCCTCGTCCAGGACATCGTTCACCGGGGTCAGATCGAACGTCCCCGTCGCGCTGGCATCCCCCGCCGGGATCGTGATGTCGAAATCGGTCACCGCCGCGAAGTCCGCCGCCTGCGCCGTACCCGCATCCACGCTCACCGTCACCGTCTTCGCGTCCACGTAGCGAGTGCTCCCGTTCACGCTCGCCGTCACCGTGATCGTCGTCGCCCCGTCCTCCTCGCCCACGCTGTCATCGTCCACCGTCAACGTGATCCCAGTCGGCGCGTCGTCGTTGTCCTCGATCGTGATCTCGTCCCCGGTGATCGTCAGGCCCGCCGAAGTCCCAGTCACATCGACCGTCTCGTCTTCCTCGTCCAGGACATCGTTCACCGGGGTCAGATCGAACGTCCCCGTCGCACTGGCATCCCCCGCCGGGATCGTGATGTCGAAGTCGGTCACCGCCGCGTAATCACCAGGTGAGATCGCGCTGTCGTCATCCACGCTCACCGTCACCGTCTTCGCCTCCGGGTAGCGGGTGCTCCCGTTCACGCTCGCCGTCACCGTGATCGTCGTCGCGCCGTCTTCCTCGCCCACGCTGTCCGGGGCCGCACTCAACGTGATCCCCGTCGGCGCGGCGTCGTTGTCCGTGATCGTCACCGGAAGAATCTTTGCCCCAACCGTGTCGTAGCCGCCCCCGGATGCCGCGTGCCGGATACTCGCCTCCCGCTTGTCGTCCGCGTTGTCGTAGTCATCGTCCACGCCGGTCACCGTGACCGTCTGGCGCATGCTCCAGGTGGTCGTCGAAAAGATCAGCTCACCCCTATCCACGCTCGCGACCGTCCCGTCCGTGCTCGAAACAGTGACGGTCACGTCGCCGGTGGGCTGCGAACCGAGCCACACCCCGTAGGTGGCGGTTCCGCCTTCGTCCGCCCTCAACAACGTGGGCGCGACATTGATTCCCCGCTCGTCGTCATCGTCGATCGTGATGGTCGCCACCTCGACCACGAAGTTGCGACTACCCGCGACGGCCGTGCCCTCCACCACCACCGTCTCGTCTCCCTCCTCAAGCGAGTCGTCGGTCGGTGTCAGGGTCAGCGTGACCGGAGAGCCATTGGTGACTCCCCGGGGAAGGTTGATCACTCGCGAAGACCAAGTCGCCGCATAGTCGGTGCCTGAGATCGCACTGCCGCCGAGATCGAGGGTCACAACGGTCAGGTCGTTGGCGTTCGCCACCACCGGATCCAGCTCCGCGTTGATGGTGATCGTCTCCGCCGCGCCTCCTTCGGAAATCGAGGTTTTGTCCACTATCAGCGTGACCTTCGGATCCGTTTCGTCGTCCCTGATCGTGATCCCGTCCCCCCTGATATCCAAATCCCCCGAACTCCCGGTCACCGCGATCCTCTCGTCTCCTTCGAGCAACCGGTCATCATTCAGCGTCAGCGTGAACGCCCTGTCCGCACTCGCTGCCCCCGCCGGGATCGTGATGGTGAAGTCGGCCACCGCTGCGTAGTCCGCAGGCGAAGTCGCCGTGTCGTCATCCACACTGACCGTCACCACCTGCTCGTCCGCGTAGCGAGTGCCCCCCCGCACCCTCGCCGTCACCGTCACTGTGGTCGCCCCCGCACCCTCGCTCACTCTGTTCGGGTTCGCCCTCAGTGCGATCAGGCCCGGTGCGTCGTCGTCGTCGGTGATGGTCCCTGTAGCGGTCGCATCGGTCAAGGTCGGAGTCCCGCCCGGATCTCCCACGGCCTTCCCCGGATTGCTCAGCCGCACCTCGAAGGTCTCGTTCGGTTCGTCGATCGCATCCTCCGTCGTCTGGACGGTCACTTCCTTCGTGGTGTCGCCCGACGCGAAGTTCACCACCCGGGCGGTCGTGACCTGGGTGAAGTCGGCGGCCGTCGCCTGGCCGTTCACGAGCGCCGTCGCCCAGCTCACCGAGACCGCGTTCCCCGTCGCCCCCGAACGCGTGATCGTGAACGTGATCGCATCGCCCTCGGTTCCACTCGCATCCGCGATCGAGAACGTGGGGGCCGCATCGTCGTCGGTAATCGTTCCGGTTGCCGTCCCGCCGTCCGCCGCGATCACCGCACGCCCGGTCGCATTCGACAGCCGCACCTCGAAGGTCTCGTTCGGCTCGTCGATCGCGTCCTCCGTCGTCTGAACGGTCACTTCCTTCGTGGTGTCGCCCGACGCGAAGTTCACTACCCGGGCGGTCGTGACCTGGGTGAAGTCCGCGGCCGTGGCCTGACCCGCTACCAGCGCCGTCGCCCAGCTCACCGAGACCGCGTTCCCCGTCGCGCCGCCGCGGGTGATCGTGAACGTGATCGCATCGCCCTCGTCCCCGCTCGCATCCGCAATCGAAAAACTCGGCGCATCGTCGTCGTCCTCGATCGTGATCTCGTCCCCGGTGATCGTCAGGCCCACCGAAGTCCCGGTCACATCGACCGTCTCGTCTTCCTCGTCCAGGACATCGTTCACCGGGGTCAGGTCGAACGTCCCCGTCGCGCTGGCATCTCCCGCCGGGATCGTGATGTCGAAGTCGGTCACCGCCGCGAAGTCCGCCGCCTGCGCCGTACCCGCATCCACGCTCACCGTCACCGTCTTCGCGTCCACGTAGCGAGTGCTCCCGTTCACCCTCGCCGTCACCGTGATCGTCGTCGCCCCGTCCTCCTCACCCACGCTGTCATCGTCCACCGTCAACGTGATCCCCGTCGGCGCATCGTCGTCATCCTCGATCGTGATCTCGTCCCCGGTGATCGTCAATGAACCCGAAATTCCCGTCACATCGACCGTCTCGTCCGCCTCGTCCAGGACATCGTTCACCGGGGTCAGATCGAACGTCCCGGTCGCACTGGCCGCCCCAGCCGGGATCGTGATGTCGAAGTCGGTCACCGCCGCGTAATCACCGGGTGAGGTCGCGCTGTCGTCATCCACGCTCACCGTCACCGTCTTCGCCTCCGCGTAGCGGGTGCTCCCGTTCACGCTCGCCGTCACCGTGATCGTCGTCGCCCCGTCCTCCTCCCCCACGCTGTCATCGTCCACCGTCAACGTGATCCCAGTCGGCGCGTCGTCGTCGTCCTCGATCGTGATCTCGTCCCCGGTGATCGTCAGGCCCGCCGAAGTTCCGCTCACATCGACCGTCTCGTCCGCCTCGTCCAGGACATCGTTCACCGGGGTCAGATCGAACGTCCCCGTCGCGCTGGCATCCCCCGCCGGGATCGTGATGTCGAAATCGGTCACCGCCGCGAAGTCCGCCGCCTGCGCCGTACCCGCATCCACGCTCACCGTCACCGTCTTCGCGTCCACGTAGCGAGTGCTCCCGTTCACGCTCGCCGTCACCGTGATCGTCGTCGCGCCGTCTTCCTCGCCCACGCTGTCCGGGGCCGCACTCAACGTGATCCCCGTCGGCGCGTCGTCGTCGTCCTCGATCGTGATCTCGTCCCCGGTGATCGTCAGGGTGCCGGAGGTTCCGCTCACCGTGACCGTCTCGTCTTCCTCGTCCAGGACATCGTTCACCGGGGTCAGATCGAACGTCCCCGTCGCACTGGCCGCCCCAGCCGGGATCGTGATGTCGAAGTCGGTCACCGCCGCGTAATCACCCGGTGAGGTCGCGCTGTCGTCATCCACGCTCACCGTCACCGTCTTCGCCTCCGGGTAGCGGGTGCTCCCGTTCACGCTCGCTGTCACCGTGATCGTCGTCGCCCCGTCCTCCTCGCCCACGCTGTCATCGTCCACCGTCAACGTGATCCCAGTCGGCGCGTCGTCGTCGTCGGTGATCGTCAGCGTCTGATCCGTCGGGTTCGCAACGCCGCCGCCGGATGCCACACCCGACACCGTCACCGTCGCGTTCGGTGCGTCTACGTCGTTGTCCACCGCCGTCAGCGTCACCGTCCCCGTGCTCGTCGTCGAACCCGCCGCGATCGTCAGCGTCTTGTTCGCGCTCAAGGTGGCCGCATTGCCGACCGAAGACACCACGACCGTCACTGCCGCGCTCGACTCTCCCGAGAGCGTCGCCGTCACCGTGCTGGTGGTCGTACCCCCGTTCTCGTTGATCGTCGCCGGATCGAGTACCAGCGTCACCGTCGGAGTGCCCTCGTCGTCGGTGATCGTCAGCGTCTGATCCGTCGGGTTCGCAACGCCGCCGCCGGATGCCACACCCGACACCGTCACCGTCGCGTTCGGCGCGTCCACGTCGTTGTCCACCGCCGTCAGCGTCACCGTCCCCGTGCTCGTCGTCGAACCCGCCGCGATCGTCAGCGTCTTGTTCGCGCTCAAGGTGGCCGCATTGCCGACCGAAGACACCACGACCGTCACTGCCGCGCTCGACTCTCCCGAAAGCGTCGCCGTCACCGTGCTGGTGGTCGTACCCCCGTTCTCGTTGATCGTCGCCGGGTCGAGAACCAGCGTCACCGTCGGAGTGCTCTCGTCGTCGGTGATCGTCAGCCTCTGATCCGTCGGGTTCGCAACGCCGCCGCCGGATGCCACACCCGACACCGTCACCGTCGCGTTCGGCGCGTCCACGTTGTTGTCCACCGCCGTCAGCGTCACCGTCCCCGTGCTCGTCGTCGAACCCGCCGCGATCGTCAGCGTCTTGTTCGTGGTCACCGTCACCGGCGAGCCATCCGGTACCGACACCACGACCGTCACCGCCGCGCTCGACTCCCCCGAGAGCGTCGCCGTCACCGTGCTCGCATTGCCGCTCCCGCTCTCCGTGATCGTCGCCGGGTCGAGTACCAGCGTCACCGTCGGGGTGGCATCGTCGTCGGTAATCGTTCCGGTTGCCGTCCCGCCGTCCGCCGCGATCACCGCACGCCCGGTCGCATTCGACAGCCGCACCTCGAAGGTCTCGTTCGGCTCGTCGATCGCGTCCTCCGTCGTCTGAACGGTCACTTCCTTCGTGGTGTCGCCCGACGCGAAGTTCACTACCCGGGCGGTCGTGACCTGGGTGAAGTCCGCGGCCGTGGCCTGACCCGCTACCAGCGCCGTCGCCCAGCTCACCGAGACCGCGTTCCCCGTCGCGCCGCCCCGGGTGATCGTGAACGTGATCCCGTCGCCCTCGTCCCCGCTCGCATCCGCGATCGAAAAACTCGGCGCATCGTCGTTGTCCTCGATCGTGATCTCGTCCCCGGTGATCGTCAGGGTGCCGGAGGTTCCGCTCACCGTGACCGTCTCGTCCGCCTCGTCCAGGACATCGTTCACCGGGGTCAGGTCGAACGTCCCCGTCGCGCTGGCATCTCCCGCCGGGATCGTGATGTCGAAGTCGGTCACCGCCGCGAAGTCCGCCGCCTGCGCCGTACCCGCATCCACGCTCACCGTCACCGTCTTCGCGTCCACGTAGCGAGTGCTCCCGTTCACCCTCGCCGTCACCGTGATCGTCGTCGCCCCGTCCTCCTCACCCACGCTGTCATCGTCCACCGTCAACGTGATCCCCGTCGGCGCATCGTCGTCGTCCTCGATCGTGATCTCGTCCCCGGTGATCGTCAATGAACCCGAAATTCCCGTCACATCGACCGTCTCGTCCGCCTCGTCCAGGACATCGTTCACCGGGGTCAGATCGAACGTCCCCGTCGCACTGGCCGCCCCCGCCGGGATCGTGATGTCGAAATCGGTCACCGCCGCGTAATCACCCGGTGAGGTCGCGCTGTCGTCATCCACGCTCACCGTCACCGTCTTCGCCTCCACGTAGCGGGTGCTCCCGTTCACGCTCGCCGTCACCGTGATCGTCGTCGCGCCGTCTTCCTCGCCCACGCTGTCCGGGGCCGCACTCAACGTGATCCCCGTCGGCGCGTCGTCGTCGTCCTCGATCGTGATCTCGTCCCCGGTGATCGTCAGGGTGCCGGAGGTTCCGCTCACCGTGACCGTCTCGTCTTCCTCGTCCAGGACATCGTTCACCGGGGTCAGATCGAACGTCCCCGTCGCACTGGCCGCCCCAGCCGGGATCGTGATGTCGAAGTCGGTCACCGCCGCGTAATCACCCGGTGAGGTCGCGCTGTCGTCATCCACGCTCACCGTCACCGTCTTCGCCTCCGCGTAGCGGGTGCTCCCGTTCACCCTCGCCGTCACCGTGATCGTCGTCGCCCCGTCCTCCTCACCCACGCTGTCATCGTCCACCGTCAACGTGATCCCAGTCGGCGCGTCGTCGTCGTCCTCGATCGTGATCTCGTCCCCGGTGATCGTCAGGGTGCCGGAGGTTCCGCTCACCGTGACCGTCTCGTCCGCCTCGTCCAGGACATCGTTCACCGGGGTCAGATCGAACGTCCCCGTCGCGCTGGCATCGCCAGCCGGGATCGTGATGTCGAAGTCGGTCACCGCCGCGTAATCACCCGGTGAGGTCGCGCTGTCGTCATCCACGCTCACCGTCACCGTCTTCGCCTCCGCGTAGCGGGTGCTCCCGTTCACGCTCGCCGTCACCGTGATCGTCGTCGCCCCGTCTTCCTCCCCCACGCTGTCATCGTCCACCGTCAACGTGATCCCCGTCGGCGCATCGTCGTCGTCCTCGATCGTGATCTCGTCCCCGGTGATCGTCAGGCCCACCGAAGTTCCGCTCACCGTGACCGTCTCGTCCGCCTCGTCCAGGACATCGTTCACCGGGGCCAGATCGAACGTCCCCGTCGCACTGGCCGCCCCAGCCGGGATCGTGATGTCGAAGTCGGTCACCGCCGCGAAGTCCGCCGCCTGCGCCGTACCCGCATCCACGCTCACCGTCACCGTCTTCGCCTCCGGGTAGCGGGTGCTCCCGTTCACGCTCGCTGTCACCGTGATCGTCGTCGCGCCGTCCTCCTCACCCACGCTGTCATCGTCCACCGTCAACGTGATCCCAGTCGGCGCGTCGTCGTTGTCCTCGATCGTGATCTCGTCCCCGGTGATCGTCAGGCCCGCCGAAGTCCCGGTCACATCGACCGTCTCGTCCGCCTCGTCCAGGACATCGTTCACCGGGGTCAGATCGAACGTCCCCGTCGCGCTGGCATCGCCAGCCGGGATCGTGATGTCGAAGTCGGTCACCGCCGCGTAATCACCCGGTGAGGTCGCGCTGTCGTCATCCACGCTCACCGTCACCGTCTTCGCCTCCGCGTAGCGGGTGCTCCCGTTCACGCTCGCCGTCACCGTGATCGTCGTCGCCCCGTCTTCCTCCCCCACGCTGTCATCGTCCACCGTCAACGTGATCCCCGTCGGCGCATCGTCGTCGTCCTCGATCGTGATCTCGTCCCCGGTGATCGTCAGGGTGCCGGAGGTTCCGCTCACCGTGACCGTCTCGTCCGCCTCGTCCAGGACATCGTTCACCGGGGTCAGATCGAACGTCCCCGTCGCGCTGGCATCGCCAGCCGGGATCGTGATGTCGAAGTCGGTCACCGCCGCGTAATCACCCGGTGAGGTCGCGCTGTCGTCATCCACGCTCACCGTCACCGTCTTCGCCTCCGCGTAGCGGGTGCTCCCGTTCACGCTCGCCGTCACCGTGATCGTCGTCGCCCCGTCTTCCTCCCCCACGCTGTCATCGTCCACCGTCAACGTGATCCCCGTCGGCGCATCGTCGTCGTCCTCGATCGTGATCTCGTCCCCGGTGATCGTCAATGAACCCGAAATTCCCGTCACATCGACCGTCTCGTCCGCCTCGTCCAGGACATCGTTCACCGGGGTCAGATCGAACGTCCCCGTCGCGCTGGCATCGCCAGCCGGGATCGTGATGTCGAAGTCGGTCACCGCCGCGTAATCACCCGGTGAGGTCGCGCTGTCGTCATCCACGCTCACCGTCACCGTCTTCGCGTCCGCGTAGCGAGTGCTCCCGTTCACGCTCGCCGTCACCGTGATCGTCGTCGCGCCGTCCTCCTCGCCCACGCTGTCCGGGGCCGCACTCAACGTGATCCCCGTCGGCGCATCGTCGTTGTCCTCGATCGTGATCTCGTCCCCGGTGATCGTCAGGGTGCCGGAGGTTCCGCTCACCGTGACCGTCTCGTCCGCCTCGTCCAGGACATCGTTCACCGGTGCCAGGTCGAACGTCCCCGTCGCGCTGGCATCCCCCGCCGGAATCGTGATGTCGAAATCGGTCACCGCCGCGAAGTCCGCCGCCTGCGCCGTACCCGCATCCACGCTCACCGTCACCGTCTTCGCGTCCACGTAGCGAGTGCTCCCGTTCACGCTCGCCGTCACCGTGATCGTCGTCGCCCCGTCCTCCTCGCCCACGCTGTCCGGGGCCGCACTCAACGTGATCCCCGTCGGCGCATCGTCGTTGTCCTCGATCGTGATCTCGTCCCCGGTGATCGTCAGGCCCGCCGAAGTCCCGGTCACATCGACCGTCTCGTCCGCCTCGTCCAGGACATCGTTCACCGGGGTCAGATCGAACGTCCCCGTCGCGCTGGCATCGCCCGCCGGAATCGTGATGTCGAAGTCGGTCACCGCCGCGTAATCACCCGGTGAGGTCGCGCTGTCGTCATCCACGCTCACCGTCACCGTCTTCGCGTCCACGTAGCGAGTGCTCCCGTTCACGCTCGCCGTCACCGTGATCGTCGTCGCGCCGTCCTCCTCGCCCACGCTGTCCGGGGCCGCACTCAACGTGATCCCCGTCGGCGCATCGTCGTTGTCCTCGATCGTGATCTCGTCCCCGGTGATCGTCAATGAACCCGAAGTTCCGCTCACCGTGACCGTCTCGTCCGCCTCGTCCAGGACATCGTTCACCGGGGTCAGATCGAACGTCCCCGTCGCGCTGGCATCGCCCGCCGGGATCGTGATGTCGAAGTCGGTCACCGCCGCGTAATCACCGGGTGAGATCGCGCTGTCGTCATCCACGCTCACCGTCACCGTCTTCGCGTCCACGTAGCGAGTGCTCCCGTTCACGCTCGCCGTCACCGTGATCGTCGTCGCCCCGTCCTCCTCACCCACGCTGTCATCGTCCACCGTCAACGTGATCCCCGTCGGCGCATCGTCGTCGTCCTCGATCGTGATCTCGTCCCCGGTGATCGTCAATGAACCCGAAGTTCCCGTCACATCGACCGTCTCGTCCGCCTCGTCCAGGACATCGTTCACCGGTGCCAGATCGAACGTCCCCGTCGCGCTGGCATCCCCCGCCGGAATCGTGATGTCGAAATCGGTCACCGCCGCGAAGTCCGCCGCCTGCGCCGTACCCGCATCCACGCTCACCGTCACCGTCTTCGCGTCCACGTAGCGAGTGCTCCCGTTCACGCTCGCCGTCACCGTGATCGTCGTCGCCCCGTCTTCCTCACCCACGCTGTCCGGGGCCGCACTCAACGTGATCCCCGTCGGCGCGGCGTCGTTGTCCTCGATCGTGATCTCGTCCCCGGTGATCGTCAGGGTGCCGGAGGTTCCGCTCACCGTGACCGTCTCGTCCGCCTCGTCCAGGACATCGTTCACCGGGGTCAGATCGAACGTCCCCGTCGCGCTGGCATCGCCAGCCGGGATCGTGATGTCGAAGTCGGTCACCGCCGCGTAATCACCCGGTGAGGTCGCGCTGTCGTCATCCACGCTCACCGTCACCGTCTTCGCGTCCACGTAGCGAGTGCTCCCGTTCACGCTCGCCGTCACCGTGATCGTCGTCGCCCCGTCCTCCTCGCCCACGCTGTCATCGTCCACCGTCAACGTGATCCCCGTCGGCGCGTCGTCGTCGTCCTCGATCGTGATCTCGTCCCCGGTGATCGTCAATGAACCCGAAGTTCCCGTCACATCGACCGTCTCGTCCGCCTCGTCCAGGACATCGTTCACCGGGGTCAGATCGAACGTCCCCGTCGCGCTGGCATCCCCCGCCGGAATCGTGATGTCGAAGTCGGTCACCGCCGCGTAATCACCGGGTGAGGTCGCGCTGTCATCATCCACGCTCACCGTCACCGTCTTCGCGTCCACGTAGCGAGTGCTCCCGTTCACGCTCGCCGTCACCGTGATCGTCGTCGCCCCGTCCTCCTCACCCACGCTGTCATCGTCCACCGTCAACGTGATCCCAGTCGGCGCGTCGTCGTTGTCCTCGATCGTGATCTCGTCCCCGGTGATCGTCAGGCCCGCCGAAGTCCCGGTCACATCGACCGTCTCGTCCGCCTCGTCCAGGACATCGTTCACCGGGGTCAGATCGAACGTCCCCGTCGCGCTGGCATCGCCCGCCGGGATCGTGATGTCGAAGTCGGTCACCGCCGCGTAATCACCGGGTGAGATCGCGCTGTCGTCATCCACGCTCACCGTCACCGTCTTCGCGTCCACGTAGCGAGTGCTCCCGTTCACGCTCGCCGTCACCGTGATCGTCGTCGCCCCGTCCTCCTCACCCACGCTGTCATCGTCCACCGTCAACGTGATCCCCGTCGGCGCATCGTCGTCGTCCTCGATCGTGATCTCGTCCCCGGTGATCGTCAATGAACCCGAAGTTCCCGTCACATCGACCGTCTCGTCCGCCTCGTCCAGGACATCGTTCACCGGTGCCAGATCGAACGTCCCCGTCGCGCTGGCATCCCCCGCCGGAATCGTGATGTCGAAATCGGTCACCGCCGCGAAGTCCGCCGCCTGCGCCGTACCCGCATCCACGCTCACCGTCACCGTCTTCGCGTCCACGTAGCGAGTGCTCCCGTTCACGCTCGCCGTCACCGTGATCGTCGTCGCCCCGTCTTCCTCACCCACGCTGTCCGGGGCCGCACTCAACGTGATCCCCGTCGGCGCGGCGTCGTTGTCCTCGATCGTGATCTCGTCCCCGGTGATCGTCAGGGTGCCGGAGGTTCCGCTCACCGTGACCGTCTCGTCCGCCTCGTCCAGGACATCGTTCACCGGGGTCAGATCGAACGTCCCCGTCGCGCTGGCATCGCCAGCCGGGATCGTGATGTCGAAGTCGGTCACCGCCGCGTAATCACCCGGTGAGGTCGCGCTGTCGTCATCCACGCTCACCGTCACCGTCTTCGCGTCCACGTAGCGAGTGCTCCCGTTCACCCTCGCCGTCACCGTGATCGTCGTCGCGCCGTCTTCCTCCCCCACGCTGTCCGTGTCCACCGTCAACGTGATCCCCGTCGGCGCATCCTCGTCGTCGGTGATCGTCAGCGTCTGATCCGTCGGGTTCGCGACCCCGCCGCCCGTTGCATCACCCGACACCGTCACCGTCGCATTCGGTGCGTCTACGTTGTTGTCCACCGCCGTCAGCGTCACCGTCCCCGTGCTCGTCGTCGAACCCGCCGCGATCGTCAGCGTCTTGTTCGTGGTCACCGTCACCGGCGAGCCATCCGGTACCGACACCACGACCGTCACCTCCGCGTGGGAAGCTCCCGAGAGCGTCGCCGTCACCGTGCTGGAGTTCGTCGCCCCGCTCTCGTCGATCGTTGCCGGATCGAGCACCAGAGTCGCCGCCGGGGTCGCGTCGTCATCGGTCACCGTCACCGTCACGTCTCCCGCCGTCTCGTCCTCGTAATCGGTGTCTTCGCCGTCCACCTCGTGAGTGATCGTGGTCGTCCGGCGGTCGCTCGCGTTGTCCACGTCGTCCGCCTGTCCGGTGACACTCACCGTCTGGGCACCCCACGCCGTCGGGGTGAACTCGAGACTCGCCGGACTGACTGTCGCCACATCGGTATCCGCGCTCTCGACCGTGATCGTCACCGTCCCGGTGGGCGCACTTTCGAGCGCCACCGTGTAAGTCGCCACGTTCTCGGTCGTGCCCGATGTCCCGCTGTCGTCGGCTTCTGCCACCGTCAAACCGCTGCTCGCCGCACTGACCGTGATCCCCCGCGTGTCGTCGTCGGTGATCTGTCCCGATGCGTCCAGCGTCGTCACCCCTCCCACGAACGCCGCCCCCGCCGGCGACGAGAGGCGCACCGTCACCGTCTCGTCGTCTTCGTCCACATCGTCGCCCGTCACCGACACCGTGAAGGACTGGCTGGTCGTCCCTGCCGCGAAGGTGAGTGTCCCCGCCGTGAGCGCGGCGTAATCCGTCCCCGAGGTCGCCGAACCGCTGCCGGTGTCCGCGTAGTCCACTGTCACCTCCCGACCGCTGGCCGCCGAGAGTTCCACCGTGAAGGTCATGTTCGCGGTTTCGCCGGACGCGCCCTCCGTCACTGCCGCCACCGTGCCGAACGAGAGCGACGGCGCGGGATCGTTGTCGGTGATCGTTCCGGTCGCCGTCCCTTCGCCGGTGCGGATGGAAGCGCCCGTGCCCGGCGCGCTCAGCTCCACGAGGAACGTCTCGTCCGCTTCGTCGAGCGTGTCCTGCGTGGTCGCGACCGTGAAGCTCTTCGTCGTTTCCCCATCCGCGAAACTCAGGACCTGGGCCGTGGTTCGAGCCGTGTAGTCGGCCGTCGAGGCCGGATGGTCGCCATCCTGGTCCTCGGCGGTGTTCCAACTGACGCTGGCCGTGCCCCCCGTCGCCCCGCTCCGGGTCACCGTGAAGCTCACCGTCTGGCCCTCGGTCGCCGAAGCATCCGCGATCGAGAACGAAGTCGCCTCGTCGTCGTCCGTCACCGTCACCGGCAGAACGGCTTCCGTCACCGTGTCGTATCCGCCCCCCGCCGCCGCGTGACGGATACTGGCCTCCCGCTTGTCGTCGGCGTTGTCGTAGTCGTCGTCCTCGCCGGTCACCGTGACGGTCTGCCGCGTGCTCCAGTCGCTCGACGTGAAGGTCAGCTCCTCCTCGTCCACCGATGCGGTCGTCCCGTCCGTGCTCGAAATCGTGACCGTCACGTCGTCCGTCGGTGCCGAGCCGAGCCACACCTCGTAGGTGGCGGTTCCGCCTTCTCCCACCGTCAACGACGTGGGCGCGAAGTTGATTCCCTGCTCGTCATCGTCATCGATCGTGACCGTCGCCACCTCCACCACCAGGCTCCGGCCGCCCGTGACCGCATCTCCCTCCACCACCACCGTTTCGTCGCCCTCCGCGATCGAGTCGTCGGTCGGGGTCAGGGTGAGCGTGACCGTGTTGGAACCGCTGGTGGTTCCCACGGGAATGGTGATCTCTTGTGAGGTGGGCGACCAGGCTGCCGCATAGTCGGTCCCCGCCGTCGCCGTGCCCCCGAGACGGAGAGTCACCGTCGTATCCGCATTGGCGTTCGCCACGACCGGATCCAGGGTCGCGCTGACCACGATCGCTTCCGCCTCGCCTCCTTCCGAAACCGAGGTCTCGTCCACCGCAAGCTGGACCGCGGGAAGGGTTTCGTCGTCGGTCAGGGTCAGTTCCGTGCCCGCGACCGTGCGTCCGAGGGTGGATCCGGCAATCGTGATCGTCTCGGCTCCCTCCAGCAAATTGTCGTCCGTCGGGGTGATGGTCGCCGTGGCGCTCCCCGAGCGAGCGTTCGCCGGAATCGTCACCGTGTTCCCCCCGGTACGCGCATAGTCGCCGGAACCCGCCGTTCCGCCCCAGGCGAGAGCGATCTCCAGATCCCGGGTGAGCGCGGTATCCGCTGTGTCGGCCCAGGTAGCGGTGACCATCACCTGCTGGGCACCTCCGTTTTCCGAAACGGATGACGGCGAAACCGATAACGCGATGCCCGAAGCATCGAGGATGGTCAGGTCGGTGCCCCGCACGAAGGGGGTCATCGCCGCCCCCTTGCTGCCCTCGATGCGCACCACTTCCCTGCGGCTCTCCCGGCGCAGATCGTCCGTCGGGGTGAACTTCACGGTGGTGCTGGCTTCTCTCTGGCCGGCCGGAATCGTGATGCTCGGTGTCCCGCTAACCGTGTAATCGTCTGCGGTCGTCGAGATGTCGGTGAAGGTCAGGGGAAGGACGATCGGAGATGTCGAAACAGTGGTGCGGTTGAGCGCAGTGATGGTGATATCCTGTTCACCGGTGCCTTCCTGAACGGTCTGAGGGGACACCGAGAGATCGATGGCGCTCTGGCCGCCGTAGATCCGCATTCTGCCTACGTCGAAAGTCATCGCCTGTGCGGGCAGGGGACTCGCCACCCGACCGGTGATCTCCGTGGATCGGAAGTCACGCCACCGGGTGAATTGCACCGCTCCGGCGGGTACCACGATCTTTCCATCGAAATCGAAATCACCAGGTCGCACAAAGTAAGTGCATTGAACAGCACCCAAGGACAAGGAAGGTCTGAACAAGGGCCTGATTTCAGCTTGATGGCCTTCTGAGAACGTACATCGCCAAATACCGCCCTTGTTTCTGTTTGAAACTTCTCCTGTGAGAGGCTGATGCGCGCCTTCGCAGAGAGTTTTGGGGTATCACTTGTAGCGTTTCTGAGTGATTTTCACCCTCCCTGCGAGGGTGGACGCACTTCTCCCTTACACGGGCAGAGCTGCCAACACTGGTCGTCGCGCCGTGTAGAGGTTGACCAGCGCGCAGACTACGCGGAGCCGATGAGCGTTCTTCGCCAATCCTCGATAGCGCACCTTCTCGAAGCCGAACTTCTTCTTCATCACCAGGAAGGGGTGTTCCACGCGAGCGCGAACCCGCGACTTCGTCCGATTCCCCCGTTTCTCCGCCTCGGTCAGCGGACGGCCACGCGCCGCCTTGCGAAGGGTGAAGTCCTGTGCCCGCGCCGCCACCGAACGAATCACCTCCCGCTGACCCACATACGCCTTGTCTCCCCATATCCGGGTCTCCTCGCCGTGCAGCAACGCCCCCAATACCTGGGAGTCGTGAACATTCGCCGCCGTCGCCTCCACCGAGTGAATCTGCTTCGTCTTCGAGTCCACTCCGATGTGTGCCTTCATCCCGAAATGCCAACGGTTCCCCTTCTTCGTCGAACCCATCTCCGGATCTCGCGACCGCGCCTTGTTCTTCGTTGAAGAGGGCGCCGCCAGGATCGTCGCATCCACCATCGTCCCTTTGCACACTTGTACGCCATGCGCCTCCAAATGCTCGCGCACGATTGCCATCACCTTGCTCCCGAAGTCGTGCCGCTCCAGGAAACGCCGGAACTTGCACAGCGTCGTCTCGTCCGGCGCCCGTTCACGCCCAAGGTCAATCCCAACGAAACGTCGCATCGCATGAGAGTCATACAACGCCTCCTCCGCTGCCGGGTCCGAAAGGTCGAACCACTGCTGTAGAAAATACAACCGAAGCATCCGCTCAAGCCCTATCGGAGGACGGCCGCGCTTCCCTTTCGGGTACTTCGGCCCCAGCAGCTTGAACAGTTCATCCCACGGAACGACCCGGTCCATCTCCTCCAAAAACACATCCCGGCGCGTCTTCTTGCGATACCGGTCGAAACCAACCTCAGCAAGTGTTTGCTGTCTCATGTTCATCTCCTCTTCGCGTCATCGCGAACAAGGAAATTGTCTCACATGTTGGCCGAATAAATCAGACCTTTCACAAGTGACAAGGCGCCACGCTGCGCCCGCTGTCCAATTCCACAATTAGACTCCCTGCTCCGTCAGGCTCCAGGTTTCGACTGAAAGCACTGGGAGTATGCGTGGAGGGAGCGATATTAATTACAAAAGCATGAAGTCCGACGCTTCTATCATTTTGGAAAGATGTTACGAAAGTGATCGAATCCAGTTCCAGGTTTGCATTAGGCAAATTTTTAAAACTATAGTTGATACCACCTCCATCTTTCGTTATGGTGTCATCATCCGGTGAGACCGTCAAATCGAAAGACTGACTCGTGCCGGCTGCTTTGGTGTCAACAGAAAAAATTCTGGTAAGTACATTGCGACCACTACTTTGGGCGGGTACCTGGAAGGTATGAGAGGAAGGAGTGAAAAGTCCGGAGTTCTTCCATTCCATTTTGACGGAGTAGGCCTTCGTGGTGGGAGATCCACTAAGGCTTAGAGAGCAAGAAAGAGGATCTTCGACATGAAGACCCGAGGTACAGCGTACAGAAATTCCAACAGGTTGATCGGATGACCGAATCGAGAGTTGACCATTTGATGTGGCCCTGAACGATCTTCCCGCAACAGTTGCGCTCACATTAAAGTATGTGGACTCAGAATCTTCGCTCTCCTCGTCATCCACTGCGGTGACATTCACCCTTCTGCTTCCGGAAGCTGTACCCGCAGGAAGATTGAACGACCACGGAGGGGTATCGGAACCGAAATCGAAGTCGCTCTCCGCAGCCGGTCTATAGATATTCGGAGACAGTGTTATCGAAAAAATTGTATCCGTCTCGAAAATCCCACCCAAGAGAGTCAGAGTGATGTCAACCATTCCACTTTCACCCTCAGATAAAGCAAGCGCTCCACCCGTCACTCTCAATCTTGGTGCTTCTTCGTTGTCCTTGAACGGGACCTCCACGGTACGGACCGTGACACCGGAAGCCGTGCCCCCGATGGTCACGGTTTCATCTCCTTCGAAAAAGTTGTCGTCCACGGGGCGAAGGATGAGGCTGGCCGAACCTGTCACCGCTCCGGCGCGGATGGTGATGTCGGGAAGAGCCACGACCGTGTAGTCCGTGACTCTGGTCGTGCCCCCGAGAGTCAGGTCGATGACAGTGTTCGTGGTGCGCGCGGCGGAAAGCGTCGCAGTGACGGTGACGGTGGTGTTGCCACCGCCTTCGGCGAACTCGGTCGCGGCCGGAACCGAAAGCGTGACCGTCGGGGTCTGGGCCGCGACCGGCGTGGCGAGCGCCAGCAGGAACGCCGCCGCAGCGGTCACGGGCGCTGCACTACGCACGGTCGCGCGGCAATCGCGGCACGATCCGTGTGTGTGTGTGTGTGTGGAATCGGGGGAGGGGGGGCAGCTGTGGCAAACGGGAGCTGGGGCGGACGAACGCTGTCTTCGGCACGCATCATCAGGTTCCCAGGCTGAACCCGCCATCGTAGCCCGATTCGGCTCGATCCGGGGCACCCAGAGAGCCACACTTCCGGTTCAGGCTTCCACCGGCGGCGTGGTGGTACACTTACCGGCCGCGCACCGTCCGGTTCGCGCACATTTCAGCGACCAAGGAAAGGGCCAACAGTTCCAGCATGTCAAACGGTTTCGACTTCAGCATCGCGATCGGAGGGGCCGCCGGGCAAGGCATCGCGACTCCCGGCAACATCCTCGCCCGGATGATGGTGCGACGCGGTCTGCATCTGAACGCCTACAACGCCTACCAATCCATCATCCGCGGAGGCCACATCCTGCTGACGATGCGCGTCCAGGACCGGGAGGCGCTCTCCCACGGAGACCGGATGGACCTGCTCCTGTGTCTGAACCAGGACACCATGACCCGGCACCTGCGCCACCTCGGCCCCGGTGCGCACGCCGTGTACAACGCTGACCAGATCACCCCCGGCGACCACCAGGAGGGTGTCCAGCTCTGCGGGATGCCGGTCGGGCAACTCACGGGCGACAACAAGAACCGGCTGGCACAGAACACGGCGGCGCTCGGTGTCATCGCGCATCTGCTGGGAATTCCCTTCGACTTCCTCGAATCCGCTCTCACCCTCCAGTTTCAGAGCAAGGGAGATGCAGTGGTTTCGGGCAACGTGGCAGTGGCGCGCGCCGGTTTCGACTACGCAGCAGCCCACTTCCAGCCCCACTCCGATGCCCTGCCGAAGAGCGAGACCGCGCTTGCGGTCTGGACCGGAAACGAGGCGCTCGCGATGGGAGGGGCTGCCGCCGGTGTCAAGTTCTACTGTGCCTACCCGATGAGCCCCTCCACCGGAGTCCTCCACTGGATGGCGAAGAACTGCAGGGATCTCGGCATCATGGTCCGTCAGGTCGAAGACGAGATCGGGGTGGCGAACATGGCGATCGGTGCAGCCCACACGGGTGCCCGCACCATGTGCGCGACCTCCGGTGGGGGCTTCGCGCTCATGACCGAGGCCTTCGGATCCGCCGCGATGATGGAGATCCCGGTGGTCTTCATCAACGTCATGCGCGCCGGCCCCTCCACCGGCGTTCCCACGAAGACCGAGCAGGGCGACCTCTGGCAGGCGCTCGGCGCGAGCCAGGGCGACTTCGAACGGATCGTGGTCGCGCCGACCGACGCGAAGGATGCCTTCCACTGCGTCGGCGAAGTGTTCAACCTCGTGGACCGGTATCAGTGTCCGGCACTCGTCCTCTCCGACCTGCTGATCTCCGAGGGCACGTTCAGCTTCGTGCCCGACGAAATCGAGATGTTCCCCCCGATCGAGCGAGGCAAGCTGATCCGGGAAGCGAACGGGGCGGAAGGGCCCTATCAGCGCTACCTCGACACCGACGACGGCATCTCGCCGCGGGCGGTTCCCGGGGTGCCGGATCACGTCCACGTGGTCGCGACCGACGAGCACGACGAAGACGGCGTACTCATCTCGGACGAGTTCACCAACCCGATCAAGCGCCGGCAGATGGTCGAAAAGCGGGCACGCAAGCTCGCCGATTTCGAGGAGCGGGTTCCCGCACCAGAGCTCGAAGGAGATCCGGATGCCGAAGTCACGCTCGTCGGCTGGGGCTCGACCGCCGGGGTTATCACCGAGGCGATGGAGCAGCTCCGGGCCGAGGGAGTGCGAGTCAACCGGCTCCAGATCAAGTGGCTCGTTCCCTTCCACAAGGACGCGGTTTCCCGGGCGATCCAGGCCGCGAAGCGGACCCTGATCGTCGAGAACAACCATTCGGGGCAGTTCTACCGGTATCTCCGCAGCGAGACCGGCCTCACGGTGGATGGCCACATCCGCAAGTACGACGGCGAGCCATTCGCGCCCCACCACGTGGCGGACGGTGTCCGGGCTCACCTCGCCGGGGATGCTCCGGACGTATTCGTGCCGGAGCAGGAAATCCTCGTCTGAGCGTATCGCTCTCCATCCAGGTCCCAAGGAGTCTCCATGACCATCGAACTCGCAGCAAAGCCACTGACCGCCAAGGACTTCAAGGGCAAGGTCGAACCGGACTGGTGTCCTGGCTGTGGTGACTTCGGCCTGCTGCGGGCGACCCAGACGGCGGCGGCCCAGCTCGGGCTCCTGCCGCAGGACATCGTGTGCGTGAGCGGGATCGGCTGCTCTTCCAACTTCCCCGGATACTTCAACTCCTACGGAATGCACACCCTCCACGGGCGCGCTCTCGCGGTGGCCACCGGGGTGAAGATGGCGAACCACAACCTCACAGTGCTGGTCACCGGGGGCGACGGCGACGGATACGGGATCGGGGGCAACCATTTCACCCACACCGCCCGGCGGAACGTGGACCTCACGTACCTGGTGATGAACAACCAGATCTACGGCCTCACCACCGGTCAGGTCTCGCCGAGCAGCAGCGTGGGGATGAAAACCAAGAGCACTCCGTTCGGAAACGTCGAGCGGCCGGTGAACCCCATCGCGTCCGCGATCGTGAACGGTGCCACCTACGTGGGGCGCGGATTCTCCGGCGCTCCGAAGCAGCTCGTCGAGCTCATCAAGGGGGCCATCCAGCACCCCGGCTTCGCGGTCGTGGACGTGTTCAGCCCCTGCGTCACCTTCAACCGCGACAACACCTACGAGTTCTTCCGCGAGCGGGTCGCCCCGCTCGAGGACGAAGGGCACGATCCCGGCGACTGGCTGGCGGCGTGCGAGAAGTCCGTGGACTGGGAGGAACGGATCCATACCGGGCTCTTCTTCCGCAACGAATCGGTCCCGCCGCTTCACGCCCTCGAGCCCATCCTCGACGATGGCGCTCCGCCGGTTTCGCACCTTCCGGAGCCGCTGAACCGCGACCAGGCGGACCGGATCCTCCGCGGGATGATGTAAGGCCCGCACGCCGTTTCCCGATTCTTCGCGAGGAATCCCGCCATGACCCCATCGAACTCCGAATTCCGTCTCAAGACCGGCCTCGCCGACATGCTCAAGGGCGGGGCGATCATGGACGTGACGAACGCCGAGCAGGCCCGGATCGCCGAAGATGCCGGGGCGGTGAGCGTGATGGCGCTGGAGCGGGTTCCGGCCGACATCCGCCGGGACGGAGGGGTCGCCCGGATGTCCTCCGTCGAGGTGATCCAGGAAATCATCGACACGGTCAGCATCCCGGTCATGGCGAAGGTCCGCATCGGCCACTTCGTCGAAGCACAGCTTCTTCAGGAGCTCGGTGTCGATTACATCGACGAGAGCGAGGTTCTCACTCCGGCCGACGAAGACAACCACATCGACAAGCACGCCTTCACCGTCCCGTTCGTCTGTGGCTGCCGCAACCTCGGCGAGGCGCTCCGGCGCATCGGTGAAGGTGCCGCGCTGATCCGCACCAAGGGCGAGGCGGGCTCCGGCAATATCGTGGAAGCGGTGCGCCACCTGCGCCAGATCACCGGAGAGATGCGGCGACTGACCGTGCTCCGCGAGGACGAACTGATGTCGGAGGCGAAGCGCCTCCAGGCGCCTTATCAGTTGGTCCGGCTGGTCGCGGAAGCCGGCCGACTCCCGGTGCCGAACTTCGCCGCGGGCGGCGTGGCCACTCCGGCAGATGCCGCGCTTTGCATGCAGCTCGGTGCCGAAACGGTCTTCGTGGGTTCCGGAATCTTCAAGTCGGCGGACCCGGCACCCCGGGCCCGCGCGATCGTGAAGGCGGTCACCCACTATCAGGACCCCGCCATGCTGGTCGAGATCTCCCGCGGACTCGGCGAGCCGATGCCCGGACTCGACACCTCCTCGATGCCGGAGGAAGAACTCCTCCAGATCCGCGGAAACTGATGGCCCCGGCGAGACGGTGTCCCGGAGAACGCGGCACCGCGTGAGCCGGATCGGCGTTCTCGCGCTCCAGGGGAGCTTCGCGCTCCACGCCGAGAAACTCGAGACGATCGGCATCCAAACGACAGAAGTCCGAAAACCCGATCAACTCGGAGGGCTCAAGGGCCTCATCCTGCCCGGTGGAGAGAGTTCCACCATGCTCAAGTTTCTCGACGAGGAATCCCTCGCCGCGCCCATCCGTCGCTTCCATCAGGAGGGCGGCGCTCTCTACGGAACCTGCGCCGGGGCCATCCTGCTCGCGAAGACGGTGGAGAACCCCCCACAGGACTCCCTCGGACTCATCGACATCACGGTCCGGCGGAACGGCTACGGACGACAGGTGGACAGCCACATCGCGAGCACTCCCTGCCCTGAACTCGGCGATCCGGAGCTGCCGGTGGTGATGATCCGCGGCCCGGTGATCACCGGGACCGGGCCGGAGGTTTCGGTTCTGGCAAGCCACCGGGGCCACGCCGCTCTGGTGCGGCAGGGCCGGGTGCTCGCGAGCACCTTCCATCCGGAGCTGACCGGAGACACCCGGGTGCACGAGTACTTCGCGCGCGTCGCATCCGAAGACGATTAACGACAACCGGCCGCCGCGGCATCCACCGCGACGGCCGGCTCCCGGGCGGGAAACGGACTACAAACCAGACTCTCTCGCGGACTACCTGGCCGTGATCCGGAAGTGTGCCCGGCGATTCCGCATCCAGCAGTCTTCATTGCTCTCCGAGCACTGCGGACGCTCCTTGCCGTAGCTCACCATCTCCAAGCGGCTCTCGGGGATCCCGAGCGACGCCAGATAGTCGTACGCGGCGCGTGCCCGACGCTCGCCGAGCGCCTGGTTGTACTCCACGGTACCCCGCTCGTCGCAATGCCCCTCGATCTGGATGGTCGCGGTGACGTGGGGAAGCTGGAGCCAGTCCGAGTTGGCGCGGAGCATCTCGCGCGCCGAATCGGTGAGCTCGGACTCGTCGTAGGCGAAATAGACATCCGAAAGATTCCGCTGCAACTCGTCCATGTCCGCGTCCATGTACATGTCCCGCTCGGTCGGCGGAGGTGGCGGAGGTGCCGGTGGCGGCGGCGGTGGCGGCGGAGGTGGCGGCGGAGGTGGCGGCGGATCCTCCGGTGGTGGTGGCGGTGGCGGTGGCGCCGAGGAACAAGCCACCGAGACCAGACCGAGTCCCGTCGTCGCGAAACCCAGCACCAGCAGCGTGGCGATCATCTTTCTCACCGGGAGAACCTCCAGTCAGTCTGTGGGATAGGGAGCGTACCGAAAACGCGAAAAGCAAGTCAAGAAACGTACCGAGCGGGTCAGAAGCCGACCCGGAATGTTCCCGACCCGCGAATCGTATCCGTTTTCACCGAAAAACCGGGAAGTCATCCGATTTCGTCGCGGACGCGGAGTGCGGCGGCCCGTGGATCGGAGCTCAGGGTGATCGCCCGACCGAGAACCACGTAGTTGGCACCCCGACTCGCGGCTTCCCCGGGAGTGGCCACCCGGCTTTGGTCATGCGTCGCCGCCGCCCAGCGCGGACGGAGCCCCGGAACCAGAACCACGGCTTCCTCTCCGAGCGCCTCCCGGATCATCTCCAGCTCGTGCGCCGAAGCCACCACTCCATCGGCCCCGGCATCGGCGGCGAGCCGGGCCAGCCGGAGCACCCGACCGGAGATCGGGCCATCGCCGAAGACTTCCGCTGCCGCCGGCTCGTCCAGATGGGTCAGCACGGTGACCGCGAGCAGGAGGACGGGATCGTCCGCATTCCGGGCGGCAACGGTCGCCGCCTCCAGCATGGAGCGCCCACCCGAGGCGTGCGCGTCCACGATGCTCGCACCTGTCCGGGCAGCAGCTCGTACCGCGCCGGCGACGGTGGCCGGGATGTCGTGGAACTTGAGGTCCAGAAAGACGCGCCCCACCGAAGCGAATTCAGTCACTGCCCTCGGCCCGGCCGAGGTGAACAACTCCTTGCCGATCTTGAAGAACGGGACGACACCGGCGAGACGATCCCGAAGATGGAGCGCCTCGTCGAGGGTTGCGGTGTCCACCGCCACGACGAGGTCCGGCTTGCCAGGACGGGCGACCCAGGAGGGCTTCACGTCTCCATCTCCCCGACCAGATCGCGAATCGCCTCCACCCGGTGCCGCCGGCAGTACTCGTCGAGACCGCGCAGGGTTTTCTCCCAGATGCCCGGATCCACGAAGTTCATGGTGCCGATCTGGACCGCGGACGCTCCCGCGAGCAGGAACTCCAGGGCATCCTCCGCACCGGTGATGCCGCCCATCCCGATCACCGGGAGACTGCACCCCCGGGCCGCCTCCCAGACCATGCGGACCGCGATGGGGCGGATGGCCGGCCCCGAGAGCCCCCCGACGATGTTCGCCAGACGGGGGCGGCGCGTCTCCACGTCCACCGCCATGGCGGGAATGGTGTTGATGAGGGAAATCGCGTCGGCACCCGCTTCCTCGACCCGCCGGGCTGCCTGTCCGATGTCGGGCGCGCTCGGGCTGAGCTTGGGGATCACCGGGAGGCGGGTTCTCCGGCGCACGGTTTCGGTCACCCGCGCCGCTGCATCCGGATCCCGCCCGAACTCGATGCCCCCCTCCTTGACGTTGGGACACGAAATGTTGATCTCGATTCCGCTGATTCCCTCCGCGTCGTCGAGAATCTCCGCCAGCTCGCCGTACTCGTCCATCGAGCTCCCGCAGATGTTCGCGAGGACGACCGGGTGTCGCTTCCGCACTTCCGGCAGCTTTTCCGTGAGAAAGCGCCGGATGCCGACCTCCTGAAGGCCGATGGCGTTCAGCATTCCGGAAGGGGTCTCCCAGATCCGGGGAGGCGGGCAGCCAGGGCGCGGGTCGAGGTAGAGCCCCTTGACCGAGATCGCTCCGATCGCCGGGTAGTCGGCCACTCCCTCGTATTCACTGCCGTAGCCGAACGTGCCGCTCGCCGCGATGAGGGGCGTCCGAAGCGAAAGCCCCGCGATCTCCACGCCAAGGTCGGGAACGCTCACAGCGGATGGGGATCCTGGTCCCAAACGATGCGGGCAGCATCGAAGACCGGCCCTTCGGAGCAGCTCCGCAGGTATTCCGGACGGCCGCCTTCCTCGGGCGAAGCCCAGACGACGCAACCGAGACAGCAGCCCATACCGCATCCCATCCGCCGCTCGATGGAGACCTGGTGAGGCATCCCCGCTTCTTCGGCCATCTCCGCCACCCGGACGAGCATGGGAGTCGGGCCGCACGAATAGACGAACGGGAGGCCGGCATCCTCGAGAGCCTTCGGCAGGAGCGCAGTGACGAGACCCCGGTACCCGAAGCTCCCGTCCTCGGTCGCACAGCGGACATCCATGCCGAAATCCGCGAAAGCGTCCCGCAGATAGAGGTCGCGCTCCCGCCGGCCACCGAGGAGAACGATCGCCCGTCGCCCGGCTTCCGCGAGACCCCGGCAGAAGGCGACGAAGGGGGCAATCCCCACTCCCCCGGCGACCACCACCGGAGTGGCTTCGGAGGCGGGGGCCTCGAAACAGGTTCCGAGAGGCCCGAGACAGGAGGCGGTGGCCCCGAGGGGAAGCCCGGCGAGCGCTCCGGTGCCGAGCCCGACCACCTTGACCAGCAGCGTGAAACCGCCCTCGGAGGACCGGTCGCACAAGGAGTACGGACGCCGCAGGAGGCCGGCACCCGGAACCCGGAGCATGACGAACTGCCCGGCGCGGAACGAAACCGGCTCTCCGCGGCTCTCGAAGCGCAGCACCTGGGCATCTTCGGCAAGCGAACTGCGCTCCACCAGCAGGACTTCGACGTCCCGCGGGCGCACCGGGTCTCCGGCTCGTTCAGGCATCGCCGAAGGTCACCCGGTCCGCCTCGGCGAGGGTGGTGTCGCCCCGCGCCACCGCGAGGAGTGCGTTCTGACGCAGGGACACCATCCCTTTCGATTCCGCCTCCCGGCGAAGCGCCGCCGGCCCGGCGCGGTCCAGGATCATCCCACGCAATGTGTCTCCGAACGGCAGCACCTCCGCAACCACCGTGCGACCGCGAAAGCCGACGCCGTCGCAGGCGCGGCAACTGCCCGGGCGAAAGACCGAATCCGGGGTGAGCCTCGCACCGCGAAGCGCCGCCTGCTCGCGCGCATCCGGCGCGGCTTCTGTCCGGCACGCACGGCAGAGCAGCCGCAGCAGCCGTTGCGCCACGATGCAGTTCAGCGCCGAAACGAAGTTGTGGGGGTCCGCACCCATGTGGAGAAACCGCCCGATGACGTCGAAGGCGTGGTTCGCGTGCACGGTCGTGAACACCAGATGGCCGGTGAGCGCAGCCTGGACGGCGATCGCCGCCGTCTCCTTGTCGCGCACTTCCCCCACCATGATCGCGTCGGGGTCGTGGCGGAGGATGGAACGGAGGCCCCGGGCGAACGTCAGGCCCTTTTTTTCGTTCACCGGAACCTGCGTCACTCCCGCGATTTCGTATTCCACCGGATCCTCGACGGTCACGAACTTCTCTTCCGGAGTCGCGATCTCGGAGAGCGTCGCGTAAAGAGTGGTGGTCTTGCCGCTCCCGGTGGGCCCGGTGGCGAGCAGCATCCCGAACGGATACCGCGAGTGCTCCCGCAACAGCGCGAGCTCCCGGCCGCGGAAACCAAGCGCTTCGAGCGAGAGGGACTCGAACCGCGAGCCGAGGCTCAGCTTGTCGAGCACCCGGACGACCACGTCCTCGCCGTGGACGCTCGGCAACACCGAAACCCGGAAATCCACGGTACGCCGGCCGGTATCTTCGGGGAGCACCGCGCGGAAGCGCCCGTCCTGCGGGATCCGGCGCTCCGCCACGTCCAGATCGGCCATCACCTTGAGGCGCGCCACGATCGTCTGGTGGTGCGAAGCGTCCACCGCCTCCATCGCCGGATAGAGAACCCCGTCCACCCGGTATTTGAGAAGAACCTGGTCGGACTTGGTCTCGATGTGGATATCGGTGGCGCGACGCTCGATGGCATGCACCAGCAGCGAATCCACGAGCCGCACGATGGGACTCCCGGCGACGCTGCCATCCCTGTCGAGCGCAACGACCGTCGGACTTCCGGACCCGGCTTCCGCCGCCGACTCCCGAAGGTCCGCGGAAGCGCGGTCCAGCAGGAAACTCGAGTTGGTGTTCCGCTCGATGATCGCATCGAGCTGCCCGGGGTCTCCCAGGGTGACGAGGAGCGGACGTTCGAGCAGCAGCTCGAGCCGATCCAGGTCGCTTTCCACCACCGGGGGCGCTACCGCGACCCGGAGACTCTCCCCTTCCTCCGCAAGCGGGACGAAGCGGAAACGGCGGACCAACTCCATGGGAACCTGGCGCCAGACGGCGGGATCCTCCCGAAGGGAAGAGAGATCCGTCCGCGGATACCCGACCACGCCGGAGTGCCGCGACGGGTCGGCAGACCCTCCGGGAGGGGTCCCCGCGTCTGGTTCCGCCAGTTCCCTGTCAGTCTCCGACGACTGCGCTCTGGAACGGCTTGGAGACCTTGGCGCGCACCACTTGTCGGGCAGGAATGCTGATCGGCTCGCCGGTACGGACGTTGCGCCCCTGCCGCGCCTGGCGGGTGGCCACCGAGAACCGAACCATTCCGGGAAGGGTGAAGTTCCCTTCGGACCGGAGTGCGTCCGATGCGCAGGTGCCGAGCGCGTCCAAAACGCCGCCGGCCTGGCTGCGAGTGATGCCAGCGGCATCGGCGAGGTGCTGAACGAGTGCTGCCTTGGTCATGGATTTCCTTCTTTCTGGATGTTGGGGAGTGACTCCCGGGGAGTGGCGAAAAGTACCACAGGAATTGACATCGGATGCCATCAAAATCCGAGCAGTTGATCGAGAGTGGCGAGCCTGCCGTTCCACATGACGGCGCGCACTTTCCGAAGATTCCGAATATCTTCGAGCGGGTCACCATCCAGCAGGACCAGATCGGCGAGCATCCCCGGCTGGATCGCTCCCAGCTCGTCTTCGAGACCGAGCGCCTCGGCGGCGAGGCGGGTGCTCGCGCGGATGGCAGCGGCCGGCCCCGGCCCGGCTTCCGAGAACTGCTCGACTTCGAGGACGAGCCCGATGCCGTAGGGAATGATGGGCGTGTCGGTGCCCATGATGACCCGCGCCCCTTCCCGCCAGGCCGCGTGGACCGTGCTCCACATGGGTTCCATCAATCGGAGACGGGACGTTTCGTCCATCCCTTCCCCGTCCGGGATTCCCCTCGGGATCCAGGGCGGGAAAACGGCCATCCGGCGATCGGCGCGGATCGCCTCGGCATCCCGGGCCAACGCCAGATCCCAGCCCCCGTAGATGAGAAGCGTCGGAACCCAGAAGGCGCCCGATTCCACGATGAGGGAGCGCACGTCCCCGTAGGAATAGCCGAGATCGCTCACCTTGGGGGAGAAGCCGCGGCGCGAGGTGCCCTTGATGTGTTCGATACCGTGGATGCCGCTTCGCACCGCCGGATAGAGCTCGTGGGAGGTGACGAACGCCCCGATGCGACGGGCCCGCCGAATCGCTTCCGCCTGCGTCTGGTCGTCCAGCCGGACGTAGGTCTTGAGGACATCGAAATCGAGAGCTTCGGCCAGTTGGAGGATCGAATCCACCGCCCGCTCGCTCCTCGATGCGATCGCGCCGGGGTAATAGATGCGGTCGCCGTCGAGAACGGACCCGGTCAGGAAAACGCGCGGCCCGACGCGCCGGCCTGCGAGGATGGACTCCCTTTCTTCGAGAGTGCGGTAGGTGTGCCCGGCAGTGATGCGGACCGTGGTCACCCCGTAGGCCAGATGCACCCGGCCGAACCGGTTGCCGAAAGCCGAACCCGCCGGGTGGGTATGCATTTCGATCAGGCCGGGGATGAGCGTCGCTCCCTCGCCCGGGACGACCCGCATGTCCTCGGCGGGAGTTTCCCCGGTGGGGTTCACCGAGACGATGCGCCCGGCATCCACCAGCACGTCCTGCGCCGGCCGGACTTCCCCGGCATCCACATCGAGGACGCCCACGTTCTGGAAGAGGATGCTCCCGGAGGGCATCTGCGCCGAGTACTCGTGCCGGAGCGGAATCGTCTCGAAACCACCGCCGTCGGCGTGGATCCGGACCAGGTCAGCCCCTGAAAGCGCGAGCAGGCTCCCCCCGTCCGGTGCCCAGGAGAGGAAGTCCACCGGGCCTTCGAAAATCCGGCGAGGCTCACCGAGGGAATCCGAACCGTCGAACGGGACCACTGCCAGGCCGCCGTCGAACGCGAGCGCGAAGGCGCGCCCGTCCGGCGAGAACACCGGCCCGTCCGATTCGCGGCTGCCGATGCTTCCCTCGAGCCCCAGGAGGCGTGTTTCTCCCGAGTCCGCCGCGACCAGGGCGATCCGGTTCCACCCCTCGCGGAAGCGGGTGGAAAACGGGCTGAGCGCGGCGACCGCGATGGTCGCCCCATCCGCCGACCAGCTCGGCATCCCCGCTCCGCGACGGGCGCGGTAGAGAGCCTGCTCGTCGGAGACGGCCGCCTCATCCGCATCGCGCGGCCCGACCCAGAGGTTCCCGGCTTCGTCGAGCCAGGCCACCCGCTCGCCGTCGGGACTGAGCGCGGGGCTCACTTCGGCACCAAGGCCGGAAGTGATCTGGACCAGCCCCGCACCGGGAGCGGAATCCACGCTCTTCTCCCACAGATCCATGGTCCCCCGTCGGTCGCTCGCGAAAATCACCCCGCTGCCGTCGGGAAGCCAGACCGGGTCGGTGTCGAGGAACGAGTCCCGGGTCAGGGGAAGGGGTGCTTCGGAGCCGTCGAGCGGCGCGACCCACAAGTCGCCGAGCGCGGCGTAGAGCACCCGCGTTCCGTCGGGGCTCAGGGTCGGTCGGATGATTCCGTGAACCGGCTGGCGGCCCGGCATTCCGGTACGGACCTTCCCCTTCGGAGTCGGTGGCCGGACCACACCGAGCCGCGCGGAGAACGCGACCGTTTCGACTTCTCCTTCCGGGCCGAGACGCTGGATGCCGCCGTCCCCGCTGTAGAGGAGCGTCTGTTCGTCCAGCCAGACGGGACGGAACGGGAAGATGTCGGCTCCCGCGCCTTCGAGAACCCGGGGTTCTTCCTCCGATTCCTCCCGGAGGGAAGCCACGACCCACTCCGCTCCGATCCCCAGGTCGAAATGCGAGCCCATGAGCGTCAGCTCCTCGCGGCGGAGACGGCGGAACGCCACCCGGCTCCCGTCGGGGCTCACCGCGGGGGCGACGACCGCGCCGGCACTTCCCGGAACCGGCCGGGAATCCCCACCCTCCGCCGGAAGATGGCGGAGTTCCGCCTCGCCGCCTTCGGGCTCGGAAACGAACACCAGGCCCCCATCCGGGGTCCAGGCGGGCCAGTATTCGTTGCCGATCGAAGTCGTCAGCGGGGTCAGCGTGCCGCTTTCGATTTCGAGCACCCAGATGTCGTAGCTGCCGGAGCGGTCGGAGGAAAAGGCGATCCGCTCCCCATCCGGAGAGAAGACCGGCTCCCGGTCATCGTAGGGGCCGGTCGTGAGGCGCTCCGCTTCACCACCTCCGGCCGGGAGCATCCAGATGTCCCAGGTTCCGGACCGGAAGGACTGGAAAACGAGCCGGGAGCCATCCGGATGCAGATGGGGGATCCGGTCGTCGCCATACCCGTCGGTGAGCGCCTCCGCCTCGCCGCCCGCCCGCGGCATCCGCCAGAGGGTTCCCTGCAGATCGAGAAAGAGCGGCCCCTCTTCGGGAGCGGCGGTCACCGCGAAATTGGTGCCCTCGGTGACGAGAACCTCCTGCTCCTCCTGCGCCGCCAGAGCGAAGGAAGCCCCGGCCAGCAGTGCGAAGGGAAAAAACGCCCGGGCCACCGGATTTCGCGCGTCCATGGTTCCGATTTATCGTAGCAGTCGATCTGCGCTCAACCCCCGCCTCAAAGCGCGAGGAGCCTCCGGGCCGCCCGAGCGTGGAGTTCCTCGACCATTTCGCCGTCGAGTTCGCAAACCGCCTCGCCCCGGCCGGCGGCTTCACGCAGCGCATCGAGAACCCGGCGGGCGCGGCTCAACTCCTGCCGGGTAGGGGCGAAGGCTTCGTGAAGGACCGGGATCTGCGACGGATGGATCGCGAGCATCCCGTCGAAACCCGCCTCGGCGGCCGACCGGGCTCTCCGCCGAAGTCCTTCGGCATCGCGAAACGAGAACCACGGTGAGTCCCAGCACGAGATTCCCGCCGCCCGTGCAGCGAGCAGGAGCCTCTCCCGCGCCGGGGCCAGAAGCGCCTCGGAGGAACCCCGGATTCTCATGCTGAGCCGGTAATCGGCTGCCCCGAAGGCGATCCCGGCCACTTCGGGCATCGAAGCGAGTTCAAAGACCCGGGCGACCCCGACGGCGGTCTCGATCATCAGGTGGACCTTCGCGCCGGCCTCGAACGCTGGAGCGATTCCTTCGAGGGTCTCGGCTTTCGGAACCAGAACCTCCCGGAAGCCGCCGCCCTGCGCCGCCTTGAGATCGGCCGGGCCGTGAGTACTTCCGGGAGCATTCACCCGCAGCATCACCCGGGCACCCGCCGCTTCGAGCGCCTGACGGGCGGTGGCGATTCCAGCGCGGGCCGCAGCTTTCTGATCCGGGTGGACTCCGTCCTCGAGATCGAGCACCACCACATCGGCACCGCGCTCCGCGGCCCGGCTCACCATCCGCTCTGCCGAGGCGGGCACAAGGAGGAGCGAGCGGGATCGAACCAATGGAGCCGGTGCTTCGTTCTCTTCAGGCATGTTCCGAATTCTGCGCAAAAGCGCTTTCCTTCTGTTGTTCTTTCCCGCTCTCGCGGCTTCCGAATCGCGTTCGTGGCTCCACGTGGAGGTGGATCAGCCCGCCGAAGAGCGAAACGTCCGGGTTCGCCTGCCGCTCGCGGTGGTGGAAACCCTCTCGGAAACGCTGCAGAGTGAGCTGTTCGAGCCGGTCGCCGACGCTCTCGAAAGCGTCCACGAAGAAGACTCCGATCTGGAGAAATTCCGGAAGCTCTGGCGCTCGCTCCGGGAGAACCCGGGAGCGGTCGTGGAGATCCGCGAGGGCGAAGACCAGGCCCTCACCGCCCGGATGGACGGCTCCCTGGTCCGGATCGAGGGAGCCGGAGACGACGGCAACCTGAACGTCCGGATTCCGGTGGAGCTTGGAGATGCTTTCTTCGCCGAAGAGCCGGACCCGGAGGTGCTCACCGCCGCCATCCGGAAGCTCGGAGAAACGGACGGTGAGCTGGTCTCGGTCGAGAGCGAGGAGGGTCGGGTCCGCATCTGGGTCGGGCCGGCCGAATCGGCGGCACCATGATCTTCCGGCCGCTTTTCCTGCTGTTCGCGGCAGCGCTCGGTGCTGCGGTGCTGGTCGCCGCCGTAGTATCCGCGACCGGCCTGCTGTTCGTTTCGGTGGCCACCGCGGACACGAAGCTCGTCCTTCCGGTTCCGATCGCGCTGCCTCGCATCGCGCTCCCCTTCGTCCCCGACCACGTCTTCGAGGATGCGCTCGACCCCGCGGATGAAAAAACGCTGGCCGGGGCGCTCCAGGCCGCCGACGCACTCGCCGACGCACTGCGAGACGTTCCGGACGGCTTCACGCTCGTGGAAGTCCGCGAACGCAAAACCTCGGTTCGGGTGGCGAAGGAAAGGGCCGACCTCGTCGTCCGGGTGGACGATGCCGGGGCCCGCGTGCGGATCCGCGCTCCGCTCGCCGTGCTCGACGGCGCGGACGGAGTCTGTGACGCTTCGGGATGCGACCTGAAGCTACTCGCGCGGAAGGTGCTCGAAGATCTGCGCGACCTGCGGGTCGAAGTGCGCGACCCGGAGAACGACGTGAAGCTCTACGCGTTCTGAACCGCTGTCTCGCAGGACAAAGAACTCAGAAGCGGAACAGCCGGGTGAACTTCACGATGAAGCTCTGGTTGTCCTCCGGATAGCCGGGGAGCAGGGTGTCCCGGACCGAGTTATAGACGAGGAAGATGTCGCTGCCGGGTTCGTACTCCCAGCGAAACCGGATGTTCGAGGAGAGGCTGTCGGCGGCGGTGTTGTACTGAAGGAACGCGGCGAGGAAGCTCCGTGGCGAGAGTGTGTAGTTGATCCGCGCAGCGAGCAGGCTCGTGTTGTATTCGCCCCGTGGCAAATCGATCCAGTTCAGCGAGATCGTCGGTTCGACGGTGAGCCGGGGCATCGCCTCCACCCGGCCGCGCCAGGACGCTTCCCGCCGGTTGCCGTCGAAGAAGCCTCCCTGCTGGTAGGCGAAGTTCCCCGAAATCCGCCGCTGCGGCCCCGCTTGGTAGCTGACCCGGACGTGGTCGAAGTCGTAGCTGCCGACCGGGGTGGCGAGAGCGCCGAGCAGGAAATCCTCCTTCAGCGCCTCCCGGTTCCGGGCCAGGTTCGTCCGGAACTGGTCGCCGTTCTCGAACTCCATCTCGTACAGGCCGTTCAGGATGCGGGTCTCCAGCACGTTCTCGTTGTCGGTCGTGTGGTCGAGACTCGCCGTGAAGCCGACCTGGCGGAGCCACGAAACCGAGTACGGCCGCGGGCTGAAGCGCGCTTCCGCGTAGTTCCTCCGAAAGGCGCGGCGGCGCAGAAAACCCACGCCGGGGCGAAAGTCATCCCCCACCATCAAGCGCTCGAGCCTCACCCCGTAGCGATCGCCGTTGTAGTCGAGCGAGCCCAGATAGCTCAAGCCGGGCTCGTCGTCGTCCTCTTCCCGGGTCCAGGCGGCGTAGCCCACGATGTCGAGGTTCTCGTAGAACCCGAAGCGGGCATCGAGCCCCCAGGCTGCGTTCCAGCCGCCCCCATCCGCCATCCGCGAGCGCCAGGTTCCCATCGCGCCCACCGTGCTCCGCTCCAGGATGTCCCGCTTGACCCGCAGCACCGAGAAATCGGTGGAAGGCGCGGCCACCTCGTCCGTCTCCCCGGTCCGCATCTGGAGCGCCCCGACGCTGAACCCGCCGACCCGGCCGCTGATCCGCCCCCCGGCGGTGATCGGGACTGCCTGGCCATCCGCGAGGCCGATATTCCGGCTGAAGAAGAGCACCGGCGTACTGCTCGGAGGACCGAAGCTCCGTGAAGAGCCGGCGGGTGGAGCCCGGCCGGCGGGGCCGAAGTTGAAGATTCCCTGTCCTTCCAGGAAGAACTCGCGCTTTTCGGGAAAGAAGAGGCTGAACCGGGTGAGGTTGATCTGCTGGGCATCGGCCTCGACCTGGGCGAAGTCGGTGTTCCAGGTGAGGTCCGCGGTGAGGCCGCTGGTCAGTCCCACCTTGGCATCGCCGCCGAAGTCGGCGTGGTAGCTGCGATCCCACGCGCCATCGCTATCGAGCCCCACGGTGTCTCCGATCGCGTACGGCTTGATCTCGAAGCGGCGGGAACTCTCCGGAGCTTCGATTCCGACCAGCGTGCCCGCCGAGCTGACCTTGGTGATGCCGCGCGGGCCGAGCGACGCGGGAACCCGGGTCAGGTAGGAATACTCGTTCTTCCAACGGACCACCCGGCGAAAGTTGATCCCCCAGACCTGCGGGCCGCCTCGCGGATAGCGCAGGGTCTTGAACGGGATCTTCATCTCCATCGTCCAGCCGTTCTCGAAGCGCGCCGCCCGCGAATCCCATACAGCGTTCCAGTCGCGGTTCACGTTCCGCTCGTCCACGATGAGGCCGTCGAAGAATCCCCCGATCGGATTCAGATAGAAGAAGAAGGCGTTTCGCTGGTCGTAGAAGGTGTCCAGGATGACCGCGAGGTTCTCGTTGTTGAAGATGCCGAAGTGGTCGCGGCGCATCTCGGTCGCCACCATCCGGTCGGGCTGGCTGTCCCAGTTCCGGCCCGCCACATAGACGTTTTCATCGTCGTAGAAGACCCAGACTTCGGTGGGTTCGGTCGCCGGCTCCCCTTCGCGCGGCAGGGCCTGGAGGAAGCCCGCGACCCCCGGCACCCGCTCGTAGATCGCATCATCCAGCCGGCCATCGAAGTCGAGCGGCTCCTCGAGTCGGACCGCCCGCATGGTGGCTCCGCCCCCGGCATCGCGGTTGACCATCTCCGGTCCGGCGGGAACGGCCGGTCCACGTACGGAGGAGGCCGGGGCCGATTCCACGCCCTGGCTGTCCTGCTGTCCGGCAGGCTGCGCCCAACCGGCGACCGGAGCGATCAAGGCTACGCCCGCGAAGGCGAAGCGATGCGGAAAGCGGTGCCAGGACGGGAACACGGGTGGCGGAACTCTACGCCGGAGCCTTGGCCAGGCCGGATTGCGGCGTTAGCAGGCTGTGGAGAAACTGGCGTGATCTGAGGCACCCGGCTGACAAGGCACGTGAGGGAGCCATAGCAGCGCTCTTCCGACCGAAACCGGGCGAAGAGCGAGCGTTCAGGCGGGATGCATCGCCGGTCGAATGCCGCTTCGTTTATCCACAGCCTGCTAGCAGGCTGTGGATAAACTGGCGTGAGCACCGAGACGGGTGAGGCGCCCGGCTGACAAGGCGCGTGAGTGAGCAATAGCAGCGCTATTTCGAGCGAATCGCAACGAAGAGCGAGCCTCCAGGCGAGCGTTCAGGCGGGATGCATCGCTCGTCGAATGCCGCGTTAGTTTTTCCACAGCCTGCTAAAACCGCATCAGGCGGGTCATCTTCACCACGAGCGTCCGGTCGCGCACCGTGGTGTACCCGTCGAGCCCGTCGCGAGCCGTGCTGAACACGACGAACAGGTCGCTCCCCGGCTCGTATTCCCAGCGAAGCCGCACGTTCACCGAAGTCAGCGAGTCGGCGGAGTTGTATTGCCCGAGCGCCGAAATGTAGGCGCGCGGCGAGAGGGTGTAGGTAGCCCGCAGCCGGGCGAGCGCGGTCTGTAGCTCCCCGCCGGGCACATCCACCCAGTTCAGGCTGAAATTGGGTTCGAGAGCGACCTGCGAGGAGGCGGCGACCCGGCCCCCGTAGGAAGCCTGCCGACGATGGCCGCCGAAGAACTCCCCGGTTTCGTAGCGGAAGAAGCCGTTCACTTTCCGGTGCGTCCCGAGCCACAGCCGCGCGCTCGTTCGGGAGAACTCATAGCGGCCCGCGGGAACCTCCACTTCGTCGCTCAAATCGAACCCCTCCAGCAGATCCTCGGTGGTCCGGCTGTACTCCACGGTGAAGCGGTCGCCGCTCTCGAAGATGGCCTGGGCTTCCGCGCGGAGCTCGCGGGTCTCCAGGTCGCCATCCGGCCGGTAGAAGTCGTCCCCCTGAAGCTGAAACTCCATCTGGCGGACGTGGCGGCTCCTCCGAATCCGGGGCGCGAACGTGAACTCACCGCCGTTCTTGTCGAAGGCGCGCCGGCGAACGAAGCCCATTTCCGGGTTGAAGTCTTCGCCGAGGTGCAGCCGCTCGATACCGAAGCGGATCAGATCGGTGCTGTAGCGGAGCTGGCCGCGGTAGCTCGCCGTGTCGAGCCCGGGGTCCTCGTGTGCGTCCCGCGTCTCCATGTAATAGGTATTGAGACGGAGGTGTTCGGTGGGGGCGAAGTTCCCGTCCACCCCGTAGAGTGAGTTGGCGCCGCCGCCGTCGAGGTTCACGTTGCGGTGGGTCGCGATCACTCCCACGTTGCTGCGGGCGAACACGTCCCGCTTGAGCCGGACCGCGGTGTAGTTGGTGCTGTCCGCCGAAGCGTCCTCCCGGGTTCCGGTCTGGATGTTCACGAGGCCCATGGTGTAGTCCCCGGCCCTCCCGTGAATTCGGGCACCCCCCAGAATCGGCACCGAGGCCCCGTCGGAAATCCCGATCCGCCGACTGAAGAACGGAATGGGCACATCGGAGCCGCCCCCCCAGAAACGGGTCTGCCGGCCGCCGAAATCGAACACCCCCTGACCTTCGAGGAAGAACTCCCGCTTTTCCGGGAAGAACAGGCTGAACCGGCTCAGGTTGACCTGGCTTTCGTCATCCTCGACCTGGGCGAAATCGGTGTTCCAGGTGAGATCGGCGGTGATGCCTTCGGTGATCCCCACCTTGAAGTCGGCACCGATATCGCCCGACCAATCCCCATACACGTCGTCCACCGGCCGGTCGGACCGCGAACCGATTGCGTAGGGCTTGAGCTCCATGCGGCGGGAACCGGGGGGTGCCACCAGACCGACGAGCGTCGCGGCCTCGGACAGCCGCTGCATCGCGTTCCGGTTGTAGGCCTGGGACATCGGGGTCAGGAAGACCCGCTCGTTCCGGTGCTTGATGACCCGGCGGAAGTTGATGCCCCAAAGCTGCGAGCCCCCCTGGGCGTAGCGGAGCGAACGGAAGGGAATCCGCATCTCCACGGTCCAGCCCTTCTCCGACCGGGCCCCCTCGGACCACCAGACCGTGTTCCAGTCGGAGTTGGTGTTTCGCTCGTCGGTCACCTGGCCGTCCGCCATGCCTCCAAGAACATTGGTGTCGAAGAGGAAGCCGTTGCGGCGGTCGTAGAAGGTGTCGAGGATCACCGAGAAGCTGTCGTTCCAGCCGATTTCCCGGTGGTCGCGGCGCATCTCGGAGGCGAGCAGGTCGTCGGGGTTTTGCTCGAGATCGGCGGCGATGTACAGGTTCGTCGCATCGTAGAGAACCCACACCCGCGTGGTTTCCGATGCCGGCGCGCCCTCGTCCGGCTCCTGCTGCAAAAAGCCGTCGGCGGGCATCACTTCGCCATAGACCGCGTCGTCCAGCACCCCGTCGAGCCGGATCGGCGCCGACAGCGGGAAGGCGCGAAGCGTGACCCGCCCGTCCGCATCACGGCTTTCCGTCTCCATCCCCACCGGAGCCGGCGCACCGTCGAAACGGCTCATCAACTCTTCGGAAAGCGGGAGCCCGTCCTGAACGAGCAAGGACCCGCCGGAGTCCTGTTTCGGATCGAGCTTCGGATCGAGGGCGAGCCGGTCGGAATCCGCGCCCATCAGGACACACCCCGCCGTCAACACGAAGAGGAATTTCCACGGCCGCAGCCGGGAGCCGAAGCAGGACACCCGAGACACTCTCTACCGGGTGGAATGGTAACCGGGCCGGCGTGGGCGGCGCAGGATTCGAACCTGCGACCACCTGCGTGTAAAGCAGGCGCTCTGCCGCTGAGCTAGCCGCCCCGCATGGCTTGTTCGTGGCCTGTTCGCGACCGGGCGCATAGGGTACGGTACGCGCCCGATCGCGACATCGGAAAACGCACATGACCCGCCTCCTCGGACTGACCTTCCTGCTCGCCTCCTCCGCCGCCGCCGGACAGGTGGAGTGGCCCTACTGGGGTGCCGATCAGGGCTCCACCAAGTACTCCCCGCTGGCCCGGATCCATCGCGACAACGTGAAGGAGCTGGAAATCGCCTGGGAATGGGACACCGGCGAAGGCCCGCTCGCCGGGCCCCGGCTTCCGGTACCGGACAACCCGGTACGGCCCGGCAGCTTCGAGAACACCCCGATCGTTCGGGACGGGGTCATGTACGTGAGCACTTCGTACAACCGGGTCGTGGCGCTCGATCCGGACACCGGCGAGCCGATCTGGACATACGACCCCCGCATCACCGAATGGGGACAGGTTCCGAACGGAACCGGCTTCGTGCACCGGGGCGTGGCGCTCTGGGGCGAAGGAAGCGAGCGCCGGGTGTTTCTGAACAGTCGCTGGCGACTCATCTCCCTCGACGCGGTCACTGGCGAGCCCGACTCCTCCTTCGGCCAGGGCGGAGAGATCGACCTGACCGCCCGGCTTCTGTGGCCCATCAACCGCCTCCATTACACGCAGACCTCCCCACCGGTGGTGTTCGAGGATCTGGTGATCCTCGGAAACGGTGTCTGGGACCGCTTCGTCTATGAGCGCGACCCGCCCGGCAACGTGCAGGCTTTCCACGCCCGCACCGGGGAGCTCGTCTGGTCCTTCAACCTGATTCCCCAGCCGGGAGAGTTCGGAAACGACACCTGGGAAGACGGAGCGTGGGACCGGGTCGGTCACACCAACGTCTGGGCGCCCATGTCGCTCGATGCCGGGCGCGGCCTCCTCTACCTTCCGGTCGGAACCCCGAGCAACGACTACTACGGAGGGCAGAGGCTCGGGGACAACCTCTTCGCCGAATCCATCGTCTGCCTCGATGCCCGGACCGGAGAGCGGGTCTGGCACTTCCAGACGGTTCGCCACGGCCTTTGGGACTACGACCTGCCGGCCGCGCCCACCCTGCTCACCATCCGGGTGGAGGGACGGGAGATCGATGCGGTGGCGGTGCCCACCAAGACCGGGTTCCTGTTCGTGTTCGACCGGGTGACCGGCGAACCGGTCTGGCCGATCGAAGACCGCGAAGTGCCCCCGAGCGACGTACCGGGGGAGCGGGCGGCCGGGACCCAGCCGTTCCCCACCCGGCCGGCTCCCTTCGCGCGCCAGGGCTTCACCGAGGAGGATGTCATCGCCTTCACCGAAGAGCTCCGCGAGGAAGCGCTGGAGATCGTCCGCCGGTACCGGATGGGAGGCCTCTACGAGCCCCCCTCGATCGAAGGAACGATCGCGAACCCCGGAATCCTCGGAGGTGCCAACTGGGGCGGCGCGGCTGCCGATCCACAAACCGGGGTGGCCTACATCAAGTCCAGCGAGTTCCCTTCGCTGCTCGCAATCACCGAGGCGAACCCGGATCAGGTCGAGGGGCGGTACTTCCTCGACCGGGACCGCCGTTCGCTCAACCTCCCGAACGGACTCCCGATCAACCGGCCGCCCTACGGAGTCCTCACCGCGATCGATCTGAACACCGGGGAGCATCTCTTCCGGGTTCCCGCCGGGAACAACCCGCTCGTGCGGAACCACCGGGCGCTCGCCGGAGTGGACCTCGGCGAAGAGCGGCTCGGTGTCGTCGGAGCACCGGGGCCGATGGTGACCGGTGGCGGGCTGATCTTTTTCACCGGCGGTGCCGACCACCTCTTCGCGCTCGACAAGACCACCGGCGAGGAGCTCTGGGCGCATCCGCTGGGCGCGAGTTCCTACGCCAACCCGATGACCTACGAAGCCCCTTCCGGCCGCCAGTTCGTGGTGGTGGCGGTCGGGCGCGGCCAGAGGAACCGGCTGGTCGCGTTCGCGCTCGGAAGTTGAAGGTAACCTTCCCTCCCCGAGGAGAACGAAGATGCCCCTGCCCCCGCTCTACGACCCCGAAGCCGTTCGACCCATGTGGGAAGAACTCGCGGACTGCCGGGTGAAACCGCTCCACACCGCAGAGGAGGTGGATGGGGAGCTCGGACAGCCGGGAACCGCGCTCGTGGTCGTCAACTCGGTCTGCGGCTGCGCTGCCGGCGCGGCACGCCCCGGAGTCACCCGGGCGCTTCAGAACGCGCGCATCCCGGACCGGCTGCTCACCGTCTTCGCCGGCGTGGATCGCGAGGCGACCGAACGCGCCCGCGCCCACATGACCGAGGTGGCTCCCTCTTCCCCGTGCATCGCCCTCTTCCGCGACGGCCGGCCCATCCACATTCTCGAGCGGCAACACATCGAGCGCATGACTCCGGAGATGGTGGCCGGGAATCTCACCGAGGTTTTCGACAGCGAGTGCACCGCCGAAGGGCCTTCGGTCCCCCGCGAGATCTGGGAGAAGTCGGCGCAGGACCGGATGTGCGGGTCCTCGGTTCCCCGCTTCGGAGCACCGGTCACTCCCAGCTTCCGCTGACGGTCCGTGCCCGGACGCTTCCTCACCCTGGAGGGAGTTTCGGGGGTCGGCAAATCCACGCAGGCTCGCCGACTCGCCCGGTGGTTCTCGTCCCGGGGGCAGGAGGTGGTCACGACCCGCGATCCGGGCGGAACCGCGCTGGGACAGGCTCTGCGCCGGGTGCTTCTCGATAGCAGCGAACCGGTCTCCGCGGAAGCAGAAATCGCGCTTTTCTTCGCCGACCGGGCCCAGAACCTCGCCGAGGTGATCCGCCCGGCGCTCGACCGGGGGGCGATCGTGATCGGCGACCGCTTCACCGATTCCACGCTCGCCTACCAGGGCTACGGCCGGGGCGCGCCGATCCCGCGCATTCTCCGGATGGACGAAGCGGTCACCGGCGGGTTCCGCCCCGATCTCACGCTGTTGCTGGATCTCCCGCCGGCCGTCGGGCTTGCGCGTCTCGAGACCGCGGACCGGATCGAGCGCGAGGCGATCCGCTTCCACGAACGCGTCCGCGAGGGGTTTTGGAAGCTCGCCGACGAGGCACCGGAACGGATCGTCCGGGTGGACGCTTCCGGAGACCCGGACGAAGTTTGGGAGCGCGTCCGCACCGCGGTGGAAGCCGGATGACGACCGACTCGCTCGACCGGACTCCCTTCCCGCGGCTCGTCCGGCTCGCCGCCGCCGGCCGGCTCCCGCCGAGCCTGCTGTTCGTGGGGCCACCGGGCGCTCCCATGCTTCCGGCCGCCCTGCGGCTCGCGGCGGTGGTCAACTCTCCGGACCGCGACCCGGAATCGGAAGCCACCCGCGAACTCGCCGAGCGGATTCGGGTGACCGAGGAGCTCCGGCAGAACCCTCCGGGGAAAGACGATGCCGGCTGGCCGGGGCCGGGCGCGGGCCCTTATCCCGACCTGCGGGTGATCCATCCGGATGGTGCCGGACGAATCAGACACATCCGGGTGGACCAGATCCGCGAGGCAATCGCCGGAACCCGTTTGCGCCCCTTCGAAGGCCGCCGACGGTTTCTGGTCCTGATGGGGGCGGACACCATGAATCCGCCGGCCGCCAATGCGCTGCTGAAGACCCTCGAAGAGCCGAACGACTGGCTCAGCCTGATTCTTTGCGCACGGCAGACGGCGGCGCTGCTCCCCACCATCGTCTCCCGCTGTCAGCGCTGGCGGTTCCCCTCCCTCACCCCCGCGGAGGTGGCCGCCCGGCTCCGGGAGGAACACGACTTCCCAGGAGATCTGGCGGAGATCGCCGCCGCCACCGGAGCCGATCCGGAAGCTGCCGCCGAGTTGCAGCGGGAGCAGCTCGGAACACTCCGCGAGGAAGCGGAAGGGCTCGCGGCCGTCGTGGGCCGGGGTGTCCCGCCAGCCCGCCGGGCGGCGCTCACCGACCGGCTCGCGAAGAGCGAACCGGAGCTCCTCCTCGCCCTCCTCCGGGCCACCCTCCGCGATCTCGCGGCGATTGCCTCGGATGCTCCGCCGCTTTCCTTCCCCGAGCGAAAGGAGCTCGGAAAACTGGCGGCGCTCGCCCCTCCGGGTGCCTGGGCCGAAGCCTCGCTCCACGCCCGCGAAGCGCACGACCGGATGACCCGCTTCCACGGAAACCGCAGGATGCAGCTCGAGTGGCTGCTGCTGCAGTTCAACGAAATCGCCCGCCCGCTGGTGATCGCGCGCATGCGCCGTCGCCGCGCCGGGTAGGCGGTTTGTGTCTCACTTTTCGCCCAAAGTGAGACAAAAAGACTCGTTCATTCCCTCCCCATCGCCTCCGCTTCGGCCAGAAAGCCCTCGTAGATCGCCCGGGCCTCGTCGAACTGAGCGAACACGTGCGCCTTTTCGGCATCGGAGCGCCAGTACTCCCACGCTTCGGCCATTTCCCGAAGCCGGTCGATCCAGCGCATGGAATAGCGGGCCGCCGCCGCACTCCGAACCGGCTGGTCGCCGGCCATGACCCACACCGGGTTGGTGAACGCCTGGGCGTAGTTGCAATCGAGAGGGCGGCGCTCCTCCGGCGAACCCTCGGCGCGCAGGATCAGCCAGCCACTCGCCTCCATCCGCACCGTCCCGGTCGCCCGACCCGAACGACGATCCTCCGAGAGCGCGATCTCCGCGAGATCCTCGCCTCCTGAAACCACCCACGCCCGTTCGAGCGGAGTGGGAGACCGGATCCAGGCGCTCCACTCGATTTCACCGCCCGTCTCGGGAAGCCGGATTTCGTCACCCGGGAGGCGACCTTCAACCCGGAAGTCCAGCAGCGGCCCGCAACTCACGAAGGCGCGCCCGGCGCGTATCCCGCCGAGGAAGGCATCGAGGTCGAGCCCCTTCTCGCCGGTATGCACATAGGTGCGAAGGGCTCCCACCAGCTTCGAACGCTGCAGATCGCTGATCGAGTCCTCGCCGCCCACCGCGCTCACCCGGAGGCCGTTGTTGAGAGTGGCGTACCACGGGAAGAACCCGGCGCGCGAGGAGTCCGACCATTCCACCGCGTCGGTGGTCCCGAGCGCCGCATCCACCATGTATCCCTTGGCACCGCCGAGCTGCCCCGGGCCTCCGTCGGCGGCGACCAGCGGGTCGTTCTCACCGAAGAAGGCGTGCACGTAGGCGACCGTCGCCCCCTGGGCCTTCGCCTTCCGGAACATGTCCGTATTGGAGGGGTACAGGCTCTCGACTCCGGTCCCTTCGTAGCCGGTCAGGTACGGGGAGATCAGGTGTTCTTCCAGCCCGAAGAAGAACACGTGTCCGTAGAACGGCGGCCGGTACTCCTGCCCCACCACCAGCAGCATCTCGTCGGTCGAGAGCGGGTGGGCTCCACCACCGGGAACGAAGAACTGATAGTCGAGAATCCGGTTGTCCTTGTTGGCGACCTGCTCCAGAACGACATCCTGATCCTCGGCAGCGGACATGAACATCAGGTTTTCGAGAGTGTTGTGGAGGTTCCCGGCGTAGTTCATGTGGATGTGGGTGGTTCCGCTGATCCAGCCCTTCGCCGCCATGTCGGTGATCCGGGGCAGCCGCAGGGTCAGTTCGGTGACATCGCCCTCGGTGATCTCGACCCCGGCGCTCACCGGTTCGTACTCGAAACCGCGCACCGCCTGGACTTCGAGGCCGCCCGCCGGAACTTCCAGCCGGAAGCTCCCGGCCTGGTGGAAGGAGTGTTCGCGGGCACCCCCGAGCCGGGCGAAGGCATCGGTCGGGGCATAGAAGCGGCCGTCGGCGGCACGCAGGTGGATCCGGGTCGCGACCGGCTCTCCGGTGGCATCGTCCACGGTCCGCACGTTCGCTACTCCCATCGGCCGCCGCCAGTTGCGCCGGGTGATCCGGACGACCCGCCGCTTGCCGCCGTAGGTTTCGAGGAGCGCGAGCTGCGGCAGCCCGCCCTCGTTATCGATGTAGGCGATCCACTCGCCGTCGGGAGACCAGCGCGGGTGGAAGGCATCGTGCTCGAAAAAGGTGAGCTTGTAGGGCGAGCCCCCGTCGGTGGGCTGCACATAGAGATTCGAGAACTGATCGGCCGCACCGGCGGTCGAGGAATACACGAACCGCTTCCCGTCGAGCGACACGTCCGGCCGGGTCCGGTAGAGCGACTGCTCGCTCAGCACCGTGACCGCCTCGTCGAACCCGTCGGCAGCGAGCGGTGTCCGCAACACGTTCCCGGAGCCGAGCGGGACTTCGTGGTTCGAGACCATCAGCAGCTCCCGCGAATCCGGCATCCAGGCCGGGGTGATGTGCATGTCCCACGGACCGAAGTAGAGGCGGTCCTTGCCGTAGTTTTCGTCGCGGGTGAGCGCGATCTCGCTCTCGCCGAGTTCTCCGTTCCGGAACTCCCGCACATGGACGTTGAAGTACCCGTTCGGCTTGGTCGAAACGTACGCGAGGCGCGTCCCGTCCGGAGAGAAAACAGGGTCCACGTACAGGTGCTCGTCGCCCAGCAGGGTCCGGCTCACGCCGGTCTCGAGATCCACGATCCCGAGGCCGATGTTCCGGCCGTTGTCGTCATCCGTATAAACGAGGAAGCGGCCGTCCGGAGACCAGGTCGGGAGCGAGTGGTAGCCGGGGCCCGCGGTCAGTTCGTCCGCGATTCCGGTGTCCGGATCTACCCGCCAGATGGACCCCGACATGGCCACCGCGATGCTTTCGCCGTCGGGCGACCACGCCGGTGCCCAGGGGGTGCTGCTCGGCGCGGGCGGGAAGTAGTAGTTGTGCATGTAGTTCCCGCCGTGGCGCGCCGCCGGATAGCTCCCCGCGCCCCCCTCGCTGATCCGCGGCGCGGGCATCTGCTGCGCCGCAGAAAGCGAAGCCGAAAAAAACAGGATGGCCGCAGTGAACGCGGCAACGCATGCTTGCATCAGATCTCTCCTCGCGGGGGCGAAAGAGCCGCCCCGTGGCTGCCGAGAATACCGCCCCGGCCCCGGTACTACTCCACCCGGCTGAAAAGCATGGCCAGCTCCGATCAATCGCCAGCCGGCAGGAACGGGCTCGGCTTTCCGTAGCTCAGGATCAGGAGTTCCTTCCTCGCGCGGGTCGCCGCGACATGGAGGAGCGAACGCCCGAGCGTCTCCGCCTTCTCCCGCTCCGCGCCGTCACTTGCCGCAGCGCGGGTGCGAGGAATCAGGCCATCGTTCACGCTGGCGAGGATCACATGGTCGAACTCGAGCCCCTCTACCAGATTCTCGGGCTTTTCCGGGAACCCATCCACCACCCCCGCGAGCGCCGTTCTCGTTCTTCACGCCTCGGCCCACTTGCCGAGCGCCAGCCTCACGTGCCGAACCGCGTCCGTCGCGTTGAGAATCTGCATCCCGCGATAGGGATGCAGCTCCAGCAGGTCTCTGTCCCCACTCACGGTCACGTCTGCCCCGGCCGAGATTGCGGTGGCGACTACGACATCATCGTCAGGATCTGACGGAACGGTCCGCGGGACGGATTTCAGGGCGACGAACTCCGAAGCCAGGGCGTACCGGGCCGCGAACGGGAGGGGAGTCTTCCGGCGTTGCCGAAACCTCGGCCGGAATTTCGGCCTGCTCAGGACCTCGACGAGTTCGGCCATCAGGGGGCGCGGCTCGTGACCAACGTGACCCGTGGATCGTCCGCAAGTTCAAGTATCCGCTGCGGGTTTCCGCCCCAGAGCAGACCGGAGACGACCGTGCTGGTTTCAAGAACCAGTCGCACGCCGCCGTCTTTCGGCGCGGACTGCGTCCACTTCTGCCTGGATCTCCTCCATCTTCATGGGTGGGATGTTGTCTGCTGCCATTTCCCGGGCATCCTTCAGCAGCTCCCCGAGGTGAAACCGGCGGAGCCGTTCCCGAAAAATAGCGTCCGGAGCGAGAAGACCAGCCTTCTCGACCTCTCTCTCAAGATCTTCCGGCAGTTCCAGCATTACAGCCATGACGTTTGCACACTCCCAGGAGGAACGAACTCGCATCCTACCACCGTCCCCACCGCAATCCCGTCCCGGATGATGCCATCGGCCAAGGGACGCCGATCTTCTGGACGGGGTAATGGGAAGCGCCCGGCGGGGGGGTCAGATATCGAGAGCGTCCGGGTCCGGTGCGCCTTCGCCGATGAGCTGTTTGCGGACCGTCGGATCCTTGCCCATCAGGGCGGTGACGTAGGCGTCGGGGTCGGTCGCTTCCGGAATCCGGACCCGGATCAGCCGGCGGGTCTCGGGGTTCAGGGTGGTCTCCCAAAGCGCCGCCGGCTGCATTTCCCCGAGCCCCTTGAAGCGGGTGATGACCGGCTTCGCGCTCTTCGGGAGCCGGGAGAGAACCCCGTCCCGGGCCGCGTCGTCCGAGACCCATTCCACCCCGTCGCCGGTCTCGATCCGGTAAAGGGGCGGTTCGGCCACGTGGATGCGGCCCGCCTCGATCAGCGGCAGCATGAATTTCACGAAATAGGCCAGCAGCAGGGTGGTGATGTGGTGGCCGTCGGCATCGGCATCGGCCAGCAGGATCACCCGCCGGTACCGCAACCGGGCCGGGTCGCACTGGTCGCCGACCCCGCAGCCGAGGGCGAGCGCGATGTCCTCCAGCTCCCGATTGGAGGCGACCCGGGACGCGGTGGCCTGGGCCGCGTTCAGGATCTTTCCGCGCAGCGGCAACACCGCCTGCCGCATCCGGTCGCGCGCCTGCTTCGCGGACCCTCCCGCCGAATCGCCCTCCACCAGAAAGAGCTCGGTGGTCTCCGGATCCCGAAGCGCCGCGTCGCTGAGCTTTCCGGGAAGCACCGCCCGCCCCCGCTTTTCCGGCCGGCGCGACACGGCGGCGGAGGCCGCGCGCGATGCCTCCCGCGCACGGGCTGCGAGCAGCACCCGGCCGACGATGCGCTCGGCGGCTGAGGGTGCCTGGTGGAGCCAGCGTTCGAGTTCGAGCCGCACCGCGCCATCGAGCGGGGACCGCACTTCCGGATTGTTCAGGCGGTCCTTGGTCTGGCCCTGGAACTGCGGATCGGGAAGGAACACGCTGAGGATGGCGATCACTCCCTCGCGGACATCCTCCGCCGCCACCGAGAGACCGCGCGGTGCGAGCGAGTGGGATTCGATATACCCGCGCACCGCCCGCGCCATCCCCTCCCGCAACCCGGCCTCGTGCGACCCGCCGGAAGCGGTGGGGATGCCGTTCACGAAGCTCCGGAAGTTTTCCCGCGGGGCCTCGGTCCAGCCGAGCGCCAGTTCCATCCGGGCCCCCGGCAGGAAATCCTCGCGGCGCATCTCGAAGACCGATTCGTGGGCGAGGGTCAGCTTTTCCGCCGCGATCCGCGCCTCCGCGAAAGCAGCGAGGCCGCGATCCTCTTTCCACTCCTCCGCCGCGCCGGACTCCTCGTCGCGGAACCGGAACCGCACTCCGCGATGCAAGAAGGCCGATTCCCGAAGCCGGGCCGCGATCCGCTTCGGATCGAACCGGGTCTCCGGAAAGATCGTCGGATCGGGGAGGAACTGGATACAGGTGCCGGTTCCGCTCGCCGCGCCGCGCGCCTTGAGCCTGCCTTCGGGTGCCCCCCGGACGAACTCCATGACCCACTTCCGGCGGTCCCGCTTCACCGAAGCCCGAAGCCACTGGCTGAGCGCGTTGACGACCGAAGCGCCGACTCCATGAAGGCCGCCGGCGGCGCGATACGTCCCGTGGTCGAACTTGCCTCCGGCGTGGAGGGTGGTGAGGATCACTTCGAGCGCCGGCTTCCCGGATTCGTGCCGGTCCACCGGAATGCCCCTTCCGTCGTCCTCGACGCTGACCGAACCGTCCTTCCCGAGCACCACCTCGATATTCGTGGCGTGGCCGTTCATCGCCTCGTCCACGCCGTTGTCGAGAATCTCCCAGACGAGATGGTGGAGTCCGCCGGAATCCACGCCTCCGATATACATCGCCGGCCGCTTGCGGACCGGGTCCAGCCCCTCGAGGACGGTGATGGCGCTCGCGTCGTACGCGCCACGCGAAGGAGTCACGCCGCCGGAAGCTCCGGAACTTCGGGTTCGGATTCCACCCGCTCGAAGCCAGCCCGGTTGACGAGTTGCCCCGTGCGGCCCCGGGTGCTCGCCGGGAAGCGGGCCTCGGAGATGTGCCGTCGCTGACCGCCCGGAGTCAGGGCGACCAACGATTCGTTGCGTTTTGCGACCCGGAACCCGAGCACTTCGTCCCGCGGGGCCAGCCGGATCGCCCGGACACCGAGCCCGGGACCGGTCAGCAGGTTCACCTCTTCGACCGCAGTCACGAGCACCCGCCCCTTCCTGGTCACGAGGATCAGGCTCTCTTCGCCTTCGGTCGGCACCACTCCGAGAAGCGAGTCCCCCTTGCGGAAACGCGCGACCGTCCGTCCACTGCGCCTCGAAGTTTCGCGCAGCGGGGCGAGCAGGAAGCGAAGCGCCTGGCCGGCCCGCGTCAGGGCGAGCGCGTGCGCGGGAAGCGCCTCTCCGCTTTGGTCGTCCAGATCCCCGACGAGCCGGGGGTCGAGGCTCAACATGCTGACGATGGACTCCCCGTCGCGCATCTGGACGAGCGTCTGGACCGGCGTTCCGTACCCCGAGGTCGCGGGAACCTGGGCGATCCGGATGGTGTAGGCGAACCCGAGCGAAGAGAAGAGAACGAGGGGGGCCCGGGTGCTTCCCGCAGCGTAGGCGAGCACCTCGTCTCCCTCGCGCATCCGTGGCGCACCTTTCTTCACGTCCCGCTGGCGCTTCAGCCAGCCGTCCCGACTGAGGATCACGACCGTATCCTCGTCCGCCATCAGCTCGTCTTCGTCGAGTTCGGGAACTCCCTCGGGATCCTCGATCCGGGTCCGGCGCGGCTCGAGCCCGCGATAACGCTCCCGAAGCTCCACGAGCTCCTCCCGGACCTTCGCCCGGACGGCCTCCGGATTTTCGAGGAGCGCATCGAGCTCGGCGAGCCGCCCGCTCCGCTTCTCGATCTCTTCGCGGATGAGTCGAATCTCCAGGCGGGCCAGCCGGTAGATGCGGAGTTCGAGAATGGCCTCGGTCTGCTCTTCGTCGAGCGGAAGCTCCGCCCGGATGCGGCGGGCGGCATCGGCCTTTCCATCGGAACCGCGCACGATTTCGAGGATGCGGTCCAGGGCATCGAAGGTCTGCGCGAACCCGTCGAGCACGTGGAGTCGTTTCCGGATTCGCCGACGCTCTTCCGCGGCGCGGCTTCGGACCACCTGGCCGCGAAAGGCCAGAAAATCGAGGAGCAGCGTCCTGAGCCCGGCCCGCTCCGGAACGCCGGATTCGACCCGACCCGGACGCAGGCAGGTGAGATTCACCGGAAAGGACGCCATCAACGGGGTGCGCCGATAGAGGAACTCCAGAACCTGCTGCGGATCGGCATCCCGACGGATTTCGAGCTGGATCCGCACGTCGTCGGTGGAGAGATCCCGCACGTCGAGAAGCGGCGAGAGCGCCCGGTCTCCGACGAGCTCCGCAAGCCGCTCCACGAGTTCGGACTTGTCCACACCGTAGGGGATCGAAGTGATGTGGAGGGTGCGGATGTTGCGGCGCGCGCCCGCTTCCCGGACTTCCCCGCGAATCCTGATCGCCCCGCGCCCGGTCTCCTGGATTTCCCGCAGTCGCTCCTTCGACTCGAAGATCGCCCCGCCGGTCGGAAAATCCGGCCCCGGAATCCGCTTCGCGAGCCGCGCTCCGTCGAGTTCCGGATCGTCACCGAGCGCGATGAGGCCGTCGAGCAGTTCGACCGGGTTGTGAGGCGGGATGCTGGTCGCGACCCCCACCGCGATCCCGATGGAGCCGTTCAGAAGCAGCAGCGGGAGCCGGGTGGGCAGCACCACCGGCTCGAGCCGTGCCCCGTCGTAACTGGGCCGGTGCGGAACGATCTCCGGGCCGAGGTCGCCGAGCACGTCTTCGGCCGCCGGAGTCAGACGGCACTCGGTGTACCGCATGGCAGCCGCCGGATCGCCGTCGAGCGACCCGAAGTTGCCGGCACCCTCGATCAGGGGAACCCGTGAGGAGAAGGGCTGGGCCAGCCGCACCAGCGCTTCGTAGATCGAAGAGTCGCCGTGCGGGTGCAGCGCCCCCATGACATCCCCGACGACCTTGGCGCACTTGCGGAACCGGCCGGACGCGGTGAGTCGCTGGCCCCACATGGTGGCGAGGATGCGGCGCTGGACCGGCTTCAGGCCGTCGCGAACGTCGGGGAGCGCCCGGCTGCCGATGACCGAGAGCGCGTAGGTGCGGTAGCGACCGCCGGCGACTTCTTCGAGATCCCGGGGGGTGGAGCTTTTCGGAGGCACGATTCAACAGGAGAGTGCGGGGCGCGACACAATGGGGGCCATGAGCGAATTGCCAAACCGGATTCCCGATCGGCCGCGGGAACGTCGTCTCCGGGGCGGCACCATCCTCGGGCTCGTCTCGGGGCTCCTGGTCGTCGTCGGCACCTTCGGGCTCGACCGGCTTTCCTTTCCGTTCTGCGGATTCCGGGCGATCACCGGGCTGCCCTGCCCGCTCTGCTTCGGCACCCGGGCGACCGCCGCGCTCTCCCGCGGAGAGATCCCGGAAGCGTTCTCGCTCAACCCGCTGGTCTCCGCCGGTTTTTTCGCGGCGCTGCTCACCGGAATCCTGCTGCTGCTCGGCAAGGAGCCACCCTGGCTGTCTCCCCGGCGGGAGCGGCCTCTCCTCTTCCTCGCGCTCGCCGGGCTCGGAATCAACTGGATCTACCTGATCGCCTCGACATAGACGCGGACCATGAGGCGCCGCGACCCCCGCGAGTCGTTCGAACGGATCGTCACCCAGCGTTCGACCACCCCGCGATAGGAGCCGGTTTCGAGCGTGACCCGAAGCGTTGTCCCGGCATCCGGCGGAACCGTCCGGCTCCCGACCAGCGTCGCGATGCAACTGCATGCGCTTGCGATCCGACCGATCTCGAGCTCCCGGCCCCCGGTATTGCGGAGCGTGAACTCGTGGACCAGCATTTCTCCGGGCCCCGCGTTTCCGAAATCCCATTCGCCCGGTTCGATTTCGAGCCGCGGCCCCGGCTGCCCGGAAGTGGACGCGACGGCGACGAGAAAGAAGAGTCCTGCGAGGATGCCGCGCATATCAGCGATCCGGGCCTTCCTGACTCCCGGCCTGACTCCCGGCCTGACTCCCGGCTTCCGTTGTCTCGACGTTCTTGAGAAAGGCGGTCAAACGCTCGTTCTCGTATCGCACCACGTTCAGGAACAGGCTCTCCACGAGGTAGTCGCGACGCTCCGACTCGGTCATCGAATCCACGATGTGCCGGATCTCGAGCATCATGCCTTCGTAGGTGTTCCGAAACCGGCTGCGCACCGAAATCTCGCGGTAGAGCGCTTCGAGGATGCCGAGGATGTCCCCGTCGAGCGGCAGATCCGCTCCCTCGCGCATGGAGATGCGCCGCATCACCTTCCCTCCCCGAGGGATTCGCGCGCCCCTCGCAACGCGTCCTCCACCGAGTCGAAGAACCCGATCATCTCGTGGGCACCGGTCATCCGAAGCATCGTGGCGACCCGCGGCCGGAGCGCCGCAAGGCCGAAGAAGCCCTTGCCGGCAGCCGCCTGACGGTAGAGATCCATGATGCAGCCGATCGCCGCCGAATCGAGATAGTTCACTTCCTCCATATCGAGAACGAGAACCGGATTCTCCCCGTTCACCCGGGGGCCGAGCTGCTCCATGAATGGATCCAGACCGGCGAACACCAGGCGGGGTTCGGCGACGCGCACAACGCACGCGCCCTCCAGAATGCGTATGCCAAGGTTCATGGGCGCGTCCTCCCGGGAAAAGCGGATGCTGATTCTTGCGAGCGAGCGGGCGGCGCTTCCTGGATCGCCTCGAGTTGCCGCTTCAACTCCGCCCGCCCCCGATGTATCCGGCTCTTGACCGTACCCTCGGGGACTCCGAGCCGCAAGCAGATGTCCTCATAGGGAAGCTCCTCGAAGAACCGCAATTCGATGACCTCCCGGAGCCTCGGGGAAAGCTGCTCCAGCGCACGACGAAGATTGTCCCGCGTTTCGCGGCGCTGATACAGCCGATCCGGGCTGAGGCGCGGATTTCCGAGGAGATTTTCCGGCTCGATCTCACCGAGCGCGAGCCGCTGTCGCTCGCGGACGCGCACCCGGTACCGATCGATGCAGTGGTTGCGGGCCACCGAAGAAAGCCAGACCGCGAAGTGGGCGCGGGGGTCGAACCGGTGGAGCTGGCGAAACAGGCGCACGATGATCTCGTGGGTGAGCTCCTCGGCTTCGCCGTAGTCACTGGTGAAACGGTAGGCGAGCGAAAAGAGCCGCTTGCGGTGCCTCCCGATGAGTTCGCGCCAGGCATCATCCGCATCCAGTTCCCCGTTTCGGAGCGCCTCGATGACCGCGAGGTCCTTCTCGTTCCGCGCCTCGTCATCGCCGGGCGTTTCCGGGGGGCGGCCTTCCCCCAAGATCAGGATTCCGGGACGTCGGGGCGCCCGGCTGCGACCCACGCGGTGTACCAGAGACTCGCGATGTCCCGCGCCGAATCGCTCGTCAACCGCTCCACCAGCGGGCCCAGCTCACGCCACATGCCGTCCATGTAGAACCGGTCGTAGTTCGACACGCCAAGCCGGGCGACGGTGTCGGTGAAGACGATGTTGTCCACCCATACGTACGTCTTGAGGGGAAGCGACTCGATGAACTCACCGGGACGATCGAGATAGACGCTCGCGCTGTCGCGAACCCTGAGATCGTTCGAGAAGATGGAAGTCAGCTCGGTGTCGAACCGGCGGGTGAGGCCGTCTTGTCCGGTTGCCCCGCCGTCGCCCTCGGAGGAGGTGTGGAGCGGCATTCCCAGATCCGCCGCCACGAAAGCGATGTCGCTCGCAAGCTCCAGAACCAGATCGAAATCGCCGGAGCGAAAGGCTTCGACGAGCGCCTCGTAGGCCTCCCCGAGCCGAAAGACCCCGTCGCCGTATTCCTCGATCTGCTCCTCGCTGAAGCGGCGGAGCGCGAATTCCCGGTTGGGAGGGATGTCCTCGAAGGGAAAGACCCCGTACCGATCGAGAAAGAAGCGGGCCGGACTCCGGTCCCGGGCGGGGTCTTCGAGCAGCTCGTAGAGGGTCTCCGCATTCTCCTCGAAGTATTCCTTGATGGGATCCCGGAGCGACTCGATCGCCCGATCCGCGATCCGCTGATGAACCTCGGGGCCCCAGCCGGCGGCGGAAGCGGCGAACGAGAAGCTCAGGAGAAGCAGGGCGAGCGTCCTCGCCCGACCGTTCCTCGCGTGTTCTTGAAGCACTTCGCGAGGAATCTTAGTCCCGCTCAGCCCGGCTTCGCTCGGGTTTCGAGCGGCAGCGCTCTCGTCAGGGTGAGCAGATCCACCGGGCCGTAGCCGGCGCGATGAAGCGTCCGGATCGCCGCGTCGGCGGTGCTCCCGGTGGTAAAGACATCATCCACCAGCAGGAGCGGCAACCCGGCGCGGCTTCCGGGAGCGGGCCGGGCGCGAAACGCACCGCGCACGTTGCGCCGGCGGGCTGCCGGGGTCAGCGTGATCTGGGGAGGACGCGCCCGGCGGCCAAGAAGCCGCGGCGCGAGCGGGATGCGGAGCGCGCGAGCGACGGGACGGGCCAGTAGTTCGGCCTGATTGAAACCCCGTCGCCTCCCGCGCCAGAACGAAATCGGCAGCGGAGCCACCGCGACCGGGGGCGCGTGGTCGCGACGGCTCCGCTGATAGGCCGCGACCAGCAGCGCTCCGAGCATCCCGGCGAGCGCCTCCCGGCGGCGGAATTTGAGCTCGGCGACGGCACGCCGCAAAAGCCCCTGATGACGGCCGACGGCGATCGCGCTGCGAAAGCGGAGGGTGTCCGCCGGGCAGGAGTCGCACGCCGCCGCCTCGAAACCGAGCCGCGGAAACTGGCCGCACCGCGGGCAGCCCGGCTCTTCCGGTTCGGCCAGCTTCTCCCGGCACGCTCCGCACGCCGGATGCCGCAACGGATCCGGAAGCGGCCGATCACAAAGGCAGCAGACACCGGGCCAGATCAACTGACCGAAAGAAGCCCGAAGCGCTGGAAGGCCGCGGGACACGGGCGCTTTCGATCAGTACCGGGCGGAAACCGGGACAGCAGATGGGGCGGGCTTCGCGCCCAGCACATCGAGTCGCATCGTCCCGTATCCCTGACACTTCGGACAGATGTCGAGCTGCTCTTCGCTCCGCGCTCCACAGGCCGAGCAGACGTACTCGCACAAGAGGTCGGGAAGCCCCGCCATCGCCTCGCGGGCGCGGCTCACCGCTTCGGGGAAATCGCCGCGGTTCTCGAGCAGGCGGGCAAGTCTCGCGTTGAGCGCCGGTGAGCGTTCGCGCGGCAACTGCGCGAAGCACTGGAGGGCATCGTCGAGCATGAACAACCGGTCGTAGAGCCTGCCGAGCAGGTACCGGCAATCCGCGTCCGCGGCACCGGACGACATCGCCTCCTTCCAGACCCCGATGGCCTCTTCGGGCCGGGTACGCTCGAGAAAATGGTCCTGGAGCGCCACGAGGAGAGCCGTGGAGGAGGTCTCCTCGAAACCGCGCTTCCAGGTCTCGACCGCGGCACCTTCGTTCTTCGCGTCGCGGTAGGCCTCGCCGAGCCGCAACCAGGCGGGCGCCGCGGTGGGTTCCTCCTCGAGAACCTTCCGGAAGACACGGGCCGCTTCCACCGGCTCACCCGCGGCGAGGAGGGCGACCCCGTCGGCATGACGAAGCCCGAGCGCACGGCGTTCCTCGTCCGGGCGGTGCGCCTCCGGAACCGCCCGGACGAGACGCTGCTGGATTTCGAGTGCGGCATGCGCATCGCCGGCTTCCACCAGCAGATCCCGGAGCCGTGCGAGGGCATCGGGCGCGGGGTCCGGATCCTCCGCGATCGTCGCTTCGAGCAACATCCGGGCGTTCTCCGTGTGGCCGAGCGCGGCTTCCGCCTCGACCAGCGCATAGGCCGCGCCGCGATGGCTGCGGTCCTCACGCACCGCGTCTTCGAGTTCCTTGGCCGCTTCGTCCGGACGGTCGAGCCGCATCAGGCACTCGGCCTTCCGCATCAGGATCCGCACATCGAGGCCGGCGCTCGCCTGCGCCGCTTCGAGCGTCCGGAGCGCCTCGGACCAGCGCGCCGAAGCCATCTGCTCCAGCCCTTCGAGGAAAAGATGCTCCCCCTCCTCGAAAGCCGCGCGGACGCCCCGGGTCCGCCGGTCCCGAAGCGCACGGCGCATCCGACCGGAGAATTCGAGGCCGAGCGCGAGCGCCGCCCCGGCTCCGACACCGCCGAGGACCACTCGCCACAACTCCACCTGCATGGGCAAGAAGAGCGGCAACCGAAGCGTGACCATCCCGGGATTGGCGGCCACCATCAACAGGACGAAGACGGCGAGCGCCACGACACCGGCCAGCAGGAAGAGCGCACGCATGCAGGGCCGATCTTAACAGGCTGTGGAAAAACTAACGCGGCATTCGGTCAGCCGATACATCCCGCCTGAACCACTCGCCTGCGGTTGGATCGACCGGAAACACGAGCCCCGGATACATCGCGCAGGCTCGCCGGACCTCGCGGTCGTTTCGACAACCCCTCCGACAAGTGAGAAACTTCGGCGAAGGCCGATGAGACTCTCCCGAATCAGGTACCGGCGGCCGCCGCCGTCCGTTTTGCGCAAGTAGCTCACCGAACGATGATGGCATCGCGTCGTCTCCCGGCCGGAGCCTTCCGGCATCGGGTTCATCTTCTCGGGATCGCAGCCGTTTTCCTGCTCTCCTCGTCCCCCATCGCCGCGGCGCAGCCACCACGAACGGGTACCGAGGTCGAGATGACTCTTGAAGACGCGATCCAGCGGGCGCTGGGGTATAACCGAAGCCTGCTGAATCGCCGCCTCGACCGCGAAGTGGACCGATTCGAACTCGATGTGGCCGGGGATCGATTTCGACCCCAGGTGTCGCTCCAACCCTTCGTCAGCCGGGGCCGACTGGATCGACGGACCGGTGGCGGCGTGAGGACGACTCTCCGGGTTCCCACAGGCGCGGAGTTCGCGCTCGTCTGGGACGAAGCCGTTTCCCGCGAGTTCGAAGACACGAGCGCGATAACGCTGAGCCTTTCCCAGCCGCTGCTGCGGGGCGCGCTGGGCGGAGTCGAGACCGCACCGCTGCGACGGGCGCAGATGCGGGAGCAGATTCAGTTCCTTGGGCTCCGGTGGGCGGTAGCAGATCTCGTCGTCGCGGTGGAGGGGGCGTACCGCGGCCTCATTGCCGCCTCCCGACAGGTTGAGATCGGGGAGACGGCGCTCCGCCGGGCGCGGGAAGAGCTGGAGGCGACTCTGGCGCTGATCAGCGCCGGACGCGTCGCGCGTCGGGAATCCATTCGATCCGAGGCGACGGTCGCCAACCGGGAGCTGTCGCTGGCCCGGGCCCGTAACCGGTTGGAAGCTGCGAACTTCCGGCTCGCCGACATTCTGGAATTCGGTCGCGAGGTGCGCGTCCGCCCGCTGGACCTGCTGAGCGTCGCTCCTGGCCGGGAAGCATCGGAGCCGCCGCTCGAAGAAGTGCTGCGCCGGCGTGAGGATTTCCTTCAGACGAAGATCTACATCGAGATGGCGCGAGTGGATCTCTCGGTGGCGGGCAATACCGTGCTCCCCAACCTGACGGTGGGGCTCGACCTGAGCCGGGACGGTTTCGGACGCTCGGATGCCGTCGTGCGGGTCGATGCCAATATCCCCCTCACGGATCGGGTTCCGAGGCTCAATCGGCTCACCGCCCGCAACGAGGTGCTGAAGGCCGAGCGAAACCTTGCCGAACTGCGCGAATCCATCGGCATCGAGCTCAGTCAGGCCGTCAACGATGTCGAAGTGGGACGACGACTGATCGAGCTGGCGGGAGATGCGCGGGTGCTGGCGCAGGAGAACCTCGAAATCGAGCGGGAAAAATTCAACTACGGCCTGTCATCCACTTTCGAGGTGGCGGCATCGAGCGACGAGCTGCTCGGGGCGGAGCAAACCGAGGTGGACGCGATCCTCGCCTGGCTCGATGCGCGGACACGACTCGAACGAATCTCCGGGCTGACCCTTTCGCGCTGGGGAATCCGGCTGGAGGAAGTGAACGAGTGAGCCGCCCGGATTCCGCCATCCACGAAGCCCTGCTGGAAGATCTGTCCGACGGCGTGCTGGCGGTGGACTTCGAGGGAACCGTCCTCATCGCCAACACCGCGTTCTGCGAAATGTTCGGGCTCGACTCCACCGGGACGGTCGGATACCGGTTCGGAGAAGTGTTCCTCAGTTCCGAAGGCACAGACGATTTCACCCAGGCCGTCTTCGATGCGGTTGCTCGTCGCGATACCGGCAAGAAACAGATCGTGAGCGTTCGGGTCGGCGACCGGTTGCGATCCCTTGCGGTCACCACCTCATACCTGACCACCGCGGACGAGGAGCGGATCGCGGTCATCGCGGTGGTTGCCGACATCACCGACATCAAGGAGCTGCGCGAGAGCGAACTCCGCATGGCGAAGACCATCGAGAACCAGCTCGGTGAACTTCAGTCCGCCTACCGCGACCTCGAAGCGCAGAACGAGACGCTCTCATCGCTGACCAGGCGGGTACGGACGACCCGCATCACGTCCGTGGCTCTCATCGTCGGATTCTTCGTGGTTCTCGGAGCGGGACGTATCCAGTCTCTCGATCTCTTCGGCACCGAAGCCGGGCCGGGAACGGCTTCCGGAGCTCTGTCGGAAGAGGTTCCGGACTCACTTTCGACCATCACGGTGGCACTCTCGGAGCTCCGCTCGACCATCGCGCTCCGGGGTGTTCTCGCGCCCGGAGTCGTGATGGACGTGGTCAGCCCTCTGGAGGGCCACGTGCGGACGGCTCACGCAATCCCCGGACAGCGCGTGGAGCAGGGCGCTCCCCTGGTGAGTTTCGATGTCGGTCAGCTCTCGGTAGAACGTCGGCGCGCCGAAGTCGAATACATCCAGGCGCGCGACGCGCTCGCCGAGATCGAGCAATGGGACAACGGAGCGGAGATGGCGCGGGCTCGCCGCACTCTCCGCCGGGCCCGAATCGCGCTCGAAGATGCGGAACAGCGATTCTCGCGAGCCGAATTCCTGCTGGAACAGGGCATCGTCCCCTCGTCAGAGCAGGAAGAAGCGCGGCGCAGCCGGGAAAACCGGCGGCTGGACCTCGAAGAGGCCGAACGGGAGCTGGAACCCGTCCGGGCGAAAGGCGGCGAACAGGCGCAGCAGGTGGCGCAGCTCGAGCTCGAAACGGCGGAGAGCAACCTGCGCGATCAGCTGGCGAAGCTGGACCAGGCCACGATCCGGGCTCCTCTCGCGGGAATCGTCGTCGAGGCCAACGATCCGGACGGGAAACCACTCACGGCGGGCCGGCCGGTGACGCAGGGCGAACTGCTTCTGAGCATCGCCGATTTCGAACGCCTCGCGGTGGTGACCCACGTGGACGAAGTGGACGTGAGGAAAATCGAAGCGGGCCAGGCGGCCTCGGTGACCGGCCCCGGGTTTCCGGGCCCTCCCATCAGGGGAACCGTCTCGAGCGTCTCTTCGAGCGCCGATGACGACTACCAGCAGCAGAATGCGCCCCGGTTCGAGGTCATGGTCGAACTCGACCGGGTGAGCGAGTCGGCCCGCGACCGGCTGCGGGTCGGAATGACCGCGTATGTCCAGATCCTCATTCAGAGCCGTCCCGAAGCCCTGCTGATCCCGCTGAGCGCGGTCGAACAGGACGGCGAGGCGAACTGGGTGCGCGTCCTGGATCCGGATACCGGGGCCGTGGAGCGACGCAACGTCGCGCTCGGCCTGACGACTCTTGATTCCGTCGAGGTCACGAGCGGGCTCGCGGCCGGCGAGGAAATCATCGCCCCCGAATGAATCCCGAATGAATCCCGAATGAACCGGAAACCGGAGGCGATCCTGCGCCTCGTCGGCATCCGCAGGTCGTTTCGGATCGGGCCGGTCGAGATCGAGGTTCTTCGCGGAGTGGATCTCGAAGTGAGTGCGGGGGAGCTCATGTCCATCATGGGGTCCTCGGGAAGCGGCAAGACGACGCTGATGAACCTCATCGGGCTGCTGGATCGTCCGAGCTCCGGCCATCTCCTCCTCGGCGGGCGCGACACCTCGCGGCTCTCCGACGATGCGCTGTCGCAGCTCAGGAACGAGCACATCGGCTTCGTGTTTCAGGGCTTTCACCTCCTGCCCCGGCTCACGGCGCTCGAGAATGTATGCCTCCCGCTCGTCTATCGGGGCACCCCGCGAAACGCGGCCATCGGCCGGGCCGAAGCGATGCTCGCGCGCGTGGGCATGGAAGACCGGGCGCAGCATCGGCCGGACCAGCTCTCTGGAGGACAGAAGCAGCGGGTTGCGATCGCGCGGGCCCTCATCGGCGAACCGGGGCTGCTGCTCGCCGACGAGCCTACCGGCGCACTCGATGCGGACACCGCCCAGGAAGTCATGGCGCTGCTCCTCGGACTGAACCACGAGAAGGGAGTGACGATCCTGCTCATCACGCACGACTCCGCCGTCGCGGCGCAATGCCGGCGAAGAGCCCGCATCCACCGCGGCAGGCTCGTGGATTTCGAGACCAGGTTCGAGAAGGCAGGCGGAGCATGACTCCGCATCCCGGGGCGATGTCCCGCGCGGCGACGATCCTCCGGGCCAACGCCCGAGAGGCCGTGGACAGCTTGCGCAAGGCGCAGCTCCGGGCGATTCTCGGAGTGGTCGGCATCACCGTGGGCATCTCTTCGGTCATCGCGATGGTCTCGCTGGGCGAAGTGGCACGGGAAGAGGCCCGCAGCCAGTTCGAAGCGCTCGGTGCCGATGTGCTGGTCGTTCGCAAGGCCTTCGCGACATGGGGGGAACGGACGACAGAAATCGCCATGCGCGATGCCATGGTGCTCGCGAAAGCGTTACCGGCGATCGCGGAGGCGGCTCCCCGCGTTCAGAGCCAAGGGGAATTTCGCTTCGGAGGAAGAAGGATCGGCGAAGGGAACGTCCAGGGAGTCACCCAGGCTTTCCTCGAGGTGAACCGGCTCTCGCTCCAGTCCGGACGCTTCATCTCGGACTTCGACGCGGACCAGCCCTTCTGCGTCCTCGGAGCCGGTCTCGCGGACTCGATACGCGAGACCGGGGCGGATCGGATCGTCGGCGAGGTTCTCGAAGTGGACGAAACTCTCTTCACGGTCACGGGCGTGCTGGATCACGCCGAGGAGAGCTATGCGCTCCCCCTCGAAGTGGACGCGAATGATTCCGTCTTCGTGCCGATTGCGACTTCAAGGCGGATCGTGGCCGATCCCGGGATCGACGTGATCGTCGCCCGGGCTCACCCCGAAGTCCACTATGCGACCGCGGCGGCCGAAATCCGTTCGTTTTTTCACCGCCAGTCCCCAAGCCTCGAAATCGAGATCGTCGCCGCGAGGCAACTGATCGCGCGCATGGAAGCGCAAATGGGGATCTTCACCCTGCTGCTCGGAGCGGTCGGCAGCATTTCCCTCATCGTCGGCGGCATCGGCATCATGAACATCATGCTGGTCTCGGTTTCCGAGCGGCGGCGGGAAATCGCCGTCCGGCGAGCTCTTGGAGCGCGACACCGTGACATCCAGAGCCAATTTCTCGTCGAGTCGCTCATCTTGACCATGGCGGGCGGCCTGCTCGGAATCCTTTCGGGCCTGACCGTCACCTGGGCTATCTGTGAATTCACCGGATGGCGCTTTCTCATCTCCGGATCATCGGTCGCGAGCGGCCTGATCACGGCCGCCGCGACCGGTCTGTTTTTCGGATTCCAGCCAGCCTACCGGGCCTCGCGGCTCGACCCCATCGCGGGGCTACAGGGCGACTGATCCGGTCGGGACGATCAGGAATCAGCCGCGAGGCGGAGTCGGACCAAGCCGACCTCTCACCTTCTTCCCGAGTTCCTCCCGTGTTCGAGAACGTTCCGGATCCGCGCGCGGATGGTCTTTCGCTCGGGGATCTCTCCGGGGCCATGGCCCACCCACCGGAGGGGAGCACCCCAGACTTTCCTTTCCATATCCGGGTCGGACAGCACCAGTTCGAAGTGATCGTTATCTATGACCTTGTCCTTCAACGTCTTGATCCGCACTTCCGCGGCCCTGCTCCCGGCAGGCCAGACCACATGGCCCCGCTTTGCCTCGTAGTCGGAGCCTGCCTTGGCGGTGGCATCCCGGGTCGTGAAGGAGTAGCGAACCCGGTAGCTGTAGGTCTTCGGCAGAATGATGTCAAAAACCGCAACCTCGCCCTCGCGAACCACGACATCGGATGCATTGAGCGAGTCACTTGTCATCGCCGATGCGAACACCGCGACCATCAGGAGGGCAGCGAGCGCCAGGATCGGCTTTCGGGAACGCGTCGCAGATTTCATCATCAAGGTTCTCCTTTCTGAAGAGGTACGAAAATTCGCACCGGTGCCACAATGTAACACATCGGCGATGCCGCTTCCCAAGGCCGCCTCGCCGACGATCTGGCTCCAGCAGCCGTTTTCGACTCCGAAACTTCGGGCTAGCAGGCTGTGGATAAACTGGCGTGAGCACCGAGACGGGTGAGGCGCCCGGCTGACAAGGCGCGTGAGTGAGCAATAGCAGCGCTATTTCGAGCGAATCGCAACGAAGAGCGAGCCTCCAGGCGAGCGTTCAGACGGGATGCATCGCTCGTCGAATGCCGCGTTAGTTTTTCCACAGCCTGCTAAGGAACGGATGCTTCTCCCGCATCGCCCGGAGGAGCGGGCGGGTCCGGGGCGAAGCGCCGGGCATCTCCCCAGAGCCGTTCCAACTGCACCGACTCCCGCCATTCGGGAGAGAAGACGTGCACCACGAAATCGAGGTAATCGGCGAGCACCCACCCTCCCGACGGGTATCCCTCCAGGTGGTTCGGCTTCCTTCCGAACCGCTCTCGGAGCCCCGCATCCACCCGGTCGGCGACCGTGCGCCGCCGGCGTTCGCTGGCCGCGGTCGCGATCACGAAGAAATCGGCGAAGTCGGCGATTCCGCGCAGGTCCAGAACGAGAACATCTTCGGCCTTCTCCTCCAGGGCGATGCGGGCCGCGTGGCGGACGATAGCTTCGGTCTCAGTCATGAATAAAGCCCCCGTTCGATGCCACGCGACCGTGAAAATCGGCTTCGCCTGGGAACGATCGCTTCGGTCTCAGTCATGAATAAAGCCCCCGTTCGATGCCACGCGACCGTGAAAATCGGCTTCGCCTGGGAACGATCGCTTCGGTCTCGGTCACGAATAAAGCCCCCGTTCGGCGATGCGCGCCGCAACCGGCTCCGGAACGAGGCCCGTGACCGGCCGGCGATCGCGAAGCCGGTCGCGGATTGCCCGCGAACAGACATCCGGCAGGTCCGCTTCGAGCAGGAACAGGAGGGGCGGACGGAGCGGCGCACCGAGGTCGGTGGTGACCGGCGGACGCAACCGGGAAGGCAGGGATTCCACCGCCGCGGCCGGGGAGATACCGGCGCGCGAGTGAACCACCACCGGGTAGCGGGCGAGCAACTCCTCGTAACGGCTCCAGGTGCGGATTTCCCGGAACGCGTCCGCACCCATCACGAAAAGCGGGGGGGATGCGCTCGATTCGCGGGCGAGAAGGTTCAGGGTGTCGAGAGTAAACGATGGCCCCTCCCGCTCCATTTCGATGGCACTGACCCCGAGCCGGTCGTGGCCCCGGATCGCCTCCCGGATGAGATCGAGCCGCGCTTCGGGAGAAGCCGCTGGAGGCGGCCGATGCGGAGGCACAGCCGCAGGAACGAGGATCACCCGCTCCACTCCGAGCCGGTCGCGGACGGCGAGTGCCGCTTCGAGATGCCCGCGATGGGGCGGGTCGAAGGTTCCTCCGAAGACGGCGAGCGTTCCGGGGCGGAATGGACTCAATCGGCTCCCGAAATGCGGACGGCAAGCGCCTGCACCACCTCCGGACAACCGGCCCCGGTCGCCGCCGAGGCGGCGAAGAAGGGCAGGCCGCGAGTTTCGGCGGTTTTGCGGAGCGCATCGAGCCTTTCGGAGGTGGTCGGCAAATCGGTCTTGTTCCCCACCACGATCGCCGGCTTCCTGGCGAGTCCGGCACCGAAAGCATCCAGTTCTTTTCGGAGAACCTCGAAATCAGCCACCGGGTCGCGTCCCGACGCGTCGGACACATCCACGAAGAAGACGACGAACGCCGTCCGCGAAAGGTGCTTCAGAAAACGGATCCCGAGCCCCGCGCCCTCGCTCGCCCCGGGGATGATTCCCGGCAGGTCGGCGATCACGAATTCGGTTTCCGGGTCCAGCCGGACCATCCCGAGACTCGGGGTGAGGGTGGTGAACGGGTAGTCCGCAACCCGCGGCCGGGCGGCGCTCACCCGGGCGATGAAAGAGGATTTCCCGGCGTTCGGGAAGCCGAGCAACCCGACATCGGCGAGCAGGCGCAGCTCGAGGCGAATCTCCCGGCTGACACCGGGCTCGCCCGGTTCGGCCCTTCGCGGTGCCTGGTTGGTGGGCGTGCGGAAGACCGCGTTGCCGCGCCCGCCGCGCCCGCCCGTCGCGACCACCAGCCGGTCTCCGTCCTCGACCAGATCGCCGAGCAGCACGCCGCTCTCCGCATCGAAAACCGCAGTACCGGCCGGTGCCTGGATCGTGAGCTGCTTGCCCGAACGACCCTGCTTCCTGCTGCCGCCGCCGTGCCCCCCGTTGCCAGCCCGGTACGAAGGGCGAAACCGGAGAGCCGCAAGAGTGTGCCGGCCCCGGACCGCCTCGAGCACCACGTCTCCGCCCACGCCTCCGCCGCCTCCGTCAGGGCCGCCCCGCGGCACGAACTTCTCGCGCCGGAAGCTGACTGCACCGTTCCCCCCGTTTCCACCGGCGACCCGGATCCGCGCCTCGTCAACCAGCATGGCGTTGCCGGCCGGAGCAGATCAGGGCTGTGTTATCGAAATGAACCGCCCCAGGCGTCCCCGGTTCCGAAACTCCACGATGCCCGCAACCCGGGCGAAGAGCGTGTCGTCCTTGCCGCGGCCGACATTCGGACCCGGCTTGAACCGGGTGCCCCGCTGGCGGACCAGGATGGCACCGCCGGGAACACTTTCGCCGGCGAACCGCTTGACTCCGAGCCGCTTGGACTGGCTGTCCCGGCCGTTGCGGGAACTTCCCTGACCTTTCTTGTGTGCCATGGCTGATTCTCTTGGGGACTAACTCGCCTGGGTGATGGATTCGACCCGGATGGAAGTCGCGGCCTGCCGGTGTCCCTGCTTCCGCCGGTAACCCTTCCGACGCTTGCGCTTGAACACCAGGATCTTGGGGTCGCGGGTTTGCGCCACCACCGAAGCCGAAACGGCGGCACCGTCCACATAGGGGGTTCCGATGTGGCAGGAGCCCGACTCGGTGTCCTGAACGATGAGCACCCGGTCGAATGTGACGGTCTCGCCGACCTCGGCGGGAAGCCGCTCGACCGAGAGCTGTTGTCCCGGCTCGGCGCGGTGCTGCTTGCCGCCGGACTCGAAGATGGCGTACATGAGAGGGGAAATGTTAGCAGCCGGTGGCTCAGGAAACCCGGATGGAAGCGAGCATCTCGGCGTTGGTCTCCGTGCGCTCCATGCGGCCGAGCAGCAAGGACATGGCCTCCATCGGCTTCAGGCCGGCGAGCGCGCGGCGGAGCAGGTGGGTGCGCGACAGCTCCTCCTCCCGCAGCAACAGCTCTTCGCGCCGGGTTCCGGAGCCGTGGATGTCGATGGCCGGGAAGATTCGCGATTCGGCGAGCTTGCGATCGAGGACCAGCTCCATGTTTCCGGTGCCCTTGAACTCCTGGAAGATGACCTCGTCCATCTGGCTTCCGGTGTCCACGAGCGCGGTGCCGAGGATGGTGAGGCTGCCACCGTCCTCGATCTTGCGGGCGGCCCCGAAAAACTGGCGCGGGAACTCGAGCGCCCGGGAATCGATCCCGCCGCTCATCGTCCGCCCCTTGCCCCGCATCTCGCGGTTGGCGGCCCTTCCCAGCCGGGTGATCGAATCGAGCAGGACCAGCACGTCCTCCTTCATCTCCACGAGACGCCGGGCCTGCTCCAGAACAATGCGCGCCACCCGCACATGGTCCGCCGCGCCACTGTCGGCGGTGGAAGCGACCACTTCGGCATCCGGGACCGCCCGCCGGAAGTGGGTGACTTCCTCGGGGCGCTCGTCGATGAGCAGGATGATGAGGTGGATCTTGGGGTGGTATTTCGCCACCGAAGCGCCGATCTGCTCCAGAAGGATCGTCTTGCCGGTCTTCGGCGCAGCCACGATGAGTCCGCGTTGCCCGAAGCCGATGGGGGCGATCAGGTCCACCGCCCGGAGCGACAGCGGCGGATCGTCGCCGAGCGCGAGCTCGATGCGCGGGGACGGATGCTCGCTTACCAGATCGCCGAAATTCCGCCGCGGCGGAAGGTCTTCCACCGGGAAACCGTTGACTTCGAGAACGGTGTGGAGGTCAGCGCGGAGCGGTCCGTGACGACGTCGTCCGCGGCGCGGAGCACCGTGGTATCCGTGGATCGTCTGGCCCTCGCGCAGGCGATGCTGGTCGATCAGGCTGAACGGCACCCGGACATCGCTCTGCCGCGGCAGGTAGTTGTTCGCGAGAAGCCGCAAATGGCCGCTGTCCCGCGGCCCGATATCGAGAACCCCGGTGATTTCGATGTCCTGCCGGACTCGCGGTTCCCGCTCTCTCTCGGACGGAGGGGCGGCGGGCTTGGCTGATGGCCCCGAAGCGGGGGGCGTCTCTTCCGATTCTTTCGGGAGGGACAACTCAGGCATGGGCGTTTCCTGTTGGCCCGGAAACCGGCGGCGAGGCCGGCATCGGGAAATTCGGGATGCGGGATCCCGGGCCGGCTTCCGCCGGACTGCACGATGCGGGGTCGGCACACCGGGCACCATCCCCCCGGAAATGCGCCGACACCTTCAGCGGAGTTTCATCTCCCCGAAGGGCCGATGGGAGAGGACGCGCCCGCGGACCTCCATGCGAGGAACTGCCGCCCGGGCGGGGCTTTCCGCGTCGCGCCCGAAGCACGTCCCGGAACGCTGCTCCGGGAACGCAGAACATCAAACGGGGTCCGGGGCCGCTCAACGAGCGACGGTGAACCTCCCGTAGGAGGGGAACGATAGCACGGCTTCCGGAGGAATAGACTCCGCCGACATCATGGCCCGTCAGTCCGGGAGCCCGATCTCCACCAAACCGGTCAGCGGGATGCGCGACCACCTGCCGGAGGCGGCGCTCCGGCGGCGCGAGGCCATCCGCCGCATCGAAGGCGCATTCCTCCGGCACGGGTTCTCCCCGCTCGAAACCCCGGCGATGGAGCGGCTCGACACGCTGCTCGGCAAGTACGGCGAAGAAGGCGACAAGCTCATCTACCGGGTTCTCCACCGGGGGGAGCGGCTCGCACGCGCCCTTTCGACCACGCCGGTCGAACCCGGCGGGCTCGCGGAGCTCGGCCTCCGGTACGACCTGACCGTGCCGCTCGCCCGGGTGGTGGCCGAGCACCAGGCCGCGCTGCCGGCCGTCTTCCGGCGCTTCCAGATCCAGCCGGTCTGGAGGGCCGACCGCGCCCAGAAGGGCCGCTTCCGGGAGTTCACCCAGTGCGACGCCGACATCGTCGGAAGCGACTCGCTGCTCGCCGATGCCGAAGTCCTCGTGACCCTCGAAGCCGCGCTCGCCTCCCTCGGCTTTTCGGACTTCACCATCCTGCTGAACCACCGGGAGCTCCTGCGGGGGCTGATGGCCGCGAGCGGCATCCCCCTGGAACTCGAAACCGAGGCCCTGGTCACGCTCGACAAGCTCGGCAAGATCGGCCGGGAAGCGGTGGAGCAGACGCTCGCCGAAACGCCGGAAGTCGGCCCCGAAAAAGCCCGGCGACTCCTCGACCTGATTGCAACCGAAGAGAGCGCCGGAAACCGGGAGCGGATCGCGCGGATCGGCTCCGAACTGCCCGAGGGAGCGCCACGAAACGCCGCGGACGACCTTCTCCGGCTCGTCGAGATACTCACGCCAATTCTCGGAGCGGCGACCCTGCGGTTCGATCCGAGCCTCGCGCGCGGCCTCGGCTACTACACCGGCCCGATCTTCGAGGTGGTGGCGGCCGGCGGTGCCGGATCCCTCGCCGGGGGCGGGCGCTACGACGGCCTGATCGGGATGTTCAGCCGCCGCGACACTCCGGCGGTCGGTTTCGCGCTCGGGATGGAGCGCATCCTGCTGCTCCTCGAAGAGCGCGGCGGGTTCCCCGACGAAAGCCGGCCGCCCCGCGCCATGCTCTGCCCGCTGCCGGAAGTCCCGGATGCGGATGTTCTCCGGGTCGCCCGGACGCTCCGGGAAAGCGGCGTGGAAATCGAGATCCAGACAGAACGGCTGAAGCTCGGCCGCCAGCTCGCCCGCGCCGATGCCGCCGGCTTCCGGAAAGTGCTCCTCCTCGGCCCCGACGAACTCGCCCGCGGCGCATGCACGGTGCGCGATCTGGCCACGCGCGAGCAGACCACCTGCGAATTCGCCGAAATCCGCGCCGCGCTCCGCGAATAAGCGCATCCGACGAAATCCCGTCTCGGAATTGCGGACGACTCAGGAAGGCTCCATACTTGGGCGCAGCAAAGGAGGCGGCATGAACGAATTCCACTGGGTTCCCCTGCTGGTTATAGCCGTATCCCTTCCCATGATTCTGGGAAAGATTCCACCCAACCGCTTTTACGGTTTCCGGAGTTCGGCCACCCTGGCGGATTCCGAAGTCTGGTATCCGGCCAACCGGGCGGCAGGATGGCTCCTCTTCGGAGCGGGCGGCTTCTCGCTGTGCTTCAACCTTGCGCTCACGTGGATCACTCCCGAATGGGAACCTGGTCGAATGGAGTCCTGGATGGAGCTCGGACTCGGCATTCCCGTGGTCCTTGCGGCTCTCGGGTCCGCCATCTACTTGTCGCGTCACTGAGCGGGCAGTTGCCGGCCGGTGTTCGCGCCGTCGCTACCGCTCGGGGCACCGCCGCTCATCGCCTTTGCGGTGGCCTTCCTGTTCTCGGTTTCCGTCGGAGTGGTTTTCGGGGTTTACCCAGCCATCGTCGCCGCCCGGCGCGATCCGTGGAGCGCGCTCCGCTCCGAGTAGGAAGGGGGTTCTTCGTTCGCTCGATCATGCACCGTATTCCATAAAACGAATCGGAATATGGATCATGGTGCATGATTCTCATACTATTACGCCGTGTACTCCCGCATTCTCGCCCCCAACCAGCGGCATTCGTTCTTCCTGTTCGGGGCGCGCGGCACCGGGAAAACCACCTGGCTTCGGAACGCCTTCCGTCCGGAACAGTCGCTCTACGTGGACCTGCTCGACCCTGAAGAAGCAGACCGCTACCTCAGGAACCCGGGCCGCCTCGAGAACCGGATCGCCACGCTCCCCGATGCGGTGGAGTGGGTGCTGCTCGACGAAGTGCAGCGCGTCCCCCGCCTGCTGGACGTGGTCCAGCGCCTGATCGAAACCGGCTCAAGACGGTTCGCGCTGACCGGGTCGAGCGGCCGGAAGCTACGGCGCGGCGCAGCGAATCTGCTCGCCGGCCGGGCGTTCGTTTTCGACCTCTTCCCCCTCACCGCGCCGGAAGTCGGGGACGGCTTCGATCTCGACGAAGCCCTCTCGTGGGGGATGCTGCCGCGGATCCACGCTCTCGACCGCGAGGCGGACCGGCAGGATTACCTCAGGGCGTACGCGCGGACCTACCTCCGAGAAGAGATCGTGGCCGAACAGATCGTGAGAAAGCTCGACCCGTTCCGGCATTTTCTCGAGGTCGCCGCCCAGACGAACGGCGCGATCGTCAACTTCACCAGCATCGCCCGCGATGTCGGTGCGGAACCGAGGACGGTCATTTCCTACTTCAGCATCCTCGAGGACACCCTGATCGGCTTCCTCCTGCCGCCCTTCCACCGCTCGATCCGCAAACAACAACGCACGAATCCCAAGTTTTTCTTCTCCGACCCCGGCGTCAAGCGGGCGCTCGAACGCACGCTCACCGTGCCGCTTCGTCCCCGAAACTACGACTACGGACGCGCCTTTGAGCACTTCGTCATCACCCAGATCCACCACCTGGCGCGCTACCTCTATCCGGATTGGCGGCTCTCCTACCTGCGGACCGCCGCGGGAGCGGAGATGGACCTCGTGATCGAGCGGCCCGGCATGCCGACCGCGCTGCTCGAAATCAAATCCACCGACCGGGTCCGCGAGGGCGATATCCGCACCCTCGCCCGCTTCACCGGGGACTTCCCCGACCCGCTCGCGCTCCTCGTGAGCCGCGACCCCGAACGGCTGCGGATCGGGAGCGTCCTCTGCCTCCCCTGGCGCGACGCGCTCCGGGAACTCGGACTCGGCTGAACGGATCAGCCCACCTCGGTCCGGAAACCTCCCGGGAGCGCGACCTCGAGGATTTCGAGATCGTCCGATGGCTCCCGGATTTCGACGGTGCGACCCGGAGGCAGCACGAAAGCATCACCCGCCGAGAGCCGCGCGGGCTCCTCGCCTTCGACCCCGATCTCCATGCTTCCCGCCCGCAGGAAAACGAACAGGATTTCCGCATCGTGACGGGTCAGGGCGAGCGAGTCGCCGGGGATGCGGCGCGCCACCTGGACACCCGCGATCCCGCCGGTGGCCCTCGCGATCCCGGTCTCGCGGCGCTCGAAACCGGGAATCCGGAACGATGTCCAGGTCGCCTCGGCCAGGCGATGCCGCACGAAGCGGGTTCCCGCGAAGTCCCGATCCGGCCGGTGCCCCGCGGTCGGAAGCTCCAGGTCGTGATCCATGCTGGTCGGGTGTTCGGCGGGGACCCCGATCTCTACCACTTCGAGTCCGTCCGAAGCCTCGAGCACCCGGTGGCGGATCTCGGGCGGCTGGATGACGCAGTCGCCGGCTTCGAGAACGAACGGCGGCCCCTGGTCTTCATAGACCACCCGAACCCAGCCGCGATGGCAGAAGATGAGCTGGAACCGGATGGTGTGGAAGTGGACCTGATCGGGCACCGGGCCGCCCTCCGGAATCCGGATGTGAGAGGCGATGATCGCGCCGCCGAGCCGGTCGGGAATCAGGTCGCGGTAGAGCATCCCCGCCCGACCGACACCCCACGCTTCGTTTTCCCCGCCACGGGTCACGAGGAACCGGGTCTCGGGCGCGGGGGTCGGGAGCGGCGGCTCCCACGGCTCGAAGGTCAGCCGGTGACCCGCTGGCGAGACCATCGCCGGGAGCTCCGCTTCGGTTTCGGCGTGGAGCCGGATTGCGACCGGGGCGGGGCGGCTTCCCGCTTCGAGCAGGAGCGCGACCCCGTGCCCGGAGATCGCCGCGTACGCCGGGTGATCCGCCGGGCCGATCCGGTCGAGGCGAAAACCGAGCCGGTCCACGAAGAACCGCATCTCGGCGACGAGGTCCGGAGCCGAAAGCCGCACCTCGGCGCGGCGGACCCGGAGATCGGTCACGCGAGGTTCAGTTGCCACGAGACACCGAAGCGGTCCACGACCCAGGTGAAGCGCTGGCTGAACCCGTAGTTGTCGAGCGGCATCAGGGTTTCGCCGCCTTCGCCGAGCGCCGCCGCGAGCGCGTCGATTTCCTCGACGCTCGAGGTCTCGATGAAGAAGGAGAACGATGGCGTGAAGGTGAAGCCGTGCTCGATGTAGCTGTCGCTGACCAGGACGCGCTGGCCCTTGATCGAAAACGAAGCGAACCGGATGGATCCTTCCGGGCCGGGACCATCCGGCCCGTAGCGATCCACCGAGAGGATCCGGCTGTCGGGGATCAGACCGGTGTAGAAGTCCATCGCCTCCCCGGCCTTCCCCTCGAACATCAGGAACGGCGTGACCGATTCTGCCATCTCGATCTCCTTCGGCGTTCAGGTGGTTTCCGCCAGATACGAATCCCGGAGCCGACCCTTCGGAATCTTGCCCGAAGGCGTGCGCGGGATGCGGGTCACGAACAGTATCTCCCGGGGACGCTTGAAGCGGGCGATCCGCTCCCCGAGGTGGCGCGCGAGTTCTTCTTCGGTGACCGGGGCGCTCGCCTCCACCATCGCGATCGGCGCTTCGCCCCACTGCTCATCGGGGACCCCGAACACCGCGGAGTCACGAACCGCGGGGTGCTTTTCGAGAGCGACCTCGATCTCGCGCGGATGCACGCTGATTCCGCCGGAGACGATCCTCTCGACCGACCGGCCGACGAGAGTCACATAACCCTCCTCGTCCCGGAACCCCAAATCTCCGGTCCAGCCCCAGCCGTCGCCCTTCCGGAAGTACCGGGCGGTCTCCTCCGGATCGCGGTAATACCCCTCCATCAGGAACGGCCCGCGGGCGACCAGTTCCCCGACCGCGCCCGGCGGAACCAGCTCGCCCTCCGGGTTCACGATCCCGATCTCCACTCCGCTCGCCGCCCGACCGATGGTTCCGGCGCGGGTCTCGGCATCCCACGGCTTGAGGATGGTCAGCGGGCCGGTCTCCGACTGGCCGTAGTGGTCGGTGTATCCGGAGTGGGGCATGCGCTCGTGCCATTCGCGGAGCAGCTCTTCCGGGCTCGGTGCGCCGCCGACCCCGAGGTTTTCGAGCGAGGCCAGCCGGCCCGGATCGAAAGCCGGCGAGCGAAGCAGATCCCGCACCTGCACCGGGACGAGGAACACCGCGGTGATCCGGCGACGCTCGACCTCGCGGACGAACTCCTCCGGATCCCAACGCCGGAAGAGAACCGAAGCGGCCCCGGCCACCATCGCCGCCTGAAGCCAGATCAGAAGACCCGCCGCGTGGGACATCGGGGTAACCACCCCGACCACATCCGCCTCGGTGAGCCGGTGCTCGAACGCGGTCGAAAGCGCCGAGACATAGCGGGCGCGATGGCTCACCACCGCCCCCTTCGGCTGGCCGGTGCTCCCGCCGGTAAAAGTCATGGCCACCGGGTCTTCCGGCCGGACCGAAACGGATACCGGCCCGGAAAAGTCGGCGAGAAAGTCTCCGAAGCCGCTTCGGCCCACCACGACCGTCCGGAAGGAAGCCGGGATACGGCCGCGAAGCTCCTCGTCCACCACCACGAGGCGCGGGGCGGTCCGCTCCAGGATCTCGGTGATTTCGGGCGGGGCGCTCCGTGGCGAGACATGGACCAGCACGCCTCCGGCGCGGGCGGTTCCGAAATGGACGGTCACGTACTCGGGGGAGTTTCGGAGCAGGCAGGCGACCCGGTCTCCGGGGCGGATTCCCTCCGCAAGCAGGAAACGGGCGAAACGATGGGCAAGCCGATCGAGTTCCCGATAGGAGATGTCACGATCTCCGGCGACGAGCGCGGTCTGCCGGGGGGCCCGAAGCGCCGCGAGCCGGAGGATTTCGCCGAGCAGCATGTCTCAATCCAGCACCGGAACCAGCCGGACCCGGGAACGGTCGCGCTGGGGCGGATTCAGCGGATCGGGAGTGCTTTCCCGGACCGGCGGCAACCGCTCCACCCGGAACTTCCGGCCCAGCGGCAGGGCGCGCGACGTCCGGAGCGGCGGCAGCGGACGCTCGGGATCCCGCACGTAACCCCCTTCCACCGGCCGCATCGCGCCGACGAAGAGGATCTCGCGCCATTTCCGCAGCGGCAGGACGAGCGCGCCGGAATCGTCTCCGCTGACGTTGTGGAAAGGAGGCTCGACGGACAAGACCCCTACGATATTCGCGGCATGCCGCGCGTCCACCTGGTTCTGGTCCGCCCAAGGAGGCCGGAGAACGTCGGAGCAGCCGCCCGGGTCGCCGCCAACATGGATCTTTCCGGCCTCCGACTGGTGGCTCCTTCCGAATGGCGCACGGTGGGTGCCTTCCGGATGGCCTGGCAGGCCGAACACCTCCTCGAAGAAGCGCAGGTGTTCCCCGATCTCCTTTCGGCGGTCGGCGACTGCCAGCTGGTCGCGGGGCTCAGCGGACGGGGCGGCGACCGCATCCCGCACCGGTCTCCGCGCGAACTCGGTGCCGAGATCGCCGGCCTGGCCCCGGAGGCCTCGGCGGCGGTCGTCTTCGGGAACGAGTCCAGCGGGCTCACCATGGAGGAGCGCTCGCTCTGCCAGCGCCAGGTCCGCATCCCCGCCTCCCGGAACCAGCCCTCGCTGAACCTCGCCCAGGCGACCATGGTGGTGGCCTACGAGGTTTTCCTCGCCGGTGCGCCGCTCGTGGCCCCGTCCCCGCCCCGGGTGTCCGCCGGCGAAGCCGAGCCGGCGCTCCGGGCGCTTCGGGAGGCCATGCTCGGGATCGGCTTTCTCGCGAAGGACAACCCGGAGGCCCGCTTTGCCGAGTGGCGCGAACTCTTCGGACGGGCGGGGCTCACCGAGCGGGAGACCCGGCTGATCCTCGCTCTCGCCCGCCGGATCAAGGGGGTCAGCCGAGATTCCGACTAAAAAACGCGAGCGTCCGGCCCCACGCATCAGCCGCGGCGGCCTCGTCGAACGAAGGGCGTTCGTCGTTGAAAAAGGCGTGCGATGTCCCCGGATAGGTGTGGAAATCGGTCTCGACTCCGGCACTCGCAAGGGATTCGCGGAGCGTTTCGACCGCCTCGGCGGGAACGAAGTCGTCATGCTCGGCGAAGAGTCCGAGCACCGGGCAGCGGATTGCCGCGAAATCCGGATGGACGTTCGGGTGGATGCCGTAGAAATCCACCGCCGCGCCGATGCGATCCGAAGCCCCGGCCGCGTAGAGGGCGAGCTGGCCGCCCATGCAAAAGCCCACGACGCCGACCCGGCCCCCCGAAGCAACCGAAGCCAGGTGGTCGGCGGCACCGCGCAAATCCCGCTCGGCGCGGTCCACGTTCAGGGCCATGAGCAGCTTGCCCGCCTCATCCGGCGAGGTGGTCGCTTCGCCGTGGAACAGGTCCGGTGCGAGCGCGGTGCATCCGGCCTCGGCAAAACGGTCGGCGACCGATCGGATGTGGCCCACGAGCCCCCACCATTCCTGGATCACGAGCACTCCCGGCCCCGGCCGGTCGGGAACCGCGAGATATCCCTCAGCCTCGCCGCTTTCCGTCGGGAACGAAACCATCCGGCTCTCCATCAGTGCCACCTCCGGGCAGAAACCCCGATGCTACCAGCGGTCTGATATTTTCCCCGCCCCTTGAGTGTGAACGTCGCAGGGCCGCGACCGAAGGAGGCCCCATGAGTCCACTGGCCGCGACGCTCGTCTGCTTCACGATCTACGTCCTCGGCTACCGGTTCTACGCCAGACGGATCGCCTCCCGGGCGTTCCAGTTGAACGACGGCCGGCCGACCCCGGCGCACGAGTTCGCGGACGGGCGCGACTACGTCTCCACCAAGCCGCAGATCCTGTTCGGGCACCACTTCGCTTCGATCGCCGGTCTCGCCCCCATGCTCGGCCCGGCGATCGCGGTGATCTGGGGCTGGGTGCCGGCGATGATCTGGGTCGTCCTCGGGACCATCTTCATCGGTGCCGTCCACGATTTTTCGGCGCTCTGCCTGAGCATCCGGGCCAAGGGCCGATCCATCGGACGCATCGCGGAAGACATCATCGGCCACCGCGCCAAGTTCCTGTTCCACGCGCTGATCGTGTTCCTCATCGGGCTCGCGATGGGGGTCTTCGTCCAGGTCGTCGCCCAACTGTTCTCGGAGGTGTTCTATCCGGAGGCGGTGACCCCGAGCGCCGTCGTGATGATCGTCGCGATCGCGATCGGCATCCTCTCCTATCGCCACGGGGTCAGCCTCAAGATCCTGGTTCCGATCGGCTCGGCGCTGCTGTTCGTCGGCATCTGGCTCGGCGCGGTGCTTCCCGCGCCCATCCTTTCGGCAACCGGCTGGAGCTACTTCCTGCTCGGGTACGCCTTCCTGGCCTCGATCCTCCCGGTGTGGCTGCTCCTCCAGCCCCGCGACTTCCTGAACTCGATCCTGCTGTACATCGCGCTGATCGGCGTATTCATCTCGTTCGTCATCCAGAACCCCGAATTCGCCGCCCCCGCCTACAACCCGGAACCGGCTGGCGCTCCGCCGATCTTCCCCTTCGTCTTCATCGTGATCGCCTGCGGTGCGGTTTCCGGATTCCACGCGCTCGTCTCCTCCGGCACCACCGCGAAGCAGCTCGACAAGGAGAGCCACGCCAAGCCGGTGGGCTACGGCGGCATGATCGGCGAGAGCCTGCTCGGCCTCTCCGCGGTGCTCGCCACCACCGCCGGATTCTCCTCGCGAGAGGCCTGGCACAACCACTTCTCGAGCTGGGAAGCCGCAGACGGCCTCGCCGCGAAGCTCGATGCCTACATCACCGGGACGGCCAACTTCCTCACCACGATCGGTGTCCCGCTCGAAGCAGGCAAGGGCTTCATGGCGCTGGTGGCCGTTTCCTTCGCCCTCACCACCCTCGACTCGGCGACCCGCATCCTCCGGTACAACGTGGAGGAGATCTCCGAAAGCCTCAGGGTTCCGGTGCTCGGAAACCGGTACGTGGCCTCGCTCCTCGCGGTCGCCGTCATCGGGTTCTTCGCCCTTCTCGAAGTGGACGGGGTCCCCGCCGGCACCATCCTGTGGGCGCTGTTCGGCACGACCAACCAGATCATGGCCGGGTTGACCCTGCTGTCGGTGACCCTCTACCTCTACTTCCGCAAGAAGCCGATCATCTACACCCTGCTGCCGATGGTCTTCATGGTTCTGACCACCATCAGCGCCATGATCTACAACATCACGCACTACGCCCACGGAGACAGCCTGGGAGACATCCTGCTGCTCGCGGTCGCGGTGTCGGTCTTCGTCCTCGCCGCCTGGTTGCTGGTGGAGGGTGTGCTTCGCGTCACCCGCGACCGCGACGCGGCCATCGAGGGGATCCGGAAGGCGTTCGGAGATTGACCTACCGCGCGCAGGTGAGGTGGCGGCCGCCGTCGATCGGGACGGTGACTCCGGTGATGAAGGCCGCCTGATCCGAAAGCAGGAAGAGCGCGAGCGCCGCCACTTCCTCCGGAGTTCCCACCCGGCCGATCGGATGGGTGGTCCGGCTGTGCTCGACGAAGGCCTCGTAGCGTTCGGCATCGAGCCCGCCGGCGCGGTGGAGTTCGGTCCGGGTCACTCCGGGGTTCACCGAGTTGACCCGTACCCCCTTCGCCGCGAGTTCGAGCGCCGCGCAGCGGGTGAGCTGGTCGAGCGCCGACTTGCTCGAGTTGTAGGCGAGCACCCCCGGAAACGAGCGCATCCCGTTCACGCTCGAGACGTTGACGACCGAACCCTTCGTCCTGAGCAGCTCGGGAGTCGCGAGGCGCAGCAGGTCGAAGCACGCCTCCACGTTCAGCGCGAACATCTGCCTCCAGCCGTCGAGGGTCGTGTTCTCGATGGTTCCGAAGGCGATGACCCCGGCCGAGTTCACGAGGTGGTCCAGCCGCCCGAACCGGGAGAGCGCCTCCCCCACCACGCTTTCACGAAACGCCGGGTCGGTGACATCCCCGGCCATCGGCGCGGCCTCTCCCATCTCCCCAGCAAGCGCGTCGAGACGATCCCGCCGACGCGCCACCGGAACCACCCGCGCCCCTTCAGAGGCGAGCGCGAGCGCGACGGCGCGGCCGATGCCGCTCGAAGCGCCGGTGACGATGGCGACGCGATTCTCGAAACGGTGACTCACGGGGCGACTCTCCTCGGGGGAGCCGGATTATCCCCGCAAGCCTAATTGGACGAATCCGGCGCGGGGAGCACGGCGCGTTCCAGCGTCTCGAGACGCTGGTCGATCTTCCCGAAGGCAATCTCCACGGCGCGAAGGCGCGCATCCATGTTCCGCACGTCTGTCTCCAGACGCTCAACGCGATCGCTCAAATCGTCAATCCGCGCGTTCACGCCGGCGATCTGCGCGGAGAGCAACCCGGCCACCAGCAGGATCGTGGGGATGATGGTCCCGACGATCCATTTCGTGTCTCCGCTCACGAAACGGTTCTACTCCTTACTCGCGGAGCAGATCCTCGACCCGGTCGATCCTAGCCTCCAGGCGGACCCGCCACGCCTCCACCCGCTCCGGATCAGCTCCGTGGTCGAGAACCTGCCGGACCGAGGCATCCAGCATCCGACGGACCGGAAGAACGGCTTCTTCTGCACTTTGTGGCGTACCCCACCTAGCGGGCTGTGGAAAAACTAACGCGGCATTCGACGAGCGATGCATCCCGTCTGAACGCTCGCCTGGAGGCTCGCTCTTCGTTGCGATTCGCTCGAAATAGCGCTGCTATTGCTCACTCACGCGCCTTGTCAGCCGGGCGCCTCACCCGTCTCGGTGCTCACGCCAGTTTATCCACAGCCTGCTAACACAAGCTCTACCCCGGTGCGAATCCGAAACCGAAGCGGTCACCGGACTCGTCAGGCGCTCTCCGGCTCCACTCCCATCGCTCGTCCGGCGTGGCCCATCGCAACCCCGTAGGTAGCGAAGGCCCAGAAGGTTCCGGGGATGATGCCGACCAGGCAAAACAGGATGGTCAAGTCGCCGAGGATCTCGACCAGCAGGATGGTGAGCAACAAGTAGATGCTGAAGCGCAGCTTGCTGCCGACGAGGCCGAGGATGGCATCGAGACGGAGCGCCTCCGAGAACCGGTCGGCCGCCATCATCCGGATGAGCGCGACCGGGAAAAGGATGTGCCCCAGCAGGATCAGCACGATCAGGAAACCAAAGGCCACCACCGCGCCGAGCGCCGCGATCACGCCCCCGACCTCGGAGTGCATGGCCCCGGCGATCCCCCCGGCGGCCGCCGCCATCGCGAACACGAGGCCGCCGGCAGCGAAGGCGGCCACCAGCCAGACGAGCCCCACGCCGAGAACCCGGAGGCCGTCCATCAGGATCCCGCCGAGGTCATCCCAGTCGGCGAGCGGGTGCTCCCGGCCTTCGAGCCCGTTCCGGATCGTCCGCGCCATGAACCCGACGAGCGCCAACAGACCGATCCCGAAGAAGGGGATCAGCACGACGGCGATGGACCCGAGCACGAATTTGTGGAGCGCCGCCGGATCACGGAAGGCGGCCCCGAGGATCTCCCCGAGATCGAAACGGGGAGCGGGCGGCTCCGGATCGGGAGGGGGTGGAGGCAGGGGATCGGTCATGTCTCGAAGTATCTGCCGGGGGGCGAATCAGGCCCGGCTATCCTTACGCCCCCTCTAACGACCATGCCCGCCGATCCGTTCAACTCGCGCCGCCCCATGGAGTGCGCCGAAGGCACCGCTTCCCTGTATTCACTGGAAGCGCTGGAAAGACAAGGGATTGGCGATATCGGCCGGCTTCCCTTCTCGCTGCGCGTCCTCCTCGAGGCGCTGCTCCGGGGAGTGGATGGACGGGTGGTGGTCGAGGAGGATGTCGCCTCGCTCGCCCACTGGAACGCGACCGAACCGCTGGCGAGGGAGATTCCCTACCGTCCGGCCCGGATCGTTCTTCAGGATTTCACCGGGGTTCCGGCGCTCGTGGATCTGGCGGCGATGCGCTCCGCAGTTGCGCGGATGGGAGGAGACCCGTCCCGGATCAACCCCAGCACGCCGGTGGACCTCGTGATCGACCACTCGGTGCAGGTGGAGTCCTTCGGCACCCCGCTCGCGCTCCGGGAAAACGAGACCATCGAGTTCGAGCGGAACCGGGAGCGTTACGAGTTCCTGCGCTGGGGGCAGGCCGCTTTCGACGGCTTCCGGGTCGTGCCGCCTTCCACCGGCATCGTCCACCAGGTGAATCTGGAGCTGCTCGCCAAGGTGGTGCTCCGGCGCGGAGAGGGCGACGAAGCGGTCCTCATGCCGGACACCCTGGTGGGGACCGATTCGCACACCACCATGATCAACGGGCTCGGAGTGCTCGGCTGGGGGGTCGGGGGGATCGAGGCCGAGGCCGCCATGCTCGGCCAGCCCTGCTACCTGATGACCCCGGAGGTCGTCGGCTTCCGGCTCACCGGCGAACTGGCGGAGGGCGCGACCGCCACCGACCTCGTCCTGACCATCACCGAGAAACTCCGGCGTTTCGGAGTAGTCGGCAAGTTCGTGGAATTCTTCGGGAGCGGACTCGACCACCTGCCGCTCGCCGACCGGGCCACCATCGCCAACATGGCACCCGAATACGGAGCCACCATGGGGTTCTTCCCGGTGGACGGGGAGACGCTCGACTACCTGCGACGCACCGGGCGCACGCCGGAAGAGGTCGATCGGGTCGAGCGCTACTGTGGCGCCCAGGGCATCTTCCGGACCGAAGCAACTCCCGATCCCGACTACACGGCGGTCGTCGAGCTGGATCTCGCTTCGGTCGAGCCGAGCCTCGCCGGCCCGAAGCGCCCGGAGGACCGGGTACGGCTTTCGGGGCTCAAGGACGGCTTCCGGGCCGCGCTCGGGGCCCCGCGCCATCAGTCCGGTTTCGAGGTGGCCGGGGACCAGTTGGCGCGTACCGCGAGCGTGGGACGGGGCCACAACATCGGCCACGGCGCGGTCGTGATCGCCGCCATCACTTCCTGCACGAACACCTCGAACCCGGGGGTCATGATCGCCTCCGGCATCCTGGCGCGCAATGCGCTCCGTCGCGGGTTGACGACTCCGCAGCACGTCAAGACCAGCCTCGCGCCGGGCTCCCGGGTCGTCACCCGATACCTCAGGGATGCCGGCCTGCTCGGCTCGCTCCAGGATCTGGGCTTCCATCTCGTCGGATACGGCTGCACCACCTGCATCGGCAACAGCGGCCCGTTGCCCGAAGCGGTCAGCCAGGCGATCCACGAAGGCCAACTGGTCGCAGCATCGGTACTCTCCGGGAACCGGAACTTCGAGGGCCGGGTCCACAAGGAAGTGCTCGCCAACTACCTCGCTTCGCCGCCGCTGGTCGTCGCGTTCGCGCTCGCCGGCACCGTGGACATCAACCTCGCCGAAGAGCCGCTCGGTACCGGGGCGGACGGGAAGCCGGTCTTCCTGCGGGAGATCTGGCCCACCAGCGCCGAAGTCCACGAAGTCATGGAAAAGGCGATCCATCCCGAGACTTTCGAGAGCGCCTATTCCGATGTCTGGGACGGCAACGCCACCTGGAACGCGATCCCGGTGGCGGCGAGCGAGCTCTACCCCTGGGATCCCGAGTCCACCTACATCCGGGAGCCGCCCTTTTTCGAGAACATGGACCAGGCACCGGGGGCTATCTCCGACATCGAGGGGGCGCGCGTCCTCGTCATGTGCGGCGACTCGGTCACCACTGACCACATCTCCCCGGCGGGGAGCATCAAGGCGGATTCTCCCGCCGGACGGTGGCTCTCCGAACGGCGAGTAGAGGACTTCAACTCCTACGGATCCCGCCGGGGCAACGACCAGGTGATGCTGCGCGGCACGTTCGCCAACATCCGGCTTCGCAACCAGCTCGTGAAGAGCGAGGGCGGGTACACCGTCCACCACCCGACGGGCGAAGAGACGACCATCTTCGAAGCCGCCGAAAGGTACCGGGAGGAGGGCGCGCCGCTGCTGATCCTCGCCGGCCAGCGCTACGGGAGCGGTTCCTCCCGCGACTGGGCCGCCAAGGGGACGCTGCTGCTCGGGGTGAAGGCGGTGCTCGCCGAGAGCTTCGAGCGGATCCACCGGAGCAACCTGGTCGGCATGGGCGTCCTGCCGCTCGAATACGTGGACGGCCAGAACGCCGCCTCGCTCGGCCTCGAGGGAGACGAAACCTTCCGCATCGAGGGCCTCGGGAACGGGTTCGCCCCCCGCGCCCGCGTCCGGGTGGTCGCAACGAACGGCGACGGCGAGAAGTCCTTCGAGGCCGAGGCGCGGCTCGATTCGGCGGTCGAGCTGGACTACTACCGGAACGGCGGCATCCTGCCGACGGTGCTCCGCAACCTCGTCAACTAGCGCGCCGAGTCCGGAGTCTCGCCGTCCAGCACCCGGCGCAGCACGCCCGTCTCGATGTTGCCTCCGGAGACCACGCAGACGATCTTCCGGACCCGACCTGGAGTCCCACCGGGCACCCGTCCGGCGAGCGCCACCGCCACCGGGCAGGCACCCGCGCCCTCCGGAACCACCCGGGCACGCGCAATCACGACCCGAATGGCCTCGGCGATCTCGTCCGGCGTAGCCAGCAGCGGCCCGGCGAGCAGCTCCTGAACCAGATCCCACATCGGTTCGAGCACGGTGTTGCCGCCGATCCCGTCCACGAAGCTCGGGGTCGTCTCGATCCAGGTCGGGCTTCCGCGCTCCACCGCACGGGCCAGTTTGGGGGACGACGAGGTTTCCACCGGATGCACCGGGGCATCCGAACCCATTCCCCTGAGCGCACTCGCGATGCCGATGCTCAGCCCGCCCCCGCCGAACGGCACCAGGACCGCGTCCACATCCGGCAGGTCTTCGAGGATTTCGAGACCGACCACTCCGTTTCCCGCCATCACCGGCTCCTCTTCCACCGGATGGACGAAACGGAGGTCGCGGCCCTTCCACTCGTGGGAAACAATCGCTTGCCACCAGTCGGCGAAGGGCGCGACCACCACTTCGGCCCCGAGCGCCGCCACCGTCCGGCGCTTGTTCTCGGGGGAGGTTTCGGGAACCACCACCGTGCAGGGAACCCCGCGCTCCCGCGCCATGAAGGCCACTGCCTGCGCCCAGTTCCCGGCGCTCGCGGTGATGACTCCGCGGGCGATCTCCCGATCGGAAAGCGAGCCGAAGAGCGAAGCGGCGGCGCGCATCTTGAAGCAGGAGAACGGCTGGAGGTTCTCGAGCTTCAGCCAGATCTCATCCGGGCCCTCGTGGCGCAGCGGGACCAGCGGACTCCGGAGGACATGCGGCGCGGCGCGCTCGCCGGCCGCCCGGATGGAGTCGAGGGAGATCATCGCCGGGGGAGTCCCCGGGGGAATCCAATGACGGCCGCAGTACGCTTCGCGGCCATGAAAACGACCCGCGAAGATGTCATCCGGGCGGCCGCCGGGATGTGGAAGGACCGACGGGATCTACCCGACTTTGACAAACTCCGAGCCGAATGGGACCGGAGAGGACCGGAATATCGGCTCAATGCGGAAACCGGTCGCGCTCGTTGACAACGGCTGCCCGTTCCCCATTCAGAGAAGCGCCCGCCCGCCTCGCCTCTTCCGCCAGTTCCTGAAGCGCCATGAGATTCCGGACCCGCTCCGTGGGAGAAAGCGCCAGATTGCGCCGCAACAGCGTGCGATCCACATCCCGCTTGTAGAACTCGATCACCGGGTCGGGCTCCATCCGGCGGCACGAAGCGCGTCATGGCCCTTGGCGCGGGAATCGGAAGAAGACACGGGGGAAGGACAACTGTACCCCGCACGGCGGCCCGATCCGTCAGGGATTCGGTACGATTCGCCTCCTCAGCTTCCATTCAACTGCCTTCACCCGGCATATCCTCCTTCGCTTGTTGCCCGAAAAACCCGTTTCCTGGAGTCCATACTTCCATCTCCCGGAGCGCACGGTTGAGTACCTGAGCGTCGGGGCGTTTCCCGGAGCGCTGTCGCGTGAGCCGCTGGATAAGAACGAAAAGGCCCGACGTACGCTTACGCAATGCTCCCTGACCTACCCATCTTCACACCCCGAAAGCAACGAAGACACGGCTTTCATAGCTGGTCTGCTGGCCAAATTCTTGCGGCGGGGCGTGGCTCCCCCTCCCACTCTCGGAATAGAAAAGGCAGCCCTCGGCGAACATGGGTTGATCGGGGAAGCGAAGCGCCTGGACGAGCCACGAAAGGGAGAGCCCGACCCTACCGAAGTGGGCTGGAAGCTGAACAGCACGGTTTCGGCCGAAAGCATCCTCCGCGTGGCGGCGGAGCGCGACGAGTTCGCTCTCGACCCGGCTTTCGGATTCGACCCGGCACAGAAGGGCTCGGACAACTCGGACAAGCGACTCACGGAGGCCGAAGCCGCCTTTCTCACCACGTGGTTGCCTACCGAGGCCGGAAAGGACGCCGGGCACTGGCTCACACCCCAAGCGGGATTTGGTGCCCTGCTGGGGGCAGCAGGAGATCACCGCCGGGTGGATTTTCTGCTCTATCACCCGTTCGCAAAATGGCCGGCCGTCATCGAGGTGGATGGGCCGGAACACGACACCAGTGATGACGCCCAGCGAGACAAAGAGCTCAAAAGCGGCGGTTTCCGGGTGCTCCGGGTCAAGAACGAGGAAGTGCTACGGGGCGAAGGATCGATGCTGGAGAAGATCTCCAATGGCTACCAGGATCTTCGTAAGCGCGCGCAAGAACACCAGATCACCCCGGAGGCGCGCTTCGTCGTGAGCTGCGCCCGTGCGACCCAAGTACAGTTCGCTCTCGTTCGTGCCCTCGAACTCGGCTTTCTTCGCCCCGAAAGCCAGTGGATGATCGAGCTGACCGGCGGGGATCAGGCGACCGTGGCCGGTATTTGGGATCTGCTCGACCTGCTTCAAGCATTCGACGAGATCTACGATCTGGGCACAGCTCCCGAAGTTTGCGTTGTGAAAACAGAAGCGGCGAGAGTGGCGCGACGCTGGACGGGTAACCACTGGGAGGAGATCACAGCGACCCCCGAGAATATCGGCACCCGCTTCCGACTGGCCGTAGAACACGGGGCAAGCCCGTTCCACAAATCCGAAAGAAACGAAGGTTTCGTTCTTCGACCGGTCTTCGTGCCGGTGGACCTGAAGTCGAAAGATTCGCTATCACCACTTCGCATACGGCACACAGAACTTCAGGAGCCGCCCAAGCGGGCTCTGCGGATTTTTCTCCAGCATGGATTCCGGAAATTCAAATTCCGGGAAGGACAAGCCGAGGCAATTCATACCGTCCTCCGAGGGAGAGATTGCCTCGTTCTGTTGACCACCGGAGCCGGCAAGAGCCTCATCTACCAGCTCGCGGGATTGCTCATGCCGGGGTGGACTCTGGTCGTGGATCCGCTGGTTGCACTCATCGACGACCAGTTGAGGGGTATGCGTCGCTACGGACTCGACCGGGCCGCGGGCATCCATCGCGGCACACCTGAGAAAGACAGGGATCGAATTCGCCGGGCGCTAGGCGACGGTTCCTGCCGTTTTCTGTTGTTGGCCCCGGAAAGGCTGCAGATCGGACGCTTCCGCAGCGAGCTCCATGAGTTCGTCCAGGACTCGCCTGTCAATCTCGGTGTCGTGGACGAAGCGCACTGCGTTTCCGAGTGGGGCCACGATTTTCGACCGGCGTACCTGAATCTCGGCGTGAACATCAGAACCCACTGCAAGAAGAGCGGTGATGCCTCGCCGCCGCTGCTCGGCCTGACCGGAACGGCATCCCGCGCGGTCGTCCGGGATACGCTGGTGGAACTCGGGATCGACCGAGGCCAGTCGGATGCCGTAATCCGACCGGAATCCTTCGACCGGAAAGAGCTGCACTATCGCATGAACCGCTTTAAACTGAAAGATCGAGCGCGGGATGCGTTGCCGGGAATTCTGCGAGGGATTCCGTCTTTTTTCCAGAAGCCTCATGCCGAATTCTGGAGGCCAAAAGACAAAGAGACAAGCAGTGGGATCATTTTTCTTCGAGTGGTAAATGGCCCGGATGGTCTGTACGATGTGGCCAAGACGGTTACCAGAGTGACAGATCAGGAGCCCGAAAAATACGCTGGAAGTAAACCCAAGAGATTTAAGGGGTCCGACGACGAGTGGATGAATCGGAAAAGCAAGGCCGCCGATCGGTTCACCGGAAACGAGGTTTCTACCCTGGTTTCGACCAAGGCTTTCGGCATGGGGATCGACAAGCCGAACATCCGCTACATCGTCGTTTTTGGGTTGCCATCAAGTATTGAAGAGCTCTACCAGATCGTCGGCCGTGCCGGAAGGGATGAGCACCCCGCACACTGCCTCCTGATCAGTTCCGAGCGGGATCAGAAGGAGACCGAAAAAATGCTCGGGAACCTCGATTTCGATGAACTTCGCCAGCAATACGATCAATGGCCCGATGGTCGAGGTTTTGATGACGATCTGGGAAGCCAGCTCTATTTTCACCTCAACTCCTTCCAAGGGAAAAAGGATGACCTTGAAGACATCGAAAAAATATTGAGCGATTTTGGCGAATCCTGGGAGCGACGGCAGGTCGTTTCGTTCGCAAAGAGTGAAAACAAAGACAAACAAAAGGAAAAGGCGATCTTCCGATTGCGTCAGGTGGGAGTGGTCGAGGATTACCGCAAGGAGTGGGGCAGCAAGCGCTACGAAATCGATCTGTCCGAACCATGTCAAGAGGATTGGGACCGAAGTCTCCGAAAGTACCTGCAAGCAGCGCAGCCAGCGACATCAAAGCCGTGGCTGGATCGGCTGGACCGGATCCCCGAGGGATCCCCCCGCGAGACGGCGCTCGCTCTCGCCGAAGTACTGGTGGACTACACCTACGACCAGATCGAAAAATCCCGCCGCGGGATGATCCGGGAAGTTTCGCGCCTGGCCCGGCAGTGCAAAACAGACGAGGAAATCCGGAGCCGGATCCTCAGTGTTCTGCAGGAAGGAGACTGGGCGCGGGAAGGTGCCGACCTGGCCGAAAAATCTGATATCGACTGGAAAGAGTGGTGGCAGTTCGTGCTCGATAAAGCTCAGATCGGAGTCGAGGCGGGCGAAATGCGCGGTATCTTCATTCGATTGCTGGAGTCGTCTCCCAGCCATCCGGGCTTGCGACTCGGGCGTGCCCTCGTCGAGTGCTGGTGCTCCGATCGGGATGAGGCTGTCGCTGCCAACGAGCTGAAGTCAGCCTTGGAATTCAACGAAAAAGTTGGCGCGTCTCCCGAAAACGCAGTCGCGTGCCTGGACGAGATCGTTTCTTTCTCAGCCGAAGACTCGGAGCGTAACGCGGCGCTCGCGGCGCCGATCGCATGGGGCCTGCATGAATTCACGGAAGACGACTCCTCCGGTGTCACGCCCCTCAAGGAGGCCGTGGCACGCCGACTCTTGGGGTGGCTCCCGGTGCTCGCGTCTCATGAACAAATCGTCCACCACATCCACGAGGCGGCGTTGCTCGAGAGGACGTGGAACACGCTGGAGCGCCGAGGCGATCTGCTGAGGAGCTGGAGCGCCGATACTCACTTGAACCCATAAATCGATAGGGAGGCATCCGAAGATCGATGAGCGATATCAGCCAACAACTCAACGGAAAAATCGAAGGACTGCATAACCGTGTACAGAAATTTGTAGAGAATCTCGAAGGAATCATCTCGATTCAGGGCTCCCTGGACGACTCTGCGACATCGTTCAAGGACGCAGCGACATCGTTCAAGGACGCAGCGACCGAACTCGGTGCGATGGTCAAGGAGACTCGTGATGTAGCCAAATCATTGGTGAATGCCGAGCAGGAAATCCGGAAAGCCATTGAAGTCCTTGAAGCTGCGGATACTGCGCAGCTCCGCGTGGCGATCGGCGATACCAGAGAGCGGATAGGCTCCGCGGCGACCGAGACCCAGGAGTGGATCACGGAAACCGACAACGCCCGCGGAGAAGCGAACGAAAAGGCGCGAAAGGAACTCGCCGATCTGCTCCAACGCATCTCCCAGGAAACCGAGAAATCGCGAGAAGAAGCGGACGGAAAAACCCGCAACCTCATCACGAACACCGATAGAACCCGTGGCGAGGTGAACGAAAAGGCGCAAAGAGAGATCACCGATTTGTTCCAACAAATCTCCAGGGAAACAAGAGAACATCGGGACGGGGCGGACGAAGAAACCCGAAAGCGGATAGGCTCCGCGGCGACCGAGACCCAGGAGTGGATCACGGAAACCGACAACGCCCGCGGAGAAGCGAACGAAAAGGTGCGAAAGGAGCTCTCCGACCTGCTCCAACGCATCTCTCAAAAAGCCGAAAAATCGCGGGAAGAAGCGGACGGAAAAACCCGCAACCTCATCGCGGAAACCGACAACGCCCGCGGAGAAGCGAACGAAAAGGCGCGAAAGGAACTTGCCGACCTGCTCCAACGCATCTCTCAAAAAGCCGAAAAATCGCGGGAAGAAGCGGACGGAAAAACCCGCAATCTCATCGCGGAAACCGACAACGCCCGCGGAAAAGTGAACGAAAAAGTGCGAAAGGAGCTCGCCGACCTGCTCCAACGCATCTCTCAAAAAGCCGAAAAAGCCCGGGAAGAAGCGGACGGAAAAACCCGCAATCTCATCGCGGAAACCGACAACGCCCGCGGAGAAGTGAACGAAAAGGCGCGAAAGGAACTTGCCGATCTGCTCCAACGCACCTCCCAAGAAACCGAGAAATCGCGAGAAGAAGCGGACGAAGAAACCCGAAAACTGATTGCTGAAATCGATGCTGCACGTGGCGAGGTGGACAGGAATGCACAGGAAGAGATACGCAACAATCTGGAGGAGCGATTCTCCGGCCTCGAAACGCGCCGACAAGAAGCCGATGGAACAGTCCTTGGCGCGATTCGCGGAGCGGCGAAGCCGGGCTGGATCGCGGTCGGGCTCCTGGTCGTCCTCTTGGTGTTCCAGATCACCGGCTGGCCGGCCTGAAACCGGGCCGCCACGCTCAGCTTTCCACCATGCTGCTCGTTTTCGACATCGGCAACACCAAGACCGAAATCGGGCTCCATGACGGCGAGAAATTCCTCCGCGACTGGCGTATCTCGACCTCGGCGGGCCGGCTCCCCGACGAGAACGCCGTGCTGCTCGACGGCCTCCTCGCACAAGCCGGCAAGACCCGCCGCGACATCGCGACCCTCGCCGCAGCGAGCGTCGTTCCAGCGTCGACCGAAGCGCTCAGGACGCTCGCGATCTGCCACTTCGAGCGGCCGCTCTTCGTCCTGAACCACAAGACCGCCAAGGGCATCCGGCTCATGGTCGAAACCCCGGAGGAAACCGGGCCGGACCGGATCGCGAACACCGCCGCCGTCCACCACCTCTACGGCGTGGACGCGATCGTGCTCGACGCGGGCACTGCTCTCACCTTCGACGTGGTCACCGCGAAGGGGGAATATCTCGGAGGGGCGATCAGTCCGGGGCTCGGTATCTCCGCCGAAGCGCTGGTCCGCCGTACGGCGCGGCTCCCTGAGGTGGAACTCCATCCGCCGCGGAGCGTGGTCGGAAAGCACACGGTCGCCGCTCTCCGTTCCGGACTCGTTTTCGGCTGGACCGGACTCATCCGCGAGATGGTCCGGATGCTCCGGGAGGAGCTCGGCGGCGAGCAGAAGGTGATCGCGACCGGCGGCCTCGCACGGCAGGTCGCCGAGTGGACCGGAGTGGTGGACATCGTGAACGAGCGGCTCACGCTCGAAGGCATCCGCATCCTGTACGAAAGAAACCGCACCTGATGCCGTTCAGCAAACCCGAAACGAGCCCGTTCACTCCCGGTCATCCGGTTCCTCCCGACCTTTTCGTCGGACGGCAAGACCAGATCGGCACCTTGCTGGATCTTGGCCGCGAGGCTCGCAGCGGCCGACTGCGAGTCGGCTACCTGGCGGGGGAACGGGGCATCGGCAAGACTTCACTCGCCCGGCTGACGGCGAGAATCAGCGAACGCGAACATGGCCTGCTCCCGCTCTATATCGGGCTCGGAGGAGCCACGGGCCCCGAGGAAGTGGTCCGCCGCACTCTCGACGCGCTCGCCAACGTCACGAGAAGCGAACCGTGGTGGGAGGGAGTGAAGGCGCTGTTCGGGAACCGGATCCGGCAGGTCGGACTCTTCGGCGCGTCCGTCGAGTTCGCTCCCCGGGCAGGGGAACTGGCCACATTGACGAACCGCTTCGACAACACGGTCCGGGGGATCGTCGAGGCGCTTCCCGCCCATCGAGAGGGGCTGTTCCTCGTGTTCGACGACATGAACGGCCTCGTGGACTCACCGCATTTCGCCACCTGGCTCAAGAACTTCGTGGATACCGTCGCATTCGCGGACCATCCCTTCCCGGTCGTCGCACTCTTCGTGGGAAGCGAACAGGTCCGCCGCCGGCTGGCACGCCAGAACGAGTCGGCGGCCCGGATCTTCCATCTCGTGGACATCGCGCCCTGGTCGGACGAAGACAGCGCGGCGTTCTTCGGTCAAGCCTTCGCCCGCGCCGGGATGCGACCCGAACCGGAAGCGCTCGAGACGCTCGTCACATTCACCGGCGGCCTCCCGGTGCTGGCGCACGAAATCGGCGATGCCGCCTTTCGGAAGACATCCGAACGTCTGGTCACGCCGCGGGACGCGTTCGCTGCGGTGACCGCCGCCGCGGATATCGTGGGACGGAAGTATCTGGAACCCCAGGTCGTGGATCGGATCCGCAGCGGCCGCTACCACGCCCTGCTCCGCGCCATCCCCAGACTCGCTCCCTCCGGTGTCTTCCTTCGGCGGGATCTGGCCGCGGCGGTCCAGGCACCGGAAGGGCGGGTTCTGGACAACTTCCTTCGGGAAATGGTCAAACTGGGCATGCTCGAACGAGTATCCGACGAAGGCCCGGGAACCTACCGTTTCGTCCAGAACCTCCACTTCGTCTATTTCATGGTCAGGGCAGCCCAAAAGACAATCACGCATCAAGACATCAAATCTTGATTCCAGGTGATGCTACGATGCTTTCCATGCGAACCACGCTCACCATCGAGCCGGATATCGCCGCCGAAATCGAGAAAAGACGGCGAGACGGCGCGCCTCTGAAGCGAATCGTCAACGGACTGCTGCGACAAGGAATCGAGGCTGATGCGAAGGCTCCGCACCTCCCCCCGTATCGCACCAGAACCTTCGATTTGCGTCTCCGGCCTGGAGTGGACGAGCTCAAGCTGAATCAGCTCGTGGACGAGCTGGAGGCAGATGATTTCCTCGCCAGGGAATCGGCCCGCCAGCGATGATCCTGCCGGATGTCAACCTCCTGATCTATGCGATCAACCGCTCGAGCCCGTTCCACGCCCAGACGAACGAGTGGTGGAACCGAGCCGTGACCGAGGGAGGTGTGGCGCTCTGCTGGCCCTCCATCGTCGGGTTCCTGCGACTGTCCACGCACCGCCGGGTCATGGGCGATCCGCTGACCACGGACAGCGCGGCCGATCTCGTGGATTCCTGGCTCTCCCGACCCGGTGTCCACGTGTTGCCCCCGACCCGCGCCCACTGGAGCATCCTCGGAGGGTTCCTTCGAACGACTGGCGCGAGTGGCAACCTCACGACTGACGCACACCTTGCGGCCCATGCCCTGGAGCACGGGTGCACCCTGTACTCGAACGACTCCGATTTCGGGCGATTCCCCGGCCTGCGCTGGCATAACCCGATCCGTTCCCTCCGCACCTGATGCCGTTCAGCAAGCCCGAAACGAGTCCGTTCACCCTCGGCCGCGAAGTCGAAAGCGGCCGGCTACATGTCGGCTACCTGGCGGGGGAGCGGGGCATCGGGAAGACATCGCTCGCCCGGCTGACGGCGAGGATCAGCGAGCGCGAACACGGCCTGCTGCCGCTTTCTGCCAGCATCCGTGAGACCGCCACATCGGAAACCACGGGGGATTGCTCAGCAAATCGGGAACCGGGGTGTCTCCCTGTTACCGAAGCTCTTCACCGACGATCAGGAATGCCGGTGGCGCGAGCCGCCCCGAGCAGCTTCCGGTCCAAAGTTGCGAGGGGAGCACTTCGCCGTTCCGCCAGTTCGAGATAGAGCGCGTCATAGTAGGACAAACCGTGTTCTCTGGCCTGAATCAGGGCGCGCTCGAGATTGGGCTCATTGTCGGTTGTCGTGCGGATCTCTGCCAGGGCGCGAAGCCGGGAAGCGGTGTCGGCACCGGAGAGTCGTCCCCGGCGCTCTGCGACCAGAAGCGCGTTCCGGGTTTCGTAGTGCCAGAGCAGCGGGACCAGAGCCGGGGCCCATTCAAGCTGTTTCAGAGTCCCTTGCGTGACGGGAATCGGCTCCTCCAAAAGCAACGCCACCGCGATCGAGGCGTCGAGAACGACCACCTCAGAACCGGCGTCCCTCATCTCGTGCTGCGAGGATCTCCTCCACCGTCATCCTCATCGGCGGCAACTGCGCGATGGCGCGACGGAACCGCGCCACTCCGGACCGACACGCTTCCTGTTCGATGTCACCTGCAGGCACCAGGAAGGCGACTACCTTTCCGTTCCTGCTTACGGCGATCCGCTGCCCGCCTTCTGCAACCCGCAGGAACTCGGCGAGTCGGGCCTTCATTTCGGTAGCGGGAACTTGAAGCACGTTATGACCGGTCATTCTAACCATCCTCGATTTCGTGCCGGCTCCATCAGAAGCGGCGCGACGGCCAACCCATCATGCATCACGGGGCAAGCCCAACCTTGACCCATACCTTGCAGTTGTCGCCGGAGACCGAAGCGTGGCTCGAAGCGGCCCCGCGGGAGCGGCGGAAGCGCCTCGGCCAGTACATGACTCCGAGAGCGCTCCGGGAGGAACTGCTCGACCGGTGCGACCTCCGTCAAGGAATGCGGGTTCTCGATCCCGGCGTGGGGACCGGCGAGTTCCTTCGCTCGGTCGCGGACCGGGTGGCGGATGCCGACCTCCACGGCTGGGACGTGGACCCCGAGGTGCTCACGGTCGCTTCCCGACTGGTTCCGGAAGCACGCCTCACCGAGCGTTCCGCGCTCGATCCGTTCTCCGGGTCGCTTTTCGATCTCGTGATCGGGAACCCGCCGTACTTCCAGTTTCGCGCGGACCGGGCAACGCGTCGTGACTTCGCCGCCGTGATCTCGGGGCGGCCCAACATTTTCGCCCTGTTCTTCCAGGCCAGCATCCAGCTCCTCCGGCCCGGCGGCCAGCTCGCGTTCGTGGTCCCGCCTTCCATGAACAACGGGGCCTACTTCGACGGCCTGCGGAAGTTCCTCCTCGAACACAGCGCGATCGAATACCTGAAGGTCCACGCGGACGACCACTTCGCCGATGCCCAAACTCCGGTCCAACTCCTCGTGCTCCGACGCGGCATAAAGGATTCGGGAAAACACGTTTTCCGCAGTCCATCCTTTTCGAGAACCCTCTTCGCAGAAGATCCGAAGCAACTCCGCGCCGCATTCGAGGGAAGACAAACCCTCCATGAACTCGGCTACGAGGCGGTGACCGGCACCATCGTCTGGAACCAGCACCGGGAGGAACTACGGAGAAAGCCGACGACGCGCAGCGAGCCGCTCATCTGGGCCCACTGCATCCGCGACGAACTGACCGTGGACCCATCGCATCGCCGCCCGGCGTACATCGAGACAACCCGAACGCCACTCGAAGGCCCGGCGATCGTGGTGAATCGCATCGTGGGAGCGGTCGGCGCGGGGCAGATCCGTTGCGCCGCAGTACCCGAAGGATTCCGTTTCCTCGCCGAAAACCACGTGAACGTGATCCGCCAACATGGTTACTTCGCACCCACCACAACCTGGAGCGGACTTCTGGACCGACTTCGCTCTCCCGAGGCGGTGAGCCGAATCCGCCTTCTGACCGGCAACACCCAGATTTCAGCGACCGAGCTGAGCCACCTCCTCCCGGTCTGAAGCTACCGGATCAGTTCCACTTCCGGGGCTTCCGCGACCCGGCCGACCCGCTCCGCCATCCGGAAGAGCGCCCGGAGCGCCGCCTCTCCCGCCTCGCCCATGTCGCGGGTGAGCGCCGAGACGTACATCTTGACGAACTTGCGCCCGAGTTCGCGTTCGAGGCCGCGGCCGAACTGGAGCGCGTAGTCGAGCGCCTCTTCCTCGTTGGCGTAAGCCCAGTCGATGCTGGCGCGCATCGCCCGGTTGACCTCGGTCGCGAGGCTGCGGCCCAGGTCGCGGCGCACCACATCCAGCCCGAGCGGCAGCGGCAGGTCGTGCTCCTTCTCGAAGCGGGCACCGAAATCGTCGATCAGGTGGAACCCCTCGGCCTTCCAGGTGAGCTGCCCCTCGTGGATGACGACCCCGGCATCCGCTCTGCCTTCAGCCACCGTCTCGAAAATCCGATCGAAGGGGACGGCCACCGCCTCGAAATCCCCGATGTAGCAGCGGGCGAGGAGCGCGGCGGTGGTCCAGGGGCCGGGGATCGCGACCCTGCGGCCCCGCAGGTCTTCCAGCTTGCCGGGAGAGCGGCTGACCACGACCGGCCCGTAGCCCTCCCCGATGCTGGCCCCGGTCGCCATGATCCAGTACTTGTCGGCGACTTCGAGGTAGGCGTGCGCCGAGATCGCGGTGATCGGCAGCTCCCCCTTCATGGCCCGCAGGTTGAGGCTCTCGATGTCTTCGAGGACGTGTTCGACCCGGTAGTCGCGGATGCGCACTGCCCCGTTCGAGAGGGCGCAGAACATGAAGGCATCGTCGGGGTCGGGGCTGTGGCCGATTCGGAGAAGTTCGGTCAAGTCAGGTTTCCTTTTGCGAGAACGAGCCGGAGGCAGCGCTCGACGTGCGCCTCGCCCCAGTCCATCGGGAGAGCCAGATCGGCAAAGGCTTCGGCACCGGCGAGGTATCGGGACTGCGCGGGAAGCACCCGCTCCCGGAACATCCGGCGTACTTCGGCGGGAGAGTAACCGCGCTCGGCGGTGTCCCGGATCAGCCGGCGTTCGAGCAGCCGCTCCGGATCGCCGGTCAGCAGCACCCGGAAATCGGCGAGGCCGCGAATCAGCGGATCGTGGAACGTGAAAACCCCCTCCGCCAGCACCCACCGCGCCGGGCCGAGGACCCCGTCGGTGAGGTTTCTGCCGGTGGCCGCCTCGTAACGCCGGAGCAGCACGGCTTTTCCCTCGCGGAGCGCCAGGAGATCGCGGGCGAAGCCTTCCATGTCGAGTGCCTCCGGGCGATCGAAGTCGTGGCGCACCCGCCGCTTTCGCGCAAGATGAGAGACATCCCGGTAGTAATCGTCGAGCGAGAGAACAACGGCCCCGTCGAGCCTTCCCGCGAGGGATCGGGCGAGCCGGGTCTTGCCGGTGGCCGTCCACCCGGCCACCACGAGAACGACGGCGATGTCAGTCTCCTTCCAGGGCGCGCTCGAACGCCCGACGGACCGCCCGGGCATCGGCCTTGCCGCCGAGTTCCCGCATGGCCCGGCCCACGAAGAACCCGATGACCTTCTTCCGCCCTTCGCGGTAGGCACGGGCATCTTCCGGGTTCTCCGCGACGAGCCGCCGGGCGAGCGCCGCGAGATCCGATTCGCCCGGCGCGTCCGCGATCCCGAGCTCCCGGATCGCCTGGTCGGCATCCACTCCGGAGGCATCCATCAGCTCGAAGACCTGCCGCGCCAGATTCCGGGCCAGGGTCCCCTTCGCCACCCGCAGCAGGAGGCCGCCGAGCTCTGCCGCCGGGACCAGAAACACACCCTTTTCGCGCTGCGCCGCCGATGTCTCCTGAAGAATCCAGCCGGCCAGGAGCGGCCCGGCATCCGGCGAAGCCGCCCGGGCCGCATCCTCGAAGTAACGAGCGATCTCGGGGCTCTGGACCAGGAGCCGGGCGTGCTCCGGACTCAGGCCGAAATCCCTCTCGAAGCGGGCGGCGCGCTCCCGCGGAAACTCCGGAAGACCGCGTCGCTCGCGCTCGACGAGGCCCTCGGGCAGGCGCAGGGGAGGAAGGTCGGGGTCGGGGAAATAGCGGTAATCGGCCGCCTCCTCCTTGGAGCGCATCGGCTCGGTGACTCCCCGATCCTCGCGGAACTGCCGGGTCTCGATCCGGACCGGGTCTCCGGCTTCGATCGCCTGCCGCTGGCGCAGTTCCTCGAATTCGAGCGCCCGGCGGAGAAAGCGGAAGCTGTTCACGTTCTTCACTTCCACCTTGGCACCGAGGCGCTCTTCCCCCCGCCGGCGCACCGAGATGTTCCCGTCCATCCGCAGGTTCCCCTTCTCCATGTCGGTGTCGGAGACCGCGCAGTACCGCAGACGCGTCCGAAGCACCCGCGCGAATTCCTCGGTTTCCGCCGGAGAGCGCAGATCCGGCTCGGTCACGATCTCGATCAGCGGAACCCCGGCGCGGTTGAAATCCACCCCGCTGCGGTTCGAAGGCCCGGAGAAGCCGCCGTGGACCAGCTTCCCCGCGTCCTCTTCGATCTGGACCCGGTGGATGCCGATCCGCCTTTCGCCGATGGTGACCCCGCCGCCCCGTCCGATCGGATGCTCGTACTGGGTGATCTGGTATCCCTTGGGCAAATCCGGGTAGAAATAATTCTTCCGCTCGAAGACCGAGACCTCGGCGACTTCGCACTCGAGCGCGAGCGAGGCCCGCACCGCGAGCTCCACGGCGCGCTCGTTCGGCACCGGCAGCGTTCCCGGCAGCGCGTAGCACACCGGGCAGATATCGGTGTTGGGCGGCTCGCCGGAGCGATTCCGGCAGCCACAGAACAACTTGGTGCGGGTGTCGAGCTGGACGTGGATCTCCAGCCCGATCACCGTCTCGAAGGAATCCTCCATCCTCAGGAGGCGTAGAGTCTTTCGATCTGGCCCTGATAGCGATCGAGAACTACCCGGCGGCGCACCTTCAGGGTGGGTGTCAGTTCGCCTCCCGCGACGGAGAACTCGGCCGGCAGCACCGCGATCTTCCGGATCTTCTCGTAGCGGGCGAAATCCCCGCTCAACCGGTCCACCTCGGATTGCAGGAGCTCCACCACGAGCGGGCTCGCCGCCATCGCCTTGAGATCCTCGACCGGGGAGCCCTTCTCCTCGCAGTAACGCTTCACCTGCTCGCGCTCTGGAGTGACGAGCGCCGCGACGAACGGCCGGCCGTCGCCGACCAGCACGATCTCGGCGATGTAGGGGCTCTGCTTGAGCGCGCCCTCGATCGGCTGCGGCGCGAGATTCTTGCCGCCCGCGGTCACCAGGATGTCCTTCTTCCGGTCGGTGATGCGCAAGAAGCCGCCTTCTTCGATCACCCCGATATCGCCGGTGTGGAACCAGCCATCCTCGATCGCTTCCGCGGTCGCCTCGTCGTTCCCGTAATACCCCTTCATCACGTTGTGGCCGCGGCAGAGGATCTCCCCGTCGTCCGCAATCCGGACCTCGATGCCTTCGATCGGAGTCCCCACGGTTCCGAACCGGAAAGCATCCTCCCGGTTCACGGTGATGACCGGCGAGGTTTCGGTGAGCCCGTAGCCTTCGATGACCAGCCAGCCGGCAGCGAGGAAGAACTCCGCGACATCCTGGGGTAGCGGCGCGCCACCGGAGATGAAGAGCCGCATCCGTCCGCCGAGGCGCTGGTGGAGCTTGCGGAACACCAGGCGGGTGGCAAGCCCGTACCGGACCCGAAGCCCGAATCCCGGCTCGCTCCCTTCCTGCCGGCAGTGCCCCATCTCGTACCCCACCCGGAAAGCCCAGTCGAAGATCCTCTTCTTGAGCGGACTCCCCGCGGCGGCGCTCTCCTGGACGCGCGCCCGCATCTTCTCGTAGAACCGCGGGACGCAGGGCAGCACCGTCGGCTTCACTTCGCCGAGATTCGCCACCAGGCTGTCCATGTTCTCGGCGATCGCGATGGTCGCTCCCACATAGGGCATCAGGTAGTGGTCCACCATGCGGGCGAAGACGTGGCTGTAGGGAAGTACCGACATGGAGATGTCGTCGCCCCGGAGCGGGATCGCCTTGCTGCTCGCCAGCGCGTTCTGAACCAGGTTCGACTGGGTGAGCATCACTCCCTTGGGGTCGCCGGTGGTACCCGAGGTGTAGATGAGGGTGGCGAGATCATCCGGCCCCACCGCCGCGGCCAGTCGCCCGGCAGCGGCCGAATCCGCCTTCCGCATCTCCCGGCCGGCGGCGACCACCGGACCCCACGGCTCCGCGGCAAGGGATGCCTCCAGCGGGTCGAGGGCGAAGCAGCTCTCCACGTCCGGCATTTCGTTACGGACCGAAGCGATCTTTTCCTGCTGCTCGGTGTTCGAGACGATCACCGCCGTGGCACCGGAGTTCTGGATGATGTAGGCCACCTGCTTCCCGGACAGCGTCGGATAGATCGGGACGGTGACCGCGCCGAGGATCTGGATGCCCGCTTCGATCAGGAACCACTCCAGCCGGTTTTCGGCGAGGAGCGCGATGCGGTCGCCTTTCTGGACACCCCGGCTCTGGAGCCCGAGCGCGATCGCCTCCGCCTGCTCCATCCACTCCGCGGTGGAGACTGCCTTCCACTCGCCGTCCTTCTTGTGGAGGATCGCCCGGTCGCGGGGATTCGCCTCGAAGGACTGGGCCAGCAACTGATTCAGGGTCTCGATCTTCATGATTTCCTCCGGCGGAAAACAGCCCCCGATGATACCGGCTCCGGCGGCACCCTGTCTGATAGAGTGACGGGATTCATGCCCGATTCCCCCGGCGAAAGCGCATCGAAGGCTCGCCCCGGCCCCCAGGTTCCGCCAGGGCTTTTCATCCGTTGCGAGGGATGTTCCGAGATCATCTACGGCAAGGCACTCCGCGAGAACCACGAAGTCTGTCCCCGCTGCGACCACCACCGGAAACTCCCGGCGCGACAGCGGATCGAATCGCTGATGGACGGCGGGGAATACGAGGAGCTCTCCGAGCCTTTGCGGTCGAATGATCCGCTCGGGTTCCACGACCGGGTTCCCTACCCGACGCGCCTCGAAAAGAGCGCCCGCGCCACCGGGCTCGAGGATGCGATCCTCGTGGCGCGGGGGCACATCGAGCGCACTCCGGTCGTGGTGGCGGCCATGGAGTACGGGTTCATCGGCGGCAGCATGGGAGTGGTCGTCGGCGAACAGATCACCCGTGCGGTCGAAGCGGCTCTCGCCGAACGGATCCCGCTGATCGTGGTCTCCTGTTCGGGCGGTGCCCGCATGCAGGAAGGCGCGCTCTCGCTGATGCAGATGGCCAAGATCTCGGCGGCTCTCGCTCTGCTCGACGACGAGGGGCTGCCGTACATCTCGATCCTGACCCACCCCACCACCGGGGGGGTGACCGCGAGCTACGCGATGCTCGGCGATCTCAACATCGCCGAGCCGGGAGCGCTCATCGGCTTCGCCGGCCCCCGGGTCATCCAGCAGACCATCCGCGGCGAGCTTCCCGAGGGGTTCCAGCGGTCGGAGTTCCTGCTCGAACACGGGATGCTGGATCAGGTGGTGCACAGAAAGTCCCTCCGGCCCACCCTGGGACGACTCCTCCGGTTCCTCTACGACCCCGAGCCCCAGGCGACGAGCCGTCGCGAAGAAACAGAAGAGCCGGCGCACGCGCCCGCTTTCGCCGGTTCGCATCGCTAGAGCCACCCCCGACCGGCCGGCCGATGCGCTACGAAGCGGCGCGCCGTTACCTGAAAGAGCGGGAGCAGTTCCACGTCAAGGTCGGCCTCCGGAACATCCGGGAGCTGGTCGAGGCGCTCGGCCACCCGGAGCGCGAGATTCCCGCGATCCGGGTGGCGGGCACCAACGGGAAAGGCTCCACAGTGGCTCTCGTGGACAGCATCCTCCGCGCCGAGGGTCTCCGCGTCGGGCGGTTCACGTCTCCGCATCTCGTGGACATCGAAGAGCGGATCGTGATCGACGGGGTTCCCATCGCTCCGAATGAATTCGCCGAACTGGTTGGCATGGTGGCGGAAGCCTCGGCCGCCTTTCCCGCCGGCCATCAGCCGTCTTTTTTCGAGACCATCACCGGCGTGGCGCTCCTCGCCTTCCGGCGGCGGGTGGACATCGGCATCTTCGAAGCCGGCATGGGCGGCCGCTGGGATGCCACCGGAGTCGTGGACACCCGGGTGGCGCTCATCACCCGCATCGCCCTCGACCACGAGCGTTTCCTCGGGAGCACGGTGGACCGCATCGCCGCCGAAAAGGGCGCGATCGCGGCACCTGGCCGCCCGCTGATCGCAGCAGAGCAGCACCCGGAAGCGCTCGAAGTTCTCGAAGAGAGCGCCGGAAACCGGGGAGCCCGGTTCCACGCGGTGGCCCGCGAAACCGAGGCGGACTTCCGGCCACACCGGGCCGCTTCCACGGGAACCCTCCGCACCCTCGCCCGAACCTACGACGGCCTCACCCTGCCTCTCCCCGGCCGTCATCAGATCGAAAACCTGGCGCTCGCCGTGCGCGGTGCCGAATGCGCCCTCGAGGAACTGGGCCTTCCCGGCCCGGATCCGGATCGCCTTCGTCGCGGGATCGCAAAAACCCGCTGGCCCGGCCGTCTCGATTGGGTGCCCGAACAGCCGGGAGAACCCCGGCTGCTGCTGGACGCGGCCCACAACCCGGACGGAGCCCGCCGGCTCGCCGGGTTCCTCGAGGAGCTCCCCCGCGACCGGCCGCGGGTGCTGGTTTTCGGCGCGATGCGCGACAAGAAGGCCGAGGCGATGCTCGCGCCGCTGCTCCCCCATTTCGACCGGGTGGTGCTGACGCGGGCGGAGACCCGGCGGTCGCTCTCCGAAGCCGAGCTCGCGGAACAGGTCCGGAAAAGTCCGGCTCCAGCCGAGACGGCGACGGGCATCGGACCCGCGCTCGCCCGGGCGCGGGAGCTCGCCGGCGCATCAGGCGAAATCGTGGTGGCCGGGTCGATCTACCTGCTCGGCGAGGCGTATGTCGCGATCGGAGAGGGCCGTCAGGAGATCCAGCCGGGGATATTCGATTCGAGCGAACTCGAATCGGTCGCCGTCGAAGAGGCGATGGCCCCACCCTAGACTCCCGCCCCATGCGCCTTTCCTCCCACTTCGGGCTGACCCTCCGCGAGAGTCCGGCCGGGATCGAAGCTCCGAGCCACCGGTTGCTGCTGCGCGCCGGGTTCATCCGGCAGCTCGGCCAGGGGCTCTTCTCGTACCTGCCGCTCGCCCACCGGTCCATCACCCGCATCGAGAACATCCTGCGCGAGGAGATGAACCGGATCGGCGGGCAGGAGATCACGATGCCGGTGGTGCACCCCGCGGAAATCTGGCGGCGGTCGGGACGCTACGACAGCGTGGGAGCGGAGATGGCCCGCTTCGAGGACCGCAAGCAGAGCGATCTGGTGCTGGCGATGACCCACGAGGAAGTGGTCGCCGATCTCTGCCGCACCGAAATCCAGTCGTGGCGGCAACTGCCCCAGCTCGTCTATCACATCCAGACCAAGTTCCGGGACGATCCGCGGCCGCGCGCCGGCCTGATCCGGGTGCGGGAGTTCACGATGAAGGATTCCTACAGCCTCGACCGGAACCCGGAGGGGCTCGCGCGCCAGTACCGGGCGCACTACGCCGCCTATTTCCGGATTTTCGGCCGGTGTGGCATCCCCACCATCGCGGTCGGCTCCGACGTGGGCATGATGGGCGGCAAGCAGGCTCACGAGTTCATGTACCTCTCCTCGATCGGCGAGGACACCCTCGTGCTGTGCTCCGCCTGCGGGTACGCCGCCAACCGGCAGGTGGCCCGCTTCCGCAAGACATCCGCCGAGTCCGAGGAGGCGCTGCCGGCCGAGCCGGTGGACACTCCGGGCGCTTCGACGATCCGCGACCTCACCGCCTTCCTCGACATCCCGGAGAGCCGCACCGCCAAGGTGGTCTTCCTGATCGGCGGCATGGACGGCGGCAACCGCGAGGAACTCATCGTGGCGGTCATCCGCGGAGACATGGAGGTGAACGAAACCAAGCTCGCGGGAGCGGTCGGTGCCTCGTGGCTCCAGCCGGCCGACGACGAGGCGATCCGGAAGGCGGGGGCCGAGCCCGGATATGCCTCCCCGATCGGTCTGACTTCCGGCCTCGTGATCTGCGACGACTCGGTGGTGACCTCGCCCAACCTGGTGGCCGGAGCGAACCGTCCGGGGGTCCACCTCAGGAACGTGAACGCCGGGCGCGACTACGAGCCGAAGATCGTTGCCGACATCGCGAATGCGGACGACGGCTTCTGCTGCTACCAATGCGGCAAGCCGCTCAGCACCTCGCGCGGCGTGGAAGTGGGGAACATCTTCCAGCTCGGGACCGGATACGCCGACTCGGCGGGCGGCCACTTCCTCGACGAACACGGTGCCGAACAGCCGATCTGGATGGGCTCCTACGGCATCGGCTCGGGGCGACTCCTCGCCTGCGTCGCCGAAGAACACCACGACGGGGACGGCCTGCGCTGGCCGATGAGCGTGGCCCCCTTCGATGTGCATCTCATCGCGCTCGGCGGGCGTTCCGAAGCCGACCGGGAGGCGATGGAGGTCGCGGAGCGGATCCACGACCAGCTCGAAGCGGCAGGGCTCGAAACGCTCCACGACGACCGGGACGAGCGCGCCGGGGTCAAGTTCGCCGATGCCGACCTGATCGGGATTCCGCTGCGGGTGGTGGTCGCCCGGCGGGCCCTCGCCGAGGGAGGCGCGGAAGTCCGCCTGCGGGGAGACCGCAAGGGCGAGATCGTCCCGATCGAGAAGCTCGCCGAGGTCCTGACCGAACGCAAACAGGCGCTGATCGAGGAGATCGAAGCCCGGATCACCGTCCCGCCCTACGCCTGACCGGACGGAACCCGCCTCCGGAGCGGGGGTCGTTATTTCCGTTTACCCTTCCTTTTTGGAAGAACGAAACCCGTTATTCCAAAAACCGGAAGAAGAACCCGCGATGCGACGGACCACCGGCTCCTGCCGGATCCTCACGAGCCCCGGGGAACAGGTCCGCGCCTTCGTGCCGGCCCCCCTGCCGCCGGACCCGCCTCTCCAACTGGACGGCCCGCTGCAGCGGGCGCTCGAAGGTGCCAACCTCGCCCTTGGTCGCCTCGACGGCATCTCGGGGCTTCTCCCGAACCCGGCTCTGTTCCTCTATTCCTATGTGCGCAAGGAGGCCGTGCTGTCCTCGCAGATCGAGGGAACCCAGTCCACCCTGTCCAACCTCCTGCTCTTCGAACTGGAGGAAGCGCCGGGAGCACCGCTCGACGATGTCCGGGAAGTCTCGAGCTACGTAGCCGCCTTCGATCACGGCCTCCGACGCTTGGAGGATCTCCCCCTCTCCAACCGGCTGATCCGGGAGACCCACGGCGTGCTGCTGGCGCACGGCCGGGGCAACGAGAAAGCCCCCGGCGAATTCCGGCGCTCCCAGGTCTGGATCGGTGGCAGCCGACCCGGCAACGCCCACTTCGTACCTCCTCCCCCGGATGCCGTCCCGGATTGCATGACCGCTTGGGAAAAGTTCCTCCACGAAGAGGCCGACGGCCTTCCGGTGCTCATCCGGGCGGGGCTGGCCCATGCGCAGTTCGAGACGATCCACCCGTTTCTCGACGGGAACGGCAGGATCGGACGGCTGCTCATCACGCTCCTCCTCTGCCAGTCCGGCGTGCTCCGGCAACCCCTTCTCTATCTGAGTCTGTACCTCAAACAGCACCGGGCCACCTACTACGAGCTCCTCGATGGCACTCGACAGACGGGCGACTGGGAGGCGTGGATCGGTTTCTTTCTCGAAGGCGTGCGACAGGTCGCAGAACACGCCATCGCCACCGCCGGCCAACTTTCCCGGATGTTCGAGGATGACCGCAACCGGTTGGCGAAGACGGCGGGACGGCGCGCCGGCTCCGCGATGCGGATTCACGAAGCCCTGAAAGAGCGCCCGATCCTCTCGCTACCGGCCGCTCGCTCCATGACCCGACTGGCCTACGGAACGGCGGCCTCCGCCATGGACACGCTCACGGAATGCGGAATCGTCCGGGAAATCACCGGCAAGCGCCGCAACCGCCTGTTCGCCTACGAGGGATACCTCCAGGCGCTTGAAGAAGGCAGCACGATTCCTATTCAAACACCATGACATCGGGAGACATAGCGTGAGCGTTGATTCTTGATTTTCGGGGGGGGTAAGATTTTGGCCGAGTGGCACAGGCGCGATCCGAAGCGCGGGCCACCGGGAAACAGACATGCTTTTCGAGACATTTGGTCCTTTCGAATTCAAGGACGAAGGCGGCCATGAGAAGTGGCTGGACAAGCATGAATTCGACAAGTCTTCGCCCAGGTCGAGAATGGGAGATTCTCGGAACAGGCAGATCAGCACGATGGGATTCGCTTTCTCGAAAAGCGCCTGATCCGAATGGCTTTCGAGCAGAACCAGGAACTTGTCAACAAGCAAATCACTTCCGATCTGAAACAGACATCCTTGCTCGGAATTCTCAACCCTCCCGAACAACCGGGAAAGGAGCCCAGCGATATCGCAAAGTTCCGCGAGCTCTTCGGAATCAAGGAGCCGATCCACGTCGGCGATGGTTCGAGTCCGAAATATCGTTATGAAGTCCGCGGCCCATACGAAATTCCGGTCCGGAGCAAGAACCCGAAGACGATCGATCCCGAAGACATCCACAGCTTCTGGGAGAAGCGCAAGACGAGCGGAAGATCGGAACTCGAAAACTCCATCGGCGTATACGTCCTCGCGATCCAGCACGGCCAGTCCATGAACCCCTGGTATATCGGAATGGCCACCAACGCCACTTTCCGAAAGACCTGTTTCGTGGAAAACGACCTCGAACGGATCAACCAAGAGCTCGCAGCGCGAAGGGGCAAACCACTCGCCTACTTCCTGCCGCTTTTCACCCCGACGGGAAGGTTGGCCAAGGCGTCAGAAAAGGACGGTCCAGTCCGTAAGAACACGGTGTTCGTCAAGGACTGGCTCTTCCGCTTCGGGGCCAAACAGGCCAAACACCTGTTCAGCCAGAACGAAGAAGACAGGAAAAAGAACCGAGCACTGGAAGTGCGTGGCCTCACGCATCTGGGCAAAGGCCGACCGAGCCTGGAAACGGAAACGCTCAGAAAACTCCTCGGGATCGAGGGGTAGGACGCGTAGCACTCACCCGAAGGCGCTCGCGAGCGAATCTCCGCATCGCAGTAACTGCGGGATTGCGGTGCGGCCCTGGAACTGAATCCGCTGCTCCCGGAACCGGCGGCGCTGGACCTTCCAGAGCTCGCCGCCATACCCCACGACGGGCCGAAACCTGATCGTGGCGGGTGTCAGGAGAAGTGGACCGCCGATGTTGGCTCCCGCCTGCAGTTGGCGAGCGACCTCGCGTGCGTTCGGGCTTCCCCCCTTCAGCTCGACCGGGGCGAAATTCAGGAATTCCGACTGGTCGGCGACATCAAAATATATTCATATTTGATTCATTCGTCGTAGCGAACCAGCGAGCGCACCGGCCGATCCCCCAGCTTTTCCCGGCCGCCGAGGAGGGCGAGCTCGACGAGGAACCCGAACCCGGCGACCGTTCCGTCGAGCCGCTCCACGAGTTCGGCGGCCGCCGCGGCCGTGCCGCCGGTCGCGAGCAGGTCGTCGGTAATGAGCACCCGCTGTCCCGGCCGCACCGCGTCTTCGTGGAGTTCGAGGGAGTTCTCGCCGTACTCGAGCTGGTAATCGGCCCGGATGGCGGCGGCAGGAAGCCGGCCCGGCTTGCGGGCGAGCGCGAAACCGGTCCCGAGCCGGAGCGCGAGCACCGGCCCCAGGAGGAAGCCGCGTGATTCCACGCCGACGACCAGCTCGGCCCCGAGACCTTCGGTCGCTTCGGCGAGGCCATCGGCCGCGAGCGCGAGCCCCCGAGGATCCTTGAGCAGCGTGGTGATGTCCCGGAACAGGATTCCCGGCTTCGGAAAGCCGGGCACATCCCGGATGAGCGAACGGAGGGCTTCCACCGGGCCGATGGTAGCGGAGCTCAAAGGGCTTTCGGAATTGTTTGCTGTCTATTTACCCGTATTATTGGTGCTTCCATGACACATTACCCGCGTTTTCTGAAGCGCCCCGACCAGAGTTTCTTCCTGCTGGGCCTCCGGGGAGTCGGCAAGAGCACCTGGGTCCGCCGGGCGCTTCCGGACGCGACCCGCCTGGACCTGCTGAACCAGCGCCTCTACCAGGATCTGCTCGCGGACCCCTCGCTGTTTCCGCAGGCCCTCGGCTCTCTCGACCCCGGAAGCTGGGTGATCGTGGATGAAATCCAGCGACTTCCGGCGCTGCTCAACGAAGTCCACCGGCTGATCGAAGACCGCGGCCTTCGCTTCGCGCTGCTCGGCTCCAGCGCAAGGAAACTGCGCGCCGCCGGAGTCAACCTGCTGGCCGGCCGCGCCTTGCTGCGCACCATGTTTCCGCTCACCGCCTCCGAGCTGGGAAGCGACTTCGACCTCGACCGCGTCCTCCGCCACGGCTCGTTGCCGCTCGTCTGGAACAGCGAGACTCCTCGCGAGGTGCTCGAAGCATGGGCGCTCCTCTATCTCTCCGAGGAAATCCGCGCCGAGGCCATGACCCGCAACCTTCCGGCGTTCTCCCGTTTCCTTCCGGTCGCAGCGCTCCGGAACGCCGAACTGCTGAACGTGGCCTCGATCGCGCGCGATGCCGGGGTGGCTCGCCCAACGGTGGCCGGATACCTCCAGATCCTCGAAGACACCCTCCTCGTCCACCGGGTCCCGGCCTACGAGTCGCGCCTCAGAACCCGCGAGCGTCGCGCGCCCAAGCTCTACTGGGTGGACCCGGGGATCGTCCGCGCGGTCAAGCGCCAACTCGGCCCCCTCACCGCGGAAGAACGCGGCCCCCTCCTCGAAAGCTGGGTCGCAACGACTCTCCGCGCTCACGCCCCGAGCCGGGAACTCTTCGAACGCCTCGGGTACTGGTCCACGCTTCGCACCCGCTCGGAAGTGGACTTCGTGCTCGAACGCGGCGGCGAATTCCTCGGGATCGAAGTAAAGGCGACCGCCCGCTACCACGCCGGACTGCTGCGCGGACTGCGCCTCATCTCCGACTTCCCCCGGTTCGCGCGGCGCATCCTCGTCTATACGGGAGATCGGCCGTTCCGTTCCGAAGATGGAATCGAAATCTGGCCGGCCGAACTTTTCGCGGAGCGGGTCGCGACGGGAACGCTCTGGCCGTAAAAACAGCTCCTGTCTGACCATCTACCATTCCATGCACGATGGAATCGCTCGCGAGCAGAGACCGGATACCGGGTGTCCGGGTCATCGAGGCTTCGGAATTCAAGGCCCGGTGCCTTCGACTCATGGGCGAGATTGCGGAGTCCGGCGAAGAGATTCTCATCACCAAAAACGGGCAGCCGATCTCCCGGCTCACGCCGTACCGACCGAGGCGCGAGGCACCCTTCGGACGGGATCAGGGGCGCATCCGCATCCTCGGCGACATCGTCTCTCCCATGCCACCGGAGTGGTTCGGGAAGCCCGTCAGCGATCCCGATCAGTGACCAGCTCGCGGCCGTTCCGCGGCTGGGGCGGGCGGGCGTTTCGGCCCACGATCCGCCGGAAAGCCTCGACCTGCTCCCGCGAGACGGCCACCGGCTCGGTCATCACGAACCACGAAACCCCCTCGGAGCAGGGAGGGGTGGTGAGCGAGCCCCGATAGCGCCAGGTCGTCCGGCTCCCGGGCAGCAGCCCGCGGGGGTTCAGGACACCGGCGGCGCGGGGCGGGGCCTCGTCCTCCGGGAGTTCCCGCCAGACCGGAGCAAGCGCCCGGTTCGACTCGCCTTCCCGGAGAAACACCCCGACCACCGCCAGCGCTCCCTTCGAATCCGCGTGGACGAGATGCAGCTCCAGCGGGAACCCGGCCCCTTCGACCGTGTGTTCGCCCGGGTGGTGGAGGTGGAACTGCTGGAGATCGAAGCGCTTTCCGGAGACGGTGATGGCGCTTCCGGGCGAGAAGTTCCAGACGAGGTTGTGGCCGTCGTGGAGGACCGAAACCGGACCCGGCGCGTAGTCGAAAGCGATCTCCGGCAGAGGCCGTGACTCCGCGTCCGCGAGATCGATCGGCGACTGCTCCCGGCCGAGCGAACAGGCGGCGAACTCCGGGGCGAGCGAGCCCCAGCGCTCCGGCCCGTCCGCCGCCCCGTATCCCCAAGCGATCGGGAGACTCGATTTCCGTTGTTCCGCCATGGCACCCAATGGAACGGTTACCGCCAGAGCCAGCGGGCGAACCAGACCGCGGCGAGCGCCCCCACGACCTCCATGCCGATGAAGGGGGCCACGTCGGCGGGGCGGATGCCGCAGAAGGTGTCGCTGAAGGCGCGGGCGATGCTCACCGCCGGGTTCGCGAAGGCGGTGGAGCTCGTGAACCAGATCGCGGAACCGATGTAGAGCGCGACCGCGACCGCCACGTCGCGGCCGACCCGGAGGCAGCCGAGGATCACGACGAGCAGGCCGAAGGTCGCGAGGATTTCCGAGAGCCACTGGCTCCCGCCGGTGCGGACGGTGGTCGCGAAGTGGAGCGCCGGCAGGCCGAACATCACGTTCGTGACCGCCGTGCCGGCGATGCCGCCGAGGATCTGGACCGGGACGTAGGCGGCGGCATCCCGGGGCGCGATCTCCCCCCGGACCAGAAACGCGAGGGTCACCGCCGGATTGATGTGGCAACCGGAAACCGGCCCGAAGAGCCAGATCAGGACCACGAGCGCCGCCGAGATCGCGAGGGTGCAGCCGATGAGCGCCACCCCGGCGTTCCCGCCGGCGAGGTTGTCTCCCATGATCCCGGAGCCGATGATCGAGGCGAGGAGCCCGGCCGTACCGAGGAACTCGGCGACCAGACGCCGCGCAAGGGACGGGGCTTGCGTCTCACTCATGACCGGACACCGCTGCACGAGAGCCGCTGCGCTGCTACCTCGAGGTAGTCAATTTTCTCCTTCTTGAAGAGACGCACTTCCTCGTTTTTCTCGATCCCGACATATCGACGCCCTTCCAGGTGTGCGGCGAGCAGAAAAGTCCCGCTTCCGAAGGCGTTGTCCAGAACCAGATCCCCGGGATGGGAAAACGTGCGAACCAGGTAACGCCCTAACTCAAGAGGCTTCTGTGTCGGATGCCAGACCGTCTGCTCCGACTCGCTTTCGGCAGTCTTGAAATACACCACATCGCAGGGGAAGCGAGCTCCGGAACTCTGGACATGAGCCGGCTGGAAGTCTCCGTAGCTACCCGAGAGCTGATCCTTGCGCGTTCCCTTGTCGTACGGCAAGCCAGGTGTCATCTGCGGGTTGTAGGTCGGATGGTCACGGTAGAAGACGCAGATGTCCTCGTGTTTGCGAAGGGGCTGGACACGCGCATTCAGGAAATTCGTGGGCTTCGACTTGACCCAGACGATCTTGTAGCGGAACCACTCCGGATTCGACATGACGAGCCGGGCGGTGAACAGGCCCTGGCCGGTCAGCAGGACCGCGGCTCGGGGCTTCAGCACCCGGCGATATTGCCGCCACAGCTCGTCCAGATCGATCACCGAATCCCACTTGTTCCGCGTCGTTCCGTAGGGGAGGTCGCACAGCACGAGATCCACGCAGGCAGGAGGCAGCTTCGGCAGTATGGTCAGGCAATCGCCCTCGTGGATCGAGTCGTCCAACGAGGTCCTGGCTGCCGAAGAATGGGGAGAGGCCGGCACGAGGCGGCGCGATTATCCCAGCAACGTCCAGCTGCGCCGCGGGCTACCCGAGCAGGGCGCGGAGGTCGAGCCGGCCGGCCGCGACCGGCGGGCACCAGTAGTAGGCCCCGTCGAGCGGACGCGAGAAATGGAAGAGCGCGTCCACGACCCCGTCCTCCTCGCCGACCATCCGCCGGAGCTGCTTCTCGAAGGGGTCGAGGCTGGCCCCGAAGGCCACGAACACGAGGCCGAGGCCATCCCTGTCGCTCCAGGGCATCGAGCGCCGCCAGACGAAGGCCGGCGGATCGAACGCCTCCTGCTCGGTGCGCTTCACATGGGCGGTCGGGGGAGCGTCCCCGATCTCCTCGTTGTCGCGGAGGCGGCGGCCGATCACCAGATCCCGCCCCCGCTCGCCAAACTCGGCGAAACGCCGGAGGTCGTGTGCCCAGCGCTGGACCGCGACGAAGGAGCCGCCGTCGAGTCCCGGCCCCGCGCCGGAGACGAGCGCGATTCCGGGGGCATCTTCCGGATCGGGGTTCTCGGTTCCATCCTCGTACCCGGTGAGATCCCGCGAGCCGTGGTCGAACGCCTCGGTCTCGCTTTCGACCGCGAAGGCGGGAGCGAGCGCCCGGTTCAGAGTGGCCATCTCCCGCACCAGATCGCCCCGCCGCGATGCGCGGAGCCAGGTCCACAGCGCCCCCGGAATCGAGGGGTTCGAGGCTCCCGCCGCCACGAGAGCCGGGAAGGTCCGAAGGCCGGGAACTACCGCTCCGAGTTCCTGGACGAGGGACTCGCCGACTCCGACGACCAGCGAACCACCGGCCGTCCGTTCCGCAAGCCGGGTGAGTGCGGGACGCGGATCGGTTCCGGGAACCCGTCGCCAGCGGATATACCGGGCGTGCGCCGGCAGCTCTTCGAGGATTCCCGCCTGCGCGGCGAGGATTCCCGCCTGCGGGGTGAGGATTCCCGCCTGCGGGGCGGCGTGGTCGGTCATGTCGCGGGGAACCCTAACCAGTATCCTTTCGTTTCGTGGTTCGGTTCGGTTGACATGGGACACGCCTTCCGCGAGGCCTTCCGAAGCCTCTCCCGCAGGCCCGGTTTCACCCTGCTGGTGGTTCTGCCGCTCGGGCTCGGGGTCGGGGCCACCGCGACCGTCTTCTCGGCGGTGCACGGTGTCCTGCTGAGGCCGCCGCCCTTCCGCGACCCGGAGACCGTGATGCAGGTCTGGGAACGACGGCCGCGGCTGTCGCTCCCCGAAGACATCGCGGCCATGTCCACCGACCACTTCCGGGAATGGCGCGAGGTCGCCACCGTGTTCGACGGGATGGCCATGTACGGCGATGCCCCGTTCACCTACACCGGCCTCGCCGAATCCCCGGGGCCGCCGCGGCCGCTCACCGCCGAACGGGTCTCGCCGGCGCTCTTCGGGGTGCTCGGGGTTCCGCCGGCGCTCGGCCGCGCCTTCCTCCCCGAAGAGGAAACCCCCGGACGCGAGCAGGTGGTGATCCTGAGCCACGCCTTCTGGGTCCGCGAGTTCGGCGGCGACGAGGAAATCCTCGGCCGCTCCCTGCTCCTCGACGACGCTCCTCACGAGATCGTCGGCATCACGCCGGAGGGATTCGGGTTCCCGGTCCCCACCACCGGGATCTACACGCCCTACCCGGTCACGCCTCCCCTGCCCCCCGACCAGGGGGTGCGGCTCGAGCTCGTCCAGGTGGTCGCCCGCCTCAAGGACGGCATCCGCCCCGAACAGGCGGAAGCGGAAGCGACCGCGCTGCTCGCCCGGCTGAGCGAAGCGAGCGAAGTGGAGAGACAGCTCAACGAAGGCGCGTCGGTCCACCTCCTTTCCTTCGCCGAGCGCATGACCCGAAGGCTGCGGGATCCGCTCTACGCGCTGTTCGGAGTCACCCTGCTGGTGCTTTTGATCGCCTGTGGGAACGTCGGGAACCTGCTCCTGACCCGCGCGGCCGAAAACGAACGCGAACTCGCGGTGCGCGCCGCGCTCGGGGCAGGACGCGGCATCCTCTTCCGCCGGCTCTTCGCGGAAAGCTGCCTGCTGGCGCTCGGCGCCGGAACCGTCGGAATCCTCCTGAGCATCCCCGGCGCGGCCCTCGTCCGCTCGCTCGCCGCGCTCGGGCTTCCGCAGCTCGCGAACGCCGGCGTGCGCCCGGCGGTGCTCGGTTTCGCGTTCGCTGTCGCGGCGGTCGCCGCCATCGGCTTCGGAGTGTTGCCGGCATTCCGGGCGGCTTCCCGGAACCCCGCTTCGGCGTTACAGGGATCGGCGCGGGGCGATTCCACCGCACTCACCGGAGCCCGGCGCGGGGTCTTCGCTTCCCTCCAGCTCGCCCTCGCCCTGCCGCTGCTCATCGGAGCCGGACTCCTCGCCCGCAGCTTCCTCAACCTCGTGGACACCGCCCCCGGCTACCGGGCGGAAAACACCCTGACCTTCGCCGTGCCGCTCCCCGATTCCCGCTACCCGACCGTGGAAAACCGGACCGCGGCGCTCGAAACCCTCGGCGAGCGGTTCGCGGCCATCCCCGGCGTGGAGCACGCCGCGTTCGTCGATGTGCTGCCGCTCGGCGGTGAGCGTTCGGTCGTCGGGTTCCAGCGCATCGGGGAAGCTCCGGTCACCGACCCCAACCGGGTGCCGCGGGCGCTTTTGCGACGGGTCACTCCCGGGTATTTCCGTGCCATGGGGATTCCGCTGCTCCGGGGCCGGACCTACGAAGCGGCGGACCGCAGCGGGACGGGCGTGGTGGTGAACCAGGCGCTCGTGGACCAGTATCTCGAGGACGATCCCATCGGGCTCGCAATCCCTCCGATGGGGGCCATCCTCGGAGTGGTGGGCAATGTGCGACCCGACGGACCGGAAATCCCCGTGGAGCCGATGATCTACGAGCTGGTTCGGGACGACCCGCTCGGCGGCGAGGCGAGCTTCGGCAACATGCGGGCCGTGTTGCGGGTCCGCCCCGGTACGGAAGTCCTCCTGGCAGCCACCGCCCGCCTCCGCGAGTTCGACCCGGAACTCGCGCCGCTGAATCCCGAAGGACTCGACGACCGCCTCCACGAATCGGTGGCCCAGCCCCGGCTCTACGCGCGGCTGATGGGCGGATTCGCCGGGATCGCGCTGCTGCTCGCCGGCTGGGGGGTCTTCGGAGTGGTGAGCCACCGGTCGGCGAGCCGCATCCCCTCCCACGGAGTCCGGATGGCACTCGGCGCCACGCCGGCGGCGATCCGTTCGCTGGTACTCCGGGACGGATTGCGGATCGCCGCTTTCGGACTCGTTCCCGGAATCGCCGCCTCCCTGCTGCTCGCTTTCGTCGTCCGGACCGAGCTGAGTCCGTTCCTCTTCCTCGTCGAGCCGCTCGATCCGGCGGTCCATGTGCTGACTCCCCTCGGGCTGCTGCTCGCGGCACTCGCGGCGAGCCTCGCCCCGGCTCGCGCCGCCTCCCGGATCCCGGTGACCGCGGCGCTTCGCCATGAATAGCTTCCGGCGCTATCGCGCGTTCCTCCTCTTCGCGGCCGCCGGGGCGGCGATTGCGGTCCAGGCGACGCGCCACGAAGCGACCGACGCTCCCGTGGATCCGGGAACGCTTTCTCCCTGCCCCGACGGAAGCGGCCAGTGCGGCGTGCTCGAAGTTCCCGAAAACCGCGACGACCCGGAAAGCCGGACCATCGAACTCAACATCCGGGTGCTGAAGGCGACCGGCCAGGATACCCGCCCCGATCCGCTCTTCCTGCTGGCGGGAGGCCCCGGACAGGCGGCGACGACGCTCGCCCCACTGGTCGCGCCCCTGCTCGCCGAGGTCCGCGAGGCACGCGATCTGGTGTTCTTCGACCAACGCGGGACCGGGGATTCTCACCCGCTCTCGTGCGAAATCGACGAAGAGGCGGCGCTCGAATCGGGCCAGATCGCGCTCACCCGCGAGGATGTGGAGCGCTGCCTCGCCGGGCTTTCCGCCGACCCCCGCCTGTACACCACCCCGGTCGCGATGGACGACCTCGAAGCGGTCCGCAAGGCGCTCGGCTACGGCCCGATCAACCTCTGGGGCGGCTCCTACGGAACCCGCGCCGCCACCGTCTTCATGCGCCGCCACCCGGCGAGCGTCCGGGCGGCCGTTCTCGACGGGATGGCCCCGGTGGACATGCGGCTCCCCTTCCACTTCGCGGGCGACGGCCAGCGGGCGCTCGACCTGATGCTCGAAGCCTGCGCCGAGGAGCCCGCCTGCGACGAGCGCCACCCGAACCTCCGGGAGTCCATCGAGAACCTGCTGCGGAGCCTCGAACGCACCGAAGACCACCCGGTCCGCCACCCCCGAACCGGCGAGTGGGAGGAGGTTCCGCTCAGCCGCGACACGGTGGCCGCCGCGCTCCGCGGCGCGCTCTATGCGCCCGGTATTGCGGCGCTCGTTCCGCTCATCGTGGAACAGGCCCTCATGGGCGACTTCGGCCCGCTCATGGTGCTGATGGACCCCTTCAGCGGGCCGGAACTGGAGGTCGGCATGTTCCTCTCGGTGGTCTGCGCCGAGGACATCCCGTTCCTCGACCGCGAGGAAGCCGAACAGGCCGCCGAGGGAACCATCTTCGGCAGCTTCATCGTGGAAGCCTTCGCCGACTCCTGCGTCCACTGGCCGAGGGGCACCCTCCCCGCCGGGTACCGCGAACCGGTTCGCTCCGATGTGCCGACGCTGCTGCTCTCCGGCGAACTGGACCCGGTCACCCCGCCCCGCTGGGCCGAACGCGCCGCCGAAACCCTTTCGAGGAGCCGCCACCTGATCGCCCCGGGGACCGGGCACGGGACACTCGGGGCCGGCTGCGTCCCGTCGCTGATCGCCGACTTCCTCGAGACCGCCGACCCCGAAACCCTCGATGCCGGCTGCCTCGACGAAATCTCGCGCCCCCCTTTCTGGACCACCCTCACCGGGCCCGAACCATGATCGAAGTCGCGGAGCTCCGGAAGACCTTCGGCGAGGTCGTCGCGGTGGAAGAAGTCAGCTTCACCGCCGAAGACGGAGCGGTCACCGGCCTGCTCGGGCCGAACGGCGCGGGGAAATCCACCACCCTGCGGATGCTCTACGGGCTCATGCTGCCCGATGCCGGGAGCGTCCGGGTGGACGGCGTGGACGTTCGCGAAGACCCGGTCACCGCCCAGAAACGAATCGGGGCGCTTCCCGATGCCCACGCGCTCTATCCGCGGCTCACCGGCCGGGAGAACATCCACTACTTCGCCGCGCTTCGCGGCATCCCCCGGAGCGAAGCGGACCGCCGCATCGCCGAGTACGCCCGCCTCCTGAACATGGAGGGCTTTCTCGACCGCCGCGCCCGCGGCTATTCCCACGGCGAGCGCTCGCGGACGCTGCTCGCCCGGGCCCTCGTGCATGACCCGCAGAACGTCCTGCTGGACGAGCCCACGAACGGGCTGGACGTGATGAGCACCCGGCGGATGCGCGAGCTGATCGCCGAGCTCCGGAATCGCGGGCGGACGGTGCTCTTTTCGAGCCACGTCATGCAGGAGGTTTCGCTGCTCTGCGACCGGATCGTGATCGTCGCCTCGGGGCGGGTGGTCGCGGACGGAGCGCCCGACCAGATCCGCAGGATCGCCGGCGCGGACGATCTCGAGGACGCCTTCGTGCGGCTGACCGGCTGATGCGGGCCACGCTGGTCGTTTTCCGGAAGGAGCTCCGGGAGGGGCTCCGCGACCGCCGGGCCCTCGTCGCGGTGGCCTTCTCGATCAGCTTCTTCCCGGCCCTGATGCTGTTGATGGGCAATTTCGCCGAGCGAATCCAGAATGAGACCGAGGACATGGAGATCCCGGTGGAGGGCCGGGAAAACGCTCCGAACCTCGTGGACTGGCTCGACCAGCAGCCCGGCATCGGCATCGCGCCGGCACCCCCGGACCCGGTCGCATCGGTGCGGAACCGGGAATCCGACCTGGTGCTCCGCATTCCGGCGGACTACGGAGAACGCTTCGACGAGGCGCGGCCCGCCGAACTGGAACTGGTCGCCGACAGTTCGCGCCCGGCGGCTTCCGCCAAGGCGCGCCGGATCGAGAGGCTGCTCGAGCGCTACGGACAGCAGATCGGGGCCATGCGGCTCGTCGCCCGCGGAGTCAGCCCGGCGGTCGCGACCCCGCTCGTGGTGGAGCGGTCCGAGGTGGTGAGCGAGCGCCGGCGGGTGGTCTTCCAGGTTCTCGGCTTCATCCCGATGTTCCTGCTGATGAACGCCTTCATGGGCGGGATGCAGATCGCCGCCGATTCGATCGCCGGCGAGCGCGAGCGGGGCAGCATCGAGTCCCTGCTGCTGAACGCGGTCCCGGCGCGGCACCTGATCCACGGCAAGTGGGGTGCGGCAAGCGCCTTCGCCCTGCTGCTGACCGGGCTCGGCCTCCTCTCCTGCCTGCTCGTGCTCCGCTTCCTGCCGGGGAACATGAACGTGAGCGCGACCGCCGGCGACTGGCTGCTGGTGCTCGCGGTCGCGCTGCCGCTCGGGCTTCTGACCGCCGCGCTCCAGGTGGTGGTCGCGACCTACGCCAAGTCCTACAAGGAAGCGCAGACCTACTTCGGCTACCTGATGATGCTGCCCATGCTCCCGTTCTTCGCGGTGACCTTCAACCTGATCGAGCGGGGAACCTGGAGCGCCTTCGTCCCCATCCTCGGCCACTACCTGATGGTGCTGGATCTGGTGGCGGGGGAGCCGGTGGCGGCCTGGGAAATCGAGGCGCTCTTCCTGCTGGTGCTCGGGCTGACCGTGGTCCTGCTGCGGTTCGCCTCCTCGCTCTTCGTCCGCGAGAGCGTCATCTTCACCCGCTGACCCGCGGCCACGAGGCCGTCCCAGGAAGGCGACGGGGACCAGGGCTCGCTGGTCCGCGCCGCCGCGATCCGGTGGATCGGCCGCCCCTCCACGAGATACTTCCGCTCGAAGTTGGAGCCCACCGACTCGCCCTCCCCGGCGGAGGCGGGCGGCGGATACGGAACTTCCCGCAGCCGGACGCGCCCGGCGAACCCCTCGCGGATCCCGGCGAAATACCCGGCGAAATCGGTCACCACGCGCAGCAGCCCTCCGGGCACGAGAGCGCGCTCGACCGCTTCGAGAAAACCGGCATCCACCAGCCGACGACGACGGTGTCTTCGCTTGGGCCAGGGATCCGGAAAGAAGACGTGGACCCCGGCGAGGGAACCCTCCGGGAAACCGGGCAGGATCGCCATGGCATCCCCCTGGAGGATCCGGGCATTCGCCCGTTCCCGGCGGCGCAGGCGGTCCGCCGCGTAGCGAAAGTAGCGCCCGGCGAGCTCGATGCCGACGAACAGGACTTCCGGGCGCGCCTCGGCCTCCGCCACCAGAAAGGAGCCCTTCCCGGACCCGATTTCGAGTTCCAGCGGGGCGGCACCGGCCGGCTTCCCGAAAAGCGCCCACGGATCGAAGGGTTCGGGAAGCTCCTCGAAGCGGAATCCGTACCCCTCGATCCGGGATCCGGCGCGGGCCCGGATGTGGCTGCGCCCCATTCAGCGACGATGGGAGAACATCCAGTCGTAGAGGCCTTCCTCGCGGTACGCCCGGACCCAGGAGTCGTGGCCGACCCCGGCGTACTCGGTGTACCGCGGGCGGCCCCCCGCCGCTTCGAGCGCCCGGGCCATCCTCCGGCTCTCCGAAACCGGAACCGTCCGGTCGTCGGCACCGTGGAAGATCCAGATCGGGATGTCCGAGAGGATGCGGGCGGCCTCTTCGTGCGGGTCTTCGGGCCGGACGCTCGCCGGGTGCCATTCGGGAACGGTCATTCGGCTTCGCCGCGCCGAGACTCCACCGCACACCGGAACGAGCGCCGCGAACCGCTCCGGGTGCCGGTAGGCGAACGCCCAGGTTCCGTATCCGCCGAGCGAGAGCCCGGTGAGATAGACCCGGTCCGGATCCCCGCCGAACTCGGCCATCGCCGCGTCGAGCGCGTGGATCGCGGCTTCTGCGATGGCTTCGTCGCCCCACCAGGCGCTTCTCGGTGTCTGCGGCATGACCACCACCGCAGGAAAGTCGCCGCGCTCCCGGATCACCCGGGGAAGCCCGATCCGGGTCTGGCGCTCCCCGTCGGTCCCGCTCTCGCCGCGTCCGTGGAGGAAGAGGACCACCGGGGGCGACTCCACCTCGCCGGCGAGCACCGCATCCGGCACATAGACCTGCCAGAGGATGGTCCGGCCGGCGACCTCGGCGCTGCGGGACTGGAACTCGCCCGCGGCGGCCGGAAGCGGCAACAGCAGGCAGGACAGGAGAACGAAGCGGCGCATGGGAACGCGAATGGTACGGCTACACTGCCCCGCCCCCCGGGAGGTCCCATGAGTTTTCGTGATGCCCTGACTGCCGAAATCCGTTTCGAGAGCGCGGCGACGCGCCGATTCCTCGAGCGATTCCCCGAAGAACAGGCCGGTTTCGCCCCTCACGACCGCTCCATGAATCTGGCGAAGCTCGCCTGCCACGTGGTCGAAATCCCGAACTGGTCCCGGGTCATCCTCGAAGCACCCGAATTCGATTTCGCCCAGTTCGAATACGTGCCCCTCGGGCTGACGAAGCGGGCGGATCTCCTCGCGAAACACGAGCAGGTAACCGACGAGGCTCTCGGTGTTTTCTCCGGCGTGACGGATGCCGCAACCGAAGAGATCTGGCGGTTCCGGAGCGGCGAGCAGGTGCTTGCCGAGCTTCCCCGTTCCGCCGCGATTCGCCGCTTCGTGATGAGCCATCTCATCCACCACCGGGCCCAGCTCAGCGTCTATTACCGGCTGCTGGGTGTCCCGGTGCCGGGTGCCTATGGCCCCTCGGCCGACGACGTCCAGGAATAGGGCCAGCGCTCTCGTCCTCGGCGCGGGAGCCATCGGCCTGTCCTGCGCCTGGTTCCTCCGTCAGACGGGCCGCGAGGTGCGGGTTCTCGACCTCGGGCCTCCGGGCAGCGGCGCGACCAGCGGGACCGCGGGTCTCGTCTGCCCCGCCCACTCGGCTCCCATTCCCGCTCCGGGGGTGCTCTGGAAGGCATTTCGCTGGAGCCTCCGGGGAGACAGCCCCTTCCACATCCGCTGGCGCGCCGACCCGGCTCTTTTCCGTTGGCTCACGGGCTTTGCCCGGGCGTGCACCGCTTCGCGCTCGCGGGCGGGCTTCCGGGCGACGCACGCGCTCTCCAGCCTGAGCATCTCCCGCTTCTCGGAGCTGACCGAAAAGGGCGTGCTCGAATTCTTCTTCGAGCGGCGGGGCGGCTGGTTCGTCTTCGAGACTCCGGACGGCTGGGAGCGCGCCCGGAGCGAAGCGGAGATGTTTCAGAGGAACGGCGTGAACTGCTCGGTTCTCGGCGGCGACGAGATCCGCGAGCGCGAACCCGCGTTTTCCGAGCGGATCACCGGGGGCATTCTGGCTCCCGGGGATGCCCACGGGTTGAGCGCCGGTTTCGCCGAGGCGATGGTGCGGGCGCTCGAGCGGGAAGGTGTTCCGATCGAGAGCGGAACCCAGATCGAGAGACTGATGAGCCACCGGGGGCGAGTGCGCGGTGTCGAAGTGAACCTCGCGGGAACGCGGGAAGAGCGGACGGCCGACGAGACGGTCCTCGCGCTCGGGGCCCGAAGCCCGGAGATCGCCCGCTCGGTGGGTGTCCTCCTGCCCATCCAGCCGGCGAAGGGCTACAGCGCGACCTTTGCGGCATGGGACGGGATGCCCTCGCTGCCGGTGACCGGGCTCGACAGCAAGGTCATCGCGACCCCGCTCGGCGACCGTTTCCGACTGGCCGGAACCCTCGAGCTCGCCGGCTTCGACCGGAGCATCAACGAGCGCCGCTACCGCAAGGTGGTCGAAAGCGGGCTCGGCCTGCTGCGCGGCCCGGTCCCGCTCGAAAAGGAGACCCGCTGGATGGGGGTGCGGCCTCTCTCCCCGGACGATCTCCCGTTCATCGGCCGCCCGCCCGGACTCGACGGCCTGCTGATCGCCGCCGGGCACGGAACGCTCGGGTTCACCCAGTCGCTCGGGACCGGCCAGCTCATCGCCGAACTCGCCGACGGACGGCCGCCGAGCGTGGACCCGACCCCGTTCCGGGTGGGCCGCTGATTTCAGCTTTTGCCATTTTTTGCCATCCCTGCTACTCTGCCCGAATGAACACGATGAACGTCTCCCTCCCGTCACCCCTCAAGTCGTTCGTTGACGAACAGGTTGCGACTCGCGGCTTCGGGACCAGTAGCGCCTACATTCGCGAGCTGATCCGCCACGATCAAGACCGTCAGCGACTGCGGAATCTCCTGCTCGCAGGTGGCGAATCCGCACCTTCGGGTCCTGCCGATGCGACCTACTTCGAGAACCTGCGCGCCCGAATCCGCGCCAGGAATCGTTCCCTCTCCTCAACGTGAAATTCCTCCCGGTTATCCGGCGAGCCGCGGCCAACCGGGATGTGGACGAGGCGATCGAGCACTTTCTGGAGACGGACAGCGAGGATGCGGCGCTCGGCTTCGTCGCCGCACTCGAAGCTGCCGTGCTCCACATCGCGTCGTATCCCGAGTCCGGCTCTCCCCGATACGGACATGAGTTGAATTTGCCCGGATTGCGCTTTTGGCCTCTCTCCGGCTTCCCGCATCTCGTGTTCTACGTTACCGGTGAGGAAGACGTCGCCATTTGGCGCGTCCTCCACGGCCGCCGCGATGTGCCTTCATGGATGAGCGCCGAAATCACATCCCGTTAGCGGACCTCGACCATCCGGCTCTGACGAGAAGATGAGCGACCATCGGGAAGCCGGGGGAGGAGGCACCGGAGAGCCGCCCGGTTGGCTCCGTCGAGCGTGGATCACCCTGAAGCAGAACCTGAAGCGCGCCTTCGGCTTCCTCCGTCGCAACCGCGAGCCGATCTCGGAGGGCATCGAGACCGCCGGCCGCGGCTGGACCCGCACCGCCCGCACCGCGGCGCGGATCGGCCGAAGCCTCGCCGCGATCGGCGCGGTGATCACCAAAAACGCCGGGAGCGGCAGCAAGCGCGGCCAGAAACGCAGACGACTCGCCGCCTTCGGCACCGGGGTCACCCGCTTCGGCGAATGGCTCACCCGCACCGGCCGCCGGTGGGGTCCCATCGGCGAGAACATCGAGGACATCGGCGAACACCTCGGCGAGCAGGAGCCCGCTCCCCTCCCTCCGGAGGAAAAAGCGCTTCCGGCGAAACCCGAGCCCGAACCTCCGGTGCCTGCGGAACCCCCGAAGGAACCCCCCGCCATTCTCTCCCCGGACATCCGCGAAGCGATCGAATCCCTCGGCAAGCGCCCACGCACCGAGCGCCTCCGATCGGTCATCCTCGCGATCTGCCGCACCCGCGAATGGACCACCGCGGCGGAACTCGCCGACCTGCTCGGGATCAGCGAAGGAACCCTGCGCTACCGCCATCTCGGCCCCATGGTGGAAGCGGGAGAGCTGATGCCACGGGATCCGGAGGAACGGGAAGAGCAGGCGTTCGGAATCCCGGACCGGAGCTGACCTCGCTTCTTCGCGATCGGATCGCCAGGACTCGGGATCGCGAATCGGATCGCGAATCGGATCGCGAATCGGGGCACCGGAAATTCGCGATCCGCAGGTGACATCACCCGCAGCGCAGCCAGAACGCCAGGGACCAAAACCGCCAAACAGCCCGCAAAACCGGCAAATTCCGGCTTTTCGGGCCACGCCGGAGCTCAAAACCAGCCTTCGGAGATCCATCAGAGCTTTTCCCCGCTCGGGAGAACACCACGATCGGATCGCCAAAAATGCCGCCCGGATCGCGAATCGGATCGCCAAAATGAGCCTCGGATCGCGAATTTCGATCGCGAAAACCCGACTGGATCGCGAATTTCGCGATCGGATCGCCAAAGAGTGAGCACTCCGGCCCGGATCAGGGTTCGGCGGGAGTGGACTCGGTGTCAAGAGACACCTACTTTTACGCAGTTGGGAGACACCTACTTTTACGCACCCCCGATTGTGAGTCGGAGAAGCGTTTCGGGTCCTGGTGTCAATGGGCATCGAAAATGTCCCACTTTTCTGGAGCGATCTGAGGAGGTGTGGCCCATTCATCGTGATGTTTTCTACGCTGTCAGTGGGATCTGAAAGTTGACACTTCTGGGTTGATTGCGTCGGCTCCGGCCAGGAGGGAGCGGCGGGAGCGGAGCGACCAGAGCGACCGAGGGCCGGAGCCGACGCGCGCCGGCGAAGCCCGCCGGCACCTTGGGGACACGTCGGCTTCCTTTCCTCGAGTTCCCGGGCTCTCGCGTAGCCCGGCGTGTTCGTTTCACCGCTGTTCCTCCGTACGGTCTTCGGGCATCGGCGGTCGCAAGAGGCCCTCGAGTTCTCGTAGCCGGTAGCTACGTCCTTCGATCTGGATCACATGGACGTGGTGCAGCAGACGATCCAGGATCGCCGTGGTCAGCACCTCGTCCTCCGCGAACACTTCCGGCCAGGTGCCCACCTTCTTGTTCGAGGTCAAGATCAGGGAACCGCGTTCGTAGCGCCGGCTCACCAGCCGGAAGAACAGGTTCGCCTCCTGGCGGTCCAGAGGCCGGAATCCCACTTCATCGATGATGAGAACGGAGTTGGCCCGATAGCGCTGCGGCCGTCGCTTGTACGGGGTCGTCTCTTCCTCCTGCAGCACCCGGATCAGATCGTCGAGCACGTAGTGCTGAACCCGGAACCCGTTCTTGATGGCTTTCACCCCGAGCGCCGCCGCCAAGTGGCTCTTGCCTACTCCCGGCGGCCCGAGGAGCAACACGTTCTCCGATCGCCGCACGAACGCACAGGTGGCCAGCTCCTCCACCTTCGCCCGGTCCGCGCGCGGCTGGAAGCTCCAGTCGAAACTGTCCAACGTCTTCCCGGGCGGCAACGTGCTCATCTTCATCCACAGCCCGATCCGGCGCTCCTCCTTCCACTCATACTCCCGCTCCACCAACCGGCCCAGGAACCGCACCGGTGTCAAGTCCTCCCGACTTGCCTCCTCCAACAGCTCCGGCAACTGCTCCCCCGTTCGGATCAACCCCAACTCGCGGCAGCGCTGCGCCACCACGTCCAGATCCACCCGGCCCGCTCTCATCCCAGTAACTCCACCAAGCGCGCATACTCGGACAGCGAGCGTTGCAGCCCTTTCCGCGGTGCCCATCCTGACGGCAGTGGCTGCAACGCCCGGCGCTCTTCCGCCAGGGCTTCCCGCACCGTACCCCCCGTCACCGGACAGCGCAAACGATCCAGCAGCAGCTCGGAGCGCGCATCCAGCAGCTGCCCCAGCTCCTTGAGGCTTCCCGCTCCTCGCCGCAACACCTCACCGAACGACCCTCTCAATGTCCGCACCGAACGCTCTACCTTCCCCTTGTCCGAACCCTTCCCCGCTCGACAGGCATCCACCCCGAAGCCACACATCCGCGCATACGCCTCGTAGGATCGGTTCAAAACCGCTGTAGGCCCTGCTCCCCGCGATACCGCCGTCTTCGTGTTGTCGATCCGAACCCACAGCGGAACCCCCGCATACCGCACGAACAACTCGTGGTGCCCGGTATGCCACGACAACTGCGTCTGATCCTCGCTCGGCCAGCAAAACCTCGCCCGGCTGTACGAGAGCGTTCCCAGCAACAACCCCAACCTCATACGACGGGTGCCAATCGGGACCCGCTCCTCGAACCAGTCGTGCTGCGCCTGCACCCCCGGCGGAGTCTCCACCCGGCGGACCGCTCGTACCCGCGGCGGGCCATGCTTCCGACGCAGGTAACGCACCACCGACTGGTAGCTCCCCGCATACCCGTGATCCCGAACCAACGCCTCATAGATCAACCGAACCTGGCACGGCCGTCCCTCCCCGCTCAGTCGCCCGTCGCCCAACCGCTCCTGGACCACTTCCACGATCTCCGCATACCCGTCCAGCGCCGTCGTCTGTCGCGCCCGGCCATCCGACCGACCCACCTCCTGCGCACGCTTCAGCCGGTAGCGCAGTGCTCCCTCGGTCACTCCCAGGTGCCTCGCCAGCCCGCGGACCGACGCGCCTCGATCACGCATCCTGTTCACCACCACGATCTCTTGTTCCGTCAACTTCATGCGCCTTACCTCCGGCGCACGAATGGTCCCCGCTCCCTCGTTCTCTTCCGATCAGAACCACCTCGGTGCGTAAAACTGGATGTCTCCCAGCCGCGAATCTACAGCCGTCTCCTACACTCGGTGGATCGGGGCGGCAGACGATCGGCGAGAACCGTTTCGATGCGGGCAACCCGCTCCGAAAGTCCGGCCATCTCCGAGCGAAGCTCCTCGATCTCCTCGCGCATCTCCAAGCGTAACGATCCGATCTCCTCGCGCATTTCGAGCCGGAAATCCCCGATCTCGCACTGCATCTCGATAGTTGGGAAAAGACGAGCGCCCCGCTGCCAATGACCGCAACCATCATCGCGAGCAGGATCTTCTCGACTCGGGTAAGCGCGCCCGCCCGGCTCGGGACCGGGGTACTCATGTCCTCGCTCCGGTCATCATGCGCCGCAGTACAGGACCGCGCACGAGGATGCTGGAAATTTCATACTTTAAAAGTCATGATTTCCGATATGTATTTCCTGAGAATATACGACCAGAGATTGCGTCAACTCGCGGAGAACTTCCCCGCTGTCGTGGTCACTGGGGCCCGGCAGGCGGGCAAGACGACCCTGCTGCGGGCCGCCTTTCCCGACCACCACTACGTCTCCCTCGACCTGCCGACCGTCGCGGATCAGGCCGAGCGCAATCCGGATCTGTTCCTCCACGAGAACCCGCCGCCGGTGCTGGTGGACGAGGTGCAGCACGCGCCCGGGCTTTTTCGCCACCTGAAGGCGGCCGTGGATGCGCGCCGGCACGAGATGGGCCGCTTCATCCTCACCGGCAGCCAGCACTTCCGCCTGATGAAGGAAGCATCCGACAGCCTCGCCGGGCGCGCCGGTTTCCTCGAACTCGAGAATCTTGCGCTCACCGAAATCCGGGAAGCCACCGAGGCTCCCGTGGACACCGAGGGACTCGCCGCCCTGATGGCGCGCGGGCAGTTCCCCGAGCTCTGGCGAGACCGCGGAGCGGAGCGGCGGGATTTCTTCGAGAGTTACCTCGCAACCTACTTGGCGCGCGATGTCCGAGATCTCCTCCGGGTCGGCAGCCTGCGCGACTTCGAGCGATGCCTCCGCCTGCTGGCAGCGCGGCCTGCTTCGATGCTCAACCGGAGCGACCTGGCGCGGGACGTGGGCGTGGCGGTCAAGACCATCGGGGACTGGCTGAGCGTCCTCGAAGCCTCGGGGCAGATCACGCTGCTCGAGCCCTGGTGGGCGAACTTCGGCAAGCGGATCGTGAAGACGCCCAAGGTCTATCTGCGTGATACCGGGCTCATCTGCTTCCTGCTCAACCTGGACGCGACGACCCTCCTCGCCTCCCCGCTGCTCGGTTCCATCTGGGAAACCTTCGTGCTCGGCGAGATGCGCAAGCTCAACGAGAGCCGCGGCCGGCCGATGACCATCTGGTACTACCGCGACCGGGACCGGGAGGTGCACTTCGTGCTGGAAGGAGGAGGAAAGCTCAGCTTTGCGGAATGCAAGTGGGACGAGCAACCCGGGCCGCGGGAAGCCCGGAACATCGTGCGGGTGAACGCCGAACTGATCGCCTCCGGCGGCCCCTGGAAACCCGGCGAACACTACGTACTGGGCCGCCCGGCAGCCGCGTCCACCCTCTCGCCGGGAATCACGATCGCCGGCGTGACCGACCTCCCGACGATCTTCGCCGGCGGCTCGCCGACAACGGTGTAGGGACGGCCAACGGACCAAGTCGCCGGCGCTTCCATGAGGCCGAGGCAATCATGCCCCGGAATAGCGGCCGGACTGGCCGCCTTGGCCGCAGCGGCCAAGGCGCTTCAATGAGGCCGGGGCAATCATGCCCCGGAATAGCTGGGACCGGCTCGCCAACCGCACCGGGAATTCAATGGCTTCAATGAGGCCGGGGCAATCATGCCCCGGAATAGATCGCGTATTCCTCGTCTATGATACTCGCATGATCGCTTCAATGAGGCCGGGGCAATCATGCCCCGGAATAGTAGCCGCCCTCAGGACGTCGGACATAAAATTCGATCCAGCTTCAATGAGGCCGGGGCAATCATGCCCCGGAATAGTAGAAGCAGCCTGCGACACCGAGGCGACCCACGACTGGCTTCAATGAGGCCGGGGCAATCATGCCCCGGAATAGTAGGCCCCCAGTTTAGACCCATGGTGGCGTTTACCGCCGTCGAATCAATTCGAGCGGTCGTTGCGGAGGCAACAGCGTGGAGATTCCGGTTCTCAAGAAAAACGGACGCATTGGCCTTTAATATCTAGGAAAATCAAGAATTTGGCAAAATGCGAGCGCTCCTTGCGGAAACAAGTGTGTTGGACCGCTCGCGCATTCCCGGCGATCTCGCCACCACGCATGGGGGATTCAGAATACCTGCGCTCGCCGCTGGATGGCTTCGAAGGGGCGACCAAGACTCTCCACGCGCGGTCTGACCTTGTCAGCCGGACCAAGATCGAGAAACACCACGCTGTCCTGATCCTTTCGAATCACCTCTTCGAGACGCGCCGCCAGCTCGATCCGTCGCCGGGCGGTGAGCCGACATTGGAACACGGAAAACTGCAGACGGTCGCCGTAGCCTTCGACGATCGTGAGGACGCGCCGCCAGCGCTTCCGGTCAGCAATGTCATACGCCACAACGAAGAGACGTTCCTCGGGCACGAGAGATCAGCGGGGGGTGTAGTGCGGAATACGCGGGATTTCGCCCATGATATGACGCGCAAGCAGGCGGCACTGGACGGCAAGAATCCGCCGCGTGCTGATTCGGTAGCCAAAGACTGGATGGACGGCCTCCTGATCCAGCCGCCGTTCCCACGCAGCGATCAGAGCTCGCCGTCCCGAGGGTTTCATGCTGCAGGCGGGGCCATTCCAGACGAAGTCCCTCTCCCGAACCTCGCCATTGTTGATGGCCATGATGACGGTGCTGTCACAAAGGATGGGGCGGAACGGCTCCATCATGTCCAGAGCAAGTGCCGGCCGACCGGGACGTGGTCGATGAAAAAAACCGAGCAACGGATCGAATCCCACCTTCTCCAGCGCGACTGTGAACGCCCTTGTCGCCAGTGCATAGCTGAAGGACAGGAGAGCGTTCACCGGATCGGTGGGAGGCCGTCGTGAGCGGGAAGTCCAGGCGAACTCTTCGCGCAGGTTCCGGTCCGTCGCGATCAATTCTCCGAATGCGCCGAAATAGAGCGCCGCCGCTTCGCCTTCACGCCCGAGTAGCCGTTCTGGATCCCGTTCTCGTTCAGCCTGACCTCCGAGGTTGCGCAGCCGAGCGAGAATCCGATCCCGATTCTCGCCAGAATCGCCTCCCCCCTTCCAGTTCCGCCGGAGCATCGTCCGCTGGTTCCGAATCTTGGCGGCGACGAGTCCGGCAGCGATTCGCGCCGACGCAGACGCGTCGTCCGCAAGCCGGAATTGAGCGCGACGCGTATCCAGCGCGCGACGCCCGGGGCTCCGTGCATGGCCCAGGAACCAGCCTCCCGACGAATACCACGACACCGGTGTTTCTCTCTGTAGCAGCGCACCGATCGTCGGCGTGGTGATGGCGACCGGGCCGTAGAGATTCACTTCGGAGACATCCGAGAGCCGAACGGTCTCGATCTCGTCGTCCACTGCGATCTGCAGCCGCTCGCCCCGCTTGCGGACCAGAGCGCCCGGTGTCTGTATATGCAGCGGCAATGCCGCGTCATCCGCCGGATTCAGAGGCCGGGGAAGTTTTTCCTCCTGGAAGAAGTTCACCTCATCCGGAAGACAGATCCCGGCCAGCGAGCACTTCGGGCATTTCGGCGAATCCTCCAGCGGCGGAGGCCGCTCTCTCCGTTGCGCCGCATCCCGCAGCCCGGAGATCGCTTCGAGGGTCCGGCTTCGCAGATCTTCGTCGAGCTCGATACGAACGCGCTCGCGACTCCCGGCGAACCAGAGCGCTCCCTCGCCGACCTCATATCCCGCGTCTTCGAGAATCAGCGCCTGGGCGCACACTTGAACCCGCTCGGGTTCGTACGCGCCCGAAGCCGTGTGTGGCCGCTTTCCGCGCTTGAAGTCCACCGGGACGGCGCGACGACCACTCCCCTCGATCACATCCAGCTTGGCAATGATTCCGAGTCGCTCGGAGGACAGGGTGACAGATCGCGTCCGGAATGGCAGAGCTTCGTCATCAGAGGAATCTTCGGGAGGTGGCAGCCGTCCGGAAGCCTTGTCCACCCTGGCGTGGGTGCGCCGTCCGTCTTCGGTCTCGGCGGAATCAGCCCATTCCCCATCCACCCATTCCAGATACGCGAGGCGCGGGCAGTACACCCACTCATTCAACATCCGGACCGGGATGAGCGGGATCGGTGGCTCGGAATGCCGGTCCGAATTATTCGAGCCGTGGGACGAGCTCATCCGGGTAGGACGATCAGAACCGGAGTCCCGGGCGGCCGAAGCGCGCCAATCCCGGCTCGAATCGGCACAGCCACGGTAGCCAGATCAGCGCTTCTCCGCACTCTCCAGCACCCTCGCGTGGGTCAGGTCGGTCGCCGTCACCGGGCGGACCTTCGTGGCGGGCGCCGTCGCGATGGCCGCCGTGTTGCCATCCAGAGCGAGGAACTCCACCTCGAAGGCTTCGCCGCCCCGATAGACATGCACGATCGTGCCGACATCACCGGCTCGCAGGCCGGCGGTGGCAAGGTCGCCGGTAAGGACGATCTGGTCGTGTTCTTCAAGCATCGTGTCTTCTCCTTAGTGGGTGTGCCGTAATGAGGCGCGGACTAACACCCTCGGCTTCCTTGATCCACACAGTCCGAATTAGCGGATTCCGTCCATCGGGTGTCTCGATGAGACCGTCCACGCTGTACTTTGTTCCGAAGCAGGATTTCGCTATCGATGTCACTTCGCCAATGCTCCCCTGTTGCCGGAGAGCGTCTGCAAGCACAGCCCACTGTCTTGTGTGAAAACCAAATTCCGAAAAGAATCTGGCCTTGCTTCGACCACCGGGATGATTCGCCGAAAGCAGATAATCGACAACCTTGGACTCGGCGACGATAGCCCGATCCGCATTGGGAAGCTGCATCAGATCCTCTCTCAGCGGACCTGCGAGCGACCATCACTCACCGCAGCGAATAGCCCCAAGCCAAAGTGGCTTCCATACCCGAGGGCCAACGGTCCAAGAATCGGGCGAGGAAATCCGATTTCAAGGAGCGCTCCGCTGGTGTCCGGCTGTCGTTCTTTACCACGAGATCGGAATCGATGAAAGTGGATTGCGCGCCGCTTCGCTCCCCCTACATCGATTGTTGGCAGGGCGCAAACCGACAGATTACTGACATCAGATCCGCGCCGACCGAGGAGCCGCCGCACTTCGCCCGGATAGCCAGAAGCCTTCAGGTGTCCGGAAGCCAGAAACGGCGTTACGCTGCGCCAACGTCGTGATCTGCCCAAGATGCGCGCATCCTCTCCGAAGTCGGAAGGTCGACCGAAACCTTCCAGTGCCAGCCGCCATTCCTTCACGCTTCCAGCCTGGGCATCACCCCTATCCTGACGCCCCTGAGGGGGCAACCAAAGCCGAGTGATCCGATCGAGACGAGCTCGAACGCTGTGATTCATGCCTGCGGCGATGAACACGATCACATGGTCTATCCAGCCATCACCATCAGCGTCCTCGGGAAGCCAAAATGCGTGACCGTGTTCAGGGTTCTTCAGCGGTTTCCCGTCCGCGCCCCGGCCCGAGATTTCGAGAGGAGCTTGCGGAATCCGGCGCTTGTTGACTTCATCCTGTAGCCAACCGAACTGCGCGAGAGCTGCCCGACGCATCAACTCGCCAATCTTGACCGCATCTTCGATTCGGGGAAGGGGTCGGCCGGCTATCAGGAAGCGGGCGACCGTGGGAGCGGATTCCCGCCCGACGACGTGGCGGCGGTCAGAATAGGCGACGACACCCGGAGTCGCTTCCGGTGCGCGTGTGTAGAGAATCTCGCGGGCGGCAGGGGGTCGACTCCAGCCGCGGTCCTGGTAGTCGGCGGTGTCGAGTGCGAGTGCGTCTGCGAGGCGTTCAGGCAGCGTGTGGGCCTGACGTTTCCTGCTTCGCAACTCCTTGTCGAGTTTTTTCTGGAGTGCGTTCGCCGTGCGTGGTGGCTTGGTCGCCGCGAGGATCCGGGTCTTTATCTCTTCCAGCGCTCTTTTCCGAATGGCCGCGTAGTCACCCGGTGTGCGTGATGCCAAGAGCTGAACTCGATCTTCACCTGGAGCTGCAGAGGAATCGAGTGGGCAACAATTCACTTCCCCTTCCCATTCGGACAACGCTTCGCACTCGGTCCAGCTCTCTGCGCGGCCAAGGTAGCCCACGGCAGCAGCGAGATCGGAAGCAAAAGCGAAACCATCCTCATCCAGGTTCACGTTCGGCCAAGCGGCAACCAGAGTCGCATTTCGAGGAAGCCGGATGAAGGCATCGAAGATGAGCGTAGTCTCCGGCCGTCCCTTTTTGAGCGTTCCCAGCGGCATGTAGTGGCGCGTGTGGGCGTGGATGACACCCTCCGGGAGTCGAAATTCGGGCAGCGACCCGGCGAGCGTGTCGATCAGCCTTCCCAGGTCGTCTTCAGACCATCGCGCCCGGTCGCCCTTTCGCCACCACGTCGCGATGAGCGTGCGGAGCAAACGCCATGGCTCCGGCGGCCAGGCGACATCGGCCTCGTTCACATTACGGCCCCACGGTGTCGCGTGATACCGACCTGCGGGAAAGCGAAACGAGAGAGCGAACATGCTCACTTCTTATATGTGACGGTATGTGCGCGACTCTCGCCGAAGTGTCCCTCCGCACCGACGGCTTCAATCAGAGTAGGAAGTTCCGCCTCAAGGTCGCCAAGTACGGGGAGTTCGAACGCTTCAGGCCGAGTGACGGTGATCTGGTTCACGTCCAGATCACAGGCGGTCCGCAAGCGGAGGCCCTGATCGAGAAACATGCGAACCTTGAAGAGCGCGAAAAGAACCAAAAGTCTTTCGACTCTGACTCCCAAGCCAAAAGCTCGGATTTGGCGCAGATCGAGATTGAAATAAGCAGTAATTTGCGCAGCCACGTACTCGTCCCGTGCGAAAGGTACGTTCCCAAAACCTTTGGACGTGTCACCCGAAGGGTTCACCGTATCGTTCTTGACACCACCACTCGCAGCGACCGTCGCACTTTCAGCCTCCACGAACGCGGAAAGAGATCTGGGCAAGCGCAATCGGCCCCCCGCGAGCTCCTTCTTTGCCAGAAAAACTCCATGCAGAAGCGCGTTGGTGTCGAACTCCAGCAAGACTTGGGCGAGTTCGCGCAAATCAACCCTCCCGACTTCCATGTCAGCTAGGCGTTTCTTGAGCAGGTCGAAGACCGTCTTATCCTTTCCTTCCAGAATGTAAGGTGAATTGATCCGGTGCGCCTCGAGTACGGAGTTTGTGAGCTTTTTGCCTTCCTCGTCCACGACTCTGACGACCGGCAAACCCCGGAGCGCCACCACCCAGTCGTCGGCGATGTCGTCCCAGCAGGCAACTTCCAGTCGATTCGCCATCGATTGCGCGCTCTCCACAAGGACCGTGCGTCCCCGTCCGTCCGGTGAGTCATAGACTGCGTGTCCCAGATTGGGAAAACCGGTCGGTTGAAACCGCGCCCCCTGAACCGGCCGGAGATTCGCCTCGATGAGCAGTCGAGGTTCCCCGTCAAGAGTAGTCAAGTCGATCGTCATTTGAGATGTCCTCCGTTATCACATCGTCGTCTTCAAGAAGAGTGCCCGGATAGGCACGCTTGATCAGCGCGTTGAGCGCCTGATCATGGATGGGAATGAGTAGGGCCGCAGCGAGGCGGTCAGCGCGTACGCCCGCGCCCATACGCCCAGCTCCGGTTTGATGGCCTGCCGAGCGACCAGCAGCAAACGGGGTCGGCAGCCCGGATGCCCGTGCGCGTGCGAAAGCGAGATGCACAGCGTTATCGATAGCCTGCCCGCTGCGGCTACCAACCGCAGCGCGGAGGCGGGCGATCAGGCCGGGTGGAATCGGCATCTTTGCGGCAGGGGGCAACACCCCAATCCTCCGGAGCGCGACATCCGACACAAACAAAGGCTTGATAGATGTGTAGGCAAACGGTACGAGTGTGGAGATTGGCACCGAGACACGTCGCAACCGCGTCGGTCGCGCCCATATAAGACCTGCAAGAAACTGAGCACAGAGATCATCGTCAAAGTCGCCCGAAAGGAACGCTGCCACATCCACGAGTCTAGCCGCCCCAAAACCAGATAATGGCTTATCTTCCATACTGCGAATCATAGCCTCCACCAAGCGTCGTTCAAGCACCGCGATGAGGTTCGGAACGAGTGGACCGGCACTCCAAACCTGCGTGCGTGACATATCGGTTTCATTCCAAGCGCGATACTTGCTGAGTTGATTCCGGTAGAAGAACTTTTTTTCATTAATCGAGGCGAAATGGGCTGCCATCGGTAGATGGTCGTTTGAGTCTTTTGAAAGTAAGGCATTGTCTTTGGTGTCAGAAAATTCTGACACACCTTCGATCAGGCAGGACAATCCGAGCGAGGCAAGTGCAGCGGCAATGCGGAACTCCGCACTTCCATCGTCAGCGGTTCGGACCCAAGCCGCCGACAAGATCGGTGGCGGCCGACCAGTCGCGCCTCGTCCATGCACGCTTCTCGCCAGCCACACTCCAACATCTCCGAGGGCGACGAGTGATCGCTGCGCTTCTCGAGTCGCATCCTTAGCCGAAGAAAGTGCGAACAGCGCGTCTTCCAGCCGCTTAATTGCTCGGCGAGCTGCCCCAGGTGCCTCCTTCCTGCGTGCGACTCCCCGGACCGAATCAAGCCAGCCGCCAGCGTCCAGATCCGCGACGAGCCGCGCTCCAATCGCGGGCGCAGCCGACCTTCGCCCTATCGGTGCCGCGAGGTATGTCATTCCAAATCGCATGAAGAAACCGAACCGCTGGAACTGACGGAACCCACGACTGACACCAAGGCTTCCCACAGCCCGTGCGAAGTCGAGGCCATCCTTGACAGTACGGTCGTTCAACACGGCGCGCCCCTCTCCGAGAAGGGAATCAATCTCCACCGCTCGGGTCGGACGTGTCCAGATTGGTGCCCAGAACTCGGCTCGGGCATCATTCTCGTCCGTGGTGCCGAGACCACCCCAACCAGCACCAACAGCACGTACAGTGAACGGGAAACTCGCGCCGGACCGCGTCGTTGCTCCTGTCCCACTACGAGACGCATGCTGATAGCGTCGGGTCGCAGTGCCGGCGAATGCGGTCGCGCCTTCAAGCATGAGCACGAAATCCCATGCATTCACCTTGGCATCTCCGGAGTAATCGTTCGTGGCGTTCGGTCCGCCAGCTGCTCCGGGTGCAAATTGGCCGATGGCCGCTGAATACATTCCCAACACAGGTCTCTTCAATAAACTGTCCTCAAGAAGATGCGAAACGCCATCTCTCGGCTGGCCAGAATAGGCATCGAAAAGACCTACGGGTTTCTGTCGTGAAACGAGGCGTCGGGCATAGTTGTTCGTGAAATCAAGCCTACCATCATTGCCACCTGTACCGAGTAGTTCGGGATACGCGAGTCCATCTCCCGACAAGGCAAGAACCGCATCAAGCCAAGACAGAGCACCATCGGAAATTTCGGATCTGAGTGATGCGACGAACTCAACCTTGGTAGCCCCTTTCGGACTTTCATTCAGATTGAAACGCTCAACTATTCGAGCCGAGTCTCGCATGACTGAAGCGATATGCGTAAACCGATCTGCTATTTCTCCTTGGGCAAGAGCTTTGAAACCGTCCTTGTTGTCCTTCGGATAGAAGCCACTCCCTCCATTCCATGGCGCGATAATCGGACTAGGCGCATATTCGTGGAGGAAGAAGTGCAGCAGAGCATCGCGGTGGAGTGTCGTCCGAAGATGGAAACACTCGTCCTCCCACCAGCCACGCGCATTCGGATCGGCGGCATCGCCCGAAACGTGGTTCGCGGGCGAGGAAATGAGACGCAACACCCCCAAGGCCTTCAGATAGGAGGCCAGCGGAGTCGGAGCGCATCCGGGAAGCGTCAGTTGTTCACCCCGCACGCCATTCTCCCTCGCGCTCCTTGCGAGATGCCCGCCAATCAGCGACGCGAACCAACGTCTCCAGCCACGCGAGCCGGAACGGCCCTAGCCGCCTGAGCAGTTCGCGGGTGCGCTCCGTCCAGCTCTCCCGGGTGATTTCGTCCCAGCCGAGTTCCATGACCGAAAGCCGCAGGGTGCCGCCACCCCAGCGATCACCGCCCTCAAGATCGAAAGCGGGCAGTTCGTCACCCTCCCAAATGCCGCGTGCGAACCGCGTTCCCGCCGGGTGATCTTTGGGTGCCTTCTCCCTGGGGAGCGCTCGCAGATTCAGGCGCACCTTCCCGTGATGCGCAGCAATCAGATACGCAACGAGATCCGCATCACGAGACCAACCCTCTTGAGCAAGAAACGCCAGGGCGGAAGCGAGTTCGTGGCGGAAATAGGGTCTGCAATGACGCGTTCGCCGCACCGACTTGGCAAGCAGCACGCCCGGACGTTCCTGCTGACCGTCGAGGCCTCGGATCATGGTTTTCTGAAAGACTTCGTGCGCCTTCCCAAGATCGTGCCAGCGTGCGGCACGGACAACCGCGGCTTTCTCTCCCGACTCGATATGCAAGGCAGCACACAAAGATTCAGCGTCGGCCCCGACGTGCTGCAGGTGATCGGCCAACGGCACGATTGCGCCCATCTGACTCAGCAGGTCCTCGTCATGGCCGTCTGTCTCATACCGTGTCAGATTTTCGGAGTCCAACGCTTCGGCTCCGGCGGCGAGGACAGAATCCGAGATCGGTTCGGAGACATGTCTGGGATCACCCGTGAATCCAAGGTTGGTGCCGTAGCCTCCCGCCTTTGGGTCGGCGAGAACCACGAGACCCGGCCAGAGGTTGTCCTCGAGAGGTGTCCATCCAGGTGGGGCCTTTCCTGTCTGCGGGCTGCCGCGCCGCCACTGTGGGTCGCGCCGAAAGAGGAGACCCTTACCGCGCAATTTCCTGATCCAGGATCGTGCGACGCGCAGCGAGACGGCGCACAACTCTTCAGGAAAGGGGCTCGGCGGATCATCTCCGGCATCCGATAAAGACCGCCAGAAAACCCGGATGTCGGTGTCCTCAGCACCACGCACATACGGGGAAATATCCACGTCAAAGCCCGTCATATCCGGGTCCGTGTCGAAGAGGTCATCAAGATCTTTTCGTCGGATCACGACGCGTGGCGGGTCGATGGTGTCGGGCGGTGAGAGGTGGGCGGGCGCTACATCACACAACTTGGCGAGCTGATTACGCGCATCCTCCAGCTCCGCGGCCTTGTAGGGAATTGCCAAAGCTGCAGCGGTGCTGTCGTCCGGGGTGCCAGCAGACGCCAGGTCGATCCAGCGCACTTCGGCACCGCAAGGCACCTCCGCGTAGCGATTGGCGCGGCCGAAACGCTGTACCAGAGAGGACCAGGGTGCCAGTTCGGTAAACAGGATCGCAGCCGATATGTCCACACCGGCCTCAACCGCCTGGGTAGCCACGACGATTCGGTCTGGCGAGTTGTTCATCCCACCTTTGACAACCCGCATCTGTCGGGCGCGATCAGCGGAGCGGAAGCGGGAATGAATGAGAGCAAGTGCCGGCTCCGATTTTCCGACGAGCGCCTTTTCGATTGCGCCGTGTAGCAACTGCGCCCGGTCCACTCGGTTGACGATTGCCAGAGTCATCTGGCCAGTTCGGTGGGAATCCAGAATCTCCCTCGCGAGCTTGCCGACGTAGTCGTGAAGATCTGCTTGTTTCACTGATGCTGGAGCAACAGGCGAACGGCAGAGACGCTTGGGCGCATTCGCTAGCTGCTCTAACCGGCTGTTCCCTCCGACAAGAGGAGTGACCCGTAACACTTCCTCCTTGGCTGGTGCGGGGTGATCCACGGTGGCGAGCCACTCGGGATCCAGGGTCGCCGAAATCCAGAGACTGCGCGCTTTTATTCCCGTCGAGCGGCCGTTCCGGAGCCTTGCGATCTCGTCCTCCCGACGGAACGCCTCAAGTTGCGCCGAAGTCGGGCGGCCCGCACCCATGAGCTGAACCTCATCGAACACCCATTGCGCATCCTCATGCAGCAGCGCGAACTCCATGGGCCAGATCGCTCGTGACGAGGCGTAGCCCCGCATCAACGCCCGGCTCAACAGCATGTCCTGAGTACCGATGAGGATCGCGGGACGCTCGGGTGATTCCAACCAATCTCTCCTGGTCTCACCTCCCATAAGCACATGCACATCTTCGGGTCGCGGGATATGACCCGTCCCCTCCTCCTCAACTGCGAGCCTCTTGAACCAACAGCGGACCACTTCCGCCGTCTGCTCGACGAGGGTCCGCATCGGGAAGCACCAGATCAAACGACGAGGTGTCTCGTTCGGATTTCGCAAGCGATGTGCAGCCCACCCCAGTGTCACCGCAGCCGTCTTCCCGGAGCCTGTCGGGGCGACTAGAACACGAGGCCAAGCCCTGGATGCCAGATCCAGTTGCCACGGATCAGGCTCCTCTTGAAGCGCTCGTCGAAACAGGACCTCGCCGTTCACGGGAATCGGCTGACCAAAGCTACGCGTCACGAACGTGATTACAGCTTACTACGAAACCGCAAACGGCACACTGGCAGCGCGCCTCCAGCCGTGGGCGCAGCTGGCTCCGATATTGCTCCGGTGGGACACCGAATCCCGAAAAGCGCCAGTGGCCTGCCGACTCTCGTTCGGGGAGCGGTGGCCTTCATCTCAGAATTCGGCGGGGCTGGCTTCGGGGGCTAGACTCGGCGGGGCGCGCTGGCAGACGATCGGCGAGGACCGCCTCGATGCGCTCGCGCCGGTCCGAAAGCGCTCCGAATTCCTGACGCATCACGACCCGGAGTCCGCTGATGTCTTCGCGTACTTCCCGGATATCGAGCCGCATCTCAGACAGTTGGAAAAGGAAGAGCGCCCCGCCCATGATCATTATCGCCAGCAAGGCGAGCAGGAAACTCTCTTCGATCGTGAGCGGATCTGCCCGTTTCCTGATCCGGCTCGGGGCCGCCACGCCGCTCACGTCTTCGCTCCGGGCATCATGCGTCGCAGTATAGGAGCGCGCGTCCGGGTGGGGTAGCGCCTCCCCAGCGCCGATTCGGGCCTCACGGAAGTTCCGTGCGCAAGGGGCCCAAAATGGGGAAAACCCCGGCGAGACGAACATTGCGATCCGGCCGGAGAGACGGGCAGGATCAAACCCGGCCGTTCCGGTACAGTGAGCCTGCGCCGGGAGCCATCCCGGTACGTTGCCCTTGCCGGAACTGCTCCTCGACTTCGCCCTGATCTCCGGGCTGCTGGCGTTCGCCCACCTCCTCCGCAGCCGGGTGGGGGTTCTCCAGGCGCTGTTCCTGCCGACCCCGATCCTCGCGGGACTGATCGGACTCGCCCTCGGCCCCGGCGCTCTCGATCTCCTCCCGTTCGCGCGGGACGAGGCGGGCACGCCGGTCATGGCGCGGTATCCGGGCGAGCTGATCGTGCTGCTCTTCGGCACCCTGTTCATGGGCCATCGCCCCGAAGCGCCGCGCCTTCGGAAGATGCTGCGCGATGTCGGGGACACCTTCTTCTACAACCTCTCGGCGTGGGCGGGGCAGTTCGGCGTGGCCCTCCTCTTCGCGGGCGCGGTGGTGATCCCGCTGTTCCCGGAGGTGGACGGCCCGTTCGCCCTGATGCTTCCCGGCGGTTTCATCGGCGGCCACGGCACATCCACCGCCATCGGCGCGATTCTGGTGGAACAGGGCTACCCGGATGCGCTCGCGATCGGATTCACCTTCGCCACCATCGGCCTGCTCGCCTCGGTGTTCGGCGGTGTCGCCGCGATCAACCTCGCCACCCGGGCGGGTTGGACCCGCCTCGTCGCGAGCCCGAAGGAGCTCCCCGAAGACCAGCGGCAGGGGCTGATCGCGCCGGGGAACGCCCGGAGCACGGTGAAGGAGACGGTGAGCCCGCTGGCGCTCGACACCCTTTCGTGGCACTTCGGGCTCGTCCTGGTCGCCTACGGCGCGGCCCACCTCGTGAAGGGCGCGCTGCTGACGGCGGGCGGTGTCTTCAGCGCCACGCCGCTCTTCGGGCTCGCGGTCGTGTGCGGCGCGCTGCTTCAGGGACTGCTCAACCGGCTGGGTGCGGGCCAGCACGTGGATCGGGGCGCGATGTCCCGCCTCGGCTCCTCGATCTCGGACTACCTCGTGGCCTTCGGGGTGGCCTCGATCCCGCTCTCCACGGTCGCCGCCTACGCCGCGCCGATTCTCGTGATGTCCCTGTTCGGATTCACCCACGCGGTCTTCATCACCTGGTGGTTCGCCCGGCGGACCTTCCACAACTACTGGTTCGAGCGGGGTCTCTTCACCTTCGGCTACGCAACCGGGGTGGTCGGGATGGGAGTCGCCCTCCTCCGGGTGGTGGACCCCAAGCTGCGGTCCGGCACGCTCGACGACTACGGCGTGGCTTATCTCCTGATCGCGTCGGTCGAAATCGTGATCCTCACCGTGCTCCCGCTCTGGGTCGCGACGGGCGCGGTCTGGATGCCGGGCCTCGCCATGACCTTCTTCGCCGGCGCGCTGCTGCTCTGTTCGTGGAAGACCATCGGCTTCTTCTCTGCCGATCCGCTTGTCCGCCGGGCGGGGGAGCCCGCGTGAGAACGGTCAGTACTTGATGTCGGTGCGGCCGACCGTCATCCCGATATTCCCGACGCGGCGGCCCATCGTGTAGTGCTCGCCGCTTCCCGCGGTCATCCCGAAGAAGTCCACGGCCGGCACGATCAGGCGGCCGCCATCGTCCACTGCGGAGGGAACGGCGGTCGTCGCCACCACCTCGGCGAGGAAGAGCTTCCGCACCGGCGGCACCTCGAGGGAGGCGATCCTGCGGCATTCGCAGTGGATCGGCGACTCCGCAACCGTCGGCGCGTCCACTGCCATCGCCGCGCCCCGGGTTAGTCCCGCGAGCTCGAACTTGTCGGCCACCCGGCTCGAATTCATGTCCACCGTGTCGAAAGACCCGACCATCGAAGCTACCGGAACGTTGAGGACGAACTCGTCGTGGAGTTCGAGGAGCTCCCGCGCCTGATGCTCGAACCCGGCGCTGACCCCGATCTGGGGCGGGTCGCCGTTCACGACGAACGTCCACAGCACCGAGAGCTCGTCCGGATCGCCGGGCCGGCCGTTCACCGAGAGCAGGATCGCCGGACTCGGCGGGATCATCGGGCCCGGCGCGGCGAGCGGACGGCGAGGGCTCTGGCCGAAGGAGGGAACCGGCCGGGATCCCCCCGAGCGCAGCGAGGGCCGCCGCTCCGCCCTGGATCAGGCGCCGGCGGGACGGGTCGCGCATCACCGGACGATACACGAGGCCCCGAGCAGCGCCGCCATCTCCCGGAGGCCGATGGCTTCCACCCCGTCGCCCATCGGATACCGATGCTCGCCGCCGTGGACCACGAACGCCCGCTCGGCATCGAGGTCGGAGCACGCAACCCGGAACCCTCGCGATGCCCGGGGAGCGGATCCCCGCTTGATCTCGATGGCCCACGGGCGGCTTCGACCGGGAAGATCGAGCACGAGGTCCACTTCGGCCCCGTTCGCCGTCCGGTAGAACGATGCCAAAGCGGGCCACGGCGCGATGCCGGCCAGCGTCTCGATCACGAACCCTTCCCAGCTCATCCCCACCACCGGGTGGGCGGCGAGCGCGTGGAAATCGGCGAGTCCGAGCAGTGCGTGGGTGAGGCCGCTGTCGCGGATATAGACCTTCGGCGCGCGCACCAGCCGCTTTTTCACGTTCGCATGGCGGGGACGCAACCGGCGCACGAGCAGCATCCCTTCGAGTAGATCGAGATACGCCCCGAGTGTCCTCGCGTGGACCGTCAGGTTCCCGGCGAGCCGGGCAACCTGCAGCATCCCGCCCTGGCCGTGGGCCAGCATCGTCCAGAGCCGTTCGAGCAGCAGGGCCGGCGCGCGCGGCCGGAACTGGGAGAAATCGCGTTCGAGGTAGGCGCGAATCAGGTCGCGCCGGAAGCGGAGGCTCTCTCCCTCGCTCCCGGCGAGAAAGCTGGGTGGCAACCCGCCACGTACCCAGAGCCGCTCGAGAACCCCCGGCCCGGGTTCCACTTCGAGAACATCCAGGGGCCCGAGGTCGAGGTACGCGATCCTCCCCGTGAGGCTCTCCGACTGACGCAGCAGCGCCGCCGAAGCCGACCCGAGAACGAGGAACCGGCCAGTCCCCTTCCCCTTCCGCCGCCCTTCGTCGATGAGGCCGCGGAGCTCCGGAAACAACTCCGGCGCACGGTGGATCTCGTCCAGCACCACCAGCCGGTCCTCGTTCGCCCGGACGAAGCCGGCCACATCATCCAGCCGTCGCCGATCCTCCGAGAGCTCGAGGTCGAGAAGCACCGCTTCCCGTTCCTGCGCGATCCGTCGGGCGAGCGTGGTCTTGCCGGACTGGCGGGGGCCGAGCAGTGCCACCACCGCCTGCCGGTCGAGCGCGGAACGAATCTCCCCGGTCCGCCTTCGGGCGATGTATTCCATGTATCTATAGCATCGAATTGTATTTTTCACATGGTTTTGGATTCAAGTCATCCGACCTGGGTCCGCGGCCGCCCCAAGCGTCCGAACCCTCCCCGCGCTGCCCTACAATGCCCTGTGTCCCGAGCCGAGCAGGAATCCCCTTCACCCGTGACCGGGAGCGCTCCCGACTTCATCCGGGACATCATCGCGGCCGACCAGGCCTCCGGGAAGCACGACGGCCGGGTCGCGACCCGCTTTCCTCCCGAGCCGAACGGCTTCCTCCATATCGGCCACGCCAAGTCCATCGTCCTCAACTTCGGGGTCGCCGCGGAAAACGGAGGAACCTGCAACCTCCGTTACGACGACACCAACCCGGAGAAGGAGGACTCCCTCTACGTGGAAGCGATCGCCCGCGACGTGAGGTGGCTCGGCTACGAGCCGAACGGGGCACCGCGCTACGCCTCCGATTACTTCGAGCAGCTCCATGCATTCGCCGAGGTCCTGATCAGGAAGGGCAAGGCGTACGTGGAAAGCCGCAGCCCGGAAGAAGTCCGCGAAACCCGCGGGACACCCGGAGTTCCGGGGGTCGAAAGCCCCTACCGGGATCGCTCCCCCGAAGAGAACCTGGATCTCTTCCGGCGGATGCGGGCGGGCGAATTCCCTGACGGAAGCCACGCGCTGCGGGCCCGGCTCGACATGGCCTCCCCCAACATGAACCTGCGGGACCCCGCCCTCTACCGGATCCGGAAGGCCACCCACCACCGCACCGGCGACGCCTGGTGCATCTACCCGCTCTACGACTTCGCCCACGCGCTCTCCGACGCCATCGAAGGCATCACCCACTCGCTCTGCACCCTCGAGTTCGAGGCCCACCGGCCGCTCTACGACTGGTGCGTGCGGGAGGCGGAAGCGTCCTTCACCCCGCGACAGATCGAGTTCGCCCGCCTGAATCTCAGCTACACGGTGCTCAGCAAGCGGAGGCTGCTCCGGCTGGTGGAATCGGGCCGCGTCTCCGGCTGGGACGACCCCCGGATGCCGACCCTCGCCGGGATGCGACGGCGCGGCTATCCGCCCGCGGCCATCCGGGCGTTCTGCGAGCGGATCGGGCTCGCGAAGCGCGAGAGCGTCGTGGACGTGGCGCTGCTCGAACACGCGGTGCGCGAGGAACGGAACCGCACCGCGCCGCGGCGGATGGGCGTACTCGATCCGTTGCGGCTGATCATCGAGAACCTTCCGGAGGGGGTGGAGGAGACGCTGCCCGCGGTCAACAACCCGGAAGATCCGGATGCCGGAGCCCGGCCGGTTCCCTTCTCGCGGGAGCTTTTCATCGAACGCGCCGACTTCATGGAAGATCCACCGCGGCGGTTCCACCGGCTGGCACCGGGGCGGGAAGTCCGGCTCCGCTACGCCTACCTCGTGACCTGCACCGGTGTCGAGAAGGACGCGAACGGGGAGGTGACCGCCGTCCGCGCGAAACTCGATCCGGCGAGCCGCGGGGGGGATCCCGCCGACGGCCGGCGGGTGCGCGGAACGATCCACTGGGTTTCGGCCCCTCACGCGGTTCCGGTGGAGGCGAGGCTCTACGACCGGCTCTTCACCGCCGAACATCCCGGCGCGGACGGTGATTTCATGGACGACCTGAACCCGGAATCGGCACGGGTGGTCCCGAACGCGATGGGGGAGCCCTCCATCCGGGATCTCGCCCCCGGAGACCCCTTGCAGCTCGAACGCATCGGCTACTTCGTGGCGGATGAAAAGGACCACCACCGGGAGCATCCGGTCCTGAACCGCACGGTCCCGCTCCGGGATTCCTGGGCGCGGCTGGTTCGCCGCGGCAAGACCGGCTGAAACCCTACACTCCCGCGAAGCGAGGCAGCGTGTGCGAACCCGGAAGATATTTCTCCTCCTCCTGATGGTGGTGGCACCCGCTTTGGGCTTGCAGCGCGGCGACCGCCCCGCCGATCACGCCGCACTCGGCCGCTCTCCGGTGCTCGCCCGAAACGGCATGGTCGCGACCAGCCAGCCACTCGCCACCGCCGCCGGGATCGCCGTGCTCCGGGATGGCGGCAACGCGGTGGATGCCGCGATCGCCGCGGCCGCTGTCCTGAGCGTGGTCGAGCCGATGATGTGCGGGATCGGCGGCGATCTGTTCGCCCTCTACTACGAATCCGCAACGGGAACGCTCCACGGCCTGAACGCCACCGGGCGCGCCGGATCACGGGCCGATGCCGCGAAACTGCGCGAGGACGGCCTGACCCGGATGCCCGGATACGGGCCGCTCGTGGTGACCGTTCCGGGAGCTCTCGACGGCTGGGACGAACTCGTGAGCCGGTTCGGCACGAGGCCGCTCGGCGAGTTGCTCGAACCGGCGATCGGTCACGCGGAGAACGGCTTCCCGGTTTCCGAGATCATCGCCGGCCAGTGGAAGGCGGCGGAGAACCACCTCTCCCGCCACGAGACCGGAGCGAACACGTATCTGGTGGACGGGAAGCGGGCACCGGAGCACGGCGAGGTATTCCGCTCCCCCGACTTCGCCCGCACCCTGAGAAAGATCGCCGCCGAAGGAACCGAGGCCTTCTACCGGGGAGACATCGCCGATGCGATCCACGATCTCATGGAGGAGACCGGCGGGTTCGTGACCCGAGCGGATCTCGCCGCGCACGACTCGGAGTGGGTGGACCCGATCCGCTCGACCTACCGGGGCTACGAGGTGTTCCAGATCCCGCCGAATTCGCAGGGATTCGTCGGGCTCCTGATGCTGAACATCCTCGAAGGATTCGACCTGAAGAGCCTCGGCCACAACTCCGCCGCCTACCTCCACCACCTGATCGAAGCCAAGAAACTCGCCTTCGCCGACCGGGATGCCTACCTCGCCGACCCGGAGCACATGCGCGCTCCGCTTTCCGAGCTCATCTCCAAGGAATACGCCGCCCGGCGGCGGGCCGAAATCGACCCCGAACGCGCCGGGCGGGAATTCGCTCCGGGGCTGACCGACGACGGGGACACCGTCTATCTGACCGTGGTGGACGAGGACCGGAACGCCATCTCGCTGATCTACTCGCTGTTCGGGAGCTTCGGATCGGGACTCGTCGCGCCCGGAACCGGGATCGCTCTCCAGAACCGGGGAACCGGATTTTCGCTCGAAGAAGGCCACCCGAACGAACTCGCGCCGGGCAAGCGGGCGCTCCACACCAACATGCCGGGCATGGTGTTCCGTGACGGCCGGCCGGTCTTCACCTACGGAGTGATGGGCGGCGACATGCAGCCGCAAGGACACGCCCAGGTGCTCCTGAACCTCATCGATTTCGGCATGAACCCGCAGCAGGCGGGCGAGATGGCGCGCTTCCGCCACACTTCCGGCGGGGTGGGGCTCGAGTCGGGAGTGGATGCCGATGCGCGACAGGCGCTGACCCGGATGGGGCACCAGGTGGTCACCCGGTTCGGTGCCTACGGCGGCTATCAGGCGATCTGGATCGATTGGGAACGAGGAGTTCTCGTCGGCGGCACCGACCTCCGCAAGGACGGCGTCGCCCTGGGGTACTGACCCCGATACAGGCCTCGAACAGCTACCATCGAAACCGGTTTTCATGATGCGTCGCGGATGGGCTGTCTGGCTGCTGGCCCTCGGCTTCGCCGCTCCGGCTGCGGGCGAAGAGCGGACGCAGCAGGAGACGGAGCCGGAAACCGACCAGACCGAAGCCACGGACTCCGCCCCGGAGCGGATCACCGAGACTGTGGTGGTGACCGCCGCCCGCGAAGAGACACCGCTTCTGACCACCCCGGCGGGGATCGCGATTCGCACCGCGGACGAGATCGCGGCCGAAGCCGGCCGGGGCTTCGCCGATGTTCTCGACGGTCTTCCCGGCGTCCGCGTCCAGGGCAACTCCCGCCGCATCACCGAAGAGCCCAACATCCGCGGCTTCGCGGACGAACAGGTGATCATCCGCCAGGACGGGGGCCGCCAGAATTTCAACGGTGTCCACGCCGGCCGCTTCTTCGTGGACCCGGACCTTCTCCAGCGGATCGAGGTGGTGCGAGGCGCAGGCTCCGCTCTCTACGGAAGCGGCGCGCTCGGCGGCGTGGTGGCGCTCACCACCCGCAGCGCCCGCGACCTCCTCGATGCCGGACAGTCGTGGGGCGGCCGGTACCGGCTGGGCTACCAGAGCAACGGCAGCGACCTCTCGCAATCCTTTTCCGCATTCGGAGCGAACCGCCGGGTGGATGGGCTCGCGAGTGTCACTCTCGGAGGCACCCGGCAGGCGATCCGGGATGGAAACGGGACCCCGATTCCGAACACCGAAGACGATCTTCGAAACGGCCTCCTGAAGCTCGGCTGGAACCCGGGGCTCGCCACCCGGCTCGAGGTTTCCTTCCAGCGGTTCGCGAGCGACGGCGCGGAGCCGATCAACGCCAACGCGCTGACCGGGAATCTCGTCTTCCGGGATACCCGCTGGGATGGCTTCCGCGCCCGCTTCGAGACGCGCTCGCCCGGTTCGGATCTGCTCGACCTGAACGTGGTGGCCTACAGCAACGCCCTTCAGGCCACCGAGGACATGATCGCCGAGTACCGGGCCGACACGACCGGTTTCGAGACGCTCGGCTTCGAGGCGCACAACACGGCCCGCTTCCGGTGGAGCGATTCCCTCCGGCTCCGGGTCGGGACCGGAATCGAGGCCTACCGCGACGAGCAGACCGGAACCCGGAACGGCGAGCCGCGGCTCCAGTTCCCGGATGCCGAGTTCTCCTACGCCGCCGGCTGGATCTACGCGAAGGCCGAAATCCGGGATCGCTTCGACCTGACCGCCAGCATCCGGCGGGACGGGGCCCGGATCCGATCGGACCGCTTCGAGACCCGCGAGGAAAGCCGTTTCTCGCCGCAGGCTTCCGCCGGGGTCCGTTTCGGCAACTCGGCCTACGCGTGGGTCGGCGCGTCCCGGGCCTTCCGGATTCCGAGCCTGAACGAGCTGTACGCCGACGGGGTGCACTTCCAGATTCCCATCGCCTCCCGAATCCAGGTCATCAACCTGCTCCAGCCTTCGCCGGACCTCCCCGCCGAGCGCGGCGCTTCCCAGGAGGCGGGTCTGCGGGGCGGCTGGAACAGCTTCTTCGGGGAGACCACCTGCTTCCGGTCCGAAGTGGATGGCTATGTGGATCAGGTGGTGACGCTCGTGGATCCATCCCTGCCGGCGATCATCGGGCCGGCGGGAGGCGAATCGGTGCTTTACGGCTCCACGGTGAACCGGTCGGTCGCCGCCCGGCTCCGGGGGTGCGAAGCGGTCGCGCAGGTCGATCGCCCGCGGTTCCGGCTGCGCCTGAGCGGCGCGCTTCTCGACACCGGGAACCGGGATTCGGGCATCGCGCTCGCGAGCGCCCCGGCAAGCGCCGCGCACCTGCTGCTCTCCGGAAAGATTCCCTCGCTCTCGCTCGAGATCGGCGGCAGGGCGAGCGTCGCGGCGGCGCGGAGCGAAGTTCCGGATCAGGTGGAGCCCACCGAGGGATACCGGGTCTTCGACGTGTTCGCCCGCTTCCGGCCGGAGAGCGGACCGCTCCGGGGAGCGGACTGGACGATCGCGCTGAACAACCTGACCGACAGCTACTTCGCGATCCACCCGGCGGTGGTTCCGCAGCCGGGACGCAGCTTCCGGATATCCGCCGCCTGGCGCCTCGGCTTCCCGAGGTAGGGATCAGGCGCGGCCGAGCCGGGCCGCGGCGAGGGCGGCGAGCACTCCGGTGGCCATGACCACCGCACCGAGAATGGTGTGCGACGTGTTCACCGCGACCTGGAGGTTGCTCGGCTGGAGCATCCCCGCTTCGTCGAGGGTGACGAAATAGGCGGTGAGTCCGAGCAGCAACTGGATCCCGACGAGCAGGGCGAGCGCTTTCGCCGCCGGATGCAGGATGGGAGTTCCCCGCGGGACACGGCGGAACAGCGTCAGAACGGCCAGGGCCACCACCGCCGCTCCGCCGATGTGGATGCCCACCAGAACCGGATGGATGCCGGTCCCGGGATGGCGGAGCAGCGCGCCGAGCAGGATCTGGATGTAGATCGCGGAAACCGCGAGAAGCGCGAGCCGGGGAAGATGCGCCGGAAACGGCCGGAAGGGGGTGATCTCGATCCACGAGCGCGACGTGAAGAGCGCCATCGCGACGATCAGGCTGAGAAAGAGCTGCGCCACCGCCGCGTGGACGACGGCGATATCGAGAGACAGCCAGACGACCCGGAGCCCGCCGAGCAGCCCCTGGAAGGAGACGAGCGCCACCGCGCCGGCCGCGAGCCACCGGAGCCAGCGGCGCGGCTCGACGAAAGCGGTCCAGACGGCGAGCGCCACGGTGAGCGCTCCGACCAGCATCCCGAGCAGCCGGTGGCCGTGCTCGGCGAGCAGCGGCGTGACCCGCCACCAGCCCGGCCACGGGTTGAAGGGATCGTAGGAGGAGTAGGACGAGGGCCAGTCCGGAACCGCGAGCCCGGCACCTATGCTGGTGACGAAAGCGCCCCAGCCCATCAGCAGCAGCGTTGCGGCGGCGGTCAGCAGGGTGAAGCGCCGTCGCCCCCGCATCCCGGCGGCCGGGAGCGGCGGTCTGGTTGATGGCGGGCCCGGCATGACGGAGCGGAAGGGTAGCCCCGGCTACTTCCGGGTCTCGAATCCCATGCAGGATCGAACCGGGAGGCGGGGGTAGCGCGGAAAACGCGGGTCGGCGAAGGAGAGATCGCAGCGCAGGAAGCGCGCGTTCCGCGACGCGATCACCCGCGCGTGGCGGCAGCGGGCGCAGAGCCCGGCGCGGGAAGAACCGGTCAGCTCCACGGAACCCAGCCCGATCCGCGATGTCCGAAGTCGAAAACCTCCGGATGGAGCAGCTCGGCGAGGATTTCCGCGGACTCGACCAGCCGGGGGCCGGGCCGGTTGAAGTACTGGTTTCCGTCGGTGAGGAACACCCGGCCGCTCCGGACCGCCTTCAAGTCTTTCCAGCCCGGCCGCGAGACGAGCGCCGGCATTTCCTCGCCCGCGCGGGCGATGTCGAATCCGCAGGGCATCACCGCGATGACTTCGGGATCGCTCTCGACCAGCTCCTCGAACTCGAAATATCCGGAATGGCGGCCCGGCTCTCCCGCCATGATGACTCCGCCGGCGGCGGAAACGAGCTCCGGAACCCAGTTTTCGGCATGCATGAGCGGGTCGATCCATTCGATACAGGCGATGCGGGGACGCTCGCCGACCTCCTGCGACCGGGCGCGGAGCGCGTCCAGCCGGGAGGTCATCTCCCCGACCAGGCGACGGCCGCGATCCGGAACGCCGAGCGCTTCCGCCACCGTCCCGATGTCACGCAGCACGTCTTCGAGCCGCCTCGGAGCAAGCGAAACGATCCGGGGCCGGGAGCTCACCACCTCGAGCACCGCTTCCTCGACATCCCGGAGGCTCACCGCGCAGACCTCGCACTGGGTCTGGGTGACGATCACGGTGGGGGCGAGCCGGTTCAGCAGGCTCCCGTCCACCCGATAGACCGAAAGCGCCTCGCTGACGATCTCCCGGACCTGGCTGTCGATCGCGCGGCTCGGGGCCCCGGGATCCACCTTGGAAGTCGAACAGGCGGGCAGATGCCGGACCGAAGGGGGAAAATCGCACTCGTGGGAACGCCCCACGAGGCAACCCTCCATGCCGAGCGCACTCACGATCTCGGTGGCGCTCCCGATCAGCGAGACCACCCGCGGGGTTTCCATGGCGATCAGCGAACGCGCTCCCAGCCGCTCACGATGCGGCTCCCTTCCCCGCCCGGTGCCCAGATCACGAGCGCCCGGGTAGGCGGCCCGCCGGCCGGCGTGATGTGGTTCACCTCGGACGGGGGCCGCACGAAGCCGAGATCCCCCGGACCCAGGGTCTCGGAGACACCGTCCACCACGTGCTCGAGCTCGCCTTCGAGAACATAGAACACCTCGGTCGCGCCGTGGAGATGGTCGCCGGAGTTCGTCCCCGGCGGGAAGGTGATCTCGCCGATTTCCAGTTCGCTGCCCCCGAGATTCGCTTCCGAGAGAAGCAGGCGGATCTCGGTTCCGGACGCGCTCCTCCAGGTGGCGGGGAGCTCCTCTTGGGCCGGGAGATTCCCGAGTGCGTAGCCGGAAGCCGCCGCCATGAGCAACAACAGGACGAGGCGCAGGTTCAAGGTCACTGCTCGGTCTCCTCCGCCGGGTCGCGGGTGTAGCGCGAGAACCAGTCCAGCAGGTAGAGCTGGGTGCGGATGAAATTCGAGGGCTGGGAGCTCGTGCCGTGGTATTCACGATGGAAGCGGACCAGCGCGGTCGGAACGCCTGTCGCCTTGAGCGCCTGGTAGTACTCCTCGGTCTGGCTCATCGGGGTACGCAGATCCAGTTCGCCGGTCATCAAAAGCGTCGGGGTAGTGACGTTCCCGACCAGCATGAGCGGCGAGTGCTCGAGGTATTTCTCCGGGTTGTCCCAGGGGTAGCCGTGGTAGCGGTTGTAGCCCCAGCGCACGATGTCGGCGGTTCCGGCGAAGCTCATCCAGTTGACCACCGGACAACGCACCGCGGCGGCCGCGAAACGGTCGGTCTGCCCGATGACCCACGACGAGAGCACCCCGCCGCCGCTGCAGCCGGTCACGTACATCCGGGACGTGTCCACCGACCCCTCGGCCACGAGCGCATCCACGCCGGCCATCAGGTCGTCGTAGTCCACGCTCGGGTATCCGTTGTCGATGGCGTTCCCGAAATCGGTCCCGTACCCGGTGCTCCCGCGGGGGTTGGTGTAGAGCACCAGATACCCGTTGGCCGCGAGGTTCTGGAAGGAGTTGTTGAAGCCCACGTTGTACATCGCGTGCGGGCCGCCGTGGATGTAGAGGACGAGTGGCCAGGTGCGCGAGGGGTCGAAGTCGGGAGGCCTCACGACCCATCCCTGAACCCGGGCACCGCCGGTCGAGTCGTACCAGATCTCCTCGACGTCTCCGAGCTCGACTCCGGCGAGCGCGTCGTCGTTCACCCGGGTGACCTGCCGTAAGCGGCCGGGACTGTCAAGCGGGAAAACCACCACGTCGGCCGGTTCCTGCGAGGACGAGCGAACCCCCGCCGCCATCCCGTTCTGGGAGACGGAGGCGACCGAGAGCATCTGGATGCCCTCGGTGACCGGGCTGGTCTCGCCGGCGAGCGACGCGCGATGCAGGTTGCGGGAGCCGCGGTCGTCGGCGGTGAAATAGACGGCTTCTCCCTCGTCGTCCCAGAACGGGTTCGCCACGTCCCGGTCGAGGCTCGTGGTCAGCGAGCGCATGTCCGAGCCGTCGAACCCGATCACCTGAAGGTCGGTCACCCGGTAGGTCTGGGCCGTCCAGTCGTAGCCGCCGAAGGCGATGTGTTCCCCGTCCGGCGAAACCACCGGCCCGGCCCACGGGCCACGCTCGCTCGTGATCTGGCGGATCGCGCCGGTTTCGAGGTCCACGAAGTGGATGTGGGACTCGCGGTACCGGAGATCGGCATCCTCGGCCCGCGAAGCGTCGAAGACGAGGCCGCTCCCGTCAGGCATCCAGTCGATTCCGGCACCGTAGTCGAGCCCCACCGCTCCCCGGGAGCCGACGTGCCACTCGCCCTCGGTGAGTTGACGGGGCGCGCCGCCGTCCGCCGGAACGACGAAGAGATGGCGGTAACCCTCTTCGAGGAAGCCGACCCGGTCCTGGCGGAAGTGCATCTTGCGGACGATGCGGGGCGGTCTGGTCCACTCGGCACCGGGCGGCGGCGCGGGCAGCGAAGGCAGATCCCAGGTCTCCGGGTGGGGGACCATCCGGGTGAAGGCGATCCTCGAGGAATCCGGCGACCAGTGGATGTCCCGGGGAGCAGGCCCGCTGCGGGTGACCGGAGAAACCGCTCCCTCGGCATCCATCCAGCGGACGAAGATCTGCGGCTTGCCATCCCCGTCCTCGGCGAGGAAGGCGATGCGGGAGCCGTCCGGAGACCAGGCCGGCGACGAACCCTCGACGAGGAAGCGGTGGTTCCCGCCGTCCGCGTTCACGATCCAGAGCTCGGAAGCCCACCGGTCCCGCTGCTGGTCCACGTGGCTGCGGGTGTAGAGGACCGAGGCTCCGTCCGGGGAGATGGCCGGGCCCGAAACCCGCTCCCAATCGAGGATGTGGGAAGCGACGAGCCGGCCCTCCCCGGCGGTTTCCTGGGCCAGGGCACCGAACGGCACGAGCAGTGCGGCAAGCGCGAACAGGGTTTTTCTCATGGGGACTCCTCCCGGGAGCTAGCTTAGCCTTCCCGACCCCGGCGAAGGTGTAGGGTCCACCACATGGATGCCTCGCTGGTCGCGACCCTCGCCGTCGGGGTGAGTCTTGCGGCTCTCATGCTGACCGGCCTCCGCTCCGTGCGCGCCGAAATCCGTGATGTTCGCGCCGAAATCCGCGATGTGCGCGCCGAAATTGGCGGCGTACGCACCGAGCTTCGCGCCGAAATCGCAGAACTCCGTACCGAACTTCGCGACGGGTTGGCCGCCGCCAGTGCCGAGCGCCAGGCGATCCGTCATGATGTCCAATCCCTCGCGGAACGCGTCGCCCGGCTCGAAGGCGCGGTCCCGTTCCTCACGCCCCGCCGGGAAAGCTCCGCTCCGCCAGCCAGCGCCGCATAGACAGCGGCCGAAGCCGCCTCCGCGTGGTGGAGCGGAGCCGCACCGGCCTGGATTCTCGTGTCGAGGCTCGCGGCGGCCCTCGCAACCCGAAGAACGTGTAGAGTCCACCGCATGGATGCCTCGCTGGTCGCGATTCTCGCCGTCGGGGTGAGTCTTGCGGCTCTCATGCTGACCGGCCTCCGCTCCGTGCGCGCCGAAATCCGTGATGTTCGCGCCGAAATTGGCGGCGTACGTACCGAGCTTCGCGACGAAATCGCGGAACTCCGTACCGAACTTCGCGCCGAAATCGCGGAACTCCGTACCGAACTTCGCGCCGAAATCGCGGAACTCCGTACCGAGCTTCGCGACGGGTTGGCCGCCGCCAGCGCCGAACGTCAGGCGATCCGCCGCGAGGTCCAGTCCCTAGCCGAACGCGTTGCCCGGCTCGAAGGCGCGGTCCCGTTCCTCACGCCCCGAAAGGAAAGCTCCGCTCCGCCAGCCAGCGCCGCATAGACAGCGGCCGAAGCCGCCTCCGCGTGGTGGAGCGGAGCCGCACCGGCCCGGATTCTCGTGTCGAGGCTCGCGGCGGCCCTCGCAACCCGAAGAACGTGTAGAGTCCACCGCATGGATGCCTCGCTGGTCGCGATTCTCGCCGTCGGGGTGAGTCTTGCGGCTCTCATGCTGACCGGCCTCCGCTCCGTGCGCGCCGAAATCCGCGATGTGCGCGCCGAAATTGGCGGCGTACGTACCGAACTTCGCGCCGAAATCGCGGAACTCCGTACCGAACTTCGCGCCGAAATCGCGGAACTCCGTACCGAGCTTCGCGACGGGTTGGCCGCCGCCAGCGCCGAACGTCAGGCGATCCGCCGCGAGGTCCAGTCCCTAGCCGAACGCGTTGCCCGGCTCGAAGGCGCGGTCCCGTTCCTCACGCCCCGAAGGGAAAGCCCCACCCCACCGGCCAGCGCCGCGTAGAAGGCTGCCCACCCCGCGCCGCTCTATCCGGTCAGTGGATCAGGGGGCTCATTTCGAGGAGCGCGAGCGCTTCGGAGTCGTCGAGGGCGCGGTTGTGGCGGGCGAGATCCCGGGGTGTGACTCCCCGGACATCCCGGGCACCGGGGTCGGCCCCGAAGTCCAGCAGTACCGTGACGATCGCCGGATCGGTCGCCTCGTGCGCGGCGAGGTGGAGCGGAGTCACGCCGCCGCGACTCGCGACACACGGGTCGGCACCCGCTTCGAGGAGCAGGCGGATGATGGTGGCGGAAGCCGCCTCCGCCACCGCGTGATGGAGCGGCGTGGCACCGGCCCGGCTTCTCGCGTCGAGATCCGCGCCGGCATCCACCAGCATCCGCAGCAGCGTCGCCGGATCGCCATCCTCGCGTAACAGGTAAACCGGCGTGATGCCCCGCTCGGTGCGGGCGTTCGGGTCCGCACCCGCCGCGAGCAACGCCTCCGCCACAGCGCTGCGGCTTCGGCCAACCGCGGCGTGAAGCGCGGTGAAACCGCCGGTGCCCGGAAAATCGGGGTCCGCGCCCCCCGCGACCAGAACCGGGACCAGTTCCGGCGGCCCGTGGGAAGCCACGAAGTGGAGAGGAGTCACCCGGTCCTCCCCATGAGCCTCCGGATCGGCACCGCCAGCGAGGAGAGCCTCGGCGACCCGGATCTGGCGCGGAACCTCCGCCGGATCCTCCCGGCGCTCCCCCCTCGCCACCAGCACGTGAAGCGGACCCGCGCCGCCGGGCTGCTCCGCCCGTGGATTGGCACCGGCGGCGAGCAGCAGCTCGACGATGTCCGCATCGAGGCCGATCGCGACCGCGGTGAGCAACGGCGGCCACTCCGCCCCGCGGGGCGCACCCGGATCGGCACCGGCGGCGAGCAGCAGGGCGAGAGCGCCCTTGTCGCACTTCGCGAGCAGCGCCGCGGTCAGACTGGTGTGCCCTTCGGAGTCGCACGCACCCGGATCGGCACCAGCGCGCAGCAGGCGGGCCAGCACCGGCGCGGGAGCCCCCATCGAAATGGCGCGGACCAACCAGCGGCCCATCTGCGCCCGAACCCGGATCCGGAGATCGAGAGCCCGAAGAAGCCCGACCCGACGGGTGCGTCCGCGGGACCGAGCCATCGTCATCCGGCGATTCCAAAGACGGACTCGTACATCTCCTTGTTGTACCCGACGAGCAACCGGTTTCCGACCCGCATGGTGGGGGCGCGCAGTTTCCCGGACCGGCCCAGCAGGAGCGCTTCCGGATCGGCCGGCAGGCCCCCGCTCAGGTCGTGGGAGTCGAACCGACGCCCCCGGGCGACAACCAGTTCCGCGACCCCTTCGAGCAGCGCCACCGAGTCGGCACCGACGACCGGATCCCGGTTCGCGTTCGTGACTTCTCCGTCCTGGATCCCGTGTTCCGCAAGAAACTCCTGCGTTCGCTGGCAGCTCGTTCAACCAGGACGGTGGTAGCGCCACGCCACGGTTCGCTCGCTCATCATCAGTCCTCGATCCGGTCGTAGGTGGCGCGGGTGACCCGGAGGACGCGCCCTTCCTCGTCGAACCGGATGTAGTCGTTGTCGATACGGTCGCCCGCCTCGTTGAGAGTGTTGATGATGACCTGATAGACGTGTCCGTCCCGGCGGTTGAGGATGCGGGTGGAGCGCTCATCCACCACCTCGACCGCGGTGTCCGAGCCTTCGAGCCCGGTCACCGTCCGGAACACCCCGTCGAACATGGTGTTGTAGCCCCACTCGGAGCTCTCGCCCTCGGGGTTCGTCGTCGCCACCGTGATGCTCATCCCGCCGTCGCTCCACGGCCGGTAGGTCATGATGTTGCTGTAGGGCGGCGGGTTGTCCGAACGCAGCTTCCAGACCCCGAAGCGGGGCGAGCCGGCATCGGGCTGCTGGGCGAAGAGCGGCGCGACGAGCAGAAGAGCCGGAAGCATCGCGGCGGAGCGGAGAAGAAGACGCATGGGGAGATGCTATCCGGTCCGGCGCCCGGTCGGAACCACGATTTGATGTCAGAATCCGGGCCGAAAGAAAAACGGGAGAAATGCCATGAAACCATCCTCCGCGATCTGTTTGACGCTTGCCGGGCTTTTCGCCGTCGCGCCCGTCGTTGGCGAGGACTGGCCCGAGTGGCGGGGCGCGGATCGGGACGGAGTGGTGGCCGGGTTCGATATTCCCGAAGAGTGGCCGGAAGAGCTGGTTCTCCGCTGGTCGGCGGAGGTCGGCCTCGGCTACGCCACCCCGCTGCTGGTGGGGGATGTCCTCTATCAATTCGCCCGCCAGGGGACCGAGGAGGTCATGCTGGCGCTCGACGCGCAAACCGGAGCGACGCTCTGGCGAAACGCCTACCCGGCCGAGTTCGAGATGAGCCCGGCCACCGCGAGCCACGGACCGGGGCCGAAGTCCACCCCGGCATTTCGGGACGGGCGGCTCTACGCGCACGGGATGACCGGTTCGGTGACCGCGTGGGACGCAGCGACCGGAGAGCGCCTCTGGCATGTGCCGGGAACCGGAGTCGAGCCGCTCTACCACACCTCCATGTCCCCGCTGGTCCGGGAGGGCCTCGTGGTGGTGCATGTGGGAGGGCACGACGACGGGGCGCTGACCGGTTTCGACGCGGCCACCGGAGAGCCGCGCTGGAGCTGGGACGGCGACGGACCCGCCTACGGCTCTCCGATGCTCTTCGATTTCGACGGCACGGGGCAGGTCGTGACCTTCACCCAGAACTTTCTGGTGGGTGTTTCCTTCGAGAGTGGGGAACTCCTCTGGAGCCGCCCGTTCACCACTCCCTCGGACACCACTTCGCAGACCCCGGTCCGTCACCGGGACATGGTGATCCAGACCGGCCGCTCTGCCGGGGTGACGGCGTTCCGGGTCCTGCGCGACGGGGACGGCTGGACGACCGAGGATGCCTGGAGCACGAGGGAAGCCTCGCTCTACATGGCGAACCCGGTGGTGGGAGAGGGCGTGCTGTTCGGACTCTCGCACCGGAACAGCGGGCAGTACGTCGCCATGGACCTCGATGACGGGAACCTGCTCTGGAAGAGCGCGCCCCGACAGGCGGAGAACGCGGCCATGCTCCGTGTCGGGGGTGCCGTCGTCTCGCTCGAGACCGATGCCGAGCTCGTGATCTTCGAGGCTTCGCGGGCCGGACTCGAAGAGGTCCGGCGCTACGAGGTGGGAGAGGGCGAGACCTGGACCCAGCCCACCCTGAGCGGCGACCGGATCTTCGTCAAGGACGTCTCGGACCTCACGCTCTACACCATCCGCTGAGACTCGAGTTCCTTCTCGCGGCGACGGGGAACCCCGCCGAGCGCGGATCGGGCGCGACGCAGACGCACGCGGGTCATCCCGCTTCCGAGGACCACCATGGACCCGAAGAGCGGGGTGGAAGAGGAAGCGCCGGTGATCGCCAGATAGAGCGGCCGGGTGAGCTTCGAGAGCCCGATTCCGAGCTTCCCTGCGAGGTCGCGAAGCGCTTCCTTGATCGCCTCCTCGGTGAACTCGTCGAGATCCGAAAGCGCCCACTCGGCGAGCAGCAGCCATTCCGCCACTTCGGCGGCCTCCCGGTTGCCGGCGAGCGCTTCCGGGTCGAGTGGAACCTCGTCGGCGAAGAAGAAGGCAGTCAGGAAGCCGAAATCGCCGAGCGAGCGCATCCGCGGCTGGGCCAGCGCGACGATCCGGCCGAGAGTCTGCTCGTCGAAGCGCCATTCCCGGAGCCTTCCGGCGAGCTCTTCCGGAGTGTGGTTCTCGCGGATGTAGCGGCCGTTCAGCCAGGCCAGCTTTTCGGTGTCGAAAACCGCTCCGGCGAGCGAGAGGGAGGACAGGTCGAACCCCGCGACGAAGGCATCGAGATCGAACTTCTCCTCGCCTTCGGCCCGGGTCCAGATCAGCATCCCGAGGAAGTTGAGAAGCGCCTCCGGCAGGAAGCCCGCCTCCCGATAGAAATCCACCGAGGTGGGGCTCTTCCGCTTGCTGAGCTTGGACCGGTTCTTGTCCTTGTTGCGGAGCAACGGAACGTGCCAGAAGCGGGGTGGCTCCCACCCGAGAGCTTCGTAGAGCAGCAGGTGCTTCGGCAGCGAAGCGATCCACTCCTCTCCACGAATCACATCGCTGATCTGCATCAGGTGGTCATCCACCACGTTCGCGAGGTGGTAGGTCGGGAACCCGTCCGACTTCAGGAGCACCGGGTCGTCCACCGAAGCCCAGTCCTTGGTCAGGCCGGGACGCAGACGATCCGGGAGCGCGATCCGCCCCTCTTCCGGGGTCCTGAGCCGGATGGCGTAGCCGTCCTGGCCGGGGCTCCGGTCCTGGTACGCGTGCCCCTCGTCGAGGAGTCGCCCGGCCACTTCGCGGTACCGGGCGACGCGCTCGCTCTGGCGGTAGGGGCCGAACGCTCCGCCGATGTCCGGCCCCTCATCCCAGCCGAGGCCGAGCCATTTCAGGGCACGAAGGATCGCTTCCTCCGAAGCGGCCTTCGAGCGGGCCCGGTCGGTGTCTTCGATGCGAAGCAGGAATGCCCCCCCGTTGCGGCGGGCGAAGGCGTAGTTGAGCAGCGCCTGGTACGCAGTTCCCACATGGGGATCCCCGGTGGGCGACGGGGCGATCCGGGTGCGAACGCTCACACCGTCGCGTGGCGGTGGAAGGCGATCCATTCCCCCGCGAGGAGCAGCAGCGCGGCGAGGAGCAGCCAGGGCCAGATCGGCTGCCGGGGGACACCGCCGTCGCCGGGAAGAGCCGGCGGATCGCCCGCCCAAGCCGACTGGTTCAGATCGGAGACCTGCCGGTCGAGCAGACTGGCGGCGATCACGAGCTCCCGACCCCCGCCGGCCACGTAGTAGAGCGAGGGCTCGTTCGCGTCGAAAGACAGGGTGGTCCCGAGCGAACGGAGGGCGACCTCGTTGCCGTCGTCGTCGAACACCGCTCCCGAAGACATCCCGAGCCGGACCGGCCCGAGCCCGGTGCGGCGCACCTCGATGTCGGTGAGCCAGCCAAGAGCGCGGGAGAGAAGCACCGGAAAATCGGGGAGCAGGGGAAGATTCGAGAGCGCAACCGGAAAGGAGAACGCGAGCGCCGGCCGGGGCTGATCGGAAGCCACCAGCAGGCCGGAGCGGGCATCACCGAGGAGCGACTCCCAGGCGGCCCCTTCCAGGTCGAAAGCCGCGTCGGCGGGCGCAACCGCATCCTCGAGCGCCAGGTCGCGCAGCAGGGGGTGGTCTTCCGAAGCGACGCTCAGGCGGACGACCGGAGCTTCCGGATCGCCTTCGAACCGGGGGGGAAGCCAGTCCGCCTCTCCCGTTCCGGCGAAAAGAACCGGGAGGGACGGAACCTCGGCGGGTGCCGGGCCGGAGACGACGAGCAGATCGGTGCGATCCGGATCCACCGAGGAGACGGTGTCGGCGCGGGTGAGCGTGACCCGGGGGTCGAGACGTAGCCCTGCTTCGAGATAGGGATTCTCCGGACCCAGAAGAGCCACCCGAAGCCGGTTGCGGGAGGGCACATAGGCGTGGGCGATGTCGTCGGCCGGATAGCCATCCTCGCCCGAAGCGGCGAGGACCGCCCGGATCGGCCCGGACACGAACCCTTCGAGCGGGATGGCGCTTCCTTCCGGGATTCCGGGTTCGAGCCGCAGGGTGCGACGAAGACTCGCTCCGCCGGCACCATCGATCTGGAGCGCGACCACCGCGGCCTCGACCGAAGGGCCGGCCGGGTGACGCACCACCTCCACGAAAGCCTCGAACCGGCCGGGGTCGGTCGGCAGCGGCCTCACGTCGAAAGCGGTGATGCCGGCGTTGGCCACCGGCTCGAAAACCGAGACCCGCTCGACTCCTTCGGGAAGCGAGGGAACCCGGACTCCGTCTCCGAGGAACACCACCGAAGCGGGGTCCGCCCCCGGCGCGAAGATGTCCTCGAGGTCCGGAAAGCCGTGCTCCGCGCCATGCACCGGAGCCATCGCTTCGAGATCGGCGAGCGCTTCCCGGGAAGAGGTGAAGGAGCGCCCGCCGCGCTGTCCGGCCGTATCGAGCAGCAGGTATTCACTGGTCTCACCAGCCGATTCGAGGATGCGCCGGGCGTGGGCGCGCGCCAGATCCCAACGGGACGTGCCGCTCGGGCCCACCGCTTCCATCCCCGGTGCGTTGTCGAGCACGAGGACCGTCCGCCCTCCGGTGGCGGCGACCGACCGCGGCGTGGGCCGCCCCACTGCCAGGAGGATCGCGAAGCCGATCAGCAGCGCGATGAGCAGGGAAATCAGCCAGCGCCAGAAATCCTCCCGCCGGCGCCGCTCGTCGAGAACCCGTCGCCAGATCAGGTTGGAGGGAACGACCACCGGCTGCGGCTCCGGGCGGAGGAGATAGAGCAGCAGAACCACTCCGATGGTCAAAAGAGCGCCGAGCGCGAGCCAGAGCGGAGCGGCCTGGAAGGTCATCAGCGGAGGAAGCGGTCCTGCATGAAGATGGCCAGGATGGCTTCCTCGAAGGGGTCGGCGGTGTTCGCGAGCGACCAGCCGAAGCCATACTTCGAGCAGTACGCGGCGATCTCCTGCTGGTGCTTTTCGAGCGCCTCGGAGTACCGGGTGAGCAGCCGGGGTGTCACCCGCACCCGGCGCTCGGAGCCATCCTCGCTGTCGGTGAGCAGCGCTTCATCGGGAAACGCCGGGTCGAGCTCCTCGGGAGTGAGAACCTGAACCACGAACAGATCGTGCTTCTGGTGGCGGCAGGCATCGAAAGCGGCAGCGAGATCCCCGCCGTCCATCAGGTCGGACAGGACGACCGCGAGGCCCCGCTTCCGCCGCGAACCGAAAAACGACCGGAAGGCGGCGGCAAGCGAAGTCTCTCCGCCCGCTTCCCCGGCATCGAGAAAGCGGAAGGCGCGGAAGACCTGGTTGCGCCCGCGCTTCGGCGGCATGACCTCGCCCATCCCGTCGCCGTACCAGACGATCGAGATGAGGTCGTGATTCAGGAGGCCGATGTAGGCCAGAGCGCCGGCCAGCTTGCGGGCGTGATCGAATTTCGAGGGATCTCCGAACGCCATCGAAGCGCTCCGGTCCACGAAAAGGTACACGGGAAGATCGGCTTCCTCGTCGAACACCCGCAGGATGAGCTTGTCGAGCCGCAGGAACGCCTTCCAGTCCACGTCCCGGGTGTCGTCCCCGGCGACATAGGGCCGGTAGTCGGCCAGCTCGATCCCGGAGCCCCGCTTGCGCGCCCGGTGCTCGCCCCGGTGGCGGCTCGGAAGCATCCGGGCGGCCATCATCTTGAGGTATTCGAGCCGCTCCATGAACGCGGCATCGAACAGCGTTTCGGAACTCATCGGCGGCGGCCGGGAGCTTCAGGCGGCGGAAGGACGAATGGTCTCGACGATGTTCTCCAGGATGTGATCCGGGTCCACCTTGTCGGCCTCGCCCTCGAAGTTGAGCAGCAGGCGGTGGCGAAGCGCCGGCTTGACGCTCGCCCGGATGTCCTCGGCGGCGACATGGGGCCGGCCGGCCAGCAGGGCGCGCACCTTCCCGGAGAGCACGAGTGCCTGAACCCCGCGCGGGCTGGCACCGAACTTGACATAACGATTGGTGAGCGGATGGGCGTACTTCGAATCCGGATGGGTCCCCATGGCGATCCGGATGGCGTAGTCCAGCACCGGGCGGGCCACCGGAACCGAGAGCACCGTCTCGCGCATTTCGAGCACTTCCTCACGGCGCACCATGGCGCTCGCGGTGGGCTCTTCGACGGCGGTGGTCCGATCCACGATCTCCCGGAGTTCCTCCTCTTCGGGGTAGCCGATCCGCAGCTTCATCAGGAAGCGATCCATCTGGGCCTCGGGGAGCGGATAGGTGCCCTCGAGCTCGATGGGGTTCTGGGTGGCCATCACGAAGAACGGCTCTTCCAGCTTGTGGGTGGTGTTCCCCACCGAGACGCTTTTTTCCTGCATCGCTTCGAGCAAGGCGGACTGCGACTTCGGGGTGGCGCGGTTGACTTCGTCGGCGAGCATCAGGTGGCAGAAGATCGGCCCGGGCTGGAAGTCGAGATACTTTTCGCCGGTCTCGGTCTCGCGGACGACGTTGGTGCCGAGGATGTCCCCCGGCATCAGGTCCGGCGTGAACTGGATCCGGTTGAAGTCGAGGTGCATCGCTTCGGAAAGGGTCTGCACGATCTTGGTCTTGCCAAGCCCCGGGATGCCCTCGAGGAGCACGTGGCCACGGGTGAGCAGGCAGGTGATGATCCCGCTCACCACCTCGCGGTTTCCGACGATGACCCGGCCCACCTCCTCCTGGATGCGGTCGTGGCGTTCCCGGAACGTCTCGATGCGGCGCTCGATTTCGGCACCCGAAGGCGCCTCCGCGACCGCGGATGGGGAAGTCATGGCTCTTCAGCTCCTTCGGGTTCTTCGGCGGTTACCGTCTCCCGGATCATCAGGAAATAGGCACGGACCAGGGGGCGGAGCCCGGCGGGGATCGGGCGCGTCCGGGCCACGGTTTCTTCCGCGTATTCGTCGAGCGACCGAGCGCTCTGGAAGTCCACGGTGGCATCTTCCCGGCGGCTCTGGCGCTCGATGATCTGCTCCGGGGTGAGTTCGGTGTCTTCGGACGGCGGGATCGCCTCCATCGCGAGCTGGACTTCGAGGCTCGTCGAGTTACCGAAGACATCGGATTCGCCTCCTCCTCCCGGGCCGGTCATGTTTCCGGCAGGCCCCGCGTCCATCGGCATCGGGGTGCCCATCTGGCCTTCGGCAGCCATCATCTGAACTGCGCCGGAAAGCCCGGAGGCCCCTTGCGGCATCCCGCCCGCCGGCTCGCCGCCACCCTCTCCGGCCTGCGGCTGGCCACCTCCCTCACCATCGCCGGGGAAGGGCATCTGCTGGCCTTCGCCACCGGCCTGAGCCTCCATGGAGTCCCCTTCCATCGCCTGCATGTTCTCGGCGAGTTGCTCGAAGGCAGCCTGCGGATCCATGCCGGCCTCGAGCATCTCCGCCATCTCGGCCGCAGCCTCGGCAAGAGCGCCATCCGCTTCGAGCGCCTCGAGAAGCGCCTTCAATTCCTCGGAGGTGGCGGCTCCCTGCATGGCCTCGGCGAGGCCCTCCATCCACTCGGCATCCTCGAGGGATTCGGCGAGGCCGGCGAGCGCCGCGCTCACTTCTTCGCTCGATTCGCCGAAAGCCTGCTCCTCCATCGCCCGGGCGAGAGCCGCATCGAGCGCCGCCTCCTCCTCGAAGATCTCCTCGGGAGCGCGGAGCTCGCCCGCCCGCAGCGCTTCGAGAACCTCCTCCGGCGAGCGCGCTTCGCGTCGCGCGTCCTCCGCTTCCTCCTCCGGCGCGAGTCCCGCCACCGGCGCATTCATGGTTCCCCCACCTCCGGCAAGGCTCTCGGCGAGGCGGGCGCGCAGGGTTTCGGGGATCAGCGGCCCCTCGAAGAACGACAGGAGCGCCGCCAGCAGAACGAACGAAAAAACCGCTCCGAGCGTGGCGCGGGGGGCTTCGATCGGGACGAGCTCGGAAGGGGTCAAACGGTCGGCGATGCCGCGGGCCCGCGCGATCTGGTGGGCCTCCCAGGCGGTTTGCTGCGGCTGCGAGAAAAACCACTGCGCCGATCCGAATTCGTCGGCGAGGCCGCCGCTTCCATCCCCGGCGGCGGCAGCCCCGGCAAGGCTCGCGCCCCGAACGAACCGGAAGGCCAGCCCGATGCTCCCGAGAGCAGCGACCGCGCCGACCAGCAGCGGGGCGCTCTCGCCGACGAGGCGCGGAATCACGAGCGCGAGCGCGAGCGCCGCGACGAACCAACCGAGGTCGGCGAACAGGCGCTTCAGGCGCAGGCGCACATCCAGACTGCGGATGAGCGGGTGAAACGGCAAGCCGGACGAACTCGACAAGATGACTTCCCGGCGCCCGGCGGTGCGGCGGAGCGCGGAATTGGCGGAGTCTAGTCGCACCGGCCTGGGTGGCGAACCGGGATCGGCGGCTTTCCGCCCGATATACTGGCCGGAATGTCCGGGTTCGACGGGAGCCTCGGTGATCCCGAGGAAAGGCTCGAAGAGGAAGTGGAATCGGGCGGTCCCGAGAAGGAGAAGCCTGCCGGAGAATCGGGCGGGAATCGCGTTCCGGTTCTTATCGGCGTGGGTGCGCTTCTTCTCGTGGCGGTCGGTGCCTTCCTGTTCCTGCGGTCGGGAAATTCCCGGGAAGAGGGACCGGCCGATCCGACTCCCGACCCGCTGGTTGGCGAAGCCGCCGAATCACCCGAGGCACCCGAAGGGCCGGATCTTCCGGCGCTCGATGAGAGCGATCCGCTGCTGCGCAACCTGCTGCGCGCCCTGACCGAACGGCCGGAGGCGCTCGAATGGCTCCTGACCGACGAGATCGCGCGGCGGATCGCCATCGCCACCGACAACGTGGCAGACGGGGTGAGCCCCCGTCGCGCCCTTCGCCGGCTCGCGCCCGCCGGCGGCTTCCGGACCCGGACCACCGAAGCGGGCCTCGAACCGCATCCGGAAAGCCACGCCCGCTACGACGGGATCGCCGCCGTGATCGCGGAGGCGGACATGACGGCGGTGGCGGCGGCGCTCGATCAGGTGACCCCCCTCATGGAAGAGGCCTATGCCGAGCTCGGCCGTAGCGACCGGGGCTTCACCACGGCCCTGCTGCTCGCGATCGAGCGACTGATGGCCGTGCCGGTTCCCCAGGTGCCGATCCTGCTTCGGGAGCAGACCCTCCGCTACGAGTATCTCGAAGAGGCGATCGAGGATCTGGACCCGGCGAGCAAGCACCTGGTCCGCTTCGGCCCGACCAACCAGCAGCGGATCCAGCAGGCGCTCGCGCCCCTCGCCGAGCATCTGCGCGCTGGCCAGTAACCTGCTCCGCCCACGCCGAAGCCGTGCCCCGGATTCACTTCACTCCGAACCTCCGTCGCCACCTCGAAGCGCCGAGCGTCGAGACTCCGGCCGGGACGCTCGCAGATGCGCTTCGGGCGGTCTTCCGGGAGAACCCGGCGCTCGAGTCCTACCTGCTCGACGATCAGGGCCGGCTCCGCCAGCACGTGACGGTGTTCGTGGACGGAAAACGAACCCGGGACCGGGACCACCTCCGTGATCCGGTCGGCGGAAAATCCGAAATCCACGTCATGCAGGCACTTTCCGGAGGCTGACCATGCTTCTCCACACCGCGACCCGCAAGGGATATCTCGGGTTCCGCCGCAAGAAGAAAGGCGACTGGCGGGTCGAACGGACCGCACTCCTCGGCGACCCGGTGAACCAGATCCTCCCGGTGCCGGCGGATGGCCGGCTCTACGCGGCACTCGATCTCGGCCACTTCGGCGTGAAGCTCCGGGTTTCGGAAGACGGGGGACGCTCCTTCCGCGATCTTCCGGCCCCCGCCTTCGCACCGGACTCCTCGAAGAAGGGGCCGTCGGTCAACCTGCTGTGGTGCCTCGAAGCTGGAGAAGAACCGGGAGAGCTGCTCGCCGGAACGATCCCCGGAGCGCTCTTCCGCTCCCCGGACGGAGGCGAGTCGTGGACGCTCAACCAGGCGCTCTGGGATCAGCCTGGCCGCAAAAAGTGGTTCGGCGGGGGGTACCCGGAGCCCGGAATCCACTCCATCCTGGTCGGCCCGGCCCCCGGCCGCCTGCTGGTCGCGGTCTCCTGCGGAGGCGTGTGGATCAGCGAGGATCGGGGCGCTTCCTTCCGCCCGGCGACGAAGGGGATGTTCGCCGAATACATGCCCCCCGAATCGCGGGAGGATCCCGACATCCAGGATCCGCACCGCATTTGTCGCAGCGCCGCCGACCCGGATCGGCTGTGGTGTCAGCACCACAACGGCTTCTTCCGGTCGGACGACGGCGGAGAAACCTGGACCAGTCTCGAAGTCACGCCTTCCTCCTTCGGATTTGCGGTGGAAGCCCATCCGGAAGACCGGGACATCGCGTGGACGGTTCCGCTCGTGAAGGACGAACACCGGATCCCGGTGGATGGCCGCATGGTGGTGGCCCGCACCACCGACGGCGGGCGATCGTGGACAGCGGGCGGACGCGGACTCCCGCAGCAGCACTCCTTCGCGGTGGTCTATCGGCACGGACTCGCCATCCATCCCGAAAGCCGGGTGCTGGCCATGGCCACCACCACCGGGGCACTCTGGATATCGGAAGATCTCGGAGACTCCTGGGAACTCGTCACCGCCGACCTCGCTCCGGTCTATGCGGTGCGCTTCGAACCCGAACGGTGAAGCCATGCTGCGGTTCCGGAACGCGGCGATCGTGCTGCTGCTCGCCGGCGTGGTGTATGCGATCCTGCCGGCGGAGCGGAAACGCCGGCTGTCGGGCAAGCTCCGGGAGTTCGGGCGGTCCCTGGCCATCGCCCTCGTGCTCTTCTGGGTGCTGATCGTGACCCGGAACTGGATCGCCGGCTGACAGGCTATGGCAAGACCCAAGGTATCCCGGCCGGAAACCGAGTGGCGGGAACGGCTCACCGAGGAACAGTTCGAGGTGACCCGCCGCGGTGCCACCGAGCGTCCCTTCACCGGCAAATGGCTCCACAACGAGGAAACCGGCGACTACCGGTGCGTCTGTTGTGGTGCCGTCCTCTTCGCCTCCCGGGACAAGTACGACTCCGGCTGCGGATGGCCGAGCTTCACCCGGCCGGCCGAAGGGGGGCCCATCCGCACCTCGCTGGATACGAGCCTCGGCATGATCCGCACCGAAGTCATCTGCGACCAGTGCGGAGCGCACCTCGGTCACGTCTTCCCGGACGGCCCCCGGGAGGAAACCGGAGAGCGCTGGTGCATCAACTCGGCCTCGCTCGATTTCGATTCCGGGGAAGACGAAGACGACCGCTGACCCGCTCACCGCGGCCCTGCTGCTCGTTCCGGTGGGAGTCGCCGCCGGCATCCTGAACGTCGTCGCGGGCGGCGGATCCTTCCTGACGCTCCCGACCCTGATCTTCCTGGGGCTGCCGCACGATGTCGCGAACGGAACCAACCGGCTCGCGATCCTCATCCAGACGAGCGGTGCCACCGCCTCCTTCCAGCGGGCCGGAGAGCTTCCGGCGCGCCTCGTCGCCGGGCTCGGATTCGCCGCGGTGCTCGGAGCCGGATTCGGCAGCGCGCTCGCCCTCCGGGTGGGCGAAGCGACCTTCCTGCGCGCGCTCGCCATCGTGATGGTGGCGTTCACCCTCCTGCAGTTTCTTTCCCACGGCAAGGGGCCGGCCGCCGAAAAGCCGCCTCCGGAACGGGCCGGCCCCGCGCTTTTCGCCGGTTTCCTGCTGGTCGGGTTCTACGGCGGCTTCGTGCAGGCAGGCGTGGGCTTCCTTTCGCTCGCGATGACCTCGCGGGCGGGCCTCGGCCTCGTTCCCGGCAACGCGATCAAGGTGGCCTGCATCCTGCTGTTCTCGGTCGTTTCGCTCGCGGTGTTCACGAGCGCCGGGGTGGTGGACTGGAAGACCGGGCTCACTCTCGGCGCCGGAACCTTCGTGGGAGCCCTGCTCGGAGTGCGGATCACGCTCCGCGCCGGCGAGCGGGCGCTGCGCTTCGTCGTCGCAGCAGTCACCTGTGCCTTCGCGGTGGCGCTATGGCTGCGGGCCTGAAGAGAGCCGTCGGGAACGCGGGGCCGCACCGGCGGCTCACGCTTCGTCCGGATGGCCCGTTTCGCCTCGAAAGCGGCCGGGAACTCCCCGCCATCGAGATCGCCTGCGAGACCTGGGGGGAACCCGACCCGGATCGCGGCAACACGATCCTGGTGTGCCCGGCGCTCTCCGCCGATGCCCACGCCGCCGGCTTCGGCGGGAGCGAAGAGCCGGCGGTGGACGGCTTCGGCTTCGCCGGGGCGGGTGCGGGTATCGGCTGGTGGGATCCGATGATCGGGCCGGGCAAGTCGTTCGACACCGGGCGCTTCCACGTCGTCTGCATGAGCCTCCTCGGAGGGTGCGGAGGAACCACCGGCCCGCTGAGCCCGCGGGCGGCGGGAGGAGACCCCTGGGGATCGGATTTTCCCCCGGTGAGCGTCGGCGATCTGGTGGAGGCGACGCGCGCCGGACTCCGGGAGCTCGGGGTGGAGCGGCTCCTTGCGGTCACCGGCGGCTCCCTCGGGGGGATGCAGGCGCTCGAATGGGCGGCCCGCCATCCCGAAGAAGTGGAAGTCGTCATCCCCATCGCGAGCACCCCGGCGCTCTCCGCCCAGGGAATCGGCTGGAACGCCTTGGCCCGGAACGCCATCACCGCCGATCCCGACTGGAAGGACGGCCGCTACCCGCCCTCCGCTCCTCCCGTCCGCGGGCTCGGGGTGGCGCGCATGGCGGGACATCTCACCTACCTGTCCCGCGGAGGCATGGAGGCGAAGTTCGGCCGCCGGCTGCAGGATCGGGACGATTTCTCGGACGATGTCACGAGCGCCGATTTCCAGGTCGAGTCCTATCTGCGCCACCAGGCGAAGAAGTTCACCCGCCGTTTCGACGCGAACGCCTACCTGCTCCTCTCCCGGGCGCTCACCCGCTTCGACCTCGCAGCGCGGCACGGGGGCGGCGATCTGGTGGAGGCGGTCCGCCGCTTTCGCTGCCGCACCCTTCTCCTCTCGTTCTCCTCCGACTGGATCTACCCTCCCGAGGATTCGGAACAGCTCGCCGAAGCGCTCCGGGCCGCCGGCCAGCCGGTGGAATCCCACCGGATCGAGACGGATTACGGACACGATTCCTTCCTGCTCGAAGCCGACCGGATGACCCCGTGGATCCGGCGGTTTCTCGGGCTTGCGAACTGATGGAGCCGGCCCGATAACCTTCCGTCCCCCATGAGCGACCACCGCGAATTCGGCTTCGCCACCCGCGCCGTCCACGCCGGGGCTCGCCCCGACCCCCACACCGGTGCCCGGGCGGTGCCGATCTACCAGACCGCGAGCTACGTCTTCGAGGATCCGGAATCGGCGGCCGCTTACTTCAACCTGCAGGAATACGGGAACACCTATTCCCGCATCATGAATCCGACGGTCGCGGCCTTCGAGGAGCGGGTCGCGAGCCTCGAGGGCGGCCTCGGAGCCGTCGGCTTCGCTTCCGGCCTCGCGGCCCAGGCCGCCACTTTCTTCACCCTGCTCGAGCCCGGCGACCACATCGTCGCTTCCCGGGCGCTTTACGGCGGGACGCTCACCCAGTTGCGCCACCTCGCCCGCAAGCTCTCGCTTTCGGTCCGCTTCGTGGACCCCGACCGGCCCGCTGCCTGGGAAGAGGCGGCAACCGAGGCCACCCGGCTTTTCTTCGGCGAAACCATCGGCAATCCGGGCGGCAACGTTCTCGACATCGAAAAGATCGCCGAAATCGCCCACCGCTCGGGTGTCCCCCTGATGGTGGACAACACTTTCGCCACTCCGGCGCTCTGCCGCCCCCTCAAGTGGGGTGCCGATCTGGTCGTCCATTCCGCCACCAAGTTCCTCGGCGGCCACGGAAACAGCATCGGCGGGGTGGTGGTGGATTCCGGACGTTTCCCCTGGGACAACGGGCGATACCCCGGTCTCGTGGAGCCCTCTCCCGCGTACCACGGCCTGCCGTTCTGGGGCACCTTCGGCGAGTACAGCTTCCTGATGAAGCTGCGCGCCGAAACTCTCCGGGATCTCGGAGGCTGCCTCTCCCCGTTCAACGCCTTCCTTTTCCTGACCGGGATCGAATCGCTTCCGCTGCGGATGGAGCGGCACGCCGGAAATGCGCTCGCGGTGGCCCGTTTCCTGAACGAGCGGCCAGAAATCCGGTCCGTCGCCCATCCGGGCCTTCCGGGCAGTCCTTACGAAAGCCTGGTGGCCCGCTACCTGCCCCGAGGCGCGGGGTCGGTCTTCTCCTTCGACCTCGAAGGAGGAAGGGAGGCGGGCATCCGGATGATTCGGGCTCTCGAACTCTTCTCGCACCTCGCCAATGTCGGAGACTCGAAAAGTCTCGTCATCCACCCGGCGAGCACCACCCATCGCCAGTTGGACGAAGCCGAGCTGCGCGGTGCCGGGATCGGGCCCGGTACCATCCGGCTCTCGGTGGGCATCGAAGACCCCGCGGATCTGATCCACGACCTGACGCGGGGACTCGAAGCCACCCGGATCGAATCCACTCTCCCAGAGGAAGTCGTCGCATGTCCGACGTGAACCAGTGTGAACTTCCGGTCGCAAACGACCGCCTTGCTGCCTTCCAGGATCCGGAAACGATCCGGAAACTGCTCGGTGACACCCGCTCGATCGCGGTGGTCGGGCTCTCTCCGAAGGAGCTGCGCGCCAGCTACTTCGTGGCCTTCTACCTGAAGCGGAACGGATACCGCATCCTTCCGGTCAACCCGAGGGCGGACGAAATCCTCGGCGAGAGGTGCTGGCCGAGCGTCGCGGCCCTCCCCGAGCCGGTGGACGTGGTGTGCATCTTCCGGGCCCCGGACGCGGTCCCCGGAATCGTGGAAGAGGCCGCTCCGAAGGCGCGGGGGGTGTGGATGCAGTACGGAGTGATCCACGAGCACGCCGCGGCGCGGGCCCGCGAGCTCGGCCTCGAAGTCGTCATGGACCGCTGCATGAAGGTGGAGCACGCCCGGTATTTCGGAAGACTCCACTGGCTCGGATTCTCGACCCGCCGGATCACCGCCCGAAGAGGCCAGGTGGCCTGATGTCCCGCGGGCGGGAGGCCGCCGGATTCTTGCGCGAGTTCGTCTCCCGTCCCCGGGAGGTCGGAGCGATCGCCGCCAGTTCGCCGGCGCTCGGCAGGGCGGTCGCCGCCTGCGTCCCCTGGTCACCCGGCGGCGCGGTAGTGGAAGCCGGCCCCGGAGATGGAGCGATCACCGGGTTCCTGCTCGCGGAGAAGCCGAAGGACGCCACCTTTCTCGCCGTGGAATTGAACCCCCAGCTCGCCTCCACCCTGGCCGAACGGATGCCCGAGGCGACGGTAGTGGTGGGCGACCTCTGCAACCTTCCGGAAATCTGCGGAGACCGCGGCGTGGAGCGGGTGGATGCGGTGGTCGCCACCCTGCCGTGGTCGCTCCTGCCGGGGGAAAAGCAGCGGGAGTTGCTCGAAGGCATCCTGGGAGTTTTGGCACCGGGAGGCCGGCTCATCTTCTATATCTACATGCACGCCCTGCCCATCTGGCGACGCTCGCTGTTCGTCCGGCTGCTCCAGGAACGCTTCGAGACCATCGAAGAGCGGCTGAGCGTCTGGCGGAACGTTCCCCCGGCGGTGGTTTTCTCCTGCCGGACTCCCGGAGGGGACTGAGTCAGCGCTGGATGCGGGCCGAGCCGAGACACTCCTCGCCCCGGTAGAAGACCGCGAACTGCCCGGTCGCGATGCCGGGGTCCGGCTCCTCGAGGATCACCTCGCTTCCTTCGAGATGTCCTCGAAGCAGCTCGGGGCCGTGCCGCAGGCGCAGCAGCAGCGGCGCTCCCGTTTCGGCGGGCGCTCCGATCCAGTGGAAATCCCGGACCCCGAAACGGGAGACCGGCGGCGCCGACTCCCGACGCACCAGAATACGGTCGGTTTCCGGGTCTTTCCCGCTGACGAACCAGGGCCCGCCGCCGAGACCGAGCCCCCGGCGCTGGCCGATCGTGAAAAACCAGTGCCCGCGGTGTTCGCCGAGCTGCTTCCCGGTGGCCTCTTCGATGACCGGGCCCGGCCGCTCGCCAAGCTGGGCGCGCACGAAGTCCCGGTAGCGCACTCCGCCGAGGAAGCAGATTCCCTGGCTGTCCGGACGGTCGTGAGTCGAAAGACCAAGCGCCGCGGCTCGCTCGCGGACTTCGGATTTTTCGAGCCGGCCCACCGGGAAAAGCGCCCGTTCGAGCTGGCGGGCGCTAAGCCGCGAGAGGAAATAGGTCTGGTCCTTGACCGAATCCCGGCCGCGAAGCAGAGAGGGGCCGGGAGCGACCGTCGCGTAGTGACCGGAGCCGACCCGGTCGAAGCCGGGCGCTTCCGCATCCAGCCAGTCGAGAAAGGCTCCGAACTTGATCCGCGAGTTGCAGAAAAGATCGGGACTCGGGGTGCCGCCGGCGCGGAGTTCGCGGAGCAGGCCGTCCACCACCCGCTCCCGATAGACCTGCTGCAAGGAGACCACCCGCAGCGGGATGCCGAGCTTCTCCGTAACGCCCTGCGCGAAGCCGAGGTCTTCCTCCCAGGGGCAACGGGCGATGTCGGCGAGTTCGTCCTCGAGCCAGACCTTGAGGTAGAAGGCCTCCACCTGATGGCCGGCTTCGGCCAGAAGCGCGAGCGCCACCGAGCTGTCCACTCCGCCCGAAGCCAGGACCGCGACGCGCATGAACAACACGGAAGGATACGATTCCGGCCGGAGAACACCATGACGAATTCGGGAAACGGCGAACTTCTCGCCATCTGGGCCAAGGGCGAGCCCCGGATGCCGATGATCCCCCGCCAGGACGGCCGGCTGGCGGAAGGCAGGGGGCTCGATGGCTCCGCTCCGGCAAAAGGCAAACGCCAGGTCACCGTCCTCTCCCGCGAGGGCTGGAGGCAGGCCGCACAGGAAGCCGGCATCCCCGATGCCGATCCGGAGAATCGGCGGGCCAACCTGCTGGTCACCGGAGTCGATCTGAACGAATCCATCGGCCGAACGCTCGCGGTGGGGGAGACCCATATCCGGATCCACGGAGAAACCCGGCCCTGCAGCCGGATGAGCGATGTCGCGCCCGCTCTTCTCGAAGCGCTTCGCCCCGAATGGCGCGGAGGTGCCTTCGGGGAAGTCGTCCGTGGCGGCGCGATCTCGGTGGGTGACCGGGTGCGGTGGGTGTCCTGAACGAACCGGCGAGCCGATTTCCCATCCACCCCGTCGGACCCATTCCGGAAGGGGCGACCGGGGCGGAAGCCGACGCGCGCCGGGTGGCGCTCCGGGTCCGGCGCGCCGGAGGCCGTGCGCTCGTGGTCGGCGGCTATGTCCGCGACCGGATGCTCGGTCTTCAGGAGACCGGAGAGCCGGATATCGAAGTCTTCGGGCTCGGGGTCCGGCAGCTCGAGCGCGCCCTTCGCCCGCTCGGGAAGCCGCGACGGGTGGGCCGCGCCTTTCCGGTGCTACGGGTCGGCGCTCTCGAAGTGGAGATCGCGCTTCCCCGGCGGGAATCCAAGACCGGCCCGGGACACCTCGGTTTCGAAGCAGTCGCCGACCCGAACCTGAGTTTCCCCGAGGCGGCTCGCCGGCGCGATCTGACCCTGAACGCCATGGGGCTCGACCCCTTGAGCGGGGAGCTGCTGGATCCGTTCTCCGGCGTTTCCGACCTCGAAGCGGGGGTCATGCGCGCCACCGATTCCTCCCGATTTCCCGAAGACCCGCTGCGGGGGCTCCGGGTGGCGGCCTTCGCCGCGCGCTACGGATTCACCGCTGACGACGAGCTCACCCGGCTCTCGGCAGGCCTCGACCTCTCCGAGCTCAGCCAGGAGCGAGTCCACGACGAGCTGCTGAAATTGCTGCTCGGGAAGACCCCGTCGGCGGGGTTCCGCTTCCTCGCCCGAAGCGGCCTGCTGCGCTTCCTGCCGGAAGTGGCCGCCCTGGTCGGCGTTCCCCAGGATCCGGAACACCACCCGGAAGGAGATGTCTTCGAGCACACGCTCCTCGTTCTCGATCAGGCAGCGCTCGCCCCGGTGGATGCCGCCGGAAGGCCGGCCTTCCTGTTCGCCGCCCTCTGCCATGACCTCGGCAAACCGGCCACCACCCGGGTTCGGGAGAGCGGCCGGATCACCAGTTGGGGCCACGATGTCGAGGGCGCGAAGATCGCGCGGGGCTTCCTCGAACGGCTCCGGGCACCCCGGACGGTGGTGGAGCAGGTGGAAGTGCTCACCCGGCGTCACCTCGCGCCGGCGCTTTTCCCCCGCCAGGGAGCGAAACCGGCTGCCTACCGCCGGCTGGCCCGCGAAATGGCCGCGGTGGGCCTCACTCTGGAGCAGTTGCTTCAACTCGCCACTGCCGACCGGCTGGGCCGGGGCACTCCAGTTGCCCGGTCCGGCCGGTTCCCGGAAGGAGAACGATTCCGGGCTGCCTCCGAAGAAGCCGGGGTGTTCCGGGGCGCGGCACCCGATGCGGTTCTCGGCCGGCACCTGCTCGCCCGGAAAATCCCCCCCGGACCGGAAGTCGGCCGGATGCTGGAGCGGAGCCGGGAGGTCCAGGACCGGACCGGCGAGACCGATCCGGAGCAGATTCTGGATCAGGTGATCCGCGCCGAATGAACGGAATCCGGATTCCCCGCCGGCCGGGAGCCGTCCGGCCCACCACCTGGATCCGCCCGGACCGTCTCGGTGCGGCGCTCGGCCTCGACCTCACCCTGGCCTCCGAGACCTTCCAGCGCACCGGCAGCTTCAAGTTCCGCGCCGCGCTCCACCGGGCCGCCACGACATCGTCCCGACATCTTCTCGCGGCCTCTTCGGGCAATTTCGGGCAGGCACTCGCCCTCGCCTGCCGACTGCTGCGAAAACAGGCGACGATCGTGATGCCGACGATCTCCGCGAAAGTCAAGATCGAAGCGGTTCGGAGCCATGGGGCGCGGGTCGAGCTCTGCGACGTGGAGAAGGAATCCCGCGAGGAGCGGGTCGCGAAACTGCTCGCTTCCTCGCCCGATGCCGAAGTGGCGAGTGCCTACGACGACCCGGCGGTCATAGCCGGAAACGCGACGCTCGGGACCGAAATCGCCGTCCGACTCCGCCGGCTTGGACGGGAACGCCTCGAAAAGGCGTTGGTGGTGATCCCGATCGGCGGCGGCGGGATCAGCTCGGGGATCGTCCTCGGCCTCCGGGCCGCCGGTTTCGGTGAGGTTCCGATCGTCGGGGCCGAGCCGCTACTCGCGAATGACGCGGCGGAGTCGCTGCGACGGGGGGAACTCACGAGTCACGCCGGAGAAGCTCTCTCGCTCGCCGACGGTGCCCGCCTGCCCCGGCTCGGCGCGAAGAACTGGGCGATCCTCCGCGACGGGCTTTCGGGGATCGTGGAAGTTCCGGAAGCCGCGATCGCCGAAGGGGTGCGCCAGCTCTTCGCCGAAGCGAACCTGAAGGCGGAACCCACCGGCGCGCTCGGGATCGGGGCGCTTTTGTGCGAGCCCGACCGGTTCGCCGGCCGGGAAGTCATCGCGGTCATCACCGGCGGCAACGTGGATCCTTCGGTGTACGCCCGGATTCTCCGCGGAGCCGACTCGCTCCCCGAGGCAACCTCATGAAAAGACTGCTCCTCCTGCGTCACGCCAAGTCGGACTGGAGCCGCCCCGGCCTCCCCGACCACGACCGTCCGCTGAACCGGCGCGGCCTCAAGGCAGCCCCGCGGATGGGCCGGCTGCTCCGGGAACTGGATCTGGTTCCCGGGCTCGCCCTCGTCTCGACCGCGGTTCGGGCCCGCGAGACCGCCCGTCTCGCGCTCGAAGCCGCCGGAGCCCCCGAAGACGCGCTTCGCCTGCTGCCCGACCTCTACGGCGCGAGTCCGGGAGACATCCTCGAAACGGTGAGCGAAGAGGGCGGGAGCGCCGGAAACCTGCTGGTGGTCGCCCACAATCCGGGGATGGAGGATCTGGTCGCCGGGTTCGCGGACGGCTGGGAACCCTTCCCGACCGCGGCGCTCGCCGTCCTTTCGATTCGGGACGGAGGCTGGTCCGATGTTTCCTCCCGTGGTGTCCTCGAAAACGTGTATCGGCCTCGGGAACTGCCGCGGGTCCCGTAAACTCACACCATGAAACGCGGAAGCCGGGCGCTCGCCGGCGCACTGACCCTGCTCGGGGCAGCCTGCTCGACCGCGCCGACCCGGGTTCCCGACCCGCCCGAAACGCCGGCCACGTTCGCTGGAGAGGCGGAGGCCGGGAGCTACGAACCGCAGGATTGGTGGCGGGCGTTCCGCGATCCGGTGCTGGACGAAGTGGTGGACGCGGTGCTCGGGGCGAATTTCTCGGTCGCCGAAGCGGTCGCCCGGGTCGAACAGGCCCGAACCCGGGCGCGCCTCGCCGATGCGGCCGTCCTGCCGGTGATCGGAGCGCGGGCCGGTGCCACCAGCTTCAGCCAGCCCACGGGCGCGGCCATCGGCGCGCAACTGGACGACCTGGGCCTCGATTTCCCGCTCCCCGAACGCCTTGGTTTCACGACCTACGCGCTCGCCGCCGAGTTCTCGTACGAGCTCGACTTCTGGGGCCGCGTTCGCCACCGCGCACTCGCGGCCGGCTCCGAGCTGCTCGCATCCGAGTTCGACCTGCTGGCCGCCCGGATCGGCATCCTCTCCGAAACGATCGCGACCTACCTCGAGATCGACCATCTGCGACGGCAGGTCGCCATCGCTTCCGAGCAGGTGGGCGTGCTGCGGGAGAGGGAGCAATTGGCGGAACGGCGCTACGAACGCGGACTCTCGAGTTCGGCGGAGTACTACGCAGTGCGTCGCGCGCGAAACGGTGCCGAAGCGGGAGTCCCGTTGATCGAGAACCAGCTCGCCGAAGCCGAATCCCGGCTCGCGGTGCTGCTCGGCGGCTACCGCGACGACGTGGAGGCGATTCTCCCGGACTCCGCCCGCCCGAAGACCGCCACCGATCCGGTCCCGGTGGGGATTCCCGCGGCCCTTCTGATGCAGCGGCCGGACGTGCAGGCTGCCGGGCACCGGCTGGAAGCGGCGAGCCACACCGTGGAAGCGCACCGCGCCGCCCTGATGCCGCAGCTTTCGCTCTCGGGGTCCATCGGCCTTCAGAGCGTGGAGGCCGGCGGGCTCTTCGATGTCAAGCAGTGGTTCGCGAACCTCGCCGGGAACCTGTTCCGGCCGCTGTTCGACGGCGACCGGCTGGGAAGCCAGGTCGAGCTCGCCGAGGCGCGGTTCGACGAGCTGGCGGCGGCCTATGGACGGGTCGTGGTCACTGCGGTCAACGAAGTCGAAGCGGCGCTGATCCACTTCGAGAACGGCCGTCGCCGCCATGAGTCACTGACCGCCGAGCACGCGGACGCGGAGGCCGCCCGCGACCTCCACGCGGCGCGATACGAATCCGGGGTGGGCGGGTACGCCGACCTGCTCGACGCGACGCGCGCGCTGTTGGACGCGGAATCGGCACTCGCGCAGTCGGAACGCAACCTCGCTCTCGCCCGCCTCGCCATCCACCGCGCCCTCGGAGGCGCCTGGACTCCTCTGGCGACGGAAGACACCTCACGCGCAGGAGATTCAGACCGATGAGGCAGATCAAGGCATACATCCTGGCGGGCGCGCTCCTGATCGGCGCGATCGCGATCGCGGCCCTGCTGGTTTCGCTGCGGCCCGAACCACCCCGCAACGACCCTCCCCCCCGCATCCCCTTCGCGTCCACCGCCCCGGCGGTCGGAAGCACTGGAGCCATTCCGGTCTTCGGCTCCGGAACCGTGAAGCCCCGCGCCGAAGTGGATGTCGCGGCCGGAGTGAGCGGCAGGGTGGTCTGGGTGGACCCGGCGTTCAAGAGCGGCGGCCGGGTCCGCGAAGGGCAGGCACTCTTCCGGGTGGATGATGCCGAGTACCGGCATCGGGCCGAACAGGCCCGGGCGGCGGTCGCCGTACAACAGGTGGAGCTTCTGAAGGTCGAGGAAGAAGCCCGGGTCGCCCGCGAACAGTTCGATCAATTCCGCAGGCGTTCCGGGAACGAATCCGACCCGGATGAGAGCCCGCTCGCGCAGTGGAGGCCGCAGCTCGAAGCCGCGCAGGCGGCCGTCGAACGGAGCCGGGCGATTCTGGCCGAAGCCGAGCTCCTCCTCTCCCGCACCGAGGTCACGGCACCCTTCGACGCGGTCGTGCGTTCCGAGGACATCGCGGTCGGCCGGCACGTGGCTGCGGGCATGGGAGTCGGGCGCGTCTTCGCATCCGATGCCGTCGAAATCGCCGTCCCGCTGACCGACGACGATGCGGCGCTCATCCCGGGTCTTTGGGAAGCGGGTTCCTCCGGCAGGCGCATCCCGGTGCGGGTCTTCGCCGACCACGGGGATTCCCGATACGTCTGGGAAGGCCGCGTGGACCGGGTGGAAGCCGTGCTCGACGAGAGCACCCGAACGCTCAACGTGATCGCACGCATCCCGAATCCCTTCTCCGGCGGCTCGCCGGTGGGTGAAGAGGAAGCCTCCGGGTCGCCGCCCTTGCTGGTCGGACAGTTCGTGGACGTGGAGATCACCGGCCGCGCCTCCGAGCCGTACTTCCGCATCCGCCGGTTGGCTCTCCAGCCCGGCAACCAGGTCTGGGTGGTCGAGGGCGGGAGCGTCTCCATCGTCCCGGTGCGCGTGCTGCAGCGCCTCGACGACACCGCCCTCGTCACCGGGGATCTCGTGGATGGTCAGGAAGTGATCGTGAGCGGCATCCCGTTCGCAACCGAGGGGATGCGGGTCCGGACCGAAAGCTCGCCCGACTGAGATCAGGCCCGGCGAAACCGGAAGCCGTGCATCATGCGACCGGGGAAATCCGGATCAGGCCCGGCGAAACCGGAAGCCGTGCATCATGCGACCGTAGAAGTTGAACCACTTCCGCGCCTCGGAATCCTCGAACGGGTAGTCCGCTCCCAACTGTCTCGCGACCGCGAGCCCGGAGACGAAGCAGGTCTCCTGGGCGTTGATGAGGGTGTGCGCGCCGCAGTGCCAGGTGTGCCTCCGCCCCTGGATGAAGCGGAACAGGGGAACGGTCAGCGACACGTGGCGGACATCGTGAACGATGTGCTGGAACCACCACTTCCAGACGACCTTGTCCTCGTCGATGGGGGTGATCGGGTTGTAGGTCACGAGGCAGGGCTTGTCGGACTTCTTCGCCCACGGCTGCTGGTTGTGCATGATGTAGGTGATTTCGTAGTTGTCGGGCCGTACTCCGTACTGCTCGATGTGGTTGCTGCGGGTTTCGAGGGCCTCCACCTCGCTCTTCGGGAGCACCGAGTCATCCGAGTGCACGATCGTGTGGTTGTGCAGCTCGCTCTCGTAGCGGACCGAAGCGAGCAGCCGGCCCTCCAGCAGGGTCGGCTGGTCGAGGATCATCAGGGTCTGGTTGGCGTTACAGGCGAAAACCACCTCGTCGAAGGTCTCCTTCACGCCCTTGTCGTCCTCCACGACCACTCCGGATGCCTTCCGATAGACCTTGCGGATCGGCCGGCCGAGATGGATCCGGTCGCGGAAGGGAGCCGACATCTTTTCGTAAAGACGCTGGGAACCCTGGTTCCAGGTCCGCATGGGGGTCGCGGTCTCGATATCGAAGAATTCGAGGTACCGCGAAAACATCGAGGCGGGCATGTCGAAAACGTTGGTCGCCATCAGGAAATTGACGAACATCGGCTTCAGGATCTTGTAGCGGAAATCCCCCGAGAAGCGGCCGAGGTCGAGCAGGAAGCCCATGCTGACGTAGTTGAAGGGGTTCAGCAGATTGAGCAGCAGCGACCTCGTGCGGTTGAGCCGGCCGAAGCGGCGCAGGAAAGCGAGCAGGCGCTGGAATTTCCGGATTTCCGGAAGCAGGTCGGCGCGGATCGAGGATTCGAAATCGTGCGCATACGCCTCACCCCGGTACTTCACGCTGTAGTTGAAGCGGGTGTCCACGATGTCGATACCGTGGTCGCGCATGAAGAGCACGATGTGGTGATAGACCGACGGAATGCAGGCGGTCACCGAGATGTCGAACGGAATCGGGGGGCCTTCCTCCTGCGGCATTTCGGCGGTGATCGCATTGCCGCCGAGCCGGGGCTCGGCCTCGAAGAGCTGGAAATCGAACCGGTCGGGGTGGCGGTGGAGCCCCCAGGCGACCCCAAGGCCGGAGACGCCCCCACCCACGATGGCCACCCGCCGCGGAGCGTTCGGAGATCGGTTGTTCATGCCGCGAACACTATCCGAGACCCGGTGCCCCCCGACTGTTGGTTCTCCGCTGGTTCTCCGCCGGTTCCCCCCTCCATCTGTGGGTAGAGCGACCGGAACCGGATAGGATTAACCGGCAGAGGCCACACCTTCTGACTTACAGAAAACCACACGCCAGCGAGCTTTCCCGCCCTGTCGGAGCCTCGGGCCGGTCCCTGCTGCCAACTCCGTCCCCGTCCCGACGATGAAGACCGGTCACCTGAGCCTCGTGGAGGAGCTCATCCTCCTGCTCCTCAACGAGGACAGCGGCTATTTCCATCAGGTTCGCGGCTGGAACCTGAACTGCGCCATCGCGAGCGCAGTGCTCGCCGACCTCGCGCTCGCCGGTCGCATCGACACGGAGATCGACACCCTCGCTCTCGTGGACCCTACCGAAACGGGCGACCCCGTCCTCGACGACTTTCTCGAGGAGATCGCGAGCGAGAAGGCGGAGCGCAACACCCAATTCTGGATCGAGCGGCTGGCTCCCCGCTCCGAAGCGATCGTCGAGACCACCCTCGATCAGTTGGTGGAGGGCGGGATCCTCAAGCATCACTCCGGCGAGTTCTGGTCCCTGTCGCCGAGCGCCTGGAAAGCGGCCTCGTCCGGCGGCCCGGACGAGGCAATGGATGAATTCGTCAAGACGCGGATCGCCAGCATCCTGTTCGACGACGATGTCCCTCATCCGCGGGATGCCATCCTCGTCGGGATCGCCAACGCCTGCGAAGTCCTCCATCTGATCTTCGATCTCGACGAGACGGCGGCCGCCCGGATTCCGATCGTCTGCAAATTGGATGTGGTCGGTCGGTCCATCGCCGCGGCGGTCGAGCGGAGCATCACGGACCCGAAGGCGCGGCGTACGCTCAAGGCCAAACCGATTCCGTGGGCACCCCTTCGCGATGTCCTCTTCAACCCGCACACCCGCACCGGGAACATCCCCGCGCTGTTCGCGGATCTGGCCGAAAAGCACGGACCGGTGTTCCGGCTCCGCACTTCCTGGCGCAAGGAAGGCATGCTGGTGCTCGCGGGCCCCGGAGTCAACCGGTGGGTGCAGCGATCCGGACGCAGCTACCTGAGATCGAAGGACTACCTCGAAGACTTCGAGAAGGTCTATGGGGCATCGCGCATCCTGCCCTCGATGGACGGTGCCGACCATTTCCGGATGCGACGGGCCATCCAGGGAACCTATTCGCGGGAAGCGCTCGAAGGCCGGCTCGATGAGATGTACCAGCACGCGAAGGATTACCTCGGGAATTGGAAAACCGGCGATCTCCTTCCGGCCGCGAAGACCTGCAAGGAGATGATGAACGCACAGTTCTCCCATCTTTCCGTCGGCATCGATACCCAGAAGGAATTCCAGGATCTGCTCGAATTCAAGGAGCGCTCGCTCGTCGTCCACGTGCAGAAAGTGCTCCCGAAGTTCATGCTGAGCACTCCCGGAATGAGGCGGAGGAAGAAGCGGATCAACGAGCTGATCAGCCGGATCCAGTCCTCCCATACGCCCGCTCAGCGGGTGGGCTGCCCGAGAGACATCGTGGACGACACCTTGAGCCTGCATGCGAGCGACCCGCAGTTTCTCCCCGCGACCGATCTGGGCTTTTCCGTGATTTCCCCCCTGATCGTCAGCCTGTACCTCGGCAATGCGATGAGCTTCGCGCTCTACAACCTGCTGCTGCGTCCCGAGCTGTACAAGCGAATCGAGGAAGAAGCCGACCGGGTTTTTGCGAACGGCGACCCGGACACCGATGCCCTGAGCGAGTCCGAAATCGGCCTTACCTACCGGTTCTTCATGGAGTCGCAGCGCCTCTATCCGATCATCCCGACCCAGATCCGGACGGTGATGAACGACTGCATGGTGGAAGGGTACGAACTGCCCGTGGGTTCGCGGGTTTTCATCATCCAGACCGCCCCCCACTACATGGATGACGTGTTTTCCGATCCGTTCACCTTCGACGTGGACCGTCATCTGCCGGGTCGCGGGGCGGATCCGGGACCGAGCTACGCCCCGTTCGGCCTCGGCACCCACAAGTGCCTCGGCTACCGGTGGGTGGATCTCCAGTTGGCCGTCAACCTGCTGATGCTCGTCTATTACTTCCGGTTTGAAATGGAGCCGGATTCCTACAAGCTCCGGATCAACCCGTTCCCGACGACGAAGCCGAGCAACCGGCTGCACTTCCGGGTCGCCGAGAAGAGACACGACTTCCACCCGGCCCGCGAGCGCTCTCCCGGGAACGGCTCTTCCCCCGGCCAACCAGCCGGCGGCACCTGTCCCTTCACCGGAGCCACCACATAATGGCGGAACGGGGACGTTCCGGCCCCATCGCCTACATGGTCGGCAACAGTGTTGCCGCCAATCTGCTGATGCTGGCCATCGTGGTGATGGGGCTCGTCTCCTGGACCGGCCTCGACCAGGAAGCGTGGCCCACCCTCCGGTTCAACACGATCGAAGTGTCGGTCGCCCACCCCGGAGCGACACCCGAAGAGATCGAGGAATCGATCGTCGCCAGGATCGAGGACCAGGTCGCCACCCTGGATGACACGAAAACCGTCCGATCGGTCGCTGCGCAGGGGCTCGCTCTCGTCACCGTCGAACTGAAGGCCGGTGCGGACGTGAGTAGCGCCCGGAACGAGATCGAGTCCGCGGTCGGCCGCATCCCGTCGTTTCCGGCTGGCTCGGAGCGGCCCGAGTTCCGCGAGCTGACCAACCGGCAGAGCATCGCGCGGCTGATCGTCCACGGCGATGTCTCCGAGCGCTCGCTCAAGGAGGCCGCCCACCAGATCGAGGACCGGCTCGCCGCGCTCCCCGAAGTCTCGGACGTGGCGACGAGCGCCGTGCGGGACTACGAGATCTCCATCGAGATCCCGGGCCACCGGCTGCGCTCCCTCGGGCTGACGCTCCAGGAAGTCGCCGGGATCGTGCGTCGCAGTTCGCTCGACGTCTCCGCCGGCGACATCGAGACCGGCGAATCGCACGTTCGCGTCCGGGCGTTCGGCGGGCGATACGACCAGCAGGACTTCGAGGAGATCGTCATCCGGGCTTCGCCCGACGGGAAGATCCTGCGGCTCGGGGACATCGCCGAAGTGCGCGACGACTTCGAGGATTCGGCGCTGATCGTCCGCTACGAGGACGAGCCGGCGGCCTTCGTCGAGGTTTTCCGGGCCGAGGGCGAGAGCGTGGCTGCGGTCGTGGATGCCGTGAAGGAGCAGGTCGAGGGGACGCTCGCGTCCGGGCTTCCCGAGGGCATCGAGCTCACCATCTGGAACGACGAATCCGAACTCTTCAACGAGCGTCTCGACCTTCTGCTCAAGAACGGTTCGCTCGGCCTTTTCCTCGTCTTCCTCGCCCTCACGCTCTTCCTCGAAATCCGGCTGGCGCTCTGGGTCGCCGCCGGCCTCGTCGTATCGATCGTCGGCGCGCTGAGCGTGCTGCTCGCGCTGGACATGGCGATCAACACCTTCTCGCTGTTCGCCTTCGTTCTCGCCATCGGGATCGTCGTGGACGACGCGATCGTGGTCGCCGAGCAGATCCACCACGAACGCCAGCGCGGAACGCCGGGCCCGGAGGCCGCCATCCTCGGAACCCAGCGGATCAAGATGCCGCTGATCTTCGCGGTCCTGACTTCGGTCGCCGCGTTCTCTCCCCTGCTCTTCCTGCCCGGTGGCATCGGAGAGATCATGGCACCGCTGCCGATCGTCCTGATCGCCGTGCTGCTGATTTCTCTCATCGAATCGCTGCTGGTGCTGCCGAATCACCTGTCCCACCTCCCCGGCCCGGATTACCGGCCCTCCTTTCTGCTCCTGCGCGGCATCCGGTGGGTCCAGGACGGGGTGAACCGGCGGCTCGCGCGCTTCGTCGAAGGACCGCTGGACCGGGGGCTCCGGTTCGCGACCGACCAGCCCGGTGTCGTCCTCGCCGGGGCGGTCGGCATCTTCATCGTGTTCGTGTCCCTGCTGCCCGCCGGCATCGTGGGATCCCACTTCGCCGATGAGGTGGACAGCGATTTCGTGATCGTGAGCCTCGAGATGCCGGACGGAACCCCGGCGCACCGCACCCGCGAGGTGGCGCTCGAAATCGAGGCGGCGGGGCGGCGGGTCATCGACCGGATCGAAATGGATCGCCCCGAAGACGCGCTTCCGCTTCTTTCCGGGGTGATCGTGGCCGTCGGGCAGCGACCGCGCATGCAGGGCGGAGGGTTCGTCACCGAGCCGAACCTGAACCCGCAGTCGAACCGCGCCATCGTCGAGTTCAAGCTCCTGAGCGGACGCATCCGGACGGTGGACACCGAATTCGTGCTGGCATCCTGGCGGGAAGAGGTCGGAGTCCTGCCCGACGCGGTCAGCCTGACCTACACCGGCGAGGTCATCCCGCTCGGCAACCCGGTCGAGGTTTCCCTGACGCATCCGGAGCCGGAGAGCCTGGTCATGATTGCGAACACCGTCGTGGACAGCCTGCGCCAACTGCCGGGCGTGTTCGACGTGCGGTCCGATCACATGCGGGGGGTCCGGGAAATCCAGCTCGAACTCAAGCCCGAAGCGCGCACCTTTGGCCTGACGCACGACGATATGGCCATGCAGGCCCGCGCCGCCTTCTTCGGCGAAGAGGCGCTGCGCATCCAGCGGGGGCAGGAAGAGGTCCGCGTCCAGGTGCGCCTCCCCGAAGAAGAGCGGAACACGATCACCGATGTCGAAAGGCACCGGATCCGCACGCCCGGAGGAGGCCACGTGCCGATCAGCCAGGTGGCTTCGGTCGGGATGGGAACCTCGCTCAGCGCGATCCAGCGACGGGACGGCGACCGGGTGGCGACGGTGAGCGCGGATGTGAGCGTCGCCGTGACCACCGGCCCCGAAGTGAACGGCTACCTCCAGGAGACGGTGCTCGCCGAACTCGCCGAGGAATATCCGGATCTCGGTTTCGTCTTCGGCGGGCAGGCGCAGCAGCAGGTCGAATCCTTCGGTGCCCTGCAGCGGGGCTTCATCATGGCGCTGCTCGCGATCTTCGCGATGCTCGCCATCCCGCTCCGCTCCTACTCCAAACCGCTCATCATCATGGCGGTCATCCCGTTCGGGCTGATCGGCGCGCTCTTCGGCCACCTGCTCCTCGGGGTGACCTTCACCTTCATCTCGACCATGGGCTTTCTCGGCGTGAGCGGCGTGGTGGTCAACGATTCGCTCGTCATGAGCGACAGCATCAACCAGCGGCTGCGCGCGGGAACCGCAGCTCGAAACGCCATCATCGAGGGTGCGAAGGACCGGTTCCGGCCGATCATGCTGACCTCGGTGACCACCTTCCTCGGTTTCACGCCCCTGATCCTCGAACGCGCCACCCAGGCCAAGTTCCTTTCCCGCTTCGCGGCGTCCATGGGGTTCGGCATCCTCATCACGACCGCTCTGCTGATGTTCATCGTGCCCGCGCTGACCGCGATCCAGCTTCGCAAGCAGATCCGGACCGGCTGACGCGGCCCTTTCGACGAAGAGCAGGAGTCCCCCAGCATGACGAAGATCGAGATCAGCCGGACCGTCGCCGGCACTCCGCGAGCCGTGTTCGACACCGTCGCCCACGGAGGCAACTACGGCAAGGCGATCCCGGAGATCGACACGGTGGAGTTCCTCACCGACCACGAAACGGGGGTCGGAGCGCGATTTCGGGAGACCCGCCGATTCCACGGCTTTCAGGCGATCTTCGCGAAGGTGTTCGGCCTTTCGGAAACCGTGAGCGAAGTCACCGCGTTCGAGGACGAAAAGACGGTCAGCCTGCTCACCAAAAACCTGGGGGCGGCGTGGCACACGACCTTCACCGTGACCCCGGAAAACGACCGGACCCGGCTCGACATGCTGGTCGCAGTGGAGCCTCTGAGCCTGCTCGGCAGGATCGTGACTCCGCTGCTCGGGCCGGCCGCCGAAAAGGGGATCACCGACGACGTGGAAGCGGTGAAGGCGTACGTGGAGAAACAGGCATCTTCGAGCTGACCGGCCGCCAAACCACCCCCTGAAGAACCGCCAAATCACCCCCTGAAAGGCCGCCAAACCACCCCCTTATAATCTCGGGGACCATGCAAACCTCGAGTATTTCAATCGGTTACCGGCCGCGCATCGCCGATGCCGAACTCGCCGATCGCCTGCTTGGATCCGGAGCGGTCGTGATCGAGGGGCCGAGGGCCTGCGGCAAGACCTCCACCGCCCGCCGGTTTGCCGCGAGCGAAGCGCTTCTCGACGTGAACGAGAACGACCGGAGGATGGCGGAGGCGGACCCGGCCGCTGCTCTCCGCGGCGAGACCCCCCGCCTCTTCGACGAGTGGCAGGTCGTCCCTTCGATCTGGAATCAGGTGCGCCGGGCGGTGGACGACCGGGGCGCGCCCGGCCAGTTCCTCCTCACCGGATCGGCGGTCCCGGCCGACGACATCACCCGCCACACCGGAGCGGGACGGTTCTCGCGGCTGCGGATGCGGCCGATGTCGCTGTTCGAGCTCGGGATATCGAACGGGTCCGCTTCGCTTCGGGGCCTGCTGGATGGCGAAGACCTCATGGTTCCCCCTTCGGACCTGACCGTGTCGTCCATGGCCGGGATCCTTTGCGCGGGTGGCTGGCCCGGCAACCGCCAGGTGTCCGCCGGGCGACAGCTCCGCAACCATCGCAACTACCTCGACGAGGTCCGTCGCGTGGACCTTCCCCGCGTGGATGGAAAAGCGCGTGACCCGGCCCGCGTCGGGCGGTTGTTGCGTTCCCTCGCCCGCAATGTCGCCACGCCGGTTTCCATGTCCCGGCTCGCTGCGGATGCCGGCGGCCCCGATGCCCCCCTGAAGGTGGACACCGCGGCCGACTACCTCGAAGCGCTCGAGCGCCTGATGGTGGTGGAGAACCAGCCCGCCTGGTCGCCGCATCTTCGCTCCCGGACCCCGCTTCGCGCGATGCCGGTGCGGCACTTCGCCGATCCCTCGCTCGCGGTCGCGGCGCTTCAGGCGACTCCCGCCCGGCTACTGGAAGACCTGCGTTTCCTCGGCTTCCTTTTCGAATCCATGGTCGTCCGCGACTTGCGCATCCATGCCCAGGCTGCCGATGCCGAGGTCTTCCACTACCGCGAGAAGGAAGGGCTGGAAGTGGATGCGGTGGTGGATGCGGGAGACGGGCGCTGGGCCGCCTTCGAGGTCAAGCTCGGCAACCGCTGGGTGGACGAGGGCGCGGCGAAGCTGCTCCGCCTCCGCGACCGGCTCCGGGGAAACCGGGACGGATACGAGGAGCCGGCCGCGCTCGCGGTGATCCTCCCGGGAGGTGGCGGCTACCGGATGGAAAACGGCGTCCGCGTCATCCCGATCGGAGCGCTCGGCCCCTGAAGCGCCAACAGGCTCGGAACGCCACCGGACGCATACGATTTCCGGTCCGTGTCCGAGGCCTACCCCCATGCCCTGCCCAAGGGAACCCGTATCGAGGAGTATGAAATCCACCGGGTGCTCGGGCAGGGCGGCTTCGGGATCACCTACCTCGCCTTCGATCACAACCTGAACGGCCCGGTCGCGCTCAAGGAGTACTTCCCCGCCGGGCACGCCCGCCGCCTGCGGAACGGCGACGTGGGGCCGACTTCCCACGACAGCCGAGAGCACTTTGAGTGGGGTCGCAAGCGTTTTCTCGAAGAAGCACAGGCCGTCCACCGCCTCCGCCACCCGAACGTGGTCCGGGCGCTTCGCTATTTCGAGGCGAAAGGCGGGGCGTACATCGTCATGGAATACGTGGAGGGGGATTCGCTCGCGAAGATCCTCGCGAGCCGCGGCCGGCTCTCCCCCGCGGAGTGGTCGCCTCTCTTCTCGGGGATCCTCGACGGCCTCGCGCACGTCCACGAGCAGGACTACCTCCACCGGGACATCAAGCCCGGCAACATCGTCATCCGCGACGAAGGCGGCGCGCCGGTCCTCATCGATTTCGGCTCGGCGCGGGCCGCTACCGGAGAACGGACGAACACTCAGGTTCTCACTCCCGGCTACGCGCCCCTCGAACAACACGGCACGGGAAAGCAGACACCCTCTTCGGACCTCTACTCGCTCGGCGCGGTTTCCTACCGGGTTCTGCTGGGTGAGCCCCCTCCGACCGCGCCGGATCGGGTGCTGAAAGACACAGTCCGATCCCTCGCTGAAGAAATCGCGATCACGGGGAGCGCGGCGCTCGACCGGTGTCTCTCGCTGCATCCGGAGGCCCGGCCCCAATCGGTGGTCCGGCTGCGGGCGGCCATGCGATCGGAGGGAGACCGAGTATCACTGAAGAGTCTGACTGGGTTTCGCGGTCGTTTCGTGATCACCCGCAGCGGAACGGGACGGACCGCGACGCAGCGTCTCAAGATCCCGTGGGAGGCGTGGAGCGTCCGGCTCTGGGTGGGGAGGCGTTCCTCCGGCGCGCTTCAGGGCGCAGCATTCGCACCCTTTCCGACAGAGATATGGCCGAGCGCAGGCAACTACCTGAAGGGAGGCGCAGTGGATGTGGCTTTGACCGTGCCGGACAAACCACCCCGGCTCTGGTTCCGCTCGGAAGCCAACGATGCTCCGCTCTGGGAGCAGGAATTCGATTCCACCGAAGATGCGTACAACGAGCTCTGCCGCATGGAGCAGAGCGGCGAACTCGACAGACTGGCGCGGGAACGCATTCGGGAGGACGCCCGAACCCCAAAGCCGAAGCCGCCTCCGACACCCATCACACCACCGAGCGAGAACCCGGCCCCACCTCCGACACCTGCCACCAGCAAACAACCCCAACCCAGCCAGAGCGGGCGCTCCGCGACCTCGCAAGCGTCGTGGACGAATGTCACGGCGGCCGATGCCCGGGGAGATGCCGAAGCCGAGGCGCTCGAACAGAACGAGCGCCATGCCACGCTGATCGTTCTCTCCGGGGCCGCCATCGCGATCACCATCGGCTACCTGGCCTGCTGACTGTGCGATCCCTCCCGCTCCTCGTCGCGGTGCTCCTCGCCGCTTCGTTCGCCGCCGCCCAGCCGCCGGTCCCCGACAGCGCCATCGTCCGAATCGTCGCGCCAGCGGGGCGGGACTCCTGGGTCACCGGCTCCGGCTTTTTCGTGGACTCGAGGCACATCGTCACCAACGAACACGTGGTCGCGAAGGCCCGATCGCCGGACGAAATAGCGGTGGTGCCCGCCGAGGGCGCTATCCCGCAGTCGGTCCGTCTCATCTGGTCCGATACCGACCTGGATCTGGCGGTGGTCGCCCTGATCGGCCGGATAGCGCACGAATCGCTCCCCGTCTTCGCTTCGGTACCCATGCGGGGGATCGAAGTCTTTGCCGCGGGTTATCCCGGCCTCGCGGATGTTGGTTCTCTCGAACCGTCGTCCAGCACCCTGACGGACGGAATCCTGAGTCGCGACCCGTCCGAACGGAGCTGGGGAGCCTCCGGTGCCAGCGCCCTCACGCTGCAACATACGGCCACGATCTCCCCGGGCAGCAGCGGCGGCCCGCTCGTGAACGAGTGCGGACACGTGATCGGGATCAACACCGGGGGGATCGAGCAGGAGGTGACGAACGAGAAAGGAGAGGTGATCGGAACCACCTCGGCCGGAGCCATCTTCCTCGCGCTCGATGCCTCGGAGTTGAGACCCTCGCTCGACCGACTGCGCGTCAACTACCAGACCGCCACTTCCTGCGATGCGGAGTCATCGCCAACCGTGCCGCCTGCGGGGGGCGGAGGCGGAGTCGCGACGGGCGGGGGCACGGGAGACGGCGTTCCCTTCTCCTGGTTGCTGCTCGTCCTCGCGATCCTCCTCACGCTCGCGGCGCTCGCCCTGGCGCTCCGCCTCAGATCACCTCCCGCTGCGCCGCCTCCTGAAGAATCGCCCCCGGAACCGGGCACTCCGGCCGTACCTCCGCTCCGGCTCGCGGGACTCGGAGGGCCGGACTTGATGCTCGCCGGCGATGCCCTCGAATCGGCGCGAAACGGGATCAGCTTCGGCCGAAGAGCGACTCTCGTGGACCAGGCGCTCGCCGACCCGACGCTTTCGCGGCGGCATTTCCGGCTCTCGCTCCACGAAGGGCGGGTCTTCGTCGAGGATCTCCACTCGAAGCACGGAACCTTCGTCGGGAATGAACGCCTGACCCCGTATCATGCGCGGCGGCTGGAGACCGGCGATGTCGTCCGCGCCGGCGCGGGGAGCTGGCGATTCGGCGGCGTGGAGTGAACAGATGGAAACAGGAAGCCACCGGGTGTTTTTGATCGGCCGCGGGACCGATGCCGACATCCGGCTGGACCACCGGAGCGTCTCCCGGCTCCATCTGGAGCTGATCCTCGGCAGCGGCGGCGAAATCCACATTGCGGACCGCTCCAGCAGAAACGGGACATCCATCCGGGTCGAAGAAGGGTGGGAACCGGTGACCACGCGCCCGGTCGTCCGGGACGACCGCCTGCGCCTCGGCGATCTCGAAGTGACGGTTCGCGATCTGATGGGGCGCGCCCCCACCGGGCAAAGCGGCCAAAGGCAACCGGGCCTTCCCTCCGGCAAGGTGCGACGAAACCCCGAAACCGGAGAATTGGTTTCCGCATGAGCGAACGTCTCACGACGGCAGCGGTGGCTGTCGGCGCAGCCATCCTCTTCGTCGCGCTCGCAAGCCTGATCTTCACCGAGGGAGGGCTCGCCGACCTGCTGCTCGACCGGAATTCGACGGTCTTTCCCTATCCGCTCACCATCCAGAACGGGATGTGGCTGCTGTTCTTCGTCGCGACCGGCGAGCTCTGGATCCGCTTCCGGCAGGGTTCGCTCGAAAGGAAGCAGTTGACCCGCAAGCTCCTCCCCGAAGACGAGGAGACCATGCTCCGGGGCTCCGATCTCGGCCCTTTCCAGAAACGGGTCCGCGACGAACGGCGCTTCTTCCTGCAACGGCTGATTTCGCGCGCAGTGCTCCAGTTCCAGAGCTCGAAGTCCACCGAACGCGCCCGGGCGGTGCTCGTCTCGTCGCTCGACCTGATGCAGCACGAGGTGGACAACCGCTATTCCCTCGTCCGGTACCTCGTCTGGGTGATCCCGACCATCGGGTTCATCGGCACCGTGGTCGGAATCGCGGCGGCGCTCGGACGCGCGGGCGCGGCGGAAGACTTCCAGGATCCCACCCTCCTCGGCGATCTCACCCGCGATCTGGGGGTCGCCTTCTTCACCACCATGCTCGCCCTGATGCAGTCGGCGGTCCTCGTGCTGGCGCAGAACCAGGCTCAATCCCGCGAAGAGGGATCCCTGAACGAGGCCGGCCAGTATTGTCTCGACAACCTGATCAACCGTCTTTACGAGAAGTGAGGTAACCCCACCATGCCCGTGCGTCGCACCCCGGATGGCCGCATCATCGAGGAGCGGACGAAGAACCCTCCGCTCCAGCAAGGGGCGGACGAGGACCGGACCCGAACCGTCGCCGGAGAGGCAGCTCCCTCTTCCCGTGGCGGTTACGACGACCCGACCGTGGTTCGCCTCGAAAAGAAGGAGACCCCTTCCCCGGAACCCGCTGACGACGACGAACGCACCGTCGTTCACGGAATCAGAGGAAGTATCGGGGGGAGCGGAGACACCCCGGCGGGAGCCACCACGGATGCCGTCGCCGGCTGGCTCGTCATCGTCGAAGGCCCGGGAACCGGCCAGGACTCCCGGATCGGGGTGGGACGGAACACGGTGGGGCGGGATCCCGCGAACCGGATTCCCCTCCCCTTCGGCGATACCCGCATCTCCCGCCAGGCTCACTTCTTCATCAACTACGACAACCAGAACCGGGTCTTTTCGGTGAATCCGGGCAACGGCCCCAACCTCGCCTACCTGAACGGAACCCCGATCGAGGAGCGACACACGCTCGCCGCCGGGGACACGATCCGGGTGGGGCGGACGACCCTCCAGTTCGTGCCCTTCTGCGGCGACAGCTTCAACTGGGCCGACGAGGACTGAGCGATGGAACTCTTCCTCCTGGGACCGGCCCTCGCGGTCTTCTTTCTCTTCTTCGGGATCTGGCTGATCGCCCGCCGCGCCGAGCCGGCAACAGAAGCCTCGGGAGGCCCCTGGACGAGCCCGGTCGAGAACCTTCCCGGTTCCGGCATCCGCCACGCCCACGGCCAGTCCCAGGGGAGGCGGGAACGGCAGGAGGACGAAGTGGGCCATATCAGCGGCGACACGCTCGACCCCCAGGCGAACCACAGCGTCCTCGTGGTCGCGGACGGGATGGGCGGCCACGCCGCGGGAGATGTCGCGAGCCAGGCGGCGGTCCGTGGTTTCCTCGCGGCATACGGAACCCGGGGCCAACCCCGTGACCGGCTCCGCTCCGGACTCGATCGCGCCAACGCCGCCATCGCCGAGGAAACCGGGAGCCATCCTGAGTGGGGCGGGATGGGGACGACGCTGGTCGCGGCGGCCGTGGCCGAAGCGGGACTCCAATGGATCAGCGTCGGCGATTCGCTCCTCTATCTGTTCCGCGACGGCAAGCTGGAGCGGCTGAACGAGGACCACTCGATGCGTCCGGTCATCGCCGAACTGCGGGACAGGGGCGATCCCGAAGCCGACCACTACCGCCCCAACCAGCTCCGTTCGGTTCTCATGGGCGATGAGATCGCGAAGATCGACGCTCCCGAGGAGCCCTGTCCTCTCAAGGCCGGGGATTTCGTCCTCCTCGCGACGGACGGCCTCGAAACGCTTTCCGACGAGGAAATCGCATCGCTCCTCGCCAGGAATGCGGCAGGGCCGGCAGCGGCCTGCCGGGCACTCCTCGCCGCCGTCGAGGCGAAGGAGCATCCCCGCCAGGACAACACCAGCCTCTTCGTCGTGGAAGTGGAGGCGGACTCCACGAAAACAACCGATGAACAGGCTTAGCGCCGGCATAGGGATCGCGCTCGGGATCGCAGCGACGGCGGCCGCCCAGCCGGACATCGAAGCGATCCGCGAGCGGGTGGTCCTCGTCCGGACGTTCGACACGATGGGAAGCGCCTTCCCGGATCTCTCGGGCTTCGCGGTGGGAGGCAGCTTCGTCGTGACCAGCGGAAGGCTTCTCGCCGAGGATCTCCTGGTCGTCCTCCCGGAAACCGGAGAAGAACTGCCCGCGAGCCTCCTGATCCGCGACGAGCGCGCCGATGTGGCGATCCTGTCGGTCGAAAACCTCGGAGCGGAGGGTTTCGAGTTCGTCGAGCCGGGAACTTCGCCCGAACCGGGAGACACCCTCTACCTGCCGCGCTTCGGCGGAGACGGCCGCCTCGATGCGGAGCTGACTCCGGGCTCGATCTCGGCGCTGCAACTCCTCCCGGTGCGAACCCTCGGCGAACGCGAGGTGCTGCTCTTCCGGCACAACGCGGTGGCTGCCGCCCGCCAGTACGGGATGCCGATACTGAACCACTGCGGCGAGATCGTCGGGCTGCTCCGGACCGATCCCGACAGCTCCGCGGTCACCCTCCGGGCGCGGCCCGACCCCGGCGAGGCCGGTTTTGGAATCGCGGCGGCCGGAATCCTGCCCGTCCTGACCGAAGCGGAAGCCGAGCCCCGGATCGCGAGCGAGCCGTGCCTGAGCCCGGTCGCCGAAGCCGAACGGGAGCTCGCGACCGCCCGCCAGAACCAGGCGGCGGCGGAACAACGGGTCACGGAGCTCGAGGCCGATTCCGAGGCCACCGAAGAGGAACTGGCGGCGGCGCGGGAAGAATCCGAAGCGGCGCGCGGCGAAGTGGAAGAGAAGGAGGCGGCACTTCGGTCCACCGAGGAAGAGCTCGCGACCAGAACCGCCCAGATGGAGCAGGAACAGCAAAGGAGCCGGTGGCTCGCGGCCGCGCTCATCGGGTTGGCGGTGCTCGCCCTCGTCGCACTGGTGCTGTTGCGGCGCAGGCTCGCCCGGCGACAGAAAGAACTGGCGGAATCGAAGAAGGAGCTTGAGGGAGCCATCCGACCCGCCGGGTTCTCCTGCCTGCTCGACGGCGAGGACGCGAACGGGCGTTCCTTCGCGCTGAAGATCACCGCCGAGCAGCTCGGCGCGCCGGAGGGGGTCGTGGTGGGCCGGAACCCGGAGATCGCCGGCGCGCTGCTCGACCACCCGCAGGCTTCGCGTCAGCATTTCCGGCTGACGGCGCGGGAAGACGGCCTCCGGATCACCGACCTCCACTCGACCAACAAAACAGTCGTGGACGGCCAGCAGCTCGTCGCCGACAAGGAAACGCCGGTAGCGGACGGGGCCGCCATCCAGATCGGCGACCTCGCCCTCCGTCTCAAGGTGAGCCGGGCGGAAGAAGCATGAGGCCGACGCGCCGCGAGGCGGACATCTTCAGCGTCTCCGCGATCGACCTTTTCGCGTCGGCGCTCGGGGCGTTCATCATCGTGGCGTTCGTCCTGCTCCCCTACTTCCCGAACACCGGCGAAGTCCCTCCGGCCCCGGTGACTCCGGACCCCGAGCCCGTTCTCGAACCCTCCTCCGGGCTTTCGGACGCGGAGCGGGATGCCTTGGAACAGCGCATCGAGGCGCTGGAGGAAGAGCGCGACTCCGCCGAAAGCCGCGCCGCCGAACTCGCCGAAGCGCTCGAAAACGCGACCTCGACAGTGACCAAATTGCCGCCGCTCGATCTGGTCATCGCGCTGGACACGACCGGCAGCATGACGAACGAAGTGGCGGGCCTCCGGGAGGAGATCGCCGGGCTCGCCGAACTGCTCGCGGAGCTCACCGAGGACGCGGCGGTCGGGATCATCGACTTCAAGGATCGGTGCGACCCGCTGACCGCCATCCGCATCGCACCGCTCCAGCCGGTCAACCGGGCCACGGTCGTGGGGCTGACCTCGTTCGCCCGCTCCATGGTTCCCGGGGGCTCGTACTGCAACGGCACCCATCCCGAGGAATACGCGAGAGCGCTTCGGGAAGCCACCCGCTCCCCGTGGCGGCCGACTTCGGAGCGCCGCTCCATCGTGCTGATCTCCGACAACCCCGCCTACGCCGACCAGCAGGGCCAGGCGATCGCGGATGCCGCCGCCTTCGCCGGCCGTCCCGGTGCCCGCCACACCGTCTCCTCGGTCTATGTCGAGACCGGAACCCCGCTACGAAACACCCCGGATTTCATGCGCCAGATCACCCGCTCCGGCCGCGGAACCTTCGTCGAGGCCGACCGCAACGCCTCCCTCTCGGTCACCATCCTGCTCGCCGTCTTCCAGTCCTGATGGCCACGCCTGGCTCGACCACCTGCTCGATGCCCTGGAGCACGTCCATCTCCGCGGGAGGCATCGAGCGCGTCCGCTAGGCTACGAGCAGAAGTTGCATGGCGCAGCCGAGAGCTCTCGCCCGCCCTCCCATCGCCGAGGCCCTTGTGGACCTGCGAGCAGCGATCCCCGGCGGCCCGGCGGTGTTCCTCGGTCTGGCCGACGAACTGAAGGACGAGTTCCCGACCACCGAGGAGCTACAGAATTTTGAGGCGAAGATCGAGGCCAGGGACGGCAGGCTCGTATCTCCTCATGTCGAGACTTCAGCGTTCGGAGGCATCCGCTTGGCCACCGCGGATCAGGGGATCTGCGTTCAGCTCCGCCCCGATGGCTTCACTCTGAACAACATGACCACCTACATGGGGGGAGACGAGCTCCTGGCCAAGGCGCTTGCGCTGTGGAAAAGACTGGTCGAGCGCGCTGCGCCCGAAGCCGTGTCGCGCGTCGCTCTGCGCTATGTCAACCGACTGGAGCTTCCGCTCAAAAGAGGCGACGCGTTCGCGAAATATCTCACTTCCCCGCCGAGCCTTCCCGAGGGAGCGCCTGCCCAGGTCAGTCAATTTCTCTCGCGCATCGTTGGACACGATGAAAAAAGACAGGCGACAACGGTCATCATCCAGCAGCTCAAGCCGCAGGAGCCAGAGAAAGCCGTCATGATTACGGTTGACGTAGATGTGTTTCGCGCAGGCGAATTCCCTGTGGATTCTCCCTCGCTACGGGAAATCCTAGCCCCCCTCCGCATGTTGAAGAACGAAACGTTCTTCTCCCTGCTCACCGAAGAAACCGTGAGCTTCTACGCGTGACCTTTGCTGCTGTCCAACCGTGGATCGACCAGACGTTTGTGGACCGATCTCTTGGAACAGAGGCGGAGGATCTGCGGGAGGAGTTGAAGGATGCCGCCGCGCCACCAGGCGTGGACCGGAAGAGCAACATCTCTATTCGCCTTTTTGAGGCTGTGCGGGCCGCGGATCGGGATGGGACAAGCCTTTCGCTCCATACTTTCGGCAGAGCGTTTACTTTCCTGGCTTCCCTTCCGGCCGTATTGCCGCTCCCCTTCGTGATCGTCGAGTCAGAGAACGAGATCGGATTGGACTGGGACGAGAGCCCGGAGAGGGTTGTAGCAGGCTGTGGAGAAACTGGCGTGAGCACCGAGACGGGTGAAGCGCCCGTCTGACAAGGCGCGTGAGGGAGCCATAGCAGCGCTATTTCGACCGAAACGCAACGAAGAGCGAGCCTCTAGGCGAGCGTTCAGACGGGATGCATCGCTCGTCGAATGCCGCGTTAGTTTTTCCACAGCCTGGTAAGCCTGACGATTGACAACTCGGACCTGATCGGCTTCGCAGCGTTGTTCGGACGCGATCCTCTATACGGAAAGGCCGAATACACCGATGGACTTCCTGAAACGGTTCGTTACCTCTTGGCGCGCCTCTACCCGTCCGCGCAGCTCCAGTAACGAACCACCGCCGACAGCGCCAGCCTCCGGTCCTTACGAGGACGGTCCGATCAGCGACACGGAAACGTCTGTCTCGATTCATTTTCGACGAGCGTGCGTTTACGGCCTCGACTGGACGGATCGACTTCCGTCAGTTCCTGCCTCCAAAGAAAGGGCAGGACTCTGGGGAGGTCTCGATCATGCGAACAGAAGCACTCGCCGAGCAGGCCGTGTGGGACCTCGGACAGAAGACAGCGGCCGGGGCGACGGGGCATCTCGTTCGGGCGCGTGGAGATTGCGAGGTTCCGGCCGTCAGGAACAGTCAGGCCGGCACGTGGCGGCTCGATGCCAGACCCGATGTCCCGCCGCCCAGGCATGCGATCGTCGCAGGTTGGCCACCGGTCGGCGAGGGCGAAGTTCGCAAGAGCCTCGCGCAGCAGCTACGGCGGGAGGCTCGCCTCGTCGTCGCCTGACGCAGGCGCGGGCAAGCTCAGGATCCCCAAGGGGGGCGTATCAAGCCGTGATACGCTTTCGCTACTCGCTCTTTTCGGCGATGCATGCAGCCTCCGTGCTGGATGACCCCCCTATCTCCGCCTGGCAATCGGCTGGAAGCGCTCGCCGGCCAGTACTCGATCCGCATCAACGACCAGTGGCGCATCTCGGGCCGGCTGACGTGGAAATCGTGGACTACCACGTAGGAAACCGAAAATGACCCGATTCGAAGATCCGGCTCACCCGGGGGAGGTTCTGCTCAACGAGCGCCTCCACCAGGCGGCGCGGGAGAACGATACGGAAACGGCCGCCCTCCTCCTCGACCGCGGAGCCGACATCGAAGCACGCGACAAGTACGGCGGCACACCCCTCCACGATGCGGCATCGAACAACTCCACCGAAACGGCCGCCCTGCTCCTCGACCGAGGAGCCGATATCGAAGCACGCAACGAAAACGGCTTCACCCCCCTCCACGGGGCAGCATGGAAGAACTCCACCGAAACGGCAGCCCTGCTCCTCGACCGTGGAGCCGACATCGAAGCACGCAACGAAAACGGCCGCACGCCTCTCCACTGGGCCGCGGTGAACAACTCCACCGAGACGGCCGCCCTCCTCCTCGACCGTGGAGCCGATATCGAAGCACGCGACAAAAACGGCGGCACACCTCTCCACGATGCGGCACGGAACAACTCCACCGAAACGGCCGCCCTGCTCCTCGACCGAGGAGCCGATATCGAAGCACGCAACGAAAACGGCTTCACCCCCCTCCACGGGGCAGCATGGAAGAACTCCACCGAAACGGCAGCCCTGCTCCTCGACCGTGGAGCCGACATCGAAGCACGCAACGAAAACGGCCGCACGCCTCTCCACTGGGCCGCGGTGAACAACTCCACCGAGACGGCCGCCCTCCTCCTCGACCGTGGAGCCGATATCGACGCTAGCGACAAATACGGCATAACGCCCCTCCACGGGGCAGCATGGAAGAACTCCACCGAGACGGCCGCCCTACTCCTCGACCGCGGAGCCGACATCGAAGCACGCACCGAAAACGGCACAACACCTCTCCACTCGGCCGCGCGGAACAACTCCACCGAGACCGCCGCCCTGCTCCTCGACCGAGGAGCCGATATCGAAGCACGCACCGAAAACGGCACAACACCTCTCCACTCGGCCGCGCGGAACAACTCCACCGAAACGGCCGCCCTGCTCCTCGACCGTGGAGCCGATATCGAAGCACGCGACAAGTACGGCGACACACCCCTCCACGATGCGGCATCGAACAACTCCACCGAGACGGCCGCTCTCCTCCTGGATCGCGGAGCCGACATCGAAGCACGCAACGAAAACGGCCGCACGCCTCTCCACTGGGCCGCGGTGAACAACTCCACCGAGACGGCCGCCCTCCTCCTCGACCGTGGAGCCGATATCGACGCTAGCGACAAAAACGGCATAACGCCCCTCCACGGGGCAGCATGGAAGAACTCCACCGAGACGGCCGCCCTACTCCTCGATCGAGGAGCCGATATCGAAGCACGCGACAAGTACGGCGACACACTTCTCCACGATGCGGCATCGAACAACTCCACCGAGACGGCCGCCCTGCTACTCGACCGCGGAGCCGATATCGAAGCACGCGACAAAAACGGCGGCACACCCCTCCACGATGCGGCATGGAAGAACTCCACCGAGACGGCAGCCCTGCTCCTCGACCGTGGAGCCGATATCGAAGCACGCGACAAAAACGGCGGCACACCCCTCCACGATGCGGCACGGAAGAACTCCACCGAGACGGCCGCCCTGCTCCTCGACCGAGGAGCCGACATCGAAGCACGCACCGAAAACGGCGACACGCCCCTCCACGGGGCAGCATGGAAGAACTCCACCGAGACGGCCGCCCTGCTCCTCGACCGCGGAGCCGATATCGAAGCACGCACCGAAAACGGCACAACACCTCTCCATCCGGCGGCGTTGAAGAACTCCACCGAAACGGCCGCTCTGCTCCTCGACCGCGGAGCCGATATCGAAGCACGCACCGAAAACGGCACAACACCTCTCCACGAGGCGGCATGGAACAACTCCACCGAAACGGCCGCTCTGCTCCTCGACCGCGGAGCCGATATCGAAGCACGCACCGAAAACGGCGACACACCTCTCCATCCGGCGGCGTTGAAGAACTCCACCGAGACGGCCGCCCTGCTACTCGACCGTGGAGCCGATATCAACGCACGCGCCGAAAACGGCGACACACCTCTCCACAGGGCGGCACAGGACAACTCCACCGAGACGGCCGCCCTGCTCCTCGACCGCGGAGCCGATATCGAAGCACGCGACAAAAACGGCGGCACACCCCTCCACGATGCGGCACGGAACAACTCCACCGAGACGGCCGCCCTGCTCCTCGACCGCGGAGCCGATATCGAAGCACGCACCGAAAACGGCACAACACCTCTCCACGAGGCGGCATGGAACAACTCCACCGAAACGGCCGCCCTGCTCCTCGACCGCGGAGCCGATATCGAAGCACGCACCGAAAACGGCGACACACCTCTCCATCCGGCGGCGTTGAAGAACTCCACCGAGACGGCCGCCCTGCTACTCGACCGTGGAGCCGATATCGAAGCACGCGCCGAAAACGGCGGCACGCCTCTCCACTGGGCCACGTTTAGTAACTCCACCGAGACGGCCGCCCTGCTCCTCGACCGCGGAGCCGATATCGAAGCACGCACCGAAAACGGCACAACACCTCTCCACGAGGCGGCATGGAACAACTCCACCGAGACGGCCGCCCTGCTACTCGACCGCGGAGCCGATATCGAAGCACGCGCCGAAAACGGCGGCACACCTCTCCACTGGGCCGCGGTGAAGAACTCCATCGAGACGGCCGCCCTGCTACTCGACCGCGGAGCCGATATCGAAGCACGCACCGAAAACGGCACAACACCTCTCCACGAGGCGGCATGGAACAACTCCACCGAAACGGCCGCTCTGCTCCTCGACCGCGGAGCCGATATCGAAGCACGCACCGAAAACGGCGACACACCTCTCCATCCGGCGGCGTTGAAGAACTCCACCGAGACGGCCGCCCTGCTACTCGACCGTGGAGCCGATATCGAAGCACGCGCCGAAAACGGCGGCACACCTCTCCATCCGGCGGCGTTGAAGAACTCCACCGAGACGGCCGCTCTGCTCCTCGACCGCGGAGCCGATATCGAAGCACGCGCCGAAAACGGCGGCACGCCTCTCCACTGGGCCACGTTTAGTAACTCCACCGAGACGGCCGCCCTGCTACTCGACCGTGGAGCCGATATCGAAGCACGCGCCGAAAACGGCACAACACCTCTCCACGAGGCGGCATGGAACAACTCCACCGAGACGGCCGCCCTGCTACTCGACCGTGGAGCCGATATCGAAGCACGCGCCGAAAACGGCTTCACCCCCCTCCACGGGGCGGCATGGAATAACTCCACCGAGACGGCCGCCCTGCTACTCGACCGTGGAGCCGATATCGAAGCACGCGCCGAAAACGGCACAACACCTCTCCACGAGGCGGCATGGAACAACTCCACCGAGACCGCCGCCCTACTCCTCGATCGCGGGGCGACCCGAATCTCGTGAGCCTCGTCGAGGACGGACTCCACCGAGACCGCCGCCCTACTCCTGGAAGCGCTCGCCGGCCAGTACTCGATCCGCATCAACGACCAGTGGCGCATCTGCTTCCGGTGGACAGAGATCGGGCCGGCTGACGTGGAAATCGTGGACTACCACGTAGGAAACCGAAAATGAACCGATTCGAAGATCCGGCTCACCCGGGGGAGGTTCTGGCCGACCTCTACCTTGAGCCGCTCGGCATGAGCGCGATCATGCTGGCGCGACGGCTGCATGTGCCACGAACCCGAATCGAACGGCTCGTGAAGGGGGAAACGTCTCTGACCGTGGACACCGCGATGAGGCTCTCGAAGTTCTTCGGCAACACCGCGGAGTTCTGGATGAACCTGCAGCGAGCCTGTGATCTGGCTCATGCCCGGAAAACGCTCGACCTGTCGAATATCACGCCGCTTGAAGCCGCCTGACCACTCCGGCCGCGGCACGTTCGTCGAGGCCGACCGCAACGCCTCCCTCTCGGTCACCATCCTGTTCGCCGTCTTCCAATCCTGATGACCGCTCCGCCCCTCACCGGCTCCACGGGCGACGCGCTCCCACCCGGCTACCGGGTCGATGAGTACGAGATCGTCCGAGTGCTCGGCAGCGGCGGCTTCGGGATCACCTATCTGGCAAAAGGGACGTACCTGAACGAGCTGGTTGCCCTCAAGGAGTATTTCCCCCGCGATTTCGCGAGCCGGGCCGGCGGCAGCCGCATCGCGCCCACCACCCGATCACGCGAAGAGTTCGACTGGGGCTACGAGCGCTTCCTCGAAGAAGCCCAGACGCTCCACAAGCTGAGCCATCCGAACATCGTCACCGTCCGGCGCTACTTCCGGGCGAACGGCACCGCCTACATCGTCCAGGAGCACATCGAGGGAAAGTCCCTCGCGACGCTGCTGAAAGAAGACAGCAACCCCTGCGACTTCTGGAAGTGGCGCGCCTGGCTCGACCGCCTGCTCGATGCCCTGGAGCACGTCCACTCCCACGGCATCCTGCACCGGGACATCAAGCCCGGCAACATCCTCATCCGCGCGAAAGACGACCAGCCGGTCCTGATCGACTTCGGGAGCGCCCGCATCGCCCAGGGCGAACGAACCCGCACGGTGATGTACACCGACGGATATGCCCCGATCGAGCAATACGCGAAGAAATCAAGCCAAGGCCCCTGCACCGACCTCTACGCCCTCGCCGCCGTCACCTACCGCGTCCTCACCGGCAACCGCCCACCATTCGCCACCGATCGCGTGATCGAGGACGAACTCGACGAAAGGGCTCTCACGCAGAGCCACGCGGATGCCGGCGGCCACTGGGGGACGATTCTTCTCCGTGCGCTGAAACTGAAACCCGCCAGCCGTCCGCAGACGGTGAAGGAGTGGCGCGATGCGCTGAAGGACGCCGAAGCCCAGGATCAAGTCGAAATCGACCCCGAAAAACTCAACGAGCGCCTCCACCAGGCGGCGCGGGAGAACGATACGGAAACGGCCGCCCTCCTCCTCGACCGAGGGGCTGACATCGAAGCACGCGACAAGAACGGCAACACCCCCCTCCGTTGGGCCGCGTTGAACAACTCCACCGAAACGGCCGCCCTGCTCCTCGACCGAGGGGCTGACATCGAAGCACGCGACAAGAACGGCAACACCCCCCTCCGTTGGGCCGCGTTGAACAACTCCACCGAAACGGCCGCCCTGCTCCTCGACCGCGGAGCCGACATCGAAGCACGCAACGAAAACGGCTTCACCCCCCTCCACGGGGCAGTGGGGAAGAACTCCACCGAGACGGCCGCTCTCCTCCTCGACCGTGGAGCCGATATCGACGCTAGCGACAAATACGGCATAACGCCCCTCCACGGGGCAGCATGGAACAACTCCACCGAGACGGCCGCCCTGCTCCTCGACCGAGGAGCCGATATCGAAGCACGCACCGAAAACGGCACAACACCTCTCCACTCGGCCGCGCGGAACAACTCCACCGAGACGGCCGCCCTGCTCCTCGACCGTGGAGCCGACATCGAAGCACGCACCGAAAACGGCTTCACCCCCCTCCACGGGGCAGCATGGAAGAACTCCACCGAAACGGCAGCCCTGCTCCTCGACCGTGGAGCCGATATCGAAGCACGCACCGAAAACGGCTTCACCCCCCTCCACTGGGCCGCGGTGAACAACTCCACCGAGACCGCCGCCCTGCTCCTCGACCGTGGAGCCGACATCGAAGCACGCACCGAAAACGGCTTCACCCCCCTCCACGGGGCAGCATGGAAGAACTCCACCGAAACGGCAGCCCTGCTCCTCGACCGTGGAGCCGATATCGAAGCACGCACCGAAAACGGCTTCACCCCCCTCCACTGGGCCGCGGTGAACAACTCCACCGAGACCGCCGCCCTGCTCCTCGACCGTGGAGCCGACATCGAAGCACGCACCGAAAACGGCACAACACCTCTCCACTCGGCCGCGCGGAACAACTCCACCGAGACCGCCGCCCTGCTCCTCGACCGTGGAGCCGATATCGAAGCACGCACCGAAAACGGCGACACACCTCTCCATCCGGCGGCGTTGAAGAACTCCACCGAGACGGCCGCCCTGCTCCTCGACCGTGGAGCCAATATCAACGCACGCACCGAAAACGGCTTCACCCCCCTCCACGGGGCAGCATGGAAGAACTTCACCGAGACGGCCGCTCTCCTCCTCGACCGCGGAGCCGATATCGACGCTAGCGACAAATACGGCATGACGCCTCTCCACCGGGCAGCGGGGAACAACTCCACCGAGACGGCCGCCCTGCTCCTCGACCGTGGAGCCGATATCGAAGCACGCAACGAAAACGGCTTCACCCCCCTCCACGGGGCCGCGGTGAACAACTCCACCGAGACGGCCGCCCTGCTCCTCGACCGTGGAGCCGATATCGAAGCACGCACCGAAAACGGCCGCACGCCTCTCCACTCGGCCGCATGGAACAACTCCACCGAGACGGCCGCCCTGCTCCTCGACCGTGGAGCCGACATCGAAGCACGCGACAAGTACGGCGACACACCCCACCACGATGCGGCACGGAACAACTCCACCGAGACGGCCGCCCTGCTCCTCGACCGTGGAGCCGATATCGAAGCACGCGCCGAAAACGGCCGCACGCCTCTCCACTGGGCCGCGGTGAACAACTCCACCGAGACGGCCGCCCTGCTCCTCGACCGTGGAGCCGATATCAACGCACGCAACGAAAACGGCTTCACCCCCCTCCACGGGGCAGCATGGAACAACTCCACCGAGACGGCCGCCCTGCTCCTCGACCGTGGAGCCGATATCGACGCTAGCGACAAAAACGGCCGCACGCCTCTCCACTCGGCCGCATGGAACAACTCCACCGAGACGGCCGCCCTACTCCTCGACCGCGGAGCCGACATCGAAGCACGCACCGAAAACGGCACAACACCTCTCCACTCGGCCGCGCGGAACAACTCCACCGAGACCGCCGCCCTGCTCCTCGACCGAGGAGCCGATATCGAAGCACGCACCGAAAACGGCACAACACCTCTCCACTCGGCCGCGCGGAACAACTCCACCGAGACGGCCGCCCTGCTCCGCGACCGCGGGGCCGACACCTGAGGTGGACCCATCCTTTGGACAGTTTTCCCGGTCCGGATAACGAGCAATTCGGGCTGGCAGAACCTCGCAAGGAGGCAGATATGTCCAGAAGGCTTCGGCGGAACCACTCGCTGGAATAGAAACCCTACTCCGGCGGCCGGAACTTCCAGCCGCGTTGCAGAGCGTCATCCCGCAAGTGCTCCGCCGCTCGCCTGATTGCGCCTCGCTACAGCTCCGAGAAGTCCACGACCGCGTGCGAAGGCCGCCCTGACAGAGGATCGGGGGGCGACCGTGAGCTTGCGGACTTGGCACTCTTCCACAGTGACGGCAAGGACTCCCACGGAACGGAATCTCATGGCATACAGGAGATACGCATCCGCGGCGGAAATCTGATCGCCATCATCAACGGACAGCCGGCTCCCATCCTTCCTGCTCGGCTGGAAGACCTGGGATGTCACGCGACCCTTCTGAATCCAGTGAGGATGGACCTGTCGCCAGAAGAGCGCGTCTGCTCTCATACGGAATCCCGGCTCATCTCACGAAGGCGGCGGGACAGCCATGCCCACGTCTCTGGTTCATCGGCACGCAGTGTGAGACGACAGATAAAACTGGTCCACTTGGCGACAGATAAAACTGGTCCACCGGATTGGGCGGCCTGGATATTCGCAAGGCCGGTGTACTCCACCGAAACGGCCGCCCTACTCCTCGACCGCGGAGCCGATATCGATCTTCCCGATACCGGCGCATTCCGGGAGTCAGTCCCGGAGACTTCGGATTCGTTTCAGGGAAGGTCTGATTTATTCGGCCAAAAGTCAGCGGGCGGGGGCTTGGCACAGCGCGGTGTAGTGCGTCTGCTCGTCGTCGAGCGGGTGGTTCGCGGCGCAGGCGGCGAGGGCCTCCGTGCGGTGCCACCGGGCTCGCGCTCCAATTCCTTGGCCTTTTGATAGTCGTTCGCATTTTCTGAAGCATTCCATGCCGCCATTGCCTCCTGCTCCGCTCAGGAGAGATCGAAGAGGCCGAGCAATTCGTCGCGGGTCAGCCGCGCCGCAAGATCGAGCGAAACGTCGTCCACCAGACGGTCGAAGAGCTCCTGTTTCCGATCGAGAATCTGTTCGATGCGCTGCTCGATCGTGCCCTCGCAGGTGTACTTGATGACGTGCACCCTGGCCTCCTGCCCCATGCGGTGCGTCCGGTCTTCGGCCTGCCGCTCCACCGCCGGGTTCCACCAGCGGTCGAGGTGGAAGACATAGGAAGCCTCCTGGAGATTCAGGCCGACCCCTCCGGCGCGGAGCGAGATGACAAGAACCTGGTGTCGGTCGGATTCCCGGAACCGCCGCACAAGCTGCGGACGCTCCGCCGGGGGCATCTCGCCGGTCAGGGTGAGCGGGTGGAAATCTGCCAGATGCCTTGCCGCCGCCGTGACTCCCGATCGGTCGTTCGTGTACTGGGAGAACACGAGCGCCTTGTGCCCCTGCTGGACGAGCGTCCCGAGCCGCTCGCGGATGTCCGCCAGTTTGCTCGAAGCATCGGTCCGCGGGTCTGCGTTGCAGATCTGCTTGAGCCGGTCGATCAGCTCCAGCACATGACGGACCGCCACCTCGGCTCCAAGCGACCTGAGAAACACGATCCCATCCTGCTGAGCCCGGTCGTAGCTCGATCGCTGGTCGGCGGCGAGCGGGATGGTCAGCCGCGTCACCAGTTTCGGCGGGAGATCCTCCAGCACATCCGCCTTTCGCCGGCGCAACTGCACTTCGCGGTGGCGCTCGCGAAGGGACAGCCCCGGCGCATACTTCGGATTCGCGCCCCGTCCGTCGCCATCCACGAATTCGAGAAGGGAAGCCAGCTCTTCTTCGTCGTTCTCCATCGGAGTCCCGGTCAGCGCCCATGACCGCAACCGGGGCACGCTCTTCGCGGCATCGCTGGTCTCGTTCCGGTTCTTGATCCGCTGCGCCTCGTCGAGGACCACCGCGCCCCACGCTCCCCGTCGCGCCACCAGTCCGCGAATCCTCCCCACGTCGGCGCGGAGTGTCTCGTAACTCGCGAGCACCACATCCTTTTCCGCCTCCCACTGCCAGGCGCGCTGGTCCGGAAGGCCCCGGACGATGATCGCGGAGAGCTCGGGGGACCAACGCGCGATTTCGCGCCGCCACTGGTCGAGAAGTCCTGCTGGCGCGACCACCAGACACGAACGCAACTCTCTCCGGCTGCGCAGGATGCGGATCGCCGCGACCGCTTGCACCGTCTTGCCGAGACCCATGTCGTCGGAGAGCAGGAGCCGGTCCATGCGGAGCAGGGTGCCTACTCCCTCGCGCTGGAACGGCAAGATCCCGGCGGGCCATTCGAGGTCGCGTTTCGATGCCTTCCGCCTCTCGCCAGCGACAAGTGCCGCCCAGATGCGCTCAGCGAATCCTGCTGGCGCGGGGGGATCGGCCGAAGTCTTCGAAGCATCTCCTTCGCCGCCCGTGGCATCGAACATGCCGGCGACCAGTCGGCTCTCGAGCATGACCAGCGGATGGAGCCCGGCAATCTCGAAGAGAGACAACACCTCCGGTTCCGCAACCGCCAACGAGAGCCCCCGGGCAGTGCGTTCGAAGGGTTCGAAGGGCCCGTCGTCCCGGTCGAGGACGACGGCAAGCGCGGCGGAAGCGGCCGACTCCGAAGGCGGCGGAACCCTGGCCCACCGGCATCCCCCCGACTCCCCTACCAGACACCACGGCGCGCCGATCTCGAAATCACCGGGATCCAGCCCGGCGACTTCCTCCTCCAGCGCGAACGCGACGACCGCTCCTCCGGCCCCGGCGCGGCACAGGAGAGCCACCGCATCCCACGGCCCAAAACCGAATCCGAGCGGCTTTCCGTCAAGAGTCGTCTCGAAGAGCGCCGCCCCTTCTCCTTCGATCAGCCGCAACCAGACGACCGACCGCGACGCTTCCTCCATCTCCCGTCAGTCCGGCTCTCAGTCCGGATCATCCTCCGCCTGCCGCTCCAGTGCGGTGTCCTCCTCGTAGCTCGTCGCGAAATCCTCGATCTCGGTTTCGGGTCGATAGTCGGGGTGCAGTCGACGAAGATCCCACTCGTTGATGGCGGAGCGCACCTTGTGGCGCATCCGCCGCTGATAGCCAGCTCCCCCGGCGGAGACTCCAAGAGGGGGCGGCGACCAGTCGTACGCCCGCTCGTAAAGACCCCGCAACTCGTCCACAACCGCCTGAACATCCTCGTCACCCAGGGGTGCGATCGCCAGACAACCCCGTTCGAGAAGATTCATCCCTCGCTCCGCCAAGCCCCCGAGAGCCTTGTATCTCGCGCTCTTCTCGAGGCGGGGCCGCACATAGTCCCGGTCCTTCTTCTGCCCGTCCGGACTGATGATGACCGAGGCGAAGTCGTCGGTCACAGCGCCCACCACTGCGAGGCCGGGATGTTCCTGGCCGGGAATATCCCCCATCCAGCGAGCGAGTTCCGCATACGACCGGCCGCGCTGGAGGATCGAATAGGAGCCAATGAGTTCGATCTCGTCCAGCAGAACCACCCACCCCTGATAACCGGCAGCCCGGATGAGCTCGAGGACGAACCGCATTCGCTGGGGCGGCAACTCGGTGATCCGGGGGGCGCGGAACCGATACTCGCGAGCCTGGCCGATCTCCCGAAGGCCGGCGCGGAGCGAGGGGATCCGCAGACGGTCGCCCGCCCAGAACGCCTCGATCTCCTGCTTCAGCCCGGTGTCCCCGGATTCTTCGTACACGGCCAGAGTCGCCAGGAAGACCGGATTCATGCCGTCCTCCTCGGTCGCCTTCTTCGTCCACCGCCAGAAATCGGCGTAGCGCGACGAACGGGTATCCATCTTGATGCCCAGCTCTTCCACGAAGCGGCCCTTGCGGTCCGGCATCCGCGCCGCGTCCATGGCCGCCGAGAACACCTTGCCGAGATCGTAGAGAGGGGTTTCCTTGCTGATCGCAACCCGGCTGCAGACGAAGTCCCGCTCGAGGGCGCGGTGTTCGAGATGCGCGAGCAGGTGCGATTTGCCGGTTCCGAAATCCCCCGAAACCAGAAGGCCGTGGGGGCCGGAACTCTCGCCATCTCCCACCGCCCGGTCCAGCAGTCCGTCGCACCGGCGTTCGACCTCCGGCTGGCTACAGCCGAGCGCCCGCACCGCCTCCCGGTTCGGAACTCCACTCCGGAGCGCCTCCACGGCTCGCCGGGCGGCGAAGGCTTCGTCGCTCATGCTACGCCTCAGGCGCGAGCCGCACCAGGGCGGCAACCGGATTCGCCAGATTCCGGTCCCGCACGTCATCCATGACCCGGGTGCGAAGCGCGGAATAGATGCTCCAGCCGCGGCGCGCGTCGTCGTCCACGAACGTGTCTCCGGTCGCGGTGACCAGCAGGGCACCATCGAGATGATCCACGCCGTCCAGGAACTCGCGCAGCAGCTCGTAGTGATCCATCGTCATCGCCCGGGTGTAGTAGAGCTTTTCGTCGCGCGGGTTTCGCTGGAGGGTGACGCGGGCGTTGTCGAGCAGCATCAGGGTTCCCGCGTGGCCCGCGAGGCGAACCCACGAGAACAGCGATTCGATCAGGTGGCGCGCGGTCACCCGGTTGATCGGCGTGTGGATATGGAACGGACGGAGCGGGCCGATCCGTCGGTTCTCTCCGGTGAGCCAGTCGAGCAGCGGCTGGCCGTGATACGCCGTGGAGTCGCGCTCCGCCTCGCAAAGATGGGTCATGGCAATACGAAAAGCGCGCGCGAGGCTGTGGTTCTTCATGACCTGCTGCTCGAGAGCCGGGCGCAATTGAAGGATCACCGAACGGGGCTCGATCCCGTTCGCGCGCGCCACTGCACCAACGATATCGGTCTCCCGCTCCGGGGCGATATCGTCGGTAGTGAAGTCCTTGTCGGCGAGCAGGCGCAAAACGACCCGACGCGCCAGAAGTCGCCAGTCCATCTGCCTCGCCAGGGTGAAGAAGATGTCCTGCGGCATATGGACCCGGCACTCCGTCGCATCCACTGCGGCGAACACGAAACCGCGCTCTTCGGCGAGCGAGCGGAGATCCGCACCGAGGCGCGTCCTGCCGAATTCGGAGGCCACCGCGAACTTCACTGCGGCCCCACCGTCGCGGACGAAACCCGCGAGATACTCCTTGTCGAGAACTTCCAGCCAGCGCTCGCGCGCGATCGAAACAGTCAACGGCTCGGGGATGTGAATCGGATCCCGTAGTACTCGACGACATCGCCGTCCGGCCCGACGAACGAGAAGATCTCGCTCTTTCGCCGAGTTCCGGTGGAGGACGGAAAAGACACGCTCGCCCCCTTCTTCGTCTGCCTCGGTCCCTCGGACTCCAGCACATAAAGATCGCGCGCAAAGTCGGTGCGGTCGTAGTCGCGCTGCGCGCCGGGCAACGCCGTGAGCAGTCCGTAGATCCGCACGAGGGGGACGACATCCGAGCCAAGCAGTCCCGAAGAATCCCGCCTGAGTTCGCCGTACACGGAGTAGAGCGCTTCAAGGAAGCGCTGCGGCGGATATCCACTGGTCTTCTGCTGACGCTTCAGAAGCAGTCGCACGAGCCACGAGGGCCGGACGGTCGAAACCTTCTTCCGGTCGATTCGGACCGCGAAGTCGGGAAGAACGCGGAGGATCGACGGGTAACACATGAGGTTGCCGTCCCGCTCGAACATCCGGAGCCCGCTCGCTTCGGCTTCCGCCTTGAGTTCCGTCGCGTACCCGTCCGAGAACAACGCCCGCTCCTCTTCTTCGGTGAAAGGCCAAAGCGGATCGGACTCTTCCAGACGATTCGAGAGCGCCTGGGAATCTTCGCGTAGCTGCATCCAGCTCCGCTTGACAGCGGCGAGGTTGCCGGTCTGGCCCGCCTTGACCAGCGCCCGCGCCCGGGATGCGACCCTCGCGGCCGCACTCTGCAGCTCTTGGGCAGTTTCTTCAGTGCGCTCGAACGCTTCTTCGATACCTGACATGAAGGGAGGGGAACGACGGGCGGGACTCTACCAGCATCGAGCGACAGTCGAACGGCACGAAGCGAAGCCTTGATCGTCGCCGTCTTCCCGATACCGGCGAATTCCGGGAGTCAGTCCCGGAGACTTCGGATTCGTTTCAGGTCTTTTCTCCGATTTCACCGAGGGTGCGCTGCCAGCGGAGCTCGTGCCCGGGGGCCTCCACGGTTCCCGCCTCGCGGTCTGAGGCAAGCCTCTGCCTCGCAACCCCGTTCCCGTCGCGATGCATGGATAGCCACGCTCGTCGCACATCGGGAGGAGTTCGCGCTGATGGGCGGGACGATCAGCCCCTTCCTCCGGGTCGCGCACAACTCGGCTAGGCTTTCCAGCCCGGTGAGATGGCGGCTCATGTTCGGGCCAACGTCGCAACCGCTTGATTCTTGACGGAGGGAGCAGGAAATGCCGGTCCCCGACCAGACCGCTACGTTCCGATTTTCCAAAGACAGCAGCTATCGGCTGCTACCAGTGAATTGCATCTGGGGGGGCCTCACGCCCCGGGGCGATGTTCTGGCACACCTGTGCTACGAGAGCCAGGCCTTGCCCGAGACCGTTACCCACTCGATCGAGCACGGAACGGTGGGAGAGGAGCTCGAGCGCAACCCGGAAATGGCTCTCGAATTCCGGAGAGAAGCCTTCGCGGGCATGGTGTTGACTGCGGAGCAGGCCTTCAGCATCGGACAGTGGCTGATGGCGAAGAGCAAGGAGGCGGGATTCCAGCCGAAGCCAGCCAACACGAACGGAGCAGGCGATGGCACAACTCACTGATTCCTCAAGCTTTTCCGGTATCACGACGCAAGACGCCGCGGGCACATGGGGCCGACCTTGCGTTCTTCCCGCCGGGAGTGCCTGGCACACCCGCCTTCCGCCTCCGGTCACCGCACCCCCACCACGGGCAGTTCTGCCGAATCCGTCCACCAACGAGCGAACCACCGAAGAAATTACGGACCTCGGCGAAGCCGGCTACCGGGTACTCCGGCCCATACCGGTCGAGATAAACCGGATCGGCCCCGAGGATTACCAGGCTTCATGGGTCGAGGCCAACATCGCCATTGCCGGGAGGGACAGCCAGGATGCCTATCAGGCGCTCGTGGCTGAGATCCTGGACACGTTCGACACTCTCGCAAGGGAACCAAAGCTCTGCCAGGCGGCCGCCAGACAGCGCCAACTGCTGCTTGCCTACATTGCCAGGGCATAAGGTTCTCGACGAGGCCGCAGCGCGGGTGATCGCGCGGAAGTTGGGAGGCGAGATCGCCGAGGGGCGGAAACACGCGAACGTAGTGATTCGAGTGGAAGATCTCTTCATCGGAAGGTTCGGGATCCGGCGTGGCCGGAACACCTCGCACAATTTCATCCCTTCCCAGATCCAGACATCCATGAAAGTGGCGCTCGGCCTCGCTCGCTGCCCTCTTGACAAGACCGACTACGTGAGAGATTTGCGCGCCCGAGGAGTGTTGGCAAACGCGACGGGGAACCCTTGAATCAGGCGCGAGTCAGCGGGCGGGGGTCTGGCAGAGCGCGATGAAGTGCGCCTGCTCGTCGTCGAGCGGGTGGTTCGCGGCGCAGGCGGCGAGCGCCTCTTCCGCTTCCGCATTTCGGCCGAGGGCGTGGAGCGCTTCCGCGCGGTGCCATTGGGATCTCGCTTCGGTGGGGCGGTGGGGGCGGCCGACTCCGAGGTTTTCGGGGTAGGTGAGCGCCTGCTCGAAGTGGGCGAGCGCGGTTTCCGGGTCGCCTGATGCGAGGGCTTCTTCGCCGAGCGCGATCCCGGCGCGGGAGAAGAGCCGCCAGACGGTCGCGTCGCCTTCGCGGAAGCTGACCTCGGTTTCCGCCAGCATCGCGATCGTGTCCGCGAAGCGGCCGGTCGCGTTCAGGGCGCGGGCGAGCTCGATCGTCGCGTCGTGGCGGCGGGCCTCCGGCGGGATGTCCGCGAGCAGCGGGATCGCTTCGGCCGGGCGGTCGTGTTCGAGGAGGAAGCGGGCGAAGTCACGGGCGAGCGTCTGGTCCTCGGGTCGCACCGCGAGCGCGGCCCGGAATCGGCTCTCGGCGGCGGCAGGGCGCTCCTTGAGCTTCCAGTGGGTCATCGCGAGCGCCCGATGCGCCGTCGAAAAGAGCGGATCCAGGTCGGTAGCCGCCTCCCACGCCGGGATCGCTTCGTCGTATCGCCCGAGCCCGGCCAGCAGGTGTCCCATCAGCAGGCGAGGAGCCGCGGAACCGGGCCTTCGTTCGGCGGCGGCTTCGAGAACCGGCAGCGACTCCGGCCGGGAGGGGAAGGCGTAGTCGAGCGGGGCGGTGAGCGCTGCCTGGTCCCATTCGGCGGGGGAATCCGACCAGCTCGCGGCGTGAAAGGCGAGCACCGGGCCGGGCTCGAAGCCGCCGTGCTCCCGGAGCGCTTCGAGCACATCGAGCGCCATCTCCGGGAGGCCGAGACCCGCGAGCGTGACCAAAAGCTCGGTGAACGCGAACTCCGGCTCCCCGGCGAGAGCGACCATCTCTCGCGCTGCCTCTTCGCCGGCGTGGAGGCGAACGGCCCAGGGGATCAGATCGACGGTTCCGCGGGCGATCATCTCGTCGGCGAGCCGGAGTGCCTCCGCAGTGTCCCCGGCGGCGAGCCAGGCGACCGGCAGCAGGGCGCTCTGGCCGCGGGCGAAGGCGGCCGCCGCAAGATGCGGAGACCCCTGCTTCATCCGGATCCTTCCTGCAAGTCGCCACGCCGGGAGCTCGACCCCGCCGAGCTTTGTAGCCAGATACGCGGAGTCGAGTGCGCCCTCGTCATCCCCGAGGCCGAGCCGGGCGACCCCCTGAAAGAAGCGGGCGAGGCCGTGCTCGGGATCGGCCGCCGTGACCGCATCCAGCCTTTCGGCGGCGCGTCCGTAGAGGCCGGCCTTGAGGTCGAGAACCGCGAGACCGACCGCCGCGTCGGTGTGTTCCGGGGCGAGCGCGAGCGCCCGTTCATAGAGCATCCGGGCGGCGGCGCGGTCGAGATCCTTGTCCGCCCGCTCGGCGCGCTGGAAGATCTCCTCGGCGCTCTCGGGATCGCCCGGTTCTTCGAGCGTCGGCGGCTCCTCGACGGGGATTTCGAGCGGCGAGCGGTAGCGCAGGATTTCGCGCCCTTCCGCATGAACCACGACCTCCACGGCCCCCCCGGACCACGGGATCGCAACGACCGTTTCCGGGGTCAGGTCCCGCATCTCGGCCTGGGTGTCCAGATGGATCTCCGCACCGTCGAGCCGCTGGTTGGCGAGGAAGCGGAAGCCGTCCCCGGTGCGCTCGACGACGAGCTCCGGAGTCGCGTACTCGAAACCCTCGCCGAGCCCGAAGACCGGGGCCCACTGCTCCTCCCACGCGACCGTCTGTCCCGGCATCAGCCAGGCGTAGTCCGACTGGGTCGGCAGCGGGCCGCTCTGGACTTCGATGTAGGGGCCGTCCTCGTCGGTGAGATTCCGCTGGTTCATCATCCCGTCGCCCCCCTGCCCCCAGGTCCAGGCCTTCTTGCCGGGAAGCTCGTGGTGGTCGGCGGTCTGGACGATCCCGCGGTCCGCGCCCGAGTCGTAGGCCCCGAAGAAGTCGTGGACCGAGCGGTAGGCGAAGAGGGAAGTCGGCTCCGGGTAGTTGGGCAGCCGGGTCATGTCCACGCCGCTGTCTTCGGGGAAGCGGTAGAAGGTGGTCCCGAAGTGGTCGCTCGCGAGCGACATCGGATAGAGGAAGCGGGTTCCGTCGCGCTGCGGGAAGGCGGTGTTGTTCCAGAAGTAGTAGGGGTGCGGCAGGTCGGTCGGGTTGAAGATGCGGATTTCCTGGTCGAGGCGGGCCACTCCGGGCCGGAGCGTGAGACGCACTTCCCATCCGGTGCGGAAGGTCTGCTCGATCTCGCCGATGACGAGGGTTGCGGAGCCATCCGGGTTCCGGGCTCCGGTGACGTTCACCGGCGAATAGCTCGTGACCGTGTGCCCCTGGGGGCCGCGGTTCCACTCGATCCCGCCCGAGATCCACGCGCCGCGCAGTGCGATCAGCCCCGGCTTGATGACCTGGTTGTTGTAGAACATCTGCTCGTTCCGGCGCTTGTCGAGAACCCACTGGATCCGGCCGCCGATCTCCGGCAGGCAGGCGACCTTCAGGTATTCGTTCTCGAGGTAGAAAACCCGCCAGTCGCGGTCGCGGCGCTCGGTCCCGAGGTTGTCCTGCATCGTGTACGGATAGACGATCGAGTCATCGGTCTCCCGGAACGGGGGGTTCGGGTCGTCGGGGAGGAGTTCGTAGGTCGGGAGCGTCAGGACTCCTTCCGAAACGGTGACCTGGGCAGCGGCCGGAACGGCGACGAGGAGGAGGGCGAAAGTGCGGAGAAAGCGCATGGGCCGGAGTCTATGCGGGGAAACCCCGACTCGGGGCAATGGATCAGGCGTCCGTGAGAACGGGCACCGATATCCCCGGAACGCGGTCGAAATCCTTGCGGTTGCGCGTCAGAAGCTGCATGCCCCGGGTCAGGGCGGTCGCCGCGATCAGGGCATCGGGAAGCCGGAGCCCGATCTCCCGGCGAATCTGTCCCGCCCGCTCCGCGATTTCGCGATCTACGGGAACTTCCGCCAGCGGGGCCAGCAGGGTGGCAGCTCGCCGGACCCCTCGCGCTCCGGAGAAAAGTTCCGCGCGCGTGATGATCGAATAGTGCAGCCGATGCCCTCCGGCACGCAACGGCCGGGCACCGCGCAGGTGATCGATGAAAACATCCGTGTCCACCAGAACGTCAGCCACGGTCCCACTCGTCCCGGCTCGGAACAACCGCATCCGGAACCGAGCCGAACGTGGCCGAGAGCGCGGCCTCCACATCCGTGGATTGCCGCTCGAGATACTCGTCGAGGGCGCGGCGGACGATCTCAGCCATCGTGACCCCCTCGGCTCGCATCAGCGTGCCGATGCGTTCGCGCTGTGTTTCGGTCAGGTAGATCTGGGTTCGGGTGCGTGACATACAGCACAATATACAGCGCCAATAGCCATCAGGCCGGCTCCCGATCAGGGAGGCGTGACATCCATCACCACGACGGCGACCCGGTGGAGTTCGCCCGGCGCGAGTTCCGCTTCGAGGCGATCCCGGATCTCGCTCGCACTTCCGTACCGGGCGGGGGAACCGAACCAGAGAACGAGATACACCCCGAGCCCCTCGGTCGCCAGATCCGAAGCCGCGCGCCAGAGATCGGCGTGGGAGCTCTTCCTGATCTCGATGGGGAGGCTCCATTCGCCGAAAGCCACGCGGAGATCGGCGCCCCGGTTTCCGGCGTATTGTCCCTCCGGCAAACGCTCGCGCAGCAAAGAAAGGAGCGCGTCCCGACAGGCGTTCTCGTCCTTCGGCTGGTTCCGCTGTTCGTCTTCGGTCCAGAACTGCCGCCAGAGGTTGGCGTTCGTGGTCCGAAGCTCTTCCCCGATCCGCTCCAGCCGGTCCGCCACGAGCGCGAGGAGATCGGCGGGGCCCGCGGGAGGGCCGTTCCGGAGTGCGGCATCCACGGCGTCCCACGAAAGCGGAGCGTGTTCCGCGTCCCGACGGCTGACTCGATGCTCGTGGAGCGCCCGTTCGAGGTGCGGTTTCCATCGGGAGAGCGACGGCTGGTGGAGGAGGCGCTCCAGAGCGGCTTCGGATGAGCGGCGGGCGAGCATCGAGATCAGGCTCTCGATTCCGAGAGAACTGCCCCAGCCGAACGAGACCCCGGCTTCGAAAGCAGGAGGCCCCTGCCCGGCACCCATCTCGCTGACAAGGAATTCGATCGTCTCGATCTTGAGCTTCTCGAAAAGCCCCGGAACTCCGTGGAGCGATGTCTCCGGCGGAAACATCTGCTCGAGAATCCGGCGGCGCGTGGGGGCGTCGCCCACTTCGGTCAGCAGTTTTCCGAAGCGGCCGGGATCGAGAGCCACCCCGGCGGCGATCCAGTGACGGCGTTGGGCCCTGGTGATGCTCCCGAGTGCGATCTTGCGTTCGATCAAATCCCGTAGTTGCCCCGGATCGCAGTGGATCAGGCCGCTTTGGAGCAGTTCGGTCAACTGCCCGAGCTGCTCGGCATTCGCCCGCAGCGGAAAGGCGCGGAGCAGCGGCATCGTGACCTGTCTTGCGACTTCGGCGTAGCTTGGGCTTCGTGACAACCGATAGAAATCGGGAAAGTGCTTCTGGCCCGCTACGAGGGCGACCCGGGTGAAGCGGAGGAGCACATCCGCCACCAGCTCGGGGCGCTCTTCGAGGCACTTCCCGTACCAGGCGGCCTCCTCGCCCGAATCCGCCCGCGCCAGCCGGAGGCCGAGCAGAATCCGCAGCCGGTCCTCCCCGAGATCGAGCGCGGACCCGGCGCTTCGCCCGGCGAAGCCGACGAGAACCGGGAGGGTCAGCCAGTCCCGTTCGTTTTTCGAGCGGAGCGTGAGAACCCTCTCGAAGGAAGGCAGATCCTCCCGATCCGGGGCGCTGCGGATCGCCTCGATGGCCCAATCGACGAGAGCCTCGTCTCCGCCGAGCGCTCTCCGGAACTTCTCCCGATCCGTCGAGTAGAGCCTCGCGAGTTCGTGGAGCAGTGCGGGGTTCGCCTGGTTCTCGCGGAGCGAACGACGGACCGCGTCGAGAAAATCCGCATCCGGCTCCGGAGCGCGCCGCCGAAACGGTCCCTCGAAAGGCTCCCCGGCCCGGAAACCTGCCGCGGCTTGCATAGGTTCGTCCGGACTCAGACGCTCCGCCTGATTCCGGATCGCATCGAGAGCCCGGCGACGGACCGCCGTCGAGCGGGTCCCATCCCGGACGATTTCCCCAAGGAGACCGGCAAGGCGCTTCGCGAGAGGAGTTCCGGCGAGCGCCTTCGCCACCAGCTCCACGACCCGCTGCTTCGGCACGCTGCGATCCGGGCTTTGGAGAACCGCCCGCACTTCCGCTTCCATGTCCGGGGTGGCCAGGGGCTCGAGGGCCGAGTCCGGCCAGTAGTCACCATGCAGCCGCGCCGCATCGCACTCGATCGCCTTGAGAAGGAGCGCCTTGTCCCGCTCCGGGAATTCCCCCACATCCCCGTAGAGCAGGACGGCGACCGGATCGGCCCGAATCAGATCCAGGCGCAGATCGGAGGAACTTGCGGCAAGCCACGCGGCAAGCCCGCGGAGCGAGGTCGGGGGAACACCGTCGCGACCCGTCAGCAGTGCCAGAACGCGGCGACGCGGCACACCGTCTCGCACCCGTTCCGCGAGATGACGGGCGGCGAGGAAGGCAGCGAGGTTGGCGTGGGCCGGGACGATCCGCCCGCCGGCCGTTCGGAACAGGCGCGTTTTCACAACCGCATTTCCGGCGGGACAGTCGGAACCGGACAACAGGCTCACCGCGCACAGGTGGCTGGCAGCGGCAAGAGACTCGTCCGCAGCGGGTAGCGGGGCCGCGATCCGATGCTCTTCGTTCGACTCCGAGATCAGCAGGCGGCAGGCTTGCTCGAAGGTCTCGGTTCTTCCGGTGGGGAACTCCCCGTCGCGGGCGAAAACCCGGGCGAGGAGCGTGAGCGTCTGCGGACTCCCAAGCAGGCCTCCGAGACCGCAACCGGTGGCAGCGGCCAGGAACGCTTCCGGCTCCGGGGTATCGAGAATCCGGCGTTGCTCGGCATGGCTCAGGGGTTCAAGGCGGAGAACCCGGGCTTCGTCCAGGCGGGAACGGTCGTTCTCGCCGAGCCAGTCGACTTCGCGGCAGGAAAGCCGGAACCGATCCGACCCCGGGTTCAGCCGGCTTCGGATGGCATCGAACGGGCGACGGGGGTCGCTGACACCCGCCCGAACCTCATCGAGCCCGTCGAGGAAGAGCGTTCCCATGCGATCTCGCCCGATTGCGAGGAAATCCCGCACCGTGACCAGTTCGGCCCCCGTTTGCGCGCTCTCCCGCTCGAACGCCGTGCTCTTGCCCGCGCCCGGAGGCCCGAGCAGGACATACGCCGCGGCTTCGCGGTGGCTGCTGAGCGGCGCTGGATCACTCCAGCCGCCACCGGGTTTCAGGCACCGGACACTCCGGTCCAGATCAACGATCTCCATGTTCCAGCCAATGCCCGGCGGGTTCCGCGAGGAACTCTTCGAGATTCACGCCCCCCTCGCCGACGAGCAGCGTGTGCGCCTGCCAAAACCGGGCGCGGAACGCTTCGAGTCCCGTGCGGCCTCCGCGCGGCCTTCCGGACTTGACCTCGATTCCCAGGAGGTGCCCCTCGGCCCGCAGTACGAAATCCACCTCGTGCGGACCGTCGCGCCAGTACGCGAGACGAACTCCCGGGACGCGGGTCTGGTGGAGGTGTGCTCCGACCGCCGATTCGACGATCCGCCCCCAGTAACCCCGGTCCGCTCGCGCTCCGGAGAAGCTGCGGGTGGTCGGCGCGGTCATCAGCGCCGTGTTGAGGACGAGCAGCTTCGGGGGAGACCGCCGAATGACCGGTTCGCCCCGGTGCTTGCGGAGGCCGACGATGAGTTCCGCTGACTCGAGCAGGTCCAGGTAGCGCGCCACGGTTCTCGCGTTCTCGCGAGTATCGAGTTCGCCCAGCAGCCGGCGAAGGGTGACCGGTTGCGCCGAGTGGGCCGCCGCGGCATCGAACAGATTGCGGAGCAGTTCCGGGCGATCCACCCGGCTCATCGAGGCGACATCCCGCTCGACCGTCCAGGTGATGAAATCCTCGACGGTCTCCCGCCAGCGGCCGGAATCCCCGATCAGATCGGCCGTTGCCGGATAGCCGCCGAAGAAAAGGAACTCATCGAGCCCGAACCCGAAAGCCGCCTTCATCTCACCGAGCGACCAATGGGAAACCGACAGGCGCTCGGCGCGTCCCACCAGGCTCTCGCTCAGCCCCGACTGCATGAGAAGCGGGGCCGAACCGAGAACAACCACGTGGAGCGGGCATCCCTCCATCCGGTCGCGGTCCCAGAGTCCTTTCACCGGGGTGGACCACTCCGGGATGCGCTGGATCTCGTCGAGAACCAGGACTGCCCGGCCAGCCCGCTCCGCCTCGGCTCTCCCGAGCTCCCAGCGGCGGGTGATCCACCGGGTGTCCATCGGTTCGTGAGAAGCGGGGAGCAATCCCGAAGCAGAATCGGCGAAACCGGTGACGGCTGCGAGAGGATCGTCAGCCGCGAAGTAGAGCCCCCGAATCCCGTCTTCCTCCGAAAGCCGGGCCAGAGCTTGCCGAACCACGGTGGTCTTGCCCGCCTGCCGCGGCCCGGAGAGCGCCACGATCCGCCGGGGAGGCTCGCGAAGCCGGCCGAGCAGGGTTGCTACCTGGGTGCGTTCGAATGAGAACATACGAAACTATCCAAATTTGTATAGTTTCATAATTCTAGCGAAATCCGGCGCACTGCGATACTGCGGGCCATGAAGCTGCCGCCATTCGCCAAGGCCCGTGCCCGGCGGCTGCTTTCGTCTCCCGCTGCCTTGCGGGAGGTCATCCGGCAGGCGCGGAACAAACCCTCCGCCGCCGGGATGGCCCGTTCCCTGAAGACGCTGCTCGACCTCGCGCAGGCGTGGGCGAACGGCTCCTATCGGGGAGTCGCCCGGAGCAATCTTGTGCTCGTCGTCGGGGCCGTGGTGTATTTCCTCAATCCCTTCGATCTGGTCCCGGACTTCCTCGCGGGAATCGGGCTGCTCGACGACGCTTCGGTGATCGCCTGGGTAGTCGGCGCGATCTCCACCGAGCTCGCGAAGTTCGAAGCCTGGCGAGAGGACTCCTAGCGGTCTTCGGGCGGCTTCAGAACGAGCGGGCGGAACGCTTCGGGCACGTGGAAGCTCGGGCTTCCGGTGGGAGACCAGGCGGCGAACACCGCGTCCTGCGCCGGCGCTTCCGGGCCGCCAGGGCGCTTGATGCGGAAGACGTTGAACCGGAAGGAAGAGCCCGGTTCGGGGGCACCGGGCAAATCGAGGCCGGCCCACGGCAGCATCAGGAGGCCGGTCCAGCCGTCCTCGGTGGTCTCGACGGTGGTCTCGATTCCGGTGACCGAGAAGCCCCGGTCCATCGGGCCGATCGGGTCGGAGGCGCTCTCGCCGGGGCCGAGACGGCGGAGGTCACAGACCACGTTCGCCGGGTTCAGCTCGACCTCGATATAGCGGCCGTCGCCGAGCGGATCGAGGAAGATCTCGACCACCTCTTCCTCCCAGAGCGAGTCGTCGCGGGAGGTCATGGTGAACCACGGCGAATCGTCCTCGGAGTCGAAGCGCAGGTGGAGGCCGGCTTCGCTCCAGAGCGCCCGGAAGGTCGTCCGGTAGGGCGCGGGGCCGAAAGTGACCGGATCGGCGCGATCCCAATCGGGAGCCGCAGAAGTCCAGCGGGCCTCGTAGGCGGCGGGCTGAAGAGCCATCAGAACCGCGAGCACCCACATGGGAGCGCTTCTAGTACTCGATGCGGAAAGCGAACTGGGCCGCCCGGGGGCCGTAAGCGGTCGAGGTCACCTGACGGGGCTCGCCGAACGAACTGGAGTCGATCGTCCCGTTGTAGGCACCGTAGTTCTCGTGGTTCAGCAGGTTGAACACCTCGGCGATGACGGAGGCACGAACGCCTCCGAGAACGAGCGACTTCGTCAACCGGAGGTCCACCTTGTGGAGCGCCTCTCCCATCAGGGCGTTTCGGGGAGCCTCGTTGCCCGGTCCGCTGCCGATCGTGGAAGGCCCGTCGAAGCGGGACAGCATGTCCGGGTTCACCTGGATCGGATCTCCGAGGTTCAGCCGGTTCCGGCTCGCGGTCTTGCCGTAGGGACGGCCACCCACCGAGGTCGGGAACCGGTTGCCGGACCCGTAGAAGTAGGCACCCGAGAGCGTGAAATCGAAGGGAAGCTGATAGACGCCGTTGATCCGGAAGGTGTTCCGCTGGAAGTCGAGCGAGGTGGCCCATTCCGCGCCCGGGTCGAAGGTGTTGTTCGGGAAGTTGAACCAGCCCTCGGTGTCGTCGTGCTTGAAGAACATGACCGTGTGGGTCATGTTGATCTGGAAGTTGTCGCCGAACCGGCGCCGGAGGCCGCTCGAAAGCGCGAGGTAATCCTGCTCGCCGGTGCTCTCGATGTAACGGATCGTCGTGAACTTGGGATCGAGCCGTCCGTTCTGCCCGATGTCGAGCGTGTAGCCGGTCTCCGGGTTCAGGATCTGGTTCGGGTCGGTCGCGCGGGGCGTGTTGTATTCCTTCCAGTAGAGCAGATCGGTCTCGAACCCCCAGAGCAGGCCGAGCTGCTTCTGGAAGCCGATCGAGCTCTGCCAGGTGTAGGGCATGGCGAAGTTGTGGGCGATCGTCCGCGGTGCCTGCGAGGGGACCGGCACTTCGCCGTTCAGGATCTGCTGCGGGGTCACGCCGCGGGTGGGATCCTGCAAAAAGCCGGGCATCCCGTCGTTCGGAAACGAGTTCACCAGGATGCGCTGCCCGTTGAAGGACTGCTGGCTGAAGGTCACGTTGGAAACGCTGATCGTGTGGTAGAGACCCGAACCGCCACGGATCACCAGATCTCCGCCTCCGCCCACGTCGTAGGCGAAACCGCCACGCGGGGCGAAGTTGTTCGTGTCACGGATGTCCCACTTGTAGAGGGAGTCCCCGGCGCTGCGGCCGGCGCTCGGGCCCGCGAACGGAGTCATGATGTCGTTCCCCGGAGGAGCGAGCGCGCCCCAGTCGAGGTCGTACCGGACACCGAAGTTCAGGACCAGGCGATCCGAGGCCCGCCACGTGTCTCCGACCCAGAACGCGACGGTCGGACGCGGGATGTCGATCACCCAGTTCCCGACGTTCTGGTTGAACCGGGCCACCGTGGGGTCCAGCCCGCTGACATCCCAGCAGCCCGGATTGGAGGCGCATTCCTGCGGGAACCGGCGCTCGAGGTCGGCCGGGCGCTCGTTGAAGATGAACTCGCCCCGCTCCAGCAGGTGCCACTCGCCGCCGTCCACCCAGCCGAGGAACTCGCCGCCGATCTTCCAGTCGTGTTCGCCCCTGGTCCAGTTCAACTGGAAGCGCGCCGAACCGAGATCCTGGGTGAAAAGTTGAGGGAAGTTCCGGGGGCCGCCGAACGTGATCCCCGGAAAAACATAGTTGGCGAAGCAGGTGGACTGATCGATTTGCGGGCCGCCGAACGACTGGTCGCAGCCACCCACCGCCGAATCGGCCAGCCGGTTCGTCCACTCGAATCCGTTGTAGCCGATCTTCAGTTCGGTGAAGACATCGTCGCTCCACCGGCGGGTCCAGGTTCCGAGGAGGTTCAGGGAATCCTGGGTCCGGGCGCGGGCGTTCGACGGATGCTGGGTGCTCGTCATATCGAAGTCGGTCTCGAAGTTCCAGTAGGAAGCCCGGTAGGAGAGATGGTCGTCGTCGGAGACCGTCTGATCCACGCGGGCGGTGAAGCTGTTCTGGTACTGCGGCGTTTCGAAGACCCACGACTGGCTCGGAAGACGGGGTGGCTCGACGAAGACGCTTCCCGGCTGCCGCTCGTACTCGTAGGAGAGGAAGTAGTGGACCCGATCCTGGATGATGGGGCCGCCGATCACGCCGCCGATCTGCTGGTTCTCGAACGGCAGAACCTCTTCGGCCACGTGGTCCTCGGCGTTGAACCGGTCGTCCCGGAAGTAGCCGTAGGCGCTCATGGTGAAGTCGTTGGTGCCGGCGCGGGTGATCGCGTTCACCTGGCCGCCGGAGGACCGTCCCTGGGTCACATCGAACTGGTTCGTCACGATCTGGAACTCGGCGATCGCCTCCCGACTGAACTTGGGCTGCCCGAAGAACGAACTCGCGACCTGCTGGGTGATCTGCTGGCCGTCGAGGTTGAGCTGGAAGCTCTCGTCGCGGGCGATGCCGGGCCGGTTGTTGTTCGTGTCGTTGCCCGTGACACCGCGCACGAGCAGCGCGAGTTCCATCCAGTTCCGCCCCTGGACCGGCAGCTCCTCCATCATGCGCCGGTCCACGTTGCCGGCGACTTCCGAAGAGAGGAGGTCCACGAGCGGGGACTCGGCGGTGACCATGACCGTCTCCTCCACACCGGCGAGCGCCATCTGGACGGTGATGCTGGCGTTCTGGCCCACGAGCAGCTCGATCTCCGGAAGGACCATGTTGGCGAAGCCCGAAAGCGATGCTTCCACCCGATAGATCCCGGGAGGCAGCGCCGAAACCCGGAAGGCCCCCTCGGCATCGGTGACCGCCAGATCCTCGCGCCCGGTGTTGTTTTCGGTCACGGCGACCGTCACACCCGGGAGCCCGCCCCCGGACGTGTCTTCCACCCTGCCGGAGAGGGTCGCCGACTCCTGCGCCGCGAGAGCGCTGGAGATGAGCATCAGGCCCACGAACGCGAAAACAACCGAATTCTGCATGGCAACCTCCCGGAGCCGACTGCCCCGGTCAACCCAGGGCCAGCGACTCGCTGAATCGTTTATACCAGAAAACGCACGGGTGGTTGTTCCTCGCGCCCGGCCTTGCTACCTTCCGGCCGCGGAGAAACCCATGCCCATCCGGCCGTGGCGCTGCCTGGCGCTGACGCTGCTGTTCGGAACCCTGACCGGTGCCGCTTCGAGCCAGGAGCTCTCCCCCGGGCATCGCCGCTGGCTTGAGGAAGAAGCGGTCTATCTCATCACCACGCGGGAGGCCGAGGTCTTCCGGTCCCTCGCCACTCCTTTCGAGCGGGACCGGTTCATCGAAGCGTTCTGGCGGAAGCGCGATCCGGTTTCGAGCACGCCGGCGAACGAGTTCCGGGAAGAGCACTACCGGCGCTTCGATCACGCGAACCGGGAACTCCGGGGTGAGGCGTTCGCTCCCGGATGGAGGACGGATCGGGGCCGGATGCACATCATCCTGGGGCCGCCGCGGAGCATCGAAAGGTTCGAGTTCCACAACAACCTCCATGACACCGAGCTCTGGTTCTACCAGGGCGACCGGGACCGCAACCTCCCGTCCTTCTTCTATCTCCTCTTTTTCCGGAGGCAGGAAGCCGCCGAGTACCGCCTCTTCACGCCGGGCGTGGACACTCCGGGCGATCTGCTCCGGGGGCCGGCCCGTTCCTTCCCCCGGCAGAACATGGAGCAGCTCCGGCAAATCTCACCGGAGCTCGCTCGGGCGGCGCTTGCGGTGGACGCATCGGAGCCGGTGGACTTCGTGGGCGGAACGGTCGGCCTCGGCTCCGGGGAGGTTCTGGCGCGCATCGAATCGTCACCGACCCTCGCGGTACAGGACGACGACCTCGATGCCTGGGAGCGCTACCGGGACCGGGTCTCGGCGGAGTATTCGTTTGGCTTCGTTCCGAGCGAGAGCAGCTTCGCAGTCCTGTACGGACCGGGTCGAACCCCCCACCTGCACTTCAGCGTGGAAGTCGATCTCGCGGACCTGGCGCTCGATACCAGTCGCGACTCGGAGCGGGTCTTCACGACTCTCGACACCACTCTGGAGGTGCGCGACCCGAGCGGAGCCCTGGTCCACGCGGACGAAAAGGAGACCTTCCTCCGGTTGACGAGCGCCCAGCTCGATAGCGTGGAAGGCTCGAAGTTCGCCTATCAGGACGGAGCGCCCCTGGTGCCCGGCGCCTACGAGGTGATGGTCATCCTGCGGAACCGGGTGTCCTCGCAGTACACGGTCGCGGAAGCCTCGGTGCGGGTTCCCGAAGCGCCGGCCCTCGGCGACATCGTGCTCGGCTTTCGCACCGAAGCGATGCCGGAGGATGACCCCGAAACGTTCCGGACCTTCCGGACTTTCCAGGCGGGGCGAACGCGGATCCACCCGGCACCGGGAGGCGTGTTCCCGACGGATGGTGCCGTCCACTGCGCCTTCCAGCTACTGAAGCCGGAGCCCTCGCAGGAGCTCCACTTCGCCCTTCTGGCAGAAGGAGAGCTGGTGGCGGAGCGGACGCGCGCAGTCACCGGCGACGAAACGGCGCTCCTCTCGGAAGCCTTCGCCCTCGACGGTGCGGTTCCCGGGCGGTACGAGTTCCGCGTCCGGCTCCGCGACTCCGAAGGGCGGACTCTCGCCGAACGAAGCGCGCCGCTTTCTGTCTCGCCCCGATCCACGATCCCTCGGGCGGGGGTCTTCGCGCGGCACAGTTTCGATATCGGGCGGCGCGCGCTGCTCGCCGTGACGCTCGGAAACCAGCACTGGGCGATGGGCCGCTTTTCCGAGGCCGAAGCGCTTTTCCGGCAAGCAGTGGCCGAAGAGGACCCGGAGGTTCCGCAGGCGAAGTGGAAGCTCGCCGCCGCGCATTTGCGGGCCGGGAAGGCGGAAGCGGCGCTCGCGCTCCTGCTGCCGCTCCAGTACACGCACGGCGACCGGTACGAAGTGGCCGTCGGTCTCGGACTCGGCTTCTACCTGAAACAAAACCACCGCCAGGCCGTGGTTCATCTCGAAAAGGCCGTCTCGCTCACGCCGCCCCAGCCCGAAGTCCTGAACGCCCTGGGCGATGCCTACCTTGCGCTCGGAGAACCGCAGAAAGCAGAAGAAGCCTTCCGCCGCTCCCTCGAAGTCAACTCCGAACAACCCGAGATCCACGAACGTCTCGCGACGCTCGGCTACTGAAGCGTCCCGGATGGATCGCCGCGCCGTTTCTCATGGGTCTTCCAATCAGGCACGTGGGCGGCGAGCGTCGCCTTGAAGAGAGGGCCGTGATTGGGGAGGCGGAGATGCAGCAATTCGTGGGCGACGACGAAGTCCTGAAATCCCGAGTCCTGTTTCGCAAGATCGGCCGCGAAGGTCACCGTTCCGGCGATCGAACAGGAGCCCCACTTCCGGGTCATCCGCTGGACCCGTACTCGCCGCGGGTGAACGTTCAGTCGCGCCTTCCATGACGCGACCCTCTCCAGAATCGCCTCGCGATCAGGATTCGTCATCCCGGCCGCCTCGGATCAGCCATTCCATGACCCGATCCACGATGCGTTGCCGCTCCGCGGATGCCAACCCGATCACCGGGCCGTAGAGATTCGCGCGCAGACGGCGCTGCTCTTCGGCGCTCTTGTCCGCCGCCGGGAACCGCCGGGCGAGCTCTTCGATCTTGCGGACGAGTTCGAGAGGATCGAGACCCGCTTCTTCGAGCGCCGCATCGCTCTGCAACATCCAGTAGAGCGAGAAGGTCCGCGCCGGCAACCCGCTCCTCTTGAGAGCGTCCATGGCAGTCGCTTTCTCGCGGATGAGCGCCTCCAACTGGTCGAGCGCCGCCTGGGAGGTGATCTTGCGATCTTCGAGATCCTGCTGAACCCGCTCGGCACGCTCCTTGAGAGGAAGCAGCACCGGTTCGAGATCCGCTTCGTCCTCCGTTTCCTTCCGGAGCCCGCGCACCAGGTTGAACACCTTGCCTTCTTCGGAGGTTGACTCCTTGCGGAGCCTCTGAAGCGTTTTCAGGTCGAAGGTGACCGTGCGCTGGTAGGGCGCAAGAGGTTCCTGGACGACGCTCGACTGCACGAGCTCCTTCGTCTTGCGCGCCAGTTCTCCGGCGATGTCGTACTGGTGATGGTCGTACGCATTCCTTACCGCCAGATACAGCCCCGCGAGGCGCTGAAAGGCGGAGATGTGATCGCGCAACTCGGGGGACGGCGAGAGGATTTCCCAGAGCGCCTCGATTTCACGGAAGAGGCCATAGAACGTCTCTCGCGTTTCCGAGTCACGGAAGCGCCCGTACACCAGCCTTTCGAGGTGTTCATCCGGGATGGGGCCGTCACCTTCGGACAGGTACTCCGACTGTGCGGACCGGAGATTTTCGAGGAGATCTCGCAGCAACAGGTCCAGGTCTTCGATCACGCCGCTCACGTCCTCGGAATCGAACCGGAGGGCCTTCTTCATCTCCCGCAACACGCCCACGAAATCCACGATGAGACCGATGCGCTTCTGGCGGCCCTCCCCGTCCACAAAGGGCCGATTCACCCGGGCGATGGCCTGGAGCAGGACGTGGTCGCGCATCGGCTTGTCGAGATACATGCAGTAGAGCAGCGGAGCATCGAAACCCGTGAGCAGCTTGTCGGTGACGATGAGAATCCGGGGGTTCTCGCCCGCCTTGCGGAACATGAGGCGCGCTTCGGCTTCCTGTTCCGGCGTGATCTGAAGCCGGGCGACATCCGGAGCGTTCACGACATCGTCGGTGCCCGGGGAATAGACGGCCTTCGTCCACTCGGGTGGCAGCAGTTCGTCGAGCGCCTTCTTGTATTGGGCGCACGCCTCGCGGTTCACTCCCACGAGGAACGCCTTGTAACCGAGAGGGTTGACGTTTCTCTGGAAATGGTCGGCAACGAAGGCGGCGACCTCGGCTACCCGGTCGTCGGCGGTCAGGAAGGCACGCAAATGCACCGCCCGGTCGAGGACGTGGTTCAACTCGTCGATGTCGGTGACGGCCTCTTCCTTCACCAGATCGAAAAACTCCTGGTCAAGACGTTCAAGAGGAACGGTCAGATGACTCGCGGCCAGCGTGTGCCGGATCGGGAGCGTGGTCTCGTCTTCGATGGATTCAGCGATCGTGTACTTGTCGAGATACCCCTGCTCGTCCTCCTTTCCGAAGATCTTGAAGGTGCCCTTGCCTTCTTCCGTTTTCGCAATCGGGGTTCCGGTGAACCCGATGATCGTCGCGTTCGGGATCGCCGCCATCAGGTAGGTGCCGAGGTCGCCGGCCACCGAGCGGTGCGCTTCGTCGATGAAGACGAAGATGTTGTCGCGCTGGTTCGCGTCCTCCTCGATTCCGTCGAATTTGTGGATCATCGAAAGGATGAGGCCGCGGTGGTCCGTCTTGAAGAAATCCCGGAGTTCATTCTTCGATTCCGCCCGCCAGACCGGGATGTCCTTCTGCTGCATCTCTCCAAGCAGCCGTTCGACCCAGCCTTTCAGTTGTCCTTCCAGTTCCACGCGGTCCACGACGACCACCACCGTCGGATTCCGGAAACGGGGCTTCTGTTCGAGGATCAGCCGGGCGGCGGTCAGCAGCGTGAAGGTCTTGCCGGAACCCTGGGTGTGCCAGATGAGCCCACGCTTTTTCCCGGTTTCGGCGCAGCGGGCGAGGATGCGATCCACGGCGCGCCGCTGGTGCTGTCGGAGCACGGACTTTCGGGTCTCCCCGTCCTCGACATAGAAGAGGATCCAGTCCCGCAAGGTCCGCAGGAAGTCGGCCGGTTCGAAGAAGGACTGAACCGCAAAGCGATAGCTGTCTTCGGGGCGCTCCTTCCAGCGTGCCATGAACCGGCGCGAGATGTTCCAGGTCACGCCGTACCAATAGTCGAGAAGGTGGGTGACGTTGAAGAGCTGGGCGGAAGCCAGCAGCTCCGGGGTTTCCGTCTCGTAGCGGCGAATCTGGGTGATGGCCTTTTCGATGGCGTTGCGACTCTTCGGGTTCTTGTGTTCGACGATCGCCACCGGGATTCCGTTGACCAGAAACATCGCGTCGGCGCGGTTCCCCTTGCGGGCCGGGGGCTTGATCTTCCACTCCCAGGTGACATGGAGCGTGTTGTTTCCCGGGTTGCCGAAGTCCACGAGACGCACCCGTCGGGAACGGTCCTCGGCCTCGTCATGCCACTGGCGTTCCCCACGCAGCCAGGCAAGCCGCTCCCGATTGCCCTCGATCGTCGCCGGGAGGGCCTCGATCCGCTCGACGATCGCACGCGGAACCGCTTCCGTTACCCAAGGGTTCAGCCGCCGAATCGCCGCTTCCACTTCGAGCCGGAAGAGGCCGCCCGCTTCCCCGCCACGCAGCCGAAGCGCCTCCGCCGGAGGAACCGGTTTCCAACCGATCCCGACGGCGTGGCGCACCATCGGGAACTGGACGGTCCCCGCTTCGGAGATCATGCCCGGCCGATCCCCGAAATCCGCGCTACGACCAACAGCAGCGCGACGGCACCAAGAGAGGCCGCCTTCAAGAGTTGCGCCGGCGCAAGGGCCTCGTCAGGTCGTAATCGCAGGACGCACGATCTCGATACGCCAACTCAACGAGCCTCTGCAGCTTTGCGGGTGCGTATTCGATCTGGGACCAGGGAACGATGGAGATCCTGGAGCACATGACGTTGTCCATGATCCGTTCCGGAAGAATCGGGAAGTCACGTTCCACCTGGGAGCGATCTTCCACGGGGATCCATCCTGACAAATCCGGGTAAACGAGACGCTTTTCGTCATCCCCGTGCGTTACAGCTACTCGATCGCAACCTGTAGAAGGCAGGTTGATGACGAGAATTCCAGACTTCTTGTTGATCTTCCCATCGAACATACTTGAGTAAACCTCCCAATCCACGTGCTTCCGATTCTTCGTCTGCGTCCCAACCAGAACGATTGTGACCGTGGAGTCTCGGAGGTACTCGTCCCGAATCTTCTCCCGGATCACTTCGTCACTCAGAGAATCGTCGATATCTCCGGTATCCACGGATCGGTTCACGAATACACCACATACATCCGCCATCCGTACGAGCTCTTCCTTGTACCACTGGTCCTGCTCGTGGTGATAAGAGATGAAGACCTTATGCATTTCTGGGTGATGGCTCCCCGTCTTCCTGGGCGAGCCGGGATCGCTGGCGGTACAAGCCGGTCATGAACAAGAGGATCATGTCATCCAGATAAGGCGACTTCGCCAGCAGGCGGTTTTCCTCCTCGGACAGGCCGTTGTTCAGGTCACTCACTCCAAAATCGGAAAACAACTCCTGACCCGGCCAGGAAAGCGATCCCTCCCAGGTCTCCACGAGCCCGAGAGCCTCCGCGATTCCGCGTGCGCAGCCCCCGAATCCGCCGACCAGAAACAGCGGTCGCTTGGCGCGCAACGATGCCAAGGCTTCCTCGGCGACACCGGGCATCCGGCCCCGGTAGCCTTCGACCCGCCCTCCGAGCACAACCCGGGCGCTCGAGTCCGCCGTGATCGCGTCACGCATGACCGTCAAACCGTCCGCCCACTCATCAGCTGCGGGCTCCCGCGAGGAGAGGGCCGCACGCTCATCCATTGTGAGGTAGCAACCGTCCTTCCCCAGGAGCACGAGGCGGCCGGTCTCGCCAAAGCGCTCTTCCATGTCGCGGAGATCCTGCGCGGCGAGACGGATATGCACCGGCCAGGCCAGATAGTCGGTGAATCGAGGACGAGGGTCGCCCAAGCGACGGTAGTCGAAGGCCGTGTCTTTCAGGAATTCCGTGAACCCGTTGGCCCGTAGATCGCCTCCGTAGGCCAGATCGTAACCGCGCTCGAGCGGATAGTGAGCCGAGGAGCGCAGCACGGTATCCAGATGGACATCGCTCAACCCGTAGCGGCGCAGGTCGGGGCTCTCCGAAACGGAGATCGCCACCACCAGCGGCTCCCCGGCGAATTCTTTTTCTCTCACGGTCCGCTCTGCTCCTGCCATTCGGAAAAGGTTAGCAACTCCAGATCGGGAACGATGTCACGCAGAATCTTCGCCTCTTCCGGCGGCAACCGAGGATCGGGATACACGAGGCGCGTTGCGTCCCGCCCGGGAAGGCTCGCCAGACTCAGAGCCTCGGGAGGGCCAGCCAGGAAATGAGTGCCGGCTCCCTCGGGCTGGACATCCGCAACGCGACACTGCCAGAGAAGCGCAAGGAATACCTCACGAAGCAGCACGCTGGTAATACGGGCGAAATCGCCACGCGTGAGCGAAGCGGGGTCCACGCGGATCGTCCGCACGTTCCCGAGATACGGGAATGACCGATCCTCACCCTCGCGCAGACAATCGAGGACCAGGAACGGCCGGCCTCGCTGCTTGGCCTCCAGAACTTCGCTGCGGCAGGCACCACGCGACGAGTAGGAATCCGACCGAACCGCCACGAAAGCACTCACGGCAATCTCCTCGCTCAGCGTGGCCTCGAAATCTGCGCCGGGCAGGATGTCTCGAAGATCGAAGAACGGACGCAATGCTGTGTTCTGATCCATCCAGTCCCGCAGGCCAACCGCGATGCGCTTTCCATCCGGGTCATGCTTGGAGTGACTCAGGAAAACTCGGATCCGTTTGATTGCGGGACCAGCTCCGCGCTGGATCCGGTGCTGTTGGTCCAGCAGCAGGCGGCAAAATGCGTGATGGAGGTCGCGGACGAGGTGCTCCATGCGAACACCATCGTCCCCTTCCCAGTGATCCCAACGGATGGCTTGGAGGCGCAGCCCATGGGGAAGGCCGCCGTCTTCCATAACTACCGGAAGCAGGAGCGTTCGAGGATCGGAATCAGCCAGGTGGTGCCGAGCGAATCGCGTCAGCTCCGCAGAAGCAGCCGTGTCTTCCGGAAACCCGCGGTCGAGCAGCAGGACGATGGCCGTACGCGGGACGCGTGGCTCCGCGTCCACGAACGATCTCCTCGAATCTGCCGGAAATCCGCGAGACACGATCTGCAACCCCTCGCCTCCCACGATATTCCGGTATTCCTGATGCGTGAAGTGCTGCGCGAGCATCCCGGCGACACGGTCTCCTTCGTCGTATTGCGGCCGCCACGCAACCTCGATCGCGAAGGGACGCGACGCGCCAGCACGACGCAGCGACACGCGCGGGCTCACGATGCCAGATCCCTTGGCAGGTCCAGGTCTGCGACCCGGATTTCGCCGGTCATCAGCTTGTGGAGGAGGGTCTTGAAGAGGTCGTCGAGGACGGCGCGCTTGCGACGGTGGAGGTCAGCCTTCCGGTCGAGCGCATCGAGGATCGCAACGATTTCGCGTTGCTCTTCGAGAGAAGGGTGCGGAATATGCATCTCCGCTAGCCGGCCGCGAGAGAGGTTGGGGATCGTCGTTCGGTTGCCGACACCCTCATACACCGATCGGTGGAGGAAACCCTCCTGTAGCCAAGCGGCGGCAAACGCCACATCTACCCTGCCGTCTTCCTTCGGACGCAAGCGGTGGAGATGGTTCTGGAACAGGCATCGCTCGACCTGCCCATCCCAAACCGCGGCTCGCCCGATCTCGCCACCTTCACAAACGAGGAGGTCGCCGGCTCGAAGCCACTTGGAACCCGCCACTGGCCTGTTCAGACGCATGCGACTGACCGTGTCCAGGACCACTCGCCCCCAATACACATTGGATGTACGAAGAAATGGCTCACCATCATCATCTTTCGTCAAGTTGCCTTTCAGTGATAGACCCTGCTCGATAGCAAATACCTCGCCTAAAGACACGGTCCCCCAGTTTTGGGGGAGCGGGCCGATCTCGGTTTGCCGCTGCGGCTCGTCGCGAAGTCCGTGCGTGAACAGCGTCCGCATCGCCGCACGCTTGAGTTCCACCAAGACATCCAGGCTCCCCTCGCAAGTCTCGCGGGCGGAATGGAGCAGCCAGAGGAAATCACCGATGGCATCGTGATCCCTGCGAACGGAGTCCAGCAGTCGAAACTCGCGAATGTGGGGCCACGAGGTTCGTGGATGTTGCGCTCCCGTCGTTCCACGGACGGCGTGATCCAGGAAATCAGGGCAGTGGAGGGCCCCAACGAGAAAACGGGGATCTACGCCCGACCGAGGTCGCAGTACCAACAGCTCGGTCGTGCATATCCCATCGTCCTGCGCAAGAACTGCCTTGTCGAGATACGGCCGGAGCTTGCCGTAGAGAACATCGCCACGCCGAAACGATGATTTCTGACTCCGCACCGAGGAGGACAACGCAGCACCGATTCGGGTGAAGCGCGCTGGCTCCAGGTGTTCCAAGCCGACATAGGTCGTCAGGGCTCCGTTCACAGGATCCACCGACTGAGCAACAAGGTCGCACAGATCGGCGAGTCGCACCGTGTCCTTATTCACTACCGAGTCCTTTCAGTCTGGCGAGAGCTGCGAGCAGCGCCGCATTCGCCGTCTTCTCGTCAGCCGCGACCTCGTTGTAGCGAGCAATCAAATCTGCAAGACTGCTCGTTGCCTGTGCAGTCGATGCACCCACCCAGCGGTTCGGACTCAGGTTGTAGTCCGCCTCCGCCGCCTGCTCCTTCGTGAGGACCGCGATTTCGCCTTCGACCGGCTCGCCTTTCAGGTACGCCTCGGCGAGCGGCACGATGTCGTCTTCCGGGATGTAGTTCTTCGGCCGGCCCTTCTTCACCCGGCGGCTCGCGTTCAGGAGCACGATCTTTCCGCGGCGGGCCGCCGGCTTGTTTCGCGAGAGGACGACGATCACGCCCGGCGCGGTCGTGTTGTAGAAGAGGTTGTCCGGGAGGAGGATCACGCCGTCCATCAGGTCGTTTTCGACGAACCACTTGCGGATGTTGCGCTCCCTGTCTTCGTGTTTGCTGCCGGAGCCCCGGGTCACCGCGCCGGTGTCGAGGACGATGGCGGCGCGTCCGCGTTCATCGAGACACGCCACCCCGTGCTGGAGCCAGGCCCAGTCACCTTTCCCGGTCGTGACCCCGCCACGCGGACGGAACCGGTCGAACGGGTCGTCGCTGAACACCTGGGGAGAAAACGGCTGATTCCACATCGGGTTGGCGATGACCACGTCATGAATCTGGATTTCACCGCCGCCGGTCTTGAATTTCGGGTTGAGCATCGTGTCGCCGCGAAGGACTTCGAGCTCCATGTCGTGGATGATTCCGTTCATCCGGGCGACCGCGTAACTCTCGGCCTGGAGTTCCTGGCCACTCAGGCGAAGCGGTACCCGGCTCGTCGGGTCCCGGAGGCGCGCCACCAGTTGTAACTTGATGAGCAAACCAGCCGAGCCGCAGGCGAAGTCGTGGCAGCTTTCCCCCGGTTTCGGGCGCAGGACGCGAGCCATCAGGAAGCCGACTTCGGTGGGGGTGAAGAACTCCCCCGCGCTCTGGCCCGAGCCTTCCGCGAACTTCCGCAACAGGTATTCGTAGGCGCGGCCGAGGAAATCCGGCTGCACATCGGCGAGGCCGAGGCGGTAGCGGGGATCGGAGAACGTCTCGACCACCGCGGCGAGCTTCGCGGGATTGAAGTCGCGCTCTCCGTTCCGCTCGGAGGCGAAATCCACGAGGTCCACCACCCCGGAGAGCGAGGGGTTCTCGCGGACCACCGCGCGGACCGCCTTGGTCAGATGTTCCCCGATATCCGCCGGGGTCGTATCCCGTCCGGCTTCATCGAGTGGCCAATCGAATTCCTCGCGACCGCTGATGACTCCCCACCGAGCCTCCGGAGGCAGGTAGAAACGAAGCAACTCGTGATCGCCTTCCGCGAGCTCCCGGGCGATGTCTTCGCCGCCATGCTCCTCGGCGAGGCGGGCGATTTCGTCCTCGAATACATCGGAAAGCCGCTTGAGAAAAAGAAGCGGGAGGAGGTAGTCCTTGAATTTCGGCGCGTCCTTCTCGCCACGGATGGAGCAGGCGGCATCCCAGAGCATCTGTTCCATCGGCTTCGTCGTCGAAGCCGCTTCATGACGACGGCCCCGCGCGCGACGGCGGGTCACGCCGGCGGCGGCCTCTTCCGGGGTTCCGGGCTCGACTCTCGCTTCCCGCGCGAGGACGGCGATCGCCTCCCGCGCCGCCTTCTGCGGCCTCGCGTTCCCGCCCTCCCAGCGATTTACACTGGCGAACGAGACACCGAGTCGCTCGGCAAGCTGCTCCTGGGTGAGGTCGAGACGGGTGCGAATCGCCCGGAGAAGAGAAGGAATGTCTTCTTGATTGGCCATATTTGCTATATCGTATCACATTTATAGCATTCTTTCGAAGTCGGACATCGCCGAGCAGACCCCGGATGTGGTGTAATCGCTTCCGAGATGAAGCGTGCGCTCGCGGCGGCCGGTGTCTTCCTCGGAGCTCTGACCTGGAACCAGCACGCGGATAGCAACCCGATGAGCATGAACGGCATGGTGGTCACTTCGCATCCGCTCGCGGCCGAAGCCGGCCTCGACATCCTGAAGTCGGGCGGCAACGCCTTCGATGCGGCGGTCGCGAGTGCTTCGGTGCTCGCGGTGGTGGAGCCGCTCATGTCCGGGCTCGGCGGAGTCGGCGGGTACGCGCTGATCCACGAGGGCGAAACCGGGACGATTCGGTCGCTCGACTTCATCGGGGCGGCTCCCGTGGCGGCGCGGCCCGAGGTGTTCGCCGCCGGGAGCCGGCTCTGGGATCGCAGCCACCCGGCTCGCGACAGCTTCCTCGCGCCGCTCGTCCCCGGAAGCCTCGCCGGCTGGGCGGCGCTCCTCGACGAGTACGGCTCGATGTCGTGGGCGGAGGTGCTCGCCCCGGCGATCCGCTACGCCGAGGAGGGGTTCGTGGTCACCCCGGCGGTGCGAAGAGCGTTCGCGACCAGCGGATTCGGGGCCGACGTGGCCCGCTATCCCTACGGTGCCGGTGTCTTTTTCGAGGACGGCGAGGCGTGGCCGGTCGGCAGCGTCCTGAAGCAGCCCGACCTCGCGAAGACCTTTCGCGCCATCGCCGAAGGCGGGCCAGAGGTCTTCTACGGCGGCGCGGTCGGCGAAACCATCGTCTCGTTCTTCGAGGAAAACGGCGGCATCCTCGCGCTCGAAGACTTCGCCGGATACCGGACGCGGTGGCAGGAGCCGCTCTCCACCACCTATCGCGGCTACGAGGTCTTCAGCCAGCCGCCCGGCGGATCGGGCATGACCGTGCTCCAGACCCTGAACATCCTCGAACGTTTCGACGTGGCGGCGCTCGAACACAACTCCCCGGAGTTCGTGCATCTGCTGGCCGAAGCGATGAAGCTCGCCTTCGTGGACGAGGATGCCTTCAACACCGGCAAGGAAGATGTCCCGGTTCCCCTCGATCGCCTGCTCTCCCCGGAGTACGCCGCGGAGCAGGCGGCGCGGGTGGATCTCGGGCGGGCGCAGTTCCACGAACGGTTGACACCGGGGAGCGGGGTGCCCGATTCGGTGGAGCACACCACCCACCACACCGTGGTGGACCGGGATCACAACGTGGTCACGATGACCCAGACGCTGATGCTCCCCGCCGGAGTGGTGGTTCCGGAGACCGGGGTGATCTTCAACAACGGGATGTCCTACTTCAGCCTCGACGAGGGAGACATCAACCTCATCGAGGGGGGTCAGCGACCGCGCTTCGTGATGAGCCCGACCCTCGTCACCCGGGGCGGCCAGCCGTATCTCGCGCTCGGTTCGGCGGGCGGGTGGACGATCCCGCAGACGATCCTTCAGGTTCTGGTCCGGGCGCTCGATTTCGGGATGGATGCGGCGGAGGCGGTGGACGCTCCCCGGTTCGTGGTCCGCTACCTCGAGAACTCGATTCCGTATCTGCCGGGGACCGATCTGGTGCTGGAGCGGGAGTTCGGTGAAGAGGTGGGCGAAGCACTCGCGGCTCGCGGACACCGACTGCGCTTTCCGGCCGCCCGGCTCGGGATGCTGAACGCCATCCGCATCTGGCCGCGCTCGGGGGCCCTTTCCGGCGGCCCGGACCGGAGGCGCGAGGGCCACGCGGCCGGTTGGTGAATCAGCGGATCAGGAAATCCAGTTCGCCGGCGGCAGTCCGGTCGCCCCGCTCGTCGGTGACCCGGACGGTCGCGGTGTAGAGGCCGGCGCGGAGCGAGCCGGTCTGGAGGGAGAGCAGGATCGGGGTTCCGCCGGGGCGCGACCGGTCGAGATCGAAGAGGCCGGGGCGCTCGCCTTCAACCGAGACCTCCCCGGAGGTGTTGCGGATTTCATAGGAAACCCGGACCCGGGTGACCGGCTCTTCTGTTCCGGGGAAGACGAAGAACGCCACCCGGGCATCTTCCGCACCGGCGAAGCTCGCGACCGGGCGCACCGGCGGGCCGACTGCTTCCGGCTGGTGGGCCTCGGCGACGAACGGGAAAACGCTCGAAACCGAGAACCCCTCGCCGAAATCCTCGGGGATCCGCAGTTGCGAAACAGCCGACTGGAGGATCTCTCCGTCACGCTCGAGCACCATCTCCATCTCGTGCTCGCCCGCCGGGAGAGTGGCGGGGGCGCTCACCCAGAACCGCTCGCGGTCCACTTCACTGGCAGCTTCGGCGAGAACCGCACCGTCCGGATGAAAAACGCGGAGCCGCACCCACGCCGGTTCGTCGAGATAGGACTCCGGGAGGGCGGCGGCGATCACCCCGAAAACGCCCTCCGGCCGGCGTTCGAGGAGGTACGAATAGGTGTGGAGGCTGTCCGGCAGCGCGTATCCGTAGCCTCCGCGCGGCGCGGCGACGGTCGCGGCCAGCGCCCCTTCGCGCTCGCGGGCGAAGTACCCCGGCCGGGCGATGACCCGCAGATCGGAACGGTCACGCACCCGGACCTCGATGTTGCGGTAGGAGCCGTCGAGAGTCGCATTCCGCGGCGAGAAACTGAGCAGGTAGTAGAGCTCGTTCTGAACCCCGATGCGGTTCAGCGCCACCGCGAAATTCGTCTGATTGGGGAACCAGGTTCCACCGGTCGCGACCGCGAGCGAGGCGGCACCGCTTTCGGCGAGGATGTTGGCAGCGACGTTCAGGCGAGTGAGCGGATCGCCTTCGGGTTCCACTCCGATCGGGGTGCCGAGCACGCTGAAGTCGTTCAGCGACGGGGTCAGAATCCGGTTCTCGTCCCCGTACACGCCCTCCAGATCGACGGCGTAGAGCGTCGCGTTCGCGTGGTTCAACTGGCGGATGGCGCTACGGAGGGTTTGTGTTTCGTCGAAAGCCCTGCGCCCCGGCAGCTCGTCCACCTCGGTTCCGGCGATCTCTCCGACCACCTGGCGTGGGTCCGCGAAGGTCTGGAGGTTGCTCGAGAACAGGATCACGATCTTCCGGCCGTCCACCGGCTCGAGCGCCTCGGCGAGCACATAGAGCATCCGGAAGGAGTCGCGGGCATCGATTTCCGGGCCGACCGGGCTCTCGTAGGTTCCGGGGATGATGCGGCGCACGTTCGCAAGGGTCTGCTGCTTGCCCGGCCAGAACTCCTGGAGAACCCGCACCCGGTTGGCGAACTCGAGGATCATCGTCTCGTCGCCGTCCACCATGTTCTGGACGACGAACTCCTCGATCCCCCGCTTGGCGCGCCGGAGATTCACCGGGTCCGCCCGCCGGCGGTTGAAGACGATGACGAAACGGCGCGGGGTGGCATTGCCGGAAGCGACCGCGTCGGTTGGCGCGGGAGCACCGGTACCGGGCGAGCTCTCCGGCGCGTAGCGCTCCCAGTCCACGACATCCAGGCTCGCGACCCGCTGCGGCTCGCCGTCTTCGAGGAGCTCGAAGTCTTCGGCGGAGAGCCCGGCCACCGGGTTGCCGTCCCCGTCCAGCACCAGCACGTCCACGATCACCCGGGTCGCCTCGGCGCGGAACCGGAAGGTCTGGGCGGCAGCCGGAGCCGCCGAAGCGAAAACGAGGAGCCCGGCGAGGAGAATTTTCACGGGTCCGATTCTCGCTCGCCCGCGCCCGGTTCGCCAACGCGGATGTGTCAACATGCGCGAATCCGCCATGACTTCCCGGAAACCGACGAGGGTGCCGAAGACCGGCGATCGCATTCGCATCCGTCCTCACCTGCCGATTTCGAGGCTGCGGGGAATCCTTCAGTATGAGGGGCCTCCGCTCTCGATCGAGGATATGGATCGAGCTATCGCCGAGGCCGCCTACAGGCGGAACAGATAGTTGAACTTCAGCGAGAGGCTGCGGTTCCTGACGAAGAAGGACTCCGTCCAGTCGTCGAGCTCGGTATAGACGAGGAACACGTCGGTTCCGGGCTTCGGGATCCAGTTGAAGCGGACGTTCGATGCCAGCTCCCCGGTCGCCTCGTTGTACTGGAAAAGCCCCAGCAGGATGAGGTCGTTCCGGAAGGCGAGCTGCATCCGGGTGGAGACGAGGTGGGTATCGAGGTCGCCGCCGGGGAGTCGCAGCCGGTTGAAGCTGTAGTTGGCGCGAACCCCCAGATTCCGGTTGATCCGGTAGTTGGTCCTGAGGGAGAGGGTGTCGCGGGTTCCTCCCCAGAAGCCGCCGCCTTCCCACGAGGCACCGAGCGTCGCGTAACGGCGGCGGAAGGTGTTGACCGCGAACTGGTACCGGCGAAACGCGTAGTCGCCGGCGGCGACCGGGACGCTCCCGATCGCATAGCCCACCGGGGTGAACTCGTACTGGTCCACGAACTGGAAGGAAAGCTCGTCGCCGCTCTCGAAGGTCGCCCGGGCGGTCGCCTGGGTACGGCGGGTCTCGACCACGCCCTCGGGGTTGGCGGTCCGGTTCTGGTTCACCTCGAAATGCACCTGACGCATCCACCGCGCCCCCGGCCGCGGAGAAAAGCGGCCCTGAAGGTAGGTCTTGTGGATCCCGCGCCTCCTCACGAAGCCGACTCCGGGATCGAAGTTTTCGCCGATCCGGATGTGCTTGGCGACGCCGCCCCAGACATCGCTGTCGAGCATGAAGCGGGCGCTCGCGATTCCGGTACCGCCCCGGTCGGACCCGTCGAAGACTCGCGCCGCGAGGCCCTCGAACGACCAGACGTTGCGGAAGAACAAGCTCGCGTCCACTCCGGCCACCCGGTTGAACCCGAGGTCGCTGCTGCGGTCGGTGAAGAGCGCGCCGATGGTGGAACGGGACCAGATGTCGCGACGGACGCGGGCGACGGTGAACTGCTCGCCCGGCGCGTCGCCGTGGATACCGGTCGCCATTCCCAAAAGGCCCACCGTGTAGGCACCCTGGCGTCCCGACATCCGCGCCCCGCCCCGGATCGGGATCGGCTCGCCTTCGTCCGAAAGGCCGATGCGCCGGGTGAACACGAGGTCGGCATCCACCCGCTCGCCGAACTGGAAGTTGCGCTGGCCTTCGAGAAAGATCTGGCGCTTCTCCGGAAACCGCAGCGAGAAACGGGTGAAGTTCTGCTGGAGGTCGTCCACTTCCGCCTGGGCGAAGTCGGTGTTCACGGTGAAATCCGCGGTGAGGCCCGGAGTCACCCCCCACTTCACGTCGAGCCCGCCGTCGGCGTGCGTGGCATCCCCGTCGAACTCGTTTCCGCCGCGCAGCGATCCAAGCGCATAGGGCCGGATCTCCACGTTGCGGCCGGGCCGGATATCGCGCATCCCGACGAGCTGGCCGAGTTCGGCCGGGCGGTACCAGGTGGAGTCGTTCGGAACGAACGGCCAATAGACCTCTTCGTTCTTCGAGGGGATGTTCCGCTTGAAGCCGACTCCGAAGGCGACCGGCGCACCGGGGGCAGACGGCCGGAACCGAAGTGACTTGAGCGGGATCCGCACCTCGGCGGTCCAGCCCCCCGGAAACTCCCGCCCGCGCGACTCCCAGACGGTGTCCCAGTCGAGGTTCCGGGTATCGGGGCCCTGCCCGTTCTGGCTCATGTCGAACAGGATGCCGTTCGAGTTGGTGGCGAGGAAGATGGCGCTCCGCTGCGCGTTGTAGGCATCCAGCATGATCGCGACCGCGTCGTCGCTGCCGATGTTCTCGTCGCGGAACATGGTCCGGGGCCGATTCCGCTCCGCGTCAGAGATCGTGCAGAAGAAGCCGAAGTACAGGTTCTCGTCGTCGTGGAGCACGCGAACCACGGTGGTCTCGGTGGAGGGCAGCCCCTCGAAGCTCTCGCGCTGGTAGAAATCGCCGATGGGGATCGCCTGCTCCCAGGCCGCCTCGTCGAGCCAGCCGTCCACGGTGACCGGGGCTTCGGTCCAGGCGGCTTCGATCCGCCAGTCGCGGGAGCCGAGCGCCCGGACCCGCTCCTCGCGGGAAAGAGAGCGAAGTTCCCCGGCGGAAGGGCTCGCGGGCTTCGGAAGGGGCAGTCGCAGGGTGGCTTCCTGCCCGCTCGCGAGCGAGGCCAGGAGAAGGATCGCCGCCGTGAGGGCGACGACCGGGGGATCAACCCACCGCGAAACCGGCGGCGATCTCATGGAGCCAGGGTTCGATGGCGCGGAAGAGGGTGTTCTGGCAATGAAAACGGAAGAGGTAGGTCCGGTCCCCCGCTGCCTTGTAGAGAACCCATTCGAGATAGTCGGCGTGCTGGGTCTCCACCGCGTAGAGGACGGCGGCACCGCCTTCCTCGAGGATCTCGTGGCTCAGCATCCGGTAGTTGTCGCCGAGCGTCTCCATCTCCGCCGCGTAGAAATCTTCGAACGTGCCGCCGGGAAGCGCCGCGCGGACGGTCACGTCGAGCGTCGCGTGGACTGTCGTCCCGTATTCGTCCACCGCGAGCGGCCCGCTGCGGAAACCGACGACCAGGCTCTCGGTTCCCTGCTTCAGAACGTGGGAGCGGGTCCAGCTCTTCGGATACGGGACGACGAGCCCGAAATCCTCGTCCTCCCAGGCATCGAACAGCTCCCGGGATTCCACCGCGAAACCGTCATAGACAGCGTTCAGGATGGGGCCGTAGGCGAGGATGCTTCGGGCTTCGCCGGTGGCATAGACCCCGTAGAGGGTTCCCGAGATATCCGCGAGCAGCAGGCGGCCGGACTGGGGCCTTTCCTCCCAGTCGAACGTCCAGACGGTGCCCGTCTGGTCGCCCGAACCCCACGAAGCCTCCGAAAGGACGTTGTGTTCGCCGATGTAAAAGCGGTCGGCCACTTCGCGGAGGCTCTGGCCGCCCGGCAGCGGCCCCGCCATGACCTGGACCTGGATGCCGTCGCGCTCGGGAATGTCCACCGAAGGCCCGGTGAAGGTCGCCATCCGGAAGCCGCTCTGCTGGCTGACCGCGGAGGACCAGCCGCGCGGCACCGGGAGCGACACCCCGACATCGGGGACATAGACGGTGACGAGGTCGCTGCGGCCGGAAAGATCCGCAAGGCAGCCTCCGGTGAAGGCGATGGCGAAAAGGAGGCCACTCCAACTCTTCATGGCTGACCGTCCTGAAGATCCGAACTCGCATGGCTCTCCCGTTCCTCGGATTCACACAGCAAATTCCGAATCTCGCGCTGAACGGCGCTGCTCGCGCGACTCACCGGCCGGACACTCGCGACTGCGGTAGCGCGACCTTTCTCATCGAACACGAAGTCGTTTCTGTAGGCCTGGTTGCAGAACTGGCACTGCGGAATGATGTTCTCCGGATCATCGCCAGCTTCATGCGGATCACGGTGCCCCCGCTGAAGCCGGACGACATTCGATCCGTACCGTGGATCCGGTTCCCCTTCTGTTGCGCCACAAGTAGCGCATCGTCCCCCGAATGCCTGCTTGACGCTCTCGAAGTCCTCTGCCCCCAGACGCATCCTCTTTCTCGCATTCTCATTGACGAATTCCTGCGATGGTCGGAACGGGTTGAGCTTGTGCCTTCCGGGCTTTGGGCCTATATCCCACCCGTCACGCTTCAGGTGCCGGATCTGCTGATCTGTTGCAGCACCCGGGCGATCCCGCTGGGCAATCGCGGACACCTCGTCCTTGTGGACTTCCCGATCCCGGTAGTGCCACAGGACGGCGAGCTGAAGGGATCGATTGTGGGCCGCGTAGTCGTCAACTTTCGGGATGATGACTTCATGTACGGCGAGATACTGGGTATGCAGCCTCTGGATATCCTCCCATGCCTTCTGCAACTCACTCGGTGTTGGGAGCACTATTTCGCTTCCTCGACCCTTCGTTCGGCGGCATCCGCCATATCCGCATCGACCTCGATTCCCCAAAAGGCCCGATCCTCCATTCTGGCCGCAACACCCGTGGACCCTGAACCAGCAAAGGGGTCGAAGACCAGCGCGCCCTTCGGGGAAAAGATGCGGATCAGGTGCCGGAGCAAATCGACCGGCTTGGTCGTCATGTGTCCGTGTCGGTCACGTGGCTTCCGCGCCGGGATCACGGTTCCGGGAAATCGCAGGGGCTCGATCAACGGCGAACGCGGATCGATGAGGCCTGTCTCCCACCGATCCCAATTGTCCACGAACGTTCCTTCGCGTGGTGCCTGGGCCAGGACGATCATTTCGCACTGAGGCTTCAACTGCGGAGTCTTGCGTCCACCGAGCTTGGCAATGAGGCGGTCTTTCTCCTCCTGACTTATCTTCCTCTTCTGGATGAAATGTTCCTGACTGAATGCTTTCGCCTGCCCCTCATATCGCCAGGCCAGGACATCTCGTATCTCGAAGCCAGCCATTTCGATTGCCATCGCGGCATGGTGTACCAGACGGTTTTGCGAAAAACAAAGAACAAAGCCTCCGGGGCGGATGATGCGCAACCATTCGCTGGCAATCGGTCTCAGGAATTCCTGAAGACGATGCCCCTGTCCCCGGTCAAATTTCATGCCAACTGGCAGCGATTTGACAACGCCACAATTCTTCGTTCGTCGCACCAGTGTTTCATGATCCCATTCATCCCCCATGCCATCAATGAAATAGGGGGGATCCGTTACAATCAAGGAAACATCATTCTGCTGCATGGCTGGCATGATTTCACGACAATCACCGACCTGAACCCAACGATTGGCACATGTATTTCTTCGAGGCGTTGCAGGCAGGCTCTTCCGCCTGGTTGGCACTATCTTCGTATCTGTCTCGTACCGTACGGCCTTTTCTCCAAACAGCGTTCTGTCTTCGCGATATTCGGAGTGGACGCGCGCGGAAGCAGTCACGAATTTATTCCAGCCGGTAGTTCGGGGCTTCCTTGGTGACCACCACGTCGTGCGCGTGGCCCTCGCGCTGGCCGGCTCCGGTGACCTGGATGAACTCGGCGTTCGCCTGGAGCTCGGGGATGGTGCGGCACCCCGCGTAGCCCATCCCGGAGCGCAGCCCGCCGATCAACTGTTCGAGAACCCCGCTGAGCGGCCCCTTGATCGGAACCCGCCCCTCGATGCCCTCCGGGACCAGCTTGGAAGAATCCTGGCCGGCCTGGCCGTACCGGTCGGCGGTTCCGGCGTTCATCGCGCCGAGCGAACCCATCCCGCGATAGGTCTTGAAGGCACGGCCCTGGTAGAGGATCGTTTCGCCGGGGCTTTCGTTGGTTCCGGCCAGCAGGTTGCCGACCATGACCGAGGCGGCACCCGCGCCGATGGCCTTCACGAGGTCCCCGCTGAAGCGGATGCCGCCGTCGGCGACGATCGGGATGTCGGCGGCCGAGCTGACTTCCATGATGGCGGAGACCTGGGGCATCCCGGTACCCGCCACCACCCGGGTGGTGCAGATGGAGCCCGGCCCCATGCCGACCTTGAGTCCGTCGGCCCCGGCTTCGATCAGGTCGCGGGCCGCGCCGGCGGTGGCGATATTCCCGGCCACCACGTCCACCGAAGCGGGGCACTCCTCCCGCAGCCGGGAGACGGTTTCGAGGCAGCTCGCGGTATGGCCGTGCGCGGTGTCCACCACCACCGCATCCACCTCGCGTTCGACGAGGAGGCGAGCCCGCTCCAGTCCGGCATCCCCCACTCCCACCGCCGCCGCGCAACGAAGCCGGCCCAGACTGTCCTTGGTGGCATTCGGATAGTTCTGGGCCTTTTCGATGTCCTTGACGGTGAGCAGGCCGACGAGAACGCCGTCCTCGTCCACCACCGGCAACTTTTCGACCCGGCGCTCGTGGAGGGCGCGACGGGCATCCTCGAGATCGGCTCCGCGAGGCGCGGTGACCGGATCGTGGGTCATCAGGTCCGAAACCCGGAGATCGCCGGGCGGCTCGAAGCGCAGATCCCGGCTGGTCAGGATGCCGACCAGCCGGCCGTTCTCGAGGACCGGCAGGCCGGAGATGCCGTGGCGCTCCATGAGGGCCTTCGCCTCGCCGATCGGAGCATCCGGAGCCACCGTCACCGGGTCCACCACCATCCCGCTCTCCGAGCGCTTCACCTTGGCCACTTCGGCCGCCTGCAGTTCGGGTGTCAGGTTCCGGTGGATCACCCCGATCCCGCCCGCCTGGGCGATCGCGATGGCGAGCGGGGCTTCGGTGACGGTATCCATCGCGGCGCTCACCACCGGAGCCGCAATCGGGATGTTCCGGCTGAACCAGGTCCGGAGGTCGGCCTCCGCCGGAAGCACGTCCGAATAGCGGGGGCGCAGCAGGACGTCGTCGAAAGTGAGCGTGACCGGAGGAACGTTCACGCCGCCCTGCCCTGGCACTTCTTGTACTTCCTGCCGCACCCGCAGGGGCACGGGTCGTTCCTTCCGATCTTCTTCCCCTTCCGGCGGAGCGGAGCGCGGGGCGTTTCCCGGGCTGGTCCAGCGGCCGCGGCGGTGGGCATCGCGCTCGGGGTGGGGACGAGGCCCGGGCCGGAAAGACTCTGACCGGAGCGGGAGGTCGCCGTCTGGCGGGGGGTCGCGGCGGGAGCGGCGCGCGCCACCTTCAGCACATAGAGCAGCCGCACCGCCTCCGACTCGATCCGCTCCCACATCTCGCCGAACATGGCGAACGATTCCTTCTTGTACTCGATGAGCGGATCCCGCTGTCCGTAGCCGCGCAGACCAATCCCCTGCTTGAGCTGGTCCATCGCGTAGAGGTGATCCTTCCACTGGGAATCCACCACGTGGAGCAGAAGGTACCGCTCCTGGGCGCGCATCATTTCCGCGCCGAACTCCTCCTCCTTCGCAGCGTACCGGGCGTGGACCCCGTCGTTCAGGAAGGCGAGCAGTTCATCGCGGCCGAGCTCCTCGAGACGGCCCTCTTCCGGCTCGGGGACGAAGGCGAACTGGCCCCGCATCCCGTCGCGGAGCGCATCCAGTTCCCAGTCGTCGGGGTCCACGTCGTTCGAGGCGTGGAGATCCAGGAGACCCTCCACCGCGTCCGAAGCCAACTGGAGCACGTAGTCGCGCTGGTCCTCGCCTTCGAGGATCTGGCGACGCAGCCGGTAGATCGCCACCCGCTGCTTGTTCATCACGTCGTCGTATTCGAGGAGGTGCTTGCGGTAGGAGAAGTTCTGCCCCTCCACCTGCTTTTGCGCCCGCTCGATCGCTCTCGTGACCATCCCGGCCTCGATCGGAACGCCTTCCTCCATGCCGAGGCGCTCCATCAGCCCGCTCATCCGGTCGCTTCCGAAGATGCGCATCAGGTCGTCTTCGAGCGAAAGGAAGAAACGCGAGCTTCCGGGGTCGCCCTGACGCCCGGCACGGCCGCGCAACTGGTTGTCGATGCGACGCGATTCGTGGCGCTCGGTCCCGACGATGTGGAGGCCGCCGAACCCGACCACCTCGTCGTGCGCCGATTTCGTCTCGGCGCGGGCCGCTTCCACCGCTGCCTCCCACTGGGCCCCGGTGGCCTCGGTCCACTCCACGCCCTCGCCCCGGAGCCGGGACTTCGCCATCTCCTCGGGACTTCCTCCGAGCAGGATGTCGGTTCCGCGACCCGCCATGTTGGTGGAGATGGTGACCATCCCCTTCTGGCCTGCCTGGGCGACGATCTCCGCCTCGCGCTGGTGGTACTTGGCGTTCAGCACCATGTGGGAGATCTTCTTCTTGTTCAGAAGCCGCGCGAGCCGTTCGCTCTTTTCGATCGAAGTGGTCCCGACCAGCACCGGACGGCCCTTTTCGTGGTGGTTTTCGATCTCCTCCACGATGGCGTTCAGTTTCTCGCGCTCGGTCCGATAGACGAGATCAGGGTGTTCGAGCCGGACGAGTGGCCGGTTGGTCGGGATCGGGACGACTTCGAGGTCGTAGATCTTCTCGAACTCGGCGGCCTCGGTCTCGGCGGTGCCGGTCATCCCGGCGAGCTTCCGGTACATCCGGAAGTAGTTCTGGAAGGTGATGGTGGCGAGCGTCTGGTTTTCGCGCTCGATGGTCACGCTTTCCTTGGCCTCGACTGCCTGGTGGAGGCCGTCGGACCAGCGCCGGCCGGGCATCAGGCGCCCAGTGAACTCGTCCACGATGACGACCTTGCCATCCTTGACCGTGTAGTCCTTCTCCCGCTTGTAGAGCGCGTGGGCGCGGAGTGCCTGCAGCAGGTGGTGGAGGAGGGTCACCTGCTCCGGGTCGTAGAGGTTGTTCACCCGGAGGAGACCTTCGGCTTTCGGAACCCCTTCCTCGGTCAGGGAGACGGTGCGGGACTTCTCGTCCACCGTGTAATCCACGTCGCGGCGCAGCTTGGGGATGACCCGGTCCACCGTGAAGTAGAGGTCGGTGGACTGCTCCGCCGGGCCGCTGATGATGAGCGGCGTGCGCGCCTCGTCGATGAGGATCGAATCCACCTCGTCCACGATGGCGAAGTGGAAGAGCTTTTCGACTTCCTTGCCTTCCCGGTCGGCTTCGGTGCCCGGATAGATCCGGTGGACGAAGTTCTCCATCCGGAACTTCATGTTGTCCCGCAGGTAGTCGAAGCCGAACTCGTTGTTGGTCCCGTAGGTGATGTCCGAGCCGTAGGCGCGCCGCCGCTCGGCATCGCCGAGATCGTTCTGGATGACCCCGACATCGAGCCCGAGGAAGCGGTAGATGCGGCCCATCCAGTCCGAGTCGCGACGGGCCAGGTAGTCGTTCACGGTGACGACGTGGACCCCCTTGCCGGCCAGCGAGTTCAGGTAGGCGGGCAGGGTCGCGACCAGGGTCTTGCCCTCGCCGGTCTTCATCTCGGCGATCCGCCCCCGGTGGAGGATCGCGCCGCCGAGGAGCTGCACGTCGAAGTGCCGCATCCCGAGCGTCCGGCGCGAGGCCTCCCGGCAGGCGGCGAAGGCCTCCGGCATGAGGTCGTCGAGCAGCTCGCCGTTCGAGACCCGCTCCCGGAACCCGGCAGTCAGCCCGCCGAGGTCGGCATCGGACAGTTTCCCGTACTGCGGCTCGAAGGAACCGACGCGTTCGACCAGCGGGCGGAGCCGCTTCAGCTCACGGTCCGACTTCTTGCCGACTACGCGGGTGAGCAGGCTCTGAAGCATGGATAGCCGCGGAGTCTAGTCCGCGGAGGGCCTCAGGAAGGGACTACCGTCCGTTTGCGTGGCGACTCGCTCCCGCGACCTGCCGGGCCTCCCCGTCAAGCGCCTGCCCGGAGGGCTTGCCGAGTCCACCACCCAGTGCAGGTTCCAAGCGGTAGCCACCCAGCTCGATCCCCACCTCCGCGAGCTGTTTCGCAGCCTGCTGGCTGCGAGCGATGGCGGTTCGATCGATCCCGGGGTTTTTCTCCAAGATCCGGGCGAGTTGGTCGGCATCCATCGGTGGTTCTCCTGCTTGAGCTTCAGAAGAAATTTCGCAACACCGACAAAATCCTTGAAACAGCCCGCATCTTCGCAAACCCCGTCGAAGGTTGACCGAGCCTCCCGGCTCGCCGGTCAGTGGGCCGGCATCGTGGTCGTGATCTGATCAGGTCGTGCAGAGCTCCACCGCCAACCTGCGGTGCAGGCCTCACCGGATCATGATGTGGGCGGCCGCCCCCGACTGGTCGTCACAACCCGGGAGCGCCACCGAAACAGAACAAGGTTTACGAAGCCGGATACTAGCCTTTTCCCTCAGGCTGGGTGCGCGAAAGGTCGCGGCCTAATGGAATCCGGCAGATGCCTTTCTGGGTCGGTAACTTCGTGAACTGCGAGTGCCTGCCAACCCGCACGCTCCATCTCCGTTCGGTCTTTCGGAGAGATCGCGATACCCAATCTCTTGGAGGAGTAGGCAAGTTCCGGCTCGGCGACGACCTGTTTCATTTTGTCCCCGACTTGAACACCGAGTTCGGGGATCTCCGCTCCTTCGTCCTGTAGTCTCCGTACCGCGCCTTCCACACCCGGTTCCGCGAAGTCTCTCACGCGCAACCAGTTGAGGTTTTTCAAAATACCTTGTTCACGCCGGAGGAGTTGAATCCGTTTTGTATCCTCCGGACTTACGCGCATGTGTTCGTGATGTGGTTCTCGCCGGTGACAAGAACAGCAGACAGCCTTGAGGTTCGCAAGGCTGTTGTCACTTTTGACTCCGTTCTTGTGATGGGTATGTAGCAGTCGTTTCTCGTCGCTTAAATCCACCCGGCACGCTTCGCAAGTCCACGACTTCGATTCCCTGAAGCGCTTGGAAATCTCCTCCCATTTCTCGGCGTAGCCTTCTTGGCTTCCTGCCCACCTTCGTGGCATAACGGGGAAAAACGTCTGGTAGATCTCGTAAAATTCAACCAGACTGAAATCTCTCCACACCACGCTGTTGCCGCCCGTATAGCCTTTGTAGCGGAGGAACTTCAGACAATTCTTGCAGATACTCAGGGCCGCTTTTCCATTAACTGCGATCGAATGTTTCTCACGATCGACTCCCGACACAGGAAATGTCGGCCTGGTTGATGTCGTCATGACATATCGCTCATACCGGTTTTTTTTTCTCATCTCTTGAAGCGTCTGGCAATCGGCCACGTGAATCCGATTCCCCTGCGTGCCATCACCCAGAGCGTCCTGCACTCGCCGTCCATGATCGGGAATATAGAGTGCTACTTGCCTTCCTTCGTAAGACAAAAATCCGTTGGTGGTGTCGAGTTTTTCGAGCTCGATTCCCATGCCCTCCACGAGTTTGCCATCCAGTGGCTGCCATTCGGGATCGCCGAGGTCAACGACCCTTTTTTCGCGAGACACCGGCCGCCCCATCTGGCGCACGGCCTTCTCGAGCAACGAAAAATCCACGGTCAGATGAACTCTGGACATCACTGATAGTCCTCTCCGTCACCGGGAATGCGACGGAATACCTCCTCCAGGTTCGTGGAGACACGGAAAAGCACGCGTCTTGATTTGATGGGATCTTCGACCCCCTCATCATCACGGACCACCTGGGACGACGAGAAACCGACGGCCCTCACTCGCTCACGAACCCACTCGTTGTCCTGTCCGTCATGCACTATTTCATTGAGGATATATTGAAGAACCGATCTCGCCCTTCCCTGCGAGAGGATCATGTTGTTGAGAAAGGCCTCCAATTCGTCATCTGTATCCACCCAATCACTCGATGTATGTCCTTCGATGCGAACCTCTCGGATTTTCCCGTTAGACTCTTCTTCTTGCCACTTCTTGAGGATCTCCAGATATCGCGGGAAGAACTCGTCGAGGCTCTCTCTGAATCGATCCTGCAGTGTCGTCTGACCACTTTCGAAGAGCACATCCGGATCGTCAAAACGAACCGTGAGGCAATCGAGCCCCGAGCTCTCTTCGTCAACGCTCCTCCCGCTTCCAATCTCCACGTTGTATGGGGTGTATTGTGGAAGTTGGAGTTCGTCGCGGAGCTGCTTGCAAAGCACACGCTCGCCCCAGACCGGATCCTCTATCTGCCTCTGTTGCGCAAGCATCTGTGCGACGGAAATGAGCAGGAACACCATCATCAATCCAGACATGAGATCCGAGACAGAGAGCCAAGTCTGGCCATCCTCCCGTATTGGGCCAATGCCGAAGATTCTCTCTACGCCCCTCATAGGTCTCCGCCCCGGCCTTAGTTCGCCCGACTCACGATTCCGCGCATTTGCTCTGTGAGTTTTTGGTAATCTCGAGTGAAAGTATCCGAAATTTGGGCGAGAGAACGTCCCATCGCATTCATGACGCGCTCAATCTCCTGATTCATCGCCTCGTTCATCTTTTCCTGTTGCTGTTCCACAGAACCTCGTGTATTCCGTATGACTTCTTCCATCTGGGTTCGGAAAGTCGCCACTGCCTGTTGCACGGTTCGCGACTGTTCGTCGAGTAACCCCTTGGTCGATGCCGCGATCTGTTCTTGCAGGCCGCTCACCCCCTCACGCATCGAATCCGCAAGATGGCTTAGATGTTCTTCGGAACGCTCCACTGCCATTTTGACATCCTGTTGCATGCGTTCCCCGAACTCCGCCATCTTCTGGAGAATTTTGATCGCCTCCTCCGCTTGTAAAGCCTGCGTTTCTGCCAATTTCTGCTGTTGTTCAAGCATCTGATTCGCAAGATTGTCATGATGATTTGACGCTTCTTTCATGGTGTCGGTCAAAGAGCTAATTATCGCCTCGATCGCCTGCCGTGTCTCGGGTACAGCTGCCACGGCCTTGTCTCGTAGTTCTTCGAACGCAGCAAGATGTCGCTCCAGCTCGGAAATTTGATGATTTGCTGTTTCGACGAAGGTTCCGAGCTGTTCCATGGCCGAGGGAATGCTGGCACTCGACTCGGCGATCGCGTTCACCGAAGATTCCACGGCGGCTGCCGAACGCACGGACTCCTCGTAAAGTGAGTGGAGGCGTTCGAGCTGCAGGCGATAGTTCTCCTGCCAACCCACGAGCTTCTTGACCGAGGCGTCGAGCGCTTTGAAGTTTTCGCCGAATTGTTCGGTCAATTTTTCGTTGAATTCAACGATAACCTGCTTGAGAGCTTCGATGACCTGTTCCGTCGCAGAACGCGCGAGGAAGTCGCCGAAGCCACTCATCTGACTCCACAATTCTTCTGTGAACTCCTTTCGTGTGCGATGGTTCTCTCGGTACTGGTCCGCAATATCCACGCGTAGCAGCTTGAGTTGACCGGCGAGACTCGACTCCTCGCCTCCGGCAATGGCATCACGAGTCGCTTCCAGCAATTGGATTTGCTGGCTCAGCGCTTCGTGGATTTCTTCTGGACCCACCTCTGGCGAGGCATCTTTGGTGGCATCACCGGGATGAATCCATGGACAATGCTTGAAGAAAAGGCCAAATGCCATGCCCACGACGCTTGTTTGGAAAGCCGTGGTCAGGCCAGCGAGGAGCAGCGGAACACTCTGTTGAATTTCTTTGGGATCAAAACCCAAGAGGCCGACAGCGATTCCCACAAACGTGCCGAGCACACCGACCGTGGTAAGGATGGTTTGACCCTGAACTACCCACGTTGTCCACTTCCGTTTTTTCGCGCCGAAGATTAGGAAGCCAAGGACGAGGACGAGCACCCACAGAAAAATCTCGGTGACCGCCTCTGCAGAAGTCCCGCTGAATAGGGATTCGAGTACTGATCCCAAGAACATGGATTTTGCTACCGCTCGCGTGTGACTTTCGGGATGGAACAGTCACCGAAGAGTTCACGCCGAGACTCGCCAGAGCCAACGATCTCTCGACGGCCCGAATTCCCGATGCCTGCAGATTCGGCCGCGAAGATTGCGCCCCCACACCGCTGTGTTTCAGCACCTGCCGCCGCTAACGCGGGCTGCTCTGCCCGGGTTACTCGGCTATTTCGGGGGGGGGGGGGGGGGGATCAAATCAGGCAGTCTGGCGCGCCATGTCCGGGGAAGAAGTCAAGAGACGAATCTACTCGATTTCCGCTTCACTGGCCGTCGGGGCCGACCAGGGAGCAACGGCGGATTCAGCCACTCCCGAAAACCCGGCCGGATCGGCGCTCAGCCGGGGAGCGGGGCGGGCGCGTAGTCCACGATGTAATGCAGTGGATCCTGCGCCTTTCCGTTCAGCCAGACCTCGTAGTGGAGGTGCGGCCCCCGGCTGCGACCGGTGTTTCCCACCGCTCCGAGAACCTGGCCCCGTCGCAACTGCTGGCCCTCCCGCACATCGATCCGCGAAAGGTGCGCGTAGCGGGTCACCATCCCGAACCCGTGGGACACGGCCACTTCCATCCCGTAGGTGGGGGAGCGCCCGGTCGAGAGCACGAAACCTTCCGCGGTGGAGCGCACCGGGACACCCACGCTCGTGGACACGTCGAGCCCCTGGTGCCACTCGATCTCGCCGGTGAACGGGTCGGGACGACGCCCGAAGCGGGAGGAGATGTACCCGCGCACCGGCCAGACGGTGGGGGTGGAGGCGATCAGCCGGCTTTTTTCTTCCAGCAGCCGCTCGAGAGCGACCCCCTGCTCGTCGAGGCGGGCGATCCGGGAGGAGAGTTCCTCCATCCGCTCGCTGACGTAGTCGAACCCGCCCGCGGTCGCCGCGCCGCCCACGCCTTCGAACGGACGCTCGACCGGCTCGGCTCCGGCGAGGACCGCGAGCCGCCGCATCTGGAACTCGATTCCCTCGATCTGCTCCGCCATCCGCTCCGCTTCCCGCGCGGACTCGGCGTTCTCCCGCCGCAGGAGCTCCCGCTCCTTCGCGATGTCGAGCGCATCGAAGCCCGCGCCGCTCCCCATGAGCCAGGCATAGTGCCCGAGCGAAGCCGTGACGAGAACCGCGAGGGCGGCGAAGACCACGCCTGCCCAACCGGGGACACGGAATTGGCGGGGAGCGTCCCCGTCAGGCGGGAAGACGACCAGCCGCGAACCGGACGGGATCCGGAAGCGACCGAGCATTCTGGTCGGGGGCCTGCGGGGAATGGGCATGGTTAAAGAGGCGATTTTACAACAAGGCCATCACTTCCCGCCAGAAGAGGCGCGGGGGCGGCGGAACGCCGGGAGATCCGAGGAGACGAATTCGACCGATTCACCGCGAAGGATCCGGGCCGCCTTCGCGGCCGCTGACCGGACCGGCTCGCGAAACCCTCCGGGATCCAGCAGGTGCTGCTCCCCGGGCACCCCGTCGAGGATTTCGAGCCCGCGGGTCAGGAGGCTCACGGCCCCCCGGAACTCCGATGTCTGGAGATGATGCATCCCCGCCGCGATCATGGTGAGTGCCTTGAGCGCCTCCCGACGGGGGCCGCGCGTCCCCACCCATTCCTCCTCGAGGACATCGTGGCAGGCGTAGTAGTTCTTCTTGTTGAAGAGGCGGATGGCCTCGTCGAGAAAATCGGGAGCCACGCCCATCGGCACAGGCTACCCGGTTCCCGATAGGATTCCTCCCCCCGAACTCATCCCGAACCCGCATGGACCTTCTCTCGCTCGTGACCGCGGCCGGTGCCGGAGTGATCTCGTTCCTCTCTCCGTGCGTTCTGCCGCTCGTTCCCGGTTACATCTCCTTCGTTTCCGGGACTTCGCTGACCGAGCTGAGCGAAGCGGCCGATTCCGCCGAGACCCGCGCCCGGAGGAGGCGGGTCATCGTGAACACGGTGGCGTTCGTGATCGGCTTCTCGATCGTGTTCGTGGCGATGGGGGCATCGGCGACTTACGCCGGGCAGTGGCTCGCCGCCAACCGGCGCTGGCTCGCATGGATCGCCGGAACGGTGATCATCGTCTTCGGCCTCCATACGATGGGAGTGCTGCGGATTCCGTTCCTGAACGTGGAGAGGCGCATCCAGACCGAAACCGAGCCCGCCACCCTGATCGGCAGCTTCGGGATCGGCCTCGCCTTCGCGTTCGGCTGGTCGCCCTGCATCGGCCCCATCCTCGCCGGGGTACTGGTCCTCGCCGCCAGCCACGAGACGGTGGGACAGGGCGTGGTGCTGCTGAGCGCCTACTCGCTCGGACTCGGCATCCCCTTCCTGCTCACCGGGATCGCGGTGGACCGCTTCCTCGCTCTTTCCTCCAGGATCAAGAAGCGGATGCAGCTCGTGGAGCGGATCGCCGGCGGGCTTCTGGTCGTGATCGGGGTCCTGGTATTCACCGACAGTCTGCAGTGGCTCTCGCAGTACCTGACCTTCCTGCCCATCCTCGGATGACAGCCATCCCGCTGCTCGCCTTCTGGTTGCTCGCAGCGGCCCCCCAGGAAGAGGGTTGGGTCGTTCCGGAGGAGGCACGGGCGGTTGCGAACCCGCTCGAAGCGAGCGAAGAGGCGATTGCCGAGGGAAAGACGCACTTCCGCGCCCGCTGCGAGTCCTGCCACGGAGAAGCCGGCAAGGGCGACGGCAAGGCCACCCGCTTCATCCGGCCGGCTCCCGCCGACATCTCGACGGCCGAAGCGCGGGACCGGATGACCGACGGCGAGATCTTCTTCAAGATCACCGAAGGGAAGAAGCCGATGCCGGGGATGGCCCGGACCCTTACCGAAGACGAGCGCTGGCAGGTGGTTCTCTACCTCCGCACTCTCCAGCCGCCCCGCTGAACAGGGGGGAGTTGCTCCGATGACCGCACGCCTTTTGGTTCCCGCCCTTCTTTTCTCGCTCGCCGCCTGCGTCGCTCCTCCGCCCGCCGACGGACCGGGTGGCGGGCTCGTCGCCGAGGCCCCGGACCTGAATCTCCCGATGGCGGATGGCGACGGCGAAGTGAGCCTCCGGGGTGACGGAGCGGGCAAGGTCGTGCTCGTGGATCTGTGGGCCACCTGGTGCGTCCCCTGCATCGCCGAGCTTCCGGATCTCCAGGAGCTTTCGGAGAACCTCCCCGAAGAGGACTTCCTGATGCTCGGGATCGTGCTCGAATCCGGAAGCGCGGAGGACATCGCGGAGTTCGTGGCCGAGCACGGGCTGACCTACCCGAACGTGCTGGGAAGCGATGCCGACCGGGACTCCTTCGGCCCCTTCCTCGGCTACCCGACCAAGTACCTGATCGGGCGGGACGGAAAGCTCATCAAACGCTACTTCGGCGCGGTCGGCGACATCCTGGACGAGGAAATCGGCCAGTTGATCGAGACCGGCACGCTGGATTAGTCAGCGACCGGTTCGAGCTTTCCTTCGGATGCCGCCACCACCGAGGCCACCGCGAGGTCGCCGGTGATGTTGGTCGAGGTCCGGACCATGTCGAGGACCCGGTCCACCCCGAGGATGAGGGCGACCCCTTCGGTCGGAACCCCGATGGCCTGGAGGATGATGACCAGCATGATGAGTCCGGCACCGGGCACCGCGGCGCTCCCGATGGAGGCGAGGACCGCGGTGATGACGATCGTGAGCTGACCTTCCAGCCCGATCGGGATCGCGAGGGACTGGGCGATGAAGATCGCCGCGACCCCCTGATAGAGCGCGGTTCCATCCATGTTCACGGTGGCACCGAGCGGCAGGACGAAAGAGGAGACCTCCTCCTGGACCCCGAGCTTCGTCTGGGCCTGGTCCATGGTCACCGGAAGGGTGGCGCCGCTCGAACTCGTGGAGAAGCCCACGATCTGCGCGGGGGCGGCGGCGCGGAAGAAGCGGCGGACCCCGATGGGGCTGAACAGGCGCAGCACCAGCGGATAGACGACGAACATCTGGGTCAAAAGCCCCGCGATCACCACGACGCAATAGAACCCGAGCGCTCCCAGCAGGCTCACGATCTCGCCCGGATCGTCCCCTGCCATCCCGGTGATCGCCCCGGCCAGCAGCGCGAAGACCCCGAGCGGAGCGAAGCGCATGATGAGGTGCACGAACTCCACCACCACCGCTTCGAGAGCCTTGAAGAAGCCGAGCAGCGGGGCGGCGGTCTGGCCGGGGATGCGGATGAGGGCGACCCCGGCCATCAAGGCGATGAAGACCACCTGGAGCATGTTCCGGTTGCTCGAAGCAGCGGACACCAGATTGGAGGGCACGATGTCGGTCAGCAGGGCAAGCGGGCCGCGGCTTTCGGACACGTCGTCGGCCTGTCCCTCGCGGGCTTCCACCGCCGTCTCGTAGCGCTCCCGCAGCTCGTCCTGCATCGTCACGGGCACCTGGTCGCCGGGGCGGAACAGGTTGGCGTAGGAAAGTCCGATCGTCGCGGCGATGGCGGTGGTCGTGATATAGACCACGAGCGTCTTGCCGCCCATCCGGCTGACCTTCCTGAGATCGTTCAGCGAAGCCACCCCGACGATCAGGGTCGAGAGCACGAGCGGCACCGCGATGAGCTGCAACCCGTTGATGAACAGGGTTCCGAAGGGGGCGATCCAGTCGTTCGTGAACCCGCTCCAGCCGGCGGCAGCGGCAACCACGCCATAGACGATGCCGAGCGCGAGCCCGAACATGATCTGGACCCAGAGAACGCGATACCAGGGAGTCTTTTCGGTCATGAGGAAGCGGCGGGGCGGGAGTCCCGAAGGAAGAAGCGGCCAAGACGGCCGGGCCGGGTGAGGCGGATGGGAGGAAGCGCGCCGGGTTCGTCCTGTCTCGCGTCCACCTGGATGACCGCCTTGCCCGACAGGATGAGGAGCAGGTCTTCCCCGAGAATCCGGCGACGAAAACCGCGGAGCGGCCGGATACCGGAAGGCGGATTCGGATAGGTGGCAGCGATGACCCGGAGCTCCTCGCTGGTGGCGAGCAGTTCGGGTGCCACTCCGTGCTCGGCGGCGCGGAGCTTCAGCCAGGTATCGAGCAGCAGGGCGAGGGATTCGGGGGCCGCCCGCCGCTCGACCTTGCCGGGGCCGGTGAACTGCACCGGGTTGGCCCTGCCCTTCGCGATCTCGCGGAGCAGGTCTTCGTGGTTTTTGGAGATCACCGAGCGGGCGTGCTGGATCGTCTTCGGATCGATTTTCCCCGGCCGGCGGCCGCCCTCCTGATAGGGGAGCAGCATCGCATCCCGCGTCTTCGGCTGACGGCGGGCGAGGTCACGCAGAACGGCATCCCGCAGCACCCAGGGGCGCGGGCGGTTGGACCGGCGCGCCCGTCGCTCCCGCCAGGCGGCGAGTGTTCGAAGCGAGCCCCGCTGCGAAGGAGTGAAACCCGGCATGTCCAGATTCCGGTAGTACTCGTCTTCCGGAGCGAGTCCGTAGGAAGAGGCCTCGGTGAGAGGTGCCATCTCCTGCTCCAGCCAGTCCAGCCGGGAGAGTGCCCGGGCCCGCTCCACGAGCTTCTCCCGAAGGCGCAGCAGGTAGCGGACATCGGCGATGGCGTACTCGACCTGGCGCGGCTTCAGGGGGCGCTGGAGCCAGTCGGACATCTGTTCGTTCTTCGAGAGTTCGCGCCCGACGAATCCGGCGACCAGAGCGCTCAGGGCGATCTGCACCCGCTTCCCGTGCCCGATCACCGCAGCCGCGATCTGGGTATCGAAGACGTTTTTCGGCACCACTCCGGCGAGCGCGTGGAAGATGTCGAAATCATGCTTGCCGGAGTGGACCACCTTCAGCACCGAAGAATCGGCGATCAGGTCGAAGATCGGGGTCAGGTCGGAAACCGCGAGCGGATCCACGACCGCCTCGACTTCCGCGGAAGCGACCTGGACGAGGCAAAGCTCGGGGAACAGCCGGTTCTCCGGGATGAACTCGGTGTCGAGGCCGAAGACCCCGGCCTTGCGAAGCTCGCGGGCCAGTTCGACGAGGCCTTGCTGGTCCTGGACGATGCGAACACCGGCGACCCCTTCAGGAGACCCGCTTCCTTCGGGACCGGGGCCTCTCCTCGGTCCCCTCGCGGGTCGGCCACGGCGGCGGCCGGGCGACCGCGGGGCGGAAACCTCGCCCGGCGCGGCGTTTCGGCTGGTCTCGTCTGCCAAGGATCCTCTGGCGCGGGCATGTCCGGGCACCCCGGACATCGCGTCGGGGAGTGTACCGCCCGTTCGCATAACATCGCGCCTTCGTGAACGACCCGGGAATCCTGAGCGTCCTTCCTCCGGCACTCGCCATTCTGGTAGCGCTCGTGACGCGGCAGCCGGTGCTCGCGCTGCTGGCCGGGGTCCTTTTCGGGGAACTGGTGCTCACCGGCGGAAACCCGGGGGCGGCTCTCGTGGCGAGCGTCCTCGACATCACCGAGGCTTTCTCGGGCAACGCCGAAATCCTGCTCTTCAGCACCCTGGTGGGGGCCGTTCTGGTACTCGCGGGGCGGCTTGGCGGCGTCGAGGGGTTCGTCCGCTGGTTCGCTTCGCGGGGTGCCGCCGCGAGCCCGCTCGGCGCGAGGCTGCTCGCGCTCGCGCTCGGGCTCGGGGTCTTCGTGGAGTCGAGCATCACCTGTCTGGTCAGCGGCGCGGTCGCCCGTCCGCTGTTCGACCGGTTTCGCCAGTCCCGCGAAAAACTCGCCTATCTCGTGGATTCGACTTCGGCACCGGTCTGCATCCTGATCCCGCTGAACGGCTGGGGGGCGCTCATCATCGGAATCCTCGGGACGCTCGGCTACGAGAACGGCGTGGCGCTACTGGTGGGGAGCATCCCTTTCAATTTCTATGCGCTCGCCGCCGTCGCTCTCGCCTTCTGGTTCGGAATCAGCAACCGCAACTTCGGCCCGATGGCCCGCGCCCAGCGCCGGGCGGAAGAGACCGGCCAGGTGCTCCGGGAGGGCGCGACACCGCTCGCCTCCTCCGAAATTCTCGACACCCGCCCGAAGGAGGGAACGGTTCCGCGGGCGGCCAACATGGTGGTTCCGCTCGGGGTGATGCTGGTGATGATCTTCGTCTCGCTCTGGATCACCGGAGAAGGAGATCTCCTCGCCGGGAGCGGCGGTACGTCGGTCCTCTGGGCGGTGCTCGCCGCCGTCGCGGTGGCGACGCTGATGGGGCTCGCGCAGGGAATCCTCAAGGTCTCGGAAAGCATGGACCTGATTCTCAAGGGCGCGGGAGGGATGGTTCCGGTGGTCTCGGTCCTGCTGATGAGCTTCGCCATCTCGGGAGTGGCGCGGGAGCTCGGGACCGGTGTCTATCTGGCGGGCATCGCGGAAGCGGCGATGCCGGCCGCTCTGGTCCCGGTGGTGCTCTTTCTGGTCACCGGTGCGGTCGCTTTCTCCACCGGAACCTCCTGGGGCACGTTCGCCATCATGCTTCCCATTGCGATCCCGGCGGTGGAGGCGTTCGGGCTCGACCCCCGCCTGATGATCGCGACCGTGCTCTCCGGCGGCATCTTCGGCGACCACTGTTCCCCGATTTCGGACACCACCATCATCGCTTCGATGGCTTCCGGGTCCGATCTGGTGGACCACGTGAACACCCAGATCCCCTACGCCCTGCTCGGGGCCGGGGCGGCGGCGGTCGCATTCGGGTTCGCCGGGATGCTCGGAGCCTAGAATCCCGTCCGATGCTCCGCGAATCGGCCCTCGGCGTACTGGAAGAAACCCGAAAACCGGAGCGGGTTTCCGGGGAAGGCGGCCCGGAGCTCGTCTCCCTCGACCGGGATCACCCCGGCTTCCGCGACCCGGACTACCGGGCGCGCCGGGATGCCATCGCCCTGCTGGCCCTCGAACGAAAGCCCGGAGAGCCGCCGCCCCGGGTGAACTACACCCAGGAAGAGCAGGCGGTCTGGGGGCGGGTTCTCGGGATGCTCGCCGAAAGGCACCGCGAAATGGCCTGCGCCGAGTACCTGCTTTGCCTCGACGCGGTCGCTCTCGAGCGGGACCGGATCCCGCAACTCGAGGAAGTGAACGCCGTCATCCAGCCGCTCACCGGTTTCCGGATGTTGCCGGTGGCCGGGCTCGTCGGAGCGGGCGACTTCCTGGCCCGGCTCGCAGACGGCGTGTTCCTCTCTACCCAGTACGTGCGCCACCACAGCCGGCCGCTCTACACGCCGGAGCCGGACGTGATCCACGAGCTCGTGGGGCACGCCGCCACCTTCGCCCACCCCGGATATTCCTCGCTCAGCCGGCAATTCGGCCAGGCGGCGCGGGGCGCGAGCGATCGGGACATCGAACGGATCGCCCGGGTCTATTGGTTCACCCTCGAATTCGGTGCAGTTCTCGAGCGGGGCGCGAAAAAAGCCTACGGAGCCGGCCTCCTCTCGTCGCCCGCGGAGCTCGACCGGCTGAAGAACGCCGAAACGCGCCCCTTCGCGATCGAGGAGATCGCCGAAACTCCCTTCGACCCCACCGATTTCCAGCCGTACTACTTCCTCGCCCCCGGCTTTTCGGCGATGGTCGAGGAGGTTTCGCGGTTTCTGTCCCGAATCAGGTAGCGCGCAGGACCACCACCGTGGCATCGTCGTCGGGCGCGCCGCCACGGAACTGGCGTACATCCCGCAGGATGTGGTCCGAGACTTCGGCAGCCGGTGTCCCGCGCTCGTTTTCCCGCCGCAGCAGCTCGGCGAGCCGCTTCCTCCCGTAGAACTCGCCTTCCCGGTTCCGCGACTCGCTGACCCCGTCGGTGAAGAGAGCGAGCAGGTCGCCGGTCTCGAGCTGGATGCCCTGTTCGAAGTAGCGCGGCGAAGGGAAGAGCCCGATCGGGAGTCCGCTCGCCGGAATCTCTTCGACGCTGCCTCCCGCCCGCGCCAGGATCGGCGGGACGTGGCCGGCGTTGATGTGCACGATGCGGCGTAGCGGCACGTCGAGAACCCCGTAGAAGAGAGTCGCGTAGTGGGTGTTTCCCACCGACTCGAAAAGAAGCCGGTTGACCTTTTCGAGGATGGCGCGAAGGGCGAGGCTCGAAGTGGCGAGCGAGTAGATCGCCGCCCGCAGCACGCCAACCAGCAGGGCCGCGGGAACGCCCTTGCCGGCGATATCGGCGATGGCGATGCCGTAGCGATCGGTCCCGAGCGGGATGAAGTCGTAGTAGTCCCCGCCCACCTGGGAGCACGGCTCATAAACCGCGGCGAGGTCCATGTGGTCGGGGCGGGGCACCGAATGGGGCAGCAGATCCTGGAGAACCCGGCCGGCGACCTCGAGTTCGGAGACGATTTCGCGGCGGGCCACCGCCTCCCGGTGGTAGAGGATCCGTTCGAGAGCGGGGGCCGCGCCTCCGGCGTAGGACTGAAGCGCTGTCTGGCCGGATTCGTCGAACGCTCCGGACTCTTTGGATTCGAGAACCAGCGCGCCGATCCGGCGGCCGCCGGCCCCGAGCACCGGAGCGGCGAGCGCCGAACGGGCCGAAGCGCTGATGTCCGGGTCGGCTCCTGGTTCTCGTTCCTCAACCGACCAGATTTCGGGCCGGCCGGAGGCGAGCGCCCGACTCACGATCCCCTCCGGTCGCGGCACCGTTTCGTTCCGCTCGCGCGGGGCCCACTCCGCCCGCCGGCCGTGTTCGCGCCGGACGAGGACCGTTCTGCCGTCGAGGCTCACGACCGTGAGCGTGGCCCGGTCGGCCCGGGGCAGGAGGAGCCGCGCCCCGGCCAGCACGTTGTCCCCGGTGCGCCCGGGTGCCATGCTGCGCCCGAGCTCCTGGAACGCCTGCAGCAGGCGCAGCTCCCGGGGAGACGGAGCGTTCAAGCCTACTGGCGGGCGAAGCAGTAGAAGAGGCCGTCTCCGCCCGTCCCCTGAAGGTCGGCCTGACCACAGCCCCGGGAACGGTGCGCCGAGTTCCAGGAGGTTCCGTCGTCGCCGCCCCCGATCCGGTCGTGATGGCCCACCCGGGCGCTTCCGTCGCTGCTGTTGCTGGTCCAGTTGGAGCAGTTCATGTCGCCCTCGCCGACGGCCCGGGTTCCATCGGCGGACGTGCCGGTGATGATGTCGTGACGGTTCACCTCGTCGCCGCGGCCGCTGATGACTTCGCCGGATTCGGAGATCGAGTTTTCCTTGCTGAGCCGGTTGCTCTCGCTGTGAAGGTCCGCGACGCTCCCGGCGACCACCACTCCGTTCGCGTTGGCCCACGGCCCGCTTCCGATCCGGTCGCGGGCATCCACCTCGTCGGTGCTGAGATAGGCCGCCCAGATGAGTCCGGCCCCGGCCCCTGCCTCGCTCGCGAGCATCGCACAGTGCGCGTCGGCACCTTCGAGACCACCGAGGTTCGCGCCGTCACCGGGGCCGCGGCTGGTCAGGAAGAAGGTCATGGGCTCCTGCGCTTCGAGCGCGGCGGGAGCGAGGAAGAGCGAAACAACGAGAACGACGCGATGCATGGGTCGAATTCTAGGCGGAGCCGCGAAAACTAGGCGGAGCCGCGAAAAAAAAAGTCCGGCCACCGAACCAGAGCAGCGGAAGGATGAAGACCACCCAGAACCCATAAGTGAGGATCCGGTATCCCACGCCGATCAGATCCTCGAGTCCGGCCTGTGCCAGCAGGATGGCGGCCCCGAGCACGAGGGTCGAGATGGCGGGGCGAAACCAGTTTTCGAGCCGCCGGCCGCTCTCCTCCATGGCATGCGCGAGGCGCTGGTTGAAGGCGTGGATCAGGCTGGTCGCGGTCTCGATCAGGGTGCCGAACAGGATGACCTGGAAGGCGACCAGCAGAACGGGAGAGCCGATCCGGGCCAGAAGGGCGAGCGAAGGCACCGTCTCGTCGAGCATCGAAGGCCCGAGCCCGGCGAGCGCGATGAAGAAAAAGACGGCGGGCAGGATGGCGATCGGGCCGGCGAGCGCCCCGGCGACCACCGCGTCGCGGCGGGTCTTCAGATGATGGACGCAGAAGAGGACCGCCGGCAGGGGGCCGATGTTGTAGGCCATGTATTCGACCCCGCCGAGCGCCCAGTCGCTCGTGATCTCCCGGGCGGCGAGCGCTTCGCCGATGCCGGGGCCGAACGAGCGGAAGGCAGCGATCAGCAACGCGACATAGACCGCATAAAGAGCGAGGGACCAGAAGGAGAGGAAGCCCTCCACCGCGCCGGTGCCCTTGAGGGCGAGCCATCCGACTGCCACCGCGAGAATCGCCACTCCGAGGGCGTAGGGCGCGCCGAGAGAGCGGGAGACGATCTCGCCCCCGGCCGCCGCCACCACCGAGATCACGACCAGCATGGAAGCGAGGTAGAGCACCTCGTAGAGCCAGTTCCACCGGCCCAGCAGAACCCGGGCGAACACCCGGTAGTCGAAGGCGCGGAATCTCCGGGCGACCTCGAAGGTCAGGATGCAGACCACCGACCACAGGGGGACGGTGACGAGCGCCATGCCGAGCAATCCGCCGAGCGCTCCCTTGGTCAGGAAGAAGTCCACGAGCTCCCGGCCGGTGCCGTAGCCCCCGGCGATGACCATGGACTGGAAGCAGAAGCCGGGGAGCAGAACCCGCTGGAACCATGCGGAACGGAACGGGTTCTTCACGAGCGAGACACCGGAGCATACGCGAGCCACGCCCGAATCACCCCAGCTCCCACGGAATCACCCCAGCTCCCGGCGGATAAGCTCCACGGGCATGAACCGGGTCCTTCTGCTCGCGTTGTTCTTGGCCGCACCGGCAGCCTCTGCCCAGGACGGGAACCCTTCCGCGGCCGAAGTGGTGGAGCAGTGGTTCGCGCTCGCCGGAGACCTCACCGAAGACCCGGCGAGTCGGGAAGCCTTTCTCGCGCTCTACGAAGAGAATGCCCTCCACATCCAGGGCCCGGCGGGAGACCATCAACGCGGGACGGCGATGTTCTGGGGCCGGGAGAAGATGGCACTGCTCGTTCAGGAGCTCGTCGAGCGATGGAAAGACCATGCGCTGCGGCTCGAAGTCGCAACCGCCGCCGAAGTCTCGGCCACCGTGATGCCGGAAGCCCCCGGCCCCTGGGGAGGCTCGCTGGTCGCCGCCGAGTTCACCCTCTCGGGCACGCTCAGGGATGCGGGCCGCCGCTACACCGTTCCCGCCGCCGGATTCTTCCGGGTCCGGAGAGACCGCCTGGCCCGCGTCCGCATCTACCTCGGGATGGGCGAAGCCGCCGAAGTGGAAATCCAGCGCCAGCGCCCATGATCCGCAACACCCTGCTCATCGCGAGACAGCAACTGGGGGCGATCCGCCAGGACGGCTACGTCCTGTTTCTCGCCGCGCTCGTGATCGCTCTCGGCATCGTCGCGGTGCTCGGTGCCTCGCGTCACGCCACGAGCGAAGCCGGGGGACGCGCACGGTACCAGGAGCTCGTGGACCGTCAGTGGGCGGAGCAACCCGAACGCCATCCCCACCGGGTCATCCACTACGGCTTTCTGGTCTTCCGCGAGCAGGGGCCGCTCGAATTCTTCGACTCCGGGGTCAGCGACCATGCGGGAACCTCGCTCTTTCTCGAAGGCCACCGCCAGAACACCGCCAACTTCGGCGAGGCGCGTCACGCGACCGGCATGTCGCGCTTCGGCCGTCTCACTCCGGCGAGTGTCCTGGCGCTCCTCTTGCCGCTGCTCGTGATCGTGGCCGGTTTCGCCACGGTCAGCGCGGAACGCGAAGGGGGCACGCTCGGCCTGCTCCTGACCCAGGGGGCGACTCCGGCCCAGATTCTCGCGGGCAAGGCACTCGCGACAGGAACGGTGGCGGCGGTCGCGGCTCTTCCCCTCGGGGTTGCGGTCATCGTCATGGCCGGACCGGACAGTCCTGCATCCGGGGCACGGCTCGGCGCGCTCGCCGCCATCTACGGTGCCTATCTCGCTGGCTGGGTGCTGGTCACGGTGCTGGTCTCGGCCCTCCGGAACTCGTCGCGGAGCGCTCTCGGACAACTACTCGCGCTCTGGGTGGTGATCTCCATCGCCACTCCCCGGGTGGCGGCCTCCCTCGCCGGAACCCTGCACCCGCTCCCCTCGCGCGCCGAGCACACCCATCAGGTCGAGCTGGCGCTGAATCGGGTCGGGGACAGCCACCGCCCGGACGACCCCTTCTTTCGCGCGCTCCGCGAGGAGTATCTCGAGCGCTATCAGGTCGAGGATGTCCAGGATCTCCCGGTGAACTGGCGGGGCGTGGTCAGCCGCGAGGCGGAAGCCATCACCAGCCAGGTCTTCGAGGAACACCGGCAGGAACTGGCGGCGGGACATCAGCGCCAGAACCGGACGCTCGCGTGGGCGGGGTTCCTTTCTCCCTACCTCGCGGCGCGTGATCTCTCGATGAGCATCGCCGGAAGCGGCCCGGAAGCGGCCGAAGCCTTCCTCTCCCAGGCCGAAACGCACCGGTACACGATCATCCAGCGCCTCAACGAACTGCACATCAGCGAGATCCGGAACGAGAACGACCGGGGGCAGAAGCTGCCACGCGAACACTGGGGAGAGTTTCCGGTCTTCGAGATCGAGCCTCCGCCGCTCGGGGATGCGCTTTCGGACCGCCCGGTCTCGCTCGTGGCTCTTGCCTTCTGGGTCGGCCTGCCGCTCACTGGCCTTGGGCTCATGCGGAGACGACTGGCACGCGGCGGAACCGGTCGGTCGTCTTGAGAGCCTCGGCCCGGCTGCTGCTGCTCGATCTCAAGCGGCTGATCCGCTCCGGCGGCGCGGCCGTCGCGGTCCTTCTGCTGCTCGCTCTGGGGGTGTACGTGGCGTGGCGCGGTGGACAGAACGAAGAGGCGGCCCAGGCTTCGCGAGCCGCCGCCGAGGCCGCCTATGAGGACCAGTTGGATTTCCTGCTCTCGGTCTATCAGCCCACGACCGATGCCGGCGAGGTGCTCTACTACGTCGCCTTCCCCGCCACCCAGCCTTCGCTTCCGGTCGCCTCGCTGTCGAGAGGCCGGGCCGCGGTGGAATCGGAGAACCTGCGGATCCGCCTGCTCTCGCTCGAAGGGCAGCTCTACGAGCACGAGACCGTGAACCCGCGACTGGCCGCAGCGGGGTATCTCGATCTGACCTTCCTCCTCATTGCGCTCCTCCCCCTCTTCATCATCGCGATCAGCTACGACCTGGTCTCCGGCGAGCGGGAGGGCGGCACCTGGAATCTGGTCCGCCTGTCGGCGGCTCCCCGGCGGCTGCTGGCGGTGAAACTCCTGTCGCGATCGATTCTCGTCGGCTCGGTCGTCATGGTGGTGATGGCTCTGGCAGCGCTCGTCGCGGGAATCGAGCTGGATGGCCGGGCCGGCTGGGTGTTCGGCCTCCACGCCCTCCACACGGTTTTCTGGTTCGCCATCTGCTTCGGCGTCGCGGCAGGAAGGCGGTCATCAACCGCGAACGCGATGATCCTGACCAGCATCTGGGTCGTCCTGACGATCCTCGCACCGGCGGCGCTGAGCCTCGCCAATACGGCGCTCCATCCGGTCCCCGAAGCACTGGAGCTGACCGTCGAGCAGCGGCAGGGATACCACGAGGCCTGGGATCTCCCGCCGAGCGTGACGATGGAATCGTTCTATCGGGATTACCCGCAGTGGAGCGAAGAGACGGTTCCCGAAGACGAGTTCAGTTGGGGCTGGTACTACGCCATGAACCACCGGGGCGATCAGGCGGCTCGCACCGCTTCCCGCGCCTACCGCGAGGTGTTGCGGGAGAGGGATGCCTGGGCCCGCCGCTGGTCCCTGTTCGCTCCGCCCCTCGCCACCCAGCTCGCGCTGGACCGCCTCGCCCGCACTGATCTTTCGGCGCAGCTCGACTACCAGGACGCGGTGCGCCGGTTCCACGAACGCCTGCAACTCCATTTCTTCCCGCACTTCTTCTCGAATGCGCCGGTCGAGGCCATGGAGTGGGAGCAGGTTCCCGCATTCGAGCCGGCGGTTCCCCGGGAAAGCCCGGCGCGGGCCGGATTCCCGGCGGCGGCCGTCCTGATTCTCTTTTCCGGACTCGCGCTCGCGGCCGGAGCGCGGGGCAGCCTCAGCGGCGCAGAAAGGTAGCGGCGGGGACGGCCCGCACCCGCTCCCCGAGGGCGAACTCGCGTTCGCCGGCGTGAAGCACCACGACCTCGTCGAGATCGAGAACCTCGAGAGCGGACCGGAGGGACGGAGTCATCTTCGGCGTGGAAGTGCGCTTGATCTCGTACCCGGTGAGCTTTCCGTCCCGGTGCGTGAGGAGATCGAGTTCCGCGCCGGTCTGGAGCCGCCAGAAGTACATCTCGCGCGCATCGAGCTGACGCACAGCGGCGAGGTTTTCGATGACCCATCCCTCCCACGAGGCCCCCGAGCGGGGATGCCGAAGCAAGTCGGGAACGCTCCGCACACCCAGCAGGTCGTGAAGGAGGCCGCTGTCCCGGATATGGACCCGTGGAGCGCGCACCTCGCGCTTCCGGATCCCGCTCGCCCACGGCCGCAGTTGCCGGACGACCAGCGCCGCGGTCAGTTGATCCAGATAGCGCCGGACGGTCGGCTGCGAAACACCGAACGACCGGGCGAACTCGGCACTGTTCCAGCTCTGTCCGTGCCAGTGAGCCAGCATGCGCCAGAACCGGTCGATCGTCGGGGGCGGGGTCCGGATTCCGAGCAGCGGCAGATCACGCTCGACGAAGCTCCTTCCGAACTGTCGAAGCCAGCGGAAAGCCTGCTCGTCCCCGGAGGCGAGCGCCGCCCGCGGAAAGCCGCCCCGCAACCAGAGTCGGCTCGGGTCGGCAGCCGGCAATTCGATCGGGTCGAGCCCGCTCAGTTCGTACCAGGCGATGCGTCCGGCGAGGCTCTCCGAACTCTGGCGCAGCAGCTCGGGCGACGCACTGCCGAGCACCAGGAACCGGGCGGGGAGGGGCCGGCGGTCGGCGAGAACCCGCAAAAGCGCGAAAACCTCGGGCGCCCGCTGCACCTCGTCGAAGACGACGAGTCCCCGAAGCGGCCGAAGCACGAGCCCGGCATCCTCCATGAGGGCGGCATCTTCCGGATCCTCCAGATCGAACCGGTGGACCTCGCCGGGATACGCACGGGCGAGCTCCTGCGCGAGCGTGGTCTTCCCCACCTGGCGCGCCCCGATGAGTCCCACCACCGGGAACTCCCGGAGGAGACGCTGAAGCCGGGCGACATGCCGGCTTCGGGGAACGAGGGTTTCGGGATTTGGATCCATGGCGATCAAACCATGGTGATTTTACCCCGAAAATCCAATGCAGTGCATTCGTTTTTCCTGCCGAATCACTTCGAGGAAGCCCGGGCCATCCCTCGTGGGTTTCCGTACAATTCTTACGGAGCCACATCATGAGCAACGCGGAAATTCTGGCGCTCATCACTTCCGGAGAGGATTCCACCCTGGAGTTCAAGCGCGACGAAGTCCGCAACCATGATCTCGCGAAAGAGTTGGTCGCCTTCCTGAATCTGGAGGGCGGGACCGTCCTGCTGGGAGTCGAGGACGACGGGACGATCTCCGGCCTGGAGGAATGGGTGAGCGAACTGTGCCGGGTCAAGATCGACCCGCCGATCCTGCCGCTTCTGTCATGGGCTCGGGACGTGGTGCCCGGATGTCATGTGCTGGCGGTGCGAGTGACAACAGGGCCGGAAGACCTACTTCATCCGGGTCGGCAGCACGTCCCGGGAGGCGAGCCGCAAAGAACTGGAGCGGATGTACCAGGCATCCGACCGCTTGCACCATGGGGGCAAACCCGTCCCGGGTGCCGGACTCGACGCTCTGGACCGCCGTCGGCTCCGGGACTGGCTGACCCGCGTTCTGGGCGACGACGCCCCGGAGGACGATGACCGCGAGAGTTGGGAAACGCTGCTTCGGAACCTGGAGTTGATGACCGTCGCCGCCGGGCAGAACGTTGCGACGATGGACGGAATGCTCCTCTTCGGCAAGAGCCCGGAACGGTTCGTCCCTCAAGCCGGTATCCGCGCCATCTGCCACACCGGGACCGAAGCGGACTACACCACGCGGGCCGACGAGGACCTGCGTGGCCCGCTCGTTCCGCTTCGAGGACTCGACGGTCCCTTCGTCGAGATCGGACTCGTCGAACAGGCGTGGGACTTCGTGCGTCGCAACACCAACCCCGCCGTGCGTTTCGAAGGCCCGCGCCGAATGGACCGGCGGGAATTCCCGAAGGCCGTCGTTCGGGAGGCCATCGTCAACGCGCTGGTCCACCGGGACTACAGCATCGCCGGGACCGACATCATGCTGGCCATCTACGCGGACCGGATGGAGATCCAGAGCCCCGGCCGACTGCCGAACACGGTGAAGATGGAAGGGATGAAATCAGGGATGCGCTACGCCAGGAACCAGACCCTCGTGAAAGTGATGCGCGATTACGGTTACGTCGAAGCGCGGGGAATGGGCATCCGCAACAAGATCATCCCCGGGATGCGCGCCCACAACGGCGCCGAGCCGGAACTGATCGATGAGGAGCACCGCTTCACGGTGCGGCTCTGGAAGACCGGACATGGCTTGGCGTCGTAGGGTCAGGCCCCCAAAGGGGCGGTTATCGGCGGGATACGAGGATCTCTTCCAGCGCGGCAGCCAGCGGGGCGGGGAGCGGATCCTTCGTCCACAGCACGTGCCTCCGAAGCGACGGGATGGCGAACCTCCAGCGGCTTCGGTCCTCGACCAGCACCCCCGCGTGAGCGAGCCGAACCGACAGATCGGGACTGGCCCCCGCAAGTTCGATGATCTCCTGCACCCCTCCGCCCGAGAGGCCGTCGCGCAACTCGCCGGCAGCCACCGCCAGCGCAGTCAGCGCGTGGTGTTCGGCGGGCGGGCGGCCCCGGAGCAGGCCGAGCCGGCGGTTGTAGTACTCGACCGCCGCGTTTTCTTCTCATAAGTATTTGACAGACATTGAGAAGAGAGATTTCTTCGGATTTTGTACAGGACGGTAATCACGCCTCGTGATCGGGTCGCCTGGACGGGTGCCCGGAGCGCAAATCCCTGTCAGGCCGGCGCGGTGGAGCGTGCGATCCAGTCGAGATACGCGGCGGTGCCGTTCGCTTCGAGAATCAGGAACTCCGGCACCTGGTAGGAGTGGAGCGCGAGCAGGCGGCGTTCGAGTTCCAGGAGCCGGTCTTCGGTGGTCTTGAGGATCAGCAGCACCTCGTCCGCTTCCTCGATCTCTCCCTCCCAGCGATACACCGACCGGACCGGACGGACGATGTTGACGCAGGCCGCGAGCCGCTCCTCGACGAGCGTCCTCGCGAGCGAAACCGCCTGCGCCTCGCTCTCGAGCGTGGTCAGCGCGACGCGCGCCGGAGCGCCCATCCGGTCAGGCCGAGGTTCGGGTGCCGTCCGCCTCTTCGGAAAGCAGCCCCACGATCTCGAAAGTCCGGGAAGCGGATGCGAGGGCGGCCTCCCGGTCCGCGAGCTGCTCTCCCATCTCGCTGATCCGCTCGCGCCACGACTTCCAGTGGGCGCGCTGCGCTTCGCCATAGGGATCGAAGTAGCGGAGCGCGCCGGCGATCTTCGGCTGCTTTTCGGCCACCGCGCTCCGGATGAACCGATTCCCGTTCATGGAGCCCTCGATCACATAGAAGGCACCGAGCGCCGCGGCGGGCGAAGCGTCCCGGAGGAACCCGTTCAGGACCGGTGACGGCGGAGGCGACAGGCTTCCCCCACCGAGCTCCGCCAGATCCATTTCGAGGCGATCCAGGTGTCCCGCCATCGCGGCCCGAAAGCCAGCGAAGGCGGCTCCACAGCCTTCGAGCGCGTCGTGGACGGCACGGATCAGATGCCGCATCTGCGTCTGGAAACCGAAGAGCCGGGAAGGAGGAACCAGACCCTCCACCAGATCCTTCTGGAAGCGATGTTTTTCGGCGTCGCGATGAGCCTGGGCGGTGGCCTCCTTGAGGCAATCAGCGAATTCGGTCATCCGGCGAAACGATACGCCGACCACGCGGCGGCGGCGAAGACCCCGAGCCAGATCAGGCCCTTGATCAGGAAGAACAGGAACACGCCGACCGCCACCCGGCGGCCCGTCTTGCCTGCTCCTCCCTGGCGCAACGAGGCGAGGCGGGAAAGCATCGTCGGGAAACTAGCGCGACAACTCGCGAGGGAACCGCAGGAAGCTCACATTCCGAAAGCGCCGGCGAGGAGCCGGCCGAGGACATGGAGAGCCGCGGCCCAGAAGCCGCCGATGGCGGCGAGCCGGAACCCGCACCACAGAGCGTTCCTTCCGGTGAACAGGCTGGTGGCGGCTCCCGACGCGAAGAGCGCGGCGAGCGCGAGGACTGCGGTACCGAGGGGAGCCGTGGTCGTCCCGGCAAGGAGGGGAAGCAGCGGGAGCAGCGCGCCGAAGCCGAAGCTCAGGAAGGAGGCCGCGCCCGAAGCCCAGGGAGAACCGAGGTCATCGGGATTCAGGCCCAATTCCTCCCGGGTGAGGACATCGAGCGCCCGCGCCGGCTCGCTGATGAGGCGCTTCCCCAGCTCGAGCGCCGGGCCGCGAGCGAGACCCCGCGCTTCGAAGATCAGCGCGAGTTCTTCCGCCTCATCGTCCGGATAGAGACGGAGCTCCTCTTCTTCGAGGGCGATCTGCCGTTCGTAGAGCTCCATCCGGGAGCGCGCTTCGAGGAACTCGCCGGCCGCCATCGAGACAGCGCCGGCGAACAGGCCGCCCACCCCGATCAGCAGCGCAAGGCGCGGGTCGGCGGTCAAACCGAAGACGAAGAGCGCGAGCGCGGTGTTCGAGACGAGCCCGTCGTTCACTCCGAAAATCGCGGCGTGGAGCGCGATGATGCCGCGGGTGTAGAAATGGCGCTGCTCCTCGCCGTGGAGGTGGCCCGGAGTTTCGGCAGTCTCCGCCCCCCCGGCCTCACGCTGCCAGAGCACCTCCAGAGTGGAAGGGGCAGCCCGATAGACGGAGAGGCCCCGAACCTTCAGTGCCGCGAGCGCGGGGAGCAGCGAACGGGGGCCGATGCGCCGGATCAGCAGGGCGACGAGCCTGACCCGAAAATCGGGCTTCCACGGCCCGGGGGCCTCGAAACCCGCCTCTTCGAGCGCCCCGACCCAGGCCCGGCTCTGCTCCATCGCATCCTCGGCGAGCGCCGCGAACAGCCTCTTCTTTTCGTCGGTCTCGACTTCGGCCAGAACCCGGTAGAGCCAGGCGGCGCGCACCTCGCTGACCCAGCTTTCGTGAAGATTTGCGAATTCGGTCATTCGTAAAAAGCCAGACGGGAAAGCCGGCGCTCGATCTCGGCTTCCACTTCCCGGAATCCCTCGCCGGAGAAGCCGCCGAACTCTTCTTCCACGCGGGCCCGGCTGAGCCCCTCGGGAAGCCCGGAGACCTCAGGAACCAGCTCGGTGTCCGCGACCCCGTTCCCGAGACGGGACTGGATCCGGCGGGCCGATTCGAGACTCCGGGTGGCATTTCTGCCGAATCGGGCCCCGGCGCTGTCCATCAGGAGATCGGAGAAGGAGAAACCACTTCCGGCGGAGGCGTCGAGCCGCTCCTTGATCGCACCGGCCTGCTCCGGGATTCCGTCCCGGCCGATCTGGGTGAGGCCGGCGCTCAGCAGGAAGTGCCGCGCCCAGTCGGTTCGCCCGAAGATGGTGATCTCCAGCTCGTCGCCGAGTTCGCTCGCGAGCGGGAGGCAGTCCGGGAAACCGGCCAGCATCAGAAGCGACGGATGGCCCACCGCACCTCCGAGCGCGAGAAGCGCGAGGCGGTTCTCCTCGACCGGGTCACCCGAGCCGGAATCCTGTCGGGACACCTCGAAAGCTGCCGCGAGGGCTCCCGCCAGCCGGTCCGGCCGCGCATGGATCTCGGGGACTTTCCGACGGAGCGCTTCGAGAACCGGAAGGAGCCGGCGGGAAGTCGCAGCCGCCTCTTGCGGATCGGCCGCCGCGCGGAGGGCGGGGCTCGCCAGAAGGGATTGACTCGCCCACGCCGATCCCGCCCGGGAGCCGGCCCGCACGAGAGGAAGCGGGAGTCGCAGGCCGCCCACCGTCACCTCCCGAAGACCTGCGCGAAGCGCGCCCCCTTCGAGCGACGGCGCGGCTTGCACTTCGGCGTTCAGGTAGCGGACTCCGAGGAACGGAATCTCCCAGGGGAGCGAGACCCGCGCCATGACTCCCTCTTCCGCGGGGCCGAGCCCCAGACGGAAACCGGGGTCGAGTCCCGCCTCCACCAGCAGCGGAGGGATGGCTGCCAGCCGGCCGGCTTCGAAGGGTTCGCCGTCGCGCAGGTCGCGGAGCAGCGAGCCGCTTCCGGGTTGCTGGTTTATCGGCTCGGCGATGGGGATCCGGTCGGTCAGGAGGAGGAGGATCACCGCCGCGATGGCCAGCAGGACGGCGGCGAGGGCGACGAACGCCGGGATCAGGAGCAGCGCGGCACCGAGGCTGCCGGCGAGCAGCGAGCCGAGCAGCGCGCCGGTCGCCATCCCCACGAGGGGCACGAAGAGCGCGAAAGACCCGGGAACCGTGAAGCCCGAAAGAACCGAGAGCGGAGCGTCGGGCGGAGCGGCGACGATCGCGGCCGAAAGCCCCGCCCCGATGACGAGCGAAGGCATGAGGACGAAAAACAACCTGCCGAAGAACGACCGGATCCGAGGCAGGACCAGCGGGATGAGCACGCCCACCGGGAGGAACCAGGCTGCCTGCGCCGGAAGCCCCCGGGCCAGAGACCCGAGATCCACCTCGGGCAGCCGGAGATCCAGCCCGCGCGAGGCAATCCACCACGACCAGCCGGCAAGCGCCAGGAGCGCCAGCAGGTTGCGTGCGCCGAAACGTGGCGAGGAATCGCCGGGCATACGCCCTAACGGGGGACCTCGCCCGACTCCGCCTCCCGGATCGCATCCCCGACTGCTTCACGGAAAGGGGGCAACGAATCCCGGATGAACTGCCGGTAGGCATCGGCAGCCGCATCGAACCGCTCGGTCAGGACGGCGTGCACCTCCCGCTGCTGGTCGGTCGGCGCGAAGTCCGCACCGTCCCAGCCCACGTCATTCGCAAGCGCACCCAGCCGGCCGAAGATCCGCATGGGAGCCCGGAACGCATCTTCGCGCGCGCCGGTCAGGTTCACGTCCATGAGGCGGCCCTGGATCGCGATCGCGGTGCCGAGCAACTCCTGCCCGCTCTCGAGGACCGCGCGGAAGGATTCCTGTCCGCCGTAGCGCTTTTCGAGACCTTCGATCTCCAGCCGGGTCCACTCCAGATCGTCCACCATGTCCGCGAGCTGGTTGAGCTGCGCGTGGATTTGCCGCAGGAACCGGTACTTATCGAGGATGGACTCGGGAGTCCCGGCCGATTTCGGATCGAGGGCCAGGACGAGCCGCGTTTCCGCAGTGTCCTCCCCGACCATGATACGGGCCGTGTATTCGCCGGGCGGGAGCAGCGCCCCGCGGTAGCCGGGGAAGATGTCCAGATCCCAGGTGCGAAGGTCGCGCTGGCCGTCTTCCCCGAGCTCGACCCAGTCGCGCGCCGGCGGGCGGGTGCGGAGCGTGGCGCGCCGGGTCGGCTCGTGGCGCAGATCCCAGTACGTCCGGGAAAGCCCGGGTTGCGAAGCGGCCGAAAGCGTCCGCACCAGCTCCCCTTCCGGATTCCGGATCTCGATGCGGGCCTCGCTGGCCTCGCCGCCGGTCCACCAGGAGATCGCCGCGCCGTAGGGCGGGTTCTGGCCGGTTACCAGGCTGCCCGGCTCGCTCTTGATCGACTGGGTGGGCAGGAAGCGCCAGGCGGTCGGGGAGTCGAACACCCGAAGCCCGCTTTCCGGTGGATCCGCGAGCCCCCGAAGCGGGCCGATGCCGTCGAGGATGTAGAAGCCGCGGCCGTAGGTCGCGACCACCAGATCCTCGAATCGCTCCTGGATCTGGATGCCGTAGATGGGCGCGGGAGGCATTCCCAGACGGAGCGAGAACCACGAAGCGCCGTCGTCGAGGCTCGCCCAGACCTGGTTGTCGGTCCCGGCGTAGAGCAACCCGGCGCGGCCGGGATCCTCGCGCACCACGTGGACGAACGAAAACGGAGACTCCGGGATGCCGTCCGAGATCCGCTCCCAGGTCTCGCCGAGGTCGCGGGTCCGGAAGATGTGCGGCCGGAAGTCGCCCGACTGATGCCGGGTCACCGCGACATACGCGGTGCGCGAATCGTGGCGGCCGGGCTCGATGAACTTGACCCAGGACTCCACGTCGAGGCCGGGGACCCGGTCGCTGACATCCCGCCAGTTCGCACCGCCATCGGTGGTCACATGGAGGCGGCCGTCCACGCTCCCGGCCCAGAGCTGGCCGGCCGCGAGCGGCGACTCGGCCATCGAGAAGAGCACCGCGCCGGTGAAGGTGTAGAGATTGTCGACCGTGACCCCCCCGGAATCCTGCTGGCGGGATTTGTCGTTCGTGGTCAGATCGGGGCTGATGACCTCCCACGACTGGCCGTGGTCACGGCTGCGGTGGACCCGCTGGCTGCCGACCCACGCCACGCCCGGCTCGTGCCGGGAGAGCACCATCGGGAAGTTCCATTGCCAGCGCTCCCGGACGTTCGCCGGTGCCCAGCCGTAGGAGGCTTCCGGCCAGACGCGCACATCCCGGGTGTGTCCGGTACGTTCGTCGTAGATTTCGAGGCCGCCGTCGTAACAGCCGGACCAGACCACGTCGTCGTTTTCGGGTTCGGGGGTCGCCCATCCGCTCTCGCAGCCTCCGACCCCCTGCCAGAGGCCGAGCGGAATCCCGCCCCCGGCGGTCCGGCTGGGGCCGCGATAGGAGTAGCCGTCCTGCCGGTTGCCATAGACCCGGTACGGGATGCGGTCGTCCACGCTCACCTGGTACATCTGGGCGATCGGCGGGACGATGCGCCGCCAACTGTCACCGCGATTCGTGGAGATGCTGCCGCCGCCATCGTGTCCCACCAGGATGTGGTCGGCGTTCAGCGGGTCCACCCAGACATCGTGGTTGTCGCCGCCGGCGCGGTAGGAGGTCTCGAACAGGGTGCGGCCGCCGTCGAGCGTCGTGCTGAAGAGAACCGAGGCGAAATAGACCCGGTCGGCATCCCGCGAATCCACGGCGAGCCGGACGTAGTAGGGGGCGCGCTCGGCCAGATCGTGATGGCGCATCATCAGCCGCCAGGAGTCACCGCTGTCGTCCGAACGGTAGAGCGCGGGGCTCTCGTCCTCGACGAGGGCGTACCAGCGATCCGGATCGCTCGGCGCGATGCCGACGGCGATCTTCCCGAGCGGGTGGTCCTCTCCGCCGGGCAACCCCTTCCCTGCCGCCGAAAGGCGCTCCCAGGTGTCTCCTCCGTCAAAGGTGCGCCAGATACCACTTCCCGGGCCTCCGCTCCGCAACCGGTCGGTGTCGATCTGCAACTGCCACATCCCGGCCACCAGAATGTCCGGGCGCTTCAGGTCGATCGAAAGATCGGAGCAGCCGGTGTTCTCGTCCACGTGAAGAACGAGCTCCCAGGTCTCGCCGCCGTCCTCGGTGCGATAGACCCCGCGCTCGGGCTGCGGGGCGTAGGAGTGGCCGAGGGCGCAGGCGTACACGAGGTCCGGATCGGTCGGGTGGACCAGGATCCGGGCGATGCGGCCCGTGGGCTCGAGGCCCATGTGCTGGAAGGACTTGCCTGCATCGGTGGAGCGGTAGATGCCGTTTCCCATGGCGAGCGCCGGGCGGATGATGAAGGTCTCGCCGGTGCCGGCCCAGACATGGCCCGGATGCGAGGGCGAAACCGCGAGCGCGCTGATCGAGGCGACATCCTGATCGTCGAAGATCGGCTCCCACTGGAGGCCGCCGTCCGAAGACTTCCACAACCCCCCGGAAGCCGCGCCGAAGTAGAGAACATCCGGGTTCCCCCATTCTCCGATCACCGCGCTGATCCGGTTTCCGTCGGGGCCGATCGTGCGCCACCTGAGCCCGTGGAGCAGATCGGAGTCCACGGGCTGAGCCGCGGCCGCCGCCGGGAGGAGGAGCAGGAGTACGGAAACGAGAAGGGCAGGGAACCGGTCGGACATGTCGGGAAAACACTAGCAGCCTGCGTTGGCAACCCGGCGTTTCGGGATACTGTTCCGCGAGCTCATGAGCCGGAGAGGAAGTGCGCCCGGCAGCCCCCTCGGGATGGTCGCGATCCTTCTCCTCGTGCTCGGCCTGGGCGGGGCGGCGGTCGCCGAGGCTTTTTGTCACGAAGAGCACGCGATCGACGAGCACTGCGGCTTCCGGGTGAGCTACGCCTTGCGCTTCCACTGAACCCGCGAGGAATGGTCACGTTTCCAGCCCGGGTGCTTGACGCGCTCGGTGCCGAACCCGGCGACCGACTCATGCTGGAGGAGACCCGGGAGGGGTATCTCCTCCGTCGCCGAAGCGTGGACACGGCCCGCCTGGCCCCGCTCCGTAACAAGCTCCGGCGTGGCCACGGAAGTTTCGACATCCACGCCTTCCGCGAACAGCCCCGTGACCCCTCGTTACGGGATTGACACATCCGTCCTCGTCCGGTTGCTGACCGGCGACCCGCCAGCGGAATTCGAACGCTGCCAGGACACGCTCCTCCGGCTGGTTCAAGCCGAGGACGCAGCTGTCACGGCTTCGAATCAGGTCATCGGGGAGGCGTACATCGCCGTACAGCACCACTACGGAGTGTCCCGCGCTGATGCTCGTGCGGGCTTGCTGGGTGTGCTGCGAAGTGGCCTGGTCGAGCCCCTGAACGGCAACCCGGTCCTGGCCGCGCTCGAAGCGCCTCCTGCTCCTGGCTCGATGGATCGTCTGATCGCGAATGACTACGGCAACCGCGGGTGCCACGTTCTGACGCTGGACCGCCGGATGGCTTCCCTGCCTGATATCACGCTCCTGTAGGCGCTCCGCCGCCAGACGGCCTGAAGGCGGAACGCTTCCCGACGACTATTCGGCCTTGAACATCGCCATCAGGACGGTCTCGCCCCACTCGAAGTGGAGCATGCCGTCGTTCCCCTGTCCATGGAGCACCACGGTGAACTGCTCGCGCATCTCGCCCGGATGGACCATCAGCGGGATCTCCGCGATATCCATCGAGGCATCGTGCTGGGTGCCCCACTGGCCGGTCTGCGAGTTGACGAGCAGCATCCAGCCATCCCCCATCTTCTTCGCGAAGAGGCTGTAGGAGCCGGCCGGAATCATCGTCCCGGCGAAGTCCAGATCGCCGGTCGTCATCAGGGTGGTGGAGGTGTCGGCACCGAGCCGCCACACCATGCCGTCCATGGCCTGGCCCAGCATGTCCCGACCGCCGAGGCTCGGGCGGCCGTATTCGATCGAAACCGTGGCATCGCCCACCATCGCCTCGACGGAACCCCGCGGGCTCTGGGCGAAAGCGGTGGGAACGGCGAACAGGAGAGCGGCGAGCGCGCCGCCGAGGATACGTGTCTTCATGATGACTCCTTGTTGGTCAGAGAGAAGAAAAGGGTCAGACGGCGACCGGGGCCGCCCGTTTGGGAGATCTGCTGCGAATCCCGATGACCCGGCCCCGCTCCGGTGGATCCGGGAGGTGCGCGACGCGCCGGGCGATCTCGTCGAGGAGATCACGGAACGCCTGGGGCATGGTTGTCGAACGCCGGGTCCGCATGTCCACGTAGATGCCGATGTTCTCGCAGGTGGCGGCGAGCGCCGGAGCCGTATCCACGCCTTCGGGCTCGGCGTAGAGCCGCATGAAGGCGTGGATGAGCCGGTCGTCGTGGGCGAGAAGCTGGTGGGTGACGAAGAACTGCCGGCCCGGATGCAGCTCGCGCTGGTAGGTCACGTGATCTTCCAACGCGAAGGTGGACCCGTGTTCGTTGTCGTTGTCCCAAAGACCGATGCGACGCAGGAAGAACTGCGTGGCCTCGTCGAACGCCTTCCGGTAATAGACGACGTTCATGTGCCCGTTGAGATCGGTCCAGTCGGGGGACACCACGCCGTCGTAGATGCGAAAACCCCGCTCTTCGTCGAGGACGAAACCGGGCGGCAAACGGAAGGGCATCAACCCGGAAGATTAACCAGTAGGCTTTCGGCCGGGGGCTGCCACATGCGACCGATCATCCTTTGCTGCCTGTTGATTGCCGGGTGCGGCGAGAACTGGCCAGACCCACCACCCACCCGGATCGAGGTCGTCACCGACCGGATCCACGGCGTGGACATCCCGGATCCCTACCGGTGGCTCGAAGATCAGGAAAGCCCGGAGACCCGCGCCTGGATCGAAGTCCAGAACGCCCACGCCCGCCGGGTCGTCTCGGATGCGACACTCGAAAACCGGCTGGCGGGCCGCTTCCGCGAGCTCATGGATGTCGCGGCGGTCTCTTCCCCCCGCGGAGCCGGCGAACACGAGATCTTCACGCTGCGGCGGGCGGGCGAGCGGCAGGCCCGCATCTACCGGCGGCCGAAGCCCGAAGGAGAGCCGACCGGCGAACGACCGGACCCGGACGGCACATACGAGCTGCTTCTCGATGCCCGGGAGCTCGGGTTCGACGAATGGGCGAGCCTCGACATCGTGGACATCTCGCGGGGTGGCTCGCTCCTGCTCTATCGCATTCGGGACGGTGGACTCGACGAAATCAGCGTCCGGCTCTTCGACCTCGAAACTCTCGAACACCGGCCCGACCGGCTGCCGGAAGCGCTCTACGGAACCATCGCCTTCGACCGGACCGGCGAGGGGTTCTTCTACGTCCACCGCTCGCGGGAGGAAGGCCCGCGCGCCCGCCACCACCGGATCGGGACACCCATGAGCGAGGACACGGAGATCTTCGGCGAGGGGTACGGCCCCGAAACCTTCCTGCGGATCGAAGAGATCGCGGACGGGCGGCTGTTGCTGCTCGGTGTCCAGTATGGATGGGCGCGGAACGAGATCTTCGTGATGGACCGCGCCAGCGGGGAGGTCCACCCGGTTCTCCAAGACGAGCGAGCGCACGCTTCGGCGCGCTACGAGGAAGGCCGGCTTCTCGTCACCACCAACCTGGATGCGCCGCGCTACCGGGTTCTGGAGATTCCGGTCGCGGGTGTCTCGCCCGCGGACTGGTCGGACCGCTCGCGCTGGCGGGAGTGGATTCCGGAACAGGAACATCTGCTGCGCGGCTTCACCACCATCGGCGAGCGGACCTACGTGAACCTGCTCGCGGATGTGAGTTCGCGCATCCTCCTCTTCGAAGCGGAGGGCGACGGGCCGCTCGAACCGGTGGGCGAAGTCCCGCTGCCGGAACACCACACCGCGAACCTCAGCCGGCTTTCTGACGAGCACGCCGTGCTCACCCTCGCGGGCTTCACCGTTCCCGAGACCCGCTACCGGCTGGACCTCGATACCTTCGAGCGCGAGCGCATCGAGCCATCCCGGCCGGAGTACGACGGCGGCGGCATCCTGGTGGAGCAGGTCTGGTACGAGTCGAAAGACGGAACCCGCGCCCCGATGTACATCATGCGGCCGGAGAATGCGGAGCTCGACGGCGACCTGCCGACCCTGCTCCACGGCTACGGCGGGTTCAACGCGAGCCTGGCACCGTCTTTCCGCGCCCAGGCAGCGGTGTGGGTCGAGGCCGGTGGCGTCTTCGCGGTGGCGACGCTGCGGGGTGGCGGCGAGTTCGGCGAGGAGTGGCACCGCGACGGGATGCTCGAAAACAAGCAGAACGTTTTCGACGACTTCCTCGCGTCGGCGGAATGGCTGATCGAAAACGGCTACACGAACCCCGATCGGCTCGCGATCACCGGAGTCAGCAACGGCGGCCTGCTGGCCGCGAGCGCCTTCACCCAGCGCCCGGAGCTCTTCCGTGCCGTTTTCTGCGGGTTTCCGGACCTCGACATGGTCCGCTTCCACACCTTCACCGCGACGAACAACATGCCGGCGCTGCTCGAATACGGGAACGCCGCGATCCCCGAGCAGTTCGAGTTCCTGCGGGAGTACTCGCCTTACCAGGCGGTCGCGGACGGAACCGACTATCCGGCGGTGATGTTCACCCAGGGCGACCTCGACACCCGGGTGCCGCCGCTCCAGGCCCGCAAGATGGCGGCGCGGGTCCAGGCGGCGACCTCTTCGGGACTTCCGGTGATCCTCCACTACCGACCGAGAGCCGGGCACGCCGGCGGACGCAGCCGGGTCGCGGATCGCGCCATGGAGACCGCGTTCCTGATGATGCAGGTGGGGCTCGGGTACGGCGAACCGTAAAACCAGCGTACCGGTGACACGATCAGTCACCCCACGTCGCTAGCTTTGCGCCATGAAAAAAAAACCAGCCGAAACCCGACAAGACTGAATCCGGAGATGCGGTATCTCCCCAAAGACCAGCTTACCCTGGGGCCGTGCGGAGCAGGTCCGGGAGCCGTTCCACCAGATAGAGCGGCAGCGAGAGCAGCCGGTAGCTGACCTCCTCGGCGGTGCCGTTCCTCTCCGGACGCGGGTCGTGACCGTCTGGACCGAGGGCGGCGAGGCATCGAAGCGGACCGCGAGCGGAGCCTTCTTCTCGGCGACGAACTGGTGGAGCGATTTCAGACCGCCGCTGGCCCCGGCCTTGACCTCGATCGGGACGATGCGGCCGTCGAACGCGGTCAAGGCGCGTGAGCGAGTAATAGCAGCGCTATTTCGAGCGAAACCGGGCGAAGAGCGAGCCGCCAGGCGAGCGTTCAGACGGGATGCATCGCCCGGCGAATGCCGCGCTAGTTTGTCCACAGCCTGCTAATCCCGGCGAGCGGCCAGATCGTGCTGGCGGGCGGTGAACGCGAGGTTGCCTTCGAGGAGCTCGCGGCGGCGGGCGCGGAGCCATTCGTCCGCCGGGCTCCCGACTTCCTTCTCGAGGAACCCGAGGATCGTTTCGAGGAAGAAAGCCTCGTCGTCCGGATAGCCGTCTGCCGTCGGAAGCACCCGCCAGTCGGAGCGGCCCGAGGCGATTTCGGCGAACCCGGAATCCGGCTTCCGGACCGCTTCGATCAACCGCTCCCCGGCGCGGGAGTCGGGCATCGTCGCGTGGTATGCGGCGAGGACCGGTTCGTCGTCTTCGTGCGGAGGATCGAAGCGGGTCTCCCCGGAGAAGGTGAGCGCGCCGTAGAACACCCCGCCGGGCGCGAGAACCCGCCGGGCAAACGGGAGCGCCTCGCCGGGCGGCAGCAGATCCCAGAAAGACCGGGCGAGGAGCAGATCGAACTGCTCTCCCTCGAAATCCTCCGGGACGGTGGCTTCGCGAAAGAGGAACCGTTCCCCGGCTTCTTCCCGGCAGGCAGCGAGGAGGGCCGGATCGCGATCGCTGACGGTGAAATCGAAACCTTCCACGCCGGCGAGAAGCTGCATCCACCGAGCCAATCCGCCGCCTGCGCCGCCGCCGACTTCCAGCACCCGCAGCGGCCGCCGCGCCGGTAACGCGGCCCGAACCGCTTCCTCCACTCCGACATGGAGCGCACGCTCGTCCACCGAACGCTTGGCCCGCAGATACCGGACGAAGTCCGGTGCGGTCGTTACTTCTTGCGGCGTCTGGGGCGGCTCTTCCCGTTCGTGCCCTGGAAGATCTTGCCGCGCTTGGTCCGCCGGTCGCCTTTTCCCATGAGGGCGGGGATTCTAGCAGCCTGTGGTGGAACTCGGGTGAGCGCCGAGACGGGTGAAGCGCCCGGCGAATGCCGCGTGAGTTTCCTTACAGGGCTGCTGACAGCCGCATCTTCATACAATCGTCGCCATGCGAATGGACCTGAACTGCGACATGGGCGAGAGCTTCGGCAACTACGAACTCGGTTGCGACGAGGAAATCCTCGAAATCGTGACTTCGGCGAACGTCGCTTGCGGGTTCCACGCCGGCGACCCGCTCATCATGGACCGCACCGTCGGGCTCGCCCTCGAACGGGGGGTGGCCATCGGAGCCCACCCGGGCCACCACGACCTGCGGGGTTTCGGCCGGCGGCCGATCCAGGCACCGCCGGACGAAGTGGAGGCCGATGTCCTTTATCAGGTGGGGGCGCTCGCCGCGTTCGCGCGTTCCCGGAACACGAGGCTGGTCCACGTGAAGCCGCATGGAGCGCTCTACAACCAGGCGGTGGGAGACCCGACGCTCGCCCGGGCGCTCGCCCGGGCGGTGGCGCGGGCCGACCGGAACCTCGTCTTCGTGGGGCTCGCGACTGCGACTCCGATGCGCGAAGCGGCGGAGGCGGAGGGGCTCCGTTTCGCCGGAGAAGCCTTCGCCGACCGCGTCTATAACCCCGACGGAACCCTCCAGTCGCGGCGCATCGCCGGCTCGGTCATCCACGATCCGGAGAAGGCGGCTGAGCAGGCCGTCGCCATCGCCCGCGGAAAGGTGATCGCTCACGACGGGAGCGAAGTCCCGGTGGCCGCCGAGACCCTCTGCCTCCATGGCGACAATCCTGCCGCGCTCGAAAACGCCCGCGCCGTTCGCCACCGTCTCGAAGCGGCCGGGGTAGCGGTGCGCCCGCTCGGCTGACCCGGCAGGTGAGCCGCCCCCGTCTGCGGAACGCCGGCGAATCGGCCTTCGTCGTCGAGTTCGGCAACCGGATTTCGCGGGAGCTGAACGCACGGGCCACCGGGCTCGCCGCGCTGCTCGACCGGGAGCAGTTCGCGGGGTACCGGGAGGCGATTCCCTCCTACCGCTCGGTGCTGATCGTCCACGACCCGGAGGCCGACCCGGACGCGATCCGCACCGAAGCGCTCCGCCTCGCCGAGCGTTCGGGACAGGAACCGGAATCCGAGCCGCGACGGATCCGGATCCCCTGCGTCTATGACGGCGAGGATCTTCCGGAGGTGGCGCGTCGGGTCGGCGTTTCGGAGGAGGAACTCGTCCGCATCCACGCGGGGCGCGAGTACCGCTGCTACATCATCGGGTTCACGCCGGGGTTCCCGTATCTGGGCATGACCGACCCCCGCCTCGATATCCCGCGCCGGCCGTCTCCCCGGGTGCGGATTCCCGCCGGATCGGTCGCGCTGGCGCGGGCCCAGACCGGCATCTATCCGTGGGTCTCGCCGGGCGGCTGGAGCCTTCTCGGCCGGACCGACCCGGGGCTCCTCTTCGACCCCGGAAAAAGCCCGCCCGCTGGTTGCCTGCCGGGCGACCAGGTTCGCTTCGTCCCGGTGGAGGAATTCCCCGAACCCATTGCGACGAAAGCCGCGCCCGCCCCGCCGCCCGAAGGCCCTCCGGCCATCGAAGTGATCCGCCCCGGCCTTCTCACCACCGTTCAGGATCTCGGCCGGCCCGGCTACCAGCGCTACGGAACCCCCTGGTCGGGGGCCGCTGACCCGGCTTCGCTCCGGTTCGCGAACCGGGCGGTGGGCAACCCGGACGGGGCCGCCGGTCTGGAGTGCGCGCTGATGGGGCCGACGCTCCGCTTCCTCCGCCAGACGCTCGCTGCCCTCGGCGGTTCGGACCACCGGGCGATCCTGGAATTCCCGGGCGGCACGCGGTGGCCGGTCCCGGTGGGGATGTCCTTTTTCGCCCCCGAGGGGAGTGTTCTCCGCTTCGGTGGACCGCCCGGCGGAATGCGCGCCTCGATTGCCTTCGCCGGCGGGATCGCGGTTCCGGAAGTGCTCGGCTCCCGCTCCACCTACCTCACCGCCGGGTTCGGCGGCTTCGGGGGACGACCGCTCCGGGCCGGCGACCGGCTGCGTCTGGGCCCGGCTTCCCGAAGCGCCCGCGAGAGTCGCTTCGAGCCCGGAGCCCGGCGCGCCGCTTCCCGAGCGATCCGGCTGCGGGTCAGCCTCGGCCCACAGGAGGACCACTTCACCGACCATTGCCTGAAGGAACTGCCGGAGCTCTCCTTCACCGTCTCGAACGACTCGAACCGGATGGGGGTCCGGCTCGACGGCCCGAAGCTCGACCACCGCCCCGGCATGGGGGAGATCGTCTCCGATGCCAACCCGCCCGGCGCCGTGCAGGTTCCGCCCGGCGGCCACCCGATCGTGATGGGCGCGGATCAGGGAACCACCGGCGGGTATCCCCGGATCGGGGTGGTGGTGGGCCCCGACCTCGGACGACTCGCCCAGGCGCTCCCGGGGACCACCGTCGGCTTCGAGATCGTCTCGCTCCCGGAAGCCCGCGAGATCGCGCTCGGCGAAAGCTAGAGCTCTTCGAGCAGCCGGCCGATCGCGACCGCCCGGACTCCCTCGGCGAGGGGAAACGAGTCACGGCCCGCGTGGATCACATCCAGCCGGTCGAGTTCGAGATCCTCCATCGCGAGCCGCATGGCACGGGTCAGCCGCGGGGCCGAAGTGCGCTTGATCTCGAAGCCGCGCAGCCGGCCGCCCTGGTGGATCAGCAGATCGATTTCGACACCGGTCCGGGTGCGCCAGAAAAAGGCTGACTCATGCGGAATACGAAGCGCCCGCAGGATGCAGTCGATGACGAACCCCTCCCACGAAGCCCCGACCTTGGGGTGACGCTCCAGATCGCGGAAGGTCCGGATTTCGAGCAGGCGGTGGAGGAGGCCGGTATCGCGGATATAGACCTTGGGGGTCTTCACCTGACGCTTGCCGAGGTTGGCACTCCAGGGCTTCAGCGTGCGGACCATGAACACCGCTTCGAGGGCTTCGAGATAGCGGCGCACCGTGGTGTGGGACACCCCGAAAGCCCGCCCGAGTTCGGAGCCGTTCCACAGTTGGCCGTGGTAGTGGGCGAGCATGGCCCAGAACCGCTCCATCGCGGGCTTCGGGAAGCCGATGCCGAGCGCAGCCAGATCGCGGGCCAGGAAGGTGAGCACGAAATCCCCTCGCCAGCGGTAGCTTCGGGCATCGTCCGGCGCGACGAACGAGCGGGGAAAACCACCACGGAGCCAGAGCTGCTGGTGTGCTGCCGGGCCGACTTCGGTGAGGTCCAGACCGGGGAGTTCATGATGGGCGACCCGGCCCGCGAGGCTCTCCGAACTCTGGCGCAGCAAAACCGGCGAGGCGCTGCCGAGGAGGAGGAACCGGGCCGGGCCCCCCTCGCGGTCGGCGAGCACCCGCAGCGCGGGAAAGAGGTTGGGCCGCCGCTGCACCTCGTCGAGGATGACGAGTCCGCGAAGCGGCTCGAGCGCCAGAAAGGGATCGACGAGCCGCGCCACATCGCGGTCGTCCTCGAGATCGAACCGATGCGCCTCCCCTGCCCGGACGCTCCCGATCTGCTTCGCGAGCGTCGTCTTGCCCACCTGCCTCGCCCCGAGCATGAGGACGGCGGGGCTCTCGTCCAACAGGCGGAGGATGGCCCCGATCTGAGCCGGACGGGGAATCACTCCCGGCATATTACCTTGCTATCTGAACACAATTTGTTCCGATAGCAATCTTTTTACAGATCGCGCTCGCGAAAGAATTGCGAAAGGCGCGCGTCCAGGTGGTCGCGGGTTTCCCGAAACCTCCGTAACTGGTCCTCCGGGGTGACCGCGCCGGCCGGGTCGGAGACCGGCCAGTGGAGCCGCTCCACCCCGACCGGCAGGAGCGGGCAGACCTCTTCGGCGCAGAGCGTGATGACGAGGTCGGCATCGGCGATCGGCGCATCCCGGAGCCCCTTCGACTTCGCGCCCGAGATATCCACCCCGATTTCGCGGAGAACCCGGATCGCCATCGGGTGCACCCGCCACGGCTGGGAGCCGGCGCTGAACACCTCGACTCCGGGAGGAGCATGGCGACGGGCGAGAGCCTCCGCGAGCTGGCTGCGCGCCGAGTTGGCGACGCAGAGGAAGACGATCTTGCGAGACATGACGACAGGGGGTGCGGGGGTGAGTGTAGGAGGCTGCGGGCGAACGCTATCCTTGCCGTTCGCGTGGTGGGAATGCCGAGGATGGTCGCCGTTCTGTTGGCGGGAGGTCTCTTCGGTTGCGGGGAGGCTCCCCCGCCGGAAGCACCCGCCCCGGTTCCCGCTGGCGAGCCGGACCGTTCGCTCCCGGCGCTGATCGCTTTCGGAGACAGCGTGACCGCCGGATACGGCATCGATCCCGAAGAGGCGTGGCCGGCCCGGCTCGAAATCCTGCTTGAAGAAAGCGGACGGGAAATCCGGGTGGTGAACGCCGGCGTTTCCGGCGAGACGAGTTCGGGAGGGCTGCGGCGGCTCCCCTGGGTGCTCGACCGCGAACCGGGTGCCACGACGGTCGTGATCGCACTCGGCGGCAACGACGGCCTGCGGGCGATCCCGCCCCATCTCATGGAGGAAAACCTCCTCGGCATGGTGGAGGAAGCGCGCTCCCGCGGCCTCCGGGTCCTGCTCGCCGGCGTTCCGACACCCCCCGAGCTCGGCGACGACTACGAGCGGGAGTTCACTGCCGCCTTCGAATCCGTGGCTCGAAAAACCGGGGTGCCCCTCCTCGGAAACCTGCTGGAAGGGGTCGCCGGAGTCCCGGAATGGAACCAGCGCGACGGCATCCATCCCAATCCGGAGGGCGCGGGGCGCATCGCCGAAACGGTGCTCGGAGCGCTGACACCGCTGTTTCGGAACCGGCAAGGGGACGAGTTCGTAACCGACCACGAATGAGCGAGCCGATGGTCGAGCCCATGATCGAGGCGCTCGGCCTCGAAAAGACGGTGCGGAGCGGCGAATTCCCGCTGACGATCCTGGAGGACCTGGATTTCGTGGTGGCTGCCGGGTCGGTGGTGGCGATCCGCGGGCCTTCGGGAAGCGGCAAATCCACCCTCCTCGGCCTGCTCGCCGGGCTCGACCACCCGACCCGGGGCCATGTCCGGATCGCCGGGACCGACCTCGGGACCCTCGGCGAGGAGGAGCTCGCCCGGTTCCGTTCCCGGAACATCGGGTTCGTATTCCAGTCGTTCCACCTGCTCCCCAACCTCACCGCGCTCGAAAACGCGGCGGTCCCGCTCGAAATCGCCGGAGCGGACGATGCCCTCGATCGGGCGGCGGAGGTGCTCGACGCCTTCGGCCTGACACCGCGAGCCCACCACCTGCCCTCGCAGATGTCCGGCGGCGAGCAGCAACGGGTGGCCATCGCCCGGGCCATCTCCAACCAGCCCCGGCTGATCCTCGCGGATGAGCCGACCGGCAACCTCGACGAGGAAACCGGTGCCCGGATCGCCGCCCTGCTGATCCAGGTGCGGGAACGCTTCGGGACGACCATCGTGGTGGCGACCCACGATTCGGACCTCGCCGCCCGCGCCGACGAGCGCCTGCTGCTGCGCTCCGGCGCGCTCGCCCCCGACCGGCCCGCGCCGATCCCGGAACTGGTGGATGCCTGAAGCGCGTTTCGCTTTCCGGATGGCGGCCCGCGAGCTGCGGTCCTCGGTCCGTCGGCTGCTGCCTTTCTTCCTCGCGGTGGGTCTCGGAGTGGCGGCGATCGTAGTGCTCCGCTCGGCGGCCGACAGCCTGCGGGCGGCGCTCATGAGCGAATCCCGGTCGCTGCTCGCCGCCGACGTGCGGGTCTCGACTTCCGAAGGCTTCGACGAGAACGAGCGCTTCATCCTCCGCGAAAAGGTGGCGGCCCACCCGGTGGCCGGCACGGCGCGGGCCGCCGGTCTCGCCACCCTGGCGCGCACGGAATCCGGCGAAGAGCGCGGGATGATGGTGGAGCTGAAGGGGGTGGACGAGGGGTTCCCGCTCTACGGCACGATGGAAGTCGAAGGCGGGGTGTATCGGCCCGATCTGCTTGCGGGCCGGGGGGCACTCGTCCGGCCGGAAGTCGTCGCGCGGCTCGGGACCGGGGTCGGCGACCTCATCCTGCTCGGGGGCCAGCCTTTCGAGGTTCGCGGTGTCCTGCTCAAGGAAGTGGGTGCCGGAGTGGACTTTTTCCGCCGCGGGCCGCGGGTGCTGGTGGGCCATCAGGATCTCATGGAGTCGGGTCTTCTCGACATCCCGTCACGGGGCGGACACGAGAGGCTCTTCTCGTTCGAGACCGAAGAAGCCGCCACCGACTTCGCCTGGGATCTGCGCGGCGCGTTCGAGGACACGCCGGTCCGGGTGCGCACGCTCCGCGAGACCGGCGATCGCGTCTCCCGGCGTATCCAGCGCGGCGAGGACTACCTGAGCCTCGCCGGGTTCGTGATCCTCGTGCTGGGAGCGGTGGGCGTGTTCAGCGTCATCCGCACCTTCACCGTCCAGAACCTTCCCTCGGCGGCCATCCAGCGATGTCTGGGAGTGGGGGCCGGGACCATCTTCCTGACGGCGCTGCTCCAGGTGACCGCCCTCGCCGGACTCGCGAGCGCGTTCGGCATCGGGCTCGGGGCGGCGGCGCTCTCCTTCGTGCCCGAAGTGCAGATGGCCGGGGTTCAGGTGAGCGCCCGGCTGACGCTGGCCGCCGCCGGACAAGGGGCGCTCACCGGCGGGGCGGTCTCGCTGCTGGCCGCCATCGCGCCGCTTCTTCCGCTCCGCCGGGTCCGCCCGCTCGGCCTCTTGCGCAGCGGGGATCTGCTTGCGGGCGGGAGTCCGCGGGAACGCCGGCTGGAGATCGCGGTGGGGGCGGCGGTGGCGGCCGCCTTCCTGCTGCTCGCCGGGCTCCAGTCGGGGTCGCTCCCGATCACCCTCGCGGTCTCCGGCGGATTCGTCGGGGTCGCGGTCTCGCTCTGGCTGCTCGGCGGGGTGCTGATCCGGGCGCTCCGCCCGTTCGCCGGATCGAAGAACTTCGCGGTGCGCCACGCGCTCCGGACGGTGCTCCGCGGGGCGAATCAGGTCCGGGTGATCCTCGTCGCGCTCGGGGTCGGCGTGTTCCTCGTGACCGCAGTGACCGGGATCGAGTCCAACCTGCGGCGGGAATTCAGTTTCCAGCAGGACAGCGCCGCTCCGGATCTGTTTTTCCTCGATATTCAGGGAGATCAGGTGGAGCGGGTCCGGGAAAGCGCCCTCGCCGAAGGGTCACCGGATATCCGGCTGATCCCGGTGATCCAGGGGCGGATCCACGCGGTCTTCGGGCGGAATGTCCGGCTCGAGGATCGTGAGGCGGTCCGGGAGGTCGGTGGTCTCGGCCGGGAATACACGATCAGCTCCCGCACGACGCTCGACGACAACGAAACGCTCGTGGACGGCGAGTTCTGGGGCGGCCGTCCGGCCGACGGGATCGAGGTCTCGGCGGAGATCCAGATGCAACGCGAGTACGGGCTCGAGGTCGGGGATGTCGTCCGGTTCCGGATCCTCGGCGAGACGCTCGATGCCCGCATCACCTCGATCCGCGATGTGGAGTGGAGGAACGCGAGGAACGGCGGCTTCACCTTCCTGTTCCATCCGGACAACCTGCGGGATTTCCCGATGACCTGGGCGGGGTTCGTCCGGGGGCCGGACGGCATCACCGAGCGCGCCCGCTTCCAGGCGGCGGTGGTCGGCGCGTTCCCGAACGTGACGGTGGTGGACCTGCGGGACGTGCTCGACACCATGCAGGAGGTGGCGAACGCGGTGGCGCTCGCGATCCGGGTGGTGGGGCTGATCGCGGTCATCGGGGGTGTCCTGATCCTCGTGGGTTCGGTCGCGGTCCACATGGGCGCGAGGCGGCGCGAGACGGCGGTGCTCCGGGTGCTCGGTGCCGCCCGCTCGCGGGTGGTCGCGCTGACGCTGATCGAGCACGGTGCCATCGGCGGACTCGCCGGGGCGGCGGCGGCGCTCTTCGGAGCGGCGGTGACCCTCTATGTGGTGCGCGAGGTGATGCGGGTTCCGTTCACCCTCGAACCCTGGACCGCGCTCGTCGCCATCGCCGGGGCGGGTTTCGGCGCAGCAGTGGTCGGCGCGTTCGCGGCGGCGGATGTCCTGCGGCGGAAACCGCTCGGCCTGCTGACCGACTGAGTCCGGCTCGGGATGCGCCGGAGGGGAGCGTGCCACGAACGGGGGCGTAGTCTGTCCACTTTTCGAATCCCATTGCCAGATACCGCTGACTGATTCGTGTAACAGGCTGTGGATAAACTGGCGTGAGCACCGAGACGGGTGAGGCGCCCGGCTGACAAGGCGCGTGAGTGAGCAATAGCAGCGCTATTTCGAGCGAATCGCAACGAAGAGCGAGCCTCCAGGCGAGCGTTCAGACGGGATGCATCGCTCGTCGAATGCCGCGTTAGTTTTTCCACAGCCTGCTAGCCCGTGTCAGACCCGAAAACCGAGTCGCATCGCCACGTCTCGCTGGCGCTCGTCGAGCGTGATGAAGCTCATCCTTGTCGGATCGTGCGCGATCGAAAGCGCGGTGGCCAGATGCCACAGATCGGCACCGCGCAGGTATCCGGCTCCGAGCACCCTCCCGATCTCCTCGCTGAGTGGCCGCTCGGGATGGATCCAGCGAATCCGGCCGATGCCCTGCCACTCGAAGGCGACCCCCTCTCGCGCCAGCGCCGATCGCATCTCCGCCTCCAGCAAATTCGACGAGCAAAGGCGGGAGAACCGCAACAGACGATCGCGCACTTCGTCGCTCCCGGCTTCTCCGAGCGCGATCGCCACGAGAACCGACGAATCCACGTAGGCGACGCTCAATCCCGTTCGTCCAGGAAACGCTTCAAGGCACCGGGCCGAGAGGCGATCGGCTCCAGCGGGGCATCCGGGTCCGCAGCGGGCGAAATGATTCCGCGACGTTCGAGGTCTTCGAAGTGTTCCTCCAGGGATTTCGCTGGCCGCACCGGCCGGATTTCCGCCACCGGCTTCCCGTGGTAGGACACCTCCACGGTGCGCCCTTCGCGAACGAGCCGAATGACTTCGGAAAAGCGCGCCTTGGCTTCGTAGGTGGAATACGTCAGATTCATGGTTTCATTATAGTCTAGTCAGACTGGTGTTTATGAAGAGAGTTCGCCGATGGCGAGGAGCGCCGCAAACCCCGGCGGGCATCCATTGCCTCCGAGCCGAGCCGAGAGGCGGCGCGTGATGGTTCCCCTTGTCCGGAGCATCCGCCGCTGTCGCGGGGCGCTTGTGCGAGAATCGGGACTGCTTGCGATTCTTCAATACCGCCGGCCCGGTCGTTCCGGCGCGCCATTACTGCCTGCCTCCGCTGGCGCGTCTCGATGCTGAGGAACTCGACGAGCTGATCCACCAGCAAAAGTACTTCGTCCTCCACGCTCCCCGGCAGACGGGCAAGACCTCGGCGCTGCTCGCGCTCCGCGACCGGCTGAACGCCGGGAACCGGTTCCGGTGCGTCTATGTCAACGCCGAGCCGGCGCAGGCGGCGCGGGAAGATGTCGAACAGGCGATGCGTTCGATCCTGAATGGCCTGGCGCGGGAGGCGGAGAGCGTTCTCGGGGATCGGTCCGTTCGGGAAGAGTGGCCCCGCGTTCTGGCGGAAGTCGGACCTTTCGGGGCGCTCCAGGAGACGCTCGCGGCCTGGTCGGCGGTGGACTCACGTCCTGTTGTGCTCCTTCTCGATGAAATCGATGCGCTCGTTGGCGACACGCTGATATCGGTCCTCCGCCAGCTCCGCGCCGGGTACACCGACCGGCCGGTGCACTTCCCCCAGGCGGTGATTCTCTGCGGCGTGCGCGATATCCGCGACTACCGCATCCACTCCACGAGGGACAAGGCCATCATCACCGGCGGCAGCGCTTTCAACATCAAGGCCGAATCGCTCCGGCTCGGCGACTTCAACGAGGCGGATGTCGAAGCGTTGCTCAAGCAGCACACGGACGAGACCGGCCAGAACTGGACGGAAGACGCGCGCCGGGAAGTCTTCCGGCTGACCCGGGGCCAGCCGTGGCTCGTGAATGCGCTTGCGTATGAAGCCGCGAAAGCGAACCGGGACCGGAGCTGTGCGATCTCCGCGCCGGCGATCCACGAAGCCCGCGAAACGCTGATCCGGAAGCGGGTCACGCACCTCGACCAGCTCACCGACAAATTGGGAGAGGAGCGGGTGCGGCGGGTGATCGCGCCCCTGCTGAGCGGCGATCCTGACGCACCTCGCATCCCGGTTGACGACCTGCAGTACGTCCGTGACCTTGGCCTCATCGCGCAGGACAACCCGGTACGGATCGCGAACCCGATCTACCAGGAAGTGATTCCGCGCGACCTCACGGCGACAACCGAGGCTTTCCTGACTGTGGACCCGCCCTCCTTCGTGGAGGACGGAGAACTCCGGGTGGAACGACTGCTCGCGGCCTTCCAGCAGTTCTTCCGCGAGCACTCGGAGCACTGGGTGGGGCGCTTCGACTACCGGGAGGCCGGCCCTCAGCTACTCCTCCAGGCGTTTCTCCAGCGGGTCGTGAATGCCGGGGGCCGGATCGAGCGCGAGTATGGGTTCGGATGGCTCCGAACCGACCTGCTCGTCGCGTGGCCGGTCGGCGACGAAATCAGGAAGACGGTGATCGAGTGCAAGCTGCTGCGGGGCAGCTTCGAGACGACGCGGGAGCGGGGGATCGGGCAGACCCGGGAGTACATGGACCGGTGCGGAGCGGCGGCCGGGCATCTGGTCATCTTCGACCGGCGGGAAGGCCGAAGCAGGGAGCAGAAGATCCGGCGCGAAGAGGCCGCGCCGGTGACGGTCTGGGGGATGTGAGTCGGCGACTACCGGATCGCCGCTGCCCGTAGCGCCTCGCCGGCAGCGAGCAGCCGGTCCTTCCAGGCCAGCTTCCCGAGCCATTCTTCGGGAATGCCGCTCATCCCGTAGAACGCACCCGCGAGCTGGCCGGTGACCGCTGCCACGGTGTCCGCGTCGCCCCCGAGGTTCGCCGCCAGCAGGACCGCGCTCCGGAAATCGGCGGTCCGCGCCACCGACCAGAGCGCCGCTTCGAGAGTATCCACGACGTAGCCACCCGAGCGGATTTCCTCCCGAGGCTTTCCGCGCCAGCTCCCGGCGAGGATTTCCGCGATCTTCGGAGCGCCCGCGAAATCCCGCGGCGCGAGAACTTCGGCGCGGGGCATCCCGTGGACCCCGTCAGCGAGGAGCGCCGCGAAACCCCGGCAGGCATCCACCGTCTCTTGTGCGCCGTGGGTCGTCCGGGACTGCTCGGCAGCCGCCGCGAGGAGCGCCTCCCGATCCTCCGAAAAACGAAGGGCGACCGGAGCGAGCCGCATCAGCGAGCCGTTGCCGGCGGTGCGCGGATCGGTGACTCCCGCCATGGGGTCGCCGGTCTCTTCGTACCGGGCGAGCGCCGCCCGCACCGTGAGCCCGATGTCGAAGCAGCTCCCGGTGCAGGAGTACTCCCCGCGCCGCCACCAACGGGCGAAGCGCTCCATCAGGTCGCGGCAATCGAGCGATCCACAGGCGACGAGGCTCTCGGCGAGCGCGAGCGCCATCGCGGTGTCGTCGGTCCAATGGCCGGGGGTGAGCCGGTGCGGGCCGCCCCCGATCAGGTCGGTCAGCCGCGGTTCGGAATCGCGCTTGGAGAATTCGAGGGTCGCCCCCACCGCGTCGCCGACCGCGAGGCCGAGAAATGCTCCGAGCGCCCGGTCCCGCCCGGCCGCTTCGGTTCGGGAGGGCGAAACCGGCGGCACGACGCGCCGTCGCCGAACATGATCCGCCTGGGCCTCGTTCTCGATCGCGTACGGGCGAGCTTTCCGAACGCGCCGGATGGCATCCTCCGGGTCTCCGCCAAGCTCGACCAGCAGCCGGGCGGCGATGGTCCCGGCGCGGCCAAGACCGCCCCGGCAGTGGACCAGGACATCGAAGCCGAGCCGCAGCCGGTCGCGGATCGCATCGCCGATGCGGCTCCAGGCCTCCTCGAATTCGGGGCCGGGAGGGTGGCCGTCCGGAATGGGCGCGCCCCACCATTCCATGCTCCGGTTCCGGACCTTCCGGGGAAACTCCTCCACCTTCAGCCGCTCGAATTCGAACGGTTCGATAAGGCTCAGAACCGCGGTCGCGCCGCTTTCCCGCACCCGGTCGAGATCGGCGTCGAGGTCCCGCTCCCACGCTCCGGACCGGGCGCGATCGTCCACCCGCCCGGGGCACGGGCAAAAAGCGACCCGGCCCATGCCCTCGCCGGGCGAGAGCTTTGCGATCCGAAGCGGGTGAGTCTCGCTGGTCTTCGGGGCGGCTTCGGTCAAATGGCCGTCAAGTGACCTGAACCATTTTTTTCATGGACATAAGCCTGGTTCTGGCAGCAGGAGCCGTCCGTCAATCAACAAAAACGCACCGAACGACCATCAATCCTCGGGAGCACCGCCGTTCTCCTGCGCGGCCCACCAGGGGATGTATTTCATGGATTGAGGCGACGCATCCTTTTCGAAGGGAGTGATGAGACGGGCTTTCCTCGCCTCCCGGATCAACCTCGACACCGTCGCCCGATTCTTCTCGGCGATCCCGAAACGCTCCCGCAGAGAGGAATTCGTCAGGAATTCGCTGGTCACGAAACGAAGACAGGCGTGCAGGTAGGAGGCCCAAACACGTTCGCTCCGCTCCATCTTTCCAAAGTCCTTGGGGGCGAACAGGACGACCCGCGTCGCCTCCGGAGGAGTCTCGAAGCGCGGCGGCGGAAGCTGGAAGGCCTCCACGAGCGCGATCACCTTGTCGATGCCGCTGCCACGCTCTTCGCAGTGTCCGAGACGACGCATGACCGCGGCCAGAGCTTCGTTCCTCGATTTGGGAGTGCTGTCCACGAAGCGGTCGGTGGGAACGAGCGGAGTTCCGGGATTCGTGACTTCGATCCGATCATCGAAAATCTCGATCATCGGGCCAGCGCCACGCTGGCTGAAGTCCTGGTGAATCAGGGCGTTGGCCACCAGTTCGCGGACCGCCAGCGGCGGGAACATCGGCACCGTTCGTCGAAGAGCCTGCTCGATGACCTCGTTCGCCGGAAGAATCTGATCCAGGAGAGCCATCGTGGTCGAAAGCGCCCGCGCATAACCGCCTTCCAGCTCGGTCTCCTTGCCGCCAAATACCCGCCCCTTTCCTTCGTACCGGATGACCCGGAGCGCCTTGCGTCCAATCAGGCGGAAATCCGCAAGTCGCCTGGCGAGCAGCACTCCTCCCAGATTCGTGATCTCCCATCGTCCCGAGAGGTTCCGGCGCACGAGCCGGTCGGATTCCAGAGCATCGAGAATCGAGCGCGGCGTCGTCGGCTGCCGTCGCTTGAGCAAGTCGAAATACACCGGGTAATCCAGCAGATTCAGCGCTTCCGAATCGGTGAGGTTCTCCGCCGCTGCTCCGTTCTCGAAGTCCGTCGCGCCGAGGATCCGCCAGAGCTGACGCTGCTTTCCCGAGGCATCGGCCAACCTGCGGGTCGAACTGCCCACCCGGATGTACGCGCTCTGCCCAAAACGGACGGGCTCTCCCACCGCCGGTTCGATCTCCAGCAGCAGCACCGGCTTCCCTTCGATCACGACAGACCGAAACCGCATCCCCGGACGGGGACGAAGCTGGCTGTGGAGCCATGTTTCGAGCGATTCCGCCCCTTTTCGCGCGACGAAGGGATCGAAGGAGGTGCCCACGATCCGGTGGTCGTGATTGCGAACGCCCCAGACGATCCACGCGCGCGGCCGGTCCGCGATCACGGCGAAATTCGCGAGACCGGAGACGTTTTGTCCGATCGTCTCCGGGTGAGCCTGGTTCTCCTTGAACTCCAGCCACTCGCTCTCGTGGGGCTCCCGGCAGAGAGCCCGGACCAGCGCGGCGAGCGGTTGCGAAGGGTGGGGAGTCACGGCCGGTCAGCTCTCCACGAGGCGGGCGAGCCAGTCGTCCGGAATCCGCACCGCGACGACTTCCCCCTCCGCCGTCCGGACCCCGGCCGCTTCGACGGCGATCCGGATCCGGATGCGGCGTTCCCGAACCTCGACCGCTTCGGCGCGCAACAGGAGTTCCACGCCGATCGGGGTGGGCTTGAGGTAGCGCACCCGGAGCTCGCCGGTGACGAAACGGAGCGGTGGCTCCGAACCCATCTCGCGCCCGGCGGCCCGATAAGCGACGGCCGCGGCGGCCCCGGTGCCGTGGCAATCCACGAGCGAGGCGATCAGGCCCCCATAGACAGTGCCCGGAACCGCGGTGTGCCACGGCTTCGGGGTGAAGCGGCAGACCGCCTCGTCCCCTTCCCAGAAGCTGCGGATCCGGTAGCCCTCCGGGTTGAGGGCACCGCAGCCGAAGCAGTGCTTCGTGGACTCCGGGTAGCTGTCCTGGAAGGCGGCTTCAGGCACTGGTCCGGAAGGTGGCCAGCAGCAGGACCGCCCAACTGGCGATGAGGGCGAGCCCGCCGATCGGGGTCAGAGGCCCGAGCCACCGGGGTCCGCCGAGAGCGAGCCAGAAGAGGCTTCCCGAAAAGAGAACCGCACCGAAGCAGGCGAGCAAGCCGGCGAGCGATGCGCCCGATCCGAACCCCCCGCGGACCAGGATTCCGATGACCAGCAAGCCGAGCCCGTGGAATCCGAGATAGCGAACCCCGGTCTCGAAGATCTGGAGCGAGCGGGGCGGAAGCCGCGAGGCGAGCGCGTGAGCACCGAACGCCCCGAGCGCGACCGCGGCCAGCATGAAAAGAGCGCCGACCCGGATCCAGATCAACGCGCGGTCTGGCCCATCCGCAGCGCACGCTGGGGGGTCGTCGGCTCGTCCGGATACAGACTCGCCACTTCTTCCGCGTATCCATTGAAGATCGGAGTATCGAAGCGTTCCTCGTTGTCCAGCCAGAAGGACCGCTCCTGACTCCACCGGGGGTGCGGGATGTTCGGGTTCACGTTGGAGAGGAACCCGTACTCGTGCCGCTGCATCTCCCAGAAAAAGGGAGGCTGGTCACGAGTGAGTTCGATCTTCACGATCGCCTTCGGGCCCTTGTAGCCGTACTTCCACGGGATCGCCATCCGCACCGGGGCGCCGTGCTGGCGCACCAGCGGCTCTCCGTAGATGCCGGTGGCGACGAAGGCCAGCGGATGCATCGCCTCGTCCATCCGAAGCCCCTCGTGGTAGGGCCACGGATACCAGTTGCTGGAACGGAGGCCGGGCATCTCCTCCGGCCGGCTGAGCGAAGTGAACGCGACGAAACGGGCATCGCCGGTCGGCTCGACGGCATCCAGCATCAGAGAGAGCGGGAAACCGGTCCACGGGACGTTCATCGCCCAGCGCTCGACGCAGCGGAAGTGGTAGATGCGCTCTTCGTGGGGGAACGCCAGCAGGTCGTCGAGGTCGAAGGTGCGCGGCTTGTTGCAGGCACCGGTGACCTCGATGGCCCAGGGGACCGGGCTGTAGTCCCCGGAGAGCTTCCAGACCGCGCCCCCCCTTCCGGACAGGAACTCGTAGAAGTTGTTGTGGGAGCCCGCCACTTCGCGGGACATGAGCTCCTTGCGCTCGATGGACGCGGGAACCTGGTAGTCCGCGTTCCGGGTCGCCGGGAAGACATCCGGACGGGAGTAGGGGACATCGAGCAGCTCGGCACCCTCGGCATCCGAACCGCAGGCGGCGGTGTACGGCCCGACGAGCGCGGCGGCACCGAGCGTCTTCGAGAGCTTGCGGATCAGCGCCCGCCGGTTGAAGAAGACTTCGGGATCGGTTGCCCGTCCGCCCACCGGGCTGGACGCGAAGGGAAAACGGGTGGAACTCTTGACGTAAGGACTCATTGGTAACCTTCCTCGGTGATCTCATGGTAACCGTAGGGGCCGTTCCCCGCACGGCGGACCCGTGGCGCATCGAAAACCCGGAAGACCCCCGCGTCCGCAAACTGTGGGAACGGGGGACCGCGCCCGGACGGATGGGGGGGACCGGGAAGAACACCGGCGCTTCCCGTCTCGGCTGGGTGGATCTGCCCTCCGCGGCGGTGGACCACGAAGCCCTCCGCGACGAACTCCTCGCGGAAGGCTTTCGGCGGCTCACGGTGGTGGGGATGGGCGGCGCGGGGCTCTCCTCGAAAACCGTGACCTCGCTTCTCCCGAGAGAGCTCCCGGGACTCGAACCGCACCTGCTCGCGACGCTGGATCCGGCGGAGGTGCGAAGGGCGCTCGCTCCCGATCGCCTCGGGGAGACGGTGTTCCTGATCGCCTCCCGTTCGGGGACCACGGTCGAGACCCGGGCGCTCGAATCGGTGATCCGGGAGGCTCTCGCCGATGCCGGCTGCTCCCCGTCGAAAAACCTGCTGGCGCTCACCGAGCCCGGAAGCCCGCTCGCCGGGCACGCTCTTCGAAAGGGATACCGCCGCCTGTTCCACGGCGCTCCCCGGGTCGGCGGCCGCTTTTCGGCGCTCGATGCCTACGGATTGCTCCCGGCGGCCCTCGCCGGATGCCCGGTGGAGCAGAGCCTCGAAGCGGCCCACCGGGCTCGCCGGGAACTCGAATGCGGCTGGCCGAACGACGGGTTTCGGGCCGGCGGAGCGATCGCGGCACTTGCCGAAAGCGAACCACTCCCCCGGCTCACGCTCTCCGCGGACCCGTCTCTCAAGGGCTTCCTTCCCTGGCTGGAGCAGCTCCTCGCCGAAAGCCTCGGCAAGGAGGGCAAGGGCATCCTGCCGGTGCGCGCGTCGAGCCGGCCCGACGGCATCCATTTCGGAGAAGAAGCCCCGGAGCCGTCCCTGATCCACAGCCACCCGAAGCCGCCGGACGTCCTCGGGGAGCTCTTCCGGTGGCAGGTGGCCATCGGGACGGCCGGCGCGCTGATGGGAGTGGATCCCTATGACCAGCCGGACATAGACGGGGGGAAGGCCCGCGTCCGGGAGCTCCGCAAGGCTTCCGGCCCGGCGACGATCCCCGAAACCCGGGAAGCCGATCTCGCCGCCTTCTTCGGTCGCGCTCCGGCCGCCGGGATCACTCTGAACGCCTTCCTGCCCCGGACTCCGGCCGCCGAAGCGGCGTTCGAGGGGCTACGGCGGGAGATGGAAGAGGGCCTCGGGTTTCTCCCGGCGATGGCCTGGGGACCCGGACTTCTCCACTCGTTCGGCCAGCTCCAGAAGGGCGGGCCACGGAAGCTCGGCGTGCTGATCTGCACCTCCGGCATCGGCGAAGAGCTCTTCACTCCCGAAGGACGCGGCCTCGGCGAGCTGATGCATCTGCTGGCGCTCGCCGACTACGAGGAGCTCCGCGCCGAAGGCCGTCCGGTGTGCTGGATTCACGCCCCGGCCCCGGGGGATGCGGGACGGGAAGCGGGGATCCAGCGGATCCGAAGCGCGCTCTGAATGCTCTGGAAGCGGTCCGCGACTTCGCTCCGGGACGCGCTTCGCCGTCGCGAACTCTCGGCAGTGGAGGTGATGGAGGCTCACCTCGACCGGATCGCCGCGGTGAACCCCGCTCTTTCCGCGATCGTCACCCTGCTGCCACGGGAGCGCCTGCTCGACCGGGCGCGGGCTGCGGACGCGACGGCCGGACCCCGCGGCCCCCTCCACGGGCTCCCGGTCGCGCACAAGGATGTCTTCTTGACCCGCGGGACGCGGACCACCTTCGGCTCCCCGATTTTCCGCGACTTCGTCCCCGACGAGGACTCGCTGGTCGTGGAGCGGCTCCGCGCCGCCGGAGCGATCATGGTCGGCAAGACCAACACCCCGGAGTTCGCCGCCGGCTCCCAGACCTTCAATCCGGTTTTCGGCCCGACCCGGAACCCCTGGGATCTCTCCCGGACCTGCGGCGGGAGCAGCGGCGGTGCGGCAGCGGCCCTCGCCTCCGGAATGGTTCCGATCGCCGACGGAACCGACTACGGCGGCTCGCTCCGGAATCCGGCCAGTTTTTGCGGTGTCGTCGGCCTGCGGCCCACCCCCGGACGGGTTCCCGACGTGCCCGATCCCGCGCCCTGGTTTCCGGTGGCGGTCCCCGGACCGATGGCGCGGACCGTCCGGGACGCTGCGTTGCTGCTCTCCGCGATGGCCGGGCCGGACCCCCGCGCCCCCCTTTCGCTACCCGAGCCGGGCTCGGGGTTCGACCGGCCGCTCGACCGGGATTTCGGCGGCATCCGGGTGGCCTGGGCTCCCGATTTCGCGGGCCTTCCGTTCGATCCCGCGGTTCTCGCGGCGCTCGAACCGGCGCGGAAAGCGCTCGAAGAAATCGGCTGCGCCGTGGAGGAAGCCTCGCCGGACATGCGGGATGCCGGGCTCGTGTTCCGCCGCTACCGGGCGTTCTGGTTCGATCTCCGGTTCGGCCCGCTCCTCGAGCGCCATCGCCCCCAAATCAAGGAAACGGTGGTCGAGGAGATCGAGGCCGGGAAGCGGCTGACCGCCCCGGATCTCGCCGATGCCAGCCGGCACTGGGCGCGGATTCTGGATCGGCTCGCCCGGTTCCAGACCGATTTTTCGTACCTCGCGCTGCCGGCCTGTCAGGTTCCCCCGTTCCCGGTCGAAACCCCGTGGCCCACCGAAATCGCCGGGGTGAAGATGCGGAGCTATACCGACTGGATGGGCTCCTGCGCCTTCGTCTCGATCCTCGGCGTTCCGGCGCTCTCGCTGCCCGCCGGGTTTGCGGGCGATCTCCCGGTGGGCCTCCAGATCGTGGGACGGCGCGGGGACGATCTGGGCGTGCTCCAGCTCGGGGCGGCGCTCGAAGCCCGGCTCGGTGCCAGCCGGACCCCGGTCACGCCGAAGGGCGGGCGGTGATCCGGAGGCAGAGCTCGTGGATGCGGCGGGATCCTTCCACCGCCCGGGTCGCGCCCCTTTCGGTTTGCTCGACCTCCTCGTAGAAAGTGGACAGGCGCTCTTTCGCGAGCCAGTCGGAAATCTCCAGGACATCGACGACTTCCTGCGCTTCCCTCACGGCAACGTTCCACCAAGCTTCAGCGAACGCCTTTTCCATCAAGCTGCGGTAGCGGGCGGCGCTCTCGAAGAGCTTCCCGGCCCGGTACCCGTTGGTCATGGGCTTCCTATATCCACGATCTCGCCGGGGCGCATGTCCGGCTTGAGATCCCAGTACCACTTCCCGTCGGGCAACTCGATGCGCTTCGAGCCGAGTTCCCGAAGGCAGGCGCGGAGTGCTTCGGGTTTCGCGGCCACCACGCCCTTCGGGTCGAACAGGAGGATCCCGTGGTGCGAGATCTCGATCAGGAGCGAGGGCGTGTCCGCGAAATACCCGCGCCGCATCGGGACCACGGCAGCCGCGCCGGAACGCCGGCCGCTTCGAGCGCTCTCGCTTCTTCGGCCACGGCGGCTTCCGCACGGATCACCGTCGCCGTGGGGTCGGGCTCTTCGTCCTCGTGGACCACGAGGAGGTCCATGTCGCTTTCGGAACGTGCCTCCCCCCGCGCCACCGATCCGTAAAGCGCGACCCCCAGCAGGCGTTCGCCGAACTCGTTCCGAAGGGCCGCGACGAACCGGTCGGTGAGCGGCCGGACATCCTCCGGTCCGAAGCAGCCCGCGGTCATTTCTTGAGAGTACCGCGGCGCAGATCGTGGATGTACTCGTACATGTACCAGACCCCGACGCTGCGGAACGGCCGCCAGCGTTCGGCCGCCGCCGCGTACTCCGCTGGCCGCACGTCTTCCGCGATGCCGTAGAGATCCCGCATCGCGGCGAGCACCGCCGCATCTCCCGGGGCGAAGACATCGGGCCGGTTCAGGGTGAAGATGAGGTGCATGTGGGCGGTCCACTCGCCGATCCCGCGCACTGCGGTGAGCCGGGCGATCACCTCCTCGTCGGAGAGCGACGGGAGCGCTTCGAGGTCGAGCTCGCCGGACCCGATCCGGGAGGCCAGATCGCGCAGGTAGGTGATCTTCTGCCGGGAGAGCCCGATGCCTCGGAGCGTCTTGTCCCGGCGACGGAGCAGGCGTTCGGCTTCCGGCGGATCGCCGGTCAGTCCGACGAGCCGCTCGTAGATGCTCCGGGCCGCCGCCGCCGAGATCTGCTGGGCCACGATGGCCCCGGCGAGCGTTCCGAAGCTGTTGGGGCGCGGGCCGAGCGAGCAGGGGCCGAGCTTCCGGATCCACGGGCCGAGGACCGGGTCACGGTCCGCAAGATACGCCGTGGCGGCGCTCCAGTCGGGAGGCTCGGGAGCGGCGGGCTTCCAGGGGCCTCCTTTTTCACTTGCCATTCTGTCTGGCGCGGGGACGGTACCATCCGTTCCGGTGCGTTTTCTGGTCTTCGCGATGGTGGCCGTCGGGTTCTTCCGGATGCCGGCGGCGGCGGAGGATCCCCGCGCGATCATCGAACGGGTGGACCGGCTCCTGCGCGGCGACTCGAGCCGGGCGGTAGCCACCATGGAAGTGGTCACCGAACACTGGGAGCGCGAGATGACCATGGAGATGTGGTCGCTCGGCACCGACTACGCGCTGGTCCGGCTGCTCGCTCCCCGGAAGGATGCCGGAACCAGCACCCTCAAGGCGAAAGAAAACATCTGGAACTACCTGCCGAAGGTGGACCGGACGATCAAGGTTCCGGCCTCGATGATGGGCGGCGCATGGATGGGCTCCCACTTCACGAACGACGACCTCGTGAAGGACAGCCCGCTCGTCACGGACTACGACATCGAGATGAGCCTCGATGCCGAAGAGCACTGGGAGCTGACGCTCACCCCGAAGCCGGAAGCCGCGGTCGTCTGGGGCCGCATCGAATACGAGGTCCGGAAGGCCGACTCCATGCCGCTCACCGTCCGGTTCTTCGACGAGGATGGCGAACTCTTCCGCACGATGGAGCACAGCGGCTTCACCCGGTTCGGAGGGCGTCTGGTTCCCGCGGTTCTCCACATGTATCCGGCGGACCGGACGGGAGAGCGGACCACGGTGCGCTACGAGGAGCTGGAGTTCGACGTGGACCTCGAGCCCGGCTTCTTCTCGCTCCGCAGCCTGAAGCGGTAATCCCGGAGTGGCCCCCTGGCGGCGCATCGGCTGGCGCAACCTCGGGCGGAATCGAAAGCGCACGGTCCTCACCTCGCTCGGCCTTTCGGTCGGGTACGTCGCCGTGGTGTTCCTGATCGGCTGGACGGAGGGAATCACCGCCGAGCTCGTGGAGAACGCCACGTCGCTGGTCGGCGGCCAGATCGAGATCCACGACCGGGGCTACCTGCCCGACCGCCGTCTCCACGACACGCTGGGGGGACGCGAAGGGATCGCGGTCGCCGGGCTGCTGGATGCTGCCGAGGCCGACCCGGCGGTGGTGGCGGCCGCCCCCCGGACGTACGGGGGCGGGCTGGTCAGCAACGGCGAGACCACGGTGGCGGGCTCGCTGTTCGGGATCGATCCGCCGCGGGAAATCCGCCTCAGCCGGTTCCTCGACCCGCTGGTCGCGGGCCGGTTGCCGGAACCCGGCGCGAACGAAGTGGTGGTCGGGGAGGAGATGGCGCGTCGGCTCGCCGCCTCGGTCGGAGACGAGCTGGTGGTGGTCGCTTCCGCCGCCGACGGCTCCATGGGGAACGACCTGTTCACGGTGTCCGGAATCTTCCGGACCGGCCTGGTCGATTTCGATGCCGGAACCGCGGTCATGCATATCGAAGATCTCGGAACGCTGCTGGCTCTGTCTCCGGGCCGGATCCACCAGATCGTCGTCGGGTCGGATGACCCGGGAGCCGCGGGCTCGATCGCGGCGCGCCTCCGGGAAGCCCTCCACACCGAGGATCGGGAAATGGCGGTGGACTCCTGGATCGAACTCAACCCGGTGCTCCATGAATACGTGGCGCTCGCCGGCTCCCTGTACGGGCTGATCATCCTCGTCGTCTTCACGATGGCGAGCTTCGGGGTCGCGAACACGATGCTGATGTCCACCTTCGAGCGCCGTCGCGAATTCGCGGTGATGCTGGCGCTCGGAGCGGGGCCGCGGACGATCATCGCCACGGTCCTGAGCGAAGCGGCGGCCATCGGGGCCTTCAGCCTCGCTCTCGGCGGAAGCGTCGCCTTTCCGCTCATCGTCTGGTTCCACGCGGCTCCTCCGAGCCTCGCATGGCTCTACGGCAACGTCACCATGCACGGCGCGCTGCTGACCCCGAGCCTGCGGGCCGGCATCCACTTCGCCGGCTGGATGTGGGCCACCGTCGGCCTGCTGTTGACCGTCCTGCTCGCGGCTCTTGTCCCGGCGATCCGCGCCTCCCGGATCCCGCCGGCGGACACCCTGGCGGGAATCTGATTCCGTGCGGGTTCTCTTCACCTTCGCCATGCGCAACCTGCGCCGGCAGTTGCGCCGCTCGCTTCTGACCGCTTCCGCCATGGTTTTCGGCGGCATCCTGATCGTCTTCTCCTTCGCACTCTCGGACGGCAGCTACGAGCAGTGGATCGATTCGGCGGTGCGGCTTTCGAGCGGCCACCTGAGCGTCGAACATCCGGAGTACCGGCTCGGCCAGCGGATCGGGAACCGGTTGGAGGAGGGTTTCCGAAGCGCCGTGTCCGAAGCCCTCGCGACCCCCGAACTCGCGGCGGAGGTGGCCGCGGTTTCGGCGCGGCTTGAGATCGGCGGACTCGCAAGCTCGGCGGCGGGATCCCGCCCGGCGCAGATGGTCGGGGTGGATCCGGCGGCGGAGTCGCGCTTCGGCCCGGTGGACGACCGGATCATCGAAGGGCGGTACCTCCTGCCGGAAGACCGGCTCGCAGCGGTGGTGGGAGCGGAACTGCGAGACCGTCTCAGCCTCCGGATCGGCTCGCGCCTCGTGGTTCAGGCCCAGGATGCGGAAGGCGAGATCGCGGGTCAGTTGCTCCGGGTGGTCGGGGTGTTCCGGACCGGCTCGCCCGGCGTGGACCAGGGAGGGATCCACCTGCCGCTCGCCACCGCCGGCGCATGGCTCGGGTCGGGCGGCGAAGTCACCGGGGTCGCGGTGGCGCTCCACGACAGCCGGGCAACTTCGCTCGTGGCGCGCCGCCTCGCCGAAGCCCTCGTCGCCCCGATGGAGCGGGGCGAAGTCAGCGTGAAGGAGTGGCGCGAAACCGACCCGGGGCTCGCCGCGGCGATCGCCATCGACTCGCTCGGCAACTATCTGGTTCAGGGTTTCCTGTTCCTCATCATCGCGTTCGCCATCGTGAACACCGTGCTCATGTCGGTCCTCCAGCGGAACCGCGAATTCGGGGTGCTCCGCGCCCTCGGCCTCACTCCTGTCCAGAGCGGCCTCATCGTTCTCATCGAGGGGCTGACCCTTTCGGCGGCGAGCGGCCTCCTCGGGGTCTGCCTCGGCCTTTTCGCCACCTGGTTCTTCTTCGGGGACGGACTCGACCTTTCCGGGATCCTGGGGAACATGGAGGAGGAGCTGACCTTCGCCGGCGCGGTCGTGGACCCGGTGATCCGTCCGCTTTTCCGGCCGGAGCGGCTGATCGGCATCACCCTCTTCCTCCTCGCGGTCGGTTTCGGGGCCTCGGTCTATCCGGCGCTGCGAGCGGCGCGGATCGACATGACCGAAGCGATCCAATTCGACAGGTAGATGCAGGGGAAGACGCCGGCGGTCCGCACCGAGGATCTCGAAAAGGTCTTCCGGCAGGAGGCGGAGGAAGTGCGCGCGGTTCGCAGAGTGAACCTCACCGTGGAGCGAGGCGAGTTCACTGCCCTCGCCGGGCCGTCCGGATCGGGCAAGACCACGCTCCTCAACCTGATCGGCGGCCTGACCCGGCCCACCGGGGGCGAGGTCTTCGTCGCCGGGCAGCCGCTCGGCGCGCTCTCGAACCGCGAGCTGGCAGAGATGCGACTCCACCAGGTGGGCTTCATCTTCCAGGCCTATAACCTCCTCCCGGTGCTGAGCGCCTTCGAGAACGCCGAGTTCCCGATGCTGCTCCGGGGCGTGGATCCCGGGGAGCGGCGGGCGCGGATCGCCGATCTGTTCCGCCGGACCGGGCTCGAAGGGCTCGAAGACCGTCGGCCCGGCAAGCTCTCGGGCGGCCAGCAGCAGCGGGTTGCGGTGGTGCGGGCGGTGGCCGGCCGGCCGGCGCTGGTGCTCGCTGACGAACCGAGCGCCAACCTCGATTCGGCGGCGAGCGAAGCCCTCCTCGACATGATGGGCGAACTCAACCGGGACATGGGCATCACCTTCGTGTTCGCAACCCACGACGACCGGGTCATGGAGCGGTCCCGCCGTCTGGTCCGGATGCGGGACGGCCGGATCGCAAGCGACGAGCGCCGTTCGTGAACCTCCGCGCCCTTCTCCTTGCGCTGACCCTCATCGCCGCACCGGTGGCGGGGCAGCCGGTCCGCGGCTATCTCCAGGGCGTTCTCATCGCGGGCACCGAGGACGACCTGCTCGCTTTCTTCCACCGGCTGCGGCTCTCGGGCGAACCGGAGTTCGGAGCGTTCCGCCTCGAAGTGGCCTACGAACACGCGCTCAACGTCCGCAGATCCGATGCGCGCCCCGGATTCACGCTCGGAAGCTCTCCCGGCGGCGGCGAGTGGCTCGATCTGGAGTGGACCCTCGCCGACCGGGAGCGCGTGGTCTGGCGGCACCGCTTCGACCGGCTCAACATCGGCTGGACATCGTCCGAACGCCTCGAAATCACTGCCGGCCGCCAAGCGGTTTCCTGGGGCACCACGCTTTTCCTGAATCCCGCCGACCCGTTCACTCCGTTCCGTCCGGTGGATCCGTTCCGCTCTTTCCGGGCCGGAGTGGATGCCGCCCGGGTGCGCTTTTCTCCCGGTGCGCTCAGCGAAGTGGATCTGGTGGTGCGGCCCGCGCCTGACGGGGACCGGATCACCGCGCTCGTCCGCGGGTTGACCACCGTGGGGACATGGGAGGTTTCCGGGTGGGCGGGCGCGCTCCACGGGGATCCGGCGGCCGCCGGTGCTTTTGCCGGGGAACTCGGTTCGTGGGCGGTCCGGAGCGAGAGCGTCCTCCGCAGCCTCGAAGACCGGCTGGTTTTCCGCGGTGTCGTCGGGGTGGACCGGGTGTTCCGGTTCCTCGGGCGCGACCTTTCGCTCCTCGCCGAATACCAGCGCGACGGCCTTGGCGCGGCGGGGCCCGAGGGGTATCTCGAAGTGCTCGTTTCGGACCCTTTCCGCCGGGGCGAGCATCAGGTCCTCGGCCGCGACGAGGGCATCCTCCAGGCCTCGCTGTCGCTCCATCCGCTCCTCACCGCGAGCGGCCTCTTCCTCCTCAACCTGAACGACGGGAGCGGGGTGATCGGCCCGGGCCTCGGCTATTCGGCGGCGGACGAGATCGAGATCGCCGCCGGGGCGTTCTTCGGCTTCGGCGCGGACGAGGTGACCTCCTCCCGTCCCCTCCCGTCGGAATACGGACTCGCCCGGCTCACCGGCTACCTGTCGCTCAGTTGGTATTTCTGAACGCTTTCGGAGAGATCAAGCGACTTCGAACGCGGTGATGTTCCGGGTTTCGCTGCTGAACTCCACGCCCACGAGGTGGATCGGCTCGCCGCTTCCCCGATATTTCGCCGCGTAATCCCGATCCCGCAACTGCTGTAACGCAGCGCCCGCCGATGCCTGCTCGACGACCTTGAACTCGAACAGATACACATGGCCCCCCGCCCGCACCGCCATGTCGAGTCTTCCCTGGTTGCTCGAATCCTCCACCGTGACCTCGTACCCGAGCGCCGCGAAGTACGAGTAGAAGACGCTCGCGTAGTACCCCTCGTAGCGGGCGATGTCGTTCTTCGTGTACCACTCGTACGGGATGCTGGCGAAGAAGGCGTGGAACAGCTCTTCGAGTCCCGCGCAGTCATGGGTCCCGAGGAGCCGCCCGAGTCGGGTTTTGTTCTCTCGCTGTGCCCGGGCGTTTTTCACCAATCCCGCGAGCAGGTGTTCGTTCAGTGCCTGCCGCACCTCCCGGTTCGGATACCCGAGCCGGTAACTGACCCCGCATTCGCCCGTCTCCTCTTCCGCGATCGTCAGATATCCCGTCTGGAACAGGAGCGCCTCGGTCCCGATCTCCTCCACGTCGAACACCGACAGCAGCGACTCGTCGCTCAGCGTCCCGTCGAGCGATACCGAAGACACCCCCCGCTCGATCAGCGTCTCCACCAGGAACTTCGGGGTCCCGGTCTCGAACCAGTGCCCCGAGAACTTCCGGCTGTCGAAGAGCCGCAGCAATCCGTAGGGGTTATAGACCCGCTTCCCGCCGCCCCACGAATAGCCGTTGTACCAGTCGCGGACCTTCTCCCGGTCGAGTCCTTCGAGTTCCGGGGCGAAGACGGTGTCGAGATCTTCCTCGCGGTAGCCGCAGATGTCCCCGTAGCGGGAGTCGAGCGTGATGTCGGTCAGGTTGTTCAGCTCGGAGAAGAGGCTGACCTTGGTGAACTTGCTGACCCCGGTGAGCATGGCGAAACGGATCGCGGCATCGCTCGCCTTGATGACCCCGTAGAACCCCCGGAGGGCTTCCCGGTGCGCGATCGCGACTTCGGGCTTCGCGAGGGTGTCGAGGATGGGCTTGTCGTATTCGTCCACCAGCACCACGACCCGCTGGCCGGCCTGCTCGTGGAGCGTCCAGATCAGATGCCCGAAGCGATCCGCTGGTCGTTCGTAGCGCTTTTCGATTCCGTGAGCTGCTTCGAGCCGGTCGAACTGGACCGCAAGCCCCGCCCGCAGATCCTCCGGCGTTCCGTAGCTGCCGCCGGCGAAATCGAGCCGGACCACCGGATACCGGACCGACCAGTCCCAGTCGCCTTCGATCGCGAGCCCCCGGAAGAGCGCCTCGTTCCCCTCGAAGAGTTCCTTGATCGTGTCGAGCAGCAGGCTCTTCCCGAACCGGCGCGGCCGCGACAGGAAGTAGTAGGACCCGCTGTCCACCAGCAACTTGATCCCCGGCGTCTTGTCCACGTAGTAGGCAGATTCTTCCCGCAGCTTGCGGAAGGTCTGGATCCCGAGGGGAAGTCGGCGGCGCATCGCGCCCATCCTATCGTCCGGTCCTTCCCGGAAGAGCTTCCTATGGTGCCTCGAGTGCCTGGTCGAGATCCTCGAGGATGTCCTCGATGCCGAGGAAAGCCGGATGGAACGGGTGGTTCTGCGGCCTCTACGCGACTTCGAACGCGGTGATGTTCCGGGTTTCGCTGCTGAACTCCACGCCCACGAGGTGGATCGGCTCGCCGCTTCCCCGGTATTTCGCCGCGTAATCCCGATCCCGCAACTGCTGTAACGCAGCGCCCGCCGATGCCTGCTCGACGACCTTGAACTCGAACAGATACACGTGGCCCCCCGCCCGTACCGCCATGTCGAGTCTTCCCTGGTTGCTCGAATCCTCCACCGTGACCTCGTACCCGAGCGCCGCGAAGTACGAGTAGAAGATGCTCGCGTAGTACCCCTCGTAGCGGGCGATGTCGTTCTTCGTGTACCACTCGTACGGGATGCTGGCGAAGAAGGCGTGGAACAGCTCTTCGAGCCCCGCGCAATCGTGGGATTCGAGCAGTCGCGCCAGCCGTTCACTGTTCGCGTCCTGTTTCGCCGGGTTCCGCACCAGACCCGTGAGCAGGTGCTCGTTCAGTGCCTGCCGCACCTCCCGGTTCGGGTACCCGAGCCGGTAGGTGGTTTGCCCGGCCCGTGTCTTTTCTTCCGCGATCGTCAGATACCCCGTCTGGAACAGGAGCGCCTCGGTCCCGATCTCCTCCACGTCGAACACCGACAGCAGCGACTCGGTGCTCAGGGTTCCGTCGAGCGATACCGAGGACACCCCCCGCTCGATCAGCGTCTCCACCAGGAACTTCGGGGTTCCGGTCTCGAACCAGTGCCCCGAGAACTTCCGGCTGTCGAAGAGCCGCAGCAATCCGTAGGGGTTATAGACCCGCTTCCCGCCGCCCCACGAATAGCCGTTGTACCAGTCGCGGACCTTCTCACGGTCGAGTCCTTCGAGTTCCGGAGCGAAGACGGTGTCGAGATCTTCCTCCCGGTAGCCGCAGATGTCCCCGTAGCGGGAGTCGAGCGTGATGTCCGTCAGGTTGTTCAGCTCGGAGAAGAGGCTGACCTTGGTGAACTTGCTGACCCCGGTGAGCATGGCGAAACGGATCGCGGCATCGCTCGCCTTGATGACCCCGTAGAACCCCCGGAGCGCTTCCCGGTGCGCGATCGCGACTTCGGGCTTCGCGAGGGTGTCGAGGATAGGCTTGTCGTACTCGTCCACCAGCACCACGACCCGCTGGCCGGTCTGCTCGTGGAGCGTCCAGATCAGATGCTCGAAGCGCTCGGGGTGGGTCCGGTAGCGATTCTCCACTCCGTGAGCTGCTTCGAGACGATCGAACTGGGCAGCGAGCTTGGCATCGAGGCGCTCCGGCGTTCCGTAGCTGCCGCCGGCGAAGTCGAGCCGAACCACCGGATACCGGACCGACCAGTCCCAGTCGCCTTCGATCGCGAGCCCCCGGAAGAGCGCCTCGTTCCCCTCGAAGAGTTCCTTGATCGTGTCGAGCAGCAGGCTCTTCCCGAACCGGCGCGGCCGCGACAGGAAGTAGTACTTGCCCCGGCCCACCAGCAATGCGATCCCCGGCGTCTTGTCCACGTAGTAGTGGTCCTCCTCCCGGATCTCGCGGAAGGTCTGGATTCCGAGGGGCAGCCGGCGACGCATCGCGCCCATCCTAACCTTCCATCGGGCCTTCCATCGGGGCCCGGATCATCGAAGGCAGCCCACGGCAAAGCCCACTCGTTTTTCGCTATGATTGGTCGCATGGGTATTGGGTCTCATTCATCAAACGCTGTTCTTTTCATTGCCTTCGTCGCCGCGCTGGCGGCTTGCGGGCCGCAGGGCGGATCGTCCCCGTCTCCGGTGGCTCCTGCCCCCGCACCGGGTGAAGCCGGTGGTGCGGAAGCCGGCATCCGCAGCGAAGGGCTTTCCGGGATCACTCCCGTAGCACTCGGGCGCGGCCAGTGCCAGCGCCGCGAAGACCTGGTGGAGGCCGTCCAGTGCATGAGCGACCACTACCACGAAATCGGGAGGAAGGAGCAGCGGAATCGTTGGCGCAAGGCGCTCCGGGCCATCCAGTGCGACGGCGGGATGAGCCTGGAAAGGGCGGAAAGGCGGGTTCTGATGGGTTCGAATGCCTCGCTCTGGCGGCGGGTGGTGGAGGCAATCCGCGCCTGTAACGCGCCAGTTCCGTCCGTCGGCTTCACTCCGCTCCAGTACGAGGGCGGCGCGACCCCGCTCCGACTCATGGGTGGTGGCGGCCTGACCGTCAGCAACAATGCGCAGAGCGTCACCGTTACCGGGCCGGGTTCCGCCGAGCTCACCGAGGGCGGCTATGTCGAGGATCTGACCACCACGATCGTCGTCGAGTTGGCAGGCACAGAACCAGACCCCGGCACGTTCCGGGTCGTTCTCTCCGGCCTGGACGGTATGCGAACCCTGGGCCTCGATGTCAGCGACAGTTCGGATGCCTGCTCAAGCACGTACTCGGCTTGCGCGAACGATGGGAACTGCTTTTGCGTGACCTCGCAGAGCGGCCAGACGAGCACGCTCGGCCTGACCGGGCAGGTCCATCGCGCCAGCTTCGAGATCGAGTTCGTCGGAGCCACGATAGACGACGACATCGTGGCACCGGATGCGACCCATACGGCGGGCATCGACATCACCAGCGTCAACGGGACGGCCGTCTCCACTTCCGCGGGATCCATCAGCCTGACCGTCAACGAGGACGACATCGCCATTGCCGTTCTCGACACCATCCGGGCCGGGACGAGCGGAGTGAACGGGCCACACATCCTCGTCCGGGGGCGCGTGAACCGCCAGGTAAGGGGTGGATTCAATTTGAGCGGGAATGTCGTGGGCGCTCGAGGCAACGGAGGGTCTTTCTGGGAGATCCGGGAAGATGGTTCCGATGCCTTCCTCTGGACGACCGGGCCGAAAAACGATGGCAAATGGGAGTTGGACTGCAGCGACGGCCGGAATCCACGGTTCGAGAACGTCGATTTCGGGCCGCAGCTGAACAACATCGACTCCGATCATTTCGTGCTCAAATACTGGACGCAAAGCGAAACGACGAAGCTCTGCCCGTAGTCGTGTCGTACCGGCAGGGGGACAGGCCGGGGCCACACGATCGTTCCGCGGGAGGTGACAGGGAATCGTTCCCCCGAGGCATAGACTGCGGGATATGCCCGAGCCTCCCGGAGTCAAGCCGGTTGCCGCCGTCTGGCGCCGGGTGGCCGATCTGCCTCCGGAGGCCGGAAGCTGGGGAGTTCCCGAGTACCGAAGACTGGTCGGCCGTGGCGCGAGGTCCGCGAACGGCTCGAAGATCCCCGATTCGATCACACACTCATCGACATCTTCCTTCGGGAGCGACGGCCGGGTTTCGCCATCGAGACCGGCCAGGTGGAAAACCTCTACCACCTCCGGCACGCTGTCACCGAACAGCTCATCACCGAAGGGTTCGAAGGGGTCCGCGGGGCGCACAGTCTGACCGGCGATCTCGGCGACGAGACGCTCCGTGGGCTTCTCGAAGATCAGGAGGAGACGCTCAAAGTGGTGTTCGACCTCGCCGCGAGGCGCGAACCCCTCGGCCACCACGCCCTGAAGTCGCTCCACCAGATGCTCGTCCGTCATCAGGACAGCGCGGTCGGGACCCTTGGCCTCACCGGGCGGCGCATCCGGATCCCGCTGCGAAAAGGCGACTACAAGCTGCGCCCGAACAATCCGCGGCGGCCGGACGGCTCCGTCCACGAATACTGCCCGCCGGAGCAGGTCCGCTCCGAGCTGGATCGGCTGCTGGAATTCCACCGCTCTCACGAAGAGAGGGACCTGCCCACCGAGGTGGAGGCAGCCTGGCTCCATCACGAGTTCGTCCGCATCCACCCGTTCCAGGATGGCAACGGCCGCATGTCCCGGCTGCTCGTCGCCTACGTCTTTGCGCGGGAAGGCGAGTTCCCGCCGATCATCAGCGCCGTCCGCAAACCAGCGTACATCGCCATGCTGGAGATCGCCGACGACGGCAACCTGCGCCCGTTCATCGAGCACCTCGCCGGGCTCGCGCGGGAAGGCGTTGCGGACGCGATCCGGCTCGGAGAGGAGATCCTGGCCGGCCGAAACCGGATGCGGCACGGCGGCGTGACGGTGGACGGGACGTACTACCCGCCGGAGCCGGTCCTCGATTAGAGCCTCGAGTAGCTGACTTGCAGGGCGTACCCGTTTTTTGCTACGCTGTGCCCATGGCTAGGGTCTCGATCATCATCTCGCTTTGTGCCATGTTTGCGGCTTGCGGGTCGCAGGACGTGTCACCCCCGTCTCCGGCGGCTCCTGTCCCCGCACCGGGTGAAGCCGGTGGTGCCGAAGCCGGTATCCGCAGCGAAGGGCTTTCCGGGGTCACTCCCATAGCGCTCGGGCGCGGCCAGTGCCATCGACAGGAAGACTTGGTGGAGGCCGTCCGGTGCATGAGCGACCACTACCACGAAATCGGGAAAAAGGAGCAGCGGAATCGCTGGCGCAAGGCGCTCCGGGCGGTTCAGTGCGACGGCGGGATGAGCCTGGAGAGAGCGGAACGGCGGGTTCTCATGGGAACGAACGCCGATCTCTGGCGGCGGGTGGTGGAGGCGATCCGCGCCTGCAACGCGCCGCCCCCGTCTGCCGGCTTCACCCCGCTCCAGTACGAGGGCGGCGCGACCTCGCTCCGGCTCATGGGTGGTGGCGGCCTGACCGTCAGCAACAATGCGGAGCAAATCACCGTTACCGGGCCGGGTTCCGCCGAGATCGTCGAGGGCGGCGACATCTCGGGCCTTACCACTTCGGTCGTCGTCGAGTTGGCGGGCACGCAGCCGGACCCTGGCACGTTCGCGGTCATTCTCTCCGGCCTGGATGACATACGAAATCTGGGTCTCGACACCAGCAGCCGTATTGCACCAGGCTCTGCGTGGGGCTGGTGCACGCCCGCTCAACTGAATACGGCGTGCGGGGAAATCACCGATAGAAGAGACAGTAGCCCCAGGAACAAGAACTGCTTTTGTGTGGACCCGGCGAGCGGCCAGACGAGCACGCTCAGCCTGACCGGAGATGTCTATCGCGCCGTCTTCGAGCTCGAGATCTTCGGCTCCACGCCGGACGACAACATCGTGGCACCTGACAGGACCCTCGCATCTGGCATCCAGATCGCCAGTGTCAACGGGACGGACGTTTCTACGTCCGTTACGAACACCGCGGCGAGCATCAACCTTACCGTCACGGAGGACGACATTGCGATCGCCTATATCGATACGATCCCGGACCCGAATGACAGCCGGTACACCCTCGTCCGGGCGGAGGTGTCCAAGAATGTGGAGGGTGGATTCAATCTGGCGGGGAATATCATGGGTACCAGAGGTACCGGGGGCCCGTTCTGGCAGATCCGGGACGATGACCAAGGGGAATACACGACCGGGCCGAGGAGCGGGAACTGGATCGTGGACTGCAGCGATGGCCGGGATCCGCGGTTCGCGGATGTCGAATTCGGTCCGCAGATAACAAACAGGATCGGAGATGAGCACTTCGTGATCAGGTATGCGGCCGGCCTTCGGGCGGTGAGGGACCTATATGATGAAAGGAACGAAAGAATAGGAACACTGAGGGAGTACCACGAAATTTGGCGAGGTGACGACGCGAAGAAGCTCTGCCGGTAGGAAGCTTCTGGCGGTGGGGTCAGTCTGAGACCATCAGGCTGACCCTATCGGACTGATTCGGATGCCCTTCGCACCAAGTCGTCGAAGAGGATCAGATCGAGGGCGTTCCCGGTTCGCTCCGGGTGCCACTGCACCGCGAGCGCCAACCAGTCACCCTGGTATTCGAGCGCCTCGATGACTTCGTCGGGCGCGTGGGCTGCCGCCACGAGGCCCTCGCCGAGGGTGCCGACCGCCTGGTGGTGGATACTGTTGACGACCCGCTCCCCGACTCCCAGCAGGCGGGCGAGCCGGCTTCCTCCGACGAGACGCACCGGGTGGCGGAAGGCGACCGCCTCCGCCGGGGTGTCGTGGATCGGCGGATGCACTCCCTCGCCGCCGATGTTCTGGATCAGCGTTCCGCCGAGCGCGATGTTGAGCGCCTGCATCCCCCGGCAGATTCCGAAGAAGGGAATCCCGGCATCCTTCGCCGCCCGGGTGAGGGCGATGTCCCACCGGTCCTGTTCGATGTCCACATCGGAACTCAGCCCCTGATCCTCGGCCCGGTAAGAACCCGGGTCGAAATCCCCGCCGCCGGTCAGCACCAGCGCATCCAGCGCCTCGACCACCACGGGGGCCATCGCGGAGTCCATCGGGGGGAGCATGAGCGGCGCGCCGCCCGCCTGACGGATTTCCTCGACGTACTCTTCGGCCAGCGTGTAGAGCTGCTCCGGGTCTCCGATCAGGGTGCGGACCGGCCGCTTCCAGACGCCGAGCCCGATCCGTGGCGGTCGCATCACGTCTCCTTCCGCGGCGGGCGGATGCCGCGAAACTCCCAGTCGCCGCCGAGCGCGGTGGACCGGACTTCTTCCGATTCGGTTGGCTGGGCACCGTAGTCCGACGGGATGCCGGAGCCTTCTTCCACCACCGGGTTGGTGAGCGCGCCGAGCCCCTCCACCTCGATGGTGACCCGGTCTCCCGGCGAAACCGGCCGCGAACCCGCCGGAGTGCCGGTGAATACCAGATCGCCGGGGAGGAGGGTGTGGGTCCGGGAGAGATCGGCCACCAGATAATCGGGGCTCCACTCCATTTCGTCGGTGTTGCCGTCCTGGCGCGTTTCGCCGTTCACGAGCGTCCGGATGCGCCGCCCGCGAGGGTCCCAGCCGGAAACCACCCGGTCGAGCACCGGGCAGAGGGTGTCCGCGCCCTTGACCCGGAGCATGGAGCCGGCATCGGTGTCCCGGAAGTCGTGAAGGCCGAAGTCGTTCCCCACCGTGAAGCCGGCGATGTACCGCGAGGCCTCCTTCGGGGCGACCCCGCGGCAACGCTCGCCGATGACCGCGACGATCTCGCCCTCGAAGTTGAGGTACCGGCAACCGTGCGGCCGGACCACCGGGTCGCCGTCCCCGATGAGGGCGCTCACCGGCTTCATGAAGTAGGTGGGCGCGGGAGGAAGCCGGACTCCGAATTCCTCGACCCGGCTCCGGTAGTTCAGGTGGACACAGATGATTTTCCCCGGTTGCATCGGAACCCCGCAGGGTACCGCATGGAACGGGTGGTTCTGCGGCCTCTACGCGACTTCGAACGCGGTGATGTTGCGGGTTTCGCTGCTGAACTCCACGCCCACGAGGTGGATCGGCTCGCCGCTTCCCCGGTATTTCGCCGCGTAATCCCGATCCCGCAACTGGGCGAGCGCAGCGCCCGCCGATGCCTGCTCGACGACCTTGAACTCGAACAGATACACATGGCCCCCCGCCCGCACCGCCATGTCGAGTCTTCCCTGGTTGCTCGAATCCTCCACCGTGACCTCGTACCCGAGCGCCGCGAAGTACGAGTAGAAGATGCTCGCGTAGTACCCCTCGTAGCGGGCGATGTCGTTCTTCGTGTACCACTCGTACGGGATGCTGGCGAAGAAGGCGTGGAACAGCTCTTCGAGCCCCGCGCAATCGTGGGATTCGAGCAGTCGCGCCAGCCGTTCACTGTTCGCGTCCTGTTTCGCCGGGTTCCGCACCAGACCCGTGAGCAGGTGCTCGTTCAGTGCCTGCCGCACCTCCCGGTTCGGGTACCCGAGCCGGTAGGTGGTTTGCCCGGCCCGTGTCTTTTCTTCCGCGATCGTCAGATACCCCGTCTGGAACAGGAGCGCCTCGGTCCCGATCTCCTCCACGTCGAACACCGACAGCAGCGACTCGGTGCTCAGGGTTCCGTCGAGCGATACCGAGGACACCCCCCGCTCGATCAGCGTCTCCACCAGGAACTTCGGGGTTCCGGTCTCGAACCAGTGCCCCGAGAACTTCCGGCTGTCGAAGAGCCGCAGCAATCCGTAGGGGTTATAGACCCGCTTCCCGCCGCCCCACGAATAGCCGTTGTACCAGTCGCGGACCTTCTCACGGTCGAGTCCTTCGAGTTCCGGAGCGAAGACGGTGTCGAGATCTTCCTCGCGGTAGCCGCAGATGTCCCCGTAGCGGGAGTCGAGCGTGATGTCCGTCAGGTTGTTCAGCTCGGAGAAGAGGCTGACCTTGGTGAACTTGCTGACCCCGGTGAGCATGGCGAAACGGATCGCGGCATCGCTCGCCTTGATGACCCCGTAGAACCCCCGGAGCGCTTCCCGGTGCGCGATCGCGACTTCGGGCTTCGCGAGGGTGTCGAGGATGGGCTTGTCGTACTCGTCCACCAGCACCACGACCCGCTGGCCGGTCTGCTGGTGGAGCGTCCAGATCAGATGCTCGAAGCGCTCGGGGTGGGTCCGGTAGCGATTCTCCACTCCGTGAGCTGCTTCGAGACGATCGAACTGGGCAGCGAGCTTGGCATCGAGGCGCTCCGGCGTTCCGTAGCTGCCGCCGGCGAAGTCGAGCCGAACCACCGGATACCGGACCGACCAGTCCCAGTCGCCTTCGATCGCGAGCCCCCGGAAGAGCGCCTCGTTCCCCTCGAAGAGTTCCTTGATCGTGTCGAGCAGCAGGCTCTTCCCGAACCGGCGCGGCCGCGACAGGAAGTAGTAGGACCCGCTGTCCACCAGCAACTTGATCCCCGGCGTCTTGTCCACGTAGTAGGCAGATTCTTCCCGCAGCTTGCGGAAGGTCTGGATCCCGAGGGGAAGTCGGCGGCGCATCGCGCCCATCCTATCGTCCGGTCCTTCCCGGAAGAGCTTCCTATGGTGCCTCGAGTGCCTGGTCGAGATCCTCGAGGATGTCCTCGATGCCGAGGAAAGCCGGATGGAACGGGTGGTTCTGCGGCCTCTACGCGACTTCGAACGCGGTGATGTTCCGGGTTTCGCTGCTGAACTCCACGCCCACGAGGTGGATCGGCTCGCCGCTTCCCCGGTATTTCGCCGCGTAGTCCCGATCCCGCAACTGGGCGAGCGCAGCGCCCGCCGATGCCTGCTCGACGACCTTGAACTCGAACAGATACACGTGGCCCCCCGCCCGCACCGCCATGTCGAGTCTTCCCTGGTTGCTCGAATCCTCCACCGTGACCTCGTACCCGAGCGCCGCGAAGTACGAGTAGAAGATGCTCGCGTAGTACCCCTCGTAGCGGGCGATGTCGTTCTTCGTGTACCACTCGTACGGGATGCTGGCGAAGAAGGCGTGGAACAGCTCTTCGAGCCCCGCGCAGTCATGGGTCCCGAGAAGCCGCCCGAGCCGTTCGCTGTTCGCCCGTTGGTGTTCCGGCGACTTCGTCAGTTCGCGCAGCAGGTGCTCGTTCAGTCCGAGACGTACCTCCCGATTCGGATACCCGAGCCGGTAGGCCGTCCCGCGCGGAGTGGCTTCCTTGCCGGTGATCGTCAGATACCCCGTCTGGAACAGGAGCGCCTCGGTCCCGATGCGCTCGACATCGAACGCGGAGAGAAGATCCAGGGTACTCCGTCGCCCGTCGAGCGATACCGAGGACACCCCCCGCTCGATCAGGGTCTCCACCAGGAATTTCGGGGTCCCCGACTCGAACCAATGGCCCTCGAACTCACGGCTGTCGAAGAGCCGCAGCAATCCGTAGGGGTTATAGACCCGCTTCCCGCCGCCCCACGAATAGCCGTTGTACCAGTCGCGGACCTTCTCACGGTCGAGTCCTTCGAGTTCCGGAGCGAAGACGGTGTCGAGATCTTCCTCCCGGTAGCCGCAGATGTCCCCGTAGCGGGAGTCGAGCGTGATGTCCGTCAGGTTGTTCAGCTCGGAGAAGAGGCTGACCTTGGTGAACTTGCTGACCCCGGTGAGCATGGCGAAACGGATCGCGGCATCGCTCGCCTTGATGACCCCGTAGAACCCCCGGAGCGCTTCCCGGTGCGCGATCGCGACTTCGGGCTTTGCGAGGGTGTCGAGGATGGGCTTGTCGTATTCGTCCACCAGCACCACGACCCGCTGGCCGGTCTGCTGGTGGAGCGTCCAGACCAGGGATCGGAACCGGTCCGCTGGTCGTTCGTAGCGCTTTTCGATCCCGTGAGCTGCTTCGAGCTCGTCGAACTGGACCGCAAGCCCCGCCCGCAGATCCTCCGGCGTTCCGTAGCTGCCGCCGGCGAAGTCGAGCCGAACCACCGGATACCGCACCGACCAGTCCCAGTCGCCTTCGATCGCGAGCCCCCGGAAGAGCGCCTCGTTCCCCTCGAAGAGTTCCTTGATCGTGTCGAGCAGCAGGCTCTTCCCGAACCGGCGCGGCCGCGACAGGAAGTAGTAGGACCCGCTGTCCACCAGCAACTTGATCCCCGGCGTCTTGTCCACGTAGTAGGCAGATTCTTCCCGCAGCTTGCGGAAGGTCTGGATCCCGAGGGGAAGTCGGCGGCGCATCGCGCCCATCCTATCGTCCGGTCCTTCCCGGAAGAGCTTCCTATGGTGCCTCGAGTGCCTGGTCGAGATCCTCGAGGATGTCCTCGATGTGCTCGATGCCGACGGAAAGCCGGATGGAACGGGTGGTTCTGCGGCCTCTACGCGACTTCGAACGCGGTGATGTTCCGGGTTTCGCTGCTGAACTCCACGCCCACGAGGTGGATCGGCTCGCCGCTTCCCCGGTATTTCGCCGCGTAATCCCGATCCCGCAACTGCTGTAACGCAGCGCCCGCCGATGCCTGCTCGACGACCTTGAACTCGAACAGATACACGTGGCCCCCCGCCCGTACCGCCATGTCGAGTCTTCCCTGGTTGCTCGAATCCTCCACCGTGACCTCGTACCCGAGCGCCGCGAAGTACGAGTAGAAGATGCTCGCGTAGTACCCCTCGTAGCGGGCGATGTCGTTCTTCGTGTACCACTCGTACGGGATGCTGGCGAAGAAGGCGTGGAACAGCTCTTCGAGCCCCGCGCAATCGTGGGATTCGAGCAGTCGCGCCAGCCGTTCACTGTTCGCGTCCTGTTTCGCCGGGTTCCGCACCAGACCCGTGAGCAGGTGCTCGTTCAGTGCCTGCCGCACCTCCCGGTTCGGGTACCCGAGCCGGTAGGTGGTTTGCCCGGCCCGTGTCTTTTCTTCCGCGATCGTCAGATACCCCGTCTGGAACAGGAGCGCCTCGGTCCCGATCTCCTCCACGTCGAACACCGACAGCAGCGACTCGGTGCTCAGGGTTCCGTCGAGCGATACCGAGGACACCCCCCGCTCGATCAGCGTCTCCACCAGGAACTTCGGGGTTCCGGTCTCGAACCAGTGCCCCGAGAACTTCCGGCTGTCGAAGAGCCGCAGCAATCCGTAGGGGTTATAGACCCGCTTCCCGCCGCCCCACGAATAGCCGTTGTACCAGTCGCGGACCTTCTCACGGTCGAGTCCTTCGAGTTCCGGAGCGAAGACGGTGTCGAGATCTTCCTCCCGGTAGCCGCAGATGTCCCCGTAGCGGGAGTCGAGCGTGATGTCCGTCAGGTTGTTCAGCTCGGAGAAGAGGCTGACCTTGGTGAACTTGCTGACCCCGGTGAGCATGGCGAAACGGATCGCGGCATCGCTCGCCTTGATGACCCCGTAGAACCCCCGGAGCGCTTCCCGGTGCGCGATCGCGACTTCGGGCTTTGCGAGGGTGTCGAGGATGGGCTTGTCGTATTCGTCCACCAGCACCACGACCCGCTGGCCGGTCTGCTGGTGGAGCGTCCAGACCAGGGATCGGAACCGGTCCGCTGGTCGTTCGTAGCGCTTTTCGATCCCGTGAGCTGCTTCGAGCTCGTCGAACTGGACCGCAAGCCCCGCCCGCAGATCCTCCGGCGTTCCGTAGCTGCCGCCGGCGAAGTCGAGCCGGACCACCGGATACCGCACCGACCAGTCCCAGTCGCCTTCGATCGCGAGCCCCCGGAAGAGCGCCTCGTTCCCCTCGAAGAGTTCCTTGATCGTGTCGAGCAGCAGGCTCTTCCCGAACCGGCGCGGCCGCGACAGGAAGTAGTAGGACCCGCTGTCCACCAGCAACTTGATCCCCGGCGTCTTGTCCACGTAGTAGGCAGATTCTTCCCGCAGCTTGCGGAAGGTCTGGATCCCGAGGGGAAGTCGGCGGCGCATCGCGCCCATCCTATCGTCCGGTCCTTCCCGGAAGAGCTTCCTATGGTGCCTCGAGTGCCTGGTCGAGATCCTCGAGGATGTCCTCGATGTGCTCGATGCCGACGGAAAGCCGGATGGCCTCGGGCCGCACCCCGACGTTTCGCTGCTCCTCTTCGGTGAGCTGCCGGTGGGTGGTGGAGGCCGGATGGCAGGCGAGCGACTTGGCATCGCCGATATTGACCAGCCGCTTGAAGAGCTGGAGCGCGTCGTGGAACCGCACGCCGGCTTCGTACCCGCCCTTGACCCCGAACGTGAGGATCCCGGAGGCCGATCCGTTCAGATAGCGGAGCGCCAGATCGTGGTACCGGTCACCGGGCAGTCCGGCGTAGTGCACCCACTCGACCCGCGGGTGGTCCTTGAGGTGCTTCGCCACCGCCAGCGCGTTTTCGCAGTGGCGTTCCATCCGCAGGTTGAGGGTCTCGATACCCTGCATGATCTGAAAGGCGTTGAACGGCGAGATGGCGGAGCCGGTGTTGCGAAGCGGCACGGTGCGGGCACGGCCGATATAGGCGGCGGCCCCAAGCGCCTCGGTATAGACCACGCCGTGGTAGCTCGGCTCGGGCGCCGTGAACATCGGATAGCGCTCCTCGTGCTCCGCCCAGGGGAACTGCCCCGAATCCACGATGACCCCGCCGAGCGAACTGCCGTGTCCCCCCATGTACTTGGTCAGCGAGTGGACGACGATGTCGAAGCCGTGCTCGACCGGCTTGAGGAGCGCCGGGGTCGCGACGGTGTTGTCCACGATGGTGGCGATCCCGTGGGCGCGCGCCATCGCGGACACCGCGGCGAGGTCCACGATGTTGCCCGCCGGGTTCCCGATGCTCTCGCAGAAGATGGCCTTCGTGCGGCTGTCCACCAGCTTCGCGAGGTCCTCCGGGCTGTCTCCCTCGGCGAACCGCACCTCGATGCCCTGCTGGGGCAGCATGTGGGCGAAGAGGGTGTAGGTGCCGCCGTAGAGCTGCGGGACCGAGACGATGTTGTCACCGGCGACCGCGAGATTGAGGATCGAGTAGTTCACGGCGGCGCTCCCCGCCGACAGCGCGAGCGCTCCGACACCGCGCTCGAGCTGCGCCACCCGTTCCTCGAGAACCGCCTGGGTGGGGTTCATGATGCGGGTGTAGATGTTCCCGGGCACGGCCAGATCGAAGAGGTCGGCACCGTGCCGGGCATCGTCGAACTCGTAGGCGACCGTCTGGTAGATGGGCACGGCGACCGCGTGGGTCGTCGATTCGGATTCGTATCCGACGTGGATGGCGATGGTTTCGTCACGCATGGGAGGTCTCTCGGGGAGGGGAAGGAAAGGCGGCACGAGGCCGCAGATGGGAAGGAGTGGTGAGTTCCGCGTTCGCGAGGCAGGCACCCGCCGCCCCCCGCACGCCGTTGTGCGAAAGCACTGCCAGCGCGAGGTCGTGGGGCGGGCCGGATCGGCGGACCCTGCCGACGCTCACTGCCATGCCGCCGCCGGCATCCCGGTCGAGCCGGGGTTGCGGCCGGTCGGGCTCGCCGCGCACGATCAGGGGCCGGGAAGGCACCGAAGGGAGGGCCGACGCGGCCGAAGGAGCGCGGAAGTCACCGAGCACCCGCTCCGCATCGGCGGGGGAAGCGGGATGGCGGAGCGAGAGGAAGACGTGCGCGAGATGCCCGTCGAGGACGGGAACCCGGTTCACCGCGGCGGTGACGGCGATCTCGCAGTCGAGGATCTTGCGGAGTTCGGGTTCGATCTTTTCCTCTTCGCCCGGGATCCACGGGATCGCGTTGTCGAGGACCGCCACCGCCCCCACGCCGTTTCGCCCCGCCCCGGAGGCCGCCTGCAGGGTGACGACGACCGCCGCCTCGATCCCGAAGGCTCGGTGGAGCGGTGCGAGCGCGAGGGCGAGCCCGGCGACCACGCAGTTCGGATTGGCGATGAGAGCGCCGCCCGCTCCGGCCCAGGGCTGGGAGCGCACGATGTCCACCGCCTGCGGATTCACCTCCGGGATTACCAGCGGAACGCCCGGGTCCAGCCGCCACGCCGACGCGTTGGTCGAGACGATGTGCCCCGCCTGCGCGAGGGCGGCATCCACCTCTTTCGCGATGCCCGAAGGAAGCGCCGAAAGGACGAGCGGGCTTTCGATCGGGGCATCGAGACCCCGCACTTCGAGATGGGGCGCGTTTTCGTATCGCCGTCCCGCCGAGCGGCCGGAGGCGACCACCTCCGCGAGCCGGAACCACGGATGCGTCTCCAGAAGGCTCGCGAGGCGCTGCCCGACGATACCCGTCGCCCCGAGAACGGCGGTGGGTATCCGGTCGTCGGCCACAGTCGTCATCCCGCCCTCCGGCACGGTTCGGCGTCCGAAAGCCATGGAACCCTCGGGGTGATGGTGGCCACTGGCGGCCCTACCCAGGTTCCCTCGCCCCCGGTTCCCGTGACCCGAAAGCCCATCTGCCGCCGCTCCGCGTAGTCGATCGCTTTCTCCTGCACGACCCCGCCGCCGAGCCGGCGCACCGAGTCCCAGGTCAGCGCCGCGTAGGGCGCGAGGTCGCTGCGGCCTTCCGGGTCTTCCGGAAAGATGCCATCCACGTCCTTGACCAGCCGGACTTCGGAGGCACCGAGCGCATCGCCGAGGAAGAGCGCGGTCAGGTCCGAGCCTCCCCGCCCGAGCAGGGAGAGGACTCCGGAGGCATCCCTGCCGACGAAGCCCGGGAAGACCAGCGCGTCGCGGGTCTCGAGCGCCCGGTGGATCCGGCTGGCATCCACGTGGACCGGCTCGGCATCATCGAGGGCACCGCGCGTCCGCACCGGCACTTCGGAGGCGCGGACTCCCGTCGCTCGGACCTGGCAGGCGACGAGCGCCAGGTCGAGGAGCGCGACCGATGCCTCCTCGCCGGTCGCGAGCAGCGCTCCCATCTGCTCCACCGGAGGCGCATCCGTGACCGTTCTGGCCGCGGCGAGCAGCCGGTCGGTCGTCCGGCCCATCGCGGAGACCACCGCCACCACCTTCCGGCCGCGGGCTACCTCGTCCGCGACCACCACCGCCGCCTCGCGGTAGTCGTCCGGCCTCGCGAGGACCGAGGAGCCGAACTTCAGGACGGTCAGCGGGAAGCGGCTCACCTGGGGCCTCCGCTGGTTTCGAATGCGTCCTCGAGCAGCCCGCGGGCCGCGGCGGTGGCATCGTCGAGCGAAGAAGCGACGAATTCGAGCCGCGCGGCGAGGAGCGTCGCTGCCTGCCGCCCCTCCGGATCCGTGGTCGGCGGGCCGTCGGTTTCGAGCGCGAGCCGCAAGTCCCCCAGCAGGTCGCCGAGGGCGCTGATCGCCGCGCCGCAGGCGACGAAACTGAGGGATGCGGCGGAAACCGACCCGGTCAGCCGATCTTCCGCGGATTCTTCGGGAGATTCTTCGGGCAGAGCCGGAAAACGGATGGGGGCGACGGCGAGATTCTGAGGTCGCGGCACGGTGGCTTCTCCTTCGGATTGCACCCGAAGGAACGGCCTGAGCCCCGTGGATCCGCTTGGTTGCCTGGCGGCCACATCTCCGGTTTGGGAACGCCACCTTGCCCGGATTGGCAGGTTGGCGGGGGTTGCCCCCCTCTGGATGCTGCCGGGGACTTTAGCAAGCGGTGCAAAAACGGGAACGGCATACCATCCGGGCGTGACCACGAGCGGCGGGTTCGAGGCGATCGTTTCGCACGACACCTATACGAAGGGTGTTCCCTGGGAACTGTTCCGCCGGATGCGCGGGCGGGGAGCGCCCGTCCGGGTCGAAGAGGAAGACGGCAACCCTTTCTGGGCGCTGACCCGCTATTCCCACGTCTTCCACGCGAGCTCGAAGCCGCAGGATTTCTCCTGCGCACGCGGGATCCGGCTCGAAGAGCTGGACGACGAGGAGCTCGAAGCCCGCCGGACGATGATGGAGCACGACGGCGCCGAGCACGCGCGGCTCCGGCGTTTGGTCGGGGCCGGTTTTTCGCGGAAATCCATCGCCGAACACGAGGCCTCGGTGCGCGAACTCGCTGCCTCGGTGCTCGACCGGGCCCTCGAACGCCGGGAGGTGGATTTCGTCGAGGAAGTCGCCCGCGAGCTGCCGATCCGGATGCTCTGCCGGATTCTCGGGGTTCCCGAAGCGGATGCCGGCGAGCTGGTCGAGTGGGGAGACGCGCTGATCTCGAACGCCGACCCCGAGTTTTCGATGGCAGTGGTGGACCAGGTCGATACCGAGGCGTTCCGGCTGCTCCCGTTCCGGAGCCCGGCGGCGCTCCGCGTCTTCGAATACGCGAGCCACATCCGAAAGGAGCGGCTTCGCAAACCCGCGGACGACGTGCTCTCCGGAATGCTCGGCCAGGATCCGGAAGGCCGGCCGCTCACCGAGCTGGAGTTCCAGAACTTCTTCCTGCTGCTCGTCGTGGCCGGCAACGAGACCACCCGTCACACCATCTCGAACGGCCTGCTCGCCTTGTTCGATCACCCGGAGGCTTTCCGGACGCTCGTGGGCGGCAACCGGGAGCTCTTCGAATCGGCCACCGAGGAAATCCTCCGCTGGACCAGCGTGACCATGCACTTCCGCCGCACCCTGACCCGCGACCTCACTCTCGACGGGGCCCGGATGCGGGCCGGCGACCGGGCGGTCCTCTGGTACATCTCGGCGAACCGCGACCCGGAAGCCTTCCCGGAACCGGATCGCTTCGACCCGTTGCGTCACCCGAATCCCCACCTCGCCTTCGGGGCCGGCCGCCACGTCTGCCTCGGAGCCTGGCTCGCCCGGCTCGAAGTGCGGGTCACCTTCGAGGAGCTCTTCCGGCGCATCCGGGCAGTCGAACAAACCGGCCCCGCCGACCGGCTCCGGTCCAACTTCATCCACGGCATCAAGCACCTCCCGGTGCGGCTCACTCCCCGATAAACCCATGAAACGGATTCTCTTCCTCCTCTGGCTCGCCCTCCCGGCCTCCCTCGCTACCGCCGAGTACCCGATCGAGGCGGTCTTCTCCGCACCCTTCCCGTCGGGTCTCACCGCTTCGCCTTCGGGTGACCGGGTGGCGTGGGTCTTCAACGAGCAGGGTGCCCGGAACGTATGGGTCGCCGACGCGCCCGATTTCCACGGGCGGCGGGTCACCGATTTCACCGGCGACGACGGGACCACCATCTCGGCGCTCGCCTTCAGCCGCGACGGCTCCCGCATCGCCTTCGTCCGCGGCGACGGCCCCAACCGTGCCGGTGAACTGCCCAACCCGCTGAGCCGGCCTTCGGGAGTGGAGCGGGCGCTCTGGGTCATCGAAAATCGCCCGCGTCGGCTGACCGCGCCCGCCGGAAGCCCGGTCTTCACCGCCGACGGGGACGCGATCCTCTTCACCCGCGGCGGGAAGGTCTGGCGGATCGGACTCGAACCGGGCGCGGAACCGGAACGAATCCTCGGCGTGCGGGGCTCGCTCGGCGGCCTCCGGCTCTCCCCGGACGGGAGCGTGCTGGCTTTCGTCTCGAACCGGGGTGCCCACTCCTTCGTGGGCCTTCACGACTTCGAGGCCGGAACGGTCCGCTGGCTGGATCCCTCGGTGGACCGCGACACTTCGCCGGCCTTCTCGCCGGACGGGTCGCGGATCGCCTTCCTCCGGACCCCGCCGGCGCTCGAACGCTTCTGGTTCGTCCCGCTCCGCGAAGGCCCGCCGTGGAGCATCCGGGTAGCGGAGGTCGCGAACCCCGGCGAAAGCCGCGAGGTCTTCCGCGCCGAGCCGGGGCCGGGGAGCGTGTTCTCGGGGACCGCCTCCGCCGACCAGCTCCACTGGACTTCCTCGGGCAACATCCTCTTCCCGTGGGAGCGCGAGGGCTTTCGGCACCTCTACGCCGTCGGAGCGTCCGGCGGCGAGCCCCGCGCCCTGACCACCGGCCGGTTCGAGATCGAGTACGCGGTCGCGGACGGCCTCGGCGGCGTGCTGGCGGCGACCAACCAGGACGACCTGCACCGCCGTCACATCTGGCGGATCGGAGACACCGGGGAACCAGTCCGGCTGACTCCGGGTGAAGGGGTCGAGACCCTTCCGGTGGCGCTCCGGGGCGGCGGAGTCGCCTTCCTCGGCGGCGACGGCAGGAAACCGCTCCAGCCGATGATCCTCGACGAGAACGCGATGCGGCCCCTCGCCTCGGATGCCTTCCCGGCGGACTTTCCGCTGGACCAGATGGTGGATCCCCGGCCGGTGACCTTCCGCGCCGCCGACGGGATGCTCATCCCCGGCCAGCTCTTCGAGCCGCCAGCGGGGACCCCGCCGGGGCCGGGCGTGCTCTTCCTCCACGGCGGCTCCCGCCGCCAGATGCTGCTCGGCTGGCACTACATGGGCTACTACTCGAACTGCTACGCCTTCCACCAGTACCTCGCGAGCCGCGGCTTCACGGTGCTCTCGGTGAACTACCGCAGCGGCACCGGCTACGGGATGGAATTCCGCGAGGCCCTGAACTACGGCGCGGCCGGCGGCTCCGAGCACCAGGATGTCCTCGGGGCCGGCCACTACATCGCCGGACTCCCCGATGTGGATCCGGGCCGGATCGGGCTATGGGGCGGCTCCTACGGCGGCTACCTGACGGCGATGGGGCTCTCCCGCGCCTCCGACCTCTTCGCCGCCGGGGTGGACATCCACGGAGTCCACGACTGGAACCGGACGATTCTCGGGTTCAACCCGGAATACGACCCCACGCCCGAGGTCGAACGGCTTGCGTTCGAGTCCTCGCCGCTCGCGACGGTGGACGGCTGGCGCTCCCCGGTGCTGCTGGTCCACGGCGACGACGACCGGAACGTCCCCTTCCACGAAACCGTGGAGCTGACCGAAGCGCTCCGGGAACTCGGCGTGGAGCACGAGCTGCTGATCTTCCCCGACGAGGTCCACGGCTTCCTGCGCCACGAGAACTGGCTGGAGGTCTTCCGCCGCAGCACCGCCTTCTTCGAGAAACACCTCGGCGAACAGGCCGCTACCGTGTCCCAATGAATCGCTCGCGGACCGAGAGGAAGCCCTCGAAGATCTCCCACCACCGGCTCAGTGATTTCGACTTCGTGGGTTCGGGGAGCAGCGAGCCGCCACCGAGCGGGCCGGTGTCCGTGCGTCACGACGAGTTCCTGGCGGAAGCCTTCTCCAGTCGTTTCCGGCTTCCCGCGACCGATCAGGACGGGGGGCCGGCGCGGTCGAGCAGTCCCTTGAGCCGGTAGTTGACGCTCGTCACATCGAAGCCGGGCTCCCGGTCGAAGGGTTCCCGCAGGTAGCGGACTTCTTCCCCGCCGCCCTCGTCGAACATCACGATCGCGAGGACGAACTGCTCCGGGTTGTTGAGCGCGGTCAGGATCTCGTTCCGGGTGACGGTGATGTGGTCGGCCCCGGCGACCCGCCCCTTGACCTCGAGGAAGCGGAGCCGGCCGTCTTTCGGATCGCGGCTTTCGATGTCGTAGCCGCGTTTTTCCGTCTCCACGTCTTTCGGCTCGAATCCGAGCTTCCGTTCCTCTTCCATCACCGCCCGCCGCGCCCGTGCCGCCGAAGCCTGGGTGTCCGTCGGCCGAGCGGGGCCTTCCTGTCGCCCGAGCATCCCCGCCGGGATGATCACGAAACCACCCCGGACCACCGGCGGGCCGACTTCGATCGCAGCCTCCGCATCGAGCGCCGCAAGCCGTTTTTCCTTCCGCCCCAGAAGCTCCTCCGCCCTCGTTTGCGCCCGCTCGGCGTTCAGTCCGGCGGCAGGTTTCCCGGCGCGTTCCGCTTCCCGGAGCTCGGCCGCCCGCCGGTTCCAGTGGCTGATCTCGCGCGTCAGCCGCCCCTGCACCGCTTCTTTCGTCTTCCCGATCCGCTCCTCGTGCGCTTTCCGGACATCTTCGGCGTGGGTGGGCGCGACCTCGGTGATCGCGTGCGAAAGCGCGCGCTCGGTGGTCTCCTTCCCGATCCAGTCGCACTCGGGCAGGCCGAGTAGCGCCTCTGCAGCGGGTTCTTCTTCCGAAAGCGGCCGACAGTCGAGATACGGCGCGGGGCCGAGCCGCTTCGCCTCCCCGTTCCGGCCGAGTTCGACGAAGAGGTTCCGGCGGCTCAGCACCCGCCCCCCGGCGCGGATTTCGTGGGAGAGCAGAAACGCCACCCGCGGTTCCTTTCCCGGATCGGCATCATCCACGAGAACCGCCCCCCGTTCCAGCAACCCGCCGTGGCGCTCGCGAACCAGCTCCACCACCGCATCCAGCAGCGGGTGTCCCGGCGCGAGGAACTCCGCCCGCGGCTTTCCGGGAGCTTCGAGCCGCGACTTGTCGAAGGCGACCCGGTCGTAGCGCCGCACCACCGGCTTCCGCCGCCCGCTCTGGAGCGCCCGTCCCATCTCCCGCACCGTGGCGGGAACGTGGTTCACCCGGAAGCGCCCCGGCTCCCGTTCCTGGAACGTTCCGCCGAGCTTTCGGAGCGCCTCCCGGAAGAAGGAGCCGATGAAGTGGGGCTGGAGGCGGCTCGCCTCGGCCCGTTCCATGTCTTCCCGGACTCCGGCGATCCGTGAGGTGTCCATGACCTCGGCGGCGAGCGCTCCCGCCGCCAGCAGCCGGCGCACCTTTTCGATATCCACCGCGCCGGAAACCGCCTGGTCCAGCCGGCTTCGGACCTCCGGATCGTTCCCGTAGCGGATGGCTTCGAGCAGCAGCTCCCGGAGCGGTTTTCCCTCGAACTCCAGCTTCCCGAGCACGTCGAACACCTTGCCGCCGAGCGCTTTCCGGGCCTGTTCGATCTTCTCCAGCAGACGCCGATAGACATCGCCTTCGCGGGTGCCCTCGGCCACCAGATTCCACAGATGACAGACCTCGCGCTGGCCGATCCGGTGGATCCGTCCGAACCGCTGCTCGATCCGGTTCGGATTCCACGGCATGTCGTAGTTCACCATCAGGTGCGCCCGCTGGAGGTTGATCCCCTCGCCGGCGGCATCGGTGGCGAGCAGCACCCGGACATCCGGATCGTGGAGAAACCGCTCCTGCTCGGCCCGCCGCAGGTCGCGGGCGATGCCGCCGTGGATCACCGCGACCGCCTGCGGCCGGCCGAATCGATTGCCGATGCGGTGACAGAGCGCATCGAGCGTGGCGCGGTGCTCAGTGAAGATGACGAGCTTGTTGGTCGCCGAAGGGGTCGGGGGAGCGATCTCGCCGGAGCCGTAGGGAGCCGGTGGTTCGCCCGATTTCTGAGCTTCCGCCGCGAAGAGCCCATCTATCAGACCGAGCAGCTCGCGCCATTTGGTGTCTTCTCCGCTGCGCCGCACCGCATCCGCCTGTTCTTCGAGCTTCGCGAGCATCGCGATTTCGGCTTCGAGGTCCTTGAGGGTCCGCGCCGCGGTGGCCTGGTCCAGCACCCGCTCCTGCTCCGCTTCCACTTCGTCTTCGGGCAGCTCGTCCAGCTCTTCGAGGAAGTCCTCGGCGATCTCCTGCATCCGCGCCGGCCGAAACACCGCTTCCCCGCGCCCCGCCTGTTCGATCTCCTTGCGCTGGGCTTCGAGCCGCTCTCTCCGCCGCCGGAGCGAAGCGTGGATCGCCTCGGGCGAGGAGGCGAGCCGCCGCTGCAGCACGGTCAGCGCGAAACCCACCGTCCGCCGCTTTCCCGGGTTCGCCGTCTGCTCGGCGCGGGCGAACTCGTCGCGCACGTAGGTCGTGACCGCTTCGTAGAGCGCCTCTTCCTCCGGGCTCAGCCGGTAGGGAATGGTGTACGCCATCCGCTTCGGGAAGAGCGGCTTCCGGTCGAAGCGGTAGAGATCCTCCTTCACCATCCGCCGCATGAGATCCGAAGCATCGAACCCGCCGTCGTGCCGTCCCGGCTTGCCCTCGAAGCGGTCCCGATCCAGCAGCGAGAGGAAGAGCCCGAAATCGGCCTCCACCCCGGTGTGGGGCGTGGCGGTCATCAGCAGCAGGTGCCGGGAGATGCCCGAGAGCATTTCGCCGAGGCGGTACCGCTTCGTCTTGCTGGGTTCCTCGCCGTAGAAGTGGGCGGACATCTTGTGCGCCTCGTCGCAGATCACGAGGTCGTAGCCGTTTTCGCGCGCTTCGAGCTGGGCCCCGAGCGCCTCGTCGCGCGCCAGCATGTCGAGCCGGGCGATCCCGAGCGGGGTGTCGAGAAACCAGTTGCCGCTCGCCGTCGTCCCCACCTTGTCGCGGGTGAGGATGTCGAACGGGAGATGGAACCGCCGGTCCAGTTCGTCCTGCCACTGCTCCACCAGGCTGCCGGGGCAGACCACGAGGCAGCGCGCCACATCGCCCCGGGCGATCAGCTCGCGGATCAGGAGGCCGGCCATGATCGTCTTCCCTGCACCCGGATCGTCGGCGAGCAGAAAGCGGAGCGGCTGGCGCGGGAGCATCTCTTCATAGACCGCGGTGATCTGGTGGGGCAGCGGCTCCACTTCGGAGGTCTGGACCGCGAGGAACGGGTCGTGGAGGTGGGCGAGGCGAATCCGCTCGGCCTCGGCGGCGAGGCGGAAGAGCGCGCCGTCGGCATCGAAGCGGCGGCCGGCCTCGTCGGGCTCGAAACGCGCCTCGTCGGCGCGGTAGAGGACCTGCTGCCCGGTCGTCCCGTCCGCCGCCCGGCAGGTGAGGGTGAGCGCGTCGGTCCCGTGCCATTCGGCCGCGACCACCGTCACCGGGCCGGCGGGCCCGCGCACCGCGAGACCGGGGCGGAAGTCCTCGAGCCGCAACCTATTCGGTCTCGAAGCCGTGGCTCTCGAAGCCGAGCGACCCGGCGTTCTCGCGCACGACCCGCGTTTCCTGCTCGGGGAAACCGGCCGGCCGTTCGGCTTGGATTTCGAGGGTCACCCGGACGCTCGCTCCGGTCAGACCGGCGAGATGCGCTATGACCTCGTCGGCGATGCGCGCCGCATCCGGGCCGATCCGGTCGGGGTGGAGCCCGACCGAGCCGTGGAACCGCCGGGGGGTCGGGGCTTCCGGCGGATCCGGGTCGGGTGTTGGACCGGGTATCGGAGTCGGATCGGGCGTTGGCACCGGCTCCGGAGCCGGAACCGCATCGGGATGCACCAAAAGCCCCTTCGCATCCTCCCGGACCCGCATCGCCGCCCCGGCGCTGAGCCCGCGGTAGCGCTCTTCCGCTTCGTCCCACGATTCGGCGAAGGCGAAGCCATCGGCCTTCCAGGTGAGAAGCCCGAGCCCGCGGGTGATGGCCTCGGCGAGAACTTCCGGCCCGGCGAGGCGCGGCAGCTCCAGCAACCCGGCGAAGTGTTCGGCGAGCTGCTGGACTTCCACGTGGTTCCCGCTCCAGAGCGGCACCGAGTCGAGGAGCCCTCGCAGCACGGACGGGCCGAGATCGGCGAGCATCAGTTCTTCCCGAACCGCCCGTTCGGCGGCGCGCCGGACGAGCCCGCTGCTGGCAGAGAGGCGTGTGGATTCCCACCGAACTCCGGCCCCGGCGCCCTCCTTCTCGGGGGCAAGGAGGATGCAGTACGCCTCCTGAAGCGTCCCGTCCACCTGTCGCTTCGCGTCTTTCTGGCGGGTCTCGGCTTGTTTGACCTGCGAGTGAGCGAGGTTGAGCCGCTCCTTGTCGGCGAGGATCGAGTCCCAGGCGAGCAGCATCCGGACCGCCTTTTCGAGGTCCGCCCAACGCACCTCGTCGGCGGCGAGGAAGAGCAGCGTGTTCTGGTACTGGCGCGGCTGCTTCCCGCGGTTTTCGAGGATCGCTTCCGCCGCCGTGATGGCGCGCGACCGACCCTTCGCGTGGAGATGTTCCGGGGAGAGGATCACGAGCCGGGTCTTCCGCTCATCCGGAACCTCGGCGGAGTCGCGCGGTGTCACATGGACCCCGCCGAACGCCCCCCGCTCCCGCGCCGCCTCCCGGAGCAATCCGGCGACCTTCTCGGAGACCTTGTCCGCGGGAATCTCCCCGGCGCGGTCCCGCGCCAGCTTGGCGACCGTCGGCTGGATGTCGTACCAGACCCGCGATCCGTCTTCGTAGAGGAAGGTGGCCGATTCCGCAAGCCGGCGGAGCGCATCGCTGTACACCGCCGGACCCTGTCCCGGAAGCGCCGCCCCGAGCCGCACCCGCCGGGTTTCGATCCCGCGATGAGCCGCCGTCGCCTTGGAGGCCGAACCGAGGAAGACCGCGCGAGCCGCCCGTCGCGCCGCCTGCACCTGCCCGAATTTCGGATTCTCTTCGTCGAGCCGTCCGGGCAGCGCATTTTCCCCGTCCACGTCCTGGTCGAGGATGGATTCCCACGGATCGCTGAGGTACCGCTGCAGCTCCGAGCGCACCGGCGAGCCGGGGCCGAGCGGGATCATCCCCGGCAGGATCAGTGGCCCCTGGTCGTTCGCGGACCAGAGCTCGTGGATGACCCCGGCCATCAGCCGCAGCACGCCGCGGGTTCGCTGGAAGCGAAGCGCCGATGCCCAGTCCTCGTAGAGCCGGTCGAAGACCTCCGGATGGATCGGGTACGCCTTTTCGATTCGTCTGCGGTAGGGCTCCTCGCCGCATTCGGCCGGGAAGGCGTTCCGGTTCTCCCGGTAGTACTCGCTGAAGCGGCGGGCCGTCTCGTCCCGGTGCTTGAACCGGTCGGCGGCCATCGGCGCGAAGAGCCGCCGCCGCACGATCTCGAACCCCTCCTCGGCGGTCGCCGGCTTCCACGACGAAGCCACCCGGCCGAGCACGTTGCGGAGTCGGCCGAGCGCCTCCCGGCCGCGAATCCCGCCCACTTCCTCGTCGTCGCTGTCACTCGCGGTCTTCCCGTCGTGCGAGACCGGCAACGAGATCACGAGCAGGCAGTTTCCCGCCTGTTTCACCGATTCGGTCAGGTTCTGGGCGAAGGAGAACTGGGTGTCGAAGCTGCCTGCGGGAAGATCGGAACGGTCTTCGAGCTGGCGGGCGTAGGCCACCCATTCATCGATCAGGATGAGGCACGGGCCGTATTCCCGAAGCAGCTCTCCGAACGCCGCGCCCGGGTTCGTTGCGCTTTCGTCGTCGCGACGGATCCGCTCGTACCCCTTCTTGCCGCCGAGCTGCCAGGCGAGCTCGCCCCAGAGCGTCCGGGTCGTGGCTCCGTCCGGTTTCTTCGAGGGGTCCGCCGGGGATATCCGGGTGCCGACCAGCACCGCCCGGCGGACCTGCTTCGGGAAGTTCCCGATCCCGGCTTTCTGAAGCGGCTCTTCCACTCCGGGAAGGTCCGCCGGCGCGATGCCCGAAAACAGGTGGTAGAGCGCGAGCATCGAGTGGGTCTTGCCGCCGCCGAAGTTCGTCTGGAGGTCCACCACCGGGTCGCCGCCCTCTCCGGCGAGCCGCCGCGCCGCCCCGGTGATGAGTTCCCGGAGCCCGCCGGTCAGGAAGGTGCGCTGGAAGAACTGGCGCGGATCGCCGTACTCGCGGCCCACACTGTCCGGGCTCTGGTGGACCGCGAAGAGGTCGGCGGCGAACTCCGCCTGCTGGTAGCGGCCGCGGAAGACATCCTCGTGCGGGGTGATGACCTCGCGCCACGGCTTGAGCCCGGCAACCGGCCCGCCACTCGTGGCCGCTTTCCGCTTCTGGCGCTTCGCGTAATCGCGGGAGCGCTCCTCGAACCGGACGCGCAGCAGTTCGTCCTTCATGGGTGCGAGCTGCGCTGCTTCGGGCGCGGAAACAGCCTTGAGCAGGCGCTCCGCGTCGTCGAGCGCCCGGAACGCTGCATCCCCGGTGAACGTTTTCTGGTGCGCCCAGTCGTTCCGGGCCCGTCGCAGGTCGTGGATCAGGCTCCTCTCGGCGGGGCCGAGCGGAAACCGGAACACCGCATCCCAGAGGTCGAGCATCGCGCCGAGAAGCGCCGCCGCGTCCCAGCCCTCGGGGAACGACCGCATCTGGCTCTCGTGCGCAGCCGACCCCCGGAGTGCATCCTTCCCCACCCGATTGTTCTGGATGCCGCGATCCACCTCGCGCTTGATGAAGGGAGCGAGCCCCGCCTGCAGCAGGTCGAGCGCGCGGCCCACCTGGTCCCGGTTCGTCAATGCCATCAGTCGTCTCCGATCAGTCGTGCGGCGGTGCGGCCCACGCCGGTTTCGCCCGCCTTCTCTTTCAGCCGCGGCCACACCTGAACCAGCGCGTTGTAGGGGAGTGCCTGTTCCGCCCAGCCTTTCCGCTCGGCGATGGTGTAGAGGCGGTAAGCGAGTTCGCGCGCCGAGTCCGCCGCGCTGCCGAGCCGGGAGAGCAGGGCCGCCGCCGCATCTTCCCCGTCCGCGTGGCGGCGGATCAGGTGGTGGACCGCGGCCCAGGCAGTGACGGGCGACCGAGCGGCCGGGTCCCAATCCCCGGGAAGCTCGTCAGATCGGAGAAGCCGGACCCTTCCGCCCGCTGCGTGAACCACCCCGGCGTCCTGAAGACCCGCGAGGGTGGTGCCCTTCGCCTTGAAGAGGGTCTCCGCCTCCCCATACGGCCCCTCGCCGAAACCGCGCTGTGCGAACCAGTCCACCGCCCAGCGGGTCTTCGGGTCGAGGTCTCCGTCCTGCCCGCGCAGCACCTCGTCGAGGACTTCGTTGATGAGCGCGAGCGCCTCCCGCACCGAGACCGGCTCGCCGTCGCCCCGAACCACCTTGGCGTAGCGACTGTAAACCCGCATCCCCGGCCCGATGGCCGCCTGCGCGAGGTCCACGGGGGCGATGTTCCCGGACTGAAGCAACCGCAGCGCCGGCGGCAACTCCTCCCGGAGCGCCGCCGCGAACTCCCGCCGGGAAGCAAGGGGAGCATCAGGGTTGCGCGGCCGGCAGACGAGGACGATGGAGGAGGCGAGCGCGTTGGTGCCGATAGCAAGGATTCGGCCCGATCCCTCCGTCCGCATCGGCCAAGTCGCGTATGTCCCGAGACCAGCCCGGATCAGTGCCTCCAAAAAGGTTTCCCATCCCGTGCTGACGGTTCCGGTGTCGCCCTTCGTCTCGGACTGCTTGAAGGCGTAGTAGATGGCGACCGGCGAATCCGGATGGGCCTGCTCGGCCAGGCGCCCCATCGCCCGGGTCATCCCCTCAAGGAAGAACGCTTCGGCCTTGTCTCGACTGCCATGCCGGTACGGCGTGGCGACCAATTCTTCGGCCTTCGGGACTGCCAGCGTGGCGAAGAGATCGGGGAAGACCGGCCGCAGCATCCTGCGCAGCCAGACATAGAAGAAATCGGACAGGTCTGCATAACCGATGTTGTCGTAGTACGGAGGATCGGTTGAGATGAGTGCACGAATGGCCGGGTTTCGGCCTGCCGCATCCATGTTTTTCACCTCGCCTCGAACTCGGGCCGGAAATGCCTCAATCGCCATACGCCCCTTGTCCAAGACCGCCTCAATGCTCCCTCCTGTCTTTGCGAAGGGATTTGCTTCGGCAAAATCCCACACCATCGGGATGGCTTGTCGAGCGAAGGTTTCTCGAAACGCGCCTCGGTCGTTCATCCAAGAGGTAATCGAGGATCCCAAGTTGGCAGCCTTCGACACCGCCAGGCCCAGATACAGGGCAACCGCCTCGGCATACGCGGCGGCCCCGGTTCCGCCGTCCCGGAGCGGCCGGTCGTCCTCGGGAAGCCCGCCCGCGTCGCTTCGCACCCGCTCCATCGCCTCGCCGACCAGGTCGGAGAAGGTGGTGAGCGCGACGAGCTGGCGAGGGGTAAACAGGTCACCGAACGTTGTCAGCCCGTACAGCGGACACCAGATCGCTCGCGGGTCGGCCGGCAGGGGTTGCTCCGGTCTCCACTCCGGCTGCGCCGTTTGAGGGACCACCTCCTGATCCGTCGTCGGACTCAGATAGACCCGTTCCCGGTCCCCTTCTGCCACGATCGTCATCAGCCGGGAACCCATGCGACCGGCAATCCCTTCCGCCTTCAGGTGATTTGGTGACATCGGCGATCCCGACAGAAGACACCGGAAGTTCGCGCCCCGGCTCAACTTCGTGCCCTGCTTCGCCTCCGGCGGCGGAGTTCCCCTTCGCACCCGGAACCGGTACTCCCGGCCCGCCACCTCCGGCTCCACCCACGCCTGCTTCCCCGCCTTGCTCGACAGCACGAAACTCGACGCGAGCGGAACCTCCACCCCCGCGAACGCCGGGTTCGGGCTCGGGACCGTCCGCGCCCAGAGCCAGGCGATCACCGTCAGTTCCCGGCCTTCGTACTTCCGGAGGTCGGGGCGTTCCTGCGCCATCTCCTTCGTGATCCGGACCTTCGGATAGAGGCTCCCGATGCGGCGCTCCGCCTCCTCGCGCATCCAGTTGCCGTAGTAGCGGACATCCTCGGCGAGCCCCGCCGCGCCCTTCCACCTGCCTCCCCCGTGGCCCCCCAAATGACCTCTCGTCTCCGGGTTCACCGGCGGCCTCCCCGCGAAGCGCGGGGGGATCTCGATCATCGCCTTGTTGATGAGAACCGCGACCGGGTTCAGGTCGCTCGCGTGGGCTTCGAGACCGAGCCGCTGGGCTTCGAGCGGGATCGCCCCGCCGCCCGCGAACGGATCGTGGAAGGCCGGGAGCTTCTCCGGGTCGAAGAGCTCCGCCGCCTGCGGGTGGTCGGCGTTATCGGCGCAGGTCCGCCGCCACGACTCCCGGATCTCCGCCCGCGCCCGTTCGAGCAACGGCTCGTTGGCCGTGTTCTCCCATTTCACGAGTTCCCGAAGCAGATCGAAGAGGCGTTCCCGTTCCCGCTCTTGGGCCTCCTCGGTCGGGAAGAGTTCCTTCCGGCCCGACGGGTCGTCCACCAGTTGCGCGAAGAGCACCGCCCTCGCCGCCGCCAGGGGCCGCCGCGCCCACCAGAGATGGAGCGTGCTCGGGTGCCCGTGGCGGATGGACTTCTCTCGCGCCGCCTCGCGGTTGATGTCGTCGAGCGGGAGCGAAACCTCGATCAGCTTCGGGACGGTCTTGACGCTTTCGCTGGACATACGCGCGGCGCGGATCGTGTCACAACGCTACCTGTCCCGAAACCGGCTCGCAGAAGAAACATGACACAGAATGGCCAGCTGGACACATTCGTCACGATGCTGCCGACATCAAGAACCGCTTCGAGACCCGCCCGGCACGGCGCTGCGTTCTGGTGTAGATTCTACGGATGCTCGGCTGGGTGACTCCGATCGCGGTTTACCTCGCGATCGGCGCGATCATCTGGAGGGCTGCATGGTGGGCGAGCGGCGTGAACAAGGATCTCGCTGCCCTGAAGACGGATGTCAGCGAACTGAAGACGGATGTCAGCGAACTGAAGACGGATGTCAGCGAACTGAAGACGGATGTCGGTAACCTGAAGACGGATGTCGGTAACCTGAAGACGGACGTCGGCTTCCTGAAGAGAGCGGTGGAAGTCATTCTGCATCGACTCGGTGGGCCGATTACAACCGAAGGACAGAGCCCGGTCCGCCTTACCGAGCGCGGGGAGGAGTTCGCGAAGGCGATCGAGGCCGAGAGGGGAGCGAAGGAGTTGGCACCTGGCCTCCTGTCCCGCGCAGAAGGCAAGGAGCCCTACCAGATCGAGGAGATCGCCCGAGACTACGTGGAGCAGGAGCTTCCGGAGGCCTGGGTGGCCAGAATCGCCCGGGAGGCCTACCGTACCGGTGCGCTCAAACCGGACATTCAGGCGGTTCTCTGGGTTCTGCTTCGCGATGAGCTACTCCGCTTGACCGGTCAGCCCCTCGATAGCTGACGCGGAACCAGACCCGAACCTCCGGTCTCTTCGTCAGCGTCCCGGCGCGCCCGACCGCTCCAGGACATGGTCCGCGAAGCTCGGAATGCCCATTTCCCAAATCGCCGTTTCGGCTTCCCACAGCACGCCGAGATCAGTGAGTGTTTGTAGCAACCGGGCTTCTCCGTCCGGTGGGGCCTCGGCCGCCAGGAATCCGTCGAGGGCGGCATCATCCAGTTTCCCCCCGTGCGCCTTCATCAGCTTTGCAAGTGGGACAAGGGTTCGGTGGACCGACCGTTCGCGGGCCTCGGCATAGCGTTCGCCGTAGAAACACTGGATGTCCCGGCGAACCGTCTCGATCCCCCGGCGCGCCGCCGCCATGCCGACCCCGGAGTCACCCGTGGACTCCGCCTGCTTCCAGGCAGCTCGACCGAGCAGTTGCACGAAGTAGGGGTAGTCCTGCGCCTCGCTCGCGAGGGAGTCCGCTGCTTCCGGGTCAAACGGACGACCGGCGGACTCCGCGGGTTCGGCCAGTGCCCGGATCGCTGCCGGGCGCGCGAGACGTCCGATCGGGACTCGTGAGAGCGCCCGCTCGGTGAAAGTTCCGGCCCGTCGCAGCGCACGGGGCGCGTCGGGTGTTCCGGCCACAACGAGCGCGAACGGCAGCTCTTCGCCCAGTGCCAACTGAACCGCCTCGAAGAAAGCGCGGCCACCTTCCGGCTCGAAGGCGGCCGCCTCGTCCAGCAGGATCACGAGTGGAGAGGATTCTTCCCGGATCCAGCGCCGCAGCAGGACCGAGGGGTTCCGCTCGGGTTCCTCGCCAGCGCGCCTCATTTCGGAGCAAGCGCTTCAGGGCTGCGAAGCGCCGCGACCGGCAAATCTCCGACGCGCAGCCCGCGACCGCGGGCATCCTCCCGGATCCGGGCCAGCAAGACTGTCTTGCCGTTTCCGCGCGGCCCACAGAAGAGGATTCCCTGCGCGGGCCGTCGTCCCTCTTCCAGCGCGTCGAGCAGTTCATTCGCGAGCCGAAGCTCGTCCTCGCGACCGGCTAGCAGCGGCGGACGAGCACCAGCCCCCGGCTGGAAGGGATTGGCTGTGACCGACACGCCCCGAGCGTAGCAGGGGATGCGTCCCGAACGCTCAAAAGGAAACCCCGGTCCCTCCCATCATGGCCGCGCGCACTTTGGGCGAAAGGATGTGGAGCGGTACGCGCCCGATACGGACAGCTTCCTCAAGCGCCAGCGCGACACGAGATCGCTCGAAGGACCGACACCGACCAGCAGCGATGGCGGCAACGACCCGACGGGCGACCTTCTCGAGGCGCTCATGGTCCAAACGTCCGATATCGACATGTTTCGAAGCCAAGTCCTCCACTCCCGTTCGGCCTCTTTGCCTGCTGACGGCCTGTCCATCGCCCCGCAGGTCTTCCTCGTGAAGCCAGACGAGGTCCATGGTTTCGATGCGATCCGCTCCCGATGCCAGCGCCAGTCGGCGACGACATCCCGGATGAAGGCCGCCAGCCACGGTACGGCCTCCCGGTGGTTTTCGAGGATTAGCAGGCTGTGGAAAAACTAACGCGGCATTCGACGAGCGATGCATCCCGTCTGAACGCTCGCCTGGAGGCTCGCTCTTCGTTGCGTTTCGGTCGAAATAGCGCTGCTATGGCTCCCTCACGCGCCATGTCAGACGGGCGCCTCACCCGTCTCGGTGCTCACGCCAGTTTCTCCACAGCCTGCTAGCAGAGCTTCGTCGTCCTTCCAGGAATCGGCAGCCTTCGCCGCTGCGTCCCGGATTTCAACCTGTGATGTTGCGAGACCTCGCCTTACGAGTTCCGTACGCCAGGACGCGGCTGCCGTGCCACGCATTGCAGTACGGATGCCGCAAATGTGGGCTCCGCGATGTCTGTGCACCACTCGCCGATCCACCCGAGAACCGGAATCGCGGTGTCTTTTTTCAGGCTCTCGGCGAGGATTCGATCTGCCGGATGATCCATTCCATCTTCGAGAGGATCCGACTCGAATGCACACCAAAGGAGGGATTCGAGCTGGCTCTCTCCAGGCTCGCCGGGCGAGCGGTTGATCGAGGAGCCGCAGGCACGCGTGCCACTTCGATGGTGCCGATATTCGCCATCCCTCAGGGGTACCGCGCCGCTGTGGGGCGAGGCTATCCGCTGCTTCGGGGCCGGTCAGCGCGAAACGACGCGGCGGGAATGCTCTTCCAGCGCCGCGCGAAGGCGATCGTTCGGTCGCGGTGGATTGGCCAGAGCACGCAGGAAGCGCAATGCCTCGTCCTTGGTGAGCACCATGGTTTCCACGGACCCCAGGTGGGTGTGTTCGGTGCGGGACGCAGTTTTCTGAGCCACCTTGAGATTCCCGCGACCAGCGTAGCCGTTTCGGATCATCCCGTCGGACTCCGGTCCACCTCGACCCGCTTCCGCCAGTCGGCCACGCTCGAAAGCACCGCCACCCGCCGGCCGTCCCGGGTCACGAACAGCGGGCCGCCATCGAGCCGGTCGAGTATTTCAGGGCTGAGTTCGCGAGCGCGGACGCTTCGCGATTCCTGCTTCGTCTTGCCCGCGAGCGCCGCCGCGATGGCCCGGCCAACCCGCTCCGCCGCCGCTTCCGTCTCCCGGTCGCTGACGTGCGCGTAGCGAAGGGTCATCCGCGGCTTGCTGTGCCCGAGCAGCCGGGACACCACCGGCAGCGGCGCGCCCCGCATCACCGCGTGGCTCGCGAAGGTATGCCGCAGATCGTGGAGGCGAACATCCGGGATGCCCGCTTCCCGGCGGACCTTCCGCCAGAGCGAGAGTTCGAGGGGCCGCGGCCGCGACGGATCCGACCGCGACGGGAAGACCCAGACGCTCCCGGTCCGGGGCTGGCGGTCCAGAATTCTCCGGGCGGCGGCGTTCAGCAGCACCCGGCGGGGGCCGGTCTTGGAATCGGTCAGGTGGAGCGCGTCCTCGCCCACTTCGGACCAGCGGAGCCCCGCGATCTCGCCCTTCCGGCATCCGGTCAGCAGAAGCAGCCGGATGATCTCCACCTGTTGTTCGCCGGACCCGCGTCCGCGGTGGGCATCGAGCGCGGCATGGAGCCGCCGGATTTCCGGCCGGGACAGGAACCGGGTCTGGCCGGGGCGGGGGTTCCGCCGGAGGCTTCGGGCGGGGTTGGCCGCGAGATGGCCGCTCGCGATCCCGAAGTTGAAAATCTGGCGGAGCACGTCGAGGGCGCGGTTCGCCCCGGCGGGCGCGACCCGGCTGTATTCCTCGAACCAGCGCCGCACCGCGAGCGGGAAAATCCGGTCCAGCGGGATGTCCCCGAAGTGGGGGAGCAGTTGCGTCCGCAGCAGGCCCTCCACGCGGGTCCGGGTGGACGGCCGGGTCCGCTCGTGGCACGCCTCCCGCCAGGCACCCGCCACGAACGCGCCGAACGTCGGCACCGTCTTCACCGGACATTCAGATCCGCGCCCACTGCCTCGACTGCTTCCCGGAGCATTCCGTCGGCGGCGTGCGCGTACCGGAGCGTGGTCTCCGGGTTCCGGTGCCCGAGCAGGCGGCCGATGGTGGGCAGCGACTCTCCACCCCGCAGCGCGAAGCTCGCGTAGCTGTGGCGCAGGTCGTGAAGCCGCACGTCCGGGATGCCCGCCTCGATGCGGAGGCTCCGCCAGAACCGGTCGAGCGTCGCCGCCCGCAGCGGACCTGGCAAGACCCACCGAGAGCTTCGCGGGAGCCGGTCGAGCACCTTGCGCGCATGGGACGAGAGCCAGACGGTGCGCGGCCCGGATTTGCTGTCGCGCAGGTAGAGCTTCCCCTCGCGGTAGTCGCGCCACTCGATAGCGCGGACCTCTCCCTGGCGGCAGCCGGTCAACAGCAACAGCCGGATCGCGGCGGTCGGAATGGGCGCGGATTTCTGCCGGCGGTCGAGCGCGGCCCCGAGCCGATGGGCCTCGGCGAGCGAGAGGAACCGCTCCCGCGCCTGCTCCCGGTACCGCCTGAGCCCGACGCACGGGTTGGAGTCGGCCGGGCGGTGTCCGAAGACTTCGGCCTCGCGGAGGATCCCCGAAAGGATCGGCAGCGAGCGGTTCGCGGCGGCCGGGGTTTCGTGGAGCGACGCGAACCAGCGCTCGATTTCGCCGCGGGTGATCGCGGCTACCGGACGCCCCCGAAACCACGGAAGAATGCGGGTGCGGAAATAGGACCGGTTGACGGCGAGTGTTCCCGGCTTCCAGCGATTCGCGCGGCTGCGGAACACCTCGGCGGCGAACATTTCGAAGAGGATGTCCGGTTTTGCCATACGGATAGGGTTCGCCATAGGAAGACGACAGCCGATCGCATCGTCATCACCGCTCAGGAAGTCGGTGAGCGGGGCCGAGCCGGGTGCTAGAGTGAGACACCGGTCGGGTTGAACCCTGCCGTGTGCCCCGTGACCAAATTCACTCTCGCTGTTCCCGACGATCTGGCTAACGACTTCAGGGATGCCGGTCTCCTCGCTCCCGAGGCCGCCGAGGACATGGCAACCATCCTCCGGGACAGCCTCCGGCGCTACATGGTCAGGGATGTCATTCGCACGGCCGACCGATTGCTCGCCCCCAAGGAACCTCCGCCCACGTTGGAAGAAATTCAGGAAGAAGTAAGGGCTGTGCGTGCGGAGATGCGCGAGCGTGCGGCTGGTTCTTGACACGAACGTCGTCGTTTCGGCGCTGATCACTCATGGGGTTCCGCGGGAATTGTTCCTGCTTGGAGAGCGTGAGGAAGTGCGTCTCTTCAGCAGCGAACGACTTCTTCTGGAACTTGCGGGAGTCCTGCGACGTGGGAAGTTCGCCCACCTGCTCGACGTGCGTGGCAGTGCCTCCGTGGATCTGACGCTTCGCTATCGCCTCGCAACGCAGGTCGTTTGCCTGGACACCATCGAACCAGTTGTAAAATCGGATCCGGACGACGACTTCGTGATAGCGACGGCGGTCGCAGCCGATGCCGACATCCTTGTCACCGGAGACAAGGGCGTTCTGGAACATCATCCCCATCGCGGGATCCAGATCCTTCGGCCGGCAGACGCGTTGCGGCACGTTCAGGTAACGATCGGCAAGTAGCGCGCCGAGGAAGTCGTCGGACTGTCCCCTTTCGTGGAGCGACGCGAACCAGCGCTCGATTTCGCCGCGGGTGATCGCGGCTACCGGACGCCCCCGAAACCACGGAAGGATCCGGGTGCGGGGGTACGACCGGTTGACGGCGAGCGTCCGCGGTTTCCAGTGGCTCGCGCGGCTGCGGAACACTTCGAAGAGGACTCCCGGATTTGCTGTATGGCTAGCCATATGGGTAAGGTTTGCCATATGAAGACGACCCTGAACATTCCGGATCCCCTGATGCAGCAACTGCGCGAGGAAGCGGCGCGACGACGGGTGACCATGTCTTCGCTCGTCGAAGCCGGCCTCCGGCGCATCCTCGCGGAGACCGAACAGGCCGAAGCGAACAAGGAGCTGCCTCCCCTACCGTCCTGGCACGGTGGCGGGTTTCTGATCGACATCACCGACCGCGATGCAATCGAAAAGCTCGACGAGGAGCGCGATGCCCGGCTCTACGGCTTCAAGCGGCGGAACGAATCCAGCGAATAGTCCGTGGTCTTCGACACGAACATCCTGCTCGATGCCGCGAACCGCGATTCCCCGTTTCACGAGGTCTGTCAAAGGCGACTCTTCCGGGGCAGAAGGAACGGAGCCCCCGCCTTTCTCCCCTGGAGTGTCTGCTACGAGTTCCTGCGGGTGGCGACGCATGCGCACGGACTTCCATCGCCCTGGACCACGGAGGGAGCGCTCGGTTTCCTGGACGACCTGATGGCTTCGGGTGGTTTCGAGCCGCTCGTCGCAACCTCGCGCCACGCCTCGGTGCTGGCGCAGACGCTCAAGGAGATGCCCGATCTGCGCGGCAGCGTCATGCATGACGTGCACATCGCCGTCCTGATGCGGGAACACGGGATCAGCCGGATCTGCACCCGCGACCGGGGCTTTCGGCGCTTCCCGTTCCTGACGGTGGTGGATCCCACGGAGGAAATCCTCTGGTGATGCCAGAAAAACCGGAGCACACAGCCCGGCTTCGCTCAAGGAACCAGATCACGCTGCCCGCGAAGGTGGTGGCCGCCGCCGGCCTCCGGGAGGGCGACGTGCTGCGCTTTTCCGCCGACAGGAATCGGATCCTCATCACGGCCCAGGAGGTTCGCGACCGGGGCCGCACCTACACGTGGTCTGAACTTGTCGGTGCCGCTTCCGGGCTCTACAAATCGGCCACCGAAATAGACGCGGAGATCGAGGCCGGCCGGGCCGAGTGACCGCATCGGGGCTGCGGCTGGGTCGCCGCACGTACCTCGATGCCAACCTCTGCATCTACCTCTTCGAGGGTGATCCGGCCCGGCGATAGACTCGGGGCGAGGAGATACGCGAATGTCCTTTCTGGGCCACTTCGAGGCGGTTTGCTATCGCGGGATCGGAGGGATTTCCTTCGACCACCTGGCGCGCACGAACCTGATCGTCGGCGGAAACGGAGTCGGGAAAACCGCGGTTCTCGAAGCCATGTGGTTGCTGACCGGCCGCCACAACTCGGCACTCCTCTGGAACCCCAACGTGCAGCGAACCTCGCGCCCGGTCCTCAACCCGATTGCGCCGCTAGCTTCTGGAGCCTTGGAACTCAGGGGAACCGAGCGGGATGCCGAATGCGGCGTGCGACTCGTGTACGAGAGCGTGGCGGAAACGAACGGAGCGAATCCGGCCCCGGATGTCGGAAGCGTGTTCGGAGCGCCGGTTGTGGGCCAGATAAAGGCTTTTCTGGACGAGAGTGAGGAGCCCGAAGAATGCAGGTCGGCGCAAGCGACCACCGGGGGCATCGTCCTCCACCAGGGAACGGAGCGGATCGCAGGTCGGCCCAACAGCATCATCAGCGTTCACCATCACCAGGAGCCGACGACCGAATTCCTGAAGCGATATTCAGACTTGGTCAAATCCGGGGGTAAGGAGAGGTTTCTTCGAGCGATCCATCTGGTTCGGCCGAGTGTCGTGGAAGTCGAGATCCTCGTGGATGAATCCGATCAGTCGTACCTTTCGGCGGTTACGGATGATGGAATGCAGTTGCGCTTGGGTGATCTGGGAGGCGGCGCGGTTCGACTGGCTCATCTGTTTGTCAACGTGTCCGCGGCTCATGGTGGCGCGCTGTTCGTGGACGAGGTCGGGAACGGATTCCATCATTCGGTCCTCCGGGATGTCTGGGCGCATTTGCGCCAGTCCGCGCATCAGTCCGATGTGCAGTTGATTGCAACCACTCACAGCGACGAGTGCCTCCGGGCCGCGATGGATGCGTACGAGGATGCGCCGGATGACCTCGCGATTCACAAGATTCACCGGCGAGACGAGACCGCTTCGGTGGAAGTGGTCACCTACGCCGGCGACTCCCTGCTTGGTGCCCGGGAGCTGAATCTGGAAATTCGATGAAGCGGGTCGGTAGGCTGAAGCTCCGGTCGGATCGCCTGCTCTTGGTGGAGGGGCAGGACGAGGTGCGATTCCTCAGCGCCCTGTTGGCTCGTGAGCTCGACGAAGTACAGGTGATCGAAGCCGGTGGAAGGGACAGATTTCCCGAGAGGCTCGTGGCGATCCGGAACGCGGCTCGGGGTGGGACGGGGCTACAGGCGATCGGTGTGATTCGGGATGCGGACCGGGATGCCGCTGCCGCTTTTGCGAGCGTTTGCGGAAGCCTCCAAAGGGCCGGATTCGAGCCGCCGTCCCGCCACGCCGGATTTTCGGCGGCTATTCCGGCTGTCGGAGTGTTCATCGTTCCGGATGGAAGCTCGCCGGGTGCCATCGAGACTCTTTGCCGGAAGTCGGTTTCCGGCGACGGTGTCGCGAGGTGCGTCGAGATATCTGGATTGCCTGGGCGAAGAGGACACTGCCCGAATCCGAAATGAGGACAAGGCCTTCGTCCACGCGTACCTCGCAGCCATGGACGATCCCACATCGCGGGTGGGAGAGGGTGCCGAGCAGGGTGTATGGGATGCTGGCACCCCAGCCTTCGCGGAGCTCTTGACGTTCGCTCGAGAATTGGCTGCGAAGGTGTGAACTGCGACGGCTGATGCTGTTCGTTCCGGTGATACACGGCCAACGAGCCGTTGCTCGAACGGGCGCGGGCGGAGATCCGGGAGTCGTGGCGGCGGACCTGCGCCGATAACGCCGACCACCCGCAGGCGGCGGAGCTCTTCGACCCGGAGAAGCTCCCGGCCTTCCACGATCCGTTCGCGGGCGGCGGGGCGATCCCGCTCGAAGCCCAGCGGCTCGGTCTCGAAGCCCACGCGAGCGACCTGAACCCGGTCGCGGTTCTCATCAACAAGGCGATGATCGAGATCCCCCCGCGCTTCGCGGGGAGGCCGCCGGTCAACCCGGAGGCGAGAGGTCATTTGGGGGGACACGGCGGAGGAAGATGGAAGGGCGCGGCGGGGCTCGCCGAGGATGTCCGCTACTACGGCAACTGGATGCGCGAAGAGGCGGAGCGCCGCATCGGGAGCCTCTATCCGAAGGTCCGGATCACGAAAGAGATGGCGCAGGAACGCCCCGACCTCCGGAAGTACGAAGGCCGGGAACTGACGGTGATCGCGTGGCTCTGGGCGCGGACGGTCCCGAGCCCGAACCCGGCGTTCGCGGGGGTGGAGGTGCCGCTCGCGTCGAGTTTCGTGCTGTCGAGCAAGGCGGGGAAGCAGGCGTGGGTGGAGCCGGAGGTGGAAGGTCGGGAGTACCGGTTCCGGGTGCGACGGGGAACTCCGCCGCCGGAAGCGAAGCAGGGCACGAAAGCCGGGGGCAGCGGGAGTCCGTTCCGGTGTCTGCTTTCGGGGGCACCGATGCCGTTCAAGTTCGTGAGAGCCGAAGGGGCGGCTGGACGAATGGGCTCGCGACTTATGGCCATCGTCGCGGAAGGGGACCGGGAGCGGGTTTATCTAAGTCCGATGCGGGAGCACGAGACTGCGGCCACTGGTGCCCATCCGAGCTGGGTGCCGGACATGGAGTTGCCACGCAATCCTCGCGACTTCAAGACTCCGCTTTATGGGCTGACAACGTTCGGTGACCTGTTTACCCCGCGCCAACTCGTCGCGCTCACCACTTTCTCCGACCTGGTCGGCGAGGCGATGGAGCGGGTGCGAAGCGACGCGAGTGGGCTTCCCGAGGACGACCGGCCGCTCCGGGACGGCGGAACCGGGGCCGCCGCGTATGCCGAGGCGGTTGCCCTGTATCTCGGCCTGGCGACCAGCCGGGCATCTGACTTTTGGTCGTCAATCGCGACCTGGCTGAGCGGCTTGCAGGCGGTCTGCCACACCTTCGTGCGCCACGCGATCCCAATGACTTGGGACTATACGGAGGCCAATCCCTTCAGCGGTTCGTCCGGAAATTTTGCCGGAGCGTGTCTGAGGTGGGTTCACAAAGCCGCTGACTGCTACCCAGCAACCGGAACCGCGCATTGCCACCAAGCGGACGCATCTCGGGGCCGCCTTGGGGTCAGTACTGTGGCTTCCACCGATCCGCCGTATTACGACAACGTCGGCTACGCGGACCTTTCCGACTTTTTCTACGTCTGGCTGCGCCGGACGCTGCGTCCCGTCTTCCCCGATCTCTTCGCCACGCTGGCAGTCCCGAAGGCCGAAGAACTCGTCGCCACACCGTACCGCCACGGCAGCCGCGACAAGGCCGAAGCGTTCTTTCTTGAAGGGATGACTCGGGCGATGGGGCGACTGGCCGAGCAGGCCCATCCGGATTCGCCGGTCACCATCTACTACGCCTTCAAACAGTCCGAGACGAAGGGCGACACCGGAACCACCAGTACGGGTTGGGAGACCTTCCTCGATGCGGTACTTCGGTCGGGACTTGGAATCGGGGGAACCTGGCCGCTTCGGACCGAGCGGCCTGGCCGGATGATCAGCGTCGGCACCAACGCGCTCGCCTCCTCCATCGTCCTCGTCTGCCGGCCGCGCGACCCTGATGCTCCCCTTGCGTCGCGGCGGGAGTTCGCGGCGGCGCTCCGGGAGGAGCTTCCGCCGGCGCTGCGGTTGCTTCAGTCCGGGAACATCGCCCCCGTGGACCTCGCGCAGGCGGCCATCGGGCCGGGGATGCGGGTTTACAGTCGCTACGCCCGGTTGTCCGAAAAATCTCTGCCGCTCGTCGCCTGACCGCGCTCCCTCCTTCGGTGGTGACAATGCCGAGCCGGAGGCTCCGTCATGACGCGCTTCGTTCTCGTCCTTCTCTCCCTCGTTCTCGTCATTCCGGCGGCTTCCGTCGCCCGGGACATCGGCTTCCATCTCGTCTTCGTTGCGAACCATGAGTACGCCACTGTGAATCTGCCCGAGCGTACCGAGACCGGTGGCGGAGGGCGCGGGGTGTTTCGACTCGCGGGGGGACCGGGAAATTCGACGGCACCGCGGGAGCCTGCGGCTACGAAGTTCAGTACATGGAGGACAACGATCTCGTCCTCATCGTGCTCTGCGACGGCTGACGGTCGTCAGCGAGATTGCATCGAGTACACCTCATGGTTCGGGTCGTACCAGAGGAGGTGGAAGATTCGGCTCGCCCGAATTCCATAGATCCGCTTTGCTCCGCTCAGACGGAGTGAAAAAAGTTGGTCAAGGTCATCCTGACTGACTTCACGCAGCCGTTTGCGTGCTTTCGCGCAGAGGTGCTCCACGGCGACCGCATGGTTGTTGGTGCCTCGGGTTTTCGCCCACGGGCCATCGATATCCAATCGGCGGAGGCCCCAAACGAGCGTCTGACGAGCGTCTGACCAGCGTCCGGATCGCCAACCTGGCGGACCTGCCTCCGATCCAGTCCCCGCCCCGATCGTCTTTTCGGTCGCTTTTGGGCGGTCATCAGCCCGGAAGGCCGCCGTAGTACTCCGCCAGATTCTGTTTCGGGATGACCTTGTTGCTTCTCTCTCCCTCAGGAACGCCTTCTCGCGCCCGTCGCCACGGGTCCTCCATGTGCGTCAGGTCGCTGAGCCACTGGGACGACTTGTCGCCGTAGTACTCCAGGACCGCATCCACCGTCTCGGCCTGCTCGGGGGTGAGCTTCCTTCCGTCACCGCCGGCGATCGAAGACAGCCGGAACTGCTGTCGGTGCTGCTCCCACAGCGCCCGAACCACCGGTCCATTGGCCCACGCCTCGATCTCTTCCGGGAAAAGCTGGTCGTCGTCCCAGACCGTGGACCACGCCTGCGAGTAATAGACCAGCTTCTGGAGCTTCCAGGTCGTCATCTCGCCGTGTTTTTCCAGGATGTACGCGGCGACATCGAGAACATGCACCATGATTTCACCCCTCTCCAACCCGTCACGAAGCACAACGGGGCCGGCCGCATCGTAGCGGATGGGGGATGAGGGCGGGCTTGTTTGTCGCCGCTCGGGCGGCATCGAGCAGGGATTCTTCGACGGCCGAGCCATCTTTGACCTCGAAGCCAACTTCGGAGCCGCGGGCGGTGTCTCGTTCGCGCTCGGTGCCCGGAACCTGCTCGACACCTATCCGGAGGAGACGGCGCGGGCGATGTCGGTCGGCGAAAGGTACAGCTACAGCAATACACGCCATGGGGGTTCGGCGGGCCCTGCTACTTCGCCCGCCCGCTCTACGCCTGGGGTCGTTAGTTTCCGGCCGCCTTCCAGGCGTCCACGCAGCCCCGGTAGTTGGTGGCGATCCGGCTGATCGCCTCCTCTTCGCCGATGCGCCCGGCGAGGTGGTCGGCGAGCGGCTCGCGGAAGTTGGTGCGGCCCACCGCGAAGCCGATGAACCCGGAGACCGGGGCGGCGACCTGGAGCCATTCGCGCACCTTGCCGGCATCGGACCCGCGTCCGAGCAGGATGCAGCCGACCTTCGACCGATGCGCGCCGCGCCGGACGGCTTCCGCGACCCGCTCGGCATCGGACCGCCGGTCCACGCCTTCGAGCTTCCAGATGTCCGGCTCGATGCCGAAATCCTGGATCCGGCGGATGGCGCGCTCCATGTGGCCGGGGCGAACCTCCCGGTCGTAGGCATCGCCCGCTTCCCGGTCGGCCTCGGTGGTGGCGGGAACCAGCAGCTCGAACAGGAACAGCCGCCGCTCGGGGCCCCGCAGGTAGTCGGAAACCAGCTTCAGACGGGCGAGCTGCACCATCAGCGTCTCTTCCGGGTCGTCCGGGTGGAGCCGGACCAGCACCTTGACCATGTCCGGACGGACGAAGCGGATATGGGTCACCCAGCTCACTCCGTACTCGAAGTCGAAGACCTCCTGGCCGCTCTTTTCGATGCAGACCGCTCGGGGAATGCCGCGGCGCTGTGCGTCGGCGAGGATGGGCGCGCCGAACTGGGCATCCACCAGGATCCCTACCTGCTCTTTCGGGACACCGTCCTCGATGGCGCGCAGAAGCCCCCGGTAGATCAGCGCCTTGGCTGCCGAAACCGGAGTGAAGCGATCGGTTTCCGGATCGATGGCGGGAGTCCCCGAAGCCTTGAAGAACGAGCGGATGAAGCTGCCACGGTGGTCGAACGGCTGGACGAAGAGCGGCTGGTCGTAGCCAGGCTGTGGGGTATCGGACATGGACTCGGCGGGGCCTCCGGAGGGGCGGGAGTCTATGGCCTCGACAGCCTGCTAGCCTCCCCGCACCGATGAAATCCGATCGTGTCGTGGTCCGGGGGGCCCGGCAGCACAACCTCAAGAACATCACCGTCGGTATCCCGAAGAAGCAACTGGTGGTCTTTTCCGGGGTCTCGGGCTCCGGCAAGTCCTCGCTCGCCCTCGACACGCTCTACGCCGAGGGGCAACGGCGCTACGTCGAGTCGCTTTCGAGCTACGCGCGCCAGTTCCTCGGCCAGATGGACAAGCCGGTGTACGACACCATCCAGGGGCTCTCTCCCACCATCTCGGTGGACCAGAAATCGGCGAGCCACAACCCGCGCTCGACGGTCGGCACGATCACCGAGATATCGGATTACCTCCGGGTGCTGTTCGCCCGCATCGGTGTCGCCCACTGCCCCCGCTGCGACCGGCCGGTGCGTCCGCAGAGCGCCCAGGAAATCGTGGACGAAATCGCGGAGCTTCCTCCCGGCACCCGGTTTCTCGTCCTCGCCCCGGTGGTGGTGAACCGGAAGGGGGAGTGGCGCGGTCTGCTGGAATCGGTGCTGCAACGCGGCTACAGCCGGGCGCGGATAGACGGCGAGGTGAAGCTGGTCGAAGAGGTGGAAGCGCTCGACAAGCGGAAGAAGCACACCGTCGAGATCGTCGTGGACCGGCTCCGCATGAAGGACACGGACGATCCGGACTGGCGGAGCCGGGTGCACGATTCGGTGGAGACCGCCCTCAAGGAAGGGGACGGGCTCCTGCTGGTCCATGTCGAAGGGGGAGAAGACCGGCTCTTCTCGGAGAAGAACGGCTGCCCGGATTGCGGGGTCGGCTTTCCGGAGCTGACCCCCCAGTTGTTCTCCTTCAACAGCCCCCAGGGGATGTGCCCCGACTGCAACGGTCTCGGCTTCCGGAACGAGATGGACGAAGAGCGGGTGGTTCCCGACCCGGCGCTCAGCATCAACGAGGGAGCGGTCTCCCCGTGGGGCCGGCTCGCGACCAAGACCGGCTGGGAGCCGTCGCGGGTTCGCGCGGTCGCGAAGCACTTCTCCATTCCGCTGGATGCGCCGTGGCAGCGGCTCGCCGCGAAGAAACGCGAAATCCTCCTGCGCGGGGCGGGGAGCCGGCGCATCCCGGTGGTCCACAAGACGCTTCGCTGGGAGAGCAAGTGGGAGGGAGTCCTGCCGATGCTCGCCCGCCGGCTGAAGGAGACCACCTCGGATCGGGCCCGGCGGTACTACTCGGGATACCTCTCGCAGCGCTCCTGCCGAAGCTGTGCGGGAACCCGTCTTCGCCCGGAGGCCCTCGCGGTGCGGATCGGGGGCCGGACCATCGCCGAGCTCTCGTCGCTTTCCATCGCGGATGCCCTCGGCTTCGTCTCCGGGCTGGATCTCGACGGGGCCTCGCTCGTGATCGGCGAAGAGCTCCTGAAGGAAATCCGCGCCCGGCTCCGATTCCTCGCCGACGTGGGGCTCGGCTACCTCTCGCTCGACCGGCTGGCACCGAGCCTCTCGGGGGGCGAGTCCCAAAGAATCCGGCTCGCCAGCCAGATCGGCTCCGAGCTGACCGGGGTCATCTACATCCTCGACGAGCCTTCCATCGGACTCCACGCCCGCGACAACAGCAAGCTGCTCGAAGCGCTCCGTCGCCTGCGGGATATCGGCAACTCGGTGGTCGTGGTCGAACACGACCGGGAGACCATCGAAGCGGCCGACCACATCGTGGACTTCGGCCCCGGGGCCGGAATCCATGGGGGAGAGGTGGTGGCGGAGGGCGACCCCGAGGCGATCCGCCAGAGCCCGCGGTCGCTGACCGGGGACTACCTCGCGGGGCGCAGGGAAATCAAGGCACCGAGGGTCCGGCGTGCCTCCACCCGAAGCATCCGCATCGTCGGTGCCCGCGCCAACAACCTCAAGAACCTCGATGCCGAGTTCCCGCTTGGCACGTTCGTCGGGGTCACCGGAGTTTCGGGAGCGGGCAAGAGCTCGCTGGTCTATGAAGTGCTGTATCCGGCGCTCGCCCGCGCTCTCCATCGCTCGGAACGCGCCGTGGGGCCCCACGAGCGGATCGAGGGGATCGGGCAGGTGGACCGGGTGGTGGATATCGACCAGTCTCCGATCGGGCGTACGCCGCGCTCCAACCCGGCCACCTACACCAAGGTCTTCGACGGCATCCGCCAGCTCTTCGCGGTCCTTCCGGCGGCGAAGGCGCAGGGATACAAACCGGGGCGGTTTTCCTTCAACGTGGCGGGGGGCCGCTGCGAGCATTGCCAGGGGGACGGGGTCATCCGGGTGGAAATGCACTTCCTCGCCGACGTGTTCGTCCCGTGCGAGGTCTGTGGTGGCAAGCGGTTCAACGACCAGACCCTGACGGTGCGCTACCGGGGGCTTTCCATCGCCGAGGTTCTGGACCTGACGGTGAGCGAAGCCATCGAGACCTTTGCGTCCCAGCCCGGAATCCTCCGCATCCTCCGGACCCTCGAAGACGTGGGGCTCGGCTACATCCGTCTCGGCCAGCCTTCCCCGACGCTCTCCGGGGGCGAAGCGCAGCGGGTGAAGCTGTCCCGCGAACTGGCGAAACGGGCGACCGGTGGAACTCTCTACATCCTCGACGAACCCACCACCGGGCTCCACTTCGAGGATATCCGCCGCCTGCTCGACGTGCTGCAGCGTCTCGTGGAGGCGGGAAACACCGTCGTCGTGATCGAACACAACCTCGATGTCATCAAGACGGTGGACCACATCATCGATATCGGCCCCGACGGCGGTGCCGAAGGAGGCCGGCTGGTGGCGAGCGGCAGCCCCGAAGAAGTGGCGGAGATCCCCGGCAGCCGCACCGGCGAGTTCCTGCGCGAGCTGCTCCGAAACGAGAAGACCGGCCCGCTCGCCTCCCGCGCTTCGTGATCTCGAACTCCGGCTACGGCCTCGCCGCCATGACCCCGATGGTGAAGCGGCTGATCTTCATCACCTGCGGCATCTTTCTCGCCCAGCTCATCGCCCCGGTGCTGACCGCTGTCTTCGCGCTCCATCCGCCCTCCGTGCTGCGGCTCGAGGCGTGGCGGCTGCTCACCTACGTCTTCCTCCACGGCAGCCTCGGCCACCTGCTGCTGAACATGCTGGTTCTCTACATGTTCGGCGGCCCCCTCGAAGGGATCTGGGGCTCCCGCCGCTTTCTTCGCTATTACCTGCTGTGCGGGGTGGGTGCCGGCCTTTTCACCCTGCTGCCGATCCCGGCGTTCTTCCACGCGAGCCACATCGGGGCATCCGGGGCGGCGTACGGCCTGCTCCTCGCGTTCGGGCTGCTCTTCCCGGACACCCGTGTTTTCGTGTTCTTCGTCCTGCCGATGCGGGCGAGCCACCTGGTCGTGGCGCTCGGCTTCATTTCGCTCGCGAGCTCGCTCTCGGCCACCAGCGACGGCGTGTCCCACATCGCCCACCTCGGGGGGCTGGTCGCCGGATACCTGCTGCTGATCCGGATGCGCCTGCTCATGGGCCGGCCCGACCCGCTCCGGAAGTTCTGGAGCCGGCTGGCCCTGCGCCGCCGCCGCGCCCGCTTCGACCGCTACGAACGCGAGTTCCGGAACCGCCGCGACACCCTCCACTGAGGGAGCCATCCACGAATCCATCCTGACCAGGCGCGGCCCGGACTTCGAGCGCCTGGTCGCTCAGGAAGAACTGATTCTCGGCGTGACAGAAGAGCTGGCGAAGGCTCTCGACGACCGCGGGATCACCAAGGCCGAGCTGGCGCGGCGATTGGGCCGGACTCCCGGATTCGTGACGCAGGTGCTGAGCGGCGGACGCAACCTCACGCTCCGGACGATCGCCGACATCGCGGGAGCTCTGAACCTCCGCCCGGCCTTCCGCCTGTCCGCCGGGGTCAGGAGCAGAGGCGGCGGAGGGTCTCCAGATCCTTCGGGTTCGGCGCCCCCTCGTCGTCCGGGGGGAGCGAGACGATCAGGGTCGTGACCCCGGCTTCCTGGTGGGCCGCGACCCGTTCGGCGATGCGGGAGGGCGGGCCGACCAGGCTGACTTCGTCCACCAGCCGGTCGGGGACCGCCGCTTCCGCCTCCTTCCGGTGTCCGTCGAGGAAGAGCTCCTGGATGCGGCGGGCTTCCTCGGGGAATCCGTAGCGATCCACCAGATCGCGGTAGAAGTTCTTCTGCCGGGCGCCCATCCCTCCCACGTAGAGCGCGATGTTCGGCCGCATCCGGTCGCGGAGCGCGTCGAGGTCCTCGCCGATCGCGCCGGAGACCAGCGGAGCGATGTCGAGCGGCCCCGGGATTTCGCGGGCCGCCCGTCCGCGTTCGAGCGCCGGGCCGAAGACTTCGGCGCAGCGTTCGGGCGAAAACAGGAAGGGAAGCCATCCGTCGGCGATCCGCGCGGTCAGTTCGGTGTTTTGGGGGCCGATGGTCGCAAGGTAGATCGGCATCTCGCGCTCCGGGGCAGGTAAGCGCAGCTTCAGCGGCTTGCCGAGGCCGGTCCCGCCTTCGAGCGGGAGCTGGTGGTGGCGGCCCGCGTAGGCGAGCGGTGCCTCGCGGGCGAGCGCCCGGCGGACGATCTCGACCGCCTCCCGCAGCCGGACTCCGGGCTCGGCGAACGGAACCCCGTGCCACCCCTCCATCACCTGCGGGCCCGAAACGCCGAGCCCGAGAAGGAACCGGCCGCCGCTCAGGTGGTCGAAGGTCGCGGCGGTCTGGGCGAGCAGCGCCGGAGTCCGCGAGCCCACCGGCAGGATCGAGGTTCCGAGGGCGATGCGCTCCGTCTTCGCGCCGATGAACCCGAGCACCGAGACCGCGTCGGCACCCCAGGCCTCCGCCACCCACACCGAATCGAAGCCGGCGGCTTCCGCCCGGATCGCCGATCGGACCGGGTCCATGCCGGCTCCGAGAAAGCCCAGATAGAGGCCAAGCCGCATCAGGTGTCTTCCACGCCGTAGCGCGGGCAGTCAGCGAGGAGCGGGCATTCCTCGCAGCGAGGCTTTCGGGCCGGGCAGACGCTCCGGCCGTGGAGGATCACCCGGTGGCTGAACCCCACCCAGTGAGAGCGGGGCAGCAGCGCCATCAGTTGGGTCTCGGTGCGGGCCGGGTTCTTCTTCGGGGCGAGCCCCAGCCGGTGCGCGATCCGGAAGACGTGGGTGTCCACCACCACGCCCTCGGCCTTCTTGAACCAGACCCCGAGCACCACGTTCGCGGTTTTCCGCGCCACGCCGGGGAGGGTGAGCAGATCCTCCATCCGGTCCGGAACCTCTCCGCCGAAATGGTCGCGGATGCGCCGGGCGGCCCCCACGATGGAACGCGCCTTGTTCCGGAAGAAGCCGGTGGAGTGGATCAGGTTCTCCAGCTCCTCCGGGTTTGCCTCGGCGAAGGCGGAAGCATCCGGATACCGCGCGAAAAGAGCCGGGGTGACCATGTTCACCCGGCGGTCGGTGCACTGCGCCGAAAGGATGGTGGCCATGAGGAGCTGAAGGGCCGATTCGTGCGTCAGCGCGCATTCTGCCTCCGGGTACTCCTTCACGAGAGCGCGAGAGATGCGTCGCGCCCGCCGCTTTTCGGCGGCTTCCGCCTGCTCGGCCGGGGTTTTTTCTGCCACCGGCTTCTCGAGTCAGGCGAGGGGCGCGTCGGCGGGCGGCGAGGAGGCGGTGGCGTAACGACGCCGCGGCATCCGGCCGGCGAGGAAGGACAGGCGTCCCGCCTCGACACCCCGGCGCATGGCGAGCGCCATGGCGACCGGGTTCTCCGCCGCGGCGACCGCAGTGTTCAGCAGCACCCCGTCGGCCCCGAGCTCCATCGCGATCGCGACATCCGAAGCGGTCCCGACGCCGGCATCCACGATCACCGGAACCGAGACGGCTTCGCGGATGAGCGTGATGTTGTTCCGGTTCCGGATCCCGAGCCCGGAGCCGATCGGAGCGCCGAGCGGCATCACCGCTGCCGCGCCGGCATCCTCGAGCTTTTTCGCGACCACCACGTCATCGTTCGTATAGGGGAGGACCACGAACCCCTCGGCGACCAGCTCGCGGGTGGCCTTGAGGAGCTCTTCGTTATCGGGATAGAGCGTCTTGCGGTCCCCGATCACTTCCAGCTTGACCCACGAGGAGAGGCCGGCCTCCCGCCCCAGCCGGGCGGCGCGCACCGCTTCGTCCGCGGTGAAGCAGTCGGCGGTGTTGGGGAGCAGGGTCAGCCGGTCGCGGGGGATGAAATCCAGCAGGGTTCCGCTCGCCGCGAGGTCCACCCGGCGCACCGCCACCGTCACCATCTCGCACCCGGAGGCCTCGTGGCACTCCTGCATCAGCTCGTTCGAGCTGTATTTGCCGGTGCCGAGGATCAGCCTCGATCCGAAAGCGCGCCCCGCGATGGTGAGGGGCGCGTCCTGCGGAAGGGAGTCAGCCACCACCGACGAAGGTCACGATTTCCACGCGGTCGCCTTCGCGGATCGGCGTTTCCTCGTGGTTTCTCTTTCGCACCAGGCGTCCGTTCAGCTCGACCGCGACCGGCCGGCTCCCGAGCCCCAGCGTTTCGAGGGCGCTACGCACCGAGGCCGGGGCGGGCAGGGCCCGCGGTTCGCCGTTCAGATCCACCCGAACGACCGGCTCGGCTCGTGACTCTCTCATCGCTGCCCCGGAATGGTAGCTACCAGTTCCTGAAGGACGATTTCCAGCTCGTCGAGCTCGTCCTCGAGCAGGGTCCGGGGGTCGAGCAGGATCCGTTCGTCCCGCACTCGGACGGCGACCGGTGGATCGCCGGCGAGCAGGCGGCGACGGATCGCCTCTGCGGAATCGCCTTCGCAGGCGAGCGCGAGGCAACGGGTCGGGATTCCGGCATCCGGGGCCGCTCCGCCGCCCACCCGCGAGATCTCGGGGATCACGTCCGCCGTCCAGCCCGCCGGAGGCCGAAGCCGGTCGCGGAGCCTTTCCGCGTCGCGCTCGACCTCGGAAAGCGGCCGGGCGAGCGCACGGACCACCGGCACTTCGTCGCGCGCCCGCCCCGAAGCGTGGCTCCAGAGGGTTTCGAGCAGCCCGGCGATGGCGGTCTTGTCGGCCCGGAGCGCCCGGGCGAGCGGATTCTTCCGGCAGCGGGCGATGGCCTCGGGAGTTCCGAGCAGGATGCCGGCCTGCGGGCCGCCGAGCAGCTTGTCGCCCGAGAAGATCACGAGATCGGGCCCCGCCGCCACACATTCGGCGAGGGTGGGCTCCTCTTCCTCTCCGGTCGCGCCGAAATCGCGGAGGTGGAAGGTGTTGCCGCTCCCGAAGTCCTCGATGACCGGAATCCCGAACTCGGCACCGAGGCGGGCAAGATCCCGGGTGGATGCCGATTCGGTGAAGCCGACGACGCGGAAGTTGGAAGGGTGCACCCGGAGCAGCGCGCCGGTCGTCGCCGAAGGGTCGGCCTCCGCTTCGAGCGCCCGCCGATAGTCCTCGATCCGGGTGCGGTTGGTCGTCCCGACTTCCACCAGCCGGGCGCCGCTCCGCTCCATGATCTCCGGCACCCGGAAGGAGCCGCCGATCTCCACCAGCTCCCCGCGGGAGACCACCACCTTCCGGCCGCGGGCCAGGGTGTCGAGAGCGAGCAGGACCGCGCCTGCCGCGTTTCCCACCACCATCGCCGCCCGGCCCGGAAACATCCCTTCGAAGAGGGAAGCGACGTGGTCGTGCCGGCTGCCCCGGCCCCCGGTATCGAGGTCGAACTCCAGATCGGTGTAGGAAGTCGCCGCCTCGAACATGGCCACCCCCGCCCGCCGGGAGACCGGAGCGCGCCCCAGATTGGTGTGGACGATCACCCCGGTCGCATTCAGTACCCGCCGGAGCCCGGCACCCCGCGCGTCCCGGAGCCGCTCCCCGACGGCGAGCAGCAGGTGCTCCCCCGGCACTCTCCGGAAGAGCGGCGGAATCGCTTCGGGAATTCCGGCCCGCATCGCCCGGCGGATGGTGCCGGTTTCCGCGCGCAGCGCCGCCTTGACCGGGCCGTGTCCATGGCGGGAAACGAGAACCCGGAATTCCGGTGTTTCGAGGAGCCGCCCCACCGCGGGAATCTGGTCGGGAGAGGGCGGAGCGGCGGCGGTCACCCGGCGAGAATAGCCGGCCTCGGGCGGTTTCCCGGTTGCTAGAATTCCGGGTTCCCGTGGCCGACCCAAGCTCAAAAGCGCCCTCCCGCCGGGCGCTGCTGAGCGTTACCCGGAAAGAGGGGCTCGACGAGCTGGCCCGCGGCCTCCTCGAACGCGGTTTCGAGCTCGCGGCCAGCGGGGGAACCGCCCGCTTCCTCGGTGAGCACGGAATCGCCTACCGGGCGGTTTCCGACATCACCGGGCAGCCCGAAATCCTCGGCGGGCGAGTGAAGACACTCCATCCGGTCATCCACGCCGGCATCCTCGCCCGGCGTTCGCATCCGGACGACCTCACCACCCTGGCGCAGCAGGAAATCCTGCCGGTGGACGTGGTGGCGGTGAACTTCTACCCCTTCGAGGAGACGCTCGCGAGCGGTGCCGGGCCGGATGTCATCCGGGAGAACATCGATATCGGCGGTCCCTGTCTCGTCCGGGCGGCGGCCAAGAACTGGCCCGACGTGCTGGTCGCGGTGGATCCTGCCGACTACCCGGCGGTGCTCGAAGCGCTCGATGCCGGGGCATCCTCCGCGCCGGCGCGCCGCAAGCTCGCGGCGAAGGCGTTCGAGGCCACCGCCGACTACGAGAGCCGGATCGCCGGGTGGTTCGCCGCGGAGGCCGGGACCCGGTTCCCGCCGCGTTTCCTTCCGTCCTTCGAGCGGGTTTCCACACTTCGTTACGGGGAGAACCCGCACCAGACCGCGGCGCTCTACCGGGATCCCGATGCCGGGGGCCGGGGAATCCCCTTCGGAAATCAGCTCGGAGGACGCGAGCTTTCCTACAACAACATCCTCGACCTCGATGCCGCGCTCCGGGCGGTGGCCGATCTGGCCTCGCTCGGAGAAGCGGCGGCGGTGGTCATCAAGCACCTGAATCCGGCCGGGGCGGCGGTGGGGGCGACGCTCGCCGAAGCCTACGCGGCCGCCCGCGCCACCGATCCGGTCTCGGCGTTCGGCGGCATCGTCGGCCTTTCCCGCCCGGTGGACGAAGCCACCGCCGAGGAGCTCGCGAAGACGTTCCTCGAGGCCATCGTTGCGCCGGGTTTCGAGCCGGAGGCGCTTTCGAAGCTCAAGCGGAAGCGCAAGCTGCGGCTGATCGAAACGGGAGCGCTCGAGGACTTCCGCCCGTGCGGGCCGCATCTTACCCGGGTCGCCGGCGGGCTTTTGGTCCAGGACTGGGACCGGATGGGGGAAGACGACGGCGGCGGATTCCGGGTGGTGACCCGGCGGGAGCCCACCGACGAGGAACGCACCGGACTCCGGTTCGCGTGGAGAGTCGCCCGGCACGTCCGCTCCAACGCCATCGTGATCGCCCGGGAGACGAAGCTCCTCGGGGTCGGTGCCGGCCAGATGAGCCGGCTCGATTCCTGCCGTCTTGCGGTCGAAAAGGCACAGGTTCCGGTGGAGGGCGCGGTCGCGGCCTCGGATGCCTTCTTCCCGTTCCGCGACGGCCCGGACTCCCTCGCCGCCGCCGGCATCCGCGCCATCATCCAGCCCGGCGGGTCGGTGCGGGACGAGGAAGTGATCGCCGCCGCCGACGAGCAGGGGATGGCGATGATGTTCACCGGCATCCGGCATTTCCGGCACTGACCCCCTTCGTATAATTCTGCGGTGATGCCCGGTCTGCTGTTCCTCCTCGCCGGGGTGATGGGGCTTCCGCAGACCGGGGAGGTGCCGCCGACTCCGGTGGATCCGGTGGCCGAGGCGTACCGGGTGTTCGGCGAGGGCCGGGTTGCCGAAGAAGCGGGGGATCTCGATGCCGCCGCCCGGGCCTTCGCGCTCGCCGCCGAGCTGGACGAGGAGAGCGCCGGGCCGCTGGTCGCGCTCGCTTCGACCCGAGCGCGGAGCGAGGATCTGATGGGGGCGAGGGAAGCGGCGACCCGGGCGGTGGGCCGTGACCCCGATGCTGCCGAAGCCCACCGGCTTCTCGGAGAGCTGAACCTCCTCGGCTTTCGCACGAGCCAGGATCCGGCGGAAGCCGAACGGGCCATCGAGGCGTTTTCGGAAGCCGTTCGGGTGGTGCCCGATGACCTCCGCAGCCGTTCCCGGCTCGCCCGGACGCTGGCCATGATGCAGCGGCCGGAAGAAGCCGAGCACCACCTCCGGGAACTGGTCCGCCTCGCGCCCCAGGCCTATGCCGAGTTCGTGCTGCTCGCCGAGCTGCGGCTCCGCGACGGCGATCCGGCGCAGGCCTTCGACGATCTCGCGCAGGCACTCCGGATCGAACCCCGCCAGCCGGAAGCGCGGGAAATGGTGGATGAAATCCTCAGGAAGGATCACCCGGAATTCGACCGGGGTGAAGCGCTCGTCGAGCTCGCGGAGCTCTACGGAAAGGCCGCCGCCGATCACCCCGAGGATGCGGGGATCGGGATCGCGCACGCCGACGCGCTGGCCCGGCTCTCGCGGGGAGAGGAAGCGGGCGATGCCTTCACGCGGGTGCTCGCGGGAGACCCCGACAATGCGGCAGCGCTCTGGGGCCTGTCTCTCGTTCGCCAGTCCCAGGGAAGGCTCGACGAGGCGGAGGAGGCACTGACCCGGCTGCTGGACCAGGACCGGGCTTCGGTACCGGCGCGTTTCGCGCTTTCCGGGATCCATCTGGAGCGATGCGAGTACGACCGGGCGGCCCGCGAAATCGAAAGCCTGCTGGAGCTTCCGGAGAGTGCCTACGGCTCCGGGCGGCGTGCGGACTTCCTCACGCGGCGCGCACATATCCAGCAGGAGCTCGGGGAGCATCGGGATGCCGCCCTTTCCCTGCGAAAGGCGGTTGCGATCACGGGAGAGCGACCCGATTCCCGGCGGCTCCGGATGCTGATGATCGAAGCCTGGCTCCTCGCCGGTGAGCCGGAGGAGGCGGCGCGGGCCATCGCACCACTGGTTGCGGATCGCCCCGAAGATCTGGTGGTGGCGGCGCTCGAAGCGCGGGTGAAGGCCGAGCTCGGGGACGAGGAAGGGGCTCGTCGGCTGTTCGAGGAACTTCGTGCGAAGCATCCGGATCAGCCTGGTCTGGTCCACGCGGCCGTCCGCCACCACGCTTCGCGCCAGGACTTCGCATCGGCGGAGGCGCTTTCGCGCGAATGGCTCGCGGGCGATCCCGGGAACGTCGCGTTCCGGTTCCAGCTCGGTGCCGCTCTGGAGCGGCAGGGGCGGGTCGCGGAAGCCGAGGTCGAATTCCGGGCCGTCCTCCAAGCGGTGCCGGATCACGCGCTCGCGCTCAACTATCTCGGGTACATGATGTCCGGCTCCCCGGATCAGTCCCCGGATCGCCTCGAAGAAGCCGAAGAGCTGATCCGCGCGGCGCTCGAGACCGACCCGCGCAATCCCTCCTACCTGGACAGCCTCGGCTGGGTGCTGTTCCAGCGCGGAGAGGTGGAACTCGCCGGGCCTCCGCTCCTTGAGGCGGCGCGGTGCATGCCGCGAAACGCCGTGGTGCTGGACCACGTCGGAGATTTCCACCGGGCCCGGGGAGATGCCGAAGCCGCGGCGCGCTACTGGCGCGAGGCGCTCGAACAGGACGACGGGGACGAGCTGGACGAGGAGGCGATCCACAACAAGATTCGGGAAGCGATCCCGCAGCCCGAGTGACGCGCCGTCCTCTCCTTTTCCTGGCGGCGCTCGTGATTCCTCTCGCGATGCCTCTCGGCTGCGCCCGGGGAGTCCCCCTGCCGGTTCCTCCTTCGGACCGCGAGACGGCGGCCGCTCTCCTCGAGGCGGCGGCCGAAGAGGCCGCGCGAGTCCGCCGCTACCAGTCCATCCTCGAGGTGCGGGGGGAAGGCGAGGACGGCCGTTTCTCCGCGGATTTGCTGCTCGTCTTCGAACGTCCGGAAGATGCGCCCGACCGGGCGGCGGTGGAGCGGCTCCGGATGGAGCTTTTTGGCGCGATGGGCGGTGCCCGCTGGGTGCTGGTCGCCGGCCCCGGCGGGGTGACCGCGATCGCTCCCTCGAAACGCGCCTTCACCCGGGACACCGGACTGGGCGCATTCACCGGCTCGCTGATCGGAGTTGCGGTGAACGCCCGTGACGTGGCAGCCATGCTCTCGGGTGTCGGGGTTCCCTTGCGGGGAAACGACCGGTTCCGCTGGAACGAGGGCGACGGCGGCATCGAGCTCGACGGGGGGAGCCGGATCCTCTGGGATGGAGAGCGGGTGGCGCGGGCGGTGGCAGTCCGGCCCGGAACCCCGCGCCGGGTCCACTACGAGGTCCACTACCCGCGCGGTTCGCGCTGGCCTCCCCGGGAGTTCGAAGTGCGCTCGCCCCGGGTGACCGCATCCTTCGTGGTCACCGAAATCCAGGTGAACGCCGAACTTCATCCGGATTCCTTCGAATTGGACATTCCCGACGGCTTTCGCGAAGTGGCGGCTTCGGCCCTCGCCCGGGATCCCTGATTCCTGATGTCCGACCGTACGTTCGAGATCCGGGTGCCCGCCAAGGTCAACCTCGGCCTTCGGGTTCTGGGCCGTCGGGAAGATGGGTATCACCGCATCCGCACCCTCCTGGTCGGGGTCGAGATGTGGGACACGCTCCGTTTCGAGTCCGGCGGAGACCGGGTCCGGCTCACATGCAGCGATCCGGCGATTCCCGAGGGGGGAGAAAACCTCGTCCTGAAGGCTGCTGGCCTGCTCGCCGAAGCCGCGGGGAAGGCTCCGCCGCCGGTGCACATCCACCTCGACAAGCGCATTCCCCCCGGCCGGGGGCTGGGCGGGGGCAGCGCGGATGCCGCCGGCGCTCTTTTCGCGCTCGATCGCCTCTGGGGGATCGGCCTCTGCCGGGCGAAGCTCGTCGGGATCGCCGCCCGCATCGGCATGGATGTTCCGTACTTTCTCGAGGGGGGGCTCGCGCTCGGGGTGGGACGGGGAGAGGCGCTCTATCCCCTTTCTTCCGAACCCGGCCTGATTCTGGTGCTGGCGCTGCCCGATTTCGGGATCTCCACGCCGGATGCCTACCGGGGCCTGTCCGGGCGTGCTGCTACGATTTCCGGCGCGATCGTCTCCGCGGACATCGTGGAAATCTCCGGTGTCGGCCGGGTGAGCCTCGAAAATGATCTGGAGCACTCGGAGGCGTGGAGCCGGTCCCCGAACCCTCATGCAGTACCGCGGATCAGGAGTTTGCTTCGGCAGGCCGGAGCGTTCGCGTCGGCGATGTCGGGCAGCGGATCCGCGGTGTTCGGAGTCTTCACCGGATGGGACGAGGCGGTTCGCGGAGCGGGACGGCTGCGGCAGGAGGGAATCGAGGCGCGACCGGTGCGAACCGTTTCCCGCGAGGCGCAACGGGCGGCCCTTTTCGGAAATTTCGAGGAATGACGATGCGGGATTTGGGGCGTGGCCGAGAGGCGAGGCGCCGGGTTTTGGTTCCGGTTCACGAGGGTTCGAATCCTTCCGCCCCAGCCCTCCCGCGAAACCGGGACTGACTGCATGAACACTTCCGCAGGTGCCCCCCGCTACTCGTTCCGGGGGCCCTTGATGGTCTTCCACGGGACGGCGAGTCCCGAGCTCGCTGCGGAGATCGCCCGACGCCTCGGGATCACTCCCGGCAACATCTCGCTCGGCAGGTTCCGGGACGGCGAAGTGCGCCTCCAGATCCACGACAACGCGCGGGGGGGCGACGTATTCGTGGTGCAGTCCACCGAACCTCCGGTCGCCGAGAACCTCATGGAGCTGTTGCTTCTCGTCGATGCCCTGAAACGCGCTTCGGCGGCGCGGATCACCGCCGTGATTCCCTACTACGGCTACGCTCGCCAGGACCGCAAGGATCGGCCCCGGGTTCCGATTTCCGCCAAGCTGGTGGCGGATCTGTTGACCACCGCGGGAGTGGACCGGGTCATCGCGCTCGACCTTCACGCGGGCCAGATCCAGGGGTTCTTCAACATCCCGGTGGACCACCTGTACGCCGCGCCGGTCATGCTGGAGCGGATCGAAGCGCTCGAACTCACGAGGCCGATCGTGGTGTCTCCGGATGCCGGCGGGGTGGAGCGGGCGCGCGCCTTCGCGAAGCACCTCGGGGTGGGTATAGCGGTGATGGACAAGCGGCGCGGCAGCGGAGGCGAAGTCGAGACCATGCATGTGGTCGGCGAGGTCCAGGGGCGTTCGGCGATCCTCGTGGACGACATCGTGGATTCGGGAGGCACCCTGATGCGTGCCGCGGATGCGCTCGTCGAAGCCGGTGCCCTGCGGGTGATCGCGGTCTGCACCCACGGCGTGCTTTCCGGCGACGCGCTGGACCGTCTGAACGACAGTCCCCTCGAGCGCCTGATCGTCGGAGACACCATCCGGATTCGGCCGGAAATCCGTCGGCGAAGCTCCCGGCTGGAGGTGCTTTCGGTGGCGGATCTGCTGGCGCGGGCGATCGAAAGCGTCCACGGCCAGACTTCGGTCAGCCGGTTGTTCGGGACCGGACAGCCGGATTCCTGATAGACTGCCCGGCCCGCGACGCGAAGGTCGGAGCCCGGAGTTGAATTCCGGGAGTGCCGGCCCATCAGTCCGATTACCGCGTCGCTCTCGTTCCCTTCCCTCCGAGGCATTCGCATGGCGTCCGAAATCGTTCCCTCCCGTCCCCGCGTGGAGACGGGGAAAGGCGCGAACCGCCGCCTGCGCCGGCAGGGTCTGATTCCGGCCGTGGTCTATGGGGGTCCCGGTGGCGCGCGTCCGCTCGCCATCTCACCGGGACACGTCCGGGACATCGCCCGCTCGGCGCGTGGGGTCAACACCATCTTCGAGCTTTCCGTCGAGGGCGAAGACGCGACCGAGCAGGTGATGATCCAGGATTTCCAGCTTCACCCGCTGGATCATTCGGTGCTCCACGCCGACCTGATGCGGGTCGAAGCCGACCGGGTGGCCGAGTGGTCGGTTCCGGTGCATCTCAAGGGCGAGTCCCCCGGCGTGAAGCGGGGCGGGCATCTCGACTTCATCACCCGCGCCATCCAGATCGTCTGTCGCCCTCACGACATCCCGGCCGAGATTCCGGTTGACATTTCGGAGCTCGACTTCGGGGACACGGTGCGGGCAGGCGAGGTTTCGCTTCCGGAAGCGGTGGAACTGGCTTCTGCCACGAATCTCGTGATCCTGCATGTGAAGGCACCGAAGATCCAGGAGGAAAAAGAGACAGAGGAGACGGAAGCTCCTGAAGAGGCGGAGGCCACCGAAGAGGCGGAGGAGAGCTGACCCGCCACGTGCTCCCGTCGAACCTGACTGCCCCGGATCCTTCCCGGCTCTCTCCCTTGCCGTATTCGCCAGCCGACGAAACCGCTCCCGAACCGATCCGGCTGGTCGTGGGGCTTGGAAACCCCGGAGCGCGCTACGAGAAGACGCGGCACAACGTCGGTTTCGATGTCATCGAGAAACTCCTCGAGGATCGCGCCGTCACCCGCCGCTTCTTCGAGGGAGGGACTCTCCTCGAGGCGGAAGTCACGGGGCGCGCGGTGATGTTCCTTTGTCCCTCGGGCTACATGAACCGCAGTGGCGGGCCGGTACTTCGCGCCGTCCGGGCGAACCACCTGTCTCCCCAGGCAGCGCTGCTCGTTTGCGACGACTACGCGCTTCCGCTGGGTGCCCTCCGAACCCGCAAGCGGGGCAGCGACGGCGGGCACAATGGCCTCGCGTCGGTGCTTCAGGCGCTCGGCACCACCGAGATGCCCCGGATGCGCCTCGGAGTTGGCGGGCCGCCTTCGGGAGTGGATGCGGCCGACTACGTTCTCGCCCGTTTCGGCCCGGAAGAGGCAGAAGCCCGCGAAAATTTGATTGCCCGCGCGGCGGAGGCGGTCGTGACCGCGATCGGCGAAGGTCTCGATGTCTCCATGAACCGCTTCAACCGGACCCCCGCATGAGTTGCGAACCGTCCGGCTTCTCCCGCCGCCGGTCAGGAGACGGCCTTTGATGAGAGCCTACGAATTCATGTTCATCCTGGACCCCACCCTCGACGATGCCGGGTCTCTCGCGGTCGTCGAACGGGTCGAAGGAATCCTCAAGGCGCAGGGCGGCCAGGTGGTCAGCCTCAAGCCGTGGGAGCGCAGACGCCTCGCATACCCGATCCAGGGACATCACGAGGGTCTCTACATGCTCTGCTACTTCGACGCGAAGCCGGAAGCCATCGTCGAGATCGAAAGCCGGGTCCGGCTGGCCGAAGGGGTCTTGCGGTTCCTGATCCTCAAGATCGACGAGGAAACGCGTGAACGCGACCAGGCGGCTGACCAGAAGCGCCGCGAGGAGCGTGCCCGCGCCGCTGCCGCCCGCGCTGCGGAGGAAGAAGAGGCCGCCGCGAACGCCGAAGAAGCGGAAGAAGTCCTGGAAGCTGGAGGAACTCAGGAAGAAGCACCAGCTCCCGAAGAGGACACCCCACCGGAGCAGGAGGAGAAAGAGGACTCATGACCGAAGCCACGAGCAACGCCCCGCGACGCCGGCAGCGCACGAGCACGCGCCGTACCCGGGTCAACCCGATCCTCAATGGCGTGGACCGGGTGGACTGGAAGGATGTGGACTTCCTCCAGGAATTCCTCGGGGACCGGGGGAAGATCTCCTCGAGGCGGGTTTCCCGCGCCAGCGCCCGGATCCAGCGTCAGATCCGGATCGCCGTCAAGCGGGCGCGCCAGATGGCGCTCCTGCCCTACTCCTAGGATCGTTCTGGTGCGTCTGCTCCTGAAAAAGCCGGTGGAAGCCCTTGGCGAGCCCGGCGACGAAGTCAACGTCAAGGCCGGATACGCGCGCAACTTCCTGCTGCCACGCGGATTCGCGACCTTCATCACCGAAGAAGCCCGTCGCGAGGCCGAACAGGCCCGAAAGGACTGGGCGATCCAGAAGGTCAAGGATCTGGATGCAGCGAAAGCACTGGGCGAAGCTCTCGGCGAGGTCTCCCTCCGCTTCGAGCGGCGGGCCCGGACCGGGACCGAAGAGCTCTACGGCTCGGTTTCCGTTCAGGACATCGCCCGCGAACTCCAGGAAGCCGGCTTCGAGATCGCCCGCAACCGGGTCATCCTGGGCCGGCCGCTCAAGGAGCTCGGGGACGCCGAGGTGCGCATCCGCCTCCATCCCGAAGTGGAGGTGACCCTCCCGGTCGAAGTGGTGGCCTCGGAGGCTTCCTCGCTCGGAGTGCTGGAACCGGAAATTCCCGTGGAAGACCCGGCTCCCGATCCGGAGGAACCCGCATCGGAAGACATGGAGGAAGAAACGGAAGGCGCACTCCCCGAAGATTGACGGTGAGCGAGCCCGTCCGTAGCTGAAAGTCCCGTGGCGCGAAGCGAAACCACGACGGACCGGGCGGAGTTCGGCCGGCAGGAGCAGCCGGATGCCGTCGCGGCGGAGCGGGCCGTGCTGGCCGCCGTGCTCGTCGATCCGCGCCAGCTCGACGCGGTTCTCGAGCGGATCCGCACCGCTTCGGACTTTTTCGACGAGCGGAACCAGCGCATCTTTCGGGCGATCTGCAAGCTCGACGACGAGGGGCATGGCGCGAGCATTGACCTGTTGACGGTAAGCGCCCGTCTGGAGCAGGCCGGCGAACTCGAAAAGGTTGGTGGCAACGACTATCTGGCAGCGCTCACCGCCGGTGTTCCCCAGGCATCGAACGCCGGTGGCTACGCCGAAGTCGTGCGCGAGAACGCGGTGCGCCGGCGACTGCTCGGGTTCGCCGCCAAGGTCTCCGAAGGTGCGAGGAAGCGGCCGGCGAGCGAGGTGCTCGCCGCGGCGGAGGCCGAGCTGTTCGCGATCGCGGAGGGATCCCACACGTCCGCCCCGCAACCGATCGCGGAGATGGTCCCCGAAATCGAGGCGGAGTCCCGCAGGGAGCGGAAGGAGATAGACGGACACTCCACCGGCTTCCGCCCGCTCGACGAACTGATGGGCGGACTTCGCCGGAAAGATCTGGTGCTCGTGGGTGCCCGCCCCGGCGAGGGGAAATCGAGCCTCGCGCTCAACATGACGCTCGCCTGCGGGAAAGCCGGAAAAAAGGTCCTCTTCTTCAGTCTGGAGATGCCGGGGAAACAGATCGGGATCCGTCTCGCTTATTCCCTCGCAGAGGTGGATGCCAAGCAGCTCCAGCGGAAGGGAAAGCTGAAGAACGACGACATCGAAAAGGTCTCCCGGGCCCTCGCAGAAATACGTCGCATGAAGATTTTCGTGGACGACTCCAACGTGACCCCGGTGGAGCTTCGGTCCAAGTCGCGCCAGTTCAGTCGGGAGCACGAAGGGCTCGACCTGATCGTCGTGGACTATCTGCAGCTCATGAGCGGGACGGAGTCGGGCCGGTTCGAAAATCGCACGCTCGAAATCGCGTCCATCAGCCGGGGGCTGAAGCTCCTCGCGCGGGAGCTGAACGTTCCGATTCTCGCGCTCTCGCAGTTGAACCGGGCCAAGGATCAGGCCGGCGAATTCGCCCCTCCGCGGCTTTCTCACCTGCGGGAATCCGGCGCGCTGGAGCAGGATGCCGACATCGTGCTGCTGCTCCACCGTCCCCGGCAGGGGCGTGGCGGGCAAAAGGAGGACGCACCGGAGGCAGGCCCCGGCGAGGACATGGGGCCGCCGATCCGGCAGGTCATCGTCGCGAAGAACCGGAACGGCCCTACCGGCATCGTCGAACTCGCCTGGCTGGATCGGTACACGAAGTTCAAGGTGCCCGATGAGGACTACGGAGTGGGGCCGGACAGCGTGGCCGGACTCGAACCGGTTGATGACGAGTTCTCTCCCGAACCGGGCTTTTGATCGTTGGCCAGGAAGAGCTCCTCCCGGTTCGTCTGCCAGGAATGCGGACAGGAACATTCCCGCTGGATGGGTTACTGCCCTGCCTGCGGGAGCCAGGAACCCCTCGTGGAGGAGGCGGCTGCCCCGGTGGATGCCTCCGGAGGGTGGCGGGCGTTTCGGGGAGCGGCGGCGGCGACGGGTCCGATCGCCTGGGACGATGTGGATACGGTGGAGTGTCCGCGCCGGCCGTCCGGTATCCCCGAGCTCGACCGGGTGCTCGGCGGGGGGATCGTGCCGGGCTCGGCGGTACTGGTGGCCGGCGAGCCGGGAGCCGGCAAGAGCACGCTCCTGCTGCAGCTCGCGGCGGCTGCCGCCGAAAACGGCGAAGCGGTGCTCTATGTCAGCGGCGAGGAGTCCGAGCATCAGTTGAAACTCCGGGGCGAGCGGCTCGGGATGAGGCCTCGCTCGCTCTCGCTCTTCTCCGAGACCAACATGGGCGCGATCCTCGAAGCGCTCCAGAAAGCCAAGCCGACGCTCGTCGTGCTCGATTCGATCCAGTGTGTCTTTCAGCCCGGCTTCCAGAGCGCTCCCGGCACGGTGACCCAGGTGCGGGAATCGGCGGCTGCCCTGGTCCTGTTCGCGAAGACCCACGCGACCCCCGTGTTCCTGGTCGGCCACGTGAACAAGGAAGGAGCGCTCGCCGGGCCGAGAACGCTCGAACATCTGGTGGACACGGTGGTGCATTTCGAGGGGGACCGACGCCAGTCGCACCGGTTGTTGCGTTCGATCAAGAACCGTTTCGGCGCCTCCGGTGAACTCGGCGTGTTCGACATGACCGACCGGGGGCTGGTGGCGGTGGAGAACCCCTCCCGGCTTTTCCTTTCGGAGGAAGAGAACGCTCCCCCCGGATCGGCAGTGGTCTGCACGATGGAGGGCACCCGTCCGCTGCTCGCCGAAATCCAGGCGCTGCTCGCCGACAGCCCGCTCGCCTACCCCCGGCGGGTGACCGTCGGCTTCGACTCCGGCCGCCTCGCGGTGCTGCTCGCCGTCCTCGAAAATACCGTGGGCGCGGGTGGTGGGCTCGGGCGGCTCGATGTCTATATTTCGGTCACCGGTGGGCTCGCGGTTTCCGAGCCAGCCGCCGACCTCGGCCTCCTGGCGGCGGTGGTTTCCCGGCGGCAGGGCGCGGCGCTGCCCGACCGGACCGTGCTGCTCGGAGAAGTGGGCCTTTCGGGGGAAGTGCGTCCGACACCCCAGCCGGCCACCCGGCTGCGCGAAGCCCGAAGGCTCGGCTTCTCGCGCGCGGTCCTGAATCCACGCAACCTGCGCTCTTCCGAAATCCCGGACGGTCTTTCGATCAGCCCGGTCCACCGCCTCGCCGAGGCACTCGATCAGGTCCAGTGAGCCCCCAACCGAAGATCCACCGGGTCGGTGTTCTGGTGGTGGCTGCCGGTGCCGGGAACCGCTTCGGCGGAGAAACCCCGAAACAGTTCCTGCCGCTCGCCGGGATTCCGGTGGCGGTGCACTCCATCCGGACATTCCGCTCCCTTCCCGAGGTCACGGAGGTCGCGGTGGCCCTGCCGCGGGACGGCTTCGAAACCTGGGTCGGCCGACTCTCTCCGTTCCTCGAGGGAGACCCGCCCCCCCGGTTCGTCCCGGGCGGGGCGACCCGACAGGAGTCGGTGCGCCTCGGGCTCGAAGTGCTCGGCCCGAATTTCGACCTGCTCGCCGTGCACGATGCGGCCCGGCCGGGAGCGACACCGGACCTGATCCGGCGCACTCTCGCGGCCGCCGCCGCGACCGGAGCGGCTATTCCGGGAGTTCGCCCGGCGGATACCTTGTGGCGGTCGGAAGCGGGGAAGGCGCTCCGGCTCGTGGATCGGGACCATGTTTCGGCCGCGCAGACTCCCCAGTGCTTTCGTCCCGACGTGCTCCGCGAAGCTCTCCGGAAGACTGGGCGCGAAGGCCTCGAAGCGAGCGACGAAGCCTCGGTCGTCCGGGCCGCCGGGCTGCCGGTTTCGATCGTCGAGGGGAGTCCCGCCAACCTGAAGGTGACAAGACCGGAGGATCTGGACATGCTGCGCAGCTTCATGGACGCGAAACGGGAAGAACTTCCCCGCGTGGGTTTCGGTTTCGATGCTCACCGGTTCGCCGGGGCTTCGGGTTCCGGAGAGCTGATGCTCGGCGGGATCGCCTTCCCCGACGAGCCGGCGCTCGAAGGACATTCCGATGGCGACGCGCTGCTCCACGCCCTGACCGATGCGATCCTCGGGGCGGTGGCGGCGAGCGATATCGGCGGGCTCTTCCCGTCTTCGGATGAGGCGCTTCGTGGCGCTTCGAGCGAGCGCTTCGTGAAACGCGCTCTCGAGGTGGCGGAGTCCCGGGGTTTTCGGCCGGGGCAGGTGGATCTGACGATCATCGCGGCGCGCCCGCGTCTCGCCCCCCGGGTGGCGGAAATCCGGGAGCGGCTTTCCTCGTTGCTCGGGATTCCGCCGGAGGTCATCGGAATCAAGGCCACCACCACCGACGGGATGGGGTTCACCGGCCGGGCGGAAGGACTCGCCGCCCAGGCCCTGGTCCGAATGGACCCGATTCCGGTCCGAATGGACCCGATTCCAGTCCGGCAGGATGCCTCGTGAAGCCTCACCCGGAGGACGGGACGAGCTGGGTGTTCGGCCCCGCCCGGGTCGAGGAAATCCTGCAGGGCAGCCCTAGCCAGGTGCGACGGGTGCTGGTTCGCACCGGCCGGCTCGAAAGGCGCCACGAGGCGTTGCTCAAGATCGCCCGCGCCCGGGGCATCCCGCTTCACCGCGTCTCGGGAGAGGTGCTGGACGGGCTGACGACCGGCGCCCGCCATCAAGGCGCGGGCTGCGAGATCTCTCCCATCCAGTGGGGGAGCCTCCGGGACGTGCTGGACCTCGACCCTCCTCCCACGCTGGTTCTGCTGCTGGACCGCATCGAGGATCCCCGCAACTTCGGCGCGCTCGCGCGGGTGGCTGACGGGGCCGGAGTGGATGCCGTCCTCGTGCCCCGTCGTGGCGCGGCCCCTCCCTCGCCGGCGGCGATTTCGGCCTCCGCCGGGGCGATCGCCCGGATCCGCCTCGCTCGCGCGCCGGGTGCCGCGATGGCGCTCCGGGCCTTCCGCGCGGCCGGACTCTGGACCGTCGGCCTGAGCCCCAAGGCCGAGACCCCGTGGCACGCATTCGACTGGACCCAGCCAACCGCCCTGGTGGTGGGATCGGAGGGACGCGGCCTGCGGCCGGGGGTTACCGCCGAGTGCGATACCCTCCTCTCCCTGCCGCAGTTCGGCGCGGCCCGATCCCTGAACGTTTCGGTGGCGGCGGGCATCGCGCTCTACGAGGCGATCCGCCAAAGGGCAGCCGCTTCGGTTTGACTGTTGACAGCAGGCATCGCCGCGCCTTATACTCAACCGTTCGCCGGTGGCATGCTGGCGTAGCTCAGACGGGCAGAGCAACTGATTTGTAATCAGTCGGTCAAGGGTTCGAATCCCTTCGCCAGCTCCGATCGGTCTTGGTCACAAAGGAGTTGCTTCTGACTGCGCGCGGGGGCAGGGCTTTTCAGGGGAGCGGTAGCGAAGCGGCCAAACGCATCAGGCTGTAAACCTGACGGCTCATGCCTTCGGAGGTTCGAATCCTCCCCGCTCCACCCGCATCTCCCTGGTCGCCCGGTCCTGATGACCCCATCTCCTGATGACCCCATCTCCTGGTGATCTCACCCCGGCGACAACCCCCGACAGCACACCCCAGCGACTCCCCCACACCCCGCAAATGACTCCGAATCAGCCCGTCCGTCCGCAAGTGACTGCGGGAGTAGCTCAATTGGTAGAGCATCAGCCTTCCAAGCTGGTGGTTGCGGGTTCGAGTCCCGTCTCCCGCTCCCTCTCCCGACACCGGGGTCGCGATTCCCGCCCACGTGGCTCAGTGGTAGAGCACTTCCTTGGTAAGGAAGGGGTCACCGGTTCAATCCCGGTCGTGGGCTCCACCCTGTTCTCATCGGTCCTGATACCCCTGACCGACCCCTCCAACCGATTCCCCAGCTAGCAAGGAGACATCCAAATTGGCCAAGGAGAAGTTCGAACGCACCAAACCCCACGTGAACGTGGGGACCATCGGCCACGTGGATCACGGCAAGACCACCCTCACCGCGGCCATCACCAAGGTCCTCGCCGCCGAAGTGGGTGGGTCGTTCCGCAGTTTCGATTCCATCGACAACGCTCCCGAGGAGCGCGAGCGCGGGATCACCATCGCCACCGCCCACGTGGAGTACGAGACCGCGAACCGGCACTACGCCCACGTGGACTGCCCCGGTCACGCCGACTACATCAAGAACATGATCACCGGCGCGGCGCAGATGGACGGCGCGGTGCTGCTCATTTCGGCACCCGACGGCCCCCAGGCACAGACCCGGGAGCACATCCTGCTCGCGCGGCAGGTGGGCGTGCCCCGCATCGTCGTGTTCCTGAACAAGGTGGACATGCTCGATGACGAGGAACTGCTGGAGCTCGTGGAGATGGAAGTCCGGGAGCTGCTTTCCGAGTACGACTTCCCCGGCGATGACATCCCGATCATCCGCGGCAGTGCTCTCAAGGCGCTGAATGCAGACGGCGGGGATGACTGGGCACCGATCCACGAGCTCGCCAAGGCGCTCGACGAGTACGTGCCCATCCCGAAGCGGGCCACCGAGCAGGATTACCTGATGCCCATCGAGGACGTGTTCTCGATTTCCGGTCGTGGCACGGTCGTGACCGGCCGGATCGAGCGCGGCCGCGTGGAGGTCGGCAACGAGATCGAGATCGTCGGCATCCGCGAGACGCGCAAGCGCGTGGTCACCGGCGTCGAGATGTTCAAGAAGCTGCTCGACCAGGGAGAGGCCGGTGACAACGTCGGCATCCTGCTGCGCGGCACCGACCGGAAAGAGGTGGAGCGCGGAATGGTTCTGGCCAAGCCGGGCTCCATCACCCCGCACACCAAATTCCGGGCCGAGGTCTATGTCCTTTCCCACAAGGAAGGCGGCCGGGAGAAGCCGTTCAGCACCGGCTACCGCCCGCAGTTCTACTTCCGGACCACCGACGTCACCGGTGCCGCGACGCTTCTCGGCGATCAGGAGATCGCCATCCCCGGCGACAACGTGCAGCTCGAAGTCGAGCTCATCACCCCCATCGCCATGGACCGCGGACTCCGCTTCGCCATCCGCGAAGGTGGCCGGACCGTGGCCTCCGGGATGATCAGCGAGGTCGTCGAGTAGTCGCGACGACCAGCCAGCAGCGCGAGAGAACCGAAAGCGAGAGAACCGAAAGAACGATGACCGGAAACCGGTGGGTGGTGTCGTCCGTCCGGCCGGGGTGTGCCCATGGCTGACAAGAAGCGGGTGAACGTCGCGCTCGCCTGCGTCGAATGCAAGCGCCGCACCTATTCGACCACCAAGAACAAGGCGACGCATCCGGAGCGCATGGAGCTGAGCAAGTACTGTCGCTTTTGTCGCCGGCATGTGACCCACCGGGAGTCCAAATGATGGTCCTGCTTCCTCGGCGCTCCCCGGCGGGAAGGCCAGTAGCTCAACCGGCAGAGCACCGGTCTCCAAAACCGGGGGTTGGGGGTTCGAGCCCCTCCTGGCCTGCCACCCGCCGGCCCGTTGCCGGATACCCGATGGGAGTTTCGATCTGGTGAGCCTGAGCGAACGCGCCGCCTCGGTCCGTCACTTCCTCGGCGAAGTCCGCGGCGAGATGGACAAGGTGACCTGGCCCACCCGGAACGAAGTGCGGGGCACCACCATCATCGTGCTCATCACCGTCTTCTTCTTCGGGTTCTACCTCTACGGGCTGGATGTGACGATGTCCTACATCTTCGCTTTCTTCAGCGAACTGATCGGCGGGTGAGCGGTATGGCGCATGAATGGTTCATCGTCTCGACCCACTCGAAGTTCGAGGAGAGCGTGAAGGACGCGCTGCGACACCGGGCCAAGGCCTACGGCCTCGAACAGAAGATCGGAGAAATCCTGATCCCCACCGAGAAGGTCGTGGAGATGAAGGGGGGCCGCCGCGTGGTGCAGACTCGCCAGGTCTATCCCGGCTACGTGCTCATCCACATGGAGCTGAATCCGGAAACCTGGCAGGTCGTCAAGAACACCGACAAGGTCATGGGTTTCGTCCCCCCGCACCGGCCCCAGCCGATGCCCGAGGAAGACGTTCTGAGAATCCAGGACCAGATGCAGGACACCGGCCAGTCTCCCAAGGTCCGGCACTCTTTCCAGGTCGGTGACTCGGTTCGCATCATCGACGGCCCGTTCAACGGCTTCCAGGGAACGGTGGACGAGGTGCAGCCCGAGCGAAGCACCCTGAAAGTCATGGTGACGATTTTCGGACGTTCCACCCCGGTGGAGCTCGAATTTCTTCAAGTAGAGAAGACCTGAAGAACATGGCCAAGAAGACCAAACCCGTCCTCGCCGAAGTGAAGCTCCAGCTTCCCGGAGGCAAGGCCACCCCGTCGCCGCCGGTGGGCCCCGCTCTCGGCCAGCACGGGGTCGCCATCATGGATTTTTGCAAGGCGTTCAACGCGAAGACCCAGGGGGACCAGGGGATGATCGTCCCGTGCGTGGTCACCATCTATCGGGACCGCTCGTTCTCCTTCATCATCAAGACCCCGCCCGCTGCGGTGCTGCTCAAACGAGCCGCCGGAATCGCCAAGGGATCCGGGGAACCGAACCGGATGCGCGTCGGGAAAGTGACCGCGGCGCAGGTCGAGGAGATCGCCCGGATCAAGATGCCGGATCTGAACGCGGTGGACATCGTGGCCGCGAAGCGCATCGTCGAAGGGACCGCCCGCAGCATGGGAATCGAAATCCAGGAGCAGGCGGGATGACGAAAATCGGAAACAAGTACCGCGAGGCCAAGGCTGCGCTGCTTTCGGAGTCTCCGGAGACGCTCGAAGCCGCGTTCGGCGCGATCAGGAAGGTCGCCTACGCGAAGTTCGACGAGACCGCGGAGATCGCCATGAAACTGGGGGTGGACCCGCGTCACGCCGACCAGATGGTGCGGGGCGCGGTGGTCCTGCCCCACGGGCTCGGCATTTCGCGTCGGGTGCTGGTGTTCGCTTCGGGCGAAAAGGTCCAGGAGGCCGAAGAGGCCGGTGCCGAACTGGTGGGCGGAGAAGAGCTGGCCGAGCGGGTGCAGGAGGGCTTCATGGATTTCGAAGCCGTTGTCGCGACTCCCGACATGATGCGGGTGGTCGGCCGTCTTGGCCGGGTACTCGGGCCACGAGGGTTGATGCCGAACCCGAAATCCGGCACGGTGACCCTCGACCTCGCCCGGGTGATCGGCGAGATCAAGGCCGGCAAGGTCAACTTCCGCGTGGACAAGACTTCGAACCTCCATGCGCCGATCGGCAAGTTGTCCTTCTCCGACGAGCGGCTTGCCGACAACACCCGCGCCTTCGTGGCCGCCGTGCTCCGGTCCCGGCCGTCCGCCGCCAAGGGCCGGTATATCCAGACCGTGGCTCTCAGTTCCTCCATGGGGCCTGGCCTCCGGGTCAGCCCCGCTCTCGTGGGAGCGAAGTAACACCGGAGCACACCTCATGCAGCGCCAGGAAAAAAGGACGGCAGCGGCCGATCTCGCCCGCGAACTCCAGGAAGGCCATGCAGTCTTCACCTTCGACTACCGCGGCCTGACCGTCGAGGAGGCGGCCGATGTCCGTCGCCGGGTTCGCGAATCCGGCGGTGTCTATCGGGTCGTCAAGAATTCGACCGCCCGGTGGGCGCTCAAGGACCTCGGGATCACCGGACTGGACGACCACCTGGTCGGGATGACCGGCTTCGCCTGGAGCGTGAACGACCCGGTTTCCCTCGCGAAAGCGCTCCACGAAAGCTCGGAGGAATACGAGTCTTTCCGCTTCAAGGCGGGAGTGGTGAGCGATGCGACGATCGGCCCCGAGGATTTCGAGAAGTTTGCGAAGCTACCCGGTCTCGACACCCTCCGCGCCAGGCTCGTCGGAACGCTCGCGGCCCCGATCCGCAACCTGATGAACGTGCTCGAGGGCGTGCCCCGGCAGCTCATCCTCGTTTTGAAAGCAGCCGGACAGAAGGCCGATGGTGCCTGAGTCGCCGGTGCGCTTCCCGACACCTGTTCCCATTTTCTGAACTCCCGGGTTCCCCAACAAGCAAGGAGTCTTCGACAAATGTCCCTTTCCCAGCAGGATGTGGTTGAGCACATCAAATCCCTCTCCGTGCTCGAGCTTTCCGAGTTGGTCAAGACCCTCGAAGAAGAACTCGGCGTGTCCGCGGCCGCGGCCATGCCGGTGGCGGTCGCCGGTGCCGAAGCCGGGGGCGCGCAGCCGGCCGAGGAGAAGACCGAGTTCGATGTCGTGCTGGTCGAGGCCGGTGCCAAGCGGGTTCAGGTCATCAAGGCGGTCCGTGAAATCACGAGCCTTGGACTTCGCGAAGCAAAGGGCCTGGTAGAAGAGGCACCCAAGCCGCTCAAGGAGGGCGTTTCGATGGAAGAGGCCAAGGAAATCGCCGCAAAGTTCGAAGAGGTTGGAGCCAAGGTCGAGATCAAGTAGGCCGCAGCAGCGATCTGGTGACTGTGGTCCCTGCCCGCGCCTCGCGGGTTTTCTCTCTTCCTCCGGGTGGTGCCCGGCGGTGCCCGCTGGCTGAATTCCGGCCAGTCGGCTCCGTCCGGGACAGCCTCCCTTTCCGGTTCCTCACCTTGAAGCCTCCATGTTGATCAGCGACTCCACCTCCAAGCGGGAGCGGCGCGACTTTTCCCGCATCCTCACCTCCATCCCCCTGCCGGACCTGATCGAGGTCCAGCATCGCTCCTACGAACGATTTCTCCAGAAGGATCTCAAGTCCGCCGATCGGGAAGAAATTGGCCTCCAGGCGGTCTTCCGGTCGATTTTTCCCATTCGCGACTTCCGCGATAACTGCGAGCTGGATTTCCTCGAGTATTCGGTGGGGACCTGGGGTTGCAGTTGCGGAGCCCTCGAAGGCATCCACCACGTGGAGCTGGACTCCGTCTGCGACTACTGCGGAGATCGGGTCCACCTCAAGGTCGAGCACGACGTGGAGCAGTGCCAGCAGCGGGGAAAGACCTACGCCGTGCCGCTGCGGGTGAAGATCCGGTTGACGGTCTGGGATCAGGATCCGGATACCAAGGAGCGGTCCATCCACGACATCAAGGAAGAAGAGGTCTTCTTCGGCGACATCCCGCTGATGACCGAGAACGGGACGTTCATCATCAACGGAACCGAACGGGTGGTCGTCTCGCAGCTCCATCGCTCGCCGGGGGTCTTCTTCAACAACCCGGAGCGGGACGTTCACGTAGCGCAGGTGGTGCCCTATCGGGGCTCCTGGCTGGAGTTCGAAACCGACTCCAAGGGGTTGCTGCAGGTGCGCATCGACCGGAAGAAACGCTTTCCGGCCACCATCCTGCTGCGCGCGCTGCCCGGTGCGCGAAACATCGACAAGAAGGGCAAGAAGGTCGCGAAGACCGACGAGACCCCGGGAATGGTCGAGAACCTGGACGGTACGACCAAAGGGATCATCAAGACGTTCTATACGATCCAGCAGGCGGAGATCACCGACACCGGGCTGCGCATCCCTTTCACCGACGACCTCAAGTCGCTGCTCAAGGACCAGCGTATCGAACGCGACCTCCGCTCCGGCGAGGAAGTGCTGGTGGAAGGCCAGCGCCGCCTCAGCCGCGGGGATCTCAGAAAGCTGGAGCGCAAGGCACCGAAATACCTCGACTTCGAAGTGGAGGCGCTCGGAGGCTTTCGTCTGGCGGATGCGGTGACCGCCCCGGACACCGGCGAGGAGGTTCCCGCCAACACCGAGATCACCGAAGGGCTCCTCGTCGAACTCCACGGCCTCGAAATCCTTCCGGTCATCGTGCCTCATGCCGACCCGGTCGGGCCGTATCTGGCGGAAACCCTCGCGAAGGATCCCCTCACCCGCGAACGCGGAACGGAAAAACCCAACGCGGAGAGCGTCGCCGGTGCGCTGGTCGAGCTCTACCGGCGTCAACGGCCCGGGGATCAGCCCACCGTCGAAAGCTCCCGCACCCTCCTCGACAACCTGTTCTTCAACGACCAGAAGTACGACTTCTCCCGCGTCGGGCGGCGCAAGCTCGCCACCAAGCTCGAATGCGACATGGATGATCGTCAAACCACCCTGACCGAGGAAGATTTCAAGCTGGTTCTCGAATACCTGCTCCGGCTCAGTCAGGGCGAGAAGACGCACCGCGCCGACGACATCGACCATCTCGGGAACCGGCGCGTCCGGTCGGTCGGCGAACTGCTCGAAAACCAGTTCCGCCTCGGTCTCGTGCGGATGGAGCGGGCGATCCGCGAGAAGATGAACGTGTATCAGGAGATGACCACCGCGATGCCGCGGGATCTCATCAACGCGAAGCCGGTCTCCGCGGCGGTGCGCGAGTTCTTCGGTGCTTCCCAGCTCTCCCAGTTCATGGAGCAGACGAACCCGCTGTCCGAGGTGACCCACAAGCGGCGTCTCTCGGCTCTCGGGCCGGGCGGACTCTCCCGCGACCGGGCGAAGTTCGATGTCCGCGATGTCCACGCGACCCACTACGGAAGGATCTGCCCCATCGAGACCCCGGAAGGTCCCAACATCGGGCTCATCAGTTCGCTGTCCTGCTACGCCCGGATCGACGACTACGGCTTCATCCAGAGTCCCTACCGGAAGGTGGAAAACAGCCGGGTCGTGGACTACGTGCGGGTCGAGGATCCGGGCGATTCCAAACTCGAAGCGGGCGCGGTGGTGCCGAAGGCGAAGGCCGAAAAGGCGCTGAAGCGACTCCGGAAGAAGGATCGCCAGCCGGTGCTCGCTCCTCACGCCTTCTACCTCTCGGCACTCGAGGAGGAGCGACACACGATCGCCCAGGCGAACGCCCGGGTGGGCGAGGACGGCGAACTGCTGGACGAGCGGGTCAACTGCCGCCACGAGGGGGAGTTCGTCCCGGCCCCGCGGGACCGGGTGGATTTCATCGATGTTTCACCGAAACAGATCGTTTCGGTGGCGGCTTCGCTCGTTCCCTTCCTCGAGAACGACGACGCGAACCGCGCCCTCATGGGCTCCAACATGCAGCGCCAGGCGGTTCCGCTCATCCGCTCGGAGGCACCGCTGGTCGGCACCGGAATGGAACACGTGACCGCCCGCGACTCGGGATCGGTGGTCGTCTGCCGGGGGAACGGGATCGTGGACACGGTGGACGGCCGGCGGATCATCGTGCGCAGCGATGCCGACGGAGACGTGGATATCGGCGCGAGCATCTACCGCCTCAAGAAGTTCCGCCGCTCGAACCAGAACACCGCGATCAACCAGAAGGTGATCGTGGATGTCGGGGAACGGGTGACGAAGGGGCAGGTCATCGCCGACGGCCCCTGCACCGACCAGGGAGAGCTGGCACTCGGCCGGAACGTGCTGGTCGCCTTCATGCCGTGGCGTGGATACAACTTCGAGGACGCCATCATCGTCTCCGAGCGATTGGTCCAGGACGACGTGTACACCTCGATCCACATCGAGGAGCACTCGGTACAGGCCCGCGACACCAAGCTGGGGCCGGAGACGATCACCCGCGAAGTTCCGAACGTCGCCGAAACCTTCCTGCGCCATCTCGACGAATCCGGCATCGTCCGGATCGGGGCGCGGGTTTCTCCGGGGGACATCCTCGTGGGACGGGTCACTCCCAAGGCGGAGACCCAGCTCACCCCGGAAGAGAAACTGCTGCGCGCCATCTTCGGCGACAAGGCCGGCGACGTGAAGAACTCCTCGCTCAAGTGTCCTTCGGGCGTGGACGGTGTCGTCGTGGATGTCCGGGTGTTCCACCGCAAGGATGCCGAAAAGGACGACCGGGCACGCGAGATCGAAGACGAGGACGTGGCCGCGATCGATCGCGACCATCAGGACGAAGTGCGGATCCTCAAGGAGGAAGCCGACAAGCGCATCATGCGCTGCATGGTCGGTGCCCGGCTCACCGAGGACTGCATGAACCCGGTGACCAACGAAGTGGAGATCGCGAAGGGTTCCCGGCTCACCGCGAAGCTGCTCGAGCAGAAGATGGACTACGTCCCGTTGCTCGAGACCGACCTCGACGACGAGGCGCGCGAGGAAATCCGGGAAATCCACGAAAAGACCGAAGAGCAGCTCGACCTGCTCGATGTCCGTCGCCAGGAGCAGAAGGACATCGCCTCCCAGGGCGACGACCTTCCTCCGGGTGTCATCCGGGTGGTCAAGGTCTATATCGCCATGAAGCGGAAGCTGAGCGTGGGCGACAAGATGGCCGGCCGCCATGGGAACAAGGGGGTGATCGCCAAGATCGTCCCCATGGAGGATTTGCCCTACCTTCCGGACGGGACCCCGGTGGACATCGTCCTGAATCCGCTCGGAGTGCCCTCGCGGATGAACATCGGCCAGGTGCTCGAAACCCATCTCGGGTGGGTCGCGAAGGTCCTCGATCGGCATTTCGCCACCCCGGTTTTCGACGGGGCGGGCGAGGACGACATCCGGGCGCTCCTCGAAGAAGCGAACGAGGTGGCCAAAAAGGAGCAGCCGTTCCGCCCGAACGTGCTCGACGAGGGGAAGACGGTCCTGTTCGACGGCCGGACCGGCGAACCCTTCGAACAGCCGGTCACCGTGGGGTACATCTACATGCTGAAGCTCGGCCATCTGGTGGACGACAAGATGCATGCTCGCAGCATCGGGCCCTACAGCCTGATTACCCAGCAGCCGCTTGGCGGAAAGGCCCAGTTCGGAGGCCAGCGCTTCGGCGAGATGGAGGTCTGGGCCATCGAGGCCTACGGGGCCGCCCACACTCTCCAGGAGATCCTGACAGTGAAGTCCGACGACGTGCGGGGCCGGGCCAGGGTCTATGAATCCATCGTGAAAGGCGACACCGGATACGACCCCGAAGTTCCGGCGTCGTTCAAGGTATTGATGGCGGAACTTCAGAGCCTCGGTCTCGATATCGAGCTCATCCGCTCCAAGAACTGAAGGAGATCCGGAACATGACCACGGAAACGATGAGTCGCGACGCGACCGGTGTTTTCCCGGAACTCGAAGAGAAGGAAGCCTTCGGTTCCGATTTCGACGCGATCAAGATCTCGGTCGCGTCTCCGGAGCGGATCCGCGGCTGGTCGCACGGCGAAGTGACCAAGGCCGAAACGATCAACTACCGGACCCAGAAACCGGAGCGTGGCGGCCTCTTCTGCGCGCAGATCTTCGGCCCGGTGACCGACTGGGAATGCCTGTGCGGCAAATACAAGCGCATGAAGCACCGGGGAGTGATCTGCGACAAGTGCGGTGTCGAGGTCACCCAGGCTTCGGTGCGGCGCTCCCGGCTCGGGCACATCGAGCTCGCCTGTCCGGTCTCGCACGTCTGGTTCTTCAAGGTGCCCCCGAGCCGCATCGGCCAGGTGCTCGACCTCACGCCCCGCGAGCTGGAGCGAATCCTCTACTACGAGTCCTTCGTCGTCCTCGAACCCGGTGACCTGGATCTGGAACTCCTCCGGGAGCAGGAGAAGAAGCTGACCGAGGAAGAAGTGATGCAGCTCCAGTCGCTGTTCGCGTTTGCGGTGGAGAAACACGACGACGGGTGCTCGTTCAAGACGATCCGGGTGGGAACCCTGCAGGTCGGCCAGGTGGTCACCGAAGAACAGGATCGGCTCCTGAGGCGGCTCTTCGGGAGAAGAGACAACGAATTCAAGGAGAAGATGCGTCGGCCCGGAAGTGTCCATCGGGTCGGGATGGGCGCGGTGGCCGTCAAGGAGCTGCTGGGACGGGCCAATCTCGAAGAGCTGGCGGTCGAACTGCGGGTCGCCATGCGCGAGGAGCGGTCCGTCCAGAAACGGGCCAAGGCCGCCAAGCGTCTCAAGGTGGTGGATGCCTTCCGTCGCTCCGGAAACCTTCCGCAATGGATGATCATGGATGTCATCCCGGTCATTCCGCCGGACCTTCGCCCGCTGGTCCAGCTCGACGGCGGCCGGTACGCCACGAGCGACCTGAACGAGCTCTACCGGAAGGTCATCAACCGGAACAACCGGCTGAAGCGGCTGCTCGAACTCCGCGCTCCGGATGTCATCGTCCGCAACGAGCAGCGGATGCTTCAGGAGGCGGTGGACGCGCTCTTCGACAACGGACGCCGGGGACGGGTCATCAAGGGAGCCAACAGCCGGCCGCTCAAGTCGCTCTCCGACACGCTCAAGGGAAAGCAGGGCCGGTTCCGGCAAAACCTGCTCGGCAAGCGGGTGGACTATTCGGGCCGTTCGGTCATCGTGGTCGGTCCCGAGCTCAAGCTCCACCAGTGCGGGCTGCCCAAGAAGATGGCCCTCGAGCTCTTCAAGCCCTTCCTTTTCAACCGGCTGGAGCACGAGGGACTCGCGGCCACCATCAAGCAGGCGCGGGAGCTGGTCGAAGAGCAGCGTCCGGAAGTCTGGGACTATCTCGAAGAGGTGATCCGCGACCACTCGGTCCTGCTGAACCGCGCCCCCACCCTTCATCGGCTGGGCATCCAGGCCTTCGAGCCGGTGCTCGTGGAGGGCAAGGCGATCCGCATCCACCCGCTGGTCTGCAGTGCCTTCAACGCCGATTTCGACGGCGACCAGATGGCGGTCCATGTCCCGCTTTCCCCGGAAGCCCAGGTCGAAGCCACGCTCCTGATGCGGTCCTCGCGCAACATCCTCTCTCCGGCCCACGGCGGCCCGCTGGCAGTCCCGACCCAGGACATGGTTCTCGGGATCTACTACCTCACGAAGCCGCAGGTCACGCCTCCCGAGCAACTCAAGGCGTTCGGGTCGGTGGACGAGGTGCTGCTGGCCCGCGACAGCGGTTCGATCGGAACCCTCACACCCATCCTCCTGCGTTACACCGGAGAGGTTCTCGAAACCCGCGACAGCCAGAACCTGACCCGGGTGGATCCGGTTCGGGTGGAAGGCGAACGCATCCGCACGACCGTCGGACGGGTGGTCCTGAACGAGCGCCTTCCCGAGGACATGCCGTTCGTCAACGGCATCCTCAAGAAGCGTGGCATCCAGAACCTGGTCCGCTACATCTACCTCCGGTACGGCCTCGAAGAGACCGGGAGAATCCTCGACGAGCTCAAGGACATCGGCTTCGAATACGCCACCCGGAGTGGCACGTCCATCGGACTCGGCGACCTGGTCGTCCCTCCCAACAAGGTGGGGCTGGTGGAGGAAGCCAAGGCCGAAGTCCACCGGGTGGACGAGCAGTACCAGGAGGGCGCCATCACCGAGGGCGAGCGCTACAACAAGGTCATCGACGTCTGGTCGGGTGCCACCAACAAGGTGGCCGAAGACATGCTCGCCACCATGGAGTCGCGGGAACAGGAGACCGGTCGTTTCAATCCGGTCTTCATGATGGTGGATTCCGGAGCCCGGGGAAGCGAGAAGCAGATCCGGCAGCTCGCCGGAATGCGCGGGCTGATGGCGAAAACCTCGGGAACGATCATCGAAACGCCGATCACCAGCAACTTCCGCGAAGGGCTGAGCGTCATCCAGTACTTCATCTCCACGAACGGTGCCCGCAAGGGTCTCGCGGACACCGCGCTCAGGACGGCCGATGCCGGGTACCTGACCCGCCGTCTCGCCGATGTGGCGCAGGATGTCATCGTGACCGAAACGGATTGCGGCACGCCGAACGGGATCTACGCCGAACCCATCATCGAAGCGGGCGAGGTGATCGAGCCCCTCCGGGAGCGCATCGTGGGCCGGGTGAGCCTCGAGCCGGTCAAGGATTTCCGCGGGGAACAGATCGTGGACGCGAGAGAGGAGATCTCGGAGCAGATCGCGAGCGATATCGAGGCTTCCGGAGTGCCGCGGGTGAAGATCCTCTCGGTGCTCACCTGCGAGACGGTTCGCGGCGTCTGCGCCAAGTGTTATGGGCGGAACCTCGCAACCGGGCGGCTGGTGGACATGGGCGAAGCCGTCGGAATCATCGCCGCGCAGTCCATCGGTGAACCGGGAACCCAGTTGACCATGCGGACCTTCCACATCGGCGGAACGGCGAGCGTGTTCGAAAACTCGGCCATCGAAGCCCGCCACGAAGGCAAGCTGAAGTTCTCCGAGAGCCTCCGGACCGTGGAGGATCGCCACGGCAACCAGGTTGTGGTCAACCGTGCGGGTGCCGTGGAAATCATCGGAGAGGATGGCCGGGCGGCGGAGAGCCATCCGGTGATGTACGGCGCGCGGATCAAGGCCTCGGACGGGGACAGGGTGACCACCGGGCAGGTGATCGTGGAGATGGACTCCTACAGCTTCTCCATCTTGAGCGAAGAGGGCGGAGTGGTCCGGTTCGAGGACATCATCCAGGACATCACCATGGTGCAGGAGGTGGACCCGGTCACCTTCCGATCCCAGGCGGTCATCATCGAATCCCAGGACGACAGTCGGGAACCCCGGATCCACATCCTGGATCCGAAGACCGAGGAGACGCAGCGCAGCTACCTGATGCCGTCGCGCGCCCACCTCGAAGTCAGCGAGGGGGACGAGGTCCGCCCCGGCGACGTTCTCGCGAAGATTCCGAGGGAGACCACCAAGACCAAGGACATCACCGGCGGACTGCCGCGGGTGGTCGAACTCTTCGAAGCCCGGCCGCCCCGCTCTCCGGCACTCATCAGCGAGATCGACGGGCGACTCGAATACGGCGACATCCGGAAGGGCAAACGGGTCATCCGGGTGAATTCCCTGGTCTCCGACGAGGTGAAGGAGTACGAGGTTCCCCGCGGGGTGCACATCAGCGTGCGGGACGGCGAAGAGGTCAGCGCTGGTGATCCGCTGATGGACGGTCCGCGGAATCCGCACGACATCCTTCGGGTGCTCGGCGCGGGCGAGCTCCAGCGATATCTGGTCCACGAGGTTCAGGAGGTCTATCGCCTCCAGGGCGTGGTCATCGATGACAAGCACATCGAGGTCATCATCAGCCGGATGATGCGCTGGGTGAAGGTGACGAGCGTCGGGGACACCGAGCTGATCGTGGACACCACCATCGAGCGCCACGAATTCGACCAGGCCAACGAGAAGGCGCTTTCGGAAGGCGGCAAGCCGGCCGAGGGCGAGCCGATGCTGCTCGGCCTCACCAAGGCATCCCTCGCCACCGACAGCTTCATCTCCGGTGCCTCGTTCCAGGAAACCACCAAGGTCCTGACCGATGCCGCCCTGAACGGGAAAGTGGACTACCTCCGCGGACTCAAGGAGAACGTCATCATGGGCCGACTGGTTCCGGCCGGTTCCGGCCTCCGCCAGCACCGCCGTTTCCTGCTCCCCGAGGACATCCAGGCGCGCCGGGATTCGATGCGGGCCTCGACGGAACTCGAAACTCACCCGGAGATCGAAGCCCCCGATCTCGAAACGGCGGAACCGGCACCGTAGCAGCCGGAAGCTCGAGGATCAGGCGGCGCGGATTTCGCGGAGCGCTCCCAAAAAAGCCTGGTGGTCGGCAGACAGCCCGACCGAGATCCGCAGGAAGGTGGGGAGCCCCCATCCGCCACCGTCCTGGACGTAGATCTTCCGCCGGAAGAGCTCCCACGCCACCGGGAGCGCCGTCTCGCCGAGATCGGTCATCAGGTACGGTGCCCGGTGCGGCCATGAACGGCATCCGAGCCCGGCGAGGCCTTCGCGCAGTTCGGAAAGACCTTCGTCCACGGTCCGGATGTACCGGTCCACATGATCCCGATCGTCGAGCGCTGGCCCGCAGGCCACCGCGGCGGCGGCGTTGATGCCGAGATCCCCCCACCACACTTCGGTCGCCTTTTCGAGCATCGCACCGGATCCGACCAGGTAGCCGAGCCGCAGCCCGGCCATCCCGTAGGCCTTGGAAAAGGTGCGGGCGACGAGGACCGGACCGTTCGAGAGCGCAAGCGGAACGGCATCCTCCCCGTCGGGCAGGAACTCCGCGTAGGCTTCGTCCACGAGGAGGATTCCGCCTTCGGGAACCGCCTCCGCCAGGGTGGCGACATCGTCCCGGGAGATCGGAGCGCCGGTCGGATTGTTGGGGTTCGCGAGATAGACCATCCGGGTATCGGGCCGGATGGCGGCGCGCATCGCCAGCAGGTCGAGCGTTCCCTCGGGCCCCATCGGCGTGCGGATCACCTCCGCGCCGATCCGGGCGGCCACCCCGTCGCACCAGCCGTAGGTGATCTCGGGGAGAACGAGGCTGGCCGTCCCCGGCTTGAGGAAACCCCACGGCAGGAACTGCAGGAATTCGGTGGAGCCGCAGCCGACCAGAACGTTCTCCTGGCTCGTCCGGTGATGGTTGGCGATGCGTTCGCGGATGGTTTCCAGGTAGTTGTACTGGTGGGCACCGGTGAGTCCGTCGGCGGCAATCGCGGCGATCGCCCGGGGAGATGGTCCGAGCGGGTTCTCGTTGAAACCGATCCGCACTGCATCCTCCGGGAAGCCCCCTTCGGGCCAGACGGGCAGCGGTGCCGGCGCGGGCTCCTGCGCTGCTCCGGCCACACCGGGAGCGAACGCCCCGGCAGCCGCGGTGGCGGCCACCGCTTTCAGAAAAGATCGACGGCTCGGGCCGAGTCCGGTGGGGTAGCACTCGAAGCCGGGCGAGCGAAGAAAGGGATTCATCAGAAGGTCCAGCGCCAGCCGGAGAGGAGCGCGAACTCCGGGCCGAGCGCGCTCCGGTGCCCCGCCCGGTGGCTCCAGACTCCGCCGAGCCGCAGCTCTCCGAGCGAAAGCGGACGGCTCCACTGCGCGGCCAGATCCAGTTGGCGGTTCCGGGGCGCGAGGCCGGCCCGGAGCGAACGGTGCGTCACGCCTCCGCCCGGAAGGCGCGCCGCGGGGACGGTCAGCGACGCATGGCCGCTCTCCACCCGAAGCGGCTGCGAAATCGAAACCTCGAGCGAACTCATGTCCGCGAAACGGGTTCCGAGATGCAGCGAGAACGCGCTGGTCGCGAGCGTCGAGATGTCCCGAAGCATGCCCCCGTGAACCTCCGGGTGGGCGAGTCCGAACTCGCCACTCCCCCCGAAGAAGAAGCGGCCCAGGCTCATGCCTCCGTCGAGGCCGACGAATCCGGTGGTCGCCGAGAGATTCCCGAAAGCCCCCTGTCCGAGGCTTCCGAGAAGCGTCTCGCGCTCTTCGACGAAACCCGCCCGCAGGCCCACCGGAAGCCCGTCAGGACGAAATCCGACGAGAGCTCCCGAAGCGGGCATCCCGAAGCGCCAGTTCCCGGTCGTGAACGCGGTCGCCGAGAGTCCGAACTCGCCGAATGCGCTCAGCATCACCGCGCCCTCGGCGAGCGCGAGGTGTCCGCTGCCGGTCGCGGTCGGCATCCGCAGGATGTCCGCCTCGAACCCCATGGCCACCGGATGCGAACCCCCGCCTCCGGTGAACCGGGAGCCCGATCCCAGGAAGCTCCGGAGCCGCGCCCCCATCCCCGGGCCGTCGGTCGTGACCGCGAGGCCGTCGAGTCCGCTCCAGAACGGCGCGCCGAGGCCGTCGAGAGCCATCAGCTCGCTGCCCTCGAGCGCCTGCCGGACTCCGTCGCCGAAAGCCGCGCCCATCCGTAGCCGGGTCGAATCGAGCGACGCGCTCCCGGCGGTCATGATCCCCGAAGTCCCGACCGGAACCTCGAGAACTCCCACCGGCGAAGTCGCCGCCCCGAGGTCCATCCGGCCGTTCCCGTAGATCTCCCGGTCCGCGTAGATCCCGGTGTCGTCCGCGGTCGCGAACAGCCGGCTCAGGAGCTCCTCGTTCGAGAGCTGCTCCCGGAAGAGCTGCTTCATCACCGCGAGTCCGCCCGCAACGAACGGTGCCGCATAACTGGTCCCGCCTCCGGTTGCGTAGCCGCGCACGCCGATTTCGTCCTCGAAGGGCCCGAAATACGCGAGCCGGATATCCGATCCCGGTGCCGCGATGCAGTGGTCGGCGGCGACTCCGCAGCGGTTGGAAAACGAGGTGATGGCTCCGTCGTGAGGGTTCAGGGCGGCCACTGCGACCGAATGCCCCCGAAGTTCTTCCACCTGCGTGGCAAGCCCCGCGAGCACTTCGGGCGAGGTCGCGTTGACCCGGCCGTTGACGCAGCCCGCAACACCGGCCTCGCAGGGATCGCCGTGTCCGTTGCCGGCAGCCCAGACCAGGATCGTCTTTTCGGCCGCATCGGCCTGGGCGAGGGTTTCGATCATCGTGGAGAAGCTGGCGCGCAGATCCTCTTCCGGATAGTTCTCGATCAGTCCCTGGTAGCCGAAGCTCAGATTCAGGATGTCGAGATCGTTGCCTTCATCGCGCCATGCGAAGACATCCCGGAAGAGGCTCGCGAAGCCCCGATCTCCTCGGCCCAGCTCCTCCACCGTGATCGGTTCGTAGGGGCCTCCGCCACTCCCGAGCGGGATCCCCCACACCGCGAGATCCGCCCCCCAGGCGACTCCGTGCGGGCCCGACGATTCATCGCCCAGCCGGTTTCCGGCAGCCACGCTCGCGACCGCCGTCCCGTGGGAAAAGAACTCGCCGGTTTCCGGCTCGGCACCGTTCAGGAACCCCCGATGGATGTTTCTGCCGGCGAAGGAGGGGTGGCCCGTGTCTATGCCGGTGTCGATCACGCCGATGGTGACTCCCGCGCCCGGTGCCGCTTCCGGCCCCTCGAGAAGGCTCAGGTTGGCGTAGGCGGTGTGCGCGTTCACCGATTCGAGGCCCCACTGGTTCTGAAAATCCGGAGCCTCGGCGAAATCCGGAGCGAGTTCCGCGGCGCGAGCCTCGAACTCGGGAGCGGTCACGCAGTCGCCGTCGTGGAGGGGGATGCACGGCGGCGGCGGCGGTGCCGGCGCGGGAGCCGGAGCCGGCCGCGGGGCGGCGGACCGGGAGGAGGAGGTGGTGGTGGAACAGCCGGCCCCGGCCAGCAACCCGAAGAGAAGAAGGACGAAGAAACGATTCATGCAAAAACTCAGAAGGTCCAGCGCCAGCCGGAAAGAAGCGCGACCTCCCGGCCGAGTGAGTGGCGGTGGCCGGCCCGGTGGCTCCAGACCGTCCCGAACCGGAGTTCCCCGAGGGAAAGCGGGCGGCTCCACCGCGCCGAAAGATCGAGTTGGCGTGCGCCCGGCGCGAGGTCCGCCCGGAGCGGATGATGCGTCACTCCCCCGCCCGGTATCCGCGCCGAAGGAACGGTCAGGGACGCATGGCCGCTTTCTACCCGAAGCGGCTGCGATACCGAGAGTTCGAGCGAACTCCGGTCCTCGAAGCTCGTCCCGAGCCGTACCGAAAACGCGCTCGTCGCGAGCATCGAGATATCCCGCAGGATTCCGCCGTGCACATCCGGGTGTGCCAGCCCGAGTTCGCCGCTCCCCCCGAGAAAGAAGCGGCCCAGCCGAATCCCCCCGTCCAGCCCGACGAAGGCGGTCGTGGCCGAGAGGTTTCCGAACGCTCCGTGGCCCATGCTCCCGAGAAGCGTCTCCCGCTCCTCGACGAACCCTGCCCGAAGCCCCACCGGGAGGCTTTCCGGAAGCCAATTGGGCCGGTATGCCATCGCCGCGCCCGAAGCCGGCATCCCGGCGCGCCAGTTCCCGGTCGTGAACGCCGTCGCCGAGAGCCCGCTCCCGGAGAACGCGCTGAACATCACCGCCCCTTCGGCGAGCGCTAGATGCCCGCTGCCGGAAGCGGTCGGCATCCGCAGCACATCCGCCGCGATGCCGCTTGCGCCCTCGGGTGCATCCCCGGTAAACGCCGAACCGGATCCCAGGAAGCTACGGAGCCGGGCCCCCATCCCCGGGCCGTCGGTCGTCACCGCGAAGCTGTCCATCCCGCGCCAGAACGGCGCGCCGAGGCCGTCGAGAGCCATCAGTTCGCTGCCTTCGAGCGCCTGCTGGACCCCGTCACCGAAAGCTGCTCCCATCCGCAACCGGGTCGCATCGAGCGACGCACTCCCGGCGGTCAGGAGCCCCGAAGTCCCGATCGGAACCGAGAGAACTCCCACCGGCGAGGTCGCCGCCCCGAGGTCCATCCGGCCGTTCCCGTAGATCGCCCGGTCGGCATAGATCCCGGTGTCGTCCGCGGTCGCGAACAGCCGGCTCACGAGCTCCTCGTTCGAAAGCTGTTCCCGGAAGAGCTGCTTCATCACCGCGAGGCCTCCCGCCACGAACGGCGCGGCGAAGGATGTCCCGCCTCCCTCTCCGTATCCCTGTACGCCGACTTCGCCTTCATTCGGCCCGAAGAAGGCGTACTGGATCTTTTCGCCGGGTGCCGCGATGCAGTGGTCGGCGGCGATCCCGCAGCGGTTCGAGAACCCTGCGATCCCGCCTCCGTCCGGGCTCAGGGCAACGACCGCGACCGAATGTCCCTGGAGTTCCTCGATGCGCGCCAGCAGGCCCGGCAGGATGCCGACCGAGACGGCGTTGATGCGCCCGTCCTCGCAGTTCGGAGTCCCGGCAATGCAATCTTCGCCGTTGGCGTTCCCCGCCGCCCACACCAGGATCGCCTTGTCGGGAGAATCCGTCTGCGCGAGAGCCGCGATGGTCTCCGAAAAGTTGGCGCGCAGGACTTCCTCGGAGTACTCATCGATCAGCCCGTCGTAGCCGAAGCTCAGGTTCAGGATGTCGAGAGGCCGCTCCGGAGTCCTCCACGACAGGACGCTCTCGAAGAGTCCGGCAAAGCCCGAATCCTGTTCAGCGAGCTCCTCCGGCGTGATCGGGTTGTAGATGCCATCGGGGCTGCCGAGCGGGATCGCCCACACCGCGAGATCCGCTCCCCAGGCAACTCCGTGGGGAGCATCCGTGTGGTCCGTCCGTCCGCCCGCCGCGACGCTCGCCACTGCGGTGCCGTGGGAGCCTTCCTCGCCGGTTTCTTCGGTGGCCCCGAAGAGAAATTCCTCGTGGACGGTCTTCCCGGCAAAGGCGGGGTGGTCGGCATCGATACCGGTGTCGATCACCCCGATGGTGATTCCTTCACCCGGTGCCACGTCCGGGCCTTCGAGCAGGCCGACGTGGGCGTAGGCGAGGTGCGCGTTCACCGATTCGAGCCCCCACTGGTTCTCGAAACCCTGATGGGCGGCGTGCCCCGGTGCCTGCTCGCTGGCCCTCCGGTTGAACTCGGGTGCGGGAACGCAATCCCCCCCGAAGACCGGGATGCAGACATCGGAGGGCGCTTCCGGGAGCGCACGTGGCGACGGCGGTGGCTTCGGCTCGGCCGGGGCCGGCTCGGGCGGCAGCAACACCTGGGGATTCCCCGGCGTGGTTCTGGTCTGTTTGCGGGTGCGGCTGGAGCAGCCGGCGATCAGCGAGACCGCGAGCAGCAGGCAGACGGAGATATCGGTCTTTCTGGAAGCGGAGATCATGGCGGAGAAGGTAGCCGATAAACCGTTTCAGCCGACGTGGAAGCGGATTTCGAGGACATCCCCGTCCTGGACCGGATAGTCGCGCCCTTCGAGTCGCAGCTTTCCCTTCCGCCGGCAGCCGTCCCAGGAACCGAGCTCGACCAACTGGTCGTAGGCGACCACTTCCGCCCGGATGAACCCCCGTTCCATGTCGGAGTGGATCGTCCCCGCCGCCTCCTGGGCGCGGATGTTGCGCCGGATGAGCCACGCTCGTGCCTCGGTTTCCCCCGCGGTGTAGAAGGTGGCGCGGTCCATCAGCTCGAAGATGGCGCGGATCACCCGCGAGGCGGCTCCGGCCTCGACGCCGAGCTCCTCCCGAAACGCAGCGGCATCCTCTTCGCCGAGTTCGGCGATCTCGCACTCGATCTGCGCGGAGACCGAAGCCACCGCGGTTTCCGGCTGCGCCGCGTACTCCTCGAGCCGGGAGCGCAATCCGGCATCGAGCGCGGCCGACTCCTCCCCGGTGTTGACGAGCAGAAGCTGTGGCTTGGCGCTCAGCAGGCCAAAACCGCCGAGCCGGGCCCGGTCTTCCCCGGAGAGCGCTGCGCGAAGGGGGTGCTCTGCCTCCATCTCCCGCCGCGCCCGCTCCAAAAGCTCCCGTTCTCCGGGAGGTGCCGACCCCGCCTTCCCCCGAGCCCGTTCCCGTTCCAGCCGGGAAAGCCGTTTTTCGACCACTTCGAGATCGGCGACCAGCAGCTCCAGTTCGAGACTCCGGGCATCCCGGACCGGATCCGCCTCTCCTGATTCTTCGCCGGGGTTCTGAAAGGCGCGCGCCACATGCGCGACCACATCCACGTCCCGAACGGCGGCGAGATTCCGGGCCGCGCCTTCGCCGTCCCGCCGCAGAGAGGGGAGCAGAACCACCTCGATGGTGGCCGGAGTGATCTTCCGGGATTCGTGGAGCCTCGCGAGGGTTTCGAGGCGCTCATCGGGCACCGGAAGCATCCCCCGCTCGGCCGTTCCCCGCGAAACCGACCGGGCGATCCGGGTCAGCAGCCGGAAGACGGTCTTCTTGCCGGAAGCCGGAAATCCAACGAGGCCGGCACGCACGGTGGCGAATGGTATCGGGTGACGAAGGGGAATCAGAGATGTCGTCTGGGGAAGAAGGTGGAATTTTGTGGGGAAAAGTGGCAAACTATTTCCACTCGCCCGACTTCCGGAAAGGCTTGGGCTCCTGATCCACATGTTTCGCGGCAATCATCCGGCCACCGTCGATCCCAAGGGAAGGCTGAAGCTCCCCGCCGCGTTCCTCGCGCCGTTGCTCGCCGAGCACGGGAACCGGGTGTTCGTCACCAGTCTCCTCGGAGACAGCGCCTGGCTCTATCCGCTCGTGACCTGGCAGGAAATCGAAGCCCGGCTCGAAGCCCGCTCCGACCTCGATCGCGCGAAGCGCCGTTTCCTGCTCCGGGCCAACTACTTCGGCCAGGAAGCCGAGCTCGACCGCCAGGGGCGGGTGGTGCTCCCGCAGCAGATTCGCGAGCACGCCGGCGTGGTGGGAAGGGTGGACGTGATCGGCAAGGGCCGCTACATCGAGGCCTGGGACAAGTCCCGGCTCGCCGAGAAGATGGCGGAGGATCCGTTCACCGACGACGACTGGGAAAAGCTCGCCGATGCGGGGATCTGATGGCGACTCTCACTCTCACGGGGTTCGATTTCCCCTTCCTTCGGGTGGCCCTCCCGGGTGACAGCCAGGCCGAAGACCTCGCCCCGCGACCACACGCCCCGGCGCTTCTCGATGCGGTGCTCCGGTTTCTCGCGCCGGTCCCCGGCGGGCGCTACCTCGACGGAACATTCGGACGGGGCGGGCACAGCGAAGCCCTGCTGCGAAAGGCGAGGGGGAGCCGGGTTCTTGCGCTCGACAAGGATCCGGAAGCGGAAGCGGCCGCCGCTGCACTCTCGGAGCGGGAGCCCGGCTTCCGGTTCCGCCGCGCCGACTTTGGCGACATGGAGCGGGAAATCGCGCGGGAGGGTTGGGATTCCCTCGACGGCATCCTGCTGGATCTCGGTGTCTCCAGTCCGCAACTGGACACCCCCGAACGGGGCTTCTCGCTTCAGGACCAGGGTCCGCTCGACATGCGATTCGACCCGGCGCGCGGTGAGACCGCGGCCGAAATGCTGAACCGCATGGAGGTCCACCAGATCGCCGACCTGCTCCACCACTACGGAGAGCGACGCTCCCGCGCCATCGCCCGGCGGATCGTGGCTCGCCGCCCCCTCGGAACCACCGGAGACCTGCGTGCCGCGGTGATCGCGGCGACCGGCCCGGCGCGCGGCAGGCGGGATCCGGCGACCCTCACCTTTCTCGCGACGCGGGCCGCGGTCAACCGGGAGAGCGCGGCGCTCGAGGCGGCGCTCGAGGCGGGCCCCCGGCTCCTCGCAACCGGAGGAATCATGGCGGTCATCGCCTGGCATTCCGAAGAGGATCGGCCGGTCAAGCACCGCTTCCGGGATCTCGCGCGTTCCCCCGGGTTCGAGCTGGAAACCCGGCGCCCGGTGAGGCCCTCCGAGGAAGAGACCCGTCTCAACCGTCGGGCGCGGAGTGCCCGGCTGCGCGTCCTGCGCCGGGTCGCGGGGGAAGGAGAGTGACTCCTTGATCCCGAACGCTCCGCAGGCCGGCTACCGCCCCACCAATGAATGGCTCCGGCGGCCGATGGACCCGATCCGATACCAGAAACTCATCCGGATTTCGCTCATCGTGATGCTGGTCTCGCTCGGCCTCTTCGGTGCCTACTGGCCGCGTCACGAGGCCGTCCGCCTCGGCTACCAGACCGAAGCCCTGCGGCTCGAGAAGGAAAAGCTCGAATTCGAACTACAGGATTACCGGCTTCGCCTGAACGAGCTCGCGGGTCCCGAGCGGGTGGAGCGGCTCGCCCGGGAGCAGCTCGGTCTCGGGCCGCCGACGGAAATCGTGGTCTTCGATGTCCGTCCCTCCTCCACGACCTCGAGCCTCGCGTCCGGGGCCCCTTCACGCTGATGCGCCGCAAGAAGGAAATCCTGCCGCTCCTGAGTGGAGACGGGGCCGACCCGCCGCCGGATTCGCTCCCCGAGAGGCTGCCGGCCAACCGCCTTCGCACGCGCATCCTGCTGGTGACGGGCCTGCTCGCGCTGTGGGGAGCCTTGCTCGGTGGTCGCCTTTTCCAGGTGCAGGTTCTCGAGCGCGAGGAAATGGTGGCCCGCGCGGTTCGCCAGCGCGAGCAGCGCATGACGATTCCACCCCGGCGGGGCGAAATTTTCGACCGGAAAGGCCGCCCGCTCGCGATGAGCATCCTGCGCGATTCGCTCTACGCGGTTCCCGAGGATTACCCGGAGGAGGACATTCCGGAGGCATCCCGTGTCCTCGCGGACTGTCTCGGGGTCTCTTCGTCCCGGATCGCACGGGCGCTCGGACGCGATTCGCAGTTTTCGTGGATCAAGCGCCGGGCGACCGCCGGGGAATCGGATTGCGCCCGGCAAAGCGGCTATCCGGTCGCGGTCATCCAGGAGTACGGGCGTGCCTGGCCGAGCGGCAGACTCGGGGCGCAGCTTCTCGGTTTCGTGGGATCCGAGAACAACGGACTCGGGGGAATCGAGAGCGTCTGGGACGAAGCGATGCGCGGGGAACCCGGCGTGCGGTGGCTTGCCACCGATGGCCGTCGCGCCAGCCACCGGAGTCGCATCGAGACCGCTCCCCGCCCCGGCCAGGATCTCGAACTGACGATGGACGCTTCGATCCAGGCGATCCTCGAAGAGGAATTGGCGCGCGGCATCGAGGAGATCGGAGCTTCCGGAGGGGCCGTCATTCTGGTGGAGACGAGGACCGGGGAGATTCTCGGGATGGCGAGCGCACCTTCCTTCCATCCCGGCCGTTATCAGGATGTTCCGGCGGCCCATCGCGCCAACCGGACGATCACCGAGCCCTATGAGCCCGGATCGGTGTTCAAGGTGATCTCGCACGCCGCCGCCCTGAACGAAGGAGTCACTCACGAGCTCGAGGAGTTCGACACCGGGGCCGGCTGGCAGGCCGTCGGCCGCCGGGTCATCCACGACTGGAAGCCGCTCGGGGTCCTGACCCTGGAAGAGGTTTTCGCCCGGTCTTCGAACATCGGGACGCTCCGCGTGGCCCAGCGGCTCGGCTCCCGGGTTCTCGGCAGGTACATCGAAGCGTTCGGCTTCGGAGACCGCACCGATCTCGGCCTCGCCGGTGAGAGCCGCGGCATCGTTCCCCGGCCCGGAAACTGGCGTCCGATCCGCCTCGCGACCGTCTCTTTCGGTCAGGGCATCGCGGTGACCGCGGCGCAGATGGTTCAGGCTGTGAACGTTCTTGCGAACGGGGGAATGAGGATTCCGCTTTCCCTGGTTCGGTCGGCAGGCGGAGTCCCGGTCGCCCCGAAGCCCGGCGAGCGGGTCGTCACCGAGGCCACCGCCGCCCGGATGGCCGCCATGATGGAGCGGGTGGTCGAAACCGGCACCGGGGGTGCTGCCGCGGTTCCCGGGTTCCGGATCGCCGGAAAGACCGGAACCGCGCAAAAAGCCGTGCCCGGCGGGTACTCGGAAACCGCCTACACCTCTTCTTTCGCCGGTTTTGCGCCGGTGGACCAGCCAGTTTTCTCGGCGGTCGTGATCCTCGATGCCGAAAAGCCGAGACACAGCGGGGCGTTTGCGGCCCGGGTGTTCCAGCGGATCGCCACCCGGGTTCTCTGGCGGAGCCGCCGGCCCGGAAGCCATGTGAAGCGGATCGTCCATTCCGATTTCCGCGGGGATCCGGATCGCTTCGCGCAGGCGAGCGGCGGCTTCGCGGCCGGCCAATCGGTTCGCGAACGGGCCGCTCGCATGGTGGACGGCACCCCGTCGTCCCGGACGGCAGCCCTTCTTCCCGCAAATCCACGAGCGGTTTCCGAAGCGGATCCGAACCCGGAGCCATGACCGCCGGCACTTCCGGAAGCTCGCCTCCGCGTCGGCTCGGAGTGGTCGTCTCGGGGGAATGGCCCGAGTTCTCGCCGGGGGCCGAAAACACCATGATCGCCGGAATCGCGAGCGATTCCCGAAAGGTTCGCCCCGGCGACCTGTTCGTCGCGATCCGCGGCGAGCAGTACGACGGCCATGATTTCATCCCCGACGCGGTCCGCGCCGGAGCAGCCGCCGTTCTGCTGGAGCGGGCTCCCGAAGACCTCGACGCTCCGTGGGTGCGAGTCCGGAATACCCGGTCGTCGCTCGGCTCCGTCGCCTCGGTATTCCACGGGGACCCGTCCGAAGCGGTCTCGCTGGCGGGAGTGACCGGAACCAACGGAAAGACATCCACCTGCTGGCTGCTCGATTCGGCCTTCTTCCAGCTTTCCGGCGCGAGCCTCATGTCGGGGACGCTCGGGGCGCGTCTTCGAACCGCCGATTTCGTCACCGGCAGCCCGGCCGGCCTCACGACCGGCGATGCCGCCGAGTTCCAGGCGCTGCTGGCGGATGCCCGGCGTCGCGGGTGCCGGTTCGGTGCCATCGAGTGTTCGTCGCATGGACTCCACCAGGGACGCCTGGGCGGGGCGTTTTTCCGCGCCGCCGCCTTCACCAACCTGACACCGGAACACCTCGACTACCACAACGACATGGAGGCCTATTACGAGGCCAAGCGGCTTCTGTTCACCGAAAACCTCAGAAGCAGCGGAGTCGCGGCCATCGGCACCGACGATCCGCGAGGAGTCCGGTTGGAGCGGGAGCTCGCGACGAGCCGGCCGGATGTGGTGATTTCGAGCTTCGGATTCGCCCGCGCCGCCACCGTCCGCATCCTCGGGATGCGTCAGGTGGACATCGGGCAGGAGGTGCGGCTCGGAACTCCGGACGGAGAGCAGCAGATACGCACCTCGATGCCCGGTGATTTCGCTGCCCGCAACCTGGCCGGAGCCTGGACGGTGCTCTTCGGGATGGACTTTCCTCCGTGCGACATCACCGAAGCGCTCGCCGCCACGCCGCCGCCGCCGGGCCGCATGGAACGGGTCCGTTTGCCCGAGAGCCCGAACGCACCTCTGGTTTTCGTGGATTTCGCCCACACCCCGGATGCTCTCGAACAGGCGCTCGGCGCGGCTCGCCGACTCGCGGGGAGCGGCCGGTTGTGGGTCGTTTTCGGCTGTGGCGGGGAACGCGATCCGGAAAAACGCGCTCCCATGGGAAGAATCGCGGCGCGCCTCGCGGACCGGGTGGTGCTCACCTCCGACAACTCCCGCGGGGAAGACCCGGAGCAGATCCTCGCTGCCATCCGGGAGGGTGTGGACGAGGAGCGTCCCGGAGCGATGGTTTTTTCGACGAAGGACCGGGTCGAAGCGATCCACCACGCGATCGGAAGAGCCGGGCCCGGGGATGTGGTGCTCATCGCCGGACGCGGTGCCGAATCCCACCTCGTCACCGCCGGGGGCCGCATCCCCGCGGACGACCGCGACCTCGTCCGGCAGGCGCTTCGGGAGGAAGCCCGATGAGGTTCTCGGCCCGCGAGGCCGCGAGTGCCATCGGAGGAAAGCTCGTCGGCCCCGATCGGGATTGCGAGGGGGCCTCGATCGACAGCCGCTCGATCCGCGAGGGACAGCTCTTTTTCGCGATCCGCGGCGAGCGGGACGGTCACCGGTTCGTGGTGGCGGCCCTCGAGGCGGGAGCGGCCGGCGCGGTCGTCGAGCGCGACATCGAGATGCCATCCCTCCCGGACAACAGAACCCCTTTCTTCATCCGGACGGACGACACCCAGGCCGCCCTGAGCGGGCTGGCCCGCCATCTTCGCCTCGAGTGCGGTGCGGAAGTGGTGGCCATCACCGGCAGCGTCGGCAAGACGACGACCAGGGAAATCGCAAAGCACGCGATCGGCGCGGAGCGCACCGTCTTCCAGAGCCCCGGCAACTGGAACAACCACCTCGGGGTTCCTCTCTCGGTTCTCGCCGCGGGGGACGAGGACATCTGGGTGATGGAGCTCGCGATGTCGGCCCCCGGAGAAATCCGCGAACTCACCCGCATCGTGACCCCCGATTGCGGGCTGATCACCGCGATCAGCCCCGCGCACCTCGAAGGCCTCGGAGGGGGACTGGAAGCGGTGGCCGCTGCCAAGGGAGAACTCTTCGAGACCCTTCCCGCGGATGCCACCGCACTCGTTCGCGCGGACGACGAACGGGTGGTCGCCCAGGCCGAACGGTTCCCGGGGCACCGGATCACTTTCGGCTTCCGCAAGAAGGCGGATATCCGCGGCCGGCGTTACCGGAAGACCGAAGAGGGGCTCGCCTTCGAGGCGCGTGCCTTCGGCGGGCCGTGGACCCCCGTCCGTTGCCGGCTGCCGGGCACCCACAACGCGCAAAACGCCCTGGCCGGACTCGCGGCCGCGGTGGCGATGGGGGTTCCGCTCGGGAAAGCCGCAGAGGCCATCGAACCGGTCGGCCCGCTTCCCGGTCGGGGAGAGCGGATCACCCTCGCCGGTGGAGCGACCGCGCTCGACGAGACCTACAACTCGAGCCCGGCCGCGCTTCGCGCCGCCATCGCCGATTTCGCCGTAACTCCGGCCCGTCGCCGGATTCTGGTCGCCGGCGACATGTGCGAATTGGGTGCGAAGGAAGGCCGCTTCCACGCGGAGTGCGGCGAATACGCGGCCAGCGTGCAGCTCGACATGGTGATCGGGGTGGGCGCTCTTGGCCGGAGGCTCGCCGAGGCGGCGAAGGGTGCCGGTGTTCCGGCATCGGGTTTCGAGACACCCGACGAGGCCGCGGAAGCCCTCTCCGGCGAGCTGCGGGAGGGGGATCTGGTCCTCTTCAAGGCATCGCGGGCGGTCGGGCTCGAACGAACACTCGAAAAACTCGGACCGGCCGGAGAACAGGGTGTCTGATGCTCGGGGAACTGCTGTACTCGCTCGCCGACGGGGGCGGGGCCTTCAACGTGTTCGGCTACGTGACGGTGCGCAGCGCCGCCGCCACGGTGACCGCGCTCCTGTTGTTGCTCGGCCTCGGGCCCCTGGGCATCCGGTGGCTCCGGCGGTTCCAGATCGGCGAGCGCATCCGGCCCGACGGCCCGAGCAGCCACCTCGCCAAGGCGGGCACCCCGACCATGGGCGGCATCCTCATCGTGTTTTCCATTCTGGCCAGCGCGATCCTGTGGGCCGATCTCGGGAACTCCCTGATCCAGGCCGCCCTGTTTGCGACCCTGGGCTACGGGGCGCTCGGGTTCTTCGACGACTACGGGAAGCTCAAGGGGCGCGGAGGGCTTCGGGTTCTTCCCAAGTTCGGGATCCAGGTCCTGATCGGGGTTCTCACCGGACTCTTCCTGTTGTGGCGGGCGGGAGCCGGCGAGTTCACGACCCTGGTGGTGTTCCCCTTCTACAAGACGCTCCAGCCCGAACTGGGTTGGGCGCTGATTCCGGCGGCGGCTCTGGTTCTGGTCGCTTCTTCCAATGCCGTGAACCTGACCGACGGGATAGACGGGCTCGCCGCCGGATGCGTGGTGGTGGCGGCAGCGGCTTTCGCGGTGCTGACCTATCTCTCCGGCCATGCGGAGTTCTCGGCGTATCTCGACATCGTCCACATTCCCGGTGTCTCCGAGGTCACTGTATTCGGAGCGGCGGTAGTCGGGGCATCGCTCGGATTCCTCTGGTTCAACGCCCATCCCGCCCAGGTATTCATGGGCGATGTGGGGTCGCTCGCCCTCGGTGCCGCGGTCGGTATCCAGGCGGTGCTGATCCGTCAGGAAGTGCTGCTGGTACTGGTCGGAGGCGTTTTCGTGATGGAGGCGGCTTCGGTGATGCTGCAGGTGGCTTCCTTCAAGCTGACCGGGCGGCGCCTGTTCCGCATGGCTCCCATCCACCACCACTTCGAGCTCGCGGGCTGGAAGGAATCGCAGATCAGCACCCGGTTCTGGATCGTGGCCCTGCTTTGCGCGCTCGCCACCCTGACCACCCTCAAGCTGCGATGAGCGATGGCTGCGTCTTTCGACTGGCTGCCCGGCCCGAACGTTCTGGTTCTCGGAGCGGGAGCGAGCGGCCTCGCGGCGGCGGAGTTCCTGAGCACCGCCGGGAGGGAAGTGACGGTGGCCGATGCCCGACCGGAAGCCGAGCTCGGAAACGCCCCGCGTCTTTCCCGGCTGGGGGTCCGCCTCCGGTTGCTGGAGCGCCCCGAGGAGCTGCTCGCCGGAATGGCGCTCGTGGTGGCGAGCCCCGGGATCCCGCCGTCCTCCCCGGTGCTCCGGACGGCCTCCCGGCGCGGAGTTCCGCTGTGGGGGGAAATGGAGCTCGGGTACCGGGCGCTCGGGGAACCGGGGGACCGGATCGTCGCGGTCACCGGCACCAAGGGCAAGTCGAGCACGGTCGTCCTGCTGGCATCGGCTCTCGAACGCCACGGGATCAAGGCGGAGGCCGTCGGCAACCTGGGCCGGCCGTTGACCTCGCTCGCCGGAAAGCTCCCACCGACGAGCTGCATCCTTCTCGAAGCATCGAGCTTCCAACTGGCTTCCATCGAGCGGTTTCGTGCCCGGATCGCGGTGCTGCTCCGGATCACCGAAGACCATCTCGACTGGCATCCGGACCGGGCTCATTACCACCGCTCCAAAAGCCGCATCCTTCAGAACCAGAAGCCCGGAGACTGGGCAGTCTTCGACGGAGCTGATCCGGTGGCCTCCCATCTCGTTCGAAGTGCCGTGGAGGAAACCGGCGCTTCGCTGCTTCCCTTCGGGGAAAGGCCGGGAGCCGGCGATCCGGAAGTGGTTCTCACCGGGGGACGCATCGTGCGGCGAAGCCGGGGGAGCGAAGAGCTCCTCGCGGATCTTTCGGACATCCGGATGGCCGGCCCGCACCAGGAGCAGAACCTCGCGGCGGCAGCGGCAGCAGCCTCCCTGCTCGAAGTCCCCCGCGCTCCGATCGAGGAGGCGGCGGCCGGTTTCGCTGGCTTGCCGCACGCCCTCGAGGAGTTGCCCCCCGTCTCCCGGGTGCGTTTCGTCAACGACTCGCGTGCCACCAGCCTGATGGCCACCCGCGCCGCGCTTCGAACCTTCCGGGACAGGGGAAATCCGCCGGTGCGCCTCCTGCTCGGCGGCATCCTGAAGGGCGGTCGCTTCGCCGATCTGAAACCGGATCTGGGGTCGGTGGTCCGCATCTACGCGATCGGCCGTTCCCGGGACCGGATCTTCCGCGAACTCGCGGCCTTCGAGCCACTCCCCATGGATTCGCTCGGTGAGGCGGTCCGCCGCGCCTTCGCCGAAGCAGCGGCGGGCGAGGTCGTGCTGTTGTCTCCCGGCTGCTCCAGCTTCGACTCCTTCCGCGATTACCGGGATCGGGGCGAGCAATTCCGCTCGCTGGCCGCCGAAATGGCCCGTCCTTCGGGGGAAACACCGTGAGAGCGCGGTCCATGGCACCCGATCCGATCTTCGTCGGGCTGACTCTCGGGCTCATGCTCTTCGGGCTCGTGATGCTGTTCAGCGCCTCGGCATTCGTTGCCGAGGCCAGCGGGCGCGATCCTTCGTATTTCGTGCTTCGGCAGGCGGCCTGGGCGGCTGTCGGGCTCGTCCTGATGGTGGCTCTCGCGCAGCACGACTACCGCCGCTTCGATCGTCCCTGGGTCGTGGGGGCCGTGCTCGGGCTCAGCCTCCTGGGCCTCGTTGCCGCGCTCTTTTCGTCCCCGGTGAACAACACCTGGCGATGGCTCCACATCGGTGGCTTCACGGTCCAGCCCTCTGAATTCGTCAAGGTGGCGCTCGCCCTGATCCTCGCCCATCAAATGGCGACCCGTTCGCCTGACCGCATCCGGGGGCTCGCCATCCCGCTTTTGACCACGGGAATCCTGGGCGGGCTCGTGTTCTTGCAGCGGGATCTCGGCACCGCGACCCTGCTGGCCCTGATCGGTGCAGCCATGCTGGCCATCGGCGGAGCCCGGCCGGGGCACCTCGCAATCCTGTCCGGCGTGTTCGGAACCCTTTTCACCTTCGGAGTTCTGGCGGACGGCTATCGGCTGAAGCGGGTCCTCACCTTCCTCGACCCCTTCGCGGATCCGCTCGGAGACGGGTTCCAGTTGACGCAGTCGCTCATCGCGCTCGGTGCCGGCGGGGTGTCGGGTGCCGGGTTCGCCGGGAGCGGGCAAAAACTCCTGTATCTCCCGGTGCCCCACGCCGACTTCATCTTCTCGGTGATCGGGGAGGAGCTCGGGCTCATCGGTGCGGTGCTGCTGATCCTCGCTTTCGGGGCGTGGATCCTCCGCGGCCTCATCATCGCGATGCGCGCTTCCGACACGTTCGGGATGCTGCTCGGAACCGGCGCGGTCCTCGCCGTCGGGTTGCAGGCTTTCCTGCATGTGAGCGTCACCGTCGGACTGGTTCCGACCACCGGGCTTCCCTTGCCCTTCATCTCGGCGGGGGGGTCGGCTCTCGTGAGCAGTTTTGCCGCCTCCGGCCTCGTGCTCTCGGTCTCGCGGGTCCACTCGTGATGGGAGAACGCCGTCTTCTTTTCGCCGCCTCCGGAACCGGAGGGCACGTGTTCCCCGGTCTTGCGGTAGCACGCGCCGCAGCGGACTTCGGAGATACCCGCATCCGCTTCGTGGGCGCTCCCCGCGGAATGGAGTCGCGGCTCGTCCCCCCCGCCGGCTTCGAACTCGCGCTGATGCAGGTTCCGCCGCTTCGTGGCCGCTCCCCCGCCGCCCTCGTCCGGACGCTGCCCGGCCTCGTTTCCGGAACCTTGCGGATGTTCCAGCTCATCCGGGAGTTCCGGCCGCACGCCATCTTCGGAACCGGAGGTGCTGTCTCCGGGGTGGCGGCCCTCGCCGGACGACTGGCCGGAACGCCTTCGCTGCTTTTCGAGCCGAACGCCGAACCGGGGCTCGCCAACCGCTGGAGCGCCCGCTTCGCGAGCGAGATCGCGGTCGCCTGGGAGAGCACCCGGCAGTTCTTCGGCGGCCGCCCGACCTTCGTTTCGGGGATTCCGGTGCGCCCGGAGTTTCTCGAGGTGCCTCCGCCTCCCGGCCGGGAGGGCGAAATCAACGTGCTGATCACCGGCGGAAGCCAGGGCGCTTCCCGCCTGAACCGCCTGGTGCTGGACGCACTCCCCCGGCTGGCCGGCTCGACACCTCGTCTCCGGATCACGCACCAGACCGGCCCCGCCGAAGCGGATGCAGCGCGGCGGGCCTACGAAAAGCGGGGCCTCGCCGCCCGGGTCGAACCGTTTTTCGACAAGATGGCCGACGAGTTCGCCCGGGCGGATCTGGTGGTCGCCCGGGCGGGCGCGATCACCTGCGCCGAGCTCGCGGTCACCGGCCGGCCCTCGATCCTGGTCCCGGCACCGGTAGCGGGAGCGCACCAGCGGCAAAACGCGGAAGCGCTCGAAGCGGCCGGAGCGGGGATCGCCATGAGCGAAACGGCACCGGGGGAACAGCTCGCCGAGGCGCTGCTCGGACTCGCCGCGGATCGGGAGCGGCGCGCCGCGATGTCGAGAGCCGCTCTTTCTCTCGTCCGGGATCGCCCGGCGGAAACCCTCGCCAGCCGGCTGCTGGCTTACGGCGCGTGATGAAGAGCGCTCCTCCGCCCCGCGCTCCGCAAGGCGAAGCAAGGGGACTCCTGTTCTCGCAGCGGACCCGGGTTCATTTCGTCGGGATCGGGGGGGTCGGCATGAGCGGCCTCGCCGAGGTTCTGTTGAGCCTCGGATACCAGGTCACCGGCTCGGATGTCCACTTCGGGCGGGTGGCACACCGGCTCGCCGACCTCGGTGCGGTGGTCTTCGAAGGACATGCGGCAAGCCATGTCCGCGATGCGGATGTGGTCGTCGTCTCTTCGGCCATCGGCGAGGAGAACCCGGAAGTGGAAGCCGCCGCCCGACGCCAGCTTCCGATCATCCCGCGAGCCGAGATGCTCGCCGAGTTGATGCGGATGAAGTTCGCGATCGCGGTCGCCGGCTCTCACGGGAAAACCACTACCACCTCGATGACCGCGGCGCTTCTCGAGCACGCCGGACTGGATCCGACAGTGGTCATCGGCGGGCGGGTGGCCCGTCTTGGGGGAGGCGCGCGGCTCGGGGATTCGGAGATTCTCGTGGCCGAGGCCGATGAATCGGACCGCACCTTCCTGAGCCTCATGCCTATCGTGGCGGTCATCACCGGCATCGACCGCGAACATCTCGATGCCTACGCCGATTTCGACGACCTCCGCGAATCCTTCCTCGATTTCGCGAACAAGGTTCCTTTCTACGGATGCGTCGCGCTTTCTGCCGACGACGAGAACCTGAAGACGCTGATCCCCCGCATCCGCCGGCGATTCGTGACCTACGGCCTCGACCCGGAGGCGGACATCTCTGCCGACGAGATCGTTTCCGACGAGAACGGGGCGCGGTTCCAGCTCCGGATCCGGGGCGGGGCGGCCGGCCCGGTGTCCGTTTGCCGGCCGGGTCTCGTGACGGTGCGCAACGCTCTCGCCGCGGTCGCGGTCGGCCTCGAGCTCGGCATTCCGGCCCGGTCGGTGCGCTCCGGCCTCGCTGCCTTCACCGGAGTGGACCGCCGCTTCGACCTGCGCGGCGTGGTTCGCGGAGTGCGGATCGTGGACGACTACGCCCACCACCCGAACGAGATCCGGGCGACTCTCGAGGCGGCAAGATCGGCCTACGACGCGCGGATGCTGGTGGTTTTCGAGCCCCACCGCTACAGCCGGGTCCGGGATCTCAAGGAGGACTTCGCCCGTGCCTTCGATGACGCGGACGCGGTGGTCATCACCGGGATCCACGCCGCCGGCGAAACCGCGATTCCAGGAATCGATGGGGAAAGCCTCGCCGGACTGGTTCGCGAAGCAGGCCATCCGGATGTGCGCCATCTTGAGACCCACGAGGAGATCGCCGCCCACCTCGTCCCGAGGCTCGAGCCGGGCGATGTGGTCCTGACCCTGGGGGCCGGCGGCATCACCCGTCTCCCCGACCTGCTGATGGAGCAGCTCCGTGCCGCAGAAAACTGACCGGGGATTCGAGTCGCTCACCCGCGCTGCGGAGCCGCGTTTCCCGCGGCCTCTCTGGGCTCGAGCCTCCCGGATCGGGAATGCGCTCGCGCTGGCCTGGATTCTCGCCGCCTGCCTGCCCCTCGTGTTCCTCCTCGGTATCGCGGCCGCGCGGCTGTTCTTCGGCGTGGGGTCGCCCCGGATCGTGATCACCGGTGCCGGCCACCTGCATCGCGAACTTCAGGATCCCGAATTCCTCGGAAACGCAGCCGGGAATGCCACCGCGATCCTCGCCCGCCTCGAAGCGAGCGGGCTGCTCGCGAGCGGAAAGGCGCGCCAACCGCTGTTCGGCCCGCCGCAGGTGGTGGCGGTCGAAAAACCGGCGACCGCGGTCGTCCTGAGCGGGCGGCCCCTCGCGCTCGCCGCGGACGGCTCGCTGCTCGGGCCGGCGACGCCGGCCGATGTCGCCCGAGCGGGGGTCGCGGATCTTCCGGTGGTTCGCTGTGGAGATCCCGCGGCCCCCGGATTTCCCGGCTGCGCGCAGATCGGCGCGCGGCTCGCCGCCACCCTGCTGGAGCACCCCGAACTCGATCGCTTCGTCTCGGAAGTGGACGGATCGGCAGGCCCGGTGCGGGTCACCGTCGTCCTCCGGCCGTGGCCGGTGTCGGTGGTGCTCACGGAAGAACGCTTCGCCGAGGAACTCGGCACGGCACTCCGTCACATTCCCGATCTGCTTGCCCGCTGGCCGAACCTCGAAGAGGTGGATGCCCGGGTCGGGGATCGTTTGCTGCTGCGGCTCGCGCCCGAAGGCGACGAACCAACCACGCTCTCCAGGGAAGAGGTGATCTCGTGACACTCAAGGATTGGTACTGCGGTCTCGACATCGGAAGCGACAGTGTCCGGGCGGTGCTGGCCCGGGTCGCGCCCGGAGAGCCGGACAAGTCCACCCGACTCGAAGTTCTCGCCGTCGGTCAGGCGGGTGCCGAGGGGATCCAGAAGGGGGAGGTCGTGCATCCCGAAGCAGCTTCGGCTTCGATTCGCCGGGCGATGTCGGAACTCGAACAGTCGGTCGGGATCGAAGTGGGGGAAGCGTGGGTGAGTGTCGGCACCCGCAACCGCCGCAGCATCAATTCATCGGGAGATGTTCACCTGCCTTCCCGACTCATCTCCGACCAGGATGTCCGTCGGGCGGTGGGAAGCGCGATTCCGCAACCCGGCCGCGACACCTGGCTCCGCCCTCCCTTCGAGCTCCTCCACGCGCTGCCCCAGGAATTCCTGGTGGATGACCTCGATTCGACGCTCAATCCGGTCGGATGGAGCGGAGAGCGCATGCAGGCGTACGTCCACCTGATTTCCTGCCCGCGGGAAGCGCTGAAGCGCGTCGAGCGGGCGGTGAATGCCGCCGGTGTCGAAGTGCGGGGCCTCGTGCTGTCCTCGCTCGCGACCGCCGAAGGTGTCTTCGAACCCGAGGAGCAATCCGACGATTTCCTGCTCCTCGATATCGGGGCGGCGACGACCGGCCTCGCGGTGATCCGGGGAGGCGCGGTGTGGTGGTCCGATGTGATGCCGATCGGCGGTATCGACTACACCCGTGACGTTTCCTACGGCCTCCAGACCTCTTTCGCATCCGCCGAAGAGGCGAAGCGACGCTTCGGGCACGCCCTGTTCGGTGCCGTGCCCGAAGACGAGACCTTCGAGCTGACGGTTGCCGGCCCCGCCCATCCGCAGCTCTTCCGGCGGCAGATGCTCGGCCGCATCCTGCAGGCGCGAGCGGAGCGGGACATGACCCTCCTGCGGAACAACCTTCGGAAATGGCTCGACCAGCAAGTCCCGAACCGGATCGTGATCTCCGGCGGTGGGGCCAATCTGGGCGCTCTCGATGAAATCGTGCGGCTGGTCTTCGGCGGCGCGGTCGAGCGACGTGGCCCGAAGAACCTGACCGGGCTCGCAGACCGGGTGGATCACGCCCAGTTCGCCGCCGCGGTGGGCTTGAGCCGCTGGGGCGTCCGCCAGAAGCTCGAGGCAGGCGATGCCCGTCGCGGGGCGACGGGGTTCGTGCCGCGCATCCTCCGCTCGATGGGCAAGGAGGTCCGCCGCGTTGCGGGCCGGCTTTGGAGCGGAGAAGCCAGTGCTTGACATATGTGGAGAAATGGGATACAGCGGGTGGCCTACACTGCTCCCGATTCGTCATGGCGGATGTCGCCTGACGAAGCGGGGGAGCGGCGCGCCTCACCGGATCCTGTCGCTCCGGATTCCGTTACCAGACAGCCCCACGGAGAAAACCCATGATCCTGTTCGCGGATGAAACGCCGTCCCCGCCCGCCCGCCGGACCGCTCCCCCGGAATCTCTGCCGGAATCTCTGCCGGAATCTCCCCCTCCGAAGAAAGCCGAGGTGAAGGTGCCCTCGGTCCAGAGCCCCGCGAAGGCGATCATCAAGGTGATCGGCATCGGCGGCGGCGGAGGAAACTCCGTCAACCGGATGATCGAAGCAGGGGTCGGTGGCGTGGAGTTCATCGCCGCCAACACCGATGCCCAGGTGCTCGAGAAATCCCTCGCGCCGACGCGGCTGCAGCTCGGGACGAACCGCACCCGGGGCCTCGGTTGCGGAGGAGATCCGGAAGTCGGCCGGCTCGCTGCCACCGACGACATGGACGTGCTCGTGGATGCCTTGCAGGGTGCCGACATGATCTTCATCACGCTGGGAGCGGGAGGCGGCACGGGCACCGGGGCCGGCCCGGTGGCGGCGTGCGTGGCCCAGGAAGTCAAGGCGCTTTGCGTTGCGGTGGTGACCCGGCCGTTCACCGTCGAGGGACGCCGGCGTCAGGAAACCGCCGAAGAAGGGATCCGCGAGCTCCGGGAATATGTGGACACGCTGATCTGCGTGCCGAACGACCGGGTGGTCGAGGTCTATGGCGACAAGCCCATCCGCGAGGCGTTCCGTGATGCCGACGATGTCGTGCGACAGGCGGTGCAGGGAATCTCCGACCTGATCCAGACACCCGGCGAAATCAACCTCGATTTCGCCGACGTGCGTGCGGCGATGAAGGCGCGGGGCGACGCGGTGATGGGCATCGGCGTTTCCTCGGGGCCCGAGCGGGTGGCCGATGCCACCCAGGCCGCCATTTCGTCGCGGCTGCTCGAAGACACTTCGATCCGGGGGGCGACGAGCATCCTCATCAACGTAACCGGTGGCGAGACGCTTTCGCTCCGGGAAACGAAGGGAGTGGTGGACATCGTCCGCGAAGCCGTCGAGCACGATGGACTCACCGGTGGCCCCGAGGGAGCCGGAGACAACATCCTGCTCGGAACGGCCGTGGATCCCCAGCTCGACGAAGGCGCGGATGGCGGCCGGATCAAGGTCACCGTGGTGGCCACCGGGTTCCCGAGCCGCGGCCGCCACGGAGCGACCCCGAGGAAGCTCACGCCCCGCAACCTCATGGCGGCGCAGGCGACACCCGAACGGATCGATCCGCCGGCGCATCAGGAAGAAATGCCCGCCCGGCAGGATCTTCCCCTTGCGAAGGTGCCGGGAGGCGAAGCTTCGTCGGATTTGCCGGATCTCGATGACCGCTGGGGAGATCTTTCGGCCCCGGCGTTCATGCGCAAACAGTCCTGACCGGACGGGCTGCCTCTCGGGAAAGCCGGGGGCGGTGGCGGCGGAAGCAGTATCTTCCGAACGGGATGGCCGTTCTGACGGTGCCGTCGCTCTTGGCACCTCACGGGTTCACCTTCGGCGAAGCAGGCGCGTGTATCGAGGATGAGATCGCGGCGCTCGGCCGGGGCTTCGGGGTCCGGGAGGTCCACCATCTGCGTCAGGTCCACGGCAACCGGGTCCGGATCCTTCCGGATTCGGGAGAGGAGCCCGCCGACGGCGCGGTGCTGCTCTCTTCGGGGGAAGCGGTCGCGGTGAAGACGGCCGACTGCGTCCCGATCCTGTTTCACGCCCCCGCTTCCGGCCTCGTGGCCGGAGCGCACGCCGGCTGGCGCGGAACCGCAGACGGAGTCGCGGCGCGGACCGCCTCCGCCCTCGCACGGGAAAGCGGAGAACCCGCCGCCTCGATCGTTGCGGCCATCGGCCCGGCCATCCAGCCCTGCTGCTTCGAAGTCGGCCCCGAGGTCCCCGAAGCCTTCCGGAAGAACGGCTGGCGGGTTCCCGAGGCGGGGCGAAACCCCCGGAGCGGAAGGCCCCATCTCGATCTGATCCGGGCAAACCGGGACCAACTCCTCGAAGCCGGCCTCGAAGAGCAGAACATCCACGAGACCGGCCTCTGCACCCGTTGCGGCGCGGGGTTCCATTCGTATCGCCGCGACGGCCCCGGTGCCGGCCGCAACTGGTCGCTCATCGTCCACCCGGGCCCGGCCACCAACTGAAATACATAGACTCGCGACATGTTGCGACACGTGTGGTTGCGTCTGAGCTACGCCCTCCTCTTCGTCGCGTTCCTGGCGCTCGCTGTGACCGCCTGGCGACGCCTTTCGTCGGACCTCCCGAGCCCGGATGTTCCGAGCCTGGTGTCAGGTTCTGGCGATGTCGCCTCGTCGTCAGAGATCGACGAGACCGCGATGCTGCGACTGGCCATCCAGGATGACACCCCCGAGGGACGCCTCGTAATGGCAGCCGCAACGGGCGATCTCGGAAGCCTGCGAGAGGGCCTCGATTCGGGGGTTTCGGCGGATGCCTGGAATGCCGAGGGTCGCGGGGCGCTTCATTTGGCGGCCGCCAACGGTGAAACCGATGCGGTGCGTGCGCTGCGTGATGCCGGCGCGGGAATCAACGAACCGGATTCGATCGGTTGGAGTCCGCTGATGTGGGCGGCTTATTACGGCTCGCTCGCGGGTACAACAGCGCTCCTGGAAGCCGGGGCCGACGTGAACGCACAGCACGAACCCCATCGGGTGACCGCTCTGGAGCAACTCGTGGGCGGTATGAGCCGGGCGCGCTCGAAGGGGGATCCGCCCTTGCGCGAGGAAGACCGCGGCGAGATCGGAGAGCTCCTGTTCGCGGCTGGCGCCGATCCCAATCTTGGGAGCGTCTTCGGTTCACCTTTGCGTTTCGCGCCCGACTTCCTGGACAATCTGGATCTCCTGAACCTGTTCTTCGAGCACGGAGCACGAGTTGATGATTTGCCTGAACTGCGCCACCTCGCTGACCGGCGGGATGCCGTCGGGGAGCTTTTCAGAAATGCCCTCGAAGCGTCCGGGGGGCGTGTCGCTCCCGAGTAGGCGTGCTGGCATGGTGGAGTGCCTGCGTCATCGAAAGGGCTCAGGATGGATCGTCGCGGTGCAACGTTTTCGTATCCGGAATATCCAATCCAACGGGAAGATTTCCCCATGAACAACTGCCTGACAAACATCGCTCTGTCGCTCCTGCTGGGTGCCGGAATGAAGTCTGTGTTGTAACGCCGAGCGGGGCCGAGTGCGAAGGGTTCTGGGACATAAGGTGCGACGATGTGTGCTGGATCGTGAGCAGTTTTAGCCCGCGACGCGAGCGGTCGCGGCTGGCACCAGATCCGGAGCCGGCGGCTTGATGCGGTTTCGGAGTTTGCCCCTTGATCCCGATTCGTCGGAACTTCAGCCTGCTGGGCCTCGCGGCTCGCCAGGGCGTGCGGGCCCGGAGGGGGGGCCATCGTCACCTGGCAGTCGTCCTGGCGATCCTCGTCATTGCTGTCGGCTGTCATCTGGTCATCTCGTTGGTCTGGGATTCGGTCTTCCTTCGCTCGTGGCCGTACGACTCGCCGATGTCGCTGGTGGACATTCGCGTCATGCCCCGCGAGGGGAGACTCCCCGCCTCGGGTTCCGCGCTCCGCACGCATCTCGACAGCGAGGAAGTCGCCATCCTGCGACAGTCGTCGTCCTCCTTTTCCTGGATCGGGCCATATCTCCTGGGAGAGATGCAGGTGGGAGAGGAAACTCACTCGCCCTTTCGCATGGCGGCGATCCTGAGTCCCGGAATGCTGGATGCTCTCGGCCCCGAGGAGCCGATTCTCGGTCGTGCATTTCGGCCCGACGATCACATCGCCACTCACTCCTCCCGGTTCGCTCCCCGGCTGCCCGCGGGATCTGCGCAACCGGTGGCCCTGATCTCGCACTCGCTTTGGTCCTCCGTTTTCGGCGCGTCTCCCGAGGCCGTGGGGCAGATGGTGACCCTCGACGGTGCCTCTGTTCAGGTCATCGGTGTCATGCCGCCCGGGTTCTTCTTCCCCTTTCGATCCGTCGCGATGTGGCTGCCCATGCGAGAGGCGAGGCCTTCACCACACGGCGAGGGGCCTCGAATCTCCGGGCCGATCGTCGGCCGGCTCCGTCCGGGAGTTTCGTCGGCCGTCGCCGGAGCCGAGGTGATGTCGCTCCTGCGCAACATGGACTTCCGCGAAGAAAACGAGCAGGCGCACATCGTCCCGGTGTCCGAGCGGATGACGGAGGGCGTTCGTCCCGCACTCGTCCTCTTGCGCGCGGGCGGTTGGTTGTTCCTGTTGATGGGAGCTATCAGTTGCGCCGGGCTGCGGCTTTCCCGGACGGCCGCGAATCGGCACCAGGACGGGATTCGCTTCGTGCTTGGAGCTTCGCTCGGCGACGAGATCGTGAGCGCCATCGTTCGGGTTGTGGTGCTCACCGGCCTTGTGTTCCTCGGCGGCACCGTTCTTTCCCTGTTCCTCGTGGAGGAGCTTTCACGCTTCTTCTCTCACCTTCCACTTGCTGGAGACTGGCCTCTGGACGCGCAGTTCCTGGTCTCGGGATTCGCCGCGACCTTCTTCGCCGCTTGCGTGACCGAAGCGCCCGTGACGGCAGCCGCCTTGAGGCTCGGTCGCAATCCGATGGCACCGCGCTCGCTTGCCGATGTCGGCGGAAAACGGACCCGCTTGGCGCTCCTTGCGACCGTCGTCGCCGTCGCGACAACTGTCGCATCCCTGACCGCAACACTCGGAACCAGTGCCTGGGGCCTTCTGGCCGGGCGAGGCGGATACGCCGATACGAACCTGGTGCAGATCACCGTGGATTTCCGGGGCTGGTCCCGCACCGCACCGATCTCGCACTGGGAAAAGACCGCCGCACTCGAAAGTGCGGCAGCGCGGCTTGCCCGGCTACCGGTGGTCGATGCCGTCGGGTATGCCGACACCCTTCCGGATGAGGCCGGGGGGATGCGGGCGGCGAGCAGCAGGACAGGGCGTCGGGAGGATCCCGTCGAATACGGCCCCTATCGAGCTGTGCGCGCCATCAGCCCCGGCCTTCTGGGGGTGCTGGGGCTGGCCGTCGGCAGTGGCCGCGAGTTCGATCCCGCTGACAACGCTCCCACTGAGCGCGTCGTGATTCTGGACCGCAACTACGCACGGAGCGCTGAGGAAGCCGTGGGAGTGGACAGCTTTCCGCACATCTCGGGAATCGGGCAGGCCCGCGTCGTCGGGATTTCCGAGCCCGTAGAGACGTTTCCATTCGGGGACTCCATGCCCACCGCATACCGGCCGTTTGCGGTCGAATTGGATACTCCTGCGCGTTTGCGCAAGGCCGAGATCGTGGTCCGCCTCAACTCGGCTCCGGACGAAGATACGGTGGCGGCGCTCGCCCTCGTCCCCGCGGCCGCCGACCCCCTCCTCCGGGTACGCCGGGCGGAATCGGTCAGAAGTCGCCGCATCCGGATGCTGGGAATTTCGGTTCTCGCCGGCGGGGCGCTTGCCCTGTTTTGCGTTGGAGGACTGTTCATCACCGTGGCCGGCGCGGCCGGTGCAGTTCTCGGCAGCGTCGCCGACCAGGCGAGGGCAACCGCGATCCGCCGCGCGCTCGGAGCCTCCGATGACGCGGTCGTCTGGGAAGTGGCTCGGCGCACGCTGGTGGCTCTGGTCGGCGGATGCGTTTTCGGCTTCGCGCTCGGGTGGGCGGCATCGCGGCTCGTCGCGAACCGCATTCCCTGGGTGGAAACGGGAAATTTCGGGCTGACCTTCATTCCCGGAGGATTCGTGCTGCTCCTGACCATCACGGCCTGCCTCTGGTTCGCATGGCGGGCGGTCCGCGCCGATCCATGGGGAGCGCTCTCGTCGCAGTGACGGAAAGCTCCCCGAAATCCGGAATACGCGACTACGGCTGGGTTGGCTCGGCTGGCTGGTGCCCGAGGCTCAGCAGGTTGGCGAGGAGCCGGTAGGCACCCGGAGTACCGGCGGGAAGTTGACGCCACAGCCCGAGTCCGAGGTAGAGCCAGCGGCCATCCCCGTGGCGGGCCTCCACCAGGATGCCGCGCTTTTCCCCGGCGTTGTAGGGGAACGGATCTTCGGACGCCAGCAGGTCCGAGTAGGCGGGATCGCCGCCCGGATCGAGGAAGTAGAGCCCGCGTTCCTGGACCCAGCCGTCCCAGTCCTCGGGGCCGATGCGGTTCGGGCCGAGGAAAACCGGGTGATCCGGGGCGAGTACCCGGATCGGCGCGTTCTCGTCGGTGACCCGGCCGCGTCCGACCTGGACCGGGTAAGGAGCCCAGGGGCCGGCGTTGAACTCGAACTTGTTGTACTGGACCAGCAGGGTTCCGCCGCCCGCCACATAGTCGAGAAGCCGCTGGTTGTGGGTCCGCAGATCCGGCCGGGCCAGATAGGCGCGCACTCCCAGCACGATTACATCGAAGCGCCCGAGGTCGCCTTCCGCCAGATCCTCTTCGCCGAGGAAAGTCAGAGGAACGCCGAGCTGTTCGATGGCCTCCGCCACTTCGTCACCCACTCCTTCCACGTAGGCGACCGAAACCGGTGTCACCGTCGCATCCAGCACCTGGGCGAGCGCGGTCGCCGGGCGGAAGAGGTGGCGGGTCTGGATGTGGTGGTATGCGATGGTCTCGACCGTCTCCCGGAAAACCGCGCTTCCATCCGCCAGACGGGCTTCGGCGTGGAGCGGGTATCCGCCGTCCGGAACGCCAACCGGAACGGACACTTCGAATTCCACCGCCTGCTCCCCCGGCCCCGCGAACCGGACCGGAATCGCGGCGGGGCTCACTTCCCAACCGGAGGGCGGGTTCAGGGAGACCTCGAAGGAGGCTTCCGGAGTGCCCCGATAGGTGACCCGGACTGCGAGCGAACGGCTTCGCCCGCCCTCCGGAAACACCACGATACCGGGGGTGACCCGGACCGCGGCGAGCGGCAGTACCGAGATGTCCTTCTGCTTCTCCGAGCCCACCAGCGGGCCTTCGTAGCGGTACTCGACCGGAAGGGTGATGCTCACTGGCACTTCGTCGCTTTCGAAGTCCACCCGGACGCGGGCGGGAGCGGGCGGAGCAGCGGCCCCGAAGAGCGAAGGGTCGGTGGGGACGAAGCGATCCCTGCCGGGCACGGCGCGGAACGTCTGGCGGCTCAGCGCCGCATCCGCAGCCGCGGTCACCGTGAAGGAAGCACGGATGGCATCCCCCTGCTCCATGTCCACCGGAAGGTCGGCTTCTGCCACCGGGGTAGCCTCGGAACGCCGCCCGCGGCCACGGGGAGCGGCGGAGGATCCCGGCTCGACACTCCAGCCTTCGGCCGTCTCCACGGTGATCCCGGTGACGGTGAGCGGTTCCGGCCCGCCGAGCTGGAAGAACACTTCCGAGCCGAAACGGCCTCCGGGGACCACCTCGCCGGTGTCGGCTACCGGATGCAGCAGGACTCCGTGGGCGAGCGCCAGCGCTTCTTCGAGGAGCGTCTCCTTCGGAGCCACCCGGTGGCGGATCTCGAAGGCCGAAACCGGATCCAGCCCGGAGGAGACTTCGAGAACCCGGCGGGTGGAGAGCAGCGCCGCGCGAAGCGCCGAGATGGACTCATAGGGTGATTCCGCGGAAAAAGCCCACTGGGCGCCGCCGACTGCGCGTTCGAGGTCCGCGAGCGCGCGTTCGGTCGCATCCACTGCATCCGGGTCGCCGTGGACGAAATCGCGAAGCCGCTCGATCCCGGTGGGAATTCCGGAGAAGATGCCCTCGCCGGAAGCGTCCGGAACGAGATTCCGGAGCTCCACGAGCGCGGACGGGCCGGGTGCCGGAGCACCGCGCACCTGGCCCATGCCCTGACAGCGGTGCGCCGAGCGGGCTTCCTGTCCGAGTTCGGCGTAGGTCCGGCCGAGGAGCGGATCCCAGATCGCGGTTTCCGTCCAGATCACCCGTTCGCCGGGAGCCCGGCCACCTCCCACTCCGTGCATGAAGAGCTTGAGCGGCTGGAAGGGACGGAGTCCCAGCTCCCGGTGCTCGGGAAAGCGCTCCGGATCCGCGGCTGCCTCGAAGGCCTCGAGGGTGATCCGCCCGGTGGCCTGATGGTGCTGGCCGCCTCCTTCTCCCTCGAGAGGAAGAGTCAGGATCACGTCGGGCCGGAGGTGCCGGATCATCCGGACGACTTCGCCCACGGTCTCCTCGTGGCCCCATTTTTCCAGGGTTTCCTCGACGCTGAACGAATAGCCGAAGTCATTGACCATGCCGAGGTACTGGTCCACCGCGTCCAGTCGGTGCGAGGTCAGAAGCTCCTCGGTGCGCAGGATGCGCAGGCCGTCGAAGAGCTCGGGGCCGATCTCGTTCTGGCCGCCGCCACCGCGGGTCAGGGTCAAAAGCGACACCCGCGCGCCCATCCCGCGCGACAGGCGGGCGTGGAGGGCGTTGTCCTCGTCGTCGGGGTGGGCGGTGATGGTGAGGACCGACACGCCGCTCGCGATCTTGCGCAGCTTGAGTCCGAGACCGGCGGCCCCCCGATCTTCGGCGAGCGGGCGCAGCTGCGCTTCGGCGGCCGAAACCGCGAGCAGCAGACCGGCAGCCGCTAGGATTGCCCGGATTCGGGACGTGGATGCTGTCTTCATGACGTTCCCCTGGTCGTGACCGGCGATGCCCTTCCGAATGCGTCCGCGAAGAGCGGTTTCATGTTAGCGGTCCCTCCCCCTTCACCCGAGCGCGACGACCGGGGCGAGGGGTTTTTCCGCCAGTACGTCGCGGTTCTGGTGGTGGAAGCGCTTTTCTGCGTGCTCCTCCTCGTGTTTTCGGGCGCGTTCCGCTCCTAAGCCGCCATGCAGCCCCTCGACTGGATCGTCGTAGCCGCCTATTTCGGGCTGATCGCGTTCGTCGGATACCGGACCGGGCGGGGCAACCGCGGCCTCGAGGACTACTTCCTCGCCCGGCGCTCCATGCCGTGGTACGCGATGGGCCTCTCGGTGATGGCCACCCAGGCGAGCGCCATCACTCTCGTGGGCGCGACCGGGCAGGCGTACGTGGACGGGATGCGCTTCCTCCAGATCTACCTCGGCCTGCCGATCGCCATGGTGATCCTCTGCGTCACCCTGGTTCCGTTGTTCTACCGGGCCCGGGTGTTCACCGCCTACGAATTCCTCGAAGAACGGTGCGGCCCGAAAACCCGAACCCTGACCAGCCTCCTCTTCCTGTTCGGGCGGGCACTTTCCGGCGCGGTGGTCATCTACGCTCCCTCGGTCGTGCTCTCGGTGGTGTTCGCCCTCGACGAGACGTGGACCATCTTCCTTATCGGTGGATTCGCCACCGTCTATACGGCGCTCGGCGGCATGCGGGCGGTCATGTGGGTGGAGACCTGGCAGATGCTCATCATCCTGCTGGGCATCCTCTTCTGCCTCGGGTCGGTCCTCTACGGCCTCCCCGGCGAAGTGAGCCTCGACGGTGCGCTGCGGCTGGCCGGCGCGACCGGAAGGCTCGAGACGCTCTCCTTCGATCCCGATCCGCGCCTCACCTATACCGTGTGGACCGGGGTACTCGGGGGGCTCTTCCTGATGCTCTCGTATTTCGGTTGCGACCAGAGCCAGGTCCAGCGCTACCTGACCGGGAAGTCGCTCAGCGAAAGCCGGCGCTCGCTGCTGTTCAACGCCTTCGCCAAGCTGCCGGTCCAGTTCGTGATCCTGCTGACCGGAGCGCTGCTGTTCGTGTTCTACCAGTTCGAGCGCCCGCCCATCCTGTTCGATCCGGCGATGCTGGAGCAAGCGCGGATCGAACGTCCTGCCGCGATGTCGGAGACCGAGGCACGCTACGAGACGGCGTTCGAGGAGCGGCGGGAGGCGGCGCTCTCCTTCGTGGGCTCTTCTTCTTCTTCGGAGGACCGCGACCGCTTCCTCGAGGCGAACGACCGGTTCGATGCCATTCGCGCCGACGCGGTGCGGACGGTGACCGAAATCCGCGGCGAGCCCTGGGCTGACACCAACCACGTGTTTCCCACATTCGTGTTCACCCGCCTCCCGGCGGGGCTCGTGGGCCTGATGCTGGTTGCGGTGCTGGCCGCCGCCATGTCCACCGTGGAGTCCGAACTCTCGGCGCTCTCCACCGCCACCGTCGTGGATTTCTACCGGCGCTTTCGTCGAAAACCGGCTTCCGAACGCCATGATCTCCTCGCCGGCCGGGTCGGCATCCTGTTCTGGGGAACCGTGGCCACCGGAGCCGCGCTCTACATGGGGCGTCTGGGTTCGGCGGTGGAGGCGGTCAACCGGGTGGGTTCCTTCTTCTACGGCCCGATCCTGGGTGCCTTCGTCCTGGCCACCGTTTTCCGTGGCGGTGCCGCCAAAAAGGCCTTCCCCGCGGTGCTCGCCGGGGTCGCCGCGGTCTGGGCTGCCGATCTGATCCCTCGCGCTCTCGGGGTCGCCGGTGTCTCGTATCTCTACTACAACCTGATCGGCGCGGGGGTGACGGTCGCCTTGGGGTGCGGACTCCACGCGCTTCGGACCCGCTCCGTTCCCGCTTCGCGATGACCCGCTTTCTGGTCCGCCATTTCGAGCGGATTTCGAGCGCGGCGCTCCGGATCGCCTCCGGAGACCTCCTCGAGCGTCCCGGCTTTTTCACCGCCCTCCACCTCGCCGTGGGAGCGGTGGTCGGCGGTGCCATCGTCTGCTTCATCGTCGTGACCGAAGCGCTTGCGGACTTCGTGGTCCACGGCGAAGGCCTCGGCAACCTGCGCTACGCCGCTCCGGTGCTGGCCGCGCTGGTCTCCGGTTTCCTCCTCGCCCGCTGGTTCGGCGATGCCCGCGGAAGCGGGATTCCCCAGACCAAGGCGGCGCTGCTGGCGGGGGGAGGCCGGATCCCGTTTTCGGTGGTCGTCGGCAAATTCCTGTGCGGCGGGCTCACCATCGGGAGCGGAATACCGCTCGGCCGCGAAGGGCCCTCGGCGCAGATCGGCGCGGGGATCGCCTCGACTTTCGGCTCGCTCCTGAAGCTCGACGGGGAGCGGCGGCGACAACTGGTGCCGGTGGGGACCGCCGCCGCCATCGCCGCGGCGTTCAACACTCCGATCGCCGCCATCCTCTTCTCGCTCGAAGAAATCGTGGGGAACCTGCACGCGCGGGTTCTCGGATCGGTCGTGCTGAGCGCAGTGGCGAGCTGGCTGGTGCTGCGCCTCTCGCTCGGAGATGAGCCGCTCTTCGCGGTCCCCGCCTATGAGCTCGGGCACCCGGCGGAGCTTCTGATCTACGGGGTGCTCGGCCTGCTTGGCGGGCTGATGTCGGTCGCCTTCATCCGGATCCTGCTGCGGCTGCGCCGGGAGTTCCGGAAACTTCCCGCCAGCACAGTCTGGTTCCAGCCTGCCATCGGCGCGCTGGCGGTCGCGGCTTCGTGGCTGCTGCTGCCCGGATTCTTCGAAGTGGGTTACGGCCCGGTCGGGGAGGCGCTCGCCGGCGTGCTTCCGATCGAGACGATGGCGGGCCTGCTGGTGGTTCACCTGGCTCTCGTGGTGATCGCCTACGCCTCCGGAAACGCGGGCGGCATCTTCGGCCCCAGCATCTTCCTCGGAGCCATGCTCGGCGGATGCGTCGGCGGCGTTGCGAATCTCTGGTTCGACTTTGCAAGCGGCCCCGGAGCGTACGCACTCGTCGGCATGGGAGCAGCCTTCGCCGGCATCCTGCGGGCCCCGATGGCATCGGTCTTCATGGTCTTCGAGATCACCCAGAGCTATGCGGTCATCGTCCCGCTGATGATCGGCAACCTGGTTTCCTTCTTCGTCTCCCGGCGGCTTCAGCCGGTGACGGTCTATGAGGCGCTCGCCGCCCAGGACGGAGTGAGCCTGCCCGCCGGAGACGAAATCCACGAGCACCCGGTGGTTCAGGCCGCCATGCATCCGCCCCGGGAGCTCCTCGTTCCCGAGCTGACCGTGGAGGAGGCCATCGAGCGGGTGGCGCTCTCGGGGAGGCAGGCGTGGCCGGTGGTGCGGGGTTCGCGCCTTTTCGGATTCGTCACCCTCGCCGAATTGGAGCGGTCCCACGAATGGGGCCAGGATCAGGAGAAGCTTGGTGACCTGCTCCGCGGGCGGCGGATCCCCCACGTGTACGCCGATCAGTCCATGGATCACGTGCTCGCGTACATGGGGCGGCTCGGTCTCGAATCCATCCCGGTGGTGAGCCGGGTGGACGCGCATCGCCTCGAAGGTGTCGTGACGGTTGCCGACCTGATGCGCGCCTATGGGCTCGCCGGCCAGGCGACGGAGACCCCGCCCCGCGGAATTCCGGGCTGAGCGGTCAGGCGGTCGCGGTCTCGAAGGCGACGATGTTGCGGGTCTTCCGGCTGAATTCGATCCCGATCAGGCGGACGGGTTCGCCCGCGCCCCGGTGCTTCGCTGCGTAATCCCGCTCCCGGATCTGTTCGAGCGCGCGGCCAGTCGCCTCCTGCTCCACCACCTTGATCTCGAACACGAACACCTGCCCGGCGAGCCGCGCCGTCAGGTCGGCGCGCCCCTGGTTGCTGCTGTCTTCGGTCACGAGGTCGAGACCCGCCGCGGCGAGGCGAGCATAGAGCACGCTCGCGTAGTAGCCCTCGAAGCGGGCGATCTCGTTTTGGGTGTGCCACTCGAAGGGGATACTGTCGAAGAAGGATCGGAAGAGCGTTTCCACCCCGGCGAGGTCGCCTTTTTCCAGCAGCGCCCGGAGGCGGTTGCTCGAGGCCTGGGAAGCCGTGTCCGCTGGTGCGAGGGCCTGCAGCAGGTCACGGTGCAGGCTCTGCCGCACTTCGCGGTTCGGGTATCCGAGTCGGTAGTGCGGCTCGTCCCCCACCTGTTCCTGTCCGGTGATCGTCAGGTAGCCAGTCTGGAACAGCAGCGCCTCGGTGGCCATCGTCCTCACATCGAACGCCGCGAGCAATTCGGCGGTGGCCACCCTTCCGTCGAGAGAAGGCAGGAACACCCGCCGCCGCTTCAGGGTCTCGATCAGGAAGTTCGGGGAGCCGGTCTGGAACCAGTGCGCTCCGAACACTCGTTTGCGGAAGAGCAGCAGGATTCCGAAAGGGTTATAGACCCGCTCCGTCCCGAGCCAGTTGTAGCCGTTGTACCAGTCCCGGATGGCCTCGCGGTCGAGTCCTTCGAGCTCGGGGCCGAACACTTCGTCGAGATCGGATTCCGTGTAGCCGCAAATCGAAGAGAACGGTGGTTCAAGGGTGATGTCGATGAGGTTGTTGAGTTCCGAGAAAAGGCTGACCCGGGCGAACTTGCTGACCCCGGTGAAGAAGCTGAAGCGGATGTGGGCGTCGGCGGACTTGACCGTTCCGTAGAAGCCGCGCAGGAAGTCCCGGTTCCTTTCGGCTGTTTCCGGATCACCGAGGACATCCAGGATGGGTTTGTCATATTCGTCCACCAGCACCACCACCCGCTGCCCGGAAGCCTCGCGAAGGGTCCGGATCAGATAGTCGAATCGCTCGGGAGGAGTTTCGTGGCGGGGCGTGATCCCGGCGGCGGACTCGATGGCATCGAGCTGTACCGCGATGCGGCTCGCGATGCCGGCGAGGTTGCGGTAGTTTCCGCCGCCGAAGTCGAGACGGATCACCGGATGACAGGCCGACCAGTCCCAGGAATCGTGGACAGCAAGGCCGCGAAAGAGCGGCTCGTTGCCTTCGAAGAGCTCTTTCAGGGTGTCCACGAAGAGGCTTTTGCCGAAGCGCCGCGGACGGGACAGGAAATAGTGCTTGCCCTCTTCCACCAGTTGCCTGGCGTGGGAAGTCTTGTCCACGTAGTAGCAGCCGTCTTCCCGGATTTCCTGGAAGGTCTGGATGCCGAGCGGCAGCTTGCGTTTCATGGGGGATCAGGCGGTCGCGGTCTCGAAGGTGACGATGTTGCGGGTCTTCCGACTGAATTCGATCCCGATCAGGTGGACGGGTTCGCCCGCGCCCCGGTGCTTCGCTGCGTAATCCCGCTCCCGGATCTGTTCGAGCGCGCGACCAGTCGCCTCCTGCTCCACCACCTTGATCTCGAGGACGAACACCTGCCCCGCGAACCGTGTGACGAAGTCCGCCCGGCCCCGGTTGCTCGATTCCTCGACCACGGTTTCGAGTCCCGCCGCCGCGAGGTGCGAATAGCAGACCGCGGCGTAGTAGCCCTCGAAACGCGCGATCTCGTTCCGGGTGTGCCATTCGTAGGGAATCGCATCGAAAAAGGCCTCGAAAAACTCGCGAAGACCCGCGAAGTCGTTCTCGCGCAACAAGGCCCGCAGCCGGCTGCCCGGTGTCCCCACCCGCGCCGGGGTCATGGCCCGCAGCAGACTCGCATTCAGGCTCTGGCGGACCTCGCGGTTCGGATAGCCAAGCCGGAACACCGGGCCGTCCCCCTCGTCCTTTTCGCCCACGATGGTCAGGTAACCGGTCTGGAAAAGCAGCGCCTCGGGCTCCATCCCGTCCACGTCGAAGGCCGAGAGCAGATCCTCGGCACCGGTCATCCGCGCGAGATCCGGTGAGAGAACCCCGCGCCGCTCGAGCGTCTCGATCAAGAAGCGGGGAGTCGCGGTCCCGAACCAGTGGGAGCGGAAATCTCCGGTCTCGAACAGCAGCAGGATTCCATAGGGGTTATAGACCCGCTCCGTCCCGCGCCACGAGTAGCCGTTGTACCACTCCCGGATGCGCGCCCGGTCGAATCCTTCGAGTTCGGGAGCGAACACCTCGTCGAGGTCCGACTCGGTATAGCCGCAGATGTTCGCGTAGCGGCGGTGGAGCGTGATGTCGGTGAGGTTGTTGAGCTCCGAGAAAAGGCTCACCCGGGTGAACTTGCTGACCCCGGTGAAGAAGCTGAAGCGGATGTGGGCGTCGGCGGACTTGACGGTTCCGTAGAAGCCGCGCAGGACATCCCGGTTCTTTCGGGCCTGCTCCGGCTCGTCGAGCGCGTCGAGGATCGGCTTGTCGTATTCGTCCACGAGCACCACCACCCGCTGTCCGGTCTCCTGGTGGAGATGCTCGAGCAGGTCGGCGAGCCGTCCGCCGGCGGTCCCGGCCGAAGCGGAGACCCCCGCTTTCTGTTCCGCCCTGGTCAGTTTCTCGTCGAGACGGGTATCGAGGAACCCCGGTTCCCGGTAGTTCCCGCCGCCGAAGTCGAGACGGATCACCGGATGACAGACCGACCAGTCCCAGGAATCGTGGACAGCAAGGCCGCGAAAGAGCGGCTCGTTGCCTTCGAAGAGCTCTTTCAGGGTGTCCACGAAGAGACTTTTGCCGAAGCGCCGCGGACGGGACAGGAAATAGTGCTTGCCCTCTTCCACCAGTTGCCTGGCGTGGGAAGTCTTGTCCACGTAGTAGCAGCCGTCTTCCCGGATTTCCTGGAAGGTCTGGATGCCGAGCGGCAGCTTGCGTTTCATGGGCGGCGTTCCGGTCGCATGATACCGGCGTAGCGCGGGCGGCATGGCCGGCGATACCCTCTGCCTCCATGTACTCCCGGAAGAGGTCGTGATCGCGGCCGTCCAGCGGGTTTCCCGCGCATCGGTGTCGGTCGGCGGAGAGCCGGTCTCCGGGATCGAGGCGGGGCTGTTGGTCCTCGTCGGAGTGGCTGTCCGCGATGCGGAAAAGGAAGCGGCATGGATGGCCCGCAAGATCGCCGGGCTGCGGATGTTCCCCGGACCCGAGGGGCCGTCGCAGCTGAGCGTGCTCGAAACCGGCGGGGCGGTCCTGGTCGTTTCCCAGTTCACCCTGCTCGGCGACTGCCGCAAGGGCCGCCGTCCTGCTTTCACCCGGGCCGCCGCCGGACCCGAAGCCGAGGCGCTCTATCTCGACTTCTGCGCGCGGCTCGCCGAAGCCGGCCTCGAGGTCCGCCGGGGTATTTTCGGAGCCATGATGGAAGTCTCGCTCGTGAACAGCGGGCCTTATACCCTGATCGTGGAGAGCCCCGGCGAGCCGGTGAAGTAACCTTCGCCTTCGCGGACGGATGGCCGTCCGAACGAGGTATTTCCGATGTTGAAGATCCGTTTCCGCCGGTGGTTCGTCGCGCCGCTTCTGGTCCTTTTGGCCATGGTTGCCCTGGCTTCCGGGGGCTGTGGTGCCGCTACCGGCTCTTCGGCTCAGGGGGAGTGGAGCCCGGATACGCTGCTTCCGCCGACGATCCCATCCGAGGTTTTGGGCGAGCTGGACGGCGAAGCTCTCACGCTGGACGAGCTCCCCGACCGCGACCGGTTTCGACTGGCTCAGCTCAAGAGCGAGTACTTCACCGAGGCGCACCGGGCGCTCGAGGAGGCCGCCGTCGAAATGGCGCGGGAGCGTTTGATCGAGCGGGCCGCGAGCGGGCTCGGGATGACGGTCACCGAGTACTTCCGCGAGGAGATCGGACTGCCGGAGTTGAGCGATGCCCAGGCGCGGAACATCTACGAAGCCAACCGGGATCAGCTCGGTGGGGCCTCTTTCGAAGAGGCAGAGCCGACGATCCGCCGCCAGGTGGGGAACCAGATGCTCGCCCAGGCGGCCACCGAGCGGGGAGATCTGCTCCTTTCCGAGGCGGAGTGGACACTTCGGGTGCCGGCGTATCGGGTGAACGTCGAGACCGAGGGCCACGCCTCGCTCGGCCCCGAGGATGCCCCGGTCACGGTGGTGGTGTTCTCCGATTTCGAGTGCCCCTACTGCCGCCGGTTCAACGACTCGCTCGATCGCGTGCGGGAGGAATACGGCGAGCAGATGCGCCTGGTGTTCCGGCACTATCCACTCCGGACCATCCACCCGCTGGCTCAGAAGGCGGGCGAGGCGGCGGCCTGCGCCCAGGATCAGGGGAGGTTCTGGGAGTTCCACGATGCGCTGTGGAGTGACCCGAACCTTGCTCCGAACGTCCTCGAAGAGCACGCCCGCATGGTCGGGCTCGATACCGAAGCGTTCACCGAGTGCCTGAACTCGGGGAGCAAGTACGAACGGGTCCAGACGGATCTCGAAGCCGCCATGGATCTCGGGCAGAGCGGCACCCCCGCGGTGTTCGTGAACGGCCGCAAGGTGGGCGGTGCGATCGGGTACGCGCAGTTCCGGGCGGAAATCGAGCGCGAGCTACCCCGTGAGGATGCCGGAAATGCCCCGAACTGACACGCTGAGCCCGGAGGTCCGGGATTTCCTCGCGGCGAAGACCTTCGCGCACCTGGCCACCCGGATGCCGGACGGCAGCCCGCAGGTCTCTCCGGTGTGGGTCGAGACCGAGGGGGACCTGATCCTCGTCAATTCGGCGGTGGGCCGCATCAAGGACCGGAACATCCGCGCCGACAGCCGGGTCGCTCTCTCCGCCGTCCATCCGGACGACCCGTACCGGGCGCTCATGATCCGTGGCCGGGTGGTCCGGATCACCGAGGAGGGCGGCGAAGAAGGGATCGACCGTCTGGCCCGGAAGTACGTGGGGACCGATCGCTACGAGTGGCGACGGCCCGGCGAGGTCCGGGTGGTCTATTTCATCCAGCCCGAGTCCGTCGCGACGATGGGCTGACAGAGGACGCAAACAGGGGACGCAAAAAGCCCCCGCCGCCATATCGAAGCGGCGGGGGCGCGATCCGCCGGAATCGTCAGGTTCCGACGGTACAGATCCCGATGGTCAGATACCGATGATCTGGGCGGTCACCGTCCGCTTCCGCGGCCCGTCGAGCTCGGCGAAGAGCACGCTCTGCCACTGGCCGAGGCTCAGCTCGCCTTCCTGGATCGGGATCGTGACGTTGTTGCCGAGCAACGTCGCACGGAGGTGGGCGGCTGCGTTCTTGCGCTCGCAGTCGGAGACATCCTCGCAGTTGTGGAGGTGGCCGGCATCCGCCTCGACCATCCGCTCGAGGAACTCGTTCAGATCGGCCATCAGGGCCGCCTGGAACTCGTTGAGGAAGAGCGCCGTGGTGGTGTGCAGGGTGGAGAGCACGAGGAATCCCGCCCGGATGCCGGACTTCCGCACGTGCTCGCGCACCTTCTGGTTGATGTTCTGGAGCTCCACCCGAGACTCGGTGACCACCCGGAAGGTACGGGCCATCACTTTCATCTCCCCCTGGAGGTCGAAGTTCCTCTCCTCGGCCTTCTTGGGCGCGAGGGTGACTGTTCCGGTGACTGACATGTTCAATTAAGCTCCTTCTCGGCTGAAGAACAACCGAGTCGGCAGTCTATCAGCCTTGCAAATGCAAAAAGCAACCCCCACCCGGTGACCGGTCTTTCCCTGCTGGAATCCCTCGCCGCCGAGCTCGGCCCGCTGCTCGGGAATCGGTTCCTTCTGCGAAAGGAGCAGGTGCTTCCCTACGAATGCGACGGGAGCACCGCCTACCGCTCCTGTCCGGAGGCGGTGGCCCTTCCCCGCTCCACCGAAGAAGTTGCTCTCATCGTCCGGACAGCCTCCCGCCTCGGGGTTCCCTTCACCGCTCGTGGAGCCGGAACCGGCCTTTCCGGCGGGGCCACGCCGATCGGGGGGGGAGTCGTGATCTCTCTCGCCGCCATGAACCAGGTGCTCGAGGTTCTCCCCGAAGAGCGGGCTGCCCGCTGCCAGGCCGGTGTGGTGAATCTGGAGATTTCGAGGGCCGCCGCCTCTCACGGATTGTTCTTCGCGCCGGACCCCTCCAGCCAGTCGGCGTGCACTCTTGGAGGGAACATCGCCGAGAACTCCGGCGGCCCCCACTGCCTCAAGCTGGGAGCGACATCCGCCCACATCCTCTCCGTCACTGTCGTGCTGGACGACGGAGAGATCGCGTGCTTCACCGAGGGAGATCCCGGATTCGACCTGCTTGGCCTGTTCATCGGCTCGGAAGGCACCTTCGGGATCGCCACCGAAGCGACCGTGCGGCTGCTTCCGGTCCCGGAGGAGGTGGTGACCCTGCTCGCGCCTTTCGCCGGTCTGGTTCCCGCGTGCGAGGCGGTCTCCCGGATCGTCTCCCGGGGGGTTACCCCGGTCGCCATGGAAATGCTCGACCAGAAGGCCATCGAGGTCGTGGAGGCCGGGATCGGGGCCGGATATCCGCGGGATGCGGGGGCGGTCCTGCTGGTGGAGCTCGACGGGGCCGGCCCGGTGGTGGAACGTCAGCGGAAGGAGGTGGAGCGGGCTCTCGGCGAGTGCGGAGCGCTCGAGATTCGCTTCGCCCGCGACGCGAGAGAGCGGGAGCGGCTCTGGTTGGGACGAAAGGCCGCTTTCGGGGCGATGGGGCGGATTTCCACCGACATCTACGTGCAGGACGGTGTGGTGCCCCGTTCGGCTCTCCCCGAGGTGATCGCGGAAGTGGAGCGGATCGCGGAGCGAAACCGGATCCGCGTCGCCAACGTCTTCCATGCCGGGGACGGGAACCTGCACCCCTGCATTTCGTACGACGGCCGTGATCCGGAGGAGAAAAAGCGCGTGCTCCGGGCCAGCCACGAGCTTCTCGAACTCTGCGTGCGTTTCGGCGGAGTCCTTTCCGGCGAGCACGGTGTCGGCATCGAGAAGCGGGATCTCCTGCCGCTGATGTTCGAAAAAGAGGACATCGCCGCCATGGAGCGCATCCGGGATGCCTGGAACCGGGAGAGCTTGCTGAACCCGGGCAAGGTCCTGCCGCAGGGCGGCGGCTGTGGCGAAGGGTTCGTCCCTGGTCGGGCGGCGGCTGCGCCAGGGATGTGGATCTGAAACCGCCGGTTCTCGAACCTCCCGACGAGGCCGGGATCGTTGCGGCTCTCGGCACGGCTTCGGCGGAAGGCCGCCGGGTGGTGGTGGAGGGCGGGGGAACGCGCGCCGGCCTCGGCGCTCCGCCCGACCGGGTGGATCTGAAGATCAGGACCGGCGGCCTCCGGGGCATCCTCGAGCACCACCGGGAGGACTTCACCGTCGAGGCCTGGGCCGGAACTCCGGTGGCGGAACTGAATCGGGAGCTCGCACCGACGCGGCAATTCGCACCTCTCGACCCGCCGCTTCCCGATCTCGCCACCCTCGGCGGCGTGATCGCGGCCGGCGAGACCGGCTTGCGGCGGGCACCGGGAGCGCGACCCGGCGACCTTCTCCTCGGGTTCCGGGCGGTCCTCGGGGACGGTGCGCTCGTCCGCTCCGGGGGCCGGGTGGTCAAGAACGTGACCGGCTACGAACTGGGGCGGCTTTTCACCGGGTCTCTCGGGACACTCGGAGTGCTCACCCGGGTCGCGCTTCGCCTCCGGGCGCTGCCCGAGGCATCGCGCTCGACCTTTCTGCTTCTGCCGCCGGAGGGCTCTGTCGAGGATTTCGTCAGCCGGGTGGTCGAAGCAGGTGAACTGCTGCCCGAGGCGATGGCGGTGGTGTCGCCGGGCACCGGTCTTCCCGGATTGCCCGACCACGAGGGCTTCGTTCTGGTGATGCGGTTCGAAGGTCTCCGCGAGGAAGTCGAGGCTGGAGGGGACGGCTTGCTTCTCGCGTCGCCCGCGGCGGAGCGTTTCTGGGCCGCCGCGCGGGACTTTCCGGTGGCTGCGCCTCGGAAGCTCGAGGGGCACGGCCTTCGAGGAGCCGGCAGCCGGACGGCCGTGCTTCGGGCCGCGTCGAGCTTTGCGACGATCGGGCCGACGCTCGCGCTTCCCGATGTGGGCCGCGCCTTCGCGGTGATTCCCCCGGATTGCCTGCCGGAGGCCCTCGCGGCAGCGCGCGAAGAGGACGGCCTTTCGCTGGTTGTGGAAACATCCCCTCCCGGCATGGTGCCCGGGGAGGTGTTTCATCCTCACCCGAAAGCGCCTGCCGCCGCGCTCATGAGGAGGATCCGGATCGCGCTCGATCCGCGGGATACCCTCGCTCCGGGCCGGTTTCCCTGGACTCGTTGACCATGCCCGTTCCCCTTCCGCTCAACGAAAAGCACCGGGAGCTCTACGAGCAGACGCTCGCCTGCGTGCATTGCGGGCTCTGCCTCCCGGCGTGCCCGGCTTACGAGAACGCTCCCCGGGAGTCGCTCGCGCCGCGCGGCCAGGTTTTCAACGCCCGGGCGGTCCTCGAGGGACGGCTCGAGCCGGGTGCGGGGCTCGCCGAAGAGCTCTACGAGTGTCTCGCTTGCCGGGGCTGCGAGACGGTCTGCCCGGCCGGAGTTCGGGTCGGAGCCATCGTCGAAGGCGCGCGTGGCATCGTGACCGAGGAGCGCAGCGAGAAATGGATCGTCCGGTTCCTGCGGCGCGCCGTGCTCGGGCAGATCGTGGCGCGCCCCCGGGTGCTGGCATCGGTGATGGCGCTGTTGCGGCTTTCGGGCGGGGCAGGGCTCCGGCGTCTCGCGCGCCGTGTCCTTCCCGCGGTGTCCCCGGCGCTTGCCGCCGGTGAGCGCCTGCTTCCGGACATTCCCCCTCGCCGGCATCTGCCCCGCCGCAGCTCGCCGACCGGAGCCCGGCGAGGGCGGGTGGCGCTCTTTCAGGGGTGTGTCGCGCCCCACCTTCGTCCCGAGACCTCATTCGCCGCGGCCCGGGCGCTGACCCGAAACGGCTGGGAGGTGGTCAGCCCGGCGGGAGAGGCCTGCTGCGGCGCGCTCCACCTCCACGCCGGGCTCCCGGACATGGCGCGGCGACTCATGCGCCGGAATCTCCGTGCCTTTCCGCCCGGAATCCCGATTCTCACCACCGCCGCCGGCTGTGGTGCCGCGCTTTCCGAGGCGGGGGAACTGCTTGCTGGCGACGAGGCCCATGACTTCGGGGAGCGGGTCCGGGACATCTCGGCTTTTCTCGCCGACGAGGGCTTCGAAGTGCCGGGAGCGTCTCCGTGCGAGGAACCGCAGCGAGTGGTGTATGACGCGCCCTGCCACCTCTTCCACGCCCAGCAGGTCCGGGAACAGCCGCTTCGCCTGCTGTCGGCGCTTCCCGGTGTGGAGGTCGTGACGGTTCGCGACCCGGAACGGTGTTGCGGCAGCGCCGGGATCTACAACGTCACGCGGCGCGAGACCTCGATGGCGATCCTCGACCGCAAGATGGCGAACATCGCGCCTGTCCGCCCCGATCTCATCGCCACCGGGAACATCGGCTGCCACCTCCAGCTCGCCGAGGGTGTCCGTCGCGCCGGACTCGCCGCCGAAGTGGCCCACCCGGTGGAGCTCCTCGCCGATGCCTACCGCCGGGAAGGGCCGGATACCGCCGGACGCGATACGACCTGATCGGACTGCGGGTCAGCGTCGCAGAACTTCCCATTCCTCGGGTTTCGTCACCGGCGAGACGATGTGTCCCGTGCCACGCATGCAGCCGAGCCAGTCCTGAGGCTTGGGATTTGTGGGAGGGAGGATGCGGGCGAAGGGCGCGCCTCGGCGGGTACGGATGTTACGGACCCCGTTCCGGGTTGGCCGATTGGCGGACATGCAGCGGAGTTCAGGGTCGGAGGACCAGCTTTCCCGAGGTGGCGCGGCTTTCGAGCAGGCGGTGCGCTTGTGCCGCTTCCGAGAGCGGCAGCTCCCGGTCGATGGTGAGCTTCAGGCGGCCTTCGGCGATTCCGCCGAGGACCTCGCCCGCCCGCCAGCGCAGTTCGTCGGGGGTCTGGATGTAGTGGCCGAGGGTGGGGCGGGTGAGGAACAGGGATCCGGCGCTCGCGAGCCGCCCCGGCTCGATGGGGGGGACCGGTCCCGCGGATTGTCCGTAGAGGACCAGCATGCCGCGGGGCCGGAGGAGGCGGAGGCTTTTTTCCCAGGTGGTGACCCCCACCGAGTCGTAGGCGACTGCGAGCCGGTTGCCGCCGAGCTGATCCCGGATGGCCTCCTCGAAATCCTCTTCGGTATAGCGGATGACGTGGTCACAGCCCGCGTCCCGTGCCGCTTTCGCCTTCTTCTCGGTGGAAACCGTCCCGAACACCTCGGCACCGAGCGCCCGGCACATCTGGCAGAGCAGCAATCCGGTTCCGCCGGCCGCCGCGTGCACCAGAACCGGCAGTCCCGACTGCACCCGGAAGGTCGATCGCACCAGGTAATGCGCGGTCATCCCCTGGAGGAGCGAGGCGGCAGCCACCGTGGCGGAGGTCTCGTCGTTCAACTTCACGAGGCTCGCCGCCGGCGCGAGGGCGCGTTCCGAATAGGCCCCTGGCTGCATGACGTACGCCACCCGGTCTCCGGGAGCGATATCCGAAACCCCTTCGCCCACCTCTTCCACGGTCCCCGCCCCTTCTCCGCCGGGGGTGAAGGGAAGCGGGAGCGGGTACAGGCCGGTCCGGTGGTAGATGTCTATGAAGTTGACCCCGGCCGCTTCGATGCGAATCGCCGCTTCGCCGGGGCCGGGTGTCCTGGACTCCACCGATTCGAAGGCGAGGACTTCCGGCCCTCCGTTCCGGTGGACGCGGATCGCTCGATGCATGGGCGCATCCTACACTTCGACCCGTGCCGAAAACCGCGTTGGAAGCGAAGATTGCCCGGCTTCCCACCGGGTCCGGGGTCTATCTCTTCCAGTCCGGAGAGGGCGAGACCCTGTACGTCGGCAAGGCGCGTTCGATCCGCGCCCGGGTGCTCTCCCACTTCCGCGCCCCCTCGGCCGATGCCCGGCGCGCGCGGATGCTGGAGAAGATTGCGGACATCGAGGTCGTACTGACCGATTCCGACCGGGAGGCGTTGCTGCTCGAGAACAACCTCATCAAGACCCGTTCTCCTCGCTACAACGTCCTGCTGCGCGACGACAAGAATCCGCCGATGGTCCGGCTCACCATGCAGGAGGAGTACCCCCGGGTTCACATCGTCCGTGGCGCGGGAAGCGACGGTGCTGTCTATGCGGGGCCGTGGTACCCCGCGAGCCTCGCCCGCCGCAGCATGGGCCTGACGCACCGGCTTTTCGGGATCCGGAATTGCCGGGAGCAGTTGAACGGCCGCCGCCCCCGGCCCTGCCTTCAGTACCAGATCCGCCGCTGCGTGGCCCCTTGCGTTTCGTCCATCACGAGCCGCGAGGAATACCGCCGGACCGCCGAGGAGGCCAAGCTCTTCCTGCTCGGGCGCACTGCGGATCTGACCGCCTCGCTCTCGCGCCGGATGCGAGAGGAAGCGGATGCGGAGCGGTTCGAAGAGGCGGCGCGCCTCCGGGACAGCCTGCGGATGTTGGCCGAGTTGAACGATCGCCAGAAGATGGCGGCTGCCGACGGGCGGGCGCGGGATGTTTTCGGCTACCACCGCGAGGGCGACCGGGCGCATCTCCAGGTTTTCCTGGTGCGCGGCGGGAAGGTCGTGGACCGGGACAGCTTCGCCCTCCGGCATCTCATGGTCCCCGATGACCAGGATCTGCTCCAGTCGGCGATGAAGCGTTTCTACGAAATCGGTCGGACACCGCCACCGTCCATCGAGTGCCCGCTCGATTTCCCCGACCGGGAGCTTCTCGAGGAGTGGCTTTCCGAAAAGCGCGGCGGCAAGGTTTCCATTTTCACACCGGTCCGGGGCGCTCGCCGGAAAATGGTGGATCTGGTCTGCCGGAACGCCCGACTCGCCTTCGATCTCGATTTTCGCGAGGCGGGGCGCAAGGCGAATGCCCGGGTCGGCGCGCTCCGGGAAGCGCTGGGCCTTCCCGAGCCGCCGCTCAGGATCGAGGCGTTCGACATCTCCAACTTCCAGGGGCGGGAAGTGGTGGCTTCGATGGTGGTCTTCGAGCGCGGGGAACCGCTGCCCTCCGCCTACCGACGCTTCCGGATCCGCACGGTCCGGGGCAAGGCAGACGACTTCGCCGCGATGCGCGAGGTGGTGCTTCGCCGCTACCGCCGGGTGCTCACCGAAGGGCAGGAACTTCCCGACCTGATCCTGGTGGACGGCGGCCGTGGCCAGCTCTCTTCGGCGGCGGCGGCGCTCCACGATCTCGGCCTCACGCACATTCCCCACATCGGCCTCGCCAAGCGGGAGGAAGAGATCTTCCTGCCGGCGGAGAGGAGCCCCCTGCGGCTCGACAGGAGCTCGCCGGCGCTCCAGTTGCTCCAGCGGGCCCGGGACGAAGCCCACCGCTTCGCCGTCACCTTCCATCGGAAGACCCGCAAGCAACAGACTCTCGGTTCCGCGCTCGATGCGGTTCCCGGAATCGGCCCCCGCCGGCGGAAGGCGGTCCTCGCCCGTTTCGGGAGCCTCCGTCAGATGGCGGAAGCCGCCGAAGAGGATCTCGCGGGCCTCGTGGGTCCGGTGCTCGCCGCCCGTCTCAAAGTCCGCTTCGGCAGCGGCCCGGCCGAATCTGATAAGGAGGCTTCTCACTAGAATTCTCCGTCAGATGGCGGAAAAAAGGGCCGGAGCTGCGCGAGCGCGGCTCTTTTCCGGAATGCGGCCCACCGGGGCATCCCATCTCGGCCATTTGGTGGGTGCCTACCGGAACTGGGTTGCGATGCAGGAGGACTACGAAGCCTTCTACTGTGTCGTGGACTGGCACGCGCTCACCACCGACTACCGGGATACCAGCGGACTGCCGGCCAACACTCTCGATATCGCGACGGACTGGCTGGCGGTGGGTCTCGACCCCGCCCGCTGTTCGCTCTTCGTGCAGTCGGAAGTGAAGGAGCACGCCGAGCTCCACCTGTTGCTTTCGATGGTGATCCCGATCCCCTGGCTGGAGCGGGTGCCCACCTACAAGGAGCTGCTGAAAGAGCTGAAGGATCGGGAGATCCACACCTACGGGTTTCTCGGCTATCCGGTCCTGCAGGCGGCGGACATCGTTCTCTACGATGCCGCCGTCGTGCCGGTGGGAGAAGACCAGAAGCCGCACATCGAACTGACCCGCGAGATCGCGCGGCGCTTCAATTCCTTCTTCGGGGAGGTGCTGGTGGAGCCTCAGGTCCGCCTGACCGAGTCGCCGCGGCTGCCGGGAACCGATGGGCGGAAGATGTCCAAGAGCTTCGGGAACGTGATCGGCATCGCGGAAGACGAACCCGAGGTCCGAAAGAAGCTGAAGACGATGCAGACCGACCCGGCCCGCAAGCGGCTTCGGGATCCGGGCAACCCGGATGTCTGTCCGGTCTTCGATCTCCACCGGATCTTCTCGGACGAAAAGACCCGCGGCTGGGCCGCCGAAGGCTGCCGGACGGCCGGCATCGGCTGTATCGAGTGCAAGAAAGCGCTGGCCGACCATGTGGTCGCCGAAACCCAGCCGATCGCCGACCGCCGTCGCCATTACGAAGCCCGCCCCGACGAAGTCCGGGATGTGCTCGCCGCGGGACAGCGGACCGCCGCCGAGGCGGCGGCGACGACGATGGAGCGCATCCGTGACGCCGTCCGGCTCCCGCGCCGATGACCCTGCTCTACCTGCCCGAGACCCAGGCGGTTTCGCCCTTTCCGGGCTACCACATCCGCCTGCCGGGAGACGGGGATCCGTCCTTCGATGGCCCGCTCGAGCTACTGATCCGCCTGGTGCGCGAGGGCCGCGCCGATCCGCTGGAAATCCGGGTGGCGGCGATTACCCGGCAGTATCTCGATGCCATCCGGGTCATGGATGTGCTGGATCTCCAGGTGGGTTCCGAGTTCCTGAAGCTGGCCACCGTGCTGCTCCGGATCAAGGCCCGAAGGCTGCTTCCGAGACCTTCTTCCGGCGAAAACCGCACCGAGGAGGAACTTCTGCGGGATCTGAACGCCCGGCTCGCGGAATACGCCCGCTATCGGGAGGCGGCGCTTTCGCTCCGGCGCAACCTGAAACAGCGCAGCTCGATGTGGGTGCGGCCCCAGGCGCAGGTCGAGGGCGGCCGATCTCCTGTCGAGACCATGGCGGAAGTGGATCTCTTCGCCGTGGTCGAAGCCTTCCGTCGGGTAGCGGAGCGGGTGAGAGCGAGGCCGCAGGTTCCCGCTCCGCGGGTGGTGCTTTCGGTGTCTTCGGTGATGCGGCGCATCGAGGAGGCCGTACCGCCCGGTGTCCGTCGGGACTTCGAGGAACTCCTCGAGGCGATACTTCTCGGTCAACTGGAGCGTTCGGCGTTCATCGCGGCATTCCTTGCGGTTCTGGAGCTCGCCCGGGGACGCCGTGTTTCGGTGGTGCAGGATCTTGACTTCGGACCCATCTGGATCGTCGGACGCGAACCCTGAGGAGCAGGAGGCGCTGAGCGCGCTCGCCGCCGCGGTGGAGGCGCTGCTCTTCGCGCACGGCGCTCCGCTGCCGGCGCAGGGTCTCGCCACCGCGCTGGGTGTCCGGCCGGCCGAAGTCCGGCGCGCGCTCGTTTGGCTCGAGGCCCGCTGCGATCTTCCCGGCTCCGGGCTACGGCTGGTTCGGGTGGCCGGCGGGTACCAGTTGGTCACCGGGGCGGAACACCGCGACTCCATCGAGCGATTGCTCACGCCGCGCCGGGAGGGCCGCCTTTCGCACCAGGCGATGGAGACGCTCTCGGTGATCGCCTACCGTCAGCCGATCACCATGCCGGAGCTGAACGAGTTGCGCGGGGCGCACTCGCAGGCGGTGGTGGGAACCCTGCTCCGGGCGCGCCTCGTCGAGAGCCGCGGCCGGAAGCCGGTGGTGGGCCGGCCGCTGCTCTACGGGACGACCCGCCATTTTCTCGAACGGTTTGGCCTGGATCGGATCGAGGATTTGCCGCAGCTCGAGGAGGTCGAGAAGGACGAGGTACCGAAGGAGTCCGGCCTCGCTGACGAGGGGACATCCTGATGGGCCGGGAACGACTCCAGAAGCTGATCTCGGCGGCGGGAATCGCCTCGCGCCGGGCGGCAGAAAAGATGATCGCGGAGGGACGGGTGACCGTGGACGGAGAGGTCATGCGCGTTCAGGGAGTGCGGGCTGACCCGGCGAAGAACGACATCCGGGTGGACGGCACCCGGCTGCGCTTCGTGGACCGGCCCCGCCGCCATGTGATCATGAACAAGCCGATCGGGGTGCTCACTACCCGCTCGGACCCGTCGGGGCGGCCAACGGTCACCGAGCTCCTCCCACCGGGGCTTCGTTCGCTTTATCCGGTCGGCCGGCTGGACGGCGCGAGTTCCGGGCTGTTGCTGCTGACCGATGACGGAGAGCTCGCGGAGCGGGTGGCGCATCCACGTTACCGGCTTCCCAAGACCTACTTCGCCACCGTGCGCGGCCTGCCCTCGGACGAAACACTCGACCGTGCCGAACGCGGCGTGCGGGTGGACCGCGAACCGCTCCGTCTCGATCGGGTGGAGGTTCTGGCCCGCCATGCGCACCCGGACGAGGGCAAGAGCCGCGCCCGGCTCCGGATCCTGCTGCGGGGCGGCCGGAACCGCGAAATCCGGCGGGTACTCGCTGTCCTCGGGCATCCGGTGCTCGAGCTGCATCGCACCCGGATCGGCAGCCTGGTGGACCGGGGACTCCTTCCAGGCAAATTCCGCAAGCTGACCCCCGAGGAAGTCGAGGGGCTGCGCGAGGCGATCCGGCAGGCATCGCCCGAAACATTCGGAAAACCCGAAAGGTCGAAGGGCCGAAAAACGACCGCGCCCGAACCGCGTCCTTTCGTGGTAGCCGTGGATGGCCCGGCCGGTTCGGGAAAGACATCCCTTGCCCGTATCGTGGCCGAAAAGGCCGGCCTTTCCTGGTTCAACACCGGAGCTTCGGTCCGGGCGGTGGCGCTCCTCGCACTGCGGCTCGACATCTCGCTCGACGACGAGGAGGCTCTGTGCCCGCTCGTCTATCGGGTTTTTCTCGAGCCGGACGGCCGGGTGTTTCTCGATGGGGAGGATGTTTCGACAGCGGTGCGCGAACCGGAGGTCGGAGTCGCGGCCTCCCGGGTGGCGGTGCACGCCGGGCTCCGGGAACTGCTGGCGGACCGTTGGCGGCAGGCGGCTTCGGGCGGTGGAGTCATGGAGGGGCGGGATATCGGCACCGTGGTGTTCCCGCAGGCACCGGTGAAGATCTTTCTCGAAGCCCGGCCGGAAGTCCGCGCCCGCCGGCGATCCGCCGACGAAGGGGGGCGCGATCCGGCCGCGGTGGGCGAGGATCTTCGGAAACGGGACGAAACCGACGAGGGACGCGCCACCGCGCCGCTACGTGCGGCGAAGGATGCTCACCGCCTGGATACGAGCGACCTTTCGCTCGAGGAATCCGCGGACCGCGTGCTGGAGCTGGTCCAGGCTGCCCGCGACGTATAGCGAGCCCCGCCGGGTGTGATCAGAATCGGGTCAGGGCTTCCTCTTCGGTGTCGGTGATCGTCAGGATCTGGTTGAATCCGCTGATGCTGAACACCTCGACGATGTGTTCCTTCATCCCGCAGAGCACCAGTTTGCCGGAGGTCGCCGAAAGCCGCTTGGCGAGGATCAGCAGGACCCGCATTCCGGTGCTGTTGATGTAGTCGAGGGCACCGAAGTCCACCAGCACCTTGGCGGGTTGCGTCGATTCGTCCATCGCGCCCATCGCCGCCTTCTCGAATTCGCCGGCGGTCCGGGTGTCGATGCGACCCTCCGGGCGAAGGAAGAGTACGCCGTCTCGTGTCTCGGACACGATGTTCATGATGGTTTAACCCCCCTGGCCGGGTGCTTCCAGCGTCCGGGTCAGCCTGACCCTGTTGCGGTCGCCAACTCTTTGGTAGTGGACGCTGGTCATGAGTGATCGAACGAGGAAGATCCCCAGACCCCCGATGGGCCGTTTCTCCACCCCGAGCGAAGTGTCAGGTAACGCCGCGTCCTGAAACGGGTCGAAAGCCGGACCGGTGTGCTCGACTTCAACCCGCAGATCGCACTCGTCAATGGTAACCGAAACCAGGATCGCCGGCGGCGTTTCCTGATCGGTGCCATAAAGGATGATGTTGGTGAGCAGCTCATCGATGGCGAGCGACACCCGCTGAAGGTGAACGCTCGGAACATCGCATGACTCTGCGAACTCCTGCACCTGCTCGCTGAGCTGGGAAATTCCCTCGAGGGTGGGATCGACCGGGAAGCTGGCCGATGTGGCGGAGTTTCCGGATTCCGTGGCGGTCATGAAGGGATTCGAGGGTACTACGGCGGATCAGGTGTTCGCGAACTCGGGCCAAGCCTCGTCCTCGCTGTGGGAGTCGGGGCGTAGCCTGCTAATGCTAACGGATACTTCGAGTTCCTGTTCCACCGCTCCTCGGAATGTTCCGCGCGTTGGCGGTACATCCCGGTAGTCGCGCCCGGTTGCGACCCGGACGTGGCGCTCGCCGGGCATCGAATCGTTGGTGGGGTCGAAACCGACCCAGCCGATGCCGGGGAGCAGGCATTCCACCCAGGCGTGGCTGCCACGGGCCATCCTGGCATCCGGATCCTCGGGGCGCTCGGCGTGCAGGTAACCGGAGACGTAGCGGGACGGGACACCCCAGCCGCGGGTGATCGCCAGCATGATGTGGGCGTAGTCCTGGCAAACCCCGCGTCGCTCCTCGAGCGCGTGGTCGGCGGTGGAAGTGACCAGGGTGGCCTCCGAGTCGTAGGCGATGGCCTCGTTGAGCTGGTGGGAGAGACGCTTCAGGGAGGCGAGAGGGGTCGAGAGCCGCTTGATCTTCTGCTCTTTCGCGAACGACGCGAGAAGAGGAGTCGGCTCGGTCAGCGGCGTGGGGTTCAGGAAGTGCCAGAGGTTGCCCGACTCCAGCCCGGAAAGGGCATCCCATCCGGGCGACTCCTCATCGGGCTTCTGCTTCGGGGGATGGATACCCACGATCGAGCGGGCATCCACCAGGAGCTCCTGGTGTTCGCCAGGAATGTCGAAAAAACAGGCCGCGTTACCGAAACAGTCCTCGTAATCGTGGAGCACCGACCCGGGAGTGGTTTCGATCTCGAAGCTCTCCACGTGCTGGCCCGCGTCGTTCTGCGGTTGTTTGCACACGGTCATGACCGCCTCCCGCACCGGTGACGAGTAGCGAAACCGGGTCAGGTGGCGGATGCGCAGGAAGCGCGACTCGGTGGACATGGCGGCGTCAGGTGACCCGAAGAGCCTGGTCGGCAGGGTAGAAGATGTAGCGCCGATACACCTCTTCGTGGAGCTTCCGTGCGAGGCGCCTCACTTCGGCGAGAGTGCGGCCGAAGTCTGCCGCCTGGTCCCCTTCGTCGAAACCGTAGGCGAGCAGCGCCCGAAGTCGGCCCGCCACCCGATGCGCCGGAGAGGGGCGGTCGCGGCCGTTTCCCTCCGGGTCGATGCGCTGAAGACTGGTGCGGAGTTCCTCGGCGGCGAACCGCAGGGTGTGGGGAGACTGGGGGTCGTAGATGAGGAAGCTCATGGCCCGGTGCGGCAGGATCGCAGCCGTGTGCAGCTTGCAGAACGGCTCGAAACTCGCGCAACTGCGAAGCAGCAGCGACCAGTCGGGGCCGGCTTCGGTCTCCTCCAGCGAAGGGCGATATGCGTCCAGCACTTCGGTGGTCACCTGCATGCGCTCCAGGAAACGACCCAGTCGGATGAAGTCCCACGAGGGGCCGTGGCGCAGGCTGTTGTCGGTGACCCCGCGGAAGAGATAGATGGATGCCGAGGTCTCGCGGTAGAACAGGTGGGGCTGCTGGTTCCAGAACATGTGGAGCTGTTGCTCCCGGAGCGTCAGGAACGGGCGGTTCAGATGCCCCCACATCTCGGAGGTGATCTCCTGGCGCGCCTGTCGGGCGTTTTCGCGGGATCGGCCCCACAGCGAGAGGATCGAGCCCGGATTTTCGGTCTCGAAGGTCATGTAATCGGTCAGCGAATAGGCATCGGCCAGCAGAAAGCCGTCCTCATCCTCCGACCCGAGGAAGGAGGTTCCGCCGGCGGGAGCGGTGCTGAGGCCGAGGAAGAGCCGTCGCCAGCCATCCGCCACCACCGCTGCCGGCTGGTCGGCGAGCGCGTTCACCTGCACTCCCAGCAGGCGGGTGGTCTGGTCCGCCCGCTCGAGATAGCGGCTCATCCAGTAGAGGTTGTCGGCGACCCGGGCGAGCATGATCAGGCGTCCACGATCCAGGCATCCTTGGATCCCCCGCCCTGGCTGGAGTTCACGACGAGGCTGCCCTTCTTGAGCGCGACCCGGCAGAGGCCGCCGGGGACGATCTCCGTCGTGTCCCCCTGCAGCACGAAGGGCCTGAGGTCCACGTGCCGGGATTCGATGTGCGAGCCGACGAGGCACGGTGCGCGGGAGAGCGCGAGGGTCGGCTGTGCGATGAAATTCTCCGGGTTGGCCTTCACCTGCTCGGCGTATTCGGCCCGTTCCGCCGCCGAGGCGTGGGGACCGATGAGCATTCCGTAGCCGCCCGATTCTCCGACCATCTTCACCACCAGCTTGTCGAGGTTGTCGAGCGTGTAGGCGAGGCCTTCCGGGCGTCGGCAAAGCGTGGTGGGGACATTGTGGAGAAGCGGATCTTCGGAGAGGTAGTACCTGATGATGTCGGGTACGTAGGCGTACACGCCCTTGTCGTCGGCGACACCGGTTCCGGGAGCGTTGGCGATGGCGACCTTGCCGGCCCGGTAGGCGTGGAAGAGCCCCGGAACGCCGAGCAGCGAATCCGGCCGGAAAGTGACCGGATCCATGAAATCGTCATCCAGTCGCCGGTAGATCACGTCCACCGCTTCGAGTCCGGCGGTGGTCCGCATATAGACCCGCTCCTGATGCACGAGCAGGTCGCGCCCCTCCACGAGCTCGATCCCCATTTCGCGTGCGAGGAAGGCGTGCTCGTAGTAGGCGGAGTTGTACACACCGGGAGTCAGCAGGACGATCTTCGGATCGCTCGCGTGCGCCGGGGCGAGCGAACGCAGCATCCCGAGCAACAGGGCGCTGTACTGCTCGACCTCGCGCACCCGGTAACTCCGGAAGAGCCGTGGCATGCTGCGCTTGGTGGCATCGCGACAGGCGAGCATGTAGCTCACTCCGGAAGGAACCCGAAGGTTGTCCTCGAGAACCGCGAACCCGTCGTGGGTGCGGACGAGGTCGGTTCCGCAAACCGAGACGTAGGCGTTTTTCGGGACGCTCACCCCGCGCATCGGGAGCAGGTAGTGCGGGCTGCCATAGACCATGTCGGCCGGAACCACCCCGTCCCGGATGATCATGCCCCGGTTGTAGATATCCCGGAGGAACAGGTTCAGCGCCTGGATGCGCTGCTCGAGTCCCCGCGCCACCTGATCCCAGTCTTCGCCCCGGATGATGCGGGGCAGGCAGTCGATCGGGAACACCCGCTCGATGGTCCGCTCGTCGCCGTAAACGGTGAAAGTGATCCCCTCATGCAGGAAGCTGCGGGTCACCCGCTCCTGGATCTGGCGGAGCTGCTCGGGCGGCATGCGCGAAAGAGTCTCGTGGAGCAGCCGGTAGTGCCCCCGGGGGACGTGCTCCGCTTCGAACATCTCGTCGTGATAGACCGGATCCCACTCGTACTGGCGGAAACCGGGAGCCGCGCGGACGGGCGACGGCGCGGTCGTCTCAGCCACCTCGAGAGTCAGGCAGAGCGCGGGAGCCCGTTTCTGGCGACGTGTTCATAGACCTCGCAGAAGTAGTCCAGCTCCCCCATGGTCGTGTAGAGGTTGGGGGTGACGCGCAGGCCCTGGAATTCCTCGTGCATGATCGCGACGACGATGATGTGGTGCTTGTCCCAGAGGTAGTCCCGGAGTCTCGTCGCCTCCACCGTTTTCAGGTTGATGTTGCCGATCGCACAGCTCATCCGCGGATCGCGGGAGGTGTGGAGCTCGGTGTCGGGAAGGGCGGAGAGCCGGTCCGCCCAGGCGTTCTTCAGGTAACGGAGACGTGCTTCCTTGTTTGCGGCCCCGATCGTGTTGTGGAAGGTGATCGCCTCGCCGCAGGCCACGAAGTTGGCGGCCGGGTGGGTGCCGATCTCCTCGAACTTGCGGATGTCCGAGTCCATCCGCTCGGGGGCCGGCATCAGCGGCCAGATGGACGGAATCCGGTCCTTCTTCACATAGAGCATGCCGGTTCCCTTCGGAGCCAGCAGCCATTTGTGAAGGCTGGTCCCGAAGTAGTCACAGCCGAGATCTTCCTGCTGGAACTCGAACTGCGCGAACGAGTGGGCACCGTCCACCATGACTTCCACGCCGTGTTCGCGCGCCATGTCACACACGCCCTTCACCGGGAGAATCTGACCGGTGAGGTTGATCTGGTGGGACATGAGGATGACCCGCGTCCGATCGGTGATCGCGTTCCGGAACCCTTCGATCACTTCCTCGTCGCTCTCGGCGGGAACCGGTATCTGGATGTACTCGATCTCGATGCCCTCGCGGCGCGCCCGCTGATCCAGGGTGGTCAGCATCCGCCCGTAGTCCTGGGTGGTGGTGAGCACCTGATCTCCCGATTGGAGGTCCATCCCGAGCAACAGGATCTCCATCGCCTCGGAGGTGTTGCGAACCAGTGCGATCTCTTCCGGGTCACAACCGAACACTCCGGCGAGCCGCTGCCGGACATGTTCCTTGCGAGGCTCGAGAAGCTGCCACATGGTGTACACCGGCGCTTCCTCCTGCTGCCAGGTGTAGCGGACGAACGCGTCGGTCACCATCTTCGGCGACGGGCAGACTCCCCCATTGTTGAGGTTCAGGATCGAGCGCGAGACGGTGAACGCCTGCTGGATTTCCGACCAGTAGCTCTCGTCGGCCGCTACCTCCTCGGGGGTTCGCCCGGCCGTCGCCTGGGTCGCGGCCTCGACGCGGCCCATGGTCTCCGGCCCGAACATGGTGGTCACGAGCGCCGCTCCGCCGGCCTCGCCGAGGAACCTTCTACGCCGCATGGGAACCCTCCCGAGGGTGGCTGTCCGCGATCCGGGCAACGGCGCACCGGACCACGAGGGGAGCGAAAGATATCAGAGCCTTCCCGATTTTCGGGACTTCGCTCTTCCGGTGGCTGGTGCCCACTACCATCCCTCCCATGCGCGAGTTGATTTCGAACTTTTCCGGGAGAATTCCGCCGGTCTTCGATTCGACCATCGGCCATCTGATCCTGGCGCTCGGAGTTCTGGTCGCCGTGGGGAGCATCGCGCTGATCACGGTGGTGCTGATCCGTCGGCTGCTTCGGAGCCTCGGCTTCCACGATCAGGTCGTGGAGCGGGTCCGCATCGGGGTCCGGCTGGTGCTGGGAGAGGAGCGGGCTTCCCGGGTGAACGTGGACCTGCTGGCGGGTCGCATCCTGTTCCTCGGTCTGCTGATCCTGGTGGTTGCGGTGTTCGCTTCCTTCGTGGATTTCGGCCGGCTCGGCGGCCCCGGCGGAGCGATCCTCGACGGGGTCATGGATCTCGTCTGGCAGATGGGACAGGCGCTCGTTCTGTTGCTGGTCTCGTGGTTCCTCGCCGGCCTGCTCCGGCGGGCGGCCCGCGGCGTGCTCGATCTGGCGGGGCTCGGTGGCGCTCCCCGGGTGCAGGACGACCCCACGCCGCGGCGGATGGCCCACGCCCTCCCCGAGGTCGTCTATTGGACGGTCCTGCTGCTCTTCCTGCCGCCGGTTCTCGCGGTGCTGGAGCTGGACGGCGTTCTCGCGCCGGTCGAGGCCATCGCCAACCAGGTGCTGCTCTTCCTGCCCAATCTCTTCGGCGCGGCGATCATCTTCGTGGTCGGCTGGCTGCTCGCCCGTCTCGCCAAGGCCATCGTGGCGAACCTGCTCGTTGCGGCGGGGCTCGACCGGATGACCGCCCGCCTCCAGATCCAGTGGGTGTTCGGCACGAGGACGCCGTCTTCGCTCGTGGGTTCGCTCGCCTACGTCCTCGTGCTCTTTCCGGTGATCCTCGCCGGACTGGACCGCCTCAGTCTCGAGGAGATCACCGGGCCGGTTTCGGACATGCTGCTCCGGCTGCTCGCCACGATTCCCGTCTTCCTGGTGGCGGTGGCGCTTCTCGTGACTGCCTACGTGGTGGGGCGGATCGTGGCCAATCTCATCCGCGACCTGCTCCACGAGGCGGGCTTCGATCAGGTACTGAGCCGGATCGGCCTCACCTCGGTGACCCCGGTAGCCGAGGAGTTCAAGGCTTCGAACATCGTCCGGATCGTGATCCTCGCGGTCATCATGCTCCTTGCCTCCATCGAAGCGGCGAGCCTGCTCGAATTCGACAGTGTGGCCGGGCTGCTCGTCCGGCTGCTGGAGTTCGCCGGCCAGTTCCTGCTCGGCATCGTTTTCGTCGGGTTCGGGATTTTCGTCGCGAACCTCTCGGCGCGAGCGATCCGCGCCAGCTCGATTCCCCAGCGGGAGCTGCTCGCGATGGCCGCGAGGGTCGGCATCCTGCTTTTCGCGACCGCGGTCGGCCTCCGCCAGATGGGCATCGCCGGCGGGATCATCGAAATCGCCTTCGGTATCGTTCTCGGATCGGTAGCCGTGGCGTTCGCAGTCGCTTTCGGCCTCGGAGGCCGCGAAGCCGCCGCCCGTCAGATCGAACAGTGGCGCGAGGCTCTTTCGAATCGCAACCAGGGGGAGGGACCCGACTCATGAGCGCATCACGAAGCGCCGGCTTTCGCTTTCGCGGGCGGCAGATCAGCAAGGTGGCGGTGATCGGATCGGGACAGATCGGCCCGGACATCGCGCTCCACCTGGTGAAGTCGTTGTCCCCCCACGGGGTCCGGTCGCTCGTGCTCGACATCGCCCCGGAGGCGCTCGTCGCCGGCAAGGCCCGGATGGCGGGGAAGATCGGAAAGGGAGTCGAGACGGGTGCCTTCCGAAAGGAGCAGGCCGAGCGGATGCTCGGTTCGGTCGTCTTCACCGGCGACTACGGCGAGCTTGCCGGAGCGGATCTCGTGATCGAGGCCGCGTCCGAAAACATCGGGATCAAGAACCGCATCTTCGCCGAGGTGGAGGGACTCATCGCCGAAGATGCCTTGCTGCTCTCGAATTCGTCCCACCTGCCGCCCTCGATGCTGTTCGGGGATCTCCGAAACCCCGGACGGGCCGCGGTGGCCCACTATTTCTACCCCGCCGAGCGGAATCCGGTGGTCGAGATCGCCACGGCCCGTCCGGATGCCTCCGCCGATTGGCTGCTCGGCTTCTACGAGGAGATCGGCAAGGTTCCGGTGCGGGTGCGCGATCGTTTCGGTCATGCGCTGAACCCGATCTTCGAAGGCCTGTTTCTGGCTGCCTGCCTTGCCGTGGAAGAGGGGCTTGGCTCCACTCGGGAAGTGGACGCGGTGGCGAAGCGGGCACTCCGCCTCGGGGTGGGGCCGTTCACGGTGATGAATCTCACCGGAGGCAATCCCATCACCCACGAAGGGTTCCCCGAGATCGGAAAGCGCCTCCATCCCTGGTTCCGGGTTCCCCGGTTGCTCGAAGAAGCGATGTCGGAAGGAGGTCCCACCGGGCGGGTCTGGGACGTTCCGGCGCGTGGCGAAGAGGTGGAGGTCGAAGGAGACCGTGCCCGCCGGATCGCCGACCGGGTCACCGCCGCCTACATCGGGCTTTCCGCGTGGACCGCCGAGGACGATGCCGCTTCGGTCTCCGATCTGGACATGGCCTCGAAGCTGGCGCTTTCCGCCACGCCCCCGTTCGGGCTCATCAACCGGATGGGAGTCGGGAAGGCGGGAGAGCTGGTCGCGGACTACCGCGAACGAGAACCCGGATTCCCGGACCCGGCGATGCTTCGGGACCGGTCTTCCGACTCGATCCCGGTCCCCCGGATCCAGGAGCGAAGCGTTCCGGCTCCGGGAGAGGCCGAAGCGGAAGTGGTCGTCCTGACCATCCGGCGTCCCGAAGCGTTGAACGCGCTCGACGAGGATCTGCTCCGGGAGCTCGACCACCGGCTCCAGGATGCCGCCGGGCGAGAGCGGGTCAAGGGTGTCGTGTTGACCGGATTCGGGGTCAAGGCCTTCGTCGCCGGTGCGGACATCCGGATGCTCTCCCGCATCGCTTCGGCGGCCGAAGGGGAGGAGATGTCGCTCCGGCTCCACCAGATCCTGAACCGGATCGCCGCGCTCGAAAAGCCGGTGGTCGCGGCGCTGAACGGAGTGGCCTTCGGGGGCGGGATCGAGCTCGCCATGGCGTGCCACGCCCGGATCGCCCGCGCCGGATTTTCGCGACTGGTGAGCCAGCCGGAACCCAATCTGGGAGTGCTTCCCGGGGCCGGCGGGACGCAGCGGCTGCCCCGGCTGATCGGGATCGAGGCGGCGTGGCCCCTGCTTCGGGCGGCGACCCCGATCTCTTCCGAAGAGGCGCTTCGGCTCGGCCTCGTGAGCGAACTCGCCGAGGGCGACGGGCTGATTTTCCGCGCGGTAGCGCTCACGGCGGAGATCGCCGCCGGCCGGAAGCCCCGGGTACTCCCGAAGGAAGCGCCGATCCCGATTCCCGACGAGCTTCCCGATGTGGACATCGGGCATCGCTCACGGGCAGTGGATACCCTCATCCGCCGGGCGGTGCTCGAAGGCGCGGCGCTTTCGCTCGCCGAGGGGTTGAAGCTCGAAGCGCGCCTCTTCGGAGAGTGCTGCGGGCTCGAGGACATGCGGATCGGCATGAAGAACTTCCTCGAGAACGGCCCCCGCCAGCCGGCGAAGTTCGTCCACCGGTAACCCGGCCGGGCAGTCTTGGCGGCCGGCGGAATGGGAGGTCAGGACCATTCCCGCCGCATGCGGCGCTGAACGCCGAGACTGTCGCAATCCCGGTCGCGCCACATGCCGAACACCTCGTTCCGAGAAATTCCGGGGAGCTCCTCGAGGGAACGGGCGACCGCCCGTCGCACCGCCTCGGCCCGGGAAATGTTCTGCTCGCGACACACCTCCGCGAGCCGTACCGCCTGATGGTCGGGAAGAGAAACGGTCACGCACAGGTGGTCGTGTCGCGGTGCGGTGTCCAGATTGCCTCGGCTACCGGCCGCCGAGTTCGTCCCAGATGCGGCGGGCATCGAGCCGGCTGCCGAGCCGCTCCAGGGTCGCCGCCACCTCCTCCGGGATCGGAATCCCGTGGGTTCGGCGCTCTTCTTCCACTTCGTAAGCACTTTGGCCGGGGAAGGAGGCATCGGCACGGCGAAGGGATGCGAGGCGCGCCGCCATCCGGTTCCGGAACCCGGCCCAGGGAGCGAAAGCGCGCACCCGGAACGCGAGGAAGAGGCCGCCCGCTCCCCGGTGCACCGGATCCGGCCGGGGCGCTCCGAGTTCGTCCGGAAGCGCAGCGAGTGCGAGCCCGACCAGGGCTTCGAGAGCGAACGGGAGCTCCGTCTCCCCGGTGTTTTCGAGGTTTCGATCCAGCACCACCGGCGCGCGGGTCTCTTCGGTGGGAACTGCGATCCCGAGCCGGACGGCGGCCGGTCCCGCTTCGGTCGGAGCACCGCTGAAAAAGACCACGCCTGCCATCTGGTGGGAGAGCGCGAGCCGCGCGAAGTGCGCCGGCGCGCCAAACCGGTTTCCGCCACGAACCGCGGCGGCGCCGATCCCCTGACGGTTCGCGCCGGCGATGGCTTCGACCATGCCGCGCTGCGCAGAGATCGGGCCGGGGCCGTTGTCTCCGTCCAGCACGACCGTGCTTCCGGAAGAAGACACCTCTTCGATGCGGGGATTGGCGCGGACGTGGCGGGTTGCGATGGCATCCACCAGCTCCGGCAGCCAGGCCACGCCGTCCTCGTCGAGGCCCATCAGGTTGGCACCGATCATGGCATCCGCCACCTGGGAAGCGAGCTCGGGCGGTGTCCGAACCCGCTTGAGGCATTCGCGGGCGAAGAAATGGAGCCTTCCGTGGCGAACCCGAAACCGGATGCCGTCGCTCACGGGAGAAGCGCCTGGATCCGGTCGGCCCAACCCCACAGAAGAACGAGAAATACCGAGAGCGGCACTACGTAGCGAATCCAGAACCTCCAGCGGTTCCCGAGAAGCGCTTGGGGATCGCCGCGATTCGCCTCCGCGAGCGCCCGCTTCCGGGAAACGAAGAACCCGAACGCCAGCAGGGTCAGCGCCGATCCGATCGGCTGCATGGTGGATCCCCAGATGAGGTCGCTCCACTCCAGATAGCTCGCGCTCGCCATCGAGGGAAGCGCCAGCGGGATCTGCACGGCGACCGCAGCCACGACCACCGCGAGGCGCGACTGTCCGGTCCACTCCATCCCCACGTTGACGATGACCTCGAGAGCTGCCACTGCGGAGAGGAAGGCGGCGAGGAACAGGGCGCCGAAGAACAGCGGCGCTACGAACTGCCCGAGCGGCATGCGCCCGAAGAGCTCCGGGAGGGTGAAGAAGAGAAGCGCCGGGCCGGAATCCGGTTCGGCCCCGAGAGCGAACGCCGCGGGGAGGATCGCAAGGCCGCCCAGGATGGCGGCCATCGTGTCGCCGGTGATCGTGGTGGCCGCGAACGTCCGGAGGCTGACCCGCCGGGGCAGGTAGCTTCCATAGACGAGAAAGAAGGTGCCGCCGAGCGAGAGGCTGAAGAACGCCTGCCCCAGCGCCGCGAGGAAGGTATCGCTCGTGACCCGGCTGAAGTCCGGATAGAGGAGGTAGCGAATCCCTTCCCCGGCTCCCGGGAGCGTGACCGAACGGATCACCACCAGAAGCAGCATCACGCCGACGAGCGGCATCGCGATCCGCGAGAGACGCTCGATCCCTTTCGCAACCCCGCGGCCGACGACGAGGCCCATCGCGAGGAAGACGAACACGGTCGCCCCCACGTTCAGGAGCGTGATCCCGGAAAAGTGCTCGGCGTGGAAGGCCTGCGGGTTGGGAACGATCCCGCCGCGCAGCGTGTAGTAGAGAACCTGGGCCACCACCACCGTGTAGTAGGAAGTGGCCATGAACACGGTCACGAAGAGGATCGCCCCCACCGCCCGGCCGCCCGGCATCCTGACGCGACGGAAGGCGGCGGCCGGGCCGGACCGGGTGAGCCGTCCGAGGCTCCACTCGGCGATCAGCGCCGGAGCGCCCAGCGCGATGACGAACACCAGATAGGCGAGGACGAAGGCCCCGCCCCCGTAGTTGCCCGCCATGTAAGGGAATCGCCACACGTTGGCGAGCCCGACCGCCACCCCGATCAGCGCCATCCGGGACCCGAAGGTCGTCTGGAAACGGTCGAGGTTCACGAAAGATCAGCCCGTCGGCGGAGTCCAGCGGGGGAAGTCGCGGGCGTTCAGCGCCTCGCCATGCCGCCCGTCGGATCCGGGGGTCGCGAGAAGCACGAACGCCTCGGCGATGTCTTCGGGAGTCGGGAGGGTCAGGGGATCCTCGTCGGGGTAGGCGGCGGCCCGCATGTCGGTGCGGGTGGCACCGGGGTTGACGCTGTTCACCCGGACTTCGGTTTCCGCGAGCTCTGCGGCCAGCACCTGGGTGAATCCCTCCAGCCCGAACTTCGAGACCGCGTAGGGGCCCCAGTTCGGCTTCCCGATCCGCCCCACGGTGGAACTCACGTTGATGACCGAGGCTGACGGTCTCGCGGTGAGCGCCGGGAGCAGCGGCTTCGTGAGGTAGAAAAGACTCGAGGTGTTGACGCGCAACGTCTCGTCCCAGATGGAGATCTGTTGTTCCGTGATCGGCGCTCGTTCTCCCAGAAGGGAAGCGTTGTTCACGAGCACCGAGAGGTCGGGAAACCGGGAGGTCGCCTGTGCCGCGAGCTCGCGGGCCGATTCGGGGTCGCCGAGATCGGCGGCGAACCATTCCACATGTCCCGGCCACTGTTTTTTCAGGTCTGCGCCCACCGCGGCGAGCCGCTCTGCGCCCCGGGCGGAGAGGAAGACGCGTGCGCCTTCGTGAAGGTAGGCACGGGCGATGCCGAGCCCGATCCCTCGCGAAGCTCCGGTGACGAGCGCCGCGACTGTGTTCAGTCTGCTCATGGTTTCTCCTTTCGGGCACCGAGCCGCTCCGACTCGAGGCGAAGCCCCCGGCGCATCAGGGCGAGCCGGAGGATATAGGCGGCGGTCAGCAGGAAGAAGGCCGCGTATCCGGCGAAGAGCCAGGCCATCAGCCTGTCAGCCTCGGATGTCCGCGTGGCGCAGCTCTTCGAGCGCGAGCCGCTCCTGCTCGAGGCGCATGCGGGCGCGGAGCAGGGTCACGAACAGCAGCGTGAACGCGATGAGCGAGATCAGCAGGGCGGTGGCCATGTCGGGATGGAGTCCGGAATCCGGGCCACCCATGATGACTGGCTGCGGATGCTGGGTGCGCCACCAGCGGATCGAGAAATAGACGATGGGCACGTCGGCGGCACCCAGGATTCCGATCACCGCGGCGAGGTTGGCGCGCCGCTCGGGATCCTCCACGTAGCTGCGCAGCATCAGGTATCCGCAATAGGTCAGCCAGAGCACGAACGCGGTGGTCAAACGCGCGTCCCAGGTCCACCAGATCCCCCACGCCGGCTTGGCCCAGATCATCCCCATCGCGAGGCCGATGGTGGTGAACAGCACCCCGATCTCGGCCGCCGCGAGCGCCGCCGCGTCGTATCCGGGCCGGCGCGTCACAAGCCAGCCGATGCTCGCTCCGGCCACCACGAAAAAGGCGATGAACGCAAGCCACCACGCCGAAACGTGGAAGTAGAACAACCGCTGCAGGTCGCCCATGGTCCGCTCGGTGGGCGCGAAGAAAAACGCGGCCCAGAGTGCTATGGCCATGGCCAGGGAAGTCAGGGCAGAGAGCGTGCGCGTCGCGGGAATCCGCACTTCAGCGCTCCGTCCCGCTCATCGCAACCGGCCGAAACTATACTCGGGAGATGCGCCCGGTTCTCTTTCTTCGCTCCCTCGTTCTCGCCGTGTTCCTCGCCGGCCTGCCCGCCCTCGTTTTCGCCCAGCACCTGCTTCCGGCGGGTGATGCGGCGGCCCGCGACCGGCTGAATTCCTCGCCCCGGCATGGCGAGTGGGTTTCGGTTCCGGTGGGCGACGGGGATTCGGTGGAATCCTGGGTCGTGTATCCGGAGCGATCCGATCCGGCTCCGGTAGTGGTGGTGATCCACGAGATCTACGGTCTCACCGACTGGATCCGCGCAGTGGCCGATCAGCTCGCCGACAGTGGCTTTATCGCCGTCGCGCCGGATCTGCTCACCGGCAAGGGGCCGGGCGGCGGAAGGACCGACTCGGTGGATCGGGATGGCGCGGTGGCGCTGATCCGTGGACTGGATGCCGGGGAGGTTCATGCGCGTCTCGAGGGCGTGGCCGCCTGGGCGACCGGATTGCCGGCGGCGACCGATCAGTGGGGAGTGGTCGGATTCTGCTGGGGCGGACGCACGAGCTTCACGCTCGCCACCGTGGCTTCGGGGCTCGGGGGCGCGGTCGTCTATTACGGCTCTTCTCCGGACAGCGAGGCGCTCGACGGGATCGAAGCGCCGGTGCTTGGGCTCTACGGCGGCGACGATGAGCGGGTGAACGCAACCATCCCGGTAGCCGAGCAGCGGATGGAGGAACTCGGGAAGGAGTATCAGGTGGAGATCTACGAAGGGGCCGGACACGGCTTCCTGCGGGCCCAGGACGGACGCGAGGGAAGGAACATGACCGCTACCGCGCAGGCCTGGCCCCGGACCGTCCGGTTCTTCCGGGAGAATCTCGGATCCTGATCAGCGGGTGAGGGTGAACGGCTCGGCGGTCTCGAAGATTTCGCCCCGGTAGCGGACCCGGATCAGAAGTTCGTAGCGCCCCGGCGCGAAGTCGGCGAGCGGGAACTCGGCATTGGCCGCCGCCTGCCGGGTGCTGGTGGGCATGGCTTCCGGAGCGATGAACGCGGTATCGGCCCCTTCGCGCCGAATCGTGTATTCCGCGACGATCTCCGGTAGTTCGGTCCCTTCTTCGCGCTCCCCGGGGTAGAAAAAGTAGAAAGCGCCCAGGGTTTCCTGCTGGCGGAACACCCCGGTGGCCCGGGGATGGAACCGGGTCCGGCCGAACTGGAACGCACGCTCCGGTGCGCCTTCGGCGAGCACCGTCGGCTCTGCTTCGCCGTAGAGGACGACGGAAGAGAAGCGGGGAGCATCCGTCGGAAAATCGGGAACCGCGAGGGTCAGGGCGGCGATGCCGAAGCCGTCGGACTGTTCATCCACGAACCCGACGACCACCCGGCGCTCCCCGGGCTCGGTGCGGAGGGCGATCTCGAACCGGGCGGGCTCGTCCGCAGGAAGGATGGTGGTGTACGCGGTGTCGAGCGGTTCGTCGCCCGGGGAAGCGCCGACCACCCGGGCGAAGACCGAGGCCGCGGCCTGCCCGTCAGGTCCGGGAGCGAGAGCACCCGCTCCCGCTTCGAGAAGCAGCGCGATCCGGGTGGATCCGCCCCCCGCCCGGAAGAAGGCGGAGGCGAGCGAGAACGGAATCCCCTCCGCCAGCTCGCGCTCGGGGTCGAAACCGGAGAGCGTCCGGCGGGCGCGGTCCGATCCGCCGCCGGGCAGATCCGGCAGCAGCAGCCTTCCATCCGCACCCCGTTCGTAGCCGATCTCGTCGCGGACGACCAGCCGCCGCCGCATCTCTTCGAGGGCTTCATCTACTTCAGCGCGGTTCTCGATCCAGAGCCTCCCGTCGAAATCCGGGAAGAACAGCGCGGTGAGATCTTCCCGGAGTCCGGCTTCGGGGTCGGCCGGCCACACCCAGCTCACTCCTCCCGGGCGGGTTCCGTCAACGGGTTCCGCGAGGGTCTGGAGCGGCATCCCGAGCAGCACGAATACCCGGGCGCGGTCGCCGCCGCCGTCGTCCCCGGTGTCATCCATGAAGTTCTGGTTCGCGAGGCGGACGCGGGTCAGGAACCGATCGAGTGTTTCGTTTTCGGGCGTGGTCGGGTCGGGGTCCCTTCGGAGCCAGAAGAGCCTCCGGAAGCTGGCGAGATCCCCCTGGGTCCGCGCCTCGATCCAGGCCCGCCGCTCCGCCGAGGTCATCAGGAACGATTCGAGCCACCCGAGCTCCACCCCGCTCGGATTTCCTCCCTGGGCGAAAGCGGGCGCTGCGGCTCCGCCGAGCGCGAGCGTCAGAAGAAGAGCGCGGACCACCCCGGCAAACTAGCAAGCCGGAGGGGGTTGTCGAGGGAGGCTCAGCGCAACCGAGGTTCGCAGTCCATCGGCGCGGCTTCCCGGCAGGCCGGCGAATCTTCGCTCCATTCCCACCGCGTGGTCCGCGAGGCCAGCTTGGGGGCGGCGAAGACATACCGCTGGTCGTAGCAGGCTGTGGATAAACTGGCGTGAGCACCGAGACGGGTGAGGCGCCCGGCTGACAAGGCGCGTGAGTGAGCAATAGCAGCGCTATTTCGAGCGAATCGCAACGAAGAGCGAGCCTCCAGGCGAGCGTTCAGACGGGATGCATCGCTCGTCGAATGCCGCGTTAGTTTTTCCACAGCCTGGTAGCAGGCTGTGGATAAACTGGCGTGAGCACCGAGACGGGTGAGGCGCCCGGCTGACAAGGCGCGTGAGTGAGCAATAGCAGCGCTATTTCGAGCGAATCGCAACGAAGAGCGAGCCTCCAGGCGAGCGTTCAGACGGGATGCATCGCTCGTCGAATGCCGCGTTAGTTTTTCCACAGCCTGCTAGGCCCGGTAGAGGGAGGCGAAGGCGCGTTCGAAGCGCAGGGGACTGCTTTCCGGCGGCCACTCAGTCGCAATCGCCGGCGGGCGTGGATGGACGAAGGCCAACGCAACGGATTCGTAACGGGTTATGTCGTCCCGGATGCCGCGCCGTCCTTCGAGGCCCAGGAGTACATCGTGGTACCGGTGAATCGCTTCCGAGATGGTGCCGTCCCGGCGAATCGCGATGTCGTTGGATGCGACGTTGCCATCCGGATCGGATCGAACCACGCCCGCTTCATCCTCCTGGCGAGGGCCCTCCCGATTCCCTCGCAGGACATGAAAGAACCCGTAGATAGGCGATGTGAAGGTTCGTACAGTCTCCGACTGCTTCGAACCGCTCGTTCGTTTCGAGAGCCCAGTCGAAGAAATTCGCGGCATGGACCGCGCTTTCCGGTGCGGCGCTGGTAGCGGCCATGACCGCTGCTTCGTCACAGTCCACTCCGGTGCTGCCCGGATGAAGCGCAAGGAAGCGCCCGTCGCCACACGCCGGGTCCAGAAGACGATCCCCGGAATCGCGGACCGCCCAATGGACGAGCGCAGCCGCTACCGCCGGAGGTGTGTAGTACGCACCTAAAGACTTTTTCCGGTTTTTCTCCACGAGTGTCGCCGATGCTACCGCGGAGCCGCCGAGTCAGGTTCCGGTCCTGGCGGGGCGCTCCTTGAACTCGAAATCCTGCTGACAGCACCAGCAGGGGCCGGGGAGATGCGAGGTGATGTTGCAGGTGAAGCAGAAGTAGTAGGGCTCGATGGCCTCGCCGTTCTGGATCGTGTGCAGGTGGATGATCTTGCCGAGGCCCTCTTCGATCCAGAGCTCCACTTCGAGCGGATGCCGATTCACCCGTTCGTCGGTCAGGATTTCGACCCGGATGTCGGCGGGATCGAGCCGGTGCAGGACACCGTCTTCCGTCTGGATGGCGAAGGCATCACCGATTTCGCATGCGCTCACGTCGGTCACGGTGTCTCCATCGAGACACACGGCGCGCCCGGTCACGGTGATTTCGCGGTCCTGGGCAATGCCAGCGGCACCGACCAAAGACGCGACCCCGGCGAGGAACTCCCTGCGACGCATCGGAAAAGCGTACCGTAGTCAGCCCGTTCCGGACGGGCGGCGGCCGAAGAAGGCATCCACGCTCCAGGCATCCTCGTCGTGAAGCGCGAGCGCCAGAACCAGTAGCACGGTGCGCGGGACCACGTGCGCATCGAAAGCGAAGAGCGGGTCGGCGAGCAGATGCCCGAAGGTCACGAGGATGAGCACCCCGCCGAGCGCGAGGGCGCTCGCCCACCGAAACAGGCCCACCAACATCAGGCCGCCACCGAAGAGCTCCACGAGCGGTATCGTCGAACCGGCTGCCCATAGCGCCCACGCCGGAAGCCAGGTGTCCGCATAGGGCTCGACGAACAGGGACTCCGCATGATCCAGGGGCCCGAGGTCGAACACCTTCCACCAGCCCGCCATGAAGAACATCAGGCCGAGAACCACCCGCGCGACGAAGGCGGCGAGCGCCCGCGGATGCGACGGCACGATGTGTCGTTCCGTCAGACGATCATCAGCGTCCGCGGGTGCTGGTTGTTCTGCTCCAGGAAGGTCTGCTTGACCTCGAGTTCTTCGCTGGTCGGCTGCCGGTAGCCGTTCGCGTCGGTGGCGCGCGAGGTGACGGTGTGCTCCCCCGGAGTCGCCCCGCGCCAGTCGTGGGTGAAGAACTTCCACGAGTACGTCTCGGTCATGGCCGGATCGAGAGTCGCAGCCTCCCACGGGCCGTCGTCCACCCGGACTTCCACCGACTCGACGGGAGTGCCGTCGTGGAGGATCACTCCGAAGATGCGGTGGTGGCCGTCACCGACCTTCGTCACCCGGGCGACGAACGACTTGAGCCGCATCTTCGTGATCGCGGTCTCGACCCACTTCATCTCGCCGTTCCTCATTTCTCCCTTCAGGGTGCGGTACCAGCGCGCCTGGTACTTGCCGAGATAGGGATCTTCCTGGACGTGGATCTCCGAGAGCCACTTCACGTTTGGCGCGCCGTACCAGCCGGGGACCAGCAGCCGGAGCGGCCGGCCCTGGTGCGTCGTGAGCGGTTCACCGTTCAGATCGTAGGCCAGGAGCGGCTCATCCGAGAGCGCGATGTCCCGCGGCAGGCTGCGGCCGTACTGCTGCTCCACCGGGAAGGTCCGGCCCCGGAACTCCACTTCCTCCTCCCCGCGATCGGCTCCGAAGAAGACGATCTCGCGGGCGCGGTCCATGAGGCCCGCCCGTTCGAGCACCGCCCGCAGCGGGACACCGGCCCAGCGTCCGTTGCTCGAAAGCCCGTTCAGCGGACCCCGGTTCCCCGAGCACTCGAACCCGAACGTGAGCTCGCGGCCGGGCATCGCCCGGAGATCGGCGAGCGAGAGATCGAGAGCCTCGTCCACCATGCCGGACACCTTCAGCCGGTAGGTGTCCGGATTCACGTCCGGGTGGCCGTAGTGCTGGGTGGTGAACCACTGGTCGGCGGGCGTGAGCGATCCCCCGATCTTCCGGACATCGATGATGCGCCGGTCCGGCGTCGGCGCGAGCGGGATGCTCTCCGGCAGGTCGGTGAACTCGACGAGCTCCTCCCCCTGGGCGAGCGGCGGAAACGCCCACGCCGGGATGCCGACGGCGGAGAGTCCGGCGAGCGCGGCTCCGCCCTTCAGCACTTCGCGACGCGTTGTCTCATTCGGCATGGGTTTCCTCCCCCCTGGTATCAGGCTGGCCATGCTATCAGCCGGGGGCAGCACGTACCGCCCGTCTTCTTCGGGCGTACGGTGGCGCAGCGCGGAAGCGGTCACGCATCACTGCAACGGTACGATCCCGGCAGCGTGGGCGTGTGCCGCGCTGCCCCCGCAGGAGTGCCGCCATGGCTCAGGACCAAACCGGAAACGGAGCGATCTACAGCGAGGCGGAGTTGCTCTCGTTGATCGAGCGCGGTGAAGGGCAGTTTCTCGAGTTCAAGTCCTGTTGGGATCGAGGCGGCGAAAAACCGAAGCCGCTCGGCCGGCGGGCGCTCCGCGACAAGATCGCCGAAGTCGTAGCCGCATTCACCAACTCCGACGGCGGCACCCTGCTCGTCGGCATCGAGGACGACGGAACGCCTTCCGGGCACGGGTACCCGGAGACGGTTGTCGAAGGTCTGCTCTCGACCCCGAAGCAGCGGCTCCGCGAGCAGGCACCCTGCGAGACCGATCGGGTGAGAGTTGGAGGCTTCGAGGTGCTCGTTTTCCGCGTTCTGATGTCCCCGGTCGCCGTCATGGTGGAGGGCAATGGATTCCCCTACCGCCTGGGCGCGACGGTGATCCGGGAACCTCAGGACGTAATCAACGATCGCAAACAGGCATACCGTCGGGTCGGATACGAGAGCCGCTTCCACCTCGAAGCCGGTCTCGAATCACTGGATCAGGAAGCGGTCCGGGATTTCTTCGAGCGCACCCCCGTCGGCAGACGTCCTCCCGAGGAAGCGCTCCGACACTTCCACCTGATCGAGGCGAGCGCGCGGGGTTGGGTGCTGACCCAGGCGGCCCTCCTGCTCTTCGGGCGACGGTCCCAATTCCGCTGGCACCCCCGGGCCGGGATTCGGTTCTTCCGTGTCTCGGGAATCGTTCGCAAGCACGGCCGCCATCGAAACGTGACCCAGATTGCGAACATCGAGCCTCCGATCGCCCGGGCGCTTGATGAAGCTTTTCTGGTTGGGCAAGGACAAGTGAGAAGGCGCGAAGTGCTCAACGGGGGGATTTTCGAAGACGAGAGCGAGTACCCGGAGTTCGCGTGGAAGGAGGCGATCGTCAACGCCGTGGCCCATCGGGACTACGAGATCGCGGGACGCGAGATCGAGGTCTGGCTCTACGACGATCGACTGGAAGTGACGAGTCCCGGCGGATTGGTGGCACCGGCCTCCGAAGCCGCGCTCCGTTCCGGTGAGGCGATGCATGTCAGCCGGAATCCGCTGCTGGTGCAGGCGCTGGTCGCAGCTGCCTACATGCGGGACGAGGGCGAAGGGATCCCCCGGATGTTCGATGAGATGCGCGAACAGAACCTCCCGTCGCCTGAAATCGGGGTAGAGCACGGCATCTTTTCCCTCACGCTCCGCAACGGACGCGCCCCGGGCGCGTAGCGAGGCCGCTTCTCCGACTCTACAGCCCGACTATCGAGCGCGCGTGGGATGGTTCACGAATCCGGCGAACGGATGAAATGCGGTCGCACCGAAGGTTCGCCTTCGATGAGCGCGTGGAGTTCCTGGAGATCCTCCCGGAACTCGTTTCTCCGCACTTTCCGGTATCGCCAGTAACTGAAGAGCAAGGGTCTCTGGATACCTTCCAGACCCTGCAGCGCGTCTTCGAGGTGCTCGCTGGCCACCTCAAGGTTTCCACAGGCCCAGTGCGCCACTGCGAGGCACTGAGAGAAAGTGGGCCCTTCCCAATCGCTCTCGTGCGCCATTTCAAGAACGCGTCGGAATCGGTCGCGTTCCGGCTCCAGAGTTGCGCCCCATCGGGCCATGGCGTGGTTGAACATGTCCTGGATCGATGGCTCGGCATTCCCACCGATGAATACCTCTGCCGCGTCCTCGAATCTCCCGAGCGCCATGTATGCAATGCCCAAAGAATGCCGCGCATCCCCGCGCCGATCGCTCGCGCCGAGCGACTCGAGTATCGCAGCTCCCGGTTCGTATGAACCCTGCAAAACGAGCAGAGTGCCAATCCATGTGCGATCGTTCGCGCCGAGCGACTTTACTGCCCGGGAGTCCGTGAGTGAGTCCATCGACCCTCTGGCAATTCGAATCGCGTCCACCAACGATCTCCGGTCGAGGTCGTCGCGGGCGAGCACTTTCATGGCATCTTCGGTGGCTCCATCCGTATCTCCCGATTTGGCTCGCATCCGGCTTCGGAAAAGCAATGCTTCCGGCTCCGTGGAGCCTGCCTGGATGGCTTGCTCATAGAAGCGCGCTGCTTCCTCTTCCTCTCCAAGCGATTCATACACCTGTCCGAGTTCGAAGAGAACCTCCTCGTCACCGGCATGTTTCGCTTTGATTCGGTCGAGCTTTCTCTCACGCTCCAAAAAGGACTCCAAGCGTGCCCGGTGTGCCTGCCTTGGTCGCCTTCCCGATTCCCTCAAGTACATCAACGCGCCATCACGATCGTCGAGATTGCCCGAGGTCACCTTGCGCACGATCTCTTTGTATTCGCGCGTCAGCCGGCTGCGTGGCCGATCCTGGATGAAGACGGATTGATTGAGGAGCGCGAGGCTGTCGTAGCGGTGCACGATGACCGGGGGGCGCTCCATGTTCAGCTCTTTCCGGAACGACTCGATCTGCTCCTGGAGGATCTGATCTTCGTCGTCGAGGTCCGGCACGTTGGACATGACGAAGTGAAGCTCGATCCGCTTCTTCCGACCGGTTTCGGCTTCTGCGCGAATGTCGCGCACGACACCGGTCAGCCCGCGGAGGTTCTGCTCGTTCGGAAAGAAGACGATCACGACTGCGTCGGGAAGCTGGCGAGTGCAGATTCCTCCGGTGTCGGTGTGTCCCGTTCGTGAATCCACGAAAACCCAGTCCGCTTTTAGGCTTTTTTCCCACTGAGCCTTCAGATCCTCGAACAGCAGGTACCCGTCGTAGCGGTCGTACAGCTCTGCCCAGTCCAGATCGCGAAAACGTACTCCGTAGTCGTCCCGGCCCGTTCCGGCGGGCATGACCCAGAGCTCCCCGCCGTCCTTGCCGATTCCCGAGGCCCGATAGACGAAGTCCGCGACATCCGGGGACTGTCCGGTTTCGCGGAACTGGTGGACGAAATCGATGAGCCCAGGACCCGGTTTCGAGGGGCGGAGAAGGGTGAAGGAATCGAGCCCGGGCGCTTCGAGGTCGAAATCCACCGCGACGACCCGACGGCCCCGGTTCGCGAGGTCCACAGCCGTGTTGACCAGCGCCATCGTACGCCCGACCCCGCCCTTGAAGGAGTAAAAGGTGGTCGTGTACACGGTCCCCTCGTCAGGCGGCCACGCGGAGTTGGTAGGCGGCCTGGTGTTTCCGAACCTCGCTCTCCGGAACCAGCTCCCGGAATTGCGGTTGCCACGGGGTTTCGGTACCTGTTCCCGATCGGCGAAGAGTCAGCATGTTGTCTCCCCGTGCGAGCAGACGCAGGAAATTGTCGTTGGCCCGGTTCTGGATCAGGATTCCGTTCTCCCAGCGATGCAGGGTAGCCTCGCCGAGGCCGGTGAATTCGGCGAACGCCGCACGACTCAGTCGGTGACGCTTTCGGATCGCACGGATTTCCCGTGGGGTGAGCACGCCGTGGTGCGCGCACACCGCCTCGTGCATCAATTCCTCGGCCCTGTAGCCCAGCGAAGCGAAGCCGCACTTCTGGCAGACCTCGACCGGAACGTGCGCGGTCAGCTCGACCGCCGAGTCATCCACTCCGTAAGGGAACGTGTGGTGATGCCATTCGGTGTGGACCGGAGCGTCGCACTCGAAGCAGGTTTCGGGCCGCTTGGCCTGGTTGTTCTTCATGTTCATGGTTTTTCCTTCAATAGCGGGACTCGTGGAAGCTGCGACCCAGAATCCGGCCGGACTGCACCTCCACCTTCACATAGAGCCGCGGCCGGCTCGGTTGAAGCTGGATCTTCATGACGTAGGCCGTCTTGCCTTCCGGTTTGCGAAGCGGAACCGTTTCGATCTCGTGCCCTTCCTCCGCGCAGCGCGCGATGAAATGCCATGCGCCCTCGCGAGAAAACGGCATTCCGGATTCGGGGTTGATCACTTCGTTGGGTTGCCAATTCGTGGGGCGATCCAGTTCCTTGGGGATTGCGCGTGCGTGCTTGCGACGGGCGAGCGCGACGATTTCGCGTCGGATGTCCTCATCGAGGGGCACCTTCGGTTTAGACATCATATGGTAGCACAAAAGCCTGAACGAGGTCTTGCAAGTTCGTCCGACCTGTCAAATGATCTGACAAGGTGCCAGTCCTCCCCGGCTACCCCGGGACCCAGTACCAGGTCGCTTTCACCAGCAGCTCGCGGCGGGTTTCGACATCGCTGCCGGTTCCGAAGGGGCGGCGGTCGTTATAGACGAGGAAGATGTCGCTGCCGGGGCGGTAGGTCCAGCGGAGCTGCACGTTGCCGGAGAAGGCCCCCTCGTCGTCGTTCCACTGGAGGAGTCCGCGGAGGAAGGCATCCGGCGACAGGGCGACGAGGCCGCGCAGGATCACGAGGTTGGTGGTGAAGTCGCCCCCCGGCTGCGGGAGCTCGATGTCGCTTCTCGAGTAGTTCACGCCGAGCCGGATGCGCGGGTGCGGTCGGACCGAGACTCCGGGAGAGAGAATGCGGAGCGTCCCGTCGAAGAAGCCGCGCCGGATGGTGAACAGGTTGGCCGAGAAAGGCCTGCTCTCGGAGGAAGCCGCCATCATGAAAAAGGAGTTGGTCTCGTAGTTGCCCTCCTCGATCACGACTTCGTCGCGCAGCTCGAAACTCTCGGAGAGCCCTTCGGTTTCGCGCCCGAGGTTGAAGAAGATGTTGCTGCCGTCGTTGAAGAGGATGTAGGGCCCGAAGCCCATTTCCTCCGACTGGATGTTCCCGTCGGGTTCGGTGATCCGGACGAAGCCCCCTCCCATGAAGATCTGGCGGATGCCGAACCGGCCGGGCCGCGGAGTCCAGAGCGCGTCCAGTTTGGTTTTGCGGATGCCGGTGCGGGGCACGAAGCCCATGCGCGACTCGAACCCCTCCCCGATGTCGGAATACGCGGTGTCGAGCCGCCAGCGGTCGGTCCCGGAGCTCATCGCGAGCGACCAGGCGGACTCCCGTCCCTCGGCCCCCGGCGTGCTGCTCCTCGCCGCGAAGCCGCTGATGGTCGAGAGGTCGCTCCACGCCCAGGAAAAATCTGCCGCCGCCACCCGGTGAGATTCACCGCCGACTTCGGTCTGGTCGAGGGCGAGAACCCCGACCGAACTGCGGGCGAGGACATCCCGGCGCAACCGCACCGCCGAAAAGCCGGTCGCCGGCAGGCCTCCCGCCACCTCCTGCTGGCGGATGTGGAAAGCCCCGACATCGGTCGCCCCGACCTTGCCGCTGATCCGGGCCCCGCCGAGGATCGGCAGGATGTCCCCGTCTTCCGAGAGGCCGATGCGACGGCTGAAGAACAGCAGGCTCTGGGGCTCCTCGAACGGCCGGAACGCCTCGCCGACCTGGAAGAGCCCGGCGTTTTCGAGGAAGAACTCGCGCTTTTCGGGGAAGAACAGCTCGAACCGGGTCAGATTCACCTGCTGCTGGTCCGCCTCTACCTGGGCGAAATCGGTGTTCACCGTGAGGTCGAGGTTCAGGTTGGAGCCGAGCGCCACCTTGGCATCGAGAGCGCCTTCGAAGGAGGACGCGCGCTCCTCCTCTTCGCCGGTCACCCCGTAGATGCCCGCCGGCTTGATCTTGAAGCGGCCGCCGTGGCGCGCCGCGCCGAGCCCTTCGAGCACCCCGTATTCGGAGACCCGCCACCGGGCGTTGAAGCCCCAGTCGTTGCTGATCGGTGCCCAGAAGCTCTCCTCCCGGGTGCGCGCCACTCCCCGTCCGAAGTTGAGCCCGAAGTTCTCGGCACCGGCGGGGAAGCGGAGCGTTTCGAAGGGGATCACGATCTCGGCGCTCCAGCCCGATTCGGTCCTTCGGGCACCGGCCGACCAGACTCCGTCCCATTCCCGGTTCACGCTCGCGCCCTCGTTCTGGATCAGCCCGTCCTCGCGGGTTCCCACCGCGTTCGTCGAGAAGAAGACCGCGCTCCGGTGGTCATGGTACGGATCGAGGACGACCATGAAGTTGTCGTCGGATTCGAGCGCCGCGTCGCGCCGGTATTCCCGGGCCACGATCGCTTGGGGGTCGTCGTCTTCGAGGGTGACCCCGAAGAGCAGCGCGGTCTCGGTGAGGGCGACCCGCACCCGGGTTTTCTGGGTCGCCGGCGCGCCCTCCACCGGCTCCGCCTGGGTGAAATCGCTCGCGACCGCCGCGTCCTCCCAGAACGGCTCGTCGAGAATGCCGTCCACCACCGGCGTTTCGCCGACGAGCGTCGCGGTCACCTCGCGCGGATGTTCGTGCTGGGCGGCGGCTGCCCCCGCGAGCCCGAGGAAGAGCGCTACTCCTCCAGCGCGAACTCGAAGACCAGCCATGAAACCGAGAGGAAGGCGAGAGTGGCGAGCAGCAGGAACTGCGCGGCATCGGCGACGCTCTCGCCGAGCGAGATGGCCCGGAGGCCCGAGACACCGGCGATCAGGAGCGGAGCGCTGAGCGGGAAGAGCAACAGGGGCAGAAGCACCTCGCGCGCCGGCGTCGCGGCCGAGACGGCGGCGACCGTCACTCCGAGCGCCATGAAGCCGAGCGCGCCGCATAGAAGAAGAAAACCGAGCGTCAGGAAACCGGATACGCCGGCGTCCCCCAAAAGGTTCACTCCGAAGAGGGTCGAATAGATGACGACGATCGGTATCTGGACGAGGACCAGCAGCAAGGTTCCCGAGACCACCTTGCCGAGATAGATCGCCACCCGGTCGGCGGGTGCCAGCATGAGTCCGTGGAGCGCCATGGCATCGGTCTCGGAGGCGAAGCTCCGGTAGAGCCCGAGTGTCCCGGCGAAAAGCAGCGCCACCTGGAGCACTCCGGGAGCGAGTTCTTTTCCTGCCGCCGAATCGAGCCCCACCGCGAAGTGCATCACCAGCAGGACGAGCGACGCGAAAAGAAGCATCGCCGGAACCCGCTCGCGGGAGCGGATTTCGCCGAGCAGATCCTTGCCGGCGATCCGCCAGGCGGCGCGGAGCGAGCTCATGCGTTTCCGGTAGCCCGGTCGTAGGCTTCGCGAATTGAGGACCCGTCCGCAGCCGACCGGTCGAGCGTGATCCGGCCGCGGTGGAGAACGACGGCGCGGTCCGTGAGTTCGAGCCCGCGAGAAACATCGTGGGTCGCGAGCGCGAGCGAGACCCCTCGCTCCCGCGCCGCGCGAATTTTCCCGGCGAGCCGCTCGCGGGAGGCACCGTCGAGCCCGGCGAATGGCTCGTCGAGGAGCAGCAGGTCAGGCTCATGGAGGAGCGCCCGCGCCAAGGTGGCCCGCTGGGCGGTGCCGCGCGAGAGCAACCGGGCCGGGGTGTCCTTCACGTGGGAGAGGCCGTGGGTCTCGAGCAATTCCCCGAGGTCGGGCCGGACGCGGTGCAGGCGGGCGTGGAACCGCAGGTTCTCCGCGACGGTGAGTTCGGGATAGAGGAGCGACTGGTGCGACGCGAACCCGATCCGCCCTCTCACTCCGGGAACCGCCCGCGCCCCCGGAACGCCTCCGTACCGGATCTCGCCGGAGCTCGGACGCAGCAGGGTGGCGGCGATCCGCAGCAGGGTGGTCTTGCCCGCGCCGTTCGGCCCCAAAAGGCAGACGGCTTCCCCGCTCTCCAACCGGAACCCGATTCCGTTCAGAACCGGGACGTGCCGGTACCGCTTGACCAGCCGGTCCGCTTCGAACGCGGCCGGAGTCACGGGCCTTCGGTGCCCGAGAAAACCCGATGCAGCAGACCGAAGGCGAGCGCTGCGGCCATCAGCATCCCGAGAATCCAGTGGGTGCGGCGGGAGGGATCGGGAAGCAGACCAATCGTCCCGACCGGATTCCCGCCTTCGCCCGGCTCGGCCACCGGGGGCAGGGCCGGGTTTCCGCCCGCCGGTGGGGGAACCGAGCCGCCGCTCAGCACCATCCGCACCGGCTCGCCGGCCAGAACACCGAATTTGCGCGCCGCAGTCAGCCCGGCCGAAGAGTCCGGCCCAAGCAGCGACCAGCCAGCGGGAGCATCTTCCGGGAGGGTCAGGGTGATGTCTTCGGGCGAAGCCAGCAGCAGGACTTCGGGGCTCGAGCGCGGTGCGAGCAGGCTCACTTCATGGCGCGCCTCGGCGTAATCCACCTCGTAGGAAAAGACGATCTCGGTCTCTCCCGGCTTGAAGCTGGTCCGGGAGGCGAAACCGCCGCCGTCTTCCACCGGGAAGAGGCTCTGGGGAACCGGCATCCCGGTCTCGCCGGTTGCGCTCATTTCGGGAAAGCCGATGCGGACTCCTTCCGGAGGAACGAGCATCCGGAAGGATTCCTCGGAGTCACGGAAGGTTCGCGGCGGGTTCGTCTGGTTGCTGACCAGCAGGATGTGGTCCACCCGAAGGCGTTCCCCGCCGGGGGCGCGCCGGTAGAGCACCCGCCAGGTGGTGAGCGCGATGGCCTCGTCATCCCACTCCGAGAACGCGTCGAACACCGTGAGGGTCGCTTCCCCCGACCCGTCCGGCGCCAGGCGGATCGGCTGGTTGTAGTTGACGCCGCCGAAGGTCGCCTGGATCAGGAAGGGCTGGGCCCCACCGGTGTCGGGGCCGTCGAGCAATGCTTCGGCACCCGGATTCTCGAGAGTCGCGACCGGCTCCATGCCCTCCTGAAGCCGGTAGAGGGTGAGGAGTTCGGCCGATCCCGGCCCGCCGGTGGTGCCGTTACGGAGGGTGACCCGGACCGGCCCGGCGGCCGCCGTCGCGGCGAGGCCGAGGAGCGCAAGTGCCGCGGGAAGCGTGCGGTTCAACGGTTCCCGTCCAGTTCGTCGAGCCGGGCGGTGACCCGGGCGGCCTCCGCCAGCAGCCGGCTGCGGGTTTCCTCGTGCTCCTTGCCCGCCAGTTTCCCGGCATCGCGCTCGAAATCCAGCTCCGCGAGGCCGAGGAGCAACTGGTCGCGTTTTTCGTGGAGCCGGAGTCGCTCCCGATCGGCTGGAGTTTCGGGAGCGGCGGCGGAAGACTCCCGACCCCGAAAAACCGGCTGCAGCACGAACAGGGTCGCGGCGGTGGCCAGCACGCCGAGCAGGGTCAGGATCAACCGTCAGGCGTTGCGGATCTGGTCCAGATCCCGCTCGATCCGGGCGCGCATTTCCGGCGACGGCGGCTCGGGCGCGTTTCCGGCGACAGCGGCCGAGGTCTGCTTCCAGCGTCCCAGCACCCGGACCGCGAGCAGGCCGCCGAGGCCCAGCGCGACGAACGGGAGGATCCAGACCGAGAGGTGGAAGCCGGAGGCCGGCGGCGCGGCCAGGATCCGCAGCCCGTAACGCTCGGTGAACGCCGCCAGGATGGATTCCACCGATTCGCCCGCCTGGAGCCGGCCGGCTACTTCCTCGCGAATCGGCTCCGAGGAAGGACAGCGATCCATCGCGCACTCGGAAACCCGGGCGTTGCAGCCGCCGCACTGGCAGACCATCGCGCCGGTGACTTCCTGGTAATCCGCCGAGTTGTAGCGCTCCTGGGCGAGGATCTGCCCGCCGGAAAACGCGAGGGCCAGAAGAAGGATCCGCTTGCGATTCATGCCGCCTCCATGCCGGGGTCCGCCGGTGCGAGTCGGGCCGCCCGGGTTTCCCTCCGGCCGGGAAGCAGGGTCAGGATGGTGCCGAGGAACATGACGAGCCCTCCGAGCCACACCCATCGCACCAGCGGGTTTCGATAGACGTGGATGGTGGCGCGCCCGTCATCGGTCATCCCGGAGAAGACGAGGTACATGTCTTCCCGGAAGGTGGCGTGGCGGCGCACTTCAGAGGTCGCTTGACCGGTGGCCTTGTCCAGTTGGCGGCGCGGCTGGTACATGCCCACCGGTTCGCCGTGCTTCGCGAGGATCAGATTGGCACCGAGCCAGTCATGGACCGGAGTTTCGCCGCCGGGGAGGTCGTTCAGAGTGGCCGTCCACGGCCCGACCGAGACGCTTTCGCCCGGGTTCAGGTCAGCGATCACGTCTTCGTTGAAGGCGTTTCCGGCGAACCCGATGAAGAGCAACACGATACCGAAGTGGACCACATAGCCGCCGTAGCGGCGGTTGTTGCGCTGGATCAGATCGGAGAGCGCGCTCAGGTAGCCGGTCTCGCGGTGGGCACGCCTCGCCCGGACCCCCCGGTGGAACTCCATCGCGATGGTCACCACCACGAACGCCGAGAACGCGAAACAGAGGATCGCGTAGGGATGGCGCATCCCGATGAGCGGCAAGGCGATGCCGGTGAGCAGGCCGGCGGCGGTGGGGAGGGCGAAATTCCGCTTGAGGCTGTCCACCGAGGAGCGGCGCCAGGCGAGCAGCGGCCCGACCCCGGTCATCAGCAGGAGCGCGATGCCGAGCGGGATGTTCACCCGGTTGAAGAAGGGCGCGCCCACCGTGATCTGCTCCCCCTGGATCGCTTCGGAAAGCACCGGGAACATCGTCCCCCAGAGCACCGCGAAGCAGGCGGCGAGCAGCAGCAGGTTGTTGAACAGGAAGCCGGATTCACGGGAGACCACCGATTCCAGTTCGTTCTCGGTCTTGAGATCCTTGAGCCGGGTGAGCAGCAGCGTTCCGGAGGAGAGGGTGACGATCACCAAAAAGCCGAGGAAGAGCCACGCGAACTCGGATGCCGCGAAAGCGTGGACGGAGGAGACGATGCCGCTCCTCGTCAGGAAGGTGCCGAAGACGCAGAGCAGGTAGGTGGCCATCAGCAGCCCGGCGTTCCAGATCTTGAGCATCCCCTTCCGCTCCTGGATCATCACCGAGTGCAGGAAGGCGGTTCCGGTGAGCCACGGCATGAGCGCCGCGTTCTCGACCGGATCCCAGCCCCAGTAGCCGCCCCAGCCGAGCTCCACGTAGGCCCAGCGGCCGCCGAGCAGGATTCCGCTGCCGAGGAAGAACCAGGCGACCAGCGTCCAGCGGCGGGTGGTGGCGATCCAGGCGGCATCCAGCCGCCTTGTCCAGAGCGCCGCGATCAGGAAGGCGAACGGCACCACGAACCCCACGTATCCCACGTAGAGGATGGGCGGGTGGATCGCCATGATCGGGTGCTGGAGCAGCGGGTTCAGGCCGTTTCCGTCGGCGGGGAGGAACGGGATCGGGCCGGTGGCGGTGATCTCGGCGAGCTGGCCGAACGGGTTGCTCACGAAGTAGTTCATCCCCGCGAAGAAGAGGACGAGGACGGACAGCGTCGCGATGACCTGGGGCATCAGCGCGTCGCGGCGATGGCGGAGAACCGAGGCGGCTGCGAAGGCGAGCATCAGGAAGGTCCAGAGCAGCAACGAGCCGTCGTTCCCGGCCCAAAGCGCCGAGATCTTGTAGGGAATCGGGAGCGCCGCCGACGAATAGCTCGCCACGTAACGGAAGCGGAAGTCGTCAGCCAGGAACAGCGCGAGCAGGGCGAGGATCGAGAGCGCCGAGAACCCGGCCGCACCGAGAAATGCCCGCCGGGCGCTTTCGAGCAGGGGTGTCGAGCGCTTCCGGGCGGCGAACAGGGCGGCAATGCCGGCGTAAGCGGTAAGCACCAGGACCGCGATCAGCGAGAAATTGCCGAGGTGGTGCATGTTCAGCAGCTCTCGCGACACCCACTGCTCATGGAGGCCAGAGCAGGATCAGGAAGAGGGATCAGGGTGCGGCGGCGGTGGTGGCCTCCGAATAGGCGGCGTCGTACTTGGAGGCGCACTTTGCCTGGACGTGGGAGGCTTCGAAGGATCCATCGGGCAGGAGATGTCCCTCGGCGACCGCCTGCGCCCGATCCACCAGCGTGTCCGGCAGCGGCTCGCGCCCGGTGTAGAGGATCGAGATCCGCGAGCCTTCGTGCTCGATCTCGAAAGCGACCCGGCCCTCGTTTTTCGGCTTGATGGTTCCGGGGACGACATCGCCCGCCACCCGGAGGCGGATTCCCTCGGCCTCGGGGCCCATCGCTTCGAGCTCGCCGACCGTCCGGTAGTAGGCCTTGCCCTCCTCGAAGCCGGTCAGCAGCAAGCCGGCGACTGCGATGAGAAAGAGCCCCCCACCCGCGAAGAACCTGACCTTGCGAACCGCCATGACCGGGTGGATGTTACCACCGGGCCGGTCAGTAGATGCCGGGGACGATCCGGTAGGGGACGCGGGCCTTGTACTCGGCCCACTTCCCGGCACCGTATTTCGCGGCGCAGTGCCGGTCGTCGTCCACCTGCCGGTAGGTGAACATCGAGACGACGAAGACGAAGTAGGTCCAGGCCCACAGGTTCGTGAAATGGCCGAAGACGAGCCCGATGGACAGGCCAAGGAGTCCCTCGCCCATGTAGTTGAAATGGCGGGCGACACCCCAGAGGCCGCTGTGGAGGATCTTGCGCTCGCCGGCCTGGATGTACTTCGGCTCGATGATCCCGAGGAACTTGCGGTCCGGCCAGCGCTTGAAGGTGTACTTTTGGAGGTTCGCGCCGCGGGAGATGCCCCAGCCGAACAGGAAGAGCAGCGGCGTTCCGTAGAGCCAGAGGCTCCGCAAGGGGCCGGAGATGCCGGGGTCGGGGAGAGCGGCCAGACCCCAGAGAGGCAGGGTGAACATCCACCCATACACGATGAGGCCGCCCCAGAAGAGCTTGAAGCCCATGTTTTCGTGGATCAGGTCGTAGGTGTAGAGCTGGACGCGCTCGAACACCATGTAGTCGAGGATGTAGAAGGTGAAGAAGGCGGCGTACAGGAAGATTCCCGGGTTCGCGTTCTCGCCGAAGCGTTGGTAGTGCCAGGCGGCACCGGACAGCGCGTTCAGCGCCAGCATGGTCCCGCCGACCACGTAGAAGTACATCTTGATGTCGAGCCGGCCGCCGAAGAGCTGGATCTCCTGCGCCCGCCCGAACCACCAGGCCAGAAACCGGTTCTCGACCTTGCCCTCCGGCTGGCTGAACACCGCGATGCAGGTGAAGAGGAAGGCGTACAGGGTTCCGCCGGCGACTGCGTAGATCGACGACCGGTAGAACCAGTCCCGTGGCATCCCGGTGAGCTCGAAAGCCCACACGGCCAGCATGACGGAGAACACCAGGATGCCGTTCAGTCGGTACTGGCGCGGTTTTCCGGTCTTTTCGACGATGACGTATCCGGGGACCCATCTTCCCGGCAGGACGAGCTGAACGACGAGGAAGGCCGCGAACACCACGAGCGGCGTGAAGAACCCCGCGATCGCCTCGGCCCGCGTGAGCTCGAACAGATGTCCCATGCCCAGCCATTCCGCCATGGTCGCCTGTCTCCTTTGCCGGCCCGATCAGACCCGCATCGCGAAGGGTACCCCCGTCAGGAAACCCGGGAAATGTAGCCACATGAGGCTACGATGAATGGATGAAGACAGTCGGGATTCGGGAACTCAAGAATCGCTTGAGCGAATACGTCCGGATGGTCCAATCCGGGGAGCGGGTGACCGTGACGAACCGCGGAGTTGTGGTGGCCCGCCTCGTGCCGCCCGATGCCGAAGCCGAAACCGCCGAAGAGTCACTTCGCCATCTTGCCCGTGCAGGAGAGATCCGGGTGGGCAAACCGAATCGGCCGGACCTCTATCCGTCTCCGCCGGGCCTCATGTCCGACGAGGAAGTGGCGGCCCTGATGGACGAAGTTCGCGGTGACCGATGAATCTCTATGCGGAAACGAGCGCCGTGGTCGGCTGGCTGCTTGGTGAAGAGATGGGTAGATCCGGGCAGCAGGCTCTCAGGAACGCGGAACACGTTTTTTCTTCCGATCTGACTCTGCTCGAAGGGGATCGGGCGCTTCATCGCGCGGCGGCGACGAGCCGCATCTCCCTGAGTCAGATTTCAGGACTGCGGGCGCTTCTTGCCAGCCGAGCTGCTCATTGGTCGGTGCACGCCATCACGCCGCGCATCGTGGACATCGCCCGCGGGCCATTTCCGAATGAGTGGATTCGGGCTCTCGACGCGATTCATCTGGCCACGGCGCTCCGGTTGCGCGAGATCCACCCGGATCTCGCCGTGTTGACACTGGACCGGCGGGTCCGGGAGAACGCCGTCGCGCTCGGCTTCGAGGTGCTCCCGGCAGAGTTCTGACAACCGGGTGCCCAGGCGCGGGAAGGTCGCGCGAAGCCGGACAACATGAAGGACACTTTCAAGGACATCATGCGGGACAGCGAGATACCCTGAGAGATACATTGACGGCCATGAACGGCCCGAGCGAGCGGGAATATCTTCGGTCTCACCCCTGGATTCGCTTCGAGCTCGACCTGCGGCAGGCTGATCCGCGGTTCTGGGCACTGCTCGGGCAGATCGTCAGCTTCGGCGAGTTCGTGTCCCGTGCGCTGTTGCCCCCGAAGGTGGCGAACGAGACGGCGCGGATGTACCTGGCGAAAGGGGTTCAGGCCACGGTTGCGATCGAGGGCAACACGCTCAGCGAGGAGGAGGTACGGGCCGAGATCGCCGGGGGTCTCGATCTTCCGCCCTCCAGGGAATACCTGGGGCGCGAGGTCAGGAATGTCGTGGACGCGACGAAGGACATTCTGGAGCGCATCCGCCGCCAGGACACCCCGCGGATCACGGCGGAATTCGTGGCGCACCTGAATGGCCGGATTCTCGATGGACTCGAGGAGGTGCTCGGAGACGAGGTGGAGCCGGGCGTGATTCGCAAGCACTCCGTGGGGGTAGGCAGGTACCGGGGTGCCCCCGCCGGGGACTGCGAATTCCTGCTGGACCTCATGGGGGGCTGGCTGGAGGAGATGCCGCAGATCGAGGCATTCGGGACCGATTCGGACAATCGGGTCGCGACCGGCGTGATGCGGGCCGTGCTGGCCCACCTCCATATCGCCTGGATCCACCCCTTCGGCGACGGCAATGGAAGAACGGCCCGACTCGTCGAGCTGGCGCTGCTGGCTCGCGTTCTCCCGTTTCCGTCAGCACACCTGCTGAGCAACCACTACAACGACACCCGCACCGCCTACTACCGGGAACTGGACCGTTCGAGCCAGGCGAACCAGCGGCGCGGCGACCCGATCGGGTTCCTGCGCTATGCGCTCCAGGGACTGGCCGACGGACTGCGAGGGCAGTGCCGGGAAGTGACCCGTGTTCATCACGAGATCGCATGGCGGGATTTCGTCTATCGGCGGTTCGACGAGGAAGAGACTTCGTCGGCCATGGTGCGCCGTCGCCGGTTGCTCCTCGAATTGCCGCCGGCCTCGGATCCGGTGTCCCGGGAGAGGATTCCGCTTCACAGCGCGCAACTGGCACTTGCCTATGCGCCCGTCGGCCCCAAGACGCTCGACCGGGATCTCAACTGGCTGGTCGAAGAGGGCCTCGTGATCCGCTCGTCGCGGGGCTACGCCGCCAATCGGGATCTCATGCGGGCCTTCGCGGTACCGGCCCCGGATCGCCGGAACCTCAGATGACGTTGCCTTCCGGCGCGGCCTCCTCCTTCCCGAAGCGCGCGAGCGAGAACGCGCTGATGTCCAGCGTCCGCGACGCGCCGTCCACGATCACTTCCGAGATCGCCCGGCCCACTGCCGGAGCGTGCTGCATCCCGTGGCCCGAAAACCCGTTTGCGAGGACGAACCGGGGAAGCTCCGAGGCCGGGCCGAGGATCGCGTTGTGGTCGGGAGAGATCTCGTAGAGCCCGGCGCTCAGGGACTTCATCGAGGCCTCGCCGACCCGCGGCAGCCGGCGCGCCGCGTTTTCCCACACGCCGGCGAGGAAATCGAGGTCGGGTGTCTGGGAGAAGCCGGGGGGCTCGTCCGCGTCCGAGCAGCCGATCAACATCCCCCCGCTGTGGAGGTGCATATAGACCCCGGTCCCCCAGTCGATCGTGAGCGGCATCCGGCGAGGTGCCCAGGCGAGCGGCTCGGTGGTGAAGAACTGCCGCCGCACCGGCGAAACCGGAACCCGCACCCCGACGAGCTTCCCCACTTCACCCGCCCAGGGACCGGCGGCGTTCACGAGCCATTCGCACTCCCACCGCTCCCCACCGGCGACCAGGGCGAACCCTTCCCCCCGAGCGGCCGCCTCGGTGACTTCGCATCCTTTCCTGAGTTCGACCCCCGCCCGCCCGGCGAGCGCCCCGTATCCGGCCACGAGCGCCGCCGGGCTCGCAACCCCGTCCTCCGGACAGAAGGTCGTGCCCACGAGGTCCGATGTCTCGATCCCGGGCAGAAGCCGGCGCGCCTCCTCCGGGGGGATCACCTCGACCGGCGCGCCGAGCGCCCGTTGACGGGACGCGGTTTCCGAAAATCGCCGCAGATCTTCCTCCGAATCGAGAAGGAAGAGGTACCCGTCCTGGACGAATTCGGCATCCACGCCGGCCCGCTCCCGGAAGTTGCGGATTTCCTCGATCGAGTACCGCGAGAACGCGATGTTCGCGGCCGTCGTGAACTGAAGTCGCACGCCGCCCGCCGCCTTCGCGGTGGACCCGGTTCCGAGTGCCTCCTCCCGCTCGAATACCACGATCCGGCCGACCTTTCGCTCCGCGAGGTGTGCCGCGATGGATGCGCCGATCACCCCGCCACCCACGATCGCGACTTCGGCCCGTCGGACGGAACTCATCGGGCTGTACAGCGTCTTGGGGAGAGGGCCGGCACCGGATAAAATTACTCCCTTGACCGAGCAACCATCCCAACCCGAAGACGACCTCGCCGGAGCCGAAGTTCTTCAGATCATCGATTCCCGGACCGGCGCGCGGCATCGGATACCCATCGAGAACGGCGCGATCCGGGCGACCGAACTGCTCGCGCTGCGAGCCGGCCCCGATGATCCGGGCCTTTCGACCTACGACCCGGCGTACAAGAACACCGCGGCCTGCGTGAGCCGGATCACCTACATCGACGGGGAAAAGGGCATCCTCCGCTACCGCGGATATCCCATCGATCAGATCGCCGAGACCGCGACCTATCTCGAAGTGGCCTGGCTGCTGCTGCGCGGCGAGCTCCCGACCGCGGCCGAGAGTGCCGCCTGGGCGAAAGAGATCGCGGGAAGCCGGGAGATTCCGTCACCGCTCCCCGAGATGCTCGACGGGTTTGCGGTGGGTGCACACCCCATGACGATGTTCATGGCGCTGCTCGCCGGCCTCGCCGCCGCCTATCCGGAGTCGAAGCAGGTCCGTGACCCGGAAAACCGCGCGCTCCAGATCCGTCGGCTCATCGCGAAGGCACCGGTGCTGGCTGCCATGGCGCACCGCCGCAACCAGGGGCTCCCTCCGGTGGCCCCGCGTCCGGAGCTAAGCCTGCCGGAGAACTTCCTGAACATGGTGTTCGGCAGCGACGGCCGGGAGCCGGAGATCAACCCGGCGCTCGCCCGGGCGATGGATGTCCTGTTCGTCCTCCACGCCGACCACGAGCAGAACTGCTCCGCTTCGGCGATGCGGGGCGTGGGAAGTTCGGAGGCGGATCCCTATGTTTCGACCTGCGCCGCCGCCGCCGCCCTTTTCGGCCCGCTCCACGGGGGCGCGAACGAGGCGGTGCTGCGGATGCTCGACGAAATCGGGACGAAGGACCGGGTTCCCGCGTTCCTCGAGAGTGTCCGCTCCGGGGAACGCCGGCTGATGGGCTTCGGCCACCGGGTCTATAAGAGTTACGACCCGCGCGCCCGGATCATCAAGCGCACCGCTTACGAAGTCTTCGACATCACCGGCCGCAACCCGAAGATCGAGATCGCCCTGGAGCTCGAGCGCATCGCCCTTCAGGAGGAGTACTTCGTGAAGCGCCGCCTCTACCCGAACGTGGACTTCTACTCCGGGATCATCTACGAGGCGCTCGGCTTTCCGAAGGAGCTCTTTACCGTCCTCTTCGCGGTCCCCCGCGTCTCCGGCTGGCTCGCCCAATGGCAGGAGATGCTCGAGGATCGCGAGCAGAAGATCGCCCGCCCCAAGCAGCTCTACCTCGGCGAGCCGGAACGTCCCGTCCCGGCGTAGGGAAGCGTGCGCTTCCCGAAGGCGGAGGCGATGAGTTCGACCGCGAGGCGCGCAGTCCGGTTGCGGACATCGAGGGTCGGGTTCACCTCCGCGATCTCGAGCGACCGCAGGCCGCCGCTCGCCGCCACGCACTCCATCAGGGTGTGCGCCTCCCGGTAGGTCAGGCCTCCGGTCGCCGGGGTTCCCACGCCGGGCGCAACATCCGGGTCCAGCGCGTCCATGTCGATGCTGAGATGGAAGCCCCGCGTTCCGTCGAGCGCGCATCCGACCGCGTCCTCCACCACCGGATGGATGCCCCGCCGATCCACTTCCTCCATGGTGAAGACGCGGAATCCGAGCTCGGCGGGGAGATGCGCTTCGCCCGCGTCCACGCTCCGGATCCCGATCTGGGTCAGGTTGGCGGGACGGATGCGCGGCGCGCCGGCCGGGAAGCCTCCGATCTTCGTGAAGATGTCGGGGCCGCGGCCGAAGATCGCTGCCACCGGCATCCCGTGGACGTTGCCGCTCGGTGTCGTCTCCGAAGTGTGCGCGTCGAGGTGGGCATCCACCCAGACGAGGCCGAGTTCGCCCGGCGGCGCGCCGGGGTCCGTCATCCCGGAGACGGTTCCGTGCGCGATCGAGTGATCGCCGCCGAGGACGACCGGGATGCCTCCGGATTCGCGAATGCGCCGGACCCGGACGGCGAGCTCTTCGAGAACCCCGACGATTTCAGGAAGGTGGCGCGCTCGCGGATCGGTCTGGTCGGAGAGGGTTTCCACCACCGGTGTCGGGATGTCCCCCTCGTCCCGGACATCGAATTCGAGCGCCCGGAGCGCTTCCACCACCCGGGCATTCCGGATCGCGGAAGGCCCCATGTCCACGCCGCGACGGCCGGCGCCGAGGTCGAGCGGGACGCCGAGGATGCGAACCGGAGGTCGGGTGGTCACCGGACCAGCAGGATGCGGTCGTTCGCCGGGTAGAACCACTCCACGCCGCGCTCGGTCACGATGGCATCGTCTTCGAGGGGGATGCGCACCTTCGCGCCGCCGAATTCCTCCGCCTTGGTGTACGCGAAGAGCTCGATCGCGAACATGTTGGTGGGGACGATCTCGTATTCCAGCCGGGTCGGGTTGAACCAGGCGATCGAAGGGCCGATCCCGTGGCCGAGGTTCCCGACCGAATGGCAGCCGACCACGATGTCGGTGGTGTCGTCGTCGGTGGGCTGGTTGAACTCGATCATCTGGAACCCGGCTTCGGTGAGCGCCACGCCGAGCTGCTCCAGCATCGCCCCGGCGGTCGGACCCGGCCGGATCGTCCGACGGATCACGTCGCGCGCGGCGCGCCCCCGGTCGAAGGCGTTCTGGATACCGGGCGGGGCTGCGGTTTCCCCCTCCTTCAGCACGTAGGCGATGCGCTTCATGTCGGTGTAGAAGTTCAGGTAGCCGACTCCCCAGTCGATCATCAGCAAGTCGCCGCGCTGGATGATCCGTTCGTTCGAGGTGTCTTCGATGCCTTCGGGGCCGGTGATGTAGATCGAGGGCAGGCCGAACGACGATCCGAAGCCGTTCTCGAGGAGCTTTTGCTGGAGCCACCACGCCACGTCCTCGAGCGCGGTGACCCCCGGCGTGATGACTTCGTTCGAGAAGGCGCGCTCGGCGAGCCTCCGCGACCACTCGCCCGCCTCTCCGAAGGCCACGATCTCGCTTGCGACCCGTCGGGAGCGGAAATCGGAGATCAGCTTCTCGGCCGAGACCAGCCTTTCCGCGTAGGGCTCGCCGAGCATCTCGCGCAGGTGGAGCCAGCTCGTGTGCGAGAGCCCGTCGGCGGCACCGATGCTGCGGGACATGTTGACTCCGATCCGCTCCGGATCACGCTCGCGGACGAAGGCGGCGAGATCGGCACTCCCGACCACCTGGTCATAGACACCGCACTTCTCGATCCTGTAGCCGGTGACCCCGATGGCGACCCGCTCGATCCGACCATCTCCCCGGTCGGTGAAGATGATGTACCCGGTGCTTCCCACGTATCCATGCCCGAGATCCTCCCAGAGCGGATCGCGGTATCCCTCCTTCATGACCGTGACCCACATGTCGATCCCGTTTTCCCGCATGGCCGCGGGAAGGATCAGGTCGAACTTGTCAGCGCGGATCTGGCACATCCGCTCCCAGCGGACCCGCGCCTCGGTCTTGGCATCGGCCTCTGCCGGGGCCAACAGGAGCAGAAGGATGGGTACGGCGAACAGAAAACGAATCATGGGGAAACCTCCTCGGGAAAAGGGTAGCCAGCAGCGTGAGCCTCCGACTCGTGGCAGGATAAGCCCGTGCCTACTCGCAGATCCCTCGTTACCGGCTTCGCCGCCGTCCTCGTTCTGGCCACGGGGGACCTCCACGCGCAGTCGGTGGACGAAGCCGAAGAGCAGCTGCGCCTCGAAGAGGTGGGGTACGCCTTTCTCTACAACTACGACTTCGAGGAAGCGGACCAGGCGTTCCGGGATCTCGGAGAGCGGTTCCCCGACTTCGCCGGTGGCCCCTACGGCGAGGCGGTGACCCTCTGGCTGCGGCTCGCGCAGCAGGGCGGGGTCATGCGGGGCGATTCGCACCGGAGCGACCGGTACTGGTCCCAGTCCCGGACTCCCGAAGTCAGTGAAGAAGAAGCGGCGTTCTTCGAAGAACGCATCGGGGAGGCGAGACGGCTGTCCGAAGAAGCCCGCGAGCGGAATCCCGGCGATCCGGTCCCTACCTACTACCTCGGCGCGGTCGAGTCGCTGGCATCCGCCTGGAGCACCTCCATGGAGCGAAGCTACTTCAGGTCGGCGCGGTTGATTCGGAAAGCGGCGGAACTGCATCGCGAAGTGGTCTCGGTGCATCCGGAGTTCACGGATGCCTACCAGGTGCCGGGCGCGCAGGACTACGCGGTCGCCACCCTGCCGCGAGCGCTCCGGATGGTCGCCTTCGTGTTCGGGATGCGGGGCGACAAGGAGCGCGGACTGGAGTGGCTCGCCCGCACCGCCGAAGAGGGCCGGCGCTCCAAGTGGGGGGCGCTTTGGACGCTCGCGCTGTTCTTGCAGCGGGAGGATCGGACCGAGCAGGCACTCGAAGCCATCCGCGAGCTCCGCGAGGCCTTTCCCCGGAATCCGGATTACGCCCTCGAGGAGGCCGGCATTCTCATTTATCTGGGGGAGACCCAAAGAGCCCGCGAAGAACTGCTCGAAGTCATCGAGAAGCGGGATTCCGGCTTCGGCAACTACCACCTGGCTCCGCCCGGCCTGCCCGAGCTGCGGCTCGGCGAGACCTGGCTTTACGAGGAGAAATGGGAAGAAGCCGAGCAGGTGCTGACTGCGGGCCTTGAATCCTCCCCGGCCCCCGATACGCGGGTCGTGCTCCACTTCCGTCGCGGCAACGCCCGCGACGGGATGGGCGACCGGGAGCGGGCGCTTTTCGATTACACCCGCGTCCGGCAGTTCGGCGGGGACGAAGTGCTCGAGGACTGGGCCGGAAAGCTGCGACGGACCCCGTGGCCGGAAGGCGCGCCCGAAGGCTCCCGCCCGGTTCCGGACGATCGCTGACCGGCCGTCCTACTCTTCGGATTTCGGGGTTTCGTCGGCGCTTCCCGCCTCTCCCCCGGCTTGGCGGTCGGCCCACATCTCGTCGAAGGCGACCCGGGCCGCTTCCGTGGCGGCGCGATCCTCTTCCGGAGCCGCCTCGGCTTCCTGGGTGAGCATCTCCTTGGCTTCATCCGGATCGAGAACGTCTATGGAGCCGGCTCGCAGCTCCCGCAGGGCGATGGCTGTCGGCTGGCGGGAATCGGTCCTGACGCGGGCCGTGGCACCCACGATCAACTGGCGTGCGCGCTGCGCGACGGCGTTCACCTGAAGGAATGGGCTTTCGGTGTCGAGTTTCAAGGGCTTTCTCCCGGCGGCCGGAAATTCTAGCAATCAGTCGTCGAGCAGGTGCGAGAACACTTCGAGGGACTGCGGGGCCGCCCAGTCGCGCGCTCCGACGATGTGCGATGCCAGGGTTCCGTCGCGGCGCACGATCCAGGTTTCGGGGAACTGGAACACGTCCCACCGGCGGGAGACGCGCTTGCCGAGATCGTGGAGCACCAGAAACCGCAGCCGGTGGTCTTCGACGAAGTCGGGAACGTCGGCGAGCCGCTCATCCACCGAAACGGCCACCACCCGGAGTCCGCGCTCTCCCAGCGTGTCTTCGAGACGCTGGAGCGAAGGCATCTCTTCGACGCACGGCGGGCACCAGGTGGCCCAGAAGTTGAGCACGACCACCTCGCCGCGAAAGTCGGCGAGCGCATGGGGAGTGCCTTCGAGGTCCGTGAGTTCGAAGTCGGGTGCCGGCTCGCCGGGACGCGGTGTCCCGGGACGCTCGGCGCAGCCGGAGAGCACCGCCCCGAGCAGCAGGGCGACGGCCGCCAGCCGGTTCACTCGAGCCTCCTCCGAAGGAAGAACTGACCGAGTCCGGCGATGGTTTTGGCATCCCGGAACGCCCCTTCGACCAGCATCGAGACCGCCGAATCGAACGGGACGTGAACCACTTCGATGTCTTCGCCCTGATCCGGATGCGAGGGCCCCGCAATCAGTCCGGTGCCGAGAAAAACGCTGAGTGCCTCGTCGCAAAAGCCGGGAGCGGTGAAGACGGTGGCGAGCGGAGTGACTGCGGTCGCGCAGTAGCCGGTTTCCTCGCCCAGCTCGCGGACGGCCGTCTGCTCCGGCGTTTCCCCCGGCTCCCGGGTGCCGGCCGGCAGCTCCAGGAGAAATTCCTCCACGGCGTAGCGATACTGGCGAACCATCACGATGCGGTCTCCTTTCGCCACCGGGACGATGGCGACCGCACCCGGGTGTCGCACCACTTCGCGGCGCACCTCAGGTCCCTCGCCTCCCTGAAGCCGTGGTTCCCGGACCCGATCCACATCCACCGCGAGCAACCGCCCACGAAACACGGTCAAACCAGAACGCACTACCGATTCTTTTCTGCTTTCCTGCATGTCCCGGCGAGTCTAGCTGCCGATCTGCTTGCATGCACCGATGCGAACGCCCCGCTCCCTTCTCCTCCTCTCCCTGTTTTTCGGCTGCGGCTCTCCCGAACCGGCCCCCGAAGCAGCCGATCCGCTGGCCGAATTCGACCGGTCGGTCGCGGCATTTTCGCGGGTGGAGATCGCCCACCTGCCGACCCCGCTCGAAGAGATGCCGGCGCTCGCCGCCGAGCTCGGCGGGCCGCGTCTTTTCGTGAAGCGCGAGGATCTGACCGGTCTCGCGTTCGGCGGCAACAAGGCGCGGAAGCTGGAGTTCATCCTCGCCGATGCGGTGGACAAGGGGAGCGACTCGGTCCTCACCTGGGCGGGAGTCCAGTCCAACTGGGCGCGGATGACCGCCGCCGGGGCCCGCCGTCTCGGGATGCAGCCGATCCTCGTGCTGCAACAGGGCGAACACCAGTGGGGCGAACACCAGTCGGTGAGTCCGGCGGACGGGAACCTGCTGCTCGACCGGCTGCTGGATGCCGATGTTCGCATCCTCGAACCGGACGGCGACCGGGAAGCGGCGGTGGAGCAGATCGCGGCGGAAGAGATCGCCGCCGGGCGCACGCCGTATGTGGTCGCGGTCGGTGGTTCGCGGACCGGACACTCGATGGATCGCCCGCTCGGAGCTGTGGCCTACGCCGAGGCGTTCCGGGAGCTGATGGCCCAGGCGCAGGAGATGGGCATCCGGCCCACTCACATCGTCCACGCTTCCGGTTCGGGGAGCACCCAAGCGGGCTTCGTGGTGGGGGCGCGGGCGCTCGCGTCGGAAGTCCGGGTGATCGGGATATCGACCGGCAGTGCCAAGGAGGCGAGCGAGGCGAACGTGCTCGCCATCGCCCGCGAAACGGTGGAGACGATGGGCCTCGAAGTCGAAATCCGGCCCGAAGACGTGCTGGTACGGGACGACTATGTCGGCGAGGGCTACGGCATCCTGAACGAGGACATCGTCCGCGCCATCTCGCAGGTCGCCCGGACCGAAGGCCTGCTGCTCGACCCGGTCTATACCGGCAAGGCGATGGCGGGGCTGCTCGATCTCATCGCCCGCGGCGAACTCGGCCCCGAAGACACGGTGGTTTTCATCCACACCGGAGGGACGCCGGCGCTCTTCCCCTACCGGGAGGAACTGTTGGAGACGGATTCGGATTCGCGATAATTCCCGGCGCTTGCCCGCTCCGTTTGACCATGGTTCCCGCGACTTGACCATGGCTTCCCCCCGTTTGACCATGGTCCCGAGACTGGACCGGAGTTCGCGACGAGAGAGCTGGCAGACGAATCCGGAGAACGCCAACCGGTGGCTTTGAGGCTGGTTTCCGGCGCGGACCAGCTGGAATAGCCCCAAAACCGCTGGTTGCTGCCCGAACCGCCTCCTCGCCGGAGTGACCCGAGCTGGCTCCGTTTGACCATGGTTCCCACGACTTGACCATGGTTTTCGCGATTTGACCGGAGTTTGATGGAAGCAGGTTCGGACGGGACTTGGATTTGCAATAGCTCCCGGCGCTTTGGTACCCATGCACCCATGCTCTTGCGGTCTCGCACGGTCCGGTGGGCTGTGTATGCAGTCGTCTTGCTCGGGCTGGTGGCGCTGTCGTTGGTTGCCCTCCTTCAGGATCGAACGGCAGACCCGGGCTTCGGGATGCCGAAGGTCGCGGATGACGAGCCTCTCTTCAGCGACGACCCGGCCACGCACACCACCCGGCTCATTCCCATCGATCGCCCGAGGGAAGAGCCCCCTCCCCTGGAGCTCGATCCAACACCCGCCGGACGGCTGGTGGATGCGGCGACCGCTGGCGATGTGGCCACCGTGCGCGAGCTGCTCGCCGAAGGAGTCGATCCGAATACCCCGAACATGCATGGCCGCTTGCCGCTCCACCGCGCTGCGAGCGGCGGCAGCCTGGAGGTGGTGGAGCTGCTCCTGGCCGCTGGAGCAGATGCGAATGTCAAGGACCGGATCACGGACGACATCGGATGGTTTCCGCTGTCGCACGCGGCATTCGCCGGTTCCCCGGAGATCACGGCGAGATTGCTGAAAGCGGGAGGTTTGCCGGAATTGACCGGCTCGGGGGATTCGTTCCTGACACCGGTGGTTGATGGAGCGTCGACCGCTGAAGAGAACACGGACGAGACGAACGAGCGCCGTGCGGAAGTCATGCGAATGCTCTTCGAGGCCGGAGCGGCGACTGACGGGCTCGACTATCTTCTTTCCAAGGCGGTCTGGTTGCAGAGCATCGCGCTCGTATCTCCGCTCCTCGAACACGGAGTCCGGCTGGATGTTTCCTCGCAGCTTGGCCGTGCGTATTTGCGCCTGCCCGGCCCTCTTGGGGATTTGCTTCGGGAGGCGCACGCCGAACCCGCTCCATGAGGTTTGCCGGTTTGGAACGGGACTTGGATTTGCAATAGCTCCCAACGCTCTGGTACCCATGCACCCATGCTCTTGAGGTCTCGCGCTGTCCGGTGGGCTGTGTATGCAGTCGTCTTGCTCGGGCTGGTGGCGCTGTCGTTGGTTGCCCTCCTTCAGGATCGAACGGCGGGCCCGGGCTTCGGGATGCCGAAGGTCGCGGATGACGGGCCTCTCTTCAGCGACGACCCGGCCACGCACACCACCCGAATTTTTCGTACTCGGCGCCCTCGCGAAGAGCGGCCCCCGTTGGAGCCGGATACAACCTCCGTTGGCCGGCTGGTGGATGCGGCGACCGCTGGCGATGTGGCAACCGTGAGCGAACTGCTCGCCGAAGGGGTCGATCCGAATACCCCGAACATCCACGGTCGCCTGCCGCTTCATCGCGCTGCGAGCGGCGGCAGCCTGGAGGTGGTGGAGCTGCTCCTGGCCGCCGGAGCAGATGCGAATGTCAAGGACCGGATCACGGCCGACATCGGATGGTTTCCACTCTCTCACGCGGCGGAAGCTGGTTCTCCGGAGATCACGGCCAGATTGCTGAAGGAGGCAGGGTTGCCGGAGCTGGTCGGTTCGGGGGATTCGTTCCTGATGCCGGTGGTTGATGGTGCCTTGCACACAGAGGAGAACACGGACGCAACCAACGAACGACGTGCCGAGGTCATGCGCCTGCTGCTCGAAGCGGGGGCGACGACTGCGAGCATCGACGCGGTCCTTTTCAAGGCGGTCGCCTTGCAAAGCGCGACGCTTGTGGCCCCGCTCCTGGAACACGGTGCCCGACTGGAGATGTCTTCGCAGATGAGCCGCGCCTTCTTGCGTCTTCCCGGCCCCCTCGGGGATCTGTTGCGGGACGCGCACGCAGAACCCACCAAACCAGTTTCCCTTTCAACACCATCACCATCGTCGCATCCCGATTTTTCGGTGACTCGACATCACATCCCGTGGAGGATGACATGAGCAAGAGAGCGAAAGCGATCGTCGGGGCAACTTGGCCGTTGCCTTTCTCGCAGCCGGTTACGCATGGGCTCAGCACTGCTTCTATGCCGTAGCCTGTACCGTCAACTCAAGTGGTGGTGCGGAATGCACCACCGTATTGTGGGTTTGCATCTGAAGACCGTGGCCGGCTGATTTCGCGGGTGTGACATCCGTGCGGCCGTCTTGATTCCGAGATTCCCCGGTCGCGCCGGGTTCTCTGTGCTACTCGCGTGGCGGTCGCTTGTGAAGCGTCCGTGGAACTCGGTCGCGGTGCTCCTGACGCTTGCCTCGGCGCTCGGAGCGCACGGGGCGATCGCCGGGCTCTGGTCGGTTGTCGTGCGCCCGGACACGGATTTGCAATAGCTCCCGGCGCTCTGGTACTCATGCACCCATGCTCTTGCGGTCTCGCGCTGTCCGGTGGGCTGTGTATGCAGTCGTCTTGCTCGGGCTGGTGGCGCTGTCGTTGGTTGCCCTCCTTCAGGGTCGAACGGGGGGGCCGGACTTCCTCGCTCCAGAGATCGCGAACGACGAATCGGACGCACCTCTCTTCAGCGACGACCCGGCCACGCACACCACCCGGCTCATTCCTGCCAATCGTCCGAGGGAAGAGCCCCCCCTCTGGAGCTTGATCCAACTCCCGTCGGACGGCTGGTGGATGCGGCGACCGCTGGCGATGTGGCCACCGTGCGCGAGCTGCTCGCCGAAGGGGTCGATCCGAATACCCCGAACATGCACGGCCGCCTGCCGCTTCACCGCGCGGCGAGTGGCGGCAGCCTGGAAGCAGTGGAGCTACTCCTGGCCGCCGGAGCAGATGCCCGAGTCAAGGACCGGATCACGGACGACATCGGATGGTTTCCGCTGTCGCACGCGGCGTTCGCCGGTTCTCCCGAGATCACGGCGAGATTGCTGAAGGCGGGAGGTTTGCCGGAATTGACCGCTCGGGGGATTCGTTCCTGACACCGGTGATTGATGGAGCGTCGTCCGCTGAAGAGAACACGGAGGAGACGAACGAGCGCCGTGCGGAAGTTATGCGAATGCTCTTCGAGGCCGGAGCGGCGACTGACGGACTTGACCACTTCCTTTCCAAGGCGGTCTGGTTGCAGAGCATCATACTCGTATCTTCGCTCCTCGAACACGGAGTCCGGCTGGATGTTTACTCGCAGCTTGGCCGTGCGTATTTGCGTCTTCCCGGCCCCCTCGGGGATCTGTTGCGGGACGCGCACGCCGAACCCGCTTCGTGAGGCCTGCCAACTTGGAACGGGACTTGGATTTGCAATAGCTTCCGGCGCTCTGGTATTCATACACCCATGATCTTGCGGTCTCGCGCTGTCCGGTGGGCTGTGTATGCAGTTGCCGTCGGCGGACTCTTGGCGCTCACACTCGCTGCATTCTCTGAATACGGAGCCGACGGCTTGGAAGGCGTGGCATCCGGGAATGGTTCATCGGCCGCCGCACCTCGCATTTCTCGGGGAGCTATTCGGTCCGAGCCGCGCCCACGGGAAGTTGACCCAACTCCAGTGGGCCAGTTGGTGACGGCCTCGCGCCAGGCCGATACCGCTTCGGTCCGGAAACTGCTCGCGACGGGAGTGGATGTGAATGCCTCCGACCGAAACGGTGCCTTGCCGCTCCACCAGGCAGCGGGTGCGGGGGACATCCACGTCGTGGACGCGCTACTCGCTGCTGGCGCGGATCCACAGGCTGCCGACGGTATCGGGTGGTTCGCGCTGTCTCACGCGGCGTTCGCCGGTTCGCCGGAAATGACGGCTCGCCTTTTGGAGGCCGGCGCTTCGCCGCGGGCATCGCTTTCTGCTGAATCGCCCCTTCTGCCGGTGATTGCGGGTTCGGTGGCTGCAAGAGGCGGCATCGCTGGGGCAACGGACGCGACCGACGAGCGCCGGGCGGAGGTACTGCGCATGCTTCTCAATGCTGGAGCAAGCACCGCCGGCATCAACGACATTCTGTTTCAGGCGGTGGTCGTCATTCGCAGCGAAGCGATCGTGTCTGTTCTACTGGAGCATGGTGCTCGCCTGGATCTCGCTTCGGAGATAGCTCGTGCGCTCCTGAATCTCGACGACCCAATAGGAGAGCGGCTCCGTGAGGCACACGCGACGAGTGACTCCGCTGTGCCTTGACACCATCTGATGTGAGCGTCGCCTTGTCTTGACTTGTACATATTCGCCGAACACGAATCTTTCTTGGAGGTTCACGGTATGACCAAAAAATCCAAAGCACTGCTTTTGATTGCGTTGGCTGGTATTGCTCTGTTGGCCTCTGCATCTGTCATCGCACAGGATTGTGGGGTGTTTGTATATTGCTATGTGTCTCCGAGTTTGTCCTTCTGCATAGATATCTTTGCGTGTCCTTGATGAAGATTCGCTGACCCGATGGCCGGAATTTAACGCCCGTCGGGTGTCTGGGTCCGTGGACTTGATGCCTGTGCGTTCGTCTTGATTCCAAAGGTGTTCGGTCGCGCCGGGTTCTCCGTGCTGCTCGCGTGGCGCTCGCTCGTAAAGCGTCCGTGGAACTCGGTCGCGGTGCTCCTGACGCTTGCCTCGGCGCTCGGAGCGCACGGGGCGATCGCCGGGCTCTGGTCGGTCGTCGTGCGCCCGGACCTGCCGTGGTCGGAGCCGTCGCGTCTCGTGAACATCGAAGTGACGGGGATGCGGGAGCCGCTCCCCGGAATGGAGCACCTCTTTGGGACCGAGCGCGCCGCCCTTCGCGAGGAAACGGAATCCTTTGAGAGGGTCGGCCACTGGTTGCCGAGCGAGATGACGCTCGGCGAGGACGGAACCGGCGTGGCCCGGGTCGCGATCGTGAGCGTGGGCCTTTTCGACGCGCTCGGCGCTCGCGTTGCCGCCGGGCGGCTCTTCCTCCCGGAGGATCACGTCCCCCGGGGACCGCGGCCGCTCCTCCCGCTCGCCACGGACTTCGGGGAGCCGGTCGCCGTGCTCGGACACCGCATCGCCTTACGGCTCGGCTTCTTCCCGGATGCGGACGGAGATGCGGACGGGGACGCAGAAATCGTCCTCGACGGCTCCCGGTTCCGGGTGATCGGGGTCATGCCGGAGGCGTTTTTCTTCCCGTCCCGCGACTACGAACTCTGGCTGCCGGAAGCGGATCGGCCGCCGCCGCCGCCCGATCGCATGCGCATGACGGCAGCCACGGTGGGCCGGTTGCGCCCCGGGGTTTCCGCCCCAGCCGCCGAGGACGAGGCGAACGCGATTCTCGGCCGACTGGATCTCCGGGAAGAGGGGGAAAGGATCGAGCTGATCCCGATTCAGGAGGATTTGACCCGCCCCGTCCGCGGCACGCTGCTCGTCCTCCGGCTCGGTGCCTGGCTGCTGGTCCTGGCGGCGGTGGCGAGCGTGATCGGGCTCAGCCTCTCACGGAGCGCGGCGCAATCGGCGGATGCGGATGTGCGCCGCTTCGTGGGCGCGACCCCGGCGGATGAAGTCCGGGTGCTCCTCGCTCGCTGGGCGATCCTCGCGCTCGGAGCGGGAGTCGGTGCGCTGCTGGTGGGCCACTTCGTCGGGCGGTTCGCCGCGCCGATGCTGGGGCCGCTCGCCGGCCTCGATGCATCGAATCTGCGGATCGCCTGGCCGGAGGCTCTCGAGGTCGGGGGCGCGGTACTGCTCGCCGCCGGGCTGACCGAATTCATCGGGGCGCGACGTGCTTCGTCCCGGCGTGGGACACTCGGCTTTCTGGGCGGTGGAGTCGCGGTCGCGACCCTCACGCTCGTCGCCACCAGTTCGCTCGCGGGAACGGCGTGGGGGCTGCTCGAAGGGATGGGGAGCTATCCGGGGCGGGGCTTCGCGCAGTTGCGGGTGGGTTTCGAGCACGGCGGAATCGGCCTGACTCCGGTCGAACAGGGGCAGCTCATGGAGCAGTTGGCGCGCCGGGTGGAGTTGCTGCCCGAAGTCGAGGCGACGGCGTGGGCGGACGAGATGCCGGATGCCTTGAGTGGCCGGACGGTCTCCGCCTCCGCTCCACCCGGCTTCGAAGAACCGGATTTCCGGTTTCGGGTTCGTTCGGTCGGGCCGGGTTTTCTGGAGCTGCTCGGCATCCCGATCCTCGGGGGGCGCGGCCTTTTGCCTGGCGATGATCCGCCCGCCGCTCCGGTCGTTTTGGTGGATCAGTCCGCCGCCCACTGGTTCGGGATCGGAGATCTGGTGCGACTTCAAGCGGGGACCGCCCCCGAGATCGTCGGTGTCGTTCCGGCCATCGGCGCGTTCCCCGCCGGCCGCCCCCAACCAACCATGTACCAGTCTTTCGGTTTGTCGCGCCAGCCCTTTTTCCCGAGGAGCCGGGCGGTGCTCGCAGTGCGGTTCCGCGATTCGGTGGAGCCGGAAGACCTCGCCCGGCTTGCCGAGCTTCCGGCCGCGACCGACCCGGCTCTCCGCGCGCTCCGGGTGGAGTCGGTCCGCCAGTATCGGGAGCGTCGGCTCGGAGGGCCGCTGCTCGGCGCGGTGGCGCTCGGGGTCTTCGCCATCTGCGGCGTGTTGCTCGCCCTCGTCGGCGCGATCGGCCAGATCGCCGACCACGCGAAGCGCTCGGCCCGCTCGGTCGCGATCCGCCAGGCCATCGGCGCGCCGCCCGACCTCGTCGTCTGGGAGCTGACCCGCCGGGCGCTTTTCGCGGCTCTTGGCGGTGTCCTGATCGGCGGCTTCGGAGGGTGGCTCGTTCTGCGCTGGCTTTCGCGACAGGTCGTCTGGCTCGGCGAAGCTGACCCTGCCACCTTCTACGGCCCGATGGCGTTTTTGCTTCTGCTGGTCGGAATCGCGAGTGGGATCGCCGCCTTCCGCGCCTCGCGCGCCGAGCCGTGGTCCAAGCTCGGAAGCTGACCTCAGAAGCTGATTCTCACGGTACGATCCGTCGCTTCTCGCCGCCCCCGCTGGCGGCTGTCCGTTGGAGGTTTTTCCATGCTCAGAGGTCCCGTGGATCCCGGCGATCTCGACCGCGCTCTCAGGCGTTTCCCGAGGCTGGATTTCGCCCTGCTCCCGACTCCACTCGGCGCGCTGCCCCGGCTTTCCGAAGCGCTCGGCGGCCCGCGCATCCTCGCAAAGCGCGACGACATGACCGGGCACGCGCTCGGCGGCAACAAGGCCCGAAAGCTCAGCTACATCCTCGCCGATGCCGAAGCGCAGGGTGCCGACACGATCGTGACCTGGGCCGCCGTCCAGTCCAACTGGGTGCGGATGACCGCCGCCGGGGCGAGGCGGGGCGGGATGCGGCCGGTGGCGGTCCTCGAGCCGCGGATCATCCAGTCGTGGGATCCCGCCGACGGGAACCTGCTGCTGGACCGCATCCTCGGGGCCGATGTCCGGATTCTGGAGGCCGGGGCGGATGCGGCGGCGGAAGCGATGCGGGTGGCGGAAGGCATCCGGGCGGAAGGCGGGCATCCCTATGTCGTCCCGGTCGGCGGGTCGGGGGTTCACGGATCGCTCCGCGCTCCGCTCGGTGCGATTTCCTACGTGGAGGCGTTCCGGGAGTTGCTCGGACAGCTCAAACAGCGCGGCGAGCGGCCCACCCACGTGGTCCACGCCTCCGGCTCGGGGAGTACCCAGGCGGGTCTCGTGGTGGGGGCGCGGGCGCTTGCTCCCGAGGTTCGCATCCTCGGAATCGGCACCGGCCGGAAGAAGGCGGAGGCGGAAGCCAACATCCTGAAAATCGCCCGGCAGACGGTTCAGGCGCTCGGGCTGGAAGTGGAGATCCGGCCGGAAGACGTGGAGGTGAACGAGGACTACATCGGTGGCGGCTACGGCCACCTCAACCGGGAGGTGGTCGTCGCGATCGCCACCATGGCGCGCATCGAAGGCATCTTCCTCGACCCGGTCTATTCCGGAAAGGGGATGGCGGGCCTCATGGACCTGGTCCGGAAGGGCGCTTTCCGGCCGGATGACCGGGTGGTCTTCGTCCACACCGGGGGATCTCCGGCGCTTTTCCCCTACAAGGAGGAGATCCTGCGCGAACTGCCTCCGGCAGACGACATCTGAGTCGCATCGACCACCGCCTCCACTTCGATCTCGACCAGATACTCCTCGCCCACCAGCTCCGCGAAGGTGAGCGTGCAGGCGGGACGGATGTTGCGGAACCACTCGCCGTGCACCCGCGCCACCGCCTCCCAATCGGCCCCCGGCTTCACGTGGATCCGGGTCCGCACCACGTCTTCGAGCGAGCCACCGAGCGATTCCAGAGCGTCCCGGATCTTGCCGAGCGCGTGGCGGGTCTGCCCTTCGGCATCCCCGAGGGCGACCGGGCCGTCCTCGCCGGTGGCGGTGGTGCCGGAAACCAGGATGCGGTCTCCCACCCGGATCGCCCGGCAGTAGGCGTACTCGGTTTCCCAGGGAACTCCGCTCTCGACTTTCGGACGCATGGCGCGGGCGATTCTACGCGGCGGGACGTTCGACGAGCATGGCATCGCCGTAGGAGTAGAAGCGGTAGCGCTCCCGCACCGCCTCCCGGTAGGCAGCGAGCACCGGCTCCCTGCCGGCGAGCGCCGCGACCAGCATCAGCAGCGAGCTCTCGGGGAGGTGGAAGTTGGTGAGCAGCGCATCCACCACCTGGAAGCGGTGCCCCGGCAGGATGAGCAGATCGGCTGCCCCGGTTTCCGGGAAGGTGTCCGGGTTCCGGCCGAGGCTTTCGAGCACCCGGACCGTGGTGGTCCCCACCGCAACCACCCGCTCTGCCCGGCCGACTGCCCGGCGGGTGGAGTCCGGGAGGTGATACCACTCGGATTCGAGCCGATGCTCCCGCGGGTCGGAGACGCGCACCGGGGCGAACGTCCCGTAGCCGACGTGGAGGGTGAGGTCGGCGGTTTCCATGCCGCGCTCGCGGAGCCTTCGGAAGGTTTCTTCCGAGAAGTGGAGCCCGGCGGTCGGCGCGGCCACCGATCCGTCGCGTTTCGCATAGACCGTCTGGTAGCGGCCGCGATCCTCCGGCGCTTCGCCGGCGGGACGGCGGATGTAGGGCGGCAGCGGGGTCTCGCCGATCCGCTCGGCGAGCTCGAAGACATCTCCCGCACCCGCGAGTATCCGGATGCGACGGCTTCCTTCGCGAGCGGTCGCGAGGGCCTCCAGTTGGATGCCCTCCCCGGCTTCGAGCCGCGTCCCTTCCCGGAGCGCCGGACGGGCCAGCGCCTCGAATTCCGGGCCGCTGGATCCGGGAAGCGCGAGCAGCTCGACCCGTCCCCCGGTGCGCGCCTTTTTGACCCGAAGCCGCGCCGGAAAGACCCGGGTGTCGTTCCGGACCAGCAGATCGGAGGGCCGGAGCAGTTCCGGCAGGTCGGCGAAGCGGTGGTGCGAAGTGGTCCCGTCAGCCCGCAGATGGAGCAGCCGGGAGGCGGTTCGATGCTTCGCCGGTTCTTGCGCGACCCGTTCCGCCGGCAGGGAGAAGGAAAAATCGGCGGTCCTCACCCGGCCGTTTCGCTCTCCTTTTCGCTTTCCCTGAAGAGGGGGCCGGCGAGAGACCGGCCCACGTGGCGACTCCCTTTCGGGGTCACGATCCGGCCGCGGGCGGTCCGTTCGAGGAATCCGCAGTAGATCAGATACGGCTCGCGCACCTCTTCGAGGGTCCGGGTGTCCATCCCGAGAGTCGCCGCGAGGTTGGCGATGCCCACCGGGCCGCCGCCGAAGTTGTCGCAGAGATTGGTCAGGACGCGACGGTCGAAGCGGTCGAGACCCTCTTCGTCGATGTGGGCGAGTTCGAGCGCCTTCGTGGCGAGCTTGCGGACGATGACTCCGTCGCCCCGGACCTCCGCGTAATCGCGGACCTGGCGGAGCAGGTTGTTCGCGACCCGGGGCGTGCCCCGCGAGCGGGCGGCGATTTCCCGCGCCGCATCCTCCCGGAGATCCGCACCGAGCGCCTCGGCGGAGCGGAGCAGGATTCGCTCGATCTCCTCTTCTTCGTAGAACTCGAGCTGGTGGGTGAGCGGAAACCGGTCCCGGAGCGGTCCGGGCAGGAGGTCGGGCCGGGTCGTGGCCCCGATCAGCGTGAACGGCGCGAGGTTCAGCCGGAGCGCCTGGGCACCCAGTTTTTCCCCCACCATGATGTCCACGCACCGGTCTTCCATGGCCGGGTAGAGAACCTCGGCGACCGCCGCGCCGAGGCGATGGATCTCGTCCACGAACAGGATGTCGCGCGCCTGCTGGACGTTCAGCAGCGCCACCATGTCCCCGGTGCGGGGAATGAGCGGCCCGGAAGAGGTGTGCATGTTGACACCCAGTTCGTGAGCGAGGACGGCGGCGAGCGAGGTCTTCCCGAGCCCCGGCGGGCCGTGGAGCAGAACGTGGTCGAGAGCCTGCTCCCGCCGGCTCGCGGCCTGGACACTGATCTCCAGTTGTTCGAGCACCGGGCGCTGGCCCACGTAGTCGTCGAAGCCGCGTGGTCGCAGGCCGAGGTGGTAGGCCTCGTCGGGTGCGGTTCCCGCTTCGTTCCCCACCGTTTCAGTTCTCCTGCCCCGCCCGGAGATCCGGCAGGGCGGTGTACTCCGCGCTCTCGCTCCCGGGTGTCGGAAGGTTCAGGATGCGCATGAGTTCAAGAGCGTTTCCCTGGGCCAGCACGCCCTCGCGCAACTGGAAGTCGAAGCGCATGACCCCGTCCTGGATCTGCTCGGTCAGGTGCATGTTCCGGATCCGGCCGGGCAGCTCGCGGGCGAGATCGGTGAGGGTGAGGTCGTGGGTGGTGAGGATGCCGACCGCGCCGCGCCGGCCCAGCTCCTCGAGCAGCGCCCGCACCGCAGCCCGGCGATCCGAGGAGTTGGTCCCTTCGAGAACTTCGTCCAGCAGACAGAGCAGGGGAGCGCCGGCAGCTCCCGCCTCCAGCACCGCACGCAACGAGAAGAGCTCGGCGAGGAAACGGGAAACCCCGTCCCGAAGCGAATCATGGGAGGAAATCGAGGGGCCGAGCGCGAGCTGACCCAGCCGGAAACGGGAAGCGGTGACCGGCGCTCCGAGGCGGGCCAGCACGAAGTTGGCGCCGATGGCGCGCAGCAGGGTGCTTTTTCCCGACATGTTGGACCCGGTGATGATGAGGAAGTCGGCATCTCCCCTTCCCAGGGTGAGCGAGTTGCGGGCCAGCCGCTCGCGGGGGATGAGGGGATGGCCGAGGTCGATCGCGGCGAATCCCCGTTTCTCGTCGTACTCGGGGTACTCGTCCGCAGGCCGCTCGTCGGCGTACTGGGAGAGCGCGAGCAGCGCGTCGAACTCGCCGGCGGCGGCGCTCCAGCGCCCGAGATCCGTCTCGTGGCGGCTCCGCCAGCGGTGGAGCAGCAGGGCGAAATGGGTTCCCCAGAAGAGGAGCGCGGCGACCGGTGTGAACATCAGGTTCCGCCGCACCGCGAACAGCGTCCGGAGGTGTCCGAGGCGGCGGAGGGGCCGCTCGGCGTCCCGGATCCGGTCGCGGAGCTCCCGGAGCGCCTCCGACTCGAAGTCGGCTTCCCCGAGAGCGAGGGCCATGGCTTTCAGGCCCTCCACTTCGGATTCGAGACGGTCGAAGTCTGCTTCCGCGCTCCGGGTCATCTGGCGGACGAAGGCCCCGACGAGCATCGAAAGGAGCAAGGAGGCAGCGAGCGGGGCGGGGCCGGCGAGGCCGGCCAGCCAGAGCGCGAGGCCGGAAGCGTTGGCCACGCCGAGCATGCCCGCGAGAACGGTGAGGAGTCCGACCCGTTCGGGCGAGGGTGGGGGAGACTCGCTCTTCCCGTCCGCTGCTTCTTTCGCTTCGGCTTCCTCCGGATCCCCGCCGAGCTCGCCCGCCTCCGCGAGCCGCCGCCAGGCGAGGGCTTCCCCGTGCTCCTCCGCGGGGAGAGCGTTTCGGGACCAGCCGGCGAGCACTCCGTGGCGCGCCGGCCAGCGATCCAGACACCCGGTGGCGACGACCGCCTCGCGGATTTCTACCCGCGGAGCCAGCTCCCGGATCGCCTCCTGCCGGCGCGCTGACTCGCGGTGGGTCGCCGGCCGGAGCATCCAGGAGGCGAGCGTTTCGCCGCCGGCATCGGTGCGATGGTCGGCGATCCGGTCGAAGAGTTCCCCGCTTCCGAAGAGCCCGAGATGTTCGTCGAGTTTCAGCCCTGCGATGCGGCCTTTCCCGATCCGGGCGACGCGATCCCGCCGCACCACCATCAGCTCCTCTTCCCGGAGTCCGGGGCGGGGCCGCGCTCTCTGGTTGCGGATCCCTTCTCCGAGGGACCGGGGCCGCTCGTCGTCGCCGGAAACGTCTGCCTCCATCCGGCTCAGAACCCGGTGATGGAACTCGGCGATCCGCACGTCGCGCCTGATCTTCCGCCAGGTCTGCTCGTGAACGATCGCCAGGATGACGAAGACGAAGAGCGGGGCAAGAGCCCAGGAAATCGCGATTCCGCCCTCGATTCCCTGTGCGACGACCAGAACCCCGACCGCGGCAACACCAAGCCGGAGCCGGGATATCCAGCCCGCCCGCCGCTGCAATTTCTTCACGGTTTCGAGCCGGGGGCGCGCCCGGGCGAGGACGGTGTTCAGCGAAACCACGGTTTCAGGATCCGCGCCCGGTCAGCTTGGAAAGCCCCGCGCGGAGCCGGGAGGCGAGATCCCCGTCCGGCATCGCGGCCATCAGTTCGTCGGCGAGGGATTCGATCCGGCGCCGGTCGGTGAACTGGAGGTTCAAGAACGCGGACACGAGTTGCTCCCGTTCCGGATCGGCCGTGGCCTTTTCCAAATCTTCGTCCGGGTCGGGCAGGGCATCGGCGAGCTCGGTGATGAGTCTCCGGGCCAGCTTGGAGCCGATCCCCGGGGCCGCGCACAGCGCGTTCACGTTGCGGGAGCGGATGGCTTCGCGGAGATGGGAGGCCGAAAGGGAAAGCAGCTTCAGCGCGACGCCGGGCCCCACTTTCGGGACCGCGCGAAGGCGGTCGAAAAGATCCGCTTCCTCCGGGGAAGCGAAGCCGTAGAGGAGAAGCGCGTCTTCCCGATGGGTGAGCATCCGGGTCTCAAGGGTCGCCGGGGAGCCGGCGGGGGGGAGTGCTGCCAGGGTCGCGACCGAGACGCGGACCGAAAACCCGACGCCTCCGGTCTCGATCACCACCTGGTCCTTCCCCTTCCGAACGAGCGTTCCGGCGAGGCTTTCGATCACGACGAGGTGGGGGAGGGCCGGGCCCGGTCGAGATGGCGTTCGGCCCGTCTCGCATCCAGGTGGCAGATCGCCACTGCCAGCGCATCGGTCGCGTCCTGCGGTTTCGGGATCTCGTCGAGCCCGAGGCGTCGCGCCACCATCGCGGCCACCGGATCCTTGCCGGCACCGCCGTATCCGGTCAGCGCCTGCTTCACGGAGCGTGGTGCGTATTCGGCGCAGCGACGGCCGGCCGCCGCCGCCAGCACCGCGCCACGCGCCTGTCCGAGAACGAGCGCCGAGCGGGCGTTTCGCGCGGCGAAGACCGCTTCGACCGCGATCTCATCCGGATCGAACCGCTCGATCACCTGCCGGATTTCCCGGTAGAGAAAGCCGAGCCGCTCCGTCAGCGAAGCTCCACCCGGAACGCGTACCGCGCCGTGTCCTTCGGCACCGAGAGCTCCCTCCCGGTCCGAGACGGCACCCCATCCGGTAACCAGGGATCCGGGGTCGAGCCCCACGACCAGGCGACTCCGCACGGGAGCCGTCCCCGAGCCGTCGGTCACCTGGCGAGGGCGAGGAGCCCCCGAGCCGTGCCGGCCTCCTCAGGACGCCGCTTCGAGTTCTTCGTCATCCAGTTCGAAGTTCGCCCAGACCTGGGTCACGTCTTCCTGATCCTCGAGTGCCTCCATCAACTGAAGCACCCTCCGGGCATCCGCACCGGTTACCCGGACGTGCTGATTCGGAAGGAAAGCCACCTCGGCGCTCTCGCAGGGGATACCCCGCTTCTCGAGCGCGGATCGAACCGCCTCGAACGCTTCTGGCGGAGTCCGGACATCCCAGTGTTCGGCATCGTCGAGGACATCCTCGCCGCCATGAGCGAGCACCAGTTCGATCAGCTCCTCCTCCTCCACCTGGTCCTTGGAAACGAGACATTGCCCGGTCTTCTCGAACATCCAGCCGACCGACCCCGATTCGCCGAGGTTTCCCCCGTATTTCGAAAAGAGATGCCGCACGTCGCTCACCGTGCGGTTCCGGTTGTCGGTGGCCGCCTCGACGAAGACCGCCACCCCGGCCGGGCCGTAGCCCTCGTAGCTCGCGTCCTCGAGCCGGAACCCGTCGAGCTCTCCGGTCCCCTTCTTGATCGCCCGCGCGATGTTGTCGCGGGGCACGTTGCCGGCTTTCGCCTTGTCCACCGCGAGGCGCAGTCGGGGGTTGAACTGCAGGTCGCCTCCATGAAGCCGGGCCGCCATCGTGACTTCCTTGAGCAGGCGCGTGAACGCCTTGCCCCGCCGGGCATCCACGAGAGCCTTCTTGTGGCGGATCGAATGCCACTTGCTGTGTCCGGACACGAATCTCCCTCGGGGGCAGAAATGCTAGCAGGCTGTAGAGAAACCGACGCGGCATTCGCCGGGCGATGCATCCCGCCTGAACACTCGCCTGGCGGCTCGCTCTTCGTTGCGTTTCGGTCGAAATAGCGCTCTGACTATGACTCCCTCACGCGCCTTGCCAGGCGGGCGCCTCACCCGTCTCGGTGCTCACGCCGGTTTCCCCACAGCCTGCTGGCAGTCAGTCGTCGAAGACGAACACCGGCTCCGCGTAGTACCGCACCCGGCCGGCCTGGAACCGCTCGGCGACCATGTCGGCGAGGCGGTGGCGCTTTTGTTCGAGCGGCAGGTTGGCGGTCAGGAAGGAAAGTGGCAGATGGAAACCGAGCACCCGGCTCGGAGCGAGCAGGCGGGTGATCCCCGAGGGGAGTCGTCCTCCCGCCTCCGCGAGCTCGCGGATTTCCTCGAGTCGGAATTCGGGATAGCTCAGGATTCCCCCGAGGTCGGGGTGGGCGAGTCGCGCCTCTTCGAGATTCGGGCGGGTCATCCGCCCGATCCGGGCACGTGGGTGGGTGTGGCGTCCGGCGATCTTCCGGAGCGCCTCGGCCCGGCTGCGGAGCGAGGTGCTCCCGGTGAACGTGACGCTCGCCCCGTCGGGCAGGGTCAGCCGGCAGACCATCGCTTCTTCGCGGGCCGCCTCGTGGCAAGCCTCCACGCCGGGGGGCGGGTCATCCACCAGCTCCTCGGCATCGCGTGGCCGGATCACGTGGTGCCAGGTTCCAAGCCCGAGCCGCGGGTCGTCCGGGTCTTCGGTCTGGACGAGAGCGTGGGGGACACCGAGGCGGGTCAGCGCCTCGATCCGGTTTGCGCCGTCGAGCAGCAGCCGCCGTCCGTCGGGAAGGGCCGCCGAAAGCGGGGGGTTTCGCAGGATGCGGTCGTCGCTCAGCCGTTCGAGGAGCGCCGCGACCCGCATGAGGTCGGTTTCCTCGTGCCGGACGATGTCCTCCACCGGAAGCACTTCGAGGCGCGGAATGCCTCCGGGGACCGGCGGCGGGCCAGAGGGATGCTGCAAACCGCTGGATTGTAAGGACTCGGGACGCGGGGGGGCTTCGTCGGATTGGTACGCTAGGCAGGCCGAGTCCGCCCGTGCGCCCGCTGTCTTTTCGTCCAAATCTCCTGGCCCTGTTCGCGCTGCTGTCAGTCTTCGGTTGCGGCTCGCCCGGGGATGAAACGGTGCGCATCGGAGCGGCGCTGCCGCTGAGCGGCCGCCATGCGAACGCCGGAGCGTTTCTCCGCAACGGCTACCAGCTTGCGGTGGACGAAGCGAATGAAGCCGGCGGAGTCGTGGTGCACGGCGCGCCGCGGCCGGTCGAACTCGTCCTCTACGACGACAAGAGCGACGCTTCGATTTCGCCGAGCCTGCTGGAGCGGCTCATCGCGGTGGACCGGGTGGCGGCCTTGCTTTCGAGCTACAGCACCCCGCTCGTCCAGTCGCAGGTCATCGTGCCGATGCGTCGCGGCGTGCCGTTCGTCAACGCCGGAGGGGCTTCGCAGTCCATCTTCCGCGAGGGCAACGAGTGGGTCTTCGGAGTGCTCAGCCCGGTGGAATCGCTCGCCGCCACCACGCTCGAGTGGCTGCGCTGGGAGCAGGATCAGGGCCGGCTTCCGCAACCCCTCCGGGTGGCGCTCGTCTGGCAGAACACCGACCACGGACGCGAGTACCGGGACGGAGTTCACGCGGAAGTGGAGGCCTATCCCGACCGGTTCCAACTGGTGCTGGACGAGTCTTTCGAGCACCTTTCGAGTGACCACACCTCGCTGATCGTGAAGGTCCGGTCGGCTGCGGCCGATGTGTTCCTGTCCGACGCGCACGAACCCGATTTCCTGCTGCAGCATCGCGCCTATGTGGAGCAGGGGCTTGACCACGCCGCGGTGAGCTACGGGGCGCGCGGCCCCGAGCGGTCGGTGCGCGACGGGCTCGGCGAGGCGGTGAACCACCTGATCTCCGCCCAGTGGTGGACGAGACGACTCCCTTATCCGCGCTCCCGCAGCTTCGTCGAGCGGTACGAAGCCCGGTACGGTGGGCCGGTGGCCGAGTACTACCCGGCGGTGGCCTATGAGGCAGCGCGGGTTCTGATCCATGCGATCGGCGAAGCCGGTACCACCGATCCGGCCGCCATCCGTGACGCGCTCGCGGCGACCCGGCTCGACGACTCCCTGCTTCCCGGAGGCAGCGTCCGTTTCCCCGCCGAATCCCGCTACCAGATTCGCAATCGCTGCGTGATCGTGCAGAACCTTCCCGATGGGGGAGTGCAGATCGTCTTTCCGCCGGAGGCCGCCGAGAGCACGGCCTACCTGCCAGATCGGGAGGCATCTCCCGGCGAGCCGCAGTAACTCCATGAAGTCCCCCGGGGGTGTCCGGGTGCGACATGGCTGATCTGGTCTCGATTCTCGCGTCCGGTGCCCTGGTGGGCGCGGTGTACGCCTACATGGCCTACGGGCTCGGGTTGATCTACGGTGTGTTGCGGGTCATCAACCTGGCGCACGGGGCTTTTCTGACTCTCGGGGTCTATGTGACCTGGTGGCTTCATGCCACCTTCGGCCTCGACCCGCTGCTCTCGCTGCTCGTCACCGTGCCGCTCGGTTTTCTGCTGGGTGTCGGACTGGAGCGCGGCCTGGTGTTTCGGCTCCGCGACAGCCCGCCGGTCGCCACCCTGCTTCTGCTGTTCGGCGTGTGGCTCGTGGTTCGCAACGCGCTCTATCTGCTGTTCGGAGGAGCGGACCGCTCGCTGCTCACCGGGTGGTCCATGGATGCCGTCGTTCTCGGCGACGTGACCTTGAGCCTTCCCCGGCTCGTCGTCTCCGGGTTTTCGCTGCTCGGGTTCTTCGTTCTGGCGCTCGTCATGAAGCGCACCTGGGCGGGTCTTGCGCTCCGGGCGGTGGCCGAGGACCGGGAAGCCGCCGCGCTTTCGGGCATTCCGGTGAACCGGGTCTGGGCGATCGCTTTCGGGATCGGTTCGGCGCTCGCCATGTCGGCAGGAAGCCTGATGTCCTTGTTCTACTCGGTGACGCCGGAGTTCGGTGCCCGCTTTCTGCTCAAGAGCTTTTGCGTCGTGGTGCTGGGGGGGCTCACCAACATCGGGGGCATCCTGATCGCCGGGATCGGGCTCGGGATCGCCGAGGATCTGACTGCCTTCTACCTGCATACCGGCTACCGGGACGTGGTCAGCTTCCTCGTGCTCACCGTGGCGCTCGTGTTGCGTCGCACGGATTCCGATGTCTGAGATCGCTCGGGCACGGGCAGCGGCCCGGCGACGCCGCCGTCTGTTCGCCTCTCTTCTCGCCGTCGGAGTCCTGCTCGGGTTCGCTCCGCTTCTGAACGCGAATCCGTACGCCATGCGCCTTGCGCACCTCGCTTTCCTCAACGTGCTGCTCGCGAGCGCCTGGAACATGATCGGCGGGTTCGCCGGCCAGACATCCTTCGGCAACGCCTCGCTGTTCGGGATCGGTGCCTACGCAAGCTCGATGTTGTGGATCGCCGGGGTTCCCCCGCTTGCGACGCTTCCGGTCGCCGCCGGGCTCGCTGCCTTCTACGGTGTGCTCTGGGGCTGGCCCTGCTTGCGGCTCCGGGGGCCGTATTTCGCCATCGCGACCATCGGAGTTTCCGAAGCCACCCGTGTCCTGGTCAACAACGTGGAGGCGGCGGGCGGCGCATCCGGCCTCACCCTCCCGATCGACGAAGCCTTCGGATCCCTCGCTCTCTACGGACTCGGATCCCTCCTCGCTCTCCTGGCGGTGCTCTCGAGCCACGTGATGCTCTATTCGCGCCTCGGGCTCGGCCTCCGGGCCTTGCGTGAGGACGCGCGAGCTGCCGCTGCGAGCGGCGTTCCGGTCGCCCGTCAGCAGGTCGTGGCTTTCGCTGTCGCCGCCGCGCTCACCGGGCTCGGGGGCGCTTACTACGCCTTCATCACGCTCTACATCGTCCCGGAGAAGGTCTTTGGCTTCGATCTTTCCATCAGCCTCGTGCTCATGGTCCTCGTGGGAGGCCTCGGCACGGTGGCGGGGCCGGTCCTCGGTGCACTGATCTTCCTGGTGCTCGAGCAGTTCGTGCTGGCGAGCTTCGCCGATGTCCATCTCGCCGCTTTCGGGATCCTGCTGATCCTCATCATCCTCTTCGAACCGCGCGGTCTCTGGCCGCGGCTCGAACGGTGGGCCCTTCGCATCTTCCGGAGAACCGCGTGAACGCTCCCGGCGGAACGCTTCTCGAGACGCGCGGCCTGACTCGCCGGTTCGGGGGCCTGACCGCGCTCGGGAACGTGGACCTGAAGCTCGCGGAGGGGGAGATCCTCGGGCTGATCGGCCCGAACGGCGCGGGAAAGACCACGCTCTTCCATCTGTTGAGCGGAATGCTCCGTCCTTCCGCCGGTGTCATCCGGCTCGGGCGAAGGCGGATAGATGGCCTCATGCCCCACCGGATCCGGCGCCTCGGGGTGGCTCGTACATTCCAGGTCCCCCGGCCATTCCTGAACATGACGGTCTTCGAAAACGTGTTGGTCGGCGCGCAGTACGGCGGTGGGATATCCCTCCGCTCCCCGGCGGCGGAAGCGGAGGCGGCGCTCGAGCGGACCGGGCTCGGGGACCGCCGGGACACGCCGGCTTCCGAACTGAACCTGTCGGCGCGCCGCCGGCTCGAACTGGCGCGCGCCATCGCCGCCCGCCCCTCGGTATTGCTGGTGGACGAGGTGGCTGCTGGCCTCAACCCGGTGGAAGCGGGTGAGACGGTGGCGCTGCTCCGGGAGATCCACGCGAGCGGGATCGCCATGATCTATGTGGAGCACATGATCGAGGCGGTTCTCGAACTCTCCGATCGCATCCAGGTGCTCGAGCACGGCGAGACGATTGCCGAGGGCTCGCCGGGCGAGGTGACCGGCGATCCGCGGGTGATCGCCGCCTATCTCGGCCGGGCGCCCGAACGCGGAGACACCCGGTGAGCCTGCTCGAAGTCCGCGACCTTCACGTGGACCGGGGCGGGGTCCGGGCGCCCGAACGCGGAGACACCCGGTGAGCCTGCTCGAAGTCCGCGACCTTCACGTGGACCGGGGCGGGGTCCGGGCGCCCGAACGCGGAGACACCCGGTGAGCCTGCTCGAAGTCCGCGACCTTCACGTGGACCGGGGCGGGGTCCGGGCGCCCGAACGCGGAGACACCCGGTGAGCCTGCTCGAAGTCCGCGACCTTCACGTGGACCGGGGCGGGGTCCGGGCGCCCGAACGCGGAGACACCCGGTGAGCCTGCTCGAAGTCCGCGACCTTCACGTGGACCGGGGCGGGGTCCGGGCGCTCAGCGGGGTTGCGCTCCGGGTGGAAGCCGACGAAGTGGTGGCGCTGCTCGGCGCGAACGGCGCGGGGAAGACCACCACCCTGAGGGCGATCAGCGGTCTCTCGGCGGCCAGGTCGGGATCCGTGTTCTTCCGTGGCGCTTCGCTCGCTTCCCTCCCGGCGGCCGGGATCGTGGGGGCGGGGATCGCTCACGTACCCGAGGGCAGCCGGATCTGGCCGGGAATGACGGTTCTCGAAAACCTCCGGCTCGGCGCGTATTCGCTCGAAGATCGCGGTCGTCCGGAGAATCCGGGCGAGCGGCTCGACCGGGTGTTCGGCCTTCTCCCCCGTCTCCGGGAAAGGACTTCGCAACTCGCCGGCACCCTCTCCGGTGGAGAGCGCCAGATGGCGGCGATCGGGCGGGCGCTGATGGCGGCACCCCGCCTGCTGCTGATGGACGAGCCCTCGCTCGGGCTCGCGCCGCGGGTGGTGGACACCGTCTTCGAGACCGTGGACGCGATCCGCCGCGAAGGGGTCGCGGTTCTGCTCGTCGAACAGAACCTGGTCCGGGCCCTCGAAGTCGCGGGCCGGGGTTATGTGCTCGAGAACGGCCGCATCACCCGGGAGGGCGCGGCGCACGAACTGCTGGGCGATCCCGAAGTGCAGCGGGCCTATCTCGGCAGATGGGCGGCCCGCACCCGCTGAACGCGACGATGCGGCAGGACTATTCGGTCAGCCAGTCGGTGAGGGCCACGAATTCGCCGTTTTCGACCTGCTTCAGGGTCACGGCATCCATCCCCCGGTGGTTCTCTTCGCTGAAGGAAATCGGCCTGCCGATGAATCCGGTCCAGCCGTCCAGCGTTTCGAGCGCCCGCAGCAGGCCGATCCGGGTCAGGTCGGGTCCGGCGCGTTCGAGGCCCTCGTGGGTGAGCTGTGCCCACGCGAGACCGAGAAGGGCATAGTCGCCGAACTCGACTTCGGGCGCGTGCTGCGCGAGGATTTCCCGGGCCATCCGGATGGATTCGTTGTCTGCCTGGAGATCGGGAGTGGCGGAAGAGACGACCGCGCCTTCGAGCGTTCCTTCGGCGAGGTTCAACGCGCTCGTATCGGCCATCGCCAGACCGCCGAGAACGAGCGGATCCCAGTCTTCGTCCGCAGCGATCGCCCGGGCGACCATCGCGCTGAATTCGGCGATTCCCCAGATGACCACCGCGTCCGCCCGCTGCTCCTTGAAGAAGGTGAGGGCATCTTCAAGGCCGCTGCCGTCGAGCTCCACCCGTTGCGAACCCACGTTTTCCGGCGCGGCTTCCGGCCGCCCCCAGGAACCGCCATCCGATCGCTGCACCTGCCAGAGGACTCCCGGCCCGGAAGCGGGCTCGAGCAGCCAGCCTTCGCTCTCCGGATTCGAGGTGCGCGGCCGTCGCGGCCGGCCGTTGATGCGTGCGTAGCGCACCTCCACGCCTTCGGGGAGAGTTTCCCGCAGCTCCCGATAGAACGCCCGGACACCGAGGCGGTATCCCTCCTGCCCGATGGAGCCGAACTGGGTCGCCTCCACGATGGATCCGATCCGTCGGGCCCCGAGGTCGGAGAGTGCGTACTTGGCGACTACCCGGCCTGCGGTCACCGACGAGGGGAACATGGAGAACGTGTATGCGTTGATGGGTTCGGTCCACACCGGTGAACTCGACCCCGGGTTGACCCACGGGGTCAGGCGGTTCCAGACATCGTCCTTGACGGCGAGCGCGCTGTCCGAACCGGTTCCCCCAACCAGGGCGAAAACCTGGTCGTCCCGCAGCAACTCGGTCACGAGCGCCGGTGTCTGCTCGGGGTCGGCCTGGTCGTCCTTCACGATCAGGCGCACGTTCCTCCCATGGATTCCGCCCTGAGCGTTCACCCAGTCGAAATAGGCGGACATGCCACGTGCCACGTCGCCGAGCGCGGTGTGCGGCCCGGACATGGGAGCAAAGGTTCCGAGGCGCACTTCGTCGCCGGAAACGCCCACGTCGCTTCCCCCGCAGGAGGCGAGAGCGAAAGCGAGGGCGAGCGCAGTCAGCCCGGAGCGGAAAGAACGGCCGGACGACGCATGGGGAAGGGGCGAAACGAGGGGAGAATGCAAGAAAAGCCTCCAAGCCGGGCAGGCCAAATGGGCGGAAAAATCTACCACAGCGGCCGGCGGAGAGCAGGAGAGCACGCCGGCGCGCGGCTACTTTCCGGTGGCGACTATTTTCCGGCGGCCACTACTTTCCGGCGGCCACCTGGGCGGCTTTGCGGCGTGCCCATGCCGCCTTGAGAGCCGCGCTCCGCCTGGGATTCACTTTCTTCTTCGCCGCCGCCTTCTTGCGCCGCTTTTTCTTGCGAACGGTCGCGCCGGGAGCAGCAATTTCCAGAACCTCGCCGTCAGCTTCGGGGGCCTCGAAGGAAATCTCGATCACCAAGCGTCCGAGGCTCCGGTTCTGCTGGGTGACCGCGACCCGCCGGGTGACTTTCTTGCGAGTTGCTTTTCTTCTGGTTTTCTTTTTCACGCAGGGAATCCTTTTGGAAGAGATAAGGAAAAGATACGGGAATCATACAGGAATCGCGCCCTTGCTCCCCGGCTGCTATCGTGACCGGTCAGGTGTGTCTCTTCTGAAACGAGCCGGAGACGGTGTTCCATCGGCGGGACGTCTGGCCGTCTTCGCCGGATACCTGAAGATCGAACACACGCTCTTCTCGGTCCCGCTCATCTACGCCGGTGCCTTGCTCGCGGATGCGCCGCTGACTCTTCGCACCGGGATCCTCATCCTGATCGCCGCCACGGGCGCGCGCACGACGGCGCTCGGGTTGAACCGCATTCTCGATCGCCGACTGGATGCACATAATCCGCGTACCGCTTCGCGAGCGCTGCCTTCCGGCGCGATGTCCCTCGCCGAAGCCGGCTGGTTCCTCGTTGCTTCCACGCTCGTCTATCTGTTCGCCGCCTGGGCGATCTCGCCAAAATGTCTCGCCCTGACTCCCATCCCGCTCGTCGTGTTCACCGTCTATCCGCTGTTGAAGCGGTTCACCAGATGGGCGCATCTTGGAGTGGGCGCGGGGCTCGCGCTTGGGCCGCTCGGAGCCTTCTACGCAACGGGTCTCGAATGGAGAGGTATCGTACCGGCCCTCCTGCTCGCGCTGTTCACGGTTTTCTGGTCTTCCGGCTTCGACATCCTTTACGCAACGCTCGACGAAGATTCCGACCGGAAACAGGGAATCCACTCGCTGCCCGCATCTCTCGGCGCACCAGCGGCCCTGCGCGTCGCCGCCGTGTTTCACCTGGTCGCTTTCGCCTTCTTGCTGGCTCTTCACCATCAGGCTCTCGAAGGGTTTGCGGCTCTTCTGTTCTTCCTTCTGGCCGGTGGGTTGTTCCTCGTGCAGCATCGCTTCCGCGCGCATGTCAACTTCGCGTTCTTCCAGGTGAACTCCCTTCTCGGGTTCGTGGTTTTTCTGGGTGTCGCATCCTCCGCTACCCCATGACGACTCCATGACGACTCCATGACGACATGCGGATCGTAGTCGGGATTTCCGGTTCTTCGGGATCGGTCTATGGGCTTCGCTTTCTCGATCGCTGTCCGGGCGAGAGGCACCTCATCGTGTCCCGCTGGGGCGAAGAGGTGATCCGGCTCGAGTGCGGTGTCGAAGGGGCCGAGCTGGAGAAGCGCGCGACGCGGGTCTATCGCGACCACGACCTCGCCGCACCCTGGTCATCCGGCTCCAACCGCCACGATGCGCTGGTCGTCATTCCCTGCAGTCTCTCCACTCTCGGGAAGGTTTCCGCCGGCATCGCGGACACACTCATCACCCGGGCGGCGCAGGTGGCCCTCAAGGAGCGGATGAAGCTCATTCTCTGCGTGCGGGAAACCCCCTGGTCCACGATCACCCTCCGGAACGCGCTGAGCGTCTCCGAGGCGGGGGGCATCGTGATGCCGGTGGCCCCCCCGTGGTACCGGAACCCGGAGTCCATGGAGCAGGTGGTGGACGGGTTCGTGGACAAGGTGCTCGGGGTTCTCGGCCTTCCCGCAGGCCCCGGCTGGCGGGAAGAGGAGACGGGAGCCTCTTCCGGAACCCGGTCCTGATGTCCGCGGGCGCTACCATTGCTTCGGGGGAAATCGGTCGGCTTGATGCTTTCGCGTGACATCACTTTTCGGGATCATCGCCTTGAGCCTGTGTGGGAGAAGGTACTCGCCGGGGAGCGGCTCGGGCGCGAGGACGGCGTCACGCTGCTCGGAACCACCGATCTTCCGGCGCTCGGCAGGATGGCGGATCACGCCACGCGAAAGCGGAACGGCGACCGCGTGCAGTTCGTGGTCAACCGCCAGATCAACCCCACCAACCTGTGCGTCCTTTCGTGCGTCTTCTGTGATTTCGCCGCGAAGCCGGGAGATGCCCACGCCTACGAGCAGAGCATGGAGGAAGTGCTCGCGCAGGTGTCTCCCGAGCTTTCCGAAGTGCACATCGTGGGTGGGCTCCACCCCAAATGGCGTTTCGACCGCTACCTCGAGATCGTCCGCGAAATCCGCAGGAATTTCCCCACGGTGCAGATCAAGGCCTGGACTGCCGTCGAGATCGACTGGTTCGCGCGGCTCGAGCGGACGAGCATCGAGGACATCCTCGTCCGGTTGAAGGAAGCGGGCCTCGACAGCCTGCCGGGAGGTGGTGCCGAGGTGTTCTCGGACCGCGTGCGTCAGGAGACTTTCCGCACCAAGATCGGGCACGAACGCTGGTTCGAGGTGCACCGCGTGGCGCACCGGCTCGGGATCATGTCCAATGCGACGCTGCTGTACGGGCACATCGAGACCTGGGAGGAGCGCGTGGATCACATGCTCCGGCTGCGGGATGCCCAGGACGAAAGCGCCGCGGCACCCGCCGGCTTTGCTTCCTTCATCCCGCTCGCGCTGCAACCCGGCAACACCGGGCTCGCGGAACGCCAGGCCTCGGTTCTCGAGGATCTGCGCACGGTGGCCTCGGCGCGGCTCATGCTGGACAACATCCCGCACATCAAGGCCTATTGGGTGATGCTCGGCGAGGATTCGGCAGCCATGGCCCTGAATTTCGGCGCGAGCGACTTGGACGGAACGATCGGCGAGGAACGGATCGCCCATTTCGCGCAGGCCGGGAGCCCGGTCGGACTCGCCCGTGACCGGCTGGTACGGATGATCCGGGATGCCGGCAAGGTTCCGGTGGAGCGCGACGCGCTCTACAACGTGGTCCGCGTCTGGGAAGCAGCCTGAGTGCGTTTCCCGAGCTCTCCCGGCCGCTGATCCCGTGCGTTTGCTGGTGGGGCAACTGGCCTATCTGAACACCCGACCCTTCGAGCCCCTCGAGGGAGTCCGGGTTTTCCGGGCCGCCCCTTCTGAAATCGGCCAGCTCGCCGCCGCCGGGGAGCTGGATGCCGGCCTCCTGTCGGTGGTGGATCTGCTCCGCAACGAGGATCGCTACAGCGCGCTTCCCGGCCGGGGGAAGTATCTGGGGATCGCCTGCCGGGAGCGCGCCGGGAGTGTGTTCCTGCTGTCCCGCTGCCCTCCCGAAGAACTGGACGGAGAGATCGTCGAGATCAGCCACGAGACCTCGACCGCGGTGCTCCTCTTGCGGCTGTGGCTGGAGCGGCGGCTCGGTGTCCGGGCCCCGCGCTACCAGCGTGGAATCACCCGTCGCCGCCCGGCCCTGCTGGTGATCGGCGACGCGGCGCTTCGCGAGCGGGAGGATCCGGATCCGTCATACCCCTACCGGGTGGACCTCGCGACCGCCTGGCGCGAATGGACCGGCTTCCCCTTCGTGTTCGCCGTCTGGAGCGCCCGGCGATCGCTCACCGCGAAGGCTCGCCTCGAACTCGCCCGGATGGTGGAGGCCGCCATCGCGAAAGGCCGCCAACGCATCCCGGAGATCGCCGCCGAAGAAGCCGGCCGGCTCGGGGATATCCCGGCCATCGCCCGCTATCTTTCCGACTTCACTTACGTCTTCGACGAGGCGGAACGCGAGGGATTCGATTGTTTCCGCCAGATGGTCGAAGACCACAAACTTCTCACCCCGCGAGAGAACGCGGCACCGATATCCACATGACCAAGGGGCCGAGCGCCACGATCCGCAAAAAGGTCCACTCTCAAGAACGCCTCGACGCTTCGGAAGCGCTCTGGCTGCTCGAGGAGGCGGATCTGCTGACGCTCGGCGAACTCGCGAGCTTCGACCGGTTTCGCCGGCACGCCGCGCCCGAAGTCACCTTCGTGATGGACACGAACCCGAACTACACGAACGTCTGCGAGGTGGACTGCACGTTCTGCGCTTTCTATCGCCACCCTGGCCACGAGGAGGCGTACACCCACACGGTCCCGGAAATGCTGGACCGTATCGGCGCGGCCGTGGAGCGGGGAGCGACGACGGTGCTGCTGCAAGGCGGAGTCAACGAGTCGCTTCCGCTCGACTACTACCTCGATCTGGTGCGTGGAACCAGGGAGAGGTTCCCGGACGTCACTCCGCACTTCTGGTCTGCCGTCGAGGTCGAGGGTATGGCGAAGGTCAGCGGGCTTTCCATCCGCGAGGTGTTGCTTCGCCTCAAGGAGGCGGGGCAGGACACCCTGCCGGGAGGCGGAGCCGAGATTCTGGCCGACCGCGTCCGGCGCAAGATTTCCCACAAGAAGGGCGGTGCCGCTGCCTGGCTGGACGTGCACCGGGAAGCGCACGCGCTCGGCTACCGCAGCACCGCCACCATGATGTACGGGCACGTGGAGACCGCCGCCGATATCGTGGAGCACCTGATGCATATCCGGGATCTCCAGGATGAGCACGGCGGCTTCACCGCTTTCGTGCCGTGGAGCTTCAAGCCGGGCAACACGCCTCTGGTTCGCAAGATCCCGTACTACGCCGGGCCCAACGACTACCTCCGCATTCTCGCGGCCTCCCGTCTGGTCCTCGACAACTTCGACCACATCCAGGCATCGTGGTTCAGCGAGGGCAAGAAAGCCGGACAGGTCGGCCTGCACTGGGGGGCTGACGACTTCGGCGGGACCCTGCTCGAAGAAAACGTGCACGCCTGCACCGGCTTCGTGAACCGGACCAGCTTCGACGAGGTCCAGATCCTGATCCGGGAGGCCGGCTTCGTCCCGGTCCAGCGCGACACCCGGTACCGGACCCTCCGCCGTTTCGGCTGAAGCGGGGCGAGACCGGTGGGCTCCGATCAAGGTCCCAGACCGGGCAGTAGCTCCGGGGCGGCGCGGCCGCCTCGCGCGTTCCGATGATCGGCATGGCCTTCGCGGCGCTTGCCGTGATCACCCTCCTGTCCGGATTCTTTTCCGGGTCCGAAACCGCTCTCACCGCGGCTCGCTGGCACCGCATCCGGGCGATGGGGAAAAGCCGGGCGCGCTCCGAGGCCGTGCGGCGGGTCACCGAGCGTCCGGAGCGGTTCCTCGCGGCCATCCTGATCGGGAACGTCTTCGTGAACACCCTCGCCGGAGTCCTGATGACCACGGTGCTCGCGATCGGCGCGACTTCCGCCGAGTCCCGGGTGCGCGCCGCCTCGATCGCCACCGGCCTCACGACCGTGGTGCTGCTGGTGTTCGGAGAAATGGTCCCGAAGTCCATCGCGGCCCGGCGTCCGGAAGCCTGGGCGCTCGCCGTGATCCGGCCGATGCAGATCGTCTTCCGGCTCCTCGGGCCGGTGGCGCGGGCGCTCGAATGGCTGGCCCGGCAGGTGCTGCGGCTTTTCGGATTCGCGCAGCAGGCCGGTTCGGGGCGGCTCAGCGCGACCGAGTTGCGCGCCATGGTGGAAGCGAGCGATCCTGACCAGGAGGCCCGCCTGCTCACCCAGTTGGTCCGGGTGACCGGCCGCCGCCTCACCGAGGTGATGACCCCTCGCCGGGACATCGCCGCGCTGCCCGTGGGGGCGGGTCCGGTGGAGGCGATCCGGCTCTTCCGGGAACGCCACCACTCGCGGCTTCCCGTCTATCGCGACAACCTGGACCAGATTCTCGGGATCCTCCACGTTCACGACATCCTCGAGGCCGCCGCTTTCGGTGCTCCGCTCCGCATCGAGCAGAGCATCCGCCCACCCCACTACGCGCCGGGTGCCGCAACCCTGAGCCAGGCGCTCGTTGCGATGCGGGAATCGGGAAGCCGGATGCTCGTCGTGGTGGACGAACACGGAGGGGTGGAAGGTCTCGTCACCTTGCGGAAGCTGCTCGAAATCGTGGGGGATCCCCATCCCGACGAGCTCCGCCGCCTGCCGGGCGGGGGTCTCAGTCTCAACGGTGCTCTGACGGTGAGCGAAGCGAACCGCCTGCTCGAAGTGGAGGGAGTCGAGTGGGCGATCCCGGTTCACGACGACTACGACACGGTGGCCGGCTATGCGCTCAAGCAGTTCGGCCGGATCCCGGTGCCGGGAAACGCCGTCCGGGATCGCGGTGCCGAGGTGGAGGCGGTGAGCCTCGATGGAAACCGCATTTCCCGAATCCGGATCGCCCCGCCTCCTTCCGGGACCGATGAGCCGGCCATCTGATCCGGAAGTCCGCGCCCGCGGGTCGCTTCGCGCCTCGCTCCGGAGAGGATTTCCCCACCTCGCGAAAGCCTCGCGTCCGGCGCGATTCGGGGTGGGTTTCTCGGGAGGACTCGACTCGACCGTGCTGCTGCGATTGCTGGCCGGCCTCGATGGGCGCCCGGAATTCGTTGCGCTCCACCTCGATCACCTCCTCCGCCCCGATTCGGAGGACCAGTCCCGCTTCGCCCGGGATACCGCCTCGGCGATCGGCATCCCCTTCGCTTTCGGACGCGAGGATGTTGCCGCCCGCGCCGAACGTTCGGGACGCCCGGTGGAAGAGGCGGGCCGGCTGGCCCGTCTCGACTTCTTCGCGGCCGCCGCCCGGGAGCACCGGCTCGATGCCGTCGCGGTCGCCCACACCCGGAGCGACCAGGCGGAGACCCTGCTGCTCCAGCTCGCCCGCGGTGCGGGCGGGCCCGGGCTTTCGGCCATGCCGGAGATCCGACCGGACTCCCGGGGCTTTCTGCTTTGGCGGCCGCTGCTCGCGCTTTCCCGCGCGGAACTTGCGGAGATCGCGGACCGAAAGGGCTGGGAGTTCTATCCCGACCCTTCGAATCGCGATCTCCGGTTCACCCGCAACCGGGTCCGGCAGGAGGTGCTTCCCTTCCTGGCCCGCGAACTCAACCCCCGGATCGAGAGCGCGCTGGCCCGTGCGGCGGGGCTTCTCGGAGAAGATGAAGCCTGGCTCCGGGAAGTGGCGAAGAATCGCTTCGAGGAGCTTCGGGAAGAAGCCGGGGGTGACGAAGAGCGGCTGCCGGTGGCGGCTCTCGCCCGCTTGCCTCCGGCTCTCGCGCGGCGGGTTCTTCGGGAGGCATTGCGGGCCGTGCGGGGACACCTTCGGCGGATCGAATTCATCCACATCGAAGCGGTCATGGAAGTGATTCGCGAGCCGCGCCGCGGTGCGTCACTCGATCTGCCCGGCGCGGTGGTATCCATCGAGGATCGTTCGCTCCTGGTGCGTCCGGCCTCGCCCGGAAAGCGCCGCCCCCCGGTATAATCGGGCATGGCGCAGAGTTACGAAGTGCACCGCTTTCCGGAGGATGGGAGGGAAAAAGCGTGAATCCGACCACCAGGAATCTCCTCTTCTGGCTGGTCGCGTCGCTCGTCCTGATCCTGTTCTGGAACGTTTCGGGGCGGATTGCGGAAGACGAGACGGAAGTCTCGTTCACCCAGTTCATGCAGATGGTGGAAGAAGACAGGGTGAGCGAGGTGACCATCACCGGCACCGGGGCGGGAAGCGAGATCACCGGTACGGGAGGAGATGGCAACGCCTTCCGGACCTTTGCGCCCCAGATGGAAGGGCTCGTCCCCCAGCTCCTCGAGCGTGGCATCAACGTGGAAGCCGAAGACGCGACCCGCTCTTCCTGGGTTCTGACGTTGCTGGGCTGGATCCCGATCCTGTTGATCGTCGGGCTTTTCTTCTTCCTGATCCGCCAGATGCAGGCTCCGGGGAATCGAGCCATGTCGTTTGGCCGGAGCCGGGCGAAGCTGACCTCGAACCAGCAGAAGAAGGTCACTTTCAAGGACGTGGCCGGGGTGGACGAAGCGAAGGAAGAGCTTCAGGAGATCATTGACTTCCTCCGCGAGCCGCAGAAATTCCAGCGCCTCGGCGGACGCATCCCCAAGGGGGTCCTGTTGATGGGGCCGCCGGGCACCGGCAAGACCCTGCTGGCCCGGGCCATCGCCGGAGAGGCCAATGTTCCGTTCTTCACGATCAGCGGCTCCGACTTCGTGGAGATGTTCGTGGGAGTCGGCGCCAGCCGGGTTCGGGATCTTTTCGAGCAGGGCAAGAAAAACGCCCCCTGCATCGTGTTCATCGACGAGATCGACGCGGTGGGCCGTCAGCGAGGTGCCGGGCTTGGCGGCGGTCACGACGAACGGGAGCAGACCCTCAACCAGCTGCTCGTGGAGATGGACGGGTTCGAATCGAACGAGGGCGTGATCCTGGTGGCCTCCACCAATCGACCGGATGTCCTCGATCCGGCGCTGCTGCGGCCCGGCCGCTTCGACCGGCGGGTGGTGGTGGCGCTTCCCGACATCCGGGGCCGCGAAGGTGTCCTCAAGGTCCACACCCGGAAGATCCCGTTCGAGAAGACGGTGGACATGAAGGTGATCGCCCGCGGAACTCCGGGCTTTTCGGGCGCGGATCTCGCCAACCTGGTCAACGAGGCCGCCCTCAACGCCGCCCGCCAGAGCCAGAAGACGGTCCGCATGGCCGACTTCGAGCAGGCCAAGGACAAGGTGCTGATGGGTGCGGAGCGCCGTTCGGTCATGATGAGCTCCGAAGAAAAGCGCACCACCGCGTACCACGAGGCGGGGCACGCGGTCGTCGCGGCGCTCCTCGACAAGGCGGACCCGCTCCACAAGGTGAGCATCATCCCCCGGGGCATGGCGATGGGAGTCACGATGCTCCTGCCGGAAGACGACCGCCACACCCAGGACCGGGAATACGTGGAGGCCATGATCGCGGTCAAGATGGGTGGCCGCCTGGCCGAGGAAATCTTCCTCGACCAGATGACGACCGGCGCCTCCGATGACATCCGGCGGGCGACCGACATGGCGCGCCGGATGGTTTGCGAATGGGGCATGAGCGAGAAACTCGGCCCGTTGACCTTCGAGAGCGGGGGCGGCGAGGTGTTTCTCGGGCGCGATCTGGCATCGCGCAAGGACTACAGCGAGAGCACCGCCAAGGCCATCGACCGCGAGGTGCGCCGCATCGTGGACGAGGCGTATCAGCGGGCCCGCATGTTGCTGCTCGACAACCGGGAAAGGCTCGAAGCGGTGGCGGAGGCGCTTCTCGAGCGGGAAGTGCTGGAGTCTTCCGAGGTCCAGATCGTTCTCGACGGTGGCTCTCTCCCCGAAGTCGCCCCGGCTCCGGAGAGCGAGCCGGAGTCCCCGAGCGAGGAAACCGGTACGGCGGCCCCCGCTCCCCTCGCCCCTCCGCTCGCCCCCCAGCCAGGGGGAGCGACCTGACGGAGAGCGGATCGGCGGCCATCTGATCCGGCCGATCTGATCTGGTTAGTCCGGTGTGAGCGACATCTTCGGCCCCCTCGTCGCCACGCTGGTCGAGCGGATGTCGCTCGCGGACCTGCTGGACATCCTGCTGGTCGCCGGCGCCATCCACGTTTTGCTGAGACTCATCGAAGGCCGGCGGGCCTCCCAGATGGCGTTCGGCACGCTGATCGTGGGGGGCGTGCTGCTGCTGACCGGATCCAGCCAGTTCGGGCTGACGACCGTCCAGTGGATCGTCCGCAATACGCTGCCCTATCTCGGCATCGCCCTGATCGTGCTCTATCAGGCGGAAATCCGCCGGGGACTGGCCCATCTCGGGGGCGGCAGCTTCTCCTTGCGCCCGCGGCGGAACAGCCTCAACGCCGAAAGCCGGACCCTCGCCATCCTGACCGATGCCGCCACCCAGCTTTCGCGTCGCCGGCTGGGAGGGATCATCGTCTGGCGGGGCAAGATCGGCCTTGGCAGCTATCAGGACACCGGGCGGGCCATCCAGGCCGAGCTGAGCTCCGACCTCCTGCTCGCCCTGTTCCAGCCGGGGTCCCCGCTGCACGACGGGGCGGCGATCGTCGCCGGCAATCGGGTGGTGGCCGCTCGTTGCCTCCTGCCGATCACCGGCCAGGCCGCGGAAGCCGAAGTCGGAGGCACCCGGCACCGGGCGGCGCTCGGGTTGACCGAGGAGACGGACGCGACCGTGATCGTGGTTTCCGAGGAGACGGGGCGGGCCAGCGTGGTTTCGGGCGGGCGGATTTACCCGGTGACCGACCGGAATGATCTCGCGGCGACGGTCGCGAGGTTCCGTCCGGGGGCCCGGGTTTCCGACGAGCCGGCACCGGTGGCGGAATCTGCACCCTACGGCGAGGTCATCCGATGAGCGCGGCCGGAGTTCCACGGGCACGAGCCCGCTCGCGGGAGGTCGGTCGGGCCGCCATTTCGCTCGCCCTCGCTTTCGGGCTCTGGTTCGTTGTCGGAGGCGAGGACGCGACCGAGATCCTCGCTGAAATCCCTCTGGAATTGCGCAACGTGCCGACCGGCCTCGAAGTCGTGGATCAGTCGGTGAACCAGGTTGCGGTCCGGCTCCGCGGTTCTTCGCGCCTGCTCCGGGAGGCACCGCAGCCGGAGTTGCGAGCCTTCGTGGATCTCGTGGGGGAAACTCCCGGCGAGCGGACCTGGTATCTCTCGGCAGAAGCGGTGGAGGCTCCCACCGGCATCCAGGTGATGCGGGTCGAACCCTCTTCGCTCCTGCTCCGGCTGGACGAGACGGTGACCCGGAGTGTCTTCGTGAGTCCCCGGGTGCTTGGGGAGCCGGCCGCCGGCTTCGAGATCTATTCGATCCAGATGAATCCGCGCGAACTCCCGATCGAGGGCCCCGAATCCCTGCTCCGCGACCTCCAGCAGGTGACCACCGAGCCGATCTCCGCCGACGGACTGCGGGAGACCTACACGCGAAGGCTGGGAGTCGAAGTGGACCCGGCGCTCCGGCCCGGCATCCGGCGGGTGGAGATCGAACTCCGTATCGGAGCGGAACGGGAATCCATGGAGCTCGTGCTCGCAGTCCGCCGGGAAGCGGACGAAGAGGCGCTCTGCGAACTCGAAACCGGGTCGGTGCTGGCCACGGTGCGGGCACCGCCCGATCTCGTCTCCCGGATTTCCCCGGAAACGCTTTTTGCGGTGGTCTCCTGCTCCGGACTCGCGCCGGGCGAACAGGAACTGGTCCCGGTGCTCCACTACCCCGAAGCGCCGGATGCGGCCATCGTTGCGGATGCTTTCGACCCGGAGCGGGTCACGATCCGGGTTCTCGTTCCCGAAACGGACGGAGACGGAACCCCCGGCGAGGACGGCCTGTGAGTCGGCGCGAAAAGAGGCGTCACGGACGCTCGGTGGTGCGCGAATACTTCGAGTCGCTCTGCATCGCCGTGGTGCTCGCGCTCTTCCTGCGCACGTTCGTTTTCCAGAACTTCGTGATTCCGACCGGCTCCATGGAGGAGAGCCTGCTCATCGGGGATCACGTGCTGGTGAACAAGATGCGGTACCACGAAACCGACCTCCCGGTCCTGCCCACCGGGAGGATCGCCCGCGGCGACGTGGTGGTCTTCAAGTTCCCCGAAGAACCACGTCGCGACTTCATCAAGCGGGTGGTCGGACTCCCCGGCGAAACCCTGACGGTCGGGCCGCGTGAGGTTCTGGTGGACGGCGAGCCGCTCCGGGAGGAATACACCCAATACCTCTACGGGGGCGGGCGCGGCCAGCGCGACTACCAGGTGCCCGAAGATCACTACTTCGTGATGGGGGACAGCCGGGACAACAGCCACGACAGCCGCTTCTGGGGGGCGTTGCCGAAAGAGCACATCAAGGGCAAGGCGCTGTTCATCTACTGGTCCTATGGCGCGCCCCGCGAGGAGTACCTCGAAACCGACCTTTCCCGCCAGGCGCTCGACCTGCTGCTGGTCCCGTTCCGGTTCATCCAGCGCACCCGCTGGGATCGGTTCTTCGACAGCGCGAGCTGATTAACCAGGAAAAACCGCCCTCACATTCCCGATTTTCACAGTAAAATGAAGCGATGCTGGAACGCCCCCGCGCCAGGCGCGCCCTGGAAGCGGCGCTCTCCCGCTTTCCGGTGGTCGCGATTCTCGGCCCCCGCCAGATCGGCAAGACGACGCTCGCCCGGCAGTACGCGCAGCAGACCGTCCACCCGGTAACCCGCTTCGATCTCGAAAACGCCCGGGATCTCTCGCGCCTCGAGGATCCGCTCGGAGCTCTCGAAGGCCTGCGGGGAGTCGTCGTGCTGGACGAGATCCAGCGACGGCCCGAACTCTTTCCGGCGCTCCGGGTGCTTGTGGATCGGCCCCGGAACCCCGCCCGCTTCCTGATCCTCGGCTCAGCAGGCCCGGAGCTTCTGCGCCAATCCAGCGAGACGCTGGCCGGCCGGATCGCTTTTCGGGAGCTCTCCGGACTGGGCGTGGAGGAGACAGGTGTCGAGGCGATTCCCGTCCGCTGGCTGCGGGGAGGATTTCCGCGTTCTTTCCTCGCGCCGACCGATGCGGACAGCTTCGCGTGGCGGAGAGAGTTTGCGGGAACCTTCGTGGAACGCGATCTCGCCCTGCTGGGTGCGCGGGCACCGGCGGCCTCGCTTCGCAGGTTCTGGAACATGGTCGCGCACGTCCATGGGCAGATCTGGAGTCACGCGGAAATGGCGCGGGCGCTCGGCGGCTCGGAAAAAACGGCCCGCAACTACCGGGAACTGCTCGAAGCCGCCTTGATGCTGCGGGCGTTGCCTCCGTGGTCGGAAAACCTGGGCAAGCGGCAAGTCAAGGCGCCGCGCGTCTATCTTCGGGACACCGGGCTCCTGCACTACCTCCTCGACATCCGGAGCCAGGCCGAACTCGAAGGCCACCCGAAAGTGGGGGCTTCCTTCGAGGGATTCGTGATCCACGAGCTCATTTCCCATCTCGATGCCCATCCGGACGAGTGCTATTTCTGGCGGGCCCACACCGGTGCCGAGGTGGATCTGCTGATCATTCGCGGAAAGGAGCGCCGGGCTTTCGAGATCAAGCGGACCACGGCCCCCCGCACGACCCGCTCCATGCACACCGCTATCGAGGATCTCCGTCTCGACCGGCTGGACGTGATCCACGGCGGCCGGGAGACCTACCCGCTCCGGGAGCGGATCCGCGCCGTTTCGGTCTTCCGCATCGGTGAGGACGTGGAGCGTCAATTCGCCGGGGGAGGCTGACGGGGGCCGAAGATCGCGGTCCCGACCCGCACCGTGGTGGCCCCTTCCTCGATCGCCACCTCGAAGTCGTGGCTCATTCCCATCGAGAGTTCCGGTGGGTTCGGGAGCAACCCGGCGGCCGCGAACCGTTCGGCGAGTTCGCGAAGGCGGACGAACCAGGGCCTCGCAGCTTCGGGTTCCGGCCCAGCAGGAGGAAGAACCATGAGGCCCCGCACTCGGAGGGATTCCATCTCCGCCGTTCTTTCGAGCGTTCGGGGAAGCTCCGGTTCGGGGACGCCGAACTTTGCTTTCTCGCCGGCGAGGTCCGCCTGGACGAACACCGGGAGCGGCTCTTCGCCGACCTCCGCCGCGATCCGGTTCAGCCGTTCGGCGAGCCGCAACGAGTCCACCGACTGGATCACCTGGAAAAGGCGGGCGGCTACCCGCGCCTTGTTCGACTGCAGGTGACCGATCAGGTGGAAGGTGGCATCTCCCTCGAACTGCGGGAGTTTCGTCGCGGCCTCCTGGACCCGGTTTTCGCCGAAGTGTCGGAGGCCGAGCGCGGCGACGGCGGCGATATCGGTAGCGGGACGGGTCTTCGAGACCGCAACCAGCGTCACTTCGGAGGGAAGCCGGCCGGCCTTTCCGGCGGCGCGGGCGATGCGCTCCCGGACCGCTTCGACGCGAGACCGGAGGGTGTTCACGGCAAGGCTTCGAGGAAGGCCACCGCTTCCTCGGTGTCGGTCGTCAGGGGAAAGTCGGGGAGGCTCTGCCGGAGCGTCTCCCCGTAGGACATGGTCACGAGGCGCGGGTCCAGCACCGCCGCGAGCCCCCGATCGCTCCCCGAGCGGATGAGCCGGCCGAGGCCCTGCTTCAGGGTGAGCGCGGCTTCGGGAACCGAATAGCTCAGGAATCCGGAAATTCCCGTCTCCTCCTCGGCCCGGGCCGACCGCGCCACCTGCAGCGGCTGCTTCGGAGGAGCGAAGGGAAGCCGATCGATCACGAGCAGCGAGAGGGCGGCTCCCGGAAGATCCACGCCTTCCCAGAACGCCCGCACACCGAGCAGTACCGCGCCAGGGGTCTCCCGGAACTCCCGGAGCAGCCCTCCGTGTCCGCCCTTCGATCGCTGCCGCAGGATGGGCCAGGAGCAGTTGTTCTCGACGAGGTCCCCGATCTGGTCGAGATTTCGCCAGCTCGTGAACAGCACGAGCGCCCGCCCCCGGCTGGCCTCGATCAGTTGCGAGATGGTTCCCGCCGCCGCTTCCACGAAACCGGGATCGTTCGGTTGGGGGATGTTGCGAGGCACGAACAGCCGGGCGCTGGCCCGGTAGTCGAACGGCGAAGGCAGCGTCGCCTCGGCGAAAGAGGGAACGCCGAGCTGGTCGGCGGCGTGGGCGAAGCCGCCATCCACCGCCAGGGTCGCTGAAGTCAGCACCGCGGCCCGCATTTCCGAAAAGAGCGACTGGTTCAGCTCGGTGCCCGGGTGCACGGGCGCGGTCTTCAGCGAGCTCATCGGCTTGCGCTCTCCACGTTCCCGCCAGCGGGCACACCAGAACACCCGGTTGGCGGCGGGTTCGAGCAGCCGGCGGAAGTCGGCCGCGAGCTCGTGGATCCGCTTCTCCATGCTGTCCGCCGCTTCGAGGATCGGATCGTTCTTCTCTCGCCGGGCACCTTCCCGGACCTCCTCGATCCGTTCGTTCAGGTCGCTCAGGTGGGCGAGGCAGGCATCCCGGTCGTTTTTCAGTTCGGGGCTGAATTCTGCCGGATCGAGAGTCCGCGATTCCTTGCCCGGGTCCGGCTCGAGCTGATCGAAGATGTCGCGGTAGCTGTCCTGAAACCGCTTGAGAGCCGCCGGCACCCGGCGGCCCGGGTCGGCCTCCCTGAGGAAGGATCGGGCATCCTTCGCCAGCCGCTCCGCTGCCGAGGAGGTGAGCTCCACGCTGAAGCCCTGGGTGGCGGCGATCTCCAGCCGGTGGGCTTCGTCCACGATCACCATGTCGTAGTCGGGGAGCACCGCCCCGTAGTCGTTCTGGCGCACCACCCGGTCGGCGACCAGCAGGTGGTGGTTCACGATCACGATCCGCGCCCTGCCGGCCTCGGCCCGAATCCTGGTGAGATGGCAGTCGTCGTAGAGCTCGCACTTCCGGCCGATGCAGTTCTCGCTGCTCGCCGAGAGCGCCCCGAAGAAGTCCAGCTCGGGGATCCGGCTCCCGATCTCGTCCCGGTCGCCGGTCTCGGTCGTGGCGACCCACCGGGCGAAGCGGGCGAGATCCCGCTTGCGGTCGGTGAACAGGGCGGGCGAGCTCTCGAACTTCTGGAAGGCGCGGAGGCAAAGGTAGTTGGCCCGCCCCTTGATCCGCGCCACCGGGACCTGGCTCCCGAGCATTCGCTGGAGGTCCGGAAGATCCTTGTCGAAGAGCTGATCCTGGAGGTTCTTGGTCGCGGTGGACACCACGACCCGTTCCCCCGAGAGCAGGGCCGGGATCAGATAGGCATAGGACTTGCCGATCCCGGTGCCCGCTTCCACCATCAGGGTGCCGCCCGCCTTCAGCACATCCTGCACCCGGTCCGCCATTTCGGCCTGGCCTTCCCGGAACTCGAAACCAGCCCGCTTCGAGAGCGCTCCCCCCGGCCGGAAGAAATCGGAAGCCCGCATCGGCGCTCTCCCGATCAGCCGGCGGCCGGTTCAGTCGCCGGGTGCCACATAGAGCGGAAATCCGGAGGCCATCTCCGCCACCTCGCCCTTCACCCGGGCCAGCAGGGACTCGTCATCCGGTGCCCCGAGCGCGCGGTCCATGAACCCCGCCACCTGCGCCATTTCCGGCTCCTTCATGCCGCGGGTGGTCAGCGCCGCGGTCCCGAGGCGCAGACCGCTCGTGATCATGGGCTTCTCCGGGTCGAACGGGATGGTGTTCTTGTTGGCGGTGATGCCGGCCGCCTCGAGCGCGACTTCGGCGACCCGCCCGGTCACTCCCCGCGGCCGCAGATCCACGAGCAGCAGGTGGTTGTCGGTGCCGCCGGAGACCAGCCGGAACCCGAGGCCCGCGAGCGACGCACCAAGCGCCCGGGCGTTCGCCACCACCTGCCGGGCGTATCCGGCGAACGCCGGATCGAGAGCCTCGCCGAAACTGACCGCCTTGGCGGCGATCGTGTGCATCATGGGGCCGCCCTGGATGCCGGGGAACGTCTCCCGGTTGAGCGATTTCGCCAGATCCTTGCGGTTCCAGAGAATGAGTCCGCCACGCGGCCCGCGCAGCGTCTTGTGGGTGGTGGTGGTCACGATGTCCGAGTGGGGCATCGGATTCGGAAGCACCTTGCCGGCGACCAGCCCGGCGATGTGAGCCATGTCGGTGAGCACCATCGCTCCGACTTCGTCGGCGATTTCCCGGATCTCCGGGTTGGGCAGGATGCGCGGATAGGCGCTCGCCCCCACCACGATCATCCTGGGGCGGTGTTCGCGGGCGAGCGAACGCAACTGGTCGAGGTCCAGCCGCTCGTCCTCCCGGCGCACCCCGTAGGGAATCACCCGGTAGAGCTGGCCGGAGAAGTTGAGCGGATGTCCGTGGGTCAGGTGGCCGCCCTGGTCGAGAGCCATGCCGAGGAAGGTGTTTCCCGGCTCGAGGACCGCCATGTATGCAGCCATGTTGGCCTGGCTGCCGCTGTGCGGCTGCACGTTGGCATAAGCCGAGCCGAAGAGTTCTTTGGCCCGGTTTCGGGCGAGCGTCTCGGCCTCGTCCACGTGAGCGCAGCCGCCGTAATAGCGACGCCCCGGATACCCCTCGGCGTACTTGTTGGTCATCACCGAGGCGTTTGCCTCCATGACCGCGTCGCTCGCGAAGTTCTCGGAGGCGATCAGCTCCAGCCCGAGCGACTGCCGAACCTCTTCGTCCCGGATCGTGGCGGCGATCTCCGGATCCCGCTCGGCGAGTTCCGGCCCGAATCGGCATCTCACGAAGGCGCGCATGGACGGCAGAGTATAGGTTCGGCCGCTCCCCACAGACTGACCGCGTGGATCCGGTCCAGAACCCCTACCGTCCCGGTGCCGGCAGGCGGCCGCGGGCGCTCGTGGGGCGGGATGGAGAAATCCGGCATTTCGAGACGGCCATCAAGCGCTTCGAAGCCGGAAACGACGACCGGAGCCAGATCCTCTACGGGCTGCGTGGCGTGGGCAAGACGGTTCTTCTCCGCGAGTTCAGTCGCAAGGCCTCGGAGCGCGGCTGGCCATGCCACGAGATCGAGGCGGGTGCCGGCCTCGATTTTCCGAGGGAAATCGCCAACCTGGTCCGGGATGCCCTGCTCGCGTTCTCGACGCGGGAAAAGCTGAGCGATCTGGCGCGGCGCGGGCTCTCGGCGCTCCGCTCTTTCCAACTGCGCTACCGGATTCCCGAGGGGCCGGAAGTCTCGCTGGGGGTGGATCCCGCACTCGGGGTAGCGGATTTCGGAAGCCTCGACCGGGATATCACCGATCTGCTGCTCGCGGTGGGCCGCGCCGCGAAACAGCGCCGCCGCGGTGTCCTGTTCACGGTGGATGAGTTCCAATTCCTCCCGCTCGACGAGATGCGGTCCTTCCTGGTCGCGCTCCACCGAATCAGCCAGGAAGGGCTTCCGGTCCTGTTCGTGGGTGCCGGGCTGCCGTCCCTGCCCGGCCGGTTGGGGGAAGCCCGTTCCTACTCCGAGCGGCTTTTCGCCTTCGGACGCATCAACAGTCTCGACCGTGCCGAGGCGGCGCTCGCTCTCCGGCAACCAGCGGAGGAACCTGGAGTCCGCTGGAGCGAGGAAGCGCTTGAGGGGGTGGCGCGGGAGACGCGCGGCTACCCCTATTTCCTCCAGACCTTCGGAGCGCAGGTCTGGGATGCGGCGGCCGGAGATTCGCAGATCGGCCTCGACGACGTGAAGGTAGCGGCGCAATCCGCGCTCGGCGCGCTCGACGACGGCTTCTTCCAGGCACGTCTGGATCGGGCGACTCCGGCGGGCCGGCGCTATCTCGAAGCCATGGCCTCTCTCGGGCCCGGTCCTCATCTCTCCCGCGAAGTCGCAATCCGGTTGGAGCGGCGGGCGAATCAGGTGAGTCCGCAGCGGGATTCCCTCATCCGCCTCGGCCTCATCTATGCGCCCCGCCACGGCGAAGTCGCGTTCCCCGTCCCGCTTTTCGACGAGTTCCTGCGCCGAGCCGGCGGTCAGTAGTAGCGGCCGCGTCCTTCGCCGGTTCCGAAGGCGAAGCTCGTGATGCCGCCGAGGGTCAGCCCGAACTGGAAGAGGTTTTCCTGACGGGAAACCAGGTTGTACCGGACCCACTCCACGCTCACTCCGCAGCACTGGAAGAGGAAGTCGAGCCGGGTCCGGAGGTTGGACATGCGGCGCTCGCTGATGTCGTAGTTCACCTGAACGCTGGTGCGGAGCGCCTCGTTCGGGTAGAAGTCGGCTCCGGTGCGGAGGTAGCTCGTCACCTCGACATCGCCTTCCGGATCGTCGAAGGGACGGCGCGCCCGCCTTGACCAGCTCGCGTCGAACCGCGTGTTGGATTCCCTGCCGCCGAAGCGCACTCCGGCGCGCATCGAGGTGATGAGGCGCTCCTCGGGATCCCACTCCGCCGTCCAGTCCCCGTTCAGCGCCGGGTCGGGGGTGAAGCGCATGTCCGAGCGGATCGGGGATTTCCTGACTTCGCCCTCCTCGAACGAGGACGAGGAATAACTGCTGTTGTAGCCGCCCGCCTCCGGGTCGAAAAAGAAGGTCTGGTGGATGCGCCAGGTGATGACATCGGTGGCGCTCGATTCCTCCACGCCGTCGCGGTATCGCTTGGCGAGCAGCCGGTTCACGAGCCCGACCTGGATCTCGTGGGTGGAGGGAAAGCTGTCGTAGCGATCGAAGCGGTTCACCTGGTCGAAGTTGTCGTCGCTCACCCGGTAGGTCCAGATCCCCTCCGGTTCGACGAGGTGCTTGAACCGGGCGGCGTAGAAATTCCCCGGAGTCTCGAAGATGCGTTCCAGTTTGGGGCCGCCCATCTGGAAACCCAGCCCGTAGTAGCGCCGACTGAGGCGGCGCTCCGGGTCGAAGTCGCGCGATTCCGGCTCGTTCGATCCGCTGTAGCGGGCGTAACCGGTCTCGATCTCGGCGGCCATGTCGAGGAAGGGAATCTCCGGCAGGGAGAGTTCGAGGGTCGGGCCCACGAAGATCCGGTCCCACTCCTGGAATTCGTCGCGACGGGAGCGCCCCACCCGCACGTAGTCGAGTTCGTAGCCGAGCTGGACGTACCGCCCGATCAGCCCGAGGCTCCGTCGCTTGATATTGAACTGCGGCATCGTCTGGCGGATGCTGCTGCGCGAGGTGTACTGGGTGTCCTTCCGATCCACCCGGAATTTCAGGGAGTGACGGAAGAGCGATCCACCCAGATCGGCCTTGACCCGCTTGTACCGCCTCGTGGAGCGCGAAAAGCTGTCCTGGAAGCGGTTGCTGAAATCGAAGCTCGAAAACTGGTCGCCCAGCGCGCTCAGCCGAAAACCGCCGGGAAGCCGCTCCGTCACCCGGTAGTGGAGGGAATACTCCCGCTCGCCGGTCGTCCGGTCGTTGATGAGGAAGCCTTCGGCCTCGCCGGAGGAACCCGAATCGCCCCGGTAGCGGTATTCCACCCCGAGCCCGGTCCCGGCGAGGGAAAACCGGTCCAGGCTCGCGGTCAGATCCATCGAGCGGCTGATCGCCCAGAAGAAGCCCTGGCTCACCAGGTGGCCGCGGGCATCCGAGTTGGCGTAGCGCGGCAGCAGGAACCCGGTCTGGCGACGATCCTCTTCGATCGGGTAGTAGATGGCCGGGAGCCAGGCCACGGGCACTCCCTTGATCCGAAACGCGACGTTCCGGAGCCAGACGCTTTTCTCGGGGCGCACGACGGCGCGGCTCGCGGTGAAATTCCAGCGGGGGACCGGCTGGGCGCAGGTGGTGAAGGCACCCCGCTCGATGATGTAGTTGCCGTCGTCATCCTCCTCCACCGAGTCGGCCACGAAGTAGAAGTCCTGTCCGAGGATGCCCCGGGCGTTCTCGAACCGCACCCGGGTTCCGCCGAGGCTCGCCAGCAGGGTTTCGGCGACCACTTTCTCGTTGCCCCGCTCGAACACCACGTTGCCGGTGGCCTCGATGCGCATCTCGTCCTCCCAGACCTCGATGCGATCCGCCTGCACCCGCAGTCCCCGGAAGCCGAGCTGGGCGTAGCCGTCGAGGATGATGTGGTTTCCGTTTCGTTCCATCCGCTCGGCGCGGGTCACGAGTGTCCCGTCCGCCGTCCTTGCGTGGGGCCACGCCACCGGGGGTTCCGGTTCGGATCGCCGCTGGGCCGAAGCGCTCCCCGCGAGGAGCAGCGCGGCCAGGAGGCCCGCGATCCGCACGCCGGACACCACGGACACCACCGGGCCCGCGGGCTACCGCGCCGGTTCGTAGAAGGGGTTCTGTCCGGCGGCGTGGTCGGTGGTGTCGAGAATGGCTCCAATTTCGGGGACGGACCGGCGCAAGGCCCGTTCCACGCCCTGTCGCAGGGTGGCCGTGGCCATCCCGCAACCCTGGCAGCCACCTCCCATCCGCAGGAACACCTGGTTCTTCTCCACCCCCACCAGATCGATCCAGCCGCCGTGGGAAGCCACCGCCGGATTGATCTCGTCGGTGAGCACCCGCTGCACCCGGTCCCGGATTTCGTCCGCTGGCGGAAGCCCGTCGAGGATGGCGGGATCCACCGGCGGAGCACCGCTTCCGAGAACCTCCCGGATGCGCTTGCCGATTTCGCGTCCGAGCGGCATCCAGTTTTCCTGATGCTCGGCCTGAACGGTGATGACTTCCTCCTGGATGAGAACCCCCTCCACCGCCGGCAGCTCGAGAAGGGCCTCGGCCATCGGTGAGCCGGTGGCGCGCTGGCCGGATTCGAACCAGGCGGAACCGCCCGCGAAAACCGGCCGGTCCAGCACGAAGCGGCAGGTGGAATTGTCGCGCGGCTCGGCCCGGATCAGGACGCGCTCTGCTGCCTTGTCGCTCATGGCTCGCATTCTAGCCGTGGTCCCGTTCCTATACTGCCCCCCATCTTGCGAAGACGGTTCCGGGTCGGTTTGGGTCTCGTTTGCGGGCTTTCGTCCGCATCCGCCACTTCCGCCCAGGGTTTCACCGATGTCACCGCCGTGGCGGGGATCGCCTTCGTCCACGATGCCGGCGACGAAGGCAACCTGTCCCTCCCGGAAATCACCGGCGCGGGTGGCGGCTTCTTCGATGCCGATGGGGACGGCTGGCTCGACATCTACCTGCTCCAGGGCGGCCGCCCCACCGATCCGGCGGGCCCGGTCGCCGGAGCGCCGGGGAACGTGCTCTACCTCCAGGGGCCGCCGGGACGGTTCCGCGACGCGAGCGAGGAATCCGGAACGGCCGACACCGGATACGGCCCCCCCCCCCCCCCCCCCCCCCCCCCCCCCCCCCCCCCCCCCCCCCCCCCCCCCCCCCCCCCCCCCCCCCCCCCCCCCCCCCCCCCCCCCCCCCCCCCCCCCCCCCCCCCCCCCCCCCCCCCCCCCCCCCCCCCCCCCCCCCCCCCCCCCCCCCCCCCCCCCCCCCCCCCCCCCCCCCCCCCCCCCCCCCCCCCCCCCCCCCCCCCCCCCCCCCCCCCCCCCCCCCCCCCCCCCCCCCCCCCCCCCCCCCCCCCCCCCCCCCCCCCCCCCCCCCCCCCCCCCCCCCCCCCCCCCCCCCCCCCCCCCCCCCCCCCCCCCCCCCCCCCCCCCCCCCCCCCCCCCCCCCCCCCCCCCCCCCCCCCCCCCCCCCCCCCCCCCCCCCCCCCCCCCCCCCCCCCCCCCCCCCCCCCCCCCCCCCCCCCCCCCCCCCCCCCCCCCCCCCCCCCCCCCCCCCCCCCCCCCCCCCCCCCCCCCCCCCCCCCCCCCCCCCCCCCCCCCCCCCCCCCCCCCCCCCCCCCCCCCCCCCCCCCCCCCCCCCCCCCCCCCCCCCCCCCCCCCCCCCCCCCCCCCCCCCCCCCCCCCCCCCCCCCCCCCCCCCCCCCCCCCCCCCCCCCCCCCCCCCCCCCCCCCCCCCCCCCCCCCCCCCCCCGCCCCCCCCCCCCCCCCCCCCCCCATGGGCCTCGCGGTGGGCGACTACGACGGCGACGGCCGTCCCGATCTCTTCGTCACCAACTACGGGCCGGATGTCCTCTACCGGAACCTCGGCGGCGGGCGATTCGAGGACGTGACGGAAGCCGCCGGCGTCGGGGGCGAGGGGTGGTCTTCTTCGGCGGTCTTCTGCGATTTCGACGCCGACGGGCGTCTCGACCTCTATGTGGCCCGCTATGTCCGCAACGATCCGGCGAAGGAGTGCACCCAGCAGGACGGCAGCCGGGATTACTGCAGCCCCCAGGTCTTTCCGGGAATCCACGACTATCTCTACCGCAATCTCGGCGGCCGGTTCGAGGAGATCTCGCTCGCCGCCGGACTGCGAAGCGTCCACGCTCCCGGTCTCGGGGTCGTCTGTTCCGATTTCGATGGCGACCGGCGGCTCGATTTCTACGTGGCGAACGACGGGGAGGCCAACCAGCTCTGGCTGAACCAGGGCGACGGGACGTTCACCGACGATGCGTTCCTCGCCGGCGTGGCGCTGAACGACTCCGGAAGACCGGAGGCCGGGATGGGGATCGCGCTCGGCGACCTCGATGCCGATCTCGACCTCGATCTGTTCATCACCCACGTCGCCGACGAAACCAACACCTTCTACCGGAACGACGGCTCGGATTTCGGCCTCGCTTTCGCCGATCGCACTGGTCCCTCGGGGCTCGGACTTCCCAGCATGGCGCTCACCGGGTTCGGCGTGGCGTTCCTCGATCTCGACCTCGACGGCGCGCTCGACATCGCGCTCGCGAACGGCCGGGTCCAGCGGAAGCCCGCCCTTCCGGGGGCGAGCGGGGATGCCTTCTGGCGGGTCTTCGCCGAGCCGAACCAGATTTTCCGCAACACCGGCCCCGGCGCGGAAGACGCAGCCTTCGCCGAGATCCGCGACGGGGGTGACTTCACCCGGGCGCTCGAAATCAGCCGGGGACTCGCGCTCGGAGATTACGACGAGGACGGCGATCCGGATCTGCTGATCGTGAACGGGGAAGGGCCGGCCCGGCTCTACCGGAACGACTTTCCGCGGCTTGGGGCTCCGCTCCGGGTCCGACCCGTGCTGCCGGACGGCTCCCCCGCCTTCCCGACCCGGGTCACCGCGGTTCTCGACGACGGAGCCCGCCTGGTCCGCCTCTCCGACCCGGGCGGGAGCTACCTCGCGAGCGGCGACCCCCGGGCCTTCTTCGGAATCCCCGCGGGCCGACGCGTTTCGTCCTTGCTGGTTGTCTGGCCTGATGGATCCCGGGAGTCCTTCCCCGCTCCGGAAACAGACACGGTCTCCCTCGCGAAGGGCGAAGGGGAAGACTGAGATGGCGGCCCGCCGGCGTCCGAAATCCCGGAAGGAGACCCCGCCCGTAAATCGCCGGTGGTGGATCGGCCTCGCGGCGGTTGCCGTCATGGGAGCGGTGGCGCTGCTGCTGATCGGGCGGGAAGGCGGGCCCGATCCGCCGGATCCCGATCTTTCGGATGCCGAGCCCGCGGTTTTCGAAGCGGTCGTCCGGGCGCGGGAAGCGGTGCTCCGAAGCCCCGATTCGGTCGAACTGCGGGGTGCGCTCGGAGCCGCGCTCCTCGCCCACGAATTCCACGAAGCGGCCGCCGCCACCTATGAGCAGGCCGCCGACATGGCACCGGACGACTACCGCTGGTCCTATCTCGAAGCCCGGTCCCGCTGGCGGCTCGATCCCCCGGCTGCGGAAGCGGCGGCGCTCGCCGCGATCCGGAAGAACCCCGACTACGCACCCGCCCACCTGCTCGCCGGCCAGCTCGCCGAGGACCGGGAAGATCCGGATGCCGCACTCGCCCGGTACGAGGAAGCCATCGCCTTGCTCGGCACCCGCGCCGGTCCTGCGAACACCGCTTCGCTCAACTTCCGGCTGGGGCGGATGCTCGCCGGCCGGGGCGACTTCGAATCGGCGCTTCCCCTTCTCGAACGCGCCGCCGCCCTCGCGCCGGAGTCGGGTGCGGTCGCGGCGGCTCTGGCCCGGGTCTATCGCCGCATCGGGTCGCCTGACCGGGCCCGGGAGGCGGCGGAGCGTGCCCGCGGGCTGGACCAGGACCTCGTGATCGACGACCCGCTCATGGACGCGGTGAACGGGGGCGCGGTGTCGGTCCTCGGACGCGAACGGCGGGCTTTCGCCGCGGAGGGGGCCGGCCGTCCGGAGGTCGCCGAGCGGCTGCTGCGGGACATGATCCGGACCCGGCCCGATTCCGCCGATCTCTATTACAACCTCGGCAACAACCTCTCCCGGCAGGGCCGCAACCAGGAAGCGCTGGATGCGTGGCAGGCCGCTCTCGGCCGCAATCCGAACCACGTCTCGGCGCTCGTCAACTCCGCCATCGTGCTGGCTCAGTCCGGAAACCGGGAGGAGGCAACCCGCCGCTGCCTTCGCGTGCTCGAAATTCACCCGAGCCACTCCGGAGCGCTTTCGAGCCTCGGGAGCATCGCCGCGCTCGACGGACGCCGCGAGGAAGCGGTGGAGTGGTTCCGCCGCTCGCTCGAACAGGAGCCGGGGCGCGCCGGGACCCACGATTCCATCGCCCAGGTACTGGCCGCGAACCGCCAATTCGGGGAAGCCATCCGCCATTTCCGGATCGCGGTGGCCGCCGAGCCCTTCCGCGCCGACTACCGGCTCGGGCTCGCCGCGACGCTCGCCTCCACTGGCGATTTCGCCGGTGCCTGGGAAGTGGCCCACGAGGGAGAGCGGCTCGACGCTGCGTTGCCGGCCGACTTCCTGCGGATGCTCGGCGAAGCGATGCCGGAACCCCGGTAGGAATCGCGTTCCGGATCGCATTCGCTTTCCGGCTTCCGATTCCGATACAGTCCGGTTTCGTGTTCCCGGAAGCCCGGGTCGCCCGGTCTTCCTTCACTCACCCCAAGGAGGGACCATGAGACGAGCGTCTTTCGCATTCGTGTTCCTTGCGGTTGCCTGGCCGGCGCTCGGCCAGCAGCAGTACGGACGGCTACAGGGTTCGGCGGCTGACGCCCAGGGCCTCGCCCTGCCGGGGGTGACCGTCACTCTGGCGGGGGAAGCGATCATCGGATCGCGCACCGCGGCCACCGACGTGGACGGCTCGTACCGCTTCCAGGCGCTGCCTCCGGGCGATTACACCCTGACCTTCGAGCTCAGCGGCTTCCAGACGGTGGTCTTCGAGGAGATCCGGGTGGTCACCGGCGCCACCTTCGAGGTGAACGCCAACATGCAGATCGCGACGGTGGCCGAAACGGTCACGGTCACCGGCGAATCGCCGGTGGTGGACGTGAAATCCACCGGGGTGGCCGCCACCTTTGACGATACCCAGCTCGACGAGGTTCCCACCGCGACCGACATGTGGGCGGTGCTCCATCAGAGCCCGGGTGTCCGCGTGACCGGAATCGATGTCGGGGGTTCCCACAAGAGCCAGCAGTCCACCTACGAGACCTTCGGGGTGCGGAGTCAGAACCGGGTCCTCTACGAGGGCGTGAACACCACCGAGGGGACCGGTAGCGCGGGTGGTTACTACGACTATTACGCGATGGAAGAGATGCAGGTGGCGGCGCAGGGAGCGGATGTGGAGATGTCCACTCCCGGGGCGCAAATCCAGACCACGGTGAAGAGCGGCGGAAACGATTTCTCCGGCCTTCAGAGCGGTGCCTGGAACCCGGAAAGTCTCATCGCCGAGAACATCGACAGCGAAATCGAAGCACGGGGCGGCACGCCGTCGCCGGTGGTCCAGTTCTACGAGTTCCACCTGGATCTCGGCGGTCCGATCGTCCGCGACAAGGCGTGGTTCTACGGTGCTTACAACAACTTCTACATCGACACGGTGATCTCGGGGACCGACCCGGACATCGCAACCGATGTCGGGGATTTCGACATCTTCACCGCCAAGGTGAACTACCAGATCACCGAGCGGGATCAGTTCATCGGCTTCTCGACCTGGTCATGGAAACGGAAGCCCAACCGCTCGCTCTCGGTTCAAATCCCGGCAGAGTCGGTGCTCGCCCAGGACTACTGGATCTGGCTTCACAAGGCCGAGTGGCAGCGGGTCTGGAGCGACCGTCTCTACAGCAACATCATGGTGGGCCACATGGGGACCACCTGGCCGATGGTGCCCAAGGCCGATCCCGTTGGCGGGAACGAGCCACGGATCAATCTCGCGAACAACGTGCGTTCGGGGGCCGGCTGGCAGCCGTTCACCCGGAACCGCTGGAAGCCGCAGAGCACCGGCCAGTTCAACTACTACATGCCGGTGGGTGGTGGCAGTCACGATCTGAAATTCGGCTGGGACTGGCAGATCGACTCCGAGCTCTCCGGGTGGAACACCAACTCGGGCCCGTTCCAGTACCGGGATGATCCGGCGGAGGGGCGCCCGCTGAACGTGCACCAGGTCAACCTGGTCGGTGTCCCCAATCTGGTGGACAACCGGAATACCCACTGGGATTTCTTCGCCCAGGATGTCTGGACGGTCAACGACCGGCTCACCTTGATGGCCGGCCTCCGGGTCGGCAGCCAGTTCCTGAGTTTCCTCGAGTCCGACAACTCGCCGGGAAGCGCCTGCCAGGATGTGCTGGCCTGCCAGTTCGAACTGCCTTCGAATCAGAGCCAGATCCTCCAGCACGTGTTCGGATCCGGCGGCGTGACTCCGGGAGACAACGTGCACACGCACTGGAACGTGGCACCCCGCTTCGGACTGACCGTGGATCTCACCGGCGAGGGCTCGACCGTCTTCAAGACCTATTTCGGTCGCTACTACTCGAACGTGGGCACCGGACTCGGTTCGGCGAACCCCGGCGGGCAGCCCACGGCTCGTTATGAGTTCCTCGATCAGAACCAGAACGGCATCCTGGACGATCCCTCCGAGCTCGGCCAGCAGCTCGCCTTCACGGCGGGTGCCGGATCCGGTAGCACGACCCCGATCGACAGTGACTGGTCCCTGCCTTACGCCGACGAGGTCAGCGCCGCGATCGAACACGAGTTGACCACCGATCTCGGCCTGCGTGCCTCCTATGTCTATAAGCGGCTGCGAAACACCTGGAGCAGTTTCGACCAGGTGGATGCGCTCAACCGGAACACGCCGATCAACATCCCGGCCTGCGATGGTTGTCCGCCGGGTTATGAGCGGTCGTTCAACCTCCTCCTCTATCCCGAAGAGTTGGTGGGCAAGACCGAAAACCTGACGACCAACCATCCAGCCGGCGAGAGCGACATGGATTTCCACACCGTTTCGCTCGGGATCAACAAGCGGTTCCGGAACAACTTCTTCTACAACGTCTATTTCGACTACCAGTGGCGGTCGGAGCCGAGGAGCCCCGGAACCTCAGCGACTTCCTGGAACGCCACCAGTCCCCTGAGCTCGGATCCCACCGCGCAGGGCTGGTTCATCAACTACGACCAGGACATCCCGACCGTCCAGGACACGAGCACCTACCAGTTGAAGGCTTCCGGGCGCTATGTTCTGCCCTACGAGATCGGCCTCGCCGGAACGTACCGGCTCATCAGTGGCTGGAACTACGCCCCGATCCACCGGAACACGGTGTACGACGGACGGGTGACGGTGTATTCCTGGCTCGGGATGATGAGCGAGAACCGATCGGACGACGTGGTGATGGTGGATTTCCGGGCGGACAAGACGTTCGCCCTCGGCGATGCCATGAACCTGCAAGTCATCGTGGATGTGTTCAACGCCATGAACTCCAACACGATCGTGAACTTCCAGCTGCTCGATTCGGTGGTTCCCTATCAGAACATCGTGGAATACCTGAAGGGACGAACGATCGGGCTTTCCGCGAGGTTGACCTTCTGACCTGACAGGAGGCCAACCAACCGGTTCGGCCGGACGAGAATAGAATACGGCCCGCCGGCTCCCACCCGGAGTCGGCGGGCTTCCTTCTTCTACTGTGGCGCGTGTTCGGCTACGTAGTCCATCAGACTCGGGATTCCGGGCTCCCAGCCCGGCTCGCCGCCCGTTCTCCAGACGAATCCGAGATCGGAGAGGACGCCCTCCGCGCGGGAGAGGGCCGAGGAGTCCTCCGTCGCCTCGCGGATGGCCGCGGTCAACGCCTCGTCGTCGAGGAACTCGCGGCCGGTGAAAGCAGAAGCGACCGATCGCCCCACCGCCAACAGTCCCTCTTCCCGAAGCTCGTCGTAGCGTTGCCGGTAGTAGCGGTTCCTGGTCGCCTCGAACCGGGGAAGCCCATCCTCGAACACCCCGGCGGTGATCCGGCCGGGGCCGCCGGCGGCACGCCAGGTCGCCTCCCCGAGCAACTGGATGAAGTACGGGTACCCGTGGCTCCGCCGGACGACTTCGGCCAATACCGAGTCGTCCACACCCGAGCCTTCCGCCTCGAACGGGCGCTCGAACGCTTCTTCGGTGGCGCGCCGGGCGAGTCTTCCGATCCGAATCTCGCGGGCGCGGCCCCAGAACGAAGCCTGCATCCGGTGCAACCGGGCTTCAAGGTGGGGAGTGCCGGCGAGCACCATCAGGAACGGGACTCTCTCCCGTGCGAACTGGCTGGCCTGAAGCAGCGCCTTCCCCACCGCGAGGTCGAGCGTGTGCGCTTCGTCCACCACCAGCAGGAGGGGTGTCTTCGCGGCCCGCTCCTCGAGAACGGCAGAGACCGAAGAGAGTCCGGTTTCGCCACCCTGAGCCTTCCAGGAAATGCCTCCTGCTCCGAGCTCGCGTGGCGCGAGCCGGTGCCACCAGCGACGCGGCCGCAGCAGCTGCGCGAGTTGCGCTCCGTCCTGAAGCTCGGCGGGGAGAAGCGTCACCGCCTCGACTCCCAAGGCGGCGGCCGCGGTCTTGAGCCATCGCAGGAGCACTGTTTTCCCGTTGCCGCGCGGCCCGTGGAGGATGACCTCGCCGGGCAGATCTTTCCTTTCCGCGAGCAGCCGCAGCAACGCGCCAAGGATCTCCTGCTCGGATTCCCGCCCGGCCAGGTACGGCGGCATGCCTCCCGGGCCCGGCTTGAACGGACCGAGCAGTTCGCGCGAGGTCATGCCCGCAGTCTATTCGCGCTTTATCGGCGGCGTTCCGGCAGCTCCACCGCGCCCCGGACATCGGACCACGAGATCCGCCGGCGGCGGCCCTGTTCCACGGTGAGGCCGCCCTCCACGTCCCGGACTTCGACGCGCCCCGAGCCCGGATCCTCGATCCGCACCTCGCCGCCGACTTCTTCGATTTCGAGACTTCCGGAGCCGTCATCCCCGACCATGACGCTTCCGGAGACCGAGCGCACGGTGACCGACCCGCTGCCGTCCTCGATGAGCACATCCCCGGCGACATCGCGGATCGAGAGGCTTCCGGAGCCGTCTTCCACCCGCACATCTCCCCGCGCCCCGGCGATCCGGAGACTGCCAGAGCCATCTTCCACGACCACGGCTCCCACTCCTTCGATGGTTGCGCTCCCCGAGCCATCCTCGAGATCGATTCCGGTCCCCTCCGGGACGCGGACCGTGAGGCGGATCTGCGCGTAGTTGCCGCTTCCCCACGACCAACCGGAATCCGGATACCGGGTCCGGAGCGAACTCTCTTCAAGCGTGACATCGAGCCCGTCGAGCCGCTCCTGGCTGGAGGCACAGAGGGTCGCCGTCACCCGAAATTCGTCGAGTCCCGGTTCGCCCGCGACCGAAACCGGCCCGGCACCGCTCTCGATCCGCAGCATCCCGGTCGCGGGGGCGCTCAGCTCCCGGATTTCCTCGAACTCGCAGCGGGACCACTCCTGCGGCAGCGCGAGCAGCGCCGGAATCAGCGTCAAAAGGAACATGGTTCGTCTCCTCTGGCGGGGTTCTGCCCCGCGCCTTTTCAGAGAACGCAGCGGATGGCCTCGCGGTTCCGGCGTAAGGTAAGGAGGTGCCCGGCCGGTTTCGCTTTCTTCTCGCGGGGGTTCTCGCCGGGTGCGGGGTGCCGCCCGAACCCGCCTCCGAGCTTTCGCCGCCGTTTCGGGCGCTTGCCGATCCGGAAGAAGCAGCCGGGTCCGAAGTCTGTGCCGCCTGCCATGCCGAAATCGCGGATCATCAGGCCGCGCACCCGATGTCGCGGACCGCCGCCGCGATCCCCGGCCCCGCCCGCGAGGCGTGGTTTTCTGACGAGGCGCTTCGTGCCGCGAAACAGTGGCCGACGGAACTGGGTTCGGCGCCTTCCTACGAAACGGCGGGCGAAGAGGTCGTGATCCGGGGAGGCGACGCGGTGGCCGAGGTCCACGCAGTGTTCGGCTCCGGCCTCCGGGGAGTCACTCCGGTTTCCTTCGCTCCGGGCCGGAGGCTCCGCGAATTGCGACTTTCCTTCGTTCACGCCCGCGAAGCGTGGATTCCCACTCCGGGCACCGAGGAGGATGCCGACCCGCTCGGCGATCTGGATACCCCGGAAAGCGCCGCCAACTGCCTCGGATGCCACGTGACCGCCCTCGCCTGGGACCGGGCGGGCGAGTTCGACCCTCACCGGGCGGTTCTCGGGGTTACCTGCGAGCGCTGCCACGGCTCGGGGATCTCCCATCTCGAAGCGCAGTCGGAAGGCGGTGATCCCGGCCCCATCTTCAATCCGGCGGTTCTGAATCCGGCGGAAGAGGTCGCTTTCTGCGGGCAGTGCCATCGTCAGCCCACCGATTTCGAGCCGCGCGAAATCCTGGCCCGGGATCCGGGGCTTGCCCGGCACGCCGGCGGCGGCCTGATGATGAGCGCCTGCTTCCGCAAGTCACCCCCCGAGTCGGCACCCGCCTGCACCGACTGCCACGACCCGCACCGGGCGGGGCCAGCTGCTCCGGAGCGTACCCGTGCCGTCTGTTCCCGGTGCCACCAGGATCCGGCGGTGGTGCACCGGACCGAAGCCGTCGCCGCGGGTGCCGATTGCGCCGGTTGCCACCTGCCGACCGAGCGGGAAGCCTTCGCCGGAACCCCGTTCACGAACCACTGGATCCGCCTCAGCGACGAGGCCCCGGTTCCCGGCTCGACCCAGGCCCGCGAGGATCTGGACTGGCTCGAAACGCTCTACCGTGCCCGGCTGGACGAGGTCCACCCGCCGTTCCGGTCCGCCCGACTGCGCCTCGCGCTCGCCGAGCTCCTTCACATCCGGGGCGCCCGCGGCGAGTCCCGCCGGCTGATGGACGAAGCGCTCGCGATCGGCCCCGACTACGAGGGTCGGCTGAAGACGGCGGCCCTACTTCGCGACGCGGGGGCGGGCTCCGACGCAATCGGGATCCTGCGGGAAGCGATCGCGACCGATCCGGAGATTCCGCACGCCTATTACGAGCTCGGTGATCTCTACCTGAACACCGGTGCTCCGGGGGAGGCGATTCCCCTCCTCCAGCAATCCATCGATCTGAGTGGCGGATCCGCCGGCCTCCACGCCTCGCTCGGCGCGGCGTTGCTCGGGGTCGGCCGTCCCGAAGAAGCGGTCCGCGCCTTCCGCGACGCGCTTCGACGGGATCCCGATCACGCGGAAGCGCTTGGCCGGCTCGCCGGAGTGCTGGCGGCTCACCCGGAGCGCCGCCTCCGAGACCCCGACGAGGCAATCCGTCTCGCCCAGCGGCTCGCCGCCGGCTTCTCGCTTGCCGAGCCGCGCTCGCTCGACCTGCTCGGCGCAGCCTTCGCGGCCACCGGGGACTTCCGCCGCGCCATCGCCGCCGCTGAAGAGGCGCTCCGCCGCGCGAGTCCGGATCCGGATTTCGCCGCCCGGATCGCAAACCGGCTCGCCCTCTACCGTGCTGGCCGCCCGTTCGTGGGACATATCCCCGACTCCTCATAGAATCGCCCGCCGTGATCCTCCGGCTTCAGCACATAGGAACCTCCTACGCGAACCACGCCGACGCGGCGGCCCGCCTTGCTCGCATCGGCCTCGAACCGAAGGAGCTCCGTACCGACCAGGGCCGCGGTTTCCAGCACGACTCGCGCACGCTGCTCGGGAACGAGTGCTGGCTCCATGTGGTCCACAACTGGAACCCCGAAACGCGGGTCAACCGGTTCTTCACGAACCACGGGGAAGGGCTCGAGCACATCGCGATCGAGACCGACGACATCGAAGCGGCGGTGGCTCGCGTGAAGAAAAGCGCTCCGATCTGGGAGGACCAGATCCTCCAGGAAGCGGCAGATGGTTTCGAGGCGTTCGTCTATCCGGAGCATGCCTGCGGCTTCACGGTGGAACTGATCCAGCCGCACCCGACGAGCTGGAACTGGCCCGACCCGCCCCCCGAGCGGGTCAGCCCGCTGCTCGAGGTCCGCCGGCTGGCCGAGGTGGTGGCGGGGGTTCCCGATCCGCGGGCGGCGGGAGAGCGGTTCCAGCGACTCTTCGACCTCGATTTCGAGACCGAGGGAGCGGACGCTCTCGTCCCCTTTCGGAACGACTGCGCGCTTCGCTTTCGGCCCGGCCTTCCGGGGCTCGCCGCCCTCGTCTTCGAGAGTACGGATCCGGAGGCCGACCGCCGGGCGCTCGCGCTCGAAAAGTGCCCCGGACCCGAACTCCGCATCGAACCGGAAGCGGTGGGATTCGAAGTCGTGATCCGGGGTTCGGATCGGTAGCTTTCGACTCCTCCCGGCGGGCTCGGAATCCGCTACCATCGCCGCATGGCTGGAGTGGTGGCGGTAGTGGACGCGGCGGTGGTTCCCGAAAGGGCGCGTCGCCGTTCGCGCTGGTCGTCCGTTTCGGAGCTGGAGTTCGCGGGTTGCGTGTCGCAGCGGATGACGCTCGCCGAGTACGACGCGCTCCCGGAAGACGACCGCAAGATCGAGTTCTTCGACTCGGAGTCGGGTCTCGCCTGGATGGCAGAGGATGGGCCGAGCCTCACCCACGAGCAGCCGGGAGTGCGTCTCGCCGTCCTCGCGCAACAGATCGCGATGGTGCGGGGTGCTCCCATGGCCTTCGGCGGCTCGGGCCAGCTCCGGGTGCGGAACCCGGGAACCGGTTTCGTGCGCGTCATGTGCCCCGATCAGTTGATCTTCCTGGATCCTTCGCGAGTGTCCGGGAACGGGAGGTTTCTGAGCGTCGGGAGGGATCCGTATCCGGACGTGGTGCTGGAGGTGGACATCACCCGGGACACCCGTCGCGACAAGGCGAAGCTGTACGAGGAGTGGGGCTTTCCGGAGCTTTGGGTGGAAGTTCCGGATGCGGAGTTCCCGCGGCGGCGCTCGGGACTCCGGCCGGAGCTTCGGATCTATCTCTTGGAGGAGGGCCAGTTCGTCCAATCGAAAGCGAGCCGGGCGTTTCCGGGCTGGACGGCGATCGAAATCCACCGCGCCCTGAACGAGAAGACGATCTCGGCGACCACGACCGAAGTGCTGCGACGGGTGGGGCGGATGCTCGGCGACCGCGAGGGAACCCGCTCCGAGGACGATCCGCTGCTCGGCGTGACGCTCGCGGAAGGGTTCGCGAAAGGACGCACGGAAGGGTTCGTAGAAGGGCGTGCGGCGCTGGTGCGGACGATGCTGGCTTCGCGGAACATCGGGGTTTCGTCGGCTGGCTGGTCGGCAGACCTGATGAGAGATCTCGCCGCCGCTTCCGACGAAGCCGTCGTGGCCGCGGCCACCGGTGCCACGAGCGAGGCGGACTTCTTCCTGAGGCTCCGGTAGCGATGGAGACGGCCGTAGCTCCACAAAAGGCCCCCCAAAGGGCCTCCAAGCGGGCGCGTCGCCGTTCGCGCTGGTCGTCCGTTTCGGAGCTGGAGTTCGCGGGTTGCGTGTCGCAGCGGATGACGCTCGCCGAGTACGACGCGCTCCCGGAAGACGACCGCAAGATCGAGTTCTTCGATTCGGAGTCGGGTCTCGCCTGGATGGCAGAGGATGGGCCGAGCCTCACCCACGAGCAGCCGGGAGTGCGTCTCGCCGTCCTCGCGCAACAGATCGCGATGGTGCGGGGTGCTCCCATGGCCTTCGGCGGCTCGGGCCAGCTCCGGGTGCGGAACCCGGCAACCGGTTTCGTGCGCGTCATGTGCCCCGATCAGTTGATCTTCCTGGATCCTTCGCGAGTGTCCGGGAACGGGAGGTTTCTGAGCGTCGGGAGGGATCCGTATCCGGACGTGGTGCTGGAGGTGGACATCACCCGGGACACCCGGCGCGACAAGGCGAAGCTGTACGAGGAGTGGGGCTTTCCGGAGCTTTGGGTGGAAGTTCCGGATGCGGAGTTCCCGCGGCGGCGCTCGGGACTCCGGCCGGAGCTACGGATATATCTCTTGGAGGAAGGCCATTTCGTCCAATCGAAAGCGAGCCGGGCGTTTCCGGGCTGGACGGCGATCGAAATCCACCGCGCCCTGAACGAGAAGACGATCTCGGCGACCACGACCGAAGTGCTGCGACGGGTGGGTCGGGTGCTCGGTGACCGCGAGGGAACCCGCTCCGAGGACGATCCGCTGCTCGGCGCGACGCTCGCGGAAGGGCGTGCGAAAGGGCGTGCGGCGCTGGTGCGGACGATGCTGGCTTCCCGGAACATCGGGGTTTCGTCGGCCGACTGGCCGGCGGAGCGCATGAAGGACCTCGCCGCCGCTTCCGACGAAGCCGTCGTGGCCGCGGCCACCGGGGCCACGAGCGAGACGGACTTCTTCCGGAGGCTCCGGTAGCAGGTCCCCGCGCCCGGCTCGCCGCGGTTGACAGCCTCTACGAAATTCAAGATACTCCCCGGCTCAACTTCGGAAACTTGGATCAGAGGTCCGCTTCCACGGAGTGACATTCTTGGTTCGCGTTTCAGAAGTCATCTGTTCTCAATGATTTGATTTCCATCGGGCAGCATGGGCGGATCCGTGATTTGGCCGTGGTCCGGTGGTTGCTGAATGGTGAGAGCAACAATTTCCATGCTTCCGATTCCCAAGGAGGACCCAGCAGCATGAAAAGACTGATTCTCTTTTCGCTGCTGGTGGCATGGCCGAGCGCGGCCCTGTCCCAGCAGATTTACGGACGCCTTGAGGGCGCTGCCATGGACTCGCAGGGTCTGGCTCTCCCCGGAGTGACCGTGACCCTGACCTCCGATGAACTGGTGGCTCCCCGTCTCGCGACGACCGACGTGGACGGTTCCTACCGGTTCGCGCAGCTCGTCGGTGGCAGCTACAACCTCATGTTCGAGCTTGGTGGCTTCCAGACCGTCGTGTTCGAGGATGTGACGGTGGTCGGCGGTTCGACTTTCGAGATCAACGCCAACATGGACATCGCGACCGTGGCCGAGACGGTCACCGTCACCGGTGAATCGCCTGTGGTGGACGTCAAGACCACCGGCGTTTCGGCCACCTTCGACACCACGCAGCTCGAAGATGTCCCCTCGGCAACCGACATGTGGGCGGTCCTCCAGCAGAGCCCGGGTGTCCGGATGCGCGGCTACGACGTGGGCGGGTCTCACAAGAGCCAGCAGTCCGGCTACGAGACCTTCGGTGTTCGCAGCCAGAACCGGATCATCAACGACGGCGTGAACTCCACCGAGGGCACCGGCGGCGCGGGCGGTTACTACGACTTCTACGCGATCGGCGAGTTCCAGGTGTCCGCGCAGGGCGCCGATGTGGAAACGAACACTCCGGGTGCCACCGTGAACGCGGTGTGGAAGAGCGGCGGTAACGAATTCTCCGGGACCGAGCACTTCGCCTACGAGCCCCCGGACTGGATCGCCGACAACATCACCTCCGACCTCGAGAGCCGCGGCGGCACCTCCGCCCCGGTGACCCAGTTCTACGAGTACCACCTCGACCTCGGCGGCCCGATCGTCCGCGACAAGGCGTGGTTTTATGCGGCCTACAACCGTTTCGTCATCGACCGGATCATTTCCGGTGTGCCGGAGGAAGTGGCTACCGACCTTGGCGACTTCGACATGTTCACGGTGAAGGCCAACTGGCAGATCACCGATGCGGACCAGTTCATCACCTTCCACCACTGGTCGCTCAAGCAGAAGCCTTTCCGGGGCCTCTCTCGCACGACTCCGGCCGAGTCCATCCGTGCTCAGGATTCCTGGACCTGGCTGCATAAGGCCGAGTGGCAACGGGTCTGGAGTGACCGGCTCTACAGCAACATCCAGGTGAACCACTTCGGGTTCGGCTGGCCGATGGTTCCCGCCGTGGATCCCGCGACCAACCCATCCCGCATCGACACCGGTACCAGCGTGCTCTCGGGTGCCGGCTTCGAGGTCTTCACTTTCAACCGCTGGAAGCCGCACTCCACTGGCCAGTTCAACTACTACCTCCCCACTGGCTCCGGAAGCCACGACTTCAAGTTCGGCTGGGACATGCAGATCGACGAGGAGCAGTTCGGCTGGAACTCCAACTCCGGCGCGGTCTATTACCAGGACAACAGTTCTCAGGATCCGCCGCGGCCGTTCAACGTGGACGAGATCCGTTTCTGGAGCGTCCCGAACTTCAACTACGACCGGAACACCCACATCGACTTCTACGTCCAGGATGTCTGGACTCTCAACGATCGCCTGACGGTGAACGCCGGCGTGCGCTTCGGTAGCCAGCGGATCGGGTATCTGGAGTCGAACAACACTCCGGGTGGTACGTGCGATGCGGCTCTCGGTTGTGTCCGGGAGATCGCCGACATCGACGCGAACGTGGCGGCCGCGCTTCCACTCCTCTTCGGTGAGGGCGGTGTCGTGCCGGCCAACAGTAACGTCATCAGTTGGTGGAACCTCGCCCCGCGGGTGGGCTTCACCCTCGACGTGACCGGCGAGGGCCGGAGCGTGGTCAAGGGCTATTATGGCCGCTACTATTTCAACATGGATAGCGGCTGGGCCTCCGCCAACCCGGGTGGCAACAAGAACGTCCAGTACAAGTTCCTCGACCAGAACCAGAACGGCCTGTTCGACGGTGTGAGTGAGCTTGGCGAGCGGGTCAGTGGCAGCACCGGTGCCGGCCTCGGTGTCGCGCGCACGAAGCCCGTCGGAACCGATGTGGATCCCGACACCTACCAGCCCTACGTGGACGAGGTCAGCGTCTCGGCCGAGCACCAGATCGGTGCCGACCTCGGCGCGCGGGTGTCCTTCGTGCACAAGAGGCAGACCGGTGACTATGGTGCTCTGAACGTCGCACGGATCGGAACGCTCACCAACAGCCAGACGATCCCGTGCCCGGCAGCTTGCGACTCCGCGGGCTTCGGCGGGACGAGTATCACCATCAACGGCCTACCCGACGGTGTCCCGAACAGCCGGAATCAGTGGACCAACTGGCCGGACGAGTTCACTGCCTACAACTGGACCACGATTTCTGCGGGTCTGAACAAGCGGTTCCGGAACAACTTCTTCTGGAACGCCTACTTCGACTACCAGTGGCGTCATGAGGGGCGGAATCCTGCCTCTGTGAGCGGCAGCCCCTTGACTACCGATCCGGTTGATGTCGGCCCGAACTACCAGTACGGCTCCGTCCCGCTGATCCAGGATCTGACCAACTGGCAGTTCAAGGCGGCTGGTCGCTACGTCATGCCCTATGACATCGGTGTCGCGGGCACGCTGCGCCTCGTCAGTGGCTTCCAGTGGGCACCGAGGCTGCGGCTTGCCATCCCCAACGTGGGCTCGCAGTACATCTTCCTCGGCAATCAGGATCAGAACCGGTCGGACAACGTCCAGATCCTCGACTTCCGGGTGGACAAGTCCTTCGCTATCGGCGACTTCGGCAATCTCGAAGTCATGGTGGATATCTTCAACGCGTTCAACAACGTGGCGGAGACCAACTTCACCATCAATGCCGGAAACGATTTCCGGAAGACCATCGAGTGGATCCAGGGTCGCACCATCGGCCTCAGCGCCCGCTTCAGCTTCTAGGGAACTCTCCCTCTAGCGGGTAACCACCTGGCCCGCCGCCCTCCGGGGCGGCGGGCCTTCCGCTTTTCGCGGGACTATGGGACGGCACGCTCCCCGCAGTATTCAAGCTGAACCGAGTGTTTGCCGGGTATTACCAGAGCGATCTCCGGGATTGGCTGGATGCCGAGAGATTCCGGGCAGCCGGCCCCCCGGACGTCCCCGGTACTACGCAATCGACACCTCGGATCTCCGCGACCGGAGGAAGCAGCGGGACCGGCGAGGTTCCGTCCACGGGCTCGCGGTTACACGCTCCGAATCTCGACGAGGTCTTCCATTCCCGCGAAGTCTGCTGGGTTCCGAGTGAACAGCGGCAGACCATGGGCCAGTGCGGTCGCTGCGATCAAAAGGTCGGCGAGCCGGCGGCGACTGGTTCGACCTCTCCCGCGCAACGCGGCGTAGATACGACCGTAGGCTCGGGCAACATCCGCATCGAGCGGAAGCGGATCCCGGGTAGAGGCGGCCCATTGCAAGCGATCCTGCCGCCGCCCGCGCTCCCGTTCGTCCGATGTGGCGTGCGGACCTGCGGCAAGCTCAGCGAGTGTGATGGCCGAGATCGCGGTTTCTGGCGGCGGTCGTCGCCATCTGTCAGGGGCAGGTCAATGACGACGGATGTGTCGATCAAAACGCGGCCACTGCCCGAAACCTGTGGCTGCCGGGATACCTCAGATCCCGACAGCCGGATCCACGAGCGCGTCGAGGTCGGCCCGGAACCGCTCGGCATCGATGCGTGGCGCGGACGCGGCGGCCTCCTGAAGAAGACTCCGCGGCACAAACCGACGAGGGGCCACCGGCCTCAGCTCGGCCACCGGCATCCCGTTCCGGGTGACCACGAGGCGCTCCCCTGCCTGCACTTCCCGGAGAACGGCTCCGGGATCGTCACGGAGTTGGCGCTCGGTGATCGTCCGCATCCGAACACCGTAGCAGGGGCGGGTTCTGCCAACGAGCGATGCCCCGGCGCATTCATCGGTAAGGGACGATGTGGGTACGACGCAACCGGTGGACTAGACTGATCCAGCCACAGACCGCCGGAGGCAGGGCGACGGGATCGTGAACCGCATCTTCATCAGCAGCGTCCAGAGCGAGTTCGCCGCCGAGCGAGCTGCGCTTCGCGATTATCTCCGCGGAGATCACCTGATGCGCCGGTTCTTCGACGTGTTCCTGTTCGAGGATGTCCCCGCCATCGACCGAAGGCCCAACGAGCTGTGGCTCGACGAAGTGGAGCGTTGCGACATCTATGTCGGCCTATTCGGCCAACTCTACGGTAGCGAGGACGAGGAGGGGATTTCGCCGACAGAACGGGAGTTCGATCGGGCTACGGCACTCGGCAAACACAGCTTGATCTTCCTGAAGGCTGGAGGTCGCGACGGGCGGCAACCGAAGATGGCGAACCTGATCCAGAAGGCTGAATCGGGACTCATCCGGAGGAGTTTCGACAGCATCGATGAGCTGCAAAACGGGCTCTACGCGGCAGCAGTGGAATACCTCAAAGGAAAGGGCCTTCTTCATTCCGGGCCATTCGATGCCACGCTCTGCGATGGGGCAACGCTGGACGACCTCGACTTCGAGCGGATGCGCCAGTTCGTGCGCACGGCCCGTCGCGTTCGCAACTTTCCGCTGCCGGAGAGCGCATCGCCGGAATCTCTGCTCGATCACCTGAAGTTACGAAGAAACGGACGCATGACCAACGCAGCGATCCTGCTCTTCGGCAAATCCCCGCAGCGATTCCTGATCTCTTCGGGTGTCTCCTGCGCCCACTTCCATGGACGGCATGTGGTCAAACCGATCCCCGCTCTCCAGCGGTTCGATGGGAATCTCTTTGATCTGGTTGATCAGTCCGTGAATTTCGTCCTGAGCAAGATCGCCCTCCACGTGGGCGATCGCGCCGACAGCATCCGGGCTCCTTCCACGTACGAGATCCCGAGGGAAGTCATTACCGAAGCCATCGTGAACGCCGTGGCTCACCGGGACTACGCGAACACCGGAAGCGTCCAGATCTCGCTGTTCGCCGACCGTCTGGAAATCTGGAACCCCGGCAGCCTGACTCCGCACCTGACTCCCGAGCAACTGAAACAGCCGCACGGATCGTTCCCGCCGAATCCTCTGCTTGCGGAACCGCTGTATCTGGGCGACTACATCGAACGCGCGGGTACCGGAACCTACGATATGACCCGCCGCTGTCTGAACGCCGGCCTCGCGGAACCGGAGTTTTCCGTCTCCGGTGGATTTACCGTAACGGTCCGACGCGCCACGCTCGCCGGAAGAAACGGCATTCGGAGCGTCGTTGTCGCCCGATCCGGGAGCGCCCCGGTAAGCGATGTCGTGTTGCTGGTCTTGTTTCCCGACGGGACATGGAAGCGCGCGATCACCGACGAAGACGGCATGGCGAGCATCGAACTGCATGCGACACACCTCCCCATGACGGTCTTTGCGGCCCGGGACGGGTTCCGCGCCTGCGTGCACGAGGGCTGGATACCGGACGAGGGCTCCCTGTATCTGGGGCTGGCACCCCACACCCGTGGGGGTTCCGTGGTTTTCTTCGACCCTGTGGGTTCCGTTCCGGGACTCTCCGGATGGATCAATCCGATCCGCGACCCGCTCGAACGAACGTACCTCTACGCGTCCCCCATCGCGGTGAACGGCGGAAAGACTCAGCCTGTTCCCTTCACTCCCGGTGAAGAACTACGGTTGAAAGACGCGGAAGGCCAGGAGCGCGTGATCCGTGTTGTGGACATCCGGGGCCGTCCGGCGCTCGTCGAATACCGGGTGCCGGAACCCGGCGAATGAGTTGGTCCCCAACTTCTGGAAAGTTTTTCCGGTTCGGATAACGAACCATTCGGGTTGGCGGCGAGTCTCGTCGCCGGATCAGCCTGGTGGCTTCGCCGAAGCGCGCCGCTTGAGGACGTAGCGGGCGAAGCTCGGGATTCCGGCCTCCCACCGGTCGTCCACGGTTTCCCAGATCACCCCGAGGTCGCTGAGCGTTTCGAGCAGCGCGACCTCGTCCGGCTCGGCGGGGTTCCCGGAGGCGACCGAGCGCAGTACGGAGCGGAGCGCCTCGTAGCCGACCTGACCACCGTTCCCGCTTACGAGCGCGAGGACGGGGCCGAGGGCGGCATCCACCCGGTTTTTCACCGCTTCCATGTAGCGATCGCCGTAAAAGCGTGCGATCTTCTCCCGCGCCGTGGCGATGCCGGAGCGCGCCTCCGGCTCCGCAATGCGAGCGGCTCCTCCGTGTTCTCCCACCTCCCACACGGTGCTCCCGAGCAGTTGGATGAAGTACGGATAGTCCTGGGATTCCTCCGCCACCAGATGGACTGCGTCCGGCGTGAAGGGTCTTCCGGAAGTGGCAGCCGGGTCGGCGAGTGCGGTGACGGTGGCGACTCGGTCCAGTCTTCCGATGCGGACCTGCTCGAATCCCCTTTCGTTGTGGGTTCCCATGTTCCTCAAGTGCGAGGGGGTGTCCGGAGTTCCCGCAGCCACCAGCAGGAACGGCAACTCCTCGCGCTTCGCCGCCTGCACCGCATTCAGGAAGGAGGCTCCGACCGCCGCTTTCACCGCATGCAATTCGTCGGCAACGATGACGAGCGGTGCCGGTTCCCGGCGGATCCACACGAAGAGCAACTTCTGGATATCCTCTTCCCGCCATCCCGGTTCGCTCGTGATTCCGAACGCCCCGAGACTCGCTCCCGTCACGCGGGCACCGCTTCTCCCGGCGCACTGCTGCATCAGGCGAACCAGACCGGGCCGGTCCTCCATTTCCGAGAGCGGGAAATCTTCGACCCGCATGCCCCGATCGCGTGCGATGGACGCGATGCGCGCCAACAGGACCGTCTTGCCGTTGCCGCGCGGCCCGAAGAGCAACAGATCCTGCGGAGGCGGCCGTCCGGCGGCGAGATCGTGGATCAGGCGATCGGCAATACCGAGTTCCGCGTCGCGTCCGGTGAGTTTCGGCGGCATCGTGCCCCGACCGGGCCGGAACGGATTCTTCGCTCGATGCGTCACGAGGCGACTCTACCGCGCCTCGGCGAGATTGTCGGCGCGGGAGTGCGATACTTGATGTTGATGCGTTTCTTCAATCGCATGGGGCCGGTGGACACCGAGCAGCACTACGCCATCCCACCGCTTGCCCGGGTGGATCTCGCTCAGATTCTCGGTCTGGTCCGGCAGCGGTCGTACTTCGTCCTGCACGCGCCTCGGCAGACCGGGAAGACCTCCACCCTGCTGGCGCTCCGGGATGTGCTGAACTCGGGTTCCGAGGGGGAGTACCGGTGCGTCCATGCGAGCCTCGAGTCCGGCCGGACCGCCGACGGGGATGTGGAGCGGGCGATGCGGGATGTGCTTTCGGTGTTGCGGCGTCAGGCCTTTCAGACGCTCGGCGACGAAGCCGCGGCGACCGCCGTGGCGGAAGCGCTGCGGATCGCAGGGCCGGGAGACCAGTTGACCGAAGCGCTGTCGCGGTGGGCGGCGGCCGATCCGCGACCGCTCGTGTTGTTGCTGGACGAGGTGGACACACTGACCGGGAATCCGTTGCTGTCCCTGCTGTCGCAGCTCCGTGCCGGGTACCCGAGCCGTCCGCAGAACTTTCCGCAGAGCGTGATTCTGTGCGGGCTCCGGGATGTTGAGGACTACCGCGCGTCGGGGGTGCAGGGGAGCCCCTTCAACATCAAGGCGAAGTCACTGCGGCTCGGAGATCTCACGGAGGCGGATATCCGGGATCTGCTCGGCCAGCACACCGAAGAGACCGGCCAGGAATTCGACGAGGAGGCGCTTGCTTCCCTGTGGAGGGAGACGCGGGGCCAGCCGTGGCTTGTGAACGCCTTGGCTCATGAAGCCTGTTTCGAGAGCCCGGAGGGCCGGGACCGCACGCGTTCTATCCGCGAGTCGCAGATTTTCGAAGCCCGGGAGCGGTTGATCGGGAGCCGGGCGACACATCTGGCCAACCTGGGGGCGAGGCTCTCGGAGGAGCGGGTGCGCCGGGTCATCGAGCCGATCCTGAGCGGGGATTTCGGAGACGCGATCACCGACGAGGATCTGGACTACGTGCGCGACCTGGGCCTCGTGGCGCTGGACGATCCGATCCGCATCGCCAACCCGATTTACTCCGAGGTCGTTCCGCGGGTGGTGGCGTCGCGGGCGCAACGGGCGATGGCCGCGGAGACGGCCTGGTACGTGGAGGACGGCCGGCTCGACATGGAGAAGCTGATGGCAGCGTTTCAGGACTGGTTCCGGGAGAACTCGGAGCACTGGGTCGAGAGCTTCGGCAGCTACGAGGCGGGGCCGCAACTGCTTCTGCATTCCTTCCTGCACCGGGTGGTGAACGGCGGCGGCTGGATCCACCGGGAACAGCCGCTGGGCGCGGGGCGAGCTGATCTTTTGATCCGCTGGCCGGATCCGACGGGGGACGGCGTGTTCCGGTACGTAGTGGAGTGCAAGCTGGCGCGACGCGGAGCAGAGCGCGCGGTGACGGAGGGTCTGGAGCAGGCGGCGGGATACATGGACCGCTGCGATGCGGAGAGTGGGCACCTGGTGGTGTTCGATCTGGACACGAAGCGGCCCTGGGACGAGAAGGTCTTCCGCCGCGAGGAAAGCCACGCCGGCAAGCGGATCACTGTCTGGGGGATGTGATCCGTTCGAACGATGAAATTGCAGGTTGCGCGTTTCCAACCGGTTAGAATCAGCAGTTAAATCATGCCCGTGCGAACCATTTCCATCACCGAACTGCGATCCGACTGGGGACGGATTTCCCGCCAGGTCGAGTTCGGCGAGGTGATCCGAATCACGCGGAGAGGCCGTCCCGTCGCCCGTCTCTCTCCGGTCACGCGCTCGTCGGATTCTCCTTCCGAGCGCCCTACCGACAAACGATGACCCGGCAAATTCCAGCGACCGAATTTCAGGCGCGCACCGCCGAAGTGCTTCGCTGGGTCGAAGCTGGGGAGACGGTGCTCATCACGAGATACGGGCGTGCGACGTTGCGGCTTGTCCCCGACCAGGATGTGGAGGCGGAAGCCCGCAAAAAGGCCATGGATCGCTTCGAGCGGTACTTGGCCGGGAAGAAGCCGATTCGCATGACGCTTTCCGAAATGCTGGCTGCCCGGCGTGAAGGTCTTTCGTGAACCCGCTGGTAGTTGATGCTTCCGTCGTTTGCGCCTGGTTTCTCGAAGACGAGACGGATGACTACCGGGTGCGGGAGCGGCTCGAGCATCAGCCCGGCATCACGCCCCCGATCTTTCACCTTGAAATCCGGAATGCCCTGCTCGTCGCCCACCGGCGCGGCCGTCTTTCCGGGACGGACCTGACGGACCACATCGCATCGCTCGCGACGCTTCCCCTTCAGACCGACGACCGTTCGGATATCCATGCGACGTTCGGATTGGCGCTGCGACGGCAACTGAGCCTTTACGACGCGCTCTACCTCGAACTGGCGAAGCGCAGCCGGGGCGTACTCGCGACGCTCGACCGGGCGCTCGCCCGCGCCGCCGTCGCCGAGCAGGTGGAGCTGATCGGGAAGCCGCCCGCGGTCAGCGATTGAGCAGTCCGGCGGCGGGATCGCGGATCAGGACGGTCTCCTGCTTCGGCGCAGCACGTAGTCGGCGAAGCTCGGGATTCCCATTTCCCAACCGCCCGAAGGGGTCTCCCAGAGAACTCCCAGATCCGTGAGGGTGTCGAGGAGATCGGCGCGGCTCATCGGGCTTTTGGCCGAGGCGAGCACCCGGTCGAGCTGTTCGTCGTCGAGTTGACCCGGATGCGCCGGGAGGAGCTCGGCGAGTGGCAGAAGGACATGATCCACTCCATGTCCCCGCGCTTCACTCCACCGCTGGGAATAAAAGCGCTGGATGCGGGGTTCGGCGGCTGATACGCCCTTGGCGGCCAGATCCGGCGTGATGCGATCCGCATTCCTGACGCTCGCGGCGCTGCCCAGCAACTGGATGAAGTAGGGGTAACCAAGAGACCGGGTCGCAAGGAGCGCGACGGCTTCGTCCCCGAAAGGAAGGCCGGATTCGGTGGCGGGGGCATCGAGCGCCTGGGTGGTCGCAGCGCGATCGAGCCGGCCCACGGGAACCTGCTCGAACATGCGCTCCGTGAAGGTGCCCGCTTTTCGCAGTCTCCTGGGAGCATCGGGCGTTCCGGCCGCCAGAAAACAGAAGGGGAGCGCATCGGTGGCGGCTTCCTGGACCGCGCCCAGGAAGGCGCGAGCCACATCGGGCGGGATGGTCTGGATCTCGTCCACCAGGATCACGAGGGGGCGGGGCGCTGCCTGGACCCAGGACGCGAAGAGCTTCGGGATGTGGTTCGCGGTCACCGCGCCGGTGGCACCAGCGTTCTCCCCGAGTGTGTCGCGCAGCGCCTCGTGAGTCCGAAACGCCGAAACCGGGAATCGCTCCGTCCGCAGCCCGAGACGACGCGCCTCGTCCGCGATTCTCGCCAACAGGACCGTTTTTCCGTTGCCACGCGGCCCGAAGTAGAGCTTCCCCTCCGGCGGTGGCTGCCCTTCGGCCAGCGTGGCGAGCATCGCGCGCGCCTGGGCGATCTCCGGGTCGCGTCCGGTGAGTTTCGGCGGAACCGTGCCGGCACCCGGCCGGAACGGGTTCTTCGCTCGATGCACCACGAGGCGACTCTACCGCGAGGAAATGACAGATTCCTATTTGTATTCAGGACGGTCCAAAAATAAAATAGCCATCGTGATTCGTCGTAATCTCTGGCTGGATCGGCTGAAGCGCGCCTGGTCCCGGCGTCCCATCGTCTGGCTCTCCGGGGTACGCCGGGTTGGCAAGACGACGCTCTCCCGGATGCTCCCGGACGCGGTGCATGCGAACTGCGAACTCCCGGCAACCGCCCGGGCGCTCGCCGATCCGGAGCTTTTCCTGAGCGGCCACCCGGCGGGAACGACGCTCGTACTGGACGAAGTCCACCGCCTCGCCGACCCGAGCCTCGTGCTCAAGATCGCGGCGGATGAGTACCCCGGCACCCGGATCCTGGCTACCGGTTCTTCCACCCTCGCCGCCACCGGAAAATTTCGCGATGCCCTCACCGGCCGCAAGGAATCGGTGGTTCTCCTGCCGGTCCTGTGGGAAGAGTGCGCGGACCCCTTCGGTGTTCCGGACCTCGACCGTCGCCTGTTGCATGGCGGCTTGCCGGAAGCCCTGCTCCAGACGGAAAAGCAGGATCTCCTGTTCGCGGAGTGGGTGGACAGTTTCTACGCCCGGGACATCCTCGAGTTGTTCCGCGTCCGGAACCGGGTGGGCTTCCTCGCGGTGCTCCGGATCCTGCTGCGTCAAAGTGGCGGACAGCTCCAGGTCGCTCGCCTCGCCCGTCGCGCGGAACTCAGCCAGCCCACGGTCAAGGCGTATCTGGAGGCGCTTCAGATCGCGCACGCCATACACCTGCTCCCGCCGTTCCACGCCGGAGGCTCACGCGAGATCGTCGCCCGGCCCAAGTGCTATGCGTTCGATACCGGGTTCGTGACCCGCGAGAAGGGATGGGACAGCCTGCGCGCGGAAGACCGCGGGGTTCTCTTCGAGCACCTCGTGCTCGATTCGCTTCGGCTCCGGCATCCGGACGACCGGATCTTCTACTGGCGGGACAAGGCGGGCCGCGAAGTGGACTTCGTGATCCGGCGCTCCCGCGACCGGGTGGACCTCGTCGAGTGCAAGCTGAACCCGGACGAGATGGACGGCCGCCCCGCCCGGGCGTTTCGCAGCGACTATCCGCAGGGGGAGAACTTCGTCGTGACTCCGCTGGCGCGGGAGCCCTACCGAATCCGCCGGCGGGATCTGGTATTCACCGTCTGCCCGCCCCACGAAGTTCGTTGAGGCTCACTCCGGGGCGCGCTCGTACTTGGTCAAGCCGCCCCCGGCGAACGGACGCGAAGCCGGCCCTTCGGCGACGAACACGTTCCCGTCGGCGTCCACCGCGACCCCTTCGCCGGCGACTCCCTGGAGGACGCGGCCCTCGCTCGGGATGTGCGGCGGGATGAAGGCGGTCACCCGGTCCTCGCTGGTCGGCCCGATCCGGATGCCGTTCATCCAGCCGTAGTGGTTGGTCTCGGTGGATTCCGAATCGATCGCGTAGAGGGTGTCGTCATCGGTGATGAACAGGCCGCTGATCCGCCCCATCTGGTAGTAGATGTCCAGCAGGTTGCCGTCCTGGTCGAAGATCTGGATCCGGTGGTTCCCGCGGTCGGCGACGAACAGCCGCCCCTCGGAGTCGAAATCGATGCCGTGCGGGGTGCGGAACTCACCGGGACGGAAGCCGATGACCCCCCATTCCTTGATGAAGTTGCCCTCCGGGTCGTACTTGAGGATGCGTCCGGTGCGCCCTTCCGGTGGATCCGGGTTCTGGCCGCTGTGGCCGTCGGAGACGAAGATGTCGCCGTTCGGCGCGGTGATCACGTCGCACGGTTCGTGGAGCTGGCCGGGTCCGGTCCCCGGCTGGCCGGCGATTCCGAGCCGCATCAGCTCCTCGCCCTCCGGGGTGAACTTGATGACCTGATGTCCCTTGGTGCCCGCTTCGTTCCCCTGGGAATCGGTCACCCAGACGTTCCCGTCGTCGTCCACGTGGAGGCCGTGGGGCAGCACGAACAGTCCCGCGCCGAACTGGGCCAGCACTTCGCCGGTGTGGCGGTCGAACTTCAGGATCGGATGCACATCCGGGTTCTCCTCGCAGCCGCCGGCGAGCGCGTTGGCACCGCAGCGGTCGTATGCCCAGACGTGGCCGTCCGGGCCGATGTCCACCCCGGCGGTGGATCCCCAGGTCCGCCCATCGGGAAGGTCCGCCCACCGGGTGAGGACCACCGGGTTCGGGTTCGGCAGGATGCGATGCACCATGTCGGCGTTGCCGGGAGGCGGCGCTTCCTCTTCGGGCGGCGGAGCACCACAGGCGAGGGCGGCGAGGATGAGGCCGCCGGCGAGCAGTGAGGAGAATCTCGGGGAGAATCTCGAATCGCGCATGAAGACGCTCCTTGTTTCGGAAGGCGGGACGGATTTCGCAGTGTATCCGCCCGAGGGGGCTTAGCATCCGCAGCCATGCAGGGCGCGGGACCGGAGGCGGCGAGTCCCGGGCTCTCCCGGAGTCTCGGCCTCGTCGGGCTCACCGCCACCGGGGTCTGCTCCATGCTCGGGGCGGCGATCTACGTGATCCCGTTCGCCATCCACCGCAGCGTCCCGGACATCGGGCCGCACGTGCTGCCGGCCTACATGCTGGCCGCCCTCCCCGCGCTGCTGGCCGCCCTCGCCTACGCGAGCCTCGGGACCGCCATGCCGCGGGCCGGGGGAAGCTATGTCTATGCGAGCCGGGCGCTCGGCCCGTTCTGGGGGTTCGTCGCGAGCTTCTCGCAGTGGTTCGGGCTTTCGATCGCGATCGGGGTGGTCTCGTACCTGCTGATCCCCTTCGTACGGGACACCGCGCTCACCCTCGGCTGGAGCGGACTCGGCACGGCGCTCGACCAGGGACCGGTGCGGGTCATTCTCGCCCTCCTGTTCCTCTGGACCTTCGTGCTCGTGAACATCCGCGGGCTCCGGCTCTACGAGCGGACGCTGAACCCGATGATGTTCCTGATGTTCGGCCTGGGCGCGGTCGTGATCGTGGCCGGGTTCGCCTTCGACCACACGGACTTCGCCGCCGCCCTGATGAGGACCGAAGGGCGCGCGATCCCGCCGGTGCCACCCGATCCGCCGCTCCGCATCCTCCCCTTTCTCACCGCGTCGGCGCTCCTCTTTGCCACCTTCATCGGCTTCGACTCCATCGCCCAGGCGGGCGGGGAAGCCCGGAACCCCCGTCGGAACCTGCCCCTCGCGGTGGCCCTGACCATGCTGAGCGTGGGAGGGTTCTATTTCCTGTTCACCGCCGCCATGTACCACGCCGTCCCCTGGTCGCACGTCGCCGCCGAATCCGCGATCCGCGACCTGACCGCTCCTGGATTGCTCGGCCTGATGCTCCCGGCGACGGCAACGGCGGCGATCCTCGCCGGGGCCGCGGTCGCGCTCATCAACGATCTTCCGGCGATGCTGCTCGCCGTCTCGCGGATGATGTTCGCCTGGGCGGGCGACGGTGTCTTCCCGCGGGCTGTCGCCACCGTGCACCCGAAGCGACGCACCCCGTGGGTCGCCATCCTGCTGAGCGGCCTGATGGCCACCGTCGGCATCCTGGGAAGCCATTTTGCCGGAGACTTCTTCCTCGGCATCGACATCCTGGTGATCTCGATGCTCGTCAATTTCGCCCTGATCTGCCTTTCGCTCTGGGCGCTCCCCTCGAGGAACCCGGCGCTCGCCGCCGAAATCACCATCCTCGGCCCCGCGAGCCGGCGGGTGGTCGGGATCGCCGGCGCGGGACTGCTTGGCCTCTTTCTCGTGATCCACGCCTACCGCGATCTCACTGCGGAAGCGAGCGCCTGGTATTTCCGCTCGACCCCGGTGTGGCTCGTGGTCATGGGGCTCGCCGGCCTCCTGTTCTTCCGCGAAATGGCGGCGCTTCGTCGCCGCGGGGTGGACACCGACCGGATTTTCCGGACACTGCCCGACCAGTGACCCCGACCATCCAATTGGGTCCGGAGCTCGAAATCTCCCGGGTGGTGACCGGCCTCTGGCAGGTGGCCGATCAGGAGCGGAGCGGGGTGGAGCTTTCTGCCGCCGGGGCCGCCCGCTCGCTCGAAGCGCTGGTGGATGCCGGGAGCTTCACGTTCGACGTGGCCGACCACTACGGATCGGCCGAGCTCCTCGCCGGAGCGCTGAAGCGACTCCGGAAGGAGGTCCGGGTGCTGACCAAGTGGGTTCCGCCACCCGGTGCCTCGACCCGCGAGGAAGTCAGGGAGGCGGTCGAGCGTTCGCTGGAACGCATCGGCGTGGGCCGGCTCGACCTCCTCCAGTTCCACGCCTGGAGCTACGCCGATCCGGCCTGGCTGGATTGCCTCCATCATCTTGCGGATCTCCGCGAAGAGGGGCGCATCCTCCACCTCGGGGTGACGAACTTCGATGCCGCCCATCTCGACCTCGCCCTGAGAAGCGGCATCCCCCTCGTCTCCAACCAGGTCTGCTTCTCGCTGCTCGATCGCCGCCCGTTCGGGCCGATGCGGCAAGTCCTGGAGACCCACGGAGTCCGGCTTCTCGCCTACGGAACCCTCGCCGGCGGCTTCCTGAGCGACCGCTGGCTCGGACAGCCGGCCCCGGTCATGGACGATTCGCGCACCTGGTCCCAGATGAAATACCGGCGATTCATCCGGGAAGCGGGTGGTTGGGACCGCTTCCAGGAACTCCTCGTCACCGCCCGGTGGGTCGCCGACCGCACCGGGCTCACGATCGCGGGAGTCGCCGGCCGTTTCGTGCTGGAGCAGCCCTTCGTCGCCGCCGCGGTCGTCGGTGCCCGTCCGGGCGAGCCGGGCCATGTCTTGGAAAACAGGCAGCTTCTCGAGCGGAGCCTCGACAAGGAGGCCCGGTCGGAGCTTCTCGCTGCGGCGCTCGATCCGATTCCCGGAGACTGCGGCGACGAGTACCGGCGGCCACCGTTTCTCACCGCCTCGGGAGACCTGAGCCACCATCTCGAGCGCGTCCCGGCCCCGTTTCTTCCGGTGGATGGCCGCATCGAGGCCGAGGGCACCCGCGAGGCGACCCGGACCGGGGACGGCATCCGCATCCGGGGCGTGACACCGGTCCACCGGGGCCGGAAGATCGGCGGGGGAGACCCGCGTGCCGAAGTCCATTTCCTTCTGGACCGTCTCGAAGGGCTTCTCGCATCCCTCTCGGGAAAGATGGAGGATGCCCGCGTCCGGCTCTCGGTCGGAAATCCCGACCGGGTGCCCCGCGAGCGGCTCGCCCGATATGCCGATGTCACCCTCCGGCGCGGCCCGGCCGGGCTGGATGCCGACGCATAGACTCTTTCTCCTGATGGAAGCCCCCCTTCCTTTCCGCGCGGCGGGCTCGGCGCTGGTCGCGAACCCGCTCCGCACCGCGCTCGCGCTCACCGGACTCACCATCGGAGTGGCTTCGGTCATCACCATGGCGGCTCTCGGATCGGGTGCCCGCGCCGAGGTGGCGAGCGATGTCCGCTCGGCAGGGACGAACATCGTGGTGGTGCGCGCCGGGAACTACATCCGCGGCGGGGATGCGATCAACATCCCCTCCGGGTTCGGCCGTGCCGACACCCTCACGGTGGGCGATGCCGAGGCTATCCGCGGGATCGAAGGCGTTTCGATGGTGACCCCGGTGGTCGAGACGCGCATCGCGGTGGAATCCGGATACGGTGACGGCTTCGGGCCGATCCACGGTGTTTCGGAAGAGGCGGCGGACATCTACCGGCTCCACATTCCGAGCGGCGAGAATTTCACCGCCCGCGACGTGGAGGAGGGTGTGGCGGCGATCCTGCTCTCCGGGCCGCTCGCGGCTGAAGTGTTCCCCGGCCGGGACGCAGTGGGCGAAACCGTCCGCATCCGCAACCGCGAGTTCGAGGTGCGCGGGGTCTATCAGACCGAAGACCGCCGCCTCGCGGAGGCCGCGATCATCCCGTATCCGGTGGCCGGGCAGCTGGCCGGCCGCGACTACCTGAACGCGATCGCGATCGCCACCTCGAGGGCCGGCGACGCTTCCGCAGTGGGTCGCGAAGTGGCCGAATTGCTGCGGGAGCGGCACCAGCTCACCCGGTCCGCGCCGCCTCCCGAATCGGCCGCCCCTCACAGCTTTCGTCGCGGCAACCGTCTGCCCGACGACTTCACGGTGCGGACCCAGGCGACTTCCGCCCTGACCCAGGGGCTCTACACCACGGCCGCCGCGTTCGTCCTGGCCTCCATGCCCCGGCTCGACGAGGTCACCTCCGAGGAGATGGTGGGGACCCTGAACCGCGCCACCTCCACGATGACCCTGCTCCTCGGTGCCCTCGCGGCGGTCTCGCTGATCGTGGGCGGAGTGGGGATCATGAACGTGATGCTGCTCGCCGTCACCGAGCGGACCCGCGAGATCGGGCTCCGGCTGGCGGTGGGAGCACGTCGTCGGGACGTTCTCTGGCAGTTCCTCGCCGAAGCGGTGGCGCTTTCGGCGCTCGGCGGGCTGGTGGGTGTCCTGCTCGGCGGACTCTCTTCGCTTCTGGTGGAAGAAATGCTGGGCTGGCGGACGCTGATCCACTGGATCGCCCCGGTGGGAGCGACTGTGCTTGCGACCGGGATCGGGGTGTTCTTCGGCTGGTATCCGGCGCGACGCGCGTCGCGGCTGGACCCGATCGTGGCGCTCGGAACCGAATAGCAGGCGACTACGGGCGCGGCATCTCCATGCCGGTGTGGGGATCCACCATCGGCTCGTCCATGAGGAACGGAACCTCGATCTCGTAGGGCGAGCCCTCGAAGCGGAAATACACATCCGCCACCGTCTCCCCGGTCTCGATCGGCCGTCCTTTCGCGATCCAGGCCTCTCCGAACTCGTCGATGACCGGCCGGATCGGCTCGGGCTCCTGATCGGGCCGGCGGACCGTCACCCGGACCTCTTCGGCGACCGCTGCCGGCAGCTCGCCGCGCATGGCATCCGAAAAATAGATGCGGTGTTCGCCCTCGAAATCGAGCACCACCTCGAAATGAAGATCGCCGTGCATGAAGACGTAGCCCCCGTAGCGGGGGGAGTGGTCGCCGTGCGCCATCATCGTCATGTCCGCGGCTGCCGGGGTTTCCGGCTCGGGGGTCGGTTCGCCGCAGCCGACCAGCAGGAAGAGGGGGAGGAAGCGCCTGAACATTCCGGGGGGCGAGTTTATCCGGGAAACAGCCCGATCATCTCCGCCGGGCTCATCGCTTCGAGCACCGCACGGCTCAGCCGCTCCTCGGTGGGATTCCGGAAGACTTCGGCGACCGCGGCGGCGAATTCCGGGTCGGCCGCCGGCCGTGCGAGCGCGTAGCTGCCGAACCGGTCGGCGTGGTCGAGCACCCCGTGCGGGTCGGGAACCAGCGCCTCGAACATCAGGGCGCGGAACGCGTCCAGCCGGGAGAGCTGCCCGTCGAGGTATCCGGCGAGGATCGCGAGCGCGACCGGTTCGAGAACGGCTTCCGGAGCAGGCGGAGCGCCGAGCTGTTCGGCGGCGGCCGCAAGCCCCTCGAATACCGCGGTGCGGGGGTGGTGGAGCGGGATGATTCCGAGTTCCGGAAGGCCGGTCTCCCGGTACGCCGCCGCGGCGAGCTCCGCCTGGAAGTGGTGGCCGGGGGAGCCTTCGTGGCAGGCGAGGCGGCGCGCTTCCGGCGGGCCGAGCGGCAAACCCTCCGGCAGCGAGAGAACCCCCTCGTCGCCGTCGTGGCGATAGAAGGGGGTCGGCCCGGTGGGGGTCTCCCTCCACTCGGCGGGGGACATCCAGTGGAGGCGGAGCGGGGAGAGCTTCCGGTCGAAGTTTGCGCCGCAGAAGGCGAGCGCTTCCCGAAGCAGAGCCTCTGGCCGCCCTTCGGCGAGGCGCTCGCTCCGTCGCCGGATCCGGACCGGCAACGGCGCGATCCCGGGCAGGTTCCGGTCCACCTCGGCATGGAGCCGGGCGAGCGTTTCCGCGTCCCGGGGATGAGGGCGGAACCGGAGCCCGAAGACGAGTTCCATCTCTTCGGCGACCGGCCGCGAAACACCCCGCAGACGGTCCACCCGGGCGAGCAGCGCCCGGACCCCGTCGGCGAGGCGGCGCTCCCGTCGGCTGTCCGGTTCTTCGAGGCGGCGGAGCAGGCGGGCGGCGCGCCGGCCGATGCTTTCGAGAGGAAGCGGCCCGGAATCGCGTGCGAGACCGAAGACGTGGTCGAGATAGAGCGGATCGTGTTCCCCGAGGGCGAACGCCAGCTCGACGTACTGACGGGCGAGCTGGTTCGTGTCTTCTTTCGGGGCGCAGGCGGCGAGCGCCGCCGCGAGAGTCAGGAGCAGGCACCGGGCCACCCGCGGACCGTACCCCAGTCTTTTGACACTTCGGCGAAAACGGGCATACCCTCCGGGGTTCCGATCGCCCCCAGGAGGCTTTCCCATGCGTTTTTCCGTCCTCGCTCTTTTCCTCTTCGCCGCCTGTGGAGGCGGGATGCCCGAACCCGAACCCGCGGCCATGATGACCGAGTCGCTCGGCATCCGCGCGGACGGCGATACCGAGATCTCCCCGGACCTCGCCCAGATTCCGGAGGAGCTCCAGGAGGTCTTCCAGTACATAGACGACAACGTGGACGAGCACGTGATGAACCTGCGGCGCTGGATCCAGCAGCCGAGCATCTCGAACTCGGGCGAGGGCATCCAGGAGTCCGCCGAGATGGTCAAGGGTTTCTTCGACCAGCTCGGTTGCCAGATATCCCAGGTGCATGACATTCCGATGACCGAATGGGGCCAGCCAGGCAACCCGGTGGTCTATGCCGACTGCGACTACGGCAAGGAGCACACGCTGCTCATCTACTGGATGTACGACACGATGCCGGTGACCCAGCCGGAAGCGTGGAACTTCCCGCCGTTCGAGGGCGAGTTCACCGAGTTCGGGCCGTTCCAGAAGGTGATGATCGGGCGCGGTGCGACCAACTCCAAGGGGCCGCAGATGGTCCAGTGGAACGCGATGCACTCCATTTACGAAGTCACCGGGACGATGCCGGTGAACCTGATCTTCGTCGCCGAGGGTGACGAGGAGCGGATGTCCATCGGGCTCCGGCAGTTCGTTCGCGAGAATCCGGATCTCTTCCGCCACGCCGACGCGATGTACCGGTTCGGCAGCCAGTCGCGGAGCGGGGCCGCCGGGTTCGGGGGTGGCTCGGAGGGCTGCGTCTATATCGAGCTGACCACCAGCGGCGAGAGCTGGGGCCGGGGCCCGACGGTCTCGGATATCCACGGCGCCCACAAGCGCTCCACCGATGCCCCCGCGATGCGCCACATCAAGATGCTTTCGAGCCTCTACGAGGACAACGGAAACACCATCCTGGTCCCCGGCTTCTACGACGGCGCGGACCCGCTCACCGAAGCCGAGGAGGCGATGTTCCAGCGGTCGGCGGAAAACATAGACATGGCGATCGCGGCACAGAACATCGGGGTCGCCCGGTTCATCAGCGACGATCCGCTCACCTACATCAAGAGCGCCCGCTACGGCATCTCGTTCAACATGGACGGCATCTGGGCCGGCAACATGTATCCGGGCGGGGCCGGCGCGATCCTCCCCAACCGGATCACCTCGAAGCACAACATGCGCTATGTGCCGGGCATGGACGGGCTCGAAATGGTCCAGAAGATCCGCGACTACCTCGATGCCGGGGGATATGAGGATGTCGAGCTGACCATCATCGGCGACGTGCCGTGGTCCAAGAGCAGCTATGACAACCGGGCCGCTGAATCCCTGATCCGCACCTACGACATCTTCGGCATCCGCCACGGGACACCGCTCGAGCACGAGTCCATCCTCGGCGGCTACTGGCCGGCGTATCTGTTCAGCGGCCGCGATGCCGACTTCGAGAACGGGACCGATCTCGCCATGCCGATCGTCGGCGGGGCGGCGGGCCACGGTGGCGGTGCGCACGCCGCCAACGAGTTCTGGGTGATCGAAGGCGCGGGCGAGGTCTATGGCATGGCGGGTGGCGAGAAGTCCATCGCGACCTTCCTCTATGCCTACGCCGGCCTGCTGGACGACCCGCCTGCCGGGAACCCGACCGCGGACGAGTGAGTCCGCGCCGCTCCCGGGAGCGCGGGACAGAAATCCGCCAGGCCACCCGACGAAGACCGGAATGATTCGCCACTTTCAGGCGCTCAACTTCCGCTGCCTTCGCTATGTGGACCTGTCCCTCGATCGTTGCCATGTCCTGATCGGCCCGAACGCCAGCGGGAAGAGCACGCTTTTCGACGCGATTGCCTTCCTGGGTGATCTGATGCGAAGCGGACTGGGGGAAGCCGTCGGGAAGAGAACCGCCAGCCTTCAGGATCTGGTCTGGAATCGCCCCCGCGAGGATCCCGGGGTCGAACTTGCGATCGAGGTGGACCTGCCTCCGGAAATCCGGAAGCGCCTGCCCCCGGACAAGGGTTTCACTGCCATCCGTTACGAAATCGCGATCCGCGATGACAGCGAAGGGTTGCGGATATCGTCGGAGCGCGCCTTGCTCACGCCGCGGCTCGGAAAGCCCCGCGCGTCGGCTTCGAGGTCCTTGTTCCCGCTTCCACCCTTTCCGCCCCGGACGATCTTGCTGGGAAGGGGGCGGGCCGGGATGAGGTCGGTGGCCAGCAAGTCGGATCATGGAACCGACAGTTCCTTCGTGGAGACGGCACCGAAGGCGGGAGTTCCTGGGACTGGTCGAGGCGGGTGAGATGTTTCCCCGCGCCCGCAAGCGGCTGCTCACCCTGGACCGCGAGCCACCCCCGTTTTCCGCGCCGGCGGGCGTGATCGTGCAACCGGCCTGGGAGTGGATGCTGGAACTCCCCCGGCGACCTTCCGGCGAGGAGTAGCCGGCTCGGGCCGCGCCCTGCGATCAGCCGTCAGGTTCCGGGTCGGAACCGCGGCCGCCCGTGCGTTCGATCACGTGCTGGGCGAAACTCGGGATGCCCATCTCCCAGCGTCCCGTGGCGGTCTCCCAGATGACACCCAGGTCTTCCAGCTCTTCCCGCAACCTGGTCCAGTGTCCGGGGAATCCACCCCGCTCCACCGTCTGCCGCAGCGTCGGCTCGAGTTCCCGGTCGCCAAGGATTCCGCCGTTCTCGACGAACCCGGACGCGAGAGGCAGGAGCACGCTGTCCACGCCTCGGCGTTCCGCCTCCCGGTAGCGTTCGCCGTAGAAGGACTCGATCCGGGGCCGTGCCTCGACCATCCCGTCCCGCGCTGCCTGTTCGGTGATGGAGTCGCCTTCCATGCATTCCGCCGCATCCCAGGCTGCGCTTCCGAGGAGCTGGACGAAGTACGGATAGTGCTGCGAGGTCTCGGCGAGCGCTCCCGCTGCCGCATCCGCCATGCGGACCCCGGACAGGGTCGCCGGCTCGGTCAAGGCGGCGAGGGTGGCATCCCGGCCGAGTCGTCCGATCCGCATCTGCTCGAAAGCGCGCTCGTTGTGCGTTCCCATCTCCCGGATGCGACGCGGCGCGTCGGGCGTCCCCGCAGCGACCAGCAGAAAGGGCAGGCCGTCGGTCTTGGCAGCCTGGACGGCATCGAAGAACCCACGCCCCGCTTCGGGCGATGCCGCCTGCACCTCGTCGAGAAGCAGGATCAGCGGTCTGTCGGCTCGTTGGATCCACGCTACCAACAACGAATCCACTCCGGCCAGCGGAGCGGAGCGCTCGGCGGTCAAGCCGACCATCGCCACTTGAACACCCGTCACGCGTGCCGGGGGGGCGATGCGCTCCTGAAGTGCGCGAACCAGGCTCGCCTTGCTGTCGAGTTCCGCGACCGGGAGCCGCTCGGGGCGCATGCCGAGTTCCCGCGCCCGCTCGGCGATGCGGGCGAGAAGCGCCGTCTTGCCGTTGCCCCTCGGTCCGTAGAGCAGGAGGTCCTGGGCCGGAGTTTCTCCCTCGGCCAGTCGATCGAGCAGGCGGCCGGCACGCGCCAGTTCCGCTTCGCGCCCCGCAAGGACGGGCGGCATCACTCCCCGGCCGGGTCGAAACGGGTTGCGACGCGGGTTCACGGTGCGCCAACTCTACCGCCCGCGCATCCTGCTCCGGTTGTGCCGTGTTCGAATGTGTAAAAATGTGCCATAACAGTGCAAAATTCGCTGAATATCGGCAATGAACTACCCACGTCTTCTGAATCTGCCGTCCCGGTCCTTCTTCCTGTTCGGGCCGCGCGGTACGGGAAAGTCCACATGGCTCCGCGAGCGCTTCCCGAACGCGCCGCGCTATGACCTGCTGGACACGACCGAGGCGCTGCGCCTGATGTCCGAACCGGCGGTTCTCTGGGATGAGTTGCGGGGGCTGCCGCCGGGGACCTGGGCGGTCCTCGACGAGGTGCAGAAGGTGCCCGCCGTACTCGACTCGGTCCATCGGCTCATCGAGGAATGCCGCCTGCGGTTCGTCCTCTCGGGGTCGAGCGCCCGCAAGCTGCGACGCGGGGGCGCGAATCTGCTGGCCGGCCGGGCGGTCACCGTCTCGATGCCGCCCCTCGTTTCCGGGGAGCTCGCCTTCGAGATGGACCTCGCGGAACGGATGCGCTTCGGCATGCTGCCGCAGGCGGTGACCGGCAGAGATCAGGCCGCCTTCCTGCGCTCCTATGTGGAGACGTATCTCATGGAAGAGGTCAAGGCTGAAGCGCTCACCCGCAACCTGGGGGGCTTCGCCCGTTTTCTCGAAATCGCGGCGCGCCAGAGCGGGCAGGTCACGAACGCCACCGGCATCGCCCGCGATGTCGGGATCAGCCGCCGCACGGTGGACGGATACTTCGGGATCCTCGACGACACGCTGCTCGGCGGCTGGCTCCGTGCTTGGCGAAGCAAGCCCGGCAACCGGGAGGTGCGGGGGAGCAAGTTCTACTTCTTCGACACCGGCGTGGCCCGGGCCTGTTCCGGCCGGCTCCCTTACCCGCCGACGCCCGAAGAATCAGGCCCGCTGCTGGAAACGCTGGTCTGGCATGAACTGCGGTCGTACATGCAGCACCGCCGCCTCTACTACCCGCTGTTCTACTGGCGGAGCTACTCCGGCGCGGAAGTGGACCTGTTCGCGGAAACCGGCGACGGGTTCGTCGCGGTGGAGGTCAAGGCATCGCGCCGCTGGGACCGGCGTTTCGAACGGGGGTTCCGCCACCTCGAACGCGAGCTCGGGGAGGACCGGGTGCGGTGCTTCGGGGTCTATCTGGGCGAGCGCCCCGCGCTCCACGGCCGGACCCGGGTGCTGCCCGGCCTCGAATTCCTCCGGCGTCTCTGGGCCGGGGAGATCGTCCGGTCCTGACCCGCCCTTGACCCCGGCTCCCCCGGAGCACTCTACCCACTTCAATTTCAATTGAGGCTCATCATTTTCGTATCGCATTCGGATTTCTCACTGCGACTTGTGCTACCAACGTCTCGAAGAAGATGTCAAGTGATTGTGATGCGGAAAGAATCGACGCACTTCGGCTGAAGTCCACTTTGATGAGAACGAAATCCTCAACAGTTCCAGTCGTCCACGAAGGGGATCGCCGACCGGACAAGGAGTTCAATCGATTGTTGAACAGGTTGAACCAAGTTGTACCGTGTTTTGTGGAGAAAGTGTCTTTTGCCACGTTGAAGATCATCATGTAACCGATAACGATTTCCGGAGAATGTAGCTGAACATTTGCGACTTCCCCGATCATATCATCGATTCGATTAGGCACGGTTCCGCCGGGATTTCGCAAAAGGGATTTCAGGGAAATTCCCAACCTGTATTTTCCATCGTATGCCCAGCAAACATCCCACTTCTTGTCGCGACCAGCTCCGGGAAGATCAATTTCCTTCTGCACTCCTTTCAGGCCGGGACGCGTTAGTTCCTGAATGCAGAAATCAGCAAGTAGATCCAGGCGACCCGTCGATGTCGATTTCGCCTCTTGAACTGCGATGCGGTAAAGATCGTCAACCGCATCCTGGGCTGTAATCAATGTTCAGTATTCCTTGTTCATATAGTATCGGTGGGACTGATCTCGCTCCTACTGACATCAGCTGTACTCAGGAGGCGATTCGTTTCGGTCTTCAAACGGAAAAATGCTCTGTCAAAATACACCGGATCTACCTCGATTCCGATAGAATGGCGGCCACTTCTCGATGCGGCAATCTGCGTGGATGCCGTTCCGGTAAAGGGATCCAGCACTGTATCCCCGACGAAGCTGAACATTCTGACGAGCCGTTCCGCGAGAGAGACCGGATAGGGCGCTGGATGATCGCGGGTCGAGGCTCCTTTGATGTCTGACCAGATTTGACAGAAGGATTCACGAAAACGAGTCTCACTGAGGACGCTCAGAATCCTCGCAGATAGACTTGGCTGGCGATAACCGCCACTTTTCCGCTGCATCAAGATGAATTCAATGTCGTTCTTGACAACGGCGTTTGGCTCGTAGGGTTTGCCCAGGAAGCCGCCGGTCCCTCGATTGACTTCATGGACTGCATTTGCAATTTTGTGCCAGATGATGGGAGCGAGGTTGTCGAAGCCGAGAGCTCGACAACGTTCTTGAATGGATGCGTGCAGGGGAACAACGGTGTGTCGGCCATTATTTTTGCGTCGCGAAAGACAAACATCGCCGACAACGCAGATCAGGCGACCGCCAGGAACGAGAGCGTATTGACATACTTGCCAGACTCGATCAAGTTGATCGAGAAATTCTTCATATTCATCAATCCACCCCAATTGGCCAGAGGATCTTCGGTACTCTTTGAGAGTCCAATAGGGTGGAGATGTAAGCACCAGGTGGACCGATTCGGCAGGGAGTTGAGCATTCCGAGCGTCGCCCAGGAGCAAACGGTGAGTAGTCGGGACGCGTAATACTGCGGATTCGATGGATGCCATCGCACGCGCGTCTTTGGCGAGGCGTGGCAAATCCCTTGATGGGCTCTTGGGATCCCGAAGAGGTTCCGGGACAAAACTCAGGAGCGGATCAGAGGCAGACGCACGAGATGTGGAGGCTGCTCTTGCTGCGAGGGTATTCATGAGCTAACCCTCGGAGATATAGCAGTAAGTGGCACAGTCAAGCCTTGTGAACGTCGTCCGGTCACGATCAGAAAGGGTTGTGGCTGTTCGGAGACCAGCACCGGACGGAGCCTATCGCGGCGGCGGTCCTGTCAGGCGCTTTTGGCGGCGACCAGGCGGTCCACCTCGGTCCGGAGGCGTTCGAGGATCTCGTCGTAGGGGTACGCACCGAGCGATTCCGGACCGCGCTTCAGGTTCACGAATGCCGGGCCGCACCAGAGGCCGAGATCGGCATCATCGGTCTCGCCGGGGCCGTTCACCCGGCAACCCATCACCGCGATCGTGATCGAGTGGCTCTCGGCGTAGCGGGTCATCTCGCGCACGTCCTCGGCGAGATCGATGAACTTCTCGTTTTCAACTCGCGAGCACGACGGGCAGGAGATGATGTTCAGGCGATCCTTCGGGAACTCGGGCACCGACCGGAAGCGGCCGTTCGCGATGTCGTGGAGGATCTCGTGGCCGGCGGTCACTTCTTCCGGCTTCCGGGGGTTCGGCAGGGTGAGCGAGACCCGGACGGTGTCTCCTATCCCCCGGCTGACGAGCTGCTCGAAGGCGATCCGCGTCTTGATGATCCCCTCGGGGGGCATACCGGCCTCGGTGACCCCGAGATGGAGCGGGACATCCGGCCGCTCGGCGGCGAAGCGCCGGTTCCCGTCGACGACGTTCGCCGGGTCGGAGTCCTTGAGCGAAACCACGTAGCGGGTGAACCCGAGCGCATCCAGCATTTCGCAGTGCTCGGTCGCCGAAGCCACCATCGCCCCCACCGGATCGTCGTGGAAGCGATCCTTGTGAGCCGGATCCATGGAGCCGCAGTTGACCCCGATGCGGATCGCGCAGTCGTGCTCGCCCGCGACATCCACGAGATACCGCACCTTGTCCGCCACCGGACGCGAGGTCTCGTGGTGCCAGAGGTGGCCCGGGTTGTAGCGGATCTTGTCCACGTGCGGGGCCACGCTCCCGGCGAGCCGGTAGCTCTCCTGAAGGTCCACCACCAGGTTCGCTTCGGTTCGCTTCCGGATCTCGGCGAGCGCCTCCACATCCTTGGGGTTGTCCACCGCCACCCGAACGACGCCGGCACCGGCCGCACGGAGCGCTTCGGCCTGCGCGGTGGTCGCCTCCACGTCCTGGGTGTGGGTGGCACACATGCTCTGTACGACGATCGGATTGCCGTCCCCGACGACTACCGAGCCGACCGGGACTGCCCGCGTGGGGTTGCGATTCATGTGGGGAATCTTAAGCGGGCGGCTTCAGGCCGGGTCGACCCACGAGGGAGGCGGCCAGCGGGGCAGGTCATGGCCCGAGTCCCGGAAGGGATCCGCGCTCGGTACGTCGAGACCCGGCTCCGGGGTCAGCACGTTCGCGCGGAGCATCTCGCCCGGCCGCATCAGGTGATCCCGCGCCACGCTCCTCGCGGATTCGGAGAGAGTGCCGACACGGGAAGCCCCTTCGCTCCAGGAGAGCACCCGAAGGTGCTGGCCTTCGACCCATTTCGCGTCGAGCAGATCGGCGCTGTGGGTAGTGACGACCACCTGCATCCTCCGGCTCGCGATGCGCAGGAGATCGAGAATCGCCCCGAGGGCACCCGCGTGGACGGTGGCTTCGGGTTCCTCGATCACGAGCACAGACGGCCGCGAACGCTGGAAGACGGCGGCCAGTAGCCCGAGCGTCCGAAGGGTTCCGTCCGACATGGAGAAGGAGTGGAATCGAACCGGCTTGTCGAGGCCCCAGTCCTGATCGAACTCCAGACCGAGCTTGTTCCCCTGCGGTTTGGGGCTGACGGCGGTGGTTCCGGGAACGACATGGCGCAGCATTTCGAGGAGCGTTTCCCAATCCGTCCCGGAAGCGCGCCGGATCTCGCGGAGCACGCTCGCTGCGTTCTGGCCGTCCGGACTCAGGCGGCTGCCCTCGTCGGGATCCTGCATATCCCGCAATGCGGCGGGCTCGATCCGGCAAGTTCGCATTCCCGAAAGGAACTCGAAGACCTTTCCGAAGCGCGTGTCCCCTCCGACCAACGGCAATGCGAGGGCGCTCTGCTCGATCGCCGGCGCGAGCGAACCCGCGTTGCTCCGGAACCCGTCGGCATCCCGGTCGAACCAGTGGGATGGGCCGTTTCCGGGTCGGACCTTGCACTGTTCCCCGAGAACTTTCAGACCGCCCGCTGCGGCAGCCCGCACCTCGAAGGCATACGTTGCCGAGAAATCGGGGCTATCGACGACAGCTCTCAAGCCGAGAGCCGCGGGGCGGCCTTTCGGGGAAGTCCGGTTTCCCACCGCCGAAAATCCGCCCCGGCGGGCGATCACCGCCGGAAGCGGGGAAGCCATCGCCTCTGCCAGAAAGGCGAACGCATCCGCCAGGTTGCTCTTTCCGCAGCCGTTGGATCCCACGAGGAAAGTGGGGTTCGCGAAGTGGATCGTCCCGGCCGGGAAACTGCGGAAACGTTTGAGCGTCAGGCTCGTGAGCATCGTGGATTCGCGTCCTGGATTTGCACCCTGATGACGCGAATCCTACGCGGGCGGCCGCGGTTACCGGCTGAGCGAACTCGCCGCCACCAGCGCGCCGTCGAGGGTGAGCGCCTGGCCGGTTCCCTTGCGGGCGGCGTAGTGCCGCTCTTCGCCGAGCCCGAGGCCGGGCGTGGTCTTCGCCGGGGAGTGGCCGATGCGGTGGAGCGCCCGCAGGACCATGCCCGGCGACGGGAAACCGCCCCCCTCCGGCTGCTCCAGCAGATACGAGCGGACCGCCGACGGCCAGTGGGGACGAAGCAGATCCGGCGATCCGAAGAGCTCGGTCCCGACCACCCTCCGGCCGTGGGTGACGACGAAGCCGCACTGGCCGGGCAGCGGCCCGAGCCGCTCCAGGTCCCTCACCGCGTCTCCCCGGTGCCTTTCGCGCCGGAACACTTCGTCCGCGTCGGCGATCGCGGCGGTCTCCGAAACCACCCGGTTCATCCGGAGCGACTCCTCCACCGCACTCCAGACCGCACTCTGGGCCCCGGCGCGGGCCCTCCCCGTCCCCGCCTGGGCGGCCACCGCGTCGTGGAGCACCCGGCGCACCCGGGGAGGGATCCGGGTGGGGGCCGATCCGAAGCTCTGCCGCCTCCCCCAGCGGCCCTGCTCCAGACAGGACACCGGGATCTTCACGGACTTGCCCGGCGGGACGAGCACGTTCACGTTGATCGTCCGGTTCTGGAGGCCACCGAGGAATTGCTCTCCCTCGATCAGCAGCAGCGGGAGCTTCCCCGGATTGCTGACCACGAGGTCGGGGACCGAAGCGCTCTCCAGCTCCTCGATGAGCCGGGGCGCCTTGGGTCCGGTCGCGATCGGGGGCAGTTCGTTCCCCATCAGATAGACCGGGAAGAACGAGACCCCGGCGCGGGTGATCGGCCGGCCGATGGCCGCCGTGTCCAGATCGAAAAACAGTTGATGATTCATGGCGTTCCTCCTGAATGAGCGAGAGGATCGCCGCTCTGCTGGCCACATCCCGTCACGCCCCTCTTGACGGCCTAGAATTCGCTCCCCTCTTCTTCAACCCCGAGGAGTCGCCCGATGCAGTTCGAACCCTTCGTGATGGAACGCAGCCTCTGCCGGTGGGAAAACACCGTCCGCTGGAACATCTCCGAGAGCGGAGTCCACCCGATGACGCTCGCCGAGCTGGTCGGCGACCGGGATCTCGGGGACACCCTGCTCGGCTACCCGCAGAGCAACGGGACGATTCCGCTCCGGGAGCGGGTCGCGGCGCTCTATCCGGGGGCGAACCGGGACCGGGTGCTCATCACCAACGGAACCGCGGAAGCCAACTTCCTGACCGCGCTGGTCTCGATCAACCCCGGCGACGAAGTGGTGGCGATGGTTCCCAACTACATGCAGATCATCGGTGCCTGCCGCTCGCTCGGGGCCCGGGTGACCCCCTTTCCCCTGATCGAAGAGGAGGGCTGGCGGCCGGATCTGGCCGCCCTCGAAGCCGCGGTCACCGAACGGACCAAGCTCGTCTGCGTCTGCAATCCGAACAACCCGAGCGGCGCGACGCTCACCGAGCCGGAGATGGACCGGATCGCGGAGATCGTGAACCGGTCGAAGGCGTGGCTGCTCGCCGACGAGGTCTATCGCGGCGCGGAGCTCGACGGCGTCGAGACCCCAAGCTTCTGGGGGCGGGTGGATCGCATCTTCCTGAACGCCGGCCTCTCGAAGGCGTTCGGGCTGCCCGGACTCCGGGTCGGCTGGGTGGTGACCACCGAGGAAAAGGCCACCGAGCTCTGGGGTCACCGCGACTACAACACCCTCGCGATCAGCGGCCTCTCCGACCGGCTGGCGCAGATCGCGCTCGACCGTCGCCCCGAAATCCTCGAACGCACCCGCGGCATCATCCGTCGCCAGCTTCCGCTGGTTGCCGAGTGGGTCGCCTCTCACGAAAACCACCCGGTGCCTCTCCGCTGGACCCCGCCGAAGGCCGGAGCGATCGCGGCGGTGCGCTACGAACACCCGGTCCCGTCCGGGGAGCTCGGCGAGCTTCTCCGTACTGAAAAGGACCTGCTCGTCGTCCCCGCGAGCCATTTCGAGATGGACGGGTTCCTCCGCATCGGCTTCGGAGCCGAGCCGGAGGTGGTTCACCGGAGCCTCGGCCTGATCAGCGAGACGCTCGCCGAAGTGGCCGCCGAAACGCTCACGCCGGCTTAGCAGGCTGTGGAGAAACTGGCGTGAGCACCGAGACGGGTGAAGCGCCCGTCTGACAAGGCGCGTGAGGGAGCCATAGCAGCGCTATTTCGACCGAAACCGGGCGAAGAGCGAGCCTCCAGGCGAGCGTTCAGACGGGATGCATCGCTCGTCGAATGCCGCGTTAGTTTTTCCACAGCCTGTTAGCGGAGGGGCGGACTCTTCCCTCTACAATTCGCGGGTTGTCCCGAATCAAGTCGCAGGCCCGCACCGGCTCCCCCGAGTACCTCGAAAACCGGGCGCACAACCTGGCGCTTTGCGAGGAGCTCGACCGCCGTCGCGCCGAGGCTTTCGAAGGCGGCGGGGAGCGCGCCCGGAAGCGCCAGCAGGAGCAGGGCAAACTCCCGGTCCGGGAGCGGATCCGGCTGCTGACCGACCCGGGCACCGAGTTCCTCGAGATCGGGACGCTCGCCGGGCTCGACTGTTACGACACCCCGACCCCGGCGGGGGGGCTCGTGGCCGGAGTGGGAGTGGTCTCGGGCCGGGTGGTGATGGTGGTCGCGAACGATGCCACCGTGAAAGGCGGGACCTACTTCCCGGTCACCGTCAAGAAGCACCTGCGGGCCCAGGAGATCGCCGAGGCGGCGCGTCTCCCCTGCGTCTATCTGGTGGATAGCGGAGGAGCCTTCCTGCCGCTTCAGGCGGAGGTGTTCCCCGACCGGGATCACTTCGGCCGCATCTTCCGCAACCAGGCGGTGATGAGCGCCGCCGGGATTCCGCAGATTTCGGCGGTGATGGGGATGTGCACCGCCGGAGGCGCGTACGTTCCGGCGATGAGCGACGAAGCGGTCATCGTCTCCGGCTCCGGGACGATCTATCTGGGTGGGCCGCCGCTCGTGAAGGCGGCGACCGGAGAAGTGGTCAGCGCCGAGGAACTCGGCGGCGCGCGGGTGCACGCCGAGCGTTCGGGAGTGGTGGATCACTTCGCGGAGGACGACCGCGACGCCATCGCGATCCTGCGGAAATCGGTAGCCCGGCTCGCCCCCGCTGGCGGGGCGGAACTCCCCGACCGGCAACCGGAGCCACCCGACTACCCGGAGGAGGAAATCCTCGGGCTCATGCCGAAGGACCGGCGCATCCGGGTAGATATCCGCGAAATCCTCGCCCGGTTGCTGGACGCGAGCCGTCTGGACGAGTTCAAGCAGCGATACGGAACCACGCTGGTCACCGGGTTCGCCCACATCGAAGGCATCGCGGTCGGCATCGTGGCGAGCAACGGTGTCCTGTTCAGCGAGAGCGCGCTCAAGGGGGCCCACTTCATCCAGATCTGTGCCCGCGAGGGGCTGCCGCTGCTGTTCGTCCAGGACATCACCGGGTTCATGGTGGGGGCCCGCTACGAGCAGGGCGGAATCGCGAAAGACGGGGCCAAGATGGTCCACGCGGTCGCGACCGCCGGAGTGCCCCGGATCACCCTGATCGCCGGCGGGAGCTTCGGTGCCGGGAACTACGCGATGTGCGGGCGCGCCTACGACCCGCTCTTCGCGTGGTCGTGGCCCTCGAGCCGGATTTCGGTGATGGGCGGCGAGCAGGCGGCCGCGGTGCTCACCGAGGTCAAGCGCGACCAGCTCGAGCGCGCCGGCGGAACCCTTGCGGACGAAGAAGCGGAAGCCATCGCGACGCCGGTCCGGGAGAAGTACGAGCGGGAGGGCAGCCCGTACTTCGCGACGGCGCGACTCTGGGACGACGGGGTCCAGGACATGCGGGACACCCGCCGGGTTCTCGGGTTGAGCCTCGCCGCTTCGAGGAACTCTCCAACCGGCGAGCCCCGCCACGGCATCTTCCGGATGTGAGTGAGGCCATGAAGAACGACATCGTCCGGATCGGCAACGCCGGCGGTTACTGGGGAGACGATCCGCGCGCCCTCGAACGGCAGGTTCTCGGCCCCGAGCCGCCGGATTTCGTGACCGCCGATTTCCTCGCCGAGATCACGATGAGCATCCTCCACCAGCAGCGGGCGCGAGACGGGCTCGCGGGGTACGCCCGCGACTTCGTGACCCAGGTGACTCCGCTGCTCGGGGCGCTCCGGGAGTCGGGCGTGACCATCATCACGAACGCCGGCGGCGTGAATCCGGACGGCTGCGCCCGCGCCGTGCTGGCGGCCGCTTCGAGCGCGGGAGTGGACCTGAAGGCGGCGGTCGTGGACGGCGACGACCTGACCCAACGGGTGGCGGGGCTGATCTCTTCCCCAGAGGGCTTTCCCAACCTCGAGACCGGAGAACCGTTCGAAGGCGATGCCTGGGGGGTGGGATCCGCGAACGCCTATCTGGGTGCGGCACCGGTGGTCGCGGCGCTCGCCCACGAGCCCCGGATCGTCATCACCGGGCGGGTGACCGACACCGGAATCACCCTGGCGGCGCTTCGCCACCGGTTCGGGTGGGCGGCGGACGACTGGGACCGCATCGCGCAGGGCATCGTGGCGGGCCACCTGATCGAGTGCGGTGTCCAGACCACCGGCGGCAACTTCACCGACTGGCAACGGGTCAGCGGGTTCGGGAATCTCGGGTTCCCGGTGGTCGAAGTGGAGCCCGAAGGAGATTTCGTCGTCACCATCCAATCGGGTGCGCGGGGACTCGTGACCCCGGCGGTGGTGCGCGAGCAACTCCTCTACGAGCTCGGAGATCCGGCCAGCTACCTCTGCCCGGATGCCTCGGTGGATTTTTCGGGGCTGAAGGTGACCGCCGACGGGCCGAACCGGGTGCGCGTTTCGGGAGCGCGGGGCGGGCCACCACCGCCCGATCTCAAGGTGAGCGCCACGATCACCGGGGGGTTCGCGCTCCGGGGCAATCTGGTGGTGGGCGGCCCGGACGTGCGGGAGAAGACCCGTGTGCTCGGGGAGGCGCTCCGCGAGCGCCTCCACGCCGACTGCGAGGATCTGGGGCTTCCTCCGGTGGAGGAATTCCGCTGCGATCTCGTGGGAGACGATGCGGCCCAGCGGGGCTTCGCGTCCGGAAGCGAACCCTCCGAAGGCCTGATCCGGATCGCGGCGTGGAGCTCCCGGCGGGAGCCGCTCGGAGTGCTGCGCAAGCTGATTCCGGCGCTCATCCTGAACGGCCCACCGGGGCTCGCGGTCACCGGTGGAGCGCCGGCGATCAACGAAGTGGCCGCCTACTGGCCCGCCAGGGTTCCGCGCTCGTCGGTGACCGCCCGGATGCGCATCCTTCAGCGAGGCTCGTCGGGCGGAATCGAATGCCTCGTGGACGAACCGGTGGCGTTTTCGGGGCCGACCAGTCCCAAGGCACCGCTGCGGCGCCCCCAGACGACGACCCGCCCGCCTCCGGAGTACGGAGTCGAGGTGCCGCTCGGGGCGATCGCCCACGCCCGAAGCGGCGACAAGGGCGACTCGGTGAACATCGGGATCATCGGCCGCAGCGAAGCGGCCTTCGGTTTCCTCGCCCGGCACCTGAGCGCCGGAATGGTGGCGGACTGGGCGCGGGGAGTGGCGGAGGGGCCGGTCACCCGCTACGAGCTGCCGGGCCTCTGGGCGCTGAACTTCGTGCTGGAGCGGGCGCTCGGCGGCGGCGGAACCCGCAGCCTGCTACTCGATCCACAGGGAAAGACGCTCGCCCAGGGCATCCTCCGACGCCGGATCGCGACCCCGGCCCGAATCCTCGCGGATATCGAGGAGAGCGACGAGCCGCTCTCGTCCGCCTTCCGACCATGAAACACCTCGATTTCGAGGCAGGGAAGGACGGAGTCGTCCGTCTGACGCTCGACCGTCCCGAGGCCCGCAACGCGCTCACGCCGGAGATGGTCGCGGGGATTCCCGAGCTTCTGGACGAGGCGGCGCGGCTTCCTCCAAAAGCGTGCCGGGCGCTCGTTCTGACCGGAAAGGGGCCGGTCTTCTGTGCTGGGGCCGATCTTCAGGCGATGCGCGACTCGGGCAAGGCGGACGAAGCGGCGAATCGGGAGGACGCGCGCCGGTTCGCGGTGCTCTTCCGGTCGGTCGCCGGTTTTCCCGCCCCGGTGATCGCGGCGGTTCAGGGCGCGGCCCTCGGTGGCGGGTTCGGACTGGTGGTGGCCGCCGACTACGTCCTCGCAAGCCCGGATGCCCGTTTCGGCACGCCGGAAGCGCGGCTCGGACTGGTTCCGGCGGTGATCTCTCCATACGTCACGCGGCGGCTCGGGCCGGGCCGGGCTGGCCCCTTCCTGCTCGGCGGGGAAGTGGCACGGGGTGAAGCGGCCATCCGCGCCGGGATCGCCCACGAATGCGCCGAAGATCTGGACGAGGCCCTGAATGCGACGATCGTGCGCTACCTCGAAAGCGCACCGGTCGCGGTCCGGCGCACCAAGGCCCTGCTGCTCCGCGAGGCACCGCTCCCCCCGCGGGACATCGAGGAGCTCACCATCCGGACCATCGCCGCAGCGCGAGCCTCCGGGGAGGGACAGGAAGGTGCTTCCGCCTTCTTCGAGAAGACCCCGCCCTCCTGGTCCCCGAGAGCCCGTACGTAGTTGCTGCCGGTCTGGAAGCGATCCGCAAAGGCTCCTGCCGGGGACGGGCCGCGGCTTCTGATCGCGAACCGGGGGGAGATCGCCCGGCGGGTGCTCAGAGCGGGCCGCCGGCGCGGCTGTCGGGTAGCGGTGATCTCGACTCCCGCCGATCTCGGCGCGCTGGTCCGGGAAGAAGCCGACGACGTGCTGGAGGTTCCGGACTTTCTCGACGGGGAAGCGGTCGTCCGTGCGGCTGCCGGCTGGGGAGCCGACCTGCTCCATCCCGGTTACGGCTTCCTTTCGGAGAATGCGTCCTTCGCGGCGGCGGTCGAGGCCGCCGGAATCGCCTTCGTGGGGCCGACACCGGAGGCGATGCGCCGTCTCGGCGGCAAGGAGGAGGCGCGAGCGCTCGCGGTCGCTTCCGGAGCGCCCGTCCTCCCGGCGATCCGCTCCGAGGAGATCGCGGGGGCGGAGGTGGAGCGGCGGGGTCTCGAATACCCGGTCGCGGTCAAGGCGGCCTCCGGCGGCGGAGGAATCGGAATCCGGGTGGTCCGGGAGCCGGCGGAACTCGGGGACGCGCTCGAAGAGGCGGCCCGGCAGGCGGCCGCGGCGTTCGGCGACCCCACGGTCTTCCTCGAACAGTGGGTGGATCGCCCCCGCCACGTGGAGATCCAGGTCTTCGGCGACGGGCATGGGCGCGGTGTCCACTTCGGCGAGCGCGAATGCTCGATCCAGCGGCGGCGGCAGAAGCTCGTCGAGTGGGCGCCCGCCGCGATCAGCCCGGAACTCCGGGAGCGGATGGGGGCGGCCGCCCTCCGGCTGGTGGAGGCGGTTTCCTATCGCGGGGCCGGCACCGTGGAGTTCCTGGTGGCGGGGGAGTCGTTCTGGTTTCTCGAGGTGAATACCCGGCTCCAGGTGGAACATCCGGTCACCGAGGCGGTTCAGGAGGTGGACCTCGTGGACATGCAGCTCGAACTGGCGGAGAACGGCTGGCCGGCCGCGTTACCCCCGCCCGCTTCGGCGGATGCTTTCCGGGGGCGGGTGCATCGGGGGGCCGCGATCGAAGTCCGGGTGGTGGCGGAAGACCCGCGATCCGGCTTCGCGCCGAGCGCCGCGCCGGTGCGCCGCTTTCTTGTCCCGGAAGGGGTCCGCTGTGATTCCGGGATCGGCGACGGCTCTCCGGTCCCTCCCGGTTTCGATTCGCTGCTTGCGAAGATCATCGCGTCCGGCCCGTCGTTCGAAAAGGCGCGGGAGCATCTCGGGGCGGCGCTTTCGGAGGTGGTCCTCCACGGCCCGAAAACCAACCTCGGGTTTCTCGGCGCGGTTCTGGCCCACCCGGATTTCCGGTCCGGCGAGGTCCACACCGGCTGGGTGGAGGAACACCTCGCCGACCTGGTCGCTCCCGGAGACATCCGGCTGCCTTCGATCCTCGGAGAGGAACAGGCCGGAGATGCCCTCGAGATCGCTGCTTCCGGAAGGCGGGCGGACCCGGCGGCGGGTGCGTTCCTCTCCCGCGGAAAAGCCCGGGTGCGGCCCGGAAACACGCCCGGCGAAGCGGTCTTCGAGGATCCGGCCGAAGAACCGGCCCCCGCGGTGGTGACCGGCGTGGCATCGGGTTTTGTGGTGACGGTTTCCGGCGAAACCCTCGCGATCGAGAAGCGGCGCGCTTCGGCGAGGCCGGGAGAAGCGGGAATCCGGGAGGTGGTGGCACCGCTCGCCGGCAAGGTGCTCCGGATGCCCGGAGCCTCCGGAACCCCGGTTCAGGACGGCGAAGTGGTGGCGGTGATCGAATCCATGAAGATGGAGTGGGAAGTGCGCGCCCCGGCTTCGGGAAGCCTCGGAGCGCCCGGAGTGCGCGAAGGAGACATCGTGGCGGCGGGCGCGGTGCTGACCCGGATCACGCCCGGAAACGGAAATTCCTAATCGCGGCTCGCCACCCGGATCGCGCCGTTCATGGTCCGGATGCGGCAATCGCCTCCGCCTTCCCCGATCCGCACCCGTTTCCCGCGACGGGTGGGCGCGTCCAGGTTCTCGGCATCCGGAAGCTCCAGCCGGACCCGGCCGTTGACCGCTCTTGCGTCCACGAGTTCGCAGGCACCCGGTTCCAGGGTCAGCTCCACCCTTCCGTTGACCGTCCGGAAGGAATGGGTGTCGCCGCTCAGCAGTTCGCCGAGGCCGCACTCGATGGACCCGTTGACCGTCTTGGCGGTGACCTGGCCGCGCTGATCCTCCATCCGGATCCGGCCGTTGACCGTCTGGGCCTCCACCCGGCCCTCGATCCCGGTGATTTCCACGGGTCCGTTGACCGTCTCGATCCGGATTTCAGCCGCGGCGGGAAGCCGCACCTCGTAATGCACCCGGCCCTGACCCTGGCTCCATCCCCGCCCGAAAAACCGCTTCGGGTAGCGGGTCCGGACCCGCAGCCCGTCCCCCGTCTGGCGGATTTCGACATCCATCTCCCGGAGTGCCGCCGGACTCCCCGCCATCTTGCGGGCGGTGATCTCGACACCCGACTCTTCCCCCGAATTTTCCCAGGCCGCGATCCGCACGGCTCCGTTGATGTTGCGCAGGTCGAACACTTCCCCGGCTTCGAAGGCTTCCTCGAAGGTGCGGGTTTCTTCCGCGCCGGGGTCACCCGGAAACGACATCGTGCAGGAGGACGCAGCGAGCAGGACGGCAGGCAGGGCAACGGAACGCATGTTCGGGACACATACGCGAAGGCGGCCCCAAAGGTTCCCTTCCCCTATCCTTGCCCGCATGCTTCTCGCCTTCTCCATCCTGCTCTTCGCCGCCGCCCAGACTTCAGAAATTCGGCCCCGCGCCCGGGATATCGGGCTCGACCCAGGGGTGCTGCCCATCGGGGAACAGAACGCGATCACCGACGTGCCGGGAGTACAGGTCGGCCAGGTGACGATCGTTTCCGGAAGCGATGTCCGGACCGGAGTGACCGCGATCCTGCCGCACGGCGGAAACCTGTTCCGGGAGAAGACACCGGCGGCTGTCCACATCGGCAACGCCTTCGGCAAGCTGGTCGGCGCGACCCAGGTGATGGAGCTCGGAACCCTCGAAACGCCAGTCGTGCTGACCAACACCCTGTCCGTCTGGGACGCGGCGCGGGCGGTCGTCCGGTACACGCTGGGCGTTCCGGGGAACGAATCGGTTCGCTCGGTCAACCCGGTGGTGGGGGAGACGAACGACGGATACCTGAACGACATCCGGGGCTTCCACGTGGAGGAAAGCCACGTCCTCGAGGCGATCCGGAGTGCGGACGGCGGACCGGTGGAAGAAGGTTCGGTGGGAGCGGGAACCGGAACCTCGGCCTTCGGGTGGAAGGGCGGCATCGGAACCAGCTCGCGCCGGCTTCCGGCAGGGCTCGGCGGATACGCGGTGGGGGCACTGGTCCAGAGCAACTACGGCGGAGTCCTGACCATGGACGGGCTACCGGTGGGCGAGGAACTCGGCCGTTACTTTCTCCGGGAGGCCCTTTCCGGTGAAGACGATGCCGGAGATCTCTCGGATCCGGACGGCTCCATCATGATGGTGATCGCAACCGACGCTCCCCTCCGCTCGCTCGGGCTCACCCGGCTGGCGAAGCGGGCGATGCTCGGGCTCGCCCGCACCGGCGCGACCTCCTCCCACGGCAGCGGAGATTTCGTGATCGCGTTCTCCACGGCGGCTTCGCTCCGGAGCGGGGATGCTTCCGGAGACCGGCTCGAGCCCGGCCGCACCCTGCGGGGGGACGCGCTCTCCCCGCTCTTCCAGGCCGCCATCGAGGCGACCGAAGAGGCGGTCTATAACTCGATGCTCAAGGCCACCACCGTCGTCGGGAAGGACGGCAACACCCGCGAAGCGCTACCCATCGCCGACCTGCTGGAGGTCGGGAGGAAGTACAACCGGCTCCATCCGCCGGAAGAATGAAGGTCAGACTGGCCACGATTCCTTGCGGTAGGCCATGTCCCAGAACATCCACTCGTAGCGGGCGGTCACTCCGAAATGCCCGGCCATCCGGGCCAGGGCCGCCTGATCCTGATCCGCTCCGATGTCGTCGGTGAGCTCGAGAACCCGCCGGACGACCGCGTCGTATTCCGGGCTCCCGTAGCTTTCGATCCAGCGGCGGTAGAGCGGATCGGGGGACGGGGCCCGGCGGAGCAGTTCCTTGCCCACTTCGGCGTAGATCCAGTAGCAGGGCAACACGGTGGCGAGCCCTTCGGAAAAGGGTCGGGCGTGGACCTGGGCGAGCAGGTAGCTCGTGTAGGCGAGGTTCGTGGGGGCAGGTGTCCTTCCGAAAAGACCCCGGCGGCTTCCTCCGAGCTCTTCGAGGAACTGGCCGAGTTGCTGCCGTTCAGCCTCCACGGTGGCCACCGCATCGCCGCACAGGACGGCGGTGATGTCCGGGTGGGGAGCCTTGCCGGCGAGGATCGCGAGTGCCCGGGCATAGTCATGCAGGTAGAGCGCGTCCTCGATCACATAGAACCGGAACGCCTCCCGGTCGAGGCTGCCGCTCGCGAGGCCGTCGAGGAAGGGGTGCCGCAGGATTTCGGCGTAGAGCGGAGCGATCTCCGCCCACAGGCGGGAGGTGAACCGGTCCGGGTCTGGTTGTGTCATGCGGACATAAGTTTAGGAGCCTGCGCCGAAGACCACCGGGGCCCAGAAGACGGTGAACAGGCTGGTCAGCAGCGCACCGATCAGGTTCGCCCCGATCCCCGCCCGGACCAACTGCCGGATGGTGAAGTACCCGGTGCCGAACACGATCGCGTTGGGTGGGGTTGCCACCGGCAGCATGAACGCGCAGGAGGCCGCGACCGTCGCCGGGACCAGCAACAGGAGCGGAGGCGCGCCGATTTCCGCCGCCACCGCCGCGAGAATCGGAAGGATCATCGCGGCGGCGGTCAGGTTGGAGGCGAGTTCGGTCAGCAGGATGACGAACAGGACGACCAGAACCACGAAGACCGGGAGCGGGAGCGCGGCGGCGAGCGCCATCCCCTCGCCGAGAACCCGCGACAGCCCGCTCGTCTCCATCCCGTTCGCGAGCGCGAAGCCGCCGCCGAAGAGCAGCAGGACGTCCCACGGAATTTTCACCCCCCACTCCCAGGTCAGGATCGGGGTTCTCCCGTCTCCCGCCGGGATGATGAACGCGAGGACGGTGGCCGCCATCGCGATGGTGGAGTCGGTCACGAACGCCCCGGTGGGGAACAGTGAAGTCCAGACCGGCCGCAGGATCCACGCGAGCGCCGTCAGCGAAAAGAGCGCCGCGAGCCGTTTCTGGGGAGTGGTGATCGGCCCGAGCTTCGCGTGCTCCGAGCGGATGAGCTCCGAGCCGCCGGGCACCGCCATCCGGCTCACCGGAAACGCGAAGCGGGTCAGCCAGATCCAGACTGCCGGGATGAACAGGAGGGCGAGAGGGAGGGCGAAGACCAGCCAGCGGACGAAACTGATGCGGATGCCGAGTTCGGCCTCGAGGAAGCCCCCGAGAAACACGTTCGGGGGCGTGCCGATCAGGGTGGTGAACCCGCCGATGGATGCCGCGTAGGCGGTCCCCACCATCAAACAGACCGCGAACGGGAACTTCCCCGGTTCGCGCTCCGCTCCCTCGCTGCCCATCGTCCCCGCCATCTCGCGGATGACCGCCACCCCGATCGGCATCATCATCGCCGCGGTGGCGCTGTTCGAAACCCACATCGAGAGGAAGGCCGCCGCCGCCATGAACCCGAGCACGATCCGCGACGGGGAGCCACCGATCAGCATCACCGTCCGGAGCGCGATCCGGCGGTGCAGATCCCAGCGCTGCATCGCCTGGGCGATCATGAAACCGCCGAGGAACAGGTAGATGAGGTGGTTCGCGTAGGGTGCCGCCGCGTCCCGCGCCGTCGCGAGGCCGAGCGCGGGCATCAGGACCAGCGGCAGCAGCGCAGTGACCGCGAGGGGTGCGGCTTCCGAAACCCACCAGGCGGCCATGAGCACGGCCACCGCGAGCATGAGACGGGCCTCTTCCGGCATCCCCGGAAAGGGGATCAGCGCGATCCCGAGGAAGAGCCCGACCCCGAGGAAGAGTCCGATCCGGCTTCCGCTCCGGGCACCGCTCATGGGGCGGAAAGTATGCGACAGCCGGGGCTATTCCTCCGGGCTCGCCGCCGAGACCCGCCCCCGCGCGTGCACGAAGAGCAGATCCTGCTCGCCGGGGAACCGGCTGAGCGCGTCCTCCTCCCCGAGCCCGGTCGCGGAGAGGCCGGTGATGAGCAGGTCGGCGCGCGCGGAATACGCAGAGACCAGCCCGCCGAGCGCCTCGCTGCCGGCCTCGCGAAGGAGGGTCACGTTCTGGGGCGCGATCGGAAGCCGCTCCTCGGAGAGCAGGCCGCTCAGGCGTTTGCCGCCGGCCTCTCCCGAAGCGCCTTCAAGACAGGCGAAAAGACGGATTTCGGCGCGCTTCCACTCCGGATGTCCCACGATGATGTAGGCGAGCAGCAGCATCAGCCGGGCGTTCTCGAAGGTCTCTTCGGTGAGCCAGAGATCGATGGACCTCCGGTAGCCGAACCGGTGGCGGGAAGAGCGCAGCACCAGCGTATGGAACCCGGCCTCCGAGGCGCGCCGCGCACCGCGGAGGGTTTCGGCGGCTTCCTCCGCTTCCCGGCCGTGGGCGAGCTCGAGCAGGACGCAGTTGTTGGGGAGGCCGGAAATGCCGGGGGTCTGGAGCGTGTGGGCGAGCGCGAGCTCGAAGGTGGGGCTGATGACCGAATCCACGAAGACCCCGGCGCGGGCGGTCTCGGTGAGCTTGATGAGGGTCCGGACCTGGCGACGGGCGCGCCGGTCCAGGTCCCGGGAGTAGTCGCCTTCGAAGTACTGCACGAAGTGGCCGAAACCGTGCCGGTGGCTGATCCAGCGCAACAGATCGAAATGGCCGAGGCGCTCTCCGTAGCGGGTGACGGCCAACACCGAAGGACGAAAACCGGCGAGCGCGCCGCTTTCCCGGTTTTTCTGGAGGGTGATCTGGAGCCAGCGGGTGAGCTGGAACATGGCACCCTGGAAGATGCTCGCGAAATCGCGCTCGCCGCCCACGTTCCGGAGCCCGTAGTAGAAGACCACCAGCAGCAACAGGGCGATCACCGCCAGAGCCGGGTTCATCCGCACCATCAGCAGGATGCACATGACCGCGCCGACCAGGCTGATGTACCAGCGGGTCCGGAACGTGGGACGGTAGGAAGGGTTGCCCGCGAAGTACTCGAGAAAGGCGACCGAGCAGAGGGCACCGTAGGTCACCAGGAAGAACATGGTGAGGATCGCCGCGATGAAGTCCACCCCGCCCAGCAGGACGAAGAAGAGCGCGAGCGCGCTGGTCGCGATCGTCGCGGCCCGCGGCTCGTTCGCTTCCCCCACGCCCTTTTCGACCACCCGGTTCAGCAGCGGAACCGGGAGCAGGTTGTCCTCGGCGAGCGCCTGGAGGGTCCGCGGCGCGACGAGCAGCGCACCGAGTGCCGAGGAAAGGGCGGCGGCACCGAGCCCGATATGGATCGAAGGCCCCCAGAGCGCGATGTCAGCCATCACGAACTGGTCGGCGGCGAGCGCCTCCGGCGTGGCGCTACCGGCGAGCTTCACCGCCACCAGGGTGTAGATCGCCATTCCGGCCAGAGTGGCGGTGATGGTTCCGAGCGGGATGCTCCGCCCCGGATCCCGCAGGTCGCCGGACAGCCCGAGACCGGCGATCATCCCGGTGAACGCCGGAAAGACGATGGCGAAAACGACCGCGAAGCTGTCGGGGTTCTCGATGGTGGCGATCAGGTTCAGGCCTTCGGGACGGATGGCTTCCGGCGCTTCTCCCAGCAGGAACGACAGGATGGCCCCCATCAGGACCGCCGAGACGAGCCAGAGCGCCCGAACCCCGAGGCTCGCGCCCCGGGTGAGCATCAGGGCGACCAGCAGCGCGAGCGCGGCGAGCCCGGCGAGCCGTGGATCCACCGCGATGCCCCAGGCCGACTGGACGGCCTCGTAAACCGGCGCGAAGGCCTCGGCGAAGGCCACCAGGTAGAACGCGACCGAAATGGCCTGGGAGAGGAACAGGCTGATGCCGATCACTCCCCCGATCCGGGCACCGAAGGAGCGGCTGATGATGTAGTAGGCACCGCCTCCGGCGACCCGGCGGTTGGTCGCGATCTCGGAGACCGCCAGGACGGTGGGGATCGTGACCAGATGGGCGAGCCCGATGATCCCGAGCGTGCCCCAGAGGCCGACGTGGGCCACCGCGTAGCCGAACCGGAGGAAGAGGATCGCCCCCAGGATCGTGCTGATCGAGGCGAGGAAGACGGGTGCCGCGCCGAATCCGTGCCCGGCACCCCGTTTCCTGGGCACGCTTTCCTCTATCCGACGGGTTATGCCACCAGACGGGCGGCGCGGTCCGCCTGATCCTCGAGCAGGCTGGCCTTCATCCCGTTGTCGAGGAAGCTCCACGGAAGGATCTCGGCGCGGGCCCGCTTCCGGTAGAGGTAGAAGTCGAGGTCCAGACCGGCGACCCGGAGCGCTTCACCGAGGCTCCGTCCTTCGGCGAGGGCGAGAAGGACGGGCGCGAGCCTTCGGTCTCCCACCGAGAGCAGAGCCTGGAGCCGCTCCATGCGGGGCGACTTGCAGTGCGCTTCGACACCCGGGATGGCGGCGAGTTCCTTCTGGAGGAAGCGCATCCGGGATTCGAGCGCCGTGAGCGAGGCCATCGGCTGCCACTGGAACGGCGTGCCCGGCTTCGGGATGAACGGGTTGACGCTCGCGATCGTCCTCCCGCCGCGCCGGTTCCCGGCGACCAGATCGCGGATGCCACGGACCAGCGGGACGATGCCCGCCACATCTTCTTCGGTCTCTCCGGGAAGCCCGACCATCAGGTAGAGCTTCAGGTTGACAGCGCCGGAATCCAGCAGGATGCCGACCTTCTCGAGGATTTCGGCGTTCCGGACCCGCTTGTGGATGGCGATCCGCAGCCGGTCGGTTCCCACTTCGGGAGCGATCGCGAGGGTCCGCTCGCCGCTCTCGGCGAGGGGCCGGACGAACTCGTCGCGGACATCCTCGAACCGGACCGAAGACACGCTGGTCCGGAACCCCATGTCCCGGAGCGCCGCGACCAGCGCGCCGATCTCGGGGTGCGCTCCCACCGCGGTCGAAACCAGCCCGATCCGGTCGGTGTGGGCGCGGGCCGAACGGGCCACCGCGAGCAGCCGCTCCAGCTCGAAGGAACGCTTCGGCAGGTAGTTGTAGCCGGCCCAGCAGAATCGGCACAGCGTCGGACACCCCCGCGAAACCTCGACCAGAAACTTGTCGGACATTTCGGTATCGCGGGTGAGGATGAAGGTGGCGGGCGGCGGAAAACGGGCATCCTTGCCCATCTTGGCCCGCACGATCCGCGGAGCGTCCTTCGTCGTCCGGCGGAGGATGCGGCCCTCCCCGTCGTATGCGATCTCGTGGGTCGAAGGGACGTAGAACCCCGGCTCCCCGGCGAGGCTCCGGAGCTGCTCTTCGCGGGATCCCCCGGCGAGGCGGTCGGTGAGAGCGGGGAGCAGCGCTTCGGCCTCGCCGATCGCGAACACGTCCACGAAGTCGGCCAGCGGCTCCGGGTTCAGAAAGGTGATCGGACCCCCGGCCACCACGAGCGGATCCCGGCCGGATCGGTCGCGGGCGAGCGGCGGGATACCGGCGAGCCGGAGCATCCGGACCAGGTTCACCGCATCCGGCTCGAAGGTGATCGAAAACGCCACCGCATCGAAACTCCGCACCGGGCGGCCGCTTTCGAGGGTCCGGAGCGGGAGCCCGGTCCGCCGGTATTCCTCCTGCTCCACCGGGTCCGGGAGAAAGAAGCGCTCGCTCGCGGTGTCCTCGAGACAGGACCAGAAGCGATGCACCGCCTGGAAACCGACGTTGGACATCCCGAGCGCGTAGCGATTCGGATAGCCCACCGCAACCCGCAGCCCCGCCCGCGAGGCGTCGCGCGAAAGCCCGTCGTCGAGAACGGTTTCTCCGCCGAGCCGCCGGGCGGCCCGTTCGGCGAGCAGTCGGCTCATGCCGGTTGCTTCTGCTCTTCGGCCTCGAAGTAGAGGATGCGGCCGCAGGCCTCGCAGATGAGCAGACGCGACCCGGCGCGGACTTCCTCGTGCACCTGCGGACGCAGCACGACGTTGCAGGCGATGCAGCGGTTCCCCCGAACCCGGGCCACCGCGACTCCGTGACGCGCCCGGCGGATGCGCTCGTACTGCTCCATCAACCCGGCCGGAAGCGCGGAAGCCGCCCGCTCCCGGTCTTCCTTGAGCCGGTCGCGCTCGCGCTCGTGCTCTTCGGCCTCGCGCCGGATGCGCTCCTTTTTCGCTTCGAGGCGCTTTTCGGCCTCGGCGAACGTCTCGCGGGCACGGGCGAGCTCCGCTCCCAGCCGGTCCTCGTCGTCCATCAGGACGATGATGCGCTCTTCGATGCCTCCGATCTTCTTCCTGGTCCCCTCGATCTGTTTCACGAGGCCGCTGTACTCCAGGTTGGATCCGGCGTTCAGAAGCTGCTCCTGGAATTTTTCCACCTGGCTTTCCGCCTCCTGCAACTCACCTTCTGCCTTTCGCCGGGTTCGTCCGTTCTCTTCGAGCGCCGCTTCCGCCGCTTCGAGCCGGCCGCGCTCCCGCTGGATCTCCCCTTCCACCTCTTCGAGGGCGGTGGGTGCGTTCGCGAGATGCCCGTCCAGATCCCGGACCGACATGTCGAGAAGCTGCACCTCCTTGAGAGCATGCAGCTCGGGGAGCATCGGTCAGCGAAGTCCGTCGGAGGTGGGCCCACCAGGATTTGAACCTGGGACCAACCGGTTATGAGCCGGCCGCTCTGACCACTGAGCTATGGGCCCTCGACCGGGAGAGTCGGACATGGTCAGTAGCCGTCGGCGAACTGCCGCAGCTTCCGGGCCCGCGCCCGGTGCCGCAGTTTGCGAATGGACTTCGTCTCGATCTGGCGGATGCGCTCCCGGGTGACCTTGAACGCCTTTCCGACCTCTTCGAGCGTCTTCTCGTCCTCGTTGTTGAGCCCGAAACGGCTGGCGAGGACCGCTTCCTCGCGAGGCGTGAGTGTTTTCAGAACCGCCTCGATGGTTTCCTGGAGGCTCTTTCTGACCACCGTGTCCTGGGGGGATTCGACGTTCGGGTCGCGGATGAAGTCGCCGAGGTGGCTGTCGTCCTCTTCCCCGACCGGCGTTTCCAGCGAAATCGGCTCGTTGGCGATCGTCATCACCTTGCGGACCTTTTCCGGATCCATGCCCATGCGGTCCGCGATTTCATCCTGTCGCGGCTCGCGGCCCATCTCCTGAACCAGACTGCGCTGGGTGCGGTGCAACTTGTTGATGGTCTCGTGCATGTGCACCGGGATACGGATGGTGCGCGCCTGGTCGGCGATCGCTCGGGTGATCGCCTGCCGGATCCACCAGGTGGCGTAGGTCGAAAACTTGTAGCCCCGGCGGTACTCGAACTTGTCCACCGCCTTCATCAGGCCGATGTTTCCTTCCTGGATCAGATCGAGGAATTGCAGGCCGCGGTTCGTGTACTTCTTCGCGATCGAGACCACGAGGCGCAGGTTGGCCTGGACCATGTCCTGCTTGGCGAGCTGCGCCTGTTCTTCGCCCCGGTCCATGTTTTCGACCGCCTGGTCGAGCTCCGGGACCACCTCGGCGCGCGCCGTCTTCAGCTTCTTGCGGCTGCCGAACTCCGGCATCACGTTCCCGGCCCGGTCGAGCGCCGCGTTGGCCGCCTTCTGACGGCGGGTGACCTCGCGGCGCACCGCCGACGGATCCTCCGCGGTGGCGATCCGGGGCCGCAGCTCTTCGACCGACTTCAGCTCCGAAAGCGCATCCTGCGCCTCGTTCCGCAAGCCCCGCAGTTCCTCGATCCAGCGGTTCAGCAGGCCCTCGGTCGGACGCATCGTCCAGATCACGTGGCTCATCCGCACCCGGGTGCGGGCCGCCTGATACGCCTTTCGGCGATATCGGGCCGTCCGCCTCGGCAACTGGCGCAGCGCCGAAAGACGCCGGCGATACAGGCGGTGCTCCGCTTCCAGCTCGGTGAGCGCCGCCAGGATCCGCTCGCGGTGCTCGTTGTGGCGGATGGTGGTCCCGCCCTCGGCGACCGCGAAGAATTCGCGGAGCGGAAGCGTGTCGTCCTCGACCTGGGGCCGGAAATCGGTCAGCAACTGGTTGATGATGTAGAGCCGCCTCGTGATCGCACGGAGCGCGAGGTTCTTCCCGCGCTCGATCCGCTTCGAAATCTTGACTTCGTCCTCTTTCTTGAGGAGCGGCACCACCCCCATCTCCCGGAGGTACATCCGGACCGGGTCGTTGGTCCGCTCGATCGCGCTCGGCGTCAGATCGAGGTCTTCGGAGGCCTTTTCCGCTTCGTCCCGGTAGAAGGGAATCTCGCGATCCTTGAACCACTCGCGGAGCTGGCCGAGCTCCTCGTCGCTCAGACTGTCTCCGAGTCCTTCATCCAGCTCTTCCTCGATATCCCGGAGCAGCAGGAAGCCCTGGTGCCTGCCACGACGAACCAGCTCGTCGGCTACCCCCTCGGTGATGGGATCCGGAAGGCCGTGCGAATCGAAAGGAAGAGCTTCGCCGGTCTCCATTCTCATCCCCTACAAGACATCTCTTCTGGTTGCGAAGCCCCGCGTGTCCCCGAACGAAGAGCCATCAGGTCACAAGTGCCAAGAACGCAAGGAAACGCAAACGGCAATTATTAGCACGCCCCGACCGGTCAAGAGTGGGAAGGAGTTGTACGAAAGTCTTCCACGCCCACGTCCGGACGCCGCAGGAGCTCCAGCCGACGGGTCAGCTCCTGAACCCGGACGAGATCCGATCCGGCCTCCTTCCGCGCCCGTTCGGCACTTCGGGCAAGCAGCGCCCGAAGGCAGTCGAACGGTGCCTGCTGACGGGTGTTGAGCGGGACCGCTTCCGAGCGCGCCATCTCGAAAAGCCGGACATCCTCCGGTGTCCAGTCGGCCGCCTCGCCGCCAAAGAGGGCTTCCGCCGTATCGGCACCTTCGTCGGCGGCCCGCTTCATCCCCTCGAGGATGCGGCTCGCCGTGAAACCGCGGAGCTCCTCAGCGGAAACCCGGCGAAGAAGATCCGCCACCTCCCGGGGCCGCTCGTCGCCCCAGCGGATGAAGTCACGCTCGGCCACCGTCAGCTTCGGGGCCGCGCGAGCTGGCGACCCGCCCCAATCCATCCCCTTCCACGGATCCTCGTCGGCATCGTCACGAGCCGGTCGCGGGTCGGCGGCGGGCGGAGGTGCAACCGGCTTCCTCTCCAGGATGCGGGCCATTTCGCTCCGGGCCGCCTCCCGGGAAAAGCCCATCGCCTCGGCGGCTTCATCCGTCCACGCCTCACGTTCGAGCGCCGAGGGCCAGCAGGACAGGATTTCGAGCACCTCGTGGAGATGCGTCGCGCGATCCTTTCCCTCGCTCCCGCGCTCCAGCGCGGTCAGGAACGCGACGAAATCGGGAGCATCGGCGAGGGTCCGGCGAAACGCCTCGGCTCCCCGGTCGCCGATGAAGTCATCGGGATCCTGACCGTCTCCGAGCGAGGCGACCCGGACCCGTAGCTCGCGGGCGAGGAGGATCGGCAGGCTCCTGAGGACCGCCCGCCGGCCTCCGGAGTCGGCATCGAAGCAGAGGACCACTTCTCTCGCGTGAGCCTTGAGGAGGCTCGCGTGCTCGGACGTGAAAGAGGTGCCGCAGACCGCGACCGCCTGCGGGACTCCGGCGCGCCACGCCGCCATGCAGTCGAAATACCCCTCGAGCAGCACCGCCGACCGGCCTTCCCGGATCGCCCGGCGGGCGCGGCGCATCCCGAAGAGCACCGTCTTCTTCCGGTAGATCGGGCTGTCCGGGCTGTTGATGTATTTCGGCTCCTTCCCGTCGAGACTCCGGCCGGCGAACCCCGCGATCTGCCCGGTCGCGTCGTGGATCGGGAGGATCAGCCGGTTCCGGAAGAAATCGAAGAACTCGCCGGGACGGTCGGACGATTCGCGTGCGAGCCCGGTCTCTACCAGCAATTTCGGGGGCATCCCCTGCTTTTCGAGCTTCGCAAGCAGGGTCGAGCCGCCACCGCCGGGAGCAAAGCCGAAGCCGTGCTCGCCGATCTCCTCGGGGGAAACCCGCCGCCGGGTCAAATACTCCCGCGCCTTCCGGCCTCCGGGGGCGGCGAGCGCCGCCTGGTAGTGGTCGAAGGCAGCACGGGTCGCCTTCCGCATCGCTTCGAAGCGGGCCTCGCGCTTCGGGTTCCGCTGGGGGATCGGGATTCCGGCGCGGCCGGCGAGCTGATGGAGCGCTTCCGGAAACCCGAGCCCTTCGGTTTCCATGAGGAAGTGGAAGACATCGCCACCCTTCTTGCACCCGAAGCAGTGGAAGAACTGGCGGTTTTCGTCCACCTGGAAGGAAGGGGTCTTCTCCTGATGAAACGGGCAGAGCCCGACGAACCGTCCGCTTCCCGAGGACTTGAGAGGCACTCGCTCGCCGATGACCTCGACGATGTTCGTGGCCTCGCGCACCTGATCCCGGAAGTGGGTGTCCATCCGGCGAGGATAATCCCCGGACGCCGATGAACGACGACCGGATCGCCGCGCTGCTTGGCCAGGTCGCCGCCGGCGAGGTCACCCCGGAAGCGGCCGCCCGCGAACTCGCACTCCCCTTCGAGAAACTGTCGGCGGCGCGGAGCGTCCCGTTCGCCCGGGTGGATCACGACCGCGTACAGCGCCGGGGGTTCCCGGAGGTGGTGCTCGCCGAGGGGAAATCGCCCGAGCAGACGCTCGCGATCACCCGCTCGCTCGCCCGGCGGGCTTCGCAGACCCTGGTCACCCGGGTGGATGAAGAGGTGGCGAAGCAGATCTGCCGCGCCCTCCCGAACGCGACCCACCACGAATTGGCGCGGGTCGTTCTGGTCTCGCAAAAGCCGCCGCCGCCGCTTCACGCCACGATCGGAGTGGTCTCGGCGGGGACCGCGGACATCCCGGTGGCGGAGGAGGCGGCGCTGACCGCCGAAGCGATGGGGGCATCGGTCCGGCGCATCTTCGATGTCGGAGTGGCGGGCATCCACCGGCTGCTCACCGAAGCACCGGCGTTCTCCGGTTTCCACGCCCTCGTGGTGGCGGCCGGCATGGAGGCGGCGCTCGCGCCGGTGGTCGCCGGGCTCGCTCCCTGCCCGGTGATCGCGGTCCCCACCTCGGTGGGCTACGGTGCTTCCTATGGCGGGCTCGCGGCGCTGCTCGCGCTGCTCAACAGTTGCGCCCCCGGTGTCACGGTGGTCAACGTGGACAATGGATTCGGTGCCGGATATTCAGCCGCCCTCGCCGTCGCCCACCTCCGGCGGATCGAGGGGTCGCCTCCCTTCGAATAGCGACCGGATCGCCGCAACCGCCTCCGGAGCGAGGCCGGGGCCGTCGTGCTTCTGGAAGAGATAGAGGGCTTCCGCTTCCCCTTCGAGGCTTTCCACCGCCCGGCCAAGCGCCATGAGTTCGGACTCCTCCCAGGGAGGGTCGCGCCGGAGCCGGACATAGGCGAAGGGCGCGGTGAGCGGAATCCGCAGGGCTTTCTCGATCTGGCTGATCGAAGCCACGAGCGCGACTCCCGCCTCCCGGCAGCGGCTCTCCACTTCGGTGGCGCTCCACGACGGGTGGCGGAATTCGAGGGCGAACCGGCCTTCCGACGGCAACTCGCGAAGGAAGCGGTCGAGCAGGCCGTCGTCCCGACGGAGCCAGGGCGGGCACTGGAAGAGGACCGGACCGAGCCGGTCGCCAAGCGGCGCGACCTTTTCGAGGAAGGAGCGCACCAGCTCGCCGGCATCCCGGAGCCGGGAGCGGTGGGTGATTCCCTGGTGCGCCTTGACCGCGAAGCGAAAGCCGGGAGGGACCGCACCTGCCCACGAGCGGGCGAGTTCTTCGGTGGGGAAGCGGCGGAACGTGTAGTTGATCTCGACGCTGTTGAAGATCTGCCCGTAGTGGGCGAGAAAGTCGGCGGGGCGCGTTCCTTTCGGGTAGAAACGGCCCACCCATTCGCGGAATCCGTAGCCGGATGTGCCGACGAACCGGTTCAACTGTCGCCGAAAAGGTTGTTGAAGGTCGCCCGCGCGTCGCGGGAGGAGTCCATCTGGCGGCCAGTGGTGTCGAGCACTTCGAGGGGGCGGAAATGAAAGCACTCGTTTCCGGCCCACTTGTTGACGATCCGCCTCGGGATGTCGGCGCGACACTCGAAACGCTGTTTGGGATCGAAGAGCGCGCAGTGGCGGCAGGAGCGGATCGGGGTGCCGCAACGGTCACAGACCGATCCGACCACGATCGCGACCTCACTGGTGGGCCATTGATGGCCGCAACGCCCGCAACGGGTCACCACGGTGGCGCGGCGATCTCCGGCGAGCCGCAGGGTGCGAACCTGGTCGCGGTTCCCCAGATCGGCGAGCCGCTCCTCGAAATCGCGGCGCTTGCGTCGCTCTTCGGGGGAATTGCGATCCGGGCATCTTCCTCGCCTTCGGTGCTTCATGTCTTCATGGTCGGTGGTTTTCGTCGGTGTTTCTTCGCGCAGGGCGACCGTCCCGTTTCTTGCCGTTCTCGGGGCGGAAGACCGGCGGCCCCACCCTCTGCGCCCGCGAAACTACCGGCGCAAAGGTAGCACGATCCGCCAGGCTTCAGGCCGGGGAGGTTTCGATCACATCGCCCTTGCGCTGCAGCACGGTCACCCCCTTCTCCAGGGCCGACTCCTTCAGCTCGTCATGGATGTGGAACGTGGCGAGAGCGAACCGGTGCCGAAGGCCGGCGTACTTCGGGAACATCCGGCGGAATTTCGGTGCCTTCTTGTTCAGCAGGTCATCCAGGTCGTCCTTGTGCGCCCTGTGCTTCACCTCCACGACGAACACCTCGCGGCCGTTCACGAGCAGCAGGTCGAACTCGTCCTTCTGGCCGGTTTTGTCGTCGCGGCCCGGGACGTTCCTTTCGACGGATTCGAAGCGCACCCCACCGAGAACCGGATGGGCCTTGAGGCTGTTGTAGAAGAACTCCTCGACCGCCGCACCCAGGTTGTTGCTGGCACCGCCGTACATTTTCGACAGCTCTTTGATTTCGACGGAGGTTTCCCTCACCAAAACCTCGGTCTCCGCCAGCCGGATGGCGTTTTCCTTCAGCAGGGCCTCGGTCTCCGCAATTTGGTCCGACAGCCGGTCGATCTTGGCCTCGGTCTCCGCCTGCTGGTCCACCAGCCGGTCGATCTTGGCATCGGTCTCCGCCTGCTGGACGGCGTTTGCCGCCAACTGCGCATCGGTCTTCGCCTGCCGGATGGCGTTTTCCTTCAGCAGGGCCTCGGTCTCCGCCAACCGGTCCGCCAGCTCTTCGATCTTGTCCGACAGCCGGTCGATCTTGGCATCGGTCTCCGCCTGCTGGACGGCGTTTGCCGCCATCTGGGCATCGGTCTTCGCCTGCTGGTCCACCAGCCGGTCGATCTTGGCATCGGTCTTCGCCTGCTGCGCGGCGTTTGCCGCCATCTGGGCATCGGTGCGGTCCTGCGCCGTGGCCAGGCCAGCAACCAGCGCTTTCAGTTCTGCGTCGGTCATTTTTTCGTCGGTCATCGAACGGGCCCGTGATTCAGTGTAGCCGCATCCGCCACCACCGTCACGCCGAACCCGGAGCGGGGCCAAATGATTCGATCGGGGAACATACATACATTGACGCAACAGCGCCCGTTTTGTCCCGCCCGGGGGCCAGAATGTGGAAAACTGTTACCAGCGCACGGTGGCCTCGACCCCGAAGACGTGCACCGGGGCCAGGGTCTCGACTTCCCGGCGGGTGGCCTTGATGCCGAAGGCGAGGTCCGATGCCAGCTTGTGCGGCACGAACCGCCAGCCGAGCGCGTAGTCCCGCGCCCGCTCCGTGAAGTCCACCTCGGCGTGCGGACTCGCCGTGAAGCGCCCCCCGAAGGCGGAGAAGCCGTACGCCGTCTCAAGCGTCCGCCGCATTCCCGCTCCGCTCCCGATTTGGCCGCCGTCGCCGAGCGGGGTCGTCGTCGCGAACAGCGCCTCGATCCCCCCTTCGGCGCTCCCGCCGATCGCCTGGCGCAGCGAAAGCGACGGCCCCCGCTCGCTCTCCGGGTTCGGGTCGAAGACCACCGCCGCCGAAATCCCCCGGTCCGCGAAGTCCTCGTTCTCGTGGAGGATCAGCATCCGTCCCGCGACATCGAGGCTCAATCCGAAGACCGGTGCCTTCCAGTTGATTCCGACACCGAGATCCATCCCGGCCCCGGTCTCCGCATCGCCCCCGTCGTGGCGGGCGCCCGCTTCCACCCGCGGCGTGAGATCGCCCATGCCGTCGAAGTTGAAGTCGTAGCTGGCCTCCACCCCGAGCCGCAGCCGGGTCACGAAGGTATCCGCCGTCGAAAGCGCGGCGATCTCATCCGATGTGCTCCGCATCCACAGCCCGTCGCCGATCACCGCCACCGCCGGCCGGTTGCCGGCAGCATCGAGCAGGTCTCCCCGCACGCCCGCCGCCGCCATCGTCCAGTCGGTGTCCGCCCGGTAGCTCGCGCCCCCGGTCTTGAGCGTCACCTCGCCGATGCCGTAGCCGCCCGCGCCCCAGAGCTTCAGTCGCGGGTTGGCCTGGAGCGACAGATACGGCAGCGCCGCCGTCAGCGACGCATCCACCTTGCCGCCGCTGGCACCCTCGCTGGTGTAGCCCCCCTCGGAGAGGCTGTGGGTCAGCGCCAGGCCGAAGAGCCAGTCGCCCCGCGCGTAGTCCGCGCCCACGAGACCCGTCAGCACCTCGCCGTCGAGGCCGATCGCCGTGGCTCCGTCGTTCGTGGCGCCGTCGAAGCGGTTCGCGCTCGCCCGGCCCCAGAAGGCGAAGCTGCCCCCGGTCCCCTCCGCCTCCTGGGTCGTGAGCGTGAAGCTCGACCCGAGCAGCATTTCCCGGGCGTTCGGGAGGTGCAGCAGGTCGCGGCTTTGGCTCTCGTACTCGTTCTCGAAGCCGGTCCTCCGCGCCTCGGCGTGCATCGTGCCCTGCGCCGTATCTCCTTCGCGCGGAACGTTCAGGCGGGGGCCTGCGAGCGTCTTCTGCATCCCCGCCGTGCGCGGTGCCCGCAGCCGTCCCGCGATCCCGTCGAGCGCCTGCTCCGCCACCGTCCGGCCGAACCGTGCCAGATGCGCCGACACCACCGCCGCGCCCGCATCCGTCACCGTCACCTCCACGCTGCCGGTGACCGATGAGTAGTCACCGCCCCGTGCGTGGTGCGCCAATGTCGCGCTGTCGTTCGCCACATCCTCGTCCCGCGCCGCGAAGAGCGTCACCGTCTGCGCCGCGCTCCAGTTCCGGGCGGTGAAGCTCAGCGTGCTCCGGTCCACCGTCACATCGCCCGTGCCCGCGATGCTCACCGTCACGTTCCCCGTCGGCTCGGTGGCGAGTGCCACCGTGTAGCTCGCGCTCGCGCCTTCCGCCAGCGTCAGCGCCGCCGGAGTCAGGATCAGGCCCGGCGTGTCGTCGTCCATGACGGTCACCGTCACGCTGCCGGTCACCGAGTCGTAGCCGCCGCCGCTCGCGCGGTGATCCAACCTCGCCCGGTCGTCCGCCGCATCCGCGTCCTGCCCCGCCGACACTGTCACCGGTTGCGCCGTGTTCCAGTTCCCCGCGGTGAAGGTCAGCGTGTTCTGCGCCGTCGTCACCTCACCCGTGCCCGCGATGCTCACCGTCACATCGCCGGCGGGTTCGGTGGCGAGCGCCACCCGGTAGTTCCCGCTGCCGCCCTCGTCCACCGTCAGCGTCTCCGGAGTCAGCACCAGCGCGGGCGTGTCGTCGTCCGTGACCGCGAGCGAGGCCGAAGTCTGCGACAGCGTGTAGCCACCGCCCGCAAGCACCGTCACCGTCACCGTCCCGTCCGCCTCGTTCACCTTGTCGTCGGTGGTGGTTACCCGCAGGCTCGCCGTGGGCGCAGAAGCCGAGAGCGTGACGAGCCGCTCGCCGAGCTGCACCGCCTCCACGAAGTCGCCCGTCGCCGACACCCGCACCCGCACCGTGATCTCGTCGCTCGGCACCGGACTCGCGGTGATCCGGAACAGCGCCTCGCCGCCCTCGATCACCATCTGCCCCGCGCTCACCGAGACGGCGGACAGAGAAGCCGAGGGGAGGGACGGGGTTCCACCCTCACCGGAAGAAGGCGGATCGTCGTCGTCCTCTTCCTCCGCTGGCGGCTGCTGCGGCGGCGGGCTCGGGGCACGCCAGGTCGCGGTCCGCGACACCGCCGCCGCCGGGCCCCGGTTCGTCCCGTCGGTCGCCGCATTTCGACGCACCGTCACCACCACGTTCACCCCGCCGGTCGGCGTGATCTGCATCCGGTAGCTCCTCCCGCTGCCCGAGAGCGTGCCCTTGCTCCCGCCGGTCACCGTGATGTCGTTCGTATCGAAGTCCGTCACCGACTCGCTGAAGGTGAAGTTCGCCGTGAACGCCGCCCTCGTGCTGATCGTCCCCGGTACTCCCGAGATCGAAAGCGTCGGTACCGTCGTGTCCGTCGCCGACGGGTCGGTGATGCTGAAGCTCAGACTGCCCGTGCCGCTCGCTCCGCCGCCGAGACCGGTGCCCGAACTCGCGTTCAGCGTGCCGAGGCCGATCATCACCGTCTCGCCGCCCGTCTCGGCCGTGTTGTCCGTCGCCGCCGTCAGCGTCAGCGTCACCGTCCGCGACGTCGTCCCCGTGCTCGGCCCGGTGAAGGTCACCATCGCGTTCCCGGAGTCCAGGTTCGCGCAGGTCACCCCCGTCGGCAGCGTCGTGGGACACGCCGTCGTGTAGTCCGTGCCTCGCGTCGCGCCGCCGGTGAAGGTCAGCGGCACCGGCAACGTCTCGCCGTTCACGAGACCGCGGCCCAGGGTGACCGTGAAGGTCTTCGTCTCGCCCTCCTCGATGTTCCCGGCGCTCCCCGCGAGCGTCACCGTGGTCGCGTCGTCGTCCACCACCGTGACCGTCGCCGCATCCCCGCTCAGGCTGTGATAGTTGTTGTCCCGGGAGGATGTGCTGTAGGTGACGGACAGTTCCCGACCGATCGGGCTGTCCGTGTTGTCGTCGGTGGCCCGCACCGTCACCGTCTGCGCCGTGCCCCAGGTCGAGGCGGTGAAAGCGATCAGCGCGCTGCCGCTGAACGTGCTGCCGCCCGGGCCGGCGAGCTCCAGTCCGGCGGGGGCGGTGACGGTGACCGCGACGTTGCTCGACGGCTGGGTGTTCAGCACCACCGTGAAGGTCGCCGTGTCCGAAGTGCTGCCCTCGGTCGCCGTGTCGTCGGTCGTCGCCGTCGTCACGCCCACCGTGTCGTCGTCCTCCACCGTCACCACAACGTTTCCGGTCACCGAGCCGTAGCCGCCGCCCGACGCGGTGTGCGTCAGCGTCGCGCTGTCGTTCGTCGTGTCGCCGTCGTTCCCCGCCGACACCGTCACCGTCTGCGGCGTGCTCCAGGTGGTGGTGGTGAAGCTCAACGTGTTCTGGTCGTTGGGCGTGCTGGTGTCGGTGTCCACCGTCACCTCGCCGCTCGCCCCCGCGACCGTCACCGTCACGTTCCCCGTCGGCAGGGTCGCGAGCGCCACCGTGTACGTCCCGCTGTCTCCCTCGTCCACCGTCAACGCCGTCGGGTTGAGCACCAGGCCCGCCGTGTCGTTGTCGGTCACCGTCACCGCCACCGTCACGTTCCCGGTCAACGTGTCGTAGCCGCCGCCCGATGCCGTGTGCGTCAGCGTCGCCGTGTCCTCCGCCGTGTCGCCGTCGTCGGCCGCCGACACCGTCACCGTCTGATACGTGCCCCAGTCCGTGGTCGTGAACGTCAGCGTGTCCTGGTTGCCGGGAGCCGTGCTGTCGGTGTCCACCGTCACATCGCTGTTGTCGCTCGCGATCGTCACCGTCACCTCCCCGCTGGGCACGCCCGCGAGCCTCACCCGGTAGCTGCCCGTCGCTTCCTCCACCACCGTCAGCGCGGTCAGCGTGAAGAACCTCGCGGCTTCACTGAAGAGCAGGCTCGCCGTCGGCGTCGCGGTCGCCGTGTCCGATGCCGCGCCTTCCACCGTCCCCACCAGGGCGCGTACCTGGAAGTCGTATGTCGTGCCGATAGTCAATCCAGACACGCTGTAGCGGTTGCTGCGCGGATCGCCCGGGATGTCCGTCCATTCCCCCCAGGTGCTGGCGCTGCTCAACTTCCGGCGGTACTGCCACTTCGTGATGGCGTTGTTCGACGGGCGGGTCCAGCTCAGCGCGACCGAGTTGTCGGAAAACCCCCTGGCCGTGAAGCCGGCGGGCTTGGCCGGTGGGGCGCTCGGCGTCGCGGTCACCGTCGCCGAGGCCGCGCCTTCCACCGTCCCGCCCGGCGCGGCCGTCGCGCGCACCTCGAAGTCGTACGCCGTCCCGTTCGTCAGCCCCGCCACCGTGCCGCTCGTCGAGGTCGCGGTCGTGCCGCCCGTGAAGTCCGTCCATTCCCCCCAGGTACTGGCACTGTTCAACTTCTGGCGGTACTGGTACTTCGTGATCGCGCTGTTCGACGGGTCGCCCCAGCCCAGCGTGACCTCGCCGCTCCGCGGCCCCGCCACCGCCGTCACGCTCGTCGGGGCCGCCGGCCGGGCCACCGCCGTCGCCCTCACGATGGCCGACTCTTCGCCTTCCGCATTCCCGTTCCTCGCGCGCATCTGGAAATCCAGAGCCTCGTTGCCAACGGGCGCCACGAAGCTGGTGATATCGGCGCCGCCAGTCATGACCGCCCACCCGAACCAGCTCTGGTCCGGGCGACGGACCCGGTACTGGTAGCCCGTGATCGTCCCGCTCGGACGGGTCCAGCGCAGCGTGACCTCGCCGCCGCCCGGACCCGCCACCGCCGTGAAGTTCGTCGGCGCCGCCGGCCGGGCCGCCGTCGGGGTCGCGCGTACGATGGACGAGGGAAGGCCAATCAACGTCCCGATCGCCGCACGCACCTGGAAGCTGTACGCCGTGCCGCCCGTCAGGCCCGTCACCGTGTGGGTGGTGGTGCTCGCACTGCTGCTCGCGATGTCCGTCCATTCCCCCCAGTTGACGCTGCCCACCGGGCCCGTACCCTGGCGGAACTCGTACTTCGTGATGGCGGCGTTGCTCGGATTGGTCCAGCTCAGGACGACCGCGCCCGCGCCCGCCGTCGCCGTCAGCCCGGCCGGAGCCGCCGGCGGGGTTCGCGGCGTGGCGCTCACGGTTTCCGATGCCGCACCATTCAGCGTCCCGGCCACCGCGCGAATCTCGAAGCTGTACTCGGTGCCGTTCGTCAGGTTGACGATCGCTCTCGTGACAGTGGTGGCATCGCTCGCCGCGAAATCCGTCCATCCCCCCCAACTGCCGCCGGCCGGCCTCTGGCGGTACTGGTATTTCGTGATGGCGGCGTTCGACGGGTCGTTCCACTTCAAGACGACCTCCGCGTTGCCCGGTGTCGCCGTCAGACCCGTCGGCGCGGCCGGCGCGGGGGTGCCCTTGACGGCGAATCGCATGGATTGGGTCGATATAAACCAAGCACCGGTTTGCCGGAAGCGGCTGCCATTGTCGATACTCCAGCCGGCTTGACCGGTTTGCCCGTTACCGGAGGCGGCGGTTACAGGGATATTCTGAGCAGTGGTCGCGCGGCCGTCGTTGAACACGAGGAAATAGGTCGTGTTCGCCGCGAGCACGGTGCCCGCCGGGGCGGTGAAGGTGTTCAGGGCATCTAACGTGAAACTGTTCGGGTTGACGAGCGTCGCCACGAGGGCGCCGGGGTTTGTGCCGCCGCCGGCGCGGATCGTGACAACCGTGGTTCTGCCCGTCAAGTCCGTTACGCTGCTGCGCCCCACTGCGATGTCCACCTCCGAAAGCGCGTAGCCCGCGGCGTTGGCCCCGGTGGTGAATTTCGTTGCAAACTCGAACAAAAAACTGCCAGTTTGTGTCTGACCCGTGTTGCTGACCAGCGTCGTCTGCGCCTCGGCACTCTGGGCGAAGCCGAACAACAGCGCCAGCGCGAACAGGGCGGTGGCGGGGATGCCCCGGAGGCTCTTACTTGACGGGGTACCTACCCGGCGCGGACGGCCACTCACGCCGCGCGTCCCGCGTCCCGTATTTTTCGGGGGGGGGGGGGGTAATGCCCACCCGCCGAGTGGGCTCCGCAAAGCCACCCATTTGCTGTTTGGCTGCTGCTCTCAGCATGACGCCCTCTCTTTTGGCTTCCTGAAGAGCCTCGTCAAGACTCACCCGAAGAGGAGCCAAGCCTATCTCGGAACCGGAGGGTTGGCAAAGGGTTGGCAAAGGGTTGGCAATCCGGGCAGTGGAAATTGCTTCGCCCCGCCAGCACGGTTCGAACGATGGCACCGCTTCGGCACGCGGGACACGCCGCGCCAGCCTTTCCGTACGCCCGAAAAGGGTTCCGGACGGCGCTCCCCTCGCTCAGGTAGCGGAGCCTCGTTCCTCTCGCTTCCTCGATGGTCTTTCGCAGCGTCTTGCGAATCGCCCGGTGCAGCCGCGCCGTCTCCGCCGGCCGGAGCGAAGAGGCGGGCCGCGCCGGATGGATCCCCGCCCGAAAGAGGGATTCGGTGGCCTGGATGTTCCCGAGCCCGGCCAGCCGGTCCTGATCCATCAGCAGCGTCTTGACCGGCCGCCGGCTCGCCCGAAGGAGCGACCGGAGCACCGCCGCGGTGAACCCCCGCCCGAGCGGCTCCGGCCCGAGACGGGCCAGTCGGGCCCGATCGGCCTCGACCATCCGCGAGAGGAAGCCGAACCTTCGCGGGTCGAGGAAGACGACCCGGGAAGAAAGACCCACCCCGAGCGTCGCGCGGGTCGCGGGCGGGTCGGCCTCTTCCGGCCCGAGACATCGCCACTTTCCGGTCATCCCGAGGTGGTTCAGGAGCGCCTCGCCGCCATCCAGCCCGATCCACAGAAACTTCCCCCGCCGCCCGACCTCCCGGACCGTTTTCGGGACCGCGACCCGGCGGATTTCCGCCTCGCTCTGGCCGCGCCGGGTTCGGGCATCCGGAATCCGTAGATCCCGGAGGCTCCGGCCGGCGAGCCACGAGGCCAGGCTCTCGCGGGCGAATTCGGCTTCCGGGAGCTCGGGCATTGGCGGTGTTGGTACAGTGAAGCCTCTCATGCGGCGGCGGCGATTCCTGAACTCGGTGGCGGCAGTCGCGGGCTACCGCGGGATCGCTTCGGCACGATATCGAGATCGCCGGATCGGAGTGGTGGGCGGCGGGATCATCGGATGTTCGGTGGCGCTCCATCTCGCCCGACGGGGTGCCGAGGTCACCGTTTTCGAGCGCGAGGGCCCGGCGGCCGGGGCCACCGGAAAGAGCTTCGCCTGGATGAACGCCAGCTTCTCGAAGCGCCCCCGCGCCTACCACGAATTGAATTGGCGGGGGATGGAGGGCTGGCGGCGACTCGAAGCGGAACTCGGGGAATCGCTCAAGGTGAGCTGGGGCGGGAGCCTCGAATACCGGGTCGAAGCGGGCCGGGCGGGACTCCTCCCCGAACAGCTCGAACGGGCGCAGCGCTGGGGGTACCCCGTCCATCTGGTGGACGAGGAGCGCTTTCGCGATTTGGAGCCCGGGCTCCGGCCCGAGGCACCGGTGCTCGCCGCTCTCTGGGCGAGCGCCGAAGGGGCCGTCGAACCCCGCTCCGCGACCCGCGCGCTCCTCGAAGCGGCGAAGACGGCGGGAGCGGAATTCCGGATCGCCGAAGTCATCGCCGTGGACATCGGGTTCGGCGCGCTCCGCGGGGTACGCACCTCGGCCGGCGACCACGAACTCGACGCGCTGGTGCTGGCGGCGGGACTCGGCGCTCCCGATCTGGCGCGCGAAATGGGGGTCCGGATTCCGCTCGTCGAATCACCGGGCGTTCTGGTTCACTCGGCCCCGACCGACCGGATCCTGAACCGGATCGCGCTCGCACCGAAGGTCCATGTGAAGCAGACGGCGGCAGGCCGGCTGGTCGCCGGGGTCGGCTTCACGGGCGCGGGAGACACCGACCACTCGCGGGCGACGGGCGAGCGGATCCTGAAAGAGGTCGCGGGCGTGCTCCCGGCGGCAGCCGGCCTCGAGGTGGAAGAGGTGACTCTCGGATACCGCGTCCTGCCTGAGGACGGCCACCCCATCGTCGGCTTCCACCCGGCGGCACCCGGCGTGTATTTCGCGTCCATGCACAGCGGAATCACGATGGCCCCGGTGATCGGCCGCTTCGCCGCGATGGAAATCCTCGACGACGTGGAGATTTCGCTGCTGGCCGGCTTCCGGCCGACGCGTTTCGACGACTGAAGCCCCCGTTCGGGCTGCCGCTGTTGGGGATGGGTGGGTCTCTTGCGACAGCCCCCGACCGTGGTCGGACACCGGGCGTTTAAGGAGGTGAACTTCCCGGCGCGAGTTCAGACTAACACAGGGCAACCGGCTTGAAGCGCCAGATTACGACAGGCCGTAAGCGGCAAAGATGATTTCGAGGTCCCGGCGGGCGCGCGCGTAGTCCGAAAACGGCTTCCGGGACGGGTCGGCGAGCTGGCTCCGGAAATCGCGGGCCATCGCCCGGAAGCCCATCAGGTCGGCGAAACCGGGCAACCGGAGCCAGGCCCAACCCCCGGCGCGGCAGGCCATATAGAGGCCGTTGCTCTCCATGAGAATCCACCCGCCAGCGCCTTCGATCCGCGAGTGCTGGAAGATGCCTCCCGGCAGCGAGCGCCGGTTCCAGGCGTATTCGATGGTGGCACGGACTCCTGACCGGTAGCTCGCGGTGAGGAAGCAGGCGCGCTCCGGCTGTTCTCCGCCCGGAAAATCGGCGGTGACCGATTCCGGCCGCTCGTCCACGATCACGCCGAGCAGCGCGACAAAATGGATGCCGCCCTCGATAAGCGCACCGTGTCCCGCCCGCCAGCCGCCCGAGGCCTGGAGGGTTCGCTTGCGGAGAGTGACCCGGCGCAGCGGGCCGATCCGGGGCAGGGAGCGGCGCAAGAGCTTCACCGAGGGCTTGTAGAGGTAGTTCTCGGCGACCATCAGCGCGCCTGGCGGTGCGGACGCGAGGGCTTCGCCCAGAGAGCGCACTTCGGCCGGGGTCACCGCCATCGGCTTTTCGACGAGGGTCACCTTCCCGGCGGCGAGCGCCCGCGCCGCCTGTTCGGCGTGGAATTCCGCCGGGGTCGCGATCACCACCCCGCGGACCTCCGGCCGGTCCAGAACCTCCTCGAAACTCCCGGCGACCCGGCCCCCGAAACGCGAGGCGAGCGCCTCCGCCGGGGCGCGTCGGCGGCCGACGAAGACGAGTCGGCAATGCTCCCGCAGGAAGCTCGCGTGGACCCGCCCCATCGCGCCGCAGCCCACGATGGCGACCGTCGGGCTCACTCCGCGCCTGCTTCCGCGATTTTGGCACCTACCCGGAGTGCGCCCGCCGCGATCGTCAGGCTCGGGTTGACGCCCCCCGAGGCGGGGAGGAGGCTGCCGTCCGCCACGTAGAGGTTGCGCACGTCGTGGAGGCGGCCGTCCGGGCGGGTGGGCCCCTCGTCGGACGAGCGGGCCATCCGGAGGGTTCCCACCGCGTGCGAAAAGCTCCGGATCCGCCAGATGTGGGTGAAGAGCCCGCCGGCGGCCCGGAGGATGCGGGCGGCGCGGCCGGTGAGGTGGGCGAGCCGCTGCTGGTCCGCCTTCCGGTAGCGGTGGCGCACCAGAACCCGGCCCGCCTCCGGGACCAGGACGCGGTTCTCCGGGTCCGGTTCGTCTTCCGCGACGCAAAGGAGGTTCTGGAGCCGCCGGATCACGAAATCGGGGGCCAGAAGTTTTGCGAGCGGCGAGGCGGCGGTGCGGACCACGGGCGGTGCCGGGGTGTAGATGTCCTGAATGACCCCGGTGGCCCGGCCGTCCAAAGAGCGGCGGTCCTCGTAGAAATCGGTGAAACAGAGCTGTTTGTGGAAGACCTGCTCCGGGTTGGTCTCGAACGGGAAGAGCCCGGCGACCACCGCGTTGCAGTGCCGCATGAGGAACCGGCCCACCAGATCGCCGCCGATTCCCGACCGCAAAAGGATGGCAGGGCTTTGGAGCGCGCCCGCCGCCAGCACGAAGACCGCCGCCTCGAAACGGAGCGGGCTTCCGTCGTCCTGATCGCTGCCGGAAACCGCCACCACCCGGCCGCCCCGCACCAGCAGCCGGTGGACCAGGGTCCGGGGGCGCACCGTGACCCCGAGCCTTTCGGCGCGGGCGAGGATCCGCTCGGCATCGTTTTTCGCACCGATGCGACAGGGGAAGCCGTCGCAGGTATTGCAGAGGACGCAGCGGTCGGGGTCCCGCGAAAAGTTGATCGCGAGCGGAAGCGGAAAGGGCCGATAGCCGAGCTCCCTGCCGGCGGCCGCGATCCGTTCCGCGGGGGGAGAAAGGGCGACGGGGGCGAAGGGATAGCCGGTGCTTCGCGGGGGATCCAGCGGGTCGGTGCCTTCGCTTCCGTGGACCCCGAGCTCGCGTTCGGCGCGGGCGTACCACGGCTCGAGCTCGGAATAGGGGAACGGCCAGCTCCGGAAATCGGCCTCCCGGAGGCGAAGCGAAGCCCCGCCGTAGAAGACCGACATGCCGCCCACCACCTGGTTTTCGGCCGTCTCCCGATTCCGCCGGTCGCCGAGCTGGCGGACGAGGAGCGGCGGCCCCGCCCGGTAGCGCTGGTCCACCAGGATGGCGCGCGGATCCCAGTCGGCGGCATCCCGGTGCACCCGGCCGCCCCGCTCGAGAACCGTCACCCGGGCACCGGCGCGAGCCAGTTCCAGCGCGGCGAGCGCCCCCCCGAAGCCGGAGCCGATGACGATCGCGTCCGGGGGCAGGGACACCGTCAGTCGAGGAAGGCCATCACCGCCACCAGAACGATGATCCCGAGCGCCGCGTAGTGGAGTTCTTCCCGGCGACGCGTCTCGACCCGGGGCAGGTCGGGGCGGAACTTCCCGGACATGTTCCGCTTGATGTAGGTCTTGTAGTACTCGACGACGAAGCGCTCGAGCCCCCCGTTCATGTAGATGAGGAGGCCGAGCGGTGTTTCCCCCCCGTCGGGAGCGAGCCACCAGAAGAGCGGCGCGAGCACCGCGAGGACCACCCCCGACCGCTGGAACCGGAGGAACAGGAACCCCTCGAAGGGAGCGTCCTTGTACGCCCCGCCACCCGCGACCAGCAGGCCGGTGAGATACGCGACCACGAGGTAGCCGAGGAACCCGCGCACCGGAAACCCGAGGAACAGGACGAGAAAGACCAGCGAGACCAGCACCACCCCGGCGACGAGGCGCACCGCTTCGCTCCGTACCGGCCGCCCCAGCAGGGTGATCCGCGACGGGACGAAGTACTTCTCCTGGGGCTCCTTGCGGAAAAACCCCTTGTAGAGCTCGGCGAGAAAGCGCTCGATCCCCATGACGAGGAAGAAGACCCCGACGAACCCGAGCCCGGCGATGCGTTCGCGGAGCACCGGGACACCGAAGAGGAGCGCGACGATTCCGAACGAGAACAGGATGCTCCGCGGGAAGGTGCGGGGCTTGAAGCCCTCCCAGGGGGAATCCTTGAAGGCTCCCCAGAGCGAGGTGTAGAGCCCCGAAACGGCAGCGATGGCGGCGAGCGCCGGAAGGGACAGGGTCACGAACGGGGATTTGCGTGCAAATGCCAGACGACTACAGTCAAGATTTTTTACTTTCTTCCCAAAGAAGCTCCGTCCATATGTTTAGTTGATCTCTCCATTCGGCAAAATCGTACCATCCACATCCGATACATCCTTCCGGGTTCTTTTCATCTTCGGGTTCCCAATGTTCACCTCCTCGATAGAAAAATCGAATTCCAAATGGAGTTCCTCTCAATCCTGTATCAACACATCTTTCACAAGCACGACTTTTCAGCAAATTGTGACTTACTGCTCCATTGGATTTTTTGAGTAACTGGAAGTATTTTAATATGTCGCCGTCATTCATGTTTTGATAATCATTTTGAATTTTCTCACTTGCTGCATTCCACCTGATTCTGGGCAGTTTATGGTCAATAGTCAACTGGCTGGGGTTTCTTTCAGCCATTTCTACTACATCCTTGTAATCAAGTAACTGGAGTACACGCTTGGAAAATTGTTTCGGAAATGTTCCAACGGGAATCGCATCAAGAAATTCGCCCGTCCATCGGTCTTGCCGAGTCTGTTTTTGACATTTATGACATTCATGGTTTTCGCTTTTTATCTCTAGTCCATCTCTTTCTCTGCTTCCATTGCGAAGCCCCTTGATCCCTCCGCTTCCCGCTATTTGAGTTGTACCCACATGATCATATTCACACTCACGGCAATGCCATGCTCGGTCTTTCAGTACCAGATATACCTTATAGATTTTGTTTTGCTTGGCCTTTTCGCTATAGGAACCTTCATATTTTTCTACTGTCATGCAAGACCAGTCCTATGCTGTTTCGAAGTCTTCTCGATGCTTTATCGAAGATTGCCGGATCGTTCTCATAGCCCAATGCCTTACGGCCTTCTTTTGCCGCCGCCACAAGTGTCGAAGCACTGCCGGCATATGGATCCACAACGAGATCTCCTCTGTTGCTGAACATGCGCACAAATTCGGACAGTAACTCTCCAGGCTTCTGTGTTGGATGAATCCGGTTTTGAGGCGAGGGTGATTTGTGCGTGAAGACGTTGTGAACAGTACGTCCGTTGAATTTGGTTCCTGGTCTTTTTCCTGCCACAATTGCCTCCCACGCGTTCACAGGTTTGAACTTGTGATTGAAGGGAACGGGATTGGTTTTGTGCCAGACCATCGGTGTTATAGCTACAAATTTATCCTCCTCAAGAATGCGACAGTATTCTCCGATTTGTGCATGAGCGCAAAAAATTACTGCCCAACCACTGACCTTGGGCAAAACATAGCCGGTCCATTCACTCGGAGACATGCAAGTTTGATCCCAATTCCCAAAATTGCCCTTCGGCATAATGAAATCAGTGCCGTTGCTGCGCAATCTCCTGGGAATCTGCTTTTCACATACGTAGGATTTGCTGATTCCGTAAGGAGGATCGGTCAGAAGAAGATCTATGGAATAATCCCGCATCGAAGCAACGGAAAAAATGCCGTCGGCAAAATGAAACTCGTAATTACCTTGAATTATGGAATCAAGAGTGTATTGTTGTGACTCGTAAAGCTCAACCGCGGAACGAATTTTTTCTTCAATTTTCCCCAAATCCTCGTCAATTAAGATTACATCTTTTCGACTTATTCTCAATGTGCCTAGAGGAACAGTCGCACCATCATGTTTCAAGAGCAAGTCAATGCGATAAACATTTGACCCTAAAGCCATTGGTGTGGAATGGCTGATGTATTTTCTCTGCTCGGGAAAATTGGCCCCGATCCACGCATTTACACTCGCTCTAAGAGACAACGAGTTCTTCCGCATCATGGGTGACTCTCCTTGTCCAATACTGCATGCGAACATCCACGAACGGGGCAGATCGCGGACTGGAAACCGAAGGAACGCCCCGCATCCTTCTTCAAGGATACGCGATGATCTTCCATGACTTTCTCCGTTTTCGACCCTACCGGTAGATGTCGAACTGGCGGGTGTACTTGACGGTGAGGCTGCGGTTCTGCGGGCCGATCAGGCTGTTCCCGAGGCCCTCGGTGTCGTTATAGACGATGAAGAGGCCGGTGCCGGCGGTGTTCAGCCAGTTCAGACGCACGTTGGAGGACCAGATGTCCGAATCGTCGTTGTACTGGAAGAGCGCCTGCAAATAGATCAGTGGGGTGAAGTTGTAGGCCACCCGGAACTGGCCGAGGTTCGCGACGAAGTCCCCTTCGGCGAGGTCGATGTCGTTGTAGAGCCACGATGCCGAGGTGATGAGCCTCGTGCCCCAGCGGAAGTTGAAGGTGGTATCCACGGTGCGTTGGTCACCCGAAAGGAACCCGCCGTAGTCCACGCCGCCGGAGTAGGAGAAGGCATCGGCCCGGTTGGTGTTCCAGCGCCAGCCGGCCTGCCAGTGCCGGTAGGTCCCCGGCGGGACGACGATGCCTTCGCGGATCTCGAACGGAACCTCGAGACCTTCGGTGATGAGGTTCATCGCCGGGCTGAAATACCAGCCGTTCTCGAAGTCGAAGTGGTTGTCCACGTGGAGCCGGCTGCTTTCGAGGAAGCCGTCGAGCGTCCAGAACCCGTTGAAGGTGATGTGGGGCCGCAGCTCGCGGAAGATCGGTCCCCACTCCGGCCGGTGGTACGAGAAGTACCCCCAGTCGAGGCTGCGGTAGGACCGGCGCCGCAGGAAGCCGGCCTCGGGGTTGAAGTTCCGGGCCACTTCGGTCGTGCCCATCCAGAGCCGGAGCCGGTTGCTGAAATACTCGCCGCGGGCCCGATACGCGTATTCCCCGCCATCGAGTTCCTCGTAACCCGGGGTCTCGGTGCGCGCCGCGAAGCCGGTGAAGGTGAACAGCTCGCCGATGCCCCACTGCCCGTCCACGCCCCAGGTGCGGTTCCAGTTGTCCTCGCCGGCGAGCGACCCGGTGGCCGCCCGGTTCACCAGCATCCCTCCGAACGAAGAGCGTTCGCCCAGCTCCCGGCTGAGGCTCACCACCGTGAAGTTGTTGGCCGCCACCACCCCGGCGACCTCCTGGGTCTGCATGTTCAGAAGACCGAGGTTGTACTCCCCCGCCTTGCCCGAGAGCCGGGCGCCGCCGAGGATCGGGACCGGGGCACCGCCGGGGCCGATGCCGATGCGACGGCTGAAGAAGAGGTCCACCGACCCCGGCGATCCCATCGAGAAGTTGCCGGCGTTTTCGAGGAAGAAGGGGCGCTTCTCCGGGAAGAAGAGGTTGAACCGGGTCAGGTTGATCTGCTGGTCGTCCACCTCCACCTGGGCGAAGTCGGTGTTCCAGGTGAGGTCGAGGTTGAGGCTCTGGGTGATCCCCACCTTGGCATCGATTCCGATGTCGTAGTTGGTCTGGAACTCGGTTTCCACCGAATAGTCCCGGCCGCCCGCGCCGAGTGCGTAGGGGATCACCTTGAAGTTCCGGGGGCTCGGGAGGTCGAGGCCGTGGAGCTCGCCGGCGGTGGAGAGCCGGTTGATGTTGTAGATGCGCGCCACCGGCGACCAGTAGGCCTCCTCGCGCTTCCTGCGGATGTTGCGCTGGAAGTTGACCCCCCAGACCTGCGGGCTGCCGCCGTAGCGGAGCGTCCGCAGCGGGATCGCGAACTCGGCCGACCAGCCGAAGTCGCCGATGTGGGTCCGCACCGTCCAGCTCGCGTCCCAGTTCAGGTTGAAGCCGCCGCCGGATCCCGACTGCGCCCGCATCATCGGCCCGCCCCCGAAGCCGGAGCCGCCCCCGGCGTTGCTCAACTGGCCGTCGTATTCGAGGCCCGCGGGAGTGGTCCCGAAGATGAACCCGTTCTGGAGGTCGTGGTAGGTATCGAAGACCACCCGGAAGGAATCGGTGTCGTCGAGCGACGAATCCCGGCGGGCGTCGGTGGCGATGATGCCGGAGGGATCGCTGTCGTAGAGGATCGCCCCGATATAGACCGCCTCGTCGTCGAAGAGAACCCGCACCTCGGTCCGCTCGGTGGAGGGCCGCCCCTCGACCGGGTTCGACTGGATGAAGTCGGTGAACGGGGTGGCGTTCTCCCAGACCTCGTCGTCCACCATCCCGTCGATGAGCGGGGCCTCGATCGCCGAGGCGGCGGTCCCGATCCGGGTGGCGGCGGCGGTCGTTTCTTCGGTCGTTTCTTCGGGCCGGCCGTCACCGGAGGCGGAGCCGTCCTGCGCCGCGGCAGGAAGGGTCAGGAAAAACAACGCAGCGAACAGGAAGGAAAGGCGGGAAGACGACATGGCAACCCGTCATTTTAGCAGGCTGTGGACAAACTAACGCGGCATTCGCCGGGCGATGCATCCCGCCTGAACATTCGCCTGGCGGCTCGCTCTTCGCCCGGTTTCGCTCGAAATAGCGCTGCTATTACTCGCTCACGCGCCTTGTCAGTCGGGCGCCTCACCCGTCTCGGCGCTCACGCCCGTTTCCCCACAGCCTGCTAGCCATCGGTCGTGATTTTCGGGATGGCCGTCGGGCGGATATGGTTCGCCCCCTTGCGAGGCGCCCGGAACGCGCCGGAGGGAGTTTTTCCGTTGTCTGAACGAACCGTTGCGAGCAAACGCGAATTGCTCGATTTCGCCACCGAGATCGCCTGGGAAGCCGGCCGGCTCATCATGCGCCACTTCCAGGTCGGGGTCGGGGTCGAGCGAAAGCCGGACCGCACCCCGGTCACCGAAGCCGACATCGCCGGCGAGCGGCTTTTGCGGAAGCGCATCGAGGAGCGTTTTCCCGGCCACCGGGTGCTCGGCGAAGAGGACGGCGAATCCGGCTCCGATCCCGCCCACCGCTGGATTCTGGACCCGATCGACGGGACCACCTCCTTCATCCACGGTGTTCCGCTGTTCGGCATCCTGATCGGCCTCGAAGTGAACGACGAGCCGGTGGTCGGGGTCTCGAATCTCGCCGGGGTCTCGGAGATGGTCACCGGCGCGGCCGGAGTGGGCGCTTTCTGGAACGGCCGGCCCGCCCGGGTCTCGAAGGTGACCGAGATGGAGAACGCGCTCGCGACCACCACCGACCCGGCCACCATCGGCCCGATCTGGGAAGCGGTGGGGAAGAAGGTCGGGGCGCGTCGCACCTGGGGCGATGCCTACGGGCACTCGCTCGTCTGCACCGGCCGCTCCGAGATCGGCCTCGACCCGGAAATGAAGGCGTGGGATTCCTCGCCGTTCCTGCCGATCCTCGAAGAGGCCGGCGGCCGGTTCACCGACTGGGAGGGCAACCGCACGATCCACGGCCCCAACGCGCTCAGCACGAACGGCGCGCTCCACGACGAGGTGCTGGAGATGCTCGCCGCGATCCGCGCCGGGGGTTAACAGCCTGTGGAAAAACTAACGCGGCATTCGACGAGCGATGCATCCCGTCTGAACGCTCGCCTGGAGGCTCGCTCTTCGTTGCGATTCGCTCGAAATAGCGCTGCTATGGCTCACTCACGCGCCTTGTCAGCCGGGCGCCTCACCCGTCTCGGTGCTCACGCCAGTTTATCCACAGCCTGTTAACAGCCTGTTAGCGCCCCTCCACTACCTCCCGGACCCGATCCGCGAAGGAGCGGGCGGCCTCCATCACCTCCGCTTCGTTCACGGTGGTGACTTCGCCGCCCTCCACCACCAGCCGGCCGTGGACCATCACCGCCGTGACATCGCTCCCCCGCGCCGCATAGACGAGGTGTGAATACGGATCGTAGAGCGGGGTCATCCCGGCGCGGCGGGTGTCCACGAGGACGATGTCGGCGAGCTTGCCGGGTTCGAGCGACCCGAGCCGGTCGGCCTGCCCGATCACCCGCGCCCCGCCGATGGTCGCCATCCCGAACACGGTTCGCGCCGGGAGCGCCTCGGGATCGCCGGAGACGAACTTGTGGATCTTGGCGGCGGTGTCCATCTCCTCGAAGAGATCGAGATTGTTGTTGCTCGCCGGGCCGTCGGTCCCGAGGCCGACCGGGATGCCGGCGGCGAGCAGATCGCGCACCGGTGAGGCCGAGCTCTCGGCGAGCTTCATGTTGCTCTCCGGGTTGTGGGCGACTCCCGCGCCACCCCCGGCGATCCGGCGGATGTCCTCTTCGGTGAGGTAGATCGAATGGGCGAGGACGGTCCCCGGCCGGAGCACCCCGATGGAGTCGAGCGCCTCCACCACCCGCATCCCGGTCAGCTCGCGCACCTGATCGTTTTCGGTGGAAGCCTCCGCCACGTGGATCTGGAAGACCGCGCCGTGCTCTTCGGCCACCCGGAAGGCGGCCTCGGTGTCTTCGAGGCTCGTCGTGTAGAGCGCGTGGGCGGAAACGCTCGGGATCCAAAGCGGGTTGTCCCGGTGGCGCTCGAAGAAGGCATCGGCGGTCGCGAGCGAATCGGCGGGGGTCGCGAAGTCGGGGGCCGGAAACCCGATCACCGTGGGGCCGGCCACCACCCGGATTCCCGCCTCGCTGGTCGCCCGCAGCACATCGTCCGGGAAGAAATACATGTCCGCGAAGGTAGTGGTGCCGCTCTTCAGCATCTCGATCGAGGAGAGCAGCGTCCCGGTGTGGACGAAGTCGGGGGCGACGAGCGCCGCCTCCGCCGGGAAGATGCGCTCCTCGAGCCAGATCATCAGCGGCAGGTCGTCGGCGAAGCCGCGGAGCAGGGACATCGCCGCGTGTCCGTGGGTGTTGATGAGGCCGGGGATCACCAGGTGGCCGGTCGCATCCAGCCGGGGGATGTCCGGGGGCCGGGTCGCGGCGCGGTCGAAAAGGCCCACGATCCGCTCGCCTTCGACGAGAACCGCTCCCCCTTCGAGAACGGTTCCCGCTTCATCCATCACGAGAACGTCGCCGCCGTCGATCAAAAGCCGGGATTCCGCCGGTGAATCCGGGTTTTGACCGGCGCAAGCGGCCAGCGCGAGAGTCAGGAAAGAGGCAAGGATGCGGTTCATGGTGTCTCGAACTCCCCGCGGCGCAGGCGGTTCATGGCGGCCGCGATCTCGTGGCGGCGCGGGCGGGCGAGGCGGCCCGGGTGCTGGCCCCGCCTTCCCGCCTCGGTGAGCGAATCGAGCCCCTCCCGGTCGAGCAGCTCTCCGAGCGCGTCGAGGACTTCGGCGATCGGCCGGTCCATGAACCGGGCGGCGGCGACCCCGAGGGCGTGTCCCACCGCGCGGGTCTGGCTCGCTTCGAAGAGCTGGCTCACCGCCCGGAGATCCACCGATTCCTCGCCGTAGAGCAGCTCGCCGCGCCGGCTCGCCTGGATCCGTGGGTGGCCGCGCCGGCCGGCGGGGTCGAAGCCGCGGGCTCGGGGGATGCGCGGGGGGAGAGGGTTCCAGGGAGTGGGCGCTTCCGGAGTCCGCCGGGTGGGGATGGCCTCCGCGACCCGGCGCGCCTCCCCGGTGACATCCCGCGCCCGGTACCCGTCCATCTGGATCACCGTGTCGGCCACGTCGAGGTAGTCGCCGGAGCCGCCCATCACGAGGACGAAGGAGATGCCGGCCTCGTCGCGCATGGCGCGGATGCGATCCAGCAGCGGCGTGATCGGCTCCGACCGGCCGCGCACCAACGCCTGCATCCGGGCATCGCGGAGCAGCAGGTTGGTGGCCGAGGCATCCTCGTCGATCAGGACCAGCCGGGAGCCGGCCTCCAGCGCTTCGAGGAGGGAAGCCGCCTGGCTCGTGCTGCCGCTCGCATCCGCCGTCGAAAAAGCGCTCGCGCGACGGCCGCCGGGGAGATCCCCGATGAACGGGCTGAGGTCCACCGAAAGGATCGGCCGCCCTTCCTCCGCCCGGACGACCACTGCGTCGCCCCGGGTGATGACCCGCTCGCGTCCGTCGCCCGGGATGTGGGGGGCCACCCCGTGGGCGAGCGCCTGAAGCAGGGTGGACTTCCCGTGGAATCCGCCGCCGACGAGCACCGTGACTCCCTCGGGAATCCCCATCCCGGAGACGGTTTCCCCGTCCTCGAGCGGGAGCGTCACCCGGAGCGAGGGAGGGCTCTCGAAGCGGACGGCTTCCTCCGGGTTCATCGGGCGATCGCTCGCTCCGTGAGCGCGGGGCAGGAGCGCGCCGTCGGCGACGAAAGCCACGAGACCTCGTCCGGAAAGCTCCTGCCGCAGGCTCTCCTGTGCCTCGATGTCCCGGACGAACTGCCCGGCATCCTCGAAATCGAGCTTCGGGAGCAGCTCCCCGATGTCCCGCAGCTCGCAGACGAGGAGCGCCGCCGCTTCCCCCTGGATCCGCCGCCCGCGCGCCGGAAGCCCCACTTCGAGGCGGATTTCCACGCCTCCCTCGTCGGGGAAGTGGACGGCCGCCCGCTCGAGGACGCACGAGCCTCCGGAATCCACCTGGATCACGCCGCTCGAACCGGAGCCGGACCTTCGCCCACCCCGACGGAAGAGGGCATCCCGCACCTCGCGCCCGAGCCAGTCGGCGAACGCCATCCGGCGGACCCGGCCCCGGAAAAGCGCCTCCGGAAGCCCCGCAGTCTCCGGAGTCAGCCGCAGCCGGACCCGCGACGGCGGCGCGAAGGGATCGGAGGCGATCCGGTCGAAGAAGAGGGTGAGCCCTTCGCCGAGCGTCCAGCCGCCGGCGAGCGAGCGATAGGCCGGGTAGGCGCGCCCGTCGAGCGAGCGGCAACGGGCTTCGAGAGGAGGAATGATCTGTTGCATCGCCCGAAGTTTCGCATCCACCGAAACTTCACCCGCCCATGTATGACAAACTGACCGGCAATGATCGGAACCGTGAAGTGGTACGACCCGAGCCGCGGCGAGGGTTTCCTCCAGTGCGACGAGGGCCCCGATGTCCACGTCCCCCGCAGCGCGCTCGCCGAGCCGTCGCCCGGCTTCCTCATCGAGGGCCAGGCGGTCGAGTTCGAGATCTTCGCCATCAAGAGCGGCTTCCGGGCCCGCGAGGTGCGCGTGATCGAATCGGACGACGAATGGCCCCAGTTCCGCGACCGCGAGCCGATCGTCCGAAGGGCCAACAAGAACCCGTCCGCCTGACCCGGAGGACCGGGCACTACTTCTCCGGGGCCACCCAGTGCCCGGCGGGGTGCGCGAGGAAATCCGCGAGCGGCGTGCCTCCCGGCCCGACCAGGATCGTGCGGCTCCCCTCGTAGCGCTCCCGGAAAGCGATCAGCCCGCTCGAACGGTCGCGTCCGGTCTCGACCTCGATGCCGACGAGCTTCGAGCCACGCTCGACCACGAAATCCGCCTCGTTCGCGCCATCCCGCCAGTAGTGGATGCGCTCGCCGATGGCGGCGGTGTTCACGAGATGCGCCCCGACCGCGCTCTCGACGGCCCGGCCCCAGAAGCTCCGGTCGGCCCCGCATCCTCGAAGGAGTCGCCGTACGGCGCGGTCATCAGCGAGGTGTTGAGGACGTTCAGCTTCCGGTTCGCCACCCGGTTGGAAAGCGGCCCGGCGTAGCGGGGGATACCGGCGAGCAGCCCGGCCCCCTGCAGCAGATCGATATAGCGGGCAAGAGTCGCGGTGTTGCCCGTATCCAGGAACTGGCCGAGCTCCTTGTCGCAGGCGACGATCCGTCCGGATCTCCAGACCCCAGACCAGAAAAAACTGTCCAGCGACATCAGCCCGTCCACCCGGGTCGTCGCCGGCACACGATGTCGTGCCAGAGCGGGAAAGTCCCGGCGAAGAGCGCGGCACCGGGGTAGCCTCCGTAGAAAACGTAGCGGTCCACATCGAAATCGAAACCTGCCACCATCTCCGGAAACGACCAGTGAGAAACCGGGATCGTCTCGAAACGCCCGGCCAGATTCTCTCCGAGGCTCTGCTGCATGGTCATCGGCGAAGAGCCAGCGATCACGACCCGCAGCGGGCGGCTCTCGAACCGGTCTGCGTCCCAGAGCCCCTTGATTACCTCCGACCAACGCGGGATATTCTGGATCTCGTCGAGGACCAGAACGAAGTCGCAGTCCGAGCCGGCCTCTTCCCTCGCCTTCCTTCGACGGGCGGCGGAATACGCCGCATGAGCGGCACCCGCAACCCGGCCCGGCGCGCCGACTGATGCCCCCGTTCTCCGCCCTCGCCGGATGGGTGGCAGGGGCGCTTTCACTGCTCGCGTTCGTCCCCTACATCCTCGCCATCCTTCGCGGCGAGACCCGCCCGAACCGGGCCACCTGGTGGATCTGGGCCACCACCGGGGCGGTGTTGCTCGCGAGCTACTACTTCTCCGGGGCCGGGACCACGATCTGGGTCGCGGTCAGCTACTTCGTCGCCTCGCTCGCGACCGCCATCCTCAGCATCCGCTACGGCGAGGGCGGCGCGAGTCCGCTCGACCGCGGCTGCCTCGCGGGGGCCGGGGCCGGGCTCCTGCTCTGGTGGCTTTTCGATTCGCCGGTGGTCGCACTGGTGACCACTCTCGGCGTGGACTTCGCGGGGGCCCTCCCCACCCTCCGCAAGGCGTGGTTTCAGCCCGAAACCGAGGACCGGCTGGCGTGGACGCTCTTCGTCGCCGGAAACGCCTTCAACCTGTTCGCGGTGGACCGCTGGGAGTTCGCGATCGCGGTCTATCCGGCGTATTTCTTCCTCGTGAGCGGGGCGATCGCGTTCCTCGTGCTTCGCCCGCGCCCGGCGGTGGTACAAAACACACCGTGACCGACCCGATCTTCCGCCGCATCCGGGCGCTCCTCCTCGCGTGATCACGCCCCCGGCGGGCTCCCCGGTCCCACGCGCCGGGATGCTGGCATCGGTTCGCAACCGGCGCGGAGTCGTGGCGGCGGTGGAGCCGTTCGACGTCGAAAGTGGCCGGCTCCATCTCGTCCAGATCGAATACAAGGACCGGCGCTCACCCTCCGAAGAGCGCCTCCTCTGGGAACTGGAGCCGGGTGCCGCGCTCGACGAACCAAACGCGCTGCCAGATCCAGCGAGCCCACCGATGCTCCTGGAGGACTTCGACGCGCTGCTCCGCGCCGGCGTGCAGGTCGAACATCCCGAACGCTTCGTGCGCGGGAGACCCAAGCTCTCGACACTCCCCGAGGCCGTCTTCATCAACCCGCCCAAAAACGGCGCTTCACTGACGATTGCTCAATAAATCATGGACCAAGGTGTCTCATTGGCGTTGACAGGTTCCGGTCACAGTCTCTTGGATTGATGTAAAGGCGTGACATCGAGAACACACACCTTGACTGTGGAGCCGACATCGCGGGGCACGGTGTCTTCGAGGGCCCGTCGTAGCTTTTCGGGATTGGTTAGCTGGTGGCCGTTGGGACTCTTGCGGATGCGGTGCCGACCGAACCAGAGGACGAGGTAGAGCCCATGGCCCTTTGCAGCCGGGAGGGTCGTGTATTTCGGGATGAGCTGTTCCGGGACCGCAGTCCAGAGACCGGGATGGCCTTCGCGCTTGATCTCGATGGGAAGGGCCACCCCGTCACAGGAAACGCGGAGATCGGCGCTGGTGTTGCCCGCGTGTTGCGCCTCGGCAAATACCGCGATCCGCTTGTCCAGCCGGTTGCGAAGTGCGGCCAGCAGAGCGTCGCGGCACGAGGGCTCGGGTTTGGGCTCCCGAGGGCGTTCGTAGGGGTCCACGTTCCAGAACCCGCGCCAGGCGTTTTCGTCTCCACCGCGTAGCTCGGCAGCGAAGTCGTCCAGATGGGCGGTGACCAGCGCGAGCAGGTCGGCCGCGTTCGCGGGAAGCCCCCTGCGGAGTGACTCGGCCACCCGCTCCAGCGGCGCATGGGCGTACCCGGCATCGCGGTTCGCGGTGCGCTGGTGACCTCGCGCCAGTTCCAGGGTTTTTCTCCACTCCGCAAGCGCGGGATCGTCCAGCAGGGAATCGAGTACGACTCCGGCGACGGAGACGGGCTGCGTCCCGAGAGCCTCGATGAACGCCCGCGTCCTCGCGGCTGCCATCGTCGGGAGACAGACTACGCCACTTTTCCACTCTTCATCCGGCCCGAACATGGGGCCGAGCCGCTGGATGAGCAGGCCGAGCGTTTCCGGTTCCGTACCGCTCTCCGGGAACGATCCGACCCCATCCAGACACAGGAAAGTCGCCGCCTCCCGGATGGCCTCATCCCGGTCCCGGGTGAATTCTTCGAACCCGACCCGATGATCCTGTGGCGCGGCGATCATCCCGGCCGCCAGCCAGTGCGCGCGCTGCGCCACGGTCACGCTCTTCGATCCGGTCTTCTTGGCGATGGTTTTGCGAAGTTGCGTCTGATCGGCGTAGCGGAGCGCCGCCCAGAGGAGATAGTCGAGGATCCGGAGCTGTCCCCCCCGCGCCCGCACCGGAAAGCCCCGCAGCAACGGCAACACCGCCCGTCGAGCCACTGCTGAGTGCTCCGGATCGTTGACCAGAGACCGCAGTCCCTCTTCGATGACTTCGCTCCCGGCGGCGATCTCCGCCTTCTGGTACCGGACAAACGCTTCAGTCACCAGGTCCGGGCGCGACTGCAGCAGTTCGCGGTACCAGAGAGGCCTGCCCGTGGGAATCGCGTAGTAGAGAGCCAGCGCAGTCCGCCACTGCTCGTCAGTCAGCTCTTCCTGCTCCACCAGTTCGAGCCCGGCGAGGAAGGGCAACGAGAGATAGTGGATCTCGGGCACGTCCGGGCGGTACGGAACGCCACGCAACCCAACGAGCGCCGCCTCGACCAGAGCCGGGTCAGAGGGCCAATATCCGCGACCCGGACCCAGGAAGTACTGCTTCTGCGTTTGGAGGTAACCGAGCGCGAGCGCGTGCAGCAGCCGCGGAGGTGCCCGGTTCTCCCGAAGCGCTTGCTCTTCCAAACTCACGAGGCTTTCCCATTCCGCCTCCCGAGCCTCTTTCGCTGCGGCGCGGCCGGGCTCCTCCTTGCTCTCATCGAGCAGCTCTCGCAGATGCGCGCTCCACCGCGTCCGCTCTTCCAGTTCTTCATGCTCGATTCCCTCGGCGGTGGCGCGGGCGACGGCCTCTCGCAGCAACCACTCGGCCAATCGGGGCCGGGCATCCGCGAGTTCCACTGCCTGATCCAGACAGAACCTTCCGAAGTCGCCCGGAAGCCGCGCCCCGGAGAGGTTCCCGGCGAACCGATACGCCCACCCGTTCGGATGCTCCGCTTCGGGGCACCGTTTCAGCCCTTCGAGCCACAGCGCCTTGTGCAGATCGGGCCGCGCTTCGAGGAAGCTGCGAATCGCCGCGGCGGGTTCGGATGCGTCCGAGCCGCCGCCGATGCGGAACCAGTCGTGAAGACGCGAGACCGGCGCTTCGTCACCCGCGTATTCCAGGGTCCGGACCAGCAGACGCGCCGGAAGATCGTCGAAGAATTGCGCGTGCAACGCGGGCCGAAGTCCCGGCAGCCGGGAGCCGAGGGTTTCCAGCAGATCGGGGAAATGGTTCTCCGGAGTCTGGTCGAAAAGGTCGAAGTCCCAGAACCGGGAGTACCGGCCGAGGAGCCGGCTCGGCTGGTCGAGCAGGTAGTTCCAGATCTCGTCGGGCGCGATCTCGGCGGGATACAGCCGGGAAAGCAGGGTTCCGAGAAGTTCGCGGTCGGGATCGCGGACATCGCCGCGCCGGATGTCCCGCAGCAGTCGCATCGCGTCCTCCGTCCTGCCTCCATTGTGGAAGAAGGCATCCAGCGCCTCGCGGCTCGTGACCGACCAGCGGGTCTCGTCGCGGGCGACCTCGAGGAGCAGGTCGGCGAAATCCGGCATCGGTTCGCCGAGCGCGAGAGCCCGGAGAACGAAGCGAGTGACGATCTGGTCGGCATCCGCTCGCCCCGGCCGTTCGAGGATTTCCCGGAGCGTCGGGGCCAGCTCGGGGACCGCGAGCGGACGCAGCGCATCTTCGGAAAGACGGCCGACGCTGAGTTTCGGATCCTCGGCGTGGATCCGGTTCAGGAGTCGCTTCTTCTCGTCGGACGAGAAGTCGTGGAGATCCCCGTAGGCCGCGAGGCCCACCGCGTCCCGTTCGATCAGCCGGGGCCGCGCCTTCGGGCAGAGGGCTGCAAACCACGCGGCAAGGCCGCGGAGCGGAGTCGGGGGAGCGCCGTCCGGAGTCATCATCAGAGCGAATACCCGGCCGACCGGCAGGCCGCTCTCGATCCGCCACGCGAGATGCCGCGCTCCCAGGAATTCGGCGATCTGGCGGTGGTGAGGCGCGAACCGCCGGATGTCCGTCTCGGTAAAAAGCCGGGTTTCGAGCGCGGCTCGCGCGAGGCCCGGATCGGTCGGCAAGTCGTCGAGATCGTCGAGCGAACACTCCGCCGCCCCGGCGAGCAGCAGCATCGCCGAGAGCTCGCCGGCCGCTTCGAGGATTTCGTCGGGTTTCGGCCGGTTCTTCACCGCGTCCCGGTGTTCCCGATTTCGCTCACCGGCCATGGCTCGACAGGCAGACTCGAAAGCCTCCCGGCGGCTCGAAGGCCAACCCTGGTCGGCAGCGAACGCCCCGACGAGGATTTCGATTCCCTGCGGGTTCCGCAGCCAGCCGGCCAGCCCTTTTTCCCGCGCGGACTTCAGAAAGGGTCGGGCATCGGCATCGCCCAGCTCCGCTTCGAGCAGACGCTCGATGTCCGCGTCACCGAGCGGATCGAGCCGCAGCACGGTGACGGATCCCGTCGGAGACACCGCCTTGAGTCGCTCCTGATCGGTTCCGAGCCAGTCCACGCCGCGGCACGAGAGGCGGAACCGCGGGCGGCCGAGCCTGTCGAGCCGTTTCCGAACCTCGTCGAACGGGGTCCGTGGGTCGCCCGCCACCCGAACCTCGTCGAGCCCGTCGAGGAAGAGCGTCTTCCCCGACCATTCCTCGTTGCGGGTCTCGGCGAGCGCGAGGAAATCGCGGATCGAAATACAGGTCGCGCTTTCCCCGAGCGCCTCTGCTTCCCGCTCGAACTCGGCCGTCTTTCCCGCTCCCGGATCGCCGAGCAGGACGAACGCCTCCAGGTCCCGGAAATCAGCTATCGGTTGCGGACGGTCTTTTCCGGCCGCCGTGACCGTGCGGGGGGCGTGCGCCTTCATTCCGGGGCCACCCAGTGCCCGGCGGGGTGGGCGAGGAAATCCGCGAGCGGCATGCCTCCCGGCCCGACCAGAATCGTGCGGCTCCGCTCGTAGCGCTCCCGGAAGGCGGTGAGCCCGCGGCTGCTCGAACGATCGCGTCCGGTCTTGACTTCGACACCGGCGAGCTTCGGGCCGCGCTCGATCACGAAGTCCACCTCGTTCGGATCATCCCGCCAGTAGTAGATGCGCTCGCCGATGGCAGCGGTATTCACGAGGTGCGCCCCGACCGCGCTCTCGACGACCCGGCCCCAGAAGGTGCGGTCGGCTCTCGCCTCCTCGAAGGTGTAGCCGGACGGCGCAGTCATCAGCGAGGTGTCGAGGACGTTCAGCTTCGGGCTCGCCGCCCGGTCGGAAAGCGGCCCGGTGTAACGCGGAATCCCGGCCAGCAGCCCGACCCGCCGCAGCAGATCGAGATAGCGGGCGAGAGTCGTGGTGTTGCCCGCGTCCCGGAGCTGGCCGAGCATCTTGTTGTAGGCGACGATCTGCCCGGACATCCGGGACGAGAGCCAGAAGAGCCGGGTCAGCAGCGCCGGCCGGTCCACCCGGGTCATCGCCAGCACGTCGCGTTCGATGCTGGCATCGGCGATCGCGCGGCGCACGTAGTCGCGCCAGATCGGGGGAGTTCCGGTGTGGGGCGCGGCACCGGGGTAGCCCCCGTAGAAGATGTAGCGATCGGCATCGAAGCCGAAGGCCGCCGCCATTTCCGGAAAAGACCAGGGAGCGACCGGGATCGTCTCGAAGCGACCGGCCAGACTCTCTCCGAGGCCCTGCTGCATGGTCATCGGCGAGGAGCCGGCGATCACGACCCGCAGCGGACGGCTCCCGAACCGGTCCGCATCCCAAAGTCCCTTGACCACCTCCGACCAGCGCGGGATCTTCTGGATCTCGTCGAAAGCCAGGACGAAGCCGCGATCCGCGTCGGCCTCTTCCCTCGCCCTCTCCCAACAATCCACGAGCCACCGCTCACCCTGCCGCGCCGGGGGAAAAGGGTCGGTGCGGGGGAGGCCGTCCGCGACCGAAGAGTCCGGCTCGTCCACCGCGATGTACCGGAACCGGAGCCCCGACTGCACGAGGGCCTGCCGGATGATCGTGGTCTTGCCCGTCTGACGGGGGCCGAACACCGCGAGAATCCGGCGTGGAATCTCCCGGAGACGGTCGGTCAGGACGGCGACCTGGTCGCGCTCGAAGCGGGGCATCGTGAGAAATTAGCGTAAACATCGAGAGTTTGCTCAATATAGTAATTATTTTGGCTTCTCGGTTCGACAGGGATGGCCTCGAACTGGGTCCGCATCGCTGCGGAATGCAGATGCCGAATCCGGCAGACATCTGCATCATGCCCGGCGGTGGTACAAAACACACCGTGACCGACCCGACCTTCCGCCGCATCCGGGCGCTCTGGCCCGACCACCTCGGGCTCGCCCGCGGGAAGCTCCTCCACCCCGGAGCCGCCGCCACCGGACATTGCCTCGCCACCTTCGCCCTCGGCTTCGACCGCGAAATGGATGCCTTTCCGAACTCGGGGCTGCTCGACGGGCTCCCCGACATGCGGGCGGTCTTCGACCCCGAGGCGGCGCGCCCCGGCTGGAGCGACGGCACCCGGGTGGTGGTCGCCGATCTCGAAGCGGACGGCAAGCCGCTCGAACGGTCGCCCCGCCGGATCCTGAAGCGGGCGATCGCCGAACTCGAAGCCGACGGACGCCGGCCGGTGGTGGGCATCGAGCTGGAAGCGTTCCTGCTGAGGCCCGACGGGGAAGGCGGCTTCCGCCCGATCGCAACCCCCGGATCCCACGTGTACGGATCGGGGCCGCTCGTGGACCCGGACGGGATCATGGAGGAAGTGCTGGACACCGCCGAGCGGGCAGACATCGCGCTCGAGTCCTTCCACAGCGAGTACGACGACGGGCAGTTCGAGCTCACCCTCGGCAAGAAGGACGCCCTCGCCGCCGCCGACGAAGCCTTCCTCTTCAAGCTGCTGGCCCGCGAAGTGGCCGCCGCCCGCGGACACCACCTCACCTTCCTCGGCAAGCCGTTCACCGGCCGGGGTGGCTCCGGGCTCCACGTCAACCTGAGCCTCGAAGCCGACCGGCGGAACCTCTTCGACGACCCGGACGGCGAAGGCGGCCTCTCCGGTCTCGCCTGGTCGGCGGTCGCCGGGCTGCTCCACCACCACCGCGGCCTCGCCGGCGCGATCGCTCCCACGGTGAACGCCTACCGGAGGCTTCGGCCCGGCCAGATGAGCGGCTACTGGGCGAACTGGGGGCACGACCATCGGGGCTGCGCGGTCCGGATTCCGCTGGAGCGCGGCGAGGGGTCCCGGGTCGAGCACCGGCTGGCCGACGGTGCCTGCGGGCCGCACATCGCGGTCGCCGCGACGCTCTTCGCGGCCCGGCTCGGCATCCGGGAGAACCGGAAGCCGCCCCCCGAAGAAACCGGCGACTGCCTCGAAGAATCCACGGCCGAAGTCACCGTCGCCCCGGACCTCGGCCGGGCACTCGACGACCTCGAAGCGGACAAGGAACTCGTCGCGGCGTTCGGAGAAGAATTCGTCCGCATGCACACCACCGTGAAGCGCCGCGAATGGGAGCGCTTTCTCGCCCACACGAGCGACTGGGAAACGCGCGAGTACATCCCGTATCTCTGAAATGCCTCCTCCCCGTATCACCTCCGTCCGGGTTCGGAACTACCGCGCCCTGCGCGATGTGACCCTGTCCCACCTGACACCGCTCACCGTGTTGCTCGGCCCCAACGGAAGCGGCAAGTCCACGGTCTTCGATGTCTTCGCGTTCCTCGCGGAGTGCTTCACCGACGGCATCCGGCGAGCCTGGGATCGGCGCGGACGCTTCCGGGAACTGCGCAGCCGCGAGAGCGAGGGCCCGATCGTCATCGAGCTGAAGTACCGCGAACGTCCGCGAACTCCGCTGATCACCTATCACCTGGAGATCGCTGAGGAAGGAGATCAGCCGGTCGTCGCGCACGAATTCCTCGAATGGAAGCGCGGAAAGTGGGGGCGTCCGTTCCGGTTCATGGAGTACCGAAATGGTCGGGGGGAAGTGATCACAGGCGAGATCCCGGAGCGGGATGACGTGCGCGTGGCGCGTGAACTCTCCGGTCCGCACGTGTTGGCCGTCAGTACGCTCGGGATGTTGGCCGAGAACCCCCGCGTGATCGCACTCCGCGACTTCGTCACGAGCTGGCACCTCTCATCTCTGTCCGCGGACGCTGCCCGCGGCAACCCGGAGGCCGGCGGCCAGGAACGGCTGTCCCCGACGGGGGACAACCTGGCGAATGTCATCCAGTACCTGCGAGAACAACACCCCGAACGGCTGGAGCGAATCTTCGCGGCCTTGCGGCGGCGGGTTCCTCAAATCGAGCGGGTACAAGCGGAGGCCCTCGCCGATGGTCGCCTATCTGACGCTCCTCTACGATCCTGCGCCGCCGAAGCTGATCGGGATGGAAGAACCGGAAAACTTCTTGCACCCAAGGCTGTTACCGGAGTTGGCGGAGGAGTGCCGGGCGGCCGCCGAGCGCACACAGATGCTCATCACGAGTCATTCCCCCTTCTTTGTGGATGAACTACTCCCAACGGAAACGAGGGTGTTGTGGCGGGACGAGGACGGCTATACGCGCGTTCAGCGAGTCTCCGACAACGAAGGCGTGAGCGCGTTCGTCGAGGAAGGTGCGCGGCTCGGAGACCTCTGGATGGAAGGCCATTTCGGAAGCGGCGATCCACTCGTGAATCACGGCGGCCCGATGCCGGGGAGGGGGCTGGATCCCCCATGAGAACCCGCCATCTGGAATTTCTTGTCGAAGAACCCTCGATGGAAGCGTTTCTTCGGGTTTTCCTCCCGCGCTTGCTTCCGAAAGAACAAACCTTCGTGATTCACACCTCCCGGAACAAGGCGAAACTGCGCCAGAACCTGGGTGCCCGCCTCCGCGCGTATGCGCGATGGCTTCCGGATGATTGGCGCATCGTCGTCGTACTCGATCGTGACTCTGACGACTGTCACACACTGAAGGCCGAGCTTGAAGCCGCGGCCACTTCGGCCGGACTGCGAACGCGCTCCCGGACTGGTTGCAGGGATTGGCAAGTCGTGACCCGGATCGCGATCGAAGAACTCGAGGCCTGGTACTTCGGTGACTGGGAAGCCGTGTGCGATGCCTATCCCGGGGTTCCTCGTACCGTGCCGCAACGGGAGGGTTTCCGCGATCCGGATGGGATCCGAGGAGGGACGTGGGAATCATTCGAGAGAATCCTCAAGAGGAGTGGACGCTTCACGACCGGCCTTCGGAAGGTGGAGGCAGCACGACAGGTCGCCGCCCGGATTCTCTGGCAGCGCAACCGATCCCGAAGCTTCACGGTGTTCGTGAGTGCCGTTCTCGACGCCGGGGCGTGATCTCGGGCAGGGCGCGACCAGGAGAGAGAAGATCAACGCGAGATTCCAGCATCGCTGAACCACGCACTTCGATACATTCCCATGGTGGACGAAGAACGTCTGGAGCGCAAACTCATCGAGCTCGCCGATCGGATCGAAGTATCCGCACGCCGGTTGCTCCTCGACACTGGCTCCGTGCGTGCCACGGTTCCCATGCTTCGCGGCGTGTGGGGGAGAGCATTGCGATCGTGCGACCGTCGGGCGTATGAGCGGATCTTCGTGGGACACAGGACCACCGCTGCTCGGGGAGTCGAGCGCACTCCCCTGTATGTAACGCGACCGGCACCGGCCGACCCCACGACTTCGCCCGCCTTGGACTGGATCGCAATCGGAGAAGCCCGCGAGTTCGAGGACTCGCTGGTCCACGCTTGGAAGCTCGCCAGTGATTTCGGTCTCGGCGCGCGACGCGAACCCTTTCGCATCCGGGCGATCCAACGCCTTGGGCCTTGTGAGAATGATGGGAGTCGTTCCCATCCCTACTGGCCCTTGTCCGAAGCCTGTCTCCTCAGAGAATCCCCTCAAGCTACCACCCGATACGAACTCCGGTTCACAGCACCATTGCGCATCCTCAGGAAGGGAAAGCTCGTTCGCCAACCAACGTTCGTGGACATTACCCAGGCGGCGATCCGGCGACTCCTGCTCCTGGCGGGCGAAGTGATGCTGAGTGATGCGCCGCTGGCGCGTTCTGTCCGAACCGTGGCTGCTGCGATTCCCGCCGAGCCTTGGCAGGGCGATGACACGGCGTTCGTTCGCTGGTCGGCATCGCAACAGAGAGAGTTGACCCTACGAGGTGTCACCGGTTGCATCCATCTCCCCGAAGGACCGGGATGTCTGCAGCCACTGGTGGACGCAGCACAATGGATCCACATCGGCAAGGGCGCTCCGTTCGGTTTGGGCCAAGTAAACGTCAACGACGATCTCTGCCGAAAAAAGTAACCGCATCCCCTCATATTCGGGGCAGTGGTTGCTGGCTTCCGGAGCCCGGATTATTCATGAGAGGCATTCCATAAAGACAGAGATAGCTGAAGAGACGAGATGATGGGGTGAGAGCTGATGCGGGGTAGGTTTTTACGTCGCTGATCCGGCTTGCGCTGGGGTTTTCGAGTGGTCAACGGGAGGATTTGGTTCGGAGAGATCGAGAGAATCGGCGTAACGGACACCTCGCCCGGTGAACTGTGGCGTTTTCTTCCAAAAACGGTGTCAACCGCATTCCCAATCGAGTCTGGGAAGCAGAGAGAGGAAGCGGTTCCAGTCGTCGGCCATGTCACGAGAGATGACGAAGGTGATTCTTCTGCCGTGCGTCACCACTCGGGCCGGTACCTTCAGCACCCGTTCCCGGAAACGCCGGATGCTCCATCCGCGCCGGGTGGATCGCTCCATCAATCGTCGCCCGACATGCAGCACCTGGTAAGCCAGCAGATGCAGCAGGAACAGCGCCTGGTTCGCGGGATCGACGCGATTCTGCTTCTCCGGGTCCGAGGGTGCTTCCTTGCCGGAACGGGGAGCGGATGACAGCACCGTCATCAGTTCTCCCATGTGCTTCTCCGCCTTCCCGCGGGTTCGGTACAGGTTCAACAACTTCTCCGCCGGCCACTCCCTCCGTGGCAGGTTGGTGACCAGCCAGAAATAGCGGGAGATGAGTTCTCCCGGCTTGTCCAGCACCACGAGGACCACGCGTCGCGCCTGTTTCCAACTCCCCGCACGGTACCGATCCTCGTACAGCCGGATCCGGGTACCGCGAGGCGGGCGCCCCGGAGGACGCCGAAGATACGGCCTTGCCATCCGGGCCAGAACCGCGTTGTCCACCAGCCGCGATACGTGGCTCTGCCGGCGATCCTCGATCACCGACAGCACCGTATCCCCGCTGAAGCCGGCATCGATCCGGAACAGCACCGAGCGACAGCTCTTCCCGATCAACCGCTCGCACAGCCAGTTCACGAAATCGGGCGAACCGTCCGCAGACGAACATGCCCCCCGGCGCACGATCCCTCCGAGGAGATCCCCGTGCTCCCCGCTGCTCGCTACCAAGGAATGGAACATACGCTGCCGATAGTGACCGTTCCACTCGCTCCCCGATTGGTTCCCATGCGCTTCCACCGGAAGCCCATCCAGGTCGATGACCATGCGCCGCAGACGCCGAGACCCGCGCTCCGAGAGAATCCGTCGCATCCCGTACCCCAGAAGAACCTCGTTCAGAACCTCCAGGTTCTCTTCCGTCTTCATCATCCCCATCAGCCGCGACATCGTCGGCTGCGATGCCAGGCTCTGATCCTCCGCCAACACCCCGGCACCCTTCCCGGAGCAAACCGATGCCCGGAACGCAGGATCCCGGCGCAACCGGTCCGCATCGTCCTGGTCAAACCATCCCTGACACAGGAGGCTCACCCGCTCCCGAAGCAGAGTCTCCAGCGAATACCTCACTCGTGCGCTGTCTCGCGGGTCCAGAAGGCGAGATGCCAACTCCCGCGTCACCCCCGTTCGATCCATCACCTCTCGAATCGGGATCGCTCCTGCGTCACCCGTCAATCGGTCCTCCCGGCACTCGACCCGGATCGAACGGTTGAACGATGTTACGAACTGGTCTAAGCTCTCGACCATGGCGTGGTTGCCTCCCGCGGCTGGGTTTTGTCTTCTAAACCGTTATCCTACCGTTACTTGGTGGCCACGCCTACCCCTTGATCGCCGGACTAGGTGAATAATCCGGGTTCAATCCCCTCATATTCGGGGCAGTGGTTGCTGGTCTGAAACTAAAGAGCGCTCCGGAATTCGTAGAGGCCATGGTTTCAATCCCCTCATATTCGGGGCAGTGGTTGCTGGCCCGCAGGCGATCCACCGAGAAGAAGAGATTTTTGGGCCCGAGTTTCAATCCCCTCATATTCGGGGCAGTGGTTGCTGGCGACGTTACCGGCGCCGACTTCACCAACGCCGACCTCACGTTTCAATCCCCTCATATTCGGGGCAGTGGTTGCTGGTACATCGTCAGGTCAACCCCAGGCCGGACTGTCTGGCTCGGTTTCAATCCCCTCATATTCGGGGCAGTGGTTGCTGGTGAGAAACGAAATCGTCGCCCAGATACGGGCGGCACTGGTTTCAATCCCCTCATATTCGGGGCAGTGGTTGCTGGCATTGCTTGACGTTGTCGAGCACGCTCTCATGCGTTGCGATGAAGTTTCAATCCCCTCATATTCGGGGCAGTGGTTGCTGGCAAGCTTGACCAGGCATTCGACCTCGTCCACGAAGCCACAGAGTTTCAATCCCCTCATATTCGGGGCAGTGGTTGCTGGTTATCGAACAGGCGTTGATGCGGACCGATGAAGCAGTGTGTTTCAATCCCCTCATATTCGGGGCAGTGGTTGCTGGCCGATGAGGAAGGCCAGAGGCATCTTCTCCGCCTCCGCGCGGTTTCAATCCCCTCATATTCGGGGCAGTGGTTGCTGGCGAACCCGTTTGGGTTCAGGGCCAGAACTACCTGGTCCAGTTTCAATCCCCTCATATTCGGGGCAGTGGTTGCTGGACCGCGCGCAGAGGCGGGTCACCGGCCGGAGGCTCAACGGGTTTCAATCCCCTCATATTCGGGGCAGTGGTTGCTGGTCATGGAAGCCATCGAGAAAATCGACATCTGCGAGAACCTTGTTTCAATCCCCTCATATTCGGGGCAGTGGTTGCTGGTCATGGAAGCCATCGAGAAAATCGACATCTGCGAGAACCTTGTTTCAATCCCCTCATATTCGGGGCAGTGGTTGCTGGCAAAGGAAAAACCCTCCATGACTACGAAGAACCCGGCGGCGGTTTCAATCCCCTCATATTCGGGGCAGTGGTTGCTGGCCAGATACGGGCTGCCCTCCGGGAAAAGACCCCGGAGCACTGTTTCAATCCCCTCATATTCGGGGCAGTGGTTGCTGGCGCATGATCGAAACCACACAGGTGACCGCCCCGGCGGAGTTTCAATCCCCTCATATTCGGGGCAGTGGTTGCTGGTCAACGGGCTTCAGCCCTGGATTGGGGAATACACCCGGGGTTTCAATCCCCTCATATTCGGGGCAGTGGTTGCTGGCCAACGGCCGGTACGTGGCAAAGCGGAGCTAGACGCTCCGTTTCAATCCCCTCATATTCGGGGCAGTGGTTGCTGGTCAACAGCACCACCTTCGGCGGATACCTCGGTCGTGACGCGTTTCAATCCCCTCATATTCGGGGCAGTGGTTGCTGGCTGCCGCAGCGAGTAAGGCGAAGGCGAAGGCGAAGGGACGCAAGTTTCAATCCCCTCATATTCGGGGCAGTGGTTGCTGGTGCGGGGGCAGGAGTTGACGCTTGCGCAGGTCCGTAAGTAGTTTCAATCCCCTCATATTCGGGGCAGTGGTTGCTGGCGACCTCAGGTTTTGTGGTCCTCTGCGAGGATCATAATGGGTTTCAATCCCCTCATATTCGGGGCAGTGGTTGCTGGCAAGCGGCTGCGCTCCCAGCCAATCGTCACGATAGAGGAGTTTCAATCCCCTCATATTCGGGGCAGTGGTTGCTGGCCGGGGCAAACCTCCGGTGGGCCAACCTCGAAAACGCCGAGTTTCAATCCCCTCATATTCGGGGCAGTGGTTGCTGGTCAGCCTCCGGGATGCGAACCTTCGGGACGTTGATCTCGTTTCAATCCCCTCATATTCGGGGCAGTGGTTGCTGGGAAGGCCGACCTCCGTGACGCGAACCTCCGTGACGCGAAGTTTCAATCCCCTCATATTCGGGGCAGTGGTTGCTGGTCATGACTGAAACCACGATCCGAGAGCTTCAGGCTCTGTTTCAATCCCCTCATATTCGGGGCAGTGGTTGCTGGCCGGCGTGGAGAATCAGCGACTACCAGGGCAAGCCCTGGTTTCAATCCCCTCATATTCGGGGCAGTGGTTGCTGGTCATCTCGACATCGCTCGCGCCCGAGATGATCTGATCCGAGTTTCAATCCCCTCATATTCGGGGCAGTGGTTGCTGGTAAACCCGCCCACTCGAATCCGTCATTCAGAAGCCGAGTTTCAATCCCCTCATATTCGGGGCAGTGGTTGCTGGTTAAGCCCGTGGGTGGGCGAGTACACCCGGGAATACCGGGTTTCAATCCCCTCATATTCGGGGCAGTGGTTGCTGGCAAACCGCGCCCAGCAGCGCTTCACCGGCCGCAAGCCCAAGTTTCAATCCCCTCATATTCGGGGCAGTGGTTGCTGGTCATGGGCTACAGGCGGTACTACATCGTCCGCTCGTTGTTTCAATCCCCTCATATTCGGGGCAGTGGTTGCTGGTCATGAGGACGGACGAGGCAGTGTCCGACCACAAACTCGGTTTCAATCCCCTCATATTCGGGGCAGTGGTTGCTGGCAGGCACCGCGTACGCCAACAACCCGAAGCTCGTCGAGCGGTTTCAATCCCCTCATATTCGGGGCAGTGGTTGCTGGAAGTCCGCGTAGGCCTGCTGGTCACGGCTCCACCCGGGATGCGGTTTCAATCCCCTCATATTCGGGGCAGTGGTTGCTGGACGACGGGGCTGAGCGTGGCAATCACGAGCCTGGTCGGGGGTTTCAATCCCCTCATATTCGGGGCAGTGGTTGCTGGTTCACGAGTCCGCCCACCGATGCCGTCCGGCCTCCGCCGGGTTTCAATCCCCTCATATTCGGGGCAGTGGTTGCTGGTGATCTCCTTCGCGTCCGAACTCGAACGCAGGTTCGGAGTTTCAATCCCCTCATATTCGGGGCAGTGGTTGCTGGGTAGGCCCGCCTTCGCCCGGCCGCCCGGAGCCGGACCCAAGTTTCAATCCCCTCATATTCGGGGCAGTGGTTGCTGGAGCATGGCGGATTTGAGTGCGCCTGTCAAGGCTTTGCGTTGCCAAAAATCGTAACGTGGGGCGGCACGAGTAGAGCGAGAAGGCGGCAAAAACTCGATTTTGCCTCGTAATTTTGTTAGACAGATGATTAGAAAGGTACTTGTGTGCGAATCGTAATCAACAGGGTCTTGGGCCTTTTGCGAGGTTACGACAGGTTGCTCAGACAACGAATACGCTCTCCTCGCCTATCCGTGGCTGATCGAGGCCTAGATAGATTCGTCGGTCATCGCACGCCTCGCACATTCGGTACACGGCAACACGATCGGTGGCCTCATCGACTTCGTTCGAGACGTGCTCGAGGCACCCCTCCATGAGGGCCCGGCTGATCGGTAGTTCGTACACACTCTTCTGCACGCTCTCGCCATAGGTGTTGAGTATTCTGGAAATTCTGGCTCGCCGCCGGTTGTCCGGGATGTCATAGCAGACGAGGTAACGGGCCATGTACTCATGCTCCCTTGAGCAGAAGCGGCTCGTACGGCCTCTGGTCACGGAGATGCGCCGCGAGTCGGTCCACCTGTTCCACGACAGCTTGCCGGACCGGGGTGTCTTCTTCGACAACACCGGCCATCGGCTGATCGAGATACTGCTCCCATTCCGTCAGAAATCGCCGGAAGCTGTCCGGACGCAACTGAACACCTCCTTTGCCATCGGCTTCGAAATCATTGGGTGAAAACTGTTTCCGATTGCAGCTACGCAACACGAATCGATCCACGACCGGATGGCGGAGCTCTTCGATCAGATCGAGAGCAAGACTCGGTTTTCCAGAGCGCACAGCGTGGAAGAAACCCACATAGGGATCGAGTCCTCGGGCTTCCACGATCGCCGATGTGAAGTTCGCAAGCAGCACATAACCCAGCGAAAGAAGCGCATTGGCGGGGTCGGGAGACGGGTGCTGTTTCCTGGATTCGAAATTGATGGGGCCGGAGAACGCAACCCGAAGCCCGGCGAAGTAACGCCGCGCCGCATCCCCTTCGATTCCGAGAACGGTCTCCACCGAGCTGGCCTCACCAAGCCTGTTACCTGCCTTCTGGAGGCCTTGAATCGCCTTTCCCAACGCTGCTTCGCCAGGACGATTCGAACGGATCGCACGCATCATGGCCATACCGTTTCGGACTTTCCCTTCCACGAAAGTTCGAGCGAGCCCGAGAGCTGCCGAGGAGTCTTCGGCCACCCGGAACTGTCGTTGGCGGAGATCGGCAGTGCGGGAAAGCGGTGCCACCGTTCGACCTCGGAAACGGCCTTGACGGTTGAGCCAGGCGATATCGATTCCTTCCATCAAGCAGGCGCTCAGCGCGCTTCCCGTGATGTGAACCGCACCGACGAGGATGACCGTGTCCAGCCGGTGCGGCTTGACTTCGATCAGCCGCTTTCGATCCGGCGGCCGTGGGGTGTTCCGGCTGGTTTCCTCGTCCAGCGTCACGACGAACAGACCTCGTTCGTGACGGACCACCGAGCGGGGCACCGTCACATAGAGGGTCGGCACGATTCCTGAATATCCGCAACCTGACGCGCTTTCTCGATTCCAGCTGGTGCTTTTCCATCCACGTCGCAGAGCAAGGATTCCAAGTCACGAAATACCTGTTCGAGCTGATCTGCCTCCGGCGGTGCCTGAGGCTTGAAACCGTGCACCAGAACGCTGTGATTACGTTTTCCAAGCACTTTCCCCGAATTCGTCTGATCGAAATTCAGAACACGTTTCCCCAGTTTTTCGTCGAACTCTTTCAGCAGGCGAGTGGCCAACTCTCGTCCTGCAGTGAGAGTTCCCCTTCTGTTTTCGCCGAATTTCTGTTCTTTCGGCTTCAGCCTGTTCTGCAGCGACTTCACCTGCTCCAGTTCAGGAGGGATGGAGCCGGTGTTCACCCCCCGATCGAAGAGCAGGAACTGAACGATGAGTTCGCGAACCCGGTATCCCCGCACCAGCGCATCCTCGAAGTGACGGTCCCGAATGCGGCGGCGGCCGTTCTCGAGGAGGTCGCAAGCGACGGAGCGCAGCCATCTCGCCATCTTCGCGTGGTCCTTGTCTTCCGGGCGGTCCGCCAGGCGACGCACCCAGCGGACGCGTTCCCGGTCCTCTTCGGCGAGATCCCCCGCCCGGTCTGCTGCCACCCCGTAGTCCAGACGATCCCAAGCCGCGAGGAACGCAGCGCGCCGATAAAGAGACCGGGATTCGTCAGCCAGAGCAGGCGGAATACGCAGTTCGAACCACTCATCCTCGGGATCGGGCAGGATTTCCACGGCGGCCGCAAAATCCCCATGTCGCATCAAGGTTCGTGCGTCAGCGAGAAGACGACGGCCGGTCGCCAGTGTGGTCACGAGTTCCCGGATCTCTTCCTGACTCGGCCGCACCATGCCGCGGTCATCGCGAGGCCCGGTGATGTAACGGAGCTTCGGAATTCTCCTCCCGACAGCCGCAAGAACAAGCGCCGCGCTCATGGCCTTGGTCCCGCGGGTGAAGTCCACCATGACGAACTCCGCTCCGAACCGGGAAACGAGCTCCGCGAGAACGGTGTCGAAGTGTCCGAAACAGGCATCGGCATCGTTTTCCATCCCGGCACGCGGCAGGGGCTCGATCCGGATTCGGGCGGCCTCTTCGGACAATCGGGAACGCAGTTCGTCAGCCCAGCTCTCGGTTACCCGAGACGGAAGCAGCACAGCCTCGCTCCATTGCCCCGCACGAAAACTCTTGAGAAGCGGCGCGAGCAGGGTCTCCTCGATCTTGTTCAGGTCGCCCGTGCCCACCGTGAGCACGAGTGCCCGTTCGTCCGATCCGCTCATGGTCGCCGGCGGCCTCCCGAACCGCGTCGTGGCTTTTCGGCCTTCGGTCGACTGTGTTTCTCGTGCCATTGCTCCGTTTCCGGTGTTGGCCAATCAAAGTTGGTTGCACCTCTGAAAAAGATCTCGACTTGCTGACCAGGCTGAGCGTCGGCGGGAACAGCTTCCGAATTCATGATCGAACCGATCAGTTCCGCTTCGAGTAACTTCACCTTCCAGCCACCTTTTCTCGTCCGCTCCTCCAGAAGCCTCGCCTGGACCCGGCTTCCCGCCTCCGGTTCTGACGATCCCGTTCGACGAGGTCGCGTCCCTCCGGAATTCGTCGCCTTCTGGCCCGCCGAACGCCTCTCTTTGGCACGTTGGGAGAGATGTTCGCGGGCGAACTCCACGAGATCCCCAAGCACGCGCTGGCTGGTGCCCCGATCTGGCAGCTCGTCTGCCGGGAAAGCGATCAGCCGGATGGTAAGGCATCCATCACGATTCCGCGCAAGGCTCCAGTGTGCTGGCGAGGCATGGCGGTCGCCTTTTGCAACCCTTTGCTTCTGCCTTCCGACCTCGCGCGGCAAACCAAGCGCCAAACGCTCGTTCGCTTCAAGACTTTTCGCAAACATCTGGAGCGCCGTGCCCGCTTGATCCAATGCATACCAGGCATCTTTCCACTTCGTCTCCACCTCCGCCGTCAAGACATCGTCCAAAACCGAAGCAACGCAGCGACCTTCCTTCCCGTGAAGACCTTGTACTTCCCGGAAGCGGCGAGCCCGCTCGATGCAGTCTTTATCGGAAGCGATGCCCTCGATTTCGATGTCAGCGAAGGAGCCGAAACCCTTTCGCGACCGCGAGCCTGCTCCGCCGTAGCGGGCGAGGAGCCACAACGCCGCTTCCGCCTCATCCATCAGCTCTTGCGCGGAGATGCCGTTGCGAGCGCGGGCGGCGAGCGTGATGCGCCAGCGCTCACCGGTATCTCGAAACCACCGGGATTTCCCCTTCTCATCCATCCCGTAGCCGGCGTAGAAGAGACCTTGTGTCGTCTTCCGGTCCCTTGGTCTCTCGAGATCGTGCTCTTTGCCAACCCGTTTGAAGCCCCCTTGAGGCGATTGGTCGGTCTCCCGAACCAGGAAAATCGAAAGGGGGCTTCCCTCGTCCGCACTACCCCATACCGCCGTTTCAAGCTGAAGAAGCTCACCGCGTCCGAGGTGACCCGCATGCATCGTGCGCCACCACCACCGAAGTAACCCGCGGAGCGTCGCCGGGCGGAGATCGCAATCTGCTTCCTTCTGACTGGCACCGGCGAGGAAGGCAGGACCGATGAGTTCCAGTCGGTGTTCCGAGCGGCAAAAAGCCGCAGGAGCCGCGACTGGATCTCCATCGAGAGTGATGCGTCCGTAGCCGGCGGCGGTCTTGGCACCCGCTCCCGCGTGAACAAGCGCCGCCCGCAACCACGTGCCCGCCAAATCGAGCAGGCCGTCGTCCGCGGGACTCCGGTCGGACAGCGCGAAGTCGAACCCGGTTCCCGCGGCGATCGTCAGAAAGTACACCGGAACCGGGCCTTCCCAATCCCCGGGATATCCCTTCTCGTTGTAATACTCCGCGTGGTGGTTGTTCACGATGTCCACTTCGAGCCTGGGCCAACGAAGCGGCCAGGCATCGTGGAACACGATCCGGCCCGCCGCGTCCTGTGTTCCGAAGATCGTCTCGATCTGATCCTTCTCGACGTTCTCGTTCGTCTCCGCCCAGGCGCGGGCCATTCCCTTGAGACCCGTTCCCGGAAGCCAGCCGAAGCCGTACACGGGATGCAGCGCGATGCCGGCGTTTTCGAGCGAACCCGAGCGGGACAGGTGAAGGGTGAGGGCGCCTTCGGTTTTGCCCTGATACCGGACGGCACCCAGGTCGTCGAGCGCCGCCGCACGCCTCGCGAGGAGTGCGTCGAGGAGTGATTTGTCGCCGGAGCACTTGCTCACCCGTTCGATCGCGTCTTTCTGGTCTTTCTGCTCTCCCGCAAAGCTGAATTTGTCGAGCCGAAGGCCGGGATGCGGATTCTCGACCGAATCCAGGATCCCCTGCGTGCTACCGGGCAGAAACCGGTCGTCGACCTCACGCGGGCCGCGGTGGTACCGATTCATGACTCGATCAATCCTCCGATTTCAGCTCCGCTTCGGCGAAGCGGGTGAGCCATTTGAGATAGAGCATGGCCTCTTCCGTCGCGTGCCGGAGAAAATCGGCATCGCGCTTGACGATGGCTCGCTTCAACGCCTTGGTCTTCGACTCTTGCGATGACCCCCTGTCGAATAATCGCCGATGCGTCAACAGCCAGTCCGCGAGATCGTCGCTGACCTCCGTCTTGTTCTTGGCATCGAGGAAGGCAAGCGAAGCGCCGAGTCCCGAAGTCATGATCCGAACCGGAAGACGCTTCGCTTCACGGGCGTAGTCCTCCCCGTTTTTCCCTTTCGCGCGATCCACGGCTTCCCAGGCATGACGGGCACGCTGCTGCTCCAGAGTCGCCGTTCCGGAGTTCGTTCCGGGTTTGTTCGGGGCGCTCATCACGCAGCCTCCCCGGCGAAACGAACGGCGCAGATTCCCTTGCCGACGCTCTCGTCTCCTCCAATCTGGAGCGTCGCGGGAGCCGTCTCGCGCAGCCAGTCCAGCACGCCCGCACTCGGCATGGCGTGCCCCTGTCTTCGGCTGTCAGTGGCAAGCGCCAGTGTGTGGAAAAGGGTCTCCGGCGGCAGGAATTCCTCGTAGAAAAGGGCTCCTTTCTTCACTGTTTTCTTGTCGTAATCGAGACCCACACGGGCGGCCACTTCGGTCGCATACTGGACGAAGTGCCCGAAGTCATCGTCGCTGAGGATCGCGAAATGGGAGGGGAAACGCTCTCGTGTGTGTTTGTCGCCGCGGAAAGCCCGCGACGCAATCCAGCCAGCGAGTTCGTCGGCCGAACCTGCTCCCACTCCGAACTCGAACTCCTCGAGGACGAGCGCCTTCCGGTCGCGAATCAACAAGGGGCTGTCCGCCGTGCAGATTGCCTCGTTGCGTCGAACCGCAGGGATCTCCGGCAGGACCTGTTCACCAAGAAGGCTCAGATCCCGGGCGAGGCGCTCCAGTGCCGCCGGGCAGGTCGCCCAGGCGAAGACCCCCTTCAAGGAGCGAACCGGGAAGGCGAGCAGCCGGGCATCCGTGATTGCGAGCGCACCGGCGTGTTCGCTCGCGTTTCCGGTATCCGGGCCGAACGCCGCGAACAAGGTCTCGTCGTTTCCTGCACGGCTACGGCAGGCAGATCGGAGAACACCTTTCAGAGATGAACCCGGGATCGTGGGCCACCGGGTATGTCGTTCCCGTTGTATGGGAAGGTCCACGACTCCGAGGGCCGTGCCGCTCCCCGGATGGCAGCCGGTCAGGCAATGGATGAAAAGCAGATCGGAAGCCTCACGCATGGGTCCAGACTCCTTGGAGAAAAGCGCCCCAACCGACATCGGTATCCGCTGGGTCGCCGAACGATCGCGCCGCCGGCTCTTCACCGGGCGCAAAGAAATAGACGGACCCGGCAGGGACGGCGAAGCGATTGGGTTTCGGTCCGCCGCGAGCCAGATCCCAACCCGAGACGGGGGTGTGGCCATCCACCGCCGCCGAGGTCAGTTGTCGAACGGGAGGCTTCCACCCGCCAAAGAGCCCTGGGGTCGTGAGCACCGCACACCAACCGTCGCCGTGATCCCGGGCACGCAATTCGTCGGGTGCCTCTTCCGGGGTCACGACTGCTCGACGCCCTTCCCCTCCGAGCGGGACGGCCATGCCGTTCGGAGGAAACAGGTCGAGGACTTCGGTGGGTGCGGAGATCTCCATCCGCAAGGAAACACCGGGGCGGAGTGCGAGCATGTTCACGCCGTAGATAAGACCTTCCGACGCGGTCCCCCGATCCGAAGCCACGCTGATTCCGGTTCGTGAGTCGAAGCCGAACAGCTCTTCCCCCTTCACGATTTCGTCCGGGGTGTGTCCCTCCAGGAACTTCTGCATGGCGGATGCCCCGATATATCCCCGAACGCGCTCGATACGTTCGCGGCCGCGTCGCCACAGGGGGAGCATTCCTTCCGCAGGGGGGTGCCAGCCGGGGAGTTCATCCGCGAGCGGGTCGAGGCGGACGATCCCGCCGTTCCCGGCATCGTTCTCGATGCGCCGAAGCGTGGTCGGTGCCGGGAACATGGTTTCTCCCCCCAGAGCGAACCATGGACCGCGGAATCGGGCGGAACCGAGCGAAATCCCGGCGCTCGTGGTGCTGACGGCTTCCGCGAAAGACCGCCCGCTCCGGATGCTCTCGGCGAAACGCTCGAAATCCACGCCGGCGCGCCGCAGCATCGCGGTACGAAGAGCGCCAGCGACAGTCTGGGGTTGCGGCAACCCGGAAGACCCCTGAGCCATGGGCCCGAACGGCCGGGCATCACGGAAGAAAAGCGTGTCCAGCGGCTCGATGCGGAGCATCCGCCGGGCATTGGAATCAGGCATCGGAATCAGACATCGCGTCCCCTCGCGACAAATGCCGCCCCCTGGCAGAGAGCCACGAAATCGGGCAAGCCTTCACCCGTCTCGCTGCGGAAATTTTCCCACCACGAGGCGATGAGAGCCGGCAGGCCTCCTTCTGTCTCGGCGATCCGCTTCCACTCCGGATCGTCCACCCGTCCGGTGAGACGGCGAATCTCCGAAGTCACGGCTTCCGTCGGGAGGAGGTCCGATTGAAGGACAGGGAGTTCCGCACGCAGACGGTACGCCCAGCGACTGCTCGCGCCGGCGGCGAAGTGCTTCGTCAGCTCCGAGAACCAGTCGGCCAGTTCCCACCGGAGCGTGGCCTCCGCATGCTCGCCTGACCGGCGCATGAAATGGAGCCGAAGACGATCCTTGCCGTCGTCTTTGGCGTGTTTTTCGGCGTTTCGTGCGGCGCGAAGTGCGGCTCGCAGGTCTTCCATGTGGTGGACGTACACGATTCCAGCAGAGATGGTGGCCTTGCTGCCCATGGCCGGGGATTCCCCGTGTGTCTTGTCATCCCGGTACGCCTTCCGCAGCGCCGAAGCGCAGTCCACCGCCTGTGCGGAAGGAAGGAGCGCGAGCAGATCGTCGCCGCCCGAATAGATGACGGTGCCGTCATGCTCGTGGACGATTTTCGGGGCGATGCGGGCGGCAAACTTGCCGAGAGCCGCGCTGATCGAGGCGTGGAGCGCCGGCCCTACCGGCCGGCGTGCCTCAAGCGCGTCGCGGACTCTCGCGTCATTGAGCCCTTCGTAGTAGTCGCGTAGCTTGCGATGGAGAACTTCTCGTACCTTGGGCGACTTGTCCCCGCGCAGCCAGAGGCCCAGATCATCCCCGTCCATCTTCAGGATCGCGTAATACGCAGGGGGCGCTCCCTGCTCCTTCTTCGCCGTGCGGATACTCGCTGCGACTTCGCCCGGAGCCCGTTCTTCGTCGCTCGTTCCGTCATGAAGCCAGCGGCCGCTCCATTCCCCGTGCTCGCTTCGGACCCGGTCCGGGTGGATTCCGGCCTCACGAAGCCAGGAGACACCGGCGACTGTCGCTGTGTCAGGGAAACGCAGGCGATCCGTGGAAAGCCCGAGTTCCTCCGCGAAAAAAGCAGGCCCGGCGAAGCGCTTCACGAGCGCCACGGCGCAGAGCCGCTCGTTCTCGCGGATACGGACACCGTCCACGACTGGTTTCTCCGCCACGCGCTTCCAGAAGGCGTTGGCTTCCGAAATTTCCGCCGGTCCCATCTGTTCCCACGATCCAAAGAGCGAGCACTTGGCAGGGGAGAGAGCATCCCGATCGAGGGGGGCAGCCGGGACGTGGCGAATTTGCCGATTGGCTTCCATGACGCGCGCCGAAACTTCCAGTTGCGCCTGCCAGCGGCCCGTGCTGTCCTGCGGGAATCCGTAACGATGGCCCAGCGGAATCGCCTGTTCGAGTTGGCGTACTTTCTCCGCGGCGGGCCAGACATCCGAAAACGCACTGCTCGATCCACCCACGAGACGCGCCATGTCCCCGTCGTCGAGATCCTTTTCAGAGACGACCGTGGCCTGTACCTCGAGGAACCCCGCGACCTGGTCGTTCCAGAGGCGATCCCATCCGGGCGAACAGGAAGAGAGCCGTTCGTCGCAACGGGAGTGAACGGCATCCGCGAGACGCTTCCAGCCATCCCGGACCGAGGCTTCGCACTGCCCGGCGAGAACGTGAGCTCGCTTGGCGGGTGCCAAGGCAACGAACCGGTTGGGCAACGAAGGACTGCGAAGAGCGTGCTGATCGGGTTGCGGTATGAATTCGCCGAGCCCGGCTTGCCGGCGCAACCATCTATCCATCAACGGATTTCTCCGCAGCGCGGGATACACGAACGCCGTGGGGCCAAGAGATTCGAGCACCGGCCGCATCGCTTCGAACGCGAGCCACGAAAGGATCGCGCTCCCCGTCCAGAGATCGCGGACCGAGCGCGATGCTTCGATGAAGCTCTGGACCGGCCCGAACGAGAGCGAAACGAGAGCGCGGCCACTGTCACCACGCAGACTGGCCGCGAGGCCGGCGGTGATGTCGGCGTGAGCGAAGAGCGAATGGTCTGGTGTCCTGCTATCGGCCGGGAGGCGGGTGATCCACGAGCCGAATTCCGCTTCGAGACGCTCTGGAAGAAGTCGCCACAGCGCGAGAAAACGCTCTCGGGGTGTCGAGAGACCACGAACCACGCCCGTGATGACCTCGATCACCCGCTCCTCGTCGAGAGGCTGGCATCGAACTTCACCCGACTCACCGCTCACCGGATGCAGAACGAGGAGGGCTCCATCCTCGGGGCCGACGGCGCGCTCGCCATCCGACCCCATGGGGAGGCGTTCTGCAGCAGCCGCACGTGGGTCCGCAATGCGCGCTTTGTCTTTGATCTCCGCCTGCGTCACCGTTCGATCCAAGGCCGCCGTCGCATATCGGGCAGCGCGAGATTCGTGACCCCGGATGCCGAGTGCCTTGTCCACCGGGTCGTGGAGGAAGGCCAGCAAGAGTGCCTCCCAGTCCGTCTTCGGCTCGCCGTTCATGTCACCTCGCAGGGCTTCGCTTTTTGGTGGAGATCGCGATCTTCACAGACCTCGCGGCAGTTGGGCACAGGGTAAAACAATTTGCGTGAACGTAATGCTTTGTTGCGCCAAATTGTGTCACGTAGCCGTGACATGCCGTCCGGATAGCATCGTCCCATGACGGATCGCGCCGGATTCCTTTTCCCCCGCACCCCCACCGGGGCCGCTTCGCTCCTTTCGCCGCCGCCCTGGCACTACTCGGGGGAGATGCTCACCATCGAATACCTCGCTCCTTCGGGTTCGGTGGCCGCGCTCCTGCCGCCGCCGCTCGAACCGGTCGCCGACCGGCCGGACGCGGTGGCCGCGATCTGGGCAGACTGGCAGTGCTGCGGCGAATCCGGCGAGGAGCTCCTCGACCCGATCCGGGCGCAGTACCGCGAGTGCCTGCTGGTGGTCCGCTGCCGCTACCGGGGCCGCGACTGGTCCCGGTGCGTCTTCATCTGGGTGGACACCGATTCGTCGCTCGTCCGCGGCCACTTCCAGGGGTATCCCAAGAAATTCGGGGAGATCCGGATGACCCGCCCGGCGCTCATCGGCCGCGCCGGCCCGAAGCTCGCCCCCGGCGGCCGGCTCGGCGCGACGCTCGCCGCCGGTTCCCGCCGCCTGCTGGAGGCCCGGTTCACCATCACCGGTTCGGCCGAATCGGCAGGCTTCGTGAACGCCCACCCGATGCTCCACCACCGCCTCATGCCCCGGGTGGAGGCGAGCGGCGGCGATTCGCTCCACGAGCTGGTCACCGTCCGCTCGGAGGATGTGGAAGCGGAAACGGCGTGGATCGGGGACGCCGAGCTGCGGGTGTTCCCTTCGCCCACCGAAGAGATCACCGCCCTCGAGCCGGTCGAGATGCTCGGCGGCTTCTTCCGCCGGGTCGGCTTCACCTTCCGCGGCGGGCGGACTCTCGACCCGGAAGGAGGCGCGTGATGCCGGTCGCGGGCTTCGGGCTGGTCTCGCACGTCCCGACCATCATGCTCCCCGAGACGGCTCGCCGCGCCCTGAACGAAGGCAGGGAGATCAGCCTGGTTCCCGGCCTCCGGCGGCTTCGCTCCGAAGTGCTGGACCGGATCGCGCCCGAGACCTTCGTGATCCTCGACACCCACTGGTTCAGCACCGTGGAGCACCTGCTCACGAGCCACGAACGCCGGTCCGGGGCCTACACCTCGGACGAACTCCCGCGCGGCATGAGTGGCATCCCCTACGACTATCCAGGCGATCCCGAGCTCGCCCGCGCCGCCGAAGCCGCCGCGAAACGGGCGGGACAGCCGGCGCACGCCTCGGAGGATCCCGACCTCCCGGTCCACTACCCGACGATCAACCTGGTCCATTACCTCTGGCGCGGCGAACGGGTGGTCTCGGTGAGCTGCGCCCAGACCGGGGAGACTCCGGATTTCCTCGCGATGGGCCGCGCGATCGGCGAAGCGGTCGCGGAGACTGGCCGCCGCGTCGTCCTGCTCGCCTCCGGGGGCATGAGCCACCGCTTCTGGCCGCTCAGCAAACTCCATCTCCACGAGGCCTCGAATCCGGTCCACGTCCGCACCCCGGAGGCCCGCGCCGCCGACGAAGAGCGGATCGACTGGATGTGCGCCGGCAGGCACGACCGGATCATCGAGACCATGCCCGAGTTCGCCCGGTTCGCACCCGAAGGCCGCTTCGGCCACTACCTGATGGCGGCCGCCGCCGTCGGCGGAGCGGAATGCACGGCACCGGGGCGGATGTTCTCGGAGTACGAGAACGCGATCGGCACCGGGCAGGTTCACGTGTGGTTCGACCGCCCGGCGGACGGCTGGGCTGGCTGAACCTATTGCAGGTGCCCGGGGCGCAACAGGAAATTCGCGAAACTCGGGATTCCCATTTCCCATCGGCCAAGGGGTGACTCCCACAGCACCCCCAAGTCGGTCAGCGCCGCAAGCAACTCAGCCTCGGACATGGTGCCGGACTCCGTCTCAAGGAACGCATCGAGGTCGTCGTCGCCGAGTTTTCCCTCGCGTTCGGTGATGAGCCGGGCCAACGGCCGCAGTGCGCGATACACGCCCCGTTCGCGCGCTTCGTTGGATCGCGCCGAGTAGAAGCGTTCGATGTCCGGGCGAATGGCTGCCGCTCCCGCTTGCGCTGTCGAAAGACCGATTTCGTCCACATCCGTGCGCGTCGCGGCCTCCCAGGCTGCGCCACCGAGCAACTGGATGAAGTACGGATAGTCCTGAGACCGCTCGGCGAGCCATGCGGCGGCATCGTCCGTGATCAGCCGTCCGGCGTTCTCCGCCGGTTCGCGGAGCGCCCGAAGGGTCGCATCCCGCGGGAGCCGGTTGACCGGAACCTGCCGGAACATCCGTTCGGTGAAGGTGCCCGCCTCGCGGATGCGACGCGGCGCGTCGGGAGTCCCGGCGGCCAGCAGCAGGAACGGCAATTCGCGGCGGGTGATCGTCTGGAAAGCACTGAAGAGGATGCGGGCCGGTTCGGCGGGAATCGCGTGCGCCTCGTCCAACAGGATCACGAGCGGCACGTTGTCGAGGCCGATCCAGCGGCCAAGCAGATCCGCAGCATCCGCCGGGGGAAATTCCGGCTGAACCGAAATTCCCGCCCCCGCAACCTGAACACCCTGGAACCGGGCGCGGTTCAGCCCGGCCTTTTCCTGCAAGCCCGCGATCAGCGCCTCCGGGCTCCCGAAAGATGAGACCGCAAGATCTTCGGCCCGAAGGCCCCGCTCGCGAGCGTTATCCGCGATCTCGTCCAGCAGGCTGGTCTTCCCGTTCCCCCGCGGACCGAAGAACAGCACCCCTTGCGAGGGCCGTCTTCCCATCTCCAGTCGGTCGAAAAGCTCGCTCGCCAGCGTTTTTTCCCGATCCCTGCCAGCGAGGAGCGGCGGCCGCGCACCCGCGCCGGGTTGGAAAGGGTTCATCCTTCGGCCACGGTAGCAGTTTCTGCCCGGATCATCGCGCTCGCGTGGAGCAAAACATCTTGCCCGATCGAAAGCAGCATTTTCGATTTACAAGGTTCCATCGCCACCGTGGAGCGGCAGAGGTCGGCGTTCGCCCGGTATTTCTCGAACTGGGGCATCGAACTGCCAGAGGATGACGTCGCGCAGCGGAAGCGCGGCAAACTCTTCGAGGCCGGATGGTCCGTTCGCTGGATCTTCGGCAGCGACGAACGCGGTGAGTACCTCGATTTCTACGCGACGCACCGGATGACCAACGACCGGCATCTGCGGCTCCACGAGAACGGGGAGGAAGAGGAGTACTACGCCCATAACCGGCGCATCGGCCGAATGCTCCGCGCGAAGGGGTTCTGATCCGAGCCTTCAGACCACCCGCCACCACGGCGCGGCGAGGACACCGTCGGCGATCCAGCGAACGGCGTCGCCGTCGTGGAGCAGGAGGCCGGGGAGCGCTTCCTCCGGGTACTCCCGCCGGAAGGTGATCAGATACCGGGCATCGCCGAAGCCGGGGCGGGTCGTCGCTTTGACTTCGATGGGCAGGAGGCGGCCTCCAGCTTCGACCACGAGGTCCACTTCCGCTCCGCCGACGGTCCGCCAATAGAAGAGACCCACGCGAGCCGGGTGGGTTTCACACCACGCGAGAAGATCGTGCAGGACGATGTTTTCGAGATGCGCGCCGGTCGGTTCGGGGTCTCCGGCGAGATGGAGAGCGAGCCCCGGATCGCTCCAGTAGAGGCGGGGCGACTTGACGAGGCGTTTCGTCCGATTCCGGGCGTACGCGGGAAGACGCACGACCATATAGGAGGTTTCGAGCAGGTTCAGGTAACGATGCGCCGTGGGCTGGGGGAGCGAGACATCCCGGGCCAGTTCGGACTGATTCAGGATCGCGCCGAGCCGGTGGGCAGCAGCGCGGGTGAGCATTCCAAAGTCCCCGAGCGAGGCGACCTGGACCAGATCGCGGAGATCGCGTTCGAGGTACGTCCGTTCGTAGCCTTCGAACCAGATTCGTCGCTCGGCGGCGCTTCGGAGGTGGAGGGCGGGTGTCGGAAAACCACCACGCCGGGCGAGCGCCCGCCAGTCCTCCGGCTCGCCGGGTTCCTCCCGCAACAATTCGGGCCACTCGTCCGCAGGAGCACCGAGAAGCTCGCTCCAGAGGCCGGCCCGCCCGCTTCCCCGCTGTTCCCGTCGGGTCATCGGCCAGAGGGTCAGATAGGTCGCGCGCCCGGCCAGCGATTCGGAAACCCGGCGCATGAGCAGGAGGTTTGCCGAGCCGGTGAGCAGGAACCGCCCCGGATTCCGTCTTTCGTCCACGGCGGTCTTGATCGCCGAAAGGACTTCGGGGACGCGCTGCACTTCGTCGAGGGTGAGGGGGGCGTCGCCAAGCAGAACCTGTGGATCGCGTCGGGCGAGCCGGATGCTTTCCGGCTCTTCGAGGCTCGCGTAACGCCGTTCGGGAGATACCAGGTTGCGAGTCAGCGTGGTCTTGCCGGTCTGGCGAGCACCGGTGACGACGACGACCGGCATGACCCGCAGCCGCTCGCGGAGATCGCTGGCGGCAAGTCGCTCTGAATATTGATTCACGCCATGAATGATATTCATCCAGGGTGTGAATAAATACGGAGAGCCGGTTCGGTTTACCGGCCCCGGCGCAGCACGTAGTCGGCGAAGCTCGGGATTCCCATCTCCCAGGTCGCCGGCGATGTCTGCCAGAGAATCCCGAGATCGCGGAGCTCGTTGCGTAACGCGACCACATCGCCCGCAACTCTTCCTTCCTCGGTCAGCCGTTCGAGAATGGAGACCAGAGCCGAATCGGTCAGCGGGCTTCCGGTTTCGAGGACATGCTGCGCCAACGGAGCGAGCGCCCCGCTGACCCCGTGCTGCCACGCTTCGTCGAACCGCTCTTCGTAGAACTCATCGATGACCACCCGGGTGGAAAGCAACGCCTTTTTCACGCTCGCCAGTGTGATCGTTCCGGCCCCCGCAGCCGCATTCCAGGACTCAAGGCCGAGAAGCTGGATGAAGTAGGGATAGCCCTGCGACTCCTCCACCAGCAGGGCGAGTGCGTCTTCGTGGAATGCCCGCCCCGAATGTCTCGCCGGTTCGCGAAGGGCGGTCTCGGCATCCGCGGCGGGGAGCCTGCCGACCCGCACTTTCTCGAAACCGCGCTCGTTGTAAGTTCCGGCCCGTCGCAGAGCCTGAGGCGCGCCCGGAGTTCCAGCCGCAACCACGAGAAACGGTGAAGGACGGGACTTCGCTGTCTGAACAGCGTCGAAGAAAGGGCGCGCTTCTTCGGGAACGATGGCGTGCGCCTCGTCGAGGAGGAGCACGAGAGGCTTGTCCGCGGAAGCAATCCAGGCGGCGAACAAGAGGCCCACGTTCTCCGGTGGCGCGGCTCGTTCCGCGGTGGCACCCATCCCGGCAAGCTGAACTCCGGTGATCCCGCCTCGGGCGAGACCGGCAGCTTCCTGGAGATATTTCACGAGCCTCTCCCGGTCGGTCAGCGCATCCACGGAAAGACTCTCCACCCGCAGGCCGAGCTTGCGGGCCCGACGCGCGATCTCGATGAGGAGCGTCGTCTTCCCATTACCCCGGGGTCCATGCAGGAGGAGATCCTGCGAGGGCACCCGGCCCGCGATCAGTTCTTCGAGCTTTCGCTCCGCGACAGAAAGTTCCACGCTCCGGCCCGCGAGCAGCGGGGGCAAAACGCCCCGGCCAGGCCGATACGGGTTCAAGGCGGCTGCAGTCACGCGAGCGAGACTAGCAGTCCTGCCGACATCCCCGGCTCCACATCGGTATCCTCCACTGACGGGGAGCCAAGCATGAACCGACGCGCATTCCTGAAGACCACGGCGGCCGGCGGGGCCGGTCTCACTGCGGGGGCTGCCTGTTCCCCGCCCGCGCCACCTGCCGCGCCCGAAACCGCCGTCCCGCCCTTCGAGTTCGACGAGGTCACCGCCGAGGATCTCGGGCGCATGATGGAATCCGGCGAGCACACCGCCCGCTCCATCACCGAGGCGTATCTCGGCCGCATCGAAGCGCTGGATCGGCAGGGGCCGGAACTCCGCTCCTACATCGAGATCAACCCGGACGCGCTCGAAATCGCCGATGCGCTCGACGCCGAGCGGGCGGCCGGCGAGATCCGGGGCCCGCTCCACGGAATCCCGGTCGCGCTCAAGGACAACCTCGACACCCACGACCGCATGACCACCACCGCGGGGTCGCTCGCACTCGAAGGCTCCATCCCGCCGCGCGACTCCTTCGTGGCCGAGCGCCTGCGCACCGCCGGCGCGATCCTGCTGGGCAAGCTGAACATGAGCGAGTGGGCCTACTTCCGGGGCGAACGTGCGACGAGCGGCTGGAGTGCCCGCGGCGGCCAGTGCCGCAACCCCTATGCGCTGAACCGAAACCCCTGCGGATCCAGTTCGGGCTCCGGCGCGGCGGCCTCCGCCAACCTCGCGGCGCTGACCGTGGGAACCGAGACCGGCGGCTCGATCATGTGCCCCTCGTCCAGCAACGGCGTGGTGGGCATCAAACCCACCGTCGGGCTCTGGAGCCGCTCGGGAATCATCCCGATCTCCCACTCGCAGGACACCGCCGGCCCGATGACCCGGACCGTCCGCGATGCGGCGATCCTGCTCGGAGCGGCGGTCGGAGTGGACCCCCGCGACGAGGCCACCTCGCGCAGCGAGGGCCGCTTCGAGACCGACTACTCGCAGTTCCTCGACCCGGCGGGGCTGAACGGAGCCCGGATCGGCGTGGCCCGGAGCTTCACCGGCTTCGATCCACGGGTCACCGCGCTCTTCGAGGATGCGATCCAGGCCATGCGGGACGGCGGTGCGGTCGTCGTGGACCCGGCGAACCTCGCCCAGGCGGCCTGGAACGACGAACTCCCGCTGATCGTCCTCGAGTACGAGTTCAAGCACGACCTGAACGCGTATCTCGCGACCCTCGGCGACCAGGCTCCGGTGCGCTCTCTCGCCGGGATCATCGCGTTCAACGAGGCGAACGCGGACCGGGAGATGCCCCACTTCGGCCAGGAGCGCATGATCGCCTCCGAAGCCCGCGGCCCGCTCACCGACGAGACCTACCGGAGCGCGGTGCGGACGATCCAGCGCGGGAACCGGGAGGAGGGCATCGACGCGCTGATGGACGAGCACCAGCTCGATGCCATCGTCGCCCCGACCCGGGATCTCCCGTGGGTCACCGACCACATCAAAGGGGATCGGCTCGACGGCGGCAGCAGCGCCGGGCCGGCGGCGATCGCCGGCTATCCGGATATCAGCGTGCCGATGGGCTTCGTCTCGGGGCTTCCGGTCGGGGTTTCGTTCTTCGGACGCGCCTTCAGCGAGCCGACGCTGATCCGCATCGCCTACGGCTTCGAGCAGGCGACCGGACACCGCCGCGCCCCGGCCTTCGCCCCGACGCTCGGATAGCGGCGGGCACACCCCTTGCGCCTTCCGGAAGCCATGAATCACCGACTCTCCGTCCTGCTTTTTTCGCTGTTGCTCGGCGGCTGCGCGACCTCCCCGATGGTGGTGGACGCGCTCTATCCCGCCGCCGGGATCGGCTACGAGGTCATCTGCTTCGACGATTGCGAAGAGGAATGGGGGCGCGCTCAGGTCTGGATCGCCAACTACTCGCGCTTCCCGCTCGAACTCGTCACCGACGTCGTCCTCCAGACCTACCCGCCGGTCACCGAGAACCACGACCGGGGCTTCACCGTGGTCCGGGAGCCGATCGGCGGCGGCGAGCATTCGATCCAGCTTCGCCAGCACTGCGCAGTCATGGTCGGTTGCCGGCCGCCCACCGACCGGGAAGTGGAGATGGCGTTCCTCTATTACGTCCGGTACGGGGAGGATCTGGTGCGCGGGCTGCCCTTCGCACCCGACGAGTAAGCCCATACACTTCGGCGTTTGCCTGTGAGCGCGAACGACCGCCCCGCCATCGAGGTTCGGGATCTCGCGAAGACCTATGTGCTCGGGGAGGGCCACGAGGTGCGGGCGCTCCGGGGGGTCAGCCTGAGCATCGCGGAAGGCGAGTTCCTTTCGGTGCTCGGGCCGTCCGGCTCCGGGAAGAGCACGCTCATGCACATCCTCGGGTGCCTCGACCAGCCGACTTCCGGTGTCTATCGCCTGATGGGGCGGGATGTCTCGCGGCTCGACCCGGACGAGCGGGCGCGCATCCGCAACGAGGAGATCGGCTTCGTCTTCCAGAGCTTCCACCTGCTCGCCCGGGCATCGGCGCTCGAGAACGTGGAGCTGCCGATGCTCTACCGGGCGGACAAACCCCCGCGGGAGACGAGGCGGCGGCGCGCCGGAGAAGCGCTCGCGGCGGTGGGACTCGCCGATCGTCTCGAACATGCGCCGAACCAGCTTTCGGGAGGCCAGCAACAGCGGGTGGCCATCGCCCGCGCGCTCGCCAACGGGCCGCGGCTGCTGCTCGCCGACGAGCCCACCGGCAACCTCGACACCGGCACCGGCAAGGAAATCCTCGGGACGTTCGCCCGGCTGAACAAGGAACGGGGGCTGACGGTGGTGATGATTACCCACGACCGGCAGGTCGCCCGATACGCCACCCGGCAAGTGGAGATCGAAGATGGACGCATCCGGAACGAAACGCACGAATAGACCCCGGCGCCCGACGGATCGGGACACCGCGCTCGAAGTCGCCGGCCAGAGCCTGAGGCGCTATCCGCTTCGCGCCGGGCTCACCCTGACCGGACTCGCCATCGGGGTCGCCGCGCTGATGACCACCATCGCGCTCGGCCGCGGGGCCCAGAACTCCATCCAGCGCCAGGTCCGGGCGGCGGGGCTGAACATCATCGAGGTGACCGCCGGCAACTACCGGACGCGGGGTGAGCGCCCGGTCGGCGGGACGGAGGTCCCGGTCCGGCACGGCCGGCTCGAACGGCTCATCCGGAAGCTGGAGCCGGTGGCGTTCGCCCATCCGGAAAACGACCCGATGGAGAAGCACGACCACCCGACCGCGGCGGAGCGGCTCGGGGACTCGGCCGCCGGGCTCGGGGCGGCGGCGACTCTCACCCAGGACGATGCCGAGGCCATTTCCCGGCTGGACGGGGTGGCGAGCGCCGCCTCCGGGGTGCACGAGAGCGTCCGGATCTTCAGCGAAGACCGCCGCTGGTTCACCCGCCTCCACGGCACCGAAACCGATCTCGTGGACATCCGGCGCTCGTTCTCGATCCAGCACGGGCGGTTCTTCAGCCAGCGGGAGCTCGGCCGCGCCGAGCAGGTGGTCGTGCTCGGCGATGTCGTCCGGAACCGGCTCTTCGCCGAGGACGAGGATCCGGTCGGGCGGGAGGTCACGATCTGGAACCAGCCGTTCCGGGTGGTCGGGGTGGTGGTGAGCAGCAACTGGATGAACCCCGGCGCGCCGGGCGACGACGAGTTCGACGCGGTCTATGCGCCGTTCACCACCATCCACCGCCTGCTCAACGTGACCAACCTCAACTCCATCACGGTCACCGCCGCCTCGTCCGGCGAAGTGACCCGGGTGGCCCGGTCCATCACCGGGCTGCTCCGCGAGCGCCACGGCATCCTCGATGCCATGCCGGACGATTTCACGGTGACCACCCAGGCTTCCGAGGTGCTCTCGAAGGGTCTCCATCCGGATGTGGCGCGCACCCTCGCCGGGAACATCCCGAACCTCGAACGCACGACCCTGGCGCAGCTCGCCCGGACGCTCGAACGGTCGAGCCGGACCATGTCGGCGCTGCTGCTCGCGATCGCGCTCGTCTCGCTGACCGTCGGCGCCATCGGGATCTCGAACGTCATGCTGCTCTCGGTGCGCGAGCGGGTCCGCGAGATCGGCCTGCGGATGGCGATGGGAGCGCGGGCGACCGACGTGGGTGCCCAGTTCCTCACCGAGTCGGTGATGCTCGGCGCCTTCGGGGGTGCGCTCGGAATCGCGCTGGGAGTGATCGCTTCGCTCCTCGTCGAACGCGGCTTCGGCCTCGCGATGGATCTCTCGGTGCTGACCGCGGCGCTGTCACTGCTGGTCGCAGTCCTCGTCGGAGTGATCGCCGGGGTGTTCCCCGCCCGGCGCGCGGCGCGGCTGGACCCGATCGTGGCCCTCGGCGCGGAATAGATTGAGCCGTTTGCGTCCGGGGCCGGGTTTCCTGGTCACCGCCGCCTTCATCGGCCCGGGGACCATCGTGACCGCGAGCCGGGCGGGGGCCGGATATGGATCCACGCTGCTGTGGGCGGTGCTCTTCTCGGTCTTCGCCACCTGCGTCCTCCAGGACATGGCGGCGCGCGTCGGGCTCGCCGGGCGGCGCGGGCTCGCGGAGGCCATCCGCGACAGCCTCGGGAACCGGGCCGTCCGGATCACCATCCTCGGCCTGATCGCGGCGACCATCCTGATCGGCAACGCCGCCTTCCAGACCGGGAACCTGCTCGGCGCGGCGCTCGGCGTGAGCCTGATCTCCGGCATCCCGCAACCGGTTCTGGTACTCGTCATCGGGTCCGCCGCCGGCCTCCTGCTGCTTTCCGGGGCGTACCGGGCCATCCAGAACACGCTCGTGTTTCTGGTGGGGCTGATGAGCATCGTCTTCTGCGTGGTGGCGGCGATGACCGCGCCGAGCCCCGGAGAGCTCCTTTCCGGCCTCCTGACCCCGACGATCCCGCCGGGCTCCATGCTGACCGTGATCGCGCTGATCGGGACCACCGTCGTCTCCTACAACCTCTTCCTCCACGCCAGCACCTCGATGGAGCGCTGGCCGGACCCTTTCCGCAACGAGGAGAACATCCGCGAGAGCCGCCGGGACATCCTCTTCTCGGTGGCACTCGGCGGCCTCATCACTGCGGCCGTCGTGGTCGCGGCCTCCAGCCTGATGGGACAGGGAGCGGATGCCGCGAACGCCGCCGCGGTCGCCACCCGGCTCGAACCGTTGCTCGGGCCGGCCGCGCCGCTTTTCTTCGGGATCGGGCTCTTCGCCGCCGGACTCACCTCCTCCATCACCGCCCCGCTCGCCGGGGCCTACGCGGCCGCCGGGGCGTTCGGCTGGAAGGCGGACCTCAAGGGGGCCCGGTTCCGGATGCTCTGGGCCTTCATCCTGCTGACCGGGATGCTCTTCGGGGTCTTCCTCGGCGCTTCGCCCTACCGGATCATCCTGCTCGCCCAGGCCGGAAACGGGATCGTGCTGCCGCTCACCCTGATCCTGCTACTGATCGTGGTGAACCGCAAGGCCATCCTCGGCCGGGCGCGGAACGGCCGGGTCGCCAACGCGCTCGGCATCCTGGTCGTCGCCGTGATCTCGGGGCTCGCGCTCTTCCAGTTCGGCCGGATTCTCGGCGTGTTCGCCTGAAGCCTGCTATCCGAGCGCAGCGCGGAAGCGGGCGGCCAGATCCTCCGGGGCCATCCGGTTCCAGGTCTCGTTGACCGCGAGCGGGAAGCTCCCGTCTTCCCGCGGCGCGCCGAGCTCCACTCCCCGGGCACCGAGCCTTTCGCGGAACGCCCGTGGATCGGTCGCCTCGGGCCGGAGCCGGAACCGGTTGGTCCCCCGGTTCACCCGCTGGACGGCGAACCCGCCACTTCCGGTCACCTCGGCGAGGAAGGTTTCGGAGACCTCGACCGCCTTCCGGAAGCGACCCACGAAACCGGGCAGAAAGTGGAGCGGAAGGGCCGCGAACGGCCAGGCGGCCGGGAGCCCCGAGCCGAACATCCGGCGCTCGTGGAACATCCCGTCGAGGAGAGACCGGGGGCCGGCGAGGATCGCTCCCGAGGGAGCGCCGAGGTACTTGTAGAGCGAGACATAGACGGTGTCGAAGGGCCTCACGAGGTCCGCCACCGGGACTTCCCGGCAGGCACTTTCGAGAAGGAGCCGGGCTCCGTCGAGGTGGAGGCGGATCCCCTCCTGCCGGGCGAACGCGAGGATCCGGTCGAGCTCCGACGGGTCGAACGTCTCGCCTTCGCGGCGGCGAACCGGGGTCTCGATCGAGATCACCGAAACCGGGCGCGAAACCCGTCCGCTCCGGGTGCGTTCCACGGCTTCCTCGAGCTCTTCGAGGGTGAAGGTGGCGCGGCCGGGAGCAAGAGGGATCAGCGGGATCGCGCTCAGTGTCTGGACGCTGTCCCCGGTGTCGTTGTACAGGTGGCTTTCGGCCTGGACAACCGCCCGGCCGCCGCCGTCACCGGCGAGCGTTCGCACCGCGAGCTGGTTGGCGAGCGTCCCGGTGGGCATGAAGACCGCACGCTCCTTCCCGAGAAGGGTGGCGAAATCCTGCTCCAGTTCCCCGACCACGCCTCCGTTCGAGTAGAAGTCACCGGCGATCCGACCCTCATCCGCCAGCCGGGCGAGCAACCCCGCCTGTTCGGTGACCGTGAGGCCGAGCCCGTCCCCGCTCATCCGCACCCGGGTCGAATCGGTCACGAAGAGCGGTGCGCGGAAGGGGCCGTGGATACCCATCCCGCGCCCGGAAGCCGCGGCGGACACCGGGAGAGACCCCAGCGCACCCGCCCCGATTCCGGCGGAGCCAGCCTGAAGGACGCGACGCCTCGAGATGTGGCTCATGACGCGGCTCGGGGTGCCCTCAGAAGAAGCGGAGCGAGTAGCTGACCCGGAAGCCGCGGCCCATCTGGGGCGCCATGTCCTTGATGAGCGAGTTGTGGTGGCTGTACTCGGCATCGGTGATGTTGTAAGCGCCGAGCGAGATGTTCGAGGTCGTGCTCGCTCCGACGAACACGTAGGAGGCGGTGAAGTCGAACACCGCATAGCCGTCGGTCGGGGTCTCGTCCCGGTAGAGGCGGTCCATCCGGGCGGCCCAGCGCAGCCGGGGCGCGAAGCGCAGCCTGCCGACCGGGACGTCGAGCCGCACGTGACCGCCGAGGGGCGGGATGCGCGGCACGTACTCGCCGCTCGCCAGCTTCGCGTCCACGTAGGTGGCGTTCGCCACGAGCTCGGCGGCACCGAGGCGCAGGTGTCCTTCCGCTTCGAATCCCTGATAGGTCGCGTCGGACTGTTCGAACAACCAGATGGCCAACCCGTTGATCCTTCCATCCAGCACCCTTCCGAAGACGAAATCGGAGATGTCGTAACGGAAGACGCTGAGGCTCCCGGCGAGGGCTTCCGAATTTTGCCGGAGGCTCAGGTCGAACCCCAGGGATCGTTCCTGTTCGAGTTCGGGATTGCCGATCTCGTAGGCCAGGTTCCCGATGTGGGGGCCGAAGTTGTAGAGCTCCTCGAGCGAGGGGGCGCGGTTCGCGAGGCTCGAAACGAAGACCAGGGAGGTGGAGTCGCCCACTGCGATCCGGGCACCGGTGCTCGCCGACGTGGCGAAGAAGTCGCGGTCCACGACTTCGTTCGGCCGGCGCGGGTTCGTGTTTTCCCCGACCTCGTAGGCATTGCGCTCGACGCGCGTTCCGAATAGCAGGTCGAGTCGCTCGTTTGCCTTGATCTCGTTGTAGGTGAAGGCCGCGAATGCGTTCTGCCGCGTATCCGGTGCCAGCGCTTCGTGACCCCAGGCTCCGTAGTCCCGCAGGTTACCCCAGACTCCGACCCTGCTGGTGACCCGCCCCGCCGGCTTCCTGAGCTCGCCCCGGAACACGACCGAGCGGTTGTCGAAGTGGGTCGCCACGATCTCGTTTCCACTGAACTCGAAGGTCTCGATCTCGTCCTGGTCGTAGTCGGCGTAGCGGACGGTGAACTCGGCCTCCTGGAAGACCGAACCCAGATTCCGGATCCCGAAGTCGGTGCGGAACTGCCGCCGGTTCATCGTGACATCCACCGACAGCGGCTCCTCGTCGTCCACCGGCCCGTGGTCGTGCCCCACGTGGCTGCCGTGGAAGTCTCCCGCGAACGGAACCCCGTAGCGGGCATCATCGAGGCGCACGGCACCCGAAATCCAGGCCCGCTCGCCGAAGAGGCCAAACCCTGCCTCTCCCTGGTTCATGGAGCTCTCGGTGTTCTCGATCACCCCGGCCGGGGAGTCGTAGTCCTCGGTCCGGTTCGCGTTGCCCCCGCCCCAGGCGAACCAGCCCGCGCCAGACGCCTGGGCGCGAACCCCTCCCCGCATTCCCGAGTCAGCAGTCGAGTAGTCGAGGTTGGCCTGGCCCCGGAACCCGGGCGGCGGCGAATGCGCCAGGTGGCTCGCCATGGAGATCACGTTCACCGTGCCGCCGATGGCGTTCGATCCGTAGAGCAGCGTCGCTGGCCCGCGGACGACCTCGACCCGCTCGGCCTGGAGCGGGTCCACCGGAACTCCGTGGTCGGCTGACTGGCTGCCCAGATCGCTGGTCCGCACTCCGTCCTCCATGATGAGCACCCGGTCCCCGTCGAAGCCACGCAGGATGGGGCGCGCGGAGCCGGGGCCGAAACTGCGCATCGCCACGCCGGTGGTGCCCACCAACAGCTCCGCGATGTTGCGCGCCGGCTCGTTCTGGAGGTCGAGGCCTTCGAGGTGGTGCACCGAGCCGAAAGTCAGGGTCGGGGTCGAATCGCTCGCCGAGGCGGTCACCGTGACCTTTTCGTGCATGCGGTGGCGGTCGCGGAGGAGGATCGGCTCGCCGAGCTCCACCTCTTCCTCGTCGGAGTCCGCGAGAACGCTCCGGACCGCGCCGAGGAAGCCGAGGTCCACGTGGAGCGTGTAGGCACCGAGATGCTCCGCGACTTCGATCGAGAACCGCCCGTCCTCATCGGTGTAGGTGACCTGATCGGTTTCGAGCAGGACGATTTCGGCGTTCCGCGCCGGTTCCCCGCTCGATTCGACGAGAACGGTTCCGGAAACGGTGTGGGCCACAGCGGGAGCGGTGAAGAGCAGGACCGCCACGCCAAGGAGAGAAGAAAGGGAAAGTCGCCGCACGATGTCACCTCCGAAGGCTGCGGGCGCGGGGGGACGAATTTTCAAGCGGCCCGCCGACCGGGCCATCCATCCCCCGAAACGAGCGCCGGCGCTCAGGAAGGAGGGGCGCGGGAGCCGTCCGAAACCGGAAGCGCGACGGGCGCGGGCGCGGAGGCGACGGCCCGGAGGGGAACCTGTGGAACGTCCGGCGCAGGCATCACAACCGGAGCCGCCCCCACCGCCGCGCTGGCCGCGTGAAGCGCTTCGCAGTCGGAGTCGGGATGCCCGTGGTCGTGGAGCGCGAACGCGAGCGAAGTCCCGAGGAGCGACAGGACAGCCGCGAACACGACGAAGCGACGAAACCCGGACACGACGGCCCGATGCTAGCAGGCTGTGAAAAACGGGCGCGGCATTCGCCGGGCGATGCATCCCACCTGAACCGCTCGCCTGGCGGCTCGCTCTTCGTTGCGCTTCGCTCGAAATAGCGCTGCGACTATTCCTCGCTCACGCGCCTTGTCAGCCGGGTGCCTCACCCGTCTCGGTGCTCACACCAGCTTCTCCACAGCCTGCTCGCAGGATCACCGCCCCCACGCCGGTTCGGCGGAAAGCACGAACCTGCCATTTCGGTAGTACGATTGCTGAATCGGCAGCAAAAATGGCATTTCTGAGACGCTTTTTCGAGAGTCCGAACGCGAGCCACTTCCTTTTTGGCCCCCGGGGCACGGGAAAGTCCACGTTTCTTCGGGAGACCTTCCCGGATGCGCTTTGGGTGGATCTGCTGCGGCCGGAGGTGCACCAGCGCTTCGCCGCCCGTCCGGAGCGACTCCGCGAACTCGTGGACGGCAATCCCGGGGCCGAGGTCATCATCCTCGACGAGGTGCAGCGGGTGCCCGCGCTCCTCGACGTGGTGCACGGGCTCATCGAGGAGCGGGGCCACCTCGCGATGCCACGGTTCGTGCTCACCGGCTCCTCGGCGCGAAAGCTCCGGCGGGCGGGCGTGAACCTGCTCGCCGGCCGGCTGCTCCTGAAGCGCTTGCACCCCTTCATGGCGGCGGAGCTTCCCGGTTTCGACCTCGGAACCGCACTCCGGCTAGGCATGCTGCCGGTGGTCCGGGACTCACAGAACCCGGAAGCAACGCTCGCTTCCTATGTCGCGCTCTACATCCGCGAGGAAGTCCAGAGCGAGGGCCTCGCGCGCCGGCTGGACGACTTCGCCCGTTTCGTCGAGGCCATCTCCTTCTCCCACGGAGCGATCCTCAACGTGGCCGAGGTCGCCCGCGAAGCGCAGGTCAGTCGCAAGACCGCCGAGTCCTGGGTTGACATCCTCGAAGACCTCTATCTGGCCTTCCGGCTTCCGGTCTTCTCGAGACGCGCACGCCGGAAGCTGGCGGCCCACCCCAAGTTCTACTGGTTCGATTCGGGGGTTTTCCGATCGGCGCGACCAGCCGGCCCGCTCGACCGCACGGAAGAGATGGAAGGGGTCGCCCTCGAAGGCCTGGTGGCGCAACACCTCCGCGCCTGGATGGACTACTCGGGCGGGAATTCCCGGCTCTGCTTCTGGCGCACCAAGTCGGGAAACGAGGTGGATTTCGTGGTCTATGGCAAAGGCAGCTTCCACGCGTTCGAAGTGAAGAACAGCGCCACCGTCCGCGCCCGCGACCTGCGGGGCCTCCGCACCTTCCTCGAGGACTACCCGGAAGCCGAAGCGCGGCTTCTGTATCGGGGAGAGGAACGCCTTTTGATCCAGGGCATTCGCTGCGAACCTTGTGAGGACTATCTGGCCGGCATCCGCCCGGGCCGCCCGCTCGGTTAATCGCTACGGAAGCTCACCGTTCAGCTCCCTATACACTCGGCCGAGTGCCCTGCCGCGCTGGCTGTCCCGGAGCGACCAGGTCTCCAGATCGCCGAAGTCGGCCTGCTCGATGGCTTCCTCCTCGGAGAGCCCCACGCGGCAGGCTTCAATCTCGGAGTCTTGATGCGCGATGCCTTCGGAGTCGGGAAGCCGAGGAGCCTGCAGGGATCATCCTGGACCCGTTCCTGCGCCTGTTTTGCCCGTGTACTCCGCTCTTTGCTCCTTCTGGATCGCCTTCAGGCGCTTTTGGCGTTTCTCAGACGAAGTTTTTCTCACTACCTCTTGGCAAAGCAGCCTCATCTCACCCTCTGGTGCTCGATCACTGAATTAGCTTGCTTTGCGCTCCAGAGCCCTTTATCCACAGCCTGCTAGGATGCCACCTACTATACCGGCGATTCCTGGAATAGATTTGGACACGAAAACTCCTTGATACTCTCTCTATTGATTTCAGTAGATAAATTGCCGACTCGGAAAAAACATTGTGAACATCGAGTGCTCTAGCGTCATGGCGCATCATCGCCGTTGAAGACTTTCTGTGTTGCGGCAACTTGCCGTATCGCTCCTTCCATTTCCCGAGGAACGATAAACCAGGTCGCATGTCCATGCGCCTGTGGATTCCCGAGCGGTTTGTCAGGAGTTCCATTCCATCGAACCGCGATGCACGGAGCTCCCTCCCAAAGCCCCTCGGCAGCAACCCAACCGCCACGACCACAGTCGTGAAGAGTGCGGGAATATTGCCAGTGCGTTTGTGGTGATATGACTTGCTCGGGAGATATGTGTTCTGGCATTGCTTCCTCCTGTCTTAATCGAAACGTCTAGGACCCTCTAGTCCCGCAACGGCATACCCGCCCCATTTGGTGCGACGCGCACCGTCCTCTTCGGCCAACCTCTCAAAGATGGTTCCCGTCCCTTCCGCGTCCGACATGCTTCAGCGCCCGGACAATCCGGCACGTTGCCGGGGAGACTCACGCCAACGGAAATCCGTCAGCGGCCACTCAACGCCAACCCACTGACAAGGGGTCGGTTTAACCAGGCCGCGACTTGGCCTACTACTTGCGGGGGGGGATAGCCGCCATCGGTGCGCTTGGTTGCCATCGTAAACGCATCAGGCGCGCATTGCAAACAAGATTTGGACGGCTCGCGTAAGATGGCGGGCTCCCCACCCGCAAGGAGGAATCCTCATGCGTCGTCTCCTGTTCGTTTCCGCCGTTCTGCTCACGGCTTCCGCTTCGGCCCAGGAGGGCTACCGGATGCCGCCGGAAGACATCGCCCGGATCGCCGAAGCCCCGCCAACGCCGGGCATCTCGGTTTCGCCGGACAAGACCCACGCGGCGCTGACCCACCGGTCGAGCCTGATCCCGCTCACCGAACTCGCGCGCCCCGAGCTCCGGATCGCCGGGCTCCGGATCGATCCCGCGGCGAACGCAGCGAGCCGGCGGCGGATGTTCCGGGAACTCACCCTCGAACGGCTCGAAGACGGCGGCGCGGTCTCGATCACCGGGCTTCCCGAACCGCTGCGCGGGGATCATCTGAGCTGGTCGCCCGACGGATCGCGGCTCGCCTTCACCCACACCGGCGAGGATGGCGTGGAGCTCTGGACGGTGGAGACGGCGAGCGGTGCCGCGACCCTCGTTCTCGAAGGCGTGAACGCCATCTTCCGGGGTTCGCCCTACCAGTGGCTCGGCGACAGCGCGCATCTCGCCGTCCGGATCGTGGACCCCGAGCGCGGCTCGCCTCCCGAGCCGCCCACGGTTCCGACCACTCCGGTAATCCAGGAAACCACCGGACGGGTGGCTCCGGCGCGGACCTACCAGGATCTGCTGAGCAGCCCGCACGACAACGCGCTCTTCCGCTACTACGGAGCGGCCCGCGCGGTGATCGCCGACCTCTCCGGGGGTGCGACCGAGATCGCCGGCCCCGGCATCCTCGCGGGTTTCGCGCCTTCCCCGGACGGGGCCTATCTGCTCGTGACCACCATCCACGAGCCGTTCTCGTGGCTCGTTCCCTGGTCGCGCTTCCCGCGCCGGATCGAGGTGCTGGACCGCGACGGCGCGCTCGTTCACTCGGTCGCCGAACTGCCGCTTCAGGAAGAAATCCCGATCGACCGCGATGCCGCACCCACCGGGCCGCGCTCGGTGAACTGGCGGGGAGACCACGATGCCACCCTCACCTGGATCGAGGCCCGCGATGGCGGCGATCCGCACCGTCAGACATCGGTCCGGGATGTCCTGATGCAGCTCGCGGCACCTTTCGACGGCGAGCCGGAAGTCGTGCTCCAGGTTCCGATTCGCATGTCCTCGGCGATTTTCGGCGGCGGCCGCGGAGTGGCGGTCACCCGCTGGTGGATGACCCGGGCGGAGCAGATCTGGAGCATCCCGACCCCGGGAACCGCGGAGCCGACCCTCGCCTTCGACACCTCCTACGAGGATCGCTACGCCGCTCCCGGAATGCCGCTGACCACGCGGAATGAGCGCGGGGCGCGGGTGCTGCTCACTTCGGCGGACGGATCGAAGGCGTACCTGACCGCCGAGGGCGCTTCGCCGGAAGGCAACCGCCCGTTCGTGGACGAGTGGGCTCTCGAAAGCGGCGAGACCCGCCGGCTCTTCCGCTCGGCGGCCGATTCCTTCGAGGTTCCGCTCGCGCTGCTCGACCCGGAGGCCGGGCTCCTGCTGACCCGGAAAGAAACCCGGATGACCCCGCCCAACTACTTCCTCCGTGATCTCGCGGAGGGCGGCGAGGCGAAGGCGATCACCGATTTTCCGCATCCCTATCCGGGGCTCGAAGGAGCGGGCCGGGAGCTGATCCGCTACGAGCGGAGCGACGGTGTCGAACTGAACGCCCTGCTCCACACCCCGCCGGGCTACGACCAGGCGCGGGACGGACGGCTGCCGCTGATCGTCTGGGCCTATCCTCGCGAGTACAAGAGTGCGGCGGCCGCCGCCCAGGTGCGGGATTCGCCGCAGCGGTTCAGCTTCGTGAGCTGGGGTTCGGCGCTCTACTGGCTCACCCAGGGCTACGCGGTGATGGAGAACGCCACGATGCCGATCATCGGCGAAGGCGACAGCGAGCCGAACGACAGCTATGTGGAGCAACTGGTCGCGAGCGCCCGCGCCGCGGTGGACGAAGCGGTTCGCCGGGGAGTCGCCGACCCGGACCGCACCGCCATCGCCGGACACTCCTACGGCGCGTTCATGACCGCGAACCTGTTGGCCCATTCGGACATCTTCCGGGCCGGCATCGCGCGGAGCGGTGCGTTCAACCGCAGTCTGACTCCCTTCGGCTTCCAGAGCGAGCCGCGCACCTTCTGGGAAGCACCGGAGATCTATTTCCGGATGTCCCCGTTCATGCATGCCGACCAGGTGAACGAGCCGATCCTGCTCATCCACGGCAGCGTGGACAACAACTCGGGAACCTTCCCGGTCCAAAGCCAGCGCTTCTACCACGCGCTCAAGGGGCACGGCGCGCTCGCCCGGTTGGTCATGCTGCCGCACGAAAGCCACGGGTATGTCGCCCGCGAATCGGTGATGCACACCCTCTGGGAGCAGCACCAGTGGCTCGAAAAGCACGTGAAGAACGCGCGACCGATGGGAGAGATGACCACCCAACCGGAGCCCTGAGCGATTTGGCGAGCACTCCCGCCATGGTGACCGGCAATTCCAGCATTAGCGTAGTCACGCTGTGGTCTTGATTATCAAAAATCGGCGCGTCATACTGGCGGAACAAGGGGGCCAACCGGTAGCAATATGGAACTTCCCATCCGCGATGCAAAAGCGCGCCTCTCCGAACTGATCGTCGCAGCGCGCAGTGGCGAGCGCGTGCTCATCACCAGGCACGGCCAACCGGCGGCTGAACTGGTGCGCTGCGATCGGCGTGGCGGGATCGACTTCGACAAACTGGAGGCGACCCGTCGGCATCTCGGAATCGAAGGCAACGGGGAAGGCTGGCCGGAGGAGTACAACGATCCGGCGTTCAGTCGGAAGGTGCTTGGGCTCGAGGAAGAGTAAGCGGACGCAGAATGCGCATTCTGCTGGACACGTCCTATGTGTTCGATTTCATGGACAGGCCCGAGATGTTCCTGGAATCCGAACGTCGCATCTTGGCAGCGCGTGAAACAGAGCTGTTCGTCAGCGCGGTTTCGATCTGGGAAATGCGCATCAAGTACAACGCTCGTCATCGGTCAGGCGAACGCAAGAGTCGTTTCTCTCTCTCGGATGTCGTCGTCGCCTTGTCAACCCAGCACGTGACGCTCCTTCCAGTGACCGCACGCCATGCCGCCAGCGAACTCGCGACACCACTGGCCCACAAGGATCCTTTCGACGAGATGCTGATGGTCCAGGCGCAGGAAGAGGGCCTCCGGTTGCTCACCGTGGATCGGCACCTTGTCGGTCACCCACTGGCAATCAAAGCCGGCGATTTCGAGTGATTTCGTAATCTTCTTCGTCGCCATACGCCTTCGCGTCCTCAAACCTATACTCGCCCCATGGCGAAAGCTCCGGTCGGCGAAGGCCCCTTTCGACCCGGTACGGGACGCCTGCCCCCCTGTCTCGCCGGGCGCGAGGAGGAGCAGGACTTCTTCCGGACGCGCATCCGTACCATGGCCGACGGCGTTCCTCCCCCGAACGAGGTCATCCTCTACGGGCCGCGCGGCAACGGCAAGACGGCGCTGCTCGTCTGGCTGGAGCGTGAAATCGCCCGCGTTGGCGAGGTTGAGACAATCCGGCTGACACCTTCGGAAATCCCGACCAACGCGGAGCTCGCGGAGCGTCTCCTCCCCGATATCTGGTGGGCGGGGCTGACCCCCGCCGATGTCTCCCTTGCGGGAATCACCTGGCGGCCCGGCCAAGGACGGCAAGCTCCGCCGGCGCGGGAAGTCCTGGCGGCGCGCGCCCGGAAGAAACCGCTCGTCCTGCTTCTGGATGAAGCGCACACGCTCGCGCCCGAGGTCGGCCAGGCGCTGCTGAACGCCAGCCAGATCGTCGGCAGCGAACTGCCGTTTCTGCTGGTGCTCGCCGGCACTCCGAACCTCCACCACCAACTGGCGCAGATGAGCGCCTCCTTCTGGAGCCGGGCCCATCCGATTCCCGTCAACCGGCTCGGCGACGAACCGAGCGCGGAAGCCATCCGCAAGCCGCTCGAAGAAGAAGGTCTCGCCGTAACTCCCGACGCGCTCGCGTGGATTCTCGGGCAGAGCCACGGCTACCCCTTTTTCCTTCAGCTCTGGGGCAGTCTGATCTGGCAGCGGGCCACAGCCGGAAAGGCCTTTACCCGCGCCGATGCCGATGCGGTGCGGCCCGATTTCGAGCGGCGGCAAGACCTCTACTACCTCGAGCGCTTTCGTGAACTGGCGGAGCGCGATCTGCTGGAATCGGCACATGCGGTCGCGAAAGCGTTCGAGGAGCGGCCGACTCTCCACCACGGGGAGATGCGCGAGCTCGTGTCCGGCGGGACGGATGCGCTCCGGGAGCTCCGCCACCTCGGGTTCATCTGGCAGTCCGGCACCGACCCGGGCTGGGAGCCGGGCATCCCGAGCCTGATGCAGTACATCCGGAAGCACGCTCCACAGGCATAGCGAGCCGGCGGGCGGCGATTGCCCCTATATTCCCTCTCGCCATGATTCCTTCCCGACGCACGTTCCTCCGTTCCGCAGCGCTCCTCCCGGCAGCGCCCGCTCTTTCTTCCTTCGGACAGGGTTCCGCCTTCCAGCACGGGGTCGCGAGCGGTGACCCCCTGAGCGACCGGGTGCTGCTCTGGACCCGCGTCTCCGGATCGAACGACGACCGGGTTCCGGTGCGCTGGGCGGTGGCCCGTGACCCCGGGATGCGCGAAATCGTCGCGAGCGGCGAAACCGCGACCGGCCCCGAACGCGACTACACGGTGAAAGTGACGGTGCCGGGGCTCGAACCGGGGACGAGCTACCACTACCGCTTCGAGGCGCTCGACGAGCGCTCACCCACCGGCCGCACCCGAACCCTGCCCCGCGATCCGGATCATGTCCGGCTCGCCTTCGTCTCCTGCTCGAACCTGCCGTTCGGCTACTTCAACGTCTATCGGCGGATCGCCGAGCGGGACGACCTCGACGCGGTGCTCCACCTCGGCGACTACCTCTACGAGTACCCGAACTCCGATTACGGCGACGGGACCCGCTTCGGCCGCATACCCCGGCCGGACAAGGAGATCAGCACCCTTTCCGACTACCGGATCCGCCACGCGCAGTACAAGTCGGACCCCGATCTCCAGGAAGTCCACCGGCTCCATCCCTTCATCACCGTCTGGGACGACCACGAGATCACCAACAACGCCTTCACCGACGGGGCCCAGAACCACCAGATCGAAGAAGAGGAGGGGGACTGGTTCCTCCGTCGGGAAGCCGCGGTGCGCGCCTATTTCGAGTGGATGCCGATCCGCGAGCCGGAGCCCTGGCCGAGCCAGCGCACCTGGCGCTCGTTCCGCTTCGGAAAACTGGCAGACCTCATCATGCTCGACACCCGGCTGCTCGGCCGCTCGCGGCAGGCCGAATGGGGCGATGCCGAAGCGATGGCCCACCCGTCGCGGACGCTGCTCGGCCCGAAGCAGGAAGCCTGGCTCTTCCGGGAGCTCGTGGCTTCGAAGGAAGCTGGCGTGCGATGGCCGGTCCTCGGGCAGCAGGTGATGATGGGGCCGTTCCTCGATGCCGACGGCCGGCCGCAGAACCCCGACCAGTGGGACGGCTATCTGGCGAGCCGCAACCGGCTCTTCGATCACCTGGGGCGCGAACGCATCGACAACCTGGTGGTCCTCACCGGAGACTTCCACCAGTCGTGGGGCATGGACCTCCCGCGCGATCCGCACCGGGGGTACGACCCGGCGACCGGGGCGGGCTCCCACGGAGTGGATTTCGTGGTCACCGCGGTCTCCTCGCCGAGCTCGCTGCTGCGAAGGCTCGGAAGCGAGGCCGAAGTCGCGAAGGAAATCGCCGCCACCCGCGCCGCGAACCGGCACATCTCGTTCGGCGAGGGCTTCCACCGCGGCTACTGCGTGCTCGACCTCAAGCCGGACCGTGTCCGGAACGACTGGTATTTCGTGCCCACGGTCGAGGAGAAAACGAACGAGGAACGCTGGGCGGCCGGCCTCGTGGTCGGGAACCGGACCCGCCACGCGGTGCCCGCCGACGAACCGGCGTAAGGGAGCGGCTACCAGCTCGCGCCGATCTCGATGCCGAGGCGGTGTCCGGGCCGCGCCGCACCCGACATCTCGCTTCGTCCCGCCAGCAGTTCGAGGCGGAAGTCGGGCGCGCCTTCCCCCGTCGGGAGCAGCCCGAGCTGCCATCCCCCGGTCAGCTCCCGGCCGTGGGGCGAAGTCGCAAGGCCGACCCGCGGTGTCCCGGTGAATCGCCCGCCGAGAGCGATCCCGTAACCCGCCACGAGCTCCGAAAAACCGGCACCTTCCGCCCGGCCGACGGGGCCGGAGAGCGGGTCGTTCCCGAGAATCGCCCCGAGCCCCCCGCTCGACGGACCGCCGAGCGCCTGACGCGCCTGAAGCGAGAGCCCGAGCGGGGACTGCGGCCTTTCGTTCCACGACACCGAGGCCGAGAACCCCCGGTCCCGCATCGCCTCGTCCTGGTGCGAAACCAGTGTCCTGCCTTCGAGGGTCAGGGTCAGGCCCACCGCCGGTTCGCTCCACGCGATCCCGCCGCCCATTTCGAAGCCGTAGCCGGTCTCGGCGGCCCCACCGTCATGCCTCGCGCCGAATTCCAGTTTGGGGGTCACGCTGCCTCCAGTCGGCAGGTCGAACGCCCATCGGCTCTCCAGGCCGAGCCGGAAGCGGGTGACGCTCCCGGCGGTCGCCACCATCCCCGCCGTCCGGTCGGAGCGGGCGTTCGCCCAGAGGGCATCCGAGACGAGCGCAAGCGAAGCGCCTCCGAAAGCGGTGAGTTCGCTCCGGAGGCCCGCCGCCGCCATCGCCCAGCCGAGACCGGTTCGCATCCTCTCGCCGGCCTCCGGGCGGAGCTCCATCCCGCCGAAACCGGAGCCGAGAGCGCTCCAGAGCTTCAGCCGCGGCGACACCCGCCAGCTCGCGTACGGGGTCACCGCCGTCAGGCTGGCACCGATGGCCCCGCCCGCTCCGGCTCTCGATCCGAGGCTCTCGTAGCCCCCGTCGCTGCGGATCCGGCTCACCGCCACCCCCATCAACCAGTCGTTCCGGGCGTAATCCGCGCCTACCAGCGCCATCGTGAGATCGCCCTCGATGCCCACCCGGTCCTGTTCGCCGCCGAAAGCGGTGCGCCCGCCATGACCCCAAAAGCCGAGGCTGCCACCGTACCCGTCGGCATCGCCGGTCCAGGCGAAGCGGCTTCCGAGCAGCATCTCGCCCAGCATCGCTCCCGGCCGGGCGCCGGCCCCACGCAGCGCGGCGAATTTCGAATGGCCGGCCTCCACCCCGGTTCCGTCGCCCATCGGCCCCGCGTACCGGCTCCCGAACCCGCCGTTTTCGTGGATCGGGAGGGCCGCCGGCTCGGGATCGGACATCCCTCCCCAACCCGCGCCGAAGCTCCCTTCCCCTCCCGAGACCCGCGGCGCTTCGAGCCGTGCGGTGATCCCGTCGAGCACCGGCTCCGCCACCGCGCGCCCGAACCGCGAAAGCCACGCCGCCGGCAGCGGATCGCTGTTCACGATCGTCCCGAGCGCCTCCCCGTCGCCGATCGTCGCCCCCGTGGCACGCACGAGGAGCAACCGGAAGGTCTCCCGGCCCTCGTCGTGGCTGTCGTCCTGGGGGAGGATGCGGATCGTCGCCTCCCGCTCTCCGGGCGCGAACCGCACGCTGCCCGAGTGGGGGCTGAAATCGCTCCGGCTCGCCGTACCTTCTTCGGTTTCCCACTCGACCCGCACCTCCCCGGTCGCAACTTCCGACAGGGTCACCGCGAACTCGAAGGCATCCTGTTCGTTCGCCTCGAAGTCGGGGCCGAGCGAAACCACCGGCAACGGCGCGGCTTCTTCCTCCGGGATCCCCGGCAAAGGGGGGGCACCCGCTTCCAGCGCCCGGAGCGCTTCGACCACCGGCTCCCAGCGGGCCCACCCCCGGGCCACGTAGGTCCGCGCCTCGGAGGACCCCATCCCCGGCTCGACGCCTTCCGCCCCGCCGGTCAACGCGAACAGCACCCGCTTCCAGCGCCTCACGTGCTTTCCGCCCTTCCCGGTCTCGGCGGCGTAGCGCCTCACATCGGCGACCACTTCGGGATCGATCGCCGCCGGTGGCAGGGTCGCCTCCCCTCCGTCGTGCGCTTCCTTGCGCTGGAGCTCGGCCACCACCCGTTCCCACCGCTTCCGGCCGCGAGGCAGGTGGGCCTCCGCTTCCGATACGGTCATCGGGGCGAGGCTTCCGGTCTCCACCCCGAGCGCGATCAGCACCCGGGTCCAGCGATCCACGTGCTCCTGCCCGTAGCGGGTCTCGCCGCGCCATCGCCGGATATCGGCGACCAGCTTCGCGTCCGGGGTGAACACCTGCGCGCCAGCTTCCTCCACGTCGGTCACCGTCACCCGGAACGCCACCGAATCGGTCCCGCCGGGGTCGGTCGCGGTGAGCTCTGCCTCGTAGGTGTTGTCCCCGTCGGCATCGGCCGGTGCTTCATGATCCTGCGCCGGGAGGGTGACCGCTCCGGTCGTCTCGTCGAACTCGAAGCGCGCGGCATCCGCCCCGGCGAGCGTCCAGCTCACCGTCCCGGTCACTCCTTCGAGAAGCGGATCGGCCGACCAGACGACGTTCTCCTCAACGCTCGCGTCGGCGAGGCCGGTGATGGTCAGCGGCGGGCCGGTGGCATCGATCAGCGCGAACAGCAGGCTGCCCTCCGGGTTCGTGACCTCGTCTTCCGCTCCCTCGACACTGCGGCGCATCGTCCCGAAGGACACTTCGAGCACTTCCTGTTCGAAGACCTCGTCTTCGAGCGCGGTGAGCTGAAGTTCCGCGGTCCTCACTCCTTCGGTGAAAACGAGCACCGGAGGAGCATCCGCCTCGAACGATACGCCCCGGTTGCCTCCGGACGGCAGCGCGAGCGCAAAGTCCTCGCCCGGCGTCGCGCCGGAGAAGGCGAGAGCCAGCTCCACCCGTTCGCCCTTCTTCAGCGCCCGGCCGAGGTCGATGACGATCGTGGCTTTTTCGCCCTCGAACACCGGTTGTACGACCACTGCATCGCTGAAGAGCGCGGAGGGTTGCTCGCCGCCGGTTCCCGGTTTCGATCCTTCGGCATTTTGCGGCAGCGAACCCTGCCTCGCCCGCAGTTCCGGCGACAGGGACGGGTAGGCGCTCAAGTCGATGTACCGGCAGGGCAGCGACCCGCCCCGCTGCATGGGCAGGCTCGGGATCTGGGCGCGGACGGTGCCGATTTCCGCAGTCGTGGCAGTACGGACACCTCCGCCCGAGGCGGTGTGGGTGATGTCGGTGCAGCCACTCTGGCTGTTCGGTAGCTTGCGGAGGATCCAGACCTTGCGCCAGCACTGCCAGGAGCCGCTCGCGCCTTCGCTGCCCCGCGGGGTGTCGCAGGCACCGCCGGGGGTCGGGTCGCCGGTGAAGGTCAGCGTCAGACTCGACTGCGGGGTTCCGTTCCGGGTCAGCGCCAGCCCGGCCTCGGTGAAATCGGCGACCGATGCGGTCACGGTCACGTTCCCTCCGACCGGAGGGTTGGAGAGCGCGATCGCGTAGTCGAGCGCCTCGGCGACCAGCACGTCCCGGCGCAGGTGCCAGAACTCCGACATCGGCTCCTCCGCACGCCGGCGGCGGTTCCCGTTGCCCGCCTTCGGCGCGTATCCGAAGGGCTCGAAGGCATCCAGCTCCGGTGCATCCAGCACTTCGACCGCGACGGCCGCGGACGGGAAGGTTCCGCCGTACCGGGTATCGGTCGAAGAAACCGCGTGGTTGAGAGTCAGCGAGCGGTCGCGGTGCCGGGCCTCTTCGTCCGCGCCGGTGACCGTCACCGTCCGGGCCGTGCTCCAGTTGGTCGTGGTGAAGGTCAGCGACGCCGGGCTGATGGTGGCCGCACCGCTCTCCGTACCGCCCCGGGTGATCGCCACCGTCACGTTCTGGATGGGCGCGGCGTCGAGCGCCACCGTGTAGTTCGCGCTTGTGTTTTCCGAAAGCCGGAGCGAGGCGGCCGAAAGATCGAGCGACGGCGGGGTCGCGTCGTGGATGCGGAATTCGGCGAAGCTGTCGGTCGTGGCTGCCGCGTTCCCGCTGAGGCCGCCCGGCACCGGCGTATCGGGGTTGACGTTCACCGTTTCGGCGGCCGGCTCCGCCACGTTGTCGCTCGTGGCCGAAAGGGTCACGGTCACGCTCGTCGCCGAGCCCCCGTCGCTTCCGGTGAAGGTCACCCGCTCGTTCGCGGCGAAGTTGCAGGCGACGCCGGTGGCTGTGGCGCACGCGAGCGAGTAGTCCGTCCCCTTCACGGCAGAGCCGGTGAAGTTCAGCGGAATCGCGAGCGACTCCCCGGCCCGGAGCGCCCGCCCGACGCTCACGGCGAAGGTCTTGGACCCACCCTCGACTACCGCCGCCGTATTTCCGGTCACCGCACTGGTGGTGGCATCGTTGTCGTTCACCGTCACCGTGGCCGAGGCGGCGGTTCCGACCGTGTAGGCGTTGTCCGTGTTCACCGTCACGGTCACCGCGCCGTTCGGCTCGTCGGTCGTGTCCCCCACTGTCGCTACGGAATACGTGGCGGAGGCGGAACCGGAGGGGATGGAGAACGTCTTGCTGCCCTCGTCGGTCGATGCCACGAAATCCCGCCCGCCGGTGCCGTTCTCGGAGACCCCGAGCTGCACCGAAAGCGCCGCTGTCGTCGCGCCGGTGCGGCTGACGGTGAATTGGGCGGCCGTCCCTTCGGTGACCGGCGAGGCGACGCGGGCGATCGTGACCGTGGGGAGGGGGACGATCGAGCCGTTGATGCGGAGCTTGAGAATGGAGTTGGAAGAAAAGACGATCCACGTGGCACCGGCGGTGTTCTGCCGAATCCGGTGCATGTTGGCGAGGCTCCAGCCGGCCGCCTTGCCGGCATCTTCGTCCGTATCCCGGGTGACCCGCCAGGTGGCGGCCCTGTTGCCGACGTTGCCGGTCACATCGAGAACGACCCAGTACGAAGTGTTCGCCGCGAGGGCGATGCCGCTCCCGGAAGCGGTGAATGTCAGCACCCTGTTGGTCGTGAACGAAGTGAACGTGGGGTTGGACAGGGTGCCGAGGACGGCACCGGGCACGCCACTCGCATTTCTTCGGATGGACACCGAGAAATTGAAGCCGGTATCGAATCGGCCGAATTGGATTTCGACGTTGTTCAGCAGGTAGCCCCGACCGCTGCTGCCGGTAGTGAACTGCTGGGCGTGGTCGAGGGAGACCCCGGTGGCTGCGATGGCGCTCGAGCCGCCAATAGTCGGAATCGGCTGGCCGATATTGCTGACCAGCACCCGGGTGGTTTGGGCCGGAGTCGCGGCCGGACCGCCGAAAAGAGCCGCAAGCAGCAGGACGGGAAGCCCTCGCCGCAGGGAACAGGGCAGGATCACGACGGGGAGGTCAGCGTTCGAAGCGGACCCGGAACAGGGTCGAATAGAGCACCGGGACCACGCCGAGGGTGAGCGTCGTCGCGCCGATCAGCCCGAAGATGATGGCGATGGCCATCGGCTCCCACATCGGCCCGCCCCCGAACCAGAGCGGCAGCAACCCGGCGACGGTGGTGGCGGTAGTGAGCATGATGGGGCGGAAACGGGAGAGCGAAGCCTCGACGATGGCATCCGGCGGGGCGAGGCCATTCTCTTTCGTCTCGATGCCGATGCGGTCGATGAGCACGATCGCGTTGTTGATGATGACCCCGGCAAGCGCGATGATCCCGAGCAGGGTCATGAAGCCGAAGTAGGACTGCATCAGGAGCAGGCCGGCGGTCACCCCGATGATCCCGAGCGGGATGGTGAGCAGGATGATCGCGGTCCGGCGGAGCGAATTGAACTGGCTGACGAGGAGCAGCAGGATGATGAGCCCGGCCAGCGGTGCCTGTTCGGTGACCGAACGGTTCGCCTCCGCCGAAGACTCTGCCTCGCCGCCGAATTCGTAGCGGTAGCCGAGCGGCCAGTCCGCCTCGGCGGCCTCGATCCACGGCAGCAACCGCGCCACCACCGAGGAAGCGGTCGCACCCGCTTCGAGTTCGGTGGAGACCGTGACCGTCTTGAGCTGGTCGCGGCGGCGGATCAGCGCCGGCTCCCAGACGAGGGAGGCATCGGCGACCTGAAGGAGCGGGACCGCCCGCCCCGACTGCGAATAGACGTTCAGGCTGTCGAGCCCGGTCAGGTCGGCGCGGCCCGCGAAGGTCGAGCGAAGTGCCACCGGGATGGCGGTCTCTCCCTCCCGGTACTGGGTGATCTCGAGTCCGGAAAGCGCAGTCTGCAACGAGATCGCGACATCCTGGCTCGAAACCCCGGCTCGCCGGGCGCGGGGCTGGTCCACCTCCACCACCAGTTTCTTGCCGAACATGCCCCAGTCGTCGGTGACCGAGGTCGTCTCCGGCATGGCGCGGAGGACGGCCTTCAGTTCGTCCACGATGGCGAAGAGCGTTTCGGTGTCGCGGCCCGAGAGCCGCACCTCCACCGGAGCGGCGACCGGTGGCCCGAGCCGCATGAGCCCGAGGGTCGTCTCCAGTTCCGGAAAATGCTCCCGGCTGAAGGCGGCGAGGCGCGGCATGAGATCCCGGGTGATGACTTCGGTGCCCGTCGCGTTCAGGAGCGAAAACGCATACTGCGGGTTGGGCGGCTCCGGATTGTGGGCGAGGTAGAAGCGCGGCCCGCCGTTCCCGACGTAGGTCACCCAGTTCGTCACGCCTTCCGGGCGATCCCCTCGCGCCGCGAGCTCTTCGAGAAGGAAGGTGTCCACGGCCTCGATGATCTCGACCGTACGCTCGATGGAGGTGTCGGCGGGGAGCTCGTAGCTCGCGGTGAAGGTGGCCCGGTCCGAGGGCGGGAAGAACGCGGACGGAACCGCGCCGAGCCCGAAGAGCGCCAGGACGAAGACTCCGGCCACGAGAACGAGGGTCAGCGCCCGGTGGCGCAGCATCCCGAGCAGCGCGACGCGGTAGAAGCGGTAGAGCCGTCCCGCATGGCGATCTGCCGGAGCAACCGGCCGGACCTTGAGGAACAGGGTGCAGAGCAGCGGGGTCATGGTCAGAGCCAGCAGCCACGAGGAAAGCAGCGTGATGGCGATGACCCAGAACAGCGGCGCCGTGTATTCCCCGGTGGTGGATTCCGCGAGGGCGATGGGCAGGAAGGCGGCAGCGGTCGTCAGCGACGAAATCAGCAGGGGGATCCGCAGTTCGCGGGCGGAGCTCACCGCCGCTTCGAGCCGCGGCCGCCCGGCGGCCATCTGGACCATGATGGATTCCGCCATCACGATCGCGTTGTCCACCAGCATCCCGAGAGCGATGATGAGCGCCGCGAGCGACATCTGGTCCAGCCCGATGCCGAAAAACCCCATGACCATCAGCGCCATGACCATCGCGGTCGGCACGAGGCTCGCTACCACGAGGCCGGTCCGAAGGCCCAAAAAGAGGAGCATCACTCCGAGGACGATGGCGATGGCCTGTACGAGGCTGCCGACGAACTCCTCGACCTTCTGTTCGACGATCTCCGGCTGGAACGCAACGAAATCGAAATCCATCCCGATGGGATAGCCGGCTTCGAGGCGCTCGATTTCGCTTCGGACCTGGTCGCCGAGCGTGATGATGTTGCCGCCCTCCCGCATGGAGATCGCGAGGGCGAGCGCCGGCTCCCCGGAAACGAAGACCCGACTCGAAGGCGGATCCAGATAGCCGCGCGAGATATCCACCAGATCTTCGAGGAAGAAGACCTCGGAGCGTCCCGGCGAGGTCACCACCGTGCGGCCGAGGTCGTCGAGCGACTCGAAGTTGCCGGTGGGTTCGAGGGCGATGCGCTCCACTCCGGCGCGGATGTCGCCGCCGGGGATGACGATGTTGGCGCTCGCGAGGATCGCCTGGAGCTGAAGGGGCGAAATCCCGAACTCCGCGAGCCGGGCGTTGTCGTAGTCCACGAAGATCCGCTCGCTCTGCGCCCCGTAGATATCCACTTTCGCGACATCGCCGATGCGGAGCAGCTCGTCCCGCGCCTCGTCGGCGGCCTGCTTCAGCTCCCGGTAGGAAAAGCCGTCTCCCACGAGGGACACGACGATCCCGAAGATGTCCCCGAACTCGTCGTTCACCCGGGGCGGCGACACCCCGGCCGGAAGCTCCACCCGGTCCACCTTCCGCCGCAGCCCGTCCCAGATCGGCCGCATCTCGTCGAACTCGTCGCCGACGTTCACCATGACGACGGAGGAGCCGGTCTTGGAGATGGAGGTGACCGAGTCCACCTGCGGGAGCTCCTGGATCGCCTTTTCGATGGGATCGGTGACCAGTTGTTCGACCCGCTCGGGGCTCGCGCCCGGGAAGGAAGTCGAGACCATGGCGGCCCGCACCGTGAAGCCGGGGTCCTCGGCGCGCGACAGGGTCTGGTAGGCGGCCGCGCCGCCGGCCAGGATGACGACCAGCGCCACCGCGGTGATCCGGTTGTTCTCGATGGCCGCCCGGGTCAGGTCCATGTCAGCGGACTCCGTCGGGAACGAGCCTCACGATGTCTCCATCCTGGAGCCGGCCGAGCCCCGCGGTCACCACGTGGTCTCCGTTCTCGACCCCACGAGTCACCCCGATTCCCCCCGCCGCGAAGCCGGCGACGGTCACCGGCCGCTTCCGCACCGTCGCGAGCCCGTCACCCGTCGGCTGGGCCACGAAGACGAAACGGCCGGTCCGGTCTTCGCCGACCGCATGTCCGGGCAAGATGAACAGGGGGCCGGATGTCTCTTCCGCGAAGACGATCCCGACGACCGCCGCCATCCCGGAGCGGACCTCCTCCTGTTCCCCGGCGACGCGCACGGTGACCGGAAAGGTCGTCCCCACCGCAGTGCTCGCGACTCCGACCTCGGTGACCACTCCTTCGAACTCCTCATCCGGAATCGCATCGAAGCGGATGGTGGCCGGCATCCCGGCGCGGATTTCGCGGATCAGCGCCTCCGGAACCGCGAAACCCACCTCCGCCGCGCCTTCTCCGGCAAGCGTCATGACCGGAGCGCCGGGGGACACGTTCTCGTTTTCTTCCACATGCAGCGCGGCGACCGCGCCCGAAAACGGAGCGGTCAGCCGGACGAAACCCAGCCGGCGACGGGCGAGGTCGAGCCGCTGCGCTTCGGCCTCGGCGAGCGCCTTCGCCGAATCGGCGGCCGACAGGGCCGCATCGAGGTCGGTCCGCGCCGCACCATCGTTCTCGAAGAGGTTGCGCACCCGCCGCAGTTCGGCATCGGCATTCCGGGCCCGCGCCTCGGCCTGACGGAGGCCGGCTTCGGCCTCGCGGACCTGAAGCCCGTAATCCACCGGGTCCAGCTCGGCGAGCAGCGCGCCTTCCTCCACCGAATCTCCGATCCGGACCGCGACCCGGGAGACGGCACCGGTCACCCGGAAGCTCAAGGTGGACTCGACTCCGGCGCGGGCCACCCCGGAAAACGACCGGGACCGTTCCGCGCTCGCCGCTTCGACCACGACGGAGCGCACCGGCCGGACGACCGGCTCGGGCGGAGGCGGTTCGGCGCAGGCACCGAGCAGCGCGGCGAAGCCGGCAGCGAAAAGGAAGCGTTCGTGACGACGGATCATTCTTGCTCCGAACGGGACTCGTACCCCGCGTCCCGGAAGTAGGCGCGCACCCGCTCGACGAAGCCGGAGGCATCGGGGGAATCCACGAAGATCTCGATCCGACCACCCGCCCGATGGGCATCCATCAGGTCGAGCAGGTAGTCGTGGACGGCGGTCGCGGCGCTCTCTTCGGCGAGCAGCGCGGTGTTCTGGGCATCGATGAGATCGAGGATGGAGACCGCTCCCTGCTCGTAGGCATCGGTCACCAGTTCCCGGTTGCGGCGGGCGGCGACGGCCGCTTCCTCGGCGAGGCCGATCCCCGTGAAGGAAGCGGCGGCGAAATGGAGAGCGGACCGGAGCCGCTGTTCGATGAACTGTTCGACCGACCGTCGCCGGAAACGGAGCCCGGCCAGTTCCTCGCGAGCCCGGATCCGTTCACCGAAGCGGCCGCCACCGGCGAAAAGCGGCAGCGAAGCCGAAAGCCCGACCGACCAGTCGAGAGCGTTCGGCTCGGTTGCCGCCGTGTCGGGGAAGAGATCGAGACCCGATGAGGCTTCCGCGGAGCGGGAGGTACCGAGCTCGCCGAACGTCGTGACCGTGGGGGCCCAGAACGCCCGGCGGGCGGCCAAAAGCGCCCTTTCGCTGGCGGCGATCGCAGCATCGAGCCCCCGCAGTTCCGGCGAAGCGGCGGCCGCCTCCACCGCCATGAAGTCGCGAAGCAAGGCAAACGCGAAGGGGGTGTCCACCTCCTCGTCGAGGAAGGCGGCGCTCGCCAGGATTTCGGGCGCGTCGAGGCCGGTTTCGGTGGTCGCGAAGGCCTCTTCGAGCGGGCGGTCCCGCAGCCGGTTGAGCTCGATCCGGGCCACTTCGAGCGTCGCCCCGGCTTCGATGACCGCCTTGCGGTGGTTGGCGAGCTGGCTCTCCCAGCGAACCACCTCGGTGGCGCGGGCGACACCGATTTCGCGGCGCGACCGGGCCAGAGCCAGATGCACCCGGGTGCGGCCCAGATTCTCCCGCTGGATCCGCTCGAAGGTGGCGGCGCGCAGCACGTTCAGATACGCGACCGCGGCGGCGTGGGCGATGTCGAGCCGGAGTTCCTCGCGTGCCTGCTCCCGGGAAACCTGCCCCTGCCGCTCGATCTCCGAAGCTGCCCGATCCCGGTCCGAAAAGAGCGACCAGGAAAGCGAAAGCGCTCCGGTCGCGCTCCATTCCGGCAGGATGCCGAAAGAACCCGCCGCCCGGTCCGCGTCCACCCGGTTGATCTGGGAGGAAGCGGAAACCTGCGGAAGAAGCGGTGCGCGCGCCGACCGGACCACACCGAGTCCGGCCTCGACCGCCCGATCCTGCGCGAGCAGTTCCCGGTTGGCGCGGAGCGCCTCGCGGACGGCGGAAGCGAGCGTGAGCCGGGGGGCATCGGCAGGAAGCTCGTCGTGAAGCCGCTCGGCATCGGCCAGCACCCGCCAGCCGGGATGGATGCCGATGGCGCGGGCGGTGGCCATGTTGAGCGTCAGTCGCTCCTGGCGGCGGAAATCCACCGGCAGCGAACCGGCATCTTCGCCGAGCAGGATCCGCTGGACATGGAGGCCGATCCGGCGGCTCAGCCGCACGAGATCCGCTTCGACGTAAAGGCTCGCAAGCAGGCCACGATCCACGTCGCGGCGGCCCAGATAGGAAAAGGAAGGCAGTTTCCGGGCGATCAGGCCCCGGACGAGCGCATCGAACTCACCCGGCAAGAGCTCCGGCAGCGGCGTCACATAGACCGCCTCGGTGTCGGGCGGCAGGGCCGCGAGGGCCTCCGAAGCCGATGCCCCGACCCCCACGAAACGGCCTTCGATTCCGGCTTCCTCCATGTTCTGCCGGAGTTGCGCCTCGATGTCCGGGGCGGCGGCGAGCAGCCCCCGGTCCATCAGGTAGGTCAACCGACCGAACGGCACCACCTCGCGCAGCCGGGCGATCTCTCCGGGGTCGGTCGGGAAGGTGAGGTAGGCGAAGTTCTCCACGCCGCTCACCCGTTCGCCCGCTTCGTTCGTCTGGATGGGGAAGTCGCCCGCTTCCGCATCCAGTACGAAAGCGGCGATGACCGGCTTGGGGAGCGGTGTCTCCCCGAGCCGCGCCCGCACCGCGGCGGCGGCGATCGGGCCGTGGGTCAGGACGATGTGGACGGCCGGGTCGGCGAGCAGCCGGTCCACTGCCTCGCCGACTCCGGAAGCGGTCCCGTCCGCGATTCGCCGGGCACCCTCCGGGAAGACGACGCGGAAACGGGGGGCGGCGAGGTCTTCGACTTCCTGCTGGACGGCCGTCCGCAGGGCTTCGGCCGCTTCCGAAGGGCTCTCGAACAGCGTTCCGATGGTGCAGGGGTCGCAATCCGGCTGGGCGAGGGCGGGCGAGCCGCCGATCAGGACGAGAGCCAGACCGACTCCGGGAAACCGCAGCACGGCGGCCGGGTTCAGGGTGAAGCGCACGGGTCGGAGACGGACTGTCCTTCCGGAGAATCCCGGTGGAGGAATGATCCGCGGTCGCGGATTTCACCCGCGAGATCCACGACACAGTAGCCGAAGCTCTCCCCGGTCACCCGCGCCGCCATGAAGTGGTTGAAAGCGCCCCGGTCGTCGCGCCAGACGGCGGTCCGGTCCGGGCGCGCCGAATCCGCATCCTTCCCTCCGGCCCCGGTCACGAAGTAGCGAACGCCGCGCTGGGGATGGAGGCGGGCGTAGAAGTGCTGATGGGCCTGGAAAACCACGTCCACCCCGCGTTCCACGAAGATCGGCTCCAATTCGGAGCGGAGCGTTTCGTCCGGCCCCCGGCACCCGAATTCGAGAAAGCGACATCGCTCCGGCGCATACATGGGATGGTGCATCGCCACCACCTTCCAGCGCGCTGTCGAACGTTCGAGCGCCTGGTCCAGCCACTCCAACTGAGCCTGGTCGGCGCCTCGGCCGAGCCGGTTCTGGTCTTCGCCGAGCGTGTTCGTATCGAGAACGAACACTTCGACGAGGGGTGCCGCCACCTCTACCGAGTAGTAACGGAAGCCGTGCCGATACCCGAATTCCGGGAGATCGAGGTGCTCCTCCACCCAGCAGTCCGCCGCCGGGGCGTAGGCGGCACCGTCCCGGGGAACCGGATGACGGTCCGATCCCCGGCAGTTCTCGACATCGTGGTTGCCGAGAGCGGCGTGGGGGGTGACCCCGAGCGCGAAGACACCCCGATAGACATCGAGGAAGCGCGGCTCGATCTGTTCCGCTTCCCCTTCCTCATAGACGTTGTCGCCCAGAAAGAAGACGTGGGCCGCGCCCGCCTGCCCGGCGTGGTCTCCGAGCGCTGCTGCCACCGCGTGCGCAGTCGCATTCCCGGAGCCGGTGTCTCCGACCAGCAGGAAGCGCGCTTCCTGCGAAACGGGTGCCGTGAGCAGGGCGGCGAGCGCGAACGACTTCATCGCGCCACCGGCGGATATACGGTCAGCCGGGCGCGGCGGCCCGCTCCTTCGTCCGAAACGATGAGTGACCCGTCCGGCCCGAAAGTGATGCCTTCGAGCTGACGGTGCCAGCGCGCCGGGAACCGGCGAACGCTCAGCACCCGGCCCTCCGGAGTCACTTCGGCGACCGACCGGCGGCGCGCCGCGACCAGATAGTAGTTCCCGGTCGCCGGGTGGATTTCGATCCCCGAAGGACGGAACGGCCCGTCGCCCGAAAAGTCGCGAGCGTCGAGGTCGAGCCGGGCTTTCTCATCGAGTCGCTGGTCGCGGATCGACCAGGCATGGATCGCGAGCCGATCTTCCGGCTCGCCCCGGAGCGGTCGCTTGCAGGCGATGAGCAGCCGTTCGCGATCCGGATCGTAGGCGAGGCCCTCGACTTCGCAGCTTCGACCGATCCCGGTCGCGAACATGGCGAAGAGCACCGACTCGCCGTCTCCGCCTTCCTCGAACTCGTAGAGCCGGCCGGCGCTCGTGACCATCCAGACCCGGCCGCTGCCTGCCGCGATCCCCTCGAAATCGTCGCGAATCGGGGAAGCAAGATCGGCGAGCTCGAATTGCTTCACGACCTCGCCGGTGGCGGCATCCAGCTCGAAGACGACTCCCGCCTCGTCGTGGTGGGCGAGCAGCCGGCCGTCTGCGGTCGTCGCGAGGCCGGAGATCTCCCTGAGCCGGCCGGGAAGCCTCGAATCGGCGGCCTGTTCTTCGCGGAGATCCCAATCGGCGAGTCCCCCCGGCGGGACGAGGAGCGCGGCCAACGCGAGGAGACCGGCGCTCACGGGAGCGGAGCCTCCGGGTCGTCGCGCTTCTTTTCGGGACGAACGATTCGCCAACCGGAGACCGTCACCGGAGTCGCCGCGTAGTCACTCTTCGCAAGACCGAGCGTCACCGCGGTGAAGAACACCGAAGCGAGGAACGCCACCGTGGTCAACTGGGTGCCGGCTGCGAGGCCGATCCCGATCGCCATGAACAGATAGACACCGTCCATCGGCTGCTTGAGATTGGTCCGGAAGCGGACCGCCGCGACGATCCCGGCGAGGCTGAAGGCGAGCGCCAGGCTCCCTTTCACCAGAAAGACGACGAGCGCGATGGCGATCGGGATGACGAGCAGGGTGTGGGTGAAGGACTGGTCGTATTTTCCCGATTTCCGGGTCCAGGTATAGACCCAGGTGAGCGGAAGGGCCAGTACCAGACTCATCGAGAGCGAGAGCATGACCGGAACGGTACGCGCCGGCGCGAACTCGTCCATGAGTGCCCCACCGACCCCGACTTCCGGCGGCGGCGGGGCGGGGGCGGCCAGATCCCTCGCGAGGCCGGCGACGATCCGGTTCCGCTCTTCGAGGACGTATTCCCGAATATCGGGGAAGATGTACAAAAGGCCGATGAAGAAAATGCTCGAGACCGTGTAATGAAAAACGAGCCGGAAGATGATGTTGTCGCGCAAGAAGTTCGTCATCCGTCAGAACAGGAAACCGGCGCGCAGATAGACCCCGGTCAGATCTTCGCCCCGCATCACCGCGAGGCTGAGCGTCTGGCGCCGCTCGAGGAAGGAAATCCAGAGCCCGCCACCCGCGCCGACATGCCAGCGGTTCGCCGGATCGGAGTCGCCGGAGAAGAACACCCGGCCGGCATCCGCGGCGAGGAATGCCCCGAACTCGCCGGGCAGAACGAAATCAACCCGTCCGAGTGCGAACCGCAGCTCGGCGTTCGTATAGGCCGAAGCATCCCCGGCGTAGCGATCCTTGCGGAGTCCGCGCAGCACGCCGCGAGTGTCCCCGACACCGGCGAAGCCCGGCCCGCCGAGGAAGGCGGCCTCGTGGAAGGGGTACTCGCCCCAGAGTTTCCGGCCCCCGGCGCGGAGAGCCAGCGTCGGGCCGGAAGGCATGGTCAGATAGGTCCGCGCCTCCCCGCCGAGCGAGCCGAAGGCCGAAACCGCATCCCAGATGGCGGGAAAGGCCTGGCCCTCTCCACGGATCAGGAATCCGCGCTCCGGAAAGGCGGGATTGTCCCGCGAGTCGTAAGCGAACCGCGCCCCGGCCCCCGCCTGGCCGAAGGTGCCGGTACCGTAGAGCGGCGTTTCCAGCCCGCCGATGTATCGGTCCCGATTCGCTTCTCCCGGCGTGTTCGCATATTTCAGGATGGGGCCGAAAGCGGCGGCCCACTCCGAGCGGAGCGGCTCCAACCCGTCCGCCGACACCTCCGGGCGATGGGCACCGCGCCGCAGCTCGAACGACGGTGCGACGACGAGGCGGCTCTGCTGGAGCCGGTAGTGAACAGACGGCCGCGGGGTCTCGGTATCGTTTCCGAAGCCGCTGAAACGGGTGGTTTCGATGCCCGAGTATTCGACGTGGAACCTCGCGTCGAAGCTACGCCAGAAGTCGCGGAACTGGCCGGTCCAGGAAACGAGCGGCCGGCCGGTGGTGGAGATTCCGGCACCGAAGGAATGGCGGGCGGCGAACGGGTCTTTCCGAAACCCGAAGCGCGTCCGTCGGACCAGCACTCCGCCGAAGACCCCGATGTCGGGGCCGGCGGCGAAAAGCGGGAGGCCGCCGGGCGCGGAACCCCAGTCGAGTGCGTAGCGGGCATTGGTCATCGCCGAGCCGGGAGGACGGCGGTACGGCCGCTCGTCCACCCGCGCTCCCGCGCCCACCTCGAACCGGTTCTCCCCGCGATGGTCGTGGAAATGCGTCCGGGATGCCGAAGCCCGGGAAGCGTTGACGAAGGAGTCGTCCCCGCCGCCGCCGTCGAGGTGAAGGCGCATCCGCCCGGCGGAACCGGAGACCTCCGCCCGGTCTTCCCCGCCCCGCAGATAGACCCGCAGTTCCTGGGTTTCGGCGGCGCGGAACGTCCGTTCGAACCAGGGGAGCGGTTCTCCGGCGACCGCGATCCACACCCGCAGGTCCCCGTTCGGCAGATGTTCGAAGCGGGCAATTTCGTCCTCGTCGGTCGCCCATATCTCGGCTTCCCGGGTGATGAGCGCGTAGTAGCGGCGGGCGAACCCGGGAAGCGCATTCCGTCTCGCCCTGAGCGCCGCGGTGAGCCGCGCCCCGATCTGTTCGTGATAGGGGGCAGGCAGTCGGCGAACCGCCGCTTCAAGCAACTCGTCCGGAAGCTCCTGCTGGAATTCGGCGAGGGCTTCCTCCCAGGCCGGCCAGTCCAGTTCGACCAGAAAATCGCGGTCCAGCTCCCAGCCGTTGATGGTCATCCCGACCAGATTCCCGAACTCCTCCTCGAAAAGGATCTGCTTGGGGAGCCCCCGCCGGGCGATCGCCATCGCGAACCCGTCGAAATGGATGAACGCCTGGTCCCGATCCTCGGGCACCGGAAGCCAGGTGAAGCAGTCGTCCTTCGGGAACCGGGCCCAGCGCCACTGCCCGGAATGGCGGTCCTTGTCTCCCACCAGAAAGTCCATGAATCGGGCTTTCAGGTAGGCGCGGGCATCCACCCGGTCGCAGGGGCCGTCTTCGAGATGCTCCCAGAGTCTCTCGGTGCCGCTCACCTTGCGGGAGCCGGCGAAACCGGGCGTGTCGTCCGGCCCCTCGGAGGGGTGTTCCTGGAGCGTCCCGATCAGCCCGGCGAATTCCTCGCGGTACTCCCCGAGACGCGGATGGTCGGGAATCACCACCAGCGTATGCGGGGCGTGGAGGATGCCGGTCGCTTCCATCAGCGGGTCCACCACGAGCGCGCCGGCGGGCAGGAGCGCGCTGATCAGATCCTGGAGGACATCCTCGACCAGCGTGTTCTTGAGCACGTCGTCGATCCGCTTGGTGGGGTCCTTGTCGAGCGAGCGCACCGTGTAGCGCCGGCCGTCCGCCCCGGTGAAGTGGAGCGAGATGGATTGCCCGAACCCCCCGGTCCGGAGCGGCGTCAGCCCCCCGCCCACCTGATCGAGATCGAGAACCGCAACCTCGATCGGGGTGGTCCACAGGTCACGGTAGGTCGCGCCGTGGAGCCAGCGTCGCGCTCCGCCCGCCCGGAACCGCTCCCCGGGGACGACGGTGTGCACCTCGGCCCCCGGAGGAGGGATGGACCGATGGATCCGGCTGCCGGGAGCGGGTGGCTCCTGTCCGGCGACGGGCACCGAAAAGGTCATCGCGACGAGCAGGAACCACGGACGCATGGAAAGAAAGGGGAGGGGAGGGTAGCCTGAAATTGCTTTGAGAACGCATCCGCGAGCCACGATCCTTCGGCGAACGACGGCCCCGCTGCTGCTCGCCCTTCTCGGGTGCGCGGCGGAGCCTCCGGTGCGCGAGGCCGGGGGCGAGGCTTTCGGCACCCGCTGGACGGTCCGGTCGCGGGGAGAAGGACCCGAGCTCGCGGCGATCATCCGCCCGGTACTCGAACGGGTGGACCGGGGCATGTCCAACTGGCGGGACGACTCCGAAATTTCCCTCCTCAACCGGAGCGAAGCCGAAACCACGCCCGTCTCCCCCGAGCTCGCGCGGGTGCTCGAAGCCGCGCTCCGGGTCCACCGGGAATCGGGGGGCGCCTTCGATGTGACCGTGGGCCCGCTGCTCGCGCTCTGGGGGTTCGGCCCCCGCGGAGATCCGGAGACACCGCCGCCCACCGACCGGGAACTCGGGGAAACCCGGCGACGGGTCGGGAGCGATCGGCTCGCACTCTCGGGAGCGAGGACGCTCGTCCGGAACGCGCCGGGGATGGAGATCGACCTCTCGGGCATCGCCAAGGGATACGCCGCCGACCGGGTCCACGAAGCGCTCCGCGAGGCAGGCTCCGGGGAGCACCTCGTCGAGATCGGCGGGGAAATTCGCCTCGCGGGGGCGTGGAGGATCGGCCTCGAAACTCCGGTTCCGGGCCTCGCCCGCGAAGTGGCGCGGTCTTTCCGGGTGAGCGATCTCGGAATCGCCACTTCGGGGGGGTACCGCGACTTTAGGAGCGATCCGGCTGCCGGCGGCTTCCTGACCCACATCCTCGACCCACGGGTCGGCCGTCCGGTGGCCCGTCCCGCAGGCTCGGTCACCGTGCTGGACGATTCCGCGCTCGAAGCCGATGCCTGGGCGACCGCGCTCTACGCGCTCGGACCCGAAGAGGGAGCGACGCTCGCGGAGCGGCTCGGGATCGCCGCGCTCTTCCTGACCGTGACCCCGGAAGGCGAAATCCGGGAGCACTCGTCCAGCACGTTCGAGGACCTCGTCCGCGGTAGCCTTCCTTAGAGCAGCCTGTGACGAAACTGACGCGGCGTTCGACGAGCGATGCATCCCGCCTGAATCACTCGCCTGCGGCTCGCTCTTCGTTGCGTATCGGTCGAAATAGCGCTGCGACTATTCCTCCCTCACGCGCCTTGTCAGACGGGTGCCTCACCCGTCTCGGCGCTCACGCCCGTTCCGCCACCGGCTGCTGATGTCCGGGGCTCTTCTGGTCCTGCTGCTGGGACTGCTCGTCACCGGCTTCTCGATCTTCCTGCTCGGGGTCGGCTCGCTCCTCAGGGGACGCTGTTCGCTCCGTACCTGCGGGACCGATGCCGCGCGCGAGGCCTGCGAGGACTGTCCGGTGGCCCGCGCCACGCGGAACTGAAACAACCGGTTTTTCGCGGTCCGTTCACAGCCTTCTCACTCCCCGACGGAAGGCGCGACGCGAAACTGCCGCCGTATTCCGAAGGACGGGTGGGGCCGTCCCGAGTTACCGACACTTTTCAGGAGGTGTTCACCATGAAACGTTTGCGCAGGATCCCGGCGCTCTTGCTGCTCGGGCTCGCGCTCTTCCCGGCAACGGCCGCGGCGCAGTCCCTGACCAACATCCAGGGATTCGTGACCGACGACTCGGGTGCCGCGCTGCCCGGTGTCCGCATCGAGCTCGAAGACCGCGAGCGCGGCCAGATCCGGACCGCGGTCACGAACCGCGAGGGCTTCTTCGCGATCCGGAGCGTCCCGAGCGGAAGCTACGACCTCACCGCCTCGCTTTCCGGATTCGGGCCACAGCGGCTCGAAGCGATCCAGGTTCTGGTGGGTCAGGCGCTGGACTTCGACTTCCAGCTCGGCCTCGCCTCGGTCCAGGAGACCGTGGTGGTGACCGCCGAAGCGCCTCTGCTCGAAGTCGGCCGCGGTGGGGCCGCCGGCTACGTGGAAGCCGAGGAGATCACCCAGCTTCCCATCTCGGGGCGTGATTTCGTCCAGTTCGCGCTCCTGAAGCCCACCGTCAAGGTGGAGCCGCAGCGCGGCGGGATCTCGCTCTCCGGCCAGCGGGGCATCAACTCCGGGCTCACCATCGACGGCGCGGAAGCCAAGAGCGCCTTCTTCGGGTACGGGCGCGGCGGCGAAGCCACCGAGAACGGCGGCCTCGTCATCGCCCAGGAATCGGTGCGCGAGTTCCAGGTGGTGACCAGCGGATATTCCGCGGAAGCCGGACGCTCGGGCGGCGGCTACATCAACGTGGTCACGAAGGACGGAACCAACGCCTTCGCGGGCTCGAGCTTCCTCTTCTTCCGCGACGAGCGGCTGGTCTCCCGGCTGCCGCAGTCCCCGCTCGACGCGGCGCGCGGCATCGACGCGGGCGACGGCCGCTACGACGTGGACGAGTTCCGCCGGTACAACTGGGGCGCTTCCTTCGGCGGCCCCATCGTCCGCGACCGGACCCACTTCTTCCTCTCCTACGACCAGACCGACCGCAGCCAGCCTTTCATCCGCGACATCCGGGGACGGGGGCAGTTCGACGCGGTGTCCTCGCTCTATCCGGAGCTGCTGGCCGGTTTTTCGCCCAATAGCGATGGGGTAGCCAGCGCCGACCCGGTGGCGGGCCGCACCGCGAGCGGGCAGTTCGTCCGGCAGACCGACAACCTGATCCTGTTCGCCAAGCTGAGCCACGCGCTGAACGACCGGCATTCGCTCTCGGCCCGTTACAACTTCACCGACTACTCGCGGGCATCCGACTACGTGGCCGAAGAGTCGAAGAAGCTCCAGCGCACCCATTCGCTCGTGGGTTCGGTCGTCTCGCAGATCGGCGCGACGGGCGTGAACGAGTTCCGCGTCCAGTACGCGGTGGATGATCTGGATCGGCTCTCGAACCTCCCGGACACCGGACTCCAGGCGAACTTCCGCATCTTCTCGCCCTCTTTCGGCGCTTTCGGCAAGCCCTGGTGGCTCCCGATCGAAGTGGACGAGACCAAGTTCGAAGTCCAGAACCGCTACTCCGTCCTCGCCGGAAACCACGAGCTCCGCCTCGGCTTCGACCTCAATTGGGACAACCTGAGCGAGTACTTCGCGGGGAACGCCGACGGCCGCTACGACTTCGACTCGGCGGAGGACTTCCTGAGCGGCGGCGCGGCGCGGGCGCGCATCTTCTTCGGCGATGTCAGCAACCCGAACTTCGATGTCACCCAGCAGACGCTCGGCATCTTCGCCCAGGACTCGTGGAGCCCGAACCCCCGCCTCACCCTGAACCTCGGGGTCCGCTGGGACGGCACCTTCAACCCGAGCGGGATCGAGCACGCGCTCCCCGAAGGCCGGAGCATCCCGGATGACTTCGACAACATCAGCCCCCGGTTCGGCTTCGTCTGGTCGCTCGACGACCGGAGTCTGGTCCGCGGCGGAGCCGGGCTCTTCTACGCCCGCACCCCGACGCTCCTTTTCTTCTCCGCCTACAGCGACACCGGGATTTTCCCGCGCTTCGGCAACGCGATCGTGAGCCCCGGCGACGTGGGCTTCGTCCCGCTCGGCGGCGAGATCGACAACGCGAACCCGCCCTCGGGACTCGTCCCCTCGCTCAGCTATGTGGACCCCGATTTCGAGGATCCGCGCACCGCCCGGATGAACTTCGGCTACGAGCGGGAGCTGACCGACGAGGTCGCCGCGACCTTCGATGCCGTCTATTCGCGGAGCGACCAGCTCGCTTCCAACATCGACCGGAACGTGGCGGCAGCCGGGCGCGACGGCTACGGTCGCCCGGTCTATTCGGGAGACCGCCTGGACCCCGCCTACGGCACCATTCTGGTGCGCGCCGCCTCCGCCCGGTCCGACTATCTGGCGCTGACCGCCGGACTCCGCCGGCGTTTCGCGGACGGGATCCAGTTCCAGGCGCATTACACCTGGTCACGGGACCGCTCCAACGACGACAACGAGCGCTCCTCGGGCAGTCTCACGCTGACCGATCCGGCCGACCCGGACTACGACTGGGGCACCTCCAGCCGCGATGTCCCGCACCGGGTGGTGGCGAGCGGCCTCTTCGAGCTGCCGCTCGGGGTCCTCGCGAGCGGCATCCTGACCGTCCAGTCCGGCTCCCCCTTCACCGCCCTCGATCCCACGGTCGGCTTCCACGGCCATCCGGGCTTCGCGGTCGGCCCGTTCGGTGACCAGACCCGCGCGGTGATCGGCGGGGAACTCGCACCGGTGAACGGCGAGCGGAACGAGACCTGGACGAACCTCGACCTCCGGCTCACCAAGCGCTTCGAGATCATGGGTGCCCGGCTGGAGGCACTCTTCGAGGTCTTCAACGTGTTCGACAGCGCAGTCTTCCGGGTGGACGGCAACGACCAGCAGGAAGTCACGCTCGAAGATGGCGCGACCCCGAACCCCGAATTCGGACTCGGGAGCGCGCTCGTCGGAAACCAGCGCCAGGCCCAGGTGGGACTACGGATCGTCTTCTGATCCCATCCCGCGACGGGGCCGGGCATCCCCCGGCCCCGTCACTCCCGGCCGTCTTTCTCACGGCGGTCGAACAAATCAGGCGTTCTCATCATGCTTTTCAGTCAGGATCACTTCGGGCCTCGATTCACAAATTCTAAAAATTGTATGAAAAGGTAGAACGAAATCATGAAACCAAAGCCGATCAGGCTGATCTTGATGTCTTCGTTGCTCGAACCGCAACTCGGGAGAAACGCGATTGCGACGATCAGGATCACTGCCAAGAGATACCGCTTCACTGACGCAACTCCTTTTTCACCGCATCCGTAGCATCTTGGAGCGACATTCCGGCATTCATATGACTCCGGATGCGATCTGTCAAGGCTTTCCCGCGCTCTCGTAATGTTTCTTCGTGATTCGCCGGGATCCCGAAGCTCTCGGGGTTGCCCATGATTTCGCGCATGAGATCCAACGCCTTTTCAGGATCTGACTGGATCTGTGCCGCCTGCTCATCGGTAAGAAAGCCGGCTTCCTGAAGCCTGAGGACGGTCTGCATCAGCCGCTCCGGTGTCACATCCTCCGGACCGATCGGCGGAAGCGGGGGAGGGAGAGCAGCGACTCCCTCCCGGACAGATGAAGCCGGCGCGAGCGCCCCCCCGCCGTTTCGGCATCCCGCTCCTCCTAGCAGGCTGTGGAAAAACTAACGCGGCATTCGACGAGCGATGCATCCCGTCTGAACGCTCGCCTGGAGGCTCGCTCTTCGTTGCGTTTCGGTCGAAATAGCGCTGCTATTGCTCACTCACGCGCCTTGTCAGCCGGGCGCCTCACCCGTCTCGGTGCTCACGCCAGTTTATCCACAGCCTGCTAGCGCAAGAGCTACGAAACAAAAGTCTGTGACAAATTTTCTCCGAGTCACAACAATCCTCCCTTGGATTTCCGGACCATGTCGCCAAAAACCAAGCGTGACAACTGCTCCAACCAAACGATGACCGCTTCGCCGTGCATCGTCAGTATCCCGTCATGTCCATCATACGGAGAGCGCTCCGACTCCCTGCTCCGTGACCGTTCGGTTGCGCCGCGCCTGTGCCAGCTCGTAACTCGCCTGCATCCGCGTCCCGTGTTCCGCGGTTCCCCAGCCGATGTCTTCGAGCGCGAGCGCCATGTTCGCCGAGACACCTGCCTTGCCGTTCAGGACGCGCGACAGCGTCCCGCGCTCGCACCCGAGACGCGCTGCCGTCTCGGTCACGCTCCAGCCCACGTCGTCCATGCTCTCGCGGACCAGTTCGCCCAGACGGGGCGGATTCGGCATCGGCCTGACGCGCCCGGTGGTCATGTCGTTCCTCGTCAAGGCCCTCCTTCGGTCAGACCGGACGATCATGCCGCATTGCCTATTGGTCGTCCCGTGCGAGCCAGGCGAGCACCGCCTCGCCGCGCGCCACCGGGCCGTCCATCTCGAGCAGCGCCTGCCGGTCCTCGGGGGTCTCGCCCACCGAACCCGCCACCACGTTCACGACCTGCTCGTCGGTGACCGCTTCCGGCGAGGGCTCGGCCAGCCATTCGTCTATCTGAAGGCGGATCGTGGCCAGCCGGTCGTCGTCCCGCGCTTCGGGCAGCGGCTCCACGAGCGCGAGCCGGTAGGGCCGGCTCGCGTCCTCGCCGACGATGCGGAAGCGGGTCGTCCCGGCGAGCTCGACGAACCAGGTTCCGTCCTCGTTCCGGGCCGCCCGGGTGATGACCCCGGCACAGCCGACCGAAAAGACCGGCGGGCGGCCTTCGTAGTCCTCCTCGTATCCGGGCTGCAAGGCCACCATCCCGATCACCCGGTCCCCTTCGAGCGCGTCGGCCAGCATCTCCCGGTAGCGCGGCTCGAAGATGAAGAACGGCCGGGTCACCTCGGGGAAGAGCGAGACATCCGGCAGCGGGAACAGCGGAATCGTCTCCGGGAGCGGAGGAGCGAATCCGGGGAGCGCCGCCATGAGCAGAAACCGTGCGAGGTTACGCATCCCGCAGGTCGGAGAGCGGATAGAAGGTTCCGCGCCAGACCACCCCGCCCCGCAGCAGCGTCCGGAAAGCGGAGCGCAGCAGGGTCCACTGGAAGATCGCCGACCACGCCGGCAAAAGCACCACGCTCCAGAGGGGAGCCCGCTGATCCCGTGCATATCCGAGGTAGAGCGCCCCGAAGATCAAACAGGTCACCGCGTTCAGGAGAGCGACCCAGCCGCCGAAGAAGAGGCCGGCGACCGGCCACAGGAACAAGAGCGCCTGGCCGCCGAAGACCGCGGCAACCCGGAGCAGGGAGTAATGGAGGCCGCCGAAGAGCCCCTTTTCGAGGCCGCGGATCGCCGAAGGGAAATCGGGGTACCAGTCCACGGTGACGAGCCCGCTGCCGAGCGCGAGCGCCGAGCGGGCGCCGGAGCGCTTGAGAACCTTGCCGAGCCGGAGGTCGTCGTCCACGGCGAGGCGGATGGCCTCGTGGCCTCCGGCGGCGTGGTAGGCGGACTTCCGGACCAGATTGAACGCTCCGATCCCCGCGTAGGCCCCGCTCTTCGGGTCCGGGATGCGCCACGGCCGCAGGTAGAAGGACATGAACATCGCGAAGGCCGCCCCGAACGCCTGCAAGAACCCCGGCATCCGTGCGTGGGGCACGACGGTCAGGTGGTCGAGGCCCTCGCTTTCGGCGAGCCCGACTGCTCGGGAGAGCGCCGAAGGGGCGAGCACCACGTCGGCATCGGTGAACAGCACCCACTCTCCGGTCGCCACCCGAACGCCCCGGGAAAGCGCGTGGCACTTGCCGAGCCAGCGCGGCGGGAGGCTCTCGATCCGGATGACCGTCAGCGCGTCCGCCCCGGCGGCGACCCGGCCGAGAATCTCCCCGGTGCGATCGGTGGAGCGGTCGTCCACCGCAACGACCTCGAAATCGGGGTAGTCCTGGGCGAGATGCGACCGCGCCGCCGCCTCGATGCCCCCCTCTTCGTCGCGGGCCGCGAAGACGATGCTGACTCGGGGCGGCGACCCGGTGGGCGAGGGCGCTTCCTCGAGGCGCTTCAGCCGGCGCGCTCCCGAGGCGATCTCCGCGAAGGTGGCGAGCGCCACGAGGCAGGCGAGAGCGGAGAGCGCGAAAACGATCACGCCGTCACTCGAAGGAGGCGACGATGGCACCCACCGTCTCGTTCAGGTACGCATCGAAACCGCCGGGGCTCGGGCCGAGCCGGACGACCACCAGCTCCTCGGACGGAACGATCATGGTGGTCTGCCCCATGAACCCGGCCGCCCAATAGGCATCCCGCGGGATGTCGGGATGGCGGCCGCCGGCGTTCAGCCAGAAAAGTCCCCCGTATTCCTGCTCCGCCGCTCCCGGGTTCGGCGTGCTCACGAAATCCGTCCACCCTTCCGGCAGGATACGCTCGCCGCCGATCACCCCGTCTTCGAGGTGCAAGAGCCCGAACCGGAGCCAGTCGGCGGCGCTCCCGTAGAGGTAGCCGCTCAGGATGAAGTTGCCCCAGGGGTCGGTTTCGAGCACGAAATCCCGCGAGCCGATGCGGTCGAAGAGCGCCCGCTGCGGGAAGGTCAGGTAGTCGCCGCCGCCCCTTTCGACCGTCTCCCGGATGATCCGCCCGAGGCTGAGCGGGTCGGAGTTGCGGTAGCGGAATTCGGTTCCCGGCGCGATTTCGGCGGGCTGGCTGGAAGCGTGCTCGAAGACGTCGAGCGCATCGAAATAGACCCGCATGTGTTCGTTCTCGTGGGTGAGCGAAGCGGGGCCCGCGAGCCCGTCGTTCGTCATGTCGAGCCCGCTGGTCATGGTGAGCAGGTGGCGAAGCAGGATGGGGGCACGGGGGTCGCCCCCGGCGCGCCATTCGGCGATCGGAGCCGGGTCGTCGAGCCCGAAATGTCCCTCGTGGATCAGAACCCCGACGAGGGCGGCGGTCACGCTCTTTCCCTCGGACCAACTGATCTGCGGAGTGGAACGGGTGAAGCCGGGCGCATAGCGTTCGCCGACGATCCGCCCCCGCCGCAGCACCGCGAGCGCCCGGGTGTTCTGGCCCGCCGCCATCGCCCCGTCGATCGCTTCGTCGAGCGCCACCCGGTCCACGCCCTGCTGGTCGGGCTCTTCCGCGCCCCGGTCGCCGAGCGGCCAGTCCCGATCCGAAGGCTCGCTCCGGGGGACCGCCACCGGCGTGAAGTGCGCCTGATCCATGCCGTCCTCGAGCAGCGCGCACCCCTGATCGCCGTGGTAGCGGGCGGTCCGCGGGTTGACATCGGCCGCCCATACGGTCGCGGTTTGCGCGTTTTCGTCCACCCGCCATTCGAAGTCGTCCTGCCAGGCGAACGCCGGGAACGGCCGGATGTCCTCGGCGAGCACCGTCTCCGGAGACCGCTCGGTCACCCGGCCCACGACGAAGACACCCGAGCAGAGGTGGTGGGCGGCGATTCCGGCGGCGTAACGACGAAACCGGGAATCTCCCGGCTCCGGAGCCTCTCCGCATCCGACGACGAGGGCGGCCAGAACGAGGAGGCGGGACATCACAGGATCACCCAACCCACGTAGGCGGCGTAGGCAGCGAGCAGGATGCCGCCTTCCAGCCGGGTCAGCTTCCGGCCCGACCAGAGGAATATCCCGCCGAGCAGGGTCAGCAGCACCACCCCCGGCAGCTCGCCGGCGAGAACCCGCGGATCCACCGCCACCGGGGCGACCACCGCCGAAATCCCGAGCGCCCCCAGCACGTTGAACACGTTGCTCCCCACCACGTTTCCCACCACGATCTGGATTTCGTTCCGGCGGGCGGCGGCGACCGAGGTGGCGAGCTCGGGAAGCGAAGTACCGAGCGCCACCACCGTGAAGCCGATGGTGATTTCGGACGCGCCGAGCGCCCGGGCGAGATCGGAGGCCCCCCGCACCAAAAGCTCCGCCCCGACCAGCAGCGTGCCGAGTCCGAGGCCGAGGAACAGGAGGCTGCGCCCGGCCGCCGGCAGCTCGCCTTCGGCCACCGGAGAGACTCCCGCCTTCCGGTTCCAGCGGATGGACAGGAAGTTGAACACGAGAAGCAGGACGACGAAGAGAACCCCGATGCCCCGACCGATCTCGCCGGCGGCGGCCATCGGCCAGAGGAGCAGGGTCGCCCCCAGCATGTAGATGAATTCGCGCGAGATCTGCTCCCATTTCACGGCGAAGGACCGCATCAGCGCGGTGGCCCCGAGGATCAGCCCGATGTTCGCGGCGTTGCTGCCGATGACGTTGCCGACCGCGAGTCCGGGGCTGTCGCGCAGCACCGCGACCAGACTGGCACCGATCTCGGGGGCCGAGGTGCCGTAGGCGATGACGGTGAGCCCGATGACCAGCGGGCTGATGCGGAATCGCCGGGCGAGCGCCGAAGCGCCGTCCACGAGCCAATCGGCACCGAACACCAGCCCGGCGAGACCCAGCAGCAGGAACAGGCAGGAAAGGAGGAGCAAGGAGCGGCGGGAAGGGTATCCGACCCTCGATGGGGAAAACCGGCCGGGCACGAAACCCGGAGAACCGCCGCGAATCCGGCGCTCCGGAAGGCGGGTTTTCCCCAATTTGTGGAAAACCGGGAAAACTCCGAACCGGCCCCGCACCTGCCCCAATAGCTAGACTTCGCGGAACAAACGGGTCTCGGGTTTCGTCTCGCCGGTCGAGATGGGGTGCGGTTCGGAGCACAGGCCGGGCGGGAGGCATCAGCAATGAATTCGGAAGCGCGCATCCGGCCTGCCTTGTTCCTGTTGGCTTCCGCGCTGTTTGCGGCTGGTCCGGTGTTCGGCCAGTCGCCGGGAGGTCCGGCCGAAGATGTCCTCGAGCAGTACCGAGCGCTGATCGAGCGGGAAACCCTGAGTTTCACCATCGCCCAGGCGGTGGACGTGGCGATCGAGCTCCACCCCCAGGTGCGCGCGAACCGCGAGCGGTTCGTCGAACTGGATGCCACGGTTGGCGAGGCCCGCGCCCAGTTCCTGCCCCAGCTCCACCTCGAGCTCTCGGCCTCCGAGACCCGGGATCCGGGGTTCAGCAACAGCCCCTTCTTCTCCCGCCTGCTCGACGATCCGGAGGCCGCCGGAGGCTTCCCGGGAGGGGGCGATGCCTCCGCGTTCGGAGGGGCCTTCACCTTCGGGACCTACCTTTGGGACCTCCGGCTTTCGCAGTCGCTCTGGTCGCATCGGTGGCTCAGTCTCTACAAGGGAATCCGGGCCGCCCGCGAACGGGAAGCGCTGAATCTCGCCGAGCTCCGCAACCGGATCGCCCGCGACACCGTCCAGCGTCTTTACGCCTATCAGCTCGCCTCCCGGACCCGTGACGTGCTCGCGGAGGCAGTCCGGGTCCGCGAACGCGCCGTGGAAGTGGCGCGGGACCGGCATCAGTTCGGGACCGGCGCACGGCTCGAGGTGCTGCGCGCCCAGGTGGATCTCGCGCGGCTGCGTCGGGAAATGCGCGCCACCGAGGAGGATCTGCGGGTGGAGCAGGCCGGCGTGAATGCTCTCGTCGGGCGGAATCAGGACCGGGCCATCGAAGTGCTGGACGCGCTCGAACTCCCCGACCCGCTCCCACGGGTGTTGCCGGTGGCGGCGCTGCTCGAGATCGCGACCGCCACCCGCCCGGGCTTCGAAGCCTTTGCGAAGGACCGCGAAATCCTCCGCCTCCAGGAGACCCAGATGCTCGCCGAGGTGCGGCCCGAAGTGCGGGCGGATGCCTCCTTCGGGGTCAACAGCTTCGCGATCGGGAACACCGCCGAGCTCCACCGCCGCAACTGGAGCGTCGGGGTCAGCGTGAACTGGAGACTCTTCGACGGCTTCGGTGCCCGGTCGCGAGTCGCCGCGCTGCGCTCGCAGCAGAACCGCAGCGAGTGGGAACAGACGGAATACGAATCCACGCTCGAAGTCCAGCTCCGGGATCAGATCCGTCGGTGGCATGACGCGCTGGCCGCGATCGAGGATGCCCGGCTTGCGCTCGAGGAATCCCGCGAGGCCTACCGGGTCGCCGCCGCCGAGCGGGACACCGGTGTCGGGATCGAGCTTATGGTGCTCGAAGCCGGCCAATTGGAAAGGGAAGTGGAGCTCGACATGCTGGCGAGCACCCGCGATGCCCTGAACGCGCTCGCCGAAATGAAGTTCCTCGCCGGCTACCCGGCGAGCGCCCCCCATTCGTTGATTTCCGACGCTCCCGCGGGCGCGGCGGACGAGGAGAACGAACGTGACCAGTAGTCTTCGGCCCCATCGCCCGTTCGCCGCCGCGGTGTCCATCCTGCTCGGGGCCTGCCTGCTCGCCGGCTGCGGCGGCGAAACGAACGTGGCCGCGGAAATCCCGCCCGAGACCCGGGATGTCCGGCCTCCGGTGGAGACGGCGACGATCACCCCCGAAATCCTGGTGGATGTGCTCCAGATCGCCGGAAGGCTGGAGCCGGGGACCGAGGTGCGGGTGGCGAGCGAGCTCGGCGGAACCGTCTCCGAGGTGACTTTCGAGAAGGGCGACCGGGTCGAAGCGGGTTCCGTGATGGCCCGCGTCGGGGTGGACCTGCTCGAAGCCGCGGCTCACGAGGCGGAGGTCGCCCTCGAAGCGGCCCGCGTGGATTTCGACCGGTCGAATGAGCTGGTAGAGCGGGATGCCGCGCCGCGCCAGGAACTCGAAACGGCCGAGGCGAACCTCGAAGTCGCCGAAGCCCGGCTCGCCACCGCCCGCCTCCGGCTCTCCCGGTCGGAGGTTTTCGCACCGGTGACCGGCGTCGTGGTCGAGCGGCACGTGGAACGAGGAGAGGTACTCGCGCCGGGCAATCCGGTCGCCGATATCCACCAGATCGAGAAACTCCTCGCCACGGTCGGCATCCCGGAGCGGGACATCGCCTACTTCCGGATCGGATCGCCGGCGACCCTGACCGTGGATGCCTATCCGGATAAGCGCTTCGAGGGGCAGATCCGCTACATCGCCCCCGCCGCTTCCTCACCGGGCCGCGTCTTCGAGTCGGAAGTGGAGGTCCTGAACCCGGAGGGGATGCTGCGGTCGGGGCTGATCGTTCGCGCCGAACTCGAGCGGCAGGTGTTCGAGAACGCGGTCGTGGTCTCGCGGGATCTGATCGTCGAGCGCGACGCCAAGCCGTTCGTCTTCGTACTCGAAGGCGGCCAGGTGGAGATGCGGCCGGTGACCCTCGGGCCGGGCCGCGGCAACCAGGTGCTCGTCGCTTCCGGCCTCGAAATCGGCGAAACGGTGGTGGTGGCCGGCCATCGCAACCTGCTCGACGGCCAGGAGGTGCGGGTAGCCGGATCGCCCCGCCAGGCTGACGGAGGAAACGGACGATGAGGCTCACGAAGTACGCCATCCAGCACCGCATGTCGGTGTATTTCATGATCCTGGTGATCTGCCTGGCGGGGACCGGGGTCTATGTCTCGCTCCAGCGGGAGTCGTTTCCCGAGGTCGAATTTCCGCTCGTGATGGTGCACACCGTGTATCCGGGGGTCAGCCCGAGCGACATGGAGGCGGTGGTGACCCGCCCCATCGAGACCGAAATCAAGTCCATCGCCGGCATCAAGGAGATGCGTTCGTCCACGAGCGAGGGCTTTTCGATGATCGAGGTCGAGTTCGAGACCGGAGAGGACACCCAGGAAGCTCTCGCTTCGGTGCGCGAGCGGGTGGACATCGCCCGGCCGCTGCTTCCGCCGGAAGCCGAGGATCCCCTGGTCCGGGACATCGATTTCTCCGAGGTTCCGGTGATGGTCGCAACCCTCTCCGGGACGATCGGTGCCGAGCGACTGACCGACGTGGCGGAGGATCTTCAGGACGACCTCGAGACGATCCTCGGGGTCAGCCAGGTCTCGGTCATCGGCGGCCGGGAGCGGGAAGTCGAGGTCCAGGTGGATCCCAAGCGGCTCCAGCTCTTCGAGCTGAGCCTTTCGGACGTGGTGGTCGCGATCGCGCGCGAGAACCGGAACGTGCCAGGCGGCGAGATCAACATGGGCGAACTGGACTATCTGGTCCGGCTTCCGGCCGAAATCCGGGATCCCTCGCAGATCGAGGATTTCGTCATCAAGGTGCGGGACGGCGATCCGGTGTTCATCCGCGATGTCGCCGAGGTCCGGTTCGGCTTCGAGGACGAGGCGAGCCGCTCCCGAGTGGATCTCGAACCCTCGGTCACCCTCTCGATCACCAAGCGCTCCGGCGCGAACCTGGTGACGGTGGCCGACCTCATCAACGAACGGCTCGACGAATGGGACGAGCGCCTCCCGCCGGGCATCCAGATCTCGGTGATCGGCGACATCTCGGTGGAAATCCGGCGGATGGTGAACGAGCTGGAGAACAACGTGATCTCCGGCCTGTTGCTGGTGGTCGGCTGCCTGATGGCCTTCGTGGGGCTTCGCAACAGTTTCTTCGTCGGGGTGGCGATTCCGCTCTCGATGATGCTCTCGTTCCTCGTCATCGGCTGGATCGGCTACACGCTGAACATGATGGTGCTCTTCAGCCTGATCCTGATGCTCGGGATGCTCGTGGACAACGCGGTGGTGATCGTCGAGAACATCTACCGCCACCGCGAGATGGGGGCTGCCGGGCCAGAGGCCGCGTACCGGGCGACGAAAGAGGTCGCGACCCCGGTGATCGCCTCCACCATCACCACCCTCTGCGCGTTCTCGCCGCTGCTCATCTGGCCGGGGATGATCGGGAACTTCATGTCCTATCTCCCGGTGACCATCATCATCGGCCTCTCCGCCTCGCTCGCGGTCGCACTCATCATCAACCCGACGTTGTGCGCCCATCTGATGAAGCCGCCCAAGGCGGTGCGGGAAGCGGAGGCGGCCGGGGTCGAGGTCCGGTCTCCGGATGAGGGAGCGACGGAAGTCTCGAACGTGTGGAGCCAGGTGCTCGAGCTGGCCGAAGATTCGTACCGCGAACATCCCTTCCGTCGCGCCTACCGGCGGACGCTCGAATGGGCGCTCGACCCGGGAGCAGATGCCGGAACCCGGAGCTGGTTCCTCAGGAACTGGGCGCTCCCCGCCGCCTTCGTGGCATTCATGGCCAGTGCCGCCGCGATCGGGATGGGAGCGATGTTCTTCCAGGCGGGCAGCGTCTTCGTGCTCGCCGGCGCGCTCGGCGGCCTCGCGGTAGGCGCCTTCCTGCTGCAGGGCGTGATGTGGCTCGGCTGGACCCTCGTGAGGCGCCTTTTCGGCTGGTCTCCCTACCTGACCGACCACCGGTCGGGGATCGTCTGGACCATGGGTTCGGTTCTGGTGGCGACGGTCGGGATCTACGCGGCCGTCGGTCCGGGAACCGAGCTGTTCCCCGAGGTGGAGCCCCGCCAGATCATCGTGGACATCGAAGGCCCCACCGGTTCGAGTCTCGACACTTCCAATGCGCTGGTGGCGCAGGTCGAGGCCCTCACCGGCGACACGGTGGATCTCAAGCACCAGGTGGCGAGCGTCGGCGCGGCGAGCGTCGGCGTGAATCCGATGGGAGGCGGCGCGAACCAGAACGTGAGCCAGGTCTCGCTCTATCTGCATGAGCGGACCGACCGGACGCAGCGCGACAGCTTCCTCACCATGGAGCAGGTCCGCGCCCGGCTCGCCGGCATCGTCGGTGCCAAGATCCAGGTGGATGCGCCGCAGGACGGCCCGCCGACCGGGGCCGCGGTCTCGGTCCGGGTCTTCGGCGACGATCTCGACGAGCTCGCCCGGCTCTCGGAAGAGGCTCTCGCCCGCATCCAGAACATCGAAGGCCTCGTCAATCTCGACAGCGACCTCGATCGGGGCAAGCCGGAGTTCCTCGTGGACGTGAACCGCGAGGAAGCGATGCGCTCGGGGGTGAACACCCAGGTGATCGCCGCCACCGTGCAGACCGGAATCCTCGGGGCCGAGGCCTCCAAGTACCGGATCGGCGAGGACGAGCACGACATCCGGGTCCGCCTGGTTCCCGAAGCCCGCCGTTCGCTCGACGCAATCGCCGAGCTGACGGTGCCGGACGGGGACGGCCTGCCGGTGCCGATCCGCACGGTGGCCAACCTGCGCCAGTCCATGGGCCCCGCCACCGTGAATCGGGTGGACATGAGCCGGGTAGTCACCCTCGAAGGCGACGTGGTGCGCGAATCGGGCCGCACCGATGCCGAGGTGCGCAGCGAAGTGGCGACCGAACTGGACGCGATGGCGTGGCCTCCGGGCTACCGCTGGGCGTTCTCCGGCTCCAACCAGGAGGAGCTCGCGGCCACCGAGTTCCTCTCGCGCGCCTTCGTGATCGCGGTGCTCCTGATCCTGCTGGTGCTGGTGACCCAGTTCGACTCGCTGGTGCTGCCGCTCGTCATCATCACCTCGGTCGTGCTCTCGATGATCGGCGTGCTCTGGGGCCTGCTCATCACCGGGACCGCTTTCGGGATCATCATGACCGGGATCGGGGTGATCTCGCTGGTGGGCATCGTGGTCAACAACGCCATCGTGCTCTGCGACTTCATCCGGCAACTGCGCCGCGACGGCATGACCCGCCGCCAGGCAGTCATCACCGCCGGCTCGATCCGCCTCCGGCCGGTGCTGCTCACCGCGGTCACCACCGTGCTCGGGCTCATCCCGCTGACTCTCGGGGTGAACATCGACTTCTTCAACTTCCAGATCACGACCGGCGGCGAAAGCTCGCAGTTCTGGTCGGCGATGGGAGTCGCGGTCATCTTCGGCCTGACCCTCGCGACGGTCCTGACCCTGATCGTCGTCCCGGTGGTCTATGACAGCCTCGACAGCTTCACCGAGGCTTTCGCCGCCCGCAGGAAGCGACGCACCGAAAACGAACCCGAAGCCGGTGCCCTGAGCCCCGCCTCCTGACCCGGTGCGGGAAGGCCGCATGGAGTCCTTGATGAGGAACGACCGACATCATCTCAAGGCATCCGGAATCGAGGATGTCCGTAGCGAGCGCGAAGATCTCGACAGCTCGCCACCGCAGTATGAAGTAGCCACCTATCCTGCCGACTTCACGCTCGAAGGCATCGTCACCAAATACAGGCGCCAACAGATCATCATCCCGGGGTTCCAACGCAAATTCGTCTGGTCCCTGCGGCAATCCACGAAGTTGATCGAATCCTTTCTTCTGGGTTTACCGGTCCCGGCAGTATTCTTTTTCGTCAACTCTGACGACAGGAAATACACGGTTATCGATGGCCAACAACGACTGCTCAGCATCGTTCATTTTTTCGATGGTGCCTTCCCTTCCGCCAACGGCGAGCAATCCAGGAAATTCGCTCTCCGCGGACTTCACGAACAAAGTCCCTATCGCGACAAGACTTACGAAAATCTGAAAGAGACAGATCCCGCCGCATTCAACACGCTCAATGATTCGGTGTTGCGAGCATTCGTCGTGCGGCAGCTGAATCCGCAGGATACCACGAGCGCTTATCACATCTTCGAGAGGCTGAACACGGGAGGCACTCACCTCGTCAGCCAGGAGATACGCAACTGCATTTTCAGTGGCCCTTTCAACGAACTTCTCGGTTCCTTGAACGGGAAGTCAAGCTGGCGAAAGATTTTTGGGAAACAGGATCCGGACAAGCGTCAACGCGACGTGGAACTCGTTCTCCGATTTCTCGCGCTTCGGGAGAATTCCGACCAGTACAGAAAACCCATGAAGGATTTCCTGTCAGATTTCATGAACCGCCACCGCTACGACGATCGTGGCAATATCGAATCTTTCCAGACTATCTTCGAGAATACCATGAACGCTCTTTTCGAGAGGCTTGGCGAGAAACCATTTCACATCAAGGCGGGCTTGAACGCTGCCGTTTTCGATGCAGTTTCGACTGCTTTCTCGAAGCATCTGGATGAAATTCCGGAAGACATCTCACCCCGATATGCGAGTCTTGTGAAGAACGAAAGTTTCCGGGAAATGACGAGTGCGGGAACGACGGACGAGGATGTCGTATCCAAACGGCTCCGTCACGCAGAAGAATTCCTCTTCGGGTAAGCTAAACCCGAGTGAAGGAATGAAATTTCCACATATCGAAGATGCTCTTTCCGTGTCTCGTAGACATCTCGCCAAACTCGATGAAGCGCTTCCCGACACCCTGAGAATCGAAAGCCTGCTCGTGGCTTCGATCGTGTTGCTGATCGTATCGCATTACGAGGGGCATCTGGCGAAGCAGTTCGTTGAGAGAGCTGAGCGTAGCGGAGATTCGCGCCTGGCGAACTTCGTAAAACACCAGACCGAGCGATCGTTCCGCAGTCCGGACATAAGGAAAATCAACGATGCCCTCAATCAGTTCGGCGTTGATTACAAAAATCGCTTCATCGGTCGCATCGAAAACACGCAGGCGCATGCCTCATGGGACAACATCATGCGAGCGCGCCACACGGTTGTCCATAGTACGAAACCGACGAACATGACGCTACGGGAACTCGAAGTTGCGTACCACAGCACGCTGGAAGTGTTGGTTGCCCTGCGGACGAGCCTGGGGCTTCCGAAAGAGGCTTCGATTTGACCGGAGCCATCCAGGTTTGGCAGATCCAGAATGGTGCTCTTGCTCGGCCCCCGGGCGTCGGCAAGACACACTTGGCCGTAGCGGTCGGTCGAGGGGCCATCCTCTCGGGCTATACGGTCCTGTTCACCACTGCGGCGACGCTGGTGGCGAGTTTGGCGAAAGCTCATCTGACTGGCCGTCTCGAAGAACAGCTCGCTCATTACGCCAAGCCGAAGCTGTTGATCGTGGACGAACTCGGAGACCTCCCTCTTGAAGAGGATGCCGCCCATCTGTTCTTCCAGCTCGTCGCTCGGCGCTACGAGCGCGGCGGCTTCCTGGTGACCTCGAACCGCCCGGTGGTTGAATGGGGCCGCGTCTTCGGAGACGCAGTGGTCGCCACCGCCATTCTGGACCGGATGCTCCACCACAGCCACGTGATCACCATCCGCGGCGAAAGCTACCGACTCCGCGAGAAGCGGCGCAGCGGACTCTTCCGAGGCATCACGGACCTCCGCCCATACCCCCAACAAACCCGAATCTCACGAGGCGAACTCATGAACCCACTACACGCTCAAGGGTGGACCAGTTTTATCTGTCGCCAAGTGGACCAGTTTTATCTGTCGTCTCACAGTCCGCAGAGGACGAGCTGAGCGCCCGGACACTTCCCCTCGGAAAGCTCCGCGAGCCATGCGCGAAGTTCCGCCTGTTCGGATTTTCGCCCCGCGAGGTACGGCGGTCTCGTGCCGGCACCCGGGCGAAAAGGACCGAGAGCGTCAGACCGCATGGCACCCCAATTTACGCAACGCCAGCTTGATTCGACCTGAGCTGGGGTGATTTGACCATGGCTCCAGCCGATTTGACCATGGCTCGGATGACTCCGGTCGCGGTTCCCGGCAACAACCACCGGAACCGGCCGGATATCCGGCTGACAACTGGTTTTCCCGCGAAAAAGCCGGTATTTCGGTGGCTGAAGCTGGTTTCTGACGGAATCCGAATGACCCGGGTCCAGGTCCGTTTGACCATGGCTCCGGCCCAATTGACCATGGCTCCGGCGGTTTGACCTGAGCCCGGAAGGACAACTACTCGGCCGCGTCGCGCGACCGAAACAGTTCGAGCGCCGCTTCGAGGCTCGTCGGGTTGCCGATCAGCACCACCGTGTCCCCCGCCTCATAGGTCGTCTCCGCGAGGTTCTCGTGGATCGGCTTGGCATCGCGGATCACCGCGATCTGCATCGCGCCGGTGCGCTTCCGCAGGTCGAGCGACGCGGCGGAGCTTCCGAGCGCCGTCGAGCCGGGCTCCACCTCCACGATCTCGAGCGCGTCGTGGATACCGAGGTGCTTCAGCGCATCGAGTCGCAGGTCGGGATGCGGACGGTCGCGGAAGAGCCCGTAGTGCTCGGCGCGCACCGCCTCCAGTTCCCGCCAGATGCGGTTGACCGGAATCTCGTAGCTTTCGAGCGCCCGCGCGAAGAGTTCGAGCGAGGCCTCGAACTCCTCGACCACCACATCCGTCGCCCCGAGTTCCAGCAGGTCGTCTATGGCGCGGACGAAGCGGGTGCGGACGATGATGTGTGCCCCGGGGTTCCTCTCCCGCGCGACGGCCACCCCGCGGCGCTCGGCGGACGGCGAGCTGATCGCGAAGATCACCGCCCGCGCCCGCTTCACCCCCGCGTGATCGAGGAGGGCGGCCTCGGCACCGTCACCGAAGATCACCGGAAGGTCGTCAGCACGCGCCCGGCGCACGAGATCCGGGTTCTGCTCGACGACGACGCAACCGAGGCCCGCCGCCTTCAGCACCCGCGCCAGATAGCGGCCGGCGAGCCCGTAGCCGACGACGATGGTGTGGTCGGCGGCATCTTTCGCAGCCTCCCCGTTGCTCGGCATCCGGTCGCGGCGGTACCGCTCCACCCGCTCGACGACCGCCGGCCCGAAGTGGATGAAGACCGGTGCCACGGTCATCGAGAGGATGGCGGTGGCGAGGAACAACTGGTAGTCGTCGCCGAGGAAGAGGCCGAGCGACGTCCCGACCGCGGCGAGCAGGAAGGAGAACTCGCCCATGTGCCCGAGGCCGAGCCCGCTCGCGAGCGCCGCCGGGAGCCGGCCCCGCGCCGCCAGCACTCCGGCGGTGGTCATCGCCGTCTTGACGATCAGGATCGAGACCCCGATGCCGAGCACCAGCAGCGGCCGGGAGATCAGGATCGTCGGGTCCAGCAGCATCCCGATCGAGGTGAAGAAGACCGCGCTGAAAAGCGCCCGGAACGGAAGCACGTCGGAGAGCGCCTGCACCCCGTAGCGGGATTCCGAGAGGATGAGCCCGGCGAGAAACGCCCCGATCGCGAGCGAGAACCCGGCGCTGTGGGAGACGAGGGCGGCCCCGAGCCCGAAGAAGCCGATACAGAGCGTGAACAGCTCCCGGTCCCGCAGGAGCGCGATCCGGTCGAGCACCCACGGCACGAGGAATCGCCCGCCGACGATGAGAACCGCAACGATCGCAAGACCGCGAGCCATCGCGCCGAGCGCCGAAGCGGCCGCCTCTCCCTGGAAGCCGCCGAGCAGCGGCAGGAGCAGGACGAACGGCAGGACGATGAGATCCTGGAAGATCAGGATCCCGATCGAGGCGCGCCCGACCGGGGTATCCAGTTCGCCCCGATCCGCGAAGGTCTTGGAGACGATCGCCGTCGAGGAAAGCGCGGCGAGCGCCCCGTAGAAGAGCGCGCTCGGGACCGAAACGCCGAAAACCACGAGGATCGGGAAGAAGATCGCGATCGTGCCGGCGACCTGGATGCCGCCCCCGACGAAGACCATCCGGCCCCACTGCCGCACATGCGAAAGCGAAAGTTCCAACCCGACCGCGAAGAGCAGCAGCGCGACGCCGAGCTCCATCAGGGTCGCGATGTTTTCCGGCACCGCGATCAGGCCGAGGCCGGCGGGCCCGACGAGCACCCCGACCAGCACGAAGCCGAGCAGCGGCGGGGCCTTGACCCGGTGGGCGAGCGCCACGATGGGGATGGCGAGCCCCACCAGAAGCAGCAGATCGGGCAGCAGCCCGACATCAATCATGGTTTTGCTCCGCCCATCAGCGACCAATTCTAAAAAAGCCGCCCGCACAGACAGTTTCTGTCACGGCGAGCATGCATAATCCCGCCCATGTCCCGAACCCGGCCGGACGGTGTCTATCTCGACTACAACGGGTCGGCCCCGCTCGACCCCCGGGTCGCCGAAGTCATGGCCCGCACCGGCGGGGTAGGGAACGCCTCTTCTGCCCACCGCTTCGGGCTGCACCAGGCGGCGGTGGTGGACCAGGCCCGCGAAGAGGTGGCCGCCTTGCTGGGGGGCCGGCCGTCGGGCGTTCTCTTTACTTCCGGGGCCACCGAGGCGAACAACCTCGCGCTCCGTGGAACCCTCGAAGGCGCGCCCGAAGACCGGAGGCGCATCCTGGTCTCCGCGGTGGAGCACGCTTCGGTCGCCCGGACCGCCGCGTGGCTCGGAGAAACCGGCCAGGCGCAGGTGGAAGTGATCCCGGTGACACCCGGCGGATTCGTGGACCCGGACCAGCTCGGCGAGATGGTGGATTCGAATGTCCTGCTCGTCTCGGTGATGGCCGCGAACAGCGAGACGGGCGTTCTCAACCCGGTACGGGAGATCGCCGAATGCGCCCACGCGGCGGGGGCGCTCTTCCACTGCGATGCCACCCAGTTCGCCGGAAGGCTCCGGTTCGACCAGCAGGAGATCGGGGCCGATCTGGTCTCGGTGAGCAGCCACAAGATCTGCGGGCCGACCGGGGCGGGAGCGCTCGTCGGAACCCGCGAGGGTCTCGGACGGCTTCGCCCGATCCTCCACGGTGGCGGCCAGGAGCGCGGCCTGCGGTCGGGGTCGCTGAACGTCTCCGGCATCGTCGGTTTCGGAGCCGCCGCCCGGATCGCCGCCGAAGAACGAATCCCGGAAGCGGAGCGGGTCGGAATGCTCCGCGACCGGTTCGTCGAAACCGTGCGCGAACGCCTCCCGGATGTCCATCTGATCGGCGACGAGGAGCAAAGGCTTCCGAACACCGCCTGCCTCGGCTTCGCGGGGGCCGACGGCGAAGCGGTCCTGAACCAACTGGACCCGGTGGCGGCCTCGCTCGGAAGCGCCTGCCACTCGGGCTCGATCGAGCCTTCCTCGACGCTCCTCGCCATGGGAATCCCCCGGGAGGATGCCTTCGAGGCGATCCGGTTCAGCCTGGGCCGCTTCACCACCGATCAGGACATCGCTTTCGCCATCGAAAAGACGATCTCTGCCGTCGAATTCGTCCGCAGCATGAACCGGGAGGCGGCGCGATGCGCCTGACCGAAGCGGCGTATCCGATTTTCGCCCGCCACGAGACCTTCCACCCGCGCTACGGCTGGTTCCGCAAGGCATACGGCGCGGCCGCCGGGAATCCCCGGGTCTTCGAACAGGAGGATGCCCCGCTCCGCATAGGAGTCGGGAAAAACATGGCACGGTCCATTCGCTTCTGGGGCCTGTCGGCGGGGCTGATCCAGGAGACTTCCTCCAGGCTCACGCCAACGCCGTTCGGCCGGAATCTTTTCGGTGCGTCGGGATGGGATCCGTGGATGGAAGACCCGGGGACGCTCTGGCTGCTCCATTGGCGACTCCTCCGCGCCAACTGCCGGCTTCCGGTCTGGTGGTTCGTCTTCCACGAGTTCCAGGCGGCGGTCTTCGCGGTGGAGGACCTCGAAGCGGCGGTGACGACGCGCCTCGACCCGCTCGAGGGCTGGTGGAAGCGCCGGCCGAGCCGCTCCGCGGTGAAAAAGGACATCAGCGCGCTGCTCCGCGCCTACGCCCCGGTGGACAAGCGGGGGCGGGTCGCGGTGGATGACACCCTCGACGCTCCGCTCCGGGAGCTCCAGTTGATCGGCCGCTCGCCCGACGGCCGCTACCGGTTCCATTTCGGCGAAAAGCCGCTTCTTCCCCCGGAAATCCTTGCGGCGACCGCTCTCGACTACGCAAGCCAGAGCCGGCCGAACAGCAACACCGTCCCGCTCGCCGTCCTCGCCTCGGAGCCCGGATCGCCGGGTCGGGCCTTCCGGCTGACGGAGCCCGAAATCGCGGCGACGATCGAGCCGGTGGCGGCGCGCACCGAGGGCCTGGATCTGGTGGCGAGCGCCGGCGCGCCCCAGCTCTCGTGGACCGCCGCTGCCGATAAACTCCGCGACCAGGTCCTGTCCGCTTACTTCCGCCCGTCCTGATGCCCGCGCTCGCCGATGCCATCGAGGTCCGGGGCCGGTTCGCCCGCTCGGCAAACCTCGAGCGCGATGCCGGCCTGAGCGAGCCGCTCGACGGCTATCTGGTCACCCCCCGAGCCCTCGAAGTGATCGACCGGATCGCCGATGCGGCAGGCGAAGGAACGGCCGGCGGGTCCTGGTCGCTGACCGGTCCCTATGGATCGGGCAAATCGTCGCTGGCGCTCCTGCTCCACGCGCTCTTCGGCCCCGCGGGCGAGACCCGCGACCGGGCGCTCCGGCTGGTGGAAGATGCCTCCCCCGAGAGCGCCGGGCAGGTGCGAAAAGCCCACCGCCATCGCGGGACCGACGAAGGCGGCTTCGGGCGCGGACTCGTCACCGCCGCCCGCGAGCCGATCGCCGCCGCGCTGGGACGCTGTCTGCGCGCCGCCAGAGAGAGAGAGAGAGAGAGAGAGAGAGAGAGAGAGAGAACCTGAACTAGCCGAGTCCGATACTCCGGCTTCTCAGGCGAACCTCGTCGAGACAGCGCGCCGGCTCGCCCGCGAGCGACCGCTGCTGCTCATCGTGGACGAGTTCGGCAAGGCGCTCGAGACCGCGCGCGACAGCGGGGACACCGACCCTTACATCCTGCAGCAGCTCGCCGAAGCGGGCCAGGGCGGCGGTCTCCCGATCTTCATCCTCACGCTGCAGCACCTCGCCTTCGAGGACACCCTCGCCGGCGCAGATGCCGGGCTCCGCCGAGAGTGGGGCAAGGTGCAGGGCCGGTTCGAGGACCTCACCTACGTGGACTCGCCGGAAGCCACCCGGACGATGATCGCCTCGGTCTTCCGCCAGCGCGACCGAACCGTCAGGCGGCGGGTTCTCGACTGGGCGAAACGCCATTCCCGGGATCTCATCGAACTCGGCGTGACCGCCACTTCGGGCCGCCGGGCGTTCGACCCCAAGGCAATCGCCGGCTGCTACCCGCTCCACCCGCTCGCGGCGCTCATCCTTCCCGAACTGACGAGTCGTTACGGCCAGCACGAGCGCACGCTCTTCTCCTTCCTCGCCGGCCGGGATCCGTCGGGAGCCGCGGCGTTCCTCGCCGCCACCGAGTCGCCTCCAGCCCGCGCTCCCCTGCCTTCGGTCGGACTCAGCGAGGTCTATGACTTCTTCGTGGGGGGAGGCGCGGCCACCGCGGCGGCGCTCGCCCAGTCGAGTCGCTGGGCCGAGATCGCGACCCGGCTCCGCGATGCCCATGGGCTTTCGCCACGGGAGACCCGGCTCGCCAAGTCGGTCGCGGTCCTGAATCTGGTCTCGACCGGAGGTTCGCTCCGGGCCTCGCGCGATGTCCTGCTGCTCGCCGAACCCGAGGCGGAGGCCGACCTCGCCACGCTCGAAGAACGCGGTGTGATCACCCGGCGGGATGTCGCCGATGAGTACCGCATCTGGCAGGGGTCGGAGACCGACATCCGCGGCCTTCTCGAAACCTGCCGGATGCGCCTCGCACCCGAACCTCTGGCGATCCTGTTGGCCGAGCTCGCGCCTCCGCCCCCTGCGGTCGCCGCGCGCCACAGCGCCCAACACGACCTGGTCCGGGTGTTCTCGTTCCGGTTCGTGGGTTCGAGCGAGCCTCCCGAGCGCCCGGAGCCCTCTTCGCCCTTCGACGGGGAGGTCCTGCTCTTCGTCGGCCCGGAAGGCGAGGCTCCGCGATCCGCGAGACCGGAGGACGGCAAGCCGCTGCTCCTCGCGATTCCGGAGAACGTGGAAGGGCTCGACCGGGCGGCCCGCGAAGTCGCGGCGGTGCGGATGGCGATGGCAGACCTCAAGGTCGCCTCCGACCCGGTGGCCCGGAACGAGTTCCGGGAGCGCCTCGTCCACGCCCAGAGCGAATTCGACCGGATGATCTCGAAGACCTTCCGGGGCGAATCCTGCCGGTGGCAATGGCTCGGCCCCGAGCCGCGACTCCTCCGCGGCGGACGAGGCAGCGCGGCGCTCTCGGAAGCGGCCGACCTCGCGTATCCGGACACCCCGATCATCCGGAACGAAATGCTCCACCGCACCGAGCTCTCTTCTCAGGGCGCGAAGGCGCGGCGTGACCTCCTCGCGGCGATGATCGAAAAAAGCGCGGAGCCCGACCTCGGCCTCCGTGGCTACGGCCCTGACATGGCCATGTACCGCGCAGCGCTCCACGAGACCGGGATCCACCGAGGCGGCGGTGCAGGCCGATTCGGGCCACCCCGGGGAAACAGCTCGCTCGCCCCGGCGTGGGAGCTCGTGACCGGGCGCTTCTTCGCCGAGGCCCGCGGCCAGCGCATCAATGTCCGCGACATCACTGCGGCACTGCTGTCGCCCCCGATCGGGATGAAGGCGGGAGCGGTTCCGGTGCTGCTCACCGCGGCTCTCCTCGCCTTCCGCGACGAAATCGCCATCTACGAACACGGAACCTTCAAACCGGCGCTGACCAGCCAGATCTCGGAGCGCATGGTGAAGAACCCGGCGCACTTCGAGATCAAGTACTTCGCCGCCGCGACCGGTGCCCGGGGCGATCTCGTGGCCGCACTCCGGGAACAGCTCGGGGTGCCGCAGACTGCCGGCGCGGATCTGGTCGCGGTCGTCCGGCGGCTGGTCTCCGCTGCTTCCCGTTGGGATCTCTTCTCGCGGCGTACCGCACGCTTCGGCCCCCGGGCTCTCGCGATGCGCGACGCGATCCTGACTGCGGTGGAGCCGGACGAGCTGATCTTCACCGCCCTGCCACGGGCGCTCGGATTCCCCGCGGCCGAGTTCTCGAAGGCGCGCTACCCCGAGGCGCGAAAACTGGCGTCCGAGGCGGCCGCCGCCTTCGCCGAGCTTCAGGGCCACCGCAAGGAACTTCTGTCGGGACTCGTCAGGACGTTGCTCGAGGAAAGCGGTGCGGCATCGCGCTCGGTGGTCACGCATTCGGCCGCCGCTCTCGGGGACTCGGTGTCCGATCCGGACCTTCGCGCCTTCGCGCTGGCGCTCGCGAACGAAGCCCCGCAAAGCGACGAAGACTGGGTGAGTGCGATCGCGACGGTGGTCGCGAAGAAGGCCCCCTCCGAGTGGAACGATGCGGATCACGACCGCTTCCAGCACGAGCTGAAGCACCGGGTCGCGGCTTTCCGCCGGCTGTTGGCCCTTCGTGCGGAGAAGAGCCTCCGCGCTTTCCCCGGAAGGCCGTTCTCGGCGTTTCGGGTCATTTTCACCCGGCCCGATGGCCACGAATACATCGGCCTCGCCGCCGTCGAGGATGACGTGCGCGATGCCGTCAGCCGCGTCCTCGACCAGGCACTCACGAGCCCGGCCCTCGGCACCTCGACACGCGAGCGGACCGAAACCCTGCTCGCGGTACTCGGCGAGAGATTGATCGGCGAACAGGCCGACAGCTCCGCCGGCGAACCCACCACGCTCGCGGAACGGAGGGCGGCCAGTGCCTGATCCGGTGCGCCACATCTGCGGCATCTCGGGCGGCAAGGATTCGAGCGCCCTCGCGGTCTATCTGCGCGGCAAGCTGCCCGAACTCGAGTACTTCTTCTGCGACACCGGCGCGGAGCTCCCCGAGACCTACGAATACCTGACCCGGCTCGAGGTGATCCTCGGCAAGCCGATCACCCGCCTCAACTCGGAACGCGGCTTCGACCACTGGTTCGAGGTGTTCCGCGGCGCGCTCCCCTCGCCCCAGATGCGCTGGTGCACCAAGCACATGAAGATCAAGCCGATCGAGGCGTGGATCGGCGATGCGCCCGCGGTCTCGTACGTCGCGATCCGCGCCGACGAAGCCAACCGCAAGGGCTACATTTCAACGAAGTCCAACATCAGCAGCCGCTTCCCGTTCATCGAGGACGGCGTGGAGAAGGACGGCGTGATGCGCATCCTCGAAGATGCCGGCATCGGCCTCCCGAGCTACTACGAGTGGCGCACCCGCTCCGGCTGCTATTTCTGCTTCTACCAGCGGAAGGCCGAGTGGATCGGCCTCGCCGACCGCCACCCGGAGCTCTTCGAGCGCGCCGTACAGATCGAGAAGAAAGTCCTCACCGACGCGGGTGTCGCCGGCGATGCCGACTTCAGCGACCAGGCCATGCGCGGCCGCGCCTATACCTGGTCGGGAGGCGAGAGTCTCACCCAGCTCAAGGACCGAAAGCAGCAGATCCTCGAACGCCACGAGGCCGCGATGGCGCGCACGAAGCGCAACCAGAAAAACCTCCCCCTCGTCGAATCCCTTGCCGATGCCCTCGACGAGGACGACGACACCGACCCCTGCACGGTGTGCGCGCTGTGATGCCCCCTACATATCCACCACGCTTCAAAGAACTCTTCGATGCTCGTTCAGAGAGTGCATTTGAGTTCTTTTCCAGCCCTCAAGGAATCTCCATTCCGATATATCAACGCCACTATTCCTGGGATTCCGGCAACATCGACCGGCTCTTCGCCGACGCCGGTCACGGTATCAACGAATTAGTGTCGGGAAACGGCGCCTCAAGTTTTCTTGGAACTCTCATCACGATCCATGAAACCGACCGAAGGACCACCAAGACGCTCGATTCCTCACATCGTCTGACACGTATCACCACCTTGGTCGACGGCCAACAACGTATCAGCACTCTCATAATCTGCTTCATTATTCTCCACAACCGCATCCGCCGCCATCAGCGTCAACTATCCGACAAGAACGAAACACACAAATGGCTTTCGAAGCATTGTGACTCGATCCTAGCAAAATTAGAAAATACCTATCGGATTGATTCTCAAGTAGATAATGTCAATTCTCGATACTTCCCAAAAATCATACGTGCTCTATCGGATGTCTGGTCGGACGATTTCACTCACCAAAGATACATCAGCCCGATTACTCACTTTACCTGGCAATATATGATTCATTCCGGAGAAAATTCTCGCCTGTTTGATTTTCCACGCCGCAATACTCCTTCCGACTATGATTCCCACGATGTTATTCTGCGAATTGCTTTCAAGGCAATTCGCAAGGCAATCATGGCCATCGAGGTTGGTGACTCCAGCTCTGATTTCCCGAACCCTTTACGAGTAACCCAGAAACCTTTACTCTTCGACAATATCTGGCCATCCGATGACGTTGAAGAGAGATGCAAAAATGTCGCAGACTATATCTCTTCTTCTCCCGACGGAGTCACTCATGCCGAGCGATTTTCGAAACTCCTCCGTCTTACTTTTCTGGCTCATTATCTTCTTTACTACGTCGCCCTTACTGTGGTCGAAACCACAAGAGATGATGATGCTTTAGATATTTTCGACGCGCTAAACGGTACTGGCACATCGCTAACTGCGTTTGAAACTTTCAAACCCAAAGTTATTGAACATATTGGCGATCATTATCCGATCTCTCAGAGCCAAAAATACATCGATTCCATCGAAGGCCACCTGGCACGTTCAACTAACGCGGAAGGGAGACAGAAAGCAACTAACGAGACCCTCATCGCGTTTGCGCTCACAGAATCCGGGAAAAAAATCTCAAGGAAGCATAGCGAACAACGCGCCTATCTCAGAAAGAGTTATCAAGATTCGCAGAGCACTGACTCTTCCACAGCGTTTCTTCGTTCCATGTTTAACGTCTCTAAATTTCTCGATGTTGCGTGGCGAAGCGACACCTCGAATCCATTCCCCGACCTGGTAGTTAACAGCGACGCCGCGCTTCTGGCACTACGTGTCCTTCGAGATCTCAAACATACTGTCACAATTGCGCCGATAGTACGATTCTACGACCACGCACTTGATGGACCGAATCAGCAGGAGCAGGATCAGCGCACCCGGGAAATGGAGAAAGCCATGACGGCGACAGCATCGTTTTCGATTCTGTGGCGAGCGGCGAAGGGCGGTACTTCCGGTATTGATACGGAGTATCGCAAGATCATGAGCGATGGCGTACCAGCACACAACATTCCGCCTTTAGCGCGACGGCCTCTTTCTGGCGCTCCGGTTGCTCCGTCCATCACGAATTTTCTTCAAGCTCTTCGTTCGAAAATTGAAGAAAACTGGGCCACGGAAGATGAGTGGGTACAGGTCTTGGTAAATCAACCGCTCTACGGACAGAAAATCGTGGCGCGCTACGTACTATTTCATGCTCTGACGGGCACAGTTGCTGATTCCGGATCCGAGGGATTGATCTGTGAAGGACGTGGAGAACTATCAGAAATGTTGTCCATTGGCAAATGGAGTGCTGACGAATTCGCAACTATAGAGCACATCGCTCCACAGAAGCGAACTGAGGGCTGGCAGTCGGAAATATATGAGGATCCGGACATTCGTAATTCCCTAGGCAATCTGATGCTTCTTCCTCTTTCCGAGAATGCCAGTGCTGGTGCACGGCCGTGGAATGAGAAGAGAAAACTCTACGAACTCTGGTCGCAGCGCGCTGATTCGGATTTCAAAAACTACTTGGAAACTTTGACCACGGCCGGCTTTTCCATTACGGACGAGGCCAAGCGCAGGCCTCGCGACACTGGGCTCCTGGCTTCTTGCGAGAGTCTCGCCGCTGTACAAGGTCCTTGGTCCGTCGATCTGATCCGCAGCCGCACAGAACGGCTTGGCCGTCTCGCGTGGAAGCGGTTATTTGCGGCGCTTAAGCTCTGATTCAAGTGCGATGCCCATGTTGTGGGAAGGGCTGCCCAGATGAGTGAGTCACCCCAAACACCGCGCGATCAGCTCACGCAGCTTCGGATTGGCGAAGGCTGGATCCAGCTCCGCATCCACGGTGAACCATTCGTCAAGGCGACGTTCCGTGGCTACACCCCCGTACTCGAGGTCGAGAACCTCCACTCACAGACGCGCCACTTCCTGTACATGTCCGCGAAGACGTTCATGGAAGGCATCGAGCCTCTCCGGGTCGGCAACAGCGGCCGATTTGACGGTTTGCAGTTTCGTATCCGCAAGGAAGCCGATGACCGCTTCGCACGCTACCTCATCGAGTCATGACGGCTGCGCCTTCTCCCATCCAGATCCCTAATTGCCTGCGCGTTGTCCGTGACGGGATGACTTTCTACAAGGGATCGTTCCCGTCCGATATTGCCTCCCGTATCACTCAAGTTCATGTCTTTGAGCAAAGTGCCTCCAATCACGTCACGGAGACACAAGAAGTGAACGGCCAGGAGGGCTACCAGCGTCCAGCCCTCAAGAGCCGACAGAAGAAGTTTGCAGAATACCTTTCAAGACATGGTGAAGGGACTGCCTTCACTCCCCCCATCGTCTTGAACGCCCGTGGGTGCTGGAATTTCGAGCCGTATCAGGGGATCGAACATTTTGGCACATTGAGCATCACCGGGCCCGCTAACGTCATTGACGGACAGCATCGGCTTGGTGGTTTCGTTGCGCATTTCGAAGACATCGGCGAAATACGGAGCATTGATTTCATGGCGTACGATGAATTGAGTCAAGAGCAAGAAAAATGGGTTTTTCACACGATCAACACGAATCAAAAAGGTGTCCCAAGCGCGCTGTCGGTGATCATTGACGACACCGAACGCCACAATCGGATCGCGCGGCGCATCGGTGAAGAGTCTAGTTCACCGTTCGCAGGAAGAATATCCATGGCGGGAAGTTCGGGCAAGCACTATCTGTGGAAATTGAACGCCATTGCCAAGAACGTGGATCGCATGTTCAAGGGTGGTATGTTCGACGACACATCGGAAGAAAGCCTGTATGACATATTCGTGACTTACTGGCAAAAAATACAGGAAACCCATACCGATGCGTGGGATGACTTTGACAAAACTCGTCCGGGCCGAGAATACAAGCTCCTGGAGTTGACAGGATTCATCGCGTACTGCCGCCTGTTCAACGACCGCTTCAAGCATCTCTACAACAGTGTGGAGAACACCATGGATTGGAATGCGATCGAAAAAGATCTCGATGAGCTCGCTGGCCGGCTCGACTTGAGAAAAGACGGCCAGTTCAAGGGACAAACGGGCGAATACGGTGCCAGTCAAATTCTTCTCATGATGCAGCAAATTTTCGCACAACCGCCCCCAGCGAGACTGGAACGCGGCTGATGGTCGCTTCAGCAGGCGCTGGGAAAAACAACGGAGAACGCGCTATGCAGATGTACCCCGCCATCAGGGCCCGAATGGGCGACTGGAACTACTACATCGTCCGCATGACGATGCGGGAAGTCGCCAACGAAGTCAACCTCGCGAGCGAAGAATGGGAGGACCCCACGCTGAGCCACGCGATTCAGCGGGAACTGAACGAGAGCCGAGTCAAGGGAAGCCTTCTCAACTATCTGAAACACCGTGAGGATCGCTTCTTTTCGGCCCTGGTCGTCGCTGCGATCGGAGGAAACCCATCCTTCGAGCCGGCAACCCCGCCCGACTGGATGAAGAGCGCCACGTTCCGGGAGAGCGTGGGACTCCTGGCGTTTCACGACAACCCCAAGTACTACGCCCTGGATGGCCAGCATCGACTGAGTGCCATCAAGGGAATGCTGAACGATCCGAGGGAGTCTCCACGCGACTTCGCGTCGGAGCAAGTTTCCGTCATCGTGGTGGCGCGGGAGGAGCAACACCGGGACCAGGATGTCTGGCTTCAGCGATACCGGAGGCTCTTTTCCAGTCTCAACCGCTATGCCAAGGCGACCGACAGGGACACGAACATCATCATGGATGAGGATGATGTGTTCGCGATCGTGACGAGGCGACTGATTTCCGATCATTCTCACTTCCGGTCCAAAGGCAGGGAGATGAATTCGTTCAAGGTTCAGACCAAGGGGAAGAACCTGAAAACCGGAACGGCGCACTTCACGAGCCTCCAAACCCTCTACGCCATGAACACGGTGCTGCTCACGACGCCGGAACGCCTACGCCGCTTCAAGGGGTCAAGAGATCTGAAGGCGTCTCTCCAGTTCCGGCCTGAAGAAGAACAGATCGCCGAAGACTACGCGGCGGTCGCAAGGCACTGGGACGCGATTCTCACTGCCGTTCCTGCGCTCAAGCTGGATCCGCGGAAGATGCGGCACCACCGCCTCCCGGATGAAAATCCGCAGGACTTCCAGGATCATCTTCTGTTCTGGCCTGTCGGGCAGGAGCTCTTCGCCGATGTCGTGCGCTGGATGCTCAATGCCGAGGCGCTCGGAGAGGACGCGGAAATCGCCTCGATGATCCCGGTGCTCCGGCCACTCGGGACCATTCCCTGGGAACTTCACGGACCGCCCTGGCGTCGCCTCCTTCTCGTCCCCACAGGCGACACGAGCGAGTGGAAGATGCGCAACGAGGATCGCAAGAAGGTCGTCGAACTCGCGGGTCGCTTGCTTCGTTGGTTCGTCAGCAAGCAGGACCTGGACGGGACCGGACATCGGGATCTCCGTGCAAGTTGGGCTGATCTGCTGTATCCACCGCTGGAGAAGGGAGAACTGAGCGAAGAGTGGAAGCGGATCGAAGCTATTCGAGAACGTGTCAGGGAAAGCGTGCAGGATTGACGGACGGGGGCGATCCCAAGGCGGAGAGGGGTAGATCGAACGCGCTTCCATTGGGCTTCGAGTCTTCCAACGGGTCGCTTTCGCGAGCGCTTGCCGGTCAGCGGGTGCACTGCGTCAGGGAATGGGTGGCGGAGTTGGATCCGACCCTCGCAGAACGGATTGCCACCGGGGAAGCGTCGGCTATCCGCGTACCGGCGGGGAGACCTTGGGCCGGGCGCGTGTACATCCAGACGGTGGCCGAATACCGGAAGCTCCGGCTCGGGGCCGCCGAGCTCATCCGCCCGTGGCTGCTGAAGCACGAAGAACTCACCCCGCCGGTACTTGCCACCCTGTACCCCTTCCAGCGGAACGGGGTCGAGTTTCTGACCAAGGACCTCGGCGGCCGAATCCTCGCGGATGACATGGGGCTCGGGAAGACGATCCAGGTCATCGCCGCGATGCGGTTGCTCTTCAACCGGGCGCAGATCCGGCGGGTGCTGGTTCTTTGCCCCAAGAGCCTCCTCGCCAACTGGGAGGCCGAACTGAGCAAGTGGGCACCCGAACTCGGCGTAGCGACCATGAGTCCTCCCGGGCGCATCCGCGAAGCCGCGTGGCGGGCGCTCACGTGGCGGCGGCACGTGCTGCTCGCGAACTACGAGCAGATGAGAACCCCGCCCAAGGCGCTCTTCGAACATCCGCCCGACCTCCTCGTCGCCGACGAGGCCCACCGCCTCCGGAAGCGCACGGCGCAGGCAACCGCCGGCGTGATGAGTCTCGCACCCGAACGGTTCTGGGCGCTCAGCGGGACACCTCTCGAACGCGACCGCGACGACCTTGTCACGCTCCTGTCCCTGATCGAGCCGCGGCGGTTTTCGGCCCGCGACGCGCACCTCCACCCGACATCGCTCCGGGCGCAGGCGCGGCCCTACATCCTGCGGCGGCGGAAGGACGAAGTGCTCGACGACCTGCCGCGGGTTCGCGACACCACCGAGCGGATCGAGCTGACCCCGGCACAGCGGCGCGCCTACGACGAGGCGATCACCCGGTATCGCAGTCGGCCCGGCGACGGGCACGAACTCGCGCTGCTGACCCGCCTCCGCGAACTCTGCGACCTGGACCCGGCCACCGGATCGAGCAGCAAGGCCGACCGCATCCTGGAGCTGCTCGCCCGGATCCGGGAGCAGGGCGAGAAGGCGGTGGTCTTCGCGCTCCTGCTGAAGCCGCTCCACCACTTGAAACAGCGGATCGAGAAAGCGTTCGGCCGGGGTGCCTGCCGTCTGCTGGTCGGGGAGATGAGCGTCGAGGAGCGCGACCGCGCGGTTCGGGAATTCCGGACGGAGCCCGGGGTTCTCGCGCTGCTCGCCTCCACGCGGGTCGGAGGCGAGGGCTTGACCCTGGTCGAAGCGAACCACGCCTTCCACTTCGACCAGTGGTGGAACCCGTCCACGAACCGCCAGGCCACCGACCGGGTCATCCGCATCGGCCAGGAGAGGCCGGTCCGGGTCTATCGCTTTTGTTGCCGGAACACCTTGGAAGAGCGGCTCGAAGACATCCTCCGGCGCAAGACGGACCTCTTCGACAGCGCAGTGGAGCGGCTCGCGGTCGGCCCGGACTGGGAGATGGAGCGGGTTCTTCACGCCGTCGGCGTGAAAGCGCTGATCGGGCAGGAATGACGGTCAGGAAGTGCGGGGATCGCCCCGGAAGACCTCCCGACGGTGCCACGCGACGAACTTCTCGTGCGGGAGCTGGGAGCGTTCCTGCGGCGGCCGGACAGGCCGGCCCCGGGCATCCACGAGCATCCGAAAGGCTTCGCTGGTTCCGCTGATCTCCTGGGAAACCAGCACCCGGAGCTCGCCGCCGGCGGGGTCGAGTCCGATGGCTCCCCGGTCGAAGGCGCGGTGGTGGAGAGCGCAAAGCGCGATCCCGTTCGGAACCTGGTCGGGTCCACCGAGCGCATGCCACTTGATGTGGGCGGCATCGAGGCCCAGCAGGTCGTCCTCGAGCCGGACATCGAAATCGCAGATCGCGCACCGCCGCTCGTAGGCGGTCAGAACTGCGGGGCGGAACTTCGGATCCCGGGGGCGGCGAGCCAGGGCACCGGGTTCGAGAACCATCTCGGCGGGAAGCCCGACTTCGTTCCGGATGGAGGTATGCAGGGATTCCGGGAAGTTGGCGGAGAGCAGGTACGAAGTCACCCTCTCGACCAGTTCCGGGTTGCCGGCGAGCAGGCTGTGGAGGGGCGGCGGGAACCCGCCCGCGACGCTTTGTTTGCGCAGCGCGGAAAGCAGAAGGTCGCCGCTGCTCGTGGTCGACAGCGCATCGGCACCGGGGATTTCCCAGAGACCGTCGTTGCGGAGCCGCCAGAAGGGGTGCTCCGGGTGGACCACCGCCCGCGGCGGGCCGTAGCGGTCGATAAGACGGGAGAGCGGCCCCTGAATCTCCTGCGCGAAATCGGCGAGCCGGGGCCGGCCCTGGGACACTCGACCGAGCGCGAGCAGCAGGAGCAGCGGCTTGTGGGGAGCCCGCTGGTCGCCCTTCCGCCACACGCGAATCCCGGAGAGGAGGCGGAGGAATTGGTCGGATCTCATCGGGAGCGATCCATCTTGCCGGATCGGGCCGAACCTGTCGAGCGAAGCGGCGGGTATTGGAATTACAATGTAGGCCATGCCTGTTCTCGCAAAGATCATTCGCGTCGGAAATTCCCGCGGGTTGCGGATTCCCAAGGCGCTGCTCAACGAGGCAAACCTGACAGAAGAAGTGGAACTCAGTGCGGAACCGGGGAAATTGACGGTGAGGGCGGCGCGGCCACCCCGCGCCGGTTGGGCGGAGGCGGCCCAGCGAGCGCACGCGGCCGGAGACGACCCGTTGCTCGATCCGGAGGTCCACAATGACTTCGACGAGAAAGAGTGGCGTTGGTGAACCCGGAAACCCTGATGCGCGGCGACGTCTGCCTCGTGGGCCTGGATCCGACCACCGGAAGCGAAATCCGGAAGACGAGGCCCTGTCTGATCGTTGCGCCGGATGAACTCGCGGGGCGCTTGAGAACGACCATCATCGCGCCCATGACAACAGGTGGACGCGCCTACCCTTGGCGAGTTCCCTGTCGTTTTGCCGAACGCGCAGGCTTTGTTGCCCTGGACCAGATTCGCAGCGTGGATTCAAGCCGGCTTCTGAAGAAGCTCGGTCGTCTTCCCGAAGCTACGGTCACCGACGTGCTCAGGGTTCTCCAGGAGATGTTCGCGGACTGAAAAACCGGGAGCCGGATCGGGCCGGATCTGTCGAGCGAAGCGGAGAGCTGGCTCCGGTCAGTCCGTCGCGGATGCGCGGAGCCGGCGGAGGAAGTCCGCGACGCTCGCGGCGTTCACCGAGGCGGCGGCCACCGCTTGCGAAGAGGCACTTTCGAGCGCCGTCCGATCCGCCGGAGACAAATCCGTCGGGAAGACTGTGGAAACCGGGATGCCGCGGGCGCGCAGCACCTCGCGGGCAGTCGCCACGTTTGCCTCGGCGCGGCCTTCCGAGCGGCCCTCTTCCCGGCTCTCGGCGCGTTGCTCCCGCAGCAGCGGATCGTCGTCCGGCCCGGTTCCCGTCCGCCTCCCGAGGATGCGGCCGACCCGCGACGCGAGCGCCGATGTCTCCGCGGAGGGGACTCGCTCGCTCATCACCCGGTGCGCCGCTTCGGCGGTGAGACCCGGGAACGCTCCGCTCTCCTCGCTCTCGCGGTACTCCCCCTCCTCCAGCCGGTAGATCGTCAACCCCGGCCGACGGCGACGGCTCGGCGCGAACGCCTCCGGAACCTCCACCCAGAGCTCCGGAAAGCCCCAGTCCGCATACACCAGCAGCTTGTTCCGCCGGATGTCCGTCGTGCTGTCCACTTCCACCACCACGTCCGGATGCTCCTGGCCGGAACCCCACACGTACTTCGTTCCGATCCGGTCTTCCCGGCCGGGGTCCAGAAACACCAGTTCGTCCGGGTGCATCGCCCGCACCTGGGCGCGATCCGTGTCCAGCAGGTGGAGGACCGAGCTCCCGCCCATCGCGATCGGCGCACCCCGCACCATGGCAACCTGGTTCACGAACTGGCGCAAGCGCGAGAGCGGATGCTCGTGGGCCGGGTCGGGGCCTTCCTCCACCCGCCAGGCACGGGAGGCCGCCACGTCGAAGAGCTCCAGCTTCCCCTCGTCACCGAGCGCCCGGAACTCGTCGAGCGTCATCCGGCACGAGGTGCAGCCGATGAACCGAAGCTCCGACACCGGACGCCACCGCAGACCCCGACTGCGCTCCTCCGTGGCTTCCACCGCCACCGCTCCGTTGCCCATTTCCGTTCCTACCGAAGCCGGCGGAAGAAATCCGCGACGCTCTCGGCGCTGATGGCGGCAACCGCGACCGACGCTGACGGTGCCTGTTCCAAAGCCGCCCGGTCCAGGGCGGACAGATCCGTCGGGAAGGCGGCGGGGACCGGGATGCCACGGGCGCGCAGCACCTCGCGAATGAGCGCGGCCCTTGCCTCGGTGCGCCCTTCATCCCGGCCTTCCGCACGTCCCTCTTCCCAGCTCTCGGCGCGTTGCTCCCGCAGCAGCGGATCGTCGTCCGGCCCGGTTCCCGTCCGCCTCCCGAGGATGCGGCCGACCCGCGACGCGAGCGCCGATGTCTCCGCGGAGGGGACTCGCTCGCTCATCACCCGGTGCGCCGCTTCGGCGGTGAGACCCGGGAACGCTCCGCTCTCCTCGCTCTCGCGGTACTCCCCCTCCTCCAGCCGGTAGATCGTCAACCCCGGCCGACGGCGACGGCTCGGCGCGAACGCCTCCGGAACCTCCACCCAGAGCTCCGGAAAGCCCCAGTCCGCATACACCAGCAGCTTGTTCCGCCGGATGTCCGTCGTGCTATCCACTTCCACCACCACGTCCGGATGCTCCTGGCCGGAACCCCACACGTACTTCGTTCCGATCCGGTCTTCCCGGCCGGGGTCCAGAAACACCAATTCGTCCGGGTGCATCGCCCGCACCTGGGCGCGATCCGTGTCCAGCAGGTGGAGGACCGAGCTCCCGCCCATCGCGATCGGCGCACCCCGCACCTGGGCAACCTGGATCACGAACTGGCGCAAGCGCGAGAGCGGATGCTCGTGGGCCGGGTCGGGGCCTTCCTCCACCCGCCAGGCACGGGAGGCCGCCACGTCGAAGAGCTCCAGCTTCCCCTCGTCACCGAGCGCCCGGAACTCGTCGAGCGTCATCCGGCACGAGGTGCAGCCGATGAACCGAAGCTCCGACACCGGACGCCACCGCAGACCCCGACTGCGCTCCTCCGTCGCCTCCACCGCCGTCTCCACAACCACCGCTCCGTTGCCCATTCGGGAGAGTGTAGCCCCACACTATGGGAGGTTTCCATGAACACGACGGCGGGTCTGTCATGTTGGCAGTGCCTCCGGCTCTCCTCGAATTGTTGGAGCTGCGTTCAGGTGCCCATGTGCGGATCGACGTGGAAGACGGTCGGCTGATCGTCACCCCACGGCCCCGCCCCCGCTACACGCTTGAAGAGCTGCTCGCTCAGTGCGACAAGGCCGCTCCGGACGATTCGCCCGATGACTCGGATGACGCTTGGCTTCAGGCCCGACCCGTCGGCAAAGAGCTGTTCTGATGCGACGGGGTGACATCTGGCTTGTCAGCCTCGACCCCGCGGCGGGGAAAGAACAGCGAGGTACCCGCCCGGTGGTGGTTCTCTCCCCGCAACCATTCAATGAGATGACGGGAACTCCTGTTGTCCTGCCGATTACCACCGGCGGGAACCTTGCGCGACGGCGCGGCTTCGCCGTATCGCTCGAAGGTGCCGGGACGCGAACCGTCGGGGTGATCCGCTGCGACCAGCCACACGCCCTCGACCTGGCAGCCCGTCACGGGAGATATCGGGAAGCCGTCCCGGAACCGGTCATGAACGAGGTACTCGCTCGCCTCGCCGCGATTCTCGCGTAGCTGGCAGGCGCTGCGGCCGATCGCTTGACCGCCTCTCGGCGATACTCACCCGATGAGCTACCTCGATCTCCGATCCGATCTCTACCGGGCGGCCTTTCGTGATGCCGCCAGCTACCGGGAGTACGTCGCCGGCGGGAGCGAGAGGCAGCGGGAGGCGTGGGGGCGGGCGTTGCCCCCGCTCCCGGAGGATGCCGGAACGCGGCTCGATCCTGCCGGCCGGATCGTGAACGTGCTCTGCCTCAGCGGGATCTGGTGCGGGGACTGCGTCCGCTCGGTTCCGATCGCCGCCCGGCTCGTGGAGGCGGCGGGGCCTTCGGTGAGCCTGCGGCTCGTGGACCGGGACCAGATCCCGGAGCTTCGCGATGAACTCCGCGTGCTCGGCGCGATGCGGGTTCCGGTGGTGGTTTTCCTCACGGAGGACTTCCACGAGATCGGCCGCTACGGGGACCGGCCCCTGACCGTGTACCGCGAGAAAGCGGCGACCGAACTCGGGGCGGCCTGCCCTTTGCCGGGTTCTGCAGACGGCGAGGCGCTCCGGGCCGAAATGGATGAATGGCTGGATGTCTTCGAGCGGATGATCCTGATGGCGCGGCTCGCACCGCCGCTCCGAGCACGCCACGGCGACTGATGGCGGTCAGAACAACCGATGACGATCATGTGCTACAATGTGCGTCATTGTCTGGATCCGAAGCACCCACGGCCACTTCCCGGGTCGGGGTCCGCGAGCTGCGCCAGAATCTGAGCGTCTATCTGCGCCGCATCGAGCGGGGTGAGCGTTTCGAAGTCACCGAGCGGGGGAATCCGGTGGCTCTTTTGATCTCGGTCCCGAAAGACCCGTCGCTCCTCGCGCGGCTGATCGCGGAAGGGCGGGTGCGGCCCCCGAACGGTGACCCCCGCGAGCTGCCGCCGCCGACCGGCGAGCCGAACGCTTCGATCAGCGAAATCCTCTTCCGGGATCGCGAAGACCGGCTCTGATCCTTGGTCTATCTCGACTCCTCGGCCATCGTGAAGCTGGTGGTCCCGGAGCCGGAATCGGCGGCGCTCCACCGCTTCCTCGCGAGCGAGCCGGAGTGGGTATCCAGCGCGCTTTCGTCCCTCGAAGTCCTGCGGGCGCTGCAGCGGCGGGAGGTCGCCGATCCGCAGCTCGAACGGGCGCGGGAACTCCTCGCCCGCATCGCTCTCGCGCCGGTTGACGACCGGGTCCTCGCCGTCGCCGCCCGGATGCCGCCCTCCGCTCTCCGGAGCCTCGATGCCGTCCATCTCGCGACCGCGCAGTCGCTCTTCGGAATCGAGGCTTTCCTGACCTACGACAAGCGCCAGCTCGCGGCCGCCGTCGCCACCGGCCTTCCGGCCATTTCGCCCGCCTGACGCCATGCGGGACATGTGGCGGCGGCTGCTTCCGTACCTCAGGCCGTACTGGCGGAAGATCACCTTCGGCTTCGTCGCGCTCGTCCTCTGCCGGGCGCTCTATCTGGTGGTTCCCCAGATCCTCGAAAGTGCGATCGATGCGGTGCGGGCGGGGGCCACCGCCGAACTCGGACGCTTCGCCCTTTTCATCGTGCTGGCCGCCGGGGGCTCCGCCATCTTCCGCTACTTCATGCGGTGGTATCTGATCGGGGTCTCGCGCTTCGCCGAATACGACCTGCGACGCGACTTCTACGCGCGGCTTCAGGAACTTCCCGCCGCGTTCTACGCCCGCTTCCGGGTCGGAGACATCCTCTCGCGCGGCGCGCAGGACATGAACGCGGTGCGGATGGTGCTCGGGCCGGGGTTGATGTACCCGGTCGAAACCGTCATCACCACCCTCGGCTGCTTCGCGTTCATGCTGGCGATCAGCCCCCGTCTGACCCTCGTCGCCGTTGCGGTGATGCCCATCACCTCGGTACTGATGAAGGTGCTGGGGCAGGAAATCTTCCGCCGGTCCGAAGTGGCGCAGGCGAAGATGGCCGACATCTCGGCGGTGGTCCAGGAGAACGCCGCCGCCGTCCGGCTGGTGCGGGCTTTCGTTCAGGAGGATGCCCAGCGGAGTGTCTTCCGCAAGGAGAACGAAGCGTACGCGCGACGGAGCATGGAGCTCGTCGCCGTCAGCGCGGCGCTCTATCCACTGCTCATGGTGCTGATCGGGGGAGGGCTCGCGGTCACCCTCGCGCTCGGCGGACGACTCGCTGCCGCCGGGACCATCACCGTCGGTGAGCTGGTGGCGTTCCTCTTCTACTACGGCTACCTCACCTGGCCGATGATCGCCCTCGGCTGGGTGGTGAACATCCATCAGCGGGGCGCGGCTTCCATGAAGCGGCTCGTCGCGATCTACGATGCCCGCCCGCTCGCGGCACCGGTCGAATCGCCATCCGTCCGACTGGATGACGCGCCCGAAATCGAGTTCGATGGAGTCACCTTCGCCTACCCCTCGCGGGAAAACGGCGAGACACCGCGGCCGGTGCTCAGGGACTTCGACCTGAAAATCCCCGCCGGCAAGACGGTGGCGCTGGTCGGCCGAACCGGTGCTGGCAAGACCACCTTGGCGCGGCTGATCCCGCGCATCCACGACGCGGGCCAGGGCTCGGTGCGGATCGCCGGCCGGGATGTCCGGGAATTCCCGCTGGAAGAGCTGCGAAGCGCCATCGGCTTCGTCCCCCAGGACAGCTTCCTGTTTTCGGCGAGCCTGCGCGACAACCTGGCGTTCGGCAAGGATGAAGCGGCGATCGAGGAAGTGCGGGAGGCGGCTTCCGATGCCGGGCTCGCAAACGACATCGAGGATTTTCCCGGGGGCTACGAAACGGTGGTCGGAGAACGCGGGGTGACCCTCTCCGGGGGACAACGCCAGCGAGCGGCGATCGCCCGGGCGCTGCTGCTCGATGCCCCGATCCTCATCCTCGACGACGTGCTGAGCGCGGTGGATTCGGATACCGAAGCGCGCATCCTCGGCGCGGTGCGGCGGAGGTCGCGGGACCGCACCACGCTGATCGTCGCGCACCGGCTCAGCACCGTGAAGGACGCGGACCTCATCTGCCTGCTGGACACCGACGAGAACGGAGTCACCCGCATCGTGGAGCGCGGCGCACACGACGAGCTGGTCGCCGCCTCCGGTCTCTACGCCGCGATCTACCGGCGGCAAATGCTCGAAGAGGAGCTTTCGCGGCTGTGAGCGAAGAAACCCGGCGCGACCGAAGGCTCCTCGCCCACGTCCTGCCCTATGTGCTGCCCTACTGGCGCTACATCGGGCTCGGCATCCTCCTGGTTCTGGTCGGGGCTGGATCCCAGCTCGCCGGTCCCTACCTCACCCGCATCGCGATCGACGACCACATCGCCACGGGGGACGCGGAAGGCCTCTTCGGCATCCTCGGGCTCTATCTCGGGGTTCTGACCGTCGGATTCCTCGCCGCCTACGGGCAGGCGTGGGTAGTGAATCTCTTCGGCCAGCGGGTGATGCGCGACATCCGCCGGGACGTCTTCAACCACATCCAGAAGCTCCACACCGGCTGGTTCGATCGGAATCCGGTGGGCCAGGTCGTCACCCGGGCCACGAGCGACGTGGACGCGCTGAACGAGCTGCTGAGCTCCGGAGTGGTGATGATCATCACCGATGTCGTGCTGCTGGTCGGAATCATCACGGCCCTCGCGGTGATGAACTGGCAGCTCGCGCTCGTCACCTTCGGGGCGATTCCGGCGCTCTTTCTGACCGGGTGGCTCTTCCGTCGGCGGGTCCGGCCGGCTTTCCGCCGGGTGCGCGGCGCGGTCGCCGCCCTCAACTCCTTCATCCAGGAATCGCTGACCGGGGTCGAAGTCCTCCAGCTCTTCCGGCAGGAGCGGCGGCGCGCCCGCGATTTCCGCAAGCTGAACCGGGAGCACACCGAGGCTCATCTGGAGACCGTCTTCTGTTTCTCCGTTTTCTATCCGGTGGTGGAAATGATCACCGCGGTCACCGTCGCCCTGATCGTCTGGTACGGCGGGCTCCGGATCGGCACCGGAGCGCTCACCATCGGCGGGCTGGTGGCGTTCCTGATGTATTCGGAGATGTTCTTCCGGCCGATCCGCGACCTGACCGAGAAGTTCAACATCCTCCAGGGGGCGATGGCGGCTTCCGAGCGGATCGTCGAACTGCTCTCCACCGATCCCGGCATCGAGAGCCCGCGAAAACCCCGGCTGCCCGCGCTCCGCGACGGGGCCATCCGCCTCGACCGGGTCTCCTTCGCCTACAACCCGGGAGACTGGGTGCTCCGCGACGTGAGCCTCACCGTGGCTCCCGGAGAAACCGTGGCGCTGGTCGGCCACACCGGCTCCGGCAAGACGACGCTCGCGAGCCTGCTGCTGCGTCTTTACGACGTGCAGGAAGGCGGGGTCTTCGTGGATGGGGTAGATGTCCGGGAGTGGGAGGTGGCGGCGCTGCGGCGGCAGTTCTCGATGGTGCAGCAGGATGTCCACATGTTCTCGGGCTCCATCCTCGACAACATCCGTCTCGGGGATCCGGGAATCAGCGAAGAACAGGCGGAGCGCGCCGCGACGGCGGCCGAAGTGACCTCCTGGACGAAGGCGCTCCCGAACGGCATCCGGACCGAGCTCGGCGAGCGGGGGAGCGGGCTTTCCCAGGGGCAGCGGCAACTGGTGGGCATCGCCCGCGCCATGGCCCGGCGGTCGCGGGTGCTGGTGCTCGACGAAGCCACTTCGAGTGTGGACACCGAGACCGAGCGGCTGGTCCAGACCGCGCTCGGGCGGGTTCTGAAGGATCGCACCAGCCTCGTGATCGCCCACCGCCTCTCCACCGTCCGCGATGCCGACCGGATCGTGGTGCTCCACCGCGGCCGGGTCCGGGAGAGCGGAACCCACCAGGATCTGCTCGCCGCCGGCGGCATCTATCGCACCCTCTACGAACTCCAGTTCGACCAGGAAGCCATCCCCGCATAGGAAAACGATGTCCCGAACCCTCGACCGCGAAGGTGTCCTCCGCATCCTTCCCCACCGCGAGCCCTTCGTCTTCTTGCACGGTGTCCGCCGTTTCGAGCCCGGAATCCGAGCGGAAGGGTGGGTCACCATCCCGAAGGACCATCCGTACGCACTCGGGCAGGAGACCATCCCCGCCGGCCTCGTCATCGAGGCGATGGCGCAGATCGGCTGTGTCGCCGCCGCCGAATCGGACGAAGCACCCATGCGCGGCCTGTTCCGGGCGATCCAGGGTTTCCGGATGGAGGACACCGTGGCCTTCGGTGAGCGTCTCGACCTCGCCGCCGAGGTCACCAAAAAACGCGGCCGGCTGATCGAAGTGAAGGCGTGCGCCGTGGTCAGCGGGAAGGAAGCGGCCGAAGCCGTCCTCTCCTTCGCGGCCATTTAGAATCGGCGATCCGAGGAGAACGAGTGGCCATCAACACCCAGACCATCGGCGAGCGGGTCCGCCGTCGCGAGGATCCGGCGCTCATCACCGGAAAGGCCCGTTTCACGACCGACATCCCGCTCCCCGGCGCGGCGCATATGGCGGTGGTCCGCAGTCCGTATCCGCACGCCGAAATCCTTTCGGTGGACATCGGAACCGCGCAGGACATGCCCGGTGTGCTCGGAATCTTCACCGGGGCCGACGTGCTCCCCACCCTCAAGAAACCCTTTCCGGTCGCCCGGAACACGAGCAACGGCGGCTTCACCGATCTCAGCCTGCCGAAGCGCTGGCCGATCGCCGGAGATCGCGTCCGGGTCGAGGGCGATCCGGTGGCCGCCGTGGTGGCGGAGACCGCGGCCGAAGCCGTCGACGCGGCCGCTGAAGTCCTCGTGGACTACCGGGAGCTTTCCGCGAGCGGCAACTCCCGGAAAGCGCGGGCCGAAGGCGCGGAACTCCTCTATCCGGAAGCGGCCGGAAACCGCTGCTTCGAGTGGGATCTCGAAGCCGGCGAAAACTCGAACCGTCCGACGACCCGCTCCGAACCCGGCGAGGACGTGATCGAGGTCGAAGTGAAGTTCCGGATCCAGCGGCTCATCCCGAGTGCGATGGAGCCGCGAGCAGCGGCGGCCCGGCTCGAAGGGGACCGGCTGGTCGTCTGGACCACCACCCAGGCACCCCATTCGGCGCGGGACAGCATCGCCCGCGTCCTCGGCATCGACAAGGCGGACCTGCGGGTGATCGCTCCGGAAGTCGGCGGCGGTTTCGGGGCCAAGGCCAATCTCTACGGAGAGGAGGTGCTGGTCGCCTGGCTCGCGCTCCGGCTGGGGCGGCCGGTCCGGTGGACCGCAACCCGCACCGAGGACTTCCAGACCACTACTCACGGCCGGAACCTGTTCGCGACGCTCGGGCTCCGCGCCGGGCGCGACGGTCGGATCGAGCACTGCGACCTGACCTCGCTCTTCGACTGCGGGGCCTACTACAGCCGGCCGGGCCCCACTACCGCGAGCCTGACCGGGGCGATGATCCCGGGACCTTACGCGGTCCGCTCGGTCACCGCGCGAGCCGAAGGGGCCTTCACCAACACCGCTCCCAACGAGCCGTACCGCGGCTCGGGCCGCCCGGAAGCCGCCTACATGATCGAACGGGCGATGGATGTGCTGGCCGGCCGGCTCGGGATGGATCCGGCGGACATCCGCCGTCGCAACCTGATTCCGGAGGGCGACTTCCCGTTCCGCACTGCGACCGGACTGCTCTACGACAGCGGGGCCTACGAAAAAGCGCTGGACCGGGCGCTCGAAGCCGGGGACTACGCGGGGCTCCGCGCCGAACAGACCCGGAGACGGGAGTCAGGGGGCAGGCCGCTCGGAGTCGGGCTCGCCTGCTACGTGGAAATCTGCGGCTTCGGCCCGTGGGAGGCCGGCGGAGTGGAAATGGACAAGGACGGCTCGGTCACGGTGCGAACCGGAACCTCGCCGCACGGGCAGGGGCACGAAACCGCCTGGGCCCAGATCGTCTCCGGGCAGCTCGGCATCCCTGCCGAATCGGTCCGGGTGCTCCACGGCGACACCGATGCGTGTCCGCGCGGGATCGGCACCTTCGGGAGCCGCAGTGCCCCGGTGGGCGGAGCGGCGGTCTTCGCAAACGCCGAAACGGTGCGCGAACAGGCGCGCCTCGCCGCCGCCGAGCTCCTCGAAGCGGCGGCTTCGGACATCCGGTTCGAGAACGGCCGCTTCTTCGTCGCCGGCTCCCCGTCGCGCGGCGTGGAGTGGAAGGAGATCGCCGACTTCGTCCACGGTCCGGATGCCCCGGACGGGCTGCGGGGGACGCTCCGCGCCGACAACGACTTCCGGCCGCCGGGCGACACCTATCCGTTCGGAACCCATCTGTGCGCGGCCGAGATCGAGCCCGAAACCGGGGCGATCCACGTGCTGCGCTACATCTCGGTGGATGACTGCGGCCGGGTCATCAACCCGCTGCTGGCTGAGGGGCAGGTCCATGGCGGGCTGGCGCAGGGGATCGGGCAGGCGCTCGTCGAGGAAGCTCTCTACAGCGAAGACGGCTCGCTTTTGACCAGTTCGCTGATGGAGTACGCCGTCCCGCGCGCCGACATGCTCCCGAAGTGGGAGCTCCACCGCACCGTGACCCCGACCGACCTGAACCCGCTCGGTGTCAAGGGGATCGGTGAGGCGGCGACCATCGGCTCGACCCCGGCGGTCGCGAACGCGGTGCTGGACGCATTGCGGCCGTTCGGGGTGGAGCACCTCGACACTCCGCTGACCCCGGAAAAGGTCTGGCGGGCGATGCGGAGCGGCGACCGCCCGAAAAACGGGTAGTTCAGCCGCCGAGCAGCGAGAGCGCCGCCTGCTCGAGGAGCGGACGCAGCAGCGCGCCGCCGAGGAACAGGGCCACCGCCCCGAGGACGCTCAGCACCAGCCGACGGGTTCCGCGACTCCGTTCGTTCGAATGGCGGATCTCCACCGCGAGCCCGGCCACCACGCTCTTCAGATCCGCGAGTTCGGCCCGGATTGCCTTGTTATCCCCGCGCAGATCCTTGATATCCGACCGGATGTCCTGGATCTCCGCACGGAACTCCTTGCGAGCCTCCTCCAACTCCTTGCGAACCTCCTCCAGCCGGAGGTGCAGGAGGTTGAGGCCGTCGGTGACCTTGCGATCCAGCGCCCGGAATTCGACTTCCAGGCCCGCAGTCATCTCGCTCCCGTTTCCCTCTGCCCGGCGAGTATAGGGCCCTTCCTGTTTCGGGGCGAGTCGCCCGCTTCCGGGGGCCACCCGGCTTTCCTTCGTTGCATCCACGGCGCTTTTGCTCCTCCGTGTTCGGGCGGCGTGACGAGTGGGCGCGCCGCGGTCCCACCAAGCACTCACGCAGAAAGGAAGGGAATTGGGGCGTGAGGCCCCAAAATCGCCGGAAAATGTGGAAAACCGGCGGTCAGGTGGACATGCCCCGCGCCGCGATCGGCCAGACCGCCTGATTCTGGACTCCTTCCGGCTCACTCAGATCCTCATCGAGAAGCAGAAGGGACTTCGATCTCGTCGTCCATTCGGTCGGGGATCACGGCTGGGACGAGACCTCCACCCGCAGCGACAGCTACCGTCGCATGACCGCCTTCTTCGACCGCCACCTCAGCGGCAGCGGGACCGCCGCCCGGGAAACGACTGAAGAGAGGTGATGCGTGACGCAATTCGACACCTCGGGCCATTACACTCCGGCACCGAGGATAAAACTGAAGAGCGAGAGCCGACCGCACTCTTGCCGTAGCCCAAGAACCCAACGATGACGAAGAAGACAGACGACCCTTCGCCTCGGGAGCCGATGCGTCCGGGGCTTCCCCGATTGCTCGAGAGGGATCCGGACCGACTCAACGACCTGCTCGGTCTGAACCGTAGGGAACGTCTCCGTCTCGCGAGCCTCGTGCCGCGGCAAGTACGCAGCAGAGTCAGGGCCGAATTACGGCGACGAGCCGAACCTGAGAAACCAGGAGAAGAAGAGAGGATCCTACTCCAGTGCCACTACGGGAATCCGAAATGGCGACGGCGTGCTTGGGACGATGCGCTTCGCGAGCCGGGGAGTGGTCCCCCCTCGCTTTTGGCGGCAATCCTCGAGGGCTACCTTAAGGAACGGGAAGAGGCGGAGGTGCTCGAAGGGGAGAGTGCTGCGGAGCGAAGCACACGGATCGCGGATCGGGCGTGGGCGGACACTTCGTCGCAGTTAGAGCGCTGGGATGAACTGGGAGAGGCGGAGCAAGAGCGGTGTGTCTTGCAGATTTTCGCGGTCGCCACCATCCGGGACGACATCACCACGATTACCAAGGGCTTTGAGATCGCGCCGGCGCTACGCGACGAGTTCAAGAACCTTTTTCCGTCCGATGAGGCAAAAGACTCCACCCCCGATGCAGAGCCATCTGCCTCCGAAAAATGGGCTTCTCTGGCCGCGTCGCTGCAAAATTTGGCATCGCAGGTCGCTGGACCGCCACCCCAACCGGAAGCGCTGGACAGCATCACGGAAATCGCCGACCAACTACGCGCACTGACTCCCACCATTCAGGAAGAGTTCGCGTTCGCGCGTTTCGACGACTTTCTCGAGTCGGTCCGAGAAAAACTGAAGGAGCTCCGATCGGTTCCCAGCATCGCGTTGGAGGACGCAGAATGCGCGTCAATCGAGCAGAGTTGGGAAAAGCGCCGTGGTTTGCTCGTGGGGGACGCACTCGACGAGGCGCGACTTGATTTCGAGACCGTTGTCGCGGAAGGCCAGCGGCAATTGCGTGCAGCAATCGAAAAGCTCAACGAAGCCACCACACGGATCGCGTCTCACCGGGGTGCTGAACCGAGCACTCCGTCCTTGATGGACGCTTGGGAAGAAACGCTCAGCGATCTCCAGAAGGCCGAAGGAGCGTTTCGCCGTGCCCGCCGGGAGAGTCGCGAAACGTTCCTGAAGGCGTTGAGGGCTCCTGAGAACGACTCCGGGCCTTCTCCTCCCCGTCCAACTGAACCGCTCCCCCCGACGGACCCGGAATCAGAATCGGACGAATTAGCAGAGGCCGATTCGGATGTTGTATCGGATCGCGACGATGAACCGGATTCCTCACTAGAAATCGCGTCGCACAAAGAGCCGTTGCCGGAGCCCGAAAGGGAAGCGAAATCCGTTTCGGACGTGGAGCCAAGCTCCCCGAGCAGGTCTGAATCGAGGCCGGAGCCGTCGAAGCGCGGTTCAAGTACCAAATCGCCTCGGAAGGCGAGAACAGATCCTCCGGGAGAAACCGAATCGGAGCCAAGTGGTTCGAGTGGCCCCGAAACCAACACCCCATCGAAGGCCGATTCCAAGACCAAGACTCGCGATCCGCTTGAAGTCGAGGCGGAAATGGCGATGGCGAGAGCTCTGGAGCAGGATCCTCCCAGATTCGCATACGCGTTTCAGATATCTCGATTGTGCGAACTTGTTTTCGTGAACGAAGGGCCAACTCGTAGCGAGTTATTCGAAGCGGCCCTGCTCGCCGTCCGGCTTCGCCAGCCAGATGGAGATATCGCGATTCGACTCCGGGACATTTTTGGAACTCTTCCGGCCCTTGACCCCGACTGGAGTGAGGAGGAGGAGGCGTTTCAGGTGACGGCTCGATTCGCGGCCTGTCTTCGTCCGGCCCTGTTCGCCTCGTACACCGCTGCATACGCCGTTTTCAGAAACATTCCGAAGAGCGGCCAATTCCCAGCGCTTCACGACCTCGCACATAAACTGACAACGAACGCCGCGAAGCTTCAAAATTCTCCTTTGGCTCCCACATTTCTCCTCGCCATGCGATCGCACGCAGAAGGCGGTGCGGCGCTTCAGGGATGTCGAAAAGAAATCAAGGCTTGGTTGTCCGACGCACCGAGAAAGACGATTCCCTACCAACCGGCAACGGCTGTCTGGAAGCAATGGACTCGACCAGAAGGTGTCATCGGACGAGTCATGTCCACCTTGACGCAAGAAACGATTGATGCCGCATCTCTTTCCAGCGAAGTCGCCCAATGGTGCGACAGCGACTGGGTCAAGAAGCGAGTCGCCGAAACGGATCACCGACTTCGGGGTTCACTTCCTTCGAGTGCGGGAATCCGCTTCCAAGCCCTCCAGAAGATCGAGCATGAGACACGCAAAGCAGCGCGACTGGCGCGAAAAAGGCTTGATCTCGTGGGGTATTCATCCGTCGCTCTCGATTATCGAGCGAGTGTTCTCAACGCATTTCGCCAGGACTTGGAGAATGAAGGACCGGCGGCACTTGAGCAACTCAAGGCCGTGATATCGGAGGCATCCGTGTGGACTCGTGTCGGTGCTCAATTGGCAGTGCACGCCATCAGCATGCTCCGCGACGAGCTCGACCCATGCAGTGACCAGACAGATACCCGTCCAGAGCCCAGAGTACAAGATCTACTCGCCTCCGGTATCTTCGCCTCAGGTTTTCGTGTGGATCCCAAAGGGTTCCCTATTGATGATCCACGAAAAGTTCTCAAGGCTCTCGTTGAAGGGAAGGAGTTCTCACCTCCCGAATTGATGGATGTTCACATTGAAGCAGACGACCTCGCCTCCCGTGATTTCGCCACGGCAAGTCGCATTCTCGATTGGTACGAATCCGAGAACGGCGAGAGTTATCCGGAACTGCGAAGCCGGTTTTCCAAAGCGCGCAAGAACACGATCGACGAGTTGCAACCTAGAATCAGGCGTTTACTCGATCGACTGGAAACTAGTCTTGTCTTGGGAAGCATTACCGCCGATGAACGGGAGCGACACCAACCGGTGCTCGTGGACGCTAAGCGGCAGCTATCCGACCCGGAATTCCTCGACTGGCCCAAAATGGGCCAAGAGCTGCATCGAATAGACCGTGAGCTCGATGAGAGCGAGGAAACGCATCTTCAGAGTGCGAGAACGGACTTGGCATCTTTGCCCTTGTCACCCGACTCGAGGCAGGCAATCACGGTGGAGAGAGCGATCGAAGAGAGGGACATCGTACGCGCCAACGAATTGTTGGCACGCCTCAAAGAGGATCCGACTTCATCAGTTGACGAACCTTCTGATTCCAAACGGGCTGACAACTTCTTTCCCGATCAGGCGCGTCAAATTTTGGCGGCCCTAGAGAAACTTCGCCATCCGGCGGAGATTGTTCGACATCTGGAGAACGGCAAGCCAGTCGCTGAAATTCCCGCCGATCTACCGGGCGCGCGCCGTGACTCAGCAAAGCGAATGCTCGAGGCTTGGTTCGATCTAAAGCGTGCGAACGAATTAGGTACGCCAGCGACTCGAAACATTAAAATTCTCTTCCGGGAAATGGGCTTCCAGGTTCAAAATGTGCGCGTGACGGACCGCCTGAAGAGTGAAGTCACAGTGCAAACCGTCCCTCTCGATCGTCGCGAGCAGTGCCCGGTGCCAACTTACGGACTCGCGGCCGGTGGACGCTATCGGGTTGCCTGTCTATGGAAGCGCCCTTCCGTCGAGGACCTTCTTCAGTATGGGCACCAGTCGGGTCGAACGGGGGCACCGATCATCCTCTATTTGGGGCGGCTCAGCATGGCGCAACGGAAGGAATTGGCACTCGCAACGCGAAAGTGCGCAGAAACGCTGCTCGTGCTCGATGAAGTAGTAGTCGTCTTCTTATGTGGAGAGAAGGGCTCACGACTTCCAGCTCTATTTGGTTCCACTCTTCCGTTCTCCTACATCCAGCCGTACTCAGATCGCGGAGGCGATCCGCCACCAGAGATGTTCTTTGGACGCAATTCCGAGATCGCCACGATCCGAAACCCCCATGGGTCGTGCCTCGTTTACGGAGGACGACAGATTGGCAAAACCGCAATCCTCAGCACTGTCCGGCGACGAAGTCATGATCCAGGCGAAGAACGTTACGCGTGTTTCGTGGACCTGCTGACGAACGGCATCGGCAGGGGTCGCCCCATCGAAGATGTCTGGCCTTTGCTTTGGCGCAAATTGCGGGAGATAGATGCCATACCAGAGGAGGTTCGTGAGCCTTCAACGCGTGGTAGTCGTGGAATCGAAGAGTTCCTCGAGACGCTCATCCGTCATTTTCAGCAAGGGAATAACCGTAGCCTCCTGCTTCTTCTCGACGAAGCAGACGACTTTCTCGACATGGACGCGCCGGACCCGAAGGATGGCGTTGCAGCTGCCGGTTACCTCCATTCCAATCGCATGAGACGTCTGATGGAAGACACGGAACGTTCCATCAAGGTCGTTTTTGCGGGACTTCATAACGTTCTTCGCACCGTCCGACACGAAAACAACCCGTTGGCGCAGCTTGGCACGCCGGTACGCGTTGAACCGCTTCTCAAGAACGGTGAGATGCGAGAGGCACGAAGCCTGTTAGTGCGACCGCTCCGTGCTGCTGGCTACCGCCTGGAGCCGGATGGTCTCGTTATGCGAATACTAGGGCAAACGAATTACTACCCTGGACTCATTCAAGCCTACGGCGAGGCTCTGATCGGGGAGATGTTGTCCCGTTGCTCCGGAGAGCCTCCCTATTCGATAACTCCTGATATTCTCGAAACAGCATACCGTGACAAGAAACTTCGTGCTCACATTCGAGAGCGATTCCAGCTCACGCTCAACCTGGACAAGCGTTATGAAGTCATTGCATATTCTATCGCTTTTCTGTGTCTTGAGTCAGAAGGTGCATTAGCAATCGGTTTTTCGCGAAGGACGCTACAAGAAGAGGCCACACCGTGGTGGGAGGACGGATTCCGTGACATCCGCGTGGAAGAATTTGAATCTCTATTGGATGAAATGGTGGGCCTGGGTGTTCTTCGGAGGATCGATCAAAACGAAGAGCCAGCATACTCGCTCAGGAATCCGAACGTCTTGTTATTGATGGGCACGCAGGCTGATATCGAAGAGAAACTGCAGGAGCCAAGAGAGCTTCCGCCTACTTTCTCTCCTCGTTCCTGGCGTGCGCGCCGGAAACCAGACATCCACGGCGATCCGTCCCGATTCCCTCTCACCCGTGAACAGGAGGGCCGTTTGTTCAAGGATGAAGACGGTATCGTTCTGATCTCAGGCATAGAGGCAGCAGGTCTCTCGGAGTTTATGGACTCCTATAGATCTCTCCCGGACCGGTCATTGGTAGTCTTGGACGAGGTTCCTAACTTCGAGGCGTTTCGGTCGCGGCTTCGTAGCAGCGTGAAGCGACACGATGAAGGCCTGCGGGTGCATGCGGTGCCCTTAGAAGCTCGATGGACGCGGGAATGGCTCGGAGAAGCACGGAGCTATCTGGATTCCTTGAGAAAATCTAATCGGCATGTTCGCATCCTTTTTCTCTCTGATGGCACGCGACTTCGCAACTTGCTCGCCGAGCCCGAAATTTGGAAGTTTCGGGATTTGGAGCGGCTATTCCTCGAGCCATGGCGGGATGACTTTTTGCGTCAATGGATGCAAGATATTGAGATTGGCGATTCGCCAGCGCTTCGGGAGCGAATTCTCAAAATCACGGGAGGATGGCCGGAAGTCCTGGGAAAGATTCCGAATTTGCTTGAAGTACACCGTGGCGCAGAAGCTGCGCTGGGGGAACTAGATGCCGAGCTCTCGGATCCGAATGAGCAGCGCAAGTGGCGTCGTCGCCTGGGCGTGGAAGGAGCCGCTATGCTGGCCGCCCTTCGCCCGCTCGCGATGTACGGTGAGCTATCGATAGACGATCTTCTGGGGGAAACAAGGCAATTCGGTGCGGACCCGGAGGAGGTTCAGCTCCAACTGCGAACCGCCGGACACCTCTGCCTCGCCGAGGCGCACGAGGGAAGGTGGAAACTCAACCCCTTCGTGGCGCGCATCATCGAAGCAGACGAGTGAATCGCTGTTCCAGTACCGTCGGCGATCGACTGGCCGCGCAGCGGACACTGTCGCGCACAGGAGCCAGAACCTGCGGTTTCGAGGACAGCAGATCGCTCGGCCGGTCATTGAGCTGGTCTGGAAAAGCAACCTCGTCACAGTCCGCCATTTCTTCAGCCGGGTTCCGGGAACACGTCACCTCCGGAAACCATCGCCAGCGGGCGGCGTGACGAGTGGGCGCGCCGCGGTCCCACCAAGCACTCACGCAGAAAGGAAGGGAATTGAGGCGTGAGGCCCCAAAATCGCCGGAAAATGTGGAAAACCGGCGGTCAGGTGGACATGCCCCGCGCCGCGATCGGCCAGACCGCCTGCGCCACTCCGCTGCGGACCGCGATCATCCGGTCGTAGAGGTTCACCACCGGGTCGCAGTGGGAGACGATGATCTCGAGCTTTTCGCCCACCCGGTAGGTCCGGCTCGGATCCTGGTAGCGGATGGTTCCGAACTCGTCGGAACCCGATGTGTAGAGCATCCCGGTCTCGCCCTTCACGATCGGCCACGGGCGGTTGATGGTGCAGGCCTTGGCACCGGCATCGGTGGTGGCCCGCCCGTCGTGCCGGGCGTTCAGCACGGTGGTCAGGATCGTGAGCGAGGGCTCGAAATCGTCATACACTTCGGGGTTGTCGCGCCCGCCGATCTCGATGTACTGGGCATCCATGAACACGTAGCTTCCGACCTGGACATCGGTGAGGCCGGGAATCTGGTGGTCGATGTTGTAGGTGCCGGTGCCGCCGCCGCTGAAGATCCCGGTGTCGAGTCCCGCCGCCCGCATCCGCTCGCCGGTTTCGGCCGCCGCCGCGAGGCGTTCGAGCGTCTGCGCCTGCCGCATCTCGAAACCCTTCACGTGCTGGGAGCCGCCGTCGTAGCAGAGGAGGCCGCGGAGCCGGAGCCCCGGCAGCCGGTCGAGGAGCTGCGCGAGGTCGAGTGCCGGCGCTCCCGGTGCGACTCCGGTGCGATGCCCGCCCGGGTCCACATCCACCACCACATCGGCGGTGACTCCGGCGGCCACGGCCGCCTCGGAGAGCATCCGGGCGTTCTCCTCGGTGTCGGTCGCCTGGACGAAGCCGGGACACTGCTTGCGGAGCCCCATCGCCCGCCGGATCTTGAAGGGCGTGACGTTGCTGGTGGTGAGCAGCAGTTCTTCGATGCCGTGGTCGAAAAATGCCTCGGCTTCGCTCACCTTGGCCACCGAAATCCCGACCGCACCCGCCTCCATCTGCCGGCGCGCGATCGCCGGGCACTTGTGGGTCTTCGCATGCGGACGCGGGACGATTCCGTTCGCCGCCGTCACCCGCGCCATCTTCGCGATGTTCCGCTCCAGCGCATCCAGATCCACGAGGAGCGCCGGGGTATCGAGATCGTGGACGGACTGGCCGAACACGTTCGCGGAGGCAGCGGCCGCACCGCCCGTTGCGGTGAGGGCCGCGGTCGCACCTGCCGCTTCGAGAAATCCCCGTCGGGAGAAAGGCATGGTCATGACCTCGCAGCGAGCAGCGCGTAGTTGTCCTTCGCGTGCTGTTCGAGTTCCTCGGCGAGGTCGGAAGCCGCGTTCCGGAGGCTCGCGCCGCGCTCCCGCTCGTCGGCCCCGATCAGCGCGTCCGCCTCCCCGGCGATCACCACCACCGCGTTCAGGGTGTGGGTTTCCACCACCACGCTGCCCTCGGTCATGATGGGGGTTCCGTCGAGGATCTGCCGCTGGACCTTCGGTTTCATGGTCTCGGCGACCCGGTAGTCGGTGATCCGGAGAACGATCACGGCTTCTTCGGCGGAATCCACGATCCGGAACCAGCGATCCCGGGCACCGACCCGGTCGCGCGCCGCTTCCGCACCCATGCGGATCCGCTCCGCCGCTTCCTCGTCGGCGGCGGTGCCTTCGATGACCGCGACGGGCAAGGGCTCGGGCGGACGGCGGGGAGCGCGCTGGGCGGCCGGAAGCGCGACCGCAGCCAGCAGAAGGGCGAGGAAGAACCGGCGCGAAGAGGGAGTCACTTGGGGATCATCGTAACAACGGCTCGAAATCCCCTTCCCGGGCCCCGAAGGCGAAGGTCGCCACCACCGAATCGCGGAGGGAGGTGGCCAGCAGGTCGTCGAGGCCGGGAAGCAGGCGCCGCTCGAGCGAAGCGAGATCCCTGGGCCACGAACGGGTGCGGGGGGAGCGGGCGATCAGCGCGCAGCAATCCTTGGCCGGCTCGATCGAGATCTCGTGGGAGCCGATCGCGGCGGCCCGCTCGAGGATCGCCGCCTTGTCGAAGCCGATCAGCGGCCGGAGCACCGGCAGGGACACCGCGGCATCCACGGTGATCAGGTTGTGGATGGTCTGGGATGCCACCTGGGAGAGGCTGTCTCCGGTGGCGAGCGCCACCGCTTCGTGGCGGGAAGCGACCCGCTCGCCGCAGCGGAGCGCGAAGCGACGGAACAGGAGGGCCTCGAAGCCGGTCCGCGCCTCGGCGAGCGCGAGGTCGAAGTGGGTGAACGGGACGAGCACCAGCCGGGAGCGCCCGGTGTAGCGCGAGAGAGCGGCGGCCAGCCGGCAGACCTTCGCCGCCGAAGGGTCTTCCGGATGGGGATGGCCCGGTGTCACGTGGAGGAAATCCACTTCCGCGCCCCGGCTCGCAAGCATCCAGGCGGCCACCGGCGAATCGAAGCCGCCGGAGAGCAGGACCAGGAAGCGGCCGGCGATCCCCACCGGGAGCCCGCCCGGCCCCCGCCGGCGCTCGGTGAAAAGACAGGCAGCGTCCTCGTAGTTGTCGAGGCGCAGGGTGAGCGATGGAGCGGAGAGGTTCACCCGGCTCCATCCGGTCCGGGCGAGGACGCTTTTTCCCAGAAGGTCGGCGATCCCCTGGGACCGGAGGGGAAAGCCCGGATCGCGGCGGCGGACGCGCACCGCGAAACCGGCATCCGGATCCTCCGGCCGTCCGGCCTCGGCGAGCTCGCAGGCGATGTCCACGAGGCGCGACAGGAACGCGGCTTCTTCCACGCCGTCGTGGGAAACCGCGAACCCGGGAATGGCGAGCTCCACGCCGAAGACGGTGGCGAGCGCGTCCAGCGCGCTTTCGATCTCGTCCGTGGCGGAATCAGGAACCTCCACCCAGACCCGGTCGCGCATGGAGCGCACCCGCCAGTCGAAGCTCGAAGCGTCGAGGCGATCACGAAGGTTCTGCTTCAGCACCTCGCGGAACCGGGGACGGTTGCGGCCCTTGATCCGGACTTCCGGCGACCGGATCAGGATGCGCCGGGTTACTTGAGGACCTTGCACCGGGAGCCTTCCGGGGAGGGGTGAGCCGTGAAGGAATCGAACCTTCAACCTACTGATTAAGAGTCAGTTGCTCTGCCTGATTGAGCTAACGGCCCGCCCCGAGAAAAAACTGGTACGCCTGAGAGGACTCGAACCTCTGACTTCTTGCTCCGGAGGCAAGCGCTCTAATCCACTGAGCTACAGGCGCTCCCAGCCGGGCCGGAGAGTGTAACCGGTCACTCCCGGACGAGCGCGTTCCTGAGGATGCCGAAGATGCGGGTGGTGTTGCCGATTCCGAGGACACCCTCCGAACCGGGGCCGTAGCCGATCAGCGGGACCGGCTCGTTCGTGTGGCCGCCGGTGGACCAGGTGGCCTGGGTACGGGGGGCCATCGTCCTCGCGACCAGCGCGACCCGCACCGAGGACGCATCGGCGTAGAACCCGGAGAAGTCGCGGGGGGCGGGCGGCTCCCGGTTGAGCTGATCGGCGAGGTCTGTGGCTTCGTCTTCTCCGAGCCGGACTCCGGTCGCGGCTTCGAGGGCCTCCACGAGCTCCGGTGCTTCGAAGGGACGCTCGAGGTCCGCCAGGGTCTCGACGAGGGACCGCCGCGCCGCGCCGATGACTTCGAGGTGGTGGCGATACCCGAGGGCCGGGCCGCGGAAGGCCGCCGCGTAATCCCACTCCACCCCGTCGGGGACCGGGGTCGGATCGCCGGCGGCGTAGGTGAGCGCGAAACCGCCGGTGCCGTGGTCGGCGGTCACGAGCACCAGCGTGTCGCCACGCTCCCGGGCGAACTCGCCCGCCACCCCGACCGCAGCGTCGAAATCGAGAATCTCGGCGAGCATCGCCCCCACATCGTTGTCGTGGCCGGCGTAGTCAATCCGCCCGCCTTCGACCATGAGCAGGAAGCCGTCCTCCGCTCCCGAGAGCGAGTCGAGCGCTGCCCGGGTCAGTTCGGCGAGCGTCGGGAGAGCCTCGTCGAGGCCGTCCCAGGAACGGTCGAGCACATAGGGGAGATGGTTGCCCGCGAACACGCCGAGGAGCCGCTCGGCCCCGGCCGCCGCGACAAGTTCCTCCCGGTTGCTCGCGACGACGTAGCCGGATTCCCGAGCCTCGCTCAAAAGGTTCCGGGAGTCGTTCCGGCGGGAGTCGGCATCCATCTCCGGGGCGATCCCGGGGAGGTGATCCGAGACCCGGCTGCCCTCGGGAACCATCCCGCGACCGCCGCCGCCGAGCAGCACGTCCACCCGCGGTTCGTCGAACAACTGATCGGCAAGCCCGCCCTCCGGGTTGTAGCGGGAAGTCGAATGGACGGTGAACGCCGCCGGCGTCGCGTGGGTCAGGTTCATGTTCGAGACCAGCCCGGTCGCGTACCCCTCGCGGGCGGCCCACTCCATGATGGTTTCCACGGGCTCTCCGGTCACCGAGTCGAGGCTGATCGTCCCCGACAGCATCCGCTTGCCGGTGGCCATCTGGCTGGCCGAAGCCGCCGAATCGGTGATCAGGTTGCCGTAGGGAACCGGCAGGGCGTACCCCGCGTGTCCCGAATCCGCGAGCCCGGAGAGCGCAAGCGGGCCGGGCCCGATCTCCTCGGCGTATGCGAGGCCGAGCGCGAGGTGGTTCATCCCGAACCCGTCCCCGATCAGCAGGATCACGTTCCGCGGCCGCTCGGGCGCTGCCTCTCCGCAAGCCAGCACTCCCAGAAAAGCAATCATCCCAAGGCGTTTCATCACTCGGATTTCCCCGCGACAGGAGCCTATGCCCCCGAATGCCCTACGCTCCGGGTCCGTGACGATCCGAAGCGCGACGGCAGCCGATATTCACGAAATTGCTGCGATCTATTCACATCACGTTCTCTATTCCACCGCCACTTTCGAGGAGACCCCGCCCGAAGAAGCGGAGATGGCGCGCCGGATGCGGAACATCCAGGAAAACGGGTTCCCGTGGCTGGTCGCGGAAGCATCCGGGGAAGTCATCGGCTACGCATACGCCGGGCCCTACAACCCCCGGCCCGGTTACCGCTACACGGTCGAAGACTCGATCTATCTGGCCCCGGCGCACACCGGGCGCGGCATAGGCTCCCGGCTCCTCGGGGAGCTGATCGCCGCCTGCGAGGCCGAAAACCGCTTCGTCCGGATGATCGCGATCATCGGCGACCGGGCGAACGCCGGCTCGATCGCCCTCCACCGCAAGCACGGCTTCGATATCTTCGGCGTGGCGGAGCGAACCGGCTTCAAGTTCGGGCGGTTTCTCGACCTCGTCTTCATGGCGAAAACCCTCCGCCACGGCCCCAAGGCACTCCCGCGCGACTGAACCGGACCGGCTTCTTTTTCGTTACCTCGGGGTGTACCCGCCCGGAGGTCGAACATGAGCCGGAAATTCCGATTTCGCGTGTCCCGAAGCGATGGTGATGAACCGGAAGCGGAATCCCCTCCACCGGATCCCTTCGCGGGGAGCGTGGTTCCGGATCCGGGACTGACCCCGGACGAACGCGCGGGCGCGGAAGACGAAGCCCGGCAGGGAATCCCGGCTTCCGTGGCGACCACCCCCTCACCGGGCGAACGCCGGGTGCAGGCCCGCTTCCGGGAAGCGATGGCGGATGTGCGGGTGCGGGCTGAGGCGGCGCTCGGACGGCTCAAGGCGGAGCAGGGAGAAACCGGAAGCCATGCAGTTCGCCTCGAAGCCGAAGCGGCGCGCGAACGGGAGCAGTTGCGCGCTCTCGCCGACGTGGATGCCGAAGCGCAGCGCCTCGAAGACCGGTTCCAGCGGGTCCGGGCCGCGAACGCCGAGCTCGCCGGGTTTCGTCGAGAGCGCGGCATTCCGGATCACGTGCGCCCCCGCCCGAAGTCGAACGGCTGGATCTGGCTGCTCGCGATCGTGGCGGCCGCCGAGACGACGGCGAACGGGGTGCTGCTCCACTCGGCTTCCACCGAGGGGATCGTCTCCAACTGGCTCTTCGCCGCGCTCGTGACCGCGATGAACGTGGGGCTCCTCGGCTGGATCGTCGGCGATCTGATTTTCCGACGGCTGCCCGGCTCGACCGGCGGCCGGCGATGGCTGCTCGGCGGCGCGCTCCTGCCCTGCCTCGCGCTCGCGGTCGTGCTCCATTTCGGGTTCGCCCACTACCGGGACGCGGTTTCGGCGCTCGATGCGTCGCTCGCCGAGGCCGTCCTCGATCTCGACGACATAGATGCCGGCACCGCAACCGTCGCGGATGCGCTGCCGCCGCTGACGGTGGAGGAGGCGGTCATCGGCGAGCTGCGCGCGCAGTTCCTGCCGTGGACTCCGGGGGCGACGTTCGCGGACGGGCCGGTCGCCGCCGGAAGAGTCGGGTACCAGGCGGCGGACGGCGGGCTGGTTCGCGCCCGTGATCCGCTCGCCGGCAGGTTCGACGGCTGGCGCTCGGTGCTGTTGCTCGGCGTGGGGTTCGCGGCCCTTCTGCTCGCTTCGTGGAAGTGGTACGGCGGCCGGGAGCCCATTCCCCATTTCGCCCGCCTCCACCAAGCCCGCGAGGAAGCGGCGGCGGAACTCCAGCGGGAATACGAGAAGGCTCTCCTTTCGGTCACCGACGAGGAGCGCGGCCATCACGAACGCCTCGCGGGACCGGAGCGCGAGATTTCCGGGCTCGCCGCCCGGCTCGGGCAACTCGACGCAGCGCGCCGCAACGTGCTGGCCCGCGAGTCCGAAAGGCTCCGCCTGATCGCCGAGTCCGGCGCGAGCGCGATCGAGGACTTCCGCGAAGCGAATCGCCAGCGACGGCTCTCGAACGATCCTCCCCCGGCGTTCTGGCGGTCCGCCTGGTCGCCAGAGACTCCGGACCGCGACGCGGAGGAAGAAGCGCAGTGGCGACGCGGCCGCGAGGAGAATCTCCGGCGGGTGGAGGAAGTGTCCGAGCGGATGCGGACGGCGGGCGCCCATCACGCCTCGGGTGCCGCGGAAGCCTTCGCCGAAGCACGGGAACGGCTCGCTCACGCGGCGAGGATCACCGGCTCGCGGAGACGCCCCACAGCGGACCGAAGCACCATCCATCTGGTCCCCACCCGCCGGCTGGAGACAGCTCCGTGACTGCGGTCCGGCTGGCTCTCGCGGGGGCGTTCCTGCTCCCGGCCTGCTCCCGCGGCCCGGACCCCTGCGACGGCTGGCCGGAAGACCGCCGCCCGCAAACCATCGTGGTCCTGATGGACGCGACCGACGGCCTCTCGCGTCCTCAGCGCGAGGACATGTGGAGCCGCATCCGTCCGGTGGCGGAACAGGCACCGGCCGGATCGGCGCTCCATCTCTTCGAAGTCCGTGCCGAAGCGCCAGGCGGCGTACAGAGCCGTGGGGAAATCCGCCGCCCGCCGCATCCGTGCGAAGTCAGCCACTGGTCCGACAACCCCGACCAGCGCGCCGCGCAGTGGGCACCCCGGTACCTGCGGCCGCTCCGCGACGCGCTCGGTGCGATGTCCCGCGCCGCGCCGAGTGATTCCTCGGCGATCCTCCAGGCGATCCACGCCGCTGCCCGCCGCTTCGGGGACGCGCCGGAGTCGGAGGGGCGCCTGATCCTGGTATCCGACCTGCTCCAGAACGCCGGTGTGGACTTCTACCGCGGGGTCCCGGAGTTCTCGCGGTTCCGCGAGACGGCCCTCCACCGCGACACCGACACCCGCCTGCTCGAAGGTGTCCGGATCACCGTGCTCCAGCTCCCGCCGCAGCGCGAGGGACTGGTGGACGCGGCGGACCTGCGGAGGTTCTGGGAGGCGTGGTTCCGGGATCAGGGGATGACCGGCGTGGAGGAGGCGTTCGTCCCCGTCGAAGGCCCACGCGGGGACTGACGGGGGCTTCGTTCGCAGTATCCTCCGCGGCCGTGAATACCGACCCGTGCGATCCGTTCCTCGCCCACGTCCTCGCGGCCGAGGAAGACGATGAGGAGCTGAACGAGGTTGGACTGAAGATGCTGCGGGAGGCGCGGGAAGATTCCGAAGCGGGCCGAACCCATTCCCTGGAAGAGGTCAAGCGGGAGCTGGGCATCTGACGCCCGCGCTTCGGTTCACCCGTCGAGCACTCCGCGACCTCCGGCGGCTGGATTCGTCTGCGCGCGTCCGCGTTCTCGGGCGGATCGAGGGGTATGTCGAAAATCCTCCGGTGAAGGCGACCCGTGTCAAGGGAGCGGGAAATACATTGCGTATCCGCGACGGGATCCAGAGCCTTGGGGTTCAGATCTTGAAGACCTTCATCACCTCGTCGCCGAGGTGGTTGACGACCTTCACCGCGATGCGGCCGGATGAGGGCTTCGGAAACGGGCGCGAAACATCGCGGCGCAGGCTCTCCCAGGCTTCCGCGTCGATTTCCGCCCTCAGCGTGGTCTTGAGCGCCTTGTAGGGATCATTCGCCGCGCCGGGGAAGTAGGCGTGGCGGACGAAGAAGCTCTCGCCGTCGTAGTCGGTGTCTATGAACCAGCAGGGAATCCGTTCCCGCCAGCAGTCCACCTCGCGTCGGATGCGCTGGATCAGCGGGTAGGGGTTGTACTGCTGTTCGGAGGTGGAGAGCCTCTCGTCTCCGAGCGCCAGCCGGGGCTGGGCGGACTTCGAAGGGGGAACGGGGGAGACGAAATCGGCGACGCGGCGGGATTCGACGATCTCGTCAGTCGGCAGCCCGCCCCGGAGCTTCCAGTGGCGGCCGGGGTATTCGTAGGGCGAATTCAGGATCGGCCGGTCGTAGAACTGCTGGCTCATGGGATCGTCGCGCGATTGTACGGAAGGTGCCTGCCGCTCAGACGACGCTCCACCAGGGGGCGGCGAGGATCCGGGGAGCGATCCAGCCGGTCTCATCGCCGGTGTGAAGGAGCAGGCCGACGGGTGCCTTCGTGCCGTATTCGGCGGCGAAGGTCATCAGGTGGCGGGCATCCCGAAGCCTCGGGGTGCGAGTTGCCTTGACCTCGATCGGCAAAAGCCGTTCTCCGGCCTCGATGACGAAGTCCACTTCGGCCCCGGACGCGGTGCGCCAGTGGAAAACTTCTGCCCGCCCGGAATGGGTGTCGCGCCAGGCGAGCAGGTCGTGCAGGACGATGTTTTCGAGATGCGCGCCTCCCGGCTCGGGGTCTCCGGCGAGATGGAGCGCGAGCCCGGTGTCGCTCCAGTAGAGCTTCGGGGCCTTGATGAGCCGCTTGGTCCGGTTCACGGCGAACGCGGGTAGCCGGACCAGCAGGTACGAGACTTCGAGGAGGTTCAGATACCTGCCGACCGTCTGTTGCGGCAGCGCGGCATCGCGACCGAGGTCCGTCTGGTTCACGAGCCCGCCGAGCCGGGCGGCGGCGGCCCGCATGACGCGCCGAAAGTCGGGCAGCGCGGTGATGCGGGACTGCTCGCGGAGATCGCGCTCCAGGTAGGTGCGGACATAGCTATCGAACCAGCGCCAACGGGACTCTTCGGTCTTTCGCCGGAGCGCCGGAACCGGAAAGCCTCCGCGACGGGCAAGCGTCCGCCAGTCTTCCGGCTCGGCGCGCCGGGAGGCGAGAAGTTCCGGCCAGCGAGCGTCGGAAGATGCGAGGAGCGCGCTCCAGAGCCCGCAGGAGCCGAGCCCCCGTTGCTCCTGGCGGGTCATCGGCCAGAGCGTGAGGTAGCTCGCCCGCCCGGCGAGCGTCTCCGACACCCGGCGCATCAACAGGAGGTTCGCCGAGCCGGTCAGCAGGAACCGCCCGGGGGCCGGGGATTCGTCCACTTCCCGCTTCACCGACAGGAGGATGTCCGGGTAGCGCTGCACCTCGTCGAGGGTGATTTCCTGCCTCGCCGACAGGAAGCCCTCCGGATTCCGCTGTGCCGCTGCCACCACGTCGAGATCGTCGAAGGAAAAACAGGCGCGGTCTCCGGGGACGAGCCTCTGGCTCAGGGTGGTCTTGCCGGTTTGCCGCGCACCGCCGAGCACCACTACTGGCGCTTCGCCGAGGTGGACAGCCAGTGGGTCGCCGGCGGCTCGCAGGAGTGGATGATCCGTCATCAAGTGCGTGATTATCACGCACTATAGATGTGACTGTCAGCGAACGCGGTCGCGGCAGAAATCCTGGAGTTCTCTCACGAACTCGCCCGCTACCCCTTCGAGACTCATCCGGTTTGCGTCCCGGGGGCCATCCGTACCGATGATCGGGGTCACTTCTCCGAACGCCGAGACCGCGCCAACCACCCGCCAGGATTCGTACAGCCGGTCTTCTTCGGTCATCCCCATTCCCGCCCGGTCGAGGTAGCCGTAGCGGACGGTCCGGGTGCTCCGGTCGATGCGGAAGTCGGTGATCCGGAGGTTCAGTTCGGCGGCCTCCGGAGATTCGGCGAGGACGAACCAGTCGCGCTTTCCTTCGAGTTCGTCCCGGATGATTTCGGTGACACGCTCCTCTTCTTCGGAGGCGGGGGCGATCCAGACCGGGAAGGGAGCGTCGGGCGGCGGCTGGGCGGCCGAAAGCGCGAGAAGAAGAACGGCGAGGGGCATCCGGGCGATCCTACGGGAGATTCGCGCTCAGCCGGCGGAGCAGGTCGTCCTTGAGCGCCGGGTCCGGGGTGTGGCACCAGGTCACCGGCCATCCTGCTTCGGCGGGGACGAGCCAGGGCTTCGTGTCCGCCTGGTCCGAGTATCCATCGGCGGGGCCGGATCGGATCGCGACGGTTTCCGAGGCACATCGGAGCAGGTGGGGCGCGACCACCGATGCCACAGCGTAGGAATCGAAGGGATAGGTTGCCCGCCGGCCGTAGTTCGTCTCGAACCAGTCGAGATAGTCCTCGATCGGGCCGCGGAAGACCGGGGCGAACGGGGTGTCCCAGAGGCTCGCCCAGTCGGCTTCTTCGACCGGGAGGCGCGCCGCGAACTCGAAGGGGACGAGGGTGACCGGCGCTCCGCTCGCGAGGACTGTTTCGGCGGCCTCCGGGTCCAGCTCGAAGTTGAAATCCATCAGATTCGGGCCGCCGCCGGGGAAAGTCAGCGGCTCGCCCGGTCGCCGGCCGATCACCATGACCACCGATTCGAGCCGGCTCGCGAGCCCGGGATCCTGACCGAGAGCTTCGGCGAGATTGGTGGCCGGACCGAGGACGAAGACGGTCAACCGTCGCTCCCGCAGGGCATCGGCGAGCGCATCCGAAGCCGGGGTCGGCCCGGCGGCAGGCGAAGCCGCCCCCCGGTAGACGGGCAGATCGGGAGGGCCGTATTCGGCCGCGACCCGTCGCGCGATCCGGTGGCCGGTTTCGAGCGGAGCGTTCCCGAAGACGACGCTGATCCCGACGACCTCGACTTCCGGAGAATGAAAGGCCTGAACCATCGCGACGCCGTCGTCGGGCTCATGGCCGCCGCGCATCACCGCCGGGTCCACGTCGAGCCACACCGGAACGGGGCCGGAGCAGGCCGCTCCGAGGAGAACCGCCGGGAGGAGGAGTCTCAGAATCCGAGAAGCTCCGCGATCCGGGTGCCGAGGAAATACGGCCAGACGAAGAACGCGAGAACCCCGCGCCAGAAGCCGAGGCCCAGGAAACCGATGCTGAACAGCCAGCCGATGATCCAGAGACCGGCGGTGGCGCTCCCCTGTTCGATCCGGATGCGCTGTGTGTGGTTCATGCGTTCACCGGGACGGCGGGCTCTTCCACCCGGTCCGGCGCTTCGTAGAGGTTTTCCGCCCGACCCTCCAGCAGGGTCGGGAAGCCGTCTTTCAGGAAGTCCTGCGCCAGCGCGTAGGTCCGGTCGTCCTCGTTCCGTCGGAGCCCGCGGCGGAGATCGGCGATCCGCTCGCGGGAACCCGCGCAGAAGCTCTCGACCAGCGGCAGCACGTCCGCCTCCCGCGCACCGCGGGCGAGCAGCGCTTCCGCCCGGACGACGGTCGCGACCCGGGCGTAGAGCTCGGCCCCGATATCCACGAAACGGCCGAGCAGGATCTGCCGCTTTTCGAGGCCGGGGCCGTACCGGACCATGGCGTGGAATAGGCTCCGCGCCAGGCGGCGGCTGTCCTTCGCAACCCGGCCGAGTTCCCGCCGGGCCCACGGCGCGCCTCCCGGAGGAGTTCCGGCCGGAAGCCACTGCCGGACGTACCACGGGACGTAGAACACCGCCGCCTTCAACGCCGCCCGGAGGCGCTCGGAGAAGGGGAGCGAGGCGTTCAGGACTGCCCCGGCACGGCTCAGGTGCGGATCGAGCACTTCGCGCGAGATGAAAAGCCGCAGGATCTCGCTCGATCCTTCGAAGATCGTGTTGATCCGGTTGTCGCGGAGCGTCCGCTCCGCCGGGAACGGCCGCTCGCCCCGGGCGGCGAGGGACTCTTCGGTCTCGTAGCCGCGTCCGCCGATCACCTGCACCGTCTCGTCGGCGATCCGCCACGCCGCTTCGCTCGCGTACATCTTGGAGATAGCCGCTTCGATCCGGATGTCGGCCCCGCCGATATCCACCAGCAACGAGGTCAGATCGGACATCGCATCCATCGCGAAGGTGGTGGCCGCCATCCGCCCGATCTTGTCGGCGATCGCCGCGTGCTGGCCGATCGGAGCCCCCCACTGGACCCGTTCGTTCGCCCAGGACTTCGCGAGGTAGAGCGAGCGCTTGGCCGTGCCGATGCAGATGCCGGGAAGGGTCAGCCGTCCGGTGTTCAGGGTGGTGAGCGCTACCCGCAGCCCCTTTCCGGGCGGGCCGAGGACGTGGTCTTCGGGGATCCGGACATCGGTGAAGCGCATGACCCCGTTGTAGAGCGCCTTGAGCCCCATGAAGCGGCAGCGGTGGGCCACTTCCACGCCGGGCCACCCGGCATCCACGATGAAGGTGGTGATCCCGTCCCGTCCGCCTTTTTCCGGGGCCGGGGTCCGGGCCATCACCACGAGCCAGCGGGCGCGGGTTCCGTTGGTGCACCAGAGCTTCTCGCCGTTCAGCAGGTAGTGGCTTCCGTCGGCCGAAGGGGTGGCCCGCGCCTGCATCCGCGCCGCGTCGGAGCCGACGGTGGTCTCGGTGAGGGCGAAGGCGGAGATGTCGCCGGCGGCCACCAGTGGGAGGAAGCGCTGCTTTTGCTCCTCGGTCCCGAACATCAGGATCGGCTGCGCGATTCCGATGGACTGATGCGCCGAGAGCAGCGAAGCGAGGCTCCCGCAATGGCTTCCGAGGAGGATGGCGGCCCGGGTGTAGGTGCGCTGCGAGAGGCCGAGGCCGCCGTACTTTTCCGGAATCTTGATCCCGAACGCACCGAGCTGGCGCAGGCCGGCGAAGACTGCTTCCGGGATCTCGCCGGTGCGGTCGATCTCGGCAGCATCCACTTCGTCGAGGAGGAACCGCTCGAGGCGGACGAGGAATTCCTCGCCGGCCGGCTCGGTCCCGGCATCCGGATAGGGACGGACCAAGTTCAGCGAGAGCTGCCCGAGGAAGAGGCCGCCGGCAAAGGTCGGGTACCGCCAGCCGGTCTCGCGCGCCGCTTCGGTGAGTTCGAAAGCCGCCCGCTTTCCTGCGCTCATCTGCGAGGTGTCGATCGGGGCGCTCATCAGAACCCGAAGTCTATTCGGATGTCGCTGGTACTGTTTCGGTGATGGATCGAAGAGCGCTGCTCGGGGCCGGATTCTTCGGGATCGGGCTCGGCGCGTGTTCGGCACGGATTCCCGGCACCCGTACGGATCTCCGGCCTCCGCTCCGGCTGCCCCCGGTGTTCTGCTCTCCGGACCGGATCATCCGCACCACCGTCGGACTGCGGCCGCACCGCCCGGCGGGTTTCCGGCTGCGTGCCGACCGGCTCGACGGGACGACCCTCATCCACAACTACGGACACGGCGGTGCGGGAATCTCGCTCTCGTGGGGAACCGGGCGGATGGCGGCGGAGATGGCTCTCGACCATCCGGACCGGCGGGCCGCGGTCATCGGCTGCGGCGCGGTCGGGCTTGCCACCGCCCGCCAGCTCCAGCGGCGCGGCTTCGAGGTCACGATCCACGCGATGTCGCTCCCGCCGGACACGACTTCCAACCTGGCGTGGGCCGGGTTCACCCCCGGCGCGTGGACGGTGGATCATGAGGAGCGAACGCCGGAGTGGGACCGGCAGTTCCGGGAGGCGGCGGCCGAGTCCTACCGGGAATTCCAGTGGCTCGCCGGCCGGGGACGCGGGGTCTCGTGGGTGGACCGATACACGCTGAGCGACCGGGAGCCCCGCTCCGGGCGAAGGCGGCCCGGTGGCCCCGAGCCGCTCGTTCCCGAAGAACTGAACCCCGGACGCTTCGTGCTGGGGCCAGGCGAGCACCCGTTTCCGTCGCTCTACGCGACGAGGCGCAGCACGATCCGGATCGAGCCGGCGATCTACCTCGATGCGCTGGTGCGCGACTTCCTGACCATGGGAGGGCACATCCGCATCCGCAAATTCGAGAGCGTCCGGGAGATCGTGGCGCTCGACGAATCGCTCGTCGTGAACTGCAGCGGGCTCGGCACGAAAGAGCTGTTCGGTGACGAGGAACTCATCCCGCTCCGAGGACAGCTCACCGTGCTGGTTCCCCAGCCGGAGGTGCAGTATTCGCTCGCGTCTCCGCCCACCGAGCCGCCCCCCGGCGTGACCGGCCTCGGGATGATGCCGCGGAGCGACGGGATCGTTCTCGGGAGCACCATGGAACGCGGCGAGTGGTCACTCGAACCGAACGCGGCCGCCCGCGACCACATCGTGGCCGGCCACCGCGCGGTGTTTGGGCGGATGGCCGGGGTCTGAAATGGAAACGACCCAGTACCTGCGGACTGCCGCCGCGCTCCTCATCTACGACCGGGCGATGCGAGCGCACATCAGCGAGAAATTGGGTCCTGAAGAAATCTTCGAGTGCCTGTCCGAGGATCGCCAGAGCTATTTGCAAGGCCTGAGATCGGCGGGTGACCAATCCGCTATCTCCAACGAGCTGAGCGTCCACGAATTCGCGCGCATCGTGGACCGTCGTCCGGAGGTCTTCGGCTTCTCGGAGCGCGATCGCTCGTTGGTCAGGGATGTCAACGACATTCGCAAACGCTTCGCCCACCCCGGCGGCAAGTCTTTCCACCCCAAAGTCGTGGACCGGCACATCAAGTTGCTGGGGAGGCTGACCCGCAAGATAGACACCTACGCGGGCAAGGAGGCCGAGGATCAGGATGCGCGAATCCTCGCCATGGAAAACCAGGATGGGCGTACCAACGAATCCGACGAAACGGCACAGGCGTTACTGGCGGAGATCAAGGAACTGCGGGGAACCGTGGAAAAATCCCGGAGCGGGGACGGAACGCAGCAAGTGGAATCCGTCCTCGCGCGCCTGACCGATTTCGAGCAGAAGCAGGCCGACGACTTGCGGGAAGCGCTCGCCGGGGCGCGGGAAAACATGGACCGGAGCCGGCAACTTCTCGAAGAGGCGCGCCAGGATCGGGAACGGGCTCGACAGGAACGCGAGAAGGAGCAACAGCTCCGGGAACAGACGGAAAAGAGGTCTCGGAAAGCTCCACCGGAGCCTCCGCAACCACCTGTGCGAGAAAGTCGGGCAAGCTCGCGGATAACGGAGGATGAGCTACAGAAATACCGGGACCGTTTCAAGGAAGCCTCCAGTGGAAACGGCTGGAGGTTGACGACGTACGAAGGCGAATGGCGACTCACCCGATGGGTCGGGATGGTGCGCGAAGAAATCCGCGCCTGTGTATTCGCCCCCAGCCGAGGCAAGGAAACGACGGGAGACCACCCGCTGATCAAACTGAGCTTCGAGAACGAGGATGCCGCGTTCCGTCTGCTCTACGAGGCCGAGCAATCCGGGGAAATCGAATCCCGGGCGAAGAAGGCCATCGCCGAATACGAGTCGCGTCAGAAGCCGGAAGCAGACCCGGCCGAAGACGAAGTCCCGTTCTGAATCAGTCCCTTTCGAGGAGCGCTGGCCGGATCTTCTGCCGCTCTGGCGCTGGTCCGAGATCCAGCACGAGATGCCAGTATGCCCAGGAAGGCTCGTCCATGACTCCAGGGTAGGCGTTCTTGAGGGCGTTCCGGAGGTCGTCGTCAGTGAAGTGCTTCCGAACGACGGCGAGGTCTTCCGGGGTTCCCCAGGTCATCGCGTGGTTCAGGAACAGGATCGGGTCTTCGAGCGTCCGTTCCGGCGGATGGAACCAGACCACATTCCGAGCCACTTCGAGGAGCGTCATGGCCTCTCCATATGGCCTCTCCATCTCTGAATCGACATGGATACGCGCCACGCACTGCGAACCGCAGCCGCTCCCGAACCGGTTCCGGGAGGGAGGGGCAATCCTCACCATCAAGCCAGGCCAGCGACTTCAGGGCGATCAGCGCGTTGAACCTGGGACCGTGAACGGCTTGCGCCGCACTGAGTGCCGCATCCAGCGTCGTGCCGTCCCGGATGAGCGCATCCAGGTCGAGAAAGTCCCGAGCCTCGGTCCGAACCTGGAGGACGAGGAGCTTGGCGGCCGCACGGGCGAGTGGAGACACCACCGGGATGGAAGCTCCCGGATCGTACCGACGTATGGCCGGCTACTCCTCATTCTTGAGGGTCAGCGTCTGGATCTGGACGATCGCCGGTGCCACGAAATGCGGCGGCTGGTCGAGAAGCGAAATCGGCTCGCGGGGATCGGTTTCCCCATCCTCCTCCGCGGTTCCGGCATCGTAGGCGAACATCTCGACATCGGCCGTTTCGACCCACTGGCCGTCCTCGCCCACGAGACAGAACCCGGCGACCCCGAAGAACCAGTCCGGGCTGCCCGTGAATCTGTGGACGTAGGTGACGCACGGCCGTTCCAGCGACATCTCGGTGGAAGGATCCGGCCCGAGCACGGTCTGGAGCAACTCGGCAGTGCCACGGAAGAGCACCTCGGCCCCGGCACCCTGCGCTTCGACGAGGAATGCAGCCGGGCTCCCGGTCTCGGCAAGAGCTTTCAGGCCGTCGCTCGCGATCCCGCCCTCGGAGAAGAACTCCACATCGGCGGCGTGGGCGACCATGGCGAGCGGCGAATCGGGGGCCACGCCCTCGGGAAGCGAGCCGGGGATCCGGGGGCTGATCCGGACCTCGGGCTGGGCCCAGGTATAGACCGCCGTCGCCGACGGAGCGGGCGGCTCGGGGGCGGGAGCCGGCGCGGGGGCTGGCGCAGGCGCGGGGCTCGGCGCGTCATCGTCATCACAACCAGCGAGCAGCAGGACACCGGCGAGCGGCAGGAGGAAGCGGGAAAAAGACATGGGTTGCACCTCGAAGAAGGTGCGAAGGCTAGTTATCGTGAAAACGGGTGTCAACTTTTGCGCCCGGTGAACCCGCGCATGGAGGCGTGGATGCCGAAAAAGGCGGCGATGGGGTCGAGCCAGGGAGCCGGCAGCAGCCGCAACAGCTTGAGCGAGTGGACGAACCAGGGCAACACGACCATCGCCCGATCCCGCTCCACCGCCCGCACCGTCACGGCGGCGACCGCCTCCGGACCGAGGATCGGGAGCAGCGAGGGAAACCGGGTGCGGACCCCGGCGAACATCCCGGTATTCACGAAGAAGGGGCAGATCACCGTGGTCCGAACGCCGGGTGTCCCGCGAAGCTCGGCGCGGAGCGACTCGTGGAACCCCACCGCGCCGAATTTGGAGGCGCAGTAATCCGAGAGCCCCGGAACCCCGATCAGGCCGCCGGCGGAAGCCATGGTCACCAGATGGCCCTCGCCGCGGCGGATCATTCCGGGCAGGAAGGCACCCGTCGTCCAGAAAAGCGCCTCCACGTTCACCCGGAGCGTCCGGCGGATTTCTTCGGGGGTCAGATCGGCAAAGCACTTGCCGCTGACCACTCCGGCGTTGTTCACGAGGACATCCACCGCGAAGGGAATCTTTCCGGCGGCGGCAGCCACCGCCTCGGGATCACCCACATCCACTCTCTCGGCGAACGCCGCTTCGCCGAGCTCGGTCCGGGCGGCGGAAAGAGCATCCTCGGCGACATCCCAGATCGCGACCCGGGCACCGCGTTCCCGCGCCATCCGGGCGATGAGCAAGCCCATGCCGCGAGCTCCGCCGGTGACCAGCACGCCCCGGCCCCGGAGCTTCATCCTTCCTGGCCCCCGAAATAGGGAGCGAGCGCCGATTCCGGCGGCGGACGGGTCGCATAGCTCACCAGAACTCCGGCGAGCAACGAGGCGAGGACTCCGGGGACCACCGGATGAACCAGCTCCGGCCCGAAGCCGGGCCAGGGCAGAAGGTCGGCCTGCCAGAAGAACACCGCGAAAACCCCGGCAGCCATCGCCGCCACCGCACCTTCGCGGGTCAGCCGCCGCCAATAGACCCCGACCACCACCGGCACGAAGAAGGCGCTCGCCATGATCGCGGTGAAGAGCAGGACGATGAACTGGACGAGCTCGCCTGCCCCTACCCCGCTCAGGATGAGCGCAAGCGGCGCGATGCCGACCAGCAGGATGCCGAGCCGGGCGGCGGCCAGCCGGGCCCGCTCCGAAGCACCGGGACGGAGCGCGCCGAGGATGTCGTGGGAGAGCGCCGAGCCCGCCACCAGCAGCAGGGAATCCACGGTGGACATGATGGCGGAAACGATGGCGGCGAGCAGGATGGTCCCGAGCACCGGGGGGAGCGCCGCCGAAGCGATCAGCGGCATCGCGAGGTCGCCGCTCGGCAGAACCGGAAAGAGGCCCATCGAGGCGAGCGCCAGCAGGAAGACCACGAGGTTCACCCCGGTGGCGACCGCCATCGCGAGCAGCAGGCCGCGCCGGATGGAGCGCTGGTCGCGCATCGTGTAGAGCCGCACCAGCTTTTCCGGAGTCGCGATGCCGCCGAGGAAGAAGCTGATCCCCATGGTGAACAGCAGGACGGCGGGCAACTGACCGAACGCGAACGCTTCCGGACGCAGCAGCTCCACCGCGGAGAAGAGCGCCGACGGGCCGTCGAGCAGCCGCCAGACCATCGGAACGGCGACCAGCGCACCCACCGCCATCACCACGAGCTGGACGAGATCGGTATAGACCACCGCCACCATGCCGCCCACCGCGGTGTAAGCCAGCAGGATGAGCGTGAAGGCCGCCATCCCCCAGGTCGGCGGGATGCCGAACACCGTTTCGGCGATGAGGCCGCCGGCGAGAACCTGCGCCTGGATATAGACCGTGGAGGCGATCAGGATCACGAGGGCGGCGAGGGCGCGCGCACGCCGGCTGTAGTATCGGCGTTCGAGGAAGGCGGGAAGGGTGAGCTCGCGGGTCCTTGCGAAGCGGGGAGCGAGGATGCCCGCCATGAACCAGTAGCTCAGGGGGACGAAGAGCACGAGCCAGGTGAACTCCCATCCCACCGAATGGATCACCCCGACGGTCCCGATGTAGGTCCCGGCGCTCGCGTGGGTCGCAGCGAGCGTCGCGCCGCCGAGCACCCAGCCGAGGCGACCCCCGGCGATCCAGTAGTCGCCTTCGCTGCGGGTGCGACGGAGCGCGACCCAGCCGATCAGGAAAATCGCCGCGAGGTACGCGCCGAAGACGATTCCGGTCACCTCGAGCGCTCCTTCCTTCGCATCCAGACGAAGTAGGCGACGAGGATGGCGGCGAAGGCCGCGTAAAGACCCCAGAAGGAGAAGCGGGTCACCGGGAACGGGTGAGCCGGAAGGCCCCGAAAAGGGCGAGCCCGAGGAAGAGCCCGAGCACGGCGATGTCCACGAGGGCGACCGGGCCGGGAAGCCAAGCATCTTCCGGAGCCAGCCGGAAGCGGAGGAAGGACGGCGGCGCGGGCAGGCTCATGCGAACCCCGGCTCCCTCCGCCTCCACGCGGGTCGGAAACGGATCCCGGACCCGGTAGCCGGGGGGAGGCTGGATCACCGCAGCGAAATCGAGATCGTTGGCAGAATCCGCGGGAATCGGGACGGGGACCCGGAACCAGCCGTCTGCTTCGGCGGTGACCATGGTTTCGAAGGGGATCGCTTCGAGTCGCCAGCCATCCGGGACGCGCACGAGGCCGCGGGGATCCTGTCCGGGAGAGCGAACCACCGTCCGCACGAGGCCGGATTCCGGGCCGGTCAGTTCCACCGTGGTCTCGAACGCCGGCTGACCCACAGCGGCGAGGAACAGCAGGATGGTCAGACCCATACTTGCCGGAGTACCCGGAGCGCGTTCTCCCCCATCACCTTCCCGATGTCCTCGTCCGAATAGCCGTTTTTCACCAGCCAGCGGAGGATGTTCTTCGAGCCCTCCACCGGGTTCTCGATCCCGGCCACGTAGGGAACCCGCTCGAAGCCCTGGCCGCCCGCCTTCTTGATCGAAAGCGCGGAGGCATAGACCCCGTGGAGGCCGACGTGGTCGCCGAAGACGGTGTCCGGCCCGAAGCCGACGTGGTCGATCCCGACCAGGTTGGCGACGAACTCGAAGTGCTCCATGAAGGAGTCGAGGCTGTGCTTCGGGTGCTTTTCGGTGAGCGTCGTGTGGGGGGCGGCTTCAATCCCGATGATCCCGCCCTTTTCGGCGCAGGCCCGCATCACGTCGTCGGGAGCCATGCGGCGGGTGTTCCAGAGCGTCCTCGCGCCGATGTGGGTGATCCCGACCGGCTTGTCGCTCGCCTCGATCACGTCGAGGGTGGTCTGGTCGCCGCAGTGGGCGGTGTCGATGAACATCCCCACCTGGTTCATCCGGGTAACCACCTCGCGGCCGAACGCGGTCAACCCGCCGTCGTTCGCTTCCTTGAGGCCGCTGCCGAGGGCGTTCGACTCGCTGTAGGTGATCCCCATCTCGCGGACGCCGAAGCCGTAGAGCACTTCCACCCGGTCGAGCTCGTTCTCGATGGGGGCCGCGCCTTCGATGGCGGCGACCCAGGCCATCTTCCCCTCGGCGTGGGCCCGGAGGATGTCCGCGACCGACTTGCAGTGGATCAGGAAGTCCTGATGGGCGATGTCGGCGAGCCGCATCCCGAGATCATGGAGCACTTCGGTCCACTTCCAGCCACGCTTCGATTCGATGCGGCAGATGCCGTCGAGGAGGTTGTCGAAGACGCAGTCCCAGTCGCTCTCCGCGAGAGCCGCGAACGGGGTGAAGACCCGGCCGTCGCGGACGTAGTCGGGGGTCTCCGCGATGTTCCGGGGGAAGGAGCCGAGGTGTTCGTGGAGCGAGACCAGCACCAGATCGTGCGCGAGCCGGTCCGCCCGCTCTTCCTCGTCGGGCGCGAGCGGAACCGGGCGGGAGGGAAAGAGCCCGGCATCTTCCACCACCTCCCGCTCGGGAAAGTCCACTCCCGGAGTCAGGTATCCGAACGATCGGTAACCTTTCGGGCCAATCTTTCCCCGTCCCATGGCGGTCCTCCCGGCGGCCCGCAATCCTACCAGCGGCGCGGGGAGAGAGAATCCACCCGATGCCCGTATCCCTTCCTCCGTGTCCGAGGCTCTGGAACTGCGTTTCGAGCAACACCGAAGGCCCCCCTCGCAACCGGACGGATCCGTTCCCGATCCGGGGTGAACCGGAGGCCGCGTTCGCCCGCCTCAAGAAGCTGGTGGAAGAGTTGCCGCGCACCGAGATCGTCGCCGCGACCGACGATTACTTCCGCGCCGAGTGCAGCTCGCGGATCGGCTTCGTGGACGATCTGGAGTTCGCACTCTGGCGCGAGGACGGGGTGATCCACGTCCGGTCGGCGGCGCGCTGGGGAGGGTGGGATGCCGGGGTCAACCGGCAGCGAGTCGAGACGATCCGGGAGCGCTACGAGGGAGCGGCTTAGCGGCCGCGGAGGGCCACGAGCTGGGCCAGTAGTTCCTCGTTGCCCGGCGCGTCGAGGAAGGTGTCGAACTCGAGGAAGTAGTACCCCGGGTCGTAGCCCAC